>JADJLB010000001.1 GCA_016705685.1 Propionivibrio sp.
TCGCATGCAGGATTGGGTGGAGACCCCGTCGAGGGCGCAGCAGGGAAAGTCGAAGGCTACTCTCCACGACAGCGGCAGGAAGTTCAAGCCGACGTCTTTGCGGGAGAATTTCTCTGCCCGTCCGACTGGACACGTGAGCAATATGTTCTCCATGGACGACATCCGGCCCAAATCGCAAACGACCTCAAGCTGCCTGTCGGATTGGTATTGAACCAAGTCATTCGCGCTTTGCTCTTGCCCCCGCTCAGGGAGCCCACGGAGCAGGACCCGGGCGCAAAGATCGCGCTTGATCCCAGCCAACAAACCGCGGCGACATGGGACGCTGGGGCTTTGCTGGTTGTCGCTGGCCCTGGAACAGGCAAGACCCGTACCCTTGTGCACAGGGTCAAACACTGCCTTGCGTCGGGAGTAGCCCCCGCTGCCATTCTTGCCTTGACCTTCTCCAACAAGGCGGCGGAAGAGATGCATGAACGCCTGTCCGCAATGGATGCAAGAGCATCCTTGGAGATGTGGGTCGGAACATTCCATTCCTTCGGGTTAGAACTCATCACACGCTGGCCTTCGGGTATTGGGCGCTCACCGCAGGTAAAAATTATCGATGATGCGGGTGCGCTGGCACTTCTCGAAGCCAATTTGGAGAAACTATCCCTATATCATTTTCAAAATCTGTATGAACCAGCCTACGATCTCACGCATGTTCTTCGAGCGATTTCCCGGTGCAAGGATGAGCTGATTTCACCTGAGGTGTATCGCAGGGAAGCGGATGCGGCCCATGCAGCCGCGCAGGCTTCAGGAGATGAAGATGCCATTGCAGCCGCCGAAAAGACATTGGAAATCGCTCACGTCTATCGAGTCTATGAGGAAGCGCTTAAAGATGCAGATGCCGTTGACTTTGGCGACCTCGTATTACTGGCAATCAAACTCATCGAATCCAACAATGACGTTCAAGCTTACATCTCACAATTCAAGGCCATTCACGTAGACGAGTATCAGGACGTTAACCTTGCGAGCGCACGGATGTTGCAGGCTATCCACAAGCAAGGAGCGGTGCCATGGGTTGTGGCAGATCAGCGCCAATCAATTTACCGCTTTCGGGCGCGGATCCATCAATGTGACTCGATTCCCAGATGAGTTTGGCGGAAAGTCTCATTCCCTCTCCACGAACTACCGCTCCCGCGCTCCAATCGTCCGCGCCTTCGAGACCTTCTCGTCTTCGATGGGCAATGGCTCCATGCGTGGCGCTTGGGGGGCATTTCGCGATGATGGCGGCGCCGTAACAATGGCGGTTGCGCCGACGATTTCGGCGGAGGCGGAATATATCGCAAGTCAGATTGAACGGTTTCGCGAACTCGGCATTCCATAGTGATCAGGTTATCCTCGCAAGAACGCACCTGACGCTTGCGCGAATCACGGGGGCACTGGAGCATCTCAACATTCCCTTGCTTTTCTTGGGTGACCTTTTCGAGCGCAAAGAAATCAGGGATTTGCTTTCCCTCGTCGCCCTTGACAGTGAGTACGGGAATGTCGGTTTGACCCGGATTGCCGCACTCCCGGAATATGAAGTCGCCCGAGATGACGCCATCAAATGCCGCCATTGGGCCGAAGCATCCAAAGTCTCAATCATTGAGGCCCTTGGGCGCGTGGCCGAGATTCCAGGCATAAGCGCGGAAGGGCGGGTTGGCCTTGCTCGCCTTGGCAATCAACTCAAAGGATTGGAGCAGGCGCCACCCTGGGTTTACTTGACGACGTGGTTGTTTGAAAGAAGTTCGTACCTCAGGCCGCTTCTGGAGACCAATGATGCGGCCTCGCATCAGAAGCTGATCGCAATCTATCAACTGTTAAAAGTGTGCGGCGAGCAATATACCGCCGGGGCGCACGATCGAAAGCAGTTCCTTGCGCGCATCCGGCGCCTGGAGGCGCTCAATCAAGATGGTATGTATCGTGCTGTTTCATCGGAAGCATCCGATATTGACGCTGTTCGCGTTCTGACGATTCATGGCAGCAAAGGCCTCGAATTCGGGCTGCACATTTTGCCCGCACTTGCTACCCGCTATATGCCGACGACTAGCAATGGGTTCGTTGCCCGCCGCCCGAGAGCTTGACGCAACTCTTGTCCCTCCCCTGGTGATCATGACGCGGAAGAGGAGTGCGTGTTTATCGTAGGATTGTGACGGGCGCGGGACTATCTTTCGCTGAGCCGCGCAGAGCGCTACACCACGCAAAGCGCGAGCGCCTCAAAATTTCTTGACATCATTCGTCTGCCGAGCGTCAGGTTTAACGGCTCAGGAAAGACCTTCTCGCCTCCTTTGGTGGAAATTCCCCAGGCGCGACGAGATACTTATCCTGAACGTGAATTGAAGATGCACATGGATTGCCCGGCACGGTATCGCCACGAAGTCGTTGAAGGGTTGCGCGGGGGGCGGGACGACACACCGTATGTGCAGTTTCACCGTTGCGTTTACAGAACTGTTGGCTGGCTGGAAAGCGAACGGCAGGCGGGACGGAATGCGGACCTCACGGCGGGGCTAGAGCGACTTCAGGCGGAGTGGGCGGAGCGGGGGCCAGTGGGCCACGGCTTCGAAGCGTATTACCGGGGCGCTGCTGAAGGAATGGTACGCGCGATGGCGGCGGCGATCGCGGGGGAAGTAGGAACATATGATCGTCAGGAATGGAAAGTCACGCTGGGAACGTCTTCCGTTTCCGTTACCCCTGATCGGGTCTTGATTTCACCGGAAGGTATTGTGCGCGTGCAGCGAAACCGCACTGGAAAGAAGACGAAATCGGAACACGATCAGCCTCTTTACGCCCTGATGCGGCTAGGCGCCCAGCAGCGTTATCCGGGCAAACAAATCAGCGTGGAAACGTTCTATCTGGCATCCGGGGATGTCGTGGTCGTTCCACCCGGAAACGAGGACAGACAACTTAAGAAGTACACCGATGCAATCGCAGCAATTGAAATCGGTGAATTTCCTACGAAACCTGAACAGCGGAAGTGCCCGAACTGCACCTTTTACTTTAGCTGCGGGAGCTGAGAACAGTCGTCCCCGCTTTTTTGACGGTCGCATCGCTTACTAGATATAGGCCCAAATGGGGGCCTCCTCATAGGAGTAAGCGATATGACCACCAACATCTTCATCCAATCACACGACCGCCCGGGGATCATTGAAGCGGCCCTGAAAGATGCTGCGACTCTCGGCGATCTGCACGACGCTCTGGTTGCAGCGGGTGTGGCGATCGACGCCGATACCTTCATCTTCATCGATGAAGCGGAGGAACCCCTCCACGGCGAGCGCCACCACGCCCTTCCCGGCATCAAGCGTGGTACGCGCATCTACGTCACGCGCTGCAAGCGCATCAAGGCAATCGTGCGCTTCCTTGACAAGACGGAAGAACAGGAATTCCCGCCCGGCACCCGCGTCCGCGCGGTGAAAGCCCAGGCTGTGCACGCCTTCCACATTACGCCGAAGGACGCCGCCGACCACGTGCTGCAACTCTGCGGTTCCACGGAGCGCCCGACCAGCGATACTCCGCTGCACCAACTGGCCAAGGGTGACTGCGCCGTCTGCTTCGACCTGGTTCCAGAAAAGCGTGTCGAGGGCTAATCGTGACCACTACACCTTCTCCTGCTCAACTGCTTCTCGAACAGGACCTTGCGGCGGCGGACATCCGCTGCGGCGAGGTTGAAGGGCGGTGGCGCCTTGTGGCTCTTCAATGGCCACACGTCGTCTTCGCCATTTCGGCACCGCCGCGCCCGAACGCGCCACTGGAGTTTGGCTTGCGCTTCGAGTGCACCGGCTACCGGCAAAACCCGGTGACGGGTCAGCCGTGGAACCTGGACGCAAATGGCCCTTTGCCGATGGCGAAATGGCCGACGGGACCGAGGGTTGTCCCGTCAATCTTCCGCCCGGACTGGAAAGAGGGGCATTGCCTATACCTGCCTTGCGACCGTATGTCGATCGAAGGGCACCCCAACTGGATCAATGAACACCCCTCGCGCCTCTGGCAACCAGATCGCGGGCTCATCTGCTATCTGGAGCAAATTCATGAACTTTTCAATCAAAGCGACTATGCGGGGGTGGTGGGCGCCTGAGCACCGGCTTACCTGCCCCGCCGTCCTCTGGCATCAAATCGTTTCAGAACTTCACCGGCGCGGCGAACACCGGCATGAGGCCGGAGCGTTCTTGCTCGGTGTTGAAAAAAACGGGCTAAGCGAGGTGAAATCCGCCATCTATTACGATGACCTGGATGCCAATGCCTATTCGACCGGCGTGTGCGTCTTGCATGGGGATGCATTTTCCGAACTGTGGGCGCGGTGCCGCGCGGAGTGCTTGACCGTCGTTGCCGATGTCCATACCCACCCGGATACCGGCTTCCAGAGTCACGCCGACAAAACCAATCCAATGGTCGCGCGCGCCGGTCATATCGCCATCATCGTGCCTGATTTCGCGCGCTGGCCAATTAGGGAAAGCCGCATGGGCGTCTATGAATATCAGGGGCAACACAAATGGATCAACAGGAGCCCTGACCGCGCGCGGAACTTCTTCTACACCGGATTCTGGAGTTAGACATGGAAGACATCATTGATCACACCAAACTGCATCGCGGCGCCAAATTCTTCATGGACAGTGGGCGCTCCGCGACCTATGAGGAGGCGATGTCTTTGCTCGGGAAGTTCGGACTGACCATTGTGGTGGGTGCAGATATTGCAAGCTCCGTGGCATGCCAGACGGCATTGCTTTCCCTCATCAATGTCGCACGCAGGACGTTTCTCGCCGGGATCGACGTAATTGGGCTCCCCGATTGCGCCAGCAAAACACCGCTGACGTCCCGTGATCACCTGATTGAGGCCGTCATTGAACTAGGCGGCAACGTTGCCACGGAAGCGCGCCCGGAATGGCCGACGGCGCTGATCGGGAACGCAGTCGCATCTCCACGTGGGCTGCCTGCTTGGAAGTTGACATGGGACGGATGGCGCGGCGGCGTTGTACCTGCGGACAGCGGCGAACATCTTGCGGATGATGAAGCTATACCGCTCGCGCCGATCCTCGCCGCTGCCGCTTGCGCCGCCGAGGCCTTCGCTGTTCACGCGGGTGATCACGCTACGGTCGGGCATAGGGACGCAGGGCTCTCGCTGTGGCGTCCGGGCGCGAATTGGTTGAATCCGGACGAAAGCGAACCCGCGCTCGTATACCTGCCTAGCCGCCTTTGGCTGATCGGTCTTGGCAATCTTGGTCAAGCTTTTTCATGGTTGCTGGCTTGCCTGCCGTATGAAATGCCGCGCGAAGTCCATCTGGTACTGCAAGACTATGATCGCATCGCCCAATCCAATGACAGCACTTCAATGCTGTCCTGTATTACCGACATCGGAAAGATGAAAAGCCGGGTCGTGTCGGACTGGCTAGAAGCGCGAGGGTTTACCACTTACCTAGAGGAACGCCGCTTCGGCCCCTGGACGCGTCGTACCAAGGATGAACCAGGGCTGGCCCTTTGCGGCGTGGACAACGCAAACGCCCGCGCAGTGCTGGATCAAGCGGGATTTGACCTAATTGTGGAGGTGGGGTTGGGAGGAGGACCTCAGGCTTTCCGAAACATGTCTATCCACACTTTTCCGGCCTCCCGCACGCCGGCGCAAATTTGGGGCGGACAGGTCGCACAAGCCGATGAGAACTTCGAAGCACAGCCTGCCTATCAAGCGTTGAAGCAGGCGGGAATGGACGGGTGTGGGCTCACGCAACTTGCCTCCCGGACCGTTGGCGTTCCGTTCGTCGGGCTTATCGCGGCATGCCTGACCATCGCCGAAGTGCTACGTCGCCTACATGGTGGGGCAGCCCTAGAATTTCTCTCGATGTCGGCATCCACTTTGGATGATATTGAGAGCGGGACGCTACCTGCACTGCCATACGCACACGGGTATGTTGATGCTAAGAAATTACGCTGAAGGGCGGGTGTGACAAAATTTGGCGGCCCCGGCCGAGGCTTGGGTCGGTGCGCGGCCCGACACATCGCGTACCGCAAGGCGGGCTGCAGTTTTGTGTCTGCCAGCGGTTAAACGGCAAGACTGCCGTTCGACCTACCTCGCTGACCAACGTCCGGTAATGGATGAATTACCGACGCACTGGCACCAGACAGCCAAAGACGGCTTAGGCCGAGTTGTGTGAATTGACCCTACGGCAGCTCACGGAGTGCTGCAGCCATCCCAACGACAGCAAACCCCCTGGGGCGAACTTCCGCTTCTGGCCGAACTGAGACCGCTGGATGAGTATCACGCCAACATCCCGCACTGCACAGGCGCAAATCAACACCAATTGCGGTAGCCAGCTTAGCGTCGACTGCCGCCCCTAGCGGCCTTTCCACTCGGCCTTGCGCTTGCCGACAAAAGCGTCGATGCCCTCGGCCGCATCCTCGCTCATCATATTGCAGGCCATCACTTCGGACGCGTACTGGTAGGCCGCGTCGAGCCCCATTTCGAGCTGCTTGTAGAACATCTGCTTGCCCATGCCGATGGCCAGCGACGACTTGGCGAGAATCGACTGAGCGATTTTATCGACCTCGGCATCGAGTGCATCGGCGGGAACGACCCGGTTGACCAGCCCCTGTTGCAGGGCCGTCGGTGCATCGATGAAGTCGCCGGTCAGCAACATTTCCAGCGCCTGCTTGCGGCCGAGATTGCGCGAAAGCGCGACCCCCGGGGTTGAGCAGAACAGCCCAACATTGATGCCTGAAGTGGCGAAGCGCGCGACATCGGCCGCAACGGCCAGATCACATGTCGAGACCAGCTGGCATCCGGCCGCTGTGGCGATGCCATGCACGCGGGCGATCACCGGCTGCGGCATTTGGGTGATCGTCATCATCATCTTCCCGCATTGCTTGAACAATGCCTGCATGAACGCTTTGGCGGGGTTGGCGCGCATTTCCTTGAGGTCGTGCCCGGCGCAGAATGCCTTGCCGGCACCGGCAATCACTACAACACGTACCGCCGGATCAGCAGCGATTGCATCCAACTCGGTTTGCAGCGCAGCGATCATTCCTGTCGACAACGCGTTGAACTGATTCGGCCGATTGAGTGTCAGCGTCGCAATGCCTGGGCGATTGTCCCCGGAGTCACTGCGCAGGACGTAAGGCTCCTGAATCGTCTCGGTATTCATCTCCTGCTCTCCTGTTGGACTACGCGATCAACCGCCAGTCTTGGTCATCCCGACGGAATGCGTTACCGGTGGTGTTGGCTCGCCCTTCGCCGACTCCACCATGCGCTGGGGTGTCTCGCTGCAACGCCCCGGATCGGCTTCTTTGCCACTGACCAATGGCAGCAATGCCGGCCGCAACTCCTTGAGTATCTGTACGGGCAGTGCTGAAGTAAAGTCATAACCAGCGGCTTTGGCCCCCGGCACAAAAGCGGTCACCACGCCGTAGAAGCGCTCGCCAATGTAGAAGGCGAACGTCGCTGCGCGGTTCATGACGCGCGAACTCTTGACCGTCCCGTCCGCGCCGATCACCTGGAAGCGATGATCACCGGTGCCCGTTTTGCCGCCAATCGGAATCGGCTTGTCCTCGGCGTCGCGGTAGGCGCCTTTGACGCGCCGGGCCGTACCGCTATCGACCACGCGCAACAGGGCTCGCCGCGCCACCTGGGTAATTTCAGCCGGCAGCACCCGCTCTCCGGGTTCGAATCGACGCTCCAGCACGGTTTCGTAGGGCGTTGCAGCAGCAAAATGCAATTGATCGATGCGCACTGTCGGGCGGCGTATGCCGTCATTGACAACGATGCCCATCAGTTCGGCAAGCGCCGCCGGGCGATCGGCCGAACTGCCGATCGAAGTCGCCAGCGAAGGCACCAGATGCTCGAAGGGGTAACCCAGCCGACGCCATTCAGCGGCGATGCGTTCGAACGCAGTAACCTCGACGATGATATCGATGCGCACCTGCTGGGCATGCTTGAAACGGCTGGCGAACAACCAGCGCGATGCCTCGCGGCGCTCGGCAACGCTGGCGGCGACGACGGCGTGCAACCCGGCATCCGGGTGCGTGTGCAGGTGACGAACCAGCCACAGTTCGAGCGGATGGATATGCGCCAGATACCCCTGGTCGGACAGGTTGTAGTTGCGCACGGCATGGTTGTTGAAAAGCCGGCGCAGGCCGGCGTCGGTACCGGCCCGATCGCCCAGGCGCTGACGCATGAAAGCCTGGAACGCGTCGAAATCGCTTTCCGGCTGCACGCCCAGAAACACCGCCGCCAAAGGCGATGGACGCGCGGGAACCGAATCGGCCAGCACATCGAGGCGTTCGGCCGGCGCGACATCGCGGTACTTGTGCCAGAAGGTGCGCAGGTAGCCGATGCCTTCACGTTCGGCAAAGCGGTTGAGGAACGTCTCGCGCGCTTCCTTGCCCCCATTGTCGTCGCTCTCGCGCAGCGCGCGTGCCGGAGCATCCTCTGCCTCATACGCGTAGTAATGCACAACGTCGTGCATGATCCGGACAAAGACCAGATTGACCGACTGCTCCAAAGCCTCGGCCACGCTCGGATTCTTGCCGTCATCCTCGTGCTTGAAATTGGAAAACCGGTGTACGCCGCCGCCGGTAAAGAACGTCTCTTGCGGGCTGGCCGAATAGTGCCGCTCCATGGCCGCTTCGAGCATGGCCGTCAGGCTGCGGTCTTCGCTGCTGCGCAAATAGGAAAGCGCCCAGATGCTCAGCCTGTCGCTAGGCTTGGTGGCGATGCCGGCCAGGGCTTTGGCGTCCAGGTCGACATAGCGACGGTGCAGGTCGGCTATGATATTCAGGTACGAAATCAAGGTGCGGAACTTGGCGCTCGACCCCAGATCGAGTTTGGTTCCGGCATTGATGTCGAGCGGCTGGTTCAGGTTGTCCGCCTGGACGCGCAGCACGTTGCCAAGCGGCGCCTTTTCGTAAAGGGTAAAGCTGTAGTTGACGCCCGCCGGGTCGCCACGGTCCAACATGCGATGCTCCTTGAAACCGGCGCAACGCAGGTAGTCCGCTTTGGCCAGACGGCCAAGATAAGCCGTGACCTTGGATTGCGCGGCGGCGTCCAGCGTCGTTCGCGCTTTGAGGTCGAAGCGGTCCAGGGCATACAGATCCTCGAAACCGAGGAGGTCGCCAAGCGTCCCTCGGACATCGTTGACCGCCTTGCGCTCGACGAAGGATACGGCTTCACCCGCACGCACCCGCCGGGCCGGCACCAGCCGGGTGTGCAGGGCCGCATCGCGCAAATCTTCAGGAATACCTCGGTCGCTGCTCAGCAAGCGCAGGTAACTGTCGGTCAGGCTATCGAGGCGTTCCGTCGACTCCAGCAGCAAGCCGGATGGGCGGCGCTGCGCGACGATCAGCGACAGCACCTCCCTGAACACCTGAGCCCGCGCGGCCAGATCGGCGTGCGGGTCGGACAGCAAGCGATTGGCGGTGTCGAAGTCGCGGCCGTACCACGCCCACAGGCCGTCGCCCAACCCATTGACCTCGCCGTAGCCAGCCAGCCCGGCGAGCGGCACCGAGTTGAGATAGTCAAGGACGATGCGTTGTCGTGCGGGCAGCGTATCTTCGCCTTGCTGATACGCGCGCAGGGAGGCCGAAAGCATCTGTCGCAACTTGTCGTCGGCACCGCGCGTGCGACCGCCGGGAGAATGACGGAATTTTTCGATCTGGGTAGCCAGCGTACTGCCGCCCGCCCGCCCGCCTTCGAGGTCGAGGGCGCGCAACGTCTGGCCCACCGCCACGCGGCTCAATCGCCCCCAATCTACGGCCGGGTTGCGTGACGGGTGATCGGTATCGAGCAGATCGCGATTTTCGATATAGAGCAGCGCGTCAACCAGCACGGGCGGAATCGCCTCGAACGAAGCGTACTGACGCTCCGGATATCGGCTGTCGTAGATCGGCGTTCCGTTGCGGTCAAGCAAGGTCAGCCCGGCCTGCGATTTTTCGCGGTAGATCGGATAATAGCCGCGCCGGGTGATGTTGCGAAATCCGTCGGACTGCCGAGCCTGCGCGGTAATTTCAAAACCGGCAGCAACGAGACGCGGCAGCATGTCCTTCATCTGGGTATAACCGAGACGCGTGCTGTAGGGGCCGAACTGGGGCAGCCAGAGATCGGCGCTGGGGCCATCCTGAGTTTCCCAGCTAATGCCTCGCGCATATCCGGAGAAGAAATGCGCCTGCAACGAGGAGTCGCGGGCTTCGAGCCAGACGACCGTTGCCGTGACAGCGACGACGACGAGTGCTGCCGTTCTCCAGAAAATGATGCGCCGCTTCCGTTTTCTTCTGATCTTAGTGCTCGTGAGGAAGCTTTCGCCTTCCATTCTTTCTTCCCAATACTAATAACATTCAACTCGCCTTGCCGCTCAAGCCGCCTACCAAACACATCCGATACGCAGCCGCTATTATCACCGAATGCGCGACGCGTGTTATACCCGTTGTTGCTTAAATCGCAACCGAGCCGGTCATTTTTTCCTCTTGCCTTCCCTCCGCCCCCAGCGACGTTTTTTGGCCTGCTGGAGCATCCCTTGCGCCGTTTTATCGAGATCGACGGCATGCACTGCTTCGAGAATGCGCAGGCGCTCGGCCAGTTCGTTTAAACCGGGCGGGAAGGTATTGCCCTTCTGGGCAAACACGATCTTGTTATCGCCGTCTTCGGCATCGACGACAAGGCATTTCCCGGCAAAGGAATCGCCGATTCTGCCGATGTAACTGCCGTAACCGGTATCGTCGGCACACAGATTGACCACGAGAACGCCGCCGACATTCAGCTTGTCGAAACAGTCGTCGTAAAAGGCGGTACTGCACAGCCTCGCCGGTTGTCCGTCAGGCTCGAACCCATCGATCAGCAACACATCGGCCGGCGCGTTGTCGTCGCGCATGTAGTCGGCGCCATCGCCGCAGAGGATGCGGAATCGGGGGCCATCCGGCGGAATTTTGAATTTATCGCGCAAGGCGATGACTTCGGCGGAGAGCTCGATGGCAATGAAGTCGCAGTCAGGCAACTTGCGCCAGCAGTACTTGGCCAGCGAGCCCCCGCCGAGGCCGACCATCACGATGCGTTGCGGTTTCGGCTGCAGCAGCAAAAAGCCCATCATCGTCCGCGTGTAATCCAACACCAACCGTTCGGGCTCGGCCTTGAGCATACGGCTCTGGATGGTCGGAAGATTGAAGTGCAGCGTCAGTTCGCCGTCGTCTTCGTGAATCAGCGAATTTCCGCTCCGGGCGGTGGGCGAGTCTCGATCGAGCATGGTCCTGTCGCCGGCTTCATGCCTTTCGGGCCACGAGGCGCATGCGCACACGTAGGGTGTTGGCCACCTGCACGGCGCCGCCCAGGCCACTCAGGGGTGTGATGCCGAAATCCGACTGATTGACCGAAAACAACGCCGTGACGACCAGTTGTTCCCCATTGCGCTCAATGGCGGTCGGCACGGTCATTTCACGTTCGACTCCATGCAATTTGATGCGTACCGCGATATCCGGCCCCCAGTCCGGGCCGTCCAGGGCCAGCGACTCGATTTCGATATTCGGATACCTGGCTGCGTCGAGCACCTTCTCGCCCAGCATATTTCTTGTGGTGCCGGCAATCGCTTCCGCGTCGGGCAACTTGGCGAACTCTTCGCCCTCCTCAAGCCTCGAACTCTCGTCATCAACTCTGAAATCGGCAACAGGCAACACCAGCGAAAAACTGGATTGGCGTATGGCCTGAGCCAGATGGATTTCACCCTGGATATTGTTCGCCTGAACCACATGACTGTGCCCGAGCCGGGCCAGGGTGCCGGCACGAAATACCAGAAAGCGCAGTTCGGACAGGTCGGGACGAATTACATAACGGACTGTTTGAGCCGCTGGCAATTGCGCTGGACGAACCGACGGTGCCGGTAACGCCATGCTGCCATCGCTCGTGGTCGTCTGGCAGGCGCCCAGGATGAGCAGCAGGCTCAGGCCCGCGACCATAATTCCCCGACGGCTACAGAAGATGGGCCACGGCCACTGGCGATCGAACACAATTCCTCCCTTTGACCCCATTGTCAGCGTGGCGCGCGAAATTCCGACTTGCGCCCTGCACAAACCCGGATCGCAGCGCCTTCGCCTGAACTCTACACGCATCATTGCCAACGGGTGCGATAAAATGACACGCATGCCTGTGACATCCTGAGCCCTGAATTAGCGCATTGGAGCACTACATATGGACGCCCTGAAACCAAACCCGATACACCACCCAGCAGACGAACGTTTCGGACGCCCCCATGCCGGCTGGCGGCTGCGTCTGTACACCATCATTTTCGAAGCCGACACCCGCGCTGGACGAGTATTCGATCTGACGCTGCTGTCCATGATCATGACCAGCGTCGCGGTCGTCATGCTCGACAGCATCGAATCGATCAGCACCCGCTGGGGCGATCTGTTCACCATCCTCGAATGGTTTTTTACCGCCGTTTTCACCCTCGAATACATTCTGCGGCTACTGTGCGTCCGTCATCCTGAACGCTATGCCCGCAGCGTGCTCGGCGTGATCGACCTGCTTTCCATCCTGCCGACCTACCTCGCCTTATTCTTTCCGTCACTGCAAACCTTGATCAATGTGCGCGTACTGCGCATGCTGCGCATCTTCCGGATCCTCAAACTGGGCGCCTACGTCACCGAATTTGGCGAACTGAGCAACGCCATCCGCGCCACACACCGAAAAATTGCCGTATTTCTGTCCTTCGTCCTGATAGTCGTCGTTGTCATGGGAACCCTGATGTACGTGGTCGAAGGGCCGGACAACGGCTTTACCAGCGTTCCGGTTTCGATCTACTGGGCGATCACAACGCTGACCACGGTCGGCTTCGGCGACATTACCCCGAAGACCGATCTCGGACGCCTGATCTCCTCGGCCATGATGTTGATGGGCTGGGGCACGCTGGCCGTGCCCACCGGCATCGTCAGCGCGGAATTCGCGGCACGACGCATGCATACGGAAGTCACCACGCGCACCTGCCACGAATGCCTGACCGAAGGGCACCCTGCGCAAGCCAAGTTCTGCAGCGACTGCGGCGCCTTGTTGCCGCGATATCATATCGACGCTGGCGACCGCAAAACCACAGATCAGGAGAAGAACTGAAGCCTACCGGCAACGAACGCTACAACTATCGCGGGTGACCGAGTTTTTCGACGGCGTCCAACGTGGATCGGCTAGACCGTTGGATTGGGCGGCATTTCGGGAAATGTAGTGGCCGAAGGCGGAATGTAATCCCAGGGGGCCGCCCTGCTGACAAAGATATCGACCTGCGGATGATACTGAGACGAGTCGTCGAGGGTGCCGGCACGAACGGCAATCAGACCGGGCATGGCTTCCGGCTTGCCAAACAACTGGGAACCGCACTGCGGGCAAAAACCGCGCCTTGCCTTCTTGCCGCTTCCGCCAGCAATTTCGAAATACTTCACTTCCCCTTGTATCGATATAGCATCTTCCGGAACAAAGAACGTCGGCGCATAAGCGCTACCGGACGCCCTCTGGCAATCCTTGCAGTGGCAGTTACCCGAAATCACCGGCTCAGCCGAACATTGATATTTGACTGCCCCGCAGAGGCATTGGCCTGTAAGTTTCATAACGTTCTCCTCAAATCAAAAATGACCAAGCTGGGCAGCGAGTTGGAGCGTAAATACGCTTCAACTCGCAAAGTTGAGTTCCACGCCATTGTTGGCCGGATCCCTGAAAAAGAGCTGAATCTGACCCGTTTGTGGAACGCGGGCCACCTTGAACTGAATGCCATGTTCGGCCAGCCTACGCTCAAACGCCATGCGATCACTGCAATTGAACGCCGCGTGGTCGAAAGTGGTTGCTGCTTCCGTTGATCGTGTTTCGCCCGGCGTGGATTCCGTAAGGTGCAAGACGTCCCGTTCGCCGACGTAGAGCCAGTAGCCTGCGCTCGCAAATGGCGGCCGATAGCCGACCGCAAGGCCAACGACTTCACAGTAGAAGAGGCGCAGCTTCTCCATCAGCTCGCGGGAAGATCGTAGGTTGTAGTGGCTGAAACCAAGCGTGGGCATGAGGTCGATTAACCGAGCGGTCGAAGGAAGGTTTTCACAAACGCATTCTGCGGCGACCCGGCCGGGCTCACAAGAGCATCACAAGATGCGCAACGAGGTTGTGGAAGTAGCACTTTCACCAGCGCACCTTGCTGCGGACTGAACAAATCAGCAAGGCTCCAGTCTGTGGTCCTTCTGGCGTGCAATTCATGGTTCACTGCAAGCCCATGGACACGTGCATGCACTTGATTGCTGTCGACAGCCTTTTCATGCTTGTCGTTATTAACGCATAGCGTTACTATTCGCACATGCCGATCAAGAGCTTCAAATGCAAAGACACTCATGCGCTTTTTCTCGGTCAGCGGGTGCGTCGCTGGGTCAACATTGAGCGGCCAGCCCTGCGAAAGCTTGAGCAACTGGATTGGTCGATGGTTCTTGAAGATTTGCGTGTTCCCCCTGGCAACCAACTGGAAGCACTGAAGGGAAATCGCAGGGGGCAATACAGCATCCGCATCAATGAGCAATGGCGCGTGTGTTTTGTTTGGACTGCGGAAGGCCCGAAAAACGTGGAGATCGTCGATTACCACTGAAGGAGTATTGACATGCGTACCGTTCCCCCTGTTTCTCCCGGCGAAATGCTTTATGAAGAATTCCTGAAGCCGCTTGGCTTGACAAAATACCGCCTGGCCAAGGATATCGGCGTCCCTCCACAACGCATCGGAGATATCGTCGCAGGCAAACGAGCCATTACTGCCGACACCGATCTGAGACTGTGCCGGTACTTTGGGCTAAGCGATGGATGGTGGCTGCGCGGGCAGGCCAACTACGACACCGCGATCGCGCGTGAAAACATGGGTGACATCCTTTTACGCATACGCCGATGTCAATCGCTGGTTGCCTAGCAGCCTGTCGGACTAGCCCCAGTCGGCTGCAAAAAACGGGCCGCATGGCAACCAACTGAAATTCCCCTTGCGTCATTTTCCAACATTCAGAAAGGGAATTGGAGCGCCGGCATAGATTGCCGTCGGCAACGCACCGTTCCATTTCTCCGCTTTGGTTTTTTCGACCTCGATACGCCGTAGTTCAAGCACGTCCTTGTTCTGCGCGAGGGCGGCATTCTGAACGCGCAGTGCCTCGGCCTGCGCTTTGGCAATAGTGAGATTGGCATAGGCTTCCCCGTCGGCTTGCGCTTTCCTGGCGTTTGCTTCCGCCTCAGCAATTGCAACCTTTTGCTTTTGCTCGGCCTCAACCGTCTTCAGTCTGTTTTCAGCGGCAAGGCGAAGTTGTTCCTGCGTTACCTTGTCATTGATGGCGTGCATGTAGGAGTCGGAAAATGCGAAGTTCCGCATGTCGATATTGATTACTTGAGCGCCATAGAGCGACAATTTGTCGCGTAATGCCGAGTTGATATCGCTTGATACTTTGGCGCGCAGCGCGATCAAATCGGGCGCCGTGTATTTCGCCGTCACGGCCTTGAAAATTTCCTGCGTCGCGGTCTGAACATAGGAAGACAGATTGCCGTCGTGCGAGTATTTTTCGAAAACCTCCGAGACCCGATCCGTGGCGATGCTATACCGAACAGTCATGCTCACCTTCACCGGTTGCGTGTCACTGGTGCTGCCTTCAGCGTTCTCTATATCGGCCTTCTCAGCCCGAATGCTAAAGTTGGACAGCTTTTGCCATGGCGGCAATACGGCCAGACCCTCTCCTTCAATGCCGACAATCTTTCCAAATTGCGTGACGACACCTCGGCTTCCTGTGGGCACGGAGTAGAACGGCCACAAAACGACAAGCAGAATCAACGCGACGATACCAATGCCAATGCGATTTAGTGGGAATCTCGAAATCATCATCTCAGGTAGCTGCATATTCCATTCCTTTCACTATCGGCAAAATTAGACATCCTCATGTGTCCACCTATTTAGGTCAAGACCACTGATCCGGCGGCGTCGCTCCGTAAGAAAGCCTATGGTTTCTCGCGGGCGCCATGCTCTTCCAGGTAGATCATCATCGCTTCATCCCTGGCCTCGATGGCCGCCAACAGGGGCGTGTTGGCCCCCGGGCGACAGTTCACATTTACACCCGCCTCGACCAACAGATGCGCGATCTTGGTCTGACCCGACTCGATCGCCATAACCAGCGCGGTCTCGCCACCTACGGCAGTACCCTTCACGTCGAGAATGGCTTGGACGATCTGCGGGTCCGGATGCAGCATCGCCACCAAGAGCGGCGCCATGGTGCCAACGGCATGAGCGCGCGCGCCCGTGCCCGAGCCCTCGGTCGCACCCCACGCCGCATCCGGATTCGCGCCGGCCTTCAGCAAGGCCCGGATGATCTCCACTTGCTCGGGGTGACCCGTCCTAAACATCTGCAGGGCCATGCTCCAGGCCGAGCGGGAATGGCCCTTGTGCTCAATCATCTTGTTGGGGTCGGCGCCGGAGGAGAGCAACTCCTGCACTCTGGCGACGTCGCGCAGCTCTGTCGCCGCGACGAGCGCGCGTTCGGGGTCGCCGCCCTGGGGTGGGGTCTCGATGCGTGAACAGCCGAGCACGAGCGTTATGAAAACAAAGCCGATTACCAGTCGGCTCATCGTTGGGGCTCCCGGGCTCGCAGTGCAACGGCTACCGCATCCAATGCGCGCAATCGCGCGGCGTCGCGCTCCTCTGAACGTGCGGCGTCTACGACTTCGAGGACAGTCTTGCCATCGGTACCGCGAACACCCAAATCTGCCCCCTGCTTCAGCAGGTAGCGGACGAGATCGGCATGGCCAAACACCGCCGCCCGGAAAATTGCCGTTTTGCCGTCGATGGGCGCTGCGGCATCGATCCGACCGCCGGCGGCCAGGGATTGATCCACGCCCGCGAAATCCCCATGACGCGCAGCGCGAAAGAGCCGTTCGTCGGCGTCGCTGAACTGAAAACGCGGCAAGATCACAAACCACACCAGTATCGCTGGCACGGCAAGTACGAACAGCACTATGTACAGGATTCGTCCGGCCCGGTTCAGCCCGAGCAACGCGGCCAGCAGAGAGGACACGCTCATGACGATCGAAGTCGTTTAACGACGCTTAAGAAAGTGTCTGTTCATCCGCGCATTTTGCGGTGTACCGAATGGAATATCAACGGCCGATTGGGTATCACCTTTTCCCTACCGAGCATGACACGCCACAAAGTGATCGACACCAGCTCCATTTGCGGGAATTGACACCCGAAACCACAGCGACATATGTGGTGCAGTGATCTTCCGGCCAACTTCGCTGTGGCGCCTCCGCACCCACTGGAACTGGGGGCTATTTCAAGACAAAGCGGCACTCCGCCATGGTGTTGATCAAGGCCTGAAACTCTGCAGTCCGCTCCCGGTTGTCATTGTGAAAGCGTTTCCACTTCCGAGTGACCGAGTCGTAGTAAAGCGTACTCCCGTCGATGTCGATGGAACGCCCTTTGAGTTCCAGAATGAAGCGCCCGTCGCCATGATGAAGGGTGCCGCTGCGTATCGCGCCTGACTTCTCCAGATATGAGTTCAGCGTAGCGTCGACCGCATACCTGCCGTCGGCTGGACAGGAAGCGGATGCACCGGCGTGCATCTGGCGCACCCAGGTCGCGATTTCACGCTCAAAACTGGTCATGCTGATCGACTCCAGTTTGGAGAACAGCAAGAAGGCCAGCACCACGCCGAGCGGCAAAGCGGCGAGTCGGCCGGCCGTGCGCCACCAACCCGCCAGACGGCGTCCGCGCCGTCGCATGAAGACGAGATCCCCGGCGCGAAACACCAGGCCAGACATGGAGACAAGCAGCACGAGCAAGAGGGGATGCAGCTCGTAGGGCCAGGCGGTGGCGAGGCCATACGCCGCCCACAGCGTGAGGCCCGTCCAAGCCAGCAGCCATGCGCCACTGAGTCGCCGCGGCCAAACCAGACGTGCCGATGCATCTGCGGGAAGCTGCGCCGGCTCGGGCGAAGCGGCCGCTGGGCTTATTTCCATGTCCCGCGCTCCGTCAGCAAAGCCTGGCGGCCCGCTCTAACTTCCAGCGTTCCTTGTTCACCGTCAGCGTCTTCCCACACATAGTAAACGTGCTTGCCATTGCGGAAACGGTAGCCCAGAAAGCGACAAGGCGTCACGCCATCGGCACAGGGGTGGTGCATCGTCTCGCCGCGCAAGGTGATCGCCGCGCCCGTCTTCTTGTTGACGCCCTTGTAGATCACCCGATCGCAAGTCACATAGCCCTCGGGACAGCGTGAAGTGATCTCGACGACGTGATTTTCCGTCTCCAGCGTGAACTTGGGAAAGACTTCCGTCGCCGTCAGGACGGCGGCGGGAACACACAATGCGGCGATGCCGAAAATGATTTTCATCGGAAAGACCCACAAAACGAAGGAAGAAAATCCGCGCGTATAGTGCCACGAACTGGTGGCCTCGAATTGAGAGGCCATCTATTGCAGAGCGATTGTGAAAGCCGGTTCTAGAAGCAAAGAGAAGCAAAGGGGCCAGGCTCGAACAACTGTGATGTGGCAATCAATTCGAGCCTGGCCCCTTTGGCCTCCGCCGAGACGGAAGCACGCCAGATGCACATTTTGAACGACTTCGTCAGCTGCAAACTACTGCTAGCAGCCACGTTCTCGTTGCACAATTTCCTTCATTTTGCCGAGATCATTTTCGATAGCTGGCCGTAGAGCCTTCCACCCTGTATCGATTCCCTCAATGTACTTGGGAAGCGATTTGGCGGGAATAACGTCAACCCTGCAACTGGCGCCCCGGCTTGCCGTACTCGCCTGAAGCAATACACCGCGTTCAATTTCCTCGAGCTTGAGCTCGCCATTGTCGTCGAGATACGACTCAAAGAGCAGCCCATTGAGGACAACGATGGGCAGCGTCACTTGAATCGGGTTGTAACCCTTCAGACCTGTAGCAACGCTGTATTCGTCCTCCTTCCTATTCAGTCCGATTGATGCACTTATGACTGAATGGACCGCGTTGAACGCAATATCGTTGTTTCCCTGCAGGGAACACGTAATTCCGTGACCAATTCGATCCGGCTGCTCAAACAAGTAGTTTCCCTCGAAAACGTGCTTTACTGCCATTTCCAGCAACATAACGTTTCCGTTTTGGGTCGCCGGAAGTGTGCACATGGCCAGACTCTCGTCGTACGTCTTCGACTTTTTATGTGTAAACATAACCCACGGCTTGTCTATTGAGTGCTTGCATTCAACTACATATACAAACTCGACAATTGCTTTGCCGACCTGTGCGAGGTGACGGGCCACAACATCGATTTCGCGCAGTTTCTCCGTAATCGGGTCACTATAGTATTGGCTTTGATCCACCACTGAGCAAGTTGCTTGAAACGACTTTGCCACGTGCATTTCAAACGTGAAGCCCTGCTTCGCCATCCACTTTTCGACCTCGGCCTTCAAAACGTGTACCAAATCTGTTCCTCTGTGTTCGCTAACGACGTTGTAGAAAAAGTCTATTCATCTGCGCATTTTGCGGTGAACCGAATGGAATATCAATTATCCAATGGGCATTTCCGTATGGATGCCCGACATGGCCCGCTGCAAAGTCATCGATATCCGCCCGCGTTTTCAGCTCGTTCAGTTCACTTTGTCCGGCCCCGCCCTCATCCGCCGGATCAACTTCAGGCTAAGGATCAGGACGCCCCACAGGATGTAGGTCCGTTGGCGCGACGAGAGACCAGCCTGCGTGGCGGCGCTATTACCGGTGGCAGCACCCTGCCCGGCTTGCGCCTGTTCGAGCTGTGCCAGCTCGCGCTGGGTAAATCCGGGAGCCACTTGGTTGAGCGGCTGGCTGGTCGGTGTCGCACCGGCGCGACCAAGACTCACGGTGTAAGGCGGTGTGCCGCCGACGAGAAATACCAGCGTCGCCGCCTGCCATGAAAGCCCACAAGTATGAATAGGGTCAAACACGATTCGGAGATTATCATGTCCCGGATCTGGTACTGCGAATCGGCGAAGTCTTTCGGCAAGCAATCGAAGCCATTGAGCCGGATTCATTTCGATTTCGCGGCCGACTCGCGCGCCACGAAGTACTCAAGCAATGCGCGGTGAATGAACGCGTAGCCGCCGCCGATCCGGCGCAACAGGCGAATCTTGACCGCGCTATCCAGATAGCGAATCAGCCGTAGCGGCGTGCGACCCGAAAGCCAAAGAATGCCGCGCAGCGCGTAGTGATTGATGATGTCGATGCCGCCGTACCAGAGTGCACCGACCACGGCGAAATAGCTGCCGACGACCCATCCGATAACCAGGCCGGCCAACGCGGCCATGGCGGCGCCGGTAGTCTGCGCCATGCCTCCCGATACCACCAGCCAGAGGAATCCGCCGGTGACGGCTCCGAGTAGCGCGCCGCCGCGCAGCATGCTGCGCCTGAACAGGCGGATGCCTTCGTTGGGGCGCACCTGCGTGGCAATGGTATTGGCGCGCCAGCCCATGAACACCGCACCGATCAGACCGTAAAGCAAGGCCGTCGAACCGGCAATGATGATGCTGGTGGACGCGGGATACTTCGACATTTCCTCGGTAACCGCAGGGAAAGCCCCGATGGCGGTTGGCACGACGAAAACCGCTGTGGCGATCGCCACGCCGAGCATGAATCCCTTGCCGGCCGAGCGCCAGGACCAGGAGCGGATATCGGGTATTCTGATGTCGTGGGCAATGCCGCCGCCTCGACTTCTGAGACCGACGACCAAGGCCCAGACGATCCCGAAACCGGCACGTTCCCAGGCGTGCCATAGCGCCCAGTTCGACGCAGCAAACAGGGCAAACAGGAACAGCACGAGCGCCAGACTGACGGGCCACGAGGCTTCTTTTCGCTGCGGCTGAGCTTGTTCGCCAGCGCCATCGGCAGCCATACGGCCCTGCCGGAAAAGATCGATGAGCCCGGCTCCCAGGCCGAACAAAAGGCCGACCGACACGCTTCTCAAAAGGGCTGTTCCAAACGAGGCCTGTGCCCACGAAACGAGGCCCAGGTAGATGCCTTCGGTCAATCCGAGCACCAAACCGACCACGATGCGCGTCAGCAGGAAGTACGCGGCGCGCGCGATGCCGCTGAGCTGGCTTGGCTGCAGCGCGTCAACCTGGAATACATTGCCTCCCCCTTCGATGATTCTCCTGGCAACCCAGCCGAGCCGGGTCAGCACATCCTGCCTGTGGGATTCTTCGACGCCATCGGCAGCGAGTCGGGCTTCGACGTAGCGGGCGACCACGGCATCGGCGAGCGAACCTGAACGCGTCTGCTGAATTCCGGATTCCAACGTGTCTTGCGACGTGGCCCGCATCAGGTTGAGCATCAACGGCGAGCCGGCGATTTCGGCCATTTCAGGTGCTGCATCGAGGACCTGCTGCAAGCCCCGCATCGGCTGTTCCGATGACGAGAGGATGGCGCCGATCTGCGCCGTCGAAAGTGCTTCGAGACGGATCGCTGCGTTGACGCGAAGCTTCGTCGTCAGCGTGTGGTATTCCGCGCGGCGGGCGCAGATCGCGATTCCGGGAACGCCCACGGAGCCGACAAAGGCGTTGATGCTCTGCACGCAGGCGCTCTGTTCAGCGGGCTCGACCTCGTCGAGCCCGTCGAGCAGCAGGACGATGCGGTGTTCGCGCAGCCATTTTTCGAACAGATCGCCCGATACGTAGTATTTGCTCCGCGCTTCGAGAACCAGCCACTTCTCCAGCGGCAGCCGGGCAGACCACGAACCAAGATGGAACACGACGGGGACCGGTTCGCTGGCAATGCCGCGCGCCTGTTCGATCAGGTATTGCGCAAGCTGAAGCAGCGTGATCGTCTTGCCCGAACCCGGATCGCCCAGAATCAACAGCAGACGCCCCGAGTCCTCGAAGATGTCCAGGATCGACTGGCCGGCCGCAAGAGCTTGCTGCGCGGGCAAGTCGGGTGCTGTTCCGTCGCGCCAGTGCTGGTCGACGGCGTCGGGTTCCGGGATCATCGTCAATGCGTAGATGCCGACGCTGTTCGCGACGTTGGCCAGAACGCCGGCAACCCAGAACTGTTTACTGCGTTCAAGGAGCGTCGTCAGGTTGCGCTGCTCGGGGGTCTGCGCACTACCCTGAGTAGCGCGTTTCGACGTTGAACGTTCGTAGCGCTGGATACTGGCGAGCACGCGCGCCGCCAGATCGTCCGGTGTCGTGAAGGTTGAGCGCACGAGCAGCGCATCCATACGCCGCTTGAATTCATCAAGGCGTGCGGCGGGCTCGCCCTGGTCCCGGAATTCCTCCGGCCACGGAAAGCCGGGGTCAACGAAAAAACAGAAACAGGGTTTGCCCAGGCGCTGCGCCTCGGAAAATTCCAGCTCGGTGATCGAGACGCCCGCGTCGCCGGGAACGAAGCCGTAGCGCCAGGCATAGATGCCCACGAACAGATCGGCTTCGCTTACTTCTCGCAGGCAGGCATGCAACGGCTGATCCGGCTGCGCCGCGAAGTGCTCCATCCCGATCGGGCCGAGACCGGCATCGAGCAGGGAGCGCTCAAGCGCTTTGCGATGCTGCGTCAGATCCAGCGAGGTGCTCGAAATGAATACGGTCAGAGGCATATGTCCGGTTGACCTTGTTGGTGTTCATTCAGTTCGCCTTGTCCGATCCCGCCTTCATTTGCCGGATCAGCTTCCACGCCATTCCTCCCAACACGGCAACGCCAAGCAGCAGGACGCCCCACAGGATGTAGGTGCGCTGGCGCGCTGACAGGCTGGCTTGCACAGCCGCGCTGTCGCCGGTTGCCGCCACCGGGCCGGTCTGCAGGGTGCCGGCATGCGCCTGTTCGAGTTGGGCCAGTTCATGCGGGGTGAATCCGGGCGCCACCTGACTGAGCGGCTGGCTGGTCGGCGTCGCGTCGCTGCGGCCGAAACTCAAGGTATAGGGCGGCGTACCGCCGGCGAGAAAAACCAGCGTCGCGGCCTGCCAGGAAAGGCCCAGTGCGGGCCGGGCCGTCGCTGCGGGATTGAGCGGGCGTATTACCCATTCCGCCTGATGCCGGAGGGCAATGCTGAGCGCGCCGGAACGGCGGGTCTGGCTATCCTGGGTGATCTGGTAGAAGGTGGCGTGAGTGACCGGCTGAAAAATCCATTCCGTCGACTTCCCGCCGTGGCGACTGGGTCGCTCGACGTAGTACCCCAGCGCGACCGGGAAAACGATGTTCGGCTCGCTCAGCCTGAGGCTGACCTGTTCGACCGGCAGGGCGATTCCGGCCGGGTAGATCAGCTCGCCAGCCTGCTGGCCGGCCTGTACGCCGGAGCTTTTTACTGGCTCCGGAGCGATCCACAGTGTCTCGCGCACGGGTTCGCGGCTGGGCTGGGTGAGCGTTTCCGCGTCGATCGACGAAAATTCGGCCGGCGCTCCGCGACGCCAGATCAAGCGCGCATAGCGAAACGTCTGCGGGCTGAATTCGAGGCGGTCGTTGGCCAGAGTCTGGCCGCTATCGTTGGTCAGCCAGCTCAGTTCGGCGGCGCCGATGGTGCTCCAGTGTTTGAGATCGCTGCTCGTTTGCAGCCAGACCTCGGCGTTGTAATTGGTCTGGCCCTTGGGCGCACCGAAGCGCAATGCCTCGATGCGCGCCGGGTTGTTCTCGTCGCCCTTGGCCGCGGCGCCGAAGTCGAGGACAAGGCTGCTGAGCCTGGCATTCGTGGTGTTTGCGCCGTTTGTGTTGCCTGACGCCTTGCCGGCATGCGCCTGCACCGACATGACGCTGCCATCGGGACGGGTGCGGATGTCGATATCAACCGCTGTTCCGGTGGCATTGGTCTCGCCATGGGAACGGATCGGAAAGATGCTTGCCGCGATGGATGCGCGCAAGGGCGGCTTCTCGGGTTGCGGTCGATGCAAGGCGTACGGCTGGGCTACGCCCTTGGCATCGAACACTCGCAGATCGTCGAGATTGGCCGTTCTCGCTTTCAGATAGACCGCCTGCGGCAATTGAACACCGACCACGCCTTGCTTGCCGCTGACTTGCAGCGGCATGGCGTAAGCATAGTCGCCCGGCGTATCGGATTGAACCGGGTTCGCAGCAAACGCCGGAGTGGCAGAACTCAGCGCCAGCAACAAGGAGGGGAGGAATAATTTGGGCATGGGCATCACTCTGCGACGGTGGATTTTTCGCTGGGGAAAGGCGCCAGATAGCCGATGGCCAGCATCAGCACGCCGACGCCGAGAAAGGAGATGATGCGCTCGATGCCACCGACATTGGACAGGTCGACAAAGAACAGTTTGCCGACGACCAATACTAGCAGCCCAGCGCCGGCCATCCAGGGCAGGCGCTTCACGCGCTTGGCGGCAAAGCGCATCAGCACCAGCGCCGTGGCGCTCCACACCAGCGACAGCATGGCCTGGACGAATTGCGAGCGGAACAGCACGTCGAACTGATAGGCAATATCGAGGTAATGCGCGGCGGTGCGCAACAGCATCAGGTTGAACCACAGATAAACGGCGACGGCGGCGACAATGATCGCCCGACGGGGCAGCGCCCGCTCTTCGGGCTGCGCATGGAGGCGCCAACCGGCGACGGCCAGCATGGCGGCGAAGCCGGTGCTGAGATCCAGCGGATTGAGGAGCGGCAGATAAGGCAGCGGCTCCATCCGGCCGTTCTGGGTGAGGTTCCAGATCGCCACCAAAACCAGCGCACACAGCGCACCGAGTGGAATCAGCACGTCTCGATACCAGCCGGAAATCGGCGTGGTGGGCCAGCGTTCGTCGCGGGCTCGGGGAATCAGCAGCGCGACGTAGGCCATCATCGCCCAGGCCGGCAGGTAGCGCGCCCAACTGCCGGAGGCAAACCAGCCTGATTCAGCCAGCAGGCGCGCTTGCTCGGCGGTATCGACCTGCAGCGCGAGCGTCACCAGATTGTGTCCCAACGGCCAGAGAATCAGCCAGGGACCGACAGTGCGCAGCGCGTGAACCGCTTGCAGCACCCGGTAATTTCTCGGGTGGCTTTCGGGCTGCAACCACCCGTCATACTTGCCCTCGCGCAGCAGCCATTCGCTTGCCAGCCACAACGCCAGCGCCGCCGCCCAGATCGGCCAGAGCGGCAAATAGCGCGACGTATGTTCAAGCTGAAGAAAGATGTGCGCCAGGGTGGTCAGCAAGCCCGGCCAGACGGCGCACGCCAGCCAGCGCAAGTCAGGCCACTCCAGCCGACTGGCCAGCCGGGCGAACAGGAAAGTTCCCGACGCCAGCAACAGGCCATACACCGGATGAATCTTCGGGTAGGCGGTTTCGCTGAAGAGTCCATGGCGGGCAAGCTGTAAGTCGGCCCAGCCGCTCAGGCTGCCGAGTACGAAAACAAACCACCAAAATGCGCACCAGGCCAACAGCATGCGCGAAAGTCGACCCGCGTTGCTCTCGGGCTGGCGATAAAAAGCCAGACTGGAAACACTGGCGCCCAGAGCGATCAGCAGACCGCCGAGAAAACCGCTGTCGAAAAGGTTTTCGTCGTGGGTATGCGGCATCCAAATCCGGTTTGCATCGAGCACCCACAAGAACACGAGGCCGGCCAGCATTTGCGGCGCCAGAGAGAAATAGCGCGCCGTCCCCCAATCCAGACGACGCGCAACCAGACCGAGAATGCCGGCGACGGCGACTCCGCTCAAGGCGTACAGGGTGTGGATGTGCGCACCGCCGCGCAGGTAGATTTCCGACCACGCGCCGGCCAGCAACCACAGCGCCGCGAAGCCCAGAAAAACGGTGGACAGCAGCGTGAATACCGCTGTCATCCCGTTGGTTTCATCCCCTTCGTCCTCATCCGCTGGTGCGATTTCCCCGCGGAAGTTCACGGCCACGGCGAAACCGGTGCCAGCCAGCAGCAGGAAGCCGAGCCAGAGGTTGGACTGTGCCGCGAGCTGCGGATTCAGCCCGCTGACCGAAGCGACGTAGGACACCCAGGCGCCGACCTGCACCAATACCCCGAATGCCCAGGCCAATTTCTGTTTCTGACGCAAGCCGACCCAGACGATGCCGGCGCCTTCAAGCGCCCAGGCCGCCGCCGTCCAGCGACCGTCAAGGGCAAACGGAATGGCCAGCGTGCCGAAAACGATGCCCAGCGCGAGGAACGATTCGATGAGCAATTGCAGCGAACTGCCACGCCGCCGCCACAGCGCCAGCGTCAGGCCGATGTAGAACAGCCCCAGCGCCAGGGCCGAATAGGCCAGGCCGAAAGGCTTGTCGTGCACCAGACCGTACTGAAGGCCGAAGGCCAACATCGGCGTGCCGAAGACCAGCGTGCCATCGACATAATGCTTGAGGCGCGGCGCCTGCTGGCTGGCGTACAAGATGGCGATGCCGACGTAGAAGACGAAGAACAGGATCAGGAAGCCCTGCACCGACGTGTAGTTTTCGGGCTGATAACGCAGCACGCCCCAGGCGGTGCTGATGGCAAAGGTGAACGCAAAGCCCAGCAGATTGAGCAAGCGCCACGAACGTTTGAGCGCGATGACGACAATGCCGGCATTGAGCAGGGCGTAGTACGAGAACAACCCGACGTGGTTGCCGCTCCCGGTCGATACCAGAATCGGCGCGGCGAAGCCGCCGACGATGCCGAAGATGGCCAGCCAGAGGGCGTCCTGCAGGACGGCGAGCAGGCAAGTGAAGGCCGTCAGAACAAACAGCAAGCCGAACGCCAGACCACCCGGTATCAGCCCGTACAGGCGGAAGGCGCCGAAGGTCACCAGCATCAGGATGCCCAAGGCACTGCCCTGGACGGGCAGGCTGATCGAAGGCCGCGATTGGCGGATGCGCCAGCCCCAGATCAGCAGGACGATATCGGCGAGCACGATGCCGGCCAGCCGCAGTTCGATCGGCACGGAAACGCGCGCCGCCGCATATTTGAGCAGAAAGCTGACGCCGAAAAAGAGAATCAGCAATCCCGCCTTGGCCACCAGATTGCCACCAAACAGCCAGGCCTTGGCTTTACCCAGCCAGGCTGGCGGTTCAGGGGCCTGATAGGGCGTGGCCAGCGCGCCCGGCACGGCCCCATACCCCGGAATGGTGGCCGGGCCGGGATCATAGTCTTCGGGTACTGGGCTTTGCGGCGGTTGTTCCACCTCGGCGACAACAGCCAAAGCCGGCTCGGGTGCCGCTTCGGAAACTACCGTCGATTCGTCGGTCGAGCGCAGCGCCGCGCTTTCCATCGGCCGCGCGGTTGTGCTGGCAAACACCGGGGTGCTTGATTCGTCCGACGCCGTTGCGGGCGCGGCCAACGCCTGTTCCTGGAGATACCGCATCTCCTCCCGGAGCTGCTCGACGCTGCGTTCAAGCGCGCTGACCCGGCTGCGAGCGCCGATGACCAGGAGCAAGAGAACGATGGGGATGCCAAGAATTATCAGGCCGGCCAGTACGAGCAAGGATTCCATGCTGGACTATCCAATGAACATTTGATGCGGATTATTACATAAGAATGAATGGGCGCAGAGAACGCTCGCGGCGCGAACTCAGCGCGCAAAAAGTGTCAAAGCACCTGTCACACGACTGAAATATTCGCTGCCCGCGTTTTGTGAGATTATCGATCCCCTCTGGAATACCTCATCCAGCTTTCGACTGACTTTGCCGGCAAACCAACCCGTACTGGACTACCCATGAGCACTGACAACATCCAAGCGCAACGGATTCACGAGGCCATGCTGGACAGCTTCGACGAAGAACTGGAAATGGAATTCGACGACAACCGCATGAATTCGCTAATCGGCGAACTGGCCAACACAGGCAGCGACGAAACTGCGCAGGGCCGGAATTTCTATTTCAAGGAACTGTTCCGTCTGCAAGGCGAACTCGTCAAATTGCAGGACTGGGTGGTGCATAAGAAACTCAAGGTGGTCGTCCTGTTTGAAGGCCGCGATGCGGCCGGCAAAGGCGGGGTCATCAAGCGCATTACCCAGCGCCTCAATCCCCGGGTTTGCCGGGTCGCCGCGCTGCCGGCGCCGAGCGAACGCGAACAGAGCCAGTGGTATTTCCAGCGTTATGTTTCCCATTTGCCGGCCGGCGGCGAGATCGTTCTTTTCGACCGAAGCTGGTACAACCGCGCCGGCGTGGAAAAAGTCATGGGGTTTTGCAACGACGAGGACTATGAGGAGTTCTTTCGTAGCGTACCGGAGTTCGAGAAGATGCTCATCCGCTCCGGCATCGTGCTCATCAAGTACTGGTTTTCGATCACCGACGACGAACAGAATCTGCGTTTTTCGATTCGCATCCACGACCCGTTAAAACAGTGGAAACTCAGCCCCATGGACATGGAATCGCGCCGTCGCTGGGAGCAGTATACGAAGGCCAAGGAAACGATGCTGGAACGCACGCACATTCCGGAGGCGCCATGGTGGATCGTCGAGGCGGTGGACAAGAAGAAGGCACGCCTCAATTGCATCCATCATCTACTGAGCCAGATCCCTTACGAAGAAATCGAGCGGGAACCCGTGGTCCTGCCTGAGCGCGTCCATAACCCGGATTACCTGCGGCATCCCGTGCCCAAGGAAATGATCGTGCCGTCAGTGTACTGAACCAGACACGCTCATTTCCGGCCGATAAATTCCCCGAATTGCTCTATCGGCATCGGGGCGGCGAACAGGTAGCCTTGGCAGTCATGGCAGCCTGAAGCAGCGAGGAATTCCCGCTGCGCCTCGGTCTCGACCCCCTCGGCGATCACCGACAGCCCCAGGCTTTGCGCCAGCGCGACGATGGTACGCGCTATCGCGGCATCATTCGGATCGCTGAGCACGTCGCGGACGAAAGTCTGGTCGATCTTCAGTTGGTTCAAGGGCAATCGTTTCAGGTAAGAAAGCGACGAATAGCCGGTGCCGAAGTCATCCAGCGCGAAGCTCACGCCGCAAGCCCTCAGTGCGTTCATTTTGACGATGATTTCTTCGACGTTGTCGAGCAGTACGCTTTCGGTGAGTTCCAGCTTCAGCTTCTTCGGATCGGCGCCTGAAATTTCCAGCACGGCCGATACCTGTTCAACGAAATCGGGCTGCCGAAACTGCCGGGCGCTGACATTGACCGCCAGGGTCAAATTCTCCGTCAGCGGATCGCGCGACCAAACGGTCAACTGTTGGCAGGCGGTCGTGAGCACCGAGGCGCCCAAGGAAAGAATCAAGCCGGTTTCTTCGGCCAACGGGATGAATTCGGCGGGCGAGACCAGTCCGCGTCGAGGATGCTGCCATCTGACCAGCGCTTCCGCACCCGTCACCAAGCCATGGCCATCGACTTGCGGTTGGTAGTAAAGCAACAACTGGCCAAGCCTCAAACCGTTGCGCAGATCGGCTTCCAGCGCGATGCGCGCAGCGACCGCCGCCTGCATCTGCGGATCGAAGAAGCGCAGGGTGTTGCGGCCGGCCCCTTTGGCCTGATACATGGCCATGTCGGCGCGCTTCATCAACTCCTCGAAGGTTGTCTCGCGGTCGGCAAGGAGTGTGATGCCGATGCTGGGCGTGCTGTTGATTTCGTGGCCGTTCAAATCGTACGGCTGGGCAAGTTCGGCGAGGATCTTCTCGCCGATGCCTTCGGCATGTGTGGCGCCTTCGAATACTTCTCCGCTCAAGTCCTTGAGGACAACAACGAATTCGTCGCCCCCCAGCCGTGCTACGGTATCTCCCTCCCTGACGCATCGCTCAAGACGTTTGGCGACCTGCTGCAACAGCAGGTCGCCGATGCCGTGGCCGAGGGTGTCGTTGAGAACCTTGAAGTTGTCCAGATCGATGAACAGCACCGCTACCTGTTTTCCGATGCGTAGACTCGATGCAATGGCCTGCTGCAGGCGATCAACCAGCAGTCGTCGGTTGGGCAGATGCGTCAGCGTGTCGTAAAACGCCAGACGCCGAACTTCTTCCTCGGTCGCTTTACGCGCAGTAATGTCCCGCGCAAAGCCAACTGTGCCGATAACCTCTCCTTCGATCATGACCGGCGATTTGTAGGTTTCGAACCAGATTCGTTTGTCGCCAACCGCAATTTGCTCTTCGGTACTCGTCGGCCGGCCGCTTTCGAGCACGGCCCGATCATCGGCCCGATAGGCCTCGGCCAGATCCCAGGGCCAAATATCGAGATCGGTTTTACCCACCAACAGGCCGGCCGAGGCCTGGCCGCAGGCATCGGCAAACGGCTGGTTTACAGCGAGGAAGCGACTGTTATTGTCCTTGAGCCAGACCAGGAAAGGAAAGTTGTCAAGAAGCGCCCGTTGATATTGCTCGCGTTGGCGCAGCGCCTCCTCGATCCTGATCTGCTCGGTGATGTCGCGGGTGACCGAGAGCAGGCATTCGTCGCCACCCACGGGAATGGCGTGTACCGACATCTGCCCGACCAGAACGCTGCCATCCTTGCGGCGGAAACGAAACCGCATGTTCTCGCAAAAGCCTTCCTGGCCCAGTTTTTCAACCATGCGCCGGCGATCTTCCGGGTCGACCCAGATTCCCAGTTCCAGTGAACTTCGGCCGATCACTTCGTCGCGCCGCCAACCGGTCATGCGTTCGAAGCCTACATTGGTATCGACGAAACACCCATCGGTAACACGATTGATATTGACCGAATCGCAACTGGTTCGAAATGCCACGCGATAGCGTTCCTCGCTTTCACGCACCGCTTGCTCGGCCTGAGTCCGCCGCGTAATGTCGCGGGCAACACCCAGCACGCCAATGAGCTGGCCCTTGGTGTCATGCATCGGGGTTTTGGTCGTTTCCACCAGGACGCGCCGACCATCGTCGGCAAAGGTGATCCACTCTTCATTGCTCGTCGGCTTGCCGGCCGCCTGCGCCTTGCGATCGTGCTCACGAAAAGAATCCGCCTGTTCACGTCCCACGAAATCGTAGTCCGTTTTGCCGACGATCTGCGCTTCCTTTGCGCCGTAGAGTCGTTCGAACAGCGGATTGCAAAACAGATAGACGCCCGCTTCGTCCTTGAGCCAGACCAGGTCCGGGATAGTTTCGAGCAGTACGCGCAGGCGGGTATGTTCGGTTTCCAGTTGCGCCGTGCGTTGACGTACTCTGCGCCGCAAAGCGGCCCCCCAAACCGCCAGTAGAACGCCGGTCAGCGCAGCGACCATCAGCGCATACGCCAGGTAGCGCCCATAAGGCAACAGATCCAGCTTGCTGCCCATCCATTTGTCGTGCAGCGCCTGCTGTTCGTTAGCGGGAATTGAGGCAAAGCCCTCGTTCACCAACGCCAGGGTTGCTTTGTCGCCCTTATGCACGGCGCGATGAAAATTGCCTGAATAGAGCCGGAACGCCTTGTTGAAGTCACGTTCGGCATGGTGGCGATAAAGCAGGTAATTGGCAGGCGGCTCGTCCAGGCAAAACACCCGGATCTGCCCGGCAACCGCCGCCTTCACCAGTGCTTCATAATTGCCGAATTCCTGCAGCGACGTAAGACCAGAATCCTTGAGCTTGCCGATGCAGGCATCGCCGGCCTTGACGCCGACCGAGAATCCGCGCAAGTCTTCAGGGCCGGTGATGCCGCCGATTCCGGAATGGCTGAAGATCGTCACCGAAATCTGTTCGTAGGGCGACGTGAAATCGAGCGTTTTATCGCGCTCAGGGATACGGAATACGGTGTCGATGACATCGGCCTGGCCGGCTCCCATCAACTGTTGCGCCTTTTGCCAATCGGTAGCGACCAGATCGACGCGCACCCCGGTCTTGCCCTCCCAGAGCTTCCACAGATCGACCAGATATCCTTTCAGCGCGCCGTCCGAATCGCGGAATACATACGGGGGATAGTTGTCGTCTATCGTCACCGTCAGCACGCTTCTGCCAACGGCAAGGCTGGCCTCGTGTTCCGTGGCCGAACAGGGCAAGGCCACGGCGACGAGCAATAAGACCAGGCGGGTGACGTATCTCACCCAGGGTCGACTCCTGCCGCTCCGACGGTTGCTCATCTGCTGCCCCCCAAAGGCTGACTTGCTCTGCCTCGGGTGGATTATGGTCTGGAACTACAACGGCATCAAGCCGGCAACGATTTGCCGGGCGATACGAAGCAGACAGGCAAGCGACAGGGAAGGGACCGAGCAAGCGAAATTAAGCGGCTGTTCGGCAAAATCACATGAACAGGGTTACGTCGGCTTTCTGTGCAACCGGGAGAAAGGTCGCCGCGCCAGCATAGTCCAGGCCGGGAATGAAGTCGTCGTGGCAGAAGCCGAACAGGTCGACCGTCATCTGGCAGGCCGTGAACTTGACTCCGGCTTCCTGCGCCATGCCGCGCAGCGCTTCGATGGTGGCGACGCCGTTGTTCTTGATGGTTTGTTGCATCAACAGCGTAGCCACCGTCTCGAAACCTGGAACGCCCGCCTGGATCAGGTTGGGGATGTTCCAGTTGATGCGCTTGAACCAGTCCGGTCCAAACGGCATCTTCATCGGCATGCCGGGGTTGCCGAGCGGACTGACCTTGAGGTCGGAAACATCGCGCTTTAGCAGATTCAAGCCGTAGAAGGTGAAGAAAATCGCCACCTCCCAACCCAAGGCGGCGGCTGTGGATCCGAGAATGAAGGGCGGATAGGCCCAGTCCAGCGTGCCGCGGGAGGCGATGATCGCCAGCGTCGGGGTTTTCGATGCTTCACGCTGACGCAGCGCCTCCTCGATCTTTTGTGGCAGCAGTTCCTCGAGCCGGCGGTTGACGACTTCTTCGATATCCGTCATTTCAGCAACGGCATCGCTGTTGGCCGCTCATCGATCTAGTGTTGCCCCTCGTAGGCCAAGACGATTCCCGACAAGGGAGGCAGCGTCAGCAAGAGCGAATGCGCGCGGTTCATCCATGACCAGTCGTCGGTATGAAGCGGTTCGCTGCCATTGCCTACGTTGCTTCCACCATACAGTTCCGAATCGGAGTTGAACACTTCGCGATAACGGCCGGGTGAGGGAACGCCGATCCGGTAATTGTGCCGCGGCACGGGCGTGAGATTGAGCACTACTACCATCCATTCGTTGTCGCGCCCCTTGCGCAGGTAGCTGATGACCGACTGCTGCGCGTCGTGGCAATCGATCCACTCAAAGCCATTCCAGTCGAATTCGTTGAGGTATAGCGCCGGCCTGGATTGGTAGAGATGGTTCAGATCGCGCACCATGCGTAGCATGCCCTGATGCAGGGGATATTCGAGCACATACCAGTCGAGCACTCCGCAGCTGTCCCACTCCTTCCCCTGGGCAAACTCGGTGCCCATGAACAGGAGCTTCTTGCCGGGATGCGTGAACTGGTAGGTGTAGAGCGTGCGCAGGTTGGCATGCCTTTGCCATTCGTCCCCGGGCATCTTGTGCAGCATGGACTGCTTGCCGTGTACCACTTCATCGTGCGAGAACGGCAGCATGAAGTTCTCGGTGAAGCAATACAGCATGCTGAATGTAAGTATGCCATGGTTATACTGGCGGTAGATCGGCTCAAGGGCCATGTAATCCAGGGTATCGTTCATCCAGCCCATGTTCCACTTGATGTCGAAACCCAGGCCGCCGACATAGGTCGGACGGCTGACTTGCGGCCACGAGGTGGACTCCTCGGCGATCATCAGGACGCCGGGGCACTGCTCATGCACCGCAATATTGAGTTCGCGCAGGAAGTCGATGGCGGCAAGATTTTCACGCCCGCCATACTGGTTGGGAATCCACTCGCCTTCTTTGCGCGAATAGTCGAGATAGAGCATCGAGGCCACGGCGTCCACGCGCAGGCCGTCAATGTGCATGTCTTCCAGCCAGTAGACCGCGCTCGACAGGAGGAAACTCTTGACCTCGTTGCGACTGAAATTGAAGATCAGCGTAGACCAGTCCTTGTGCTCGCCAAGGCGCGGGTCGGCATGCTCGTATAGCGGCGTACCGTCGAAGCTGGCCAGTCCGTGTTCGTCCTTGGGGAAGTGCGCGGGTACCCAGTCGAGCAGCACACTGATGCCGTTCCGGTGGCAGTAGTCGACAAAGTAGCGGAAATCGTCGGGATTGCCGAAACGACTGGTCGGAGCAAAATAGCCCGTGGTCTGGTAACCCCAGGAGGGATCGTAGGGGTGCTCGGTAATCGGCATCAGTTCGATATGCGTGAAGCCCATGTACTTCACGTATTCCACCAAGCGGTGTGCCGCCTCGCGATAGTTGAGGAACTCGCCTTCCTGGCCGCGTTGCCAGGAACCCAGATGGACTTCGTAAACCGACATGGGCAGATGCTGCCAGTCGCGGCTACGTCGCTGTTCCATCCAGTCGCCGTCGCCCCAGCCGTATAGGCCCAGGGCGGGAACGATGGTGCCGGTGCGCGGGCGGTATTCGTGCTGCTGGCCGTAAGGATCGGCTTTTTGCAGAACCTGTCCGCTGTGCCGATTGCGGATTTCGTATTTGTAGATATGGCCCGGGTCGAGGTCGGGGATGAACAGTTCCCAGACGCCGCTACCGCCGCGCACCCGCATCTGGTGGCGACGCCCGTCCCAATTGTTGAAGTCGCCGATGACACTGGCGCGTTCGGCGTTCGGTGCCCAAATGGCAAACAGCACGCCACCGACGCCGTCCACCTCGTGCTCGCGGGCGCCGAGGAAATTGTGTGCATGACGATGGCGTCCTTCGCTGAAAAGGTACAGATCGAGATCGCCGATTTGTGGCAGGAAGGTATAAGGATCTCGTGAGATATGCTCGCGATTGTGGTCATCGCGCCAGATCAGGCTGTAGTGCGCCGGCAACCCTTTATCGTCGCCGCGCCACTCGAAATGGTCGCTGTCCGGAAAGCGGGTCATCGGCATGCCGCCCTCGGCAATCCGCACTTCGGCAGCAAAGGGGATGAACGCACGGACAATGACTTCTTTGCCATCGGGATGGCGTCCAAGGACGGCGAAGGGATCGTGATGACGCGCTTCGCTGATACGTTGCCGTTCCGAATCGAGGTGGCTCTGGTTCATGGTCAATCTCCAAGAAGTCGTGGTTGAAGGCGGGAAAACATGTTTTGTCCGCTAATATGCCATAAGAGTAACTAGCGGTGAATAAATTGCGAGACAGGGCCATCTGCGGCCATGGCGATCCCTGGGTCGGTCATTGAGTCGATACAAAACGAATTTGGTGCCGTTCGCGACACCACGCGATGCGCTGGATTTGAAGCCCGGCTGCTTCGGCAAGAACTGTTGGCAGTGACCATTCATATTGTTGTCGACGCCGAACTCCCACGAAGGCAGTCTCAGTTCAATTTCACCACTGCTGCAGTGGCCTGCGCTTCGCCATTACCCACTTTCGGCCTATGGGCGTCATTGTAGCACCCCATTCGAAACGACGCTGCGCGACGGCGCCAAAAATACCGTCGCACGCGCTCACCCGTTCCGGGCTGACGCGACAAACACGCGCTATTTGCGTTTGATGAAAAACCCGTATTCCTTGTTGTTTTCAGTGCTCGCCAGCAGCTCATTGCCGGTCTGCCTGGCAAAGGCGGCAAAATCCTTGACCGACCCCGGATCGGTGGACATCACGTGCAGCACCTGGCCCGACTGGAGTTCGGCCAGCGCTTTCTTCGAGCGCAATATGGGCAGAGGGCAACCGAGGCCGCGGGCATCTACTTCCTTGTCGAAATGCATGTCTTTTCCTTTCTGAGGGATCGATACCGCCTGGGCAGGCAAGTTGCTTCAGCGAGCTGAGAATATACACAAAGCCCGTTAACCTCAACACGAAGGCAATACAGGCACCGAGAGAGTATTCTGGGCAATCCGCGGAACCGACCGAAAGCACACGCCTCTTACGTCCCATGCTCGACATCGAAAACCTCAGCCGTCAATTCAATGGGCGCAGCGTTCTGCGCGACGTCTCGCTGCGCCTGCTGCCGGGCGAGTACGTCGCCATCGTCGGCGAATCCGGCGTCGGCAAATCGACGCTGCTCAACCTCATCGCCGGGCTGGACCGCCCCGACAGCGGCCATCTGGCGCTGGACGGCAAGCGCTACGACGGCTTTGACGACGATGCGCTGACCCGCCTGCGCCGGGACAAGCTGGGCTTCGTCTTTCAGGCGTTTCACGTGCTGCCGCAGCTCAATGTCCTCCAGAACGTGGAGCTGCCCCTGTGGCTGCAGGGCAAGCAAGGCGCAGCAGCCACAGGGCCGGCGCAGCAGCTTCTCGATGCCGTGGGCCTGGGCGATCGAGGGGCCAGTTGGCCGCGCGAGCTCTCCGGCGGCGAAATGCAAAGGGTGGCGATCGCCCGTGCGCTGGTTCATCGCCCGCGTCTGGTGCTGGCCGACGAGCCGACCGGCAATCTTGACCCGTTCAACGGCGCCAAAGTCCTCGCCCTGCTCGCCGGGCGCATCCGCGAAGCCGGCGCCATCGGAATTCTGGTCACCCACTCGCTGGAAGCCGCGGCCACCGCAGACCGCGTCCTGCACCTGAACTCAGATGGACTGCATACATGAGGCTGGCGCCAGTATTTCTCGGCTCATTGTCGCGGCGCCGCCTATCAACCCTGTTTTCCTTGGTGGCGGTCATTCTCGGCGTCGCGCTCGGAATGGCCGTGCAGGCCGTACACGAGGCCGCGCTCAACGAATTCGGCCGCGGTTTGCGCGCCCTGGCCGGCGACGCCGACCTCCAGGTGATCGGACCACGCGGTGGATTTGACGAGAATCTGTATGCGCTTCTGGCCGCACGCCCCGAAGTGGCTTTTGCCAGCCCCGTCGTCGAGGTACAGGCGAAGATTGCGGGCCGCGAGGAGAGCCTGCAACTGCTGGGGCTGGATATCTTCTCGCTGGCTCGCGTCACGCCGGCCTTGTTGCCGCAAAGCATGGGATCAGCCGCAACGGAGCGCCTGGCTACCCTCTCTGAGGACACCCTTTTCCTCAGCACGTCCGCGCAGGCGGCCTTGGGGACAAAAGCGGATGACCCGCTCCGGCTGCAAGCGGGCACTCACATCCTGAATTTGCGGGTGGCCGGCGACCTGCCCGGCGTGGCGGAAAACCAGCGTATTGCGGTGATGGACATTGCCGTCGTGCAGGACCGCTTCGGCCTGCTCGGGCGGCTCACGCGCATCGACCTGCGCCTCAATTCGAAGGTGTCGCCCGACGCGGCGCGCGCCAGTCTACAGCCCCTGCTACCCGCCGGCGTTCTCATCGAAACGCCACGGGCGGCCGAAACCCAGGCCGCCAACCTGTCTCGCGCCTACCGGGTCAATCTGACGCTGCTAGCCGCCATGGCACTCTTGACCGGGGGCTTTCTTGTTTTCTCGGCCCAGGCCCTTTCGGTCGTCCGGCGGCGTACCGAGTTTGCCTTCCTGCGCGCCATCGGACTTGATCGCCGCACGCTATTTTCCTGGTTACTGGCTGAAGGTGCGGTCGTGGGTCTGGCGGGCGGCCTTGTCGGCGTGGCGCTCGGTCACGGCCTGGCCTGGGTGATGCTCTCCTTCCTCGGGGGCGATCTGGGCGCCGGCTACTTTGCCGGTCTGCAGCCACAACTGCTGTTCCAACCTGCAGCGATGGTCACTTACCTGGCGCTCGGCGTGCTGGCCGGCGTCGCCGGCGCCTGGCTGCCGGCGCGCGAAGCCGCAACAGTATCGCCGGCCCAGGCCTTGAAGACCGGTGGCGACTCGGCTCTGCCGGGCGGGCGGGGGTATCCGGGCGCCGGCACGGCCCTGCTCGCGGCCAGTCTGGCCGCGTGCTGGATTCCTCCGCTGCGGGGTCTCCCGGTGGGTGGCTATGTGGCGGTGCTGTTCCTGCTGGCGGGTAGCGTGATGATCCTGCCGGCAGTCGCTGCCGGGATCACCAGGCAATTGCCGAACTGCGGCTCGGTCCCTTTCCGTCTTGCCGCCGCACGGCTGGAAGCATCACCGGGACACGCCGTGGTGGCCGCCGCCGGAGTGCTGACCAGCGTCGCGCTGGCGGCGGCGATGTCGATCATGGTCGCTTCCTTCCGCGATTCGGTAGATCAGTGGCTGCATCAGCTCCTGCCCGCCGACCTCTATCTGCGAACGGGCACGGCGCAGACGGGCGGCTTTCTCGACGAAGCCCTGCAAGGCCGGATAAGCGCCGTATCCGGCATCAGTCGCGTGAATTTCACCCGTCACGGCAATGTGCGCCTGGCCGCAGGGCGCGCACCGGTCGCCTTGATCGCCCGGCCGCTGTCGCCGGACGGCCGCGAGCTACCCGTGGTCGGCGCCAGACGCTCCGGCGACAGCGGCGTTGACCCCGCCGTGTGGATTTCCGAGGCCGTGCAGGACATCTATGGCTGGCGGCCCGGGCAACGGGTCGAACTCCCACTGGCCGGCCGACGGGTGCGCCTGCAGGTGGCCGGCGTCTGGCGTGACTATGCGCGCCAGACTGGCGCGCTGATGATCGACCTGGCCGATTACCGCCGCCTGAGCGGCGATCGCCTGGCCAATGAAGCCGCCATCTGGCTGGCTCCCGGCGCAGCACCCGCCCAGGTGGCCGCTGCCCTCACCGCGACCGGCCGCCCCGGAACGCTGGCCATCGCCTACCCAGGGGAAATCCGTGCCATCAGCCTGCGCATTTTCGATCGCACCTTCGCCGTCACGTATCTGCTTGAGGCCGTCGCGGTGATCATCGGCCTGGCCGGCGTGGCCGCCAGTTTCGCGGCACTGGCCGTGGCCCGGCGACGCGAGTTCGGCATGCTCCGCCATCTGGGCCTGACCCGTCGCCAGATCGGCTGGATGCTGGCGCAGGAGGGCGCGTTGTCTGCCGGGATGGGGGTGCTCGGCGGATTGCTGGCGGGCACCGCCATCGGTTTGGTGCTGATCGAGGTGGTGAATCGGCAGAGCTTTCACTGGAGCATGGATCTGCATATTCCCTGGGGCTCGCTGACCCTGTTTGCTGGCGCCCTGATCGCTCTGGCGGCGCTTGCCGCGGTACTCGCCGGTCGCCAGGCCATGCGCCAGGAGGCGATTTTCGCGGTGCGCGAGGATTGGTGATGGATCGCCGCAGTTTTCTGCTGGCGCTGACCAGTCTGCCCGCCTGGCGCGCCGAAGCAGAACACGCGGTTGCCGAAGCCGTTGAATTTCCGGCGGTGCTTCCCGGCCGAAAGCTGGTTTTCCCCGCCGATCATGGCGCTCACCCGGACTTTCGCACCGAGTGGTGGTACGCCACCGGCTGGCTGAGTTTGGCGGACGGCAGCCCGCTGGGGTTTCAGTGCACTTTCTTTCGCGTGCGCACTGGAATCGGTGAAGACAACCCGAGCGCCTTCGCTCCCCGCCAGTTGGTCCTCGCCCATGCCGCCATCGCCGACCCGCGCCTCGGCCGCCTGCGCCACGAGCAGCGCGTCGGACGTGCGGGCTTTGGGCGCGCCGGATTTGCCACCGGGCAGACCAGCGTCTGGATCGCCGACTGGCGGCTTGGTCAGCACGAAGACCGGTATCAGGCAGAAGTTCGCGGCGAGGATTTTGCCTATGCGCTGTCGCTGGTGCCGGATGGCCCGCCTCTGCGGAACGGCACCGGCGGTTTCAGCGCCAAATCGCCGGACGCTCGCCACGCGAGCTACTACTACAGTCGCCCGCAACTCAAGGCGAGCGGCCAGGTAACCCTTGACGGCCGACAGCAGCAAGCGAGCGGCCTGGCCTGGCTGGACCACGAATGGTCGAGCGAATTGCTGCCGCCTTTGGCGCAAGGCTGGGACTGGATCGGCATCAATCTGGCCGACGGCAGCGCGCTGATGGCCTTCCAGCTGCGCACTGGGGACGGCGCGGCGCTGTGGTCCGCCGCCACCTTGCGCCTGGAGGGAAAAAATCCGCAGACCTTGCCTCCGGAAGCCGTCGCCTTCACCCCCCTGCGACACTGGCGATCGGCGCGCACCGGCATCAGCTACCCCGTCGAATGGCGCGTGCGCATTGGCGCGCGACGGTTCCATCTAGTGCCGCTCTTGGACGATCAGGAGCTCGACAGCCGCCGCTCTACCGGCACCGTCTATTGGGAAGGTGCCGTGCGGGTCGTCGAGGACGATCGGGAGATTGGCCGCGGTTATCTGGAAATGACAGGCTACGGGGAGAGGATCAGGTTGGGTTGAATCTCCACCGGTTGAAGCGAAATCGGATTTGACGAGCAATGCACGACTCACAGATACTCTGGGCATGAAGTGGTTATCTCTTTCGGTCATCCCGGCATCAAGCAGAGTCAGCAATTCATGAACACCAGTGATAATCGAGACCAGGAGCAATGCCCGGAGCCCGTCCAGGATCCGACCGTCGACAAGTTCGGCGAGGCCCTGAACGCCACTCGCTTCCGCATGCTCGAGGATATCGCCCGCGAACTGGCCGGCGAAGTGATCTTCCCCACCTACTTCGACGCGGCCTTGCGTTTGCGCAAGGAGTTGCAGAATCCCGATTTGCCGACGGCGCGCATCGCCAAGATTGTCGGCATCGAACCGCTGATCGCCGCCAAGCTGATGCAACTGGCCAATTCCGCCTTCTACAGCCCCGACGGCTCGCAAGCCAAGGACCTGCGCGCCGCCATCAGCCGGCTGGGCGTCGATCTGGTACGCACCACCGCCCTGGCTATCGCCATGACCCAGCTCCTGCATTCCAAGGACATGGCCGTCTTCAGCGAACTTGCCCATGCGCTGTGGGGACATTCGATACGGACCGCAGTGGCCGCCCGCATCCTGGCGCGTAGCTATACCCGGATCAATCCGGACGAGGCGCTGCTGGCCGGCCTGGTACACGATCTGGGCGCCTTCTACATGCTTTACCGCGCGGTCCATTATCCTGAGCTGCTGCTTCGCCCGGATACCGTCAAGTACATCATCATGCGCTGGCATGAAGGCATCGGCGTCACGCTGCTCAATGCCCTGGGCATGCCCGAGGAAATCGTCAACGCCACCATCGACCACGACCAGCCCCGGCCCGCGCCGACGACCATACGGACCCTGGCCGACATCGTTTATGTGGGCAATGTCATTTCGGGGACGCATTTCGACTGGTCGCAGCAGGACACCGACCCGGACGCCGGTGAAATTGACACCGTCCGCCAGCACTTTGCCGCCCTGCAGCCGGAAATCGACGCCGATACCCGGGAAATGCTGGCCGTATTTTCCTGAACCTGAAGGCATCGTGCCGCTTACCCGGAGATACCATGGCCCTGCACTTCGGCCCTGTAGAAGTTGAACCGACCCGCGCCGAGATCGACGCCTTGCAGGAACCCGTCGTCATCGAGTTCGGCACATCCTGGTGCGGCCACTGCCTGGCCGCCCAGCCGCTAATTTCCTCGGCCCTTGGCGATCGCCCGCGAACGCGCCGGATCAAGGTTGAAGACGGTCCGGGACGCCGCCTGGGACGTTCATTCGGCGTGAAACTCTGGCCGACGCTGGTATTCATGCGCCAAGGCAAGGAAGTCGCTCGCCTGGTCCGGCCCACCGAGCGAAGCGCCATCGATCAGGCCCTCGCCCAGATTGACGACGATTCGGCGGGGGGCGGGGCCAGTGATATTTCCATAACCCGCGACAAACGGCGGACAACCGAAAAGAAGGAGCGCCAAGCGAGAGAGGGGGAGAGGGGGGAGGGGGGCAAAGGGGGGGGGGGGGGGGGAGGAGGGGAGAGGGGGGGGAGGGAGGGAGAAGCCAAAAAAAAAGGAGGAGGAAAAAAGGAGGAAGAGGAGAGAGGCGGAAAAAGAAAAGAAAAAACCGCCAATCAAAAAAACCCACACAAGAGGCAAGAACAGCACAGGAAAAAAAGCGGACGACACAAACAAGCCCACAACCAACAAGACGACGCAATAACGCCAGCAAAAAACCAGCAGACCACGTGACCATTGACGACGATTCTGCAGATTGCCGGAACTAGTTACGCTCCCAGATGCTCACTTCGGAGAGCGTGTGCTGGAATTTCCGCTTGGTTTCGCGAATGACGAATGGAACGGAGACGGGGCCGCGCAGCAGGCGGAAATGCTCGCCGAGAATCGTTGTCAGACCATCGAATGTGTTCAAGGTCTCGCCGTCTTTTTTGAATCCGCCGATCCATGCTTCCCGTTTGGTGTGCTCCGGCAACCAGGTATAGGGTGAAGCAATCAACAGCAGGCCTCCGGAATTGAGCCGCTGATGCACTGTTTCGAGAAACTGCTTCGGGTTGTACAGGCGATCGATCAGATTGGCGGCGACGATCAGGTCGTACCCGGCAAACACGGGCTTGAGGTTGCAGGCGTCGCCCTGGAAAAATTCGACTTTCCGGGCGACCTGATCAAGCCCTAATTCAGCGAGGCTGCGCTCCTTGAAAACCACTAGTTCGCCTTCCTCGACCAGCGTATAACGCAGCCTGCCCTGCTCGGCCAGCCGGGTACCCAGGCCGATGAAACGGGCCGAAAAATCAATGCCGGTAACCTGCGCGAAATGCCGTGCCAGTTCAAAGCTGGTGCGACCCGTGGCACAACCCAGGTCGAGGGCTTTGACGGCCGGTTTGTCACCCATCGCCGCAATCGCCAGCTGAGCCAATGCCCGCGGGAAATTTGGCACGTCGAAATACTCGTCACCGTAGTGGAATTCGGCGTATTCGGAAACCAGCCGATCCGTTTCGTATTGGGACGCTTGTGCTGTCGCCGGCACGCTCGACACCACGTAACGGAAGCCGGCGTGCTGAAAGAAATGACGACGGAAAGCATAGCGCGACGCAGGGAGCGCTTCGTTGCCGCAGGAGATCCACGATCCACCCTTGATGATGTTGTGTCGCCCGTCATAGGTCGGTGTTGTGAAGTCGTCATAAACCGCGTGCACTTCAAAACCATCGAAGGGATAGATCGGTGTCTCGGTCCACTGCCAGACATTGCCAATGACATCGAACAGCGGGCCGTGTGCAAACTCTGTGACCGGACACGAGGACGCGTAATGATCGAGCTGGAGGTTGGCCGGAATAGTGTTTCTTGAACTGCGCTCCTCGGCACCGCAGGCCAGGGCATCGATGCCGGCAAATGCGCGCAATGCCTGCCATTCGTCCTCGGTCGGCAGGCGCACCGGAGCGTCGCTGACGCGCGCCTTCCAGTTACAGAATGCCTTGGCCTCGTGGTAATTAACTTCGACGGGCCAGTCCCAGGGCATCGGCACTTCTTCGAGCATCAGGCGCAAGCGCCATGGCCCACCCTCCCTGATCCAGAATGCGGGATGTTCGGCCTTGGTAAATCTTAGCCAACCTGCGCCTTCGTCCGGCCAGAGCGATTCGTCAGCATAAGCGCCGGCCTCGACGAATTCCAGAAACTCCCGATTGGAAACCAGATAGCGACTGGCCTGAAATTCGGCGGTCGCCGCTTCGTGACGACCAAACTCGTTGTCCCAGCCGTAATAGGTGCAAGCCAACGGGCCATCGATGTCGCCAGAGTTCCTGCCGACGCGGAGTTGTGCCGCCGGAATGTCCACCAAATCGTTCTTCGGTGCTATACCGGTGGCGCGACAAGGCGGCCAGGCAGGATGCGCTGTCACATACTTCAATCGGTGCTGACGAATCAGCACCGAAGAAGTTTCCAGATGAATGCGCTCATGTTCGATTCCCATCAGGATGATCCACCACGGATGCTCCCAAGCGATCGGCAACGATAGCGGCTGGGTGCGTATCAGTTGGCCGACCGTTTCGCGCACCGCAACGCGATAGGCCTTGACCTCACCTACGCTGGGCCAGTCGTAACGCGCCTCGTTGAGATCGTCCCAACTCATCTCATCGACGCCGACGGCAAACATCGATTCGAATCTCGGATTGATGCGCTGATCGACCAAGCCGGCCAGGAGTAGCTTGTTGACGAAAAAGGTGGCGGTATGCCCGAGGTAGAAAATCAGCGGATGGCGTAAGGCGATGGGCTTTTCATAATAGGCTTCATCGCAGCTCAACACCTCGAACAACTGCTCGTAGCGATCGAACGTGGCGTGAAAGTAGTCGAGTATCTCGACTCGCTTCTTCTCGGCATCGGTCCCTGACAGGACGGGCGTTCGGGGGAAGACAGGGATGGTCATACGGAATCTGGCTTTCGGCAGGCGTTGGCGAACTTGTTGGTTGTCGGCCTATTCTAAACGCGTGTCGATTGAGGTGCAGCAATCAAGGTGATCGCCATTGATGCCTGATACGCAATTCAGAATTGTTGTTTTTCGGAAAATGACCGTTTTGCGCGCTGTAAACACCAGCGGGCTTTATACTTCCGGCCATTAACCCCTGGAGATCGAGATGGCTGCATCCCCCGATACCGTCAGCATGGCGGTATATTGTGACTTCGAAAACGTTGCGCTTGGCGTGCGCGATGCCAATTACGAAAAATTCGACATCAAACCGGTGCTCGAACGCCTGTTGCTCAAAGGCAGCATCGTACTCAAGAAGGCCTATTGCGACTGGGATCGCTACAAGAGCTTCAAGGCGACGATGCACGAAGCCAATTTCGAGCTGATCGAAATTCCGCATGTCCGCCAGTCGGGCAAAAATTCCGCCGACATCCGCATGGTCGTCGATGCGCTGGACCTGTGCTACACAAAGTCGCACGTCAACTGCTTCGTGATCATCAGCGGCGACTCGGATTTCTCGCCGCTGGTTTCCAAGCTGCGCGAGAACGCCAAGTACGTGATTGGGGTTGGCGTCAAGCAATCGACGTCCGACCTGTTGATCGCCAACTGCGACGAATTCATCTTCTACGACGATCTGGTCCGTGAAATCCAGCGTTCGGCGGCGCGCCGCGACCCGAAAGCGGTGCAACTCGCCGCCAAGCGCACCCCTGAAGAAAACGAGAAGCGCAAGCAGGAAATCGAAGCGCGAAAGAGCGAAGCCGTCGAGCTGGCGGTGGCGACGTTCGACGCACTGGTTTCAGAACGTGGCGACGGCGGCAAGATCTGGGCGTCGATGCTCAAGGAAGCGATCAAGCGCCGCAAACCCGATTTCAACGAGAGTTACTACGGCTTCCGCGCTTTCGGAAATCTGCTCGAAGAAGCACAGTCGCGCGGTCTGCTTGAACTGGGGCGCGACGAGAAATCCGGAGCCTTTGTGTCCCGCAGCAGCGCCCCGGCGCCACGTGGCGAACCGGTGACGGCACCAGTGGCCGAGGAGCCGAGCGAGACTCCCGCGCCCAAGCGCAGGGGGCGTGGCGGACGCAGGAGCCTGCCGAAGGAAGCCACGCCGGAGCCAGCGCAAGACGAAACGCCTGCTCCGGAAGCATCGGCAAGCACGGAAATCCAAAAAGACATGACGGAAGAAATTCCGGCCAAAAAGCCAGCCGCTCGCAGTCGGCGCGCACGCCAGCCCAAGGCAGTCGCGGACAACGACGTGCCAGCCGAATGAGCGCGGAGCAAAAGACTTTCGATCAGGACCGGCGAAAATCGGGTGCTGCATTGTTTTGCCGCTCACATGCGTATTGAATCCATTCGGCAGCGCCTGCGCGCACTCGGCGCCAAACCATGCCACGAGGACCGCGTGCTCCGTGCCTGGCTGCAGGCGCGCGCGCTGGACAGCGGCACGCGCCGTCAGAAGCCCGAAAATTTTCTTCCGTTGACGGTTCGCAACGCACTTCCCGAATTGACAAATGAATTAGCGGCGCTGGCCCGCCTGCGTTCGGAACACCCCGGCAGCGACGGCTCTTCGCGCCTGCTGGTCGAATTGGCCGATGGGCTGACAGTGGAATGCGTGCTGTTGCCGCGCGATGGGCTGTGCGTTTCAACCCAGATCGGTTGTGCCGTCGGCTGCGTCTTTTGCATGACCGGCCGTGACGGCTTGCAGCGTCAGCTTGGCAGCGCCGAGATGGTCGCCCAGGTGGTGCTGGCCCGCCACCGCCGAGCCGTCCGGAAGGTCGTCTTCATGGGCATGGGCGAGCCGGCGCACAACCTCGATAACGTGCTCGAAGCCGTAGAACTGCTCGGCACGTCAGCCGGGATCGGCCACAAGAATCTCGTCTTCTCGACAGTCGGCGACCGCCGCGTATTCCAGGCTTTTGAACGGCTGTCACCGGCAATGGTGAAGCCGGCGCTGGCGATTTCCCTGCACTCGACAAACCCCGATCTGCGAGCGCAACTGCTGCCGCGGGCGCCACGCATTGACCCGGCCAAGCTCGTCGAGCTGGGCGAACGGTACGCGCGATCGACGGGCTATCCGGTCCAGTACCAGTGGACCCTGCTGGAAGGCATCAATGACAGCGCCATCGAAATGGAGAAGCTTGTCAAACTTCTTGCCGGCAAACATGCGATGATGAACTTCATTCCCTACAACCCGGTCGATGGCCTTGACTTCAAGCGCCCATCGCACGCGCATGCCTTGGCGCTGGCCGGGACGCTTCATCGGCATGGCATCGTCGCCTGCCTGCGCGATTCTGCCGGTCAGGATATCGACGGCGCTTGCGGCCAGTTGCGCGCACGCAATGGCGTCCTGGGATCAGCACATGCCTCCGCATCACCTTCGTGTTCGGGCCATACGTCTGGCCCGGCTCGGGTGCTCAAGCCAATGGCCAGGTCAGGGCCAAATTCCAACGCGTGAAAAGTTTGAGTTTTTCCGCATTCGGCGAAAATGTTAAGATCGCCCCTCCAGGAATAAGCCACAGGCGGCAAGCAGCGCCACGAATGCGAAAAGCCACCGCCCGACCCGCCCCACGAGAGACATCAACCCTCTCCAGTTTAGGATCAGGAAGAACCGTCTGAACGTTATGGAAACCAGTCAGGAAGAACACAGTCAACCCGTAGCCAACAAGAATGGCGAAGATCTCAAAGCAGACCGCTTTCGGATGCTTGAGGATATCGCCCGCGAACTGGCTGGCGAAGTGATTTTCCCCACCTATTTCGACGCGGCGTTGCGCCTGCGCAAAGACCTGCAGAACCCGGATCTGCCGACGGCGCGCATCGCCAAGATCGTCAGCATCGAACCACTGGTCGCCGCCAAGCTGATGCAACTGGCCGGTTCCGCCCTATACAGCCCAGACGGCTCGCCAGCCAAGGATCTGAGCGCCGCGATCAGCCGCCTGGGTGTCGACCTGGTACGCACTACCGCCCTGGCCATCGCCATGAATCAGCTCCTGCGCTCCCGAGACATGGCGATCTTCAACGACCTGACGCGCGCGCTCTGGGACCATTCGATCCGAACCGCAGCAGCGGCCCGCATCCTGGCGCGCACCTATACCCGGATCAATCCGGACGAGGCGCTGCTGGCCGGCCTGGTACACGACCTCGGGGCCTTTTACATGCTTTACCGCGCGGTCCAGTACCCCGAGCTTCGGGTCCGCCCGGACAGTATCAAGTACCTTATCATTCAATGGCACGAAGGCATCGGCGTCACGCTGCTCGATGCCCTGGGCATGCCCGAGGAAATCGTCAACGCCACCATCGACCACGACCAGCCGCGCGCCGCACCGACAACCGTACGGACCCTGACGGATATCGTCTATGTCGGCAATCTGATCGCCGGCGCGCATTTCGAATGGTCGCACCAGGACTTCGACCCGGACGCCGGCGAGGTGGGCGTCGTTCGCCAGAACTTCAGCGCTCTGCTGCCGGAAATCGATGCCGATACACGGGAAATGCTGGCGGTATTTTCCTGAGCGGCGCGGACCGATCGGTTCAATCCGTGGCAACACCATTTCCCACTCAGCGTTGTCCGCCGGCAGCTTGTTAAACCGACCTGATAACTACTCGTCAGCTGATAACCAAAGCATTCCTGCTGCAAGCAATCATCACCGGCACAAGAAACGTTACGCCGACTGGTCCGCAATCAATTCCAGTCGCTGCCGCCGGACGAATCATCCCATGACGACGAATCCGCTATTCCAAAATCGGAACCGCCCATATCATCGAAGCTTGGTTCCTGCCGCAAGAGTCCCAGGTCGTTGGTCGTTGATGGTTGCGCATGCTGCGCATTACTATCCATGAAGTGATGCATCAAGGCTTCTCCCGCTACCACGCCAGCACCTACCGCAGCACCGGTCGCCAAACCGCTCATGACTCGCGAACCCAGTCCGGGTTGTGCGCCCGCAGACCCCATGCTTCCCATGCCGTAGGGCTGCGTCGGCGCACCATATGCGGGAGGGACATTGCCGGCCGGGTACCCGGAGGGAGAAACCCCGACCGGTGCTTGAGTCGCGCTTCGCCGTGCCATGAAGCGTACAGCGAAAATAATGAAGGCAATCATGCCGACCCCGACAAACAGCATTCCCCAGGGCATCGAATTGCCATGAACAGGCTGCGGCGCTGTCGTTTGAGCCAATGATCCTTGAATGGGCCGATTGCCTTGGGTGTTGCCCAGGAGCGCCTTCAGATTCTGCACCGCCTGCGGTTTGGCAAATGGCAATCCCGGGGCAAGGCGTTCGGCTGTCGCCAACTCGGCTTCGGCTCTCTGCAGTTGGCCCTGTCTGACCAGCAACTCGGCTTCGACGTAATGCGCCTTGCCACTATTCGGGTGTGCATTCAACACCTCGCGCATCATTGTCTGTGCTTCATCCAGTTTTCCCGCTTCAGCCGCCTGATATATCTGATGTAGACTCGGCTCAGCGGCAAGCGCCAAACCGCTTGAAAGTCCAGTCGTAAGCAGCAAGATCAAACCGAAAAAAAGATTCTTGTTCATGGATCGAATTCCTTTCGTTCAGCACAAAGTTCGGGGCAAACCCAAGGCACTACCATGCTTTCGCGTTAGCACCGTCCCATCGACTGGCGCTAACATGGGGGCTGGCAGGTTTAAGATCAAGCTGCGTCTTGCAACAGTGCGTATCGAAGTGTGACCGAAGCGTAGCGATTGCCCTGGGGGTTTGACTTTGACTGACAACGGTTTCATTGAAAGCTGCCTTCAGGATGAAAGAATGACCCGCACGCCACCTTGCACCGGTCCACTGCGCGCAATAGGCGTAGATCGCCTAAGCCCATGACAGACATATTCTTGCACGCCAGTCGATCGATACTGGTCCGCTTGATCATGGCGCGTCCGCGTTTGTGCATCAGCGCACTGGTTGGTTTGGCGACGGTCTTGGTCTTGCCGTCGTTCATCGGGCTACATGCCATTACACGCTTGATCATCGGCTGGAACGGCGGAGCGTGTCTTTATCTGTTGCTCGCGGGTCGAATGATGTTCTGGTCATCGCATGAACGAATGCGTACCCGTGCACTCCAGGAGAATGTTGGCCGGTATATCATCCTGGCCCTGGTCGTTACCGTGGCCCTCGTGAGTCTGGCGGCCATTGTCGCTCAACTTTCCGTGGCCAAGGACATGCAGGGTACGCCGCGCTTCGCTCATATGGCGCTGGCGGCACTGACTGTCCTGTCCTCCTGGGCTTTTACTCAAGTGATGTTTGCACTGCACTACGCGCATGATTACTACGCCGAGGAGATCCGCGGGCGGCCCGGTGGATTGGATTTTCCCGGGGGTCATGCTCCCGATTACGGGGATTTTCTATATTTTTCGTGTGTCATCGGCACGTCAGGGCAGACAGCCGATGTCAGCATAACCAGCCGAACGATGCGTCGTACCGGACTGGTGCATTGTGTCCTGGCATTCTTCTTCAATACGACGCTGGTGGCATTGACGATCAACATCGCTTCCGGCTTGCTGTGACGCCCGGACGGTATTCAGGGCCGAAGCGCTCGCCAACACAACTCCTTACAATTTCCCGCCGAAAGTTACATTTCACGGGCAAATTGTGCGTCACGTCCGTGCTCTAATTTCCCTGCCGCCAACCTGAGCCGATCGGCCGGTCGCGCATCGGTTTCTTGGCGGCCGCGGCGAGAGATCGCGAACGAGAGAAGCGTGCGAACGGAATATTTCATGACTGAACGATGCAGCATCCGTCGAAGTCTGGCCATGCTCGTGGCGATCGCAGCCGCTGCGCAACCGCTTGTTGCGACCGGGCTCGAAATCAACCGTCTTATGGACGAACCCACCGCGCGCGCGATGGTCAGCCGCTTCGGTTATGGGGCCACGCCTTCGGCCCTGTCTGCGGCGATGTCGCAGACGCCGGGCCAGTACCTGACGCACGCCATCCGCGACCCTTCACGTTTGCCGCCAAGCGTAACCGACCAGATTGCCGCGCTTCCCGTTTCCGAACCATTGGACGTCGTGTGGACACGCCTGGGGCCCGGTGGAACGGGCCGCGACCGCGCGCTGGACGATGAGGCGCGTAAAGCGTTGCAAAGGGAAGAAAACCAATTCGCCAGCGCAGCGATCCAGGCGCGCCTGCTGACCATGGCCAACGGCGACAACCCCGGCCACGAAGCGCTGCTCTCGTTCTGGCTCAATCACTTTTCGATATTCGCGCCCAAGAATTTCGACAAGCTGCTCGCATGGGACTACGTACGCTCGATCGAGCAGGCCATGCCATCCGACTCGTTCGAGGCGCTGCTTCGCGCCAGCTTTTTTCATCCGGCGATGCAGGTCTACCTGGACAATGCCCAATCCACGGCGACCACTTCGATCGCTGCAGAAAAAGCCGCCGAGCGCGGCAAACGTCTTGGCATCAACGAGAACCTCGCCCGTGAACTGCTTGAACTGCATACCCTCGGCGTCAACGCCGGCTATGCGCAGAACGACGTTCAGGAGCTGGCACGCATCATCACCGGCGCCGGCGTCTATTCACCACGCATGAACGACGCGGGGCTGGCCCGCGCCGGCGCCCTACGTCGCGGACTTTTCCTGTTCGACCCGCGTCGCCACGACTATGGCGCTAAACTGTTTCTCGGCGAACGCTTTCCGGCCGGCCAGGGAATCAGCGAGATTGACCGGGCCATCCACCTGCTGGCCACCCACCCGGCAACCGCCAAACGCATTGCCGAAAAACTGGCGCAACGTTTTCTGGCTGACCAACCGCCGACGCAAGTCGTTGAAGCCATGACTGCGGGCTTTCTCCGATCGGGCGGAAAGATTTCCGCGACGCTGTTACCGCTGTTGGAATCCACGGCTTTTGCCACTTCATTGACACAACCGACCAAATTCAAGGAACCGCTGGATTACATTTTGTCGGTGGCACGCGCCGTTTGTGGCGACACGCCGATAAACAACCGTCTGATTCTTGCGGCAACAGCCCTCGACATGGGCGAGGCCCCCATGATGCATGGCACACCCGACGGCTATGGCAGCCGCGAAACAGACTGGCTGTCACCGGCGGCCATGACCAAGCGCGTGCGTCTGGCCATGGGCATCGCCTCGGAACGCGTGCCCCTCGCGCGGTCGGATGACCATCGCATCGGCCGGCTTCGCGCCTTCGACGATTCGTCGAAGGTCAATCTGCTGCGCGGCGAACCCTGCACGGTCGACTTCCCGACTGTGGATCGAATGGTCGGACCCGTTTCCTCTGAAACAAAGACGGCTGCGGCCGCCCTGCTCCTGCGCGAACGGGCAGGCTTGCTGCTGGCCAGCCCGGAATTCATGAGGCGATGAATATGCCGAGTCGCCGCCGATTTCTGCAATGGAGCGCAAGCGGGCTGGCCGTGCATGCATTCAATGCGTTCGCCATCGAGCGTGCCCCCCAAGCGCCGGGCAGGCTGATCGTCGTATTCCTGCGTGGGGGATTCGATGGCCTGTTTGCCTTGTCGCCGGTTTCCGACCCGCGTCTTTCCGAACTGCGGCCGTCACTGAGCAAGACCGTTCTCAGCCAGGGAACCGCCCTGGGCTCGACCGGCTTTTCCGCGCATCCGTCGGCCAAAGCCTTGGCCGACCTGTTCGCCTCCCGGGAACTCGCGTTTTCGCCCTGTGCCGGCACGACCGATACGAGTCGCAGCCATTTTCAGGCGCAGGATCTGTTCGAACTGGGCAGCGGCGCCACGCATGGGGAATCGGGCTTCATGGCCCGCGCAGCACAAGCCTTGTCTGCGAATTCGAACGCCATCAGCTTTACGCGGGAAGTCCCGCTGTGCTTTCAGGGCGGCGTGCGCCCGCCGGAAATCGCTCCCCTTTCGGGCAGCGGCCTCAAGCTCCCTGAGGGGCGATTGCTGGAAGCCATCCGCTGGGCCCATCGTGGCCAGCGCACCGGCGATGCGCTCGACCAAGCGATCGCCACCGAAGAACAGATTCAAAGTGCGATGGGAATGGAACCGCAGGCCGCGCGGGGCGCTCCCGGAGCGAATGGCCTGGGCAGGACGGCCGGGACGATGGGACGTATCCTGCGCGGCAACCCACGACTGGCGCTAGCCTTTCTGGACGCGGGGGGTGTCGATACGCACGCCAACGAAGAAGGCGCGCTGAGGCGCGTGATGGCTTCGATCGGCGAAGGGCTGGTCGAATTGAAGACCTCCCTCGGCGACACGGAGTGGCGGCGCACCCGCGTGGTTATGATGAGCGAATTTGGCCGCACGGTGCGCGAGAACGGCACTTCGGGCACGGATCATGGACACGGCGGCCTGTTCCTGCTGGCCGGCGGCGCGATCGCCGGGGGGCGCATGATCGGCGACTTCCGCGGACTCGGCGATCATGCGTTGAACGACGATCGGGATCTGCCCGTGCTGGCGGATTGGCGTGCACTGTTGGCCGCCTGTCTGCGTGACGCATGCGGCATTCCGGATTCCGCGCTGAACGCGATATTCCCTGGCCGGTCGCAGCAGAACTTCGCGCTCTGAAGTCACGTTCCAGTGGCTTCCGGTGTGAGTTCAACCACCGAACTTTCTATTTCAGGCCTTGACCGGCCTGACGCAACTCGCCGCCAGTTTGACACGGCTACGCGCTTCGTCGATGGTGTCTGCGGTGGCGACGGCCACGCCCATGCGTCGTTTGACAAAGCTTTCCGGCTTGCCGAAAAGCCGCAGGTCGGACTCGGGCACGGCCAGCGCTTCAGCCACCCCTTCGAAGGCGATGCCCGGCTCGGCCATGCCGCCGTAGATCACCGCGGATGCGCCCGGCCGACGCAGGCGGGTATCCACCGGCAGCCCCAGAATGGCGCGCGCATGCAGTTCGAACTCGGAGAGGCGCTGCGTGGCGAGTGTCACCAGTCCGGTGTCGTGAGGTCGCGGGCTGACCTCGGAAAACCAGACGTCGTTACCTCTCACGAATAGCTCGACACCAAAAATGCCACGCCCGCCCAAGGCATCCGTGACACGACGCGCGATATCGCGTGACCGTTGCAGCGCCAATGGCGACATGGGCTGCGGCTGCCAGGACTCGACGTAATCGCCATTGACCTGAACGTGACCAACCGGCTCGCAAAAGAAGGTTTCCACTGCTCCGGAGGCACCGAGCGCACGCACGGTTAACTGGGTTATCTCGTAGTCGAAAGGCACAAACGATTCGACGATGACCCGCGTTTCCTTGACGCGCCCGGCCTGTAGCGCATAGTCCCACGCCGGCTGGACGTCTTGTGCCCCGCGCAGGAACGACTGCCCCTTGCCGGACGAGGACATCACCGGCTTTACAAAGCATGGATAGCCTATGCCGGCGTCAATGGCCGTTTGCAATTCGCTCAGCGAGTCGGCAAAGGCGTACGCCGAGGTAGGTAGCCCCAGCTCGTCGGCAGCGAGGCGGCGAATTCCTTCCCGGTTCATGGTGAGCTGGGCGGCGCGCGCGGTTGGAATCACCTCGGCGAGCCCGTCCCTCTCGATCTCAAGCAACATGGAAGTCGCTATGGCTTCAATCTCCGGCACGACGAGATGCGGCCTTTCGGTTTCGATGAGCGCCCTCAGCGCAACCGCATCGGTCATGGCGATGACATGCGAGCGATGGGCAACCTGCATGCCCGGTGCATCGGCATAGCGGTCGACCGCGACAACCTCGACCCCGAGTCGCTGGAGTGCAATGATGACCTCCTTGCCGAGCTCGCCCGCTCCCAGCAGCATGACCTTGGTGGCGGAGGGACTTAGCGGCGTGCCAATGCGCGCGAGATGAGATAGAGCCATGATGTCTTGTCCAAACTTTTCGTGCGGAAGACTCGGATTGTAAGGGGTAACGTGCGCCCATCGCTTGACGGGCGACAGGGCTTCTTCGCAATTGCCCGCTGGAGCGCGTTACCCCCGGACCACGTGCAGCGGCAGACTTGCATGCTGCGCTCGTACTGCCCGCCGACGCCGCGCGCTCACCGGAGCAATGGCCGGAAGAAATCCGGGGCTCAAAACGGCAGGGCAAATACATGGACACCGGCGAGGCGATGGCAGCGTTCGGGAAGGCTGCCCGGACTGCAGGCTGCCGATGGATTTGCGCTAGGGCCCGTTCGCAATCAAGCCAGCCAAGCGGAAGCACCCGCGAGGTCGATGACGGCAGGAAAGATTTGAAAAGCCTGTGGCAACCCGTGGCGATACGTCTGAAGCGCTTGAGGCGCGCGAAGAAGCGCCCGATCAAGTCGCGACGACGATTGGGATGCCGGTCGAACTCGTGCGATGCACTGATCTGGCGGGAAGCGGCCTGCCGCCTGAGACTTTCCCCCGCGATTGGACTGGGGTACGATCATGCGCGTTCATGGGTTGTTCAGGGAGACCGTATGGACCGGTTCGATCGCATCATCGACTGTCTCTACGACGGCGTGGCGGATGCGCAGGCGTGGCATGCAGCGTTGACCGAATTGCGCGACGCCACGCGTGCCCATCATGCCATTTTGATGGCGAGGCGCACCACCCCGTCCGCGGATGACTTCTGCGCCGCGAGCGGAGTGGCGCCCGATCACCTGGACAACTTTGTTCGGGCTGCGACCTCGGGGCCGGCCGACTGGCTGAAGGTCTTGCCTTGCGGAAACGCACTCGACTTTCAGGCCGTCATCCCCCGCCAGGAATTCGTGCGCACGGATTTTTTCAACGATGCGATTCGCCCGATGCATGGCTATCGGGCCATCGTTTCGATTCCGGTGCGCGACGAGGCTGCCGACAGCTTTCTCGCGCTTTGCCGCCCGGAACACGCGGTGGATTTCGATACGGAGCAGACCGCCCTGGTTAACCGCCTCGTTCCGCATGTCACACGCGCCCTGCGGGCGAAGCTGCGCATGGATCGTGCCGCCATGATCACCTCGTGCGCGTTCGGGCTGATCGACGAGATGGATGCGGGCGTCGCGGTCGTCGATGGCGGTCTCCGCCCGGCCGTCGTCAACCAAGCCTTGCAAGGCATCTTGGATTCACAAGACGGGCTGCACCTGCACGGTGATCGCCTGGTCGCGCACGCGCCGACAGACCACGCGAGGCTGGAGTCCGCCATCAGAAAGGCGCTCGCCGATGACGTGCGCGCGCCAGGGCAATATGCGCTCACGCTGCGCAGGCGGGCATTGCTTCCACCTTGGGTGGCCGTCGTGCGACGGCTGCCAAGCCGACCCGGCGACAAGGCGTTGGCGGCGCTGATCGTCGAGGATACCGCGCGTCGGCCAGCACATCTGGAGGCGTTTTTGGCTGAAGTGTTCGAACTCACGCCGCGAGAGGCCGCGCTCGCCGCTCATCTCGCTTATGGCCGAGACCTCGATGCCGCTGCGGCGGCCATGGGGATTGGCCTGGGTACGGTCCGCAACCACCTCAAAGCAATCTTTGCCAAGACCGTAACGCGAAGGCAGGGTGAGCTTGTCAGTCTGCTGCTGCGGGTCGCTCGGCTCAGCCGCTGACCGTCCCATTCGGGACAGTCGCCCGAATTTACGTTCAGGCGCGACTAAAATCGCGAATTCCTTTTCAAACAAAGTATTACGGTAGTGGCATGCGTTTTGCTCACCCTCTGCGGGTGCCGTGGAGAAATGAGCGGCGTGGGTGCGGCAAGGTCACAACCAGAACACGAGGCCTTGGCGGATCGGATCGGCATTTCGAACAACGGGCGAGACACGAGTCACTTTTGGGAGGGAATGACATGCGTAAGAATCTGTTTATCTTGTTGCTGGCGATGGGTACGGCGGCCCTGTCGCCGGCGCACGCCGGTACGTGGGCGCAGGCCGATGCGTACAGCCCAAGAGAAGGCTGGGCCTACGGTGCCGATACGGCGACATATCCGGCACTGGCCGGCGAGCCGGCGGTGTGGGCGCTGGGCGACCTGGACAAGGTCGGCACTGGGGGCGGCGAAGCCCACTCGGGTGTCCCCGGCCCGTGCACCTATTGCTGGTCGGCGGAAACGATGGCGCAGGCATTCGCCGCAGTGAATGCGAGCAGCGGCTGGTTGAAGGCCGGCGCCGTGGCGCGTTACAGCGGCGGCGCGGACGCCATGGCTCAGTTCACCGACACCTTGAATTTCGGGGCCGGCTCAGTGCACTGGGACCTGAACCTCGACACGTTCCGCCACCAGGGTGTTGAAGGCGGCGGGGAGTTGACGTTCGAGATGGCCTGGCTCACCGGCGACGCGGATTTCCCCTTTGAAACCTTCCTCAGTCTGCTCGTCACCAGCGACGGTTTCTGGCAACTCAACGCATTCGACGACTTTTCGACAGGAGCAGATTTCACCGGCATGCACGTGGAGCATGACATGTTCGCACTCTTCCCCTACTCGCGCGATCTGGTGGTGACGCTGCGCACCCGGGCGGACTGCACCAATTCGTTCGTCGAGACGGATTGCAGCGCGGAAATGGATGCCACGCACTCGGCGTACCTCGGCCTGACCGGCGACTTCAGCTCGTCCAACGGCTACGACTATCTCGGATTGTCGGCGCCGAGCTCGGTCCCCGAACCGACGACCTTGATGCTCAGCCTGCTGGGGCTGGCTGCGCTGGCTAGGCGCCGCGGCCGCGCCGACCGATAGATTCAGGACGCTGGGCCAAGGTCGGTCGGCTTGCCCAGCCTTTTGAACCGCCTGGCGCAGACCATTCAGTCTTGAGCGACTCCGACCTGAGCGTACAAGCTCGGTTGTGTCTCGCAGCACATGGAAGTCTCTACATGCTCCGCCGGTACTGCCCGCCGACTTCGTAGAGCGCGGTGGTGATCTGGCCGAGCGAGCAGACGCGAACGGCATCGATCAGCACGGCAAAGACGTTGCCGTTGTCGATGACGGTTTGCTTGAGCCGGTCGAGCATCGCGCCAGAGGCCCCGGCATTGCGCTCGTGAAAGTCGCGCAGGCGGGTGATCTGCGACTGCTTCTCCTCTTCGGTCGAACGCGCCATTTCGATCTCGATCTGCGCGTCGCCCTTCGGGTTGCGGAAGGTGTTGACGCCGATGATCGGGTACGAGCCGTCGTGCTTCTTGCTCTCGTAGTAGAGTGATTCTTCCTGAATCTTGCTGCGCTGATAGCCGCTTTCCATGGCGCCGAGCACGCCGCCGCGCGAAGCGATGGCTTCGAATTCCTTGAGCACCGCTTCTTCGACCAGATCGGTCAGCTCGTCGATGATGAACGATCCCTGGTTTGGATTCTCGTTCATCGCCAGACCCCACTCGCGGTTGATCACCAGCTGGATGGCCATGGCGCGGCGCACGCTCTCCTCGGTCGGCGTGGTAATCGCTTCGTCATAAGCGTTGGTATGCAGCGAGTTGCAATTGTCATAGATGGCGATCAGCGCCTGCAGCGTCGTGCGGATGTCGTTGAAGGCCATTTCCTGCGCGTGCAGCGAGCGCCCCGAGGTCTGGATGTGGTACTTGAGCTTCTGGCTGCGCTCGTTGGCGCCGTACTTGTTCTTCATCGCCACCGCCCAGATGCGGCGGGCGACGCGGCCGATCACCGAGTATTCCGGGTCCATGCCGTTGGAGAAGAAGAACGACAGGTTGGGTGCGAAGTCGTCGATCTGCATGCCGCGCGCGAGATACGCTTCGACGTAAGTAAAGCCGTTGGCCAAGGTGAAGGCCAGTTGCGAAACCGGATTGGCGCCGGCTTCGGCGATGTGGTAACCGGAGATCGACACCGAGTAGAAGTTGCCGATGTCGTGATGAACGAAGTATTCCTGAATGTCGCCCATCATCTTCAGCGCAAATTCGGTCGAGAAAATGCACGTGTTCTGGCCCTGGTCTTCCTTCAGGATGTCGGCCTGCACCGTGCCGCGCATCGACGCGAATACCCACTCGCGGATCTTCTGCGCTTCGTCTTCGGTCGGCTCGCGGCCATTGTCCAGCTTGAACTTGTCGATCTGCTGATCGATCGCGGTGTTGAAATAGAACGCCAGAATGATCGGCGCCGGTCCGTTGATCGTGAGCGAAACCGAGGTGGTCGGCGCGCACAGATCGAAGCCGTCGAACAACACCTTCATGTCGTCGAGCGTGGCGATCGAAACGCCCGAGTTGCCGACCTTGCCGTAGATGTCCGGCCGCTCGTCGGGGTCGCAGCCGTACAGCGTCACCGAGTCGAATGCCGTCGACAGGCGCTTGGCCGGCATGCCCTCGGAGACGCGCTTGAAGCGGCGATTGGTGCGGAAGGCGTCACCCTCGCCGGCAAACATGCGCGTCGGGTCTTCGTTCTCGCGCTTGAACGCAAAGACGCCGGCGGTGAAGGGGAACGATCCCGGAACGTTTTCCTTCATCAGGAAGCGCAGCACTTCGCCTTCGTCGGCATACGTCGGCAGCGCGACCTTGCGGATTCGCGAGCCGGAAAGCGAAGTGTGGGTCAGCCTGGTGCGGATCTCCTTGTCGCGGATCTTCACGACGTATTCGTCCTGCGCGTAGAGTTCGTCGGTCTTCGGCCACATTTCAAGCAGCTTCTTCGCCCGCGGATCGAGCTGGCCGTCTTTCAACGCAATCAGTTCATCGAAATCGGCGGCCGACTTGCCGCAATCCTCGAACAAAGCTTTGGCTGTGCGCAGCGATTGCCGCTCGCGGGCGATCGTCGCCTGCTGCGCCGTGTGCGCGTGATAGACGCGCACCGCCTCGGCGACCTCGGCCAGATAGCGCGTGCGCTGTGCCGGAACGATGGCGCGCTGGTCCGACGAATGCCGGACCGAAACGACGGGCAACTTGCCCGGCTTTGCCTTCAGGCCGAACGACTGCAATTTCGGCAGCAGCGCCTGGTACAGCGCCGTCACGCCGTCGTCATTGAAGCGCGCGGCCATGGTGCCGAAAACCGGCATTTCCGCAACGGCGGTGCCGAAGGCTTCGTGGTTGCGCTGGTACTGCTTGCGCACATCGCGCAGCGCATCGTCGGCGCCCTTGCGGTCGAATTTGTTGATCGCCACGAAATCGGCGAAGTCGAGCATGTCGATCTTTTCCAGTTGGGACGCGGCGCCGAACTCCGGCGTCATGACGTACAGCGAGACGTCGACCAGCGGCACGATGGCGGCGTTGCCCTGACCGATGCCGGAGGTTTCGACGATGACGAAATCGAATCCGGCCAGCTTGCACGCGGCGATCACTTCGGGCAATGCCGACGAGATTTCGGAGCCGGTGTCACGCGTCGCTAGCGAGCGCATGTAGATGTTCGGATGCTCGATGGCGTTCATGCGGATGCGGTCACCCAGCAAGGCGCCGCCGGTACGCTTGCGCGACGGATCAATCGAAACGATGGCCAGCTTGATGCTGTCGTCCTGATCGAGCCGGAAGCGGCGCACCAGCTCGTCGGTCAGCGAGGACTTGCCGGCGCCGCCGGTGCCGGTAATGCCGAGCGTCGGAATTTTGAGTCCCGCCGCTGCTTCGAGGATTTGCTGGCGCAGCGATTCATCATAGGCGCCGTTCTCCAGCGCGGTGATGATGCGCGCCAAACTGCGGCGGTTGCCGCTCTTCAAGGCGCCCAGCACCACCTCGGAATCTTGCGGCGCCAGCATCGTGAGGTCGGTGTCGGACTGTGCCACGAGGTCGTTGATCATCCCTTGCAGGCCCATCGACTGGCCGTCTTCCGGCGCGTAAAGGCGGGTCACGCCGTAGTCGTGCAGTTCCTTGATCTCGGAGGGCACGATCACGCCGCCACCACCGCCAAAAACCTTGATGTTCTCGCCGCCGCCGGCCCGTAACAGGTCGATCATGTATTTGAAAAACTCGAGGTGGCCGCCCTGGTACGAGGTGATGGCGATGCCCTGAACGTCTTCCTGCAGCGCCGCGTTGACGATCTCCTGTACCGAGCGGTTGTGCCCCAGGTGGATCACTTCGGCGCCGGTAGCCTGCAGGATGCGGCGCATGATGTTGATCGACGCGTCGTGACCGTCAAAGAGCGCGGCAGCGCTGACGAACCGCACCTTATGTTTGGGTTTGTAAGGGACAAGTAGCTTGGCAACGGAAAGGTCGGTCATGAGGATATGGCTCCACGAGAATCAAAATACATGCAGGTGTACTCATCATAGGAAGCCGGAACCAATAAAGCCATTGCCCGCAGTGCCTTCAATCATGTAAATTCTGCCAAAGTGGAATATCCCGCAAATACACGGCTCTAGGCCTATCCAATGACTAATCCTGATAAATCTGCCAAGGACTCTTTCAGGGTAGCCGGTGAGATCGTTGGCGCTGCTGGCGATCAACCCGGCGGGCAGCGCCCGCGGGCTACGGTCGCCATCGGCTTTGTCACTGGCATGCTATCCGGTTTGCTGGACAAGGGAATCGACAGCGCACCCTTGCTGGAAGCCACCGGCATTGCCGCAACAGTTCTCGAAGATCCAGCAGCGCGTGTACCGGTCGATCGTTACGCCGCGCTTTACACCTTACTCAATCACCAGCTCGACGATGAAGCGTTTGGATTGTTCCCTACGCCGATGCGCTGCGGCAGCTACGAGTTTCTCTGTCGCAGCGTCATCACGGCGCCGACCCTGGCCGATGCGCTGGAACGCAGTTCGCGCTTCCTACGCCTGGTCCTCCCAGACTTGGCCGTGTCGCTTGGGCGCGATCATGGCGAAGCGCGGCTGCGCATCGTCGAAACCCGCCCACTGGACATTGGACGCGTCTTCGCCTTCGAATGGCTGTTGCGTTTGCTGCATGGTCTGAGTTCTTGGCTGGTGGGCATCCGCATCGTGCTCGACGCGGTCGCCTTCCCCTACCCGCGCCCTGCACACGCCGACGACTACGCGCTGATCTACACGGCAAATTCGACATTTGCGGATGACGCTAGCGGTGGGGCACTGATCGCCACCTTTGCCGCCAACCTGCTCGACCTGCCAATTCGCCGCGATGAAGCGGCATTGAAGTCGTTTCTCGTCGGTGCGCCGGGCAAGCTGACTTTGCTTTATCGACGCGACCGGGAAATGGTGCTGCGCGTACGCAACTGTCTGCGCGACGCCTTGCCGGAAGCCAAGCCGCTCGCCGAAGTTGCCGGGGAACTTCATCTTTCGCCGCGCACCCTGCATCGCCGGCTTGAAGACGAAGGATCGAGTTTTCAAGCGATCAAGGACAGCCTCCGTCGCGACCTGGCGATCGACCGGCTGGATAAGACGCAGCAACCGCTCGCGCGTATCGCCGCCGATCTTGGCTTCGCCGATCCTTCGGCGTTTTACCGGGCTTTTGTGAGCTGGACCGGGATGGCGCCGGCGCACTACCGAAAGCGCTTGCGACGCATGGTGTAACCCGCTGCTATAAAAAGCACGCAGCCCTCGACGCGTTTTAGCGTGGAGGGCTGGGTGGGGGGATGGGGAGCCTGGCGGTGACCTACTTTCGCACACGTAGTATGCACTATCATCGGCGCGACTTCGTTTCACGGTCCTGTTCGAGATGGGAAGGGGTGGGTCCAAAGTGCTATGGCCGCCAAGCATAACCGGGATCACGGCGTGCTGTTGGGCACGTCGTGCAAAATGGGAAGAAGGGGTTTTACAGCATTTGGTTGTGATTTGCATTAAGCACAGAGTTGCTGCTTAAGGTTATAGGATCAAGCCACACGGGCAATTAGTATCAGTTAGCTTAACGCATTGCTGCGCTTCCACACCTGACCTATCAACGTTGTGGTCTTCAACGACCCTTCAGGGGGATCGAGTCCCCGGGGAAATCTTATCTTAAGGCGAGTTTCACGCTTAGATGCTTTCAGCGTTTATCTCTTCCGAACTTAGCTACCCGGCGATACGACTGGCGTCATAACCGGTACACCAGAGGTTCGTCCACTCCGGTCCTCTCGTACTAGGAGCAGGTCCCTTCAAATTTCCAGCGCCCACGGCAGATAGGGACCAAACTGTCTCACGACGTTTTAAACCCAGCTCACGTACCACTTTAAATGGCGAACAGCCATACCCTTGGGACCGGCTACAGCCCCAGGATGTGATGAGCCGACATCGAGGTGCCAAACACCGCCGTCGATATGAACTCTTGGGCGGTATCAGCCTGTTATCCCCAGAGTACCTTTTATCCGTTGAGCGATGGCCCTTCCATACAGAACCACCGGATCACTATGACCTACTTTCGTACCTGCTCGACTTGTGGGTCTCGCAGTCAAGCACGCTTATGCCATTGCACTAATAGCACGATGTCCGACCGTACCTAGCGTACCTTCGTACTCCTCCGTTACACTTTGGGAGGAGACCGCCCCAGTCAAACTGCCTACCATGCACGGTCCCAGACCCGGATTCACGGGCCATGGTTAGAACCTCAAACAAACCAGGGTGGTATTTCAAGGTTGGCTCCACGCGAACTAGCGTCCACGCTTCAAAGCCTCCCACCTATCCTACACAGACCGGTTCAAAGTCCAATGCAAAGCTACAGTAAAGGTTCATGGGGTCTTTCCGTCTTGCCGCGGGGAGATTGCATCTTCACAAACATTTCAACTTCGCTGAGTCTCAGGAGGAGACAGTGTGGCCATCGTTACGCCATTCGTGCAGGTCGGAACTTACCCGACAAGGAATTTCGCTACCTTAGGACCGTTATAGTTACGGCCGCCGTTTACCGGGGCTTCGATCAAGAGCTTGCACCCCATCACTTAACCTTCCGGCACCGGGCAGGCGTCACACCCTATACGTCCACTTTCGTGTTTGCAGAGTGCTGTGTTTTTATTAAACAGTCGCAGCCACCATTTCACTGCAACCCTTTCGGCCTTCGCCCGCGAGGGGCTACAACCTACCAGGGCGCACCTTCTCCCGAAGTTACGGTGCTAATTTGCCGAGTTCCTTCTCCTGAGTTCTCTCAAGCGCCTTAGAATTCTCATCCTGCCCACCTGTGTCGGTTTGCGGTACGGTCTCTTCATAACTGAAGCTTAGAGGCTTTTCTTGGAAGCAGGGTATCAATCACTTCGCGGTACAAGACCACTCGTTATCACGCCTCATCTTAGCCCAGCGGATTTGCCTACCGGGCACGACTACACGCTTGAACCGGGACATCCAACACCCGGCTGACCTAACCTTCTCCGTCCCCCCATCGCATTACAAAGAGGTACTGGACTATTAACCAGTTTCCCATCGACTACGCATTTCTGCCTCGCCTTAGGGGCCGACTCACCCTGCGCCGATGAACGTTGCGCAGGAAACCTTGGGCTTTCGGCGAGGGCGCTTTTCACGCCCTTTATCGCTACTCATGTCAGCATTCGCACTTCTGATACCTCCAGCATCCGTTACCAGACACCTTCAACGGCCTACAGAACGCTCTCCTACCATCAGAGGACAGAAGACAGAGGACAGAGGACAGATTAAAACCCGTCCTCTCGTCACTTCTCTTCTGTTATTTCCAGCTCTTGGCCAAGCCGTTTAACATTCTGGCGATCTCCTGGTATTCGTCTCGCCAGGATTGCCATTGGGCTTGGTTTATATAGCCTAGATCAAAACAGTAGCGTATCCACACCCGCATCTCGTCGGCAGAACCGATCGAGATCTGAATGAACCGCTTGAATTCGGCCGTGGATCGACTTTGTTTGCCAAAGCCTTCCGCCAGATTCGCACAGATGGATTTGCTCGCTCGCCGAATTTGATCGGCGAGCCCGTATTGCTCTTTTTGCGGAAATTCAAGACTGATGCGATGGACGTCCAAAGAAATACGATACGCCCGCTTGAATACCTCTAGGTCTTCAAACGTAGCAATCGGTTTGCCTTTTCTGTCATCTGTCATCTGTCTTCTGTCCTCTGATCCGCGATTTCGGTGCATAGTTTGAGCCCCGTTACATCTTCCGCGCAGGACGACTCGACCAGTGAGCTATTACGCTTTCTTTAAAGGATGGCTGCTTCTAAGCCAACCTCCTGGCTGTCTGAGCCTTCCCACCTCGTTTCCCACTTAACTATGGCTTGGGGACCTTAATCGGCGGTCTGGGTTGTTTCCCTCTTGACACCGGACGTTAGCACCCGATGTCTGTCTCCCACGCTCGCACTCTTCGGTATTCGGAGTTTGCAATGGTTTGGTAAGTCGCGATGACCCCCTAGCCATAACAGTGCTCTACCCCCGAAGGTGATACGTGAGGCACTACCTAAATAGTTTTCGGAGAGAACCAGCTATTTCCAAGTTTGTTTAGTCTTTCACCCCTATCCACAGCTCATCCCCTAATTTTTCAACATTAGTGGGTTCGGACCTCCAGTGCGTGTTACCGCACCTTCATCCTGGCCATGGATAGATCACTTGGTTTCGGGTCTACGCCCAGCAACTCATCGCCCTATTCGGACTCGGTTTCCCTACGCCTCCCCTATGCGGTTAAGCTCGCTACTGAACGTAAGTCGCTGACCCATTATACAAAAGGTACGCAGTCACGGAACAAGTCCGCTCCCACTGTTTGTATGCATGCGGTTTCAGGATCTATTTCACTCCCCTCCCGGGGTTCTTTTCGCCTTTCCCTCACGGTACTGGTTCACTATCGGTCGATTACGAGTATTTAGCCTTGGAGGATGGTCCCCCCATGTTCAGACAAGGTTTCTCGTGCCCCGCCCTACTTGTCGCAAGCTTAGTATCATGACCGGGTTTTCGCGTACGGGGCTATCACCCACTACGGCGCCACTTTCCAGAGGCTTCCACTAACACAGTCACTATCACTTGCAGGCTGGTCCCATTTCGCTCGCCACTACTTTGGGAATCTCGGTTGATTTCTTTTCCTCCGGCTACTTAGATGTTTCAGTTCGCCGGGTTCGCTTCCTCACCCCTATGTATTCAGGATGGGATACCCCTTGCGGGGTGGGTTTCCCCATTCGGACATCTCTGGATCAAAGCTTCATTGCCAGCTCCCCAGAGCTTTTCGCAGGCTTGCACGTCCTTCTTCGCCTGTAATCGCCAAGGCATCCACCACATGCACTTATTCGCTTGATCCTATAACCTTAAGCTCTCTTGCGAGAACCAAAGCTACAGGCAACTCATTTGTGCGACCCCTTGTGGTTAGCAAGAGATCGATGCAATCACAACCGTATCACGGGCCTCTCCTCGCTTCGTACAAACAGCGTTTAACCCGTGATACAACCTTCTTCCATTTTGTTAAAGAGCGTACAGACTTAAACTCCGTCAGGAGTTAGCTGTGCTGAGTCCATAACTCAGCACAGCTAACCGCTTACAGGTCAGTGGTGGAGGATGACGGGATCGAACCGACGACCCCCTGCTTGCAAAGCAGGTGCTCTCCCAGCTGAGCTAATCCCCCTCTAAGCGTTCCATGCTGCGTTGCTCGGCATCTTGCATAGCAAACTATGCGGCGATACCTCACGCCTTGCCTGAACCGCTTATCTATCCTGATCACCTGGTGGGTCTGGTTGGAATCGAACCAACGACCCCCGCCTTATCAAGACGATGCTCTAACCGACTGAGCTACAGACCCGCCGTCTGCGCTTCATATGACAATCGATAGGTTGTGAGTTCTTGATCCAGCTTTGCTCTAGAAAGGAGGTGATCCAGCCGCAGGTTCCCCTACGGCTACCTTGTTACGACTTCACCCCAGTCACGAACCCTGCCGTGGTAAGCGCCCTCCTTGCGGTTAAGCTACCTACTTCTGGCAGAACCCGCTCCCATGGTGTGACGGGCGGTGTGTACAAGACCCGGGAACGTATTCACCGCGACATGCTGATCCGCGATTACTAGCGATTCCGACTTCATGGAGTCGAGTTGCAGACTCCAATCCGGACTACGATCGGCTTTCTGAGATTGGCTCCCCCTCGCGGGTTGGCAACCCTCTGAACCGACCATTGTATGACGTGTGAAGCCCTACCCATAAGGGCCATGAGGACTTGACGTCATCCCCACCTTCCTCCGGTTTGTCACCGGCAGTCTCATTAAAGTGCCCAACCAAATGATGGCAATTAATGACAAGGGTTGCGCTCGTTGCGGGACTTAACCCAACATCTCACGACACGAGCTGACGACAGCCATGCAGCACCTGTGTTCAGGTTCCCTTTCGGGCACTCCCAAATCTCTCCGGGATTCCTGACATGTCAAGGGTAGGTAAGGTTTTTCGCGTTGCATCGAATTAATCCACATCATCCACCGCTTGTGCGGGTCCCCGTCAATTCCTTTGAGTTTTAGCCTTGCGGCCGTACTCCCCAGGCGGTCAACTTCACGCGTTAGCTACGGCACTAAGAGGTTTAACCCTCCCAACACCTAGTTGACATCGTTTAGGGCGTGGACTACCAGGGTATCTAATCCTGTTTGCTCCCCACGCTTTCGTGCCTGAGCGTCAGTAATGACCCAGGGGGCTGCCTTCGCCATCGGTGTTCCTCCACATCTCTACGCATTTCACTGCTACACGTGGAATTCCACCCCCCTCTGCCACACTCTAGCCGTGCAGTCTCAAATGCAGTTCCCAGGTTGAGCCCGGGGATTTCACATCTGACTTACACAACCGCCTGCGCACGCTTTACGCCCAGTAATTCCGATTAACGCTCGCACCCTACGTATTACCGCGGCTGCTGGCACGTAGTTAGCCGGTGCTTCTTATGCGGGTACCGTCATCAACACAGAGTATTAGCCCGTGCCATTTCTTCCCCACCGAAAGAGCTTTACAACCCGAAGGCCTTCTTCACTCACGCGGCATGGCTGGATCAGGCTTGCGCCCATTGTCCAAAATTCCCCACTGCTGCCTCCCGTAGGAGTCTGGGCCGTGTCTCAGTCCCAGTGTGGCGGATCATCCTCTCAGACCCGCTACGGATCGTCGCCTTGGTGGGCCTTTACCCCGCCAACTAGCTAATCCGACATCGGCCGCTCCAAAAGCGAGAGGTCTTGCGATCCCCCTCTTTCCTGCTCACAGAATATGCGGTATTAGCGTAACTTTCGCTACGTTATCCCCCTCTCCTGGGTACGTTCCGATGCACTACTCACCCGTTCGCCACTCGCCACCAGGAGCAAGCTCCCGTGCTGCCGTTCGACTTGCATGTGTAAGGCATGCCGCCAGCGTTCAATCTGAGCCAGGATCAAACTCTTCAGTTCAATACCTGTTTAACTCTCGCTTGACGTCCTGCAAACCCTTTAACAGATCTACAGACTTCTTTACATCGTGCGAGTTACTTCGTCTTCTTGCTTCATGCCTAAGCATGATCAACTAGACCAAAAACCCACACCTATCGATTGTCAGATTTTTAAAGAGCGAAACAACCAGACGGCTAGCGCAATTGAGCGCTGAAATAACAGCAAAGGGGCAAATTGTATTGACCCGCTTTCTTGCCTCAACGAGACTGCCAATTGAGGCCAGCTGCAATTACGCAACCATTTGATTATTTTGATATTTTTAATGTTGCGTTAGCAACGAAAGATGCGCATTATACAGGCCAAAACGTGTGCGTCAACGTTTATTCGCAGCTTTATTTGAAACTAATTTGAAACGCGCGTGTAACGGACCCTCAAACTACCGATCTGGCGGATATCTTGAGGTCAGTGAATTACAACGCGGGCATATTTTCGTTTGCCAACCTGCAATACAAACGGGCCGGAACCCTGCAACAGTAAATTCCTGTCCTCGATCTTCACCCCGTCGATCCTGACCCCGCCCTGATCGATCATGCGTAACGCTTCGGACGTACTGGCGGTCAACCCGGCCTTCTTTAGAATTTGCGCGATGGCCATGGGTTGGCCGTCTCCGGTCAGTACGACGTCATCAACGTCCTCCGGGATGGCGCCTTGCCGGAATCTCGTCTCGAAGTCTGACAGCGCATCGACAGCGGCTGCAGCCCCATGAAAACGAGCGACAATTTCCTGCGCCAGAAGAACCTTGACATCGCGAGGGTTGCGCCCCTCCCCGATCTCGCGCCGGAATGCCGCCACCTCGCCGACGGCGCGAAACGACAGCAGGTCGAAATAACGCCACATCAAGTCATCGGAGACCGACATGAGCTTGCCGAAAATCTCGCGCGGCGGCTCGTTTATGCCAACGTAATTACCGAGCGACTTTGACATCTTGTTAACGCCATCCAGGCCTTCGAGCAACGGCATCGTCAAGATGCACTGCGATGCCTGGCCATAGTGTTTTTGCATTTCGCGCCCGACCAGCAGATTGAATTTCTGATCCGTTCCACCGAGTTCGACATCGGCCTTCATGGCCACGGAATCATACCCCTGACATAAAGGGTACAAAAACTCATGAATGGCGATGGGTTGGCCGCCCCGGTAGCGTTTGGAAAAATCGTCGCGCTCCAACATGCGTGCCACCGTGTGTAGCGCGGCCAGCCTGATCATGCCAGCGGCGCCCAGCGGTTCAAACCATGTCGAATTGAAACAGATCTCGGTCTTGTGCGGATCGAGAATCTTGAACACTTGTTCCTGGTAGGTTTGTGCATTGACGAGGATCTGCTCACGCGACAGCGGTGGGCGCGTCGCGTTCTTGCCCGTGGGGTCACCAATCATGCCGGTGAAATCCCCGATCAAAAACATGACGTGGTGGCCAAGATCCTGAAAGTGTTTCAGCTTGTTGATCAGGACCGTATGGCCCAGATGCAGGTCGGGGGCCGTTGGGTCAAAGCCCGCCTTGATTCTCAAAGGCCGTCCGTTTTTCAGTCGTTCGATTAGTTCGGATTCAATCAGCAGCTCATCGACCCCGCGTTTGATCAGAGCAAGACTGTCTTCAACACTTAGCATTCCATGCCTCTCAATAAAACATCCCAATGGTTCATGCGGAGTCATTTTTTTGTTAGACTGCCGAAAGTTTTTTCTCGGAAGCGGCCCATGAATAATCCGAAGAGCAGGATTCTAGCGCATTCCTTTCAGGCAATCGAACGCTTGCGTCGCCACCGCTGGATAGCGGCAGGCCTTGGCAGCGCCGCTTTGCTGGGAATGATGACCGCATTTGCCACAGCGCCTTCTGCCGACGTGGATCGTGTTCAGTTGCAGACCGTCCTTGAGCAGTTGGCCACGCCCGCAATAGCCGTGGCCGATGCCGAAAGCCCCGTCTACCTGCACGAAGAATTTGTTCGGCGCTCCGACACGATTCACAGCTTGACAGCCCGACTCGGCATCTCGGATCAGGACGCATTAGCGTTTATTCTCAAGAGCGAGAAGGCACAGGCCATATCCCGGCAATTGAGGCCCGGCAAAGCTGTTACGGCGAAGACGGGCGAACATGGCGAACTGCTCGCACTTTATTTCCCGCTCAACGGCAGTGATTCGATGGTTTCCGTCGAACGCCGCGGCAATGGTTTTGTGGCCACCGAGGAGGCGTTGAGGCTTGAGCAGCAAACGGTGGTCAAATCCGGCGAGATCCACAGTTCCCTGTTTGGCGCAACCGATGCGCTCAATATTCCCGATGCCATCGCAACTCAGCTGGCTGAAATCTTCGCCGGCGATATTGACTTTTATCGCGACCTGCGAAAAGGCGACAAGTTTTCGCTGGTGTACGAAACGTTCACTCACCGCGGACAACCCGTTCGCAGCGGCCATATCCTCGCCGCCGAATTCATTAACGACCAAACCCGCTACACGGCCTACTGGTTCCAATCGGAAGACGGCAAGGGGGGTTACTACACCGCAGATGGCAAGCCCTTGCGCAAAGCCTTCCTGCGCTCCCCGCTGGAATTCTCCCGCGTCACTTCGGGATTTACCACCGCACGCTTTCATCCGGTCCTGCAAACCTGGCGGGCACACAAAGGCGTCGATTATGGCGCACCAACGGGCACACCGGTACGCACCGTTGCGGACGGAACCGTAGAATTCGCCGGACACCAGGGTGGCTATGGCAACCTGGTCATCCTCAAGCATCAAGGCGTTTACTCGACAGCCTACGGCCACTTGAGCGGGTTTGCCGCCGGCATGCGGAAAGGCCTCCGGGTGCACCAGGGCGATACCATCGGCTTCGTAGGACAAACAGGTTTAGCAACCGGGCCGCATCTGCACTACGAGTTCCGGGTCAATTCCCAACAGGTCAACCCGCTTGCGGTGAAGCTTCCCGAATCCATTCCACTCGAGGCAACGCAGATTTCCCGTTTCAGAGAATCCACCGGGCCGTTACGGGCGAAACTGGAACTGGCGAAACAGATCAATCTGGCAATGGCTAAATAAGAAAGCGACCGAAGTCGCTTTCTTATTGGTACCGGAAAAGTCGCGGTCAAGCCGTAAAAGAGGAACCGCAGCCGCAGGTCGACGTTGCGTTCGGGTTCTTGATCACAAACTGCGAACCCTCAAGGCCTTCGGTGAAGTCGATCTCCGCGCCGACAAGATATTGATAGCTCATCGGGTCGACCAGAAGCGTCACGCCGTTCTTGATCAATGACGTATCGTCGTCGTTGGCGACCTCATCAAACGTGAAGCCGTACTGGAATCCTGAGCAACCGCCTCCCGTCACGAACACGCGAAGTTTCAAATCCGGGTTGCCTTCCTCCTCGATCAACGACTTGACCTTGCTGGCCGCGCTATCGGTAAAAACAAACGGCAGCGGCATATCCGTAGCAGTATTCATGAATAATTCCTCCTAATTCCGACAATAAACTATTTCCGAAACCGCCTAGTTACTGGTAGCCAGCTTCAATTCGACGGCCTTGACACTTGTCTGATGTACCAGACGCCCCTGAATGACAGCACCCTGCTGCATTTCGATCTGATGATATTCGACATCTCCTGTGACACGCGCAGCGGGCAAGAGTTCAAGCGACTCGCCGGCAAATACAGGACCGATCACCGTGCCGTTGATCACCACGTGGCCAACCGAAATCGAGCCCTCGACGCTCGCCTTTTCACTGATCACCACCGTTCCCTGCTCGCCGCTTTCGCTGCTGATGTTCCCGTGTACCTCGCCATCGACACGCAACCCCCCGGAAAAGGTCACATTTCCATCGATACGCGTACCCGCGCCAATCAGGCTATCGATACTGTTTGGAGGTGTTTTACCTTTTTTTACGCCGAACATGAATTTCTCCGTCTAAAGAGTTACCGACTGTCTTACGCGTACGGCACCATCGACCAGTAAGCGCGCTTCGACCTCTTTGAGTACAGACCCAGAGGGCACCGAAAAGACACCTTCAAGCCGATGAAAGTGTTTTATCTCGAAATGAAAATTCTCGAGGTTCGTCTCCTTTTCGGAAGGCAAGGTGATCATAACATCTTTGCCTCCCCGTTGCATTTTGACCAGGAGCTGCAATGACCCCTTGAGTTCACGCGTCTGGCGGCCACCGTTATTGACCACCAGCATCCGATAGCGATACTCCCCTGCCACCCCACTCGGTTCGACGCGCAGGTGATCAATCCGGGCACCCCCATCGTTTCCAGCTTCATTGGCAGGCATCAAACCCTCGTAGAATGCCAGATCCTCTTTCAATGAGGCATTCTCCAATTCAAGTTTCCTGGCCTGGCTCGCCAATTGTTCCAGCGTTACCCGCTCGATTAACCGGCTGCTTTCCCCGGAACTGGTCAGCGTGCGCAGTTTGGTCAATTCGGCGTCAAGCTCCATGACATGGTTTCTGAGCAACTGAATCTCCCGTTCCGATTCATTGCTCTTATACCCGGCAAATCTCATGCCTGCATCATACATCCAGGCAGCAAGGGCCAATGAGACCGAGAGGATCAAAATGACCGCCAGAGCACGCCAATACCAGGCCACATGCGTTCTGATCGACAGCTTCGGAGCATTGATTCCGAATCGTTGACGCAGCCGCTTGAGTTTTACGGCAGTACCGGGATTTGCCATAAACCTTCTGCTTCAGACAGGCCAAACATGATGTTCATGTTCTGCACCGCCTGGCCGGCTGCCCCCTTGACCAGATTGTCGATAACCGAAAGCACGACCAGCGTATCCCCACCCTGGGGCAGGTGCACGGCGATGCGGCAACTGTTCGACGCGCGAACCGAGCGTGTATCCGGGTGGGACTGCGCTGGCAGGACATCGACAAAGGGCTCGTCGGCAAAACGCTTTTCGTACAAAGACTGAAAATCCGCGGCTTCCTTGATGCGAGCATACAGCGTCGCATGAATGCCGCGTATGAGCGGCGTCAGATGCGGCACGAACGTCAAGCCGACCCCAGCTCCGGCGATGCGCGACAAACCCTGACGGATTTCAGGCAAGTGCCGATGCCCAGGGACGCCATAGGCCTTGAAGTTATCCGATGCTTCGGCAAACAGGGAAGAAATCTCGGCTTTTCGGCCGGCCCCGGACACGCCGGACTTGGCATCGGCGATCAAGTGATCCAGATCAACCAGCCCGGCCTCGACCAGGGGCAAGAACCCCAATTGTACGGCTGTCGGGTAACAGCCAGGATTGGCCACCAGTTGTGCCTCGCCTATCGCGGCACGATTGATTTCCGGCAAGCCATAGACAGCCTGCGCAACCCATTCGGGGCTGGCGTGCGGCATGCCGTACCACTGTTCCCAAACCGGCACATCGCGAATACGGAAATCAGCCGCCAAGTCGATGACCCGGACGCCAGCGTCAAGCAAGGCGGGCGCCTGCTGCATGGCTACGCCATTTGGCGTCGCAAAGAATACGAGATCGCAGGCCTTCAGATTGCAGGAGGCCGGGTCTTCGAACCTCAGGTCGACCCGTCCGCGCAAACTCGGGAACATGCCGGAGACGGCAACTCCCGCATCACCGCGCGACGTGATGGCGACGATTTCCACAGTGGAATGCTGTGCCAGCAAACGGAGCAGTTCGACCCCCGTGTAGCCCGTACCCCCGACAATACCGACCTTGATCTTCATTTCATCCCCTTCAGGTGCTCAATGATAGTCTGTGCGTCATAAAACACAAAACCGCCCGAAGGCGGTTTTGTTTGAACGTCCAGAGGAAAACCCAGCGTCGTTTAACGCTTGGAGAACTGCTTCCGCCGGCGGGCTTTGTGCAAACCGACCTTCTTCCGCTCAACCTCACGGGCATCACGTGTCACAAAACCGGCCTTTGAAAGCGCAGGCTTGAGGGCCGCGTCGTATTCAATCAGGGCACGGGTAATTCCGTGACGTACGGCGCCGGCCTGACCGGATTCACCACCGCCAGCAACGTTAACCTGGATATCGAAGCCGGACGTCTGCTCAACCAAAACAAGGGGTTGACGGACGATCATTCGCCCGGTGACGCGTGAAAAAAACTCGTCAACCGGTTTGCCATTGACCACGATGTTACCTGTCCCGCGCTTCATGAAGACACGCGCCACAGCACTCTTGCGACGGCCTGTGCCGTAGAAAAAATTGTCCGCCATTTCGATCCCTTAGAGTTCCAGAATTTTCGGCTGCTGGGCGGCATGGGGATGGGTATCCCCCGCGTAGCACTTCAACTTCTTGAGCATGGCGTAACCCAGCGGCCCTTTCGGAAGCATGCCCTTGACGGCCTTTTCAAGGACGCGACCCGGGAAACGCTGTTGCATCTTGGTGAAATTCGTTTCGTAGATACCCCCAGGGTAACCAGTATGACGAAAGTACACCTTATCTTCGGCCTTATTGCCTGTGACACGCAATTTCTCCACATTGGTCACCACGATGTAATCGCCGGTATCAACGTGAGGAGTAAATTCTGGTTTGTGCTTGCCACGCAGACGCCGTGCAATTTCAGTCGCGAGGCGACCCAGTATCTTGTCGGTGGCATTGATCACGAGCCACTCGCGTTTGACTTCATGCGATTTGGCGGAGAAAGTCTTCATTGAAGCGCCGTCCTTTATGCCTGATAACGGAAAGCCGGGCAGTCTATTGCAAATTGACGAAGTGTGTCAATCATTGTTTATGAAACGGGGAAAAAAAAGCGCGACCCCGGAGGATCGCGCCAAATCCACTCCTAAAGAGGAGGGAGGAGGAGACAAATCTGAAACATGCTGAATTGCCGAAACAGCCTGCAATCGAGCAAACAGAAGCTTACCCTGTCTTTACAGAGAAATCAAGTAAATTTGTGCATTGCACCACTTTTTGTTCCAACTCGGCCAGTGAACCTTTGATATCACAATGTTTTTTATCCTTACAAAATGTTATCGCATTTTTACGTAATTCATTTCTCAATAAGAAATCCTGAATTAGCGCATAATCTACCAGCATGGAATGTATTATATTGCGATGCAGCAATTCCTGGTGAGTGCGCTTGCCGCTGGCTTACAGTTAAAATGAACGACTTTAATGCCCTGCGAGGGATTTATGGAATGCCATGTGAAATGGACCGAAAGCGGCATGTTGTTTGTGGCCGAAACGGGGAGCAAGCACGTAGTCGTCATGGACGGCGCGCCGGAAGCCGGTGGTCGAAACCTCGCTCCAAGGCCCATGGAAATGCTGCTGGCCGGGACGGGGGGCTGCACCGCCTTCGACGTTGTGATGATTCTAAAAAAAGGCCGTCATGCCATTTCGGGATGCGAAGTCAGCCTGCAGGCTGATCGTGCCAGCGAAGAACCGAAAGTATTTACGCGAATCCACTTCCACTTCCGCGTCAGCGGGAAGCAGCTCAAGCGCGACGCCGTTGAACGCGCCATCGAACTGTCGAAAAACAAATACTGTTCGGCTTCGATCATGCTTGGCAAAACCGCCACCATTACCCACGACCTCGAAATCGTCGAGGACTGAATATGGTGTCGCCGAATTGTGAGGATTCAGGCCACGCCGGCGCTATGCGCCTGCTGGTCCGCCCAGTAGCTTGATCGCACCATCGGGCCACAGGCGGCGCCGGTAAAGCCCATAGCTTTAGCCTCGCGCTCATAACGGGCAAAGGTGTCCGGGTGGACGTAGCGCATGACCGGCAGGTGGTGCGCCGAAGGTGCAAGGTACTGCCCGATGGTGAGCATTTCAACGCCGTTGGCGCGCAAGTCGCGCAGCACGTCGAGAATTTCGTCGTCGGTTTCGCCCAGCCCGACCATCAGACCGGACTTGGTGGGCACCTGCGGATAGCGCGCCTTGAATCGCTGCATGAAAGCCAGCGAATGCGCGTAGTCGGCACCGGGACGCGCCTGCTTGTACAAACGCGGCACGGTTTCCATGTTGTGATTGAGCACGTCGGGCAGTGACTGGCCAAGCACATCAATGGCGATGTCCATGCGCCCGCGAAAATCGGGAACCAGCGTTTCGATGGTGGTGGTCGGCGATTTCTCACGCACCGCAGCGATCACCTCGACAAAATGCCGTGCTCCACCGTCGCGCAGATCATCGCGGTCTACGCTGGTAATCACCACGTAGCGCAGTTTGAGACGGGCCACGCTATCGGCCAGGCTGGCTGGCTCGTTCGGGTCCGGCGGCAGGGGTTTGCCGTGGCCGACGTCGCAAAAGGGGCAGCGGCGCGTACAGATGTCGCCGAGGATCATGAAAGTGGCCGTGCCTCGACCGAAACACTCGCCGATGTTCGGGCAAGCGGCTTCCTCACAAACCGTATGCAGCTTCTGCTCACGCAGCATTTTCTTGATTTCGCCGAAGCGGCCGATCTCACTGCCCGCCTTGACGCGAATCCAGGAGGGTTTTTGCAGCGGCTCGACGGCGGCAACCACCTTGATCGGGATACGCGCCGTTTTCAGTTCGCCGCGTTGTTTGACACCGGCGGCCCGGGCGGGGGTCTGGTTCGCCTGCACGCGGTTTTGAACGCTGCCCTGCTCACTGTCCTGTTCGCTCATGCTCGCTCCAGTTGTCGGTTCAGGTGGCAGACCAGCGACTCCGCCACCTCGGTCGACGACAAGTCCATCCCCAGATCGCGGGTCTGGGTCACCGCCATGCCGGCCAGACCACAAGGGTTGATCGCTGCAAAAGGCGACAAATCCATATCCACATTCAGACTGACGCCATGATAGCAGCCGCCTTTTCTGACGCGCAGCCCAAGCGCGCCGATCTTGGCCACCGAATCCCCTTCCCCTTCTCCTTGCGCAATATACACCCCTGGCGCACCGCTCAGCCGCGTTGCTGCAATGGCGTGTTCGGCCAGCAGGTCGATCAGTGCCTGCTCGATGCGCCAGACGAGTTCGCGCACCTTAAGGCGCCGCCGCGCCAGATCGAGCAGCAGATAGATCACCACCTGACCGGGGCCATGGTAGGTAATCTGCCCACCGCGGTCGATCCTTATCAGCGGTATGCCGATGTCAAACAGCAGATGTTCCGGCTTGCCGGCCTGTCCGAGGGTATATACCGGCGGATGCTCACAAACCCAAAGCTCGTCCGCCGTTTCGGCGGTACGGGCGGCCGTGAAATCCATCATCGCCTGCCATGTGGGTTGGTACGCCACCCGCCCGAGCCAGCGGACGACGGGCTCAGTATTCAAAGAACCACCTTGGCCAGGGGGTGGCTTGACAGCTCGCGATAGAGCGCATCGAGCTGGGGCCTGGACGTCGCATTGATGGTACAGGTGAGGCTGAGATACTTGCCAGCGCTTGAGGCACGCATCTCCATGCAAGCCGCATCGTAATCGGGGGCGTGGCGCAGAACCACATCGAGCACGGCCTGCGCCAGCGCGTCATCGGACAGACCGACGATCTTGATCGGAAAGGCGCAGGGAAATTCAAGCAAGGATTCCGGGGCTTGCGCCAAGTCAGGCATCGGCACGCCTCATCACCTCGTCGCGAAAAGCGCAGTACCAGTCATACATCCGGCGTGACATCGGGCCTGGTTTTCCCGCTTCTGTACCTTTGCCGACAGGCTCGCCGTCGAGCGTGGTGATCGCCAGCACTTCCCTCGTCGACGAGGTCATCCACAATTCGTCGGCCGCACGCAACTCGGACTCGGCAATCGGACGAACTTCATACGGCATGCCGTGCCGCGCAGCAAGCTCAAGCACCACGTCATAGGTAATGCCGGGCAGCATGCGGTGATCCTTCGGAGGCGCCAGGAGGATGCCATCCTGCACCACGAAGATATTCGATGCCGCCCCTTCGGTCAGGTAACCGTCGCGCAGCATGATGGTTTCGGCACAGCCCGCATCGACGGCCATTTGCCGCATCAGCACGTTGGCCAGCAGGGCCACGGCTTTGAGATCGCAACGCCCCCAGCGAATATCGGCGGCGCTGATGACGGCGATGCCACCCTCACGCTGCGCCGGCGTAGGTGTGGATAACGGCGAAGTGAAAGCGAATACCGTCGGTGCGACCCCCACAGGAAATGCCTGATCGCGCTTGGTATCCGCACCGCGCGTGACCTCGATATAGACCGACTGATCCTCGAAATCCGCCCGGGCGACGAGGTGCAGGACGATGTCCTTCCATTCCGCCGCACTGTGCGGGTTGGGCAGACGAATCCCGTCGAGCGTGGTCTGGAGGCGGCGCAGGTGTTCATCGAGGCGGAACGGTCGGCGCGAATAGACCGGAATGACCTCGTAACCGCCGTCACCGAACAAGAACCCCCGATCGAGCGGCGATATCTTCGCTTCGGCAAGCGGTAAGTACTGGCCGTTGAGGAAAGCGGTCATTCCCGTTGCATTCAGTTGAACCAGAGGCGAACGGTGTCGATGGCCCGTCCAAAGATACCTGCGACCGGCACCGCCTCGATGGCCACCACCGGGTAATCGCCCATCGGTTTGTCGTCGAGGCTGACCTTCATCGTCCCAACGACCTGGCCCTGCGTCACCGGCGCGATCAAGGGCTGTCGCGAAACCAGTTCGGCCTTGACCCTGGGCCCATAGCCCTTGGGAACGGCCAGAACGAAATCGCGGGTAAAGCCGGCCTTGACGGTTTTTTCCGAACCCTTCCATACCTTGAGGTTGGATACGGCCTGATCCTTGGCGTAGAGCTGCACGGCGTCGTAGAACTGGAAGCCGAAGTTGAGCAATTTCAGCGACTCCTGAGCGCGTACCGCGTCGGAGGACGTACCCAGGACGACCGACAAGAGGCGGCGCGAACCGCGCTTGGCCGATGAAATCAAACAATAACCGGCCCCTTCGGTGTGCCCGGTTTTTACGCCATCGACCGTGGGGTCGAGCCAGAGAAGACGATTGCGGTTGGGCTGGGTGATGTTGTTGTAGCGGAATTCCTTGATCGAATAGTACTTGGCGTAATCTTCCGGAAAATCGCGGATCAGCGCGCTTACCAAGACCGCCAGATCACGCGCCGTGGTGTAGTGCTGGGGGTCGGGCATGCCCGCCGAATTGCGGAAGCTCGACGCCTTCATGCCGAGACGCTGCGCTTCGCGGTTCATCATTTGCGCGAAGTTGTCTTCGCTACCGGCAATGGCTTCGGACAGCGCAACGCAGGCGTCGTTGCCGGACTGGACAATCATCCCCTTGATCAGGTCTTCGACTTTCACCTGCGTGTCGACCTGGATGAACATCCGCGAACCCTGCGCCTTCCAGGCTTTCTCGGAGACGGTGATCATCTGGTCGAGCTGGATCGTGCCTTGCCTGAGCGCGGCAAAGGTCAGATAGGCGGTCATCAACTTGGTCAGTGAAGCCGGCTCGATGCGTTCGTCGGCCGCTTGCGAGGCGAGTTCCTGCCCGGACGCGTATTCGACGAGCAGCCAGGACTTGGCGGCCAGTGCAGGCGGCGTCGGTAACTGCTGGGCCAGGGCCAGCGCCGGAAAGATGAAAATAGCCAGCAGGGCAAGATGAAATGATCGGAACATGCGCATGGGATATCGTGGATTCGTCAAAGGGTTGAAAAGCGCGATTATAGCAAGCCGCCCCGCTGCGCCTGTCTGGCAATCATTGAGCAATTTTGTAACAACTGCCGCGGGAGTCCCGCCACCGCGGCTGGCGGTCAGGGGCTACTCAGCACCTAGCCGTTATTCTGCGGCCCCAGCGTCTGCCACGTGGAACGTGCCCGTATGCTGCCCGAACGCTGCCCGAAACGGCATTGACCGCCGTGTTTCGGTCAAGGATACTTGGTCCTGCGCATGCCTTTCCAAGCGGCTTGCCGCGCGACGAAACCGGAGAAACCCAATGCCCATGCTGAAGATACAAACCAATGTGACGCTCGACGCCAACGCTGCGACCGCGCTCGTCGCCGAAGCGTCGCGCACCGTTACCACCTTGCTCGGCAAACCAGAACGTTACGTCATGGTATCGCTTGAGCCTGCCGCGACCATGGCGTTTGGTGGCGACGCATCCCCGCTGGCCTACCTGGAGATGAAAAGCATCGGGCTGCCGCAAAACCGCACGACGCCTCTCTCCAAGGCGCTCTGCGAACTGATGAAGTCGGCGCTCGGCGTTCCCGCCGACCGCGTCTACATCGAATTCGCCGACGCCGAGGCGGCATTGTGGGGATGGAACGGCGGGACGTTCTGAGCCTGGCGACTCATTCGCCTGACGCGACTTTGAGCAACCCGGTGGCCGCTGCTAGCCCCGGCCACGGCCGCGCTGGTCGTGATGCCCCATGCCATCCAGCTTGCTCTTGAAAAACTGGCGGGCCTGCTCCTTCTGCTCGGCGTTGAGCGTGTCATACACCGTCAGCCAACGATCACGGCTGGCTTCGTGAAGTTTCTGCCCTTCGGCTTTGAATTCATCCATGCGTTTGGCCACGGCACGCAGATCGGCGCCGGGCTTGTCGAGCAGCGCCTGAATTTCGTCGTGGTGCTGGCGAAAGCGGTCGCGCATGCCGGTCATGCCGTCCTTTTGCGCATTCTCCGCTTCTTTCCATAGCGCTTCCTGCTTGGCGTCCAGCTTGAGATTATCGTGCAGTTGCGTCATGGCCTTGAAGCCGCGGGACATATGCTGTTCGGGCATACCTGCGCCAGGACTGCAACTTTCGCCGTCACGCGGCGGCATGGCGTACGCGGTGACAGCCACGCCAAGCGCTAACGCTGCAATGGCCGCGACACGGCGCGGGGAGAATTTCGAATACTTGGCATTCATGATGAAGCTCCTTTGAAATCGGGTTGATGGGTCGTGGGAATATCCAGTGCAAGTCAATTGCGGACGACGATGGTCCGCCGGTTTTGACGACGCCATTTTCTGCCCCGGCCCGTTGCAAACGATTTCATCGACCGAGCGGGCGATTGCAAATTGTTTCAAGCGTCGATCGGCATTGCGGCGGCGGCATAGAATGCCAGCCATACCGGTTCGAAATGCAATCATGAAAAAAATCCTGCTTGTCGACGATGACCCCGAGCTGCGCCAGTTGTTGGCCACCTATCTTGGCCGGCACGGCTACGATACGCTCCTGCTCCCGGATACGCGCCAGCTCGACGCCTTCCTTGAACGCTACCAACCGCACCTGGTGGTGCTCGACCTGATGCTGCCGGGCGAAGACGGGCTGGCCGCCTGCCGACGCCTGCGCGGGCGTGGCGAGACGCTGCCGATCATCATGCTCACCGCGCGCGACGAGGCGGTTGACCGGGTCATCGGCCTGCAAATGGGCGCCGACGATTACGTCGGCAAGCCGTTTGACCCGCGCGAACTGGTCGCCCGCATTGAAGCCGTGCTGCGGCGCGGCGCACAGCCGGCGGCGGCGCCCTTTGCCAAAGGAGGTGTGTTCCGCTTCGGCGACTGGAGCTTCGATCGCGGGACGCGCCAATTGTCGCGCGATGGCGATACCGTCGCCTTGACCAGCGGCGAATTCGCCCTGCTGAACGTGCTGGTCAGCAATGCCAATCGGCCGATGAAACGCGAGCGGCTGATCGAACTGACCCGTGGCGACGACAGCGAATCGTTCGACCGCGCCATCGATGTGCAAATACACCGCCTGCGCCGCCTGCTGGAAGCCGACCCGGCGCATCCGCGTTATCTGCAAACGGTGTGGGGCGTCGGCTACGTCTTTGTTCCAGACGGTGAAAGTGTCACGGGTGTGGAACCATGAAACTGCTCCCCTCATCGCTAGCCGCGCGTACCGTCCTTCTGGTCATTGCCGTCGCGGCCATTGCCGAAGTCACCACATTTACGCTGCTCACCCGTCATCGGCAGACTGTTCACTTGAGTCAATCCATCCGCTTTGTCGCCGGCCAGGTGCGTTTGCTGCAGGCCGTCTTGCCGGGCCTAGATGACGCGACACGCCAGCGGCTGGAATCCGCCGAAGCCGGCGAGGAAGGTCTGCTATTGCGCCCGGACGGCGATTTCGTCCCGCAGCACGAGCCCGACTTCGGATTTGCCCAGCGTTTGGCTGTCGGATTGAACGAACAACTCGGCGAAACAGTGCGTCTGCGTCATGCTGGCCCCGGCCAGCATAGCGGCTTATGGATTGGCTTCATGGCCGGAGGGCAGCGCTGGTGGCTGGTATTGCCACCGCCGCGCTTCGCGCCGCAGGAACTGCCAGCCGATTTGTGGCTGGGTCTGGCCGCTGCCCTGGCCGTGCTGGCGCTGATTGCCGGCCTTTTTGTGCGCGGCATTGTCGGCCCCTTGTCGCGCCTGGGCGAAGCCGTCTCTTCCACCGGGGATGGCCTGTCGCGCGCCGTCACGCCGGAAGGTCCTAAGGAAGTGCGCCGCCTGGCCGAGCGGCACAATACCATGCTGGCGCAACTGGCGTCGGCCGAAGCCGAACGGCGCGAAATGCTCGCCGGACTGACTCACGACCTGCGTGCACCGCTGGCCCGCCTGCGCGTTCGTCTGGCCTTGCTCGATAGCGAGTTAGAACGCGCCGGCTTGACGCGTGATGCCGATGACATGGAGCGCATTGTCGGCCAATGCCTGAGTTTCTTGCGCAGTGAAGAAAACAGTGCCCCACCGGAATCGACGCTCTTGATTGCCGATGCGGTAAGCGATGAAGTGGCGCGACATCGGGAACTTGGCCGGCCGATCGAAATGGCCGTCAGCGAGGACGCCACCACCAGTCGGGTCGCCATCGACCACGGCAAGCTGCAACGGCTGCTCGACAATTTGATCGATAACGCCTTGCAGTACGGTGCCCCACCGATTGAAGTATCCCTGTCGGTCGAGCGTGCTGGAACGGTAACGCTGCGCGTGCGCGACCACGGCCCCGGCATTGCCGATGAACAGCGCGCACGTGCCCTGGAGGCTTTCGCCCAAATCGATCCGGCGCGCGCTACCGGTGGCAGTTGTGGCCTGGGGCTGGCTATCGTGCGGCGTATCGTTTCCGGCTGCGGCGGTGACGTCAGGCTAGCCGATGCGCCGGGCTGCGGTTTGGAGGTGGTGATGAATTTTCCAACACTACCCGCCTGAAGGCAGAGGATTCGCTTCGGAATATGGTATCAATACCATTTTTCGGTAAGCCGAACCCTGTGGGAAATCGCCATGAGTCACAAACATCTACATTTGCTGCAAAGCATTTATCATGACCCGCCCAGCGCCAACATTCACTGGCGGGAGATCGAATCGCTGCTGACGCATGTGGGGGCGAGCATCGAATCGGCTCACGGCGCCCGCTTCAGGATTGTGCTGAACAAGGTCGAAACTTTCCTGCACCACCCGCACAACAACTCGACCTGCTCCAGGCAGGAAATCAAGCAGATCCGCGAATTCCTCGCTCACGCCGGAGTCACGCTGTCTCGTTACGAGGCGGGCTTGTAACTCAGTCTTTGCGCGGAATAGATCAAATTGCTTTCTCGCGTGTGCCACCACGCGACACGGCGATCTCCAGTGCCGTCTCAAGACGAATCACGCCCTCAGTCCAACCTTCGATTTCTTGCTGCTGGGAGACTATCGTTGCGGCCATACGCTCAACCTTGTCATTCATTCTGATAGATGAAAGAGCCTCGCTCAAAGAGCAAGTCCGGCTCATCCGGCAACCCCCAAGTAACCATACCCAAGACATGGTGGGCGGAACGGATCGAGTCGCGTATAACCGAATCGCCGGTTCCTTTCTTTCCCCACGGGTCTGCTGAGCCAAGGCGTCTGCTGAGCCAAGGCATATGCAAGCCAATTCCATTGAGGGGTCGCCATGAGCATCGCCAGCACTGCACTGTTTAACCGCGTCCAGTTGCAACCTTTCGCCATGAACAATTTAGTCCAGTTGGGTGATCACCTTTCAGTTGATCACCCCGGGATCGACGCCCAGCACAAGGCCATATTCGAACTCGGGGCCAAGATCTATGACAACTGGCGCTCCGGCGCAAAAGTCGCTGTCTTGCGCTCAGCAATCGATAAACTGGCAACACTGCTTGCTGACCCGGAAAACAACCCGGGGCATTCATGGTGCAGACGACAGCCCGGTCAGACAGGCGGCCGAGTCATCGCTTGATTCTGGCTCTTTTCGCCAGTCAGTCGATGGTGCAGCAAGGACGACGTTGCACCGACCAGCAGCAGCGCTCCCATGCCGCAGGCCAGTGTCAGCGTCGACCCCCAGAGCAACGGTGCGAGGACCCCGGCAATCAGTCCGTTCGAGCCGGCTTGCAGGAACAGTTGACAGGACGCGGCCAGTCCGCGCTGCTTTGGATAGGGGTCAAGCGCCAGCAGGGTAATGCACGGCATGGCCATCGACATGCCAAAAGTATAAACGAAGATGGGAACGATGCTCAGCGGCAACGACGGCGGCAGCCACAGATTCAATGCGACGTTGCCTAGCGCCGCCGCGCCCATGACCAGATAGCCACGCAGAATTGTTTCTCGTAACGAGAGCTTTCCGGCAAGCCGCCCCGCGAGCCAGGCGCCGGACATCAGACCGGCCATCGCCGGGCCGAATAGCCACAGGAATCCTGTTTCGGAAACGCCAAGATGGCGCATCAGGAAGACCGGTGCCGACATCACGTAAACGAAAAACGCGGCGAAGTTGAACGCCAGACCGCCGCAAGCGAGAAGGAATGCCGGTGAGGTCAGCACCTTCCAGTAGGTCCGCGCCAGATAGCCCGGATGCAGCGACTGCCGGCGTTCGGGCGGCAAGGTTTCGGGCAGCAAACGCCAGCAGGCCAGCCACAAAGCCAACGTCATCAGCACGAGGAAGGCGAAAACCGAGCGCCAGCCAAACCAGAATTGCAGGCGGCCGCCGATGACCGGCGCAATGGCCGGCGCCAGTGCAAACATCATGGTGATATGCGACATCAGACGCTGCGCCGCTGCGCCGTCGAACAAATCGCGAACGATGGCACGGCCGATGACAATGCCGGCCCCGGCCGACATCCCCTGCAGCGCGCGTAGCACCCAGAGGTGTTCGATACGCGTGGCGAAAAGACAGCCGGCCAGTGCCACACCGAACAGCGCCAGGGTGATGAGGATCACCCGCCGGCGCCCGAAGGCGTCCGAAATCGCGCCATGCCACAGCGCCATGACGGCAAAAGGCAGCAGGTAGGCTGAAAGGGTCTGCTGCACTTCGATCGGCGTAGCGTGCAGACTTTCGCCGATGTCTTGAAACGACGGCAGGTAGGTGTCGATCGAGAAGGGACCGAGCGCCGCCAGCGAGGCCAGCAGCAGGGCAATGCCGCGTGGCGGTGAGTTGATTTCACTCTCTGGCAAGTCAATCCTTGGCGAAGCGGCGATACTGCACGGCCTCGGCGACATGCGGCGCGGTGATTTCAGCGTTCCCTGCCAGATCGGCGATGCTGCGGGCGACTCGGAGCACCCGATGGTAAGCGCGGGCCGAGAGGTTGAGCCGGACCAGGGCTTGTTTGAGCAAGGCGGCGCCGGGGGCGTCGGGCAGGCAATGACGGTCCACTTCCTTGGTATTCAGGCGGGCATTCGGCTTGCCCTGGCGCGCTTGCTGCCGCGCGCGGGCCTGCGTCACTCGCGCTCGTACGCTGGCCGACGATTCGCCGTCCGCCGCCTTTTGCAAGACCTCGGCAGATAACGCCGGCACCTCGATCTGCAGGTCGATGCGGTCGAGCAACGGTCCGGACAGTTTCTTCCGGTAGCGCGCCACCTGATCGGGCGTACACCGGCATTTGCCGCCGGAATCACCGTAATACCCGCAGGGGCAAGGATTCATCGCCGCGACGAGTTGAAACTGCGCCGGAAATTCGGCCTGGCGCGCCGCCCGCGAGATGTGGATGCGACCGCTCTCCAAGGGCTCGCGCAGGGCCTCAAGCACGCGGCGGTCAAACTCGGGCAATTCGTCGAGAAACAGCACCCCTTGATGCGCGAGCGAGATTTCCCCGGGACGTGGCACGCTGCCGCCACCCACCAGTGCGGCGGAAGACGCCGTGTGGTGCGGCGAGCGGTACGGATAGTGCGCGAATCTTTCGGGGCTGAACTGCCCGGCCAGCGATAAGACGGCCGCCGATTCGAGCGCGGCGCCCGGCGTCATCGGCGGCAGCAGCCCGGGCAGGCGGATGGCAAGCATCGACTTGCCGGTGCCGGGTGGGCCGACGAGCAGAATCGAATGCCCGCCGGCGGCGGCGATTTCAAGGGCTCGCTTGGCTTGAGTCTGCCCACGAACATCGGCAAGGTCGGGATAGCCGTCATCGCCAAGGTCGACGTCGGCTGCAGCCTCACACTCCGTCAAATCAGCCTGGCCGCTCAGGTGAGCGCACACTTCAAGCAAGGTGTTGGCAGCCAGGACACGCGCCTCGCGCGCCAGCACCGCCTCGCGTGCGCTGGCTTCGGGCAGGACAAAGCGGCGATCGCGGCCGCCGGCGGCCAGTACCATGGCTAACGCGCCGCGGATCGGTCTGAGCTGCCCGGACAGTGAAAGCTCGCCGGCAAATTCATAGTCGTTCAGCGCATTTCCCGGAATCTGCCTGGAGGCGGCAAGGATGCCGAGCGCAATCGGAAGGTCGAAGCGGCCGGATTCCTTCGGCAGGTCGGCCGGCGCGAGATTGATGGTGATGCGCTTGGCCGGAAAATCAAACCCCGAGTTCTGCAATGCGGCGCGGACCCGGTCACGCGCTTCCTTGACTTCGGTATCCGGCAGCCCGACCAGCGTGACGCTGGGCAGCCCCCCGGCCAGATGCACTTCGACGGCCACTTCCGGTGCGGACAGCCCATCCAGGCCACGGCTGTGGACGATCGCGAGCGGCATGGATGTAGTTTGGGACGAAGTCAGGAGGCCGTATTGTCGCTCACGATGACTCAGTCCTTGTTTCCGCTACGGCTTTCAAGCAGGGTCACTCGTGCCTCAAGCGCTTTCAGCTTTTCCCGGGTGCGCAATAGCACCTGAGCCTGAATATCGAATTCCTCGCGGCTGACCAAATCCAGTTTTTCAAAAAACCCCGAAAGCACTGCTTTAGCATTTTTCTCGATATCGGCGACCGGGCTTGCAGCGATGATGGCGCCAAGACGGCTATTGATATCCTCGAATACTTTGGGGTCAAGCATGGCGGCGACCTTTCATGGGAAACGTTGAATCGAGTTTAGCACAGCCCGTTCTCCCCAGATTTCGACGCCTTGATGGCGCGGTGCCCTGCCATGGTGCAAGCGGCCTGAGCAACGCCCCAGAATTGAGCGTCTATCACCTTATAAACGGCAATGTTTTTCGCAACTTATTGTTTTTTTTATTATATTTTTATGGCACGGATGATGCTAAACCGTCCACGTAAAGCAAAAATTTCTTCATTTTCCTTTCAAGGAGTACCTGTCGTGAAAAAGACCCTACTCGCCACCCTTCTGGTCACTGCATTTTCAGCGCCAGTGATGGCTCAGACCCCTGCTCCGGCCGACGCGCCCGCCGCGGCTGAAGCACCCCCAACACCGGCGCTGACCGGCAACCTCGGCATTTTTTCCAGCTATCGTTTCCGCGGTATCGACCAGACTTTCGGCAAACCCGCCCTGCAAGGCGGTATCGATTACGCCCATTCGAGCGGCTTTTATGTCGGCAACTGGAACTCGAACGTCAGTTCGGGCGCAGGCTTCCCGGACGGCAACCTCGAGATGGATTTCTACGGCGGCTACAAGCACGCCTTCGGTGACTTCGGCCTCGATGTTGGCGGCATTCTTTACTACTACCCCGGGTCCGAAGGCAAGGTTCTCGGCACCAGGGCAAGCTCGGGTGCCGTGACCAATAAGGAACTCTATATCGGCGGTTCGTGGAAGTTCCTGTCCGCCAAGTACTCGTACTCCGTAGACGACTATTTCTCGCTGCGCGGCACGGGAAGCAACAATGGCGACAGCACCAGGGGCACCAGCTATTTTGAAGTCAACGCCAACTACGATCTCGGTGACGGCTGGGGCGTCAACGGCCACATCGGCACGCTCAATCTGAAGAACGTCGACAACGGCGACTACACCGACTGGAAAATCGGTGTCAGTAAAGACTTGAGCGGGTGGGTCATCGGCTTGTCCTACGTTGACACCAACGCCAAGGGAAGCTGCAGGAAGAGCGAACCCTACTGCTTTACCAACTCGAACTCGGAAAGCAGCACCGGCACGCTTACAACCGGCTCGCACACCAAGGATGCCGGTCGTGGAATCGCCGTCATTTCGGTCAGCAAGTCGTTCTGACTTTTTATGTAAACGGGGGCGCTTTCGTCACCCCCAGAACTGGAGCACATCATGAAAATGGTTACCGCAATCATCAAGCCCTTCAAGCTTGACGAAGTGCGCGAAGCACTTTCCGTCATCGGGGTTCAGGGCATCACGGTCACCGAGGTGAAGGGATTCGGCCGTCAAAAAGGTCACACCGAGCTTTATCGCGGCGCCGAGTATGTCGTCGATTTCCTGCCCAAAGTCAAAGTCGATGCGGCGATTCAGGATGCAATACTGGATCAGGTGATCGAGGCCATCGAAAAATCCGCGGGTACCGGGAAAATTGGCGACGGCAAGATTTTCGTGTTCGACCTTGAACAAGTCATCCGCATCCGCACCGGCGAAACCGGTGAGGAAGCTTTGTGAGGAGCGCATCATGAAATACCTCTTTATCATACTCGCCCTGTTGGGTGCCCTGATCTGCGCGACACCGTCATGGGCAGAAGAGAAAGCGTCGGGCGCAACGGTCGCTACCCAAGCCGCGCCAGCGGCCGCAGCGGAAGCAGCCGCACCCGCTACTCCAGTCGTCAACAAGGGTGACAATGCCTGGCTGATGGTCAGCGCCGCGCTGGTCATCCTGATGTCGATCCCCGGCCTGGCCTTGTTCTACGGCGGCCTGGTCCGCGCGAAAAACATGCTGTCGGTGCTGATGCAGGTCTTCGTCACGTTCTCGCTGATCAGCGTACTCTGGGTCGTTTATGGCTACTCGCTGGCCTTTACCGAAAGCGGAAGATTTTTCGGGACGCTCGACAAGCTGTTCCTGAATGGCATGACGGTTGATTCAGTAGCGGCGACCTTCAGCAAGGGCGTGGTCGTCTCCGAATACGCTTACGTCATTTTCCAGGGCGCATTCGCGGCGATTACCTGCGGGCTGGTCATCGGCGCCTTTGCCGAGCGTGCCAAGTTCTCTGCCATCCTGGCCTTCATGGTGCTGTGGTTCACCTTCTCCTATCTGCCGATGGCGCACATGGTGTGGTACTGGGCGGGCCCGGATGCCTATATCGACGCCGCAGCCGGCGAAGCCGCCGGAAAAACAGCAGGCTTTCTCTTCCAGATGGGAGCACTCGACTTCGCTGGCGGCACCGTGGTGCATATCAATGCGGCAGTGGCCGGTCTGATCGGTGCTTTCATGATCGGCAAACGCGTTGGCTACGGACGTGAATCGATGGCTCCGCATAGCCTGACCTTCACCATGATCGGCGCGTCGCTCCTGTGGTTCGGCTGGTTCGGTTTCAACGCCGGCTCCGCGCTGGAAGCGTCGGGCGCCGCCGCTTTGGCGATGGTCAATACCTGGGTAGCGACGGCCTGCGCAGCCATGTCCTGGATGCTGGCCGAATGGCTGATCAAGGGCAAGCCCTCGATGCTCGGTGCCGCTTCGGGGGCGGTCGCCGGTCTGGTCGCCATCACCCCGGCAGCAGGCTTCGTCGGAATCAAGGGCGCTATCTTCATCGGGCTGCTGGCGGGCTTCGTCTGCCTGTGGGGCGTCAATGGGTTGAAGAGCTTGCTCGGCGCGGATGACTCGCTCGACGTGTTTGGCGTTCATGGCGTTGGTGGAATACTCGGAGCCATCCTGACCGGCGTTTTCTGCGCTCCCTCGCTCGGCGGCACGGGCGTCTATGACTATGTCGCCAACAAAGTCGGCGACTACGACATGAGCGCGCAGTTGATCAGTCAGCTGTGGGGCGTGGGGACGACCATCGTATGGTCCGGCGTAGTCTCTTTGGTGGCTTACAAGCTGGTCGATATGGTCATCGGTCTGCGCGTGCCGGAAGAGGAAGAGCGCGAAGGGCTGGACATCACCTCGCACGGCGAGTCGGCTTATCACATCTGATCGTTCCTGTCAGACAACCTCCTTTGGGCGCCCTTGCGGCGCCCTTTTTTATTTTCGGTTCACGATGCATGATATGCCATTCGTCAAGTAGCGTCGCATAAGCTCGGCGTTGGTTCAAACGCAATCAATGGAGGAACGAACACATGACTGAAAGAACCGGGCGCTGCCTTTGTGGGGCAGTAAACTTCAAACTTACCGACGAACCGCTGGCAACCCGAATCTGCTGGTGCCGCGATTGCCAGCATCTCGCGGCAAATGGATCAGTGAACCTGCTTGTTGCCGCCGATGCACTCACGGTTTCCGGGACGCTATCCGAATATACGAAAACGGCAGACAGCGGCAATGTGGTGACGCGCCAGTTTTGTCCTGGTTGCGGCACACACCTATTCGCCAAATCATCGGCCCGCCCGCAGTTCAGGGTCGTCCGTGCCGGCAACCTGGATGAGCCTTCTTCCATTCACCCGGACATGAATATATGGGCGGCCAGTGCACCGAGTTGGGCGTGTCTTGATCCCAGGCTGGAGCGCGTTGAGCAGCAACCCTTGCCGCCTAAACCGTCACCCACTTCGGGTCAGGCCTAATCGATTCCGCTGCCGGCCTGTGCAAACGTTCGACAGGGCGCTACGGACTAAGGCAGCGTGCCGTGGCGCTGGCCCAGCAGCGCGGCTCGGGTGACAGGGCTTTGCAACTGGCCCAGCCACCACTGCAAGGCACGGCCCCGTTTTGTTTTCCCGCATTTTCGCCAGGCGTAGCAGACCTGAAACTTGTGCTCCACGCGTTCCACGGATTTTTCGACCAGGCGTCCTGCATTGATATGGGTTTGCGCCATGCAGGCGGGCAGGAAACCGGCACCCATTCCACGAATCTGCGCTTCCAGTTTGGCCGACAGGCTGGGCACCGTGAACACATCCTGTCCCGGCAACAGGCCGATCGTGAGATCGTCGCCGCGCTGGATCGAATCGGCCACCGCCACGGCCCGGTAGCGGCGGATCAGATCGTCGCTCAGTGGCTCTGCCGCGGCGGCGAGCGGATGGTGTGGGGCGACGGCAAAGATGAACCGCAGACTGCCCATCGGCTCCCGCGCCAAGCCGGGCGCTGATTTGGCCTCCATCACTACGCCCAACGCGAGGTCGGCCTGACCCGAAGACAGGGCGCCCAGCGTACCGGCCAGCGTTTCGTCGCGCAGCCGGATTCGGGTTGGCGGATTCAGCGCAAAGAAAGCCTCGCATAACTCGAGGACCGTGGTCCGGTCGATGATGCCGTCGATGGCGATGGTGAACTGCGACTCCCAGCCCGTCGCGACGCGCTTGACCCGGTTGGCGACGGCATCGACGTCGGCCAGCAGGCGCTCGCTCTCACGAAAGAGTTCCTCGCCGGCCTCGGTGAGGCGGGCCTGACGCGACGAACGATCGAAGAGGAGCACGTCCAGCGCCTCTTCCATCTGCCGTACGCGATAGGTCAAGGCGCTCGGCACCATGTTGGCGACGCGGGCAGCGGCGGCAAAGCTGCCTTCGGCAGCAATGGTCTGCAGCATGAACAAGGCGTCGGGGGTCAATACGTCGCGGGCTGTCGGCATGGGTGTCACATTCAGAAAAATTGAATGATGCCATCAAAACGACTCGCCCAGTGCATACCGAGACAGGATCAAACTACCAGTCATCACCACAAGGAGGCTCGACATGCTGAACCTGATCAAATCCGCCGAACGTGGCCACGCCAACCATGGCTGGCTGACCAGCAAACATTCGTTTTCCTTTGCCGACTACTACGATCCGGCCCGCATGGGCTGGGGCAATCTGCGCGTCATCAACGAAGACCACATCGAGCCGGGCACCGGCTTCGGCAAACACGCGCATCGCGACATGGAGATCGTCACCTATGTTCTCTCCGGCGAGCTGGCCCATGAGGACAGCCTGGGCAATGTCCAGACCATTCCACCGGGCGATGTCCAGCGCATGAGCGCCGGCAGGGGCGTGACCCACAGCGAATTCAATCATGCCAAAGGCCAGATCACGCACCTGCTGCAGATATGGATACAGCCTGCCGTCACCGGTATCGCGCCGGGCTACGAACAGAAACGCTTCCCCGACGCGGACAAGCGCGGTGTCCTGCGCCTGGTGGCCTCAAGGGACGGTGCCCAGGGGTCGGTACAGATCAACGCCAACGCTGCGCTGTACGCCGGTCTCTTCGATGGCGCCGAGTCGGCGGAGCTGGCACTCGACCCGAAACGCAAGGCTTATGTGCATCTGATTCGCGGCAGCCTCGATGTCAATGGCACGTCGTTGACCGCCGGCGATGCGGCAGCGATTGCCGGCGAAGCACGAATCGCGTTGAGCCAGGGGCGGGATGCCGAGGTGCTGGTCTTCGACCTGGCACCCTGAACGCCGTCAATACCAACGTTTTCCCCCAACACAAGAGAGACAAGGAGCATTCGAAATGGCAAACATCAAAGTCGTATTCCATTCCGGTTATGGACACACCCTGCGCATGGCCGAAGCGGTGGCCGACGGGGCCGGCGCTGCGCTGATCGCGATCGACAAGGAGGGCAATCTGAACGAAGCCGGCTGGGCGGCGCTGGCAGCCGCCGACGCCATCATCCTGGGCAGCCCGACCTACATGGGCAGCGTCAGCTGGCAGTTCAAGAAGTTCGCCGATGCCTCGTCGAAGCCCTGGTTCAGCCAGCAATGGAAGGACAAGCTGTTTGCCGGCTTCACCAACAGCGCGACGATGAACGGCGACAAGCTGTCGACCCTGCACTACATGTTTACCCTGGCCATGCAGCATTCGGGCATCTGGGTCGGAACGGGCATGATGCCGAGCAATGCCAAGGCGGCGCAACGCAACGACATCAACTACGTCGGCTCATTCAGCGGCGCCATGGCACAATCGCCGTCGGACAGTAGCCCCGACGAGATGCTGCCGGGCGATCTGGAAACCGCGCGCCTGTTTGGCAAGCGGGTCGCCGACACCGCCGCCCGGCTGAAGGGCTGAGCAAAACAGCCAGCAATGACCGCAGTGTGCCGGGAGTCGCTCCCGGCACGCCTTGCGCGTGCGCCAGCCGTCCTCGTCCGTGGCGTCAGCCCCTCGAAGCGGCTGCCCGCAATGCGATGAATCTTGCCCTGTCCGGCCCCGCGCACTGGCGCAAGCTCCACGAAACGAGTTACCCTTAGCCGCAGTCGGCCTTGGGGTGCATTTGCTCAAACGAGCGCCAAGTTGGGTCGTTGTCCCAGTCATGCTTCTTCTGCTATTGAGCCCCTATATCATTCGGTCGATCTTTGTCTTTGGACATCCTGAAAAATTAGCCGATAGGTCCGTTGTTTTATTCTCAAGCGCCTATACCTTCGCTAACCCGACGCACAATCGTTTAGCTCTGACGACCATTCAACGGAGAAATCCATGATCAGGACAGTTGCCGTCATCATCGCGCTGCTTGTTGCGGCGATTCTCATCTATGCGGCGACACGCCCGGATGCCTTTCGCATTGAACGTTCGACGAGCATCAAAGCCCCACCCGAGAAGGTATTTGCGCTGATCAACGATTTTCACCAATGGGAAGCGTGGTCGCCCTGGGAAAAAATCGATCCAGAAATCAAGCGTACCTACAGCGGAGCGCTCAGCGGCAAGGGCGCGGTGTACGCGTGGAGCGGCAACAAGGATATCGGCCAGGGGCGCATGGAGATTATCGAATCTTCTTCCCCGGCAAGCGTTGTGCTCAAACTCGATTTCATCACGCCCTTTGAGGCTCACAACACGGTTGAATTCACTTTGGTTGCGCAAGGCAACAGCACCACGGTGACACAAGCGATGTATGGTCCGAGCCCTTTCATCTCCAAGCTCATGGGTTTGTTTTTCAGCATGGAGAAAATGGTCGGTGAAAAATACGAGGAAGGTCTGGCCAACCTGAAGCTCATCGCTGAAAGATAGCCCGATGATCAGCCGAATGTCGCCTGTTCTCATCAATTATTTCTACAGCCGCGCCTGCTTACCGGAGATTTGTGATGCAAAAACTTCCTCATTACTATCGAGTTTCAGCGAATGCAGATCTTGAGGGCGATGTCAGCCTGTCGTCCGACGGACTGGAAACACTGCCGTCTGCGCCGCCTCAAGAGTTCGGCGGCCCCGGAGACCATTGGTCCCCGGAAACGCTCTTGATAGCGGCCGTCGCGGATTGCTTCATTCTTAGTTTCCGGGCGATCGCAAAAGCCTCAAAGTTGTCGTGGCTGTCGTTGATCTGTGATGTCGAAGGCACTCTCGACCGTAGCGAGGGAAAGATAAAGTTCACGGAGTTCAAGGTAAATGCCACACTTGATGTGCCTCCAGATACGAACGAGCAAAGAGCACAGCGCATTCTTGAGAAAGCTGAGGCGAGCTGTCTGATCACGAATTCCCTATCCGGCACAACACACCTAAACGCTGTTGTGGTGGTGAAGCCCTTGTCATGACTCAACCGAACAGAGCGAAGAAGGAGTAGAAAGGATACGATTTTCGAGGGTGCACCGGCGATGAGCAGATTCAGCCGGCCCTTGCGATCCAGAGTCTTGCCCATGAACGCCATTATCTCGATCACCAATCTCTCGAAAAGCTACGCCACGGGTTTTCAGGCCTTGAAGGACGTCAGCCTGGAAATCCGCAAGGGGGAAATCTTCGCCCTTCTGGGGCCGAACGGCGCCGGCAAGACCACGCTGATCAGCACAACCTGCGGCATTGTCCGCCCCACATCAGGCAGCGTCACCGTTGACGGCCATGACATCATCAAGGATTATCGGGCCGCGCGTTCGCTGATTGGTCTGGTGCCGCAGGAGCTGACCACCGATGCTTTCGAGTCGGTATGGAATACCGTCAGCTTCAGCCGCGGCCTGTTCGGCAAGTCGCCCAATCCGGCCCACATCGAAAAGGTGCTGCGTGATCTTTCGCTGTGGGACAAGAAGGACAACCGGATCATGACGCTCTCCGGTGGCATGAAGCGGCGGCTGCTCATTGCCAAGGCCCTGTCGCATGAACCAAAGATTCTGTTCCTTGACGAACCCACGGCCGGCGTTGACGTCAACCTGCGGCGCGACATGTGGGCACTGGTGCGTGCGCTCCGGGACAGCGGCGTGACGATCATCCTGACCACGCATTACATCGACGAGGCCGAGGAGATGGCCGATCGGATCGGGGTGATCAATCAAGGCGAAATCATTCTGGTCGAGAACAAGGTGGAACTGATGCACAAGCTGGGTAGAAAGCAACTCACCGTGCAGTTGCATCAGGCCATCGAATACGTGCCGGAGTCGCTGGCCGCCTACCGGCTGGAGCTCATGACGGACGGCACCGAGCTGGTTTACCGCTACGACACCCGGGCCGACCAGACCGGCATCGCTTCGCTGCTGGCCGCGCTTGGCAAGGCCGGCATTGACTTCAAGGATTTGCAGACCAAGCAGAGTTCGCTTGAAGACATCTTCGTCAGCCTGGTGAGGGAAGGACAATGAATTTTCAAGCCATCCGCGCAATTTACTCATTCGAAATGTCACGTACCCGGCGCACGCTCGGGCAAAGCATCATCTCGCCGGTGATTTCCACCGTGCTCTATTTCATCGTGTTCGGTTCGGCCATCGGCGGGCGCATTCCCGAGATAGACGGCGTGAGCTACGGCGCATTCATCGTCCCCGGGCTCGTCATGCTTTCACTGCTCGGACAAAGCGTGTCCAACGCATCTTTCGGCATCTACTTCCCGCGCTTCACCGGCACCATCTACGAGCTGCTGTCGGCGCCGGTCTCCTATCTTGAAATTGTGGTCAGCTATGTCGGCGCAGCCGCCACCAAGTCCATTGTCATCGGCGTCATCATTCTTGCCACCGCCGGCCTGTTCGTGCCCCTGCACATCCTTCATCCGGGTTGGATGATTCTGTTCTTGGTGCTCACCGCCATCACCTTCAGTTTGCTGGGCTTCATCCTCGGCATCTGGGCCGACGGCTTCGAAAAACTCCAAATGGTGCCGCTGCTCATCATCACCCCACTCACCTTTCTGGGTGGCAGCTTCTACTCCATCAACATCCTGCCGCCCTTTTGGAAAACCGTCAGCCTCTTCAATCCGGTCGTCTATCTGGTCAGCGGCTTTCGCTGGAGTTTTTATGGCGTGGGTGACGTCAGCCTCGGCATCAGCCTGGGCATGACGTTGTTGTTCCTGGTGGCATTCCTCGCCATCGTGGCGTGGATTTTCAAGACGGGGTACAGGATCAAGGCTTAGCGAGTTGGTGCTCGGTCGCTACAGTCTTTGCCTACGCCCTTCGCCGGAGAATGACATGAGCAAATCCACTGCAACGTATTGGAATGTATTGAGCCCGGATCATCGGGATCGTTGGCAAGCCATCCGTGGGATGGAAGGCATGGCCGAGGAGCTGACGCTGAGCATTGACGAGGCTACGGGCGAGTACACCCGCTTGACGCGCTTCTTCCCTGGGGCGGATACAGCGGCGTTTGGCGGCAAGACGCATCCCTACCCGGAAGAAGTGTTCGTCGTCAGTGGTCGCCTCTACGACCAGGCATTCGCTGTTTGGCTGGACTCCGGACATTACGCGAGTCGCCCTCCCGGAGAACTGCACGGCCCGTTCAAGACCGACGTTGGCTGCGTTGTATTGGAAGTATCTTTTCCCAATCGAACCGAGTGAAGGTAATGCCCATCAACTTTGGAGAGATCTTATGTCCGATGCCGTGTCCGATGCCTTGCCCACTTCAAAGCACCTGCGAATGCTGACGCGCTACAAGGCCTGGGCAAATGAAATCATCTTTTCGATGGTCGCTTCACTGCCCTACGAGGAGGCCATTCGACCACGCCAGACGCCATTCGGCAACATGGTCCACACGCTGAATCACGTGTACGTCATCGACGCCGTTTTCCAGGCCCACATGCTCGGTCGAGAACACGGCTATACCGCGCGCAATACGCCGGACCATCCACCACTCGACGAACTCCGAAATGCGGTACGAATACTTGATGCGTGGTATGTCGATTTCTCCGCTGCATTGACGGCGGACGAGCTCGAGCGGACGGTTCACTTTGAATTCATCGGCGGCGGGCACGGTGCGATGACCTGCCAGGAAATGATTTTTCACGTTGTCAATCACGGCAGCTACCATCGGGGCTTTGTGAGCGACATGCTGTACCAGGCTGGAATCACCCCGAAGGCAACGGACCTGACCGTGTTCATACGGGATGTCGTTCGAACGCATTAGATCTCTTGGGCTACCGATCTGTTTTTTCAATGCCGAAATACGTTGCCTTCCTTCGCGCCATCAATGTTGGCGGCCGTTTCGTGAAGATGGCCGTGCTCGCCGAGCACTTCCACACGCTGGGGTATTCGGCAATCCAAACGCATATCAACAGTGGCAACGTCGTGTTCCAGGCCAGTTCGCGCCGACCCGATGCGCTCGCCCGCACATTGCAGGAAGGACTCGCGCCGCTTCTGGGATATATGTCCGAGGCCTTTGTCCGTACCGTGGCGGAAGTCCATGAAATTGCCAGACGAGCACAATCGCTGGCCGATCAGGAACCGTCCTTGAAAGAAGTGAATGTGGCTCTTCTGGGTGCGCCGCTGAACACGGCTCAGCAAGCCGCGTTGCAGGCTTTGCAAACCGACGTCGATTCATTTGTGCCGGATGGTTGCGAGGTCTACTGGTTATGCCGAGTCAAGCAGAGCGATTCCAGATTTTCCAACGCTCTGTTTGAGCGGAAACTCAAAATTCGTACCACCATCAGGCGAGTCACCATGCTGCAAGGCCTGTCGGCAGCGCTCCAAAACACGACCAATGACGTTTAGTCGATGTCGCAGTGCGCTTTGGTTCCACCCCGTTTGAATGCCGGTGTAAATGATATTCACGAAATTGGCCCGCGCGGGCTTGCCTCTTGGGCCACTTTGGTGTGCAATGCACAAATCGCAATTTTTATCTGATTCCCATGGCCGAAAGCAAGAAATACCAGATCGCGGCAAGCGCCGTTCCGCAATTTATTGCCGATCAATCCGATCCCGCCAATGAGAGTTATGTTTTCGCTTACACGATCACCATCGAAAACGTCGGCACCGTTCCGGCGCAACTGATTTCCCGTCACTGGATCATCACCGATGCCAATGCGCGCGTTCAGGAAGTGCGTGGACTTGGCGTTGTCGGGCATCAGCCGCTGCTGCAACCCGGTGAGAAATTCGAATATACGAGTGGCTGCCAGCTCGACACGCCGGTCGGCACCATGCGTGGCAGTTATCAGATGACGGCGGAGGACGGTACGCAGTTCGAAGCGACAATTCCCGAGTTTACGCTGGCGATCCCGCGCGTACTGCACTAACTCCGATAGTCGGCGTTGATTTTCACGTAGTCGTACGAAAAGTCGCAACTATAGACCGTGCCGCGAGCCTTGCCGCGGCCGAGGTCGACGCGAACGGTGATTTCGGCGGCCAGCATGATGCGAGCGCCATCCTCCTCCCGGTACGAAGCCGCACGCGCACCCTTTTCCGCAACGAGGACTTCCTCCCCTGCACTGCCCAGCCAGACGCGAATGCCGTCGACATCCAGACCGGTGACGTCGGCGTAGCCGATAGCGGCAAGAATACGGCCGAGATTGGGGTCGGAAGCGAAGAAAGCGGTCTTGACCAGCGGCGAATGGCCGATCGCATACCCGACGCGTTTGCATTCCGCACGATCCTTACCGCCCTCAATGGCCAGGGTGATGAATTTTGTCGCGCCTTCGCCGTCTCGGATGATGGCCTGCGCCAGTTCCAGCGCCACGCCGGTCACGGCCTCGCGCAGCACGGCATACCCAGGTGCGGCGTCATCGGCAAAGTAGGCGCCGGACTTGCCCGTGGCGATCAGGATAAAGGAATCGTTGGTCGATGTATCGCCATCGACGGTGATGCAGTTGAAGGATTCGTCGGCGGCTTCACGAACCAGTTGTCGTAACAGCGATTCGGCGATGCCGGCATCGGTCGCCACGAATCCCAGCATGGTCGCCATGTTGGGCCTGATCATACCGGCCCCCTTGCTGATGCCGGTGACGGTGACCGTCTTTCCATTGATTTCAACCCGCCGCGAGGCAGCCTTGGCCACCGTGTCGGTGGTCATGATGCCGTGCGCCGCGGCATGCCAGTTATCGGACTTGAGATCATCGACACAGCGCGGCAGCCCGGCGATCAGCCGGTCGACCGGCAACGGTTCGAGAATCACGCCGGTCGAGAAAGGCAATACCTGAGCGGATTCGACGCCCAAGAACCTGCTCACGGCTTCGCAGGTGTCCTGCGCGGCTTGCAGGCCGGGTTCGCCTGTTCCGGCATTGGCTATGCCGGTATTGATCACCAGCGCGCGAATCTCACCGCCGGCGTCCAGGTTTCTACGACACAGCAGCACCGGCGCGGCGCAGAAGCGGTTTTGTGTAAACACGCCGGCCACCGCACACCCCGGATCGAGTGCCAATAGCGTCAGATCGCGCCGGTCAAGCTTGCGTATGCCGGCCTCGGCGAGACCAAGACGGATTCCGTCAACGGGGTAAAGGGCTTCGGGCGAGGGGGTGGCGTAGTTGACGGGCATGGTCTTAACCTCTTTCAACACAGAGATCACGGAGACACAGAGAACACGGAGATTAAGTTCTATGTTCTTCTCGGTGATCTCTGTGTCTCTGTGTACTCCGTGTTGAAAGCGTTTTGCCTAACTTAATTTACCGTGGCATTGCTTGTATTTCTTGCCCGAACCGCAAGGACAGGGGTCATTGCGTCCGACCTTCGGTCCGGCGTGAATCGGCTGGACCTTGGATTCTTCCTTGTCGCCCGGCCCGATGACTTCGTCGTAATCGGCATGGTGGTACTGCACGTTTTGAACCTCGGCGTGCGGCGCAGATTCCTCGATGTCTTCGGCGCGAACCTGAACGGTCATCAACAAACGGTTGACTTCAACACAGACGCTGTCGAGCAGCATCTGGAACAGTTCGAAAGCTTCGCGCTTGTACTCCTGCTTGGGATCCTTCTGCGCGTAACCCCGCAAGTGGATGCCCTGGCGCAAGTGATCGAGCGCCGCCAGATGCTCGCGCCAATGCGTATCCAGGCTTTGTAGCATCACATTGCCTTCGAATTGGTGGAAACTCTCGGCGCCCACCAGATCGATCTTCGCCTGGTATGCTGAATCGGCCATCTCAATGATGCGGCCGAGAATGGCTTCATCGCCCAAGGTCGGCTCATTGCTGAACCACTCGACAATCGGTAACGTCAGCAACAGTTCGGAAGCCAGTTCCTTCTCCAGCGCCGGCAGGTCCCACTGTTCTTCAACGCTCTCGGCCGGCACATAACGCCGGAACGTGTCGCTCAGAACGCCATGGCGCATGGCTGTGATGGTTTCGGTGATGTCGTCGGTTTCGAGCAACTCGTTGCGCTGTGCGTAAATGACTTTGCGCTGATCGTTGGCCACGTCGTCATACTCGAGCAATTGCTTTCGGATATCGAAGTTGCGGCTTTCAACCTTGCGCTGCGCCGATTCGAGCGAACGCGAGACCAGCGGGTGCTCGATGGCTTCGCCCTCCGGCATCTTCAGGCGCTCCATGATCGCCTTCAGACGTTCACCAGCAAAGATCCGCAGCAGCGCATCGTCAAGACCGAGATAGAACCGCGACGAGCCGGGGTCGCCCTGCCGACCGGAACGGCCACGCAACTGATTGTCGATGCGGCGCGATTCGTGGCGTTCGGAGCCAATGATGTGCAGGCCGCCGGCGGCCACGACCTGGTCGTGGAGTTTCTGCCAGTCGGCACGTAGCGCGGCCATGCGCGACTCCTTGGTGGCCGCATCGATCGTCTCGTCGTCGCGTATGGCCGTCAGCTGTTTCTCGATGCTGCCGCCCAGCACGATGTCGGTACCGCGTCCGGCCATGTTGGTTGCGATGGTGATCATGCCGGGGCTGCCTGCCTGGATGACAATCTCGGCTTCACGGGCGTGCTGCTTGGCGTTGAGCACTTGATGCGGGAGCTTCTCGCTGTCGAGCAGGGTCGACAGTAGTTCGGAATTCTCAATCGACGTGGTGCCGACCAGGACCGGCTGCCCACGCTTCTGGCAAGCGCGAATGTCGGCCACGATGGCTTCGTGCTTTTCCTTGGAGGTACGGAAGATCTGATCGTTGTGATCGATACGCTTCATCGGCATGTTGGTGGGTATCACCACCGTTTCCAGGCCGTAGATCTGCTGGAACTCGTACGCTTCGGTATCCGCCGTGCCGGTCATTCCGGCCAGTTTGCCGTACATGCGGAAGTAATTCTGAAAGGTGATCGAAGCCAGTGTCTGGTTCTCGTTCTGGATCGCCACTCCTTCCTTGGCCTCGACCGCCTGATGCAGACCATCGGACCAACGGCGTCCGGACATCAGGCGCCCGGTAAATTCGTCCACGATGACTACTTCGCCATTTTGCACCACATACTGCTGATCCCTGAGGAACAGGTTGTGTGCGCGCAAGGCGGCGTAGAGGTGGTGAATCAGCAGGATGTTGGTCGAATCGTACAAGCTGCCGCCTTCGTGCAGCAGGCCCACGCGGGCAAGAATCTCTTCGGCGTGCTCGTGCCCGGCTTCGCTCATCAACACCTGATGCGCCTTCTCGTCGACCCAGTAATCGCCGGGACCGTCCTCTTCCTGGCAGCGCACAAGCAGGGGCGCCACCTGATTCATGCGCACGTAGAGATCGGTGTGATCCTCGGCCTGGCCGGAAATGATCAGCGGCGTGCGTGCCTCGTCGATGAGGATCGAGTCGACCTCGTCAACGATGGCATAGCTCAGTTTGCGCAGCACGCGTTCTTTGACGCTGTAGACCATGTTGTCGCGCAGGTAGTCGAATCCGAATTCGTTGTTCGTGCCGTAAGTGATATCCGCGGCATAGGCGACCTGCTTGTCGTCGTGTGACATCTGCGACAGATTGACGCCGACCGTCAACCCGAGAAAGCGGTGCAGTCGCCCCATCCATTCGGCATCACGACTGGCCAGATAATCATTGACGGTGATGATATGCACCCCTTTGCCGGAAAGCGCATTGAGGTAGGCCGGCAGGGTGGCGACCAGCGTCTTGCCTTCCCCGGTGCGCATTTCGGCAATTTTGCCGTAATGCAAGACCATGCCCCCGACAAGTTGCACGTCGAAGTGACGCATGCCGAGGGTCCGCTTGCCCGCCTCACGAACAACCGCGAATGCCTCCGGCAGCACGGCATCCAGATCTTCGCCGTTGGCCACGCGCGCCTTGAACTGCGTCGTCTTTTCGCGCAATTCATCGTCGGTGAGCGAGCTGATGCCTGCTTCCAGCGCATTGATCTGACGAACAACCGCTGAATACTGCTTGATCAGCCGATCATTGCGGCTGCCGAATATCTTCTTGAGTAGGCCGGGAATCATTCTGGGAACAGTCGAAGCAAATAAAGGGGAGGATTCTAACACGCACAATCCGTGCGGCGGTTCTTGGAAACCCCCGCGATGCCCTGCGGATGGCCTGCACCCGGCAAGGGCTCGCCAGGTGCAAGTTTGCCGACTCGCTAGCGCGGTGCGCTGAAGGTCGCTGCCGCCCGAGAATTCCGGGTTGTCGCCACGGCCCGGGTTGCTGGCGGAGCCGACATCGCTACTGCCGGTGAGTTGAGCGCCATCTGCGCACCCGATTGAAGGAAGCGTGCGGGATTCTGCGCGACGCCCCTGAAGCGTACTTCGAAATGCAGGTGTGGGCCGGTGGAACGTCCGGTATTGCCGCTGGCGCCTATGATCTGCGCCCGTCTGACGACCTGCCCCACCTTTACGTCGATCTTCGACAGATGCGCGTATCTTGAGGTGAATTCGTTGCCGTGGTCAATTTCGACCATGTTTCCGTATTGCGGATGATATTCGGCCGCCTGAACAACCCCACCCGCCGAGGCAAGGACGCGCGTTCCCTGATCCGCGACAAAATCGATCCCTTCGTGCAAGGCACTGACACCGGCAATCGGATCGACACGGTAACCGAACGTCGACCCGATGTGATCGGCTCTGATCGGCACCAGCCTGGGCAGCAGCGTGTTCTTGATGCGCCGCTCCATGAGCTGCGACTCAAGCGCAGTCAACGTGTCGCTGCGCTCCTCGACGTTCTCGGCCAGCCGCTCGATTTCGTGCTGCAATTCATGGGCGGCGTGCGGCTGGACAGAATAAATCAGCGGCCCCCCTTGTCCGTCCTTGCTGCTTGCTTCGCTTTTCGGGGATTTGATGCCCGCCAGCTTGGATATCCGCTCACCCAGGGAATCCAGGCGGATCAACTGTGCCTGCATCTCGCCCAGTTTGACGGCCATCGTCGAAACGTTGTAACGCATGTACTCTTCCGTTTTGCGATTGTGCACCTGTTGCACGGCCGCCACCAATTCGGCGGCAAAAGGCATATTGAAGCGAACGCCGATCCACGAAAACAGGAAGGATAAGGCAAAGGCCAGGATAACCAGGCCAGCCGCCAACGCCATCAGCACCCGGGACGTAAGATTCAACGTCTTGGCTGTTGCCAGTCGATTGGAGACGAGAATAATATGCATGTTGCCTCTCCTCGAAGTTACCGATGCAAAATTCCCTTGAAAACTATCTGGAAGCAGACGGTGGCGCCGGAAATGTCCTGGCACACGCGAGACTGCTCATGAAACTGACGAACCTCTATCAGGAGATTGCGCCCGTCTACTTGGGCCGGACAAGCTGTCTGGCCAATTACAAGTCAGGAATTATTATTATTCACGCCTTCAACGGGGCGGTCGCTGCCAAGTTGCGCCAGCTGGCGCCCACGCTGGCCGATGGTTTTTCCAAGCGGGGAATTGAGTGTAACGGCGTTCAAGTGAAAGTGCAAGCCAACAAAATTATCACGCAATCAACGACTTCCACTCAGAAACCGCTGGGGTCTCGGGCCCTCAGGGAAATTGAAGGTTTGCGCGATTCATTGCCGGACGCCCCCTTGCGGGCGGCACTGGACTCCTTGCTCGCGCATGCGGAATGACGCCTCAAAAATGAGCAGGGCAATCCGAGGGCCCACAGCGCAACGGAAAAGCGCCGGGGGAAGGGGGGGGGGGGGCGGGGCGGCGGAAACACGCCGACGACGACAGAAATGACCGTCAATACCGCCAGCAAGCGTAGCAACCACACGGCGGGCCGCCCCGGTTACTGAAAGGCCCGCTGCGCCATCCACCGGGCAACGGCGTGTGGCATCTGTGCCTGATCCTCGAAGGAAACGTATTCCCAAGCGTCGGGGTTGGCCAGCAACTCGCGGGCCAAAGCGTTATTCAGCGCGTGGCCCGACTTGTGCGCAGTGAACGAAGCCAGCAAGGGGTGCCCGAGCAGATACAGGTCGCCAATCGCGTCCAGCACCTTGTGTTTGACGAATTCGTCGGCGTAACGGAGCCCGTCGGAATTCAGCACGCGGTATTCGTCCAGCACCACCGCGTTGTCCAGCCCACCTCCTTGAGCCAGGCCATTCTCGCGCAACCATTCGACTTCCTGCATGAAGCCGAAAGTGCGGGCCCGCGCCACTTCACGGGTATAGGAATGCTCGGCGAAATCAAAGCTTACTTCCTGGCCGGTGCGGTCAATGGCCGGATGATTGAAGATGATCGAGAAGGTCAGCTTGAATCCTTCATACGGCTCGAATCGCGCCCATTTGTCTCCAGCACGGTCGGCTTCGCGCACCTCGATCGAGCGCTTTATGCGAATGAATCTTTTGGCCACCGGCTGCTCTTCGATGCCGGCTGACTGAATCAGGAAGACAAACGGCGAAGCCGATCCATCAAGTATCGGCAGTTCGGCCGCGTCGAGATCGACAAATGCATTGTCGATGCCGAGCCCGGCAAAGGCCGACATCAGGTGCTCGATGGTGCCGACCCGAATATTGCCCTGAGCGCTTTGTTGCTCCAGACAGGAACACATGCGCGTATCGCCCACTGCCAGCGCCGTGGCGCGCAGATCGACGACCGGGTCGAGATCGACCCGCCGAAAGACGATTCCTGTATTCGGCGCTGCCGGGCGCATCGCCATATTGACCTTGACCCCGGAGTGCAAGCCGACGCCGGAAGCCCGGATCAGCGTTTTTAATGTGCGTTGTTTTAGCATGTCTTTGAAAAATAGGGGAATTGGCGAATTGTAACACAATTGGCCAACCCCCTTGCTGAAGAGAAGACGCCGAATCGCTCAGCTTACAGGGACAGTTTCAATCTGCCTGCTTGCGGAGGAACGCCGGAATGTCGTAACGATCGACACCGCTGTTGGCCAATGCCTCGACAGTGACGTTGCGCCCTTTGCGGACCACGGCCGGAATCGCATCAAGTTGCCCGTAATCGATCCCCGACGCACTGTTCTGCGCGTAACCCCCGTCGGTACCGTTGGCCTTCATCACCGGCGTGTTGATAATCTCAAAGTTCTGCCGTTTGACTTGCGCCTGACCCAGCCCGGTGGCGACCACCGTGACACGAATCTCTTCATCCATGGATTCGTCGTAGACGGCACCGAAAATGATGTGCGCATCTTCTGCGGCAAATTCGCGAACGGTATTCATCACTTCGTTGACCTCTTTCATCTTCAGCCCGCGCGACGATGTGATGTTAACCAGCACGCCCTTGGCGCCTGAGAGATTGATCCCTTCGAGCAAAGGCGAGGCGACGGCCTGCTCGGCGGCGATGCGCGCGCGATCGACCCCGCAGGCGTTGGCCGAACCCATCATGGCCATGCCCATCTCGCCCATCACGGTGCGCACATCTTCAAAGTCGACGTTGACCAAGCCCGGGAAATTGATGATTTCGGCGATCCCGCCAACGGCGTTGCGCAACACATTATCCGCCGCCTTGAAAGCCTCGTCCATCGACACATCGTCGCCGAGCACATCCATCAACTTGTCGTTGAGAATTACGATCAGCGAATCGACATGCTTCTGCAATTCGAGGATGCCTTCCTCAGCGATTTTCAGCCGCTTTCCCTCAAATCCAAAGGGCTTGGTCACCACGGCAACGGTCAGAATACCGAGCTCTCTCGCCACTTCGGCGACGATGGGCCCGGCCCCGGTCCCCGTGCCGCCCCCCATGCCCGCGGTGATGAAGACCATATGGGCGCCCTTGAGCGACTCGGCGATCTTTTCGCGCTCCTCGACGGCGGCATTCCGCCCCGCCTCGGGCTTGGCGCCCGCACCCAGGCCCGTTTTGCCCAAACGGATCTTTTTGTGCGCCACGCTGCGCTTCAAGGCCTGAGCGTCGGTGTTGGCGGCGATGAACTCGACGCCCATGACGCCTTCACGAATCATGTGATCCACGGCGTTGCCACCGGCGCCGCCGATGCCAATGACCTTGATTACGGTACCCCAATCGCTAACGATTTCTTCCTTCTCGATGATTTCAAACATGGCTCTCTCCTCCGCAAAAAACTGATTAAAAGTGACTAAAAATTCTTTTCCAGCCAAGATTTCATCCGGCCGAATACCTGTCTAACATCCCTGGTTTCGCGCACTTTCATGCCGCGTTTCCGCTGGGTGTGTGCTTCGAGCAGCAGTCCGCACGCCGTGGCGAAACGGGGGGCCTGCACGACATCGGCGAGCGCTCCGTGATACTTCGGGGCGCCGAGCCGAACCGGCATGTGGAAGACTTCTTCGCCCAACTCGATCATTCCCGGCATCACCGACGAACCACCGGTCAGCACGATGCCGGATGACAACACTTCTTCGAATCCGGAACGGCGCAGTTCCGCCTGGATCAACTCGAACAATTCCTCGACGCGTGGTTGTATGACATCAGCCAAGGCGCGACGCGAAAGTTTGCGCGACGGACGGTCATCGACGCCGGCTACATCAAGCACCTCTTCCGGGTCGGCCAGATCGGACAGCGCGCAGCCATACTTGCGCTTGATGTCCTCGGCTTCTCTCGTCGGGGTTCGCAAAGCCATGGCAATGTCATTGGTGATCTGGTCGCCGGCGATGGGAATAACCGAGGTATGGCGAATCGCGCCCTGCGTCCAGATGGCCAGATCGGTCGTACCGCCTCCGATGTCGATGAGGCAGATGCCCAGATCCTTTTCGTCCTCGGAAAGCACGGCGTAACTCGATGCCAGTGGCTGAAGCACCAGATCGTTTACCTCCAGTCCGCAGCGACGAACACATTTGACGATGTTCTGCGCGGCAGAAATTGCGCCGGTCACGATATGCACCTTGACTTCAAGACGAAACCCGCTCATCCCGATCGGCTCGCGGATGCCGTCCTGATCGTCGATGATGAACTCCTGGGTCAGGATGTGCAGGATTTCCTGATCGGCCGGTATCGGCATGGCGCGCGCTGTTTCGATGACACGATCAACATCCATCGGCGTGACTTCTTTTTCCTTGATCGCTACCATCCCATTTGAATTGAAGCTCTTGATGTGACTGCCGGCGATTCCGGTATATACGTTCTTGACCTTGCAATCGGCCATCAGCTCGACTTCCTGGATCACGCGGGAAATCGTCGCGACGGTGTCCTCGATATTGACCACGACCCCTTTTTTCAGCCCCCTCGATTCCTGCGAGCCCATCCCGATAATATTGAGACGCCCTTCCGGACTGATATCGGCAACCAGCGCGACGATCTTAGAGGTGCCGATATCGAGACCCACAATGATTTCCTTGCTATCCCTGCTCATGGCTTCCCTTTGTTCTCAGTTGCCGGCAATGCCGCAACGCGCAGCGCAAACCCATTCGGATACCGCATATCCACCACTTTCGGCCGCTGCCTGGCAACCGACATTATGCTTTTGTAATGCTCGACGAAGCGTTCCAGCCGCTCCTTGACCGGTGCCTTTGTTTGCTGCCTTCCCAACTCGACGATTATTCCGTCGTCCAGCTTGAGCTGCACGGCAAGCCGTGGCGAAACGTTCAGTACCTGGGGAACGCGTCCGATCGGTTTCAGCATTTCCTCGGCCTGCTGATAGTAGGCGAGCATTTCCGGCGCCATTCCCGACGGACCGACAAGCAGGGGCATTGACTCGTCGGGCCTCTGGCTCGCGATAGCTGAAAATACTTCGCCATAGGTGTTCACGAATTGCCCGGTGGCCAGCCCCCAGAATGCCACTGGCACATGTTCTTCGATGTTCACTTCGAGGCTCGATGGCCAGACGCGCCGGACTTCGGCATGTCGCACCCAGGGCAACTGCTCCAGCGACAGGCGCAAAGGCTCCAGATTGATGCTGAACAGATTTCCGCGCAGGCGCTCGGACAAGGCGCGTTCGATTTCGCCGCGCTTCACTTCGCGCAACTCCTGCTTGACGATCACTTCGCGCAACGGCAGCAATGGCAGGCGTGCGCCCCACACCAAAAGCGCAACGAACAGCACGGCCGCTGCCGAAACGAGGAGCAGATCGGACACAGCGGTCATCAATTGCGGTTTGTCCCACATCGATCATCCCAGTGCGGCCAGCGCCAGCACGCGCAAAACCAGGTCATCGTAGGAAATACCCGCCGCCCGTGCCGCCATCGGCACCAGCGAGTGATCGGTCATCCCCGGCGAGGTATTGACTTCAAGAAAGAATGCCTGACCATGATGGTCCATCAGAAAATCGACCCGGCCCCAGCCACGGCAACCCAGAATACGAAACGCTTCCATTGCCTGGACACGCAGTTCGAGCTCGCGCGTTTCGGGCAATCCACAGGGGCAGCGGTAATGCGTGTCATCGCGCAAGTACTTCGCCTCATAGTCATAGAACTCGGTCGCCGGTTCGATCCTGATGATGGGCAGGGCTTCGTCACCCAGAATCGCCACGGTGTATTCACCGCCCAGAATGCCCCGCTCCGCGATGACAAGCGCGTCATGCTTGGCTGCCGCCGCGTAGGCTTCGCGCAACTCTCCGGGTTTGTGTACCATCGAGACACCGATCGACGAGCCTTCGCAGGCCGGTTTGACAAACAGGGGAAAGCCGAGCCGCTGTTCAACCTGCTGCAGATTGCTGCCGGCGTCGAGCATGACGAACTCGGGAATGGCCAATCCGACCGAGCTCCACAGCAGCTTGGTGCGCCATTTGTCCATGCCGACCGCAGAGGCCATGACGCCGCTGCCCGTATAAGGAATGCCCATCAATTCAAGCACGCCCTGGATCGTTCCGTCTTCGCCATAGCGCCCGTGCAAGGCAATGAATGCACGATCGAATGCCGCCAGTTCGTCCAGCTTCCGCTCGGCCGGATCGAAGGCCTGCGCATCAACCCCGGCACGTTGCAACGCCGCCAATACACGCGCGCCGCTGTTCAGCGACACCTCGCGTTCGGCAGAGCGTCCGCCCAGCAGAACCACCACTTTTCCGAAATCAGCCATTCATCGACCCCTAACCTCATTCAACACAGAGCCCACAGAGATAGGGAGGCCACGGGGAAATTCTCCGTGCTCTCGGTGTCTCGGTGATCTCTGTGTTGAAAGCGTTTCTTGCGTCATATCAAACCTGCACCAGCTTTGCGGGCACGCCGCCGATCGAACCGGCACCCATGGTGATCACCACATCGCCATCGCGCGCAACATCCAGGATGGCTTGCGGCATGTCGGCAATGTTTTCAACAAAGACCGGTTCGATCCGGCCTGCCACACGTAAAGCCCGCGCCAGGGCGCGGCCATCGGCGGCAACAATGGGCGACTCGCCGGCGGCATAGACTTCGGTCAGCACCAGCGCATCGACACTGTTCAGGACATTGACGAAATCTTCGAAGCAGTCACGCGTCCGGGTATAGCGATGCGGCTGAAAGGCCAGCAGCAGACGCTTTCCTGGAAAGGCCCCGCGCGCAGCAGCAAGCGTCGCCTTCATTTCAACCGGGTGATGACCATAGTCGTCGACCAGCGTGAAACTGCCCCCGCCGGCAATCGCCACCTCGCCATAGCGCTGGAAGCGACGCCCAACGCCCTTGAATTCGTTCAGCGCCTTGATGATGACGTCATCGGCAATGCCAACTTCGGTAGCCACGGCAATTGCCGCCAGCGCGTTCAGGACGTTATGCATGCCGGGCAGGTTGAGCGTAATCGGGAAGCGGCTAACGCTGCCGTTGACGCGCACGCAATCAAACTTCATCTGGCCGTCGGCTGCCACCACGTTCTCGGCGCGCAGGTTGGCCGAAGCGTCTTCACCGTAGGTGATGATTTGCTTGGAAACCTGCGGCATGATTTCACGCACGTTGGCATCGTCGGCGCACAGCACGGCAACGCCGTAAAAGGGAAGTCGTTGCAGGAAATCGACAAAGGTCTGCTTGAGGCGACCGAAGTCGTGACCGTAGGTCTCCATATGATCGGCGTCGATATTGGTGACGATGGAAATGACCGGTGTCAGAAAAAGAAAGGAAGCATCGGACTCGTCCGCCTCGGCTACGAGAAAGTCACCTGTGCCCAGGCGCGCATTGGCGCCAGCGGCGTTGAGCCTACCTCCTATCACGAAGGTCGGATCCATCCCGCCCTCGGCCAGGATCGAAGCCACCAGACTCGTCGTCGTGGTCTTGCCGTGCGTGCCGGCGATGGCGATACCCTGTTTCAGCCGCATCAACTCGGCCAGCATCTGGGCTCGGGGCACTACCGGCACCTTGAGGCGACGTGCCGCAAGCACTTCCGGATTGTCCTCCTTAACCGCCGTCGAAACGACAACGGCATCGGCACCCTCGACGTTCGTTTCGGCATGGCCAACCCGAATGCGCACGCCGAGCCCGGCCAGTCGCCGGGTCGTCGCATTGTCGGCCAGATCCGAGCCGCTCACGGCGTAACCCAGGTTGGCCAACACTTCGGCTATGCCGCTCATGCCCGAGCCGCCGACGCCGACGAAATGTATGTTCTTGACCTTATGTTTCATTGCTCATGACTCTTGGATATTTCCTCGCACACCGCCGCGACCTCGGAGGTCGCTTCCGGCTTGGCCAGCGCACGCGCACGTTCGGCCATTTGCAGCAACTGGCTGCGGGTATAGTTGCGGATCAGGCTGATCGATTCCGGTGTCATCTCGCTTTGCGGCAGCAGGATTGCTCCGCCGGCGGCGGCGAGAAATTTCGCATTGCTTGTCTGATGGTCATCGACCGCATGCGGAAAGGGCACCAGAATGCTTGCCACGCCAGCAGCGGCGAGCTCCGAGACGGTCAGCGCGCCCGCCCGGCAGATCACCAGGTCAGCCCATTCGTAGGCGCCCGCCATATTGTCGATGAAGGCCACGCAATGCGCCTGGATTCCGGCGGCGGCATAGTTCTGTTCAAGCTGCTCCAGATGCTTTTCACCGGACTGATGCACCACATGCGGACGTTCATCTTCTTCGAGCATGGCCAGACCCTGCGGCAGCACTTCGTTCAACACCGAAGCCCCCAGACTGCCGCCGATAACCAGCAAACGCATGGTCGGCTCGCGTTCGGTAAAGCGTTCGCCCGGCGCGGACATCTGTGCGATCTCGGGGCGCACCGGGTTGCCGGTATAGGTGCTGTTCGGGAGCGTGTCCGGAAAGCCGCAGAGCACCCGATCCGCGACTTTGGCCAATACCCGGTTGGCCAGACCCGCGACCGAATTTTGTTCGTGAATGACCAGCGGGCAATTGAACAAGGCGGCCATCATCCCTCCCGGAAAGCTGATGTAGCCGCCCATGCCGAGCACGACATCCGGCTTGATCCGACGGATAGCCTTTGCCGCCTGCCAAAACCCGGAGAGCAGATTGACGGGCAGCATGAGCTTGCGCAACCACCCTTTGCCGCGCAACGCGGCGAAGCGAACCCAGGCCATGTCATAGCCACGCGGGAGAACCAGCTTGTTCTCGATGCCGTCGGGACTCCCCATCCAGACCACGTTCCAGCCCCGGCTTTTCATCAGATCGGCGACGGCCAGACCGGGAAACACGTGCCCTCCGGTACCGCCCGCCATGACGAGAAGCGTCTTGCTCATGGCCTCGCCCCGCGCTGGAAGGCTGGATCTTGGCTGCGGCCGCGCAGCGCGCTTAACTTGCTGCGCAAGTTAGCCTTCGCCGAAATCGCCAACTGAGAATAGGCGTGAGTGCTCATACCTTCGCCCCACGCACCAGGCCTTGGTTTTGGCTGCGGCCGCGCTGCGCGCTTAACTTGCTGCGCAAGTTAGCCTTCGCCGAAATCGCCAACTGAGAATAGGCGTGAGTGCTCATACCTTCGCCCCACGCATCAGGCCTTGGTTTTGGCTGCGGCCGCGCTGCGCGCTTAACTTGCTGCGCAAGTTAGCCTTCGCCGAAATCGCCAACTGAGAATAGGCGTGAGTGCTCATACCTTCGCCCCACGCATCAGTTGACGATTTTCCCAATCGACTCTGAGGAGGATGGCCAGGGCTGCGCAGTTGGCGAGAATTCCCGATCCGCCAAAGCTCATCAGCGGCAGGGTCAAGCCCTTGGTTGGCAGCAGGCCCGTATTGACGCCCATGTTGATGAAGCTCTGTATGCCGATCCAGATGCCGATCCCTTGCGCAACCAAGGCCGGATACAGCCGTTCGAGCGCTACCGCCTGGCGTCCGATGACGAATGCGCGCTGAATCACCAGAGCGAACAAGACGATGACCATGACGACGCCCGCGAAGCCCAGTTCTTCTGCGATTACGGCGAGCAGAAAGTCGGTATGCGCTTCCGGCAGGTAGAACAGTTTTTCCACGCTGGCGCCCAGGCCGACGCCCAGCCATTCGCCGCGCCCGAAAGCGATCAAGGCATGCGAAAGCTGGTACCCGCGCCCCAGGGCGTCAGCCCAGGGGTCCATGAAGCCGAAGATGCGGTCCCGGCGATACGGGGAAACAATGATCAGCACGGCAAAGGCGGCAACCAGCACGACGATCAGAATGGCAAACAGTCGGGCGCGCATGCCGCCGAGGAAAAGAATGCCGATGGCAATCGAAATGATCACCACGAAAGCGCCGAAATCCGGCTCCTTGAGCAGAAAGAATCCGACGCCCACCATGGCGCCTGCCAAGGGCAGGAAGGCCTTTTTCAGATCGTGCATGTACGGCATCTTGCGTACCGTGTAGTCAGCGGCATACAGCACGGCAAACAGTTTCATCAGTTCGGAAGGTTGAAGATTGACGATGCCGAACGACAACCAGCGGCGTGCGCCATTCACATCGCGGCCGACCCCCGGAATCAGGACCAGCGCCAGCAACACAAATCCGGCGACGAAGAGCCACGGCGCCAGTTGCTGCCAGGTCGATAGCGGAACCTGAAAGACAAACGCCGCGGCGATCAGTCCGATACCCAGAAACACGCCATGACGGACGAGAAAATAGGTCGGGTGATTTCCCGAGAAGTGGCCGGCTTCGGCAATGGCAATCGACGCCGAATAGACCATGACCATACCGGTGAGCAAGAGGATCATTGCGCTCCACAAGAGCGTCAAATCCACTTCGGCCGGCATCCGGCGAGGGGTATCGAGCGTCGACAGCATCAGGCTGCCTCGCTTTCCAAAACGCGCACGGCACCGATGAAGACTTCGGCGCGGTGTGCGTAGTTTTGGAACATGTCGAAACTGGCGCAGGCCGGCGACAGCAGAACGGCATCGCCGCGATGTGCCTGCGCGGCGCTCCAGCGGACAGCTTCGACCATATCGACGCAATGCTTGACCGGAATTCCGCAACCTTCGATGGCCGCGCCGATCAGTCCGGCGTCGCGCCCGATCAGCGCCGCCGATCGGGCATGTGCGCCAAGCGCTGCCTTCAGTGGTTTGAAATCCTGCGACTTGCCTTCGCCGCCAAGGATGATCGCGACCTTGCGCCCCAGGCCTTCCACCGCCGCCAGGGTTGCCCCGACATTGGTTCCCTTGGAATCGTCGAAAAATGAAACCCCGTTGATTTCGCCGATGAACTCGACGCGATGCTCCAGCCCGGTGAATGCGGCCAGCGCCGTCAGTACGGCATGCGGATCAATCTCAACCGCCTCGCACAAGGCTAGAGCCGCCATGGCATTGGCAGCGTTGTGCAAACCCACCAGTTTGAGCGCGTCGAGCGCGATCAGTTTTTCGTTCCCGCGCACCAGCCAGCCTTCGACCAGTCCATAGTCGATCGAACGGGGCGCCGGATTCAGTCCGAAGCTGACTATCCGGCGCCCGCATCGTCCGGCGGAAAGACTGCGGTCATCGTCGCGATTGAGCACCATCACGCGGCACCCCTTGAAGATGCGTTCCTTGGCTGCCGCGTAATCGGCCAAGCCAGCGTAGCGGTCGAGATGGTCCTCGCTGACATTGAGCAGCGTCGCGGCATTGGCGTTGAGCGAATGCGTGGTTTCAAGCTGAAAACTGGACAGTTCGAGAACCCAGATTTCAGGCAGCGCATTGGCATCAATCGCCGCCATCAGGGCATCGAGTGCCGAGGGGCTGATATTTCCGGCCACGGTTGCCGGCCGGCCAGCCGCGGCGCACAGCACGCCGACCAGCGCCGTCGTCGTGGTTTTGCCGTTGCTCCCGGTAATGGCAATGATTTTCGCCCGTGGTCTTATCTGGCGCACGCCCCAGGCGAACAATTCGATTTCCGAAACCACCGGCACGCCGCGTGCCATGGCCTGTTGCACCAACGGCTCCTGTACCGCCACACCCGGCGAAATGGCCAACAGGTCGATTCCGCTCAAGGCGGACTCTTCAAACGGCCCCGCATGCAATTGCGCCTGCGGCACCGACGCACGCAACGCGTCGACGTTGGGCGGCTGCCGGCGACTGTCGGCGACGCGCACGACAGCGCCCTGGCGGGCAAGCCATTTGGCCATGGCCAGACCGCTCTCGCCGAGGCCGATGACCAGTACGTTTCGCGCGGGAAGGTTCATGTCAGCGTATTTTCAATGTTGACAGACCGATCAGCACCAGCATGATGGTGATGATCCAGAAGCGAACGACAACCTGCGATTCCTTCCAGCCGCCGAGTTCGTAGTGGTGATGCAAGGGCGCCATGCGGAAGATGCGCTTCCCGCCGGTGAATTTGAAATAAAGTACTTGCGCGGCCACTGAAAGCGTTTCGGCAACAAAAACGCCACCCATGATGGCGAGGACGATTTCCTGACGCACGATCACCGCCACGGTGCCCAGTGCCGCGCCCAATGCCAGCGCGCCGACGTCGCCCATAAAAACCTCGGCCGGGTAGGCGTTGAACCACAGAAAACCGAGCCCTGCGCCGGCCAGCGCGCCAAGGAACACGGCGAGTTCACCGGCGCCGGGAATGTAGGGCATGAGCAGATATTTCGAAAAGACCGCGCTGCCGGCCACATACGCGAAGATGGCCAGCGCGCCGGCGATCATGACGGTCGGCATGATGGCCAGCCCATCGAGGCCATCGGTCAGGTTGACCGCATTGCTGGTGCCGACGATCACCAGATAGGTCAGCGTGATGAATCCGAACACGCCCAGCGGGTAGGTGACGGTTTTGAAGAATGGAACGATGAATTCCGTTTGCGTAGGCATCGTCGATGACAGCGCGAGGTAGCCCGCCACCCCCAACCCCAGTACGGATTGCCAGAAATACTTCCAGCGCCCCGGCAGCCCCCGGGGGTCGCGGTAGACGACTTTTCGCCAGTCGTCATACCAGCCGATGGCGCCGTAGCCCAGGGTGACGCTCAACACCACCCACACATACCGGTTGGCCAGATCGCCCCACAACAGCGTTGTGACGGCAACGGCGATAAGGATCAGCGCGCCGCCCATGGTCGGCGTACCGGATTTGACCAGGTGCGTCTGCGGACCGTCCAGGCGAACGGCCTGGCCGATCTTCTTTGCGGCCAGCCAGCGGATCACCCCCGGGCCGGAAACAAAGGAAATGATCAGCGCCGTCATCGTCGCCAGCACGGTACGCAAGGTGATATAGCCGATCACGTTGAATCCGCGGATGTCCTGCCCCAACCATTGCGCCAATAGCAACAGCATTATTGATCACTCCCCGCTGCCGGGGAATTGGCGGTTACGGCCGCAACCACCCGCTCCATGCGCATATAGCGCGAGCCCTTGATCAACACGGTCGTCTCCGGTGTCAGCTCGGCGATCAGCGCCTCGATCAGGTCGTCGAATTTCTTGAAATGCTGGCCCCCTCCGCCGAAGTTGTGAACGGCCAGGGCGCTCGATTCGCCAACGGCAAGCAGCCGATCGATGCCCTGGCTCTTGGCATAGCCGCCAACCTCATCGTGAAACTGGCCGGTCATCTCGCCGATCTCGCCCATATCGCCTAGTACCAGGATCTTTTTCCCCACCGTCGCCGCCAATACGTCGATGCCGGCGCGTACCGAATCCGGATTGGCGTTATAGGTGTCGTCAAGCAGGGTCGCCCCCTGCAGGCCATCAACCCGTTGCAGGCGCCCCTTGACGCCGCGAAACGCGAGAAGCCCCTCGCGCACAGCCGATAACGGGACATCCGCAGCCAGTGCGGCGGTTACGGCACCCAGCGCATTGCGGGCGTTGTGGGCTCCCGGCAGGGCCAGCGAGACTTCGATCTGTTCTCCTTGCGCCGACACGGCAAGATGGTTTTCCAGACCACGCGTCTGGAAGCGGCCGCCGACATCGGCAGGCCGCTCGAAGGCGAAACTCAGCACGCGCCGCCCCGAGCTTTGCTCGCGCCACAGATCGGCCCAACGATCGTCGATGTTGATTACCGCCACGCCGCCTTCGGCCAGCCCGTGATAGACGCTGCCTTTTTCTGCGGCAATGGCATCGATCGTGCCCATGCCGGCCAGATGTGCACGCTGGGCGTTGGTCACCAGCGCCACCGTCGGGCGCGCAATTGCGGTCAGGTAGGCAATCTCGCCGGGGTGATTCATGCCCAGCTCGATGATGGCGGCGCGATGACCGGCATTGAGCCTGAGCAGCGTCATCGGAAGTCCGATGTCGTTATTGAAGTTGCCCTGCGTGACCAGAACGGCATCGCCAAAAAATGCCTTCAGAATACTGGCGATCATTTCCTTGGTCGTGGTCTTGCCGTTGCTGCCGGTCACGGCAATCAGCGGCAGAGTGAAACGGGAGCGCCAATGGGCCGCCAGCGTGCCCAGTGCCAGACGTGTATCGGCAACAGCGATCAGCGGCAGATCGGCAGGGTGCTGTCTTTCGACCGCACCCGAAGCCACCACGGCGGCAACGGCGCCGCGCGCCTTCGCCGCGGCGATGAATTCATGCCCGTCAAAGTTTTCGCCGCGCAAGGCGAAAAAGAGGTCTCCAGGCAAAACTTTACGGCTATCCGTCGACACCCTGTCGAACGGAACATTCTCCGCCGTGGCAGTGCCGGACATCGCCAGGGAAGCCGCGAAAAGGTCCATCATCATGATCCGGTGCTCCGCTCAAGTCGGGCGGCCAGCGCTAGGCGCGCCTCGACGACATCCGAGAAGGGCCGGCGCTCTCCGGCGATTTCCTGATACCGCTCATGCCCCTTGCCGGCAAGCAGAATGACATCCGACGGATGCGCGGCGAGTATCGTTTGACGAATCGCCGCGGCACGATCGACGATGACATCGGCGTTTTCCGCCGCAGCGTGGATATCGTCGATGATCGCTGAAGCCTGCTCGCTACGCGGATTGTCGCTGGTCAGCACGACGCGGTCGGCCAGTCGCGTGGCAATATCACCCATTAGCGGACGCTTGCCGCGGTCGCGGTCGCCGCCGCAACCGAAAACGACCAGCAGGCTTGCGCCGCGCGCTTGGGCCACCGTACGCAGCGCCTGCAGCGCGCTTTCGAGTGCCGCCGGCGTGTGGGCGTAGTCAACGATAACCAGTGGTTCGTTGCGTTGCTCCAATGTCGCCGCAGGCTGGGCGCTAATCTTTTCCAGTCGCCCCGGCGGCGCCGACAATGCTTCAAAGCGTGATGCAATTTCCTTCGGCCGCAGACCGGCATCGAACAGCACGGCGGCAAGCGCCAGCAGGTTGGATACGTTATAGCGGCCAAACAATCCCGTTTCGACCTGTATCCGACCATTCGGCAAACACAGCAGGAAACGCAGGCCATCCATGCTTTCTTCGATGTGCTCGGCATAAACTACCGCCGGCAGCGTGCTGGCCGCGGCGCATTGGGTGTAGCCGATCACCCGGCTGGCCGTGCTCAATCTGGCCAGCTCTATACCAAAAGGATCGTCAAGATTGACGATCGCCAGACGTAGCCGCGGCCAGGTGAACAAGCGTTTCTTCGCCGCCGCGTAGTTGTCCATGGTGCCGTGGTAATCGAGATGGTCGCGCGTCAGGTTGGTAAACACGGCCACATCGACCCTCGCCCCGTCGAGACGCCCCTCTTCAATGCCGATCGAGCTGGCTTCCAGAGCACACGCGTGCGCTTCTGCCGCGACGAACTCGGCCAGATAGCGCGTCAGGACGGTCGCTTCGGGGGTGGTAAAACCTGTCTCGGTCAATCGATCGACAAATCCGGCGCCCAGCGTTCCGATGATCGCGCAGCTTCGTGGATGCGTGCGTCCAAGCCACTGGCTGATACTGGTCTTGCCATTGGTGCCGGTAATGGCAATCAACGACAGCCGCTCGCTCGGCTGACCGAAGATCGCATGAGCCAAAGGTCCGCAGAGCTGCCGCAAGCCCCGGCCCGGAAGATTAACGATACGGTGCGCGGGGTTCCAGGCGAAGCCGTTTCCGGCTTCCCAAAGTACGGCCGACGCACCGCGCCCCATGGCATCGGCGATAAACTGCCGCCCATCGTTCAAAGCGCCGGGATAGGCGACGAACAGGTCACCGGGGTGGACCTGACGACTGTCATCCGCCACACCTTTCGGCAGCACCCCCCGTGCCGTCAGTTGCTCGACGACGGCGGCCAGAGTATTGAGCGGCGGATGAGCCACGACGCAGCTCACAGCTTCTCCATCCCGCCATGCCCCTTGGCCGGGTCGCCGCTCGCATGCTGCGCCACCTGCAGCACTGCATCCTGGGGTATGCCGAGTGTGCGCAAGGCGCCACCCATCACGCCGGCAAATACCGGGCCGGCGACATCGCCGCCATAGTGCTGGGCACCGCCCGGCTCATCGATCATGATCGCCACGATCAGGCGTGGATCCGACGCCGGGGCGAATCCAACGAAGGACGCCACGTATTTCCTGGCGTATTGACCCCCTTCAAGCTTATAGGCTGTGCCTGTTTTGCCGGCAACGCGATAGCCTGGAATCTGCGCCTTGGGTGCCGTTCCTTCAGCCTGCACGGCCATCTCGAGCATGGCCCGAACTTCGTGCGCTGTCTGCGGGCTGAAGACCGCTGTCGAGCCCACAGGCGGCGCGTCCAGCCTGGTCATGCTGAGCGGGATCAAGTCACCATCGCGGGCAAAGACACTGTAGGCGCGCGCCAGTTGCAGCAAGGATACTGATATGCCATGACCATACGACATGGTCGCCTGTTCGATCGGGCGCCAGGTCTTCCACGGCCGCAATCGTCCGCTCACTTCGCCCGGAAAGCCGAGGTGCGATAGGGTGCCAAAACCAACGGCATCGAACATGCCCCACATCTGCTGTGCCGACAGCATGGCGGCGATTTTCGCAGCGCCGACATTGGACGATTTCTGAATCACCTGGGCCACGGTCAACGCACCATGCGGATGCGCGTCCGAAATTGTCGCGCTGCCAATGGTCATTTTCCCCGGCGCGCAATTGATGATCGTATTGAACCGCACCTTGCCGCTCTCCAGCGCCTGGGCAATGGTAAAGGGCTTGAGCGTCGAACCCGGCTCGAAGGTATCGGTCAAGGCCCGGTTGCGCAATTGCGCGCCCGACAAATGCTCACGGTTGTTCGGGTTGTACGTCGGCCAGTTGGCCAACGCGAGAATCTCGCCGGTCGTGACGTCAATCACTACGGCGCCACCTGCCTTGGCTTTGTTGTCGGTCACGGCCTGCTTCAACTGGCTGTAGGCGAGATATTGAATCTTTGCATCGAGTGCCAGCCGGATATCCTTGCCGTCCTGCGGCGGCTTGATCGAACCGACATCTTCAACGATCTGGCCTCGCCGATCCTTGATCACGCTGCGGCTGCCGGAATGTCCAAGCAGCAAGCCCTGAAAGGCAAGCTCGACACCTTCCAGCCCTTTGTCGTCAACGCCCGTAAAGCCAACGACATGCGCCGTCATCTCCCCGCTGGGATAGTAGCGGCGATACTCCGTGTTCTGGCCGATTCCCGGCAATTTCTGAGTAGCCACCCGCTCGCCCACATCCGGAGGCACCTGGCGTTTCAAGAACACAAACGACTTGTCGCTGGCCAATTTGCGCGACAGGTCCTTCGTGTCCATTTCGAGCAGGCGGGCCAGCAATTTGGCCTGCTCCGGCAAGAGGCGGGTGTCCGCGGGTATCGCCCAGACCGACTTCATCGGCGTGGAGATAGCCAGGACATCGCCATTGCGGTCGGCGATGCGCCCTCGCGACGCTGAGATTTCCAGATCGCGCCGATAGCGCGATTCACCCTTTTCCTGCAAGAAATCGTTGTTCAGCACTTGCAGATAGAACGAACGGCCGATGAGAACAGCAAAACAGGAAAGAATCAGCAGCGCCATCAGGCGCGAACGCCAGGCCGGCAAGCGCAGTTTCAGCACGGGGCTTTCGGCGAACCGGTGCCCCTGAGCACCCTTGAAGTTCATCATCGTGGCATGACCCCCGACGTTGCGGTGATGATCTTTGCCGCCTCCGGCGTGCGCATCTTCAGCTTTTCGCGGGCGATTTTCTCGATGCGCGGCGAAGTCGCCCAGGTCGATAATTCCAGTTGCAACTGCCCGAACTCAACGTCGAGCTGCCGGGCGCGCACCTGCTCGCCCTCAAGCGACTGAAAGAGCTTGCGCGCCTTGTGTTGCGAGGTCACCACGCTAAGCGAGCAAAGCACGGCGACCAGAAGCAAAAGGATATTCAGGCGAATCATGTCAGGCGCCACCTCGCGCCAGGCTTCGTTCAGCCGGGCTTCCCGCAAGCTTTTCCGCAACCCGCATCACCGCGCTGCGCGCCCGGGGATTGGCTGCCAGCTCGGCCGCTCCCGCCTTGAGCGGCTTGCCCACCCGTCGCAACTTTGGCGGCGGCAGATCGGCAGAGCGCAAGGGGAGGTTTTTCGGCAGAGTGTCCGGCGAGGCCAGATGGCGCATGAAGTGCTTGACGATGCGGTCTTCGAGCGAATGAAAACAAATGACCACCAGCCGGCCGCCGCACTTCAGAAGGTCCATTGCCTGCGGAAGCACTAGCGCAAGTTGATCGAGCTCTTGATTGATGTAAATCCGTAAAGCCTGAAAGGTACGCGTCGCCGGATCCTGGCCGGGCTCGCGGGTCCGCACGGCCTCGCGTACAAGCGCGGCGAGTTCGCCTGTGGTTGCAACAGGCCGCTCGCTCCGAGCAGCCACAATCTTCTTTGCAATCTGGAAAGCAAACCGTTCTTCGCCATAATTTCTAATGACCTCCGTAATTTCTTTTATTCCAGCATTCGCCAGAAACGAAGCCGCCGTCTCGCCCTGCGTCGTATCCATCCGCATGTCGAGCGGTGCATCGAAGCGAAAGCTGAAGCCTCGCTCCCCCTCATCGAGTTGCGTCGACGACACTCCGATATCCAGGAGCACGCCATCCACCACCTCAATCCCTGCTTGCCGCACCACCACGGCGAGATCGCCAAAACGGTGATGGACCAGCGCAAAACGTCGATCATTGATGCCGCACGCGGCTACTGCCCGGGAGTCGCGGTCCAGGGCCAGCAGCCGGCCGTCCGGCCCGAGGCGTTCAAGAATGGCCCGGCTGTGCCCACCGTAGCCGAATGTGCCGTCGATATAGGTACCTGAGGGGTTTATCGCCAACGCCTCAACCGCTTCCTGGAGCAACACCGTCTGATGCGGCGAAGCACCACTCACAGCGCCAGATCCTCAAGGCCCGGCGGCAACTGGTCGCCAAGCGCAAATACCGCGTCTTGCTCCTTCTGCCACCCGGCATCCGACCAGATTTCAAAATGAGAGCCCTGACCGATCAGCCAGACCACCTTTTCCAGCTGGGCAAATTTGCGTTGTTCGGGAGAGATCAAAAGCCGTCCAGCGGAGTCAAGCACTTCGTCGCTGGCCATACCGACCAGCATCCGTTTGATGGCGGCTGCCTGCTTGTCCAGACCGGATACTCCCAGGACCTTGTCGCGGATGGGTTCCCAGGCGAGGGCAGGATAAAGGAGCAGGCAGTGATGCGGGTGCGCCGTCAGCACAAGCTGACCCTCTGATGCGGCGACCAGCGCTTCCCGCTTACGTGCCGGGATAGCGAGCCGACCTTTGGCATCAAGATTTAGCGCGGTTGCCCCCTGAAACATCAAAATCCGCCCCCCTCATTAACCCGATTGGTCACGCGATGAACAATCCCCCAATTTCCCACTTTTTACCACTTGCCCCCACTGTAAGACAAAGATTTTGGCAAAGCAAGGGGTTTGTTACATCATTTTTCAATGACTACAATGACTTATAAAGCAATTAAGAGGTTTTTTATGAAAATTTTTTTCTTTTAAAACAATGAACAGAAAAACCTTCTTAATGTGATTTGTTAGACTATCGTCGCAAGCGAGCGACGTATCAAGCAGGTGCCCGTTTCGACAAAGCCGATTCACGGTGATCGTCGATCGCGTACGCTGTTTCAACGACCGTATTCATCGGCGTTTCCTGCCTCGGCGCAAGCGATGCTCGTAAGTTTTGTTAACCATAAATAATATTAAGTTTAACTTTTAATAATGATCTTACCCATTTAGACTTCACGGATATGCTCAAGCGCACAAGCAATGAAGCCAAACTGCCAAAATGAACGCCAGACCATGACCGTAAGACCGGCAACGCTCCGCACGACACCGCTGCAAGCGGTCATTTTCGACGTCGATGGGACGCTGGCCGAAACCGAACTTGACGGTCACCGCGTCGCGTTCAACCAGGCGTTCAAGGAATTCGGACTCGACTGGAACTGGACTCCCGAGCTGTATGGCGAACTGCTCGCCGTCACCGGCGGCAAGGAACGCATTCGCCTCTACGTCGAAACTCATGACGTAAGGATGCTCGACCGGCGCGACTTCGACGTCTGGGTGGCCCGCCTGCATCAGCGCAAGAGCGCGCTGTATTCGGAACGCGTGCTGAGTGGTGCCATTCCGCTGCGTCCGGGGGTCGCCCGGCTGATTCAGGAACTGCGTGCCGTCGGCATACGCACGGCAATTGCCACGACGACCACGCCATCTGGTTTGCATAGTTTGATCATGGCCCATTTCGAGGCCGACATGTCTTCGCTCTTTGAAGTCATCGGTGCCGGCGACCGAGTTGCCAAGAAGAAACCCGCAGCGGATATTTATCACTGGGTCCTGCAGCAGTTGAACCTGCCGCCGGAAGCCTGCCTGGCAATCGAAGATTCCTACGCCGGCCTGACGGCCGCACGCGCCGCCGGAATTCCAACGGTAATCACGGTCAATGCGTATACGGCCGATCAGGATTTCGATGGCGCGCTCAGCGTCGTTGCGGATCTCGGCGAACCGGATGCTGCCGCCCGCCACCTCGGCGGATTGCCTCTCACCCGACCATGCGTCGACCTTGCCCAGTTGCTAGCCTGGCACCAAGAATACTCGGCCGCATCGCCCGAGGACAAGCGCATCGATAGCCAGGCCGTCGGCGTATCTGCCACGTGACCCGCACACACTTTTTATCATCCCGATTACGGAGAACATCATGGATCAATCGAACCGCTACGCCGACCTCAGCCTGAACGAAGCAGATCTCATCAAGGGCGGCAAGCATATTCTGGTTGCCTACAAAATGAAGCCCAAGGCGGGTTACGGCTACCTTGAGGCCGCAGCACATTTTGCCGCCGAGTCCTCCACGGGGACCAATGTCGAAGTGTCGACAACCGATGATTTCACCAAGGGCCTTGACGCGCTGGTTTATCACATCGACGAAGCCACCGAGGATATGCGTATCGCCTATCCGATCGACCTCTTCGACCGCAATATGACCGACGGGCGCATGATGATCGTCTCCTTCCTGACCCTGGTGATCGGCAACAACCAGGGCATGGGCGATATCGAGCACGGCAAGATCTATGACTTTTACATGCCCGAGCGCGCCATCCAGTTATTCGACGGCCCGTCCAAGGACATCTCCGACATGTGGCGCATTCTTGGCCGCCCGATCAAGGACGGCGGCTACATCGCCGGCACCATCATCAAACCCAAACTGGGCCTGCGCCCCGAACCGTTCGCCGCGGCCGCCTACCAGTTCTGGCTCGGCGGCGATTTCATCAAGAACGACGAACCGCAGGGCAACCAGGTGTTCTGCCCGGCCAAGAAAGTCTATCCGCTGGTCTACGACGCGATGAAGCGCGCCATGGACGAAACCGGCGAAGCCAAACTGTTCTCGGCCAATATCACCGCCGACGATCATTACGAAATGCTGCATCGCGCCGACTTCATCCTGGAGACCTTCGGCCCGGACGCCGACAAGGTCGCATTCCTGGTCGACGGTTTCGTCGGTGGCCCCGGCATGATCACCACCGCGCGCCGGCAATACCCCAACCAGTACCTCCACTATCACCGCGCCGGCCACGGCATGATCACCTCACCCTCGGCAAAACGCGGCTACACGGCATTCGTCCTGGGCAAGATTTCGCGGCTTCAGGGCGCCTCCGGCATTCACGTCGGCACCATGGGCTTCGGCAAGATGGAAGGCGACAATTCCGACAAGATCATCTGCTACATGCTTGAGCGCGACGAATGCCAGGGCCCGGTCTACAACCAGAAATGGTACGGCATGAAACCGACGACTTCGATCATTTCCGGGGGCATGAATGCCTTGCGCCTGCCCGGCTTTTTCGAAAACCTGGGCCACGGCAACGTGATCAATACCTCCGGAGGCGGCGCCTACGGCCACATCGACAGCCCGGCAGCCGGCGCCATCTCCCTGCGCCAGTCCTACGAGTGCTGGAAGTCCGGCGCCGATCCGATCGAATATGCCAAAGAGCACAAGGAATTTGCCCGCGCCTTCGAATCCTTCCCTGGCGATGCCGACAAGCTCTACCCCGGCTGGCGCGAAAAACTCGGTGCCCATAAGTAATCTGGCCTCTGCCTCGTACCATTGCTTTCACCGGATGAAGTCATGACCGTCAAAGAACAATACCTGGTTCGCAACGCGCCCTTCTATCAAGCGCAGGGAAAGGAAGTCGAACTGTTCGAGGCGGCCTACGCCGCACGACTGCCGGTGATGGTCAAAGGGCCGACCGGCTGCGGCAAATCGCGATTCGTCGAATACATGGCGTGGAAGCTGGGCAAGCCGCTGGTCACCGTGGCCTGCAACGAGGACATGACCGCCAGCGACCTGGTCGGCCGCTACCTTCTCGAAGCCAATGGCACACGCTGGCTCGACGGCCCGCTGACAACCGCAGCGCGCATAGGCGCCATCTGCTATCTCGACGAAATTGTCGAAGCGCGGCAAGACACCACGGTGGTGATTCATCCGCTGACCGACCACCGTCGCACCCTGCCGATCGACAAAAAGGGCGAGCTGATCGAAGCCCATCGGGACTTTCAATTGGTGATCTCCTACAACCCAGGCTACCAGAGCCTGATGAAAGACTTGAAGCAATCGACCAAACAGCGATTCACCGCTTTCGATTTCGACTACCCGGAAGCCACGCTGGAAACCCAGATCGTAGCCAGGGAAACCGGGATCGACCCGGAGACTGCCGCCAAGCTGGTCACCATCGGGCAGACGGGGCGCAATCTCAAGGGGCACGGACTTGACGAAGGCATCTCGACGCGCCTCCTGGTCTATGCCGCCACCCTGATCAAGGGCGGTGTCGAGCCGCGGGACGCCTGCCGCATTGCCATGGTGCGACCGATTACCGACGACGCGGATATTCGCGCCACGCTGGATCATGCCATTGATCTTACTTTTGGCTGACGATTCGGCCGGAGCTGATTGTCGCCTGACGCTCGCCCATCGCCAATTTCCAACCGGCATATGATCACTGGAATACGAACGGTAGCCGATGCCCGCAAGCAGGCCATGCACGATCCGCGCATCCAGGCCTGCTGGCTCGAAGTCGATTGCGGCTTTCAGCCCGTCGCCGACGTCTTCGAAGAGTGCGTCAGCGAAGCCCTGAACGCGTTTTCCAGCACTCAGATGCATGACTACCTGGAAGCTGCGCGCTTCCTCGGCAAGCTGGGCCGCGGGCCGGAACCGATGCTGGCTTTCCTTGAGGAATGGCCAAGCGTCGTCGCCAGCATCGGCGGTTGCGAGATCCTTCCGCAGGTCATGGCCTTTGTGAAGGTGCTACAGCGTTCGCCCAACAGCAAGGCCATCGCACCCATGCTGCAAACCTTGGCCGCGGTGTCCCGCCGCCTGCAGTCGCCCGGCCAGTTGCAGTTCTATCTCGATATCGCGCAGGATCTGATGACCCGGACCTCAGGCTCCATCCACGGGCATCACACGACCTTTCCCAGTCCCGGCCTGATGGATTTTTTTGCCCAGGCGCCGTTCCTCACCCGGCTGCTGTCCATGGCCGGGCTGAAGAACTGGGTGGACTACGGTATCCGCAATTACGCCAACCACCCGGAGCGACAGGTCGACTATTTCAAGTTGCAGTCGGCCGACAGCCGTGCGGTATTGCAACGTGAACGCCACGGCACGCTGTTCGCCGATGTCGAAAGAAAACTCGATCTTTACCTGCGCGCACTGTGGCGCGACAGCGACCTGCTGGTGCCCTATTCGACGGCCTTCGACGAACTGCGCCAGCCGGTGCCCTATTACGACAAGCTGGGCCTGCGCGTACCCGATGTGTTCGACGACAGCAACGGCGTCAGCGGACTTGACCGCTACCGCGCCGTGCTCGCCCACATGATTGGCCATCGCCGCTGGAGCAAACCGCTGATCGCCGACAACTGGAGCCCCTTCCAGCGTATGGCGGTGGAATTTTTCGAGGACTGCCGCATCGACACGCTGCTGATCCGCGCATATCCCGGTTTGCAGCGCATCTTTCTCGCCCTCCATCCCCGACCGGTCGAAACCGATTGCGATCCGCAAACGACGTCCTGCCTGCGCCACCGCCTGGCCATGCTGTCGCGCGCGCTGATCGACCCGGAGCACGGTTACACGAACCCCGATCTGCTGGAGTTCGTTCGGCGCTACCGCGACCTGCTGGCCGAAAGCGAAGCGAATACCGCAGCGATTGCCGAACTGGCGCTTGCCTACGTCGCCCGGACGCGCCGCCAGAGCGACCAGTTCGCCAAAGTGCATTTCAAGGACACGGTCATCGGCTATCGCGATGACAACCGCCAGATGTGGCAGTTCATCGAAGAGGGCGACGAAGAGGAAGCCTTCGACGAGAAACGCCGGCTGGAACCGGCCGACTCAGCGCCAGGCCTGCCGCCCCGGCATTATCCCGAGTGGGACTACAACAGCCAGACCTACCGCCCCGACTGGGTCAGCGTTTATGAATCGCTGCACCCGAGTGGGGCCGCGGCCGACATCGACAGCCTGTTGGCCAAGCACAGCGCACTGGCCAAGCGGCTCAAGCGTCTGTTCGATCTGCTCAAACCGCAGGACAAGGTACGCCTGCGCCATCAGGAAGACGGTAGCGAACTCGATCTGGACATCGCGATCCGTTCGCTGATCGACCTCAGGTGCGGCATCACGCCCGATCCACGCATCAACATGAGCCACCGCACCGACGGTCGCGACATCGCGGTGATGCTCTTGCTCGATCTCTCCGAATCACTGAACCAGAAGGTCGCCGGCAGCTCGCAGACCATCCTGCAGTTGAGCCAGGAGGCCGTCTCGCTGCTCTCCTGGGCGGTAGACCGTCTGGGCGACCCGTTGGCCGTCGCTGGCTTTCGCTCCAACACCCGGCATGATGTACGCTATCAGCATATCAAGGGCTATAGCGAGCCGTGGGGCGATGCGGTGAAAGCCCGCCTCGCCGCACTAGACGCCGGTTATTCGACGCGCATCGGCGCCGCCGTACGCCACGCCGCGCACTACCTGGAAAACCAGAAAGCCGACAAGAAGCTGATGCTGGTTCTGACCGACGGCGAGCCCGCCGACGTGGACGCTCACGATCCACGCACCTTGATCGAAGACGCACGGCAGGCAGTGAAGGAACTCGATGCCAAAGGGATTTACAGCCATTGCATCAGTCTCGATCCGCATGCCGACGACTATGTCACCCAGATTTTCGGCAAGCGCTTCACGGTGATCGACAACGTCCAGCGTCTTCCGGAACGGTTGCCCCAGTTGTTCCTGGCCTTGACGAAATAGGCGCCGTTTATGCAGCCGGCGATACGTTGCCTTCCTTGTCGGTAAAGACCACGTGGTCACCCTCGATCGAAAAGGAACCCGTTTCGTAGGTTTTGCGCAACCGCGATACTTTCTTGCCAAACAGCATATCGACGGCGCCGGCCATACTCATACCGACTTCAACTCGCGCACCGGCGATCAGTGCCAACTGCCGTTCAAGTTCGTCGCGTTGCGGCAATAGTTTGGCCCAGGCTTTGATCGCTTGCTCCCAGGACGCCTTGGCACGTTCCAGCATGCCGCTCTTGTCACCGATTTTGGTCATGTGCTTGACCAGCATCTCAAGCTTGTTTTCCTCTTCGCGTTGTTTCTCGATGACCTTCAACAGGTCCTGATACTGTGCGTCAAGCGCCGGATTGACGCCAAGAACAAGATTGGTCACACCCCCCGTCGGCGATCCGAGAATCGGCGTTTTGATCAGCATCATCGCCTTTGCCGACCCACCCGCCAATCGTCCCCGTTGCGTCGATTTGATGCCAACGATGATTTGATTATTGGCCTGCAATTCGCTTTGCAGAGCCGTATCATCGATGGCGATCGTGGTCCCGGAGAACACGTGCGCGCTTTCGACAAAGCGCGCCGAAACGGAACCTCCAGCACGCACGCGAGCCTGGGCAATGATGCCACCAGCAACGCGGATGTCGCCTCCAGCGTCAAGCTCTGCGCCATCGACCACTTCGCCGACCACGATATCGCCGCTGGCACGCACTTTCATACCTGGTGACACATCGCCTTCGATGTTTACGGTTCCGTCAAAGCCTATATTCCCAGAAGCCATGTTGACTTGGCGTATGGTCAAGACCTGTTCGACATTCGCCCCATGGCCCACACGTACCGGCTGACCGCTGAACACTGCCCGTAACAGGCTGGCGTCTTCTTTGTCGATATAGGCGCCAATCAATCCTTCGTCAAACAGCGCATCCTGACCCGGAACGGGTTCGATGATTTCGCCACGAACATTGCGCCCAGCGGTCCCGGTCGTCGGAGGAATGCGTCGCATCAATGGTTGTTCGGCGGCCACCATTGGAATCGCTCCCAGTTCTCGGAAGTCGATCAAACCGCCCTCACTCACCTGCGGCCTACGATCGCGCGTATCGGCCACCAGCATCTCGAAATGGGCATTTATTCCGTCTTCAGCCGGCTGCCCGGCCGCCACCAGCATCCGTTCGGCAAAGTCCAGTGCACAGGCCGCGCTCACGGCTGAGGAATCAATGCCGAACGTTACCCCGGCATCGATGAGAGCCTGCTTGATTTCATCGGGGTCAAGGTCCTCACCGCCACATGCTGGAACGACATTTGCCCACACCTGCATGGCATCCGGCGCTATCTCGAGTGTGAAACTGGCATCGCAACGCTCGGCAATCGTCAGCTCCATCTCGCTGGTCGAGGCGCCATAACACTCAAGCAGATTTTGTGCAGCTTCCTTAGCCAGCCGCCAATTACCCAAACCCGCCTCAGTCAACAATACCCGCAAGGAATCAAGATCGAGATCCGGACGAACGTTCGGTGGGCAGATAGAAACCACAAGACGGTCATCGGTTACCGAAAATGTCAAACCGGAGAATTCGTTCATCGCCCCCCCTATGACTGTGGCACATTCTGCCACCAGACAGCGCTAAACTGCAAACAAGCCGTTCGGAACTGTTTCAGCATTACGGGCTCGTATTAGATCACGATGATGGATATTGTGTACAAGACCAATTGAGACTACGTGGAATAATCGCCGCAAGTGAAACCCACTCATAACCGGCATCCGATCACTTCAATGTAGCAAAGGGCTTGATCCTTCACGTTTGGGCTAGTTATGCAAAATGCAGTGAGGAGGAAATATGCTTGAGCATCTCGAAGATAAGAAACAGGACTCGCTGGCCAAGGTTTTGAAGCTGGCCGGGAGCCGGTTACCGCCACAGCAAAAGAGCGAGGCCCAGGCTTTCATCCGTGATTACTACGAACAGATGGACGCTGAGGATCTGTTCGAGCGAAGTATCGAGGACCTCTACGGTGCGGCCATGGCCCACTTGACCTACAGCCGGAGTTTCGTCGGTGGACGGCCTAAACTCCGGGTCTACAACCCTCAGCTCGAAGAACACGGCTGGACTTCACCGCATTCGATCGTTGAAGTCATCAATGACGACATGCCCTTCCTGGTCGATTCGGTGACCATGGAAGTCAACCGCCAGGGATTCACGCTGCACCTTCTCATCCATCCGGTATTTCGCACCCATCGCGATGCGCACGGCAAGCTGCTGGCGATTGGCGCGGCTGGGGCCGACGGAACCCCGGAATCGTTCATGCATATCGAGGTCGACAGGGAGACCGACCCGGCGAGACTGAAGGTGCTGGAGGACAGGCTGCTTTCCGTCCTGGCCGACGTACGCGTTGCAGTTGCCGATTGGCGGCCGATGCTAAATCGCCTGAGCGACGTCATTCGGGAACTGGAAACGCCCCCTGCCGGCTTGAGTGAAACGGAAGTCGACGAGGGCCGCGTCTTCCTGCGTTGGGCCTATGACCATCACTTTACCTTTCTTGGCTTTCGCGAATACGAACTGGTAGCGGAAAACGGCGAAGATCAACTCATGATTGTCCCCGAGAGCGGACTGGGCATTCTGCGCGAACCCCGGCAAGGGGCTTTATCGAGAGGCTTCGCCGAGTCCCCTCCCAGTATTCGCAAACTTGCGCGCGCACAGCATTTACTTGTCCTGACAAAAGCCAACGTGCGGGCGACGGTACACCGCCCTGGCTACCTGAATTACATCGGCATCAAGCGCTTCGACTCCGCAGGCAACGTCGTCGGAGAACGCCGGTTTATCGGCCTCTACACATCCTCTGCGTACTACGCACGGATCAGGGAAATTCCGCTGCTGCGAAACAAGGCGACGGCGGTGCTGGAAAAGGCCGGCTTCGCGCCCAACAGTCACATGGGCAAAAGCCTGCTGACCATTCTCGAAACGTATCCACGCGACGAATTATTTCAGATCGATGAAACGGCCTTGCTGGAAACGGCACTGGGCATACTCCGTCTGGGAGACCGCCGCAAGATTCGCGTCTTTATGCGTCGAGAGGCGTACGGCCGCTATTACTCCTGCCTGATCTACCTGCCTCGCGAAAAATTCAATACCGAATCCCGGGTTCGAATTCAGGGCGTCCTGAAGCGCGCACTGCAGGGCACCAGTGTCGAATACACCGTTGAACTGTCGGAAGCAACGCTGGCGCGCATTCACTTCCTGGTGCGCAGTTCGCCACGCGACGAGACGGTCGTCGACGCGCGCGACATCGAGTCCCAGATCAATCTCGCCTTGCGTGACTGGGCAGACGATCTGAAACTGGCCTTGATCGAAAGTCGCGGCGAGGAAGCCGCCAACCAGTTGTTGAATTCCTATGGCGCCGCATTCCCGGTGGCCTACCGTGATAGCGTCAGCGTCCGCATCGCGGTTCGGGACATTCAAACGATAGAGCATCTGTCCGAGACGCAAGCCATTACCATGCGTCTCTATCGACCGGTCGAGGCGGACAGCCGAACACTGCGCTTGAGAGTATATCGACTGGGCGAACCCGTTCCACTTTCCGGCAGCCTGCCGATGCTTGAAAACATGGGCGTGTCGGTGCTGGATGAACAGTCGTACACGCTTGATCGCGGCGATGCCGGCACGGTGCACATCCATGACTTCGGAATGCACACCGTGATTGATTTGCCTGACATCACGACGGTGCGGCCGCTATTCGAGGATAGCTTTGCCAAGGTTTGGCGGCGCGAGATCGAAAGCGATGGGTTCAATCGTCTGGTGCTCGCCGCGGGTCTGTCGAGTGATGAAGTCATTGTGCTGCGCGCCTATGCCAAATATCTGCGCCAGGCCGGGTTCACTTTCAGCCAGGCGTACATCGAACAGACTCTGGTCGACAACATCCGGCTCGCCCGTCTACTCATCGCCTTGTTCCACGCGCGCTTCGACCCCGCCGCGGGAGGGGGTCGTGAGGCAGCCCAGTCGGGCCTGGTCGAGGAAATCAAACAGGCCTTGGATGAAGTCGCCAGTGCCGACGATGACCGCATTTTGCGGCGCTTTCTCGCCGTCATCCAGGCAACGATACGCACCAATTTTTATCAGCGCGATGCGGCAGGATGCCGCAAGCCCTATGTTTCCTTCAAGCTTGAGTCGGCCAAAGTTCCCGAACTGCCCGAGCCGAAACCGCTCTATGAGATCTGGTTCTACTCGCCACGTGTCGAAGGGATTCATTTGCGCGGCGGGAAAGTCGCCCGCGGGGGCCTGCGCTGGTCCGACCGCATGGAAGATTTCCGCACCGAAGTGCTCGGACTGGTCAAGGCGCAGATGGTCAAGAACGTCGTCATCGTTCCTGTCGGATCCAAGGGAGGGTTCGTACTGAAGAATCCACCGCCTCAGACCGATCGCGAAGCGTATCTGAACGAGGGAATCGAATGCTACAAGTCTTTTCTCCGAGGCCTGCTCGACATCACCGACAACCTGGTGGCCAACGAAATCGTGCCGCCGAAGAATGTTGCCCGACATGACGGCGACGACCCCTACCTCGTTGTAGCAGCCGACAAGGGCACGGCAACGTTTTCGGATTTCGCCAACGCCGTCAGCAATGAATATGGCTTCTGGCTTGGCGACGCTTTTGCATCCGGCGGCTCGGTCGGATACGACCACAAGAAGATGGGTATCACGGCGCGTGGCGCGTGGGAATCCGTCAAGCGCCATTTCCTTGAGATGGGCATCGACACACAGACGACGTCATTTACCGTGGTGGGCATCGGGGACATGTCCGGCGACGTATTCGGCAACGGCATGCTCTTGTCGCGGCATATCAAACTGCTGGCGGCATTCGATCATCGACATATCTTCCTGGACCCGAATCCTGATACCGAGGCCAGTTTCAACGAACGCCAGCGTCTGTTCGCGCTGCCCCGCTCTTCCTGGGAAGATTATGACAAAACGTTGCTGTCGGGTGGCGGCGGCATATTCCCGCGTAGCGCCAAGACGATACCGCTGACCGCGGAAATGCGAAATAGTCTAGGCGTGACCGCAACCACGCTGACCCCGGCGGAGCTGATGCGGGCCATCCTCAAGGCACCGGTCGATCTTTTTTACAACGGGGGTATCGGCACCTACATCAAGGCCAGGGAACAAAGCAACTTGGAGGTCGGCGATCGCGCCAACGACGCCGTTCGGGTCAACGGGGCCGATCTACGCTGCAAGGTCGTGGCCGAGGGAGGCAACCTGGGCTGCACACAACTCGGGCGAATCGAATTCGCCATGAATGGCGGCCGGATCAACACCGACGCGATCGACAATTCAGCGGGCGTTGACTGTTCCGACCACGAAGTCAATATCAAGATTCTGCTGGGTCTTGTCGAGGCTGACGGGGAATTGACCAGAAAACAGCGCGACAAGCTGTTGGCAGAAATGACCGACGAAGTCGGCGAACTGGCGCTGGCCGACAATTACTACCAGACCCAATCGCAATCGGTGACAGGCGCCAGGGCCGTACAGATGCTCGATGGACATCAGCGGTTCATTCGCCACCTCGAAAAGACCGGGCGTCTCGATCGCGCCGTCGAATACTTGCCCACGGACGAGCAGATTGCCGAACGTCGCGCGGCGCGGCTTGGGCTGACCTCGCCGGAACGTGCTGTACTGCTGGCCTATAGCAAAATGGTGCTGTTCGACCAATTGCTGGCGTCCGATCTGGTCGACGACCCGTACGTCGAGCCGCTGCTCACAGGATATTTTCCAGAAGCATTACGGGCGCGTTATGCCGGCGTGATGCATCGCCATCCGTTGAAGCGGGAAATTGTAGCGACGGTATTGGCCAACTCGATGATCAATCATGTGGGCATTGTTTTCACCTATCGGATGTGCGAAGAAACGGGAGCTGAACCGCATGATGTAGCGCGCGCCTATATCCTGGCGCGCGACATCTACGACTTCCCGATACTTTGGGCGGGCATCGAAGCGCTGGATGGCCAGGTCGCAGCCCCGGTGCAGAACAGGATGCTGATCGATGCCGGGCGCCTCGTTCTGCGCGCCGTACTGTGGTTCTTGCGAACGCATCAAGAAAAGATCCCGATCGACGACGTCATCAAGCGCTTCCGGCCCGGTGTTGCCGAGCTCAATGGCATGCTCTGTTCGCTGTTGAATACCGGCGATCTGAACGCAGTCAGCGAGCGGCGGGCAGAGCTGCAATCTGCCGGCGTCCCAGACCGCATCGCTGAACAGGTGGCGCAGCTTGATGCTTCCTACGCAGCGCTGGATATCGTCGATATTGCAACGGGCGGCCCGCTCGGGGTCGACCGGGTCGCTGAGATTTACTTTGCCCTGGTCGGGAAACTGGAGATGCGCTGGTTCGGCGATCAGATCAATGCCCTTTCCACCAATACGCACTGGCAAGCTCTGGCGCGAAATGCCCTGCGCGACGATCTTTCGCGGCAGACCAGGCTGCTCACCGCAAGTGTAATGCGCCTATCGCCCGGCGGGACCGATGCGGCGGCCATGCTAGCCGCGTGGGAAGCTGCAAACTTTGCCCCGCTGACTCGACTGAAGGAAATGGTGGCCGACTTGAAGACAGGTCCGGCACTGGATCTGGCCATGCTCTCGGTTGCCATGCGCGAGTTGAGGAGTCTGACCTAGCGCCTGTCGTCCGGGCGGCATGCATAAAGAGTAGCGCTGGCGACACTCCCTTGGCGCTTCAGACTTGAATCCGCCTTCCCAATACCCGAGGGGAAAGGCGTATATTGGCCTTGTCTTTGTGTCAGACAGCTACGCCTGAGCCAGCCCTTTCGCCAGTTTGGATGTATATGAAATATTCCGAAGGAGAATATGCCATGCCGCACGAACGTCATACGGTTGCTCTAGGGTTTGCCGATCAAACCGTTCCCCCGGGGGCGCATATATGCCAGATTTTCAGCGCTGATGAGGAACGCCTTGATGCCCTGATGAGATTTCTGCGCAGCGGACTTGAGGCCGGTGAGCGTGCCGCCTGCTTCACCGAAAAACTGGACGAAACCCAACTGACCAATTTCTTGGCCGAGCGCGGCTTGTCGTGCGAAGAACTCATGGAATCGGGCGCGCTGTCGCGGGCCGGGACCAGCGAGGTGTACTTCCAGGACGGGCGCTTCGACCCGGATCGCATGCTGGCCCTGCTGCGGCAGTTTCACAAGAACTCGGTTGCTGACGGATTCCCCGCGGCGCGTGTGATCGGTGAGATGACGGCGGACGTTCAGCACATCGAAGGAGGCTCACGCCTGATGGAATATGAATCGCGCGTCAGCATGCTGCTGAAGGAGGTTCCGATCACCGCCGTCTGCCAGTATGACGCCAACACATTTGATGGCGCGACAATCATGGAGGTTTTGAAGGTTCATCCGATGATGGTGATTCGCGGCACCGTGGTGCATAACCCCTACTATGTTCCTCCCGAGGAGTTTTTAGCCCATCACTGTTCATAGTCCAAGAAGCCCATGAGTGTGGCCGCGGCCGTTGACGTACGTGTTCTTGGACAGCTTCTGCTGATGCAGAGCGTGGTCGCATCTCTGCCGGATAATTCTGTTGTTCCCTTCATAATCAAAGGCCTCGGAGACGTTCCCGGCGTCGGCCGAGTGGTATTCGACGCGACGCCCCTGGACAAGGCGCCCCATCGATTCCGCCTGGCGGCCGGCGGCAAGGACTATGGAACGCTGGACTTCAGCGTGAAGGACGCAGAAGCCTTCGCACCCTACCTCGACTACATCCGAAATTTTGCCTTCATGCTGGCGGTCATCCTTGATGAGCGTTGGCAGCGAAGGGCCATCGAACTCCATGGCCAGCACCTCGAACAGCAAGTTGTGGAACGAACTGCCGATCTGGCTGGCGAGCGCGATACCGCGCGCCGCTACCTCGATATAGCCGGCGTCATGTTAATGGCACTCGACCGGGATGGCCGGATATCCATGATCAACAGAAAGGGAACCCAGATTCTCGGGAAACCTGAAGACGCTCTGATCGGGACGGACTGGATCGATAGCTTCATTCCCGCAGCGAGGCAGAGTGCATTACGACAAGCATTCAGTCGCGTGGTTTCGGGAGCGACCCCGCTTCCGGAGCATTACGAGCAGCGCATTGTCGATGCCACCGGCCGGGAACTGATCATGGCCTGGAACAACACCTTGCTGCGGAACAAAGAAGGCGCGGTACTCGGAACACTGTCCTCGGCTGAGGACATTACCGAGCGCAAGCGTGCCGAAGAAGAGCTGTTGCACTACAAGGATCACCTGGAAGAAGAAGTAGCGCAGCGGACGGTGGAGCTGGCGCTGGCGCGGGACGAAGCGCAGGCGGCCAATCAGGCCAAATCCGACTTTCTGGCCAACATGAGCCACGAGATTCGCACCCCGATGAACGCGATCCTGGGGATGCTGTACCTGGCCTTCAATACCGACATGTCGCCGACGCTGCGCAATTACCTGAGCAAGGTACAAGGCGCGGCCAGCTCGCTGCTGGGCATCATCAACGACATCCTCGACTTCTCCAAGATCGAAGCCGGCAAACTGGAAATCGAAGAAATCGAATTCGGCCTTGACGCGGTGCTGGAGCGATTGGCCGACGCCATCGGCGTGCAGGCCGAGAAGAAGCATCTGGAATTCCTGATCCGGCACGACGTCAGCCTGCCGCCGCGGCTGATCGGCGACCCCTTGCGGCTGGGGCAAGTGCTGCTCAATCTGTGCGGCAACGCCCTCAAATTCACCGAAACGGGCGAAGTCGAACTCTCGTTTCAGCGCCTGAACGCCAGCGCAACGGAGCTGACCCTGCAGATCAGCGTACGCGACACCGGCATCGGCATGGCCCCCGAACTGCTGGGCCGGCTGTTCCAGAAATTCACCCAGGCCGACGAAAGCAGCACGCGCCGCTTTGGCGGCACCGGGCTGGGGCTGGTCATCAGCAAGCACCTGGTCGAACTGATGGGCGGGCGCATCTGGATCGAAGCCTCAGCACCGGGCCAGGGCACCACTGTGCACTGCACCGTGCAACTCAAGATCGCGCCGCACGACGAAGCGCAACGACGCGATCTGATGGAACAGGTTGGCCCGCTGCTGGAAGACATCCGCGTGCTGATCGTCGATGACAACGAAGTATCACGTGACATCCTGGCCGGGACGCTGCGCCAGTTCCGCATCGAAGTCAGCGTCGCGGCCAGTGGCCCGGCGGCGATCGAACAGTTGAAGCAAACTGGCGAGCCGCCCTTCGATGTCGTGCTGATGGACTGGCGCATGCCGGGCATGAACGGTGACGAAGCTACCCGGCATATTCAGGCCGACGACGCCATCGCCCACAAACCCAAGGTCGTGATGGTCACCGCCTATGGTCGCGACGACGTGCTGAAACTGGCCGAGCAGGCCGGCGTGGCGGGGTTCCTGGTAAAGCCGGTGTTGCCCTCGGCGCTGCTCGACACCCTGCTCAACGTGCTCGGGCGCGGGCGCATATTACGTGCCAACGGGAACGGCCGACCCGCCCTCCCGGTAACCACGGCCGAGTACGCCGGCGCCCACCTGCTGCTGGTCGAAGACAACGAAATCAACCGTGAATTCGCCGTCGGGCTGCTGCACAGCATGCACGTCGAGGTCGACGAAGCGGAGAACGGCGAAGAAGCCGTGGCCAAGGTGCGGCAGCACGCCTACGACGGCGTGCTGATGGACGTGCAGATGCCGACGATGGACGGTCTCGAAGCCACCCGGCGGATCAGGAGCCTGTCGACGGCCGACGGCGACCGCTTCGCCCGCGTGCCGATCATCGCCATCACCGCGCAGGCCATGGTCCGCGACCGGGAGAAGGCGCTGGCCGCCGGCATGAGCGACTACCTGGCCAAGCCGATCGACCCGGACCGCCTGGCCGTGGTGCTCAATCGCTGGATCAAGGTGCCCGAGGAGCGGCAACGGGCGGCTCAGGCTGCAGCCCAGCGGCAAGCCGGCCTGATGGCCGCGCAGGCCGCGGCCGGAAGCCTCAGGGCCGATGCCGACCTGCTGGCGCTCAAGCACTTCGACGCCGCACAAGGCATCCCCCGCATCGGCGGCAAGCCAGAGGCCTACCGCAAACAACTGGCGCGTTTCCGCAAACACTACCCCGGCGCCGCCGATGAACTGCAGGAACTGCTCAGCTACCAGGGCTTGTCAGCGGGTGAAGCGTATTGCCATGCGCTCAAGGGCGTGTGTGGCACCCTGGGGGCGAATGCGCTGTTTGCCTGCGTCACGCAAATCGACGAATTGCTCAAGCGGAACACCGCGCCCGATCCCGGGCATTTCGAGCGCCTGCGCGAACTGCTGCAGCAGGCCATGGCGGAAATCGATGGCCTGGCCGCTCCGGTGACGCGGCGAAGAACAGCCTTGCTCGACCGCGATGGGCTGCTGGCCAAGCTGGTCAGACTCGATTGGCTGCTGCAGAATGATCTGGGCGCCGCCGAGGAATTGCTCGCTGAACTGCGCACCGGCGTCGCCGGCACCGATGCCGAAATCGCGATCGCCGAAATCGCCGAAGATGCCGATGTCTTTGCCATCGATGCCGCACTGGATAGAATCAACAGCTTGCTTGCCCGCGTCAAGAAAAAGGCATGAACAACACTTTGCAGGAAACCGCGCCATGAGAGAAATCGAGATCTACAAACCCAGGGTGCTCATCGTCGACGACGTAACCGAGAATATTCACGCGATGATGAACATCCTGCGCGAGGAGCACGCTGTTCTTGCCGCCACTAGCGGAGAAAAGGCGCTGGAGCTGGCGGTACGCACGCCGCAACCGGACCTGATCCTGCTCGACATCAAAATGCCGGGAATGGATGGCTACGAGGTCTTGAGCAGACTCAAGGCCAACCCGGCGACCGCCGAAATCCCGGTGCTTTTTGTTACGAGCCTGGCCGAACCAGCGGACGAGACCAGGGGTTTGAAGATGGGCGCCGCCGACTACATCACCAAGCCGGTCAACCCCGATTTGCTGAAGATGCGCGTGTATGCCCAGCTCGAGTTGCGGCGCTATCGTGGAAAGGCAGTTACTGACGGTGCCGACGACATCGGCGAGGGTCAATCCAGTCCCAATATTTTGGTCGTGGATGACATTCCGGAGAATGTGCATGAGGTCGTCAACGCATTGTCTACCGAATATCGTGTCACCGTGGCCACCGATGGCATCAAGGCGATCGAACTCGTAGGGAGCGCTGCACCGCCCGACGTCATCCTGCTCGACATCAAGATGCCCGGAATGGATGGCTATGAGGTCTGTCGCCGCATCAAGACCACCGGGAATGGTTATCGCATTCCCGTCATCTTTTTGAGCGTTCTTAACGAGCCTGAGGCGAAAGTCCGGGGGTTTTCGGTGGGTGCCGCCGACTACATTACCCGGCCATTCGACATCGACGAAGCGCGCGCCAGAATCCGCAATCAGCTTCAGTTGAGCCGCTTGCGTTTCTACTTCGAACAGCAGGTTGGCAAACGCACAGCCGCATTGCTGTCCATGACGAACCAGTTGCAGGCGACGCTCAATGCGATTCCGGACACCTTGTTCGAGTTTGATCTGGAGGGTCGTATCCTGGATGTTCACGCGCGTCATTCCGAATTGCTGAGCGCGCCGAAGGCGCAGTTATTCGGGAGATTGCTGTCTGAAGAATTACCGCCGGAGGCGGCGGAAGTGTGCATGGCCGCCTTGCAGGAGGCGAATGAAACCGGTTGGTCGCGCGGCAGGCAATATCACCTGGCGCTGCCTCAGGGAGAGGCCTGGTTCGAACTCTCCGTCTCACGGAAGGACACTGCCGATTCGTCGGATGCGCAATTCATCGTCCTGGCGCGCGACATCACGGAACGCAAGCGCGACGAGAATCGGCTTCGTCAGCATGAGCGCGACATGCAGGCGATTCTCGACAACCTGCCGTCGATGATCGGCTACTGGGACAAGAACCTGCTCAACCGATTCGGCAACAGGGCGTACCTGGACTGGTTCGGCATCGACCCGAAAGGGATGATCGGAATGCATATCCGCGAGGTCATCGGAGAGGAAACCTATCGTCTCAATCTGCCTCATATGGTGAGCGTCTTGCGTGGCGAGCCGCAACTGTTCGAGCGCGGCATTCCGACGCGGTACGGAAGCCCCCCGCGCGATTCCCTCGCCCACTACATCCCGGATATCCAGGATGGCGAGGTGCTGGGCTTCTATGCGCTGGTGTTCGACGTCACCCCACTCAAGCAGGCGCATGCCGAACTCGAACGCCACCGCCAACACCTGGAAGAACTGGTGACGACGCGCACGGCGGAACTGGCCTCCGCGCTCGAGGCTGCCGAAACCGCGAACCAAGCCAAGAGTTCCTTCCTCGCCAACATGAGCCACGAAATCCGCACGCCGATGAATGCCATTCTGGGCATGGTGAACCTGCTGCGGCGCGATAGCGTGACGCCTCTTCAGGCAGAACGCTTGGACAAAATCGAAACCGCATCCAAGCATCTGCTGGCTGTCATCAACGATATTCTGGATATATCCAAGATCGAAGCCGGCATGTTCAAGCTGGAAGACGTCCCGGTCAGCCTCACCAGCCTGCTGAGCAATCTCACCTCCATCCTGTCCGAACGCATCAAGGCCAAGGGCCTCGGCCTGCGAGTCAAGACCGAGACCTTCCCGGCCGCTTTGCGCGGCGATCCCACGCGCTTGCAGCAGGCTTTGCTCAACTATGCCAGCAACGCCATCAAGTTCACCGAAACCGGTTGTGTGACGCTGCACCTGAGCCTACAGGAGGAGACCGCGGAATCCGCTCTGGTGCGCTTCGCAGTCAAGGACACCGGCATCGGCATTGCCCCCGAAGCGCGGTCCCGACTATTCAATGCTTTCGAGCAAGCCGACAATTCGACCTCGCGTAAATACGGCGGCACCGGACTGGGCTTGACCATCACGCGACGGCTGGCCGAACTGATGGGCGGAGAAGCAGGCATTGAAAGCACGCCCGGGGTGGGCAGTACCTTCTGGTTCACGGCGCGGCTGAGGAAGGGTGTCGCGGTTGTCGCCGCACCCGCGGAGGAGTCTGGCGACGCCGAGGCGGCCATCCACCAGCACTATGCCGGCAGCCGCGTTCTGCTCGCCGACGATGAGCCAATCAACCGGGAGGTGGCTAAGATTCATCTTGAAGCGGTCGGGCTTGTGGTCGATATGGCCGAGGATGGCGCAGTGGCCGTTAACATGGCGAGCAGGAATAGCTACGCGGCCATTCTCATGGACATGCAGATGCCAAACCTGGACGGACTGGAAGCGACGCGCAAGATACGCGGATTGCCCGGCTACCGCGAAACGCCGATCATCGCCATGACCGCCAACGCCTTCGCCGAAGACAAGGCGCGCTGTCTGGAGGCCGGAATGAACGACTTCCTGATCAAGCCGTTCGACCCGGATTCGATGTTTGTGGTCTTGCTGCGCGGGTTGAATAAAGGGCAAACGTAACCGGGAGCTGACATGGCGCAACGTTGCCTGGTCATTGATCGTTCCTGCTTTGCTGCTGCCGTCATGCTCATTCCGGGTTCAGCGCGGGGTTGAACCAGCAACCGTCTGCGGCGATCAGCGCGTCTGCTTCCTTGGGACCCCAACTGCCCCGCTTGTAGGACCTGGCCCGACGATGCTTGGTCAGGACGGGATCGACCACCGCCCAGGCCGCCTCGACGGCATCTTCGCGGGTGAACAGTGCGCCATTGCCGGCCATGGCGTCACTCAGCAGGCGCTCGTATGGCGCTTCCTCTCCCGGCCGTTCGTCGACCAGATAAAGCTCGCGCTGCTCGCCAACGAACTGCTTGCCCGCGCTCTTGACGCGCGCCGCCAGCGCTACGGCGGCGTTGGGGGAAAGCCGAATGCGCAGATAGTTGGCCGGTCCGTCTGTCGGTGCCGAATCATCGAACAAGCGCTGTGGTGGCGGTTTCAGTTGCACGACCACCTCGGCGGCGTTCTCGGCCAGATACTTGCCCGAGCGCAGGTACCACGGCACGCCGGCCCAACGCCACGAATCGATGTAGAGCCGTAGCGCACAGAAGGTTTCGACGTCGGAGTCTTTTGCCACGCCCGGTTCCTTCAGGTAACCGGCGTATTGGCCGCGCACCACATCGTCGGGCTTCAGCGGACGCATGGCCATCAGCACATCGGCCGTTTCGCCGTGTACCGCGCCAAAGCCCTGATAGCTTGGCGGCTCCATGGCCAGCAGCGCGACAATCTGAAAGAGATGGTTCTGGATGACGTCGCGCAGACAGCCGGCGGTTTCGTAGAACGCACCACGGCCCTTGACCCCGAAATCCTCGGCCAGGGTGATCTGCACGCTGGCCACGTAATTGCGGTTCCAGATCGGCTCCAGAAACGAATTGGCGAAGCGGAAATACAGGATGTTCATGATCGCTTCCTTGGCCAGGAAGTGATCGATGCGAAAGATCGAATCCTCGGGGAAAACCGATCTCGCGACGCGATTGAGCTCGCGCGCGGAAGCCAGATCGCGCCCGAATGGCTTCTCGACGATGACGCGCGCCTGATCGGCCAGGCCCGCGCCGCCGAGCCCCTCGATGACCGTCGCGAACAGTACCGGTGGTATGGCGAGGTAGTGGACCGGGCGCCGGGAATCACCCAGCGCCTTCTTCAGCTTTTTGAACGTATCTGCATCGTTGTAGTTCCCATCGACATAACGCAGCCGGGAGAGCAGATGGCTCAGGGCTGCCGAGTCATCGACCGCTCCGGCCTTGCCGATGCTGTCCTCCGCGCGCTGGCGCAACTGCGCGAGACTCCACTTCGAGGAGGCGACGCCAACCACCGGAACCTCGAGCGCTCCCCGCCTGGCCATCGCATAAAGGGCCGGGAAGATCTGCTTGTACGCAAGATCGCCGGTCACGCCGAACACTACCAGCGCGTCCGATACTGGCGCGCCGCCGTGGGTGCCGTCCATCTCAGCGACCTTCTTTCTTCTCGTCGTGTCCGCCAAACTGCTTACGCATGGCGGACAACATGCGGTTGGCGAAATCCGCTCCGTCGCGTGAGCTGAAGCGCTCATACAACGCAGCGCTCAGGACAGGGGCAGGAACCGCTTCGTCGATCGCCGCTGCAATGGTCCACCGCCCTTCGCCGGAATCCGACACCCGACCGGCATAATTCTGCAAATCCGGACTTTCGACCAGCGAAGCCGCCGTCAGGTCGAGCAGCCACGATCCGATCACGCTGCCTCGGCGCCAGACTTCGGCGATCTGCGGCAAGTCGAGGTCATATTGGTAGAACTGCGCATCGCGCAACGGCGCCGTTTCGGCATCCGTAGCGCGTGAGCGCTTGCCGGCATTGGCGTGGCGCAGGATGTTCATCCCTTCGGCATACGCCGCCATCAGACCATATTCAATACCGTTATGAACCATCTTGACGAAATGGCCGGCGCCTGCAGGCCCGCAATGCAGATATCCGTGTTCGGCCTGACCCACCGCACCCTCTCTGCCCGGCGTGCGAGGAGCCGCGTCCACACCGGGCGCAATGCTGCCGAATATCGGTTCCAGATATCTGACGATTTGCTCCTCTCCGCCGATCATCAGGCAATAGCCGCGCTCCAACCCGAACACCCCGCCGCTGGTGCCACAATCGACGTAGTGGATTCCCTTTGGCTTGAGCGCTGCCGCCCTCGCGAGGTCGTCGCGGTAGTAGCTGTTGCCGCCGTCGATGACAATGTCACCGGCTTCCATGCGCACAGCCAGTTGATCGACCGTTTCGCCGGTCACGCCGGCGGGCACCATGACCCAGACCACGCGCGGCCTGGCCAATTTATCGAGTAGATCGTCGATCGACGCGGCGCCCTGAATGCCGGGACCTTCCGTCTGTTTCACCGCATCCGGGTTCACGTCGTAGACAACGCACGGGTGTCCGTCCTTCGTCAATCGTCGCACGAGATTGGCGCCCATGCGCCCTAAACCGATCATGCCGAGTTGCATCGTGAACCTCCTTGTCTGACCGGACGGAGCGAGTGGACTCACCTACCCGATGGGGTTTCCAGCAAAGCAGATTCGACGAGTATATCGACTCCTGACGTCGGTCGTATTGCCCGCGCGGGGATACCCTTGCCGGCGCGCCATTCGGACACCGCCACACGCTTTGATTCGCCACTGACCAGGAACAGCACCTGTCGGGCGCGGCTCAGGCGCGCCGCGCTCATCGACACCCGCTCCGGCGGAGGTTTGGGGGCATCCCGTACGGCCAGTGTGTCCGGCGATCCCGGCGCGGCCCCCCATTCGTGATTGGGGAAGAGGCTCGCCGTGTGGCCGTCCTCACCCAGGCCGAGCAGCACCAGATCGAAGTCGCCGACCGTCCGCAGTGTTTCGGCATACTGCCGGGACGCCTGGAAAGCGCCCAACTCACCTGCGATGGCGTGAACCTGAAGCGGCGGAACGGGTACGGAATCGAGCCAGGCGTCCCCGACCATACGCGAATTGCGCGCCGGATCGTCAGCAGGCAGGCAGCGCTCGTCGCCAAAATAGAGGTGCCACGCGGCCCAGTCGGTTTGGGTTGCACGCAAGCCGCGATAGATCTTGCTCGGGCTATTCCCACCGGCCAGCACGAGATGGAATTGTCCACGTTCCTGAATGGACCGTGCAGCGCTAACGGAAATGATTTCCAGCGCCGCCGTTTGCAGCGCGTGCCCGTCGGAAACCGCATGCCAGCGACACTGTTGTGAGTCAGCAAGATTCATTGGCGAGTAAGGCTTTCATCCGAGTTGCCACACAGGGCAGATCAAAGATCTGCGCATCAGTCGATAAGGATACGCCGTATCGCCAACCGATGGCGTCAGGTCGGATCGTCAATCTTCAACGAGCGAGTTTTCCGCTGCTAGTGCATTCGCCATCGTTCCGCTCCATCCCCAGCCAGACCATGATCGACTCGGCCGGGCAAAAGCGGGTAATGCCGCTTTGAAACAGATTGGCGCCGACAAAGACGGTGAACCACAGAAAGTTTTTCGAGATGAAGAGCGGACTGCCTTCGACGCCCAAAGCCAGCGAAATCAGAATGAAACTGCCGGCCATGATGCGGATGGCGCGATCGGTGGTAAAACGTTTTTTCATGAGAGGTGCTCCTTGTTGAATGCCGCGAAATAAAGCACCGGGATGACGACCAGCGTCAGCAGGGTGGATACGAAGATGCCGAAGATCAGGCTGATGGCCAGCCCGTTGAAAATCGGATCGTCGAGAATGAACAGCGCGCCGAGCATGGCTGCCAGACCGGTCAAGGCAATTGGCTTGGCGCGAACGGCAGCGGACTGGATGATGGCTTCGCCGAACGCCATTCCTTCGGCGACCTGCTGGCGGATAAAGTCGACCAGCAGGATCGAGTTGCGCACGATGATGCCGGCCAGCGCGATCATGCCGATCATCGACGTCGCGGTGTATTGCGATCCGAGCAGCGCATGGCCGGGCATGACGCCGATGATGGTCAGCGGGATCGGCGCCATGATGATCAGGGGCACCCGGTAGCTCTTGAAGTGCGCCACCACCAGCAGGTAAATGAGGATCAGGCCAACGGCATAGGCCAGGCCCATGTCGCGGAAGGTTTCGTAGGTCACCTGCCATTCGCCGTCCCACTTGATACTGTAGCCGGCGTACGGATCGGCAGGTTGGCGGATGAACCATTCGCCGAGCGTACCACCGGCTTTTTCGACGCCGGCCAGCGACTTGCCGGCCAGTTCGCCCCGCGCATCGAACATCCCGTAGAGCGGCGAATCCAGCTTGCCGCCCATGTCGGCATAGACATAAACCACGGGCAGCAGATCCTTGTGGTAGATGGTCTTCTCCCGTGCCATGTCGCGCACCTCGACCAGTTCGGAAACCGGCACCAGCATCCCTTCGCGCGAACGCACCCTGAGCTTGAGCAGAGCGTCAAGCGAGCTTTGTTTCTCGGCCGGCAGGGTCACCCGCACCGGCACTTCGAACTTCGACTCGGCGTTATGTACCGGCGTGACATCTTCTCCGGCCAGCCCCATGCGCACGACGTCGACGATATCGCTCTGCGCCACGCCAAGCAATGCCGCCTTGGCTTGCAGCACGTGCAGGACGGTCTTGTGGGCATCGGCCTGCACCGAATCGTCGATGGCCACCAGATCCGGTGTTTTCTCAAGAACCTTGCGCACCACTTTGGCGACGGCGGCCTGACCCTGATAATCCGGCCCATAGACCTCGGCGACGATCGGCGACAGTACCGGCGGACCGGGCGGCACTTCGACCACCTTGGCATTGCCGCCGTTCCTGCGGCCAATCTCCTCGACCTGCTCGCGCACCGAGACGGCTATCTCATGACTCTGGCGCGAACGGTGTTTCTTGTCGACCAGGTTGACTTGCAGATCGCCCGACTCCGGTGCTGCGCGCAGGTAATATTGGCGCACCAGCCCGTTGAAGTTGATCGGGCTGGCCGTTCCGGCGTAGGCCTGGTAATCAACCACTTCCGGCACCCTGGCTATCACGGTACCGATTTCGTGCAAGACCCGCGCCGTCTCTTCAACCGGCGTACCCACCGGCATGTCCAGAATGATCTGGAATTCGCTCTTGTTGTCGAAGGGAAGCATCTTCATCACCACCAACTTGAAACCGGCCAGCGACACCGAGCCGAGGATCAACAGGATAACGGCCAGCAACAGTTTCTTGCGTGCTTTCCCGCCGGTGGCCGGCGCGAGGAACGGCGTCAGCAGACGACGAAAAAGCGCGTCCAATGCAGCAGGCTTTGGCGGTACAGAAAGAGCCTTTTCTTCGCCCCTCTCTGTGCGCTCCGTGGACTCCGTGCCCTCTGTGTCGAGAGTGGTTTGATGCCCCTTCATCAGCCGCGCCGCCAGCCACGGTGTCACGACAAACGCCACGGCCAGCGAGATGAGCATCCCCATCGATGAATTGATCGGAATCGGGCTCATGTACGGCCCCATCAGGCCGGTGACGAAGGCCATCGGCAACAGCGCGGCGATCACCGTCAGGGTAGCGAGAATGGTCGGCCCGCCGACTTCATCGACCGCCTGCGGAATGATTTCAAGGAGCGGCTTGGCCGGGAACAGCACCTGCCAGCGGTGGATATTTTCGACCACGACAATGGCGTCGTCGACCAATATGCCGATCGAGAAGATCAACGCGAAAAGCGAGACGCGGTTGAGCGTGAAACCCCAGCCCCACGAAGCGAAGAGCGTTGCGGCAAGCGTCAGCGTCACGGCCAGGCCGACGATTACCGCCTCACGCCTGCCAAGCGCAAAGAACACCAGCAGGACGACGAAAGTCGTGGCGAAGGCCAGTTTGCCGATCAGCTTCTGTGCTTTGTCGGTGGCTGTCTGGCCATAGTTGCGCGTGACCGTGACTTCAACGCCTTCGGGAATCACTGTTCCCTTGAGCGAGTCGACGCGGGCGATGACGCCATTGGCGACGTCGGCAGCATTGACGCCGGGTTTCTTGGAAATTTGCACGGTGACGGCCGGAAATTCGCCTTCCTTGCCGCCGAACCATACGTACCTTTGCGGCTGATCCGGGCCGTCCTCGATGCGCGCCACGTCGCCCATAAACACCGGCTTGCGGTCATTCGCCGCGCCACGAACGGCAACGACGAGCTGCCGGACATCCGCTGCCGATTCCAGATAGGTGCCGGTCTGCACCAGCACCTCGCGGTTGCCGGCGACCAGGCTACCGGAGGATTGCAGCGCATTGCCGACCTTGAGCGCCGCCGAAATATCCTGCGGTGTCACGCCAAAGGCGTTCATCCGCTCGCTGTCCATGACCACGCGAATGACATGATCCGGCCCGCCCAGGGTCGACACGTCACGTGTCCCCTTGATGCGTTTGAACTCGATTTCGGCAGCACGCGCCACCTGCTGCAGATCGAACGCCGAGCGCTCGGGATCAGACGTCCAGAAGGTCAGCGCGACGATGGGCACATCGTCGATCCCCTTCGGTTTGACGATCGGCTCCAGTACGCCCAGATTGGGCGGCAGCCAGTCGCGATTGGAATGCACAGTGTCGTAAAGGCGCAGGATTGCATCGTTGTACTTGACCCCAACATCGAACTGCACGGTGATGACGGCCATGCCGGGGCGAGCGACCGAATAGACGTGCTCGACCCCCGACATGCGCGACAGCACCTGCTCGGCTGGCGTCGCGACGAGATTTTCGACATCCTTCGCCGACGCGCCGGGGAAAGGCACGATGACGTTGGCCATGGTGACGTCGATCTGCGGCTCTTCTTCGCGCGGCGTGATCAAGGTCGCGAAGATGCCCATCAACAAAGCCACCAGCGCCAGCAAGGGCGTTATCTGGGAGTCCTGGAAATAGCGGGCAATACGGCCTGAAATGCCCATCGCCTACTTCCCGGCAGCGGGTGCTGATTTCAGTGAAATGGCCGCATTCAGCGGATCGAGCACGACGCGTTCTCCGCTGCTCAAACCGGCCAGTACCTCTATCTCGCCGCCGGCTGACGTTTCGCCGAGGCGAAGCTGGCGCAGCGACAATGCGCCTTGCGCGTTCTGCACATAGACCGCCGCCACCTCGCCCCGGCGTACCACGGCCGCCGCCGGTACGGTCATGCGCTGTACCTGACCCAGCACAAAATGCACGCGGGCAAACATGCCGGGAATGACCGCCTTGAGCCCGACAGGCAAGCCCACGCGCACCTGCGAAACATGCGTGGCGACATCGGCCGTCGGTAGCAGTGTTACCGATTTCGCATCAACCCACAGACCGAGTTCAGGGAATTCAACCCTGGCTTGCTTCACGTCGCGCATCTGCGGTAGCTGGTATTGCGGAATGCTGGCCGTCACGCGCAAACCTTCCGGACCATAGATCGTCAGCAAGGGCCGGCCCGGTGCGGCGGTTTCACCCTGCTCGATCAGACGCTGGGCGACGACACCCGAAATGGGCGCGGTCACGCTGGCGTGACCCAGGCTGACGCCAGCCTGCCCTTGGGCGGCTTGCGCCGCTTCGAAGTCCGCCTTGGCCTTGTCCAGCGCAGCCGCGCTGATGAAATTTTGTTGGCGCAAATTCTTCAGGCGTTCGTAATTGGCCTTGGCGTTGACGAACTGCGCCCTGGCGCCGGCGACCGCTTCGCTGGCTTCACGCGCATCGATACGCAACAGCAGTTCGCCTTTTTGCACGGCCTGCCCGACGTCGACGCGCATCTCCACCACACGACCGGAAACCTGCGATGTCAGCGTGGTTTGCGCGAGTGCCTCAACGGTGGCCGCCACCGGCAAGGTCAAGTCGACCGCGTGCGGCTGTACCACTATTGTTGGCAAGGTCTGCGCCCGCACCGGAAGCGCCAGCAACAAAAGCACCAGAAGTAGCCCCCCTCTGGTCAGGGCGGGCGGATGAGGAAGCGGAGGACGAGAAAGCGTTTTCATGTGTATTAGCATATTCTAATACACATGAAAACGCAAGCGCCGTCTGATGTTATTCCGGATTTCGCGAATCGAGGGAAATCGTCACCGGTCCGTCGTTCACCAGATGAATCTGCATGTCGGCGCCGAAAACGCCGGTAGCTACCCAGCGCCCCAGGTCGGCCTCAAGCTGCCGAACGAAGCGCTCGAACAATGGCTTTGAGATCTCTGGGTGAGCCGCACGACTCCACGACGGACGGTTGCCTTTCTTGATCGATGCAAAGAGAGTGAATTGACTGACGGCCAGGATTTCGCCGTCGCTATCGACAATGCTGCGATTCATCACGCCGGCCGCATCCGGAAAAATGCGCAGTTTGCTCAGCTTGGACGAGACCCAGATCAGGTCGGACTCGCTATCGGCGGCCTCGAATCCCGCCAGAACCAGCATTCCAGCGCCGATGCTCCCCGCAACCACACCATCAACCTCGACCCGTGCTGAAGCCACGCGCTGCACCAGCACTCTCAAGCCTGACCCGTTTCTTTGATTTCTTTCGCCGCAGCGTCAGCGCCGTACGCAGCGCGCGGCAACCAGCGCACGGCATGAGCGGCCGGCTCAGGTTGCAATGTGGCATGCCAGATCCCCTGATGAATCAGTTCGTGCTGCGCAGCGGCAAGCACCTCGGGCCACGCGGCGAGCGTCTCGACGACCAGATGCGCCGACAGCGCGACGCGATTCGACGAGAGGGTCCAGATGTGCAGATCGTGAACCGAGCTGACGCCAGGAACGGCCGCCAATGCCTGCCCGATCCGTTCGAGCGAAAGATGCGTCGGCACCCCTTCCAGCAAGGCGCGCAAGACATCACGCAACAAGCGCAGGCTGGAACCGAGGACCAGCAGACAGATCAGCAAAGACAGTAGCGGGTCGATCGGCAACCAGCCGGTATACATGATCACTGCGCCGGCAACCAGTGCCGCCACCGAGCCGAGCAGGTCGCCGAGCACATGCAGCAAAGCACCACGCGTATTCATCGTCTGTTCGCCGTGCATGAGCAGCCAGGCGACGCCGATATTGATCAACAGCCCGATCAGCGCAACCAGCGTCACCGCTTCGCCGTTGATCGACGCCGGCTCCAGGAAGCGGCGTATCGCGGCCACACAGATGCCGACCACGACCAGCACCATGAACAGGACATTGAGCAGGGCCGCCAGCGTTTCCACGCGACCCAAGCCATAGGTGTGGCGACGCGACGGAGGACGGCGGGCCAGCCATACGGCAAAAGCCGCCAAGCCGAGCGACGCACTGTCGGTCACCATGTGCCCGGCGTCGCCGAGCAGCGCCAGCGACCCCGACCAGAAACCTGCCACGGCCTCGACCGCTGCAAAACTCAATGTCAGCAGCAACGCGCAGATCAGCCGAGGGCCAGCGTCCGCGTGATGATGATCATGGGGGTGCGAGTGCGGCGTATGGTGGTCGCTCATGGTGAAATCATTATATGCGCTACGCCTTCGTGGAGATCAGGCGGTAAGGAGCTTGACGCCACTGACGCGACGCAACCCCTCGACCGCCGCCTCGCCTCCGTGCAAGATACTGAAAACGCCACCCGGAAACGCGCAGCGGCCGGTCAGTTCGGCCAACGCAAAAATTGCCGAGGGCGTTGCGGGATTCGGCTTGATCACAACGGTTGCCCCCGCCCGCAACGCCGGAACAGCCCATTGCAACGGGCCGAGCAGCGGCGCTGCTGAGTTTCCGACGATGCCGACGACACCCGGTCGCGTCGCTTCGGCCGCGGCCTTGCCCGCGGCATTGCCGATCAGTAACTCAATCGCGCCGGACACTTCAGCCTCTGCCGCCTCGGAATCCACCCCCGTTTCTTCGACGATCAAGCGGGCGAAATGGCCGGCGTATTCCGACAAGGCCGCACCCAGGGCAGAGAGCAGGTTCGCACGGGCATCGCGGGTTTGCGTAGCCCACAACGTTAGCGCGTCCTGCGCCGCCTCGACGGCCTTCTGCGCCTCTCCATGGCCGCACAGCGGCGTGCGCCTCAACACCACGCCACTGGCCGGGTTGCGAACATCCTGAAAGGCCGGAGCCAGCGTCAGATAAGCGTGGCCATTGATCCACAACGGAATCGCCAGGGGTTCGTCGGTTTGAAACATCATTGTCCTCTTGGTTTCGGTATGGTTTCGCTTTGGTTCGCCTGGCTCCTCGTGGCTGCACCACCAGGCTGGCGTTTTTCGCCAATCCGGCTCACGCATGATGGTAAGCTATGTCGCGCTCAAGGGCAGCAGGCGGAGGGTGGAACCAACGATAGTATTCTGCCGACGAATAAAACGAAAGTGAAAGTGTGAATACGGAACGTCAATGACGAAACAATTACAGACCAAGGGATCGATACAGGTCATCGAACGTATGATGTCGCTGCTCGACGCGCTGTCCAGCTGTCCCGAGCCGGCAAGCTTGAAGGTCTTGGCGCAGGCTACGGGACTGCACCCCTCGACGGCGCATCGCATTCTGGCGATGATGACCGGTTCGCGTATTGTCGAACGCCAGGAGGCCGGAACTTACGCATTGGGCATCCGCCTGCTGGAACTTGGCAACATTGTCCGATCACGGCTCAGTATTCGCCAGGTCGCACTTCCCTTCATGCACAATCTGCACGAAGCAATCGGCGAAGCCATCAATCTTGGCATTCGCGACCAGGACGAAATCGTCTACGTCGAACGGACTTCGAGCGGTCGCTCGCTGGTACGCGTCGTTTATCTGGTCGGCGGTCGCGCGCCTTTGCATCTGACATCGTTGGGCAAGTTGTTTCTCGCCGCAGAGAGCAAGGCCGAAGTTCAAGCCTATGCCGAACGAACGGGGCTTCCGGGCAAGACAATGCGTTCGCTGACGTCCATTGACGCACTGGAAGCGGAGCTTGAGAAGATTCGCCGCGACGATCTCTCCTACGACGACGAAGAGGCGGAAATCGGCCTGCGCTGCGTCGCCTCGCCGATCCGCAATGACGAAGGCATCATTGTGGCCGGCCTTTCCATCTCGTCACCGACAGACCGGCACAACCCGGGCTGGGCACGGCAAATCAAGGAGACGGCCGAAGCCGTTTCGCGCGCACTGGGTTATCGCCCACCGGGCAACGCCTAGGCCGACGCCTGTAGAACAAGCAACAGCCTGTTTTCTTTTACGGCCGTGGCAATCAGCTTGGAGGACGTACGTTTTCGGCTAACAGCGCAGCGTGCGTCGGCACCTTGCGTGCTGCGTGGGTGCTTTCCATCCAGCGCTTGATCCGGTTGGCGTCACCCACCCGTGTCTGCTTGCCGGCGGAATCCAGCAGTACGATGACCACCGGCTTGTCGGCCACACGTGCCTGCATGACCAGACACTTGCCGGCCTCATGAATGTAGCCGGTCTTGGAAAGGCCGACATCCCATGCCGCGCTTTTCACCAGCGGGTTGGTATTCCGGTAGGCCAGTTCGCGACCGGCAACGTCCACCGTCGCCTCGGACGTGGTGGTGAATTCCCTGATCAGCGGGTAACGATACGCGGCAACCACCATTTTCACCAGATCGTTGGCCGTGGATACATTGCTGCTGGTTAATCCGGTCGGGTCTTCAAAATGCGTATCCCTCATTCCCAGCGCTTGCGCCTTGAGGTTCATCTCGGCGATGAATGCCGGCATCCCGCCGGGATAGTTTCGTGCGAGCGCATGGGCCGCCCGGTTTTCCGAAGACATCAGCGCGAGCAGCAAAGCCACTTCGCGCGACATGACCGACCCCACATGCAGACGCGAACGGCTGCCACGCAGCGTATCCACATCGTCTTCCGCGATGGTCAGGTGCGCCTGCAGATTCGGCGCACTGTCCAGTACCACCATGGCCGTCATCAGCTTGGTAATTGAAGCGATTGGCATCACTGCACTGGCGTTCTTGTGAAAAATCGCATCCCCTGCGGCTTGATCGACAACCAATGCCGATCCGGAGCGGACGGCCAGATCCTGCGTTTCTTTCCACGCGCTTGAGCTCGCGGAGGCAACCATGCTGGCAGACTTCTTCTTGGCCAAGTGCGCGGGTTTGCCATGCCTTGAAAGCGCAGCGGATTTGCTGTGCGCCACGGTCGATTTGGCTTTGTGCTTATGCGCTACCGATTTTGTAGTTTTCTTTTCTGCCGCCTGCGTCGCATCGACCGCAGTGACCCCGACGCCTAGCATCGCAGCGAGCAGCAATGTTCTTTTCAGCCTGATCCACATCGGCCCTGCCTCCTGTATTTATTTCTGACGAATAGTTGGTCTAAGTCTATCACTGCACAAATCAAAATCAAGAAAAATAATGAGATAGGCTGAATAGTTAAGGGATCGCTTCAAATTTATTCATGCGTCAAGAAAGGCCGCGAGTTCAGCGCGGCGTGCCATCGCATCTTTGTAGCCGAGATCAATCAGTGCGCGCGTATAGGAACTCTCAAACAAGAGATAGCTGGCCAAGGCCCCGCCCCGGCGATTCATCGCACCGATCCCGCGAAAAAGGAACCGTACCGGCCAGGGCAGCGCATTGACATGCAGTGTAGCGATCGCGTCGAGCTCTTCGGATGGCGAAAAGACCAGCGATTGAATCGGCCTCAAGGCCATCTGTCGCTGTCGCTTGACCTCATCGGGAATCGCTGCCAGCGTTGTATTGATACGCTGCATGCGTTCGATGTCTACCGCGAGCCCATCAAGGAAGATAGACGACAGGGCATGGCCGGCGATCTGCGCCAGCGTCGGGTACGCACTGGATTGCTGGCGCTCGCCTTTATCGAACATCCGGCCTGCACCAATGATCAGCACTTTCTCGGCACCGAGGTGTATGGCGGGTGAAATCGGCGCCAGTTGTCGCATCGAGCCGTCGCCGAAATACTCTCGATTGAGTCGAACGGCCGGAAAAATAAACGGAATTGCGCTGGAAGCCAGCAAATGATCGACATTGAGTTTGGTCCGACTGCTGAAACGATGCGTGCGCTCCCAGGACGCCACGTCGGGACGCGCCTGAAAGAAACTGACGCTCTGTCCGGACGTATACCCCGAAGCTGTTACGCTAACGGCATACAAAGAACCGCGCTCGATCGAGCGGCCGATGTTGCGGAAATTCAAGCTTCGTTCCAGCATCTGCCGCAGCGGCGTGTTGTCGAGCAGCGAGCGTGGCGAGCGTTTGAACAACCAGCCAAACATCATCGCACCAACCCAGCTTGCCCCGGAAGCGGCAATCCCGGAAAGGTCGGAGCGATAAACCTGCATGGCCTTGAAGTTGCGCCAGACATCGGCCAGCGTTTCGACGGCCACGCCGAAGTTTTCCGCATAGCAGGCCAGCGACACGGCATTGATGGCGCCGGCAGAAGTGCCACAGAGAATAGGAAACGGATTTCGATCGGAATTCGGCAAGATATCGCGGATGGCCAGCAGCACGCCAACCTGATAGGCGGCGCGCGCGCCCCCACCGGCCAGGACCAATGCTGTTCGGCCGTTATTCGCGTCCTTTGTTATCGTCGATCCGCAATCACTCATGATGCGTCGTATGATAGCTGGCTTGGTGATTGGCGTAACAACATCGAACCTCTTCACGCTTCAAGAAATACAGGGCATCAGGTACGCCGACGTCGGTGCGAGAGCATGCAGCGCCAAGGATACGCACATAGATACGACATGACAGCCATGCCGAAATAAGCTATGGTATTATTTTGTCAGCTCAATTGTCGCAGCAACGTAATTCGAGCCACCCTTGATTGAACTATCACTTCCCTTGCGGGTCAAGCGCGGGTCAGGATTTTCTGGCTTGGCTTGGCATCTCACTTTGCTCCGGGTTGCCTACGCGCACAGGATCTCATAAGACAACATTCTGTTGAAGGTCGACACGGATCCATTTTTTTAACTGTCCTTTAGAGAGTTTATTGCCATGTCCCAAACCATATCCATCAATGCACCTGAGTACGTAAAACATGAAGGCCTGAAGAAGTGGGTCGCCGAAGTCGCAGCTCTGGTCACGCCCGACCGTGTGGTCTGGGCCGACGGTTCGCAGGAAGAGTATGACCGCCTGTGCAACGAACTGGTCGAAGCCGGCACTTTCGTCAAGCTCAAGAAGCGCAAGAATTCTTTCCTGGCCTTTTCCGACCCTTCCGACGTCGCTCGCGTTGAAGACCGCACCTATATCTGCTCCGAGAAGAAGGAAGACGCCGGCCCGACCAACAACTGGGAAGACCCGGCCAAGATGCGCGAGACACTCAAAGGCGTGTTCAAGGGCAGCATGAAGGGTCGTACCATGTACGTTATCCCCTTCTCGATGGGCCCTGTCGGCTCGCCAATCGCCCAGATCGGCGTCGAGATCAGCGATAGCGCCTACGTCGTGGTCAACATGCGCATCATGACCCGCATGGGCAAGGATGTCTTCCCGGTGCTGGGCACTAACGGCATGTACGTGCCGTGCGTTCACACCATCGGCGCGCCGAAAGAACCCGGCCAGAAGGATCCAAAATGGCCGTGCAACCCGACCGTCAAGTACATCGTTCATTACCCGGAAACCCGCGAAATCTGGTCCTATGGATCCGGTTACGGCGGCAACGCGCTGCTCGGCAAGAAGTGTCTGGCCCTGCGCATCGCTTCCAACATGGCGCGTGACGACGGCTGGCTGGCCGAGCACATGCTCATCCTCGGCGTCGAATCGCCTGCCGGTGACAAGCACTACGTCGCCGCTGCCTTCCCGTCGGCCTGTGGCAAGACCAACTTCGCCATGCTCGTTCCGCCGAAGGAAATGAAGGGCTGGAAGATCACCACCATCGGTGACGACATCGCCTGGATCAAGCCACGCAAGGACAAGAACGGCGTCACCCGTCTCTACGCGATCAACCCGGAAGCCGGCTTTTTCGGCGTGGCCCCGGGCACCAACGACAAGACCAACTTCAACGCCATGGCCTCGCTGGCCGAAAACACCATCTTCACCAACGTCGCGCTGACCGACGACGGCGATGTGTGGTGGGAAGGCATGGGCCCGGCACCGGCACACGCCATTGATTGGCAGGGTAATGACTGGACGCCTGAAATCGCCAAGGAAAAAGGCACCAAGGCCGCGCACCCGAACTCACGCTTCACCGCTCCGGCTTCGCAGTGCCCGTGTATCGACAAGGACTGGGCGAATGCCGACGGCGTGCCGATCTCAGCCTTCCTGTTCGGTGGCCGTCGTGCTTCGACCGTGCCGCTGGTCTGCCAGACCGCTGACTGGGAGCACGGTGTTTTCGCTGCGGCCACGCTCGGTTCCGAAACGACCGCTGCGGCCTTCGGCCAGCAAGGCGTTGTCCGTCGCGACCCGTTTGCCATGCTGCCGTTCTGCGGCTACAACATGGCCGACTACTATAGCCACTGGCTGAAGATGGGCTCCGTTGCCGACAAGCAGGTGCCGATTTTCGTGGTTAACTGGTTCCGCACCGACGAAAAAGGTGGCTTCGCATGGCCTGGCTTCGGTGACAACGCCCGCGTTCTCAAGTGGATTATCGAGCGCTGTGAAGGCAAGGTTGCCGGCCAGCAAACCGTCCTGGGCGTCATGCCCAACTACGAAGACATGGACTGGACCGGGGCTGATTTCTCCAAAGCGCAGTTTGCCAACGTCACCAGCCTCGACAAGCAAACCTGGCTGGGCGAGCTTGAAGGCGTCAAAGAATGGTTCGGCAAGATGGGCGCCAAGCTGCCCGCCAAGCTGTCCGCCATCCGCGACGATCTCGAAGCCAAGTTCAAGGCCTGAGTAGCACCCGAAGCACTACACAAGGCCGCCTTCGGGCGGCCTTTTTGTCGCCCGTGTTCCGGTTAAACTACCCGCATCGCTATTAAGTCCATCATTCTGCCATGCCAAGTTTTCCCGCCAGCCGCCTAGTCGGAATCGCCCCCTTCCACGTCATGGAGCTATTAGCCCGCGCCAAGACTCTGGAAGCCGAAGGCCGGGACATCATCCACATGGAAGTCGGCGAACCGGACTTCCCGACGCCCGAACCGATTGTTGCCGCCGCGCAGGCGCACATAGCCTCCGGTCGTGTCTTCTATACGTCGGCGCTTGGCCTACCCGAGTTGCGCAGTGCCATTGCTGGCTTCTATGCAACACGCTACGGCCTTACCGTATCGGCCTCGCGTATCGTCGTCACGGCCGGTGCTTCGGGCGCACTGTTGCTGGCGCTGGCTTGTCTTGCCGAACCTGGCAGCGAATGGCTGCTCACCGACCCCGGTTATCCCTGCAACAGCAACTTCGTGCGCAGCTTCGAGGGAGTTCCCGTCTGCATTCCAGTGCATGCCGGAAGCAACTATCAGCCGGCCCTCGCGGATCTCGAACAGTACTGGAATGAGCGCACGGCCGGTGCTCTCTTCGCCTCGCCATCCAATCCCACCGGCACGCTGCTTGATGACTCAGTGCTGGCGGCCATCGCCGGTTTTGTACGGCACAAGGGGGGCCAACTGATCGTCGACGAGATCTACCACGGACTGACCTATGAACGGGATGCGACAACAGCATTGCAATTCGGCGACGACATCTTTGTCGTGCAGAGCTTCTCGAAGTATTTCAACATGACCGGGTGGCGCCTCGGCTGGCTGGTCGTTCCCGAACGATTCATACGGGATATCGAGAAACTCGCCCAAAATCTTTTCATTGCACCTTCAACGCCGGCGCAATACGCGGCTTTGGCCGCATTTCATCCGGACACCCTGGCCATACTCGAAAAACGACGTGCCGAGTTTCGTTGGCGCCGCGACTTTCTCGCGCCCGAAATCGAAAAACTGGGGTTTCGTTTGGACGCCAAACCCGAAGGCGCTTTCTACATCTACGCCGATTGCAGTGCAATCACTTCAGACAGCAATCAATTCTCGCGCGAGCTGCTCGAAATGGCTGGCATCGCCATAACACCCGGGCTGGACTTCGGCTCGCATGCGCCAAAATCACATCTGCGCTTTGCCTATACCACCCGTATTGAGCGTATGGCCCAAGCGGTTGACCGGCTGCGCCGTCATCTCGGCTGATTCACTCTCGGTCGACAGAACAACGTGCCTCGCAAATGCCTGAGGCGTAAGTACTGCTACGACTCAGGCATAAGCAAAGCATGCGGGGCGGAAACGCCGACCCCTCCAGGGAAGAATGCGCTTACTTCGGGCGTGAACCCGTCGGAAACGGCCAAGCGCTGGTTGGATTGAGCGCTGACTTGAGACCAGGCGTTGCTGCCGTTGAAGGCGTTGCAGCTTGTGGCGCCGGCGCAGGCTTTTTTGCTGCAGGTTTTTTTGCAGCGGCTTTCTTTGCCGCCGGTTTGGCGGCGGGCTTGGCAGCAGCTTTGGGGGTGGCTTTCTTTGCCGCCGGTTTGGCTGCGGCCTTCTTCGCCGCGGGCTTGGCAGCGGCCTTGGGGGCGGCTTTCTTCACCGCCGGTTTGGCTGCGGCTTTCTTCGCAACGGGCTTGGCAGCGGCCTTGGGGGCGGCTTTCTTCACCGCCGGTTTGGCTGCGGCTTTCTTCGCAACGGGCTTGGCAGCGGCCTTGGGGGCGGCTTTCTTCACCGCCGGTTTGGCTGCGGCCTTCTTCGCAACGGGCTTGGCAGCGGCTTTGGGGGCAGCCTTCTTTACCACTGGTTTGGCCGCGACTTTCTTTGCCGCGGGCTTCGCAGCAGCTTTTGGCGCTGCCTTCTTGGCGGCTGGCTTCGCAGCCGCCGCGGGTTTCTTCGCACTTGTTGCCATGTCAACCTCCTTCGTCGATTTCAAGGAAAAATTCAAGCTAGAGCATTGCAAAAAAACGACCCGGAAAAATGACCGGGCCATTCAATAGGCGCATGGAAGATGCACTGATTGAATCCGAGAGCGGCAATTTGCACCGTGAAATAATGTAAGCTATTTGGCATGCCCGAGCTGCGCGCTGCATGGTGATCGCGGCGATTACTGAATCCATCGATCGGAATGCGCGTTCGACAATCCGCGCCAACCGGAGAGGAACGTCCACCAACAGGAATGCGGTTACCGAAAATCCAGAATGGGTACCGGAGAATTTGGCAGCTGAATAAATTTCGGGATAGAAGGAAGAGGCACAGCAGCGGGAAGCAACGATACGAGTAAGACCGGCGGAAACCGGTACGCGCGATGAGTAGATGAGATTTCTTTGATCCTGCAATCCGTTTACATCCATCATAATCCGCTGTCAGGGACCACGGGACAGACGATCCGTCCCGAAACCATACAAGGCTGAAAGCAAGCTCGCCGCAAGGTGCAACTCTGTATCGCCCCACTCTCGCCATTTGCAACGGATTCTAGTAGTGCGTCAAACTTGACGCAAGAATTTTTTTATGATTGACGAAAACGAGAAGGCAAGTTGTACCAATTCGACAACGCAATTTTTTTGTCGATGCATCACCCGCGTAAATTATTGCCGGAGCATGAACGCATCGGCGGTCCTGAAAGTGGGCCAAATGACATCCAGGAAGTTGTGGCAGTGAACTGAACCCTGATTCTTATACCAATAACGAATCGAAAATTTCCAGTCTATGCCAATCAAAACATGGTCCCGGGTCGGTCTTCCGCACTGGCGAAATCTGTGAATGGCCGACGACTGCTTCTATTGGAAAGGCCGCGCGCAATTCCCCGATCAGATCAACCAGCTGTTCGTACTGCGCATGCTCGAAGGGCAAGTCATCACACCCTTCCAATTCAATTCCAATCGAGAAATCATTGCAGCGGTCACGCCCCTTGTAAGCCGATACGCCGGCATGCCAAGCGCGTTGCAGGCAGGAAACGAATTGAAGCAATTCGCCTGAACGCCGCACGAGGAAATGTGCCGATACCCGCATCTTGCTGATAGGCAAGAAATAGGGATGCGCATGCGGATCCAGCGTATTGGTGAATAAGCGCACAATATCGTCACTGCCGAACTTCCCGGGTGGCAGACTGATCGAGTGCACGACGATTAGAGAGATGCGCTCGCTATCGGGCCGGTCATCCGCATTGGGCGAATCGATGCGCCGCGCCGCACTGATCCACCCATCAATCATGCGTCCTGAAGCGGTGCTCGCACCCACGTCTTGCATCGCGATTACTCTTCAATACCGAGCCGTTCGATGCGATAGCGCAAGGACCGGAAAGTCACCCCAAGCAAACGTGCCGCGGCCGTGCGATTAAAACCGGTCTTCGCCAAGGCATCGAGAATCACCTGCTTCTCGATGCGATTCATGTGATCGTCCAGGGTTTCACCTTCGCGTTCGACTTCTCCCTCAACGGTCGGCTCGGCGGCAAGCTGCAAATCATCCAGCATGACTTGTTCGTCGAGGCACAAGGCGGTCGCTCGCTCGAGAATGTTTTCAAGCTCCCGCACATTGCCTGGGTAAGTGTAGGAACACAGGGCCTGCATCGCCTCGGGTATCAATTTGGGCGGCTGAGCACCGCAAATTCGCTTGAGTACAGCTTCGACGAGCAGCGGGACATCCTCCAGACGTTCGCGTAACGATGGCATTTTCAGCTCGATCACATTCAGCCGGTAATACAAATCCTGGCGAAACGTTTGCGCGTCGACGCACTCCTTGAGCTTACGATGCGTTGCCGAAATGATGCGCACATCGACTGTCTCCTCCGAGGTACTCCCGACTTGGCGTACCTTCTTTTCCTGAATCGCTCGCAGAAGCTTGACCTGCATTGCCAAAGGCAGATCAGCCACCTCATCTAAAAATAGCGTTCCGCCGTTGGCTGCTTGAAAGAAACCCTCGCGGTCACTTTCCGCTCCGGTGAACGCGCCTTTGCGGTAACCAAAGAATTCGCTTTCCATCAGATTCTCGGGAATGGCGCCACAATTGACAGGCACGAAGGGCGCGGCATGACGCGCACCCTGGCTGTGAACAAGGCGGGCGGCGAGTTCCTTGCCGCTCCCCGACTCGCCGGAGATATAAACGGGCGCCTGACTGCGCGCGAGTTTGCCGATCATTTCACGAACATAGAGGATCGCCGGGGACTCCCCGATGAGTTGACCGGCCGTAGCTGACGCCGCCGATGTACTTTCCTGCAGCTCACCGACTTTGGGGACATTGAGCGCCGACTTGATCAGCGTTCGCAGCTGGTCCAGCGCAACGGGTTTGGCCAGATAGTCGAATGCACCGGCTTTCAACGCCGCTACCGCATTGTCGGCGCTGCCGAAAGCCGTAATGACGGCCACCGGCGTCTGACCATACTGGGCGCCAATCAAACGTACGATGTCCAGCCCATCGCCGTCGGGCAGACGCATATCGGTCAGGCACAGCTTGTAATTCTCGCGCTCAAGAAAGGCTTTGGCTTCGGCAACCGTTCCTGCACAATCCGCTGACAAACCCATGCGCGCCAGTGTCAGATCGAGAAGTTCACGAATGTCCGCTTCGTCATCAACCACCAGCACCCTGATCATCTCGCCGCGCGACCGCCGATCCACCTTGCTCACTGTCACTCGAGAACCCTCCCCGTCAGACAAAAATCCGCGCCCACCTCGCTGTTTAGCAACTCGAGGCGAGCGCCGTTGGCTTCGCATAGCTCGCGAGCAATGTACAAGCCCAGACCGGTGCCACGACTGTGCGTCGTGAAAAAAGGCTCGAACACCTGTTCGCGAAAACTTTCGTCCACGCCGCTTCCATCGTCGATGACATGCAGATTAGCCCAGCCTTCCCCGCCGTCGCTCACCCGAATGCAAACGCTTCCCGGTTTTCCCTGCGAATGGCGCAAAGCGTTGCCGAGCAGGTTCCACAATACTTGATGAAAATGAGAGCGATCGAAAAACAGCATGGCCAGACCCAGGAACTCGGTCTCAACGATGCCGGTCGCTATCTTTTCTTTCAGTGTAAATTCTTCGACCAGATTGGGCAGCGTCCGGCGCAAATCGATCTGCTCCCGGTAGGCACGATCACGCCGTCCCAGTTCGAGCACATCGCTCACGATCCGCTCGACGCGTTGCGTGTTGTCAAGCACGATGCGCAACAGCCGCTTGCTAATTAGATCGGTACACTCCTCGCTCAACAATTCTCCGGCATGATTGATGGCTGAAAGCGGGTTCCGGATTTCATGGGCGATGTTCGCCGTCAACCGCCCCAGCGCGGCCAATTTGAGCTGGCGTGCCTGTTCCTGCAGCCTGCCCATGTCTTCGAGAAAGATCAGAACATCGCGGTCGGAACTTTCCGTTGACACAAACCGTGCGCGCAATTGCATGCCGCTGGCCGGCGCTCGCACCAACACCGATTCTCTGGCGGCATGCTCGCACCAATCCGAAAAGCCGCGAGCCAGTTCGGTTGAGTAGTTGACCAGCTTGCGTTCGGCAGGGTCGCCCAAGCCGAGCAGTTGTTCGGCACGCGGGTTATGCTGCTTGACCCATCCGTTACGATCAAGCACGAGCACCCCATCCTGCATTTCCTCAATGACGCGCTGACCGACCAATGTCTGGTTTCTGAGATCGATGCCGCGCTGTCGAGCCAGTTCTTCGTTGGTGATAATCCGTTGAGCCAGCAGGCGCGCCGTAATCGCCACAGCGAAGAACCCCGCGCTGAACAAGCCGGCCTGAAAAAAATCGACCATTTCAAAATCGAACACGATCGCTCGGTAGGATTGCTCGGCAAGCACCGTGAGTGTCGCCAGTGCCGCGTAGAGCAACACCAGACGTCCCTGGCCGACCAGGCCGGCGCCGGCCAGGGTAACCAGCATCATGACGCCCAGGCCGCTGCGCAGCCCCCCTCCCGTATGCATCAACAGGGTCAGCACGAACACGTCGACCAGCACGTTCAAGCTCAATTGCATATTGAAGCGGCGGCGATAGTAAAGCAGACCGACCAAGGAAACAGTTGTCGCCAACAGATAAAAGGTGGTCACTACGAGATGCAGTGATTCACTTTCCGGGCTGAGTATCGAGATTGACGAGGGCCGATAAACCGAAGAGGAGAACAGCAAGAAGGCGATGCAGAAACGGTAGAGATTGAAATACCGCAGCGACTTCCAGTGCATCTCGGAAAACGGCCCGGTACTCGAGTCATTGCCGATCGCCATAGACAATCAGTCGTCCCGCGAGTCGGCTTCAAGCCGATGGGCGTTGCAGCAGTAATAACGCCCCTGGGTCAGTATGCTTTCACTGATCGGCTGGTTAACGCCGCAGTACGCGCACTTGACCATCATCTCCGGAGTCGGAACGGTGGAGGAGCGTTGTCCCCCAGTGCGTGAACGCAAAGCCCTGCGCAATATCCACAAGACGACAAAAAACAACACGATCAGAAACAAATTTCTCATGATGCCCAGGCCATTTTATATGGTCGCCAAAGCATAGCAGAAGCGCGTTCCAACAGCGACTTTCAGCAGAGACACGGGGAAAGCGGGCTGGCGTACTGCCAAGCCAATGGTCATTTTCGGGGAATGTGGTCGGGGCGAGAGGATTCGAACCTCCGACTCCTGCGTCCCGAACGCAGTACTCTACCAGGCTGAGCTACGCCCCGACCGAAACCACGCCGGCGCTAGAAGGATCTGGCTACAGCGAAGGAGCATAATTCTAGCAAAGAATCCTTGTAGGTGGAAGCGGGCAACGCCTCAAGCGCGGCGCGAGCCCGATTTGCTTCCGCCAGCGCGCATTGCCGGGAATGCTCCAGCGCGCCGGTGGCGCGTATCGCCGCCAAGACGGCAGGGAATTCCTCGCCGCCGCCGTTCTTGATGGCCTCTCGTACGCAGGCAGCCTGTTCCGGCGAACCATACTGCATGACATAAATCAGCGGCAGTGTCGGTTTGCCCTCGGCCAGGTCGTCGCCGAGGTGTTTGCCGGTTTCCATCTCAGCGCCCGAATAATCGAGCACATCGTCGATCAACTGGAAAGCTGTTCCAAGATGCATGCCGTATTCCGACAAGCCTCGTTCAATATCGCGTGAACTGCGGCCAATAATCGCACCGAGTTGCGCCGCCGCTTCGAAAAGCTTCGCCGTCTTGTAGCGAATCACCTGAAGATAGCGCTCCTCATCGACGTCGGCATCGTGGCAGTTCATCAGTTGCAGGACTTCGCCCTCGGCGATGATGTTTGTCGCATCCGAAAGCACGCGCATAATGCGCATGTCATTAATCTCAACCATCATCTGGAATGCACGGGAATACAGGAAGTCACCCACAAGCACGCTCGCGGCGTTGCCAAACAGCGCATTGGCCGTTTCACGCCCGCGCCGCAGATTGGATTCATCTACCACATCGTCGTGCAACAGCGTCGCGGTATGAATGAACTCGATGATCGCCGCGAGTTCATGCTGCTGCGTTCCACGATACCCCAGGGCGCCGGCAGAAAGCAGGACGAGCGCCGGACGCAGGCGCTTACCGCCGCTCTGGATAATGTACTCAGCCACCTGGCGAACCAGTACCACTTCGGAATGAAGGCGCGTACGAATCACCGCATCGACGGCCTGCATGTCCGATCCGATCAGATTGAAGAGCTGCTTCAGTTTCACGGCGTTCCGCCTTGGCAAAAAACCCGTGAATCTTAGGCGCCGCCCCCTAGCGCGTCAAGCCGCGCCCTCCATCTCAGCCGGTGCGAACCCTTTGACTTGGCAAGAATAATACGTATAATGCGCGGTTCTTCGTTTCACTTTTCCTAGTTCTTTGGAGTCCAACATGTACGCGGTCATTAAAACCGGGGGCAAGCAGTATCGCGTTGTCGCCGGCGAAAAATTGAAAATAGAACAGATACCGGCAGACGTTGGCGCAGAAATTACGCTTGACCAGATTCTCATGCTTGGCGAAGGCGAGGCCGTGAAAATTGGCGCCCCTCTTCTCGTCGGTGCTGCGGTCAAGGCCACTGTGCTGGCACACGGCCGCCATGACAAAATCAGGATCTTCAAAATGCGCCGGCGCAAGCATTACCAGAAGCATCAGGGTCATCGCCAGAATTACACCGAGATCCGGATCGACGCCATCACGGCGAGCAACGCGGCCTGACCGAAAGGAAATTGACTCATGGCACACAAAAAAGCAGGCGGCAGTTCCCGTAACGGTCGCGACTCCGAATCGCAGCGACTGGGCATCAAACGCTACGGCGGGCAACTAGTTCTCGCCGGGAACATTCTCGTTCGCCAGCGCGGCACCGAATTCCACCCGGGTGAAAACGTTGGGCTGGGCAAGGATCACACCCTGTTCGCTCTCGTTGAAGGTCACGTTCAATTCGCCATCAAGGGCGAGCGGCGGCGGCGGACGGTCAGCATCGTTCCCGCAGCCTGATCGAGTAACGGCCCCACCTGAAAGCCCTATCCTGGTGGTAGGGCTTTTTTAATTGTTCGAACCGAAATCCGCATCGGACACGCATCATGAAATTTATCGACGAAGCGAGAATATTCGTTGCTGCTGGAAACGGCGGCAACGGCATCGCCACGTTCCGTCGCGAGAAATATGAGCCGGAAGGCGGGCCAAATGGCGGCGATGGCGGACGCGGAGGAAGCGTCTATTTCGTTGCCGATCGCAATCTGAACACGCTGATCGAATTCCGCTATATGCGTAAATTTGTCGCTCAAAGCGGCGAAAAAGGCGCGTCCAGCGATTGCTACGGCCGGGGCGGCAATGACATCTGCCTGCATGTGCCCGTCGGCACGGTTATCACCGACATCAACAGCAACGAGGTCATCGCCGACCTTGATGTCGACGAGAAAAAGGTTCTGATCGCCAAGGGTGGGCGCGGCGGTCTGGGCAACATCCATTTCAAATCCAGCGTCAATCGGGCACCGCGGCAATTCACGCTGGGCGAGCCGGGCGAAGAGCGTGAGCTGCGACTCGAACTACGCGTGCTCGCCGACGTGGGGCTGCTCGGGCTACCCAATGCCGGGAAAAGCACCTTGATTCGCGCGGTATCGGCGGCGCGTCCCAAGGTCGCCGATTATCCGTTCACGACGATGCACCCGAATCTCGGCGTGGTGCGCGTCAACGAGAACAAGAGCTTTGTCATCGCCGATATTCCGGGGCTGATCGAAGGCGCCGCCGAGGGGGCCGGGCTCGGTATCCGTTTTCTCAAGCATCTGGCACGCACCCGCATCCTGCTGCACATCGTCGATCTCGCGCCCCCCGACCCGGCGGCCGATCCGGCGCATGACGCCCGGGCCATTGTGCGCGAACTTGAAAAGTACAGCCCTGAACTGGCGGCCAAGCCGCGCTGGCTGGTGCTCAACAAGCTGGATCTCATTCCCGAAGAGGATCGCGAACGACGCGTCGCCGACTTCTTGCAGAATTATGACGACGAATCGTCGGAAAACCACTGTTTCAAGATCAGCGCCATCAATGGCGACGGCTGTCGCCCCCTGGTTTATCGGTTGCAAGCGGCGCTTGAGGAAATGGGCAAGACAAAGCAAGATACACCTCTCGCCAACAGCCATGAGTTCATCGATGACGATAATTCGCATTTTGGGCGAAGCTATTCCGCTATGAGCAAGAAAGATCCCAACGTCTTTCTTGCGCACGTCATCGCGTTCCTTGTTTGTAATTGCATTCTGGAAAATTGGCAACCATGAACCGCATTGCCGAAGCAACACGTTTTGTCATCAAAGTTGGCTCCGCCCTGGTCACCAACAATGGCGCAGGCCTCGATCTGACGGCCATTAACGAATGGGCGCGGCAGATTGCATTGTTGCGCGAAAACAACAAGGAAGTGCTGCTGGTCTCGTCCGGCGCCATCGCCTGCGGCATGCAGCGTTTGGGGATACGCAAGCGACCCAGTGCGGTGCATGCCCTGCAGGCCTGCGCCGCCGTCGGCCAGATGGGCCTGGTGCAGGTTTATGAACGCGCTTTTTCCAGCCACGGACTGCACACGGCGCAGGTTCTGCTGACTCACGACGACCTGGCCGATCGTAAACGCTACCTCAACGCGCGCTCGACCTTGACGACATTGCTTGAGTTCGGCGTCGTGCCGATCATCAATGAAAACGACACCGTCGTCACCGATGAAATCAAGTTCGGCGACAACGATACGCTGGGGGCGCTGGTTGCCAACCTCGTCGATGCCGACTGCCTGATCATTCTGACCGATCAACAGGGGCTATACACGGCCGACCCGCGCCGCGATGCACAAGCCACGCTGATTTCCCAGGCCCGTGCCGGCGATCCGGCACTCGAAGCCATGGCCGGCGGAAGCGGAACGCAATTCGGCAAGGGCGGGATGATCACCAAGGTGATCGCCGCCAAACGCGCGGCGCGTAGCGGAACGCACACGATCATTGCCAGTGGTCATGAGCGGAACGTCGTTCCCCGGCTGGCCAGCGGCGAATCGATCGGAACCTTGCTGTCGTCGGAAATGCCGCCGCTCAATGCCCGTAAACAATGGCTGGCCGACCATCTGCAGCTTATCGGAAAACTGGTGCTGGATGGTGGCGCCGTCAAGGCACTGCGCGACGGTAAAAGTCTGTTGCCGATCGGCGTGGTGGCTGTCCAGGGCGAATTCGAGCGCGGTGCTGCGGTCGCCTGCCTCTCAGCGGAAGGCGACGAGGTGGCTCGCGGCCTGATCAACTACGGCAGCAGCGATGCGCGCCGAATCGCCCGCCACGCCAGTCAGGAGATCGAAGGTCTCCTGGGCTATGTCGACGAGCCGGAGATCGTCCATCGCGACAATCTGATCCTGAGTTGAGAAGAAGAAACGGCCGCTCAAGTGTTGGGTTGATGAAGCGAAGGAGGCAACTTGGGCACGTCCAGCTCAGATTATGAGGCAATGCCGTAGCGTCAGCATCCTCAAGAACAAGTGCGTGACGAGATTGACGCTGAGACAGTGGAGATGAAGGATTAACCATGGAAATTCGCCCGATCAAAACCGAAGAGGATTACAAGGCGGCACTGCGCGAAGTTTCGCCATGTTTTGAAAAAGGAACCTGTCCCGGGTTCAACAGAAGGCGATCGATTTGAAGCGCTTCTTACGCTTGTTCACTCCTACGAGGCAAAGCGCTTCCCGATTGATCTGCCAGACCCGGTTGAGTCCATCAGATTCCATATGGATCAAGCAGGGATGATGCCCAAAGACTTGGTGCCATGTATCGGACGCCTGAAATCATTTATTTCAAAGCCGAAATCCGTGATTGACGAGCCTAGCTTTCCGGATTAACTTCCAAGCAAAGGGAATGTTGTGAGGGATTATTGGATTGTGTGGGATACGACGGATGGTCTTCCAAGCACGGGTTCAGTGGAACTGCTTGCGCGAGTTTGCGAGCTTCCGACCTGGAAAATGAACTGACCTTTCGTGGATTCAGTATTCAGGCCGAGGGGAATGCCGCTGGCTGCCTTCAGCCGAGGATGTGGCACGACGATGGATTGGAGAGTCTTGTGAAGCGTATTGACCCCGATACCGAGGAAGCCGTCCGGCTCTTTCTCTCGCTAATTGCCCACCACTACGACATGGCGGGCGCTCTCGTCTATGGCAGCCGCGCGCGCGGGACTCATCGCCCCGATAGCGATGCCGACGTTGCGGTACTTCTAAAGGGCGAGCACCAGAGGGTTCTGAAGACTACGCTGGCGATGGCAGATCTCGCCTACGACGTGCTGCTCGAAACCGGTATCAATATCTCTCCACTGCCCGTATGGATCGACGAATGGGAGCACCCTGAGAATTTCTCGAATCCAGCCCTGCTCCACAACATCGCGAGGGAAGGAGTCAGACTTTGAAGGCGGAAGGCCTGATGAAAAAGGCCGGGCAGGCCGCTGCTTCGGCGAAACTGCTGCTCGATTCCGGCGATGCGGATGGTGCATGCAACCGCGCCTACTACGCCGTGTTCGACGCTGCCCGTGCCGCTCTGCTGGTCACGGGGCACGATGTCGGCAAGACACACAAGGGTGTTCTCAACGCCTTCAGTGATCGCCTGGTCAAGAATGGCCCTCTTCCGAAGGAAATGGGCCGTCTCCTGAAATATGCCGAGACGTTCCGCTACGTGGCCGACTACGAGGGCGATCCCGTGCAACTTGGCGATGCGCGGGAAATGGTCGCAAAGGCCGAATCTTTTGTGCTTGCCATGCAGGCCGAGTTCATGCCAAATGCTTCTGACGATGATGATTATCCTAAAAGCCGCAGTTGACCGCTGCCAATTGCCTGGTGTGTCAGCAGTCTGGCCTGCGCCAACACCGCCCCCGAACTGCAAGTCAAATCTTGATGACAGTATCACTATAAAGTGCCACTTGCGCGTCGTGAGTCATCAAGCGCATTGGCTCCAAGAGCGCTTGCGCGACAAGAATGCGGTCAAATGGGTCACTATGATGCGCTGGCAAGTCCTCAACGGCAATCGCATGCTCCGCCTCAATGGGTAATCGCCGATATCCGGATTCCGAGAAATAGCGCAGCGCATCTTGACCGGAAACAGGCATGTCACCCCGACCCAAGGAGTGTTTGATGGCAATTTCCCAAATGCTTGCGCTGCTCACCCAGACATTTGTTCTCGGCGAGGCAATCAATTCACGCGCCGTTTTCGGCAGTTTCGGACTATCCGTGATGGCCCACAGGGCCACATGAGTATCGAGAAGTAGGTTCAACGCTGCACTCCACCCAGGAACAACTGGGCAACTTCGGCGTTTTGCGAATCAATATTATCAGGCACCGTGAATAGTCCCTTTGCTATGCCGATTCGCTTGCCGGGCGGCGCAACATCCATCGCTACCAACTTGGCGGCTGGGCGCCCGTTCCGGGCGATGACGATTTCTCTCTCTTGTCCTTGCTCGATAGCCTCTACCAAGCGGGACAAAGTGGTTTTGGCTTGCAGCATATTGACGGCTTGCATGGCGACCTCCATGATTTATGCGGTTAGTCTAGTCTAGCTAATTCTTAGCGTCAAGTATCTGTATCTGCATCGGATATACCATTTGTGTTCATCGCAGTGCAATTGGCCTTTTGCAGCCAAAGCGGCCTCCTGCCAATCGCTATGGCCACCACGCCAGCCAGGAGATCGAAGGTCTCCTGGGCTATGTCGACGAGCCGGAGATCGTCCATCGCGATAGTCTGATCCCAAGCTGAGAAGAAAAGTCGGCCGTAGGTAATCCGAGGGTGGAATCCACGCGAGTGACTGAAGTTTGGACCGGTTGGTCAGTTGACGAATCCCAATTTGGGACTATACTTTGCCAATGCATATCGTCGCCGTTAAATTCTTGAGAGCCTTCTGGGAACTGCACCCGGACGCAGAGCAGCCACTCAAGTCTTGGATTCATGAAGCGAAAAAAGCAACTTGGGCGCGGCCAGCCCAGATCAAGGAGCAATACCGTAGTGCCAGCATTCTCAAAAACCAGCGCGTGGTGTTCAACATCAAAGGCAACGATTACCGCCTGGTTGTTTCAGTCGCGTATCAATTTCAGGCGGTCTACGTGAAATTCATTGGTACGCATAAGGCGTATGGCACGATAGACGCTGAAACAGTCGGAATGGAGGATTAATCATGGAAATTCGCCCGATCAAGACCGAAGACGACTACAAGGCGGCTCTCCGCGAGGTTTCTGCCTATTTCGATCACGAACCTGTCCCCGGCTCGGCCGAAGGCGATCGGTTTGAAGTGCTTCTTACGCTGGTTCAGTCCTACGAGGCGAAGCACTACCCAATCGATCTACCGGACCCGGTTGAAGCGATCAAATTCCGCATGGATCAGGCCGGGCTGACGGCCAAGGACCTGGTGCCATGTATCGGAAGGCTGAATCGTGTTTATGAGATCTTGAACCGCAAGCGGCCACTGACGCTGAACATGATCTGGAAATTGCACCAAGAACTGGGCATTCCTGCCGAAAGCCTGATTCAGCCGCCTAAATTGCCATTGGCGGCATAGGCCCAACCATGTTCTGCACAAGACGATTGCAGCACGCATCGCATCGGTCAGACCTTCGGCTTGCTTCTGATCAAAGCCGGCTTCCTGCAATTTGCGAACAAATTTGTGGGTGTCAAAGGTGATTAAACTCATGTGCCTCATCCTATCCGAGGGCAATGGCCCAGGTCAAAGTCGAAGCAAACTGCACGCGCAGCCGGATCAGCGGTGGCAGCAGCGATGCGCGCCGTATCGCCCGCCACGCCAGCCAGGAGATCGAAGGTCTCCTGGGCCATGTTGACGAACCGGAAATCATCCATCGCGACAATCTGATCCTGAACTGAATTACCAGCCCAGTAAAAACCCGCGACTGCGGGGTTTTCTACATCTTGCCGGCGGATCAGAAATCGAGCCCAATAAAAAACGGGCACCGAAGTGCCCGTTTTCAATTCGAATACCGCGGTCAGGCGATATTAGAAGGTGTGGCGGATACCAGCGGCCCAGACTGTGGGATCGGAACCAGCGGCAAAACCACCACCGACAGCGCCAACGTTAAAGTCATAGACGGAGTTACTGTTGTTGTTGAGACGGCTATACGAGGCCTTGAGCATGGTGCGCTTGGAAAGCGAGTGCTCGTAGCCGATTTCATACAGCTTGGCGCCGGTATTTCTGTTGCTGGCTAAGAAATCGCCACCGGAACTCTGAGCCTGATAGTACTGGGCAATCAAACCGCCGTTGGAGGTGACCATGAATTTGCCACCGATTCCCCAGATGTTGCGACGCAGATCTGTGCCAACGTTTGCACGTTCGTAGTTGTTCTTGTTACGCTCGTACAAGCCGGTAATCTTGTGGCCACCGGTGAAGGTGTAAGCACCGGCCAAACGCCAGATCGACGTCTTGTCCAAAGTTGCAGTGCCAGCCACATTGGTGTTGGCGCTGTCCAGATTGTTGTTCAGCTGGCCATAGGTCAAACCAACGAAGATCGGCCCGTTATTGTAGAAACCACCAATGTCATAAACACGGGTATTGATCGTGGCATTTGCTGTCGCGCTATCCAGCGACTTGTTTTCGCCCGACGAATAGGCAGCCACGGCGTTGAAGCCTGACCAGGTCGGTGTGGCGTAAGCGATGGTGTTGGTCAAACGGGTATCGAAAACACCCGAGTTTGTCGCGTTGGCGGCACCAAGAGCTGAGGAGCCGGCGGTCTTGCCGATCAGCGAGGCATTGGCGCCTGGGCCGGTAGCGCCTGCGTTCAAATCAACAACCGCGCCAAGATAACGGGTCGGGCCGGTTATGTTACCCAGCTTGACGGTACCCCACTTATCGCCACTCAAACCGACAAAGCTGTCGCGAGCCAGGGATAAGGCGCCGGCGCTGTCAAAGCTGGCGCCTGATTCAAACTGGAAAATAGCCTTAAGGCCATTGCCCAGCGCTTCTTCACCCTTGAAACCGATCAGTGAAGAGTTGGTGTTAACACGCGTGAATGAACCACGCTCGACATTTGAGCTATTAGCCGCACCTTTGGCACTGGCCACTTCAAACGTGGCATCGGCAACACCGTAGATGGTGACGTTGGTTTGCGCGAAGGCGGCGCCGGAAGCCAGACCGGCAACAGCCAGGGCGATTAATTTCTTTTGCATGGTGAATCTCCTCTAGGGTTGAGATCGGTGGTTTTTTTGAAGGCTCCACCAAACTGGACCTCTCATTGATGAGAAGCTGGACGAATGATGGCAAAGGCCGGAGGCTGGGGCAAGCCTGAAGCGAAGATTGGGCGTGCTGCCCTACCGATTTGTTGTGTTGATGCAACAAAGGCCGGCTGGCGCAGCGCTCCGCTTAGCTTACACAGGCAAACAGGGCGGCCAGGGCCGGCCCAGGCTGGGGGGCGCGCATGAAGGCTTCGCCGACAAGGAAGGCATCAACACGGTGCTCACGCATCAACGCCACGTCTTGCGGCCCCAGGATGCCGCTTTCGGTAACGACAATGCGCCCGGTCGGGATGCGCGGCAGAAGATCGAGCGTGGTGCGCAGGCTGACCTCGAAACTGCGCAGGTTGCGGTTGTTGATGCCGATCAGCGGGGTTTGGAGTTGCAGCGCGAGATCGAGTTCGGCGCCGTTGTGCACTTCGACGAGCACGCTCATACCCAGACTGACGGCGATGGCCTCCAGATGGCGCAGGGTCGGCAAGTCCAGCGCGGCAACAATGAGCAGGATGGCGTCGGCGCCCAGAGCGCGGGCTTCATAGACCTGATACGCGTCGATCAGGAAGTCCTTGCGCAGCACCGGCAGCGCACACGCCGCACGAGCCGCTTGGAGAAATTCCGGCGAGCCTTGAAAAAATTGCCGGTCGGTGAGGACCGACAGGCACGCCGCGCCGTGCGCGGCATAATCGGCTGCAATTGCGGCGGGCCTGAAGTCGGCGCGCAGCACGCCCTTCGACGGGCTGGCTTTCTTTATCTCGGCAATCACTGCGGGCTGGCCGGCAGCGATCTTGTCGCGAATGGCGCCGAGAAAATCGCGCGGCGCCGGCTGCGCTTCGGCTTCGGCGCGAATCACGGCGAGCGGCTTGATGGCTGCTGCTGCGGCCACTTCCTCGTGCTTGACAGCGAGAATTTTTTTGAGGATGTCGCTCATGGATAATTGCTTCAGCGATCAACGACCTGGGGACGATCCTCCGGCCTGTCGTCTGGCGCCTCTTCCAGGGTATCGTCGAGCAATTCTCCGACATCGAGGTTCAGCGACAGTGAAGCGAGTTCGAGCGAGTCGCCGGGGCCGTACTCGTAGAGCACCCAGTGGTTTTCAGGATTACGGCGGAAGACCTCGATGCGCTGTAGCGCCACATCGATCAACACGTATTCGAGCAAACTTTCCAGTTTGCGATAAGCGGCAAACTTGACGCCCCGATCAAAGGCGGCTGTTGAATCGGAAAGCACCTCGACCAGCAGCAGCGGGTAACTCACGTAGGCCGGTGTTTGCCGGTCGCGCGCATCGCAGGTGACGACAACGTCGGGGTAGAAAAAGCAGTCCGCCGCCTCGATACGCGTCTTTACCGATTCGATGAAAACGCGGCAGGGGCTGCCTTTTAGCGCTTGGCGAAGCATCGTCGCGATATTAAGCGTCGCCACGTTATGCGATTGGCGCACGCCGACCATGGCGAAAACCTCGCCGGCGATGTATTCGTTACGCTCGGGTTGCGCTTCTTCCCAGGCGAGATAGGCGGCGGCGTCAAATCCGCCTTCGGTTTTCGGCAGGGCCATGTTGAAACTCCTTGCTCAGGTAATTGCCAACAGAGCGATTATGCCGAAATTCGCCGGCTTAGCGCGGCAAACTCGTCGAGTTTGGCGCGTGCGGCGCCCGAGGCGATCGCTGCGAACGCCTGGTCGACGCCGTCGGCCAGGGTTTCGGCCAGACCGGCCACATAAATACTGGCGCCGGCGTTGAGCGCAACGATGTCGCGCGCCGCGCCGGGCTGGTTGTCCAGTGCGGCGAGCAGCGTGGTTTTCGATTCGTCGACGTTGGCCACGCGCAAGGCGCTCGGATCGTGCACGGCAAGCTTGAACTGTTCGGGATGGATGACGTACTCGGTGATCGCGCCATTGTTGAGCTCGCCGACCAGCGTCTCGCCGGAAATCGAGATTTCATCGAGCCCTTCGCGGCCAAACACGGTCAGCGCGCGCAAGCTGCCCAGACGCTGCAGGACACGAACCTGTATGCCAACGAGATCGGGATGGAATACGCCGAGCAGCTGATTGGCGGCACCGGCCGGGTTGGTCAGCGGGCCAAGGATGTTGAAGAGGGTGCGCACACCCAACTCGCGCCGGACCGGCGCGGCGTGCTTCATGGCGCTGTGGTGGTTGGGGGCAAACATGAAGCCGATGCCGACCTCGTCGATACACCGCCCGACCTGCTGCGGCGTCAGGTTGATATTGACGCCCAGCGCTTCGAGAACGTCGGCACTGCCCGACTGCGAGGAGACCGAACGGCCACCGTGCTTGGCGACGCGCGCGCCGGCGGCAGCGGCGACGAACATGGCGGCGGTGGAAATGTTGAAGGTCTGCGCGCCGTCGCCACCGGTACCGCAGGTGTCGACGAGATGCGTCGCGTCCTTCACCGCGACCTTGGTCGATAGCTCGCGCATCACCTGCGCCGCCGCGGTGATCTCGCCGATGCTCTCCTTCTTGACGCGCAAGCCGGTGATGATCGCCGCGATCATCACCGGCGAAACTTCGCCGCCCATGATCTGGCGCATCAGCGAGCTCATTTCATCGTGAAAGATTTCGCGGTGTTCGATGATCCGCGTCAAGGCCTCCTGTGGCTTCATTTGGCGTGCTCCTCAAGAAAGTTCTTCAGCATGTCGTGACCGCGCTCGGTCAGTATGGATTCGGGATGAAACTGGACGCCCTCGACGGCCAGCGTCTTGTGGCGCACGCCCATGATTTCGTCATCATCGGTCCACGCCGTGATCTCCAGGCAATCGGGCAGGGAGTCGCGCTCGATGGCCAGCGAATGATAACGCGTACACACCAGCGGATTGGGCAGGCCGCGAAACACGCCGGCGTCAGTGTGGTGCACCGCCGACACCTTGCCGTGCATCAGCTTCCGGGCATGGACGACTCGCCCGCCGAACGCCTCGCCGATGGCTTGATGCCCAAGGCATACCCCGAGGAGCGGTATCTTGCCGGCGAACTCGCCGATCGCGCTCAGCACGATGCCTGCTTGCGACGGCGTGCCGGGGCCGGGCGAGATCACCAGATAGTCGGGGTCTAGCCGGGCAATCTCGGCCAGCGAAATGGCGTCGTTGCGGAACACTTGCACCTCCTGCCCCAACTCGCCGAAATACTGGACGATGTTGTAGGTGAAGGAGTCGTAGTTGTCGATCATCAGCAGCATTGTCTATTACCTCTTTCGACACAGAAAGCACAGAGACACAGAGGGCACGGAGAGATTCCTTTCAATAGCCGTTTGTGACGCGCCTGATCCCGTCCTTCAATATCTTTTCGTTGAAATTGATAAGCAAACCAAAGCGCCGGTCAGTCAGGCGCAGATAAGTCAGCAGTTGAGCCATGTGTATGGGAAGCAACGCATCAACGGCTTTGATCTCAATAAGCAAACGATCTTCAACCAGAAGATCGAGCCGAAAACCATCACCCGGGGCCACTCCCTTGTATTCGAGCGGCACGGACTTCTGCCGCACGACGGAAGATCCGCGCAACAACAGCTCCCGTTCCAGCGCCAACTCGTAAGCCGATTCCAGAAGCCCTGGTCCCAACAAGCGATGCACCTCAATCGCTGCGCCAATCACATCCCCGGAAAGTTCTTTATCATCCACTCCGTGCCCTCCGTGCCTCTGTGATCTCTGTGTTGAAAGCGGTTTACGGAATCCAGTCAATCCATCTGCGTATCCAGCCCCTGCTCCGCCAGCTCCGCCGCGCGCAGGACGGCGCGTGCCTTGCTCTCCGTTTCATGCCATTCGGATGACGGGTCGGAATCGGCCACAATGCCGGCGCCGGCCTGCACGTGCAGTTTGCCGTCCTTGACGATGGCTGTGCGGATGGCTATGGCCAGATCCATGTCGCCATTGAACCCGAGATAACCCACGGCGCCGGCATAAATGCCGCGCTTGATCGGTTCAAGTTCGTCAATGATTTCCATCGCCCGCACCTTGGGGGCACCGGATACGGTGCCGGCCGGAAAGGTCGCCTTCAGCACGTCCAGCGCATCCAGTTCCGCCTTGAGCTTGCCCTCGACGTTCGAAACAATGTGCATCACATGTGAATAGCGCTCGACGATCATGTTCTCGGTGAGCTTGACGGTGCCGACCTGCGATACCCGTCCGGCATCGTTGCGCCCGAGGTCGAGCAACTGGACGTGTTCGGCGCGCTCCTTTTCATCCGCCAGCAGTTCTTCGGCCAGCGCCTGGTCCTCTTCGAACGAGGTGCCGCGTCGGCGCGTACCGGCGATCGGCCGCACGGTGACGAGCCGCTCACTCCCCTGGCTTTCGAGCCGCACCAGAATCTCGGGCGAGGCGCCGACGATGTGGAAGTCCTCAAGATCGAAGTAGAACATGTACGGCGACGGATTGAGCGAACGCAACGACCGGTAGAGCGCCAGCGGGCTGGCGGCAAACGGCTTGCTCATGCGCTGCGAAATGACCACCTGCATGATGTCGCCTTCGGTGATGTAATGCTTGGCCTTGACGACGGCCTGCTTGAAGTGCGCTTCGCCGAACATGGACACCGCGGGTTGCGACGCACGCCGCGTTTCGGCGGGAATGCTCGCCGGCTCGCGCAGCCTGGCGAGCAGGGCTTTGAGACGCACTTGCGCCTTATGGTACGCGCCGGGAACGCCGGGTTCGGCAAACACGACCAGCGTGAGCTTGCCGGAGAGGTTATCGACGACGGCGATTTCCTCGGACAGGAGAAGCACGATGTCGGGCGTCCCGAGTTCGTCGGCGACTTCTCCGCTTTTGCGCGTGCGCGTCAGCCGCGTTTCGATGTAGCGCACGGTATCGTAGCCAAAGCAGCCGACCAGGCCGCCGCAGAAGCGCGGCAGGCCGGCCGATGGCGCCGCCCGGAAACGCTTCATGAACTTGCCGATGAATTCAAGCGGATTGGTATCGTCTTCGCGTTCGGCAATGCGGTTGCCGGTCAGCACCAGGACCTGGTTGGCATTGACGACGATGCGCGTCGGGCTGGCCAGACCGATGATCGAGTAACGTCCGAAACGCTCGCCGCCTTGCACCGATTCGAGCAGATAGGTGTAAGGGGCGTTGGCCAGCTTCAGGTAGATCGAAAGCGGGGTATCGAGATCGGCAAAGGTCTCGAGGGTGACCGGGATACGGTTGTAGCCTGCAGCGGCAAGCCGGTTGAAATACGCTTCAGTCATGAAAAACTCCACAAACAATTACTGCATCAAGAGGCACGGCACAATAGCTTGTGACGTGGCGAGGCATGGGTTCTACTGGCAGTAACGCCAGGGCCATGCCTCCGCCCAGCGAGCAGGCTGATGATGCAGATTGTCGTGAAGTAGGTTCATGCGCAAGAAATGAGTGGTGCGGTGATAAGGTTCCGGAGACGTTGCGCAGCTTCGGCAACGGTGGAAACTATAGCATCACATTCCAGATCGTGCACGTCGAGTCCCTCGTTGTAGCCGTACGGGACGAGGAAGACATGACAGCCGGCGGCCCGGCCGGCGCGAAAATCATGGACCGAATCGCCGATCATTAATGTGTCCGCCGGGGAAACGCCCATGCGCCCACAGGCCCAGATCAGCGCCATGGGGTCCGGTTTCGGCTTCGGCAGAAGATCGCCGCTGACGACCACGTCGAAATAAGCGGCCAGCCCGGTCATTTTCAGCAGGGGCAGCGTAAAGGCGCCGGCTTTGTTGGTAATCACCGCCAGCGGCAGGCCCATGGCCTTGAGTTTGTCCAGCCCGGCGATCACGCCGGGATACGGCTTGGAATTGCGGCCGTTCTCCCGCGCGTAGTGCCGCCTGAAGCTGTCCAGCGCTTCCTTCGGCGGCGCCGAGGCATTGTCGGCCGCCTCGAGCGAACCGGCCAGCACGCGTTTGACCAGATTGGGAATGCCCCGCCCGACGTAGCTGCGGATCGCTTCCAGCGGCAACGCGGGACGTGCGAGGTCGTTTAGCATGGCGCAGGCGGCGGCATAGAGGTCCGGCACGGTGTCGAGCAGCGTGCCATCCAGATCGCACAGAACGGCGCCGACGGCCAGGGATTCAGTGGTGGCCGTTTGCTTCATCGCGCGGCGACCGGAACGGTAGCCAGCTCGGCGCGCAATGCGGCAATGATGCTGTTGTAGCGCTGCGGATCGCTGTCCTTGGCGGCGCCATAAACGGCCGAGCCGGCAACGAAAGTATCGGCGCCGGCACGGGCGATTTCGGCGATGTTGTCGACCTTCACACCGCCGTCGACTTCCAGGCGAATCCTGCGACCGCTCTCACGTTGGTAGGCATCGATTTTTGCCCGGGCCTTCCTGAGCTTGTCGAGCGTCGCCGGAATGAACTTCTGCCCGCCAAAACCGGGATTGACGCTCATCAGCAGCACGACATCGAGTTTGTCCATCACGTAATCCATGTGTTCGAGCGGTGTCGCCGGGTTGAATACCAGGCCGGCCTGGCAGCCGCATTCGCGGATCAGCGACAGGCTGCGGTCGATATGCTCCGAGGCCTCGGGATGGAAGGTGATGACGTTTGCGCCGGCTTTGGCAAAATCCGGAATGATGCGATCGACCGGCTTGACCATCAGATGGACGTCGATGACCGCCTTGGTCAGCGGGCGTATGGCCTCGCAGACCAGCGGCCCGATAGTCAGGTTGGGTACGTAATGGTTGTCCATGACGTCGAAGTGAATCCAGTCGGCACCGGCGTCAATGACATTGGTGATTTCTTCACCGAGCCGGGTGAAGTTTGCAGAAAGTATGCTGGGGGCAATGAAATACATGGCGGCGGCCTAGAAGCGGCTGAAAGTGATTGAAAGAAGGAAGTTCGCATTCTACCGCGAAAGGCGCATTTGCCGGGGCCGTCGTGCGCCCTGGCGTCCCGCTCGGGCGCTCAGATTGCCAGCGAGGCCTCCGGATCGTCGATCTGCGATTCTTCGAGATATTGTTCGGCATAGCGCAGATACACCTTCTGCTTGATGAAAACGTCAAACAGATCGGGGTCGATGTGGCCGTTTTTGCGGAAGTTGCTCAGAATGTGCAATGCCTGCGAAAGTTTCATGCCGGGCTTGTAGGGCCGGTCGCGCGCCGTCAGCGCCTCGAAAATGTCGGCGATGCCCATGATCCGCGCCTGCACCGACATCTCGTCGCGCTTGAGGCCTCGCGGGTAACCCTTGCCGTCCATGCGTTCATGATGACCGCCGGCGTACTCCGGAACGCGCTTGAGGTGTTTCGGCCAGGGCAGCGATTCGAGCATCTTGATCGTTGCGACGATATGATAATTGATTGTTTCCCGCTCGGCCTGGGTCAGCGTTCCGGCCCGGATGGTCAGATTCTCGACTTCGTCATCGGTCAGGAAATCGATTTCAGTCCCCGTGCCATCGACCCAACGGTAGGTCTTCGAAATGCGTCGCACACGTTCCTGGTCCTCGGCTTTCATCGATTCGCCGCCGACGTTAACGCGGCGCAGGAAGTCTCGATCATCGTCGATGGCGCGCTGCCGCTCATGCCAGGCCTGCTCGGCCGACACACGGTCGGCGCCGGCCGACACATCACGCAGCATGGCCAGCTCGGCATCGCGACGGATCACTTCGAAGCGTGTATCGACCATCTGGATGCGGTCGAAAATGGTCTGCAGCTTGGTCGCTTTGTCGACCACATGCACCGGCGTCGTGACTTTGCCGCAATCGTGCAGCAGGCCAGCAATTTTCAGTTCGTAACGGTCCTTGTCGCTCATCCTGAAACTGGACATCGGCCCGTCGCGGGTCGCATCCACCGCCTCGGCCAGCATCATCGTCAGCGAAGGAACACGCTGGCAATGGCCCCCGGTGTAGGGCGATTTCTCGTCGATGGCCAGATTGATCAGCGTGATGAAGGCCTCGAACAGTTCTTCCAGCTGGCTGATCAGGAGGCGGTTGGTCAGGGCGATGGCGGCCTGCGAAGCCAGCGACTCGGCAAGCCGCTGATCGGCGTCGGAAAACACGCAGACATTACGACTGGCCGGATCGATGGCGTTGATCAGTTGCAGCACGCCGATGACCTCGTTTTCGTGATTCTTCATCGGCACGGTGAGGAAGGACTGCGAGCGGTAACCGGTCACCTGATCGAATTTTCGCGTTCCCGAAAAATCGAATCCCTCGGCCGCATAGGCATCGGCGATATTGACCGTGCTGGCATGAATCGCCGAATAAGCGGCCACCAGCGTGTTGTTTTCTTCGCCATTCTCGCGATACAGCGGAAGATCCTGAAACTTGGCCGAAATGGGTTCGCCGGTGGTTCCGCCATAGGCGATGTTCAGCGAGTCGGTGCGCACGATTTCAAATCGCAGGGATTGCCGGTCTTCCCCGACACGGTAGAGCGTGCCGCCATCGGCATGCGTAATCGCCTTCGCGGCAAGCAGGATGTTTTCCAGCAAACGATCGATGTTCCGCTCGCTGGAAAGCGCAACGCCAATGGCATTGAGTTGCTCGAAGCGCTGAAATAAGTCGTTGATGGGCTCCACGGCTTTCACTCCTACTTGATGCAGACCGAACGAACCTGCTTGATGTCGGTGATGCCGGACATGATCTTTTCGATCCCGTCCATCTTGAGCGTACGCATCCCTTCGTTCAGGGCTGTGGCCAGCAGTTCAGCCACGTGAGCGTGCTCCTGTATCTGCCGTTTCAGCCGATCGGTGCCAACCAGCAACTCGTGCAAACCGACCCGGCCTTTGTATCCGCTTCCGCTGCATGCCTCGCAGCCTTTGGCGCGGTAGAGGGTGAATTTGTTTTCCTTGGCGTAGTGCTTGAGCCATTCCTGGTGAACGGCATTGGCCGCCGCCTTGGGGTCCTTCTTCCAGTGATCGGTATTGCTCAGTTCCTCGCAATATTCCGTGAGCAGATGCTTGATTTCCTCCGGCGCCGGCGAATAGGCTTCCTTGCACGATTTGCACAGACGCCGGGCCAGACGCTGGGCGAGTATGCCGAGCAACGCATCGGCAAAGTTGAAGGGATCCATGCCCATGTCCAGCAGGCGGTTGATCGACTCGGGCGCGCTGTTGGTATGCAGCGTGGCAAACACCAGATGACCGGTCAGCGAGGCTTCGATTCCGATCGAAACCGTTTCCTTGTCGCGCATTTCACCGACCATGATGACATCCGGGTCGGCGCGCAGGAAGGCACGCATCACCGTCGCGAAGTCGAGCCCGGCTTTCTTGTTGATCTGGACCTGGCGCAGGCCTTTCTGGGTGATTTCCACCGGGTCCTCGGCGGTCCAGATCTTGGTCTCCGGCTTGTTGATGTAGCTCATGATCGAATGCAGCGTCGTGGTCTTGCCCGAGCCCGTGGGACCGCAAACAAAGAACAGGCCGTAGGGTTTGCTGATTACTTCTTTGAGCCGCGCAAGATTCCCGGGGCTGACGCCCAGACTGTCGAGCGGAATTGGTTCGCCGGCGGCGAGGATGCGCATCACCACGTCTTCCATCCCGCCCGCCGTGGGGAGCGTGGCCACGCGCAGCTCGATGTCGAGCGGCCCGAATTTCTTGAATTTGATCTTGCCGTCCTGCGGCCGGCGCTTCTCGGAGATGTCAAGATCGCACATGATCTTGATGCGCGCAATCAGCGCGCTGCGATACGAGGCCGGGACTTCGATATACGCGCCGAGCGCGCCGTCCTTGCGGAAGCGCACCAGGGTCTTTTCCTTGCCCGGCCGCGGTTCAATGTGTATATCGGAGGCGCCCTGCTGGTAGGCTTCGACGATGATTTTATTCACCAGGCGCACCAGTTCGTTGTCTGCGGCGGCTGTCAGTTCGTCCGAGCCGCTGCCTTGTTCGCCGGTTTCGCCTTCATCCAGCCCCGAGAGCAGATCGCCGACCGAGCCCAGGTCGGACAGTGCGCCGAAGAACTGGTCGATGGTCTGCTGGAATTCGGTATTGGTCGTGACGCGGTAGGCGATCTTGCTCTTCGGAAAAATATTGTTGACGACCCTGGCGCCCTTGATGCGCTCGGGGTCCATCGAAATAACAACGATCCCCTCCTGGCCTTCCTCCACCGGCAACCACTGATTGGCTTCGACGTAGTCGCGCTTGAGGTTCCTCAGCAGGTCCATCGGCTTGATGCGATCCGGCCGGAAAGGCTCGTAGGGCACACTGAAAAAACTGGAAAGGGCGATACCGATGGCCGGCAGCTTGACCTGGAACTCCTTGGTTAGAACCTGTTCGAGATCGATGCCCTTGCGCCGCGCCGAACGCTGTGCCAGATCGAGCTCTTCGGCCGATAAAATGGCCTCCGTAACCAACCCATCGTATTTCGAACGCATCAACTTGGCCGGTTTCTGGCGCTGTACGAAAGCCACGGCCAGCGTCTGCGCCAGGCTATGCACGCCCTCTTCGGCTAGCGCTGAAAAAGGCATATCCATGCGACTGTTGATCAGTTGCACCACGCCGAGCAACTCGTCGCTTTGCGCATCAATGACGGGGGCCACGAGCATCTGTTTGGAGCGATACCCCGTCCGCTTGTCGACTTCCTTGAGAAATTGCATCACCGGGCTATAGCTTTTGAGTTCAACATCATCGTAGACGTCGTCGATATTGACCACCTTGCGCGTTTCGGCAACATATCCGGCCACGCTGTGCTCTGAAATCGGCAGCTTGAGATCCTTGAACGAGTTGAGTCCGGTCTTGACCTTGGAGACGATGCTCTGCTTGTCTTCGCTGACCGCGTAGATGGTCAGGCGGTCGCAACTGAACAAATCGCAGATATCCTGCGACATCTCAAGCATGATCTCGTCCGTGTTGCTTTTAGCATGAATCTTGTTGGTGACGATCTGGAGTTTCTTGAGAAATTCCAGGCGATTGTTCATGTCACCGGCAACAACATTTTCCATTGGCGATTTGGCCCTATAACAACCCTGATCCATAAATCAATCGAACATTCAAGGCAGACTACCCTCTCGGCCTTTCAAGCCATCTTTCAGGCAACAGGCGCGATAGCCCCGTTGCGAAAGCAGAAAGGCGGCTGCCGAGCTGCGTCGTCCGCTTTGACAATACGTGATGTATTCGCGGTCGCGGTCGAGCAGGCCGATTGCGTTACGGATTTCACTGAGTGGGACATTGACCGCACCGGTCAACCGATCATTGCGGTATTCCGAGGGATACCTGACATCGATCCACAGGGCACCGCCGGAAACGTGCTGTAGCGCCTCTGCCCATGAAATCCGTTTGAGCAGGGGTTCGCGCAGAAGCTCGACGAAATCGCTCTTCTTGAGACGCAGCAGAACACCGGATGTTTTCATGCCAACCGTCGCATTGCGGGTGCCCTCGACAACCAGCGCTTCCTCGCCAAAGGCGTCGCCGGCTTTCAACTCGGCCAACGGCATGTCGACGCCGCCCACCTTGCGCGTCACGACGCAGCGGCCATTTTCGATGATGTAATAAAAATCACCCGCGTCGCCCTCGCGCAGGATCGTTTCACCGGCCTTGGCCTTGATCCGTTCGAAGCGCTTGAAGAGTTCGTCGATGCTGGCCGAAGGCAGGCGCGACAACGAGCCATCCGTCAGGCTTTGCAGGCGAAATGCCCCGGACATGACGCGCCAGTCGGTGGCTTCCGGACTGCTGTCAGCGGGGTCGATGCCGGCGGACAACTGGTCCCAGGTCATGATGATGTCGAGCACTTCATCGTCGACGCGAATCAATTCGACGTCGGTGATGGCTTTGCCATGCGTCACTTGCGGCGGCCGCTTCCCCAGCGGCCACAGCGATGCTTCACACCCCCCGACGAGGACAAAGGAGGATCCATCGTCATAAGACAGTTTGAGTTCGCCGGACAACAGATAGACCGACTGCCCCTGAATGCCGCGCAGGCGGAAAGGGTCCAGACCGCGATTCACCGCCTCGGTCGAGCACATCCCGGCCAACTCGCTCAAACGCAGGGCGGACAGCGCGCAAATGGGCTCCAGCCGGCGCAGCACGTTCGGGGAAACCGCCGGTGCACTCGTTGGCCTGGATTCGTTCGTCATGGCTCAGAACTCGAAAACCTGATTGTTTTGCAGCATGCCTGGCTTGTAATCGCCGGCACATTGCTCGATTTCGCCCATGATCAGCTCGATCTGGCCAGGTTTCAGGTGCGATATGTAGATTTCCGCGTCACGCGCCAATTTGAGTAGCTCTTCGCCGAGCATGCTGGGGCACAAATGCTTCGACATGACGGCCAGGCGTTTCTCCTGATTGGAAAACGCGGTTTCGATAATCAGGTAACGTAAATTGGCAATCCGGTTGAGTACCGGCCAGAAGGCGTCGTTGCTTGTTGTGTCCCCGGTGAAGACGAGGCTGCCCGCTCCGGAATCCAGATGGTAACCGACGGCGGGAACGGTATGTTCTGCCGGAACGGCCGTAATGGATCGATCGCCGAGTCGGATTTTCTCTCCGAGACGAATGGCCTTGTATTGCATCACCGCTTCTTCACGAATCGAGATCTCGCTGAAATCGGGCCAGATCGCCCAGTTGAAAATATGATTCTGGATGATTTCAAGCGTTGCATCGGTCGAATAAACGGTTACCGGCTTGGCGCGCATGTCGGCAATCGAATCGATCATCAGGGGCAGCGAAGCAATGTGATCAAGGTGTGAATGGGTAATGAACACATGGTCGATCATCGCCAGTTCGGCGAGCGTGAGATCGGCCACGCCCGTCCCGGCGTCGATCAGGATGTCATGATCGACGAGCATCGAGGTGGTGCGCAAGTGGCGACCACCGATTCCTCCGCTACAGCCAAGAATTCTGACCTTCATTGCGTCTCCATCAGGTTAGGCCTGAGTTTTAACGAACTTCACTTTGTTTCAAACGTCATTACACCATCCCAGTCATCCCCCGGCGGGCTGGCGCGGTAATGCGTGATACGTTTCGCATAAACCTGATAAAGATCGCGGCCCGGACTCATGCGCGACAAATTATATAGCTGCAGTTCGGCCTGATCCCAATCCTGCTGGCGATAAAGGCGCAGGGCCTGATTCCAGAGTTTAAGCTCATCCTGCACGGCTTTGTCGATCTGTTCGGCCGTCCCCAGGGGCTCGAAAATTCCAACCGGCTCATCCTTGCCCTTGACCCGGACGCGATCGACTTCGCGATACACCATGTTCTTGACCAGCGTTTTGGTGGCATCGCTGACGAGAATCCCGACGCCGTACTGCTTGGTAAGCCCTTCCAGCCGTGAAGCAAGATTGACCGCATCGCCCATGACGGTGTAGGACTTGCGCACTTGCGACCCCATATCGCCCACTGTCATCGTTCCGCTGTTGATGCCTATGCCAATGCGTAGCGCCGGCCAACCACGCGCCTTGAAAGGCTCGTCGAGCGTGCGCAATTCAGCCTGCATCTCAAGCGCCGTGGAGACGGCATGCCAGGCGTGATCGGCGTCGGCTACCGGCGCACCCCAAAAAGCCATGATCGCGTCGCCAATATACTTATCCAGCGTTCCACGATTCTTCTGGACAACGCGGGTCATCGCACCCAGATAGGCGTTCATCAGTTGCGTCAGTTCCTTGGGGTCCAGCCCCTCCGAGATACTGGTAAACCCGCGGACATCCGAAAACAACACGGTAAGCTCGGCGTTCTTGCCTTCCATGCTGTAGCGTTCGGGATCGCGCGCCATTTCGTCGACGAGTTCGGGTGGCACGTACTGGCCAAAAAGCTCGGCAAACTGGCGCTTGCTGCGCGTCTCGACGAAATAGCCCCAGGACATGTTCAGTGCATAGAGCGCGAGAATGGCCGAAATAACGGTAGCCAGAGGCATCACCAAACCGGAAGTCCACAGATAGAAGTTGAGACCGGCTGCGACCAGCAGCATGCCCGCGGCCAGCAAGGTGGCGCGCAAAGGGGAAAGTATCGGCAGCAGCAAAGCCAGCGCCAGCGTGCACAACGAAAGCTGCACGATGTCCGCGCCAAGGACATAGGATGGCTTTTGTTTGATGTCTGCATCGAGCATGCCGGCGACCAGATTGGCGTGGATCTCGACGCCTGGATAGGTGTTGCCGACCGGCGTTACCCGCAGATCCATCAGGCCCGGCGCGGTTGTTCCGAGCAGAACGATCTTCCCGGCGAGTTGTTCGTGCTTCAAGCGACCGTTCAGGGCATCGGACGCCGACAGATAGTTGAAGCTACCCTGCGGGCCACGGTACGGAATCAGGCTGGCGCCGTTTTCGTCAACCGGAATACGCAACACCCCTTTGTCCGCAGGCAAATCGAGCCACTCGAGACCGCTCTTCGGTCCCGAATCGGGGTATCCGGGAATGATCGACGGCTTGCCCAGCAATACCCGCACCATGGCCAGCGAGAGCGCTTCGTAGTACTGGCCATCGTGTTCGGCCAGCATGGGCACCCGTCGCGAGGTACCGTCGAAATCGACGATCGGATTAAAATGCCCGGCATTGACAGCATTGCTCTGGAATTCAGGCAGATTTCCGCCGAATCCGCTCCACGAGGTTAAGTCAACGCTTCGGCCCCTGAATGTGCCCGACGACAGCACGGGCGCCGGCAGAGCGCCGTTTCGGTTGGCCCGGTCAAGGTTGGTGAAATAAAAACCCAGTACCACCGGCCGGTTGTGCAAGGATTCGGCAAAACGCCGATCGAAATCCAATTCGCCGCGCAGCCCCTTCAAGGCCGACTGGAACGCCGGATCATTCTTGAGCACGCCACCCGCGATGGATTCCAGGGAAGACAGCCCGGAACTCTTGTCCGGTTCGGCAAACACCACGTCGAAACCCAGCAAGGCAATCTTGTAGTTGTCGAACAGTTTTGCCACCAGGGTGGCCATCGTGTCGCGACTCCAGGGCCAGCGACCGACTTCGGCTAGGCTTTTCTCGTCGATATCGAGTATGACGATGCGTTCATCGACACCGCCTTTGGTGGTCAGCCGGAGTCGCGTATCGTAGATGAATGCGTCAAGGGTATTGAGCAATGCAATCTGGTATACCTTGGCCGAATGGCCGAAAAAAACCAGGGCCAGCGCCAGGCCGAGCGCGATTCTGATGAGGTTCTTCTTCAATTCGCCATTGGCCTTGATAGCTATCAGTTCTTCAGGAAGAACTCCATCTTGATACCCGCAATTTCAATGACATCATGATCGGCCAACTGGTGTGCCTGTGCATCGACCGTCTGGCCATTCAGTACCGGATACTGCTTGCCTTCAACATGGGTGATGAAATAGCCGTGCGGCCTGCGGGCGATAACAGCGACCTGCACGCCAGGTTTGCCCAGCGTGGTTAGCGTCTTGGTCAGCTCCAGTTCGCGGCCGGCATTGGCACCGTTGAGGATCTGGATCGCGCCGGCGGCCGGTGCGGCGGCCGCCGCTGGCGCAACCGGTGCCGTTGGTGCCGCCGGTTCCGGCTTGCCGGACTGCGTATCGTCGAACGAATTCTTTCCGTCGACCGGGGCTGCGGCCTGCGGCTGGGCTTCAGGTGGCGGTCTCATGGCATTCGGGCGCAAAACCATGGTCTTTTCAAAGTCGGCTGCCTCGGCATGATGCACCTGCTCGGCAATGTATTTGAGCTTGTACTTGCCCAACTCGATGACGTCACCGTTCTTCAGGAAATGTTTCTTGGCCGGCTGCCCATTGACCAGCGTTCCATTGGTGCTGTTCAGATCCTCAAGGAAGGAGTCGTTGAGGATCGTCACGACCGCTGCATGTTCGCCACTGATCGCCAGATTGTCGATCTGAATGTCGTTGCTTGCTTTGCGGCCAATACTCATCCGCTCCTTGGTCAATGGAATTTCCTTCAGAACCAGACCGTCCATGCTCAGTATCAGCTTAGCCATTGTCTTCCATCCTTATCTAAACCATGCCAAAAATTTCGACCACCAGCTTCTGGCAGCCGGAAATTTACTCAGAACCTTGACCAGAATTACAGAAACGTTATCACGTCCGCCATTGTCATTGGCCATTTGTATGAGCTGAGTTGCCGCGAGTTCGAGATTGGCGGCGAGCATCTGCAGGGTGAGCTGGATTTCCTCATCCTCGACCATGTCATTCAAGCCGTCCGAACACAGCAGGTAGACGTCGCCGGGCAGCACCGGGTAGTCATTGATCTCGGCTTCAACAACCGGATCAACCCCCAGGGCGCGGGTGACGAGATTCTTGTTCTGGGAATACTTTGCATCTTCGGCGAGGATCATCCCGCTATCGATCTGTTCCTGCAGCAGCGAGTGGTCTCTTGTGATGACGCTGAACTCTTCGCCACGCAGGCGGTAGAGCCGCGAATCGCCAATGTGGGCCACCGTCACCTGATTGTCGTAAAAAAGCGCCGCCACCAGCGTGGTGCCCATTCCGGCGTACTGCGGCTGGCTTTCCGCGGCGTTGTGGATGGCCGAGTTGGTCAGCGCCACCTTGTCCATGAGACAGCGATGGGCGAACAACTCGCCGGTCGAGCTGTCGATGGCATACGGTGGTCGGGTGGCAAACGCCGCTTCCAGTTCGGTCGACAGCAACATGGTCGCCATGCCGCTGGCCACTTCTCCGGCGTTATACCCTCCCATGCCATCGGCAAGAATGACAAAGCCCTGATTCGGATTGGCAAATACAGCGTCTTCGTTATGCCCGCGCACCATCCCCGGGTCGGTACGGACAACGACTTCAAGTGCGCTGCTCAGCGTATTTACCACGTCATCTCCCTATAACAATATGTCGACATCGGGATGTTGCGCGGGTGCCTGGTTAATACACGTGCGCAAATCGCTTGCCATTTGCTCGCCTGTCTGATAACGCTTGGTTACGTCCTTTTCCAGTGCGCGATTGACGACGGCCGCCAGGCTTTCGGGCACTTCCGGGTTTATGCCGCGTATATCGGGTTGCGCCTCGTTGGCAATCCTGAACATCAACTGTGCCATCGAATCGCCAACGAACGGCAACTTGCCGCAGACCATCTGGTAGAGCGTGACGCCCAGCGAGAAAAGATCCGACCGCCCGTCGATCTTCTTGCCGGACAGTTGTTCGGGCGACATGTAGCTCGGCGTCCCGAGCACCATGCCGGTCTTTGTCCTCGACGAATCGGTGATACGCGCAATACCGAAGTCGGTCACCTTGACCTGATCCGACTCCGGCTCATACATCACGTTGGCGGGTTTCACGTCGCGGTGGACGACGTTGTTGCTGTGGGCGTAAGCCAGGGCATCGGCAACCCGGGCAAGGATGCTCAGGACCTTGGGCAGCGGCAGCAATTGCCCGGGTTTTGTGTAGGGCACCAAATCCCTGCCCTTGAGGAATTCCATGGCGATATAGGCCAGGTCGTGCTCCTCGCCGGCATCGTACATGGTGACAATATTCTGATGGTTGAGGCGGCCAGCGGTCTCCGCCTCGCGGAAGAATCGCTCTTTCACGTCGGCCAGTTCGTCCTCGTCGAATTCCTGGGCCAGGGCCATGGTCTTGATCGCCACAACACGGTTGATCTTGGGGTCGCGACCAAGGTACACCACGCCCATCGCCCCTTTGCCCAGCTCCTTTTCGACCTGATATCGACCGAGCATCGGCTTCTCGACCTGGCCGTCGCCGAGCATCATCGTACTGTCGTTGGTACGTCCTCCCGAGCCGCCGAGCATGACGGTTTCGGACATCGCCTTTGCGCGTTTCAGACGCTGTTCGAGGTCACGGAATTTCGGGTTGTAATCCGCCATGTAGTGAAACACGGCTTCGGCTTTGTTGAACTGCCGCTTACGTTCAAAATCGAGCGCCAGATTGTAGAGATTCTCCATCAACGCGTCGTCAAGCGGGCACTTGCGGAACTTGTCGAAAGCCATGTCGAACTGACCCTGCCCCTGGAATGCGAGGCCAAGCATGCGGTTCGATTCGGCCGAATCGGCATCCGACTTCTCCTTGCCGCGCTCGGTCATCAGGAAGCGCTTGGTCGTCAGCATAAGATGTCCGACCAGCAACAAGGCCGCCGACGCCATCAACTGGATCCATAGTCCACTGCCCACCATTAGGGCAAAGTGCGCGCCAATCAGCGCCACCAGAATCAACACCGTGGCCACGGCACCCGCGCCCGCCGACAGCCGGGGCAGGAAGGCAATCAAATAGGCGGCGACCAGAACGAACGCGCCGAGTCCGGCCCAGACGCCCCACTCGGGCGTGATGAAGAAATGCTCCTGTAGAATGCTTGAAACGGCATGCGCCAGCGTCAGCACCGGTGCCATTGCCGGGGAAACCGGCGTTACCTGCGTGGTACCCACGCCCGAGGCAGTCGCCCCGATCAGAACAATTTTGTCCTGATATTTTCCGACCGGAATCTTTCCGGTCAGCACGTCATAAAAGGAATCCACCTGAAATGCCGGTTTGCCTTCGTGACCGGCGTAGAAAAACGTATGCATCTGCGTGACCGCGTCGGTCGGAATCCGCAGATTACCCAGACGTACCTCTCTGCCCGGCGTGACGTGCACATCGGCCGGACCCAGGTTCAGGCTTTTCGCGGCGATCATCAGGGATAACGAAGGAAAATAATCGTCGTAATGGCGCAACACCAGCGGCTCGGTTCGGATGGCGCCATCGACATCGACAATGGTATTGAGGTGCCCGATGGCCGCCGCCTTGCTGCCCAGCGCCTCAATCGGAATTTGCAATGCCAGGGTTGGCCAGACTTCGTCGCTTCCGCCAGCGACCTGCGACAAGCGGTTCTTCGCGACAAACTCCGGCAAGCCCTGGTCCGGCCTTCCTCTCGGCTCGCCCAGCACAAACAACATCGGCAACAGGACATTCCCGGCCTTGCCGATGCTCTCCGCCAATATGCGATCGGTATTCAATGCCAATTCGGCCTCTTTAAGCACGCCGCCGATCTTCTGCATTGCGGGCGATGGCTCGCTGTTTTCCGGAGCCTGCGAATAAATGTCCAGCATTCGCGAGACATAGACATAGCCGGGATCGATCTGCGGCTCGAAGAAGAAAATCGTGTTGGCCACCACCTTGGCCTTGCCAGCCGCCAATAGATCGGTCATTTTGGCCAGACGGTCGCGCGGCCACGGCCAGCGCCCGAGGTTGGCAATCGAGGCATCGTCGATGGCGATAACCGCCACACGATCGAGCGGCGATCTGCTCGACGCCTGCACGCCGAGGTCATAGGCCTTGCGTTCCAGACTGCCCATCAGCTCGCCGTTGCCCACAACCAGCATGACGCAACTCACCGCCAGACCGAGAAACCAGTCAGTCTTCCAGAATCCCGCCTTGCCCATTCTCAACCCTCTCGTGACGCATCGATAAGGACGGTCTCTTGAACACCGTTAACACCAATGTCATCCGACTATCGTCTTTATCCGGACGATTTGCGAAGGAGAAACAGCAGTCCTTCGCGCATTGTTACAGTTCTGCCAGAGTCGAGTCAATCGGCATCTAGGGAAGATTATCCTCCGTAGGGCAATTCGACGCCCAGCCCACGCTCACGCGCCAAGGCCTCAAGCCGAACGGCCAGGGCAATATCCTGTATGGCCATGCCCTGCGACTCGAACAGCGTGATCTCGTCGGGCGTACTCCGACCGGCATGACGTCCGGTCACCACATCCCCAAGCTCGACCAACTGACGGTCCCGCAAACGTCCCTTCTCAAGCAGCGGCAACAAGTCGCCGGCTTCCCTGAGCGCCGTCTCGATGCAATCGACGACGATGGGTTTGCAGACCTTGAGCACATCCTCGCTCACTTCACGGCGAATCAGTGAATTCGACCCTGCCGCATTGATGTGCGTACCCGGCGAGAGCCAGCCCGCGTCGAACAGGGGCGTAGCGGACGTCGTTATGGTGCTGACAATGTCGCTGCCACGCACCGTTTCTTCCGCCGTCGCGGCCGCAACCACGTCGATTCCCAGTTGCCCGGACATTTTTGCGCAAAATGCTGACAGACGTTCGGCATTGCGCGCAAAGACCTTGACCCGACGCAGCGGGCGCACGGCGGCAATGGCGGCGATGTGCCCTTCGGCCTGCCAACCGGCGCCAAAAACACCCAGCACTTCGGCATCGCGCCGGGCCAGCCAGCGAGTGGCCACACCCGAGGCAGCCCCGGTGCGCATCATGCCAAGCAGGTCGGCTTCCAGTACGACTCTCAACTTCCCCGTCGCAGCGCTGAACACATGGACGACGAAGCGTACGCCCGAACGATTGCTGGTGTAGGCCTTGTAGCCGATGGCATCCTGCCCCGGCAGCGCGCCCTGCAAGATATGTAGCGTCGTTTGCGGCAAACGTGTGCGCTGGCGCGGCACATCGACGGCCCGGCCCAACGAAAGCTCGCGATGCGCTTCTTCCACCGCTTCGATGGTCAACGGCATCGTCAGCAGTTCACCGACGTCCGCTTCGGTCAAAAACAAAGACATGAATCCTCCAAATCAAACTCAAGGTAAAGGTCGCTTATCGATCCGTCTCGGGATTATCCTAGAAACCTCAGTTGGACGGGGTGGAGTGTGCGGTTTTTGCGGTGCAGGGCAAGGCGCAACGACGCGGAATGGTCGTTCCATTCCAAGGAGTTGCAACGCCGCCGTGCGCCCCAAAAAACCGTGCAATCCGCCCCGTAGCGGACTCACCCAAATGGTGAGAGCGGTCAATCAGAAGAAGTGCCATTTGTCTCAATGCCCTATGCCAAGGGATGAGCGGTCAACTGAGGTTTCTAGGATTATAGGCATCTGGGGTTTCTATCGCCATGGCAACAAAAAAGGCAGACCGCAGTCTGCCTTTCTTATTGAAACAGCAGCACCTACTTGAGCAGCGCCTTGAGCAGCTTGGCCATTTCCGACGGATCACGCGTTACCGTGAAGCCGCACTCTTCCATGATGGCCAGCTTGGCATTGGCCGTATCGGCACCGCCGGAAATCAGCGCACCGGCGTGACCCATGCGTTTGCCGGCTGGAGCGGTGACGCCGGCGATGAAGCCGACGATCGGCTTCTTCATGTTGGCCTTGCACCAGACGGCCGCATCGGCCTCATCCGGGCCACCGATTTCGCCGATCATGATGACGGCATCGGTCTCCGGGTCGTCGTTGAACAGACGCATGATGTCGATGTGCTTGAGCCCGTTGATCGGGTCGCCGCCGATACCAACCGCCGACGACTGACCAAGTCCGATTTCGGTCAACTGGCCAACGGCTTCGTAAGTCAGCGTTCCGGAGCGCGAAACCACGCCGATACGGCCCTTCTTGTGAATGTGACCAGGCATGATGCCGATCTTGACTTCATCCGGCGTGATCAGACCTGGGCAGTTCGGTCCGAGCAGCAGCGTCTTTTTGCCGCCGGCTTCTTCCCGCTTCTTCATCTTGTTGCGCACTTCAAGCATATCGCGAACCGGGATCCCTTCGGTGATGCAGATGACCAGATCGAGCTCGGCTTCGACGGCTTCCCAAATTGCAGCGGCAGCACCGGGAGGCGGCACGTAGATGACCGAGACAGTGGATCCGGTTTGCTTGGCGGCTTCCTTGACCGAACCGAAAATCGGAATACCGAAGATCGATTCGCCGGCCTTCTTCGGGTTAACGCCCGCGACGAAACAGTTTTTGCCGTTGGCGTATTCCTGGCACTTTTCGGTATGGAATTGACCGGTCTTTCCGGTAATGCCCTGGGTGATGATTCTGGTGTCTTTGTTAATCAGAATTGACATATTGTGGCTCCTTACTTGACCGCAGCAACGATCTTGGTGGCGGCTTCGGCCATGGAATCGGCCGTGATGATCGGCAGACCGGAATCTTTCAGGATCTGCTTGCCCAATTCGTCGTTGGTGCCTTTCATGCGCACCACCAGCGGTACCGACAAATGGGTTTCACGGGCAGCAGCAACGACGCCATTGGCGATCGTGTCGCAACGCATGATGCCGCCGAAGATGTTGACCAGAATGCCTTTGACCTTCGGGTTTTTGAGCATGATCTTGAAGGCTTCGGTGACCTTCTCGGTCGTTGCGCCACCGCCAACGTCGAGGAAATTGGCCGGCTCGGCGCCGAACAGCTTGATCGTATCCATGGTCGCCATGGCCAGACCGGCACCGTTCACCAGACAACCGATATTGCCGTCGAGAGCGATGTAGGTGAGATCGAACTTGGAAGCCTCGACTTCATCGGCATCTTCTTCGTCGAGATCGCGGTAGGCCACGATTTCCGGGTGCCGGTAAAGCGCATTCGAGTCAAAGTTGAATTTGGCGTCAAGTGCCTTGATGTTGCCGTCGCCTTCGAGGATCAGCGGATTGATTTCCGCCAGCGAGGCGTCAGTTTCCATGTAGCAGGTATACAAGCCCTTGAGCGCTGCTACGGCCTTGCCTACGGATGCTTCCGGAACGCCGATGCCCTTGGCCAGTTCGGTCGCCTGTGCGTCGGTCAGACCGACCGCCGGATCGACAAAGACCTTGAGAATCTTCTCGGGGGTATCGTGCGCCACTTCCTCGATATTCATACCGCCCTCGGAGGAAGCCATCATCGCCACTTTCTGGGTAACGCGATCGGTCAGCGCGGCAACGTAGTATTCCTTCTTGATGTCGGCGCCTTCCTCGATCAGCAGGCGACGCACCTTTTGCCCGACCGGACCGGTTTGATGCGTAACAAGCTGCATGCCAAGGATTTGGCCCGCGTACTGGCGCACTTCGTCCAGCGACTTGGCTACCTTCACGCCGCCGCCCTTGCCGCGACCCCCCGCATGGATCTGGGCTTTAACCACCCAGACCTTGCCACCAAGCGATTCCGCCGCCTTGACCGCATCATCGACCGAGTTGCTGAACACACCTCGCGGAACCACTACGCCGAACTTTTTGAGAAGTTCCTTCCCCTGATATTCGTGAATTTTCATGCGTCTTCCTTGCTTGAAATTAAGTGACGATCTTTAGGCAGGATCCCCTACCCGGGGTTCTGGTTGCGATACCAGCGCGGGTAATAGCGCTGAACCGTTTCCGAATGCGAAACCAGTGCGTGACAACGATCGAGCTGAAAAGGCTTGTGTTCGCTGTCGTGATCGTCAACCGCCTCACTGGCCAGCGTCTGCAACGCAACGGTAGGCAGGAACATCAGCAGTTCGCTCATGTGTGCGCAACCTCGCGTCGTACCGAACATGTCCTTGACCGCCTTCAGAAACCCCTTGAACAGATTCAAGCCGACTATCCTCGAGTAGTCCGGTGGATTGCTGTCGCAGTAGCCCGTATAGGGGGTTGCGTCCGCACTCGTCGCCGCTTCAAGTATGGTCTTCTTGCTGTCGATTGTTATACGCACCGACATATCATGCACCGCCTGGCCCGGCCGGATCAGGCCGGACGACAGCGGAAAATCATGGTCCTTCGTATCCACCAGGCGCGCTTCAATGTCCCATAAGCCATCCGCACGCTTGAAACCCTCGAACTTGACGCTGCGTTGATGCATGCGAACGCGCTCTGCGCTAGGAGGAGGAAGTGGCATTGTTGATCCCGGGATGGCATATCAGTACGTTACGACCTGAATGCATGCGGCAACTCTACCATAAATGCGGGTAGCGATGCCGAAAACTTGTTACGTCTCGGCTACCGGGCTCGACCTGGCCGATGAAGCGCCGACCTTGATTTCCTTGCGCTGGCTGGTGGTGTCATGAGCGTCGGTGGTGCCATCGTCCAATCGCGACATCGAGTATCCGCCAGAAACCGGGTGATGCTCGCCATGACCCGCTCTCCGGCCCCTTTGCTCTTGACGTAGATGTTGCAGTCATCGGCGTAGCGGCAGAAGGCGTGGCCTCGGCGTTCCAGTTCCCAATCCAGTTCCGTCAGCAGGATGTTCGATAGCAGCGGACTCAAGGGCCCGCCTTGCGGCGTGCCTTCTGTCCGTTGGGAGACGATCCCGTCTGCCATCATGCCCGCTTCAAGATACCGGCGGATGAGGCAAAGTACTCGCCCGTCGTCGATCTTCGTCGAGAGCTTCTGCATCAGCAGGTCGTGATTGACGCGATCGAAGAATTTCTCCAGATCCATATCGACCACTACCCGGCGACCTGCAGCGACATACTGCCTTGCCGCCTTGATCGCTTGATGGGCATTCCTCCCCGGTCGGAAGCCGTAGCTGCTTTCCGAGAATCCTGCCTCGAAGATCGGCGAGAGCACTTGATGTAACGCTTGCTGGATCAGTCGATCCGTCAGCGTCGGGATGCCGAGTGTTCTTACCCCACCTTGCGGCTTGGGGATATCGACTCGGCGTACCGGCGAGGGGATGTATTCCCCCGTCAGTAGTTTGGCCTTGATCGTCGGCCAGTGTTGCTTGAGGTGTTCCTTGAACTCGGCGATGCCAATACCATCCACTCCGGCCGCGCCTTTGTTCTTGACCACTCGATCATAGGCAAGCATCAGATTGCCGCGTTCGCACACGGTATCCATCAGCCCGCTTTCTTGCGCCCACTCCGCTTTGGTCCGCAGACGGGTCGTCACGTCAGTCTCGGCGCCCAAACCGGCCCCCTCGGCGATCCTCGCCGACTCTTCCGTCTGGGTATCCGCTTGCCGCGTATCTTCTGCCTTCATCGACTGCCCATGTGTTCCCGCCGCCTACTCGCGGCTTTCAATGTTCGGCCCTTCGCCCCATGCTGGCAGCTACTATGACCTCTGCTGACTTCTGCACGGGCTTCCCGTCACCTCGCGATGGCGGTAGCACGGAGGTTCCCCTCGGCACCCGTGCAGATCTCCCCGGGTATTGCGCACCCACCTTCACGCTTATGCCTGTCGGATTTACGTCACGGCGTTCCGTACAAGTTTCGGGCTTCAACAATAATGGCTGTCTTACCCCGCCGTGCCGCCTCATATCCGCTTCCTGTTCGTCAGGCCAGCGCTTCGCTTTCGACTTCCTCCAGATTTCCAGTCACCCAGAACACCCTTGCCGTTCAGCTAACTCTTCCCCTTGTCGGGCGAGTAGAGAACTTCCACCTCCAAGTGAGTGCGCCCTGCCGGGCGCACCATGAAAAAACCGCGCCTTGGGCGCGGTTTTTTATCGAAACCCGAAGCCTTACAGCTCCTTGGCATGCGCCGCCAGATATTCGGCAACGCCGGCAGTGGATGCCTTCATCCCGGCCTTGCCCTTGTTCCAGCCGGCCGGGCAGACTTCGCCATGCTCTTCGGTAAATTGCAGGGCATCGACCATACGCAGCATTTCGTCGACATTGCGCCCGAGTGGCAGGTCATTGACCACTTGATGACGCACGACGCCCTTTTTGTCGATCAGGAAGGAGCCACGGAAGGCCACGCCGGCCGCGCCGAATTCGACATCGTAGGCGCGGCAGATGTCGTGCTTGATGTCGGCAATCAGCGGATATTGCACCTGGCCGATGCCGCCATTGTTGATCGGCGTATTTTTCCAGGCCAGGTGGGTAAATTGGGAATCGATCGAGACGCCGATGACTTCGACGCCACGCTGTTTGAAATCAGCCAGACGATGATCAAAGGCGATCAGTTCTGACGGGCATACGAACGTAAAGTCGAGCGGATAAAAGAAAATGACCGCATATTTTCCATTGGTCTCCGCGGACAGGGTGTAACTGCGGATTTCATTGTCGCCCATGACGGCGTTTGCTGTGAAATCAGGGGCTTGCTTGCCAACGAGTACAGCCATAGTGTTTCTCCTTGAGGGTTGAATGAACTGAGTGGAATTTATTGACCGACGCGTACAAAATCCAGTGCCGTTTAGTCAGCATAGCGGCACGGCAAGTTCCCGGCAAATCAAAACGTCGGTCTTTGCTCAAAACCCTGCGCCACCGCAGGCGTCTCGGTGACAGGATCATCGTTGCACAGCACCCTTTCGACAAACGCCACCGAGGGGCCGCGATGGGCCCATGCCGTAAGCGCTTCCACCGCTTCTGGCGTACCGGAAACAAGGGCCTCGACGCTGCCATCGCTGCGATTGCGGACCCAACCGCGGAGTCCCAGCGCTCTGGCTTCGGCGCCGAGCGCCCAGCGAAAACCGACGCCTTGTACGCGTCCGTGGATGGAAAGGCGGCGGGTCAGCAGGGTCATGTCCGCAAGGGGATTAACTGCCGCCGGAACTATCCCGACGCTCTGTCGCGGCCTTGCCGGGAGCGATGGCGGTGAGGATGCCCTGGATCAGTTGCAGCGGCGTGGGCGGGCAACCCGGAACGGAGACATCGACCGGGATGATGTTGGCCACCCGGCCACAGGAGGCGTAACTCTCGCCGAAGATACCGCCCGTGCAACCGCAATCGCCCACCGCGACCACCAGTTTGGGTTCCGGCGTGGCGTCGTAGGCACGCCTGACGGCGACTTCCATATTCTTGGCGACCGGGCCGGTGACCAGCAACAGATCGGCATGGCGGGGGCTGGCGGCAAATTTGATGCCGATGCCCTCAAGGTTGTAGTAGGGATTGTTCAAGGCGTGAATTTCCAGCTCGCAGCCGTTGCACGATCCGGCATCGATGTGTCGGATCACCAGGGCGCGGCCCAGTTGGGCGAGCACGGCAGCGGAAAGCCGTTGTGTGGTGGTGCGCAAAGCTTCGTCAATGGCTGGCGCCGGTTCGCTGACGATCCCGGTGCGGAGTATTTGCCTGAGTATCGGAATCATGATCAGAGATCCGGTCCGGCGTAGGAGAGGTTGAAGGATTTGTTGATCAGCGGAAAATCGGGGACGATATTGTCGATCACGGCATGTTCAAGAGCCGGCCAGTTCTGCCACGAGGGGTCGTGGCAATGGCAGCGTCGGATCTTGCCGTCGGCGCCGGTTTCCAGCGCGACCAGCACATCGCCACGCCAGCCTTCAATCCAGCCAAAGCCCCGCTTGTCGGCCGTGCTGCGTGCGAGATTGCCGATGCTCCCTGGCGGCATCTCGCTGACGATCTTGCGTATCAGATGCAGCGATTCCCTGATTTCGGCAAAGCGGACCAGGGCACGCGCGGCGACATCGCCGTTGCGCTCGATGGCCATCTTCGGCTCAAGTCGATCATAGGGTTCGTGCGGATGGTTGCATCGCAGATCCCAGCGCTGTGCGCTGGCACGACCGGCCAGGCCAATCACGCCTAGAAGTTTGGCCAGCGACGGCAAAATCCGGCCTGTCGTGAGGAAACGATCCTGTAACCCGGCATGCTCGTCGTAGATTTGTTTCAAATCGGTGACCTCGTCGCCAAGCGCTTGGCATTGGTCGACGATCGCCTGCGCACCCACGGCATCAAGATCGACGGCAACGCCACCGGGAATGATGCAGTCCATCAACAGACGATGGCCAAACAGCCTGGCGTTAAGCCGGATCCAGTCTTCCTTGAGACGCATGAACTGCATCAGCCCGAAAGACAGCGCCACATCGTTGCCGAGATAGCCCAGATCGCCCAGATGATTCGCCACGCGCTCGCGTTCCAGCAACAGGGCACGCAACCAGAGCGCACGCGGCGGCGGCATGGCGCCGCTGATGGCTTCGGCGGCCTGGCTATACGCCCAGGCATACGCAACCGTCGAGTCGCCGGAAACACGGCCGGCCAGTTTGGCGCCCTCGCCTAAGCCCATGTTGACAAAGCGCCGTTCGATGCCTTTGTGTTTCCAGCCCAGCCGTTGCTCAAGGCGAAGCACATTTTCACCCATCACCGAAAAGCGGAAGTGGCCGGGCTCGATGATTCCGGCATGGATCGGGCCGACCGGAACCTCGTGCACGCCATCGCCTTCGACACGAACGAAGGCGTATTCCTCGTTCACGGCAGCGAATCGGGCATCGGGTGTATCGCGCCGCAAGGGGTAGAATTCTGCAGGCCAGTTGGCGTGACGTAACCAGGGTCGCCGATCGCCGTTCTCCGGCGCCGCGCCGATCAGGTCGTGCACGGCGCGCTGCATGCGGTTGGCGGCCGGAAACGGCAGCGCAAGGTCGGGAAACTGCGGGTTTTCCGTGGCCAGCGGCAGGGTCAGGCAAGCCAGTCCCTCGGCCATATCGAAAGCAATGTGCAGGGCGTATCCATTTTGACTGTCGCGATCGCGTTCATCGCTGCCCCATAGCGCCACCAAACGGCGCTCGGCTGTATGCGCGGCACCGCAGAAGGCCATCAGCTGTTGGGCGTTGACCCGGGCGACGAAAGTCAGCGCGGCGTGGTCGGCCAGGGGTTCGAAATCGATGGGTTGATCGAGAAATTGCATGCCTGCGTTCAGCCGATGAATTTGGCCGCCTGACGATACCAGTCGGCGAGATAGGGGGGAATCCACACACCGAGCATGAGCACCAACCCGAGATGGGCAAATACCGGCAGCAGCGCGGGGTTGTGGGGCAGTGGGCGAACGGTTGGCTTGCCAAACACCATGCCTTGGACCATGCCGAACATGGCGGCAAAAGCAACGCCCAGAGCGGTCAGCAAGATCGGCGTGGCCCAGGGGTAGTGCTTGATGGCCGTGGTCAGGATCATGAACTCGCTGGTGAAGACGCCAAAAGGCGGCATGCCGAGTATGGCCAGCGTGCCGAGCATCAGGCCCCAGCCGATGGTCGGCGACTGCCTGAGCAGTCCTTTGATGTCATCGATGATCTGGGTGCCCGCCATCTGGGCTGCATGGCCGACGGCAAAAAAAATGGCTGATTTGGTCAGCGAATGAACGGTCATGTGCAGCAGGCCCGCATAACTGGCAACCGGGCCACCCATGCCGAAGGCAAAGGTGATCAATCCCATGTGTTCGATCGACGAGTAACCGAAGAGACGTTTGATGTCTTTTTGCCGGGAGAGGTAGAACGCAGGAACGACGACGGTCAGCAGTCCGAAACCGATCATCAGATTGCCGGCGAAATGCGATTCAAGTGCGCCATCGACCAGCACCTTGCTACGGATGATGGCGTACAGCGCGACGTTGAGCAGCAGACCGGAAAGCACAGCGGAGACTGGCGTCGGGCCTTCGGCGTGGGCATCAGGCAACCAGTTGTGCAGCGGCACGAGACCGGTCTTGGTGCCGTATCCGATAAACAGAAAGACGAAAGCCAGCGACAGAACGGTGGGTTCGAGCTGATCCTTTACGGCATCAAGATGCGTCCACAGCAGTGCGCCCCCTTCGTGACCGAGAACACGCTCGGCGGCAAAATAGATCAGGATGGTGCCGAATAGCGCCTGGGCGATGCCGACACCGCAGAGGATGAAGTATTTCCAGGCCGCTTCAAGACTCGCCGGCGTGCGATAGAGCGCAACCAGCAACACGGTCGTCAGGGTCGCCGTTTCCATGGCCACCCACAGGATGCCGAGGTTGTTGGTGGATAATGCGACAAGCATGGTGCACATGAACATCTGGAACATGCTGTGATAAAGGCGGAGGCGCCCTGCCGAAAGTCGGCCATGGTCGTGTTCGACGCGCATGTAAGGGCGCGAAAAAAGCGAAGTGGTCAGACCGACGAAGGCGGTCAGGGCAATCAGAAAGACGTTGAGCGGGTCGACGAAGAATTGTTCGTCAAAAAGCGTCATCGGGCCATCTCTGATCACGCGGATAGTCAGCATTCCCGCCGCCAGCAAGGTAAACAGGCTGCCGGCCGAGTTGAGCTCGGCAGCGCCGCGGCGGTGGCCAAAAAGACCCAGCAGCAAGGCCGTGACAAACGGGATACTGAGAACACAGGCGAGTTCGATCATTTGTCCTTGAACCTCTCCATGTGCCTGATATCAAGGCTGTCGAACTGCTGCCTGATCTGGAAGAAGAAGACGCCGAGAATGACCATGCCGACCATGACGTCGAGCGCGATGCCAAGTTCGACGACCATCGGCATCCCGTACGTTGCGCTGGTGGCGGCAAAGAACAGGCCATTTTCCATTGCCAGAAAAGCGACCACTTGCGGCACCGCCTTGCTGCGCGTAATCAGCATCAGAAAAGCAAGCAGCACACAGGCCAGCGCAATGCCAATGGTGGAGCGCGTGATGGTGCCCGACATTTGCGAAATCGGTTGAGCCACATTGAAGGCGATGACAACCAGCACGATGCCGACCAGCATGGTGGTCGGAATGTTGAACAGGGTTTCGATATCCCATTTGACCGAGAGCCGGCGTATCAGCCGGTGCAGGATATACGGCAAGGCGATGACCTTGAGCACCAGGGTAAGCCCGGCCGACCACAGGAGATGATGCTGGTTTGTCGTCAGCGCGACGACCAGGGTGGAGACGAATAGCACCACGCCCTGCATCATGAACAGATTGATCAGCGCCAGTATTCGCCGCTGTGACAGCATGGCAAAGCCGAGCAACAGCATGAGCGCCGCGCAGAGATTGATCACCTGGCCACTCAGGGGAATCGCCTGAATCAATGAAGGATTCATTTCCCCGACTCCAGCAGCAGATGCACCAGCATGGCCAGAACGGCCAGCAGAAAAGCCGTGCCGAGAAATTCCGGGGCGCGGAAAATGCGCATCTTGGCACTGAGCGTTTCAATCAGCGCCATCATGAAGCCGCCGATGGCCAGCTTCATGACCAGGATGACGCCTGACATGGCGAGCGAGACCGGGTCGGCGACTTCGGTGATGCCAACCGGAAAGAACAAGGCGAGGCCTAGACAGGAATAGGCAAACAGCTTAAGGCTGGCGGCCCATTCGATAAGCGCCAGGTGGCGGCCCGAGTATTCAAGGATCATGGCTTCGTGAACCATGGTAAGCTCAAGGTGCGTCGTCGGGTTATCAATCGGTATGCGTGCGTTCTCGGCCAGCGAAACCATGGTGAACGCCACGCCGGCAAAAGCCAGGCTCGGATAGATGACAAAATCCCGGTGCGCCAGCGTGGCCACAATGGTCGACAGCGAGGTGGACTGCGAGATCAGCGAGGTGGTAAAAAAGATCAGCAGCAAAGCCGGTTCGGCCAGGAAGCCGATGAGCATCTCGCGCCGTGATCCCAGCGAGCCAAACGCCGTGCCTACATCCATGCCGGCCAGGGCAATGAATACGCGGGCCAGCGCAAAGAGCCCGACCAGTGCGATGGCATCGGCAGCGGGCGAAAAAATCAGTTCGGTCGATAGTGTCGGCACAATGGCTGAAGCCAGCGCCAGGCATGAAAAAATGGCGTACGGAGCGACGCGAAACAGCGATGAAGCGTTGTGCGCCAGCAGCGCATCTTTGTGAAGCAGTTTGCTAACCGTGTAATAGGTCTGCAGCAAAGGTGGGGCCGTTCGGTTCTGCATCCAGGCACGGCACTGATTCACCCAGCCATTGAGGATCGGCGCCAGGATTAGTGCCGTGACAAGCGCCAGGAGCTGGGCGAAGAGGGCGTAGAAATTCATCCGCGTGTCAACACCAGAAGCGAGAGCAGCGTGATGAAGCTGTAGAGCAGATATAAGGCGATGCGCCCCTGCTGCAGGAAAGCGATCAGCTGAGTGCCGCGCTCGACAATTTTTGCGATCGGCAGATAGAGCCAGTACCAGAAGGGATCTTCGACGATACTCAGGTAACGCGGCTGGGAATCGAAGGGCGAAGGATGCTCGCGCGTCCGCTTGAAGAAGGGTGAAAAGATTCGGCGTATCGGCTGACCAAATCCTTCAGCGGTATCCTGCATGCGGGCCGTTTGCAGCGGGAAGCCACAGTCCCAGGCCGGTACACGTTTCAGTCGCCCGTGGTAGAAGCGCTTGACCGCCCAATAGACGAGGGGCATGAAAATGACGATGCTGCCGAGAAATATGGCTGGGCTGTAACTGGCTCGATCCTGGCTGATCGGCGCGAGCAGCCACCAGCCGTGACTGCCTGCCGTGCCGCGCAAGCCGCTGCCGACCAGCAGCCGGGTGACCGGATCGAGGAGCACAATGACGACGTTGGGAAACAGGCCAAGCAGGATGCACCCCACGCCCAGCCAGAGCAGACCGATGCGCTCAAGGCGGCCGGCATCATGGGCCTGAGTGAGTTTTTCCTCGCGCGGCTGGCCGAGAAAAACGATGCCGAAAAACTTGACCATGGTGAAGCCGGCGAAAGCCGAAATGAGCGCGACCGCGCCGGCTATGACCGGCAACAGCATGTTGAGATAGCCTTGCGGCAGGCCTGAAGTGAACAGGAAACTTTGCAGGAGCAGCCATTCCGAGGCGAACCCATTGAGCGGCGGCAGGCCGGACGCGGCCAGCACACCAATCAAAGCCAGCCAAGTAACCCACGGCATGCGATGAATCAGGCCGCCCAGCTTGCCGAGGTTTCGTTCGCGGGTGGCGTGCAACACCGAGCCGGTGCACAGAAAGAGCAGGCTCTTGAAAAAGGCATGATTGAGGCAGTGGTAGAGGGTGGCCGTGAGCGCCAGCGCGGCAAGGTGGGGCAACATGAACGATTTGAAAATCAACGTCAGTCCGAAGCCGAGGAATATCAGCCCGATATTCTCGATCGACGAATAAGCGAGCAGGCGTTTCATGTCGGTCTGAATCGCCGAGAAGACGACGCCGAACAGCGCCGTTGCCAGCCCGAGCAGCAGCAGCAAAACGCCCCACCACCAGATTTGCGCATGCAACAGGTCGAAGCTGACTCTCAACATCCCGTAAATGGCCGTTTTGAGCATAACGCCGCTCATCATCGCCGAGACCGGGGAAGGGGCCGCCGGATGGGCCTCGGGTAACCAGATGTGCAATGGCAGGATGCCGGCTTTGGCGCCGAAGCCGAACAAGGCAAGCAGGAAAGCAATCGTCGGCCAGAAACCATGGCTCGAAAAATCACGCATGGCGTCAAACGTGTAGTCTCCTTCGACGCCCGCCATCACGCCGAAGGACAGCAGGATTCCTACCGCCCCCACGTGCGCAACCAGCAGATAAAGATAGCCGGCACGCCGGATTTCCGCATGTCGGTGTTCCGAGGTCACCAGAAAGAACGAACTGAGCGCCATCGTTTCCCAGGCAACCATGAAGGCATAACCGTCGTCAGCCAGCATCACGAAGGCCATGCTGGCCAGAAAGACGTGATAAAGCAAGCATTGAAGACCCGGCGCCGTGCCGTCGCCCTTGCGCAGATAACCGGCGGCGTAGATCGAAATGCCGGCGGAGGCGGTGCCGAGCAGCAGCAGGAAGAACGAAGACAAGGCGTCCAGGCGCAAGTGAAAGGGCAGCCCGGGCATGCCGAGGGGAAGAATGCGGATTTGCGGACTGGCGAAAATGCCTGTCAGGGCGATCAGGGCCAGCACCAAACCGCCGACGGCGCCCAGCGGATACAGTATCCGACTGTTCAGTATGAAATTTCGCGGGAAAGCGACGCCGACCATACCGATTGACAACCAGCCCAGCGCCGTGATCAGCACCCAGTCAATTAACAGCAATTGGCTCATCCTCGCCCGGCTTTCAAGATTGTTTGCTGTTAGTCGTCTGGAAAATGCAGAAGATCGACGCGGACACGGATTATCTCCCTTTGCTCACGGGATTGACAGGCCGACTGATCATTTCGCGCAAGATCCGGCCGGCCGCCCAGAGCATCAACAACAGGCCGGCCACGAGTATGCCGATGGCCTCTGCCCAATGGGTCGGGAAGTTGGGAATGAACAGCGACTGCCGACGCACCAGCCACATCACTCCGGTCGCAAAACAGACCATGCCGACGACATCAAGGACGGCGAACAGCATGATGCTGAGCGTCAGTTGGGGGCGCAGAGACTGTCGTGTTTGCGGCATGGTCGGGCTATTTTACGCGCATTCCCGGAAGTGCCCCGTCATCCGGCGAGAGCAGGAAGATGCCGGATGCCTTTTGCCCCGAGTTGTTGTCGTCCAGCGAAGCGGCGAGCACCATGCCCTCGCTCATGCCGAACTTCATTTTGCGCGGCGCGAGATTGGCGACCATGACCGTCATGCGGCCGATCAGCGAAGCCGGATCGTAGGCCGACTTGATGCCGGCAAACACCTGACGGGGTTTCTCCTCGCCGATATCGAGCACGAGCCGGATCAGCTTGTCTGCTCCTTCGACAGGCCCCGCTTCGATGATGCGCGCGATGCGCAGATCGACCTTCATGAAGTCGTCGATGTTGACGAAAGCACCGTCTGGTTCGCTAACTTGGGTCGGTACGGGAACTACCTTTTCTGGTTTTGCAGGCGCCACTCGCGGTGCGGCTTCGGGAACGGGTGACAGCGACTCTTGGTTGGCTTCGACGAGCGCCGCAATCTGCTTCGGGTCGATGCGGGTCATCAGGTGGCTGTAGGCATTGATGATGTGGCCGGCTGGCAGCGGCGTTGCCGCATCGCTCCAGGCCAGCGGGGCGATGCCGAGGAAGGTTTCAACGGCCTCGGCGACTTTGGGCAACACGGGCTTGAGATACAGCGTGAGCAAACGGAAGGCTTCAAGGGCCTGCGAACAGATCTGGTGGAGCGCGTTTCGCGCCTGCTCATTTTCACCTTCAGTCTTGGCCAGTTCCCAGGGTTTGCGTTCATTGACGACAACGTTTGCGGCATCGGCCAGCGCCATGATTTCTCGCAACGCCCGTGAGTAATCGCGCTCTTCATAAGCTCGGGCGATGGTCTCGGCCGCATCGCGCAAGGGCATCAGCCAGGCGGCTTCCGGCGAGGCGCCGACATCCGACAGCTGGCCCTTGAATTTCTTGCTGATAAAGCCGGCGCAACGGCTGGCGATGTTGACGTATTTGCCCACCAGATCCGAATTGACCCGCGCGGCGAAGTCGTCCAGATTGAGGTCGATGTCCTCCATCGTGCCGTTCAGTTTGGCCGCGTAGTAGTAGCGCAGCCACTCGGGATTGAGCCCCTGTTGCAGGTAGCTCTCGGCGGTGATGAAGGTGCCGCGCGATTTGGACATCTTGGCGCCATTGACGGTCAAGAACCCGTGCGCAAAAATTCCCGTTGGGGTGCGGTAACCCGCGTGCTCCAGCTCGGCCGGCCAGAACAGCGCATGGAAATAGAGGATGTCCTTGCCGATAAAATGGTAGAGCTCGGTTGGCGAATCCGGTTTCCAGTATGCATCAAAGTCAATGCCCTGGCGGTCGCAGAGGTTTCTGAACGAGCCCATGTAGCCAATCGGCGCATCGAGCCAGACGTAGAAATATTTGCCCGGCGCATCGGGAATCTCGAAGCCGAAATAAGGCGCGTCGCGCGAGATGTCCCAGTCGGTCAGTTTGTTGTCGGTGGTCCCGTCGTCGTTGAACCCAAGCCATTCCTGCATCTTGTTCGCCGCCTCCGCCTGCAAGCGGCCGGGCTCCCGCGTCCAGCGACGCAGAAAGCTCTGGCATCGCGCATCGGAAAGCATGAAGAAATAATGGTCCGAGGCACGCAGGACCGGCTTGGCGCCGGAAACCGCCGAATAAGGATCTTTCAGCTCATTGGGGGTATAGGCAGCGCCACAGCTTTCGCAATTGTCGCCGTACTGGTCCTTGGCGCCGCACTTCGGACATTCCCCTTTGATGAAACGATCCGGCAGAAACATCTGTTTGACCGGGTCATAGTACTGCTCGATGCTGCGCCTTTCGATCAGGCCAGCCGACTTCAGGCGAGCATAAATGTCATTGGCACATTCGCGCGTTTCGACGGAGTGCGTGGTGTAGAAGTTGTCGAAAGCGACATGGAAGCCGGCGAAATCGCGTGCGTGTTCGCCGTGCACGCGGTCGATCAGCGCTTCCGGCGTGATGCCATCGTTTTGTGCCCGCAGCATGATCGGCGTGCCATGCGTATCGTCGGCACAGACATACCAGCACTCGCTGACTTTTTCCTTGGCCTGCATTTTCTGGAAGCGCACCCAAATATCGGTCTGGATGTATTCGACGAGGTGCCCGAGGTGGATAGCGCCATTGGCATAGGGCAGTGCGGAAGTAACGAGTATCTTGCGAGTCATGGGCTGCAATCAGGGGTTCCGGTAAGGCGTGGACAAGGCCGCATGCGGCAAAGCGGGCATTCTAGCAAAGTGCGACCCTTCCCGTTTTCGGTTATACTGGACAAAATTACTCGGGTATATTGATAAGGAGCGCAGAATGGCAGTAACGATGGACGCCGTACAGACCGCATTGAAGAATCTGATCGACCCCAATACGAAGAAGGATTTCGTTACCACGCGTTCGGCAAAGAACATCAGGATCGAGGATGGCAAGGTGTCGCTGGATATCGAATTGGGTTATCCCGCGAAAACCCAGATCGAACCCATCCGGAATGCGGTCACTGCGGCCATTATGGCCATACCCGGCGTCACCGGCGTCGATGCCGGCGTAACGATCAAGATCGTGGCACATGCCGTTCAACGGAATCTGAAGCCGCTCAAGGGGGTCAAGAACATCATCGCCGTTGCCTCCGGAAAAGGCGGGGTCGGCAAGAGCACGACGGCCGTCAATCTGGCCCTGGCGCTGGCCCAGGAAGGCGCTACGGTTGGCCTGCTGGATGCCGATATCTATGGCCCGTCGATACCGCAAATGCTCGGTCTGGCTGGTCGTCAGCCGGAATCGGAAGACGGTACATCGATGGACCCCCTGCAGGCCTACGGCCTGCAAACGATGTCGATCGGCTACATGATCGATGTCGATTCGCCAATGGTGTGGCGGGGGCCGATGGTCACGCAGGCGCTGGAGCAACTGCTCAATCAGACGAATTGGCGCGACGTTGATTACCTTATCGTCGACATGCCACCGGGCACCGGCGATACACAACTGACGCTGGCGCAAAAAGTTCCCGTGACCGGCGCGGTGATTGTCACCACGCCGCAGGATATCGCCTTGATCGATGCGCGCAAGGGACTGAAAATGTTCGACAAGGTCGGGATTCCGATCCTCGGCCTGGTGGAAAACATGAGCATTCATATCTGTTCGAAGTGCGGCAACGAAGAGCATATCTTCGGCCACGGGGGCGGAGAAAAGATGTGCCAAGACTACGACGTTGAATTGCTCGGCTCGCTGCCATTGGAACTGTCGATACGCCAACTGGCCGATGCCGGCCAGCCGACGGTAGTTGGCGCCCCGGATTCCCGTTCCGCCGATATTTATCGGGAGATTGCCCGCCGCGTAGCCGTCAAAGTGGCTGAGCGCGCCAAGGACATGAGCGCCCGCTTTCCTAACATCGTCGTGCAGAATACGTGACGGGGCATTCGCCGAACGCTCGGCCGGCGGATTCGTCGCCGCCGTAAAGCAATTCCCCTGAATTCCGCGGAAACCGTAAAATACCCGCCTTCACATCACGGTCTCCGGGTAATCGCAGATGTCCATCAAATCCGACAAGTGGATCCGCCGCATGGCGGAACAGCACGGCATGATCGAGCCTTTCGAACCGAACCAGGTTCGCGATATCGACGGTCGCAAAATCGTTTCCTACGGCACGTCAAGCTACGGCTACGATATTCGCTGCTCGAACGAATTCAAACTGTTTACCAACATCAACTCGACCATCGTCGATCCGAAGAACTTCGACCCGAATTCCTTCGTCGAGGTACACAACGATTTCTGCATCATTCCGCCAAACTCCTTTGCCTTGGCGCGTACCGTCGAATACTTCCGCATTCCGCGCAGCGTACTCACGGTTTGTCTGGGCAAAAGCACCTATGCCCGTTGCGGCATCATCGTGAATGTCACCCCCTTTGAGCCCGAGTGGGAAGGTTACGTGACGCTCGAATTCTCGAACACCACACCCTTGCCCGCCAAGATTTACGCCAACGAAGGCATCGCTCAGGTCATCTTCTTTGAATCCGACGAGGAATGCGAGACCTCGTACAAGGACCGTGGCGGCAAGTACCAGGGGCAGGTCGGTGTGACCCTGCCAAAAATATAGATCGCACCTCTGCGCACCCTGCGTTGAAAGCGGTTTTCCAGCATTTCGGGAGCAGCCATGCGTTTTCACTTCCCTGTCATAATTATCGATGAAGACTTCCGCTCGGAAAATGCCAGCGGTCTGGGCATACGCGCCCTGGCCGATGCCATCGAAAAGGAGGGGCTGGAAGTTCTTGGTGTAACCAGCTACGGCGACCTTTCCTCGTTCGCCCAGCAGCAAAGCCGCGCTTCGGCGTTTATCCTGTCGATCGACGACGAGGAGTTCAAAGGCGAGGAAGCGGAAAACACCATCGCCGGGTTACGCACCTTCGTCAAGGAGATCCGTTGCCGCAACGAACGCATTCCGATTTTTCTGTATGGCGAAACGCGCACATCCCGGCACATTCCGAACGATCTGCTTCGTGAACTGCATGGCTTCATTCACATGTTCGAGGACACTCCCGAGTTTATCGGTCGATATGTCGTTCGCGAGGCCAAGACCTATCTGAAGAGCGTGCCGCCGCCGTTCTTCCGCGCCTTGACCCACTATGCGGCCGACGGTTCGTATTCCTGGCACTGCCCGGGACACTCGGGAGGCGTTGCTTTTCTGAAGAGCCCGGTCGGGCAGATGTTCCACCAGTTTTTCGGTGAAAACATGCTGCGCGCCGATGTCTGCAACGCCGTTGAAGAACTTGGCCAATTGCTCGATCATACCGGCCCGGTTGCGGCGTCGGAGCGTAACGCCGCACGTATTTTCAACGCCGATCACCTGTTTTTTGTCACCAACGGCACGTCGACCTCGAACAAGATTGTCTGGCACTCGACCGTGGCGCCGGGCGACGTCGTGATCGTCGATCGCAATTGCCACAAGTCGGTGCTGCACTCGATCATCATGACCGGCGCCGTACCGGTATTTCTGATGCCGACACGCAACCACTACGGAATCATCGGCCCGATTCCCAAAGAGGAATTTCGCTGGGAGAACATCCAGAGAAAGATAGCGGCGCATCCTTTTGCGCGCGATGTGAAAAGCAAGCCACGCGTGCTGACAATCACGCAAAGCACCTATGACGGTATTCTTTACAATGTCGAGGAAATCAAGGATATGCTCGACGGGCATATCGACACACTGCATTTCGACGAGGCCTGGTTGCCGCACGCCGCGTTCCACGACTTTTATGGCGATTATCACGCCATCGGCGCCGACCGTCCGCGCTGCAAGGAGTCGATGGTTTTTTCGACGCAATCGACGCACAAGTTGCTGGCTGGTTTGTCACAGGCTTCACAAATTCTGGTGCAGAACTCCGAAGGTCGCGAGCTTGACCGCAGCGTATTCAACGAAGCCTATTTGATGCATACCTCCACCTCGCCGCAATACGCCATCATTGCGTCCTGCGATGTGGCGGCAGCGATGATGGAGGCGCCGGCAGGGACGGCTCTGGTCGAGGAATCCATCGCCGAAGCACTCGATTTCCGTCGTGCCATGCGCAAAGTGGACGAAGAGTGGGGCGTCGACTGGTGGTTTAAAGTCTGGGGACCGGACGATCTTTCGGAAGAGGGAATCGAAGAGCGCGCGGCGTGGATGCTCAAACCTGGCGAACGCTGGCACGGATTCGGGATGCTCGCCGAGGGCTTCAACATGCTCGACCCGATCAAGGCAACGGTGATCACGCCGGGCCTGGATGTGGACGGCGACTTCGCCGACTGGGGCATTCCGGCTGCGATTGTGACCAAGTATCTGGCTGAACACGGCGTTATCGTCGAGAAATGCGGCCTTTATTCATTCTTCATCATGTTCACCATTGGCATCACCAAGGGACGCTGGAACACCATGGTGACCGAATTGCAGCAATTCAAGGATGATTACGACAAAAATCAACCGCTCTGGAAAGCGTTGCCAGAATTCGTAGCGAAGCATCCGCACTATGAACGCATCGGCCTCAAGGACCTCTGCAAGGAGATTCACGGGATCTACGCGGCCAACGATGTCGCTCGGCTGACGACCGAGATGTACCTTTCGGACATGGTGCCGTCGATGAAGCCAACCGATGCCTTTGCCAAAATGGCGCACCGTGAGATCGACCGCGTACCGATCGACGACCTCGAAGGACGCATTACCAGCATACTGCTGACGCCCTATCCGCCCGGTATTCCGCTGTTGATTCCCGGCGAGCGATTTAACGCGACGATCGTGCGCTATCTCAAATTTGCTCGCGACTTCAATCAGCTGTATCCAGGCTTCGAGACCGATATCCACGGACTGGTCACAGAAATCATCGACAACAAACGCTCCTACTACGTGGATTGCGTTCGGTGAACTGTTGCTTCTCCTGTATTCGCTCCGAAACGGCGGATTCGGCTGCCGTTTCTTCTGGTGGCCTCATTGCGTTAAGGCTATGGTCACGCCTTGCCGGCGGGCGTTAGACTGACCTTTGCATGAAGTAAAGCTGGAGCACCCGTTTCCGGTCGGTGCTCTGGACGGCAGTTTCAATGGCGCTCGGGTTGGTGCAACGAGTGAAATGTGCCAGCTTCTCTACTTCCTGTTGCGGGCTCTGTATCAGGTCCTCCAGGCAAACCGAGAGCGTCGGCAGTCCCAGCCGACTGACATGCCATGCCGCCAGTTCCCGATAACGATCCACCAGTGCGGTTACGTTACCGGCATTCACTTTCGGCAGCAGTGTCGCCATTATTGGAAAGCGCAGTATGCTGGCGGCCGTCGCTTCATTCTTGCGCGATACGTTGACCAGTACCAGGCCCTCGGAGTCGATTCGCCCACGCTCGATCCAGGTGAGAAGCGTGGCGGAAAAGCGCGGATCTTTAAGCCCCCAAGTGCGTTTGTCCGACCTCCAGTCGAGTGCGACGGGTAAAAGGCAGGTCGGATCGGCCCGTCGCAGGATTTCCTCCGGATCTGCCGGGAAATCAGCGCTGCAACCGGCTGAGTGCAGCAGCCGGTTGTTGGCGGAGAGCACATCGCGCCGCTGAAAGAAGCCCCAAGGGTTGTATTGAGTGGGCGCGAAAAGATCGAAAGCGGGGCCGAAATCGACTTCGAGCGCTTGCAGCACTCGGGATATTTGAGATGTGCCCGACCGGAACACTCCCAGTACGATCACGCCTCGCGGGCGCTGGAGAGAATTCACCGCCTCAGATTGCGCGTGGCTAGACTGGGAGGACATTCCAGGGTGGAGCGCGACGGCGTCAGGCGTACCATGAGCACGTGCCGAATTGTCGATCGCACGGAAATGACCGAGTGCGGTGGTAATACCAAAATACGCCTTTCTTCATGGTAAGAGCAAATTTCCAATCATGCTTGCATTCTTACTGAGTTAACAAGTCCTGCATTAACGTAAGGCACTCTGCGACTGAGCGCGAATGTGTGTCGAATTGCAGGTATGGATGCGGCGGCGGTTCATAATGGTCGCTGATCCCCGTGAATTTCGGAATCAGTCCAGATCGAGCTTGGCGATACAAGCCTTTGGGGTTGCGTTGCTCACACACCTGGAGCGATGTCTCCAGATAAACGTCAAAGAACGCTGCAGAGCCAATGATGGCGCGGGCCATTGCACAATCATCACGGTACGGTGAAATCAAGGCGGCGACGACTGTTACTCCGGCCGCGTTAAGTAATTGGCTGACATTTGCTGCGCGCCGAATGTCTTCTTGACGATCCTCCCGGGAATAGCTCAAGTCAGCACATAAGCCCCGACGCAGTTCGTCACCATCAATCACGCAACAAAGCACCCCACGACTTTTAAGGCGTTCTGAAAGCGCGTTGGCCAAGGTCGATTTTCCCGAGCCACTTAGCCCCGTTAGCCAGATTGTAATCGCCATTTGGCATCAAGTTATTGGCAGAAGATGATGCATTAGACCACAGGGCGGACAAATATCGAATCTGATTGAACAAGTGAGTTAGAATCAGGCACATGAAGCTGTTTTGCCTAATCTTAGGCGTTGTCTTTCTGCCGCTTGCCGCGCCTTGTTTCGCTCAGAGCGTAGGCTCCGTGGTGTTTGTTTCCGGCGCTGCGGTAATAATCGCAAAGGATGGTCAATCACGGGTGGTTGTACGAGGGGGCGAATTTGACGCTGGCGAAACGATTGATACGGCGGACGGCCGTGTTCAGCTGCGTTTTCTTGACGGCGCGAGCATGTCGCTGCAACCGGCGACCCGTTTCCGGATCGAGGATTTCCATTTTGCCGTACAGGATGGCAAAGCCAGCGGCGATGACCGGGGAATATTTTCCTTGATCAAAGGCGGCTTTCGGACGATCACCGGCCTGATTGGCAAAGAGCGCCGTGAACAATATCGCGTCGATACCGCCGTGGCAACGATTGGTATTCGCGGTACGGATTATTACGCGCATCTCGGTGAGGCCGGGTTGTCCGTGAGTACATTTGGCGGTTTGGTTGAAGTGTGCAGTGGTGCTGGTTGTTTGCAGGTTGGTCCGGGGGAGGTCGCCATCGTATCGACTCACGATAGTCGTCCGCTATTGCAAGGGCGACTGGACGGCGCGCTGGACGGCTCAGCCGTGCCGGGTCTGCCATCTTCGCCGGTGCTTTCCCCGGAGGTGGTAGTACCGGTTGTGGCGCCGACGAGAACGATGTCCAGCCCCTAATTGACAATGAAGCTAGAGTGGTTTGGAATCGAGTGAAACGAGGATCTGAGTATGGCAAAAGAATGGACCAACAGAATGCTGGCAGTGTTGATGCTGGCCTTCCTATCGCAAACAGCGACGGCTGACGAGTCAAGCGACAAGGCCAAGGTGCTCATAGAGCACGGTCAGTCCAAAGAAGCCTACCAACTGCTTGAGCCGCTGGAAGCCTCACGGGCCGGCGATCCTGTTTTCGACCTGTTGTTCGGTATTGCGGCAGTGGATGTTGGGCAGAATACGCGCGGTGTGTTTGCGCTGGAGCGTGTGCTGGCGCTTCAGCCCGACAATGCGCGAGCGCGTGTAGAGATAGGGCGTGCCTACCTGGCGCTTGGCGAGCACCGCAGGGCCCGGGCGGAGTTTGAAGCGGCGCGCCAGCAGCCGGTTCCAGAAGGGGTTCAGAATACGATTGATAGCGTGCTGGCCGTCATCGAGCGCGCTGAAGACAGCACGCGCTCACGCTGGAAAGGCTATCTTGAGGGTAGTCTCGGGACAGATAGCAACATCAACAGTGCCACCTCTTCGAGGTCTGCGGCAGTACCCGGCTTGGGTCTTGGTATTCTCAACCCCTCGAGTACGCAGCGTGGCGACAATTTCGGGATGATTAGCGGTGGAGTTTCGTACCGGCGACCCCTCGGCGATGGATATTTCCTGACAGCCGGAGCGAACGGCTGGTTGAGGAATAACTTTAGCGAGCACGACTTTGATACGCATGCGCTTGATGGTTCCGTGGGCGTCCAGCACCTTCGCGACAAGGATACGATCAACGTGACGGCTACGGGATCAGCCTTTGTTCTGGACAATAACCGGCTGCGCGATACGTGGGGTTTTAATGCACAGTGGCAGCGCAACCTCGATGCGGTCAGGCAGGTCAGCGTTTACGGGCAATACGCCAACATCAGTTATCCGGGGCAAGGCATTCGAAACGTCGACCGCTATGTGCTTGGTGCCGCTTACGCGCAGGCCGTGAGCGGCCGGGTGATTGTGTTTGGCAGCGCCTACGCGGGGCAGGAAGTCGCGCGGGAATCTGATGCCGACTGGCTTGGACATCACCTTTGGGGAGTGCGTGCTGGCGCCCAGTATCGCATCAACAATCGTTGGATGGCTTATGGAAACGCCTTTTTCGAATCGCGCAATTACGGTGGCACCGAGCCTTTATTCAATGAGTCGCGCAGGGATGAGCAAACAGATTTTAATCTGGGCGTTGACTATCAGATCGAGCGATTCTGGAAGGCTTCCCTGCGTTTGACGCGTGTAGTCAATCATTCGACAGTCGATATTTTCAAGTACGACAGAGAAATGGCGACCGTAAGCATTCGGCGCGATTTTTGACGGGGGATATGATCATGCACAAGCAATTCAGGCCGACACACGCTTATCTGATGGCAGCTTTGAGCGCTGCTTATCCTGTCGTTTCCTATGGCGCTGCAGCGGGACGTGTCGATTTCGCTGTGGGCAATGTTGTTGCCAACGCGGCAGACGGATCCCGTCGTGTGCTGACCAAAGGGGCTGAATTGTTTTCTGGTGACACGGTGTTGACCAACGAAGGGCAAACCCAGTTTCGATTTTCGGATGGCTCAATCGTTTCGTTGCAGCCGGGCTCCGAGTACCGCATTGTTGACTACCGATTTAATGGAGCAGCAGACGGCACAGAGAAAGGCTTCTTCAGCCTGCTCAAGGGCGGTTTGCGAACCATAACCGGCCTTGTCGGTAGAGCCAATCGCGATAATTACAAGGTGAGTACGAGCGTCGCCACGATCGGAATTCGCGGTACGCAATATTCAGTGACTTACGGTAACAGCATTAACGTCAATACCGGTGAAGGTGTGGTCGAAGTATGCAATGGGAGAGGGTGCTTACTATTGTATCCGGGCGACGAAGGCTACGTGCAGAGCGACGATACGCCACCGCTACTGGTTCAGAACGGGGACGAAAAGGTGGGTAAGGAAGATCTGCTCCAGAGCTTCGATTCGCCGATTGAGCAGCGAACGGCCGGCGGCGCTTCGGCTGCGGTAGGGCTTGTTGGCACTCAGACCTATGCGACGGCTTGGGCGTATATCGGCGTAGATAAGGGCACCGGCGTCGGAGCCGGCACGATCAATTCCAGCGGAATTCTCACTGATTTTGAAACGGGTTCTGGCACCACTGGAGCCAATGTGGCGGGAGGAAATTCAGTGCAGAGCTTCGGTAACGACGGCGTCGTTGCTTGGGGGCGCTGGATTGATAACGGCAGTGGGTTCACCGGTGCCTTGAGCGGAGGCGAAGGCGCGGTTGTGCACTACGTGACGGGCATCCCGACAGCAGATAGCCAGCCGGCATTGGCTTCGATGTATGGCACCTCGGCTACATTCTCGCTTCTGGGCGGCGGTGTGACTGGCGCCAGTAGTGGCGCTGGAAGCGTAACGAGCGGCTCGATGAATGTTAACTTTACGACGGCGACGGTGACTTCACTTGCGCTGGGAATTTCGGTTGGGGGCAACAGCTATAACCTTGCTGGCGGGGGTTACACTATTTCCGGCTTCGGTAGTGCTGTCGTTTTTTCGGGGGGCAGTTCTTCTGCGACGGGAGGCTCATGTGGTGCCGGCTGTGCCGCAGACGTCGTTGGGCAATTCTTGGGCGCCGGTGCGGCGCGTGCCGGTGCCGCATTTAAATTTGATGATGGACAGTCGATCGCCGGTGCCGCTGCATTTAAAAATAACGCAACCCGTTGATTGTTGTTCATGATGCCGTTTCGTTCGGCAGTTGTCGGGGCTGTCTGGCCCGCCATCGTGCCAGCGCCCGGTGCGGCTTTGCTCTCGCTGCTATTCCAGCTAGAGCAAAGTCAGTGGCTGTCACCCGTCGTTGTGGCCGATCGCCAATTTCAACAGCTCGATGTTCTTGTAGCGTTTCTCTGGCAGACCTCAGCGTTTTATCGTAGAACGCTTATCCGCTGCTGACTGGTCGCCAGGGCAGCATCTTGACGAGAGCGCTTGGCGCGCACTGCCAATTCTCAAGCGGGCGACGGTACAGTCCTGTCGCGACCAACTGATTGTCGAAAATGCCCCGAAGGCGCACGGTCGCGCGACGGAATATTCGACAACCGGCTCGCTCGGTATGCCGGTCCAAGTGCTGGGAAACGAGTTGACGCATCTTTTCACTAGCGTACTGATCGTCAGGAATCATCTCTGGCATCATCGCGACCTATCGGGAAAGTTCGCCGCGATACGTAGCAAGGTCGAGAGCGCCTCGCTCCCGGATTGGGGACGAATCGAATCCGCAGCTCTTGTTACCGGGCCGGCTGCCGTGCTTAATATTTCGACCGATATTGACCGTCAGCTCGACTGGCTCTGCGCTGAAACACCAGACTATCTGTTGACCCATCCGAGCAATCTGCGCAGCCTGCTTCATCGTGCCCGCCAGAAAGCGGTCAGCATTCCCTCGCTGAGGGAATTATCCACTTTCGGAGAAATGCTTCCCGCCGATCTGCGAGATCTTGCGCGGGAGGTCTGGAATCTGCCCGTAACCGACGTTTATTCATCCGAAGAGTTTGGAAACATTGCGCTGCAATGCCCGGTCCATGACGAAAACTACCATATCCAGGCAGAGAATCTGCTCGTCGAAATCGTCGACGACAGTGGAACGCCCTGTGCGCCGGGCGAGATTGGCCGTGTCCTGGTCAGTACGCTGCACAATTTCACGATGCCCTTGTTACGCTACGAAATTGGCGACTACGCTCTGGCCGGAGAGGCCTGCAAATGTGGCCGCGGCCTGCCGGTGATCCGGCGTATAGCCGGTCGGCGAAGAAACATGCTGCGCTTGCCCGATGGCCGCAGCCACTGGCCTTCGTTTCCCTATGAAGAGTTCACGCCAATCGCCGATTTCCGGCAAATTCAGATCATTCAGCACCAGATCCAGGATATTGAAGTGCGCTTGGCAGGTCCCGCATTCTTGTCTCGCGAGACGGAGAAACTGTTCTCGGCGAAGCTTTGTGAACTGTTGCACGGACAGTTCACCGTTCGCTATTCATATCCAGAGTTGATTGAGCCCTCGGCCGGCGGGAAGTTCGAGGATTTTCTGTCGCTGGTCGCAGATTCGAGTTAGGGCCGCTGACTAGCCCTTTCAAGCAAGTAGTGAATTGTCAGATTGTCGAACAAGGCCGAGCCGGTTGATATGAATACGATACGGCGATGTTCTGTTGCCGGGGCTTTCTGCTGCCGGAGCAGGCTGACCAGATCGATTGGTGGCGTGCCCTGCAGCAAATGATCGTCGTGCCAGCGTTTCAGGTCGCCGATCAGGGCGCTGTCTTTGAGGTCGGTGATCAGTGTTGCATGATCAATCCATTCCGGCTCCAGTTCGCCCTGCGCGTCTGAGTCAGCCCCGAGGCTGATGACAAGAGTGGCCGCGCTCATTGCTGGACGAAAAAAGGGCGTCCGGCTATCCGTCGCCAGAAGCACGACTTGGCTGTCATCGGCTTGCGTAAGCGACGCGAGATGCGTCCCCTGCAAGCGCGGGAATTGTAGTTTGAGCGCGCTGAAAGTTCGGCGTGCCTTGTCAACGTCGGGGTCGACCATGCGCAGCCGGTCAATGCGGTCGTCACTGGCCAAGTAATAGGCGGCATACCAAGCCACCGGGCCGGCACCGAAAATGGTAACACTGCGGCCACCGCGCAAAAGGCGATGAGCGATTGCCGCACACGCGCCGGTTCGCGCAGAGGACAAGGCGAAGGCGGCAAATTCGCTATGTACGAAATTTTCTTGTGGATCAAGATACAGCGCACGACCAACCGTCATGCGCTCACGAACGACTTCTCGGCTGAAGTTTGAACCGACGATCTTTACCGTCTTTGTCAATCGCCCGGGGCCGCGTACAACACACGGCATGACGCGGAAATCGCCCCTTACCGAGCCTGACTGACTGCAGTCGTCAAACGTATCGGCGAAGATCTGTTTGGCAGGTAAAGCAATTACCAGTTCGCCATCGGCAATACTCTGGAGGTCGCGTTGCAATGCGCTGAGGTAAGCCAAGGGCGCATCAGTTAGCTGCGCATGGCAATACGCGTCATCAAACCAGGTGCAGGGCTCCGGGTCGAGACGAAAAGGAGGGGGAGGATGCATGGAGGTCATCAAGGCTTCAAGCTGAGGCGATCTTCAAGGTGTGGCCTCGTCCAGCATTCTCGCAGTTGGCGCGAGGCCGCGCAACGAACAGAACTCAAACAGGATTCGACGGAAGCCGGGATCAATTGTGAATAGTACTGGTGTGATGGAGCCCGATGCTGAAGGCTGGCGCATACTCGCCCGGTATTCCGCTGTTGATTCCCGGCGAGCGATTTAATGCGACGATCATGCGCTATCTCAGATTTGCACGCGACTTCAATCAGCTGTATCCAGGCATCGAGACGGATATCCACGGACTGGTCACGGAAATCGTCGACTGCAAGCGGTCGTACTACGTGGATTGCGTTCGGTGAACTGTTGTTTTTTTTCACGCCGAACGATTCGAGGCCCGCGATCATCGTTTTTTGTTGACGGCGCCTTGCTTGTAATTTAACTTCATATATTGTTTGTATCGCAATGAATTTATTCGTATTGTTTGTTCATTGCTTCGCGGGATTGCATTGCGTTCGGCACACAGGGTTATTTTGCCCCCCCCCGGCCGGCCGCCCCTTCCCCCCCCCGCCGGGGGCGCGCCCCCCCGCGCGGCGTGAAACTTGCTTCTATTCTTGTGTCCCTGTTGACATTGATCACCAGCACCTGCTTTGCACAAGGAGCGGCTTCGGTGATATTTGCCAGCGGACACGCGCAAATTATCAGCAAGACCGGTCAGTCCCGGGCGGCTGTGCGCGGAAGCGATGTCGCCGCCGGCGAAATGATAGACACAGCCGATGGGCGTTTGCAGCTCCGCTTCAGCGATGGCGCGAGCATGTCGCTGCAGCCGGAGACGCGTTTCAGGATCGACGAATTCCATTTCGCCGAGCAGAACGGAAACGCGGGGTCCGAGGATCGCAGTTTCTTCTCGTTGCTCAAGGGTGGTTTTCGCACGGTTACCGGGTTGATCGGCAAACTGCGGCGCGAGCAGTACCGAATCGACACGGCGGTGGCGACCATCGGCATCCGTGGTACCGACTACGGTGCACATTACAACGCGTCTGGATTGGCGGTCAGCACGTTTAGCGGGTTGGTTGAAGTGTGCAGCGAGGGTGGATGCGCCGAGGCCGCACCCGGGGAGACATTGCTCGTAGCGGACAGGAAGAGCAAGCCGAAAAAGACAGGTCACGGTGCGGGCGGCGTGAAAGGCGCTCCTGTCATGCCGGGGCTTCCGCCGCCCATACCCGGGGAACTGTCGCCGCCGGTGCCGCCAGCGGCTCCCCCCGCTCCGAGCGCAACGCCTCCGGCAGCAAGTCCAGGTTTTGCCTCGCCGTCGAAGATCCCGTAACAACACGCCATGCAGACAAGTATTCCAATTATGCGGTCATCAGGGAGGGGAGCCATGGTCAATAAGCGATTCTGCAAAGCCGTGACTGTTTTGTTGTTGTCTGCACTGTCTCAAGTCGCAGCAGCGGATGCACTGACAGACCAGGCGCAGGCATTGCTCGACCAGAATAGGTCCAATGAAGCGTACGGCCTGCTTGAGCCGCAGGAAAGCCAACGCGCCGGCGACGTCGATTACGATCTCCTGTTCGGCATTGCCGCCATTGATGTCGGCCAGAATACGCGCGGCGTGTTCGCCCTCGAGCGCGTACTGGCCATGCAACCGAGAAATGCGCGGGCGCGTGCCGAGATTGCGCGTGCCTATCTTGCTCTGGGTGAAACCGACACCGCCAAGCACGAATTCGAATTCGTGCAAAAGCAGGGCGTCCCGCCGGAAGTGTCGGCGACCATCGACCGTTACATGGACGCGATTGATCGGGCCAATGCCTCGACTCGTACCACATTACGGGGCTTTCTGGAGGGCTCCCTGGGTTACGATTCCAACGTCAATTCCGCCACGAACAAAGGTACGGTGGCCATGCCGGGCTACGGGGGAGACGTCGCGTTGAGTTCCGACAGCAGGGCCACCGACGCCTGGTTTGGAACGCTGGGTGGCGGCCTGAACGTTCGTTCGCCCATCAACAAAGACATGGCTGTGGTGGCCGGATTGTCCGGAGTGGCGCGCAATAATTTTGGGGTGCGCCAGTTCGATAACGTCAGTGCGGATGCTTATGCCGGCGTTGTACTGACACAGGACAAACACGTCTTTTCGCTGAATGCCCAGTTCAACCAGTACAACCTTTCAGGCGATCGATACAGGACGGCATCCGGTTTGTCGGGACAGTGGCAATTTAACAAGGATGCGCGCAATCAGCTCAGCACATTCTTTCAGTATGCCGATTTGCGTTATCAGACTCAGCCTGTGCGCAATGCCGACCGGTGGGTTGCCGGCGGAGCGATCGCACATGGTTTCCGCGGCGGTGAAGTTGTCTTTGCCAGTCTGTATGGTGTAAACGAGTCTCCGCATAGCGGTGACGTGCCCTGGTTGGGTTTTAGCGGTGCGGGGATCCGTGCTGGCGGCCAGATGAACCTTAATGCGAAGACGGCCCTCTTTGCCGGCGGATCGGTCGAGTACCGCCACTACGGCGCTCAGGATCCGGCGTTCCTGCGAACACGCAAGGACACCCAATACGATCTGGTCATGGGATCCAACTACACACCGGCCCGATACTGGACGATCACGCCCAGACTCAGTTGGACGTATGATGACTCCAATACAGAACTCAACAAATTTCACCGCGAAGCCGTTGCGGTGACCGTTCGCCGCGAGTTCTGAGATTCCGAGTTTCTGACAACGAGGGTAATTGTCATGTCAGCACAACACATTTTCCGCTTACGTAACCCGGCGCTGTTGTTGGCCCTGGCGGCAGCGTTTCCGGCAGTCTCGTCTGCCGACGGTACTGCCAATGTCGATTTCTCGATAGGCAGCGTAATGGCAGTCAATGCGGCCGGCATGCCCAGGCCGCTGACCAAAGGCGGCGGTATCGGTAACGGTGACACGGTGCGTACCGGTGAAGGTGGACGAGCGCAGATTCGTTTCACCGATGGTGCTTTGGTCTCGCTGCAACCCCAAACCGAGTTCCGTATCGACGATTATCAGTATTCCGGCAATCCGGATGGACAGGAGAAGGGTTTCTTCAGTCTGCTCAAAGGGGGCCTGCGTACGGTTACCGGCTGGATCGGACGCTCCAAACGTGAGAATTACAAGGTCACCACGAGCGTCGCAACTATCGGTATTCGTGGGACAGAATATACGGCCGGATTGAGTCCCTCCGGCGATAGCCTGGCGGTTGCCACGGGCGAGGGCTTGGTCGAAGTCTGTAACGGTGCTGGTTGCATATTATTGGCCAGCGGCGAATCCGGCGTCGCGCAAAAAGACAGCCCGCCACGCCGCGATAATTCGCGCCCACAACTGCCCCCTAACGACACGCTAACGACCACAACTGGCGATCAAACCGTTTTTATCGGCGGAGATCAAGTAAATAGCGCGGGCCTGCCGGCTGCCGGGCAGGCCTTCACCGTTGGCCACGTCGTCAATACAGGCGGCGTGTTTCACGATAACTCGACGATTTCATTTGACTCGGCAGGCAATCTGACCGGCTACACTTCCGGCACGTTTACGTCGAGCATAGGCACCGCTTCGGTCGCGGATTCAGGCACGAGCGATTCGATCATCAAGTGGGGACGCTGGGCCAGCGGCACAGCCGTCGTCGACAATCTGTCGGTAACCCTCGGTGCCAGTCAGGGCGTACACCTCTTGTGGGGCGTACCGACGGCCGTCATGCCGACGTCCGGCACCGTCGCCTACTCCCTGCTGGGAGGAACAAGTCCTACCGAAGCCGGGGGCCTGTTGACCCCAGGAACATTGAGCTCGGCCAGTATGTCCGTAAATTTCGGGGCGCTGACGTTTAGCCTGAGCCTGAGCGGCTCCGTGGGAGGACCTACCGCATTTTCAGCAAGCGGTTCCGGAAGCCTAACGGGGAATAAATTGTCCTCCTCAAGTCTTACCGGCTTGATTGGTGCCTGTTCCGCTACGGGTTCGGTCTCCGGCATGTTCTTCGGGGCATCGGCGGAACGTTCAGGGCTTACTTATAAGATGAGCGACGGAACCTACACAATCGTCGGCGCAGCAGCGCTTAAACAGTAGATCGCGCATGTGGCGGATAACTCCCTGTTCGAACGCGGGCGCGCGGCATTGCTGGCGGGGCAATACGGTCTAGCGCGTCGCTGCTTCGCCGATATCCTGGATCAGCAGCCGGAGTCTCCCGAGTGCTGGTTCCTCTTGGGAGCAACGGCGCACCGCATGCAAGACCTTGGCACGGCACGTCACGCCTTTTCCATGGCCTCCGCCCTGAACGCGAAGCACGTGCAGGCCCGGATCGCCCTGGCTACGGTATGTATCGAGCTGGGTGATAGCGCTCAGGCCGTGGCGGCTTGTCTTCAAGCTGTGGCAATCGAGCCTTCGGATCAACAATCGTGGTTCAGTCTGGGTGTAGCGCAAGAGGCCGATGGTGCTCTGGAAGCGGCACTCGAAAGCTACGATCATGCTCTGTTCATTTCCCCTGATCTTGTCGATGCGAAAAAGAATCGCGGCGCCCTGCTGTTGGCTTTGGGGCGTCTGGAAGAAGCGATTCAAAACAACAGGGCTTGGGCAGCGAAGACTCCCTTTGCCTATGACGCGCAGTTCAATCTTGGCGAGACCTTGCTCGCGGCCAGGCAGTTTCCCGGAGCGGCGCAGGCGCTGAGCCGCGCAGTCAGCCTCAATCCAGGCAATGCAAGAGGCCTGTTGCATGCTGGTTTTGCTCTCGCACAGTGCGAGCGATTTGCCGAGGCGCAACGGTTGCTTGATCGAGCCGCCCAACTCGATCAGGTGGAACTTAGGCGTTATCGGCAGGCAATCTTCGGGAATGAGAAGGGCGATGCGCAACGCATTGCAGCGCACTTGGACGCGCGCGCACTCTTCCTGCTCAGACATTATGACCAGATTGAGCGTTGCAACTGGTCTGAGCGCGAGCATTTCATCGCTCGATTTTCCCAGTTGATTCGCGAGTCGGAGACGGCTCCGATGACGGAACGGGCGCTCGGCTTTCGAGCGATGGCCATGGGGATCGACGGTGATTTGCAGCTAGCTCTGGCCAGGCAGATTGCGTCCGGCGTTCGGTCAGCGCTTGGTGGGCAAGGCACTCCGCAGGCTACTGCGCTGACCTCTCGCGCACCGCAAGGGCCAATCCGCATCGGATACTTGTCGCCCTATTTCCGCAATCACCCAACGGGCCTGCTGGCGCAATCCCTGTTTGCCTGGCATGATCGCGAGCGATTCGAGGTTGTTGCCTACGCGCTGGGTGGCGATGACGGGGGTCCAGTGCGGCAAGAAATCGCCGCTTCCTGCGACCGTTTTGTCGAACTCGATCCGCTCGATGACGAGGCCGCCGCGAAAAAAATTGCCGGTGACTGCATTGATATTCTGGTTGATCTGATGGGGTATGCGGATCAGTCTCGGCCTGGAATACTCGCGCGCCGCCCAGCGCCAATCCAGATTGCCTGGCTTGAGTACGTGGCGACTACCGGTGCGGACTGGGTCGACTATCTGATAGTCGATGATATTTGCATTTCAGATGCAGAGTCGTCGAACTTTTCCGAGGCGCTGATCCGCGTGCCCGACGGACGTTGTCTCTGCAGCTACGCGGTCAATGCGCCATCGGGTGCCTTGCCGTCCCGTAAGGAAGTTGGTTTGCCCGACGAAGGACTGGTTCTGGGGGCGTTGCACAATGCTTTCAAGATCGACCCGACAACGTTCGCAGTGTGGATGCGATTAATGGCTTTGCGCCCCGATGCCATTCTGTACCTCCTGGAGATGCCTGCTGAGGCGAGGGAATGCCTGAGACAGGAAGCTCATGCTCGTGGTATTGATCCCGGCCGCCTGATCTTTGCACAACGGGTGAGCCATGACCATCACTTGTCTCGCTTGCGCTTGGTTGACCTGATGCTCGATACACCGCAATGCAATGGAGGAACGACGACCGCAGATGCGCTTGTGGCTGGTGTGCCGGTGTTGACCTGTATCGGGCGAACCTTTCCCCAGCGTATGGCCGCTAGCATGTTGACGACCGCTGGATTGAGCTGCCTGATTGTGGAAGATCTGGGGGCGTACGAGTCTCTCGCCGCTGAGTTGCTGGCAGACAATGATCGTTTGAACGAAGCGAAGCAGATGCTTTGCGCGGCACGTTCATGGGCACCATTCTTTGCCCCGCAACAATGGGTGCTGCACTACGAGACGGCGCTCGTTCAAGCCTGGCAGCGGTACGCTGCGGGTGAGGCCCCCACTTCGTTCAGGGTGGCGGCATGAGGCGCATCATCGTATTCGGAGGCGACGGAATCATCGGCAGTTGTCTCTACTTGGCACTGAAAGAATCCTTCGATCTGTGTGTGACGCTGCATGGTAAGCGCGAGCGCTATCCGCCCCGACTTTTTGATGGCGCACAGGTCATGTATGACGTTTCAGCCGGCGACGCGATGAGGGTGCGCAAGGTGTTGAATGATTTTTGTCCTGAATGGGTTATTAACGCTGTCGGATTAGTGAAACGTGATTTGGCTTCTGACCCCCTGGCAAGTCTTGAAGCCAATACCCTGTTTCCCCATCTTCTGGCCAAACTCTGCGGCGAGAATCGGTCGAGATTTCTGCAATTCTCGACTGACTGTGTGTATTCAGGAACGGCGGGGATGTACAAGGAGTCCGATCAGCCCGACAGCAATGATTGGCACGGCCGCTGCAAGGCCCTCGGGGAGCCGAACGGAGCGCACGTTCTGGTTTTGAGGACGTCTTTCATTGGCCTGGAACTGGCTTGCAAGCGTAGCTTGCTTGAATGGTTTCTGGCGCAAAAGGGCGGCGTTCCGGGCTACCGAAAGGCGATCTGGTCTGGCTTCACTGCAATGGAACTCGCGCGCTTGGTGGGCGCATTGATCGGCAGCAAAGAGCCGTTGTGCGGTCTGTGGCATGTGGCTACGCCGGCCATTTCAAAATTCGATTTGCTGACGGCACTTAATGCGCAATTGGGCGAGCGCGGCGTGAGGGTGCTGCCTGATGACAGTTTTGTGTGCAACAGGAGCCTCGATGGTTCTGCGTTTTCGAAGCTGACCGGGTATGTTCCGCCTTCGTGGGATGAGATGCTCAATGAGCTGGCTGAAGACATCCGCGCGCGTTGGGTACCCGATGCACCGAGCTATTGGAAGTCTTGATCGGCGGCGGCGCTCAGCAGCGCCGATACTCGACAAACGAAAACTGCGGTGAAGACGTGCTTTGTGGCAATTTGCGTGAGACCTCTTTCCAGTCGCTATCCGGAATATCGGGGAAAAATGCATCCCCGTCAAAATCCTGGTCGATTTCGGTCAGGCACAGGCGCTCGGCCAACGGCATGGCCAGCCGGTACAGTTCGGCACCGCCGATGACGAACACGTCATCGGCATTACCCGCCTTGACGATCGCTTCTTCGAGCGAACTTGCCCGTTTCGCGTCGGGCGCTTCATAGTTTGGGTTACGGCTGACCACGATATTGAGTCGGCCCGGCAAGGGTCGAAAGGAATCGGGTAGCGACTCCCAAGTCTTTCTTCCCATGATGACGGGCTTTCCGCGCGTTGTTTCCCGGAAGTGCCGCATATCTTCCGGCAGGTGCCAGAGGAGTCGATTGTCTTTTCCGATGACACCGTTTCTGGCGACGGCCGCGATGATTGAAATCATCAAAGGCTATACGGCAACCGGCGCCGCGATGTGCGGGTGCGGATCGTAGCCTTCGAGCGTAAAGTCTTCGAAGCGGAAGGCGAAGAGGTCCTTGACCTCGGGATTGAGCCGCATGGTCGGAAGCGGCCGGACGTCGCGTGAAAGCTGCAATTTAACTTGCTCGAAATGATTGTTGTAGAGATGCGCGTCACCGAAGGTATGTACGAAATCGCCTGGCCGATAGTTGCACACTTGAGCCAGCATCAAGGTGAGCAAAGCATAGGAGGCAATGTTGAAGGGCACGCCTAGAAAGATGTCGGCGCTGCGCTGGTACAACTGACAGGAGAGTTTGTGGTGTGGGTCTGCGTCGCCCGGAGCGGCAGGGGCCACATAGAGCTGGAAAATCGCATGGCATGGCGGGAGCGCCATGCGCTCCACATCGCCCGGATTCCACGCGGTAACGATATGACGACGTGAATCCGGGTTCGTTTTCAGGCCTGCGACAAGTTGAGCAATCTGGTCGATCTCGCGGCCATCCGAAGTCTTCCAGTGACGCCATTGTTGACCATAGACCGGGCCAAGATCGCCGTTCTCGTCGGCCCACTCGTCCCAGATGCGCACGCCATTTTCCTTCAGGTAGCGGATGTTGGTATCGCCCTGCAAGAACCACAGCAACTCGTGAATGATCGAGCGCAGGTGAAGCTTCTTGGTGGTCAACATCGGGAAGCCGGAACTCAAGTCAAAACGCATTTGCCAACCGAATACCGAGTGCGTGCCGGTACCGGTACGGTCCGCCTTGGGGGTGCCCTGTTCAAGGACATGGCGCATCAGATCGAGATAAGGCTTCATGCTTTGGCTGTTTCATATTGTGTTGAACGGGTAAATTGTAATTGAACCGTATGTGCCACGCCCGTTTTCCATCATTCGGCTGATGTTCTCGGTTGAGCACATCGTCGTTGGCATCGCCGGCTTGCAGCTTTCGGCTGTCATCCTTTATGATCGAGCCGATGTTCATTTCTTCCCGCCGCCCGGGATTAAGGACTGCTCGCCATGATCCTGAATATTTTTTCGTCACGCCCGGATCATCCACTCGGTGATCCCAAGGAACTCAAGCGGGCTATCGCCGAATTGCCCTTGGATAAATCATTCAAGGCGGTAGACGAGGTCTATGGCTGGTTTGAATCCTTGCATCAGGCAGAAGGGTTCCGGGTCGATCATTTGTTTGATGTCGTTCGTCAGCTCGACGAGGCGGCACAAGCATCCATTCGCCGCTTGTCGCGGGACTACCTGAATCCTCAGCGCCTTTCAAAAACGAAGAACGCCGATTGTGGAGCATGTGCTACAACTATTGGGGGGAAGTCTCCAGTCTGTATGCCAATTGCATTGATCGTGCCAGGAAAAACCCAAAAGACAAGGGCAGCGAAGCGCTCAAGACGTCGTTTCCGCTTGCTGTTGCACGTCTGCTGGCGGCAAGGGCAACCCAGTTGAAATGGGTTGAATACCGTTATGGACCAATCGGCGAAGACCTCTGGCGCGGTCTTGGACAACCGTATCTGGCGGCCGAAGCGGCGGGTTTCGCCAACCAGCCGGTGCAGCTGTACCCGGCGCAACCCGGCCTCACCAGCGTGGCACAACAGTACTTGCATGCCCTGATCTTTTATTCCTCGTCGATGGACAACCTGATGCCGATCGAGATCGAGTTGGCCGACAGGCTCATTACCCATTTTCAGGCGGGTTTCGTTTTCTCGAACGATTGTTTGCGCGATAGCGTGTACTGGGTCGACGCCGCGAGTGGCGTGCCCCCGACGCGGCTGGCGAAACAACCGGGGCAACTTCTCAAGACCCAGCGGTTTTTTTCCCCCGGCCCCACACCGCAGGCGTTGAATGAATTGACGCGCGTGGTCGAGCGGGGTCAGGTGCCGGTTGACCTGAATCTGGGTGGCGAGTATCCCCCCAAGGTGTTGCTGCCCGTGCTCCGTCATCTGGCCACTTATTGGGCGCCAGAACCGCCGCAGCGCGAACATCCGCGCCATGCCGTCAAGACGCGCATCGCCGTCTTGCAGGGATTCGACGACTGTTTTACCGTATTCGCCGGTGACGTCGCGCGCCTGGGCAAGGAGCGCACCGCCGAGAGTTGGGTGGTCGAAAACGTCAGTCTGGGTGGCTTTGGCGCTGGCGTGGACGATCTTGGCGCTGAATGGCTGAAGATCGGCGTATTGCTCTGCATGCACCCCGAGGGGGGCGAAAACTGGGTGCTGGGCGTCGTCAGGCGCTACAACAAGGACTCCGATACCCATGCCAGCGTTGGCATCCAGGCCTTGTCCAAATATGCGCAAAGCGTTGAACTGCGGGCACGAACGGCCGGATTTTCGGCCACCGGAGCCGTCCCTGGAATCTGGCTTCGCGAGGGCAATGCCACGGGCGAAACCCGTGTGGTGTTACCGCCAGGAAGCTTCGATGTGCGCGAAAGCCTGGAATTCGAACACGACGACCGCAGCTACCTGCTGACGCCGATTGAACTTGCGGAAACCGGCAGCAACTTCGAAATTGGCCACTACCGTGAACATGTCGCGGATTGAGCCGTCTTTACTCAACGCCCACCCGCGTTAATCGCCGTCATTACGCCGCGTTGTCTGCGGGAACCCCGGATGTCTCATCCCCGATTTCCTTGAGAAGCTGGAAGATGGCACGGTAGCTGCGCGGTGGTTTGCCCTGTTCCTGCTCTTTGAGTGCAGCCCGGCGCAACGAGCGCAGGTGCTGCAGATCGACCGATGGATAAAGGGTAGCGATTTCGTGCAGCACTTTCTCATCCGCGAGCAATGCAGTTCGAAGCCGTTCAAGACGATGCAGCATCGCCGTAAGACCGGCCGATTCGCCGCGAACCTCGGCCAGCGCAGCCCGGATGGGCTCTACTTCGACATGGCGCATCAGTTTGCCGATGTATTGAATCTGACGACGCCGTGCCTCGTCGTGCCGCGTCATGCGTCGAGCATTTTCGACGGCCGCGCGCAAATCTTCAGGCAGGTCGATTTTCCGGAATCGGTCGGCGGATAGCTCGACCAATTCCTCGCCAAGCATCTGCAACTCCCCCATCGCCTTCTTGCGTTGGGTCTTGGATAAGGTTTCTGGTCCTTCTTCGTGTGTATTCAAGCGAAACGCGCCTACATGTCTCATTCGCTTTCGATCTGGATGCCAAGTCCAGGACGAACGCTAATATCAGGAGAACGGGTTGAGAGGGCGGATGCCCGTCAGGGAACTGCTATGATAGCGGTTTTAATGTCCGCCTCGCACCCCATGTCGTCACGCTCAGTTTCAGCAAACCCTCCGACCCGATTCTCGCATCCGCTGGAAACTTTGCAGGGATTCGCCCAGGACGTTCTCAAACAAGCCAAAAAATCGGGCGCCAGCGACTGTGAGGTCGATGTCTCCGAAGGCTTTGGACAGTCCGTGACCGTTCGTTGCGGCGCAGTTGAAACCATCGAATACAACCGCGACAAGGGAATCGGTGTCACGATCTATCTCGGCCAGAACAAGGGCCATGCCAGCACGTCCGATTTCACGCCATCGGCATTGCGCGAGACCGTGGAGGCGGCGCTCAACATTGCCCGTTATACCGCCGCCGACCCCTGCGCCGGATTGCCGGATGCGGAACTTCTGGCTACGCGCAGGGAAGGTTTTTCCGATCTCGATCTTTACCATCCGTGGCGGCTTACGGTTGAATCAGCCATTGATCTGGCACGACGCTGCGAGCAAGCCGCCTTTGCAGTCAGCCCGCAGATCGGCAATTCGGAAGGTGCGACGGTCTCGATTCAGGAAAGCCAGTTCATTTCGGCCAACAGCCTCGGCTTCATGGGCGGCTACCCGACCTCACGGCATTACCTGTCGTGCTCGGTCATTGCCGGCCAGGAAGAGAACATGCAGCGCGACGACTGGTATTCGACGTCACGCGACGCGCAACGCATGGCATCGCCCGAAGCGATTGGCGACTACGCTGCCCGGCGCGCACTGGCGCGTCTTGGCGCGCGAAAAATCAAAACCTGCAAGGTGCCCGTGCTGTTTGAAGCGCCGCTCGCCGCCGCGCTGATCGGGAGCTTTGTACACGCCGCCAGCGGCGGCAGTCTGTACCGCAAGACATCCTTTCTCATCGGCTCCCTGGGCAAGCGCGTTTTTTCAAAGAAGGTACGGATCAGCGAACGCCCGCACCAGCGCGGTGGTCTGGCAAGCAGCGCGTTCGACAGCGACGGCGTGCGCACGCAGGACCGCGAAGTCGTTGTCGATGGCGTTCTCCAGGGTTATTTCCTGAGTGCCTATACGGCACGCAAACTGGGCATGCAGACGACCGGAAATGCCGGGGGCTGCCACAACCTGATCATCCATCCGGGCAAGCGCGATTTTAGCGGCCTGCTCAAGAAAATGGGGCGTGGCCTATTGGTTACCGAACTGCTCGGCCAGGGAATCAACTACGTGAACGGCGACTATTCACGCGGTGCGGCGGGTTATTGGGTGGACGGCGGGGAAATTTCCCATGCCGTAGAAGAAGTGACTATCGCTGGCAATCTGCGCGACATGTTCCGCAATGTCGCCGCCGTCGGAAACGACGTACTGGTGCGCGGCTCCAAGCAGGTCGGTTCGATACTTGTCGAACAGATGAAAGTTGCGGGAAGCTGATCGCACTACGGTTGTCGTGTTGATGATCAACCTGAACCCATGAAGAACGAGATGACACGGATCTGCTTTGTCCGCCACGGTGAAACGGACTGGAATAAAACGCAGCGCATGCAGGGGCATATCGACCTTGCGCTCAATGCCAACGGCGAGGCGCAGGCGGTCGCCGCAGGGCGTTATTTTGCCGGCCTGCAGGCCGCGGCGCTCTACAGCAGCGACTTGCAGCGGGCCCGTCAAACGGCCCAGGCCATCGCGGACGCGCTGCATCTGCCGATGATTTTGTTGCCGGCGCTCCGCGAACGGCACTTCGGCCGTTGTGAAGGGATGACCTTTGACGAGATCGCAGCAACGAATATCGAAGACGCCCGCGCCATCGAACGCCGCGACCCCGACTACGCCACCCCCGGCGGAGGCGAGAGTCTGCGCCAGCATCATGCACGCATTCTTAACTGCATTGGCGAGTTAGTCAGCGCACACATCGGGCAAACCATCGTGGTCGTCACGCACGGCGGCGTACTTGATGTCATCTACTGCCGCGCGCATGGCTTGCCACCTGAAACGCCACGCAGTTACCCCATCCCGAATACCGGAATCAACTGGGTCGGCATCGACGGAGAGCGGTGGGTGATCGAACGCTGGGGCGATACCGCACACCTCAGGTAGGCGTTGCGGCGGGCAAATTCAACCCTGCCCGCTCAAACCGCTACGACGGTCTCAAGCCGACGACGCCACCTCGCCATCGCCCAGTGGAGCGTTCTGCGCATCCTTGGCCGACAATACCGGTGCCCCCGTCAGCGGCCAGGCGATGGCCAGGGCCGGGTCATTCCACAGAATGCCGCTCTCATAGGCCGGCGCATAATAGTCGGTCGCCTTGTAAAGAAATTCCGCATGATCGCTGAGCACCAGGAAGCCGTGGGCCAAACCCGGCGGTATCCACATTTGCCGCTTATTTTCAGCAGAGAGAACTTCGCCGACCCATTCCCCGTACGTTGGCGAACCTTTACGAATATCGACGGCCACATCGAACACTTCACCGACGACAAGACGGACCAGTTTTCCTTGCGCCCTGGGTGCACGCTGATAGTGCAAGCCGCGCAGTACATTCTTGGCGCTTCTGGAATGATTGTCCTGGACGAAAAGGACCTCCAGCCCCGTCGCTTCGTTGAACGCACGCTGGTTAAAGCTCTCAAAGAAGAACCCGCGTTCGTCGCCGAATACCTTCGGCTCGATCAGGAGAACGTCGGGAACCGCCAGCGACGTCACTTTCACACGAACACCTTGTCCCGCAACAAGCCCGACAGGTACTGTCCGTAGCCCGATTTGGTCAGGGTCTGCGCCATTTTCTCAAGTTGCGAATCATCGATCCAGCCGTTTCGCCAGGCGATTTCCTCAGGGCAGGCGACTTTAAGTCCCTGACGTTTCTCGATGGTATGGATGAACTGGCTGGCCTCTAGCATCGATTCGTGCGTACCGGTATCGAGCCATGCGTAACCACGCCCCATGGTCTGAACGTTGAGCTTGCCCTGTTTCAGGTAAAGGCCGTTGAGGTCGGTGATTTCGAGTTCGCCACGCGCTGAGGGTTGGATCGTTTTGGCCAACTCAACAACTTGTTTGTCGTAGAAGTAGAGGCCTGTCACGGCGTAGCGTGACTTGGGCGCCTGCGGCTTTTCTTCCAGGCTGACGGCGCGACCCTGTGCGTCAAATTCGATCACGCCGTAGCGCTCCGGATCGTTGACCGCATAGGCGAAGATCGTTGCCCCGTCCAGCCTCGCCGATGCGTCCTGCAACAACCCGGCAAAATCGTGGCCATAGAACAGGTTGTCGCCGAGCACTAGCGCCGAGGGGTGGTTGTCGATGAATTGCTCACCGATCAGGAAAGCCTGTGCGAGTCCGTCAGGTGACGCTTGGACGGCGTAGCTCAGACAGATCCCCCACTGGCTGCCGTCGCCAAGCAGTTGCTCGAAACGCGGCGTGTCTTGCGGGGTTGAGATGACCAGAATATCGCGAATACCCGCCAGCAACAGCGTGCTCAGCGGATAGTAAATCATCGGCTTGTCGAAGATCGGCAGCAATTGCTTGGAGAGCACCTGCGTCGCCGGATAAAGCCGCGTGCCCGAGCCGCCGGCGAGGATGATTCCCTTGCGATTGTCTGTTGTCATCTATTGTCTCTCTGTTATGCGCTGAACCTCGCGTACGCGCAAACTGCCTACGCTCAGTTCTCGGTTCACAGTTGGGGAGAATACTCGGGAACGAATTTCTGCAACCGCAACTTAAGCGCCTGTGCCGTTGCTGGCGCCGGCTCATTCAACCACTGTTCCAGGTTCAGTTGCCAGTCCGTATCCGGTGCCGCTTCGGCCTGTGCAACGCGCAGCTTCGGGTGAGGAGTCGGCAGCGTATGTTCGCTGTCGGTCAATAGCTCTTCGTAAAGCTTTTCGCCCGGCCGCAACCCGGTAAACTCTATCCTGATTTCATCCTCGGAGAAGCCCGTCAGCCGTATCATGTCGCGCGCCAGATCGGCAATGCGTATCGGCTCACCCATTTCAAGCACAAAAATCTCACCCCCCTGCCCCATCAGCCCGGCCTGCAATACAAGTTGCGCCGCCTCCGGGATCAGCATGAAATAACGAACGATCTCAGGGTGCGTCACGGTCACCGGGCCACCGCGGGCGATCTGCTCGCGAAACTTCGGAATCACCGATCCATTGCTGCCCAATACATTGCCAAACCGCACGGTGACAAACCGGGTGCCTTCCGGCTCTTGCAATCCGCATAACACCCGTTCGGCCAGGCGCTTGCTTGCCCCCATGACATTCGTCGGATTGACCGCCTTGTCGGTCGAGATCAAGATCACTTCTTCAACTTCGTAGCGCTGCGCTACTTCGGCCACGCACTTCGATCCCAGAACATTGTTACGAACGGCTTCCCACGCGTTTTCATTCTCCATGAGCGGGACATGCTTGTAAGCCGCCGCGTGAAAGACCAGCGACGGTTTGTACGTAGCAAATACCTGATCGAGGCGATGCACGTCCTTGACATCGCCGACGACATAAACAGTCGGGATAGACGGAAGACTCGTCGACAACTCCTCTTCGATCTGATACAGGGCGAATTCCGAAAGCTCGTACAGCACCAGCAGGCGGGGCTTGAAACGTATGATCTGGCGCACCAATTCCGACCCGATCGAGCCTCCGGCACCGGTGACCAACACCACTTTCTCGCCAAGCCAGCCGAGCAGCCTCCGATCATCCAACTGCACCGGTTCACGGCCGAGAAGATCCTCCAATTGCACCTGGCGCATCTGCGAAACCGCCACGTTACCCGAGAGCAAATCTTCCAGGCTGGGTACCGTCAAGACCGACAACCCCGCTTGCACTGCCGCCTCCATGGCCCTACGGCGACCGGCCTGACTGGCTTCCGGCATGGCAACGATAGCCCTTTTCACATCGAGTTTTTCCGCCCACAGCGCAACATCATCTATCGACCCAAGAATCTTTCGGCCGCGCACTTCCCGGCCTGCCCGACCAGCACTATCTTCGAGCAAGCCAACAACCTTCCAGTCCAGAGAGTAGTCCAGTTCGCGCAGCAACCGTTCCGCGGCGTTTCCCGCCCCGAGCACGAGAACCGGCTCGCCGTTCAGGTCAATTCGGCCGTAAAGTGCGTGATCTTTCCAGGCACGATATGCGAAGCGGCTACCGCCCATAATCAGAACCAGCAGAATGGGATGCAATACCAGTACTGAACGAGGAACCGACGGGATCCTGAGCATGAAGACTGCTGCAGCAACTGCTATCGCGCCAGCAAAAACGGCCACGATAATCCGCCGCAGATCCATTATGCTGGCATAGCGCCAGATGCCGCGATACAGCCCCATCAACCAGTAGGCAGGTGCATATACGGCAAACAGCAGCGGCAGTGTCCGAATGGCGCCCCGCAAGTACTCTTCAGGAAGGGAAAGGTTGAAACGTAGCCAGTAAGCGCCATACCAACATAGCGCCACAGCAGCCAAGTCGTGCGTATAAGCGACTAGGCGCCTTGGAATCAAGGGAGAATCGATCAATGACAAAGCGACTATCCGGCAGGATGTTGGCAGTGCCGCTATATTACGTCAATGAAACAGTGATCAGCAGGTTGTTTTCATTGACAAGACAATTCACCAGATGAAGATCATGTCTGCCATCGATCAGAAATAGCGTGCCCCTGGTTGATCAATGAGACACGCCGTCCCGTCCCAGGACTTTCACGAACGTAAGCCACAAGATCCGGAGATCGAAGCATAATGACTTGCGTTGCATGTATTCGACATCGAAAGCAACTTTCTGCGGAATCGGCAATTCGTCACGACCGTTGACCTGCGCCCAACCGGTCAAGCCAGGCGCTAGTTCATGTACGCCTTGCGCTGTACGCAGAGCAATCAGATCGTCCTGATTAAACAAGGCAGGCCGTGGCCCGACGAAACTCATATCCCCTATCAAAATACTCCAGAGTTGTGGCACCTCGTCGAGGCTAGTCTTGCGCAGGAACGACCCGACCGGAGTCAAATAGTCATCCGGATTGCCAAGCAGATGGGTCGCGACAGCGGGGGTGTCGATACGCATGCTGCGAAACTTCGGCATTCTGAAAACATGGTTGTTGCGGCCAATACGATCGGACCAGTAGAACGCTGGCCCTGGCGAAGTCACCTTGACCAATAGGGCGACCACCAAAATCGGCACCGCCAACACTATGGTCGCGCATGCAGCCAGGCAGAGATCAAACAGGCGCTTCATTCTCACCCTATTTCAACGTATCCCACGTAAACTCGCCTCGCTCCCTATCCGCTCAAGCTGCATGGCAACTACATATTTCTCGTCATAAAGGCGCAACGCTCGCTCCCGCCCAGCGGCACCCAACATCAACCCCCAGGCGGGGTTGTCTGCAAGACGCTCGATAGCCGCCGCCAGTAGCTCGGGGGAACGAACAGGCACCAGAAGGCCCGTTTCTTCATGCACAACCTCTTCCCGTGACCCACGAATGTCAGTAGCCAGTACCGGTTTTGCCATCATCATGGCTTCAATAATGGTTCTCGGCATACCCTCGCGCCAGGAAGGAAGACAAAATAGGTCGATGGCGTTGAGCATTTCGGGAATGTCGCCGCGCAAACCGGGTGCCACTAGCCGGGCGCCCAGGACAGCCTGCGCCATCGCAAATTCAGTTGCCACCCCGACCGCATGATCAGATGCCAATCTATCACCGACCAGCAGGAACCATATCTGTGGATAAGTTCCCGCCAACCGTTGCGCCGCCATAAGAAAATCCGCGACGCCTTTTTCACGGACCTGTCTGCCAATCAGTCCGACAACAAATGCATCGGCCGGGATGCCCAAAGCATCACGTACCATCTGTCGATTGCCGACTCTCTTCGGGTCAAACCGCAATACATCGACCCCATTTCCTATCGCTTGAACTCTCTCAGCCGAGATGATCTTCTCTGCAACTGCGGTGTGCGCATCCTCAGCACTCTGGGTAAATACAATTCCGGTCAAATATCCAGCGAGGCGTTCAATTGCTACGAACAGCCTGTATTTCCAAACCGGCATGTCATCGTGGAAATAGAAGCCATGAGCTGTATAGATCACCAGCGGGATGTCAGTCAGCCAGGCAGCCAACCGGCCGATCAAAGCCGCCACCGGCGTATGTACATGCAGAACATCGTAACGCTCACGACGAAACAGCCCAATCAAGGCAAACAACGAGCGCAATGCGGCTAGCGGATTCATACTTCGAGCAATTTCTATTGTCTCAATGCGATAGCCTTGGGCGCGCAGAGCGTTCACAAACGATCCCGCGGAACAGACCGAGCTAACCTGCCACCCCCGTGCCTGCATGCCGTCAATCAGAGGCAATAAGAAATTCTTTAAGGTGAAATCGACCGCGCAAAGTTGGCAAATCTTCACTGTGCTTCCTTGTTGTCACCCAAACGTTTCAGCATCACTGATGAATCTGTGACTTGCGACTGACCTGATCCAGATACAGACGATGGACAGAGCGAGTCATCTTCTCTTCTGAAAATTCTTCGGAACACCGTGATCGCCCAGCTTCGCCCATCACCTGAGCTCTCTCCGGACTCTCGAACAAGCTGATGATGGCAGCCGAAAAAGCCTCAGGCTTGTCCGGTGGGACCAGAAGACCGGTGTGATCGGCAAGCACGATGTGATTGATCGGATAGATGTCGCTGGCAACTACGGGTATCCCTAGGGTCATCGCCTCAAGCAGAACGATGCCGAAGCCTTCGGAAACACTCGCGAAAGCGAATACATTCAACTGCCCAAGGAAGGCCATTGGAGTGTCGCAAAAGCCTTGGATATCAACTACCGACCCGACATCAAGTTCATCGGCCAACTTCTTCAGCTCTTTTGCATAGCCATACGGATCGCTACCGGCAAGCACCAGTTTGACCATTGGAACTTTCTGTCGAACGAAGACCATAGCCCTGATCAAGGTCGCCATTCCTTTTCGAGGCTCGAATCTGGCCAGGCAGCCAACAAGAAATGGCTGCCGATTCTGAACATCGGCAGTCTTCACACAATCTGCAGGTACGCTTTTAATACCGTGGTAGATTGTGCTTATCTGACTTTCAAGCAGGCCGAAACGCCGTAGCGCCCAGTCTCGCGCATGCCCGGAGACGGCAACAACATGATTGGCCCGCCGCCAATTCCAGCCCAGCCAAGGGAATATCCAGTACCCCGGATAGACACCCTTAACATAGGCATCATGGATCGTACTGACCCATACGATTTTCGGCATCAATAGTTTGACGATTGATACCGCAAAATCGGACCTGGCCAGATGCGAGTGAACAATATCCGGACGCCACGACCTTATAAGGCTGACCAGTTTGAACAAATGGCCGCGAACGTGCTTCTTTCCTGGTATTACATCATCCAGGATAGCTATTGTCGCCCCTGCATTCCTGAACTCCTCGGTCAAATTCCTTGCGCCACCTGCGGTCTGACCAGATAGAGCAATCGCCATCACGGTATGGCCTGACCGCACCATGTAGTTGACGAGAACGAGCATGTGACGCTCGGCTCCACCTGCACCAAACGAGTTCACCACATACATTATTCTCATACGATCTATGGCGCTCGCTTAATCAGGAAACCACCACCACAGGGTAATACGACCATTGGTTCAGGTTTATCTGTCAAATATTCGTCGAAGGCGGCCGTTGCTCCCGGACAGCTTGTGAAGCCGTAGTCGTCGCACATAATAATTCCACCCTCGCTCATGCGAGAATAAAAAAACTCCAGGCTATCGCGTGTCGGTTCATAGAGGTCGACGTCAATATGAACGAAACTGAAATGTAAGTGGCTTAGCTCGTGAAATCTTTCGGGTATCCAACCCTGATGATAACGGACAGCTTCCTCGCCAAACTCCTGCAGATTTTCTTTCACTACATCAAGGGGGCAGGCGAGATCGCCTGCTGACCAAAAACTGCCGTCCACGGTTGAAGGCTTTGACAGCCCTTCAAATGAATCAAACAGATGATGGATACGCCTATTCGGTGCCAATTGATTTCCCCGGCAAATCAAATAGGAACTGGCACCTCTGAATACACCGCACTCGGCCGTATCGCCTGGCACATCTGCGACCAAACGCGTCAATTGCCCAAGAGCCCAATGCCGATCAGAATTACAGCCATCGAACTCGTCAAACCTCCAAAGATAAGCATTGAACACCTCGTCATTCCACCATGCCAATTGTGGCCAGTTGAAACGATATTTTGGCACCAGCCAGGCACCCAACTTACGCAATAGGAAGAATTTCAATAGTGGATCGCGATTACGCACCATTCGGAACAAGGTAGCCAGCTTGCTCATTTCTGGTCGCGACTTGCCAATATACAAATTGTATATCCCCTTTTAGGGAACCACCTTCTTAGTGTTCTTTCGATATGCCCAATCCATCCAACCAGGAGGCTTTGTAACAAGCTAGGTAACAAAAAATACGTCACCAGGAAACCCGGGATGTAGCACACGCTCTTAAGCTGGCTTATCCGAAGCCCGTTTTCCATTACCAGCGATTCAAGCTCTGCCGTGCTTCTCCATTCATCGCAAGGATGACTCCAGCTACGCCGCAGAATCTTCTCCCATAGGACATAACGCTCGAATCCATACCAACTTGCCGAATTTGGAGTAGACAAAACCAGCCGCCCTGACGGTTTAAGAAGCCGACACATTTCGCGCAACGCTTTCGCCGCATCAGGAATATGCTCAATCACTTCACTACATAGAATCTTGTCAAACGAGCTATCCGCAAAATTCAAACAGGTTGCATCACCAACTTGCAAATCGACGCCAATGATTCCATGCAGTTCGAATTCCTGCCTCGCTCCGGCTACCATACCCTCCGAAATATCCACACCAACAACCTTGGCACCGCATTCGACAAGCTTAATCATGTCTCTGGCATTCCCACAGCCTATATCCAGGACACGCTCTCCAGGCTGTACCGCCAACATATCGAGAACGGTTCTTGCTCGCATAGCCTGCTCATAATGAATGATTGGATTCGACTGAATCGCTTCGTTTCTGCCGATCGACAATTGGTCGAAATACTGGCGAATCTCTGCACAATCCGGCTTGGCATCCCCAGCAGTTTCTGCCGGTGGCGAGGGTGTTTGATTGCTCATCGTCGACTCCGAAACAGGTTCTCATATGCTTGAATTTCGTGCTGGCTCAAGTTCCCTGGACTCATCATGTCTAATGCGAGGCGACGTGCTGCAGACCCCAGCCCGATTGCATACGATCTATCTTCAAGAAGTCGCTGTGCCTTATTCGCCATTTGACTCCAGTCACCGTCCGGGACCAACTCCCCGGTTTCCTCGCCACGAATAATCTCGCCTTGCCAGTCATAGTCATAGGCCACGATCGGTACGCCGGCCAAACAAGCCTCAGTAAGCGCTCGACCCATATGAGGGGACAGTACAACCTTTGCATGTGGAAGGATGGCCGCGATCCATTCTTGCGGCCTGTTGCCTGCGAATATGACTGCGTCACTCAACCCCATCTCTTTGGCCATCTGTTCGAGTTGATTCAACAGCGCACCATCGCCAATAAAGACGAAGCTAATATCATGTCCGGCCCGCCGCAATTCCCGTAGCGCATAAAGATTCTGTTCCGGCTGCTTCATCTTTTCCAACCGGCAGATCGTCAACATGAAACTGCCGTGAAGTTGAAGCTCGTCACGAATTTGCTCGATATCGCCACGGGTCTCTGGGCCTGTGAAATGCGCGGGGTGAATCAGATTGCCATAACGAAAGATAATGCCTCTTTCGCGTAAAGCACCATTGGCAATCGCGTAGTCGAGATTGTTCTGGTTGGCTCCAGCAACTAGGTCGCATCGGGGAAACACAAATCGCTCGATCCATTTTTCAACGAAGCGAAAGCGAAACAATTTAGGGAATACGGCTTTTCGGCTTGTCTTGAAAAGCAAATCATAATCAAAGCATGCCCTGATCGTTAATGGTACGCTGAGAAGTTTCGCGAGCACCAAGCCGAGTAGGCCCAGGTAGTAAGGATCGCCGATACGGATCACATCCACCCGGCTGTCCCGTCCGAGCCTGTACATCAGGGATATGAGCCTCGCTTGTGCCAATATCAGGTTTAATGGCGGCAACCAATTCAATAACCGACTCACGCCAACGGTCCCAGAAATAAACAGGTGGCCTTCGTCAAGCTGCGTCAAAACAGGCGCCCCAAATCTACTTTCACCTGGCTCAAACAATCCCGCCAACGGATGCACCGAGATTACTTTGCTAAAATAGCCGCCCAACTTTCGACTCTCCAATGCCTGATTCAGTTGGCGCTCACGGTACATTTCCAACGTGAAAGACATATCCAGCACGAGGATAGCCCGCGGTCTCCATTGTGACGTCACACTGTTTTCCACTCGCTGACATTTATGTGCAAAATCAAATACACCATGGCTATTTTTCGCAGGGACGGACGGAGAAATATAAATTGGGGGCGACCAACGGCTCCCCTATCCTGCCCAGCACATATCGAAAAACCGCACGCAAGAACAGCCTGACACCGGGTCTACTGAAATCCGGAAATGTTCGAGGGTACAGTTTATCAACGGTGAAGCCACTTTGTTCTAAAAGACCGCCCAAAGTTGAAACGTCAAAGCTATGCAAATGCCCCCATCTATGAAACTGGATATGGCAACTTGGGCAATAGACTTCGTTATCGCGCAATACCTCACGAAACGGTACCGTGCCAATGAAACGGCCATTCTTTGCTTTCAGCACTCGCCACACCTCGCTTAACGAAGCGCCGATGGTTTCCTTCGGGATATGCTCCAGCACTTCAGTCATGATGACGCAATCAAAGAATTCATCAGGGAATGGGATAGCATGACAGTAGCCTTGCATTGCCCGCGACCCCATTCCCAACTCCTCGTTCAAGCGCTTAACGGTGAGATCACTGGGGTCAAGAGAATAGACGTTCACCCCACCTCGAATCAGAAGAGCCTCCAGATACCCCGACCCCACTCCGATGTTAAGAACATTGCTCGCACGCGGGCAGCGCTTTGCGAGGAATTGCAATCTGGAATAGCTCGAGTCGAACGAGTCGCGCGCTTGATTCTGGTAGTGGCTCCAGAGCCTATCGCTGTCGAATTGACTGATTTCCATCTTTAGAAGTTGCGCGCCCTAAAACGGTAAGAATTGATCATCAAACCCAGCCTGATTCGCAACTCGGGACAAACAAGTACTGCCGACAACCATCCTGCTACCAAAACCATTCCAATCATACCAATCAATAAAGGGCCATAAGAAGCATCGCCAATGATTTTCTTGGCGAACCATGAGACAGCAATTGAAGTTACCACAACCAATACAAATGACTTAAAAAATCTCGTCGGCATGCCCATATTGCCGTGCAGCTTGGTCACAAGCAGGACGTAGCTTAAGTAAAGCACCACACTGTAGATCAGCCATGACCATGCCGCCCCTAGAATGCCATTCGTGCCAATGAGGAATAATAGCAACGGGAAAAATACAACCAAACAGACTAACTGCACCGCCAGGACCGACTTGAATTGTTTCTTTGCATACAATGCATTCAACGGGGGATAGATACTACTCACCATGGCCGTACCAAGCGCGAGAAGTGACAGGGAAGGCGCCGAAGCCGAGGCTACGCTAGGATTACGAACCCAAACGCTCATTATCTCTTCGGCGAATAGCGAAATCGTTATCGCTGGCGGAATCACAAGCGCATACATCAACTGAGACGCAGAAAATACCTGGTTCGCCAGCTCCGTTTCGTTGCTATCGGAAGCCAAAGCGGAGAAGCGCGCACTGAACCCCTGGGCGACAGGTGTAGCAAGGATCGACAGGCCGCTAGCCAAACCCCATGCCAATGTATAGTACCCAAGTGATTTCAGAGACACCATAAAGCTGAGTGCAATCTTATCCATTTGGCTCAACATCATGCCCATGGCTGTAATTAGGAGCATTGCTCCTGCCGTATTCTTGATTGAACTGAGCGACTGCAAAGAGAAATGAGCATATCCGCCAAATTCACGAGCACACGACCAAGTCTGCCAACGAAGCCACGCGACTTGTAATAGCCCGACCGCGATATACCACAAGAAGAACGCTCGGATATCGTCACTCATGCCCCATGCAACCAATACGGCACCCACTCCCCGCAGCGTTCCAAGGCAGGCCATGATGACAGAAGAATGTGTTTGTTTGTGCATACCGACCAGGCTGGCAGTGTATAGGCCACTCGGTAACTGGATGGCAAGCGACAACAGCATAAGCGACAGTGCCTCCCTGATTTGCTGGTCCGACAAGGTTGACGTATGAACCCACTCAACGCCAAACAGATTGAGCGCCACCAATAACAGAAATGCCAGAACCAAGACGGAAAGCCAGTAAACGACTTCGACGCTGAAAAGGAGAGAACCTATCTTCGAGCGCTCCTCCGTACGCGCCAGAATCCAAGCCAATTCTCGTGTTACGGTAGCCGACAGGGCTACATCCAATATCCCACCCATGGCCAACGCGGCGACGTACAGTCCAATCAAGCCGTAGTTTTCTATGCCAAGAAGGTGTACGTAAATTGGCGCAAGGAACAGCGACATGGCAGCAAGCCAAGTTCCGGAAATCAAGCCAAATCCAATTCCTCGGCTAAAAGAATTCACTGCGTTGCGGTTTCGTCATTCGTAACAGCACAAGCCACCTGGCCGCCCAGCGCCGCCCTCATCTTGGGCAGAGCCGAGACAATTTGCGATCGTTCGAAGAGCACCATCTTCCTTGGTACATCCGGTTCTAGCCAATCGTCAATGGCGTACAAATAGTCTGGCGGAAGGAGGAATGGTTCAGAAAAGAGGTCTATCAACCTTGCTTCTCCGGTAAGAATATCCATGTTCCGGAAACCAATCTTATTCATATGGGTTGTCGTTAATAAATAGCGTATGTTCGACTGCGCAAAATTGGTGAGCGTCTTGAAAATATCTACGAAAGAAAAATGAATCAGGCAATCTCGGCATATCCAAAGGTCCGCGTCCGGGAGCGGATCTGCAATAACATTCATGACAAGGAAAGACAGACGTCTATCTGCATATTTTTCCTTGTTTCTCTCTATCAACATAGGGACAATATCCCCGCCGATATAGATGATTTCATTCGATTGCACAACATGCTCCATCCAGTAGAAGTCACCGCATGGAGCATCAAGAACGGTGCGTACTTCGAATTTCTCGAACAGCAATGTAAGTTGTGCCCTCAAATTGGCCGTATACCGCAAAGTGGAACCTGTGCCGCTGACACTTTCGTTGCTGCCCCACCAATTTGATTCATAGATTTTTGTGAATACCCCGGCAGCATCTTTCGGACTATAAATGTTGCGTCGCAGTCCGGCTGATCTGAGTTGCAAATACGGGTAGCGACAAACCCGAAACAGCGTCCCCCAGATACCGTGCACGCGCAAAGAATTCGAAAGACGCATCAGGATATAGGAAGCACGAGACATCTTTATGTCCTTGATTGTTGTGGTGATTCAGCCCGACTACTGTGCAAAAGAAAGTTAGTCCAGAACGCCACACCGAAGCTAATCAACAGCATATAGAATCCGTACCGATACCGCATAAGAGTCCCGATATTCGGATAAGCTAGTGCAAAGAGGAGTATTCCGATAAAGCACAAGCCAAGCATCATCCAGACTGAGATATTTCTCCGCAGTTGGTAAACACCAAGAACAAGACCGAGCAGACAAACATACAATCCAATGGTTATGGGTCCCATTACCTTGCGAGCCAAAGTCATGGCTGGCGTACTTGCCTGCCCCCCCCAGAGCTCCGGTAACGGACTGAACAATCCTAGCTGGAGAGCGCGTGGAATGTAGCAAACAATCTCGCCCGCTGAATTGAAACGACGGTCAGTATCCACAAGCGTGTTCCCTCCTTGAGTCATCGCCGCGCGACGAGCGATCGCCATACGAAAGAAACGCTCCTCAATTGCACCAGGTAGCCAGCTAGACTGCCGCCAGAAATACGGATGGCCCTCTCTAGCAACCTCCTGCGAAGTGGATTCACCTGAAGTGCCCCCCCGCAAAGTGGCTCCCCGCGAAGTGCCCTCCTCCGAAATGGCTGACTGCAAAGCAACATCCGCCGGCTCAAACGGTGTGTGATATCGCGCCAAACAGAACTGAACCGAAATCAACACCCCAAGCATCACAGCCGCTATGAGTCGGCGACCATGGAAACCCTTTCTTATCCGAATCGATAATGCAAAAGGAATGCTTACCAGAAGTGAGGACAGCAACATGATTTGCACCCAGTATGGCCGCGCCATCCAAACCAATAGAGTTCCAATGATTGGCGCAAGAAGCAATTTTATGCAGTACCAGGGCTCAAGCGGGATCTCGGCTCTGGAATTTTCAAATAAGCCCAATACTCCCAAGATGAACAACAAATTGCCGAGGATAAACACGCCATCCCTGTGGATTTGCGCCACCCATTCCAACGAGGCAGGATTCAAAACAAAGACGAGCGCGCCTAGCGCAGCGGGCAAGGCGGAAAAGAACTTTCTCAGAATGGACATCACTACGCATGCGCTCAAGGCATGAACTAATGCATTGAATGGCAACATGCTCGATGGCGAAGGACCGAATAAGGCATAGAAAGCGGAAGCAATGCCTGCGGGTGAATTTGTCCGAGGTCGCAACTCCCACGCTGACCAGCCAAGACTTGCGATCTCAGCGGCTTTCTCCTTGGCAATTCGGTCAAAGCCGAGCGAGTCAAGAATTACCAAACCATCGGCAGATCCAGGCTGTGAGAAGAACATGGGTATCAGCCATAATTGAAGACACAAGCCAACAAGCCACGAATAGCAAAAAGCAAAAACACCCAACCTGCACATCAGATACGGCGAATTAGCCAGTCGTTTCAAGGCGCTCACACGGCCCCCAAAGAACATGAATCATCATCGCTGCCCCAACCACCGCTCATGCCACGCCTGAAACATCAGAATATTCCAAAGCCAATACTGCCAGTTTCGACGCCCGGACAAATGTTCGTGCCATTTGTTATGGACCAGAACAGGATTAATAAAGCCCTCGCGCCGTAGCCGAGAAACATCAAGCAGACCTTCAGCCCAATCGCGCAGCGGTCCACGCAACCAAGAATCAATCGGAACGCCAAAGCCCTGCTTGGGTCGTTCGATCAGCGCTTGTGGCACATACCGGTAAAGTACTTGTCGAAGCAGCCATTTCCCTTTGCCATCGCGAATTTTCATGCACAATGGCAACTGCCAGGCAAATTCGGCTATACGGTGATCCAAGAACGGTACCCGGACTTCAAGGCTGGCTGCCATCGCCGCACGATCAACCTTGCAGAGAATGTCATCTGTAAGGTAACCAACCAGATCGTTGAACATCATGCGCTCACTGGAATCATCACACCGCAGAGAGCGCATTTCGAGTTCAGCCCAGGTATCGTAGTTCAGAGCGTTCTCGCCGTTCATCATCACGAGCAACTCGGGTTGGCGTTCGTAAGATACCAACCATTTATAGATGTCCTCCATGCTCTTTGCCGCTAATAAACTCGCCAGCTTGTGAGCCCTGTCGCCGAACATGGGCTGTTTGAAACGATACGGAAGATGCCTCCCAAAACTATCCCAACGTGACGGGCTGATAGAAGTGATGCAGCGACTCGCCAAGCGTCGAAATCCAACAGGGATACCGCGCATTCCATGCCATAGCGAACGGCCCAGAAAATAGCGGTTGTAGCCGCCGAACAGTTCGTCGCCTCCATCACCGGAAAGGCTCACTGTCACATGCTGTCTGGCCATGGCCGAAACAAGGTGCGTTGGCAACTGTGACACATCCGAAAAAGGCTCGTCATACATCTGTGCGAGGCGCGGAACTACCGCCATGACATCGGCCGGAGTAACATACAACTCGGTGTGCTCGGTACCAAGATGGCTTGCGACAGCTTTTGCGTATTCAGCTTCGTTGTAGTCTTTTTCGGTAAAACCGATTGTGAATGTTTTTATCGGGCGTTCCGACTGCGACTGCATTAGCGCAACTACTGTGGAAGAGTCGACGCCGCCGGAAAGGAAGGCACCCAAGGGCACATCAGCGATTGCCTGGCCTGAAATCGTACGACGAATCAGCGCATCAAGCTCATCCGTGGCCTGCCTGTCGTCCAAATCGACGCGGACTCCTTCATTGACCATGTCCCTGGCTCGCCAATAAAAAGACGGCTCGGGTATTTCAGCAAGGGCAGACGTCGTCATTGGCAATACCAGATAACTGCCTGGCAGCAACTTGCGTACGTTACGCCAGATCGAGTACGGTAGCGGGACGTAGCCATAGCGCATTTGCAGTGCGAGCGCATCGCGATCCACGTCGCCCTGCCATCCAGGATAAGCAGCAAGTGCCTTCAACTCGGAAGCGAAGAAGAAACTCTGCCCCTGCCAGCCATAGTACAGCGGCTTTTCACCGAACCGGTCGCGTGCCAGCATCAAGGTGCGTTCTTGCCTGTCCCACAAGGCCAGTGCAAACATGCCAACAGACTTCCGCAGGGTTTTCTCGACACCCCAGACTTCGAAACACGTCAGCAGCGTTTCCGTGTCGGAGTGACCACGCCAAATTGCGCTTTCGCTCTTCTCAACGCTCGTTCGCAGCTCCAGGTGGTTGTAAATTTCGCCGTTGAAGACAAGAACGAAGCGGCCGGAAGCAGAAATCATGGGCTGGTGACCTGCCGGGGTCAGGTCAAGAATGGCGAGACGACGATGAGCCAATGCTACGCCAGACCGATCAAACCACACGCCGGCATCGTCCGGGCCACGATGGGCAAGCGTATCGGCCATGTGGCGTGCTATACGGCCGAAATCCATCGCCGCATTCGCTGCGGACACGGTCATCAGCCCGGCTATGCCGCACATGTCAGGTCAGTATGCAATGAAACGATGGTCATCTTTAGCGTTTTCGGGCCACAGCACACCAGAAAGGCTCAGTGTCGGAAAACTGAACATTCTCGAATCCCGCCTTTTCCAGCATCGCAGCGATTTGGTCGCGGCGGAAACGCTTTTCCAAACGCGTGCCAAAGCGGTCAAGCGCATCAGTGCGCATGACATAAAGAGACTTGTCCTTGTAATACGCAAGCGGGAAGTTGCCAACCTGGACTCCAATTTTCGCCAACGAAGCGGCAAGGCGTCCAAGCGGCCAATAGACGAGAATCGCGATAATGTCGCAGACTACAAAACGTAAAACAGAAGGAAGATGGCATATCAACCTTCGCATGAGGTCCGTTATACGCCACAGCATGCGAAACCACGGGGGCCGGTTGTCGAATGCATAATATAGGTATAAGAGAAACACTCCTCCCGGACGCAAGGCCCTCGCAATGCTGCGCAATGCTTCCGATGTTTCCGGCACATGGTGCAGCACACCCAGAGAATATGCAAAATCCAGTTCGCCATCCGCAAACGGAAGACTTTTTACGTCCGCCTGCCGGAAATCTACATTTCCTTGCCCTGCCATAGTCCTGCGTGCAACTTCAAGCGCGGCAAAACTCGCATCGACACAGGTCAGCCATCCGGCGCGTGGTGCGGCGACTGCGGCCCAGCGACCGCTCCCGCAGCCAATATCTGCACCGCGTGATTCTTCAGGCAGATCGTCCCAAGGAAAATCGGAGAAGTAATCGTCAAATATTTCCAGCCGCTCTGTTTCGGTGAGTACGTGCTGCGGAAACCTCGACCACTCCTCGCCAAATGACTTTACAACCTGATTGCTTAGTCGCTGTGAATTCGAATGGGCAGAGAAGCTTTCTTGAGAGAAGAACCGGTGAACAAATACTTTCATTTGCAAATAACCAAGGCGATACATACCCGCAGCAATACCACGACGCAAAAACTTAGCCCACGAAAGGCCTGAAAAGATCAGCCACTCGGGCACTGACAGATAACTCGACCGATATAAAGACCTGATCGCATTAAGTTCACCCAATTCCATCTTCCAGAGTGCCGCACTCAATCCAGACGCACCATAGGCCGGCTTGAAATACCACGCCAAAGGAACTTCAATTCTGCAAATCCGCTCACAGCTGGCAGTGACAAACAGCCATAAGTGATAGTCTTCCGCGTGACTCTTCTCCTTGGGGAAACGCAAAGCAAGCTCCCTCCGAACCATTACCGCAGGAGTTGAGAAACGGTTTGATACCAGCATATCCCGCAAACTAAAGCAGCGGACCTTCACCGGGTCAGTAACGACATTGTTTGGCCCTTGCCTATACTCAACACAAATATGACCCGACATGAGGGCTTCTGGGTGGTCATCCATCCAACCGGATTGCACGGCCAGCTTTTGGGGGTGCCAGGCATCGTCCGCATCGAGAAATGCAATGTATGGGCTTTTTGCTAGATCCCACCCCGTATTGCGTGCAACAGACGGTCCTGCATTGAAGGGAAGAGTGACTACGCGTACGCATTCTGGAAGCTGTTGAGAAATGGAATCTATGATTGCGCCGGTGTCGTCTGTGCTTGCGTCATTTACCAAGATTATTTCGGAGGGCAAAAGCGACTGTTTGATCACAGAGTCAAGCGCGCGCCACAGCGTACCCGAGCAGTTGTAGCAGGGAATTATGACCGTGACGGGTGCTAGATCTGGCACGAATCATCTTTCATGCAGAAGAATTGGAGAGCATCATGTACGCCACCCCATCCAATCCCAATTTCCGTCCATTTTTGAGCGGAAAATTTCGCCGTCGTCATCACTCCAGATATCTGTACGCCTCAACATCAGCGGATCGCGGTCATCGAGATTTGTGCCAAAACGACTGCACGCGGCCAGAACGTAACCTGCCTGTTCGGCCGCGCTGCGCACTCGGAGATCGACTGCGCCATGGGGATACGATAACGTGGTCACGGGCTTCTGCAACAGATCCTCCAGATAATTACGACTATCAACGAGTTCCCTGTGAAGTTCAGTTTCGGAACACTCAGATAGCTTGACGTGAGTCACTCCGTGCGAGCCGATGGTCGCACCAGGGCACTGAGCAAGTTCGCACAATTCATGAGGGGACAAATAGAGTTGGTCACCCGAACGAATGTAAGCGGTAGTTACGAAAACGCTGAAGGGTAGGCCAAGCTCAACCAGCAGAGGCGCCGCCTCGCAAAGCCCATCACGGTACCCGTCGTCGAAGGTTATCGCTACACCCTGCGTAACACCGGCAGCATCTGCAAAGCTTCGCACGGGAATCGCCGTGTTCGCCGCTAGCACTCTCATCTGTTCAGAAAATCTCGACGGCGTAAGTGTATAGAGTCCGAGTCTATCTTCAGGAATCGGTGTGCCGATGGCGTGATACATCAAAATACGCAGCCCGGGTCGAACTCCGGTCACTCTGCCTGCCATTCCCCACACCTGACTCAGCCCTTTGGAAACAAATCCACGCCAGCCTTTCACAACCTACCTTTCCGATACCGCATGGCCAGATTCGCAGCCCAGCACAAGCCAGGAAGATTAGACCATTCCCACTCACCGAGATACTGCTGGTGCGCTGCACCTGTTCCCTTCTTGAAATCGTAGACGCCTTTGTTTCCCTTCGGATCAATCCCACTCAGATCATAACTCTCCACACCAAGTCGGCGGCATTCCCCAGTCAACGCCCACAAAACTGCATGTGAAGCGTACACTTTGCGCGCCGCCGGCGTCGCCGCTGCCAGCAAATCCCAGGCATCAGTTCCAAAGTATCCACACCCACGCAGAGCTATAGTTGCACCCGAAGCGTCCCTGCAACGGAACAATATAAATCGATCGCCGATCGTCTTGAGAAGCGCCCTGATTTCCTCCAGCGAGTGCTGCTGATCCAATCCCTTCAGCGCCTCCATCTCCCGGTAAATGGCCGATATCTCTTCTGCTGTCGGATCATTCCACCGTGTTACGACAAGCCCGTACTTGTCCGAACGACGCAAATTGTGGCGCCAGTTACCGCTCGCTGCAGCGCGACGTGCAGCTTCGTCCGGGCGGAGATCATAACTCAGACTTAGCCCTGAAGTCAGTAGATGCCTGGGCCTCTTCCACCCCTGCGACTTAAGTGCTCGTCTGTCGTCAGGCCGAAGGGAGCGTAAGGCATTCATGCGACAATAAAGCCAAGGCATAGCGACAGCAAGACGCAAAGCCGATCGCAATTCCATGCCGCATACGTCAATGGCCCCAACTGGCCCACCAGGAATCCAGCAAAGCGAGATGCCCAGGCCAGCTCGGCGTACAAGTCCTTGCACAAGCGCTACGATATTTTGCTTTTCATCTCGTGCAACCAGACGTACTGGCGTCCATCCAAGTGTACTTCGCGCTTCGCCCCAAGCATATAGCTGGTAAAGGTTCACACTGTCGAAATGCGCCATTGCCGCATCCCAAGCAGTTGAACTGCCTTCATAATCGCTCCAAATCACCATAGAAAATTAAGCAACCATGTTCGCCGATAGTGCTCTGGAGCAGACGATACCAGAGCATCAGGCAAATCCGGCCAACGAAAAGTATCCAGGCCGCGACGTTCGGCCAGTTGCTGAACCTTGGTGGCGAGAGAATCATCTGCCCTGAACGGAAAGCCATAGGGAACAACATTCTCCGGAAGCGAATCAAATACCGGCCTTATGTTCCAGTCATGCAACAGGTCAGAAAACTCATCGTACAGCATACGACGACGCGATATTTCCGCCGAAAAATCGCAAGACGTAAGATCTCGCAGCATTCCTCCATAAGGCAAGGGAGTTGTGGGGATAACGGTTTCTGCATCAGCCGCAGGAGGAGGTATCGCGTGTCCGGTGCGCAACCGTCTCACCCTTCGAGCAAGGCGTATCGCTCCAGCAACAACAAGTGGCCGCAGAATTGGCAGCCGATGCAGCAGCCCTTTCACACGCAGCGCACCACCGACGCCCATTCCGGAAAATTCGAGTTGAGGTTCCATATGCTTGACCACGCTGGCGTTTGGAATAACCAATGCAGCACCATTGGGAAACAGGAAAGTCTTGCGCAAACTCAATACGCCAACATCACCGCGAAAACCCAGCAAGATTCCCGTCTCATCGCGGCTCAGAAAACCATGGGCATTATCCTCAATAATCACCGCACCAGTTCGGTTACAGTAATCCCGAAAACACTGAAGTGGCTGAGGAAAGCCAAAGTAGTCAACTACCAGCACCGCTGCGGCAGTGGGCCAGTTCTCCTGAAAAGTAGCTGGGCAAAGGTCCAATCCCACCGGATAATAAACAGGTTTGGCCCCCACCGCATGCACCGCTGCGAGCAAATCCCGGCAGATGTATTCAGGTAAAAGGACGGATTGGCCGACACCTATCCCAAGAGCTCTTAAACCCGCGACAAGCGCGTGGCGCCCGAGGCTGAAATATCGTATTGCATCGATTTTTTCGACACCGGGTAACTTTGACGCACTCAACATAACGTCATCGTACCGGCCCGAGCACCGCAATCATGTCGTTGCCCCAGCCGGCGCGGTCGAAGCGTGTCAGCACTGATTGAAAAGTGCGTGCCTGCCACACATTTAACTGTTTCGAAAAAGATCCCGGAAACAAACCAGCTTGTGCCGCTGCGATAAACATCTGCGAATAAGAAAAAGTCCGTAACTCAAGAACCCGCAATCCACATCGATCGGCAAAGTTCTCAATGTCACATGGTCTGAAATGATAGAGGTGGATAGGCAACTCGACGCAATCCGGTGCAAGTCGATATATCAATCCATCATAATTCGGAACCGTAATGACGGCCCGACCATTTGTCTCAAGTCGATCCCGGATAAAAGAGAAATAGCGCAAAGGTGAGTAAACATGCTCCAGCGACCAATTCATACGTATCAGGCCAAACCGCCGATCCCTAGGCACATCACCAATGTCTCGCCACGCTTCAACACCCTCACCGGCCAGCAATTCCCTTGCCCGATCGGCAACTTCGACACCCGCGACTTCGGTGATTTGACGGTAGGCGAGCAAAGCCCCTCTTTCCCCCCAGAAGTGGGCGCTTGCCCCTGTTCCACAGCCAATATCAAGCATTGTGCCGACACCACCCGACGCATAGTAGTCACGTACGGGATCGGTAATCGACGGCTTTACATGCATGGCGAGACGCCGACTGATACCCGGAAGCAGACCCGCAAGAGCGGCCAGCGGACCATTTGCAACACGCTCAGACACTGCTGCAATGACGCGACGCAACTTCGACCGTGCGGCATGAAACGAATACCCCTTAGCGTAGTAGCGGCCGATTTCCGCTGATTCTGGACGCGGATTGGTGTATTGCAAGCCGCAAGACGTACATTGCACTATGTCAAAAAATTCATCCGTCGTCCGATGCAAAAGATCCGTCTGTCGGGCAATCTGAACTGACTCGGTCGAACCACAAAAATCACAGGCAACTGATTCCACCAGACTCCTTCCTAGCGGACGCGGCGATGCAGTGCGTTGAGAAACAACGCTGCATAAAATTTTGGAATAAACGGCCAGTGCATAATCGCCTTGAGAAACCATACCCAAGCCTGGCGATGCTCCCCGTTGTCCTGCAAGCCGCGACCTCCGCTGTAATCGATGATTGCGCGTCGGCGCACGGCCTTAATACGGGTTGCAAAGGAACGTTCAGCCATCTCAGCATAAGTCCGCTCGAACGCAACGCGTACCGCACGCATATTTCGCAGGGCAGACTTGCTGTTGTTTCCATCATGAATTCGGAATTCGCCGAGAACTTCACGCACAAACCCGATTTTCGCGCCAGCTCTCGCCAACTTTAGCCAGAGGTGATAGTCCTCAGCAGTAATCAGCGCGTTACTCTCATCGAAACCACAAACCGCTTCCAATAGCCGGCGACGCACAACGACTGCGGAAGTGGAAATGCAGTTGCCATCAAACAACAGCGCGTCAAAAGAGGCACGCGCTTCCGGGCCGTACAAAACTTCGCGCTTGCGCCGCCCTCCGATTCGCTCGCTAACCCAGAGCTCGCCATGGCAGACCAAATCATAGCCTAACGTCATCATCTTCAGGCAACGTTCGAGCTTGCGTGGATACCAGCAATCGTCGGAATCGAGGAACGCCACGAATTCACCACGCGCCAATCTCACACCGTGGTTGCGAGAGGCTGCAATAACGCCGTTATTCGCAAAGCTAACCAGGCTGATGCGTGGATCAACCATTGAAGCCACTATCGACTCGGTATCATCTGTCGAGAAGTTATTGACAACGATGGCTTCCCAGTTGGTAAAGGTCTGGGCACAAACTGACGCCAGCGCATGGCCGATAAACTGGGCGTGGTTATATGTAGGAACCACAACAGACACAAGCGGCATCGACCTGATCTTCGCAGGCTCCTCGCTCATTCAGATCCTGCGTTGCCAAAAGCACGCAAACACAAGGACAAAGTCGCGTCGATCTCGTCATTGCATGCCGAACGTAGCGAAAACCCTGTCGCCTGAAGTTTTGTACTGCTGTACGCCAGCGGCTCTGCCGTGGCTTCATTCAACAGCTCACCCGGAGACGGCTCAGGCCGCTCAATCGGCATACGGGTTCCCGTCATTGCCTCCCAGCGCTCGCTAACCAGTATTGCCATGTCAAGAATACGCAGAACGCAATCCCCCCCCAGGTTGAACAAGCCGTCACCAATCGCCTCTTTGCTCAAAGCCAGACAATGCGCCACGGCACTCCCAACATCCTGTAGGGTTACAAAATCTCGTCGTTGCAGCCCTGCACTCTTAAGCCGCAGACAGCCCGAAACCACAGCCTGCCGGCAGAGATCATTGACAACCAGCGACCAGCGGTCAATTCCCGCATGCGCAGGCGCACCGAAGCCGTTGGACAAACGCAGTACGACACCTTCGATTCGTCTTTGATCATGGGCTGCAAGCACGAAATCTTCCGCAGTTTTGTGGGTGATTGCATAGGGGTGTTGTGCTCTCGGCAAAATACGCTCATCGATTTGACCTTGCAGAGGCGCACCATATACGTGCGCTGTCGACATATACACAAAACGCCGCACACCACACACAACGGCAGCCTCCAGCAGTTTCAGCGTGGCCATTCCATTTGCCACCAACGCGCCGACAGGGTCACGCGCTGAATCAATCTCGTTCATGGCGGCCAAATGAATAACAGCATCCATACCATGGCACGCTGATTCAAGCGTCTCACGCAAATCCCAGTTCAGAGTCGCAGTATCAGCGGCGGGCAACCATCCAGGCGCCGACGCCGACGCCAAACGAGTACCCAGACGCACGTCAAACCCCGCAGTTGAAAGTGCCTGTGCAACACGACCACCAACGTAGCCAAAGCCGCCGGTAATCAATATTCGTCGAGTCATCGGTGTTGTAAGGTCCAGTCGTAAGGAATTGAAGGATCGAACGGAGATTTACGTTCAATTTCATCCGGGTCGTGGGGAATCGACGCGCAATTGGCGACGATTGCAGTCTCCGTACCAACTCCCTTGAAACCGTTCCACACCAGAGGCGGCACCGTCACCAAGCAATAATTGTCGGGACCCAAGAAGATCTCCTGCAATTCACCGGTCGTCGCGCTCTCCAGCCTATCGTCATAGAGCACAAACTTGATGCATCCATGGGGGACAGCGTAGTTGAGCACCATGCGCTTGTGAATATGCCAACCCTTGATCGCGCCGGGGTGCACCGTCGAAAAGTAAATTTCCCCAAATCCCCGAAAGGCTGCCGAATCGGCGCGAAGCATATGCATCACTTTGCCACGCTCATCAACCATCTGTCTAAGCTTGGTAACAATTACACCTTCGATCATTTAGGCCCCAAAAAAAAGTCGTGCAATTGGCTACTTGTCACCTCAACAGCCGGGGTGCCGTCGAGAACATCTTTGTACCATCCGGCGGTTGCCGCCATCGTCTGTTCGAAGCCCCAGCGTGGCCGCCATCCCAGCAGTTGTAACGCCTTATCGCAGTTAAGCTGAAGCAGCCGCGCCTCGTGCTGCTCGCTGTCAGACATTTCAACTTCAATATAACCAGAACCAAAACCTGCAACTATCCGCTCGGCGACATCTTTCACGGTCCTCACGTCTGAAGCCGAGGGGCCAAAATTCCACGCGCCGGAAAACGACGAAGGAGCTTTTAGCAGCTTGGTCGCAAGGAGCAGATACCCTGCCAGTGGCTCCAATACATGCTGCCACGGCCTGGTAGCAGCTGGGTTGCGCAACCGTATTGGCTGGCCATTACGCAGGGCGCGAATACAATCGGGCACGATGCGATCAGCGGCCCAGTCTCCTCCACCAATAACATTGCCGGCACGCGCACTCGCGACACCGAGTGCTGGCCGATCAGAAAACAATGACCGGCTATATGCTGAAAGAACAATTTCCGCAGCTGCTTTTGAAGCGCTATATGGATCGTGTCCACCCAATCGGTCATTCTCCCGATAACCCCACACCCACTCAACGTTCTCATAGCACTTGTCCGACGTGACAAACACCAGCGAGCGCACCGAAGCGCAAGCACGAACCGCTTCCAATAGATTTACCGAGCCGCCGACATTGGTATCGAAAGTCGTTTTTGGGTCATTGTAGGAACGTTTTACCAGAGCCTGTGCCGCCAGGTGAAAGACGACGTCTGGAGCAAAGTCGCGCATCGTTTCAGCCAGCTTGCCGGCATCGCGGATATCACCTTCGATATGCCTGATACAGCGATTCAGGCCAAGAAGTTCAAAATGGCTCTCAGGATATTCGGGTGGCAATGCATAACCAAGCACTTCTGATCCCGCCTCCTTCAGCAGATAGGCAAGCCACGATCCTTTGAACCCGGTGTGGCCGGTCAGCATAACCCGCCGGCCAGAAAACTCTGAGAGGAAACTGTTGGCTACCAGCATACCCAAGGTGCGTTTCCTTTTGAATATAAAGAGTTGAGCAACTGGTATTCGCGGTTTGTATCCATAGGTTGCCAGAAGCCATCGTGTTCAAAAACCATCATCTGTCCAGTATCGACCAGCCGCCGCATCGGCTCCTGCTCAAATACCAGATCTTCGCGGTCATCAAGGTAGTCAAACAACTCTCGGCGACAAACGAAAAACCCGCCCGAGATGCGACCTCCCGTCGCTTGTGGTTTTTCATTGAACTCGGTAACCAACCCCAAGCCATTAGCCATCAATTCACCAAAACGACCGGGTGGACGTACACCTGTAACTGTTAGAATTTTGCCGTGTGACTTGTGGAACTTGAGCAATCTGTCCAGATCAACATCTCCCAGGCCATCGCCATAAGTCAACATAAAGTCTTCGTCGTCACCAATATAGGTTCTTATCTTCCTAACGCGCGCACCCGTCATAGCACTTAACCCAGTCTCTGCGAGCGTCACGCGCCAATCCGATTCGTCGTGTCGAGTATGGAACTCAGGCGTCTTGGCGTTACCCAGGCTAATCGTAAAATCACGCGTCAGCGCCTCATAGTTGAGGAAGAAATCCTTGATCAGGTCGCTCTTGTAGCCAAGACACAGCACAAAGTCCATGTACCCCCCTTGGGCGTAGTACTTCATGATGTGCCACAGAATCGGATAGCGCCCAACCGGGATCATGGGCTTGGGTATGTTGTCCGCAACATCACGGATCCGAGTGCCAAAGCCGCCGCATAGAATTACCACCTTCATCGATATTGCTCTCCCATCACATGGCTTACAATTGTGCGGTTATTGGTGGCTACAATCAGTCAATGACCGAGCTTCATTGGTAAGCCCAAAGACGTGAGCATACTTTGAAACCATTCTTTCCATTGTAAAAGACGCATCAAACAAGGCTTTACCCGCCGCCCCGAATTGTCTTGCCATCGGGCGATCGAGCAGAAATGTCTCGATTCGAATCGCCAGGCTCTTAAAATCCCCAGGCTGAATCACAAAACCATTGACTCCTTCCAGCACTAACTCAGATACCCCGCCGACTGCCGTAGCAACCACTGGCTTACCGGACCTCATCGCCTCAAGGATGGTTATAGGAAGCCCTTCGCAATCAGAGCATAAAACAAACAGATCACAGGTTTGATACCAGGGTTGAGGATCAGTCACGAAACCGTCAAAACTCACATGCTTGGCAACACCGAGTTCGGATGCCAAGTGGCTGCAAGCCTCACGCTGAGCGTCCTCAGTTTCGGCACCCAAAAAATGTACGGACACGCCCCTAAATCCCTTTTCCACCAAATCGCCTAGAGCCCGAACTAGCATCGCCTGATTCTTGTTGCGGTCAAAATACCCAACATTGAGAATGGTGAAATCGTTTTCATAACTTTGGTCACTAGTGTCATTCGCAGTTGTCACAGGCTCCAGGCCATTGTAAATAACCTCAGCATCTTGCCTGACCCAGCGATTGGCTTTCAGCTGATCAGCGGCGGCTCGACATACCGTTATGAAACGGCAACGGGTGTCGATGGAGTAATCAATTAGCCATTCGATTGCAGCAATCGCAAATGGAGGAGGAACCGCCATACTGTGGACAATATGAAACACTTTCATGCGTGGAACCAAGGAAGCAGCAATCGACGCACTCCTGCAATAATCGCCCCCGGGATATCCCCCGTTGTTCGCAACAAAGACTGACGCCTTTGTCCTGACAATCCGTATAAAAAAGTAAAAAATAGAAAAAACAAACAAGGGATACCGCAGAAGGTGCCCCATCATCCAGAATAACGTGCGAAGCGGTGCGGATTTTTTGCTCTTGCAGATGCTGAGCAGTTCAGGAACTGTAACCAAGTGGTAGCGCACCACCGTCACGTGAGGCGGCAGAGCGCCTGCTAACAAGATTGTCGTGTCGTCATTCTGATTCACCATCAAAGTTAGACTTGAAAATGGTAGTTGCTTCAACAGTAAGTGGGCAACCTGATCGCTGCCTCCAGCGATGTAGTTTTCAACAAACAAAATTCCTGTGGTCATGACTGCTCAGAGTGACAGCGAATCACCCTGGCCGGATTCCCTGCGGCAACACAGAAATCAGGGACGTCTCTCGTCACCACTGAATTGGCTCCTATTACACAGTTCCTGCCGATCTTTACATTAGGCAGAATGGCCACGCCGATTCCAATCCATGTTCCATCACCAATAGTTACTGGCCCGGGAGACGACATTGGCTGCTCCTTGATTGGGACACTATTCAAAGCGTAACCATGTGCCGAATCACCTATAAACACGCGATCCGAAATCAGAACATTGTGCCCGATGACAAGACGATTGATACAGGCAAGCGTGCCGAAGCGCCCAATGTACGTGTCAGATCCGATGGACAGCTCTGGGCGCTCGCAGACATCATTATTGACTGCGACACTAAGCCAGCAATAGTCATTGAGATGGACGCCGTCACCAATGGAGACATACTCGGGATGCTCTATTTGAACCCCCCGACCAAGCACTATTCCTTCACCCGTATTTTTGAGTTGAGCCAACGTAGTTGATCCAACGGCGCGATCCAACTTGCGCAGCAATCGCCCAATAAGGTTCAGAAGATTCCCCATTGGTCTTATTGGCCTTTCTTTCTTCCGACAAAAAGCAGATTGGGGCTGAACATAGCGGACTCGCAACCACGATCAGCGAACGCAAGCCGGAACAAAAGATTGAGGCCACGCTGAAGGATGAGTAGCATGTGTATAACCCTGTTGGCCCAACGAGCTTCGCTTGGAGCTGTAAACATCCAGAAGCTGAACGTTCCGAAATAGCCACAGCGCAAGGCCTCCAAAGGCTGCTCTTCGAACGCGCCCCGAAATCGAGAGATATCCATCAGGTCAAGATTGTGCAAGGGCAATTGCGCGGGGTTGAATGCCTTGGTCCAAGGATAGTAAACCCCACGCAAATTCGGAATCAGGACGAAAAGAACGCCACCCGGGCGAAGCAATTCAGCGTGCCTTGATATAACCGACCCAACCTCCACAAAATGTTCAATAAAACCACGGGAAATAACTATGTCGAAACGCCCTTTGTGACCATCAATAAATTCCTGCGAGAAGAAATCCGACTCGATTACGTTGCCAGGTTCGAATCCATTCGCGGCAAAAGTCTGTCTGTTGCAGTCAGCACCATGATGCGTGTACTCGACCCCAAATGGTTCTGCCCCGAAAGCCTTGGCAAAACGAACCAGGAAGGTTCCTGGTGCACTACCAACCTCGACGACGGACAGACTCTTGCCGCTTGTGGGGACAAAAGCAGGAAAAACAGAATTCCAGAGTAAATAGTCATCATAGGGGGAAATCAAATCGAATAGACGCGGCCCCAGGATGCGTTTAAGAAAGCGCTTGATACCCGAGTTCGGCAGAGCGCCCTTCACTTCGGCGGCACTATCCCTGTAAAAACTCTCCCAGTACTGTTTGTCGGTCAACCGTGTCATGAGTTCCTTTTGCTGCGTTCCGCGAGGACGAACAATGACCCTTGAATCAACCAAGGCGCTAGCCAATTGAACCACTTGTAGACGACGCGCGAAAAACGGAGCTCAGCCCGTCGAAGTGAATTCGCACGTTGTTTCACGTAATCGGGGTGAGGGGAGTCAAGAAGATGTCCCGAAAAATCAGGGAATGAATACCGTAGCATCCTGTGATGTGCTCGAATAAATTTCTTGGCGGACGATACAGAAAAGAAATGCACATGACCGATCGATGCAGTCTGGGACGCATAGTAACGGCCTGACAAGTAAATATTCCGCAGCCAATCGAGCAAATTGTATTCTATTGGAATGTTGTAGATTACATATGAAGACAATCGATCCACTTCATCGGCAACGGAATCGTTGTCGGGGATATGTTCTATCACATCGATCAGTAGTGCCAGATCGTACGCCCCGCACTCTTGGATATCCTTGAAGTCCGACGTTACAAGGGTGACGAACGGATTGTTGGCCTTTTGTTTTGCAAGCATGTCCGTGGACAAATCAAAAGCATGGCACTCGACTGGAAGCCCTTTTGTCGAGAGAAATCGGCAAACCTGTGCCGCAACGAGACCAGCGCCTCCACCAATATCCAATACGCGAAAGCGTCCTCCTTCTGGGCGCACGTCCTGCAATAGCTCTCGGATATAGGCAAATTTGTATTCGCTGTCCTCCTCATGCAAAGAAGGATTCTTTTCGAGGTAGGTTCCGTCCTGATAAATATTGGTCATTCGCCAGTTACTGGATCAATTGACTTGGCGGTGTATCAACGGAGGCCATCTTGTTGAAGTCGCCTCTTGTCACTGATTGACTCCTCTTTCAATTGCTCGCTTCCTGCAGAATTCTCTTAAGACTTTTCGCTGGAGTTCTTGTTGTAACAGCGTATCGCCCACAAAACTTTCTTCTAGCCGATTGTATTTCCTTGCTTGCCCACCAAGAGGGGATATCGTTCCAAATCTCTTCGATTTTCCGAGCAGCTGATTCAGCAGAGCTCTGAATTATTCCTGCCCGTTGAAGTGCTTCATAATATGACCGAGCACTCTCCCTCACGTGACTCAAACCACCCTGCCAAAAACACAATGTCGGAATGTTTTGAGAAAGCGTCTCCAATATCCCAGTCGAATCGTATGAATGAACGACCAGGCGACTAGATTCAATCAGTTTGCCTATCGGCCGGGAACCATCGTCAAGTTCTATTTCAGGATTTCGATCGCGCCAACGTTGTTCATCACACCATGGCAATTTTTTGTGGGCGCCATGTAGCCTGACCGTCAAGTATCGCTGGATATCATTCGGCAGTTTGTCCACAAATGAATGTTGATCTTCTTGGTAAAGTTGAAATTCTTCGTACTCATCCCAAATCCCACCACCGCCAGGCGCATGAAGCTCGATAAGGAGTAGTCCACCTGCCGAATTCGCCTTCCGCTCCATCTTGCCACACGTCGTAAGAACAAACGCCGGCAAGTGTTTGGCGTTGCCATCAGTCCAGCCCCAAGTGAGAAACTTGTCACTCGTTGCCACACATTCCGTCTCACTGTAGCTGTACCTGTGTGTACCATAGTTGTTGCCGTGTTGCCCGGTGTAGTAGGGAATGCCTTCCTCCATTCGCAATCCAGTCCACGCTTTAAAGACCTCATCCGTGTCAAAACTGTCGACCGTGAAAATGAATCTGGGGGCACTTGGCCAAGGGAGCTGGCGGACTTGATCTTGCAGTTTCTGATATCCCTCCAAGTAACAAATTGGCAGGAGATCAAACAATAGCGCGCGTACACACTGATCAAATCCGCAATTTCCGGAGAGATCAGGCGTAAGACGTTTACGCAAGAGATCATCGGTCGAAGGAACCTTGCCAGCCCAGCTTGCGCCCCCGTACCACATCTGCGGCACTTGCCCGAGGAGCAGTTGGAGCTTGATGTGCTCGGTAGGGGGCAATCCGCTATTGATTATAAATGCGTCATGCTTCCGGCACATCGCCTGCAGGGTGTTTCTGACCCCGTTCGCCATCTTCTTCTTTAACGATGGCAAAGACAAGTTTGGAGAATTGGCGCGACGCATCTCAAAACCACTAACATCAAGACAATCCAAGGTTTCTACTCGAATTTCACTCCGCATGAAGCGAAGGATTTTCGAGCAAAGAACGTTGTTCCAGACATCGTCTCCATACGCCCAAATGAACTCCAGAGAATCCTGTGTTACCAGACTGTAGAAATGCTCATCAAAGGAGGACGTGCATTCAACCGCGTTTTCCTTAAGAGTTTTCTCAAGGGTATGAAACCGATTGAATATCACTGATATGAAACGATGCAACCAATGACCAAGCAAGATACGCCAGTAGCGAAGACTATGATTGGTGCCGTGATGTATATTGAGAATATCAGCCAACTCAACGAGCAATTCATCAGATAACTTGACTACTCGTGAGTAATCCTTCTCCCTTTGTCCTTCTGTCAATCCATATGGTGCCGCAACATCTGCGTCCATCGACGACCAAATATGCTTTCTGTCGTATCGACGACACCACTCACCAAGAAATAGAGCAGGGCAGTCGAATCTCCATGAGCGCTCATCTGCTGTAGTGATAAGGCAACGCACCTTTCACCCAGCCCTGAAGAAAATCTTCATCAAGCAACTAGCCTTTGGATGCATCCCGTCGAAAAATTCATCCTCTGTGCAACTCGCCCGATCCGGATCAAATGAACCGAAAATTTGAATCTTCCTATTTTCAGCCAACGAACGAAGCGCATTCTCCGCCTCCCTAACCATGGGTACTTTGCTGACAATACTCTTGTACGCTTCCGGGTGGTATGGGGGCAAAAACAGCCAAACTTCACTGTTCTCCTTCAAGCGCTCAATGAGTTTTTCAAATAGCATCATTCCTTCTGAATTGATTGAAGTAAATGCCTGCAAAGCATATATAGGCTGCGAAAGCCCATAGAATACAGCCCGCTCCTTTGCCTCATCTTTAGAAACTTTTGCTTGTGCCAAATTATAGATTCGCGACCCATCCATTCTAATGGCATCAAAACCAATCTCTGGCGCATCATCTGGTTTGCGAAATGGCTTAGATTTGATTGCATCATTTCTTCGAGCCAAGAGTGACAATAGTGACGCCTTTGTATACTCCAAATTAAAAATCTGTACCAGCTTTCGCCAAGCATTTTCATCCTTGACCTGTCGAGCAAGACTAGCGTTTTTGTGGCTCTTGGTTAATCTGTCAAACCCTTGCAAATATTCAATAGCCAAACTCTTCCAGCCTGTTTGGCCACTGTTAGAATTAAACATCCAAGGGTCCACACCTAATATGATTATCTTTGCGGGAAAGTTTCTTGCCAAATCGAGAATGGCCACATAATCCTCAATGCTGGCACCGGAAACAGACAGGTTGAGGACCGAAGCCTGCATCACGTCCGCCCCAATTTGCATTGACCTGGACGAACCAATGACAAGAAATTCTTTCGGCTGCGCAGCCTCAAGTTGGAGGCGGTACTTCTGCGTCAATCGCTCGTCATAGTTTTTCACCCCGCCTACGTTACCTTGATGGAGCAATAAGGCAATTTCTTTCTCGGTGGAATTGGTGGTGTCAAATAATTTCGCCGGATCAACAAAGTAGTTCATGACACCAGCCGTGGCAACACAGATCAAGGCCGACAGCGCAAACGCCGTCAAAAATCTTTTCGCATGATTCGATACCGTCACCACTGCTAGAATTGAAAGTATAAGAACTCTGACTTCTTCTGCAATGCCATAAACGCTACGGCAAAACCAAGTCCACAAACAACCCCAGAAAGAATTCCAACCGGTGCTTGTTTCGCTAGAGCGCTATCTCGGAACCAAATTCCGATACTCTGGCTATTCGGTAGTAGAAAGACGATTATTATTCCGATTGCGAATAGTAAGCCTGCCTTTTTTCCAAAGAAGTAGGGCCAAATACCTGATGGGGAACTCATAGCCTCCAACATAATCTGCGCCGAGGCAATGCTGTCGGATCTGAAAATAACCCATGCAACCACTACCGCAAGAAAGGTCAATGCTGTTCCTATAATTCGCGACCCGAGTATTCCTTTATTGCCAAATTCATAGAGATTCATCGCCGCATTCCAAGCATGATTCACGATCAAATAGCAACCATGCACGCCTCCCCAAACGACGAACGTCCAATTCGCGCCATGCCACAAACCACCAAGTAACATCGTGAGCAGTATATTGATGTGAGTCCGGAACGGACTATGACGATTGCCGCCTAAAGGAATATACAAGTAGTCCTTCAGGAATCGGGAAAGGGTCATATGCCAACGACGCCAGAATTCGATAATATTCTGCGCCTTGTAGGGTGAATTAAAATTCTGCGGAAGCGTGATGCCAAACAGTAGCGACAGTCCGATCGCCATGTCGGTATACCCGGAAAAATCGAAATACAATTGAAGCGTATAGGACAATGCGCCAATCCACGCGGCAATAAAATCTGGCGCTACTCCGTTTGTTGCCATATCAAAGACGAGCATCGAATACTCTGCAAAATTATCCGCTAGCAATACTTTTTTGGCTAAGCCAGTGGTAAACACAACCGTTCCGATTGCGGCCAGTCCTGGATTTGGTCGGTATGTTTTCGCTGTGCCGAACTGCGGCATCATCTGTTTGTGATGAAGCACGGGCCCAGCGATCAGATGGGGAAAATAGGTAACGAAAAGCAGATAATGAACGAACCTGTACTCCTTAGCGATTCCTCGATAGACATCAACAATGAACGCAATCTGAGTGAACGTAAAAAAGGAAATGCCCAATGGCAGAACGACATCAACCAATACGAGGCGCTGACCGGAAATTTCGTTGAGCGTGGAAATAAAGAAGTTAACGTATTTGAAATACCCCAACAGCCCTAAATTAATGGCAATAGCAATTATTAGCAGGGATCTGGAGTTGCTAGCGTTTTTTGCTTTTCCAATTACGAATCCCATCGCATAGTTAAATACAATTGACAGAAGCAAGAGCAATACAAAATTGGGATTCCACCATCCATAAAACAAAACGGAAGCTACGGCTAGCCAGAATGCTGCTAATTGATGAGATAAGCGTGCTATACAAAAGAAACCTATCCAAGTGACAGGCAAGAAAAGCAGGATGAATTCGTAGGAATTAAATAGCATCGATCTAAGGCTTTGTTGAACTTTTTAGAAACTCAAAGGCGCTTCCCCGTGACTCTTGGAATTCAAGCGTTCACGGAACTTGCAAAATTGGTTTTTTCACCAAATCAGCTATTTCTTATATCAACACGCCAAATTGCGATCAGCATTGCACGGATGATTTTGTAGTTCCCCGTCAGGGTTTGACCAAATCTCGACTTGCCGCTTCTCTGCAAAACTTTGAACGATACGTTGCTGAGCCGACAACCTCTTTTGGCAGAAGATATAGCTAATTCTGTGCCAACGGATCCAAATGAGTCAAAGTAACCGCGTGCTCTGTAAACTCCGATTCGATAGGCCTTCATGCCACACAAGGGGTCCGCAATCTCAAAGCGAAGATTCGTATACCAACCAAATAGATGTTCCGAAAATCGCTGTCGCCGACTTCGACTTCCGACAACGAGCTCGGCTCCAGCGTCAACCGCACTAATGAATTTCTGAATAAGCAACGGGTCGTGCTGACCATCCGCATCCAGTGTAATCACTATTTCACAAGCTAATTCGTCCGCTTTCTTAAAACCTGTATTCAGGGCAGCATCATAGCCACGGTTACCTTCGTGAGTAACGACCACCGCGCCGGCGCGCAGGGCTAATTCAGTTGTGGTATCTGTCGACCCGTCATCAACGACAATTGGCACGCCGTACACTTTTGCACCCGCAACAACTTCGGCAATGGTCGCTGACTCGTTAAGTGCCGGGATAACAATACCTACTCTATATCCACCCATCTCAGGTGATCTCCAGCCTTAATGTCTCTCCTAATCCGCTTGCCGAGCAACTCACCCACTCGGTATGGAGGTATTCCGTCCGTAGGACAGGGTCGTAAGACGGTCAAGTGACTTGGTGTCAGAAGACTGCCTGCCGCGACATCGGCCACCGTACGAATCGCGCGACGTTGAAGAACAACCGTATCCTTTTCATTATTTTCAATCCGCTTGATTCCGACACCGAGTGCGCTTTCTAACTCTCGCACCCTATCGACCATGTCTCGCCATGATAGAGGGTCCATTGAAAATGCATGATCTGGGCCATTACGGCTTGTATTTTCGGTAAAGTGCTTTTCAATCATCCTCGCCCCCAAAGCCACGGCACCAAGGGCAGTTGCGTGTCCGGGCGTGTGGTCACTCAAACCTAATACCAAGTCCGGATACATCTCACGATAGACTCTTAGCACATTGAGATGAATGTATTTGAAATTCTCAAAACTGGCCGTGTAGTTTGTGTTGCACTGCATCAGGCAAAGATTGGGATTGACCGCTAGCCCAGCATTCACCGCTCGATAGACATCTTCAATGCTCGAAGCGCCACTCGCTATCAAGTACGGCTTCTGTTTTGAGGCAATATATTCAATCATCTCTATCCATGTAATATCACCCGAACCGATCTTGTAAGCAGGCACATACGGATCAACATGGTCAACAATGTCTTTTGCATACGGGCTGGTGAAAAAGGCAATTCCAGCCTTGTTGCAGGTATCTGCTAGACCTTCCGTCCAATCCAAGTTTAGGCTGGCCGCCTCGTAGACCTCGAATACGGATTTATCCCAATTGGCTTGGTGGGATCGCTGCTTACCCAGGTCTCTGAACCCTCGATCGCTGACGATCGTTTCCGCCTTGAAATGTTGAAATTTTGCTGCATTTGCCCCGGCCTCTGCAGCCAGATAAATTAGAGCTTTGGCGCGCTCAAGATCTGCATCATGATTGGCCGCAATATCCGCAATAAAATACGTCGGGTAGTCGCGGCCTATTCTATTGCCACTAATTTCTAGAGTGGTGCTAGGTGACTTCATGATATTCCCTCGCAACTCGCTTGAGTTCGTCTTGTAATGAAGGCAGCTTTACAGCTAGCACGTTTTCAAACCTCGAACTGTCCATCCGCATATCTTTGGGGCGGTAAGTCTTAAGGAATGCCGCTTTGTCACTTGAGGTGTGAGTCATTGTGCTCGTAGGCTTATCCAATTCCGCAGCAAACGCGAAAGCGAATTCAGCCTTGCTCATCCCCGTATGTGAACCTAAATTGAACACTCCAACAGGTTTCTGGCGGATGCTCAACTCGATCATTTCCGAAAGTGTTGCCATGGAAAGTGGACTGAACAACACATCATCAAATACTTGAATATTGTCATTATTTGATAGTGAGTGGTAGAGCCAATCAGTCAAGCTCACTCTTTTTGGGCAACGACTGCGGCCAAAAAAGTTGCTTCGAAGTATAGTGCTCGATACACCCGCTGCAGCAAGCTCTCCGGCATATTTGGAGAAGGCGTAGTAGTTCGTCAACGCAACTTGATCTTCGACGTGTGGGCCGTGCCCATCGTAGACCTGATCAGTTGATATCTGCACCAAATGGCACGCGGCCTTTTCTCGTTTTATGCAGGTGACAATATTTTCTATGGTACGCACATTGCCAAAATATGCTTGCTTGGGTTGTGCCTCACAGCGATCCACGTCAGTCAGACCTGCTAGGTTGACGATCACATTTGGTTTAACTTTATCCAGCAGTTTGATTACATCTTCCTGAACGGAGAGATCCGCTTGGCAGTCAGCCCCGCCAGAGCGGGCGTGCGTGATAACTGTGTATTCGCCTTGAACTATCAGTGGAACAAGGCTACTGCCCAGTAGCCCCGATGATCCAGTGACCAGAATTGTGTCCATCAATTCAGCCGCTTAAATCCTGCGTGACACATGGGCCCCTTAAGTATGCTCATCACATCCCGTCCATCTTCACATTCACGGATCAATGAAAACACGGGATCAAGCGCCTCAAGAAAATTGGCCACAAGTTCCGGAGTATGGTCGATGCATACATACACGCTATTCCCGGCAAGATAGCCCTTGGCGAGCATTTCTTGAGTAATAATGGTCTTGTAAGCCAGCGCCCTAGGGCTTCGGAATGAAAAACCCGTGAGCGCTGGCAACCCCCAGTGATCAATCTGAAGATCGTACTTGTCGGCAAGCTGCTGCCAACCCTGGCGGACAGTCAGACCAACCCGGGTGATGGTATCCCATGACTTCACACGCTCCATCACTTCCAGTGTTTTGAGTGCCGCAGTCGGGCCAATCCGCTCTGTCCAGAACGTGCTACTGATGAAAGTAGTCTGCGCCGCATCCATCACGTCGCGTCTGCCGATAATGGCAGTGATACCGTAACCATTCCCCAATGCTTTACCGAACATTGCTATGTCCGGCTCTACTCCGAATAGCTTGTGGAGCCCACCAAGCGTCTGGCGAAAACCCGAGGTACACTCATCAAAGATCAGCACGATGCCACGATCAGTAGCGAGTTCGCGAACCTTGTGCAAAAAATTATCCTCGGGGCCTTGGTTGCGCACGACCTCCATCTTGATCACACCAATATCGCGCGTGTTGAGCAAAGTTTCCAGTTCGGCCAAATTGTTGTAAGAGAATGGAAACACGGTGCCACGCAGATTTCTCGGGACACCCTTGGGCTCCAGGCCTGGCAACAGGTGGCCATCCAGGCTCTGTTCGTCACCCAGATTGGCCGATAGATACCAGTCATGCCAACCGTGATAGCCACAAAACGCCACGTTATCCTTGCCTGAAGCTGCGCGTGCAATGCGAATCGCAATCGCATTGGCTTCGCCGCCTGACCTGGCAAAACGCGCCATGTCTGCCCAGGGATGAAGTTCAATCAGCCTTTCAGCCAAATAGACCTCTTCAGGGCAATTAAAGGTGGACATATTGCCGGTATCAATTGTTCTACGTACGGCGCTATCAACCTCGGGATGGCCATAGCCTAAGATATTGGTGCCAATACCCATAATCGACATGTCAATATATTCGTTGCCGTCAAGATCCCAAACTTTGCAACCCTTTGCTTTGCTGAAATAGGCAGGCCACTGATCAGGCAGGAACATTTCGCTCCGTTTTGAAAGCAACATATTGCCGCCAGGAATCACCTCTTTGGCACGCTTCCAGAGCTTTTGACCAGTGCCCATAGCAGCGCCTTCGTTACGGATAATCTGCTTGTTGACACTGAAGATCTCTGGCTGCTGCTGCTGTAGATTGAGCACCTCACTCCAAGTGAAATCAAGACGAGGGGAAAAATGCCGGAACACGTGATCAATCACAGTAAAATCAACCGCCTCATCCACTGTCCAGCGCAAACCAGAGAGATCCGAACTGTGCTGAATGACTGATGTCTTGAACAATCCTGATTGGCGTAGATAGGGCGTGACATGTTCGCGATCGAAGATATTGCGAGCTTCCTTACTCGCTTTCTCCAACGCTTTGAAGGTAAAAATCTCGATATCCAGCCCGTCGGGGTAAGTAGGTGGATAATTGTTGCAAAGGTAATCTGAATCTGACTCCTTGAAGCGCCGAATGCATTCATCAACCAATTCAGGATCTACCAGTGGACAATCGCCGGTGATTCGCACCACGATATCCGCTTGATGCGCACGAGCAGCTTTCACGTAGCGGTCGAGAACATCGTTTTCACTACCTTGTTCGCAGGCATAGCCTAGTTTCCCAATCAGCTCAACCAGCGGTTGATTCCGTACGTCAACAGATGTGGCGACGACAATTTGATCTACCTCAACTGCTCGGGACAAACGCGATAGCAGCAATTCAATCATTGGAACACCAGCTATCTGCTTCATCACCTTGTTCGGCAAGCGCGTCGAACCCATACGAGCCTGAACCAGCGCAATAATTTTCATAGTAAATGCCACCGGGATGGGTTAATTAGATTTTCGTCTTCACATTGCAAGTCAGGCCAACAAGATTGTGGGGCATTGCTTGCAGCTCTGAAAATTTGCGCGAGCTGCCTCACACTGTCTGCACCTACGACCACACGGTCGATTTGTGGGAAAGAAAGAGGAAATGCAAGACAAGCCTGAAGCGCAGATATCTCATGTCCTGAAAGCCATTGATTCCATCTGTCCCACAGAGCATTCCAAGGTGAAAATTTGGTAGGCGTGTCTGCGCGAGACATCAACAGCAGTCCCTGCAAGAAGGCTGAGCGGGTATGAATCTCAACACCTGCGTCCTTCAACCGCTGCAGCCAGCCAGTACTTTGCAAACGTCGATCGACGAGACTGAAAGGGGCTTGCACTAGATCTAAACAAAACAGCTTGGGGATCACTTCCAATTCCCTCGGGGAGTAAACAGAAACACCAATTTTTTTCACCTGCCCACTTTCTTTCAAACATTGTAGTGAATGATAGATGTCCTTCCCGTGCAGACCCAGTAATTGATCCGATTGATGCAGTAACAAACCGTATATGGAATTTACCCCAAGCCGGTCCAGCGATGCGGCCATTTGGTCGCGAATCCAGCGGCCCGCATCCGCGATTCCATCGGGTGCGGGAGGTGCTTTGGTTACCAACTTAAAACCTTGAATACCTGCTTCACCGAGACAGGCTTCACTTTCACCATAGGCTATGGCGGTATCAATTGTGTCTATTCCAATATCAGCCGCCAATTGCAACATCGCCTTGGCTTCAGTTCGCATAACCTGACCCGATTGATTGGCTATGCCATACTTCAATCCAAATTGAACAGTACCTAGAGCAAGTTTCACGGAATTAGGCGCTGTCACTCAAATAAGGCCAATTCTCTCGCGGTTCGTATCTACCCATTCCCGCAAGTAGTCGACACTCATCCATTCAGCATTGGTATCAGAGCAGTAGGTGAAGTCGGCATTAACCTTGACGCCATAACCGATACGAGCAGGATCACGGCTCCAGTTATGGATAGCCGGTAGTATTTTGTAATAATCACTGTATTCGTAGGTGTGAGGCGCATCCTCCGGGCCAATCATCTGCTCGTGAAGCTTCTCACCAGGACGGATACCAACGATTTCATGGGCCGCGTCTGGCGCAATCGAACGAGCAATATCTGTCACCTTCATGGATGGAATCTTCTTGACGTATATCTCGCCGCCAACCATATCCTCAAAGGCATGCCAGACCAGGGCTACACCTTGCTCCAGAGTGATCATGAAGCGTGTCATGCGATCATCAGTAATCGGCAATGCGCCTTTATCTACCAAAGAGAGAAAGAAGGGAATGACAGAACCACGCGACCCCATCACATTTCCGTAGCGAACCACAGCAAAGCGTGTATCGTTTTTACCCGCATATGAATTACCTGCTATGAAGAGTTTGTCTGAAGTCAGCTTTGTTGCACCGTACAGGTTCGATGGGCTACTCGCCTTATCAGTGGATAGCGCGACTACTCGTTTAACCCCTTGATCGATACAGGCATCAATAAGGTTCATGGCACCAACCACATTCGTCTTTACGCACTCAAAAGGATTGTATTCAGCGGTCGGCACAATCTTGGTTGCTGCCGCGTGGACAACATATTCGATGTCATTGAGGGCTCGCGAGAGTCGGTCCTTGTCGCGCACATCTCCAATAAAAAATCGTACGCGTTCATCATCGCCATAAAGCTTGGCCATTTCCCATTGTTTCATCTCATCACGGGAGTATATGACCAGGCGTCGGGGGTTATATTTGGCCAAAGCCATGGGCACAAAGGTATGGCCAAAGGAGCCTGTGCCCCCAGTAATGAGTATGGATTTATCGCTAAGCATCTTGGTGTGTAATGTCAAACCGGCGTTTGTCATATAGGTTAGGGAGTCTATTTTACCTCAGCAACTTCCGCGCGACGCCAGCGAACATGATCATTCCGAGTCAGGAGCTGCGCAACATTGAGGCCTCGGAGCACATCGCGAAAAGCCCAAGAAACCACGCTGAGCCGGCATTAACCGATTCGCGTTTAGTGTAGTCATTCACGCAGAGGTTTGTGGCCCAGGACAATATAATGCTTGGCACAACGGACATCCAGCAACTTGAAGTCAAAATAGCCAAGGTCGTCAATAACAAAGCCAACCTTCTCAAATACCGAAACGACATCAGCTGAATCTTCGAAACGATAGTACATCTGATCGCGCTCCAAGCGCCCGGTTACACTGACCCGAACCACGCCTCGCAGGGGAATGGGCGGGACGCCATGGTCAATAAACAAGTAATTGTCTTCAGACATAATCGTAACCACGATCTTTCCACCAGGCGTTGAAATCCGGAAAAACTCTCTGACAACGCTTTCGATATTCTCTCTGTCGTGAATGAAATTCAAAACCTGATTTGAAACAATGACGTTGAAAAACGAATCCGGAAAAGGAATCGCATATTCCTCATCAATCAAGAACTTGAAATTATCGCGAATTACGGTGTTGTCAAAAAGAAAATCCCGGAAAGGGCTCCGCAACAGTTCCACACCATAAACATCAAAGCCTTCTCTCGAAAAATATAGACTGAGAATGCCATTGCCAAACCCATGGTCCAACAATGACCCAGATATTCCTTTCAAATACCGTTGGCGAATCCGGATAACGTGCTCGTACACGTTTTTGACGTCGCTGTACTGGGCTGGCGTCTCGCCCTTTGTCCGAATCACGCAGTCGTTAGGCGGCGGGGAAAGTTGGTTCAAATCAGAATTACGCACAATGGAGTTCAGGCCCTATTAGCCCGGCAATTGTCAGTGCCACGTCGCTTCCATAATTGCTGACTAGCTTGCTCCTCATCTCTGACAGAGCATTAGCAACGCTCTCTTCCCCAGCATCGTTCAACAAATCCTGCAACTTGGAAGAAAAACAACCATAGTCGTCTGATGACACAACGAAAAAAGGTGGCGAATGCCTAACAATAAAATCATGTGGCTCGTCTTGATTGCTGCAGCTTATAACGGGCTTTCCCATCATCAACGCTTCATATCTCAAGGAAGAGTCAAAAGCAACAATCAAGGACGCTTCAGAAACATGCTGGTAAGAAGAAAAACCGTCCGTTGAATTCAATAGCATTAGCGAACTCTTGCCCAGAATATCGTCAATTTTCTTGCGGGAAGACGCATCCGAGAAGGATGCCCTATTTGGCCTAAAGCAATACCCTACCTTTAGCAACGGGTTTTCACTAGCGAACCTCGCGAGATTCTTCACGCACTGCAGATACACCGATGTCTTCGCGTACGATGGCCCATGAATCTGCTCCAAAAACAAAACATCGCACTTTATACCTGCAGTATTTTTGTCGCTTCGCAGATAGTTACTGAGCCTCATCGAGCCAGCAGCAAGCTTGTTGGTGCATCGCATCTCAAAAAACTCACTCAATCGCTGTGATGACCATCCAAAGTAGTAATCTGCATAGATATAGCTGTTATAAAAGGCTGTGACTTCGACACGACATCCATTTTGAATAAGAAAAATCTTGCCGATCCCGCTTGTACGGTAGATATGATATCTGTAGGGACTATAGCCGTTATCATTTGCGCTCACTAACACCTTTGCCGAAATACCCTCAATTGTGGTCATATGAAAAGCTATTTCTGATAGCAACCGCAACACCAAATCAATGAAATCAATGTTTTCTTCCTTGGCCAATGCCCAATATGCTCCAAACCGCCGGTAGCTCTTCCTCAACACTGCCCATGCGGACTTGCGTGAAAATAGCCGATGACTCCGAGTGATCATTTTCCCAAACGGAATGCATGAGCAATCAGTGTATTTGTCGGAGGTAAAACACACTGCTGCAATACTTTTTGACGGCAATTTAGAGATAATATCCGCATAGAAATCATCGGCACTAGTACTCCAATAGTCAAAAACAATTTCCAGGTTTTCTTTTTGGAATCGTGTCCCAAACAACGAACACAACAACAGATAGCCCATGGCGGAGTAATAAAGTGCCATGCTGCGCAATTTCCCACGGCGCAGAATGAGCCAGTCACTGGCCAGTTCACCGTTAAGTGCACCAAGCAACCTTTGCTTTATCGCATCCCTTGTCACCTGATGGGGAATTGCATATGCAGCAAAAAGCATCTCCCCCAGGCGAGCAAACGAACACTCATGTTTTTCATAAGTATCGAGCGTCTTTATGTGCGGTTCCAACATACTGAACCACGATAAGTCAGACGGTAATCTCTAGAAATCGCAAGTCGACGAGAAGCTTTAGGCCGTTCGTCAACCGTCTCGAGCCATCAGCCATATCGATCGTCCAGGTGCGGACCGGGTTCTCTTGCCGCTCCAACGGGAATGGCATACTGAAGTCGACGAAGCGATGTGCTGATACCCTGCCACTTAGCCACTCACCAACCGTGCGATAACTATAGATGTTCCACCCAGCACCCCATCCGTCCCATTTTGCCTCTGGTCCTACACGGCGGTGCTTGACCATGACATCGATATCAACTTCGTTAAACTGGTGGAATACATAAATGCGCCCACCAGGACGTACACAGCTGATAAGTCGATAGAGCACATCCTTGGCCTCGGCCTCGTCAAAAATACCAAGCACGCCGATGCATAGGACCACATCAAATCTTCCTTCCTGCTCCCCCGGCAGATCCATAACCCCACCAACCTTGAACGAGACGCCAGGAATCTTTTCCCGCGCGACACCGATCAGTTCGTCGGAAATATCCAGCCCCTCGAACTCGAATCGTTCGAATCGGCTCGCCAGATAACCAATCAGCGCACCCGTGGCACAACCGACGTCAAGTACCTTCGCGCTCTTCGACAGGCAATTTGCTTGGATACCCTCTTCGATAAGATTGCCGAGAACCTTGAAGTTCTCTTTAATGTAGGTGTGATGATCGTTTTTTGTGTAGGTGTCAAACCCGCGATATTTCGGCTCATTTTGCATCTAAATCACCCTTCCTTTACCTCATAATTTTCACTAACCGGTTGCATATTTCATGCAACCAATTTATCGACAATCGCACGCAGCATACGATCCGCAGTCCCAACAGCGTCAACGGTATTTTCACGCGCAATGAGCCACGCCCGATTGCGCTCGCTATGCGTCAAGGCCTTATCGATTGACTCCTCCAAGTCGTTATCCTGCCATACGGTCCTGGTCGCACCCATGACCGAAAGCGGCATATCATTGAGAGCGCTCATTTCACGATAGATATCCCGAATATCAGTCTCGCACAAAAGGCACAAGAGCGCGCTGAGCGGCTTAGTCGAAATACTGCTCAAGGCTACAAGGTCCTGGCCACAAGAGGAAAAGCAGGTTAGCAAGAGATCAGCCCCGCAGAGCGACGACTCGACCTCGAGTGCCCGATCTTCGTTAACTGACAGAGTTGATTTGGCAAGGCAATTGCGTGATTCCTGACGCTCGGCAAGAGTCTCTTTTGGGTGCGCTCTATACAATAACAACGCTTCCGGCCTGACGCGCTGAAGAGCAGCGGCCGCCTTCGACAGGGTTGCGCGATAGCCCGGAAGATGCCAAAGCGGCTGGCCAAGGAATACAACGACTTCGGTTGTTGAATTGGCTCCGACTGCTGTTCGAAACTCAGTACGCAACCGGTCCGGATCGAGCCTTGCTGTCGCTGCATTGCGGGCCGACCCTACAGGGATGATTATCGCCCCCGGCGCACGCACTCGAGTGAGATCTGCCGCCATTCTATCTCTGACGAAATAGGTATCCGGAAGACGACCGAAGCCCTGATTCACGTCCCCCCAAAAGTCCTGTACGGCAAATGTTGGAACCGTCCCAGCCTGTGCGACCAGCGCTTCATCGATACCGATGCCCGGCCCAGATAATCCGACCACTATCGCATCTGGACCGAAGTTCGAAATCAACTTTGCAGCGCTAGTAAGAATCGCCGCTTTTGCAGCGGTATCGCTTTCAGACGCTCGCCCGACAGCGACCGGATGCGCATGAATTCCCGCTCGTTGGAATATTGCCAAAGCAGGCTCTTCGGCAAGCACTATGGTCTCGACGTTACCGGAAAAAGCGGTGTGGTGTAAAAACTCCCGCAAATGTGCCGCCGCACCAGGGTCGCTCGCGCAAACGAGCAGACGCGGCTTTGACCGTCCCACTTTAGACAAGGTATCGTGCTTCAATCCGACTCAGAAGCGACGTTCGAGACAAAGCATGTCGATGGAGACTTAGAAATTTCCCCCACTCGCTAGCATCAACGCCTACCCCGCGAGCCTCCATCTCGGCAAGCGTGGTCAGCGCCCTTGCTGCGAGCAGCCGCAAACAGTCACTCAAGCGACAGGCAAGAATCTTCTTACTCTGACCAATTGTTTGAATATAGCCGCGCAACATTTCTTCTGCTAGGCGAAAAGCATTGTCATCATTTTCCTCTGGCAGAAGGATAAAACGCTCGAGTACTAGAGCAAGATCGAAGACCACGGGCAACCAAGAAACCCCACAGTCTTCGAAATCAAGGACGACAGGGTCACCTCCTGCTAACGGGAAGAGGATGTTGCCATATACCAAGTCCCCATGCAAAGATTGGCAGTTAGCAGCCTCGTCAAGTAGCTTGAAAATGGGGGCTTCTCGTTCGAGTATTGCGCTCACATGCCACATTTTTGATTCTGGAAGATACTTTCCGGCACAGACGATTTCGCGCCGATAGTTCAGCATAGAAACCCTAAGCGCCGACAGACGTCGTGTTTCATCCACATCTGTGCGTTGGGACAAAGCCGTGTGCATGACGCCCAGCGTATGTCCGACCGAACGCAAGTCAGACGGAGAGGCCTTAGCGAAACGACTAGGGATGTATTCGTACGCAAAGACTGTGTACCTCCCGCCAAATCGAAACGGGAAACCAGCTATAGCTTTCGGTGTTCGAACACCAAAATCTGCCACCCAGCCAGCCACAGCATCCGCGGCAGATTGACGCATGGCGCGGTGTTCTTCGACGACTTTGACAAAGCTTGCATTACCACGATCATGCCGGAACAGATAATAGCCTGTAGGATCGACGGTTTCAGCGGCGTCGGCCCGACACAGTAGCTGGCCGAAGCCAAGCCTAGTGACCAGTACATCCGCCAGATCCTTGTGATCCCGTGGTACGAATTCAGGGATGCTGGGCCGGAGCATTGCGAATGCCGGCTTGTCAGGAAGAATCAGGCTGGACATCCTGCCACCGAATTACCTGACCGCAGGTGATATTTCCACAAACTCGCCAACCTTCGATGACGTCCCAGTGCTCAACCGGAATACCCTTGGCAGGAAAAGCAAAACTAGTGTTATTGAGCGTCAGCATCTCACCCGCTGGTATATCCGTGCAGGCAACAGCACCCATGCGATACGGATGTTTCTTGCTGGCACGCGGCAGATAGCGCATGCCGACACCAAGCGCAGTCTGGATCCGGTTACACTTTGCTAATACTTCTGCGAAACGGCTGATCGGCAGAGCATGATTTACATCCTGGTCTTCCTTCATAAAGTCGGGAACGACACCCTTTTCCAAGGCATGCGCACCAAGCGCAACAGCTGCGTAAAGCATTTCATCGCCGACATGGTGATCGGAAAGACCAACAGGGCGGTCGAAGATCCGGCGTAAAGTAGTCAACATGCGCAGGTTGTGGTTGGTAAGTGGCGATGGCGGAGCTTCTGGGCTGTGCTCGAGCAAAATTGCCGCTCCTCCAGCATCTTCAGCCCACTGCACTGCACGGGCGATTTCCTCCAGTGTCGACTTACCGGTATCAACTATCATCGGCAGTCCGAGTCTAGCCGTGTATTCAATCAATGGACGATGAACGATATTGGAAGAGGCAATCTTCAGCGCGCAAGCACCAATATCACGTGAAAATTCAGCACCGCGCAAGTCGTACACGGATAGAACAAAGCCCAAATCCAGCGTTTTGCACAAGCCAAAAAGCTTCTCGTAAGAGGCAAGCGGAACCACTTTACGTTCGATAAGATCACGATTTCGCTCCTTTATGATCGCACCATCGCGACTCATATATGTCTCGACGGTATCGTCGTCCAGAGCAATATCGGCGTCATGCAGAATTTCACCCTTGATAAGGCTGGCTCCCGCAGCTTGAAGACTCCTAATCAAGGACTCAGCAATATTCATGTCCTGATCAAAAAACGTCCCGATATCAGGCAGAAACACAGGTGGCTCACCGTCATTCACGAGAAACCTGTCCATCTGAAAGCTTTTCATTTGAAATCTTCCTAGGGTATGACTATCAGACGACAGTCGACGAGAGGGCTTGATCAATCAATCGGAATTCAAAAATATGGCAGACGCAATCATTTCGATTGTCTATCAGCGACAAAAGGCTTCGGCCACCTGCCAATCGAATTCTGTATCAATATCGATGGCCTCTTGAGTTGATTCGATCAATAGAGGCACCATGTCATCGCTGTAAAAAGACTCACGTTGTCTGAGATCATCTGGCGATATCAGATAAAGTGCCCCATTAACAGCATAGGCGGGCGGTAGTTCTTGCGAGCGTAAATGCAAACCGCCTCCCTCAACAAAAGGCACCATTCCGTCGCCTACCAGTTTCAGACACCACATCGGATGCACTGCCGCCGCGGATATGCCGACTACCGGCCGCTTTTGGCTCTTGCGAAAAATATCGATGCCGCGCTGGATCGTATGCCGGCTGCGAAACGGGGAGGTCGGTTGTAGCAGCATTAGCCCGTCGACCGCACCATGTGTATCCTCGTACCAGCGTAAAGCGTGTAGTGCAACTTCCTTCGACGTCATAGCATCCGTTGCCAATTCTGCCGGACGCAGCCACGGAACGAGTGCGCCGGAGTTGCGAGCGACATCTGCAATGGCCGGATCGTCAGTCGAAACGAGAATGTCACAGATGTCCGATAGCCCATCGCACACGTCGATACTCCAGACAATCAAGGGCTTGCCGCCAAGTCTTCGGATGTTCTTGCCAGGCAAACGCTTCGACCCGCCTCTTGCAGCAATTAATGCAAGGATTCTCATATAGTCAGAAATCTGCTCAAAATCTTCAAACCAACCTCACCGCTTTTCTCCGGATGGAATTGACAGCCCATGACATTGCCGCGCTCAAGAGCTGCCAGCACCGGCACGCCACCATAGAAGCATTCGGCCAACCGGTCCTTCGGCTCGAACGGATCAGCCATGAAGGAATGAACAAAATATACCGCTTCGCCGGCCTTGATACCTTGCAGGAGTGACGATTCCCAGCTCTGTCGCTTTACCGGCAAGGCCAAAGGACTCCAGCCAATGTGAGGAACCTTCTGTGGAAAACCGCCTGTACTTAGCGCCGGGACAGGAACGACACGACCGGGAACCAGCCCTAGTCCAGCTGTCTTGCCAAACTCTTCGCTCTCGTCGAGTAACAGTTGCATACCCAGACATATGCCGAGCAACGGAACACCACGTGCGGCCAGCGATTGCACGATTGTATCGAGTCCAGTGCGCTGCAATTCAGCCATGCCGTTCGAGAAGGCGCCTACCCCCGGTAAGACCACCTTTCTCGCAGAGTAAATCTTATCCGGATCGGACGTTACTACCACACTTGCCCCGCAACGCTCTAGTCCTCGGCGAACGCTGAGGAGATTGCCGACTCCGTAGTCGACGACAGTGACCTCAGGCAAATTCATAGTCTCGCACACCGATGCCAGCTTCGCGCGCAACACGACGCACATCACCAATCGTTGCCCTCTTGTAGTGCAACAAATCGGCCATGGCTACGGCATCGACTCCTCCGGCACGCACTGCAGTAACCAAATTCTCCGGCTTGCCCATGCCGCCACTGGCTATCACAGGTACGGCAACTTCTGAGCTAACCGCCGCCAGCAAAGCAATATCGAAACCCTTTCGCGTTCCCTCACGGTCTACCGAAGTTAACAAGACCTCTCCCGCTCCCATTGCCACGCCGCGCCGTACCCAATCAACGACGTCTATGCCTGTCCGCTCACGTCCATTGTCGACGTAGACTTCCCACCGTTCGTGCTCAATTTGCTTGGCCTCAATCGATAACACCATGCATTGACTGCCAAAGCGCCGCGATATTTGGGTAATAAGCTCCGGATTTGCGACAGCTGCCGTATTGATCGCCACCTTGTCAGCTCCAGCACGCAGGACTTCGGAGGCATCGTCAATCGAGCGGATGCCACCCCCTACCGTCATCGGAACAAAGATGTCCTTAGCTGCTGCCTGAACGATTTCGGCCAAATGATTCCGACCATACAAGCTGGCCACACAATCCATATAGATTAGTTCATCGACACCTTGCTCGTAGTAACGCAGGGCGTGCTCACCTGGGGAGCCAATGACGCGCAAACCTTCGAGGTGAATGCCTTTGATAAGATTGGGGCCTTTAATGTCTAGGCGAGCAATTAGTCTTACGCTGCGCATGTGAATCGCTTAGAGAACGTCACTCCACACAGAGTAGCGTAGCTTCCAAATTCCATCTTCATGCGTCCACAGATGTGGGGAACGAAACTTGTCCACCGTTGAGTGAAAAGTTTCCTCGCTGATGCCGATGTAGTCGAGAAAATCTCCAAAATACTTTCTCGGAAATTCTTGGTCATATTTTCGAACAAGGTTAACACCTTCTTCGCGCGTGATCTTACCGTTACGGATCTCCTGCGCCGCATCGTAAGTCGCACGCCCAATACCGAACTTTATCAATGTGGTGTAGTAGTGAAACATGTCGATACGGTCATCAATGCTGCTGTACTTCGAGTATGTGCCTTCGGTGCGTTCGCTATTTGACTCAAAGCCCGTATGTTCAGCTGCGTAGTAATAACACTCCTGAGGATCCCACTTCAGGTAATAGCCGAGATATTGCACCTCAACTCCTCTGCTCTCAAGGTAATCTGCACTCGGTGGAATATATGGCGTAAAGTCGTTCAGAGTGAACTGCTCTTCCTCGATAATCTCGCTAACCGGCTTGCCCCCAAGGATCATCTCGGAGGTGTCGCCTACTGAGAAGAACTTCCTGTCCATTGTGGACTTGTAGTTTTCGGCCAGGTTGTTTCCATACTCGGCCTGATTCTCACCGTACATCACCAATTTGACGCCAAACTTTGCCGCCATTAGCGGGCCGATGATGCGCTGACCGACGATAAAAGGCTGAAAGGGATGCAACAGGTTAAGGAAAGCCTGTCGTGTCAGGTAGCGGTGCAGGCGCCCATTCGGAGTGAAAAGAATGTTGTCCATACCGCCGACGTGGATCCATTTCTCAAAATTCCTCCAGCCAATTTCCGTATACCGGTGTGGCGCCCAAGTGACTGTCAGCGGGTTCATGCCGTACTTGTACTTGAGAATGTGAGAGGTGAACGCACTGTCCTTGCCACCGCTACCCGGAACGATTATGTCGTAGCCACCGTCGTTTCTGCGGTGCGTACCGAGCATCTTGACAAGTTCCTGCTCTCGCCTAACCCAGTCGACCTGACCTTCCTTCATTTCGTGATATCGACAGGCATCGCATACCCCCTCATCGTCGAAACCGATAGTCGCCTTTCTCTCATCGCGCTTATGCTTAAACTCTACCGATGAGCTCGGACGCTGATTCGAAATCACGCAGTGCTTACAGAATACGACACGTTCCGGAAGGCCGAAATATGCATCACTCATTTAGATATCATCTCCGACGCATCTGACCTTCGAGCAATAAAAATAAAAACGATGTATCATTTTACTAATTCCATTCTAGCGAAGTGATTTCGCGCTTTTTCAAGATCGTCCGGCGTGCCGATATCGCTCCAGTACTCGTGAATCGGGAATACGGCGATCGTTTGTTTTTTTGTAAGTCCGGCAGCGATTATATCGGTCATGTTGCAAAATTCACCCTCTGGTACCCAATTCAAGGCCGCAGGTGACAGCGCATAAATTCCCGCATTGCAAAGGAAGCGTTCGGATGGCTTTTCAACGAGATCCGTCACGAGCGATCCGTCCGCACGAATCACTCCATATGGAATCTCAACCCGGTGATCGATTGCTGCAACCGTGACGCAGGCTCCGTGACTCATGTGAAAAGCATAGAAACTGTCGAAGTCAGAATTCGTCAGCACATCTCCATTCATGACGATAATCGGTCCTCTCGGAATCTCGGGTAACAAACCCAAGGCGCCAGCGGTACCCAGCTTTTCCTGTTCATGCAGGTAGCAAATTTCGATCCCAAAATTGCCACCATCACCAAAGTACTCTTCAATGATGTGGCTCAGGTAATTAACCGAAATATACACACGGCCAATACCGACTTTTGCTAGGCGTTCAATCTGACGGGCGAGCAGCGGAATCCCACCGATTTCTACCATCGGCTTCGGAATCTCATCAGTCAGCGGTCGTAAACGCATTCCTTCTCCACCGGCCATGATGACTGCAAAGCTGAAGCCAGGGGGTGCTCCCGACGCAATGCTGTCGCCCTGTTCGAGGTCGGTGAGATGCACCATACGTACGAAGTTTCCCGCACGATCAAGCAGAGGCACTGCCAGCACGTTTCTACAACGCATCAAATCCCGTAGGTAACCGTCCGGACTCTCCCAATCCGCCGTCAGTGGATTGGGATTCATGGCTAGGGCCACAACAGTTTCCAGACTGCCGCCGACCAGCAGACAGCGCCGAATATCCCCATCGGTCAACGTACCCAGCAGACGGCCTTCGTCAGACACTACGACAGCCATACGTCGCCGACTCATCTCTATGGCACGTACCGCATCCATCAAGGTTGCGGTGGCCAAGAGCGGGGCTTCACTCATCGGAACCAGCCATCCCGCGTCTCGCCCTTGAGTGTCATGCGCTTCCTAATCAGCCGCGCATCCAGCGGGACCGTTGCCAAAACGGCAGCAATCTTCGGTCCGGCATCGCCGAGCCAATACGGGTTTTCAGCGCCCCGGCAAATCGCCCGAAAACTCTCATCGTAAAAGCAACGATGTACCGCGTCGACAATACTTTTGGAAACATACGCAGCATCGAGCACGTTCTCGCCTCGCAGCCGACCTTCCTGTCGCGTCCCAATATTCACAGTCGGGCAACCAAAGGCTGGTGTTTCCTTTAGGCCAGAGGATGAATTTCCGACGCAAGCAATCTGCAGCGTTTCATCACGAGCGAGCGCCAACACGCCATGATAAAGATGCCGTCCAATGGAACGGCAAACTTGTGTACCAGGTATGCCTGCGTTGGCAAAAGCCTTGAGCCGCTCGATAATCGCTTGCGCACCAGCGTCGTTATTTGGATAAGTAAGGATCGTCTGGACACCTTCGGCTGCAAGTTGCTCGATCGCCGTCAACGAAGGGGCAACTTGCTCGGCCGCATGATTGAACTCAGTACTTACCGAATGCTGGGTGAACAGGACGACCGGGCGCGAAAGGTCCAAACCAAGCTTCTCCACGATTTCTTCTGCCGACGCAAAGCGACCCTCAGAGATCAAGTCTATGGCTGGGAAACCCACTGTATGAACGCGCCATGACTCTTCTCCCATACCAAGAATACGATTACTTGCCTGTTGGTTTGTCGTAAAGTGGAGATGAGCCAGCTTCGTCATCGCATGCCGTACGGAATCGTCGAGTGCGCCGCCTTCGGTCAAGTCTCCACCCTCAATGTGCGCAGTAGGAATATTCATCTGACTGGCAGCAATCACTGCGGCAAAACCCTCGAATCGATCAGCATACACGACCATCATATCAGGCTTTATTTCATTCAAAACCTGACTGATTGCCAGAACACCTGATCCGATAGCCTGAGCGGTCGCCAAAAGGGAAGACGCGTCCATTTCAATCTTGACTTCAGCGTCGACGCGGAAGCCATCGGAACGAATTTCATCAAGCGTACTTCCGAAGTTGGGGTCCAGATGTGCCCCAGAAACGAGCAGACGGTATTCTAAATCGGCATGGCGATCTACGGCACGCAATATCGGATACTGCAAACCATACTCGGCGCGGTTGCCAGTAAAAATGGCGATAATGCGCTTCTTCATTTCTTTTCTTTCACTTTGTTCAACAGACTTGCTAGCCCTTGGCGCAGCGACGTCCTCGGCTCCCATCCACAGGCGGCTGCCGTCTTTGAGCAATCCAGCACCAAACTTGACGGTCCCGGCGACGGGAATCGGGCTTTCACGATTCTGTCAGATTGGCCAACGACTTCCAGTGCCAATCTGGCTAGGTTTCCTATCGACGTTCCGACACCACTTCCCAAATTAAACAGACTTCCGTACTCTGCCGGACGGGAGTCATTGAGTGCTAACGCAACTAATGCTTCCGCTGCATCTTCGACCCACAGGAAATCACGCACCGGCTCCGTGTCCATTACTTCCAGAGCGTCTCTGTTTCCAAGCTGCCGCAAGATTGTGCTCAATACGTTCTTTTCGGACATTCCCGGCCCATAAACATTTGAAAGGCGACCCACAACGCCTCCCGAAGAGTTCAGTACAGCAAGCTCCGAATTGCGCTTAATTCGCGTGTAGGCATCAACAATCCGGATTGCCGCTTCTGGTGATCGCATGCTCAAGTCGGCGCCATCATAGAGCACCGAGGATGACGCGTAAACGACGCGCGAGTAGCCCTTCGCCAACAACGCCGTGAGCGTAGCATTTACGCCTTCTTCATATGCTTCGCCAGCTTCCTCGACCTCAGCGCGATCGCAATTTTCGGCTAGATGTATCAATACATCACCCGCTGGCGAATGCGAGTAATCCGGAACCAGCGTTGCTTGTGGAATGCATGTTCGGCTGACCGCCGCCAATTCCACCCCTTCTCGCAGAGCAAGAGCGCGCAAAACGTAGCCGGCGAGAAAACCGGACGCACCTGTGACAACAACCTTCAAGCGCCGTTCACAAATCAAGGTCAGTCTTCTTGATCTGAAACCCCTTTACTATCGGTGCAGACGCACGCTTACCAATCAACAACTCATAGTCCAACACTGAGAAATCCCCCCCACCCGGTCGCTTGAGCCAAATGTTCTCCTCACTCAAGACCTGACCAGCTTCGATATTCTGGATGGCGACTACCGAAGCAAAAGCAAACGCAATCGTCGGGGCCTCGGCGTCGACCGGTGTTTTTTCGCCGCCACGCGCAGCGTGAATAATTTTTGCTCCTTTAATCAAATCGGAGAGCGCACACGGATCCATTGAGCAGACGATGTCGGGTCCCGGCCGATCCATACGATCTGTAAAGTGTCTTTCGAGAATTGAAGCGCCTAAGGCGACAGCGCCCAAACAGGGGTAGTTTGAAGTGGTGTGATCGGATAATCCGATCACCGCGTCCGGAAAAGTTTCCTTCATTTGGACCATAGCGCCCAATCGAACCAGCTCAGGCGGTGTCGGATAAATATTCGTACAATGCAGCAGCGCAAATGGCACATTTGCCTTGCGCAGTATCTCAACCGTCGGAAGGACAGTATCGATTGAATTCATGCCGGTACTAACGATAATCGGCTTACCGAAACGGGAGGCATATTTGATCAAGGGGTAGTTGTTGCATTCGCCCGAACCGATTTTGAAAGCCGGGATATCAAAGGCAACAAGTCGATCGACCGCCGCGCGCGAAAATGGCGTACTAAGAAAGATAGCTCCACGCTGCTGCGTGTGCTGCATTAGACGCCATTCATCATCTTCGGAGAGCGCGCAGCGACCCATGATTTCGTAAATGGAAACATCGGCATTACCGGGTATCACCAACTTCGCCTCATTGGACATTTCGTCCTCAATGATATGCGTCTGATGCTTGATGATCTCTGCACCAGAATCTATGGCAGCATCCGCCATGGCAATAGCGGTATCGATGGATCCCTCATGATTGATACCAATTTCCGCAATCACAATAGGTGGATGATCGTCACCAATCAAGCGGCCAGCAATATCAAAGTCCGCCACAATTCTCTCCTGAATCTGTTTGAATTGGCGATTCGCTAAAATGAGATTCGAGCACTAATTGTTTCATACAACTGTATGACGCTGGTGACCTGTTTTCGAAAATGGGATCGTTTACTACAAACACTCACAGGTTGTAGCTATCCGCTTTGTATCGGCGCAGATTATCTGGCTGCACGAACCATTCGGCAGTTTCCGCCAAACCACGCTTGAACCCTTCGCGGCCACCGTAGCGGGGCTGCCAGCCGAAAATCTGTTTTGCTTTGGAGTTATCGGCCCATAAGCGCTCAACCTCGGAGTTTTCGGGACGTAAGCGGCTTTCGTCCGTGCTTATCTCGATCTTGACGCTCATGGCTTCGGCAATCAATTGTGCGGTATCGCCAATTGAAATCTCGAAGTTGCTCCCGAAGTTGACCGCTTCACCCAGACCTTGATCAGAATTCAATGCGGCGATGAACCCTTCAACCGTGTCACTTACAAAATTGAAATCTCGTGTCGGAGATACCGCACCGAGCTTTATCTGCCTCATCCCATTTGCGATCTGGGTAATGACGGTAGGGATCACGGCACGGGCGGACTGACGTGGGCCATAGGTATTGAATGGCCGCGCGATCACCACTGGCAAACCAAACGAGGCATAGAAGGAATAGGCCAATTGATCTGCTGCAATTTTGGTGGCCGAGTATGGAGACTGCCCTTGCAATGGGTGCTCTTCGGTAATCGGGACAAAACGTGCGGTCCCGTAAACTTCGCTGGTCGAAGTATGAATTACCCTTCTTGTTCCCAGATCCCGGGCTGCTTGAAGCACATTTAGAGTTCCTTTGATATTCGTATCAACATAGGTATCGGGTGAATGATAGGAGTAGGGAATAGCTATCAGGGCAGCCAAATGCAGCACCTTGTCGCAGCCCTTCATCGCTTCTTTTACCCCATGCGGATCACGGATATCGCCGGCGAAAACCTGGAACTCGCCCTTAACGTCGGTGGCGCAATTGTCCAGCCAACCCCAGGAATTGAATGAATTGTAAAGGACGAAGGCCCGAACATTATGGCCAGCGCGAACCAGGGCTTCAGTGAGGTGCGAACCGATGAAACCGTCAGCTCCGGTAACAAGGACTTTAGAGGTTTTTGGCATCAAGACAGCCCGATTAGATGATTCACTCAGATTGAATTACAACTTCATGATAGGTGCCGGCACGAAGAATACGTCTCTCGCCGAGCTCTACTATCTGCGTGCAGTTCTTCAAAGTCGTGAGGCGGTGAGCGATGATGAGTATTGTGAGGTCTTCACTTAATCCTTCGATGGCCTGCATGACAGCTTGTTCAGTTTCATTGTCTAGTGCGTTGGTGGCCTCGTCAAAGATGATCACATCGGCTTGTTTGTAAAGAGCACGTGCGATGCCGATGCGCTGACGTTGCCCGCCGGAAAGCCGAATACCGCGCTCTCCCACGACGGTCTGGTATTGTTGAGGCCAAGTCTCAATGATGTCGGCGATCTGTGCCTGGCGTGCGACCTGCCTGACACGCTCATGGTCTATCTGCCCTTTAGATATGCCAAAGGCTATATTTTCTTCGATTGTTCTGTCCGCAAGAAAAATAGCCTGCGGGACATGCGCAATATGAGTTTGCCAGTTGCGACAGTTGGCAGACGTAATGCACTGGCCATCTATCTCTAAAGCGCCTTCAGTGGATTGCAGCAGACCCATGACGATATCGAGCAACGTACTCTTGCCACTACCGGTCGCCCCGATGAAACCAACTCGACTACCTCGGGCTATTGTGAGATCAAGTTTCTCAAGCACCCAAGGTGTTTCCGGACCATAGCGAAACGAGAGTTGATTGAGCCTGATCTGTTGCTGAAAAGGCATCGGGTTGGCCGCAGGCTGATCAGCATACTCAGGCAAGGGTTGGTCAAGAAGTTCCAGGGAATCCTGCAGGGAAGCCTGCCCCGCCTTAACGTTTGCCCACGCCGCATATGCCTGCTGCAAGACGGGCAACAAGCGCTGAGCGCCGAGCGCCAATGCCCCGAGGACTGGGATAGCCCTAGCGATACCCTCGGTTTGTTGGGTAAGTGAGTACGCTAGCGTAGCAATGAGCGTCATCCCTAGTGCTTCCATCGCATAGCGGGGGCTGGCACTGATAAACACGCTGCTGCCCTGCGAGTGACGTAGGGGCAAATCGGCACTTCGGTAGATTTGACAGTAGGTAGCCTGGCTGCCATCAATCAGGACGTCGCGAATTCCGCCCAACCCTTCTTGCAGGGATTTGATAACGCGTGTGGATTCACGCGCCGCGAGTTGACTGTTAACCAGAAGCCGATTCCGCGTAATTCTGATGATGAGTGCGTAGATCAGGCCAAAACCAACAAATGCGGTTAGAGCCACAAGCGGCTCAATAGATAACAGCGCAATGAGGATAGCAATCAACATGACACTCGAACCAATGAGGTTGAGGAACATCATGATGGCATTGATTACGCCACTGGTTTTGTTCGAAATACCGTTAATAATCTCACTGCTGTTGCGAGCTACATGAACCGCATACGGCTGATAAAGCGTGCGCCGATAGATGTTGATACTGAGATCAGCCCCGGTGGCGAAGGTAAGGCGGGTGCTTGCCCAAAGCAGTAATAAACGCATTGCTCCAGCCACGAGAGCGGCAATACTGAAAACGACAGTAATCGGCAGCAGGAGTTGTTCTGGCGAAGTGATACCCAGAATCTGGATTATGGGCTGGACAACCGGGCGTTCAAAAATGCGATCCGGTGTAGTCAGCACGGCTAGAAATGGCATCACAGCCCCGATGCTGAGGATCTCTGCAAACGAGGAAAGAATCATCAAAACCAGCAAAAGCCCGAACTGAACCCGCCGCCGCCGACTGATGTGCTGCCAGAGCCGGTTAAAGAGGTGGGTTATGGGTTGGGTGGATTGCACATGCCTCCATTCAGAATCGATTGGCGAACGCCTAATCGCATTTATCTATACTGTCGCTGGGGATGTTTCTTGTTGAATCGCCACGCTACCGCCCTTGAATTAGGCGTCATTCCAAAAAACGCATTTCCCGACAATTAAAGGTGATCGCAACGAGTGAAACTCTATGCCGCTCTACGCACAACACATACCGGCAAACTGATTTGCTGAGGTCTTGCCAGAATATCCATCAGCACTATCACTCTCGCTTCGCCGTCCGGCGTCTTATACAAGCGCTGCAATACTGTCTCGATTCCGACAAACGGCCCGTCGATCACTCTTAGCCGCTCACCCACTTCAAACAGTTTCTTCTGCTGAACTGGTTGCTCAGCCAGTGCCTCGATAAGTGAAGATGGTATACGCGTGGTCACACCGCCAAACTCAACCAGCCGAACAACGCCACGTGTGCTGCGTATCGTCGACCAGTTACTGCGTCCAACTTCCAGATAAACGAAGAGGTAACGCGGAAACAAGGCCTCGGCGATTTCAACTTGTCGCCCCCCGCGCAAACGCTCGGCAGACAGCGTGGGCAGAAAGCAGACGAACCCCTGATTGCGCAGATTTTCCAGCGCACGCGCTTCCTGGCGTGGCCGGGTATAAACCACATACCAGCCTGACTCCTCCGCGTGCTGCCCGGGTTTTGTCGGCGAGATCAACGTGAATCTCCGATAACCAACTGCTGCGGCGAGGCGTCAGCGTTGACGTAGCATTCGCCACTCCCCGTCGCCATCACTTCCCGCCGCAATACTTCGATCTCTCGCTGCAAATCGCCGTATTCGCGCATCTTGCGCTGGAGAAAGCTGACTGTAATCTGGGTTTTTTCTTCGATGCCACGCGGCGTGAGCAGGTAGGCATAGGCAAGCTTATTGTTCGCCTTCCGAAAATTGTTGATCTTCACCAGCCCTTTTTCAACCAGGGCGCTGAGGCAATAGTTCGCTTTGCCAACACTGATACTCAAGCGTCTTGCCAGATCGCGCTGGCTGATTTGGGGCTCTTCGGCAAGAAGTTTCAGCAATTTGTAGCGCAGGTCATCGTTTAGCACAACATCTACTCGAGTGCGTTCAACAACTGAACACACTACACGTAAACTACGCAGGTTTCAATATCTATTCACCTTCGCGCAGCCAATTTGCCGCGAACGTTCACCCGAAACCTGCCCTGTTGAACCGGGCAGGCCAATGTCTAATCGAATCCGCGCCTAACAGTGAGCGCATACTACCAGGGCTATTTCTTATCCGGCTTGCCAGACGACTTTGCTGAACTTGTCGGCGTTGCAGTTTGCTTTTCCATCGCTTCTTGCATTTGCGATTGAATTTGCTGCATCAACGCCCACGGCCACATGGTCGCTTGCAGCGCATCATCAGCACCGTCTTTCTTTGCGGGTCCGGCAGACATCTTTAAAGATGGGAGTTTTGCCACGGTGCCCAGGTCAGGTTTGATATTGCTCATTTGCTTGACAGCATTGAGCGTAGTGCATTGCATTTCAAGGGTCTGGATTGTCATCTGCAACATCGACAGGTTCATCTTAAGCCAGCCTTCGACTGCTTTCAGATCAACCAGACGTTTCTCCAATTCATCCACATCGAAAGTCGGAGTGACCATGCCCGGTAGGGAAAAGCCCATTTTTCCCCACAAATTTTGAGCGAATTCCAGCGGATTGCTTGGGGGGGTATTTGTCGTCATCGTGTCGCTCCAATCGTTGTAAGAGACTCACCATAGCAAACTATTTCGCGGATGGAACAGTCATGCCCTAAATAGACGCCAAGGCGCAGCTATCATAACCTCATTTTTGTTGAATCCTGGCGATGATCGTCGCTACGCGATGGTTGGCGCAATCAGCGCTGATAGCAGTATAGCCGTGTTTCTCGTGCATCATTCACTTCGACAATGCCACTGGGTTCAATTCCCGGTGCAGCAAAACTGTTGCTGATGAACAGGCTCCCTGGGCGCATTTCGCGCACAACCTTTTTCCATAACGCTGGCATGGGAGCCGGGGAAAGGAACGCATAAACCACATCGTATTCCGCGAGATTGGCATGCCAAAAATCGCCCCAGCACCACCGGCAGTTGGCCAGACCAACGGTCGAAATATAACCGGCCAACCACGTGGCCGGAGCGTTTTCGATACCGGTGAACAGAGCATCTGCGCGCGCTCGGGCCAACGGTCGCAGCACGCTACCGATGCCGGCCCCCAAGTCGACCAGGCGCATTCCGGATCGCTCTACGGTGATTGCGGCGATAGCAGCTGCCGTGGCGGTGTTGGAAAGGTAGAGCGGTATCTGTCCGGCGATCGCACCGCGATAGACAAGCAGCATGAGCATGAACGCCAGCAGAAACCAGCCTGGGTCAATCGACAAAGCAGCGACGGCCCAGGCCAGTGGCGCAAATAAAGCGTGTATCAACGTCCACCACCAGGGTTGGCGGGTGACCATGGCGATCAGGAGTGCGGCGCCCCCGATGGCAAGCGCAGTAGCCATCCAGGGCATGGATTCATTTCTGATGCCGTAGTAAGGCCAGGCCAATGACAGTACCGCGAATGCCGCAGCACACTGCAGTGCCAGTTGGCGCAAATACGTCCGCGGCTGCGGGCTGAGCTGAATCTCGTTGCCAGAGTCGGGTTCAACCGGAAGTAAAGACAATACTTTGCTCCTGAACTTGGACGCTTATTGTAGCCCGCGCTTTCACGCATCGACTCAAACACAAGCTGACAGGGCGGTACGGGCGGCCGGGACGCTGCTCTATCGTCAGCCGACGACAAGACACATTGCTGCCGTCAAGTTGTGAAAACAGGCCCAAGCATCGTAGAATGGCCGACCAGTTAAGCGGGCGTCGTATAATGGTAATACCCTAGCTTCCCAAGCTAGAGCCGTGGGTTCGATTCCCATCGCCCGCTCCAGGTGCCCATTGCGCCGATTTTGTTCGCCAATGCAATTTATGGACTTGCCTTGTTCAGGATTCGACAAGGCGAACGGTCGGACCTAAGGATAGAACGGCGGTTAATGAAGATCACGATCAATGGCGAACTTCGCCAATTCCCGACAGCAATGACAGTGGCTGCCCTGGTCGACGCACTGGGCTATGCCGGCAAGCGCATCGCAGTCGAACGTAACGGTGAAATCGTGCCCCGGGGCAAACATGGCGAAGTAACGCTGGGCGATGCCGATACGCTTGAAATTGTCGTTGCCGTCGGCGGTGGATAGGCACGAACGACACGAATACAAATGAAAGCAACCCTCAGGAAACCCCATGAATAGTATTGAGCATCGTCTGACGATCGCCGGCAAGACCTACCGTTCGCGTCTTCTTGTCGGCACCGGCAAGTATAGGGATTTTGCCGAAACGCGCGCAGCCATCGATGCGTCGGGTGCGGAAATCATTACGGTAGCTATCCGCCGCGTAAACATCGGCCAGAATTCCGCCGAACCCAATCTGCTCGATGCTTTGCCAGTTTCCGAATTCACCATACTGCCCAATACGGCGGGTTGCTATACGGCCGACGAGGCGGTGCGCACTTTGCGACTGGGGCGAGAACTTCTCGATGGCCATTCGCTGTGCAAACTGGAAGTGCTGGGCGATCCGACCAACCTCTTCCCGAATATGCCGGAAACGCTCAGAGCGGCCGAAATACTGGTCAAAGAGGGTTTCGAGGTGATGGTGTACTGCGCCGACGACCCGATTCAAGCCAAAATGCTCGAAGAGATCGGTTGCGTCGCGGTCATGCCTTTGGCTTCGCTGATCGGATCCGGCATGGGTATTGTCAACCCATGGAACCTGCGACTGATCATCGACAACGCCAGGGTCCCGGTGCTGGTTGACGCCGGCGTCGGGACGGCATCGGATGCGGCCATTGCCATGGAACTCGGTTGCGACGGCGTGCTGATGAACACCGCCATCGCGCACGCCAGGAACCCCGTGTTGATGGGCAGCGCCATGAAGAAAGCCGTTGAAGCCGGACGCGAGGCTTTCCTTGCGGGGCGCATGACGCGCAAATACTACTCGGCCGACCCCTCGTCGCCGACCGCCGGGCTGGTCGGTTCATGAACGTGGGAGATCTTGCGGAACACACGCCTGCAGCAAGCCTGGTCGGCAACACGCACCGGCACATTCGCAGTTATGTGCTTCGGCAGGGGCGCGTATCCAACGCACAGCATCGCTACTACCAAACGATGATGGACCGGATCGGCGTGCCGTATGTGCCTGCGCCAGTCGATCTGGCGGCTGTTTTCGGGCGTACGTCGCCTTGTATTGTTGAAATCGGTTTCGGCATGGGCGAAAGCTCGGCAACCATTGCGGCAGCCAACCCGCAGAACGACTATCTCGGCATCGAAGTGCATACGCCGGGCGTGGGCAATCTGTGCAAGCTGGTCGCCGAAGCCGGACTCAACAACCAGCGCATCATTCAGCACGATGCAGTCGAAGTTCTCCGCGACATGATTCAGCCCGCCGCATTGTCCGGTGTGCATATCTTTTTCCCCGACCCGTGGCCAAAAGCGCGTCATACCAAGCGGCGCCTGATTCAGCCGCCTCTGGTTGCACTGATCGCCAGCCGTCTCGCGCCGGGTGCTTACATCCACTGCGCTACCGACTGGGAAGATTACGCCCAACAAATGCTTGCGGTCTTGTCGGCCGAACCCCTGCTGGAAAACACGGCCCTTGATTTTGCTCCACGACCCGCCACCCGCCCGCTGACCAAGTTCGAGCGTCGCGGATTACGGTTGGGCCATGGCGTTTGGGATGTTGTCTTCCGGCGCAGGCCGAATTCATTGCAATTGGAAAATGACCGGCAGGATCAGTTCTCGCGACGTTGCGCCGCTTAGTTTGCCCATGGCATAAACCGCCTTGATGGCGGCATTGTCGAGGATGGGATGGCCGCTACTGGCGGCAATGCTGACGTCGACAACCGTACCATCGGCGGCGAGTTTCAGGATCAGTCTCACTTCGCCTTCAATTCCTTGCGCGACGGCCTCGGGGGGATAATACACATACTGTGATACTTTTCTCTGTGCGGCCCGTACCTCCTGTTTGGACAGGGCGTGTTGCTCGGGCTTGACCGGTGCGGGCGCGGGCGATTTGACGACTTTCGGTGCTTCTTCGGTATCGATCGTATTTTTGAGCAAAGGCTCGTCAGGCGGCTTTTCCGGCTTGGGCGGCAGACGTAATATAGCCTGCAGCGCCGGACGGGGCGGGGCAACAGACAGGCGCTTCATGATGTCCGGGACGAGCAGGACGCCGTGCAGGGCAAGCGAAAGCGCAAATGCGGTTATCAAACGGAGCGACATCGACACGCTATTGTGCAACAAAACCGGGCGTTGCACCCTGCGGGATGTCACACCGATGGAGGATGTTTCAAATGCAGGTGATCACCACAACCATTCGTGCCTTGTTTTTGTTGCTGTGTCTGAATGCCGGCACGGCATGGGCCAAGCTGCCGGACTCCATAAGCTTCAGTTGGGCTATTGAGCAGGGCGATATCCAGCAAGTCAAAAGATGGCTGAGCGAAGGTCTTGACCCCGAGTTTCAAGCCGACCAGATCGGTTCCGGATTGATGATCGCCGCATGGCATGGAAACATTCCGATCATGGCGTTATTCGTCGAGCATGGCGCCAATATTAGACGCGCCAATCGGAGTGGAGAACAGCCGCTGCAACTGGCGGCATGGAACGGGCATCTGGAAGCGGTCAAATGGCTGCTTGCCCGCGGGGCGGTGCTTAACCGCGACGGAAACTATTGGGGTGCGCTGCACTATGCCGTATTCAATGGTCACCAGGGGCTGGCCAAATACCTGATCGAACAAGGCGCCGAAGTCAATGCCCGTTCGCCCAATGGGTCGACCCCGCTGATTCTGGCCGCGCGCGAAGGCCGTGAAGACATGACCAAAGTATTGCTGGAATCTGGCGCCGACCCGAAAGCGAAGAACGATCGGGGCGACACCGCACTGACCATGGCCATGCGTTACGAACATTACCGACTGGGCAAAATGATTTCGTCTCCTGAGGAATTCGCCATTGCCGCCAAGGCGCCGAAGGAATCCTTCGGTGAGGCCAGCCGATCGGCATCGGCACCCAGTGAAATCGAGATATTGCTTGAAAAAATCCGCAAGGCCGAAGCCGAAGGACGACCGAGCGAGGCCCTGCATCAACAGTTGATGGCCGCAGTCAATGCTTTCCGGCGCAACGCCATGGCGCAGAAGAATGCGCGTCGCCAGAACATGCCCTTGCCGTATCAACCCCGATCCATCGTCATCACCGCTAGACGAGGCCACCCGGGTGTCGAGCGAGCGCAGGTCATGACCAGCGATCGTTACGCCGCACCCGCGGGTTCCTCAAAGTCTAGCGACAAAACTGCTTCGATCACGATTACGCCGGTCGACAGGCGCGAAACACAAGCCCGGATCACCGAATTGATGCGCCAGATCCGTCTGGCGGAGGCCTATGGCGGACCGGTCAAGGAGCTCAGGAAACAACTCGACGAAGCGGTCGATTCGCTGAAGCAGTAGCGTTTAGGGTTTGCGCTCGGCGATGAACATCCCGATCAGGCGATTGAGATGTCGCCTTCCACGATCCGTCGGCGCGAGGTGGCCGAGTCGGCGCACGATCAACCCTTGCTCGACCGCCTGTCGCAAAGCATTCTCAATGCCGATCAACGGCAATGAGCTTCTCTCCTCGAACAATTGCGTATCGAACCCCTGATTCAGACGCAATGCGTTCATCATGAATTCGACGGGCAGGTCTGCGCTGTCGACTGAAGATTCCTCCTGAACCGGATTGCTTTCGGCAGCTTCGGTCATATAGCGCTTGGGTTGCTTCCAGCGCATCTGGCGTATCACTCGGTCATGCAGCGTCAATTTGCCATGCGCTCCCGCGCCTATCCCCAGGTAATCGCCAAAATGCCAGTAGTTGAGATTGTGCCTGCACTGCCGCCCCGCTTGGGCAAACGCCGACGTCTCGTAATGCGTGAAGCCTGCCCCGCTTCCCGCTCCCGTCAACCGGGACTCGATGGCGTCCTGCATGTCGGCGCAGAGATCGTCGGCCGGCAGAACGGGCGGGGCCGCGGCGAAGGCCGTGTTCGGCTCCACCGTCAGTTGATAGCAGGACAGATGTGACGGTGCATAGGCGAGCGCATTCTCCACATCGTCGATGGCCTGCTCAAGCGTCTGCCCGGGAAGCCCGTACATGAGGTCGAGATTGAAATTGTCGAAATGCCTGGCGGCGATCTCGATGGCACGCCTGGCGTCAAGGTCGTTGTGGATCCGCCCAAGCGCCTTGAGATGTTGTGCATTGAAGCTCTGAATCCCCAGCGACAGGCGGTTGATGCCGGCATCGCGGAAAGCGGCGAATTTATCGGCTTCGACCGTTCCGGGATTGGCTTCCAGGGTAACTTCCGCGTCGGGAAGAATCGGCAGAAGCGTGCGGATCGTCGTCAGCAGTTTGTCCAGCGCCCGCCAGGAAAGCAGGCTGGGTGTGCCGCCACCGAAGAAAATGCTCGAAACCTTGCGCCCCCAAACCAACGGCAAGGCGGATTCGAGGTCGGCGATCAAAGCGCCAACGTAAGCGTCCTCCTCATCGTCAGGCTCTTCCGCAAGGGGGCGAGCGCCGCGCCGTTCATGCGAGTTGAAATCACAATAGGGACACTTCTTGACGCACCATGGGATATGCACGTAGAGCGAGAGCGGCGGCGGTCTGCGGAACGCAAGTTTTCCCTCGCCTGAGCCTTTAACGCTACCTAGCGGCGCAATCGGAATGATGCGCGCGCTTGTCTTTTCTCGCATCAGCGCTGCGCTTGCAGGCGTTCCACGAGCCTGGCCAGTGCCTGCCCACGGTGCGAACGGCGGTTCTTCTCTTCGGCCCCAAGCTCTGCGGAAGCCTGGCCGAGCTCGCGAATATAGAACAGCGGGTCGTATCCAAATCCATCTTTGCCGCGTTCTTCGGTGAGAATCTCGCCATGCCATTCGCCTTCGGCAATGATCGGCTGCGGGTCATTGGCGTGGCGTACGAAAACGATTACCGCAACGAAACGGGCCGAGCGATCGTTGCGCTCGCCCAATTCAGCGAGCAGCTTCATGTTGTTGCGCGCATCCGACTTGGGTTCGTTGGCGTGTGTCTGGGCATAGCGGGCGGATTGCACTCCCGGTGCGCCAGCGAGGGCGTCGACGCACAGGCCCGAATCGTCGGCCAGTGCCGGCAGGCCGGTCATCCGGGAAGCATGGCGGGCCTTCTCCAGCGCGTTTTCGACAAAGGTGCAATGCGGTTCGTCGGTTTCAGGCACGCCGAGCTGCGCCTGCGGTATGAGCTCCCACCCAAGCGGTGACAGTATCTGGCCGAGCTCCTTGAGTTTCTTGACGTTATTCGAAGCAAGGACCAGTTTCATTCGTCAAGCGCCGCCTTCTGGCGGGCGACCAGTTCATCGATACCAGCTTCGGCCAGATCGACCAACTGCGTCATCTGCGCACGCGTGAAGGGTTCGCCTTCGGCTGTCCCCTGGATTTCGACAATGCCCCTTTTGCCGGTCATCACGACATTCATGTCGGTATCGCAATCGGAATCTTCCAGGTAATCGAGGTCAAGAACCGGCTCGCCTTTGTAGATGCCGACCGAAATAGCGGCAACGTGGTCACGCAGCGGATTCTCCGCCAGCTTGCCTTGGGCAACGAGATGCGCACAAGCCGCATGGAGCGCTAGCCAGGCGCCGGTGATCGAAGCGCACCGCGTACCACCATCGGCTTGCAGCACATCGCAATCCAGCGTGATCTGACGTTCGCCCAGCGCTTTGAGGTCTGTGACGGCACGCAGCGATCGGCCGATCAAACGCTGGATTTCCTGAGTGCGACCGCTTTGCTTGCCTCTGGCCGCTTCACGCGCGCTCCGGGTGTGCGTCGAACGCGGCAACATGCCGTATTCGGCGGTAACCCAGCCCTGCCCCTTGCCACGCAGGAAGCCCGGCAATGACTCTTCGATGCTGGCGGTGCATAACACTTTCGTGTGGCCCATTTCGATGAGTACCGAACCTTCGGCGTATCGGGTGTAATTGCGGGTAATACAGACGGTGCGCAGTTGTGAAGGCTGGCGTTGGCTTGGGCGCATGCGATTTCCTATTTCGAATATTTCTGGATGGTTGAGCGGATCTCCTCGATCGCCCGTTCGATTTCATCCTCGGTCAGTTCGGTCTTGTACTTCGCATTGCGTCCGAAAGCGTCGAGTTTGGTGGTGACTGTATCGCGAGACATCGATTGCGTCGAAACGATACTGGACGTACTCGCCCCTTCCTCAACATAGCTGTCTTCCCAACGCACGACGACAATCGACAGGTTATCCGCGTTCGGCCCACCCTTGCTTTCGGCCTGGCCAAGCAGCATCGGCACGGCCTGCATCAGATTTCTGCTCTTGAATGCGGTAACCAGCATCTCGTCAGGCAGTACGCCCCATAGACCATCGGTGCATAAAGCCAGCACATCGCCGGCCATCAGCGGGGTTTTGCGCGAAAACTCAAGCTCGGGCGGCTGTTGACCTCCAAGACAGCTATAGACCTTGTTGCGCTCCGGATGTACCGCGGCCTGTTCCTGAGTGATCACGCCCTGATCCATCAACAACTGTACGCGCGAGTGGTCGCGCGTGTGGGTAAGGACCTTGCCGCCACGTATCAGGTAAAGCCGCGAGTCCCCGGCATGCGCCCAGTAGGCGATGTTGTCCTGCACGATACAGGCCACGCACGTAGTTCGTGGTGAATCCTTCAGTTTGTGGGTATCGGTAAAATCGACGATGGCGCGATGTGCGGTGGAAATCGCCTTTTGCAAAAACATGAATGGATCGTGGATATCTGGCTTGGCGTCGCGCTGGAAGGTTTCGACCAGAACCTGCACGGCGATTTGCGCCGCGACTTCACCGTAATAATGCCCGCCCATTCCATCGGCAATGACCATCAGCAAAGCGTCACGCGAATAGGAGTGAGCCAGCCGGTCTTCGTTGTTGGCGCGTTTGCCTGGTCGGCTTTCCTGATAAATGGTGAATTTCACTGGACCTCTGTCTTTCTCTTGAATTTACCGACGACATGTCCAAGCCAGTTCTTCTTGCGCAACTCCGGCTTGGACACTTTCTTGGTCAGCGCCTTCTGCAACGCAAAAACGCTTTGCGGTCGATCGAGGTGATCGAGGGAAAGGCACCAATCGACCGTTTTGAGCAATTGCTCCGAGTATTGGCCCTCCCAGCGCTGCATGGCCGGAATCAATTTGTCCTTTTCCAGACGGCTGTCGGCCGCTTGCGGCGCCATGGCCGCCAGGCTGGCGTACATCGACGCGCCGACGCTGTAGATGTCGCTCCAGGGGCCGAGCAATTCGCGTTGTTTGTAATGTTCCGGCGAAGCAAAACCCGGCGTGTACATCGGTTTGAGCATCGGCGTGTCACTGGCCAGCGTCTGTCGTGCGGCACCAAAATCGATCAGCACAGGCGTGTAGTCATGTCGCATATAGACATTCGATGGCTTGATGTCGAGATGCAGCAGTTTGTGCGCATGCACTTCACGCAAGCCGTTGAGCAGTTTGGTAAAGACGTTGCGGATGAAATTTTCGGTAACGACCGCCCGGTTCTTCTGGATGAATTCCTGCAGCGTACGCCCCTGCTCATATTCCATTACCATATATACGGTGTCATTGCCCCGGAAGAAGTTCAGCACACGGATGACATTGGGGTGGGACAACTTGGCCAGTGCGCGGCCCTCTTCGAAGAAACACTTCATCCCGTAGCGGAATGCCGGCATGTGATCATCGGAAATAACCGGTTTGATCTCACCCTCGCCACGCAAAGCGAGACTGTTCGGCAAGTATTCCTTGATGGCGACAAACTTGCCTTCATTGTCGGTGGCCAGATAGACAATAGAAAAACCACCCAGTGATAGCTGATGCTCGATGTGATACTCATCGAGTTGGAAACCGGAAGGAAGGGCGTGGTTCGCTTGTTGCGCCATGAAGATCGAAGCTATGATGTGGTTGCCGGCCATTTTCAGGCTTTGGCGGTGGCCTGTAAAGCTAACTTCTGGCCAACAATCGATTTCTTCGGGACGAATATGATCTATAGCATGACCGGTTATGCCGCCAGAACGCTTGACGTTGAGTACGGCGCGTTGCACATGGAACTGAAATGCGTCAATTCGCGCTACCTCGATTTCCAGTTCCGCTTAGGCGAAGAATTGCGCGTCATTGAACCCGCGCTGCGGGAAATGTTCAGTGCAAAACTCACGCGCGGCAAACTGGAGTGCCGGGTAAATTTCGCTGCAGCAACAACGCGCGCCCAGTCGCTGGCGCTGAATGCGGATTTGATTCAACGCCTGAAATCGTTTGATGCCCATATCCGGGATGAATTCCCGTTGGTTGCACCACTTGCCGTCATCGATATCTTGCGTTGGCCGGGGATGTTCGGTGACGACCTGCCCGACACTGACGCTTTGATTCCGGCCTGCATGACGCTGGCCAGCGAGGCGCTTGAGGACTTTTCCGCCAGCCGGGCGCGTGAAGGGGAAAAACTGGCAACCGTGATTCTCGAACGACTGGCCCGCATGCGCGAGCTGGTGCGCGATGTGGCGCCGCTCATTCCAGCCGCGCAGGCGGCGTTTCAGGAAAGGCTCAGGCAGCGCCTGTTCGACGCCATCAACTCGATCGACGAGGAACGCATACGGCAGGAAGTGGCTGTATTTGCCGTACGCATTGACGTTGCCGAAGAACTCGCTCGCCTGTCAACGCACCTCGACGAAGTTGAACGCGTGTTGAAAGCGGGCGGCGCCTGCGGCAAGCGCCTCGATTTCCTGATGCAGGAGCTCAACCGCGAGGCCAATACGCTAGGCTCCAAGTCGGTGGCTAGCGAAGTATCCCAGACAGCGATGGAACTCAAACTCTTGATCGAACAGATGCGCGAACAGATTCAGAATCTGGAATGATATTTCAGTTCGTCGCACGACGACGCAGCCATCTGGCATAGAGGGTCGAGGGGGCGCGCGCGATCCAAGCACGCCACCCGATTCGCCTGCATTTCGCGCCACCCGGAAATTGCGGCCGAATTCCAGGCTTTTCCTCATTGCAGATGTGTAAATCATGGATTACACTTTGTCCGTGATTGAAATCCTCCAGAGCGAAACGTTTTCTCGTTGGGTTGGCAAGCTGAAGGACCGGCAGGCCATCGCCCGGATCAATGCGAGGATTCGCCGTCTTGCGGAGACGGGTAACTTTGGTGACGTAAAACTAGTGCGTGAAGGCGTCAGTGAGCTGCGCATCGACTACGGCCCCGGATACCGGCTTTACTGCATGCAGCGTGGCTCGGTTCTGGTTGTTCTACTGTCTGGCGGCGACAAAAGCACGCAGAGTGCTGACATCAAGCGGGCTATCGAGATAGCCAAGGAATGGAGGGATTTGCCATGACTGAAAAATTTACGCGCTGGGATCCGGCGGATCACCTCGCCACCGAAGAGGATATGGCTTTGTATCTTGATTCCTGCCTTGACGAAGACCCCGGTGACGGTAGCGTGGTGCGTGCCGCATTGATGGATATTGCCCGCGCTCGCGGCATGTCGCAGCTTGCCCGTGACTCCGGGATTACCCGCGAGGGCCTTTACAAGGCGTTGTCGGCAAGCGGAAACCCCGAATTCTCGACCGTGCTCAAGGTCATCAAGGCGTTGAAGATCAGGTTGCACGCGGCGCCCGTCGGGACGGAAAAGCCTCGCAAGGTGGCGCGAAAGAAGTCTTCCGGAGAACTCGTAGCCGCCTGATGGCGGGGTGTGGGGTGGGATTCAGATGGAATCGACCAACTCACAACGAATCAGGTCAGCCCATGAAAAGCGTGTGCCCGTGCGTGTACCTCCTGAGAATATCGAACAAGCGAAATCAATCAGCACTGGGCCTTTTCGCCTTCTACTACTGATTCGAATCCAGGAGTGATGATGCTCGAGCGCCTAGGCAGAGGACGCAGATTTTATTGGTTGGTGTTTTTCGCACTGACGGCCTGCCTTGCCGCCGAAACGCTGCAGCGTGGCGGCGCGCTGAATCCGCTTGACCAGCGCCTGCAGGATTTCTGGTTCCAGTGGCAGGGAAAACGCGCCGAGGCCCGACACGTCGGAATCGTTGCCCTTGACGAAGATACGCTGGCCGCATACCCCGACGATCCGATGATCTTCTGGACTGACCGACTGGCTGTTGCCGTGGCCCGCCTGCGCCAAGCGGGTGTCAAGGTGATCGGGCTTGACATGCTGCTCAGCATCAGCCCCGAGCGCTGGCTGGGCAAACTGGGTGGGGATCTGCAACAGGCGGCGCGGGATTATGACCGTGTCTTCCGCGAACAGGTCAACAGCGGACAGCTGGTGTTGGCATCGACTCGATCGGGATCGGGCGGTCGCGAGACGGATTATCTTTTGCCGAGCCCGGACTATTTGCTGGCGCTTCCCGATTTCGATATTCCCGGATACGTCGCGCTTGCCGATCTGCTTGATGAAGGCGACGGGGTGATTCGCCGCTATCTGATGGCGCCCGTTGCAGTGGCCGACCGTAGGCCGCTGGAAGGTAGCGTTCCTGTCCTCGGCCTGCCGTCGCTCATCGCCGTTCGGGTTGGCGGAATGAATCCCCGGGGGACAAGCTGGGTGCTCGGTGGGCGAAGAATGGAACGGGAACAGCCGCCGGAGCCCATTCCGTACATGGGGCCTCCCGGCACGTTTCCGCGTATTTCACTCAAGCAATTGCTCGCCGACGATGCATTGAACGATCCGAATGTCATTGCGCTGCGCGGCAAGGCAGTTCTGATCGGTGCGACCGCCGCCGGACTTAACGATGAACATTTCACCCCCTACGCGACTCGATTGTTTTCAGGTCGAGGCATCTTGATGTCCGGCGTCGAGTTGCATGCAAATGTACTTGAGGCCCTGCTTGCCGGCGAACGCATGCAGCCGCTGGAGAATGGCCTGCGCGTGTTTACCCTCCTTCTCCTGACGGCGCTGGCTGCCGCAGCCTTCGTGGCGTTGCCGGTCTGGGCGGGTGCCCTGCTCTGGTCCTTGCATTTGCCTATATTGGCCCTGGCAGGCTTTCTGGCCTTTCGCTTCGGCATTTTGGTGCCGGTTTCGGTGTATGCGTTAGCGACCGCTCTTGCCTTGCTGGGTGTTCTGGGCTGGCGCTTGACCGGAGAAGAGCGCGAGCGCTCGCGGGTGCGCCAAATGTTTGGCCGCTACGTTTCCGATCAGGTAGTTGAAGCTTTGCTGAAATCGGGCACGCGCCCGGAACTCGGCGGGCAATCGCAGACCGTGACGGTGCTGTTCTCCGATATCCGAAACTTCACGACAATCAGCGAGCGGCTAAACGCGAAAGAGGTTGTCGAAATGCTGAACACCTACTTTGAACGCGCCTGTGCACCGCTGCTCGCCGAGGGTGGCAGCATCGACAAATTCATCGGCGACGCCATCATGGTCGAGTTTGGTTCGCCCTTGCCACTGGCTGACCATGCCATCCGTGGCATACGCGCGGCCATTGCGTTACAGGCGGTGGCCGAAGAATTTGCCGCATGGATGGCTAAACGCTTTGCCGATCGCGATCTGCCCAAGTTTGCCGTCGGCATCGGCTTGCATAGCGGTGAGGCAGTTATCGGCAATATCGGCTCTCCGACGCGTATGGAGTTCACTGCCATCGGCGATACCGTGAATCTGGCGTCCCGCCTCGAAGGGATGACAAAGGAGATTGGCTGCGTTATCTTGGCAAGCGAAACCACGGTTGTTGAAGCAGGTCGGGAGGTCGTTTGCGGGCGCAGTGAGGTTGTCAAGGTCAAGGGGCGCGAGGAAGCGGTTCGCGTATTTGAAGTACTAGATATCCAGGGAGAATAATTCATGAAAACGACGGGATGGCTTGGCGCGGTAGTAATGGCGCTCGTTTCGTTGAGCGCTTCGGCAACTGAAGTCGGTTTGGTAACTGCAGTCGCCGGAAACGTCAAATTGCAGGAAGAGAAAAGCGTAGCCAGCGAACTCAAGCCCTTCGTCAAGGTCCGGGAAGGCGACCGGCTGATGATGGAGAGTAACGCGCGGCTGCAACTGGTGTATTTCGATGGGGGCCGCCAGGAAACCTGGCAGGGACATGGTGCGCTTGAGGTCGGCAGCGGATCGAGCAAGATGTCGAAAGGCAGCATGCAGCCTGAGGTCAAAACCCTGCCTGCCATTCTGGTCAAGCAGCTTTCAAAAACCCCGGCACAAGATGACCACGTCAAGACCGGCATGATCCGCATGCGCTCCATGCCGCCTTACGACAAGCTGGAGACGGTCGAGAGGAATTACGAGGACATGCGCAAGCAGAGCGTTGCCGATGACCTGAACCCGGAACTCTATCTGCTCGCCAGCTATTTCGAATTGCGCGAATTTGACAAGCTTGAGGCCTTGTTGAAACGGCTCAACGAAAAAGGATCAAGCGCACCGGAGCTGGCGGCCCTGAACATGCTTTATGCTCGTGCCATCCGGGATGCGAAAAGCGACGGAAAACGATAGACGTATCCCGCCGAGCGTACGCAATGGATAAGCGGTCTATTTAAAGATGATGACTTCCCCGCGAGGTGATTCCTCGCGAGGACGTAAGTTCTGCTCTCCGCCATCGTCAGAGCCACCGTATACCCCGCTTATTTGCTCTTCGAGTTGCCGGGCGACATCTTCGCCCAGACTTCTGGAGACTTCGGAAACGACCTTGCCCCGATTCAGCACGACACGTCCACCCTGACTGGTCAGCATTTTGACGTCCTGGCCTGCACCCATGGCGCTGAAAGACGATTTGATCGTAAAGTTCTTAGTGCTGATCAAACTGAATTCGCCGACCAGTTCGAGACTCAAAGTATGCGAGACCGTGTTGGTGTGGTCGATGGGGTTGGCTTCCTGACGAAACTCGATACTGTTGATCGTCCCGAACAAAACATAATCGGCGCCGGGATACATCCCCTTCTTGATACGGCCAATAATGTCGTACAACTTCTCGTTGTTCCTGGCATCGGTAAACGGCTTGCCCTGAACCAATTGGAAACGGCCCGACTTCAGTATTCCGCCCTTGATGTCCGCAGTAAATTTACGCATTTCACCGCGGTCGATGTAGCTGTAGGTTCCTTCGGTCGAAGAATAGTTGCTTTCCGACCTGGCATTTACCGAGCCGCTGCTGCGCCGTGAATAGCCGTAGTCCGACTCACGCTCGCTCTCACGTCCGGACGCACGCAATGACGATCTTTCCGAAGCGGATACGACGCGAAAATATTCGCTGACGCGTTCCTCATAGGCCAGATCGGTCACGGCCACCTTGGGAGGAGAAGCTGCCGACGCAACGCCCCCGATTGCTGTGAACAGCACCAAACCCAAGCAAGCAAACCATTTGATGTTCATCCCAATTTCTCCAGGTTGCCGTGACTGCGGACAGAATCAGCGTTTTGCCGATTTGCGGATTTCCTTCTCGTCGGACCATTCGACGATACCGGTCTCGATTTCGATCAGACGCAGGTTCATCTTGTAATAGACATCCTTCAAATCGCTGGTCTTCTTGATGATCGAAGAAATACTGCCATCCAGGCGGTACTTGGCACCACGCATCTTGCCAACTTTGACGGACTTCGACTTGTCATACAGGCCGGACTGGTTCTGGCGACGCAGCTCATCCGTCTGATTCTGCATGTCCTCGCCTTCGATCACGTACTTCACACCATTCTTCTGCAGCTGCGTCAACACCGTGTCGGTAATCAGACGAGTATCGAAGTATTCGCTTGTTTTGTTCTTGACCGGCGAGGCCATCAGAAGCTGACGTTTCTTGATCAGCGTCTGAATCTCCGGAGTCTGGATCAGGCCCTGGGTCATCTTCTCGGAAATCATCTGGATATCCGTCGAGCCGAGATCGGTGGTTACCGTTTCAACGGCCTTGGAATCGCCGTAGCTCACCCCGCTCGTTCCGGTCGTGGGAGAAGTAGTTTCGCAACCAGTCAGAACCAGTGCAAGTGCAGCGACCAGCAGCGATGCCTGAAGATTAAACCTTGGCTTTGTATACATCGAGATCCTCCTGAGAAATAAGTTGCGACACCTTCACGCCACTCCTCCAAGCTGGCCGCTGGGTATCAATTTGGGCTTTGTACAACCAGTCTGAAACGTGTTGCTTTGAAAGTAGGTGATGAAACACTGAGCGTCTGTTTGTTCAGTCCATAGACAATTATCGGCTTCCATGGCTCGTCGTCCCATACGGCGATACCTTGCTGATCCAGCCATTCGAATCGGTAATAAACCTGCCGGTCGGAAACAGAAGTGTTGCTCAGATCGGCCTGGACGCGCAACAAGCGACCCTGGATCGTCGCGCGCAGATCGCTAATGCCGATGTCGTTTGACCTATCCTGTGTCAGAGCGGCGTAACCATGCCCATCAGGCATATACCGCGCTTGATTGGCGGCCAGGGCGAAGAAGGGCGCAATTGCCAGAATGGCTGTCGCCAGCACACGGCGATCCGACGCGTTGAACGAAATTCTCATGACATGTCTCCCAGTGGGGCGTGGACTAGTTGTTGCCTCTGTTATCAGGGCTTTGCAGCTGAAGCCTGAAATCCGTAGCCTTGAAGGTCGGCGAAACAACGTTGATGACCTGCTTTTGATTTCCATAAACAATCATCGGTTTCCAGGGCTCGTCTTCCCACACCGTAAACCCATCCTGATCAAGCCACTTGAAACGGTAATAGAGTTGCTGGTTACCCGTGCTGAGATTGGTAATTTCAGCCTGGATGCGCAAAAGATTGTCCCGCTTGGTCGCCCGCAAGTCCGTGACTTTCAGGTTGTTCATCTTGCCCTGTTCTTCAAGCTTGCTGGCCATTGATCCGCCACTGCTGGCGGCGGGTGGGGGCGGCGGGGGCGGTGCGGCGCCCATGGCCACCTGCGTCGGCTCACTGCTGGCCACGGCGGACGGTGCGTATGGCGCCGGCGCGGCATCGCTGCTCCGGCTCACGGTTTGGCTCATCGCCGCAACGCGACGGCTGGCCAGCGGTGCGAACTGGCCATTCGGATACTTCGTCAGATAGTCCTGGTAGTCGGCTGCCTGCTTGCTGTCCTTGATGCTGTCCCAGAAGGACAACTCGATGGCCTTGGGATCAACCGCCTGCACAACCGTCGTTGTATTGCCCGGTGCACTGGCCGAAGCCGAAGCCTGGGCAGGCGCAGGGCCCGAAACAAAGTAGAAGTCGCCGTCGGTCTGGTCGTAGATCGCCGGTTGCTGCTCATGACCGACCGATTTGGCTTTCTGAATCACCATCGAGCGGGTCTTCTTGAGTGCCTCGGTGCTGCTGATTCCGGGTTGCGATATCGTCGGGAGGAACTCGCGAGTGAACAGTCCATTCGGATTTTTGTCGTTGTTGCCCAGGCTGTCGAGCGCTTCCTGGTTGGCACCGGCCGAATAGAGAACGGTTTGTCCACTGGGCGAATTGGTCATCGCCAAGCCGCGCGTCGAACCGATAGAACGCCCGGCTTTTTTGGGCAGGGGGTTATTCCGACAGGCATCGAGCACCAGCAGGGTGTACTTGGCCTTGGCGTCTGCCAGCTTGTCCTGCAGGACGGGAACGCTGATCGCCTGATCGGCAACATCAGCCGTATCGCGCGGCGTATCCATATCGACCGGAACGAGAAAGTTCTGATTGTTGATCTGTAAACCATGACCGGCAAAGAAGAACACACCAACGCCGCCCGCAGAGACCTTTTGGACGAATTCGTTGATCGCCTGATTCATCTTCTTCTGGCCAATATTGTTGTAGACCTGAACTTCAAAACCGACTTTCCGCAATTCGGCGGCGACGGCGTTGGCATCGTTAACCGCCTTTTCCAGCTTTACGATGTTCTGATAATCGTTGTTTCCGATTACCAGCGCAACGCGATGCTCGGTCGCGGCCATCGCATGGCCGCCTAACAGCAGGAAGAACAACAAGCTCAAGCCAATGCGTAACGTGTGCTTCATCGGATTCTCCAGAAAAACGGGGCTCGGTTATTCTTTCGGCTTTGTCCTATGAACGGACTTCTTCGACGTATTCTTTCTGATTTCAGTATCGGCAACAACCTCTGACAAACCGCTGCCTATCGCGTTCGGCTGCCCCACATAAACCGTACCACCGGTGATGCGTATCGGGATGATCGTGAAGCGGTTGCCGATATCCACTTCTTTCCTGTAGCTTCCCGATCCAGACTGAAACTCGATCGTCTGCTTGCCTTGCGGAAGCGTGGCGCGAGCTACCGAAATGCGTTCGGGCAATGTGCGCCAACTGCGGTCATCGGCCTGCTCGGTGACCACAGTGGCCACGTTGGTCAACACGCCAAGTGCAAGACCCCCTTTGTAGGCCTGATCCTGAGCCACGGATTTCACTACGGCCCGGATAACCGTACGCAGAAGGATGCCGGGCATCTGATCCTTCAACTGGCGCCGGGCCATTGCGTCTATATTGGTCAGGGTGTCAACCTGCAAATGCTTCCCGGCAACCGAAACTGAAGCGGGGACAAATCCCGGGTTTTCGGACTTGATCAGCGGGAATGACAAAGGCGTAATCATTAAGCCTCTCTGACGCGGAATCGGGATCGGGATGGTTATCGATTTCCACGACGGCGCAAATCCCGATTCGATGACGAACAGCACATCCGACTCCTTCGGGCCCGGCCGGCGGCGCCCGACATCTTTCAGTCCGGCCTGGACAACGCGCGAATTCGGCGCCAGTTTTATGGCATTGCGATACCCCGGTTCAGCAAGGGAAAGTTCACCCGTCACTTCAAAAAAGTAGCCGGCCAGATAGTGGGAAAAAGCATTCTGGAAACCGTTCTTGAGGCCATTCACTTCCGGCGTATCCAGCTCGGCCATCGGATAGTCCTTCATCTGCTTGATATCAGCGCTGACATTTTGTGACTTGGCGTCTTCCTGCAGCTTGTCGTATTCCTTTTCACGGAAGGACTCGATCAGTTTTTCCCGCTCGTAGGTCTTCTTCATCTCGATGCGAGCCAGATCGTAGTTGCCCTGCATGATGTGGCTCAGGGTCAGGTCGGTGGACAGCATGACTTTTTCATAATCCTGCCCGTCGTAGCGCCGTGTCTTGTCGTTGACCAGGTAACTCCCGATGTCACCGATCACCTTGCTCGCATCCGCTTTGACGCTGTCCTCCCACTGCCGCACAAATTCATCGGCTTTCAGCCAGGAATCCTTACCGGCCGGATAGTTGTTATCCAGTGTTAGCAGCTCGCCTTTTTCAAAGTAGTAGAGAATGTCCTTGTCCTTGGTGACCACGCCAGGAGTGTTGTTCTTTTCGAGTTGCTCTATGGCCTGCTTGATCGCTCCGTTCTTGACCAGATTGACCGTTTCCTTTAGTTCGCTGTCGTACTGTCGCATTGGGTTTCCAGCACACCCCGCCAATACGGAAGCAAACAAGATCAGCAATAGTCCCCTGAAATTCATGATTCATATCCCCAAAGAATGAAATGAGGCAGTGATACCGCATAAGCATCACTGGTCATACTGCTTTCGTGAGCAATTTTTTAAAACCAGCGCTACGGTCCCATCCGTAACCGGAGCAATGCCGCCAAGCATTATTTCCTCCGTTGGGAGATATTAAACTTTCATTCGCAGTAAAGCTATGCCTCAAACAAGTACCGAAAACAGACGGCGTAAAAACTAACGGGTGATGGCTTCATTGCGCCCCGAAAACCTGTCGGTCATGCGCAGCGCCGCGTCGCCAAATTCGCCGAGTGGTTTTTCGGCGCAATACCGGTCGACGAAGTTTTCCACCGTGGCGCTCGAGATGTCCGAGACCTGTTGTCTTTGCCTGGCGTAGTTATGCCCCGTCAAGACGCCGCGTATCCAAGCCAGATAAATCCTTCGTTGTTCCGCATCCTCTCTTGTTTGCGACCAGGCTTTGCATGACATGTCGTCAAAGCCCACGACTTTCAGCGGCTCTGCAGAAGCACCCAATGAAATCAGTGTGGCGGCCAGTACTATCCGGGGCAACTTTGATATACGTCTCGACATAAATCCTTCCAAAGCGCGAAGATCGGCAATGTGCTAATTTTCGCCCTTCTACCTCTTGTAGTCTAGGAAAGAAATTCAACGGCATTCGCAGGTACAATCAGCCTTGTCGACTCTCCCGAATTCTTGCAGGCCACCGTTATGTTCGGACACCTTTACATTGTTTCAGCCCCGTCGGGAGCAGGGAAGACAACGCTGGTACGCCTCTTGGTCGAAAAAGATGCCGCTATTCGCGTATCCACCTCCACAACGACGCGGAAACCACGACCAGGCGAACTGGATGGACGCGAATATCACTTTAGTGACGTAAAACGTTTTCTTGAAATGGCCGACCGCGCCGAGTTTATTGAGTGGGCAGAGGTCCACGGCAATTATTACGGCACATCGCAACGCTGGATCGAGAAGGAAATTACTGCCGGGCATGATGTTCTACTGGAAATCGACTGGCAGGGAGCACAACAGGTGCGCCAGACTTTTCCGGAAGCCATCAGCGTATTTATCATGCCCCCGTCGCTGGAGGCGCTCAGTGACCGGCTGTCCGGCCGGGGCACCGACTCCACTGAAACCATTGCCCGTCGAATCGCCGCTGCGCGCGAGGAGATGAGGCATGTGGTTGAATTTGACTATGTTATTATTAACGACGACTTAGCACAGGCGCTCGGCAACCTTCAGTCCATCGTCAGCGCCTCGCGACTGCGCTATCCAGTCCAGCGCCAGCGCCACGCCGCGCTGTTCGCCTCACTGCTCTGATTTTAGGACGAAGCCCATGGCACGAGTAACCGTAGACGACTGCATGCAATCCATACCCAACCGTTTCCAGATGACCCTGGCCGCCACGTATCGCGCGAGACAGATCACCGCCGGCGCATCGCCGATGGTCGATATCGACCGTGACAAACCGACAGTGATTGCCTTGCGTGAGCTCGCGCTTGGCTTGTACGGCCTGGAAGTTCTAAACCGCAGTCACGCCTGAGCCAGGCAGACTACGCGGTGTGCCATCGTGAATACCGACGCTACGGCCATCAGTATTGCCAGTGGCTCTGCTGCAGACGCGAAGCCGGGTAACACAAATTACACGAATGCAGACCCGGCATTCCGCGTTTTCGTCGACACACTAAGTTATCTCGAACCAGAAGAATTAGCGCTCGTTATCGAGGCTTATCGCTTCAGTGAAGAAGCGCACCAGGGGCAGACTCGCCTCTCCGGTGAACCCTATATCACCCATCCGCTGGCGGTGGCTGGCGCTTTGGCCGAGTGGCGGATGGATTCCCAGGCGATTATTGCCGCCCTGCTCCATGACGTCATGGAAGACACGACGGTAACCAAAGCCGAAATCGCCGCGCGGTTTCAAAAACCGGTGGCCGATCTGGTCGATGGGCTTTCCAAACTCGAAAAGATCGAGTTTCAGTCCTATCAGGTCGCACAGGCGGAAAACTTCCGCAAAATGCTGATGGCCATGGCGCACGATCTAAGGATCGTGATGATCAAGCTTGCCGACCGCCTGCACAATTTGCAAACGATGGCGCATGTCCGCCCAGACAAGCGTCGTCGCATCGCCAGAGAAACGCTGGAAATTTACGTTCCCATCGCCACCCGTCTCGGCCTTAACAATATCTCGCGGCAATTGCAGGACCTTGCCTTCAGGCACGTCCATCCGATGCGTTTCCGGGTACTGAAGCGGGCGATCAATGCCGTTCGCGGCAACCGGCGCGAACTGCTCTCAAAGATTCTGGATGGCATACACAGCAAGCTTCATGAAGAGAACATAGAGGCTGGCGTTTTCGGCCGCGAAAAAAGCCTGTATTCGATCTATCGGAAGATGGCCGAGAAACACCTCAGCTTCTCACAAGTCCTCGATATTTACGGTTTCCGTATCATTGTTCGCGACATACCGACATGCTACCTGACCTTGGGCGCCCTACACGCCCGTTACAAACCGGTTCCCGGGAAGTTCAAGGATTACATTGCCATTCCCAAAGGCAATGGCTATCAGTCACTGCACACAACGCTTATCGGCCCCTATGGGACTCCCATCGAGATCCAAATCCGGACCCAGAGCATGCATAATTTGGCTGAGGAGGGGATCGCCTCGCACTGGCTGTACAAGGACAGCGAAGAGAGTGGCGCCCATCTTCAGGTGAAGATGCACAAATGGCTCCACTCGCTGCTTGAACTTCAGAGTTCGGCCGGCGATTCTTCCGAGTTCCTGGAACACGTCAAAGTCGATCTTTTCCCGGACGAAGTGTATGTTTTCACGCCCAAGGGGAGAATCCTTGCGCTCCCGCGCGGCGCCACGGTCATTGATTTTGCTTATGCCGTTCATACGGACATCGGCCACCATTGCGTCGCGGCGCGTATCGACCATGAACTGAGTTCGCTGTCAGCCGAACTGGCCAATGGCAACCAGGTTGAGATCATCACTGCGCCACAAGCCAGCCCGAATCCGGCCTGGCTGACTTACGTCAAGTCCGGCCGTGCGCGCAGCAAGATACGCCAGTATTTGAGAACCAAACAACAAGACGGATCAAGCGAACTGGGTGAAAACATGCTGAACCAGGAGCTGCTTGTTCTTGGCATACGCCCATCCGAGGTCCCGACAGCCGTCTGGGAGCGCGTCATCCGCGATTCCGGGAAGAAATCGAAGCGTGAGTTTCTTGCCGACATCGGCCTGGGTCGGGGTTTGGCGACCATTTTTGCGCGCCGCCTGGCGGCCCACGGCGAAGTGCCTCTGGTGGAGGCTGGCGCGCCCGCGCCACTGGTCGTGCGCGGCACCGAAGGGACGGCGATCCAGTTGGCAACTTGCTGCCTACCGATACCCGGCGATCCGATCGTCGGGTATCTACGCCAGGGGCAAGGTCTGCAGATACATACAGCAAACTGCTCGGTGGCCTTGAAATCACGCAACAGCGAACCGAGCAACTGGATCCGCGTTGGTTGGGAACCCGAAACCGGCAAGTACTTTGACGTACGTATCAAGGTCACCGCATTAAATGTCCGCGGCGTCCTGGGTCGCGTCGCGACAGGTATATCGCAGGCAGGCGCCAATATTGAAAACGTTAGCATGGACGGAGAAAATCTGGGTATGTACACGGTACTGCACTTTCTGGTGCAGGTTTCAGGTCGCTTGCACTTGGCCTCGCTGATGCGCGGTTTACGCCGAATGACCGATGTAGTGCGCATCGTCCGCGATCAGGAGTAGTTATTGAAAGTCTTGGTCCTTGGCGCCGGCGTCATTGGCGTCAGCAGTGCCTGGTATCTGGCCAAATCCGGCCATGAAGTATCCGTAGTAGACCGCCAACCGGCCCCGGGCATGGAAACGAGTTTTGCCAACGGAGGCCAGATATCCGTCTCGCATGCCGAACCCTGGTCCAATCCCCACGCGCCCTGGCGCGCGCTCTCCTGGATCGGGCGCGAAGACGCGCCGCTCCTGTTTCGATTGCGTTGGGACACGGCCCTCATCGACTGGAGTTTGCGATTCTTACGCGAATGCACAGCGCAACGCACACGCGCCAATATCAGGGACATTGTTGCGCTGGCGCTTTACAGTCGCACACAGCTGAAGGCGTTACGCGAGGAAACATGTATTCAGTATGAGCATCTCGAACGCGGGATACTGCATGTCTATACCGACCGCAGGGAACTGGCAACGGCACATGAAGCCTCCCAAGTGCTGCACGAGTTTGGCTGCGACCGGCGCACGGTCAGCGCCGATGAGTGTGTGGCGATTGAGCCCGCGCTGCAGGCCGCGCGTCCGTTATTGGTGGGTGGCGATTATACGGCCGAAGACGAATCGGGCAATGCGCATGTCTTTACCAGAAAGCTCGCGGAACAATGCATTCGGCTTGGCGTCGATTTTCATTACGAAACGACGGTTGACCAGATATGCAAATCGGGTGACCGCATCTCCCATGCCTTGCTGACCACGCCAACGGGTCGCGATAGTGCCGTGGCCGACGCCTATGTTGTCGCGCTCGGCAGCTATACGCCTCTGCTGTTGCGCCCATTGGGTATCCGCCTGCCGGTCTACCCGGCCAAGGGCTACTCGGCTACTGTCGCCCTCGATGCGTCAAGTATCGCACCCAGCGTCTCATTGACCGACGATGGCCACAAACTTGTCTTTTCCCGGCTGGGCCAGCGTCTGCGTATCGCCGGAACGGCGGAATTCAACGGCTACAATACCGAACTCAATGAAGTTCGCTGCCAAGCCCTGATGAAGCGTACGCGCCAGTTGTTTCCCGAACTTCGCCCTGCCGGCGAACCGGAATTCTGGTGCGGATTACGTCCGGCAACCCCTTCAAACGTGCCCTTTATCGGACGCTCGGCGCTACCCAACCTTTACCTCAATACCGGGCATGGAACGCTCGGCTGGACAATGGCCTGTGGCGCCGGCAAGGCGCTGGCCGATATCGTCAGCGGCCGTGCACCTGAAATCCGATTACGCCGCTTTTGAGTTCTCCCGACACCGCAACTGCCTTCGCAAACTCCGTTCGTGAAACGCGCTCAATTGCTGTGGAATGGCGCGACATCCTTTAAGATCGAGTTACGGCTCATGACGAATGTTGAACCTAGAGACCTCAGTTGACCGCTCATCTCTTGGCATAGGGCATTGAGACAAATGGCACTTCTTCTGATTGACCGCTTCACCATTTGGGTGAGTCCGCTACGGGGCGGATTGCACGGTTTTTGGGGCGCATGGCGGCGTTGCAACTCCTTGGAATGGAACGACCATTCCGCGTCGTTGCGCCTTGCCCTGCACCCCAAAAACCGCACACTCCACCCCGTCCAACTGAGGTTTCTAGGTTGAATCTGGCCCATGCTGATCGACACCCACTGCCACCTCGATGCTCGCGCGTTCGATGCCGACCGGAATGCGCTGGTCGATGCCGCGCATGCGGCCGGCGTCTCGGCCATGCTTATCCCTTCGGTCGGCACGCAAAATTTTTCAAACGTCCGCGATTGCTGCAGGCAATATCCGGCGTGTTGCCCGGCCTACGGCATTCATCCGCTATACCTCGCACAGGCGGGCGAAGCCGATCTGGTCACACTCCGCGCGTGGCTGGAAAGCGAATCGACAACGCGTTGGCCACCCGTCGCTCTGGGCGAAATCGGCCTGGATTTCTATACGCCGGGTTTCGATGCCGCGCGTCAGGAACATTTCTTTGTCGAACAGCTCAAGATCGCAAGAGATCTGGACCTGCCTGTGCTCCTGCATGTGCGCCGTTCAGTCGATCAGGTATTGAAATGCCTGCGTCGTATCGGGTCGCGGGGAGGGATTGCGCATGCATTCAATGGCAGTCGCCAGCAGGCCGAGGCATTCATCCGCCTCGGTTTCATGCTGGGTTTTGGCGGCGCCATGACTTACCCGGGGTCTACGCGCATCCGTCAGCTCGCGGCAACCCTCCCGATAGACGGCATCGTGCTTGAAACCGATGCGCCGGACATTTCTCCGGTCTGGATTCCGGGCCAGCGCAATACGCCCGCTGAGCTGGTTCGGATCGCTCTGACCTTGGCGAACTTGCGCGACATTTCGTATGACGACGTGTTGTCATTCACCGCGGCAAACGTAAAAGCGCTATTCCCGGTGCCGCTGACGCCATGAGCCCGCCTTTCCTCGGGCGGCATGACCCGGCAGCGTCCTGCAGGCCGAATTTTTCACGGTTGTACCGTTCGGCGCCGAAGTTGCCAGAGAATACAAATCACGCCATAATCCGTCGCTGTTGAGCATGAAGCGCCGCCAGGATGCGCTTTGTCTGGGGTTTGAATGCGCTGGCCGTAGCTGAGTTCGCGTAAAGCGAGAAAGGATTGGGCGTGGAAATTTTCAAGGCGGATGTAGTAATTGTTGGAGGGGGCGGTGCCGGCTTGCGGGCTGCCATCGCGGTGGCAGAATCGGACCCATCGCTCAAAATCGCATTGGTTTCCAAAGTTTATCCGATGCGCAGCCACACCGTGGCCGCTGAGGGCGGCGCCGCTGGCGTCAAGAAGCCGACCGATAGCTTCGAGTATCACTTCCATGACACCGTGGGTGGAGGTGACTGGCTGTGCGAACAGGATGTCGTCGAATATTTCGTCAGGCAAGCACCTATTGAGCTGACGCAGCTCGAACACTGGGGCTGCCCGTGGAGCCGTACCGAAGACGGCCACGTCAATGTGCGCGCTTTCGGCGGGATGAAGATCGAGCGCACCTGGTTTGCGGCCGACAAATCTGGATTTCATATTCTGCACACGCTGTTCCAGACGTCGATCAAGTACCCCTCGATCAAACGCTTCGACGAACACTTCTGTGTCGATCTGGTCGAGGAAGACGGCCGTTGTCAGGGCGTGGTAGCCATTGAGATGTCGACCGGTGAATTCAGTCTGATCGAAGCCAAGTCGGTGATCATCGCTACCGGTGGCGCAGGGCGTGTTTTTCGCGAAAGCACGCTCGGCGGCATTGTCACCGGCGATGGCATGGCATTGGCTTACCGCCATGGTGTGGCGTTGCGCGACATGGAATTCGTGCAGTATCACCCCACTTGCATGCCGGTGACCGGCTTGCTATTTACCGAAGCCTGTCGGGGTGAAGGGGGCTATCTGGTTAACAAGGATGGTTACCGCTACCTGCAAGACTATGGCCTGGGCCCGCTCCAGGACAAGCCGAAGAACAAGTACATGGAACTTGGCCCGCGCGATCGCCTCAGTCAGGCGTTCTTCTTTGAACAGCAGAAAGGCCGGACCATCGAGCACCCGACGCTCGGCTCGGTCGTACACCTCGACCTGCGTCATCTAGGCGAAGCCTATTTGCGTGAACGTCTGCCGCTGATTTACGAAATGGCCGAAACCTTTATGGGTATTGACCCCGCCAAGGAGCCGATACCGGTTCGCCCCGGAGTGCACTACACCATGGGCGGCATCAAGACCGACGGCCAGTGCGCCGCATCGCTGAAAGGCCTTTACGCCATCGGCGAATGCTCCAGTGTCGGTATTCACGGCGCCAACCGCCTCGGCTCAAACTCGCTGACCGAGTTGCTCGTCTTCGGCAAAGTGGCCGGGGTCGAAGCGGCAAGGAACGCGAAAACTGCCGCGCCCGGGAATTCGGCTAACCTGCTCAAACAGGCACAAGCCGTCGAGCAGCGTGTCATGGCACTGAAGACCAAATCGAGCGGAACCGAAAGAATCTCCGTGATCCGCAAGGAAATGGCCCAAACCATGGAAGACGGCTGCGGCATCTACCGCGTCGAGAAGACCATGCAGGCCACCTGTGACAAACTCGCCGAATTGCGCGAACGTTTCAAGAATATCAACATCGACGACAAATCCAGCGTCTGGAACACCGATTGGCTGACGGCAATCGAGCTTGATTACCAGCTCGACGTGGCGATGGCCATGGCGCATTCGGCGATCAATCGCAAGGAATCGCGTGGTGCGCACCAACGTCTCGACGGTTTCGAGCAACGCGACGATGTTAACTTCCTGAAACATTCCGAGGCGTACTACGTTGCTGGCAGTGCACCGCGCATTGCCTTGGGCGATGTGAAAATCACCACGTCTCAACCGGCGGCGCGCGTGTATGGTGCCGCGGGTGAAAAAGCAGACCAGGAAAGGAAAGCATCCCATGTCTGAGAACCTGAAAATCATTGAAATCGAGGTTCTGCGTTATCACCCGGAAAGCGACCGGGAGCCTCATCTCGAGGTCTACAAAGTCCCGTTCACCGACGACATGTCCGTGCTGCAAGGTGCGCAGTACATCAAGGACAATTTCGATGGCTCGCTGACTTTCCGCTGGTCGTGCCGGATGGCTATCTGCGGCAGTTGCGGGATGATGATCAACGGCATCCCCAAGCTGTCGTGCGAGACTTTCCTGCGGGATTACCATCCGAACCGGATTCGCATCGAAGCGCTGGCGCATTTCCCCATCGAAAAGGATCTGGTGGTCGATCTCAGCGGCTTCATCGAGAAGCTGGAAAGCATCCAGCCCTACATCATTCCGAAGGAGCCACGCTCGCTCGAACAGGGCGAGTACCTCCAGTCACCGCAACAGTTCAACGACTACATTCAGTTCACTTCCTGTATCAATTGCACCCTGTGCTACGCCGCCTGCCCGCAATTTGGCCTCAATCCGGACTTCATCGGCCCGGCCGCCATTGCCCTGCTGCATCGCTACAACATGGACTCACGCGATGGCGCCGCAGAAGAACGGATGGAACTGGTTGCTTCCGAAGAGGGTGTCTTCAACTGTAGTGCGGTAGGTTATTGCTCGGTGGTTTGCCCGAAACACGTCGATCCGGCCAACGCCGTCAATATCAACAAGACCAATGCAGCGAAGGACTACTTCCTGCGCTTCCTGTCTCCGAAAGGGGGTTCAAAGTGAGCAAGCGTCGTCCCTATGTCCGTTCGATGGATGGTTGGTGGAAGAAGAACCCCTATTTCATTGAGTACATGATTCACGAAAGCACCGCCCTGTTCGTCGCTGCCTATGCCTTTATCCTGCTGGTGGGTCTGGTTCGTTTGGGACAGGGCGAAGCCGCCTGGAGCGGCTGGCTGGACGCCCTGAAAAGCCCACTGTCACTGACCTGCCATGTGGTTTTCCTGGTGGCCATCCTGTACCACACCTACACCTGGTTCAAGATCATGCCCATTACCATGCCGCCGATCATCGTTGGCGGGAAGCGTGTCGGACCCGAAGTCATTACCGGTAGCGGACTGTTGGCGGCCCTGGTAGCCAGCTTGGTGTTGCTAGGCCTGGTTTGGAGGTTGGCATTATGAAATCTGGACTGAAGCGTTCCAATGCTCCGATCTTCTGGGGTCTGTTTGGTGCGGGTGGGATGTTCTCGGCGCTTTTCGGACCGATGCTGGTGTTTATTACCGGTATTGCCGTTCCGCTCGGCCTGATGCTTCCGGCAAACACCATGAGCTATGCAAAAATGATGGCCTTTGCGCAGAACATTATAGGCAAGGGTTTTATCCTGGCCGTTATCGCCCTTTTTCTGTGGTTTGCCGCACACCGTATATTCCACTCCCTGCATGAGATCGGCATCCACGCCGGCGTCGGCGCAAAACTGCTCTGCTACGGGTCGGCCTTTATCGCCACGGTCATTTCTGCTGTCGTTCTGCTCAGTCTGGGATTCTAAAGACGTCCGGCTTCGGATCGATCCGAAGGATAGTCTCCAGGCGAACGCAGTGAGCGCTCAACATTTCCAGCATCCTGTGCGCTTGCAGGTGTTGGAGGTTGAGACCGCTGCCCACCCGTTGTCATCATTGATCTGGTTAAATCCGACGGTTTGCTGGCGTAAGGGCGGCATGCCTGACCGAATGACCACCGATGAAGCTTCGTAAGAGCAACATCCAGAAACTGGACAAGGGCATTTATGATGTCCTGATTATCGGCGGAGGGATAAACGGTGCCGTTTCGGCGGCGTCGCTTTCCGGCAAGGGGGCGAAAGTCGCCTTGATCGAGCAGCGTGACTTCGCCGGCTTCACCAGCCAGCAGTCAAGCAACCTGGCCTGGGGAGGCATCAAGTACCTCGAAAATCACGATTACGGGCTGGTCAGGAAGCTCTGTCTGAGCCGTAACCGGCTGATCGAGAACTACCCCTCCCGGGTCAAGGAGATTCGGTTTTATTCCACGGTCGAGAAGGGTTGCCGTTTTCACCCTGCATTCCTGTGGCTGGGCACCTGGGTCTATTGGCTGTTTGGCAACGGCTTCACGAATATACCGCGCTGGTTGTCCAGAAAAACCGTCCAAACCGAAGAGCCGGTCATTGCGACCGGTAACTTCTACGGCGGATTCGAATACTCGGATGCCTACCTGCACGACAATGATTCCCGTTTTGTATTCCAGTTCGTACGGACAGCCATGGATCGCGGCTGCATCGCGGCGAATTACCTGGAATCGCTCGGCGCGCGACGGGAACAGGGTTGCTGGCATACGCGTGCCCGGGACGCACTCTCTGGAGAAATCCTGGAAATACGATCCAAGGTTCTGATCAACGCCACAGGCCCGTTCGTCGACGACCACAACAAACTCACGGGAGAACGCACGGAACACCGCCATCTATTTTCCAAAGGCGTACATCTGATCGTTCCCCGCATCACGCCCAACCACCGGATTCTGACATTCTTTGCCGATGATGGTCGCCTGTTCTTTGTGATACCGATGGGCGTTCGGACCTGCATAGGCACGACCGATACCCAGGTCAGTTCGCCGCATACCGAAGTTACGGACGAAGACCGCAATTTCGTGCTCGACAACATCAACAGGCGACTGAATCTTGCGCAGCCTTTGACGAAAGCCGACGTCATTTCCGAGCGCTGTGGTGTGCGGCCTCTGGTGATAAAGTCCAGCACAGGCGGTGATGGCGGGAATGACTGGTTGCAGATGTCGCGCAAACACGAAATTGACATTGACCGGCAACAGGCGCACATCAGTATTTTTGGCGGAAAACTGACCGACTGCATCAATGTCGGCGACGAAATCTCAGAAATTGTTTTCGGCATGGGAATCGAATTGCCGCATCGGGAGTACAAGTGGTACGGGGAACCCCACCCCTCGGTGCGTGAGGAATATATGCATCAGGCCAAGCTGATGAATCTCGACAGCTACACCTCGCCTGAATCGATTGAGAGCCTGAGCAGCCGATTGTGGCGGCGCTACGATCAACAAGCTTTCGAATTGCTCGCGGAGATTCGGGAAGACCCGCGCCAGGCGGAGGTTCTGATCAAGGGAACGGATTACATCCGATGCGAGATCCGCCTGGCCAAGCATCAGGAGATGATTACCAAGCTTGAGGATTTCCTGCGTCGACGTTCGAAAATCGCATTGGTTGTCAGACGCGAAGACATCCGGCAGGCTGAAGGCCTGATGGAAGCGTGCGAAATTCTTTTCGGGAACCTGTCCAGGGAAAAGTACGAGGAGTATTTTCTGTGCCGGTGACTGCCGCCTGACCCGTTTTGCCAAATGAATATCGCGGAGATATTGAGATGAGCAAGAGATTCGACAGAAAATACGTACTGGCTCTCGATCAAGGCACGACAAGCTCGCGCGCGATACTCTTCGACCACGCCGGAAAGAGCATGGGTGCCGCACAGAGGGAGTTCGCGCAAATCTACGCGCAGGCCGGGTGGGTGGAACACGACCCCATGGAGATCTGGGACAGCCAACTCGGCGTGGCGCGAGAAGTCCTCGAAAAGACGGGCATATCTCCGGGCGAGGTGGCCGCCATTGGCATTACCAATCAGCGCGAGACCAGCATCGTCTGGGAAAGAGCCACCGGCAAACCGATTCACAACGCCATCGTCTGGCAATGTCGGCGCACCGCCAGCATCTGCGATGCGCTTAAGGCCAAGGGTCTTGAGCCGTACATTCGCGAAAATACCGGATTGGTCATCGATGCCTATTTCTCGGCCACCAAGGTCAAATGGATTCTGGATCATGTCGAAGGCAGCCGCAAACGGGCCCAGAACGGTGAATTGCTGTTTGGCACTATCGATACATGGCTGATATGGAATTTGACGCACGGCAAGGCGCATGTCACCGACTACAGCAATGCCTCGCGCACGATGCTGTTCAACATCAAGGATTTGAAGTGGGATCCGAAGTTGCTCGCCGAATTGGACATTCCGTCCGGCATGCTGGCCGAGGTCAAACCCTCAAGCTGTGTCTATGGGCATAGCGATCCGCAAATTTTCGGCGGCGTCTCGATTCCAATTTCGGGCGCTGCGGGCGACCAGCACGCCGCCTTGTTCGGCCAGGCCTGCTTCAGCGACGGCATGGCCAAGAACACGTATGGCACGGGCTGCTTCCTGTTGATGAACACCGGCACCCAGCCGGTCACCTCGCGCAATGGCTTGTTGACGACCATTGCCTGGGGCGTCGACGGCCGGGTCGAATACGCGCTCGAAGGCAGCATTTTCGTTGCCGGAGCGGCGGTGCAATGGTTGCGGGATGAATTGAAGCTGATCGAAACCGCAGCACAATCCGAAGAATTGGCGAGTGCCGTTCCGGACAGCAACGGCGTCTATATGGTTCCGGCCTTCGTTGGACTGGGTGCGCCCTACTGGGACATGTATGCCCGAGGCATTGTGGTCGGCCTGACCCGCGGGGCAAACCGGAATCACCTGGTTCGCGCCACGCTCGAATCGATCGCCTTCCAGACTCGCGATGTCATTCGTGCCATGGAAGACGACTCCGGCATCAGACTGAAGACGCTCAAGGTGGACGGTGGCGCTGTATCCAACGACTTTCTCATGCAGTTTCAGGCCGATATTCTGGGCGTTCCGGTGGAGCGCCCGATATTTACCGAAACAACGGCCATGGGCGCCGCTTTCCTGGCCGGTCTGGCTGTCGGGTTCTGGCAGGACAAGGCAGAAATTGCGGCTCGACTGAACGTTGATCGCACTTTCGTACCGAGCATGCCGGCCACGATCCGCGAGCAGAAATACAGGGGCTGGACAAAAGCCGTCGAACGGTCTCGGTCCTGGGAAGACGCTGACTAATCAACTTAGGGCCAAGCTTTTGTCACAGCCATCAAGGCGTCAGACAGGTCATTCTCAGCCTCAAGATGACAAAACTGTAATCTGTGCGTCAGGTTCTTGTTGGGTACGTCGGTGCACACTGTCAACCGGCTTCAACAAGGAGCCGCCGGTAAAATCTCAGCGGTGAACAGCCCTATTCGGCCACCGTTCGCTGCGATCATTTGATCGGCAACCCACCGCAGTGCCAAAACGGCGCTTCTCGTAAGGAATGACGGCATTACGCCGACCAATACTGGCCATTGAGAAGCAATCCAGAGAATAACCGACGAAAGGAAAGACCATGAACGTTCGAGCTGACAGACTGTTGAAACTCATCCTGGCATCCGCGATTGCGGCTCCCATCGCATTGTTTGCCGCAGAGAAGGCGGATGACAGCCATGAGAGCCACCATCCGGCACAAATGATGAGAGCCGAAACAACGGCCAAGACGGCGCAAACCGCGCCAAACGAGATCATGGAAAGAATGCAGGTCCGCATGCGAGCCATGCAGCAAATTAGCGATCCGCAGGCACGCATGTCGATGATGATGGCACAAATGCAGGACATGCAGGATATGCAAGGCATGATGATGGGCATGAACTCGGGTTGCCCGATGGCTGGAGGGAATCAAGGCATGGGTGGCCAGGGCATGATGGGTGGCGGCATGCAAGGCCACATGGGTTCCGGTAACGCCAAAGCGATGCCCGGCAACCCAGCCAAGTAATCGCAATTCACTGCTCCCGGCGTATTCCAGGTCCATAGAAGCTGCTGCCTATAATCGATATCGAAAGGAGGCTTGCATGTTGGATTGGTTGAGAAGACTCCGTGAGGATTTCAAGGCTTGGCTTCGGAATAACGCCGAAGCGCATGCCAGATCGAAACCAGGCGCCTGCTGCTCTGCGCCACCTCCGGGCGCAGGAAGGCAGAGCAATCACGGAGGCAGTAAATCATGATGGGCTATCCGAAATCTTTCCCGACCGACGACCATGTCACGCTTCTGGGGAAGTCCCGTGCAACACCAGAAACGCGCGTCGTCCCCGGATTGAAGCGGCGAATCTTACATATCGCGTCCTGGGTTGCCTTGGCGCTGATTGGCCTGCCGGCTGCCGCACAGGGCATGAATGTTCCCCAGCCCACTCATGGCTTGATGCCCAATCCGGGGGTAGGCAAGGGGATGTTTGAGAAGAACTGCGCCAGTTGTCACGGCACAGACCTCAAGGGCACCAAAGTCGGTCCTCCATTCCTGCACCCGTTTTACGTTCCTTCGCACCACAGTGACGCCTCATTCCAGATTGCCGTCAGGAACGGGGTTAAGGCCCATCACTGGCAATTTGGCGACATGGCACCGATTCCCGGAGTCAGCGCCGATGATGTAGCGCATATCACGGCCTACGTGCGGGGACAGCAACGCCGCGTAGGCATCCAATAGCCTGCGGAATGCTGTGAAAGTCAGCGAACTGGCCCAGGCAGCGGGAGTGACGCCGGAAACGGTCCGCTATTACCCGCGCGTCGGACTCCTGGCGCCAGCCAAGGATTCCAGCAACGGCTACCGCCGTTTCGACGCCGCCGATCTTGGCAGATTACGCTTCGTACTTCGCGCCAAACGTCTCGGTTGTCAACTTGACGAGATCGCTAAGATTTTTGGTCTGGCCGATGGCGGTCGCACGCCTTGCCCAGTGGTCAGAGAAATTGTCGAACGACGAATCGTCGAGACCCGGGTACGGCTGGCCGAGATGCAGGCCCTGCAGGCACGACTGGAAAACGCTGTGGCCCTGTGGGCAAGAATGCCTGATGGCGAACCGGATGGCCATGCCGTTTGCGCACTGATCGAGGCGACCGGCGATAGGGGTACTGACCAAGACGGTTGATGCGCTGCGGGATTCATCGATCCCTATTGACAGGAACAAGGTTTCAGACTGGCTATGCCATTTGTTAATTCTTGAGGATTTGCGTAAATGAAACGTCATACTCCATTTCTTCTTGCGATTCCCGATCTACCGCGCCGTCGATTTGTGCAAGGCCTGGCTGCCGGCGGGGTATTGCTTGGAGCATCGTCGTGGCCGCTACAGGGATGGGCACAGCACGCCGATGCCGCCGATGGCCGCGTACCCATACTTCGCGGAACCGAATTTGATCTGGTGGTGGCGAATGCGCCGGTCAATTTCACCGGCAGTCCCGGAATGGCCACTACCATCAACGGGTCGATACCGGCGCCGACGCTGCGTTGGCGCGAAGGCGAGACGGTCACCCTCAGGGTCACCAACAAGCTGCCCGTGTCGACCTCGATTCATTGGCACGGGATCATTCTGCCCTACCAGATGGATGGCGTTCCCGGGATCAGCTTTGCCGGCATTGCACCAGGCGAAACCTTTACCTACCGCTTCAAGGTCGGGCAAAGCGGCACCTACTGGTATCACTCGCATTCCGGGTTTCAGGAAATAACCGGCATGTATGGCGCGATCATCATCGAGCCGGCGGGTGGCTACGCCATCAAGGCGGATCGAGAGCACGTCATCGTCCTGTCGGACTGGACCGATGAAGATCCCATGCGCGTATTTTCCAAGCTCAAAGTCCAGAGCAATTACTACAACTATAACCAACCGACCGTTATGGACTTCTTCCGGGATGCCTCACGCAGCGGACTCAAATCGGCAGTCGACGACCGCCGGATGTGGAACGAAATGCGCATGAGCCCGACCGACCTGGCCGATTTGTCGGCCAATACCCTGACGTTTCTGATGAATGGGAGAACACCCGCAGGCAACTGGACGGGCGTATTTCGCCCCGGCGAGCGCGTCCGTCTGCGCTTCATCAACAGCGCCGGCAATTCGTTCTACGACGTGCGGATTCCAGGGTTGCAGCTGACCGTGATTCAGGCGGACGGGGCGAACGTTGACCCGGTCACCGTGGACGAATTCCGTTTCGGCCCAGGCGAAACCTATGACGTTCTGGTCGAACCCAAGGATGACGCCTACACGATCTTCGCCCAATCCATGGATCGCAGTGGTTACGCCAGAGGTACGCTCGCCACCCGCGCCGGGCTGGACGCGCCAGTGCCGGCACTGGAGCGGCCCGAATGGCTGTCGATGACCGACATGATGGGCTCTATGGGCGGCGGCATGGCCGGCATGAATCACGACGGCTCAGCAGCCATGGATCACTCGACTGGCATGTCGGGGATGCATCATAGCGGCATGGCGATGGATCACAGCCAGCACGCGATGCCCGGCATGGCAGCGGCCAACCCTCTGGCCGTGCCGAGCAAGCAGGCCCGCCACGCACGCAGCGAATATGGTCCCAGCACCGACATGCGGGTGGATATGGCGCGCACCAACCTGGACGATCCCGGTATCGGCCTGCGCAATAACGGCCGCCGCGTTCTGACACTGGCCGACTTGCACACGGTGGGTGGGCCGCTTGATCCACGCGGCGCGGAGCGGGAAGTGGAGCTGCATCTGACAGGCAACATGGAGCGCTATACCTGGTCGTTCGACGGTCTCGAGTTCGGCCAATCGACACCGGTGCATTTTCGCCATGGCGAGCGGGTACGCGTCATTCTGCATAACGACACCATGATGACGCACCCCATGCATCTGCATGGCATGTGGAGCGAACTGGAAACCTCCGAAGGAAAATTTCAGGCACGCCGGCACACCATCCCCGTGCAACCGGCTCAGCGCATCAGCTTCCTGGTGACAGCCGACGCCCTGGGCCGCTGGGCCTGGCACTGCCACCTGCTTTTCCACATGGATGCCGGCATGTTTCGCGAAGTACTGGTGGCTTAAGCCATGGAACGCAAAGAGAGGAATTCAAGCATGACGCAGCGTAGGGATTCGCGGACGACCGGGCTGGCATGGGCATTGGCGGCAATGTCCGGATTGGCCCCGGTGTCGGCGTTGGCACAAAGCGGAATGGCCATGGAGGCAGATCACGCCCACCATCACAACCATGCCATGATGGCCGCACCCGAGGAGCAGAATGAGCCCGTCCAGCCCGCAGTGCCGGGCATGGACCACAGCAAAATGGGTCACGGCGGAATGGATCATGGCGAGATGAACATTCAGGGCGGCCCCGCCCCGGCCGATGCTCGCGACCCTCACGTGTATTCCGATGGCTACGTTCTGGACCAAGGAGCCTATGCCTTGCCGGGAACCCGGCAGCTCAGGATGGCCGACGAACACAGCTTCGGCTCGGTGCGTCTTGACCGCCTGGAGCGAACCGACAGCCGAAACGGCAATGCGACATCCTACGATGCCCAAGCCTGGTTCGGGCGCGACTACGACCGATTGGTGATCAAGGCCGAGGGCGAAGTGGCCAAAGGCAAGCTGCAGGACGCCCGCACCGAATTGTTGTGGGGCCACGCCATCGCGGCTTACTGGGACACGCAATTGGGGGTTCGCTACGACAGCGGCGCCGGTCCCGAACGGGGCTGGCTGGCATTTGGCTTCCAGGGACTATCGCCTTACTGGTTTGAGGCGGACGTCACCGCGTACGTTGGTGGCAACGGCAGGACGGCACTGCGTCTTGAAGCCGAATATGAAATTCTGTTGACGCAAAAGCTGATTCTGCAACCACGTGTCGAATTCAATCTCTACGGGAAGAACGATGCCGCACGGGAAATTGGCAGTGGGTTTTCCACCGGCGTGGCAGGTTTGCGCCTGCGCTACGAAATCAACCGTCAGTTGGCCCCCTATTTCGGAGTCGAGCGCAGCGGCAAATTCGGAAATACAGCCGATCTGGCTCGCGCTTCCGGCGAGTGGACCACGGAGACCCGCTGGGTCGCTGGTGTCCGCTTCTGGTTTTGATCGCCCCCTATGCCCGGCACTCAAGAATCGTGCTGTATGGAACACCGGTTAAACCACACCTGACAGAAGATTTGACCAAACGAAAGAGATACTCATGAGCAAAGTGAATAGCAAGAAGACCCCACCGCCTGCCACGCCACAGACCGTCCAGACAGCGCGTCGTCAGCCTAACTGGAAACTCATCGCCACTGCACTGACAGGGCTGGTGATCGCGGCTTTCCTGGCGCTGTCCTACTGGCCAAAATCCGCAAGCGTCCTCGCAGCCGCGTCAGCGAAACCTGAACACGGCGAGGCGCTGTACCAGCAGTATTGCGTTGCCTGCCATGGTGCCAAAGGCGTCGGCGAAGCCGGCTGGCAAACCCGTGAGCGCGGGGCGCCGGCACTCGACAGCACAGGCCATGCCTGGCATCACGGAGATGCCCAACTGGTGAGCATGATCCTCGACAAGCCGGTCCCCGATTCGAAAATGCCAGCGTGGAACGGCATCCTATCAAGGGATGATGCACTTGATCTGCTGGCCTACATCAAGACGCTATGGACCCCTTACATTCGCGACAACTGCCAGGGCGCCCGCCACATGCAGTGTATGACTATGCGTTGAGCTGGCCGACGCCGTTGATCCAGAGAGCCCGTGAAAGAACGCTTGACCTGTGTGCGACGTACAGGTCTACAGTGAATTAGAACGCATGGGACAAGCGAATCATGGATCAACGCCCGCCATCCAACAAGGGACATCAAGCCAGCTCCAAGCGAAGACTGCCATCGCTGTGGTTGTCGCATCTTCGGTCTCGCAGTCAGTCTGGTCGAGGGTGGCAGTTGTTGCGAATCATGCTATCTCGACACGCACAAGGACAGCAAAGCCGCATCTGTTCACGCCTACGAGGGCTTCGCCGAGGCGCTGACCACAGCACTTGATCTGCGAGAACACGAAACCGGGCTGCACTCGAAAAGAGTGGCTTGTCACACGCTGGTTCTAGCGCGCTATTTCATCACCGAACCGGCACACTTGCGTCGGGTTTATTGGGGCGCTCTGCTGCACGACGTGGGGAAGATCGGCGTTCCCGATGCCGTGCTGCTCAAACACGGGCCGCTTGACGAGAATGAATGGGCGCTCATGCGTGCGCACCCTGAGGCCGGAAGACGCATTCTGGTACCCATTCCGGCTTTCGACGAAGCCGCTCAGATCACTCTTTGCCATGAAGAGCGGTATGACGGCGGTGGTTATCCGGCAGGCCTGCGCGGCAGCGACATCCCCCTGGGAGCGCGGCTGTTCGCGGTGATCGACACGCTCGATGCCATGACCAATGATCGTCCCTACCGAAAAGCGCTGGATTTCGAAACAGCGAAAGCTGAAATCCAGCGCAAGAGTGGCAGCCAGTTTGATCCGCTCGCTGTCGAAGTGTTTTTGAAGGAAGAAGCCACGCTGCGCAACATGGTTGCTCTCAAGTGCGGCAATGCCGTGCTGACCATCGGATCCAGAGAAACCGGCGGCGTCTGAGCAGACGCTCTACTCAGCCACTTCGTGATATCGCAGCACAGGCGGCACGCGGCCCGCCAGCTGACCGGATTGTAATCACGGCGTCATCTACCGGAAAGCGCCGACCGCCTAGACTTGCAGTATCAAATGAACTTGAATGCCGGCCACTGGTGGCCACTGCATGATGAGCAAGGTCGTCCGGTTCCGGGTATCGAACTGACCCGCTTTGCTTATCAACCGGACGCATGGAGCGAGCCGCGCTGGGTGGTTGGGATCCGTCAGCACATTGATCAGCGCCAAACACCCAAGGGCAAAACGCTCAACTTATTTGCCGATGATCCCATCATTGGCCAGTGGCGTTTTTCAGCACTGGTGACCAATTTGGATTTGCCTGCAGTGCAAGTCTGGCGCTTGTATCGCGGTCGTGCGGATTGCGAGAATCGAATCAAAGAACTCAAATACGATTTTGCCGCTGACAGCTTCGTCATGAAGGACTTTTGGGCGACCGAAGCGGCCCTCAATACCGCCATGCTGGCCTATAACCTGATGAGCTTATTTCGCCATGTCTTACTCAAAACCAGCACCGTCAAACATTCATCAAACTCGATCCAGCACACGCTGCAAACCCTGCGTTACCAACTCTTCGCCAAGCCCGCTTACATCACCACCGAAAGCCGAAAACCCATCTTGAATCTCGCACTCGCTATGCAAAAACGCGCTTGGATGCAGGGACTCTGGGATGCCTCAAATCGCTTCGATATCCCCGCTAAATTCACTCCAATCTATGCCTCAGGGTGAGGTTCTAATGGAAAATCTCGGCTGAACGTCGAAGCGAAGCGGGTCGGCGGCGACACCGTGCTCAGCCAGATCGTCGACATGGTCGCCAACGCGCAACGCTCGCGCGCCCCGATCCAGAAGCTCGCCGACTCGGTCGCCGGCAAATTCGTTCCGGCGGTGATCGGCATCGCCATCCTGGCCTTCATTGCCTGGGCGATCTGGGGACCGGCGCCCGCGCTTTCCTATGGACTGGTCGCAGCCGTCGCCGTACTGATCATCGCCTGCCCGTGTGCGCTGGGGCTGGCGACGCCGATGTCGATCATGACCGCCACCGGGCGCGGCGCGCAGGCCGGCGTGCTGATCAAGAATGCGGAAGCGCTGGAGCGCTTCGCCAGGGTTGATACGCTGATCGTCGACAAGACCGGAACCCTAACCTTGGGCAAGCCGAAGCTGGTGGCGGTGCTGCCCGCTGATGGCCACGAGGAAGCCGAGGTTCTGCGCCTTGCCGCCAGCCTCGAACGCGGCTCTGAACACCCGCTGGCCGAGGCAATCGTCACCGGGGCGGAAGAACGCGGCGTAGAACTTGCCAAGGCCGAAGAATTCGAGGCACTCACTGGCAAAGGCGTCAAAGGTGTGGTCGATGGTCAGGCTGTTGCCCTGGGCAATGCGGCGCTGCTCACCGAACTGGGCGTGGGCGTGGGCCTGGATCGCGGCGCGTCCAGTGCGTTCGTCGAGGCGGCAAACGCTCGCCGCGATGAGGGCGAGACGGTGATGTTCGTCCTCATCGGCAGCGAAATCGCCGGCCTGGTCAGCGTCGCCGACCCGGTCAAGGAGACCACGCTCGAAGCGCTCAAGGCGCTGCACGCCGAGGGTCTGAAGATCATCATGGCCACCGGCGACAACGAACGCACGGCGCGTGCCGTCGCGGGCCGCCTGGGCATCGACGAAATCCGCGCCGACGTACTGCCGGCGGACAAGGCACTGATCATCAAGGAACTGCAGGCCAAAGGCCACAAGGTCGCAATGGCCGGCGACGGCGTGAACGACGCTCCGGCGCTGGCGCAGGCCGATGTGGGCATCGCCATGGGTACCGGCGCCGACGTGGCTATCGAAAGCGCCGGATTCACGCTGGTGAAGGGTGATCTGAATGGCATTGTGAGGGCGCGCCGCCTCTCCCGGGCCACCATGCGCAACATCAGGCAGAACCTGTTCTTCGCCCTGGTCTACAACGCGGCCGGCGTACCGGTAGCTGCCGGGGTGCTCTACCCCTTCCTCGGCATTCTGGTGTCGCCGATGTTCGCCGCCGCGGCAATGAGCCTGTCTTCGATCTCGGTGATCGGCAATGCGCTGCGGCTGAGAAGCGTCCGCATTTGAGCATTGGCAAGATCGGGCGCTCTGTATATACATACCGCGTTATCCGTCTGGAACGAATGACGCCAGCAATGTGCGGCAGACACTGACCCCGAAAACGGGCCGTCCTCGTTTACACTTCAGGCATGGAAGAATCGCGCACCGACGAGACCCTCATGCTGGCTTATCGCGATGGTGATGCCGCCGCTTTTGAGGTGCTCTACGCGCGCTATCGCGGACGTTTGTTCCGTTACTTGCTGCACCAATGCGCTCAGCGCGAGCGGGCGGATGAAATGTTTCAGGAGGTATGGATGTCGGTCATTCGCGCCCGCCGCAATTACGAAGTGTCGGCCAAGTTTACGACCTGGCTGTTCAGAATTGCCCACAATCGGCTGATCGACGGTTATCGTGCGCGCGGCCGGCTTGCTGAATTTGAAGTCGACGTTGGCGACGACGATGAGAACCCCACGGATTTTCCGTCACCAAGCAGCGAGCAACCGGAGCAGTTGTACGAGCGCGAACGCCTTGCCAGCCGCATGGTCGCGGCAACGGAAGCCTTGCCAGCCCCTCAGCGCGAAGCCTTTCTTCTAGCCGCCGAGGGCGGGTTGACGGTCGAAGAAATCGGCAACGCGACTGGCGCTGGTTACGAGACGGCAAAAAGCCGTCTACGCTACGCCTATGCGCGGCTACGCAGCGAGCTTAAGGATCTCCGATGACGCGTCACGTCATTCCGCACAAGGACAATCCACTGGATTCGGGGCAGAGCGAAATTCGTGCGCTCTATCGCGAAGGGGCCGGGACGGCCGAGCCAAGCTCAAAGCTGGATAGCGTCATTCTCGATGCCGCGCGGGCTGAATTGAAAGACGACAAGTCCTGGAAATCGGGGCGACAGATTCCGTGGTGGAAACGCTGGCTGCCCGCAACGTCGGCTATCGCCGTCGCGCTTCTCGGGCTGTCGGTCAGCTTGCACGTCATGGAGCACCCGGATACTGATCGGACGGAACCGTTCAGCATAGAATCGGCGCGTCCGCCCGACGGCAAACCTGCAGGCAATGCTCAGGAGCCGACAACGGGCCTTCGTGATTTCTCGAAAGCTGACCAGAACAGGCCTGCCGTCATGCAACAGCACGTGACAGGATCAGAACCTGAAACCGATCGGAGCGCTCGGCCGGCAAGGCAAGAAGCGGACCGTCCTGGAGAAAAGAAGGCGCCATCAGCAATGGCACCACCTTCACCTGCTGCTGAGGTTCAGAAAGAAACCCGGCAATTCGAGGCAAACAAACCTCAGGAAATGCGTGACAAGGACGATGCCGGCTCAGCGGCTTCTGCGCTGGCCACGCCATCGGGCAAACTTGAGGCCAAGCGGCGTGACGTCGGGTCCGCTGCGGTTACAGGGGAGGTTCCAGCCTCGAACTCAGCATTCAAGACCGCAGACGAAGCAGCTACTCCTGAAGCTTGGCTGCAACGCATCCGCGAACTGCTTGCCGCCAGACGATACGCTGAAGCCGAACTCAGTCTCGATCGGTTTCGTGCGCGTTACCCAGATTTTGTCGTGCCGGCCGATCTGAATCATCCAAAATAAGCCGGGCCGCCTTCTCGCCGATTTAACCCCGTTTGCCGAACTTCTCCGTTTATAGGATTGCGGACATCGCAACCCTTAACCTTACGGAGATGATCATGAACAAACCCAACTGTGTACGCGTTCTTATCGGTGTTTTAGGTTTCCTGGCTTTGTCCGGCTGCGCCCAGAACACACTGGCGGCCAGGCTGGTCGATGTGACGCTCGTCAATCGCAGTACGGGCGAACGACTCACCCCCTACCATCACCATGGCAAGCTTTATATCGCCGGAACCCCCGGCGACCATTACGCCATTGAGCTTCGAAACAACAGGAGCGAGCGCTTGCTCACCGTACTGTCCGTGGATGGCATCAACGCACTGACCGGCCAGACCGCCTCGGCGTTGCAATCGGGCTATGTGCTCGATGGCGGACAGCGCTATGGAATTAGCGGCTGGCGCAAGAGCATGGACGACGTCGCCCAGTTTGTGTTTACCGCACTCCCCAACAGCTATGCGGCACGCACGGGCCGACCGGACAATGTGGGCGTTATCGGCGTTGCCGTGTACCGTGAGAAAGTGTTGCCGCCTCCGACCTATCCCGGCGCATCGATAGCGTATCCGGCAACCGGCGAACCGCGGCGTTCTGAATCCGTTCGTGATCTTGACGAAGGCCCCGCTCGTCAAGCGGCCAATGCTCCGGCAGCCAAGTCGGAAAGTGCGGAAAGCTCGGGGCTCGGTGCTTCAGGCGCGCTCGCTGATCGGCGTGCCGATCAGGCCGATAAAGCAGTCGCTGCCCCTCCAGAGTTCGAGAAGAAAGCGAAACGACTTGGCACCGGTCACGGAGAGCGCGAGTATTCGCCGACGCGCTACACCGGTTTCGAACGCGCCAGTGACGCCCCCGATGAAATCATCACGCTCTACTACGATTCGCGCAGCAACCTCGTCGCGCGTGGAATCATTCCCTCGCCGAGGCTGGCCGAACCTCAGCCCTTTCCACTCGGCAACCGGTTTGTTCCCGACCCGCACAGTTGATTTTCCAGTCGATCGCACTCTGCTTCGTTCAGCATGAAAACCCCACCGATCATCGCCGATGATGGCTTGGGGTTTTTCGCAAAATAGTCGCCCAATCAGGGCTTCGGACTGCAATAGTGTGACGTATTTCCTTGTAAACACTCCATTTTCCTTTTAGTCTGGCATCGTAGCAAAGCCTTCACAGCGAGCGAAGTCAGTTTCTTGGAGCATGGCGTCTTGAGCGAAGCCAACAATACTTGCGAACTCTGCACCACAGCCGGTGGCGAACCGGTCTGGCAGGGTTCGCTGTGTCGTGTCGTTTTGATCGAAGAAGCAGACTACCCGGGATACTGCCGAGTCGTCCTCAATCGCCACGAACGTGAAATGAGCGATCTGCCGGGTGAGGAACAGCAGGAGATGATGCGGGTTGTATTCACCGTCGAAGCGGTTCTGCGTCGTCTCATCGATCCGGACAAGATCAACCTCGCCAGCCTGGGCAACATTACCCCACACGTCCACTGGCATGTCATCCCGCGCTGGACGAAGGATCGTTGTTTTCCCAATCCGATTTGGGGTTTGGCGCAAAGATCAGATACGTCCATAGCCGCGATGATCGATGTCCAAAAACTTAAACAAGCACTGGCCGAGCAACTCGGGGAGCCGAATGTCACATCCGATAGGAGTATTCCATGAATGCCATGACCCCGATAACCTTTGCGATTCGTGACCTGCAGACCGGGTGCGACATCATCTCACGCATTCCACTAGCCAACCCGCAGCAAGCGGCCATCGACCTGGATCGCTTTCTCGATAGCCTGCTGCACTCCCCTCCCGATGGGGAAACGTATTTTCAGTTGCTTGAACACGCGCGAATACCTCTAGCTTTTGTCGCCGATGAGCTCGCCAAACGCTATCAGAACAAAGCACTTCCACTCGCTGAAATCGAAGAGGATGTCTTCAAGCAAGTCGTCGGCATCTGGTCAAAAACGGCCAAGGCCTACGCCCATTGCGCCGAACACGATACGCCCGAGGAACAAGATGCCACCTACGCCCAGCGCGTGGCCATGATCCTGCATCGCTGCATCCACTACACAGGCATGGCGATTCTGGAACACCAGCGTGCGCGGCGTGAGCTGCCCTGGGGCTTGTGGCTGGAATTGCACGGCTACTACGGCAGTGCCGAAGAGTGGGGAGTCACTCACCTGGCCATCCCGGATGCTTTGGATCCTTTTGGGCGGAGTACGAACTGCGTTTCCGCTTACATCAGCTTCCTGCTGTGCGATATGGCCGGCACTTATAGCCTCTCGATACGCGATCTGACGCTGGTTCGCCGCTGGGCCAACAACTGGTCGCCGCTTGTCAGCCTGCACCCGGCACAACCGGGAGATGTCCTGCCCCCGTACGTTGTCGACCTGATGCAGGATATGGCCCTGCGTCCCGTAGCCGAATGTTTGCAGACTGACCATCTGCGGCGTCTGGATACCACACGGCTGGCCATGCAGATTAGCCAGATCAGGAATGAATTGAAGCAAAAAATACCCCCGACACAACTGGCGCTGGGTGAAGATTGCACCGCTGGTCAGTGCAACCGTCTGCTCGAACATCTTTCTCGTCCGTGGTCACAGGCGCGGGCGACGCGGAAATTCCGTCGCCATTCGACTTCAGGTATCACCAAACTGTGCACGGGTTTCGAGGAAATGCATTATTTCATCTCCGGCAAGGAGTTCGAGCAACCGGAAAACGTTCGCATCTATTCCCGACGGGAGTTTGAAAACCTGTTCGCTTTCCGGCACCAGACCGACCCTCTGCAGGCGCTGCAGGTTCGTCAGGAACAACTCGCTTACGGCGTCGACCAATGGGAAGTGGTCAATCAGTCGGCCAATGGCTTCCGACTCGTTCGGAGTACATCCGGAAGGAAAATGATGCACGGCCAACTGCTCGCGCTCTGCCCACATGATGGAGAACGCTATCTGCTGGCGAAGAATACATGGCTGATGCAGGAAAAGAACGGCGGTTTGATCGCCGGAATAAAGGCGTTGCCCGGCCTGCCGGTTGCCACCTCGGCGCGTGTGCTTGAGCCTACGGGCGAAAGCCACAGCAAATACCACCGCGCCTTTCTGTTACCGGCCGTACCGTCAGTCGATGCCGAGCAATCTCTGGTGTTACCGCAAGGCTGGTTCCGCAGTGGTCGGGTTATCGAACTATTTACCGACGGCGCTTGGCAGGTCAAGCTTCTTCACGTGCTCGACGACGGGCCGGGATTCGAGCGGGTCAGCTTCGTGGTTTGTTGACCCTGCGCCGTCAATTGAGCAGGCAACGCCCGGGAAAGCGCGCCGCAAAGCGGCTGCCCTTGCCGGGCGTGCTTTCGATCTCCAGCGTGGCGTGATGGCGCGTCAATACATGCTTGACGATGGCCAGCCCCAGACCGGTCCCGCCGGTTTCGCGCGAACGGCTTCGATCAACGCGGTAGAAGCGCTCGGTCAGCCGTGGCAGGTGTTGTGCGCCGATACCGATGCCGGTGTCGGTCACGACAAATTCGCCGATTCCCTGATGGACACGCCATAGCATCTCGATGCTGCCGCCCGCCGGGGTGTAACGCACGGCATTTCCGGCCAGATTGCTGAAGGCACTGCGTAACTCATTGGCATAACCCGCAAGCGCCGATGGCGCTTCGATACTCAGGGTAATCACATGCTGACCCGCCGAAAGCGCCTGCGCATCAGCCAGAATGCTGCGCAGCATTGGCTCCAGTTCCACCCGCTCTTCGTGGGGCGCCGGACCTCCCGACTCCAGCGACGACAGGACCAACAGATCTTCAATCAATCGCTGCATACGCACGGTCTGTTCTCTAATGAGTTTCAGATAGTTCTTGATCTCGGCCATGCCGTAGATTTCATCGCCGTCGGCAAGCATCTCGGAAAACCCGGCAACTACGGTCAATGGTGTTTTTAGCTCGTGAGAAACGTTGGCGATGAAGTCGCGACGCATGGTTTCGGTTCGCTCGATCTGACTGATATCGCGCGAAACCAGCAGATTCTGGTCATCGCCGTAAGGAATGATCTGCAACATCAGGGTCAATCCATCGACGCGTCCGCCCCGATAAATCAGTGGTTCAGTGTAGCGCCCACTGTCAAGATAGCTCACGAAGTCCGGATGTCGAATCAGGTTGGTCAAGGCCTGCCCTCGATCGGTGGCCGCCGAGAGGGCAAAGTGCGTTTCCGCGCGCTCGTTGAGCCAGTCGATGCGATGGTGCCGGTCAAAAGCGATGACGCCATCGGGCAACGCCTGGATGGCACGTCTGAAGTGTTCAAGCGTTTCTGAAAGCGACTGTTGTTGCCCTTGACGAATACGGACTCTGCGATGCAGCTCGGCGAAGGCAATTTCCCAAACTCCCCGCCCTCTCGGCACCGGGCTGTTGAGCGATGCCAGCAGCCAGCCCATCAACTGATGCAGATGAAGCAGATGCCAACACAGTAACAACAGCAGGCAAACAATGGCGGCAGCCAGGCCCCAGTTCAGCCCATAAAACAAGCTGATCGGTAAAGAAACGAAAAGCGTGATAGCCAACAACAGCCAAACGAAACGCACCCAAATCGTACTCATACCCTGCACTCGACACGAATGACCAAGCTCATTCGGGCAGAGCCGAAAAACGGTATCCACTGCCGCGCACGGTCTGGATCAAGCGATCGTGCCCGGTTTGTTCCAGCGATGCGCGCAGACGGCGGATATGCACATCCACCGTCCGCTCTTCGACAAAAATGTGGTCGCCCCAGACCTGGTCAAGCAACTGGGTACGACTGTGTACACGCTCGGCGTGCGTCATGAAGAAATGCAACAAGCGGAACTCGGTCGGCCCGAGATCCAGCGCCTGGCCGTTGCCCGATACCCGATGCGTGACCGGGTCAACACGCAGGCCCTCAACTTCGACGCTATCTTCGGTCATCTGCGGCGCTCGACGGCGCAGAACGGCTTTGATACGGGCCAGCAGTTCACGTGGCGAAAAGGGCTTTGTCAGGTAATCGTCTGCGCCGGCTTCCAGTCCGGCCACCTTGTCGTGCTCTTCACCGCGTGCGGTAAGCATGATGATCGGCAAATAGCGCGTTCGTTCCACGCTACGCAAGCGTCGAGCATACTGAATACCGGTCATTCCGGGCAGCATCCAGTCGAGTAGCACGACATCGGGCAGGCTTTCGTTTATGAGCCGAACGGCTTCCTCGGCGCTATCGGCGCGCATGGCGCGGTGCCCGGCCAGCTGCAAACTGGCAACAATCAGTTCCTGGATCGACGGCTCGTCTTCAACGACAAGGATGGTGGCTGACATGACAGGGTGACTCTCCGTAGTCTCGTGTTCCCAGTTTATTAAAGCCGGATGACAAACTGATGACAGGCTGTCGCTGATGTAACTGCTGAAGGCAAATAATGAGGTTCTTGCTCGCGATTCGTATCACCATCGACCCGGCTTTGATCACGATCGCCGCGAATCCCCTGCCCAGCTTTGCGCTATGATAGCGTGTTCGATTACACAAGAAGGTTGCCATGGCTGGACTCAACCCCGACACGCCGATACCGGTCGAGCTCAAACAGCACAAGAAGTCCCGTATTCTTGAACTGGTTTACGAAGACGGTCAGCGTTTTGAATTGCCTTATGAGTTCCTGCGCGTTTTTACGCCTTCGGCGGAGGCGCGTGGACATGGCGTTGGTCAGGAGACACTGCAAACCGGAAAGCGCGATGTGGATATTCTCGGCATCGAACCGGTCGGGAATTATGCGATCAAACCCGTTTTCTCGGATGGTCATGATAGCGGTCTCTATTCCTGGGATGTGCTTCATACCCTTTGTGTCAATCAAGACGCGCTGTGGCAAGCCTACCTGGACAAATTGGCCGAACAAGGCGGGAGCCGCGACGCGGCGGACTGCCCCCCCGTCGCCAGCAAACCGGCGCCGTCTTGTGGCGCAGGCAAGCATTGATGTAGTTTCCGGCATCATCACTCACTGCACAAGATCGACGTTATGACAAAAACACACTTTGGCTTCGAGCAGGTAGCTGAAGCCGAAAAGGCGCGACGCGTCGCCGAGGTATTCGATTCGGTCGCCAAACGCTACGACTTGATGAATGACCTCATGTCCGGTGGCATGCACCGGCTTTGGAAATCGTTCACTGTCGCGCGTAGTGGCGTCCGCGAGGGCGCACGCGTTCTGGATGTGGCCGGCGGCACGGGTGATCTTGCGCTGGCCTTTGCGCGCAAGGCCGGAAAAGGCGGAGAAGTCTGGCTGACCGACATTAACAATGCCATGCTGACCAACGGTCGGGATCGTCTCTGCGATAAAGGTTTTCTGATCCCGGTAGCGCAGTGCAATGCCGAGAAACTGCCTTTTCCCGATGACTATTTTGATTGCGTAAGCGTCGCCTTCGGATTGCGCAACATGACCCACAAAGCCGCCGCGCTGACCGAAATGCTGCGCGTCTTGCGCCCCGGAGGTCGGTTGCTGGTGCTGGAGTTCTCGCAGGTCTGGAAACCCCTCACGCCGATCTATGACTTCTATTCCTTCAAAGTCATACCTCGCATCGGCGAAATCGTAACCCAGGACGAGGCCAGCTACCGCTACCTGGCCGAGTCGATTCGCGTCCATCCGGATCAGGAAACGTTGAAGGGTATGATGGAGCACGCCGGTTTTGAAAAGGTTGAATACTTCAACATGGCCATGGGCGTTGTGGCGCTGCATCGCGGTTTCAAATTTTGATGGAGACGCAAATGAAACGGTTATTTTTTATTTGTCTTACACTGGTTCTGACCTTGGCATTAGGTATGGGTGAGGCTGAAGCGGCGCGTCTGGGTGGCAGCAAATCTTTCGGGATGCAACGTCAATCCGTCGCGCCCAAGCCGGCAACGCCACCTTCTTCTCAGGCGACACCGGCACCGGCACCTTCACCCGCCAGCCCGGCACCCGCAGCAACCCCCAAGCGTAACTGGTTGGGGCCGCTGGCCGGTCTTGCCGCTGGCCTCGGTATTGCAGCCCTGCTTTCCCACTTTGGCCTGGGTGAGGGTATGGCCAATATCCTGATGATTGCCTTGCTGGTGATGGCTGCCGTTTTCATTTTCAAATTCCTGTTTCGCCGCAAATCGGGTGAAACTCCGTTTTCTGGCCAGCCTGTCGAACCGATGCAGTACGCGAACGCCGGCAGTTCTCCTCACATGGCACCACCAGCAGTTTCACTACCGGGGCAGGTAGCGACTGCAACCACAGATTCAACTGGCCGCGTTCCCGCCGGTTTCGATACCGAGTCCTTTCTGCGTGTCGCAAAATTGAATTTTATTCGCTTGCAAGCGGCGAATGATGCCAAGAACCTTGACGATATCCGTGAATTTGTCAGCCCTGAAATGTTTGCCGAAATCAAGATGCAAATGGATGAGCGTGGAACTGCCCCTCAGCAAACTGATGTGGTTAGCCTGAACGCGGAACTTCTCGAAGTGAGCACCGAATCAACCCGTCATATTGCCAGCGTGCATTTCAGCGGGCTGATTAGCGAGGTGGCGGGAGCGGCAGCTGTTCCTTTCAACGAAGTGTGGAATTTATGCAAATCGACCGAGGGGAACAAGGGCTGGGTTGTCGCTGGAATCCAGCAGGTCAGTTAACTCCGATATTGTCTTATTGCCTATGCTGGCCGATGCGGCGCTGGGAATTGTCAATCACTTACTCACAAGTGAAGGATGGGCGCGCGACCGCCTAAAGGTGTTTGCCGGAAGAAAAGTTCGTCTTGAACAAGGCGTACTGAAGCTGACATTGGCGATTACGCCCACCGGGCTCTTAGATTCATCCGGGGAGCAAGATCCGGTGGACGTAAGCATCGCGCTGCCAGCCGATGCGCCGTTTCGCGTTCTGATCGACGGCCCTTCGCTTTTTGCATCTGCGCAGATCAACGGCTCGGCCGAGCTTGCTGAAACTCTCGGCTTTGTTTTCCGGAATATGCACTGGGACGTTGAAAGCGACCTCTCACCTCTGGTGGGTGACATCGCCGCGCATCGCCTTGTTGAAGGCAGCAAGGCAGTGGTCAAATGGCATCAGAAGAGAGCCGAAAACCTCGCGCTAAATCTGGCTGAGTATTTCACCGAGGAGAATCCACGCATAAGCCGTCGCCGTGACATTTCGAACTTTTGCAGCGAAGTTGAAAGTCTACGCAAAGCGCTGGAACTGATCGAACAGCGGGTGGCCGCCATGGAAATGCCGCGGCCATAAAAAAGCAGGCGCAAGCGCCTGCATTCGAATAACCGGGGAGAACAATCTCTCTTGTGGTCAGTGGTGCTTGCGAACGCGCTTGAGCGTTTGCAACTGGGCCACCGCTTGCGCCAGTTCGGCTTCGGCCGTTGCAATGTTGACATCGGCACTACGGTTCATCAAGGCTTCTTCGGCACGACGCTTGGCTTCGATCGACTTGGCCTCATCCAGGTCATGAGCGCGTATCGCCGTATCCGCGAGCAAGGTAATCAGCGCCGGCTGCACCTCGAGCACTCCACCGGAAACGTAAACCAGCTCATACTCTTCGCGGTCGGGAATTTTCAGACGAACGGTGCCCGGTTTGATACGGGTCAGTAGCGGTGTATGGCGCGGGTAGATACCCAACTCGCCGGCCTCGCCAGGAAACACCGCGAATTCGGTCTCGCCGGAGAAAATCAGTTCTTCGGCACTAACAACATCAACATGAACTCTGAGTGGCATCTTTTCCTTCCCCTGCGCAGGTCATGCCCCATGAAATGTGACAGACGCGACGCTTACGGATGAGTTGAGCTTATAGCGTTTTGGCTTTTTCGAATACTTCTTCGATACTCCCGACCATATAGAAAGCCTGTTCGGGGATGCTGTCGCATTCGCCCTCAACGATCATTTTGAATCCCTTGATCGTCTCCTTGAGAGGCACGTACTTGCCCGGCGAACCGGTAAACACTTCAGCAACGTGGAACGGCTGCGAGAGGAAGCGTTGAATCTTCCGAGCGCGATAGACCGCCAGCTTGTCTTCCGGCGACAGTTCGTCCATACCCAGAATGGCGATGATGTCACGCAATTCCTTGTACTTCTGCAAGGTCATCTGAACCGCCCGGGCGACCTTGTAGTGCTCGTCGCCAACGATCTGCGGATCCAGTTGGCGCGAGGTTGAGTCAAGCGGATCGACGGCCGGGTAGATGCCCAGCGAAGCGATGTCGCGCGACAGCACCACCGTCGAATCAAGGTGCAGGAAGGTGGTTGCCGGCGATGGGTCGGTCAAATCGTCGGCGGGCACATACACGGCTTGGATCGAGGTAATCGAGCCAACTTTGGTCGAGGTGATCCGCTCCTGAAGGCGTCCCATTTCTTCTGCCAGCGTTGGTTGATAACCCACGGCAGACGGCATCCGTCCAAGCAGCGCGGACACTTCAGTTCCGGCCAGGGTGTAACGGTAAATGTTATCGACGAAAAACAGAATATCGCGGCCATCGTCACGGAATCGTTCGGCCATTGTCAGCCCGGTCAGCGCCACGCGAAGGCGATTGCCTGGCGGCTCGTTCATCTGTCCGAACACCATCGCCACTTTATCCAGAACGTTGGAGTCCTTCATTTCGTGGTAGAAGTCGTTGCCCTCGCGGGTACGCTCGCCCACACCGGCGAACACCGACAGCCCGGAGTGCTGCTTGGCGATGTTATTGATCAGTTCCATCATGTTAACGGTCTTGCCCACACCGGCGCCACCGAACAGTCCGACCTTGCCGCCCTTGGCAAACGGACAAACCAGATCGATAACCTTGATCCCGGTTTCCAGCAGATCAACCGACGGGGAAAGCTCGTCGAATTTCGGTGCCAACTGGTGTATTTCACGCCGCTCTTCGGTAGCAATTGCCCCTGCCTCGTCGATCGGCCGACCGAGCACATTCATAATGCGGCCAATCGTTGCGTCGCCAACCGGTACTGAAATCCCCGCACCCGTATTATTGACCTTCATGCCGCGGCGCAGGCCATCAGAAGAACCCATGGCGATGGTACGAACCACACCGTCACCCAACTGTTGCTGAACTTCAAATGTCAGGTCCGCTTCGCAGTTGTCGTGCTCTTCGGCTTTGTCGAGCAAAAGTGCATCGTAGATTCTAGGCATCGCATCGCGCGGGAACTGGATGTCCACCACGGCACCGATACACTGAACAATGTTTCCTTGACTCATCGTCGTATCCTCAATCAATAAACTAAGTTCACGTGGTCAGACAGCCGCAGCGCCGCTGACAATTTCTGAAAGCTCTTTGGTAATCGCTGCCTGGCGAGCCTTGTTGTATACCAGCTTGAGCTCGCCAATCACGTCCTTTGCATTGTCTGAAGCGGACTTCATGGCGACCATGCGCGCGCTTTGCTCGGACGCCATGTTCTCGGCGACAGCCTGATACAGCATCGCCTCGACGTAGCGGAGTAGAAGATCGTCGATAACCGACTTGGTATCCGGCTCGTAAATGTAATCCCAACGGTTGCGGCTGCTGCTCCCCATGAGTTCGCCCGAGAGGGGTAACAACTGTTCGACGACCGGTTCCTGCTTCATGGTGTTGACGAAGCGGTTATATGCGATGTACAAGACGTCGATTTCACCTTTGACATATGCATCGAACTGGGCTTTGGCCGGACCGATCAGCTTTTCAAGATGCGGCGTATCCCCCAAACCAATGACTTGCGAGACGATGTTTGCACCGGCGCGCATCATGAATCCGAAGCCTTTGTTGCCGATGGCGGTGACCAGAAGTTTCTTTCCTTCGGCGTCCCATTCCTTCATTCTGCCGAGCGCAAGACGAAGTACGTTGGTATTCAGCCCGCCGCATAAGCCCTTATCCGAGGTGACCATGATCAGGCCGACCGCCTTCACCTGCTCGCGCTTTTCGAGAAAAGGGTGGCTGTAATCCGTTAGGGCGTGCGACAGATTCCCGGCCACACGCCTGATTTTCTCGCCGTAGGGACGGGCGACACGCATTCGATCCTGCGCCTTACGCATTTTCGAAGCGGCCACCATCTCCATGGCCTTGGTGATCTTGCGCGTGCTTTCGACGCTCTTGATCTTGTTTCGGATTTCCTTGCCGCTTGCCATGACGATCTATCTCCCTGATCGATCAGGCCAATGCGGCCTTGAACTCCTCGATCGCCTTGGCGAGCTCCTGCTCGGCACCAGCATCAAGTTCTTTGCTCGACTCAATCTTGCTCACGAGCGCGGCATATTTCTGCTTAACGAAGCCTTGCAGCTGCTTCTCGGTATCCAGTGCCTTCTTGACGTCAACATCGTCGAAATAGCCCTTGTCAACCGCGTATAGAGTGATCGCCATCTCCGAGACGGCTAACGGTGAATACTGCGACTGCTTCATCAACTCGGTAACCAGCCGGCCACGATCGAGCTGCTTGCGGGTCGCCTCGTCAAGATCAGACGCAAATTGCGCAAAGGCCGCAAGTTCGCGATACTGGGCGAGCGCCAAGCGGACGCCGCCGCCGAGTTTCTTGATGACTTTGGTCTGAGCCGCACCACCGACGCGCGACACCGAAATACCGGCATCGATAGCGGGGCGGACACCTGAGTTGAAGAGGTCCGTATCCAGGAAGATCTGGCCGTCGGTAATCGAAATCACGTTGGTCGGGACGAAAGCCGAAACGTCGCCCGCCTGTGTTTCAATTACCGGCAACGCGGTCAGCGAACCGGTTTTCCCCTTGACTTCACCGTTGGTAAACCTTTCGACCCACGCTTCCGAAACGCGAGCGGCACGTTCGAGCAAACGGGAGTGCAAATAGAACACGTCGCCCGGATACGCTTCGCGCCCCGGCGGGCGACGCAACAGCAACGATACCTGACGGTAGGCCCAAGCCTGCTTGGTCAGATCGTCGTAAATGATCAGCGCGTCCTGCCCGCGATCACGGAAGTACTCGCCCATCGTGCAGCCCGAGTAGGGCGCAATAAACTGCAGGGCGGCCGACTCGGCGGCCGTCGCGGCAACGATAATCGTGTATTCCATCGCGCCGTGTTCTTCCAGCCTGCGCAACACGTTGGCAACGGTCGATGCTTTCTGACCGATGGCGACGTAGATACACATCAGATCCTTGCCCTTCTGGTTGATGATGGTATCAACCGCCACAGCCGTCTTGCCGGTCTGGCGGTCGCCAATGATCAGCTCACGCTGGCCACGACCAATCGGAACCATTGCGTCAATGGATTTCAACCCGGTTTGTACGGGTTGCGATACCGACTTGCGCCAGATCACGCCCGGAGCAACCTTTTCAATTTTGTCGGTCAGCTTTGCATTGACCGGTCCTTTGCCGTCGATCGGCTGACCAAGCGAATTGACCACGCGGCCCAGAAGTTCCGGGCCTACCGGCACTTCAAGGATGCGCCCGGTCGTCTTGACCGAATCGCCTTCCGTGATATGTTCGTATTCGCCAAGAACCACGGCGCCTACCGAGTCGCGCTCGAGGTTGAGCGCCATGCCGAAAGCGCCGCCGGGGAATTCGAGCATTTCGCCCTGCATGACATCGGCCAGACCGTGCACACGACAAATTCCATCAGTCACTGAGACAACCGTTCCCTGCGTGCGGGTTTCGGCGCCTACGTCCAGATTCTGAATCTTGCTCTTGATCAGTTCACTGATCTCGGAAGGATTCAATTGCATGAATTTCTCCTAGTTCTTAAGCGCCGTGGCCATTGCTTCCAGCTTGCCGCGAACGGAAGCATCAAGCACTTGGTCACCTACTGCCACCTTGACCCCGCCAATCAGCGCTTCATCCACCTCGACGCGAGGCTGGAGTTTGCTACCAAAATGGGTTTCAAGCTGGCTCATCAGATTTTTCAGTTGCGCATTATCGAGAGGAAAGGCACTGGTTACAACAGCCTCCTTGACCCCTTCGTCTGCACTCTTGAGCTGCTCGTAGATTTCCTGAATTTGCAACAGGACATCGAGTCGTTCGTTTTCGGCCAGAATACCGATAAAAGAAACCAGCTCCTTGTTGCCGGCTTCGCCGGAAAGAGAAACGAACAGATTCGCGACCTGTCCAGCGGAAAATTTCGGGTTGCCGACAACCTTGGTCATTTCAGCATCTTGCGCGATCGCCGCAAGGCGCTGCAATCGACCTGACCAGGCTGCCAGCGCCTTGCTTTCCCGCGCCAGCCGGAATACGGCCTGGGCATAGGGTCGGGCGATGGTGACGGATTCAGCCATGAGCGTTACAGATCCTGTTTGATCGCGGCAAGAATACTGGCATGTGCCTTGGCATCGACTTCGCGACGCAAAATCTTCTCGGCACCAGCGACGGCCAGCTCGGCAACGCGTTCCCGCAGGGATTCCTTGACCCGTGCTGCTTCCTGTTCGATTTCTGCCTTGGAACCGGCGACGACCTTATCTGCTTCGGTCTTGGCTTGCACTTTGGCCGCCTCGATGATTTCCTGGGCGCGTTTCTCAGCTTGGGCAATAACCTCGGCGGCTTTTTCCTTGCCCTCGCGTACGGATTCGGCAGAATGCTTGGAAGCCAGTTCCAAGCTATGTCGACCACGCTCTGCGGCGGCGAGACCGTCGGCGATCTTTGTTGCACGTTCGTCAAGCGCCTTCATGATGGGCGGCCACACAAACTTCATGGTAAACCACGCCAGTATGAAGAACACAACGAGTTGAGCAAACAGAGTTGCGTTCAGATTCACGGTTTATCTTCCCTCTGTAAGGTTGATGGGAGATGTCCGATTACTTGATGACGAACGGGCTGGCGAAAGCAAACATCATGGCAATACCGACACCAATCAGGAAAGCCGCGTCGATCAGACCAGCCAGCAGGAACATCTTGGTCTGTAATTCGTTCATCAACTCGGGCTGACGTGAAGCGGCTTCAATGTACTTGCCGCCCATCAGGCCGATACCGATACAAGCCCCGATAGCGCCCAGACCAATGATCAGCCCGCAGGCCAGCGCTACATTACCAAGAACAAGTTCCATGACCACTCCTTCAAATTGAATTACTCGTTAACAATCAGAACAACAAACCAAAACCTTAGTGACCTTCATGCGCCTGGCCGATATAGACCAAGGCCAGCATCATGAAAATAAAAGCCTGCAGCAAGACAATCAGGATATGAAAAACAGCCCATGCCGACCCGGCGAGCACGTGACCGATCCACAGCAAAGGCCCGGTCGCGCCCTCCGACCCACCATAGGCCGCTCCCATCAAGGCGATCAGCATAAAAAGCAATTCGCCGGCGTACATGTTGCCAAACAAACGCATCCCGTGCGAAACGGTCTTGGACAGAAATTCGATCATCTGCATCAGGAAATTGGGGAGATAAAGCAAGGGGTGATTGCCAAACGGCGCCGTAAAGAGTTCGTGTATCCAACCCCCCAGGCCCTTGACCTTGATGTTGTACCAGACACAAAGCACGAGCACACCGAGCGACATGCCAAGTGTCCCGTTGAGATCCGCGGTAGGCACCACGCGCAGAAAAGCATGGGGATTGCCGGTGATGCTCTGCCAAATCCTTGGCAACAGATCGACCGGCAGGAAATCCATCGAATTCATCAGGAAGATCCAGACAAACACGGTCAATCCGAGAGGCGCCACAAACTGGCGGGACTGCTTATTGTGAATGATGGCCTTGGCCTGGCTGTCTACCATTTCAAGCAGGATTTCGAGCGCCGCCTGGACACGGCCGGGAACACCAGCACTTGCGTTCTTTGCCACACGGAACATGAACAACAGCCCGAGCACGCCCATCAGGATCGAAAAAAAGAGGGTATCGAGATTGATGACGCTGAAATCGACAATCGACGCCTGCGCGTGCCCAGAGGTATTTAACTGGGTCAGGTGGTGAACGACGTATTCACCAGCGTTTGGGGCGTTTGCTGCTGCTTCGTGACCAGTAGCCATGATCAGGACTTTTTCCAGAAAGCCAAGAAACCCGCTTGCAATGCAAGCACCAGTCCGATCAGCATGGCAGGTCCGTGCAAATCGGCGTATTCACTTACTATCAGGACCAGTAGCCCGGTCGTTGCTGCAATCTTGACAAATTCGCCAAGAAAGAAATTGGCAGGGTATGAAGCGCCGGGGCGATTAGCCACGATCTTCAGCCGCAGAGCAAACAATAAATTGGGCAAGACACAAGCCAAACCACCCAATACCGCCGACACCACTCCCCGCGTTCCCGCAAACAACCCAGCCGCCAATGCCGCTATTACTGTTGCTCCAGCTTGCAAAAAAATAGCTCTGAACATTTATAAATATAATAACACGGCTATCTGCAGCAAGTCGTCTGGTTAACTATAAGACTTTTAATAATTGGCGTCAATGATTATTGGCTGGAAGCGGAATTATATCACTTCACCTTTCTTCAAGCAGGGTCAATTTACCGCTCCCAAGGGCAATAATCTCACAAGAAATCTTCAAATTTTAGACAACTTATCTTGTACAATCAAAACCTTGCAATCATTCTCGGCACTCGCCTCTGGAAATGCAAGTTAGTTCTTCAAGGCGCCGGGGTCAAAGTAAACATCTGATAAGGCCATCGACAACAGACCTATAGGCTGAAATGGCCTTAACCGTGAAATCTGCGGCACGCCCAGTGACGATGGAGCTAGCCCAGCCGATACCATCAGAACCTGAATCCAGGCACGTGGCTGGAATAGGCTAACGCGTGTTTTTCCGGTAGAGTTCGACGGGAACTCCTGGATGTCGCGGCAACGGTTTGAGGCTTGGCCAACCTGGGGTCTTATCGGAAGTCATAACGTGCTGAAAACTATCTTTGGAAAAACGTTTGGCGCTTCATTGGCCGGCAACCAGCCGCCGGGCAATGTTCCATTGATGAAGATCGATCTCGATCGGATCAGAACACTGATCGAGTTCTTTCAGATCGGGAAAAAACTGCGGTATTACCCCGAGTTCAAGCAGGATATTGTTTTCGATACGCTCGTCGTTGCCTACTGCGTGAATGGCCATTTCATTTATTCCATGGAGTCCATCGCACGCGACCCGGAAGGTTATCCAACCGCATTTCACACGGGTGACATTAAAGACCACACTCCGGTCGCAAAACTCAAAGAGTTCCTCTTGCTGGTACCGGACACCTCCGATCTTGAAATGAAGCTGGATTATCACCGCCGAGCGCTCATTGGCCGGGGCCGCCAATTCAACAAAGGCAATTACATTACCCTGATTTCCAACGCCGGTGGCCGAGGGGTATCGACACTGGATACCGAAGTGGCGAAACAGACCGTTCTTCCCGACGGTCCCTATGCGCACATGAAAATGATTTTGTTGGCGCCGGAATTGCACACGCTGGTGGTGACCGACCAGCGCAAGAAATCACGCACCCGGACCTATGCTCCTGTCACGATCTCACTGCCGGATGGGCAGTTTTCCGGACCCTGCACGATTGTCGATATCTCCGAGGGAGAGGTGCGTATCCGCGTACGTGACCGCGGGACAACGATGCCCCTGATGCACAAGGGTGAGCAGGTGGTCATTGACATCGAACTCGGCGAGGCGGAAAAGCATTACACCATCCAGGGATCGGTCATTCGGCGGTCGGCCGAGACCTGCGTATTCCATCTGGCGGGGCAGTATGCTGATGGGAAACTCAACAGCTTCAGCGCGCTGGACCTGCTCGAGTTGAAGGCCGCATTGCTTAATTACGGCAAGTGAGTTGCACGAAGCCTGAGACAACCCGGCGCGCGACGGCTGCCCGCTGAAGTCGATCAATTCGCCAGCATACCGGCGATGACCAGCGCGGCTTCTTTCGCTCCAGCGGGAATGGGCAAAGCTGGTTTGACTTGTTTCCACAATTGGTCGAGCACCACTTTCACTCGATCACTCACCAATCCGGCCTCGTCGATCTCGCGGCAACGGGCGTTGCGTTGCAGCCAGTCAATCAGGCAGCCTTGCTCGGGCCAGTCGTCCCTGCGCAGATATAGCACCGGCGTTCCATTGCAGGCGGCTTCGGTAAAAATTCCGTAACCGGGTTTGGTGAACACCGCATCAACGCTGCGCAACAAATCCGTAAAGTGCAGGCCCAGTGGTTCGAAAGCGACCATGTCTTTCTTCTTGACACCCCAGCTTTCTGGAACCAGCCAGCGTACGCCCTCGATACTTGGCCAGCGTTCGACAGGCAGTTGTATTTCAAAGCCCCCGAAAGCAATCAGTACAAGCTTTTCATCGGGCCGACAATCCAGCCGTTCATGGAGTGACAGACGGCAATCCCGGCCCAGCGCGGCGACCGGTGCAATATTTTGCAGATTAGGCAGATCGATCATTGGCATGGCGGGAGTCAGGCGTAGAAATCTGTCGGCCCCGCAGTATGCGCTTAACATCTCTTGGTAAATTGGCCCGGCCCACGGCTGGTCGCCGAAGAAATAGGCAAAAAGTTCAGCCCAGTTGAGCGAACACATGGCCAGCGATGGAATGCCGGCACCTGCCGCACCGGCCAGCGGCAGGTAGGCCACGTCGCTCAGCACCAGATCGGGTTTCAGACGACTCAGTCGTTCGGTTTCGCTGGCGACGAGTTGCTTCCAGTGGTCATGTTGTTCACGGTAAACAGCGGCTGTTCGGGCGTGGTCGATGCGGACTGCATCGAGCATGACAAAACCGAAATCGCTGCATTCCTGAATGTGCGCGAATGCGCTGCTCAAGCGCGCGCGCAATATTCCATTCGATAGGCCACTGCGCACGGTTAGCCGCAAATCAGGCCGTGCGTGACCCAGTTCGTTCAGAATCGGCGCCACTTGCGCCAGATGGCCCAGGCCGTGCGAAGAAATATCAACGAATAGGTGCGCAGGCATAGGCCGCTCAGCGCCGACGATGCACTGTGTAATTATTCATCATCATTCAGACGAATCGCGCCAACATCGCCCCCCGCAACCCTTCGGCGAGCGGTATCCAGACGCGGTGACCATTCCCAGGCGCTACACCGAGCGCTGCACCATCGATGTTTTCCATATGCTCCAGCCTCACTTCAAAATTGCCCGCCGGGTGGATGACCTCAATGCGGTCACCGACTGAGAAACGATTCTTCACCTCGATTTCAACCATTCCACGAACCCCGTCCCACTCGATCACATCGCCAACGTAGAGACTCCGCCCGGATTCGGAATGACCACGCAAATAGTTCTGCCGGTCGTGTTCGTGATGGCGCTGGTAGAAACCATCGGTGTAACCGCGGTTGGCCAGGCCCTCAAGTTCGCCCAGAAGCTTCGGATTCAAGGGGCGGCCGGCGATAGCGTCGTCGATGGCACAACGATAGACCTGTGCCGTGCGCGCCACGTAATACGCCGATTTGGTACGGCCTTCGATTTTCAGCGAATCGACGCCAATCTCGATCAGTCGATGGACATGTTCGATGGCGCGCAAATCCTTCGAATTCATAATGTAGGTGCCGTGTTCGTCTTCCTCGATCGGCATCAACTCACCGGGGCGCTCCCGTTCTTCGAGCAGCCAGGGTTTACCTACCGCCTCGGAAGACGCCGGGTGGCAAACGCGAATGTCGCCACTCGCGTCTTCGGAACCGGCCTTGACCTTGTAATCCCACCGGCAGGAATTGGTGCACGAGCCCTGATTCGGATCACGGTGATTGAAATAGCCGGAAAGCAGGCAGCGGCCGGAATAGGCAATGCACAACGCGCCATGGATGAAAACCTCGAGCTCGATGTCCGGGCATTCCTGGCGGATTTCGGCAATTTCGTCGAGCGAAAGTTCACGCGAAAGGATGATCCGCGAGATGCCCAGTTTCTTCCAGAATCGCACGGCGGCAAAATTGACCGTATTGGCCTGAACCGAGAGATGAACCGGCATCCCGGGCCAGGTCTCCCGCACCAGGTCAATCAGGCCAGGATCGGCCATGATCAGCGCGTCGGGCTTGAGTTCGACCACCTGCGCCAGGTCGGCCAGATAGGTCCGCACTTTGGCGTTATGCGGAATGACGTTGCTGACGAGGTAAAACCGCTTGCCGCCGTCGTGCGCTTCGCCGATCGCCAGAGCGAGCATATCCAGGTCCCCGAAGTCATTGTTGCGCACACGCAGACTGTAGCGCGGCTGGCCCGCGTAAACAGCGTCGGCGCCGAAGGCAAAGGCCGTACGCATCATGTTCAATGACCCGGCGGGTGCAAGCAACTCGGCAGGGAATAACGCAGCGGCGTCTGACATGGAAGCTTTGATCCGGGAAAGGGTAGAATGCAGCGAGTCCGCAATTTTACCCGTATTTTCCAGATCGCCTTTTCATGCCCGAAGATATTCTGATCAACGTTACACCGCAGGAAACCCGGGTTGCCGTCATGGATCAGGGGGCCGCACTTGAACTGCATATCGAGCGCCTATCGAACCGGGGCCTGGTCGGCAATATCTATGTCGGTCGGGTAGTTCGCATCCTGCCTGGCATGCAGTCAGCATTCATCGATGTCGGCCTCGAGCGCACTGCCTTCCTGCACGTTGCCGACATCTGGGAATTGCGGCAGCAACTCGAGCCCGCGCGCCCCATCGAACGCTTGCTGTTTGAAGGGCAAAGCATCGTCGTACAGGTCATCAAGGACCCTATCGGCAGCAAGGGCGCACGACTTTCGACGCAAATCTCGATTGCCGGCCGCATGCTGGTCTACCTCCCGCAAGACAAGCATGTCGGCATTTCGCAACGCATCGAAAACGAAGCGGATCGCGAGGCGTTGCGCGAAAAAATCATCCGGCTGGTCGGCGGCGATGAAGCGGGCGGCTTCATTGTTCGCACCATGGCCGAGAATGCATCCGACGACGCACTGACCAACGATATCGGTTACCTTCGAAAGATCTGGAAGGACATACAGATACGATCGAAGACCGTGGCTCCACCGGGATTGCTCTATCAGGAGCTGTCACTCGCCCAGCGCGTGCTGCGTGACTTTGTCAATCCGGATACAGCGCGCATCGTAATCGACTCACGCGAGAACTTTCAGAAACTCGCGACATTCGCCGCCGAGTACACTCCCACGGTTGCACCTTTGCTTTGTCACTATACCGGCGAAAACCCGTTGTTCGATGTATACGGGGTTGAGGACGAAATCCAGAAAGCGTTGGCGCGTCGCGTTGACCTCAAGTCCGGAGGCTACCTGATCATCGACCAAACCGAGGCGATGACCACCATCGACGTCAACACCGGCGGGTTCGTCGGCATCCGCAATTTCGACGACACCATATTCAAGACCAATCTCGAAGCGGCGCAAACGATCGCCCACCAGCTCCGCTTGCGCAACCTCGGCGGCATCATCATCACCGACTTCATCGACATGGAAAACGAGGAGCACAAGAGTGCCGTGCTCTTCGAGTTCAACAGGGCGCTGGAGCGCGACCATACGCGGCTGACGGTCAACGGCTTTACCGCGCTCGGCCTGGTCGAAATGACGCGCAAGCGCACGCGCGAATCGCTGGCGCATGTGCTCTGCGAAGAATGCCCGACTTGCCAGGGGCGCGGCGAAATAAAAACGGCACGTACCATATGCTATGAGATCTTGCGCGAACTCTTGCGCGAGGCGCGTCAGTTCAACGCCCGGGAGTTTCGTGTGTTAGGCAGCGTCTCGGTCATCGACATCCTTCTTGACGACGAGTCTCAGGGACTGGCCATGCTCTCCGACTTTATCGGCAGACCGATCTCGGTGCAGGCCGAACCCAGTTACGCGCAGGAACAATTCGATATCGTGCTGATGTAGAGACGAAACCTGGAGTGACCGGAAATTCACAGATCAACCTGAGGCCACAGCATGGAAACCTTTGTTTGGGGTGACGAGTTCCATACCGGCATCGACCCGGTCGATGATCAGCACCGCACGCTGGTTGACTTGTTCAACAAGCTGAGTGCTTCGCTGATCGAGATGGAAGGGCCAACCGATGCCGATGTGCAACTGGCCTTTTCGCAGCTAATGGACTATACGAAGTGTCACTTCTCCACCGAAGAAGCGCTGATGCAGCGGGAGAATGTGGATCCGCGGCACACGGTGCTGCATCACAAACTGCACCAAGATTTCACCGAGCAGGTGCGCTCCATCTGGGGAGCCCGATCTTCGTTAAGCAACCCGGCGGAGTTTTTTCTATCCTTTCTGACGTCCTGGTTATGCCTGCACGTTCTCGGCGTCGATCAATCGTTGGCGCGACAAATTGTGCTGATTGAAGGCGGAACGTCGCCGCAACAGGCTTTCGAATCGGAATCGATCCGGCCGAAGGACAAGGGCGCAGAGGCCATGATCAAAGCGCTGCGCAACACCTACCAGGTGGTCTCCCGGCTCAGTCTCGATTTGATTTCAGCCAACCATTTTCTTGAAGAACGGGTGGCTGCACGTACCGCCGAGTTGCAACTGGCCAACGAAGCGCTGACGACGGCCAACCACAAGCTCGAAGTCTATTCCCAGACCGACGGCTTGCTCGGCATTGCCAATCGCAAGTGTTTCGACGCTCGTCTTAGCAGCGAATGGAATCGCGCGATCCGCGAGCAATATCCAATCGGCATCTTGATGATCGATGTCGATTATTTCAAGAATTACAACGACCACTACGGGCACCAGGCCGGCGACGCCTGTCTGCAGGCGGTGGCCAAAGCGGTGAGCAGCCGGATAGTCCGGGCGCTGGATTTGCTGGCACGCTACGGGGGCGAAGAATTTGTCGTGATACTGCCCAATACATCGACTCAAGGCGCTCACAAGCTTGCCCTTGGGATTTGCGAAACCGTATCCTCGCTGAACATTCCGCACGCCGCATCGACGGCCGCGGATCATGTGACGGTAAGCATCGGGGTCGCCTCGATCCTGCCCGATCGGCAATCGTCGTTCAGTCAGGTAGTGGCTGCGGCCGATCGAGCGTTGTACGCGGCAAAACACCAGGGACGGAACAAAGTCTGTCTGGCCTGATCTTGTGACAAAGGAGACGAAAATGAGCACGGAAAGATGGAGCAACCGCGGTTCAACTCGGATCATCCACGCCCTGTCCAAAGCGCTATGGATAGCGCTTGCCCTGGCAACATTGCCGGTCTCGGCGCAGACCATTGTCGACGAGTGGGCCACGGTCAAGGCACCACCCGCGCCCGAACTCAAGCTGGTACAGATTGATCCGAGTTCAGCCGCCTTGCTGGTGCTTGACTTCGTCAGCCCGAATTGCACGACGCGACCACGCTGCATGGCCTCGGTGCCGGCAGTGAAACATCTTCTCGGCGAGGCGCGCGCCAAAGGCATGCTGATCGTTTTCGCCACCGGGCCAACGGGCAAACGCGCCGATATCGTGCCCGAGCTGTCGCCGAACGACAACGAGCCGGTGGTATCGACCGGCGTCGACAAGTATGCGAACACCGAGCTGGAAAAAATCCTCAAGGGTGGCGGCACGCAAACGGTCATCACCATCGGCACGGCGGCACAGGGCGCGGTGCTTTATACCGCCAGCGCCGCTTCGCTACGCGGCATGAAGGTAATCGTCCCCGTTGACGGCCTGTCGGACACGCCCTACAGCGAGCAATACACCGTCTGGCACCTGGCCAATGCGCCGCTGGTGTCGCGCAACGTGACCCTGACGAAGTTCAGCCTGATCAGGTTCTGAGCAGAGCGGGACGCCCGCTCACTCGATGCCGAAGCACAGATACTTGATCTCCATATACTCGTCGAGCCCGTGCTTCGAGCCTTCGCGGCCCAGGCCGGATTGCTTGACGCCGCCGAAGGGTGCGACCTCGTTCGAGATGAGGCCGGTGTTGATGCCGACCATGCCGTATTCGAGCGCTTCTCCAACGCGAAAACAGCGGGCGACGTCCCGGGAGTAAAAATACGCGGCGAGGCCGAATTCGGTGTCGTTGGCCTGAGCGATGGCCTCGGCCTCGGTGGAAAAGCGGAACAGCGGCGCCACCGGGCCGAAGGTTTCTTCGCGCGCAACACGCATGTCGGCTGTCACCTCGGTGAGTATGGTCGGACGAAAGAAATTGCCCCCTAACGTCTGGTGGTGTCCACCGGTCAGCAGCCGCGCACCTTTGTCAATGGCATCGGCGATATGTCCCTCGACTTTGGTCCGTGCGGCATCGTCGATCAGCGGCCCCAGCGAAACGCCATCCTCGTCGCCCGAACCGACTTTGAGCGTCGCCACACGCTCGGCCAGTTTTCGGGAAAACTCCTCATAAATACCTGACTGGACCAGAAAACGATTGGCGCAAACGCAGGTTTGTCCGGCATTGCGGAACTTGGCGATCAACGCGCCTTCGACGGCCGCGTCGATGTCGGCGTCGTCGAACACGATGAAGGGCGCATTGCCGCCGAGTTCCAGCGACAGCTTTTTGATCGTCGGCGCGCACTGCGCCATCAACAGACGACCAACTTCGGTCGAGCCGGTAAAGGACAGTTTACGCACGAGCGGACTTTCAGTCAGCGCGCCGCCGATGACCACCGGGTCGCCGGTCAGAACGTTGAAAACGCCGGCCGGAATACCCGCTTCAGCGGCCAGACGGACCAGTGCCAAGGCGCTGAGCGGCGCCTGTTCGGCCGGCTTGAGGATGACCGTGCAACCGGCCGCCAGCGCCGGTGCGACCTTGCGCGTGACCATCGCCAGCGGGAAGTTCCACGGCGTGATGGCGGCGGCGACACCGACCGGCTGACGCAGCGTCAACAGGCGCTTGCCCACCGTCGGACTGGGAATGCTCTCGCCATAGGCCCGCTTGGCTTCTTCGGCGAACCACTGGACGAAAGACGCTCCGTAGCCGACTTCACCCCGGGCCTCGGCCAGCGGCTTGCCGCACTCCGCAGTGATCAGGCGGGCCAGGTCATCGGTATTGGCAATAATCAGATCAAACCAGCGACCGAGAAGCAGCGCACGGTCCTTCGCCGTGGTTTCCCGCCAGCTTTCCCAGGCCGCGTTTGCCGCATCGATGGCGCGCAGCGTTTCGGCTCTACCCAGCATGGGAACCTCGCCGAGCAGCTCGCCGTTGGCCGGGTTCGTGACCGCCAGTACGCGGCCGTCATCGGCCGTCTCCCAGCGGCCATCGATAAAACAGTTGGAACGAAGGAGTCGGGGGTCGGCTAGATACATAGTTTTTTGCATTATCGTGGGTTGATGGATTTACCCGAACCGGGTCAAGCAGGCGCAGAACATACGGATAATCGCCGATGTCGCGGCGCGGCTAAAGCTCCGCGCACGCCTTGCATATTCGGGTGGACGCTTTCGAACGACAGTTTATACTTTACGACATGCCGATTCGCACATTGATTGTCAGTATTTTCGTCCTTCTACTCTCCGCCTGCGGCGGCGTGCCACCCGCGCCCGACCAATCGACGGACGCGCTGTCCAGACGCGAAGCCTACAGCGCGCAGGGGAACGAAGTGACGCTGTTCGCCCTGGGCCTGATCGATACCGGTTACCGCTTCGGCGGCAAGAATCCGGAGGCCGGACTGGATTGCAGTGGCATGGTGTCCTACATCTACGGTCAGGCCGCTGGCTATGCGCTCGGCGGCAGTGCCGCCGACATCGCCCGCAAGGGGAGAGAAATCGAACGCAGCGAATTGCGCCCCGGCGACCTGGTCTTCTTCAACACGCGCAACACCCACTTCTCGCATGTTGGCGTTTACATCGGCGGCGACCGTTTTATTCACGCGCCTTCAAGCAACGGCCGAGTACGCATCGACCAGTTGAGCGCCCGCTACTACGCGCAGCGTTACGAGGCGGCACGCAGCTTTTTTGAATGAGCGTTGATATTTTCAGGCCCGAATCCGATTGCCCCATTTCCTGCCCATTCGTTACGTCGAGCCGGTCTTCAGACCACCGAGCGAAGCCCAGTCGCTGATCCTGCCGGTGACCGACGGCTGCTCGTGGAACAAGTGCACCTTTTGCGAAATGTACACCGCGCCGCAGAAAGGGTTTCGTGCGCGTGACGAAGCAGAAGTACTGCAGAGCATCCAGCAAACCGGCGAACAGTACGCCGATGAAATTCGCCGTATCTTTCTCGCCGACGGTGACGCGCTGGTGCTGCCGACGCGGCGTCTGCTGACCATCCTGCAAGCGATTCGCCAACATCTGCCGGCGGTGCGCCGCGTATCGACCTATTGTCTGCCGCGCAATCTGCGCAAGAAGACGGTCGAAGAGCTGCGCGAGCTGGCCGACGCCGGCCTGAGCATCGCCTATGTCGGTGCCGAGTCGGGTGACGATGAGGTGCTGGAAAAGGTCTGCAAGGGTGAAACCTTCGAAACGAGCCGCGACGCGCTCGACAAACTCGGCGCCGCCGGGATCACCCGCTCGGTGATGATTCTCAACGGGCTGGGCGGGCCGGAGCTCTCGGCGCAGCACGCCGACCACTCGGCACGCCTGCTCAACGCCACGCAACCGGAGTACGCCGCGACCCTGGTCGTCAGTTTCCCGATGGGCGAACAGCGCTTCCGCAAAGGATTCCCCGGTTGGCGTGCGCTCACACAACACGAACTGTTCGGCGAGATGGAACGATTTCTCGGCCAGCTCGAACTGAAGCGCACCATCTTTCGCAGCGACCACGCGTCCAACTGGCTGGTGCTCAAGGGAACGCTCGGCGCCGACAAGGAACGCCTGCTGCAACAGGTCCGCCAGGCCATTGCCCAACCCGAGGCCGCTCGTCTGCGCCCGGCGTGGGCGCGGGGACTGTAACATCTGACGGACTACTTCAGGCGAGCAGCTGGTTCAGCAGGTAGGGGAGGATGCCGCCGTGCCGGAAATGGTCGACTTCGATCGGCGTGTCGATGCGGCTGAGCACCTCCCGTTCGACACACGTACCATCGACACGGTGAATGACCAGCTGCAACGCCTGCTGCGCCATCAGTCCTCTCTCGATACCGACGATGTCGAACTGCTCGTCGCCGCGCAACCCCAGCGTCGCGGCCGAGTCGTCGCCGATAAATTGCACCGGAAGAACGCCCATGCCCACGAGATTGGCGCGATGGATGTGTTCGAAGCTGCGCGCGATCACCGCACGAACGCCGAGCAGACGCGGGCCTTTGGCCGCCCAGTCGCGCGAGGAACCGGTGCCGTAGTCCTCGCCGGCGATCACGATCAGCGGCACGTCGCGCGAACGGTAGGCCATGGCGGCTTCGAATACGGTCGTCACGCCGCCGTCAAGCAAGGTCACGCCGCCTTTGGCGCGGCGATCCTTGGCATCCGGAGGCAGCATCAGATTACGCAGGCGTACGTTGGCGAAGGTGCCACGAACCATGATCTCGTGCTGCCCGCAACGCGAACCGTAAGTGTTGAAAGCTTGCCGCGGAACGCCCCGGGCGATCAGCCATTTCCCCGCCGGGGTCGATTCGTCAAACGTTCCGGTGGGCGAGATGTGATCGGTGCTGACCGAATCGCCAAGAATCAGCAAGGCCCGCGCGCCGCGAATGTCGGTCGATCCGATCTCCGGCAGTTCGAAGAAGGGCGGACGCGAGATGTAGGTTGAGGGCGGCCAGCCATACACCTCGCCGCTCGGTTCAGGCACACTCTTCCACAGATCGTGATCGGCCATGAAGTCGCCATAGCGCTGGCGGAAGGTGGCCGGATCGAGCGCGATCGGCAAAATCTCGCCGATTTCGTCTGCGCTCGGCCAGATGTCGCGCAGAAAGACCGGCCGGCCATCGTCACCGCAGCCCAGCGGTTCATTCGTCATGTCGATATTGGCACGTCCGGCGATGGCGAAGGCGACAACCAGCGGCGGCGACGTCAGGTAATTGGCCAGCAGATTGGGATGAATTCGCGCCTCGAAGTTGCGGTTGCCCGAGAGAACCGCCACCGCCACCAGTTGATGTTCGGCAATCGCCTTGTTGAACGCCTTATCCAGATCGCCGGCATTGCCGATGCAGGTCGTGCAACCGTAACCGGCCAGCGCGAAACCCAGTTCGGATAGCGGGGCCATCAATCCGGCCTTTTCCAGATAGTCGGTGACCACGCGCGAGCCCGGCGCCAGCGAAGTCTTGATGTGCGGCTTGACGCGCAAGCCCTTGGCGACGGCCTTCTTCGCCAGCAAGCCGGCGGCGATCATCACCGCCGGGTTGCCGGTATAAGCGCACGAGGTAATCGCCGCGATGAGCACGTCGCCGTGGCCCAGATCGACACCCGGCATCTCCGTGGGGTAGCGCTGGTTCAGCGTTTCAGCCGGGCGGTCGAAACCTTCGGCGGCATCGGGAGCGCTGAATTGCCGGTTGAAGACCTGGGCAATGTCGGGCAAGGCGATACGATCCTGCGGGCGCTTCGGGCCGGCCAGCGACGGAACGATGCTCGACAGATCGAGATAGACGATGCGCGAATAATCGATCTCGCCGGCCAGCGGAATGCCGAACATCTCCTGTGCCCTGAAATAGGTCTCGAACAGTTCGCAGACCTCCTCGCCGCGCCCGGTGGCATGCATGTACCCGACGGTTTTTTCATCGACCGGAAAATAGCCCATCGTCGCGCCGTATTCCGGCGCCATATTGGCCAGCGTGGCGCGGTCGGCGACCGATAGCGTGCGTGCACCGGCGCCGTAGAATTCGACGAAAGTGCCGACAACCTTCTCGTGCCGCAACAGTTCGGTCACCGTGAGTACCAGATCGGTAATCGTCACTTCCTCGTTCAAGCGACCGGACAACTCCACACCCACCACATCCGGCGTCAGGAAATACGCCGGCTGACCGAGCATGGCGGCTTCCGCCTCGATGCCGCCGACGCCCCAGCCGACGACGCCGACGCCGTTGATCATCGTCGTGTGCGAATCGGTGCCGACCAGCGAGTCCGGGTAGACCAGCAAGCCTTCAACGGTCTCCTGGCGGCGCAGCCCGGTGAACAGGTATTCGAGATTGACCTGATGCACGATGCCGATGCCAGGCGGGATAACGTGAAAGGTATCGAAAGCCTGTTGTCCCCACTTCAAGAACTGGTAGCGCTCGTGGTTGCGCTCGAACTCCAGCGCCATGTTTTGTTGCATCGCCAGCGCGCTGCCGTAGTGGTCGACCTGCAACGAATGGTCGACGACCAGATCGACCGGCACGCGCGGCTCGATTCGCCGCGGATCGAGGTGACGTGCCCGAGCCACCTGGCGCATCGCCGCGAGATCGCACAGCAGCGGGATGCCGGTGAAGTCCTGGAGGACGACGCGGGCGACCATAAAGGGAACCTGCTGGACGCGCGGCGCATTCGGTTGCCAGTTGGCCAATTCGCGGACATGCCGCGCGCCGACATGCTGGCCATCGCAGTTGCGCAGCAGCGATTCGAGCACGATGCGAAGCGAGATCGGCATACGCGAGATGTTGCCGATGCCAGCGCGTTCCAGCACCGGCAGCGAGTGAAACAACGCATCGGGGCGATGCGTCGACGGAAGGCGCGACAGCGTATTGAAAATCGAAAAAGTCAATATGAATCTCCAGATCGCCGACCGCTTGCAAGCGGATGAAAAAAGTCTACCTTATGTGACATGCTGGATGTGCAGATGTTCAAAAAACAGCGCCGTGATTTCAACCGGCTCATGCCAATCTGCTCCCAGCCCCCTCGCATTATTCCTTATGGCATACTCCGCCTCATGACCGAACACGACCCGGACACTCTGCCCAACCTCGCGCATGGCCTCGCGCCATCGCTGTCCCTCGATACCTTTCTCGCGCGCTGGCAAGACGCCGACGGCTCCGAGCTGGCCAACTACCAGTTGTTCGTCACCGATCTATGCCGCGTGCTCGGCGTTCCCTCGCCCGACCCGGCGCGCGAAGATACGCGGGACAATGCCTACGTCTTCGAGCGGCGCATCACCTTCCGCCACGGCGACGGCAGCAGCTCGACCGGGCGCATCGACTGTTATCGTCGCGGCGCTTACGTCCTCGAAGCCAAGAAGATCAAGCTTGGGGTGACCAGCAAAGGCTTCGACGACGCCCTGCAACGCGCCCGCGGCCAGGCCGAAAGTTATGCCCGCGCCCTGCCGACCGGCGAAGGCCGACCGCCCTTCCTGATCGTCATCGATGTCGGCCGGGTGATCGAGCTGTACGCCGATTTCACCTGCTCCGGCGCGACCTACACGCCGTTCCCCGACCCGCGCTCGCACCGCATCAAGCTCGCCGAGTTATGTGACCCGGCCAATGACGCCCTGCGCGAGCGCCTCAAGACACTGTGGCTCGACCCGCTGGCGCTCGACCCCTCGCGCGCTTCGGCCAGGGTCACGCGCGAAATCGCCGTGCATCTGGCGCGCATCGCGCGGACGCTTGAAGAGGCGGGCCACCCTCCCGAACTCGTCGCCGGCTTTCTCACCCGCTGCCTGTTCTCGATGTTCGCCGAAGACGTCGGCCTGCTGCCCAAACAGAACGGCCAGGGCGCTTTTCGCACGCTGCTCGAAACGCTGCAAGGCAACCCGCAGCAATTCGTCCCGCTGCTCGCCGCCCTGTGGCGCGAGATGGACAGCGGCGGCTTCTCGGTCGTTCTGCGCGAAACGCTGCCGCGCTTCAACGGCAAGCTGTTCAAACATCCCGAAGTGATCGCGCTCGACCGCGAGCAGATCGGCCTGCTCATCGAAGCCGCCAGCGCCGACTGGACGCAGGTCGAACCGGCGATCTTCGGCACCCTGCTCGAACGCGCGCTGACGCCGAGCGAGCGGCACGCGCTCGGCGCCCACTACACGCCGCGCGCCTACGTCGAACGGCTGGTCCTGCCGACCGTCATCGAGCCGCTGCGCGAGCAATGGCGCAACGTCCAGGCCGCCGCGCTGCTGCTCGCCAACGAAGGCAAGCTGGCCGCGGCGCACGCCGAAGTCGACGCCTTTCACCACCGCCTGTGCCAGATTCGCGTGCTCGACCCGGCCTGCGGCTCGGCCAATTTCCTCTACGTCACGCTCGAACACATGAAGCGCCTCGAAGGCGAAGTGCTCGACCAGATGCACGTTTTCGGGGCGGGTTTTGGTGGATCGCAGCAGCGCCTCGAAGCCGAAGGTCTGACCGTCGACCCGCATCAGTTCCTCGGCCTCGAACTCAACCCGCGCGCCGCCGCCATCGCCGAACTCGTGCTGTGGATCGGCTACCTGCAATGGCACTTCCGCACGCAGGGCAGCGGCCTGCCGCCGCAGCCGATCCTCAAGGATTTCAAGAACGTCGAATGCCGCGACGCGGTGCTGGCGTGGGATGCCGTCGAAACGGTGCGCGACGAACGCGGGATTCCGATCAGCCGCTGGGACGGCGTGACGACCAAAACGCACCCGGTCACCGGCGAAGCGGTTCCCGACGAAAATGCGCGCAAGCCGCTCGAACGCTACCTCAACCCGCGCAAAGCCACGTGGCCGCAGGCCGACTACATCGTCGGCAACCCGCCCTTCATCGGCGCCTCCAGCCTGCGTGCCGCGCTCGGCGACGGCTACGTCGAAGCGCTACGCAAGACCTGGCCCGAGGTGCCCGAATCGGCCGATCTCGTGATGTTCTGGTGGCACCACGCCGCGCAACTCGTCGCGCAAGGCGAAGTGCGGCGCTTCGGCCTGATCACCACCAACAGCCTCAAACAGACCTTCAACCGCCGCGTCGTGCAGAGCGCCCTGGATAAGGGCGTCGCGCTCGCCTTCGCCATCCCCGACCACCCGTGGGTCGACAGCGCCGACGGCGCAGCGGTGCGTATTGCCATGACCGTCGGCAGCTTGGATCAGGGCGAGGGCCGCCTATTGACGGTGACCGACGAGCGCGAAGGCAAGGGCGAAGGGCTGGACGTGAGCTTGCAGGAGCAAATCGGGTTGCTGCATGCGGATTTGCGGATTGGGGCGAATGTTGCGGCGGCAACGGCGCTGCAAGCCAATGGCGGCATCAGCTCGCCAAGGGATCAAACCGCGGCATGGCGCCGGTTTCATCGCCCGCAGAATCCGAACGCCTCGAAGCCGATGCACCGATCAAGCCTTACCGCAATGGCCGTGACCTCACCAACCGGCCGCGCGGAGTAAAACTGATTGACCTTTTCGGCCTCACCGCCGAAGAGGTGCGCAGCCGTTATCCGGCGACGTATCAATGGGTTCTGGAACGTGTGAAGCCGGAGCGTGATGCGACGGCAAAACAGATCGAGCGACCTACGCGACCTTTGGTGGCTCCACGGCAAGCCGCGACAAGAGTTGCGAAAGATGCTCGTTGGTCTGCCACGCTTTATCGCCACAGTTGAAACCGCCAAGCACCGGACCTTCCAGTTTTTGGACGCCAGCATCGCACCGGACAACATGCTGGTTTGCATTGCCAGCGCCGACGCTTTCCACCTCGGCGTGTTGTCGTCGCATATCCATGTCGTATGGGCGCTGGCTGCCGGTGGACGCCTTGGCGTAGGAAACGACCCGCGCTTTAACAAGTCCCGCTGCTTCGAACCTTTCCCTTTCCCGGCCGCCACACCCGAGCAAGCCGCCCGCATCCGCGACCTCGCCGAGCAACTCGACGCGCACCGCAAGCGCCAACAGGCCGCGCATGAATCGCTGACGCTGACCGGGATGTACAACGTGCTGGAAAAGCTGAAGAGCGGCGAGGCGCTGACCGCCAAGGAAAAAGCCATCAACGAGCAGGGGCTGGTCAGCGTGCTGAAAACCCTGCACGACGAACTCGACGCCGCCGTGCTCGATGCCTACGGCTGGAGCGACCTTGCCACCCGGCTAGCCGATCCGGCGCTGAAGGAAGCCGCCGGCGAAACGCTGCTCGCCCGCCTCGTCGCGCTCAACGCCGAGCGCGCGGCGGAAGAAGCCCGGGGCGAAATTCGCTGGCTGCGCCCCGAATATCAGCACCCGGCTGAAACACCGCGCCAAACGGCGATCTCCATCGATGCTACCGGGAGAAGCAAGCAGGACGCGGCTTCCAGCGATGCCCTGCCGCAGATCGCCATTTTACGGGCTCCCTGGCCTGCCGCCTTGCCGGAGCAGGTCGCCGCCGTCGCCCGCGTCCTCGCTGCATCGCCCATTCCGCTCAGCGAGGCCGACCTGGCCACACGCTTTACCGGCAAAGGCGCATGGAGAAAACGCCTGCCGCAGATCGTCGATACGCTGGAAGCTCTCGGCCGCGTGCGTCGGCAAGGCGACGTGCTGACCGCCGCCGATTGATTGCGAAACAGTGCGGATACTGACCCAACGCACTTGACATGAACATCGAATACTTTCAGGACGCCGATACGGTCACCATCGAAGTCCCCTGTCAATTTCTTTTAGCTGCACCGAACACCATTTTGAAGATGGTGTGCTTCGCATCAACCCATGTCTTCGTTAGGTCGCGGTTGTTTTCCATCGCTTCGTAAATCTCCCGCACTAGATTGTTATCGACCCTCTTGGCCGTTCTTAGTTTGGCTAGCAGCTCAAAGCCGTGCCACACCTTGATCCCAAAATCTTTGGCGAGCTCGTGCATTCCGAGGTCGTCGGTCACCACAATAGCCGGTGATCGCACCTGAGTGAATGCGAGCACCTTGCAATCGACCGGCGATGGCGGCTCGCGCCCGCCGGTCAGAAAGCGGCCAATGCTGCTCTGAATATGGCCTTGAAAGACACTGATGGTGATATCAATCTGGTCCCTCTCAACCGAGGTGAGATTGATGCGCGCCGCCAGGCGCTCCTAAGTAAAGGTGGCGTCATCAAACCACGGATAGTTGGAACGAAGACGGCTACTGCGTTGAACTTCAACCTCGACATCTCTCAGGATCGTCAGTACGTAATCCCTTTGTCCGAACGGGACACCGAGCAAAGGTCGGATGCGCTTGGCCAAGCGCAAGTAGGCATTGGTATCAAGCAGTACAAGGGTCAACGCAACAACTCGGCATGGATAGCCTTGGCGTCCTTGAGGGATACGTCCAACAACTGCTGCACGTAGCCTGCTCCCGTGCCACGCTCCTTCATCAGGCTTTGCAGAGCATGGAAAAACGCCGACCGGAAAATGCTGTCGGCGGCAGCAAGATAGGTTTTAGGTTCTGGCGGCATCGGACTAAAGAGTACTTCGCTCACAAGCTGGCCTTGCAGATTCGCTCGAGTCGCGTGGATGTCCTTCTCGCTAACAGTCAACTGAGGTAGACCGTCGGCCTTCGCGTACGCAGACACTTGCTTGAATACCGTGTAGAGCGAAATTTTGTGCGCAGATGCCAGCTTCTGCAGGGCGCGAAGCTCGGCAGTCTTTCCTTTGCGATTCATCTCGGCATACACCGCACGTGCCAGTTCTCTTGGGACAAGCAACGCCCCTGCGAAGGCGTCAGCAAAGTCCTCGCCCTCATCTTTTCCGGCAAGTTTTGGGGTGTAGACATGCGCTAGCTCGTGGGCCATCCAGAATTTGAAGTCCTCGATATGCGTGTCGAGGTTCAGATAGATGAACGTAACGTTCTCGGCTGGCAAATGAATGTGTAGCGCGTTCTTGTGTTGATCCTTTTTACCCCAAAGGACCGGAATAATTACTGCACCGTTTGATTCAAATTCGCCGATCAGATGCTGATATTGAAGCTCCGCCGTCATACCAATACCAAGGTGCTTTTCGCGGACATTGGCGACCAGCGACTGCATTACCTTGTAGTCGATTGATGGGTCGGGAATTTGTAAGCGCAATGCGGGGTTTGCTGGCAGATAGGGAATAACGGGCTGAAGCATCGCCCCCATTGCCATAGCCTTAGTGATATGTTCATCGGTGCTCTTCGTTCCCGCTTTCTTACGGAACGCGACTATGGGTTTAGGAGTGCTCGACATGACCAGCTCATCAAAACTAAGCCGGAGGGTGGTGGCCAACTTGAGCAGCTTGTCTGGCCTCGGGAAGTCAACACCCTTAAGCCAGTTGGTCACTGACTGTCCCGTAACGCCAACCTCGTCCGCTAGCCGCTTTTGCGTCCAGCCGCGTGCGTCTAGGGATGTTTTTACAATCTCGCTGCAAATAGTCTTTTCCATGGTTTATCGATGCTATCGAACTCCCTCGATAAAATCAAGTTTTATCAAGTTAACGCCTGATTGGTCTTTGTTTTTGATTGATCAGATGTCGATATTTGGCGCGCCAAAGCCGAGTCAAATATTTGGATTTTGATTCGGTGGTATTTCCCATGGTTGATGGCCAATCTGCAACTGACCAACGCGTTTGCCTTACGGTTCAAACCTAATCGCAAAATAATCTTTTCTCCAATCAGCCTTTGCGGCCCCGTTTGGCCAGAACGTTCCGCAACAGGGTCATGACGTCGTCAACGTAGGTGAATACGACCGGGATCACCAGCAAGCTGAGGAAGGTCGAGGTGATCAAGCCGCCGATGACGACGATGGCCATCGGCGCGCGGAAGCTCGGGTCGGTGCCAACACCCAGGGCAATCGGCAGCATGCCGGCGCCCATGGCGACGGTGGTCATGACGATGGGGCGGGCGCGCTTGCGGCTGGCATCAAGCAGCGCGTGCCAGCGGTCGAGGCCGGGCTGGCCGTCGATGCCGCGGCGGGCGAGGATCACGTAGTCGATGAGCAGGATGGAGTTCTTGGTGGCGATGCCCATCAGCATGATCAGGCCGATCATCGACGGCATCGACAGCGCCGTTTGCGTCACGAAGAGCGCCAGAAAGGCGCCGGGCACCGAGAGCACGAGTGCGGTGAGGATGGTCACCGGCTGGACGAAATCCTTGAACAGCAGCACCAGCACGACATAGATGCACATGACGCCGGTGAGCATGGCCAGGGCAAAGCTGGAAAAGAGATCGCCCATCGCTTCCGCATCGCCGACGGTGGTTTGCAAGATGCCGGGCGGCAGGTTCTTGAGACTGGGCAGGGCCAGCGTCTGCTTTTCCACCTCACCCAGCGGCTGCTGGTTCAGCTCGATCTCGAAATTGATATTGCGCAGACGATCATAGCGATTGATCTCGGCCGGGCCGCCGGCCATCGACAACTTCGCCACGGAGCCGATCATTACCGGCCCATGCTTGCCGGCGACTGTCAAACGTTCCAGCAGGCTCAGATCCTGGCGCGCTTCCGCAGGCAGTTTGACGACAATCGGGATCTGTCGCTGGGCAAGGTTGAGTTTGGCAATGTTCTGGTCATAATCGCCAATGGTGGCGATGCGCAGCACATCGGCGATGGCCGCCGAGGTGACGCCAAGGTCTGCAGCACGCGCAAAATCGGGGCGAACGACCAGTTCCGGGCGGACCAGACTGGCCGTCGACGTGACGGCGCCAATGCCCGGAATGGTGCGTAACTCGCGCTCGACGATGCGGGCGTGTTTGGCCAGCAGATCACCATCCTCGCTGGCCAGCACCAGGACGTACTTTTCATTCGAGCCACCCAGACCGACCTTGATCTGCACGCCGGGCAGCACCGCCAGCGCATCGCGCAACTGGCGTTCGACGGCCTGCTTCTTGACGCCGCCGCGTTCTTTGCGCGGGGTCATGTTGATCGTCAGTGTGGCCTTGCGCACTTCGGCAGCGCCCTGCGGCGAAAAGGGATCGCTGCCCGATGCCCCGCCGCCGATGGCCGTATAGACCAATTTGACATAGCGATTCTTCTCAACGATGCGGCGTGCCTCCTCGGCGGCGGCCAGGGTCTCCTTGAAGGTCGAACCGGGTTGCAGCGAGAGATAGACCTGGGTTTGCGACAGGTCGTCGGGGGGAACAAACCCGGTCGGCAACAGAGGAACCAGGGCGAAGGAGCCGAAGAAGAATACCAGCGCGGCAATCGTCGTCAGCACCCGGTGTTTCAGGCACCACGTCGCCCAGCGGGTGTACATTTCCATCCAGCGCGGTTCGCGGTGCGCCTTTTTCGGCAGACGCAGAATGTAGGCCGCCATCATCGGCGTCAGCATGCGCGCGACGACCAGCGAGAAGAAGACGGCGATGGCCGCGGTCCAGCCGAACTGAACGAAGAACTTGCCCGGCACGCCACCCATGAAGGCGGTGGGCAGAAATACGGCGATCAGCGTCGACGTGGTGGCAATCACCGCCAGCCCGATTTCATCCGCCGCTTCGATCGCCGCCTGCAGTGGCGTTTTGCCCATGCGCAGGTGGCGCATGATGTTTTCGATTTCGACGATGGCGTCATCGACCAGAATGCCGACGACCAGCGACATCGAGAGCAGGGTCACGACATTGAGCGTGAAGCCCATGATCGACATCGCGGCAAAGGTGGGGATGATCGAAAGGGGCAAGGCCGTTGCCGAGACGAAGGTGGCTCGCCAGTCGCGCAGGAACAGCCAGACGACAATGACGGCCAGGATGGCGCCCTCGATCAGCAGCGCCATCGAACCGTCGAAGTTTTCGACGACCGGATCGACGAAGTTGAACGCCTCGGTAATGGTGATGTCCGGGTGCTCGGCTTTCAGCTTCTCCAGCACCGCGCGTACGCCTTCGGCCACTTCGACTTCGCCGGCGCCGCGCGCCCGGACGATTTCGAAACCGACCACCGGTTTGCCGTTGAGCAGGGCGGCCGAGCGTTGCTCGGAAACGGTGTCGCTGACCGTGGCCAGGTCGCTGAGCCGGACCCGGCGGCCATCGGCCAGCGCGATTTCCATGGCACCGATCTCCTCGGCGGAATGCACGGTGGCGATGGTCCGCAAGGTTTGCTCGATACCGCCGATATCGGACCGCCCCCCCGAGGCGTCCTGCTGCATCTGGCGCAACTGGCGCGACACGTCGGCCGCCGTGGCGCGCAGCGCCAACAAGCGGGCGGGATCGAGTTCGATGCGTATCTCCCGAGTCACTCCGCCGACACGCGCGACGGCGCCGACACCCCGTACGCTGAGCATGGCCCGGGTCAGCGTGTTGTCGACCAGCCAGGACAAGGCCTCGTCGTCCATGCGCGTCGAGGCGACGGTGTAGGTCAGGATCGGCGCGCCCGCAAGATTGACCCGGGCGATCACCGGGTCCTTCAGTTCGCCGGGAAGATCGGCACGGATTCGCGAGATGGCGTCGCGAACGTCATCGACGCCTTCCTGCGTCGGCTTTTCCAGCCGGAATTCGACCGAGACAACGACGGTGCCTTCCTGGGCCTTGGTGTAGATGTGCTTGACGCCCTGCAAGGTGGCCACGGCATTTTCGATCTTGCGCCCCACTTCGGTTTCCATCTGCGCCGGCGCCGCGCCGGGCAGGTTGGCCGTGATGGTGACGGTCGGCAAGTCGATGTCCGGAAACTGCTGGACCTTCATGCCCTTGAAGGCCATCAGCCCAAGCACGGTGAGCATCAGGAAGAGCAATACCACCGGAATCGGGTTGCGGATGGACCAGGTTGAAACGTTCATGGAGGCGTGGTTGCGCTAACCTCGGCCGGAACGACGCGAACCGTATCGCCGTCGGCGAGAAAGCCGGCGCCACTGTTCACGACTTGCGCCTGCGTGTCGAGTCCGCTGACTTCGATCCGCTCTCCGACCCGGCGCCCGGTGTCGATCTTGACCTGGCTCACCTTGTCGTTCTCAAGCCGGAAGACATAGGCAAAGCCTTCGCGCAACACCACCGCGGATTGCGGCAAGGTCAGCGCCGGGCTTTGACCGAGTCTGAATTCACCGCGCGCGAACATGCCGGCGCTGAGTATTTGAATGGCATTGTCCGGCAGATCGACATAAACCAGCGCAATGCGCGTTTGCGGGTCGACGGTCGGCGCCACGGCGCGCACCACGCCTTCGATCGTGTCGTTATTGGGGCTGCTCAGGGTCGCCGTCTGCCCCGGTTTGATGCGCGCGAGTTCGGCCGCCGTGACTTCGGCGCGCCATTCCAGACGGCTGCCGCGAATCAGGCGAAACAGTTCCTGGCCAGGCTGTGTCAGCATGCCGACCGTGGCGGCGCGCGCCGAGATGATGCCGTCGTCGGGAGACAGCACTGCGGCATTGGCGCGCCGTATTTGGGCGCTATGCCGTCGCGCTTTGGCGGCATTGAGACGCGCCAGCGCCGTATCGGCCACGGTTTGCGTCTGTATGCCCTGCTGCGGACTGTAAAACCCCTTTTCCCGAAGCTGTTTCGCACGCGCATTATTGGCGCGGGCTTCGGCCAGCGTGGCTTCGGCTTCGGCAACCGCAGCCTGGCTTTCGGACAATTCGTTTTCGACTGTGTCGGCGGCGATGCGCGCCAGTACCTGCCCTTTCTTGACGACATCGCCGACATTGGCGTTTACCGCAGTGATCCGGTAGTTGCTGAGTTCCGGACCGATGATGACTTCCTGCCAGGCCGCGATGTTGCCGTTGGATCGGAGCGTCAGCGGCCACTCGAGCGCCTGCGGCACGGTGGTGCTGACGGTCATCGCCGCCTTGACCGGCTGCGCCGATGCGGCGGCATCCCCCGGGGTCTTGCCGCACGCGGCAAGTAGTACGGCGGCGACAGTCGCCACAACCATGAGCTGGCGCGCGGCGACGTTTTGCACTGAAGGAATTGACGTCATGATCCGTGACGGACACTCAGTCCGAGATAGCTTTCGATGACCCGCTTGTCGTTCACCAGATCCCGGCTCGGGCCTTCGAGCGAGATTTCGCCAGTTTCCAGGACATAGCCGTAATCGGCCACCTGGAGTGCGGCGCGGGCGTTTTGTTCGACGAGCAGAATGGAGACTCCGGTTTTTTTCAGTTCGGCCACGGTGTGGAAGATTTCCTTGATGATCAATGGCGCCAAGCCGAGGCTGGGCTCGTCGAGCATCAACAGTTTCGGCTTGGCCATCAGAGCCCGGCCCATCGCCAGCATCTGGCGCTCGCCACCGGACAAGGTCGAGGCCATCTGTTCGCAGCGCTCCTGCAATCGCGGGAAGATGTCAAACACCTGATCCATGGTTTCCAGCGCGTCACGGTGTCCGACGCGATAGCGGTCAAAGGCGCCGAGCAGCAAGTTGTCTCTGACACTCATTTCGCCGAATAATTCACGCTTTTCGGGGACCAGCGTCATTCCCTGGCGTACGCGTTTTTCGACCCGGCGATCTGCGCCCTGCGTCTTGCCGAAGTAGATGATTTCTCCACACGCCGGTTGCAGCCCCATCAACGCGCACAGCAGGGTAGTCTTGCCGGCGCCGTTCGGTCCGATGACGGTGACGATCTCGCCCTTGTTGATCTTCAGGTTGATATGATGCACAGCTTCAACCTTGCCGTAGCTGACCGACAAGTCGCGTACTTCGAGCACCAGCGGTTTTTCTTCGGGGTCGACGCTGTCGAGGGACAAGTTCATTCGATGCCCCCAAGATAGGCTTCAAGCACGGCCGGGTTGCGCTGCACCTCTTCGGGCAACCCTTCCGCCAGCTTTTGCCCGAACTCGATGACGACGACGCGGTCGGCCAGCCCCATCACGAAATCCATATCGTGCTCGACCAGCAGGATGCCCATGCCTTCGTCGCGCAAGCGACGCAGGAGGTCGGCCAACGCTTTCTTTTCCAGATAACGCAGGCCGGCGGCCGGTTCGTCAAGCAATAGCAGGCAAGGGTCGGCGGCCAGCGCGCGGGCGATTTCGACGATGCGCTGCTTGCCCAGCGGCAGGCTGCTGGCGACGTCGTACAAGTGTTCGGCCAGTCCGCAGCGTTCGATCTGAAGCGCCGCTTCGTGCAACAGCCTGGCCTCTTCGTCGCGCTCGGTGCGGCAGGCGGCATGCACGAAATTCTTGCGGCCGCGCAAATGCGCGCCGATGGCGACGTTCTCCAGTACGCTCATGGTCGGTATCAGGCGCACGTGCTGGAAGGTCCGGCACATCCCGCGCTGCGCCATCTCGTGGGCTTCCAGCCTCTCGACCCGTTCGCCGCAAAAAACGATCTCGCCGGAGGTTAGCGGGTCGACGCCGGAAACCCCGTTGAACATCGTCGTTTTGCCGGCGCCGTTAGGTCCGATCAGCGCCATCACCTCGGCGGCATGTACGTCAAAACTCATTCTATCGTTGGCGACCAGGCCGCCGAAGCGCTTGGTGGCGTTGCTGATTTTCAGCAGCACGCTACCGGCCGGCGGAACTGCGCGGCGCGGCAGCGGCTCCGCTTCGGCCACGCGCGGACGGACGGCGCGTTCCGGGAAGCACCGCTGGACGATTGGCCACATGCCGTCACGCGAGCGGTGCAACACCAGAATCATCATCAGACCGAAAACGATCATCTCGAAATTTCCGCTCTGACCCAGCAGCTGCGGCAACCAATCCTGCAGCCATTGCTTGAGCAGGGTGATCAGGCCGGCACCAAAAATGGCGCCCCAGACGTGGCCCACGCCGCCGACGACGACCATGAACAGGTATTCGATCCCCTGCGTCAGCGAGAATGGCGTCGGGTTGATGAACCGCTGCAGATGCGCATAGAGCCAGCCCGAAAGGCAGGCATACAGGGCGGCGATGACAAAGATGACGATCTTCGAGCGCGGCGTATTGACGCCCATCGACTCGGCCATCAGCGAGCCGCCTTTGAGCGCGCGAATCGCTCGCCCTTCGCGTGAATCGAGCAGATTGCGTGTGGCGACCATGAGAACCAGCAAGATGGCCCAGATGAGGTAATAGAATTCGCGTCCCGATTTGAGTTCGAAGCCAAAGAGCTGCAATGCCGGGATGCCCGATATACCGGTGTACCCGCCGAGTGCATCAATGTTTCCAAACAGGTAGTACAGGCTGATCCCCCAGGCGATGGTGCCCAACGGCAGAAAGTGCCCTGACAGACGCAGTGTAATGAGACCGATGGACAGCGCGATGACCGCCGTGACGGCCAGACCCGCCGGCAGGGTCAGCCAGGGTGAAACATCATGTACCGTGGTCAGGTAGGCCGTGGTGTAGGCACCAAGGCCGACAAATGCCGCCTGGCCGAAAGAGGTCAGACCGCCAACGCCGGTCAGCAGTACCAGGCCGAGCGAGACGATGGCGTACAGGCCGATGTAATTGAGCAGCGTCACGTAGAACTCCGGCAACACCAGTGGCCCGAGCGCCAGCGCAACAATGAACGCCCACAGGAATATCAGGTTCTTCATGCTGCTTATGGCTCTTCCTCGACGTGGCGGGTGGTCAGCGAACGCCACAGCAAGACGGGGATAATCAGCGTGAAGACGATCACTTCCTTGAAGGCGCTGGCCCAGAATGACGAATACGATTCGAGCAGGCCGACCAGGAGCGCGCCGATGGCGGCCACGGGATAACTCGCCAGTCCGCCGATGATGGCGCCGACAAAACCCTTGAGGCCGATCAGGAAGCCCGAATCGTAGTAGAGGGTGGTGATCGGTGAAATCAGGATGCCGGAAAACGTCCCGATCAATCCCGCCAGGGCAAATGAAAGCATGCCGGCCATGCTCGACGAGATGCCCATCAGGCGGGCCCCGGTGCGGTTCATCGCCGTGGCGCGCAGCGCCTTGCCGTAGATCGTGCGTTCGAAGAGGAAATACAGGGCGACGATGAGGATCAGGCTGGAGACGATCACCAGCAAGGCCTGCCCTGGCAGCGAGGCCTCGCCGATGGCGAAGCTGGTTTCGGTAAATACCGGCGTGCGCGAGCCTTCGGCGCCGAAGAAGAACAGCCCCAGCCCGGTCAACGTGACATGCACGGCCACCGAGACGATCAGCAGGACCAGCACGGAAGCCTCGGCAATCGGCTGAAAAGCGAGCCGGTAAATCATCGGCCCCAGCGGAACAACCAGGATCAGCGTAATGAAGACCTGCACCGGCAGAGAGAAGGTCGCCGGCGAAACCACGGACAGAAGACCGGCAAGCAACAAGGGCATGACGCAGTTGAACAGGATGACCGAGGGCATGCGGCGCAGCTTGCGGGCGCGTACAGCCCGGGACAGGTCAACCAGGGTGATCACCATGCCCAGGCCAAGCAACAGCCACAAGGTTCCCGGCACCTTGCCGGATTGCAGGCTGACCAGTGTCAGCGCGCCATAAGCGACGAACTCGCCCTGCGGTATGAAAATAACGCGGGTAACCGTAAATACCAGCACCAGCGCCAGCGCCAGCAAGGCATAGATGGCGCCATTGGTAATGCCATCCTGAGCCAGTAACAATGCAATTTGGAAATCCATCGAACGCTATTCCAGTCGAAGCCCGCTTGTCCCTGAGACCGTGCCGGCGAGCAGCGCCGGAATCGTGGTCGAGTCGGTCGGAGCAAACCGGGTCGGTTCGTCAGGAATATTCAATCCCGCGCCGGTAACCGAACAAAGCCGGGATGATACCAAAGCACGCGCCAGCCTGAGCGTCTCAATACGCGAAAACGCTCAGGATGCGCCGGGAACGGCCGATCTACTTGACGAGCTTCCAGGTTCCACCCTGGATCTTGACCATGACGCGTGCGCGCTGGTCGAAACCGAGGTGATCCTGCGGGCCGAGGTTGAAAACGCCGTGCGCCCCGATCAGGTTTTTCGTGCTCTCCAGCGCGTCGCGCAATGCTTTGCGGAATTCGGGCGTGCCGGGCTTGGCTGTTTTCAGCGCCTCGGGAATGGCATTCGACAACAGCTTGCCGGCATCCCAGGCGTGGGCGCCAAAGGTCGACACGCTGCCCGGACCGTACGCCGCCTCATATTTGGTCACGTAATCCAGGGCAACCTTCTTGATCGGATTGCTGTCGGGCAACTGCGCTGCCACCAGCACCGGGCCGGCCGGCAGGATGGTGCCTTCGCAATCCTTGCCGCACACGCGCAGGAAGTCGGCATTGGCCACGCCATGGGTCTGGTAGATCGTGCCCTTGTAGCCCTTTTCCCTGAGCGTTTTTTGCGGCAGCGCGGCCGGCGTTCCGGCGCCGCCAACCAGCACGGCATCGGGCTTGGACGAGAGTATCTTCAGGATCTGGCCGGTCACCGAGGTGTCGGCACGATTGAAGCGCTCATTGGCGGTGACATGGATCTTGCGCACTTCGGCAATCTTGGAAAACTCATTCCACCAACCCTCGCCATAGGCATCGGCAAAACCGATGTAGGCAACCGTCTTCACATTGTTGTTGGTCATGTGTTCGACGATGGCGGTGGCCATTTGCGCGTCATTTTGTGGCGTCTTGAAAACCCAGGCGCGCTTGGCATCCATCGGTTCGATGATGCGTGCCGCCGCCGCCATGGCGATCATCGGCGTCTCCGCCTCGGCGGCAACGTCGATCATGGCCAGCGAGTTCGGCGAGATGGTCGAACCGATGATGACATCGACCTTGTCTTCGGCGATCAGCTTCTTGGTGTTCTTGACCGCAGTGGTTGTATCGGAAGCATCGTCGAGCACGATGTAGTTTATCTTCTGGCCGCCGATTGACGTTGGCATCAGGGTGAAGGTATTTTTCTCCGGGATGCCGAGCGATGCCGCCGGTCCGGTAGCGGAAAGCGTCACGCCAACATTGATATCGGCGTAGACAGTCGGCGCGCTGCCGATCGCCGCAACAGCCAATATTCCAAACAGGATTTCCTTAATCTTCATCGTGCTCCCCCTTGATATTGTGAATACGCCAAGCGAAGTGATTTTGGCGGAGGTCTATTGTGCTGCGTATGCGCGTGTAAGACAAGAATGCAGTGACACTGACGCCAGTGTCAGTAAGCACCACGTAATTGTATTTCAGGCCAGCAGCATGCGGCGTAATGGCTATCCTCTCCCGGGGTCCGTGCAAAGTGTCGCGTTCGGAAGGCGCCGATTCAGGGTAGACTTGCGTTTTGTCCGGTGTCGCCGCATGCGCCTTTTCCGCCTCGCCAAAATCGTCAGCATCGCCAGCCGCTACGGCATCGACGAGATGATTTTCGAACACGAGCCAAGCGGCCGGCTGGCCGCGTTGTCGCGGACCGTGCACTTCTGGCGGCGCAATACCTTGCCGCGTGCCGTACGGCTCCGGCTGGCGCTGGAGGCGCTGGGGCCGATTTTCGTCAAGTTCGGGCAAGTCCTGTCAACACGTCGCGACCTGCTCCCGCTCGACATCGCCGACGAATTGGCCAAATTACAGGATCGCGTTCCGCCCTTTTCGCCCGAGTTGGCGCTGGCGCAGATCGAGGCGGCTTACGGTCGGCCAGCCAGCAAGGTCTTTGCCGAATTTGACGCCACGCCCGTGGCCAGCGCGTCGGTGGCCCAGGTACATTTCGCCCGCCTGCACGCCGAGGATGGCGGCCATGAGGTGGCGGTCAAGATCCTGCGCCCGGACATGCACGGTGTTATCGCCCACGATCTGGCCCTGCTTGAGACCCTGGCCGGCCTGCTGGAGAAAATCTGGTCCGACGGCAAACGCCTGAAGCCGCGCGAAGTCGTTGGCGAATTCGCCAAGTACCTCTACGACGAACTCGATCTCATGCGCGAGGCCGCCAACTGTTCGCAGCTTCGGCGCAATTTCCTGGATTCGAAATTGCTGCTGGTACCAAGCGTGTATTGGGATCACTGCACGACGACGGTGATGGTCATGGAACGCATGCACGGCATTCCGATCAGCCAGACCGCCGCGCTGACTGCCGCCGGGATCGATCTGCCGACACTATCGCGCGCCGGGGTCGAGATCTTCTTCACGCAGGTTTTCCGGGATGGTTTCTTCCATGCCGACATGCACCCCGGCAACATTTTTGTCGCCGACGACGAAGTGCATCACGGCAAATACGTCGCGCTCGATTTCGGCATCGTCGGCACGCTGACCGACGTTGACAAGAACTATCTCGCACAGAACTTTCTGGCCTTCTTCCAGCGCGACTACAAGCGCGTGGCGATGGCGCACATCGAGGCCGGCTGGGCACCCGCCGATACCCGCGTCGATGAATTCGAATCGGCCATCCGCGCCGTCTGCGAGCCGATCTTCGACCGGCCCCTGCATGAGATTTCCTTTGGCCGCGTCCTGCTGCGCCTCTTCCAGACCTCACGCCGTTTCAATGTCGATATCCAGCCGCAGCTTGTGATGCTGCAAAAGACGCTGCTGAATATCGAGGGTTTGGGACGCCAGCTCGACCCCAATCTCGATCTATGGACGACGGCCAAGCCCTTCCTCGAACGCTGGATGAAAGAGCAGATCGGCTGGCGCGCACTGGTACGCGGGATCAATCAGGAAGCGCCGAACTGGGCGCGCACTTTGCCGCAACTGCCGCGCCTGGTGCATCAGGCGCTGAGTCGGGAGGAAGCTTCCGATCTGGCGCCGTTGCTGGAGGAGCTGGCCGCGACGCAACGCCAACAGAACCGTATGCTGGGCTTGATCGCCGTGCTGCTGGCCACTTTGCTGGTTGTCAATTACCTCTAACGGGCATGACTTTGGACGGCGATTCAATGTCTCTGAAGCCCCCGTTCTGAATTCAGAATTGCGGGAAGCAATCAGAATGTACATCTATGATTACATCGTTCTGTACACATCGAGATGGCGATGAAACAAGCGACATTCACTGAAGTGCGCAGCCACGCCAAGCAGTATTTCGACCTCGTCGCTTCGGGCGAATCCGTTCGGGTGCTGCGTAACGGCAAGCCAATCGCTGACATTGTCCCGGTCGTGGCAGCCCTTCCTTCGTGGAAGGGACGCCAGGTGCAACCCCTGTTGCTGGATGGAGTTGCCATCAGTCGCATGGTTCTCGAAGAGCGCGAAGCTGGCTTGTGATGCGCGTTTTTTTGATGCCTCGGCATTCGCTAAACGCTATGTCAGTGAAGCAGGAACCGCCGCGGTGCTTGAGTCGTGCGACCGGGCAACAGAGATCGGTTTGTCCGGCATTGCGCTGCCCGAGATTATTTCGGCGTTTTGCCGACTGCGTCGTGAGGGCAAAATCACCGACACACAATATCGGCAACTGAAGTCATTGTTGCTGACCGATATCGAGGATGCCGCCGTTTGGGATCTGACCCCGGCGGTGTTGGGCGAGGCAGTGTCGTGTCTCGAAAGCAACATATTGCGCGGCATGGACGCGATACACGTAGGTAGTGCCGTGGCTCTTAAGGCCGATGTTTTCGTGTCCGCCGATGCGCGACAGTGCGCCGCCGCTGCCCGTGTCGGGCTACGGGTCGAGGTGGTATAAATGCCTGCTTATTCTGATATTTATCCCGCCAGAATGGCGGGGATAGCACGACAGTTACCGGGGGCGGCGGAGCAGAGCTTGAATTGAGCCTGGTCCATATTAGTTCTTCCGATCCCGATTGGCGCTTTCCATATTTCCGTATGGCTTCTTGTATGGTCTAATGCTACTCTGTGTCCATGGCAAAAACTCACTTTGACTGGGATCCCGACAAGGACGCCGAGAACCAGGGAAAGCACGGAGTCTCTTTCTCTCGCGCCCAATACGCCTTTGCGGACCCGCAGCGCGTGATAGCCAAGGACGAGACCCACAGCCAAACCGAAGAACGGTTCTATTGCTTCGGCGAAGTTGACGGCGGTGTGCTCACGGTGCGGTTCACTTACCGCGCTTCGGTTATTCGAATCATCGGCGCCGGTTATTGGCGCAAAGGAAAGGCGATCTATGAGCGCGAAAATTAAATACACCGATGAAGACCTTGGGAAGGCCCAAGTGATTCCCGACTTTCTTCCTTCGCCGGCCGAATTGGCATTTCGTGAAGAGGGGGTAAAAGTAACGCTGGCTCTGAGCAAGAAGAGTATCGAATTCTTCAAGTCGGAGGCGACAAAGCATCACACGCAGTATCAACGCATGATTCGTCGGCTCATCGACGCGTATGTCGATGCCCAAGCCCCAACCCGTCGTTCGAGCGGACCTCGCGCATAAGGTCACGCGAGGCCGTTCAACTCTTTTCGTTTGCAGCCCGTCCGGCTTCTTAAACAGGCCGTTTCCGCTTCGTGCGCGCTCCGGGCAGCCTGACTCAAAATCGCGGCAGCCATTGACAGTCAGCAGCCACTCTGGCTCTACCGCAAAACTTTACCTAGCCTGGCTACGTTAGAAATCCCTTAGATGCCCCCACTGCCCAATCCTCCCCAACGCGAAGCCATTCGCTATCTCGACGGTCCACTGCTGGTGCTGGCCGGCGCCGGTTCCGGCAAGACACGCGTCATCACGCAAAAGATCGCCTATCTGATCGAGGAATGCGGCGTAAGCCCGTCCAACATCGCCGCGATCACCTTTACCAACAAGGCAGCCAGGGAAATGCAGGAGCGCGTCGGCAAACTGCTCAAGAGCAAACCGGCGGGGCTGACCATCTCGACCTTCCATTCGCTCGGCGTGCGCATCCTGCGCGAGGACGCCAAAGAACTCGGCTATAAACCGCGCTTCTCGATTTTCGACGCCAACGACTGCTTCGCCATCGTTTCGGACCTGGCGGGCAGTGTGGACAAGGCGACCATCCGTCGCCTGCAATCGATCATTTCCGGTTGGAAGAACGCATTGACTTCACCTGATCGGGCGCTACACAACGTGCAGAATGAAGCCGAAAAACTGGCTGCACTCGCGTTTGCCAGTTATTCCGCGACCCTCAAGGCCTATCAGGCGGTCGACTTCGACGATCTCATCGCCTTGCCCGTGGAGCTTTTCAAGGCACATCCGGCGGTGCTCGGCAAGTGGCAGAACCGTTTGCGTTATCTGCTGATCGACGAATATCAGGATACCAACGCCTGCCAGTACGCTTTGCTCAAGATGCTGGCCGGACCGCGGGCGGCGTTTACCGCGGTGGGTGACGACGATCAGGCGATCTACGGCTGGCGCGGTGCGGATATCGAAAATCTGCGCGGCCTGCCGCGCGACTACCCAAATCTCAAGCTGATCAAGCTTGAGCAGAACTACCGTTCGACGGTGCGCATCCTGAAAGCAGCGAACGCGCTGATTGCACACAACGAAAAGCTGTTTGACAAGAAGCTGTGGTCCGACCTTGGCCACGGCGACCCGATCACCGTGACGGTGTGCAAGGACAGCGAGAAGGAAGCCGAATCGGTGGTGATGAAGCTGCAGGCCCACAAGTTCGAGCATCGCGGAACGTTTTCCGACTACGCCGTGCTCTATCGCGGCAACTTCCAGGCGCGAGCGCTCGAACAGCACCTGCGCGACCAGCGCGTTCCCTATGTGCTGTCGGGCGGGCAGTCGTTTTTCGACAAGGCAGAAATCAAGGACATCACCGCCTACCTTCGCCTGCTGGCCAACAGCGACGACGATCCGGCCTTCATCCGCGCCGTGACGACGCCCCGGCGCGGCGTCGGTGGAGCCACGCTGGAAGCGCTCGGCACCTACGCCGGCGAACGCCACCTGTCGCTGTTTGCCGCCGTATTCGAGGCAGGCATCGTGCAACGCGTGCAACCGCGTCAACTTGCGCCGCTACTGGAGTTCTGCGAGTTCATCAACCGCCTGGAGTATCGCGCCACCAGGGAGCCGGTCGAGCCGGTGATGGACACCCTGCTGACCGCCATCGGGTACGAAGCCTGGTTACACGACGAGGATGACAAACGGATTGCGCTCGCGCGCTGGGAAAACGTCCTGGAACTTGCGAAGTGGCTGGTGAAAAAAGGCGAAGAGGACGGCAAGAGCCTGATCGAGCTGACGCAAACGATCGCGCTGATCAATCTGCTGGACAAGCAGGACGGCGGCGGTCGGCCCGACGCGGTGCAGTTGTCCACGCTGCACGCGGCCAAGGGGCTGGAGTTCAAACACGTCTTCCTGATCGGTGTCGAAGAAGGCATGCTGCCGCATCGTGAATCGCAGGATGCCGACAAGATCGAGGAAGAGCGCCGCCTGATGTACGTCGGCATCACCCGCGCCCAGCGCTCGCTGCACCTGAGTTACTGCGAAAGGCGCAAACAGGGGCGCGAGTTGATTCCCTGCGAAGCCTCACGCTTCATCGCCGAGATGGGAACCGAAGATCTGCGCTTTTCGGGCGGTAAGGCCGATAGCGCACCCGACAAGGCCGGTGGGGCGGCGCGCCTGTCGGCCATGAAAGCGATGCTGTCGGGCGGCCCCGTTGCCCACCGCAAAGAGACCGCTGCCGACGAGAAACCGCGGGAGCCAGTTTGAGCGCTGCGCAATTTCGTTTGGCCGGCTCCGGATTCCAGAATGACGGCGTCACAAAGCGTTACGCGACGTTACTCAATCATTGACATCCCGATGGAAACCCGCCGCGTTAATGTCTGCAAGGCCGCAACGACAATACTGAAACGTAGCGACCGATTGACAAACCCTAACCAACATCTGGAGATAAACATGCTTAAGAAGATCATCGCACTTGCCGTTGCCGCCGCTTTCGGATCAGTCGCCTATGCTCAGGCTCCGGCCACCACGCCAGCCAAACCGGCTACCGCAACAACGGCTCCGGCTGCCGTGACACCGGCCAGCAAGCCGGAATTGAAAGTTGAAGAAAAGAAGACGGAAGCCATGCCGGCGGCCCATGCCGAAGAAAAGAAAGACGCCGTGAAGGTCGAGAAGAAGGCGAAAGGCAAGCATAAGGCTGTCAAGGGCAAGGAAGCGACAACGCCAGCCGCTGCTGCACCGGCCGCTAACGCCACGGGCAAGCCTGAAGTGAAGACTGAAGAGAAGAAGGTCGAAGCCAAGAGTGCCGAGACCGGCCACGCGGCTACTCCCGCTACTCCGGCCAGTCCCGCGCCGATGAAGAAGTAAGCTGCGCGTTTCTTGAGCAAAGCCTGATCCGCACACCCCGCGGCTCAGACTGAAAGAGGGGAGGCCTTACCCAGGCCTCCCCTCTTTGCGTTCCGGGCCATGAGATTCGCGTTTTACTTGGCTTTGCCGACCATGTAGGTAACGGCGGCTTTAAGTTCGGCATCGCTCAGATCGGCAGCGCCGCCTCTCGGCGGCATGGCGCCTTTGCCGTTGGTCGCGTTCTTGAGCAACGATGCGCTTCCAGCGGCAATGCGCGGCGCCCAGGCCGCCTTGTCACCGGTCTTCGGCGCTCCGGCAGCGCCGCTGGCATGACATGCCATGCAGACCGAATTGTAGATCGTGGCACCATCGCGCGGCTTGCCGTCGGATATTGCAACGGTTTTGTGCATTTCGGTCCGCGCTACGGGCAGGATGCGCAGCTCGACTTCGTCACCCCCGCCTGTTGCCGAACGCCCCTTGCCCAGCATCGACAGGGGCCAGATGATGACCATCAGGACAATGGCCACGACGATGGTGATCGCCATGATCGTGGACGAAGAAAATTGTTTGTTGGCCATGTGAATCCTCGGGAGTCTGCGGTTGATGTCTGAAATGCCAACCCGCAGTTTACCCGATCCGGCTCAATCCGTCGTTCGGGAGGTGTCGATCCGGCAGTAGCGGGCGCCGTGAAATAGCAATGGCGACTCGGCTTCACCCAGGGCAAACCGTTCGACCTGTCCGACAAAAATGAGGTGATCGCCACCCGGATACTGCGTCTGGTTGGCGCATTCAAACCAGGCGCAACAGCCTTCAATCAGCGGCGCGCCACCCAGCCCGCTGCGCTGCGGCAGGTCAACGAAGTGGTCCGTGCGGCGCACTGCAAAACGGTCCGAGAGGTTCTGCTGGGTGGCTGCCAGCACATTGACCGTGTAGTGACTGGCTCGCCGGAAGGCCTCCAGCATCGGCGAGCCCAGGGACAAACTCCAGAGAATGAGCGGCGGGTCCAGCGACACCGAGTTGAACGAGCTGATCGTCAGTCCGATCGGTTCGCCATCGGGGTCCAGTGCGGTGACGATGGTTACGCCGGTGGCAAAACAGCCGAGCGTATTGCGAAAGTCGCGACAGCAAAAGCCCCTGGCGGCCAGCGAACGCCCGGTATCGCAAGTCGCGCAGGGAAGATCGATACCCGCCGTCAGCAGATCCGGGCAGTTTGCGGTTGAAGTCGACAGGGTCATCAGGGAGTCAGAGTGGGCTGGTTGGGCATGCTAAGATCGGCCGCAAACAAAGCGATTCAGGAGTCTGCAATGACAACGCAACGCCCCGACGGCCTCCGGAATGTCAGCGCAGCGCAGGCAAAAAAGCCGTACACCGCCCCGATTATCGCCTTGCCGGGAGTGGCTGTCGAGCCACTTGAACAGTCTTGCGGCGTTTTTCCCGGCAGCTCATGAGTGCGGGTCGCCCGGCCAAGGGCGTTCTCGACCCGCTTGATCGACTGGCAGCGACAGCACGGCCGCCACGATCTGCCTTGGCAGAATACGCGCGACGCCTACCGCATCTGGCTTTCCGAGATCATGCTGCAGCAAACCCAGGTCGGCACGGTGATCCCCTATTACGCGCGTTTCATCGAGCGCTTCGCGTCGATTGAGGCCCTGGCCCAGGCGCCGCTGACGACGGTGCTCGAACGCTGGGCCGGGCTGGGGTATTACGCCCGGGCGCGCAATCTGCACCGCTGCGCACAAACCGTCGTAGCCGATCACCGCGGCGCATTTCCGAGCGATCTCCCGTTGCTCAACGAATTGCCGGGGATCGGGCGATCGACGGCGGCGGCGATCAGTGTCTTTGCCTTCGGGAAACGTGCGGCCATCCTCGATGGCAACGTCAAGCGGGTGCTGGCGCGCTGTTTCGGCATTGACGCCCCCCCCGGATTGGCACAAACGGAAAAAACGATGTGGTCGCTTGCCGACGCCCTCCTCCCGAAAACGCATATCGAGGCCTATACGCAGGGGTTGATGGACCTCGGCGCAACGGTGTGCACGCGTAGCAAGCCGTCGTGCGAAACCTGCCCGTTGCATGCAATGTGCATTGCCCGGCAGGAAAACCGTCAGGCCGAACTGCCGGTCGCCAAACCGGGAAAAGTGTTGCCAGAGCGCGAAACAACGCTGCTCCTGCTCACCGACGGCCAACGCGTCCTGCTGGAACGCCGGCCGCCGGCCGGAATATGGGGCGGCCTGTTGGCCTTGCCCGAAGCCGGCGCCAGCGGGGCAAGTGCCTTGGCCCGGCGTCACGGCTGTCGCCTGCTCGACACGCAGCGCATGCCGGCGCTCAAACATTCCTTCAGCCACTTCCGCCTGACGATTCAGACCGTGCGATGCAGCGTCGAAGCAAGGGCTTCTCTTGCCGCCGAAGCAGGATGGGAATGGTTAGCGCACAGCGAGATCGAAACGGCGGCATTGCCGACCCCGATCAGGCGCTTGCTCAGGATGCTGCGCGAAAGCACTCAGCAAACACCGGAATGAGCAGTGCCCATATCTGCCGTTGATGGCGGCCAGGCTCAGCCCAATTGAGTACTATTTGACCTGGGGCCAGTTCCTTTTCGAACCGATCCTTGTTCATCACGAATTTTGACGCTTCCTGCACGGCGACCTGTTTTGCCGCTTCAAGATTGACCGGATTGTCGACCTGGATCACGCCGACCATGCCCATCATTTTGTGCGCGGCGCACGCGTAAAGGTACACGCCTTCCTTGCTCAGGGTGACGCGCGTTTCCTTGTCCGCCACGCCTGACCAGGCTTGCGCCCCCGGAGGTACCAGCAGAGACACTGTGCTGTGCCCCCCTTTCTGCGTGGGTTCGAAAATGACTGTGTCGCCAACCCGCGCTTTCAGGAAATTTGGCTCGAAAGCCAGTGGCCCTGAAGCGGACGTATCGAGCATCTTGATGCGGGTTGCATCCGCTTGCACGGCTTGCACTCCAGCGGCCAAAATCAAACTCGCCAACAGAAACCGGCCAACCCGACAAACTTCATTCCCAATCTTGTTCATTTCGCACTCCTTTGTCCAAGTGACTGGATGCACATGCTTCACCATTGACGCAATCGATCAAAATTACTGACCAGTCCATCCTGTTGTTCAGACTCTTCGGATTTGGCTGTGTTCAGTTTCCCGGCAACGTTCCGAGGAATCGCAGACGTTTCTCAAACCGCTGTCTGACTGCGCAATCTACCCGCCGCTCTTCTCACCCGCACTGCGAACGCCGCCGATCGGGACGACTTCGATCCCGTATTTGCGGGCCACCTTGTGGTAGAGTTCGCGCGCCGATATGACTTTTGCGTTTCGCGTGTCCTTGGACTGCGCCATTTGCAGGTAGCGTATTCCACGCTGCCCCATTTCCTCATCCCAGCCCTTGCGGTCCAGCATGGTGAAAATCGCCTTGGTGGCGTTGACCAGAAACTGCAGATTGGGAACGCGCTCGACCGCTTCGATCAGCATTTGCACCGAGGCCTCGATATTGCCGCTGCGCGCGGCCAGAACGCCTCGATTGTTGAGCTCGACGATTTCCTTGCCGACCTTGGCCAGCAAGGTCTCTCCCGCCTCTTCGTGGCCCGTCTTGGAGAAAACGCCCTGTATCTGGGCGATCATGCTGCGGTCTTCGTGGTTTTCGGCCGCCACCTTGCTCAGAATCTCCTGCGCCATGTTTTCATCGCCACACGCCAGACAGGCATGGGCCAGGTCGACAGCAATCTTCTGAGAAAACTCCTTGTTGTCGGAATCGCCCAGGGAACTGCGTAACTCAAGCGCCTTTTCCAGCGCCTGTTTGGCCTTGGCCGGTTCGCCTTCCTGTTCGCAGCAAAGGCTGTCCATGATCAACGCGGCCAGTTCGCCCTGCTTGTTGCCGCGCCAGTCGCGCCGCAGATCCTGGGTAACTTTCTTGGCGCCTTCGGTGTGCCCCTTGTCGAGCATGACGCGCGTCAGATTGGTGTAGTCGTCGAGCACCCTCAGCGACGAACCCTGATGGCGTTCGAGTACCTTGCCATAGGCGCGTTCGGCCGTATCAAGGTCGTCGTTGCGCACGGCCACATCGCCGACCATGCGTTGGCGCACTGAATTGTTGGGAGAAAATTCGGTAGCCTTCTGCAGAACCTGCTGCGCTTCGGCCAGCTTCCCCATTTCTTCGCGAACGCTGGCCACGAAGTCGTAGGCCGCCAGGTATTCGGGAAAATCGTCGATCACCGACGCGCCCATTTCCTCGGCGGCGGCCAGGTCGTCCGTGCCGCGCAATGCAATGGCCAGGCCCATGCGCGCCCACGGCACCATGGCATGGTCCAGCACCTGCTGATAAACCACCTGGGCTTCCTGGTGCCTGCCGAGCACGTTCAGAATCTCGCCCTTGAAACGCAGGATGTCGTAAAGGTAGGCATCTTCCTTGCCGATCAAGCCATCGCAAGCCGCCAGCGCATCGGCATAAGCACCGTTGTCCAGATGCTGGAATACTTTTTCGAAGAAATGCTTCTTATAGATGGTCTTGATCAAACGGCTATGAAACTGGTCGGCGGTAAAAGGCTTGATCAGGTAATCGTCCGGCGCCAGCTCGGCGACGGACACGACGTTTTGATATGCGCGTTCAGCCGTGATGACCATGTAGGCCGTGGACAGGGAAATCAGATTCTTGTGCCGCAGTTCCTCAAGGAGCTGCTGGCCGTCACGGCCGTCATCGAGGTGATAGTCCGAGAGAATGATGTCGAAGGAATACGCTTTGACTTGCCGCAGCACTTCGGCCGACGTGCCGGCGTTATGGACGGCGGTGATTCCGAGGCTCGACAGAATGATGCGCATGGAATTGCGCGCACTGGCGTGCCGGTCAACGAGCAGCACCCGCATGCGCGCCAGTTCCTTACCCAGCTTGTGCTGGATATCGGCGATGTCATTGAGGTCGGAAGTGCCCATGGAGGAACCTTACGCGACTGTGCTTCCGCGAGCAAGTGGAACGTCATACGGCGCGCAGCGGCAGCGCGACCCGACTCGAGGCCAAGCTGGGAAAGTCCGTGGGCTACGGCTGAAACCTGTTATTTTTCAGCGAATTGGCGTAGAATCCGCATCCCTTCAGCGTTCCCGGAAGATACGGATTTTCCATGCAGTTTCCCGACCGTTTTGATGTGATTGTCGTCGGTGGCGGACACGCCGGCACCGAGGCGGCGCTGGCCAGTGCGCGCATGGGCGCGAAAACGCTGCTGCTGACGCACAACCTCGACACGCTGGGTGCTATGAGCTGCAACCCGTCGATCGGCGGGATCGGCAAGGGGCATCTGGTCAAGGAGGTCGACGCGCTGGACGGTGCGATGGCCGCGGCAACCGACGAGGCCGGCATCCAGTTTCGCATCCTGAATTCCAGCAAGGGCCCGGCCGTACGCGCGACCCGCGCGCAGGCCGATCGGGTGCTCTACCGGCAGGCGATTCGCCATCGGCTGGAGAATCAGCCGAATCTGACCTTGTTCGCCCAGGCTTGTGATGACCTGCTGATGGAAGGCGATCGCGTGGCTGGCGCGGTCACGCAGCTGGGCGTGCGTTTTTCCGCGCGCACCGTGGTGTTGACCGCTGGCACGTTTCTCAACGGGCTGATCCACGTCGGCATGTCGAATACCACGGGCGGACGGATGGGCGACATGCCGTCGCTGTCGCTGGCTGCCCGTCTGCGCGAACTGCAGCTTCCCGCGGGGCGGCTGAAAACCGGAACGCCACCGCGGCTCGACGGCAGGACCATCGATTTTTCGCGGCTCGAAGAACAGCACTCCGATTCCCCCTTGCCGGTGTTTTCGCTGCTTGGCAAGGCCAGCCAGCACCCGCGGCAGTTGCCCTGCTGGATCACCAGCACCAATGAACACACGCACGACATCATTCGCGCCAATCTGGACCGTTCGCCGATGTATGCCGGCGTGATCGAGGGGATCGGCCCGCGCTATTGCCCGTCGATCGAAGACAAGATTCACCGCTTTGCCGGCAAGAACAGCCATAACGTTTTTCTTGAGCCGGAGGGGCTGACGACCAACGAGATTTACCCGAACGGGATTTCGACGAGCTTGCCTTTCGATGTGCAACTGGCGCTGGTGCGCTCAATGCGCGGCCTGGAAGACTGCCACATCCTGCGCCCCGGTTACGCCATCGAGTACGACTATTTCGACCCATGTAACCTGCATGCTTCGCTTGAAACCAAGGCCATTCACGGCCTCTTTTTCGCCGGGCAGATCAACGGCACGACGGGCTATGAAGAGGCGGCGGCGCAAGGCCTGCTGGCCGGTGCCAACGCGGCGCTGCAAGCGCAAGGCAAGGAAGCCTGGACGCCGCGTCGCGACGAGGCCTACCTGGGCGTGCTGGTCGACGACCTGATCACGCGCGGCGTGACCGAACCCTACCGCATGTTTACCAGTCGCGCCGAATACCGGCTCTCACTGCGCGAAGACAACGCCGATATGCGCCTGACCGAACACGGTCGCCGTATAGGCCTGGTGGGCGATGTCCGCTGGTCGGCGTTCTGCGCAAAGCGCGAAGCGGTTGCCCGCGAGCAGGAACGCCTGCGGTCGACCTGGGTGCGTCCTTCCACCGTGTCGGCCAGCGAAGCCACCCGCGTGCTGGGCAAACCGATCGAACACGAATACACGCTGCACGATCTGTTGCGGCGGCCGGACGTGAGTTATCCAACACTGATGTCATTGCAATTGAACGGGCCATCGGATGCGCTCACTGTCGATGCCGGACTCTCCGATGCATTGGTCATCGAACAGGTTGAAATCCAGGCCAAGTACCAGGGCTATGTCGACCGCCAGCACGAAGAGGTGGCGCGCAATCTGTCCAACGAAGAAACACGTTTGCCGGAGGATTTCGATTACAGCCCGATCGGCGGTTTATCGAACGAAATCCGGCAACAGTTGATCCGGCACCGGCCGCAGACGATCGGCCAGGCTTCGCGCATCCAGGGCGTGACGCCAGCGGCGATTTCGATCCTGCTGGTATATCTCAAGCGCGGTTCTCTGGATGCGTCCCGCAAGATCGCCTGAGTCAGTCGAATCGACCGATCAGGCCATGTTACTGGAGCAGGGTCTGGCCGCGCTGGGTGTCGCATTGTCGGCAGCCGCGCAATCCCGCTTGCTTGATTATGCAGCCCTGCTGGGCAAATGGAACCGGACCTACAGCTTGACGGCACTGATCGACCGCGACAAGGTGCTCAGCCACCACCTGCTCGATTCGCTGGCGGTGCTGCCCTATGTCCCCGCAGGAAGCCTGCTGGATGTGGGCAGCGGCGGCGGCATGCCGGGGATTCCCCTGGCGATCGCATGCCCAAATTTGCGCGTAACCTTGCTCGACAGCAATTCGAAAAAGTGCGCTTTTCTGCAACAGGCGGCGATTGAGCTGAGCCTGCCCAATATTTCCGTTCACTGCGGGCGAGTCGAACAGTATCATCCGTCAGTCGGCTTCGCCGCGATTACGGCCCGCGCATTTTCCGGGCTGGCTGATTTTGTCGCCATGACCAGGCATCTGCTGCTCGCTGACGGACACTGGCTGGCCATGAAGGGGGTCCGGCCGGAGGACGAGATGGCGCACCTGCCCGCCGATGTGCTGGTCGATGCCGTTCACCGCCTGCTGGTTCCGGGAGTCGAAGGCGAGCGTCATCTGGTTGTCATTCGTAAAGCCGACGCTAACAGTTAGGGGAGAGTCGAGTTGGCAAAAATACTGGCCGTGACCAACCAGAAGGGCGGCGTCGGCAAAACAACGACGGCCGTCAATCTGTCTGCCTGTCTTGCCGCGCTGGGGCAACGCGTACTGATGATCGACCTCGATCCGCAGGGCAATGCCACGACCGGCTGCGGCATCGCCAAGCGCATCGCTTTGCCAACGGTCTATCAGATTCTGATCGGGCGGTCGACCCTGCGCGATGCGCTGGTCCGGACGGAATTCGGCTTCGACATCCTTCCCGCCAACCGCGAACTGGCGGGCGCCGAAGTGGACTTGATCGAGATCGCCGGGCGGGAGTTCCGCCTTCGGGATGCGCTGCTTCCGGCGCGCGACGATTATGACTTTATCCTGATGGACTGCCCGCCGGCGCTCAACATGCTGACCGTCAACGGTCTGGTCGCTGCCGACGCCGTGATGATTCCCATGCAATGCGAGTATTACGCGCTGGAAGGGCTGACCGACCTGGTAGCAACGCTCAAGAAGGTGCGCGCCAATCTCAATGAAAAACTTGAAATCGAAGGCCTGCTACGCACCCTGTTCGACCCCCGTTCCACATTGACACAGCAGGTCGCGCGCGAATTGGTCGATCATTTCGGCAACAAGGTCTACCGTACCATCATCCCGCGGAACGTCCGCCTGGCCGAAGCGCCGTCCTACGGCAAGCCGGTGATCGCCTTTGACCGGCTCTCGAAAGGCGCGCAGGCCTATGCCGCCCTGGCGCAGGAAATGCTGGATCGGCGGGATGGTGATGCGCGTCCGGCCGCCGTACAAGGAGCACAAGCATGAAACTGAAAGGACTGGGCCGCGGCCTCGATGCGCTGCTCGCCGGCAACGAGGCCCAAGGCAGGGAACAGCAACGCTCGCTGCCGGTCGGCAACCTGCAGGCAGGCAAGTATCAGCCGCGCACGCGGATGGACAGTGCCGCCCTTGAAGAGCTGGCCGCTTCGATTCGCGTGCAGGGTTTGATGCAACCGATCCTGGTCCGCCCGCTCGACAGCCAAACGGGCGAAGATCGCTATGAAATCATCGCCGGCGAGCGCCGCTGGCGCGCTGCGCAAATGGCCGGCCTGCGTGAAGTGCCCACGCTGATTCGCGATATCCCGGACGAATCGGCGCTGGCCATGGCGCTGATCGAAAATATTCAGCGCGAAAATCTCAACCCGCTGGAAGAAGCGCAAGGCCTGCAGCGGCTGATCGACGAGTTTGCGATGACGCATCAACAGGCGGCCGATGCGGTCGGCCGCTCGCGGCCCGCTGCGTCCAATCTGCTGCGCCTGTTGCAGTTGGCCGAACCGGTGCAGGAGTTGCTGATGCGCGGTGAAATCGACATGGGCCATGCACGCGCTTTGCTTCCTCTGGCTGGCGCGCTGCAAATCCAGCTCGCTCAGCGCATCGTCCAGAAAGGCCTGTCGGTGCGCGATGCCGAGCGCATGGTGCAACAGGCGCTCAAGCCGCCGAAAACGGTCGAAACCCGCAAACCGGATCGGGACGTTTTGCGTTTGCAGGAGGAGCTGTCGGATTTTCTGGGCGCGCAAGTGGAGATCCACACCAACAAGAAGGGGGCCGGAAAAATCCAGATCGAGTTTGGCGGCCTCGACCAGCTCGAAGGCATTTTGCAGCGAATTCGCTAAGCCGCGCCAAACGCCGGGTAGGCGGAGCGGCAAGTCGCCAGTCTGTGGCGTGCAGCCAGAGTCGTGACTTCACTGCAACGCCTTGTCTGCCCTCAATCTTTCAACGGCCAAATTGACGAAGCTTCTAACCTTGGCCGATCCGTGGCGACCCTCGCGATGAATCACGTGGACCGGCAGCGAAGCCTCTTCAAAGTCCGTTAGCACTGCATCGAGCGTGCCGGCTGCCAGTTCATTCGCCACCTGATACGAGATCAGCCGGGTCAGGCCAAATCCGCTCCTGGCGGCTTCGAGTGCGCCATCATTGGTATTCACCAGAATGCGCGGACTGAGCCGGACGCCGATCTTCTCTTTCCCCTTGGCGAACGCCCATTCCGGACCGGCGGACACCGCAGTGGCGGCAATAATCTGATGCTCGGAAAGATCGCCAGGGGTTTCGGGGCGACCGTGCTCCTTCAGGTAGGCCGGCGACGCACAGACGACACGACGCACCTGGCCGACGCGAATTGCCCGCAGCGAGGAGTCGGGCAATGACCCGATGCGAATTCCGACATCGAGCCCCTCATCCGCCAGGTTGACGACGCGATCGACAAACAGCGCCGAGACTGTGGTTTCCTTGAAGGCCCGCTGGTAGTCGGTGATGACGGGCATTACATAGATTTTCCCGAACATCACCGGAGCCGTGACCGCAAGATGGCCGCGTGGCGTGGCATTGATGCCGGCTGCCGCCTCATCGGCCTCGTCGGCGTCAAGCAGGATGCGTCGTGCGTCTTCGAGATAGCGAACGCCGGCATCGGTGGTCCGCACCAGACGGGTGGTGCGCGTGAGGAGCCGTACGCCCAACCGCTCTTCAAGAAAGGCAACGGCACGAGTGACAGCAGGTGGCGACATGCGCAGCCGCCGCGCAGCCGCCGCAAAACTTTCTTCTTCGGCCACAGCGACAAAGACGCTCATGAGATGAAATCGATCCATGGTTTGTTCCGATTATTGGAATAGTGGATTCCATTGTATGGCTATTCTTATATCGCTCGCAATTTGGCAAAGTAACACCCGTCGACAACACGCCGACGCACCCAACCCAAAACAGGAGAAATATCATGGCACGCATCAACCTCGTTACCACCGAATCGGCCAATCCGGAACAGAAGGCCCTTTACGACGCCATCCATGCCAAGCTCGGCATGGTGCCCAATTTCCTCAAGGTCTTTGCCAACTCCCCGGCCGCCCTCAAGGCATTCCTCGGGCTGCACGGCATCGCCGGCGACGGTTCGCTCGATCCGCAGACACGCGAACGCATCGCGCTTGCCCTGGCCCAGCAGAACAATTGCGAGTATTGCCTCTCGGCACACACGGCGATCGGCCGCAAGGCGGGTCTGGACGGCGCCGAGATTGAGGCCAACCGCTCCGGCACCAGCCGCGATGAAAAAGCGGCCGTCGCCGTCAGGTTTGCGCGGTCACTGGTCGCCCACATGGGCGAAGTCACGACCGCAGAACTGCTGGAAATGCGCGACGCCGGCTACAGCGAATCCGATATCGTCGAAGTCATTACCCACGTCGGGATGAACATCCTGACCAACCTGCTGGGCAAAGCCGGACGCGTCGACATCGACTTCCCGAAAGTCGAATTGAAGCTTGCCGCCTGATTCCACCAAGCGACGCCGGGGGCCATGCTCCCGGCAACAAGGAGATTGCTCATGGCCCGCGCCTTCGCAAAGATCGCCTTCACTCCGAAAGTTCAAGCCGCGCAAGCGCGGATGGGCAGTCGCGACGCCTATCGTGGTGCCGAATTGGGTGAGGTCGAAGCAGTGGAACTCGGTCCCTACGAAGTCGAATTCATTGCCGAACGCGACAGCTTTTACCAGGGCACCGTTGGCGAGAACGGCTGGCCTTACGTCCAGCACCGGGGCGGCCCGACCGGTTTCCTGAAGGTGCTCGGTCCGCAGACGATCGGCTACGCCGACTTCTCCGGAAACCGCCAATACATCTCGGTCGGCAACCTTGAAGGCGATGACCGGGTCAGCCTGTTTCTGATGGACTATCCCGCCCAGCGCCGGCTCAAGATCTGGGGACGGGCACGCCTGATTGACGAAGATACGGAACCGGCCCTCGTTGCCCGCCTCGAATCTCCGAACTATCGGGCACGCGTTGAGCGGGGCGTCGTCGTCACGGTCGAGGCGTTCGACTGGAACTGCCCGAAATACATCACGCCGCGCTTCACCGAGGCCCAAGTCAGAGAACAGCTCAGTGCATTGCAAGGCGATGCCGGGCAGCTCGAACCAGCCGTAGAAGTTTTCGATGAGATAGGCAGTGGCTTGCTGAAGCTTGTTGTCACCGGAATACGCCAGATGACTCCGCGCGTCCGGGCCTATGAACTGCGGGCGCCCGACTGGAGCGACCTGCCTCCGGCCACGGCCGGTGCGCATCTTGCGGTACCAGTGCGACTGCCGGATGGCTCGGTCGTGACTCGACAATACTCGCTGGCCACGCATCCGCACCGGCGCGACATGTACGAGATTGCCGTGCTACGCGAGGAAACAGGGCGCGGCGGGTCGGCAGCGATCCATGCCCACTGGCAGATCGGTACGCGACTGGCGCTGGATCATCCGGCCAACCAGTTCGCTCTTCATGATGACCGTCGCCCTGCCATCCTGATCGCCGGCGGGATCGGCATCACCCCCATCAAGGCGATGGCCCACGAGCAAAAGGCACGCGGCAACTCCTTTGAACTGCACTATAGCGGCAGGACCGCCGCCGAGATGGCCTATCGGGACCAACTGGCCATCGAGCTCTCCGAGCAGTTGCATCTATACTTCACGCGTGCCCCCGGCGCTACCCGCCTTGATCTCAAGGCGATCATGGCGACCGCAGCACCTGACGCGGTGTTCTACATCTGCGGCCCTGGCCGCTTGATCGAGGCCGCCAGCAAAGCAGCACGCGAGCTCGCGATCCCGGCCCGGCGAGTGCAGCACGAGAGCTTTGAATGAACCCGAGCGTGCACGGTACCGGCCAACGCGCCCGGTCTTTCTCGCCTGTAGCACGGGAGAGTTCGAGAGGCACTCGGCGATGAGGCTCCAGTCTTGTTAATAAAATCTGTTCATTCTTTCGGAAAATCAACAAAAACAGGATTCCATGAAGGCAATCTTGACGCGCTAGGTGCCAAGGCGAAATAGATAGAGAATTATAAGAATCTTGACTAAACACCTAGCGGCGAGAATCTTTCTGATCTTCCGAGGGTTGCAGGCCCGTATGAGCCTCTCTTTGACCCCGAGAAGTACGTCACGGGAAAACTCCGCAGAAATCAGAAATGGCGGATCAACTTCAACGGCATCGGTTCCAAACAGTATTGCCCGACGGTTCGTCTCACCCCGGTCATCCGGGACGGCATGGCGAGCGACATCCTTGGCAGAACCAAGGCGTTTCTGGATTCGCTTGGAGCCACTAACGCTGATCGCGCATTGTCTTGGGCCTATCTGAGCGAAACGGACAGTTCCTTTGCCATCGAAAGCGAAACGCCGAACCAAAACAAGACGGAGGCATTTGTCGCTTTGCTCCAGGAAGCGCATGAAAAACTGCCGTTGACCGAGGATTACTTCTCTGACCTTCAGTCTGCAACGATTACGAACCCTTTCGAGAAAGCGGCTTGCTTTCGCCATGAGCAGAACTGGATTCGTGGAGGCGGGCTCCGGGGGCCAAGCAGCGTGGCGGAACAGGCAATCGATGTTGATCTTCGGCAAGAAAGCGAATTCCTTGCAAGATTTGACCGCGTTGCCAGTGCTCTCAACGACGAATTTGACATCCGTAGTAACGACCAGCACCTGCTGATCATCTCAGCGCTGCAGAACGGCGGACGGATCTCGAACAATCGCCGAAAGAAGCTGGCTGATCGAGTGTCTGAGGAGGTGTTCGATTTTGTCGAACGTTTAGCCAAGGATGAACTGGCAAACAAGCATGAGCGCCATTGATTCGCCTGGCTTCATGAATAGGGTTTCAGATTCAAGGTGCGCTGAATTCTTTCACGCACGACATCGGGCACGCCCGCCTTTTCCGCAAACGATCCCCATCTCGATACCGTCGCCTGCACCTCGGCAACGATCTTCGCGGCGCGCCCCCGTTTCATTGAAACCTTCTTTGCGCAGGCGTTGAAGTCCTCCAGCGTGAAATTGTCGCGTTTTCCATTCATCGTCATCTGATGGCTTGCCGTCCACGCCCCCGCAGGATTGAAGCTGTAGGTCATATCAAAGGCCGGCGACAGCGACCACTCACCGGATTTATTCATCAGGAAGGCAATATTCTTCACGTGGTCATCCTGATTGCGGGCCACGATGTTGAATACCATGCGCCGGAATAGTTGCTCGATGGCCTGCATGGGCAACTGCAGTTGCCGCATCACCAGCAAGGCCTGCTCGTAGCTATAGGCACCCGCCATATTGAAATCGTAGTGCGCCAGGGCGCACAGTGACTGCATGTGAAGTTTTTCGCCGGCAGCACTGCCAACCATGCGATCAAAGCGGCGCGTCATGAAATGCGAGCGGCCATTCTCTTCGAACAAGCGGCATTCACTCATCTCAATGCCGCAATCCTGCGCCATCAGGCAATACGCATACTCGATCAACCCGTAGCCTTTCGGGTCTTCCAGTTCCTTGTCTTTGTTGCCGCTGACGCCGTCAAATTTCAGCAGCCAGTATTCAAATCCACTGCCGGCTTTGACCTGGCCGGACCTCACTTCATTGGTTATCGGGTTCCATGCGATGATCGCCTTCGCTCTCGCGCCACCGGCGGAGGTGCCCACGCGCAGAATATCCCTCAGCGCATCTTCTCCGCCTTCAGCAGAAAAAGACGCCTGCAGGTTATTCCGGTGGGTCAACACCTCGGATGCAAGCGCGACCAACTTGCCGACCTCAATGGGTGTGGTCTGCTTTGCTCTGGGGCCGATGGCGGGGGCAAATTCCAGCGCCCCCATGCCGCGTTCGCCGGTATAGCAAAGCCGCTCAACAGCGTTGAAGGAATCCGCTTGCCGCCCCTGCGAGGCCAGCCAGGCATCAATCAGCGCATTGCCAAATTTGTCGGGCAGCGAGTCGGCCAGCAGGCCGGGCAGGCCGTGAAAAGTCGGGCGGGAAAGCGCGGGGAAGCGGTAAACGCGCCGGGAGAGCGGCATCGCAATCGGCGCGATTTGAATTCCGCTTTGCGCAAATGCCGCATCGTATTCAAAGCGGGCCACGTCCTCCCCATCCTGCAGGGAGACCGCGCCGATGGTTTTACCCCACAGCCTGACTTCGGCAAGCGTGCTCATGGTTTTTCATCCCAGTGCCATGGCTTGCCAGTCGCCTTTGCGGCACCTCGACCCGAAGCCCGTTGCCGGACCTTGCCTTTTTGCTTCAACAAATCCATCGGTCTGGGCCCGGACTCCGGAATCAGGTTATCCAGCCCTGATGCGGCGTCCAGAACCCGCAGCACACGAATCAAAGTGCCCAACTGTGACGTTAATCCGGCCTCCATACGCTCGAGGGTACGCTTGGCGATACCCGCCTGTTCGGCCACTGCCGCCTGGGTCAGCTGCAATTCAACCCGACGACCGGCAATCCGTGCGCCCAACTCGGCCAGCACGGCATCATCTGTGAGCAAGCCCGTGATTCTCATAGTCGTAATATATTGCGAATACGCCAGTTAAATTTCCATTTCTCGTCACTTATTACGATATGTATCCAAATATACATATTTTGTCAAGTCGTCATTAATGGCGAACTAATCACTAAAAACGTCCTTATTCGCAATATCTTGCGATATATGATTGGCGCAGCATTGGCTTGCCCCAGGTGCCGTTGATGTCGGTGTGGGCATGGCGAAACCATCCGAGCAACGCGCCCTCGGCATAGCGCGGGTTGCGCATTTCGCGGCTTCTGCCGGGAATTCGGCCTGGCGGTGCCGACCGGTGCGCGCACCGGCGTTGAAGGGTTAGCGAGAGACACTTGACGTGCTGGTGGTCAATTTTCATCAGAAGCTCCCATTTCTATAAGCGGCAAGGCAACCACGGATCTTTTTGCTCTCCGTCAGATAGTAGTCGGGATGTCTGGACATGAAGTTACCGTCGTCGACGAAGAGCTTCACGTAATAGAAAACAGACCGGTCTAAATCGAGGAAACGTGATAACCCGGCTTTAATCAGATCAGCTTGGGATTGCCACGCGAGCCTTTGTTCTTCCTTCGACGGATCGAGGTAGAGCAACTTTTCCAAATCGACGCAAAGTTGATCGTGAAGGTACAAACCGACATCCGACATGACCTTTGACTTTTTCGCTAACGAATGAAAGGGACTTCCCCGTCCCGAGGCTGCGGCGGAAGCCGCAAACGGCAACGAGTGCCATGATGGGATTTCGAGAGCACATCAAAACCACGAAAGGGGAAGTCCATGAGCATTATCACGGTTGGAATCGATCTGGCCAAGCATGTGTTTGCCGTGCATGGCGTTGATGATAACGGTAAGTCCGCGCTGGTCAAGCCAAAAGTATCGCGAGAGCATCTTCTGCCTCTCGTCGCACAGTTGCCACCCTGTGTCATCGGCATGGAAGCCTGCTCCGGCGCGCACCACTGGGCACGGCTGTTTCGCCAACACGGCCACACCGTCAAGCTCATGGCCCCGAAGTTCGTCACGCCCTATCGCCTGGGCGGCAAACGCGGCAAGAACGACGCGGCCGATGCGGCCGCCATCTGCGAAGCCGTGACGCGTCCCAACATGCGCTTTGTCCCAATCAAGGAAGAGCATCAGCAGATCATCCTCTGCCTACACCGCACGCGACAGGGATTTGTCGAAGAACGCACAGCGACCTATAACCGCCTACGCGGGCTGATCGCCGAGTTCGGCATCGTCCTGCCACAAAAAGTCGCCAATCTGCACCGGCACATTGGCGCGCGTCTGGAAGATTTGCCGGGTTTCGCTAACCAGTGCGTCGGCGATCTGCTCTCGCACGCCGATCAGCTCGATGTGCGCATCGCCGAGTACGACCGGCTGATCGCCAAAGTAGCCCGCGAGGATGCCCGCAGCAAACGCCTGATGCAACGTCCCGGCATTGGCCCGGTCACGGCCAGCGCGCTACTGGCCAGCATCGGCGGTGGTCACGACTTCAAGAACGGCCGACAGGTGGCGGCGTGGATCGGCCTCACGCCGGGTCAGCACAGCAGCGGTGGCAAGGATCGGTTGGGGCGAATTACCAAGGCCGGTGACCACTACCTGCGAACGCTACTGGTATTGGGCGCGCGCACTATCCTCAATACGCTGGGCGACAAACAAGACCATTTCAGTCGCTGGGCACGCAATCTCGTTGCTCGACGGGGGTATGGGCGCGCGGCGGTCGCCATTGCCGCAAAGAATGCACGGCTGGCGTGGGCGGTGTTGAGATATGGCGAGGATTTCCGGCTCAGTCCGAGCGCCGCCTGAACCGCTGACAAATGCGTCTGTAGGGAAAGATACTGAACGGAACAAGCGTGCCGCCAGAGGGCGGCCAGGAATCATCGGTGTACCCCAAGGGTATTTCCGCTGGGCACACTGCATGCGTTGATGTGAAGCGGGTTGGACCACCGCTTCCGCATCGAGGACCTTTCTCCGAAACACGCGAACGGCAGATGTCTGCTCCAAAGAAGGAGCATGGCGGTGGTCAATGGGAGCCTGGAAATTGAAAAAGGGCACTTCAGAAGAAGTGCCCTTTTTCATGCGTGACTGGCGCGCCCGACACGATTCGAACGTGCGACTTCCACCTTCGGAGGGTGGCACTCTATCCATCTGAGCTACGGGCGCGGAGAGGGTGCGAAGCATAGCCGTTTTGTCGTTCGGCGTCCATGGCGCCTTCGTCCTGTCGCGATGGCCGGCCTGCAAGGCGCATGGATTGGCGCTCTACAGCGCTATATGTCGTGCAGCCGTCTATTGACGGCCTTCCTCGCGGTATCTATGCCAGAATCCCCTATCCATGCGGCCTCCGGCCCCGTGCCGTTTCAAGCTGCTGGCAGAGGCGTTCGGCGCCGTCGAGCAGGCGCGGGGTGTGGCGCTGAATCAAATCCGGATGGATGAAGAAGAGATTGTCGCGCGCGACGGCGGTGATCGACGTCCAGCGCTTCCAGTCGTCCAGCCACTCGGGGCGGGATGCGTCCATGCCGCTGGCAACAATGGCTTCGGGGTTGGCGGCGATGACCGCTTCGATGGTCACCGTCGGCGCCAGCGTTTCCACTGCTTCGAAAACGTTTTCGCCGCCGCATAGGCGGATGACGCTGGAGATGATCTGCTTGCCGCCCACGGTCATCAGGGGTTGTTTCCAGATCTGGTAGAAGGTACGCACCTGGGGCCGGCTGCTGTAGCGCTGTTGCAGCCCGGCGAAGCGTTCGCGAAAGCGCTTGGCGGCGGCATTGCCGATTTCGCTGCTGCCCGCCAGCACGCCGAAGCGCTCGATCTCGGCGGGCACATCTTCGATGCGCTCGACTTGCGAAACATAGACCGGGAAGCCGAGCGCCCGCAGCTTGTCGAGACTCGCCGGCACATTGCCGCTGCGCCAGCCGATGACCAGATCGGGCTTCAAGGCGAGCACCGTTTCAAGGTCGAAACTGGCGTAACTGCCGACGCGCTTGATCGTTTTCGCCGCTTCCGGGTAGTTGCTGAATTCAACTGTGCCGATCAGCTTTTCACCCCCGCCGGCGGCAAACAGGGTTTCGACCAGATGCGGCGCCAGGGTGACGATGCGCTGGGCCGGCCTGGCAAGACGGACGAGCGCTCCCGTGTCGTCGCGCACGACGACGTCGGCATAGGACAAGCTGCAAGCCGCGCACAGTGCAACTGCTCGCGCAAGGGTCAACGCGACTTTCAACTTTGATGGCCCCATTCGTCGATGGCCGTGATCAAGCGTTGCCATTGCGTTGCGGTGCCGGGCAAACCGAAACGCAGCAGGCTGTGCTGGGTGAAACGGCGCGTCAAGATGGCGCGTTGGGCGAAGTGTTCGTAAAGCGCGTCAAGCCCATGGTCATTCGCCGCCGCTGTTCCTGCGGCCATATTCAGGGTGCAGAACAATGCCGTGCGGCTGACCTCGCCCAAGGGGGCGAGGGCCTCGGCGAGGCGCAGCGAACTTGCCGCCAGATGCTGGCGCGCGCCGGCCTGCCAGGCCGTATCGGCGAGTGCGTGGCGGGCCACCACGCGCGCCGGATGCGCCACCGGCCAGGGCCCAATGGCTTCACGCAACCGATCCAGCTTTTCCGCCGCGCCGAAAATGAAACCGACGCGTGCGCCGGCCAGGCCGAAAAATTTGCCGAGCGAACGCAGCACGATCAGTCTGGGCGCTTGCGCGCTTCCGGCCAGACTGGCCAGGCCAGCGGCCGTGCTCTCCATTTCGGGGTCGGCAAAGGCTTCGTCGACGATCAGCCAGCCGCCGCGACGATCAAGCTGGGCGGCGGCTTCGAGCAATTCGTCGCGCGGCAAAGTCAATGCCGTCGGGTTATTGGGGTTGCACACCAGGACAATCGGCGTAGCGGCAGCCAGCGCACGTTGCAGGTTGGGCAGTCGACGCAAGCGGTGGCCGGCGCGCTGCCAGGCTTGCGGATGCTCTTCGTAGATCGGCGTCTGACAGACCACGGCAACCGGCGCGAAGAGCGTCGGCAGGATCTGGATCGCCGCCTGCGAGCCAGGCAGCACCAGCAGCCGGTCGTTGCCGTAGTACGCCGCGGCGCTTGCCTCCAGCCCGTCGTCGTCTTCCGGCAGGCGTTGCCAGCAGGCGGGGTCGATGGGCGGGATCGGGTAAGGCTGCGGGTTGATGCCGGTCGACAGATCCAGCCAGTCCGCGAGGGGGATGCCGTAACGTTGTGCCGCAGCACGCAGTTTGCCGCCGTGATCAAGCACCGGCCAACCCGCTCAGTAAGTACAGCAACAGCCAGAGGAGCATGCCGCGGCGTAGCAGCGTCAAGGCCCGAGGGATGTCGTCGCGGCCCGCCGGATGGCCTTCGCCAAGGACCGGCCGCACTTCGGTTTGCCCGTGGTAGACCGCCGCACCGCCCAAGGTCAGGCCCAGACTGCCGGCACCGGCCGCCATCACCGGGCCGGCGTTCGGGCTGTCCCACAGCGGCGCCTGCCGCCACCAACAGGCCAGGGCGCGGCGTGCACTGGTGAAACTCCCGCTGCACAGCGCGTAGCTCAGCGCGGTCAACCGGGCGGGCAGGAAATTGAGCCCATCGTCGATGCGCGCCGCTGCCCAGCCAAAGCGCAGGAGGCGCTCGGTCTTGTAGCCCCACATCGCGTCCAGCGTATTGGCCAGTCGGTAGAGCACCGCACCCGCGCCACCAAACAGGACGAACCAGAAGATCGCGCCGAATACGGCGTCATTGCCGTTCTCCAGCGTCGTCTCGACGCAGGCTTTGGCAACGCTGGCTTCATCGAGCGTGCCGGTATCGCGCGAAACGATCCAGCCGACATGCTGCCGCGCCGCCGGCAGGTCGCCCGCCGCCAGATCGGCAGCTACGCGTTCGGCATGTTCGGCGAGGCTGCGCCCGCCCAGCGCAAGATAGAGCAGGATGACCTCGACCACCCAGCCGAAAAGGTCATAGCGCTTGCCATAAAACGCCAGGGCTACCCAAGGCACCACCAGCAACACCCAGGCGAGCAGGCCGTTCGCCCGAGACCACCCGCCGCGATTGAACGCCCGCTCAAGGCCGCTGGCCAGTGCGCCGAAACCGACCAGTGGATGCCAGCGCTTCATCTCGCCAAGCAGCCGATCAAGCACCACGGCGGCGATCGCGGCCAGCGGCAGCCACAAGGTCGCGGGAACGTTGCGGCTGAACAGATCGAGAGATTCAAAAGCAGGCATGGCAAGCTCGGGAAAGCGGAGCGGGGATTTTACGCTGATTACGGTGACAATCCGCAGCCTGAACTGACGCGCTGCGGCGCTATTTCAGCGTCAGCGGCAGCCCCGCCGCGACCATCGTCACCTTGTCGCAAACCTTGGCGACGCGCTGGTTCAGCCGCCCCTGCTCGTCGGCAAACAGGCGCGACACGGCGGCCATGGGGATGATCCCCCAGCCCACTTCATTGGAGACGATGACGATCTTTCCGGGCAATTGCGGCAGGGTGTCGATCAAGGCCTGCACTTCGCGCTCGAGCAAAGGGCAATCGATCGGCTGGCCGGATTCCGCTTGCCTGGCCGCTTCTCCGGCAAACAGCAGATTCGATAGCCACAGCGTCAGGCAATCCACCAGCAAACACACATCGGCGGCGGCATTTTTTTGCAGGGCCGTCGCCAGTTCGAGCGGCGATTCGACCAGCCCCCATGCGCCCGGGCGGCGCGCCCGATGCAGCGCGATCCGTTGCGTCATTTCGCCGTCCAGCGCTTGCGCGGTGGCGACGTAAATCACGCGCAGGCCACTGGCCGCGGCGCGTTTTTCCGCCAGCGTGCTCTTGCCCGAACGGGCGCCACCGATGATCAGCTCTTTCATGCGCCAAGCTTAGCATGAGCGCCCGAGCGTATAATCGGCGCTTTGCCTCAGGCGACCTGGCCATGCCATTTTCTATCCCTCCGCTCGACAGCGCCCTGGATGCAGCGCTGCAGAACAAGATCGACCAGAAGACCAAGCCGCTGGGCTCGCTTGGCCAACTCGAAAAACTGGCTCTGCAACTCGGCCGGATCCAGCAAACGCTGACGCCGAAGCTGGCGCATCCGCATCTCCTGGTTTTTGCCGGCGACCACGGCGCCGCGCGGGCCGGCGTCTCGGCTTTTCCCCAGGACGTGACCTGGCAAATGGTCGAAAACTTTCTCGCCGGCGGCGCGGCAATCAATGTATTCGCCCGGCTGAACGGACTGCAGCTGAAGGTCATCGACGCGGGCGTGGCGCATGACTTCGGCCTTCGCCAGGGCCTGATCGACGCCAGCATGGGCCGTGGAACGCGCAGCTACCTTGACGAGCCGGCGATGAGTTCCGCCGATGTCACTGCCGCTCTGGCCCGGGGCGCCGCCATCGCCTACGCCCTGGCTGACGAAGGATGCAAGGTCGTCGGATTCGGCGACATGGGCATCGGCAACACGGCGTCGGCATCGCTGATCACCCACGTACTGACGGGCACGCCGCTCACCGATTGCATCGGGCGGGGAACCGGCCTTGATGACGACGGACTGGCGCGCAAGCGTGCGCTGCTGGCGCAGGCGGTGCGCCGCGCGGCCCTGCCGGATAATGCTGACGTCCTGCAGGTGCTTGGCGAATTCGGGGGCTTCGAGATTGTCATGATGGCCGGCGCGATGCTCGGCGCCGCCGAACGCGGCATGCTGCTGCTGATCGACGGCTTCATCGTCACCGCCGCGCTGCTGGCAGCTTCCCGCCTGGCGCCCGGAATTCGCGATTACTGCATTTACTGCCACCGCTCCGCCGAACCGGGACATCGCGCGCAATTGCACGACCTTCGCGCCGAACCACTGCTCGACCTGGGCCTGCGTCTGGGCGAAGGCACCGGCGCGGCGCTGGCCTGGCCGCTGGTGCAGGCGGCAGCCGCCTTCCTGAATGAAATGGCGAGCTTCGAATCGGCGGGTGTAAGCGAAAAGAGTTAGCCCTGGAACTTGAAGATTTCGCTCATGGCCCTCAGGAACGAACTCGAATACTTCTTTGGCGCAGTCCGTTTCTTCACACGCCTGCCCGTTCCTGCCTGGGTCGGCCACAGCAGTGACGCACTGGAGCGTTCGTCGCGTTACTTTCCGGCGATCGGCCTGATCGTCGGCAGCGTTGCCGCGCTGGTCCTTACCCTGGGCGACCTGATCTGGCCTAAAACACTGGCTGTCCTGGCTTCGATGGCCAGTACGCTATACGTCACCGGCGCTTTTCACGAAGATGGCTGGAGCGACATGGTCGACGGGTTCGGCGGCGGCTGGGAAAAGCCGCAAATCCTGGCCATCATGAAGGACTCGCGAATCGGAAGTTTTGGCGCAGTGGCGCTGATCGTCCTGCTGCTCGCCAAGTTCTGCGCGCAGTTGGAGATCGACGTGGCCTTGCTTCCGCTCAGCCTGATCGCCGGGCATTCGCTCTCCCGACTGTGCGCAGTATCGCTGCTCGGCACGCTTGACTATGTGCGCGACGAAGGCAAGTCGAAGCCGCTGGCCACGCGCATCGGACGCGGCGAACTGGCTTTCGCTGCGTTGACCGCGCTGCTGCCGCTGCTCCTGCTGCCGCCACCGCAGGTACTCGTCGGCGTCGCTTTCGCCGTGCTCGCCACGCTGTGGCTGGCGCGCATGTTCAAGCGGCGTATCGGCGGCTATACCGGCGACTGTCTCGGCGCCACGCAGCAGTTATCTGAAGTCGCTTTCTACTTCGGCTTGCTGTGCAAGTTTTCCTGATCCGTCATACGCGCCCGCTGGTCGACGCCGGCATCTGTTATGGCCAACTGGACATTCCGGCCGAAGACCCGCGGCCCGTCGCGACGCGTCTGAAGCCCTTGCTGCCAACCGGCACGACGGTCTTCTCCAGCCCGTTGCAGCGCGCCCGGCAACTGGCCGAAGCGCTCGACCCGGAAGCGCTGTTCGACGAACGGCTGCGCGAAATCGACTTCGGCGAATGGGAAGGCCAGCCCTGGAACGCGCTTGACCGCCGTGCGCTCGACGCGTGGGCCGCCGATATTCTGCATTACGTTCCGCCCGGCGGTGAATCGGTCGCCGGACTGCAACGCCGGGCCATCGATTTTTCTGCCACGCTGCGTGGTTCGCCCGTCGCGCTGGTCACCCATGCCGGGGTCATTCGCGCCCTGCTCGGCCACTGGCGTCAGCTTCCCGTTGACCAGTGGACGACTTTGCAGATCGACTTTGGCAGCATGCTGGAAATCGAGATAGAACAGTGAACCCGCGAGCCATGACACTACCCCTGCCCGACGCCGACGCGCTGGCGTACAGCGAGGCACTGAAGCGCCGTATCGCGTATGAGATCGAATCCAGTGCCGGCTGGATCGATTTTGCGCGCTTCATGCAACTTGCCCTCTACGAGCCGGGAATGGGTTACTACTCGGGGGGCGCGCGCAAATTCGGCGCTGCCGGGGATTTCGTCACCGCGCCGGAAATCTCCGCGGCCTTCAGCCAGACGATCGGCGCTCAGGCCGAGCAGATTTTCGCACTCAGCGCGCCGCAGCTCATCGAGGTCGGTGCCGGCTCGGGGCGCCTGGCCGCCGACCTTCTGCTCGAACTCGAACGGCGCAGATCCCTTCCCGAGCGCTATGCCATTCTTGAGCTTTCAGGCGAGCTGCGCGAGCGCCAACGCCGGACGATCGGCCACAGCGCAGCGCATCTGCTAGCCCGCGTCGACTGGCTCGACCGTTTGCCGGAACGCTTTGACGGTCTGCTTCTGGCCAACGAACTGCTCGACGCCATGCCGGTGCATCTGGTGCTGTGGGGCCGTGGGGATGATGATCAAACGATTCTTGAACGCGGCGTAGCCTGGGAAAACAAGGCGTTGGTCTGGCGTGACCGCCCCGCCGGGAGTCGCTTGCTCGACCGCGCGCAGGCGCTGGCTGCGGAGTGCCAACCACCGCCCGGCTACTTGAGCGAGATCGGTCTGGCGGCGACGGACTGGACGGCGGCGTGGGCCGGGATTCTCGGCAAGGGTGCCCTGCTGCTCATCGACTATGGTTTCCCCCGCCACGAGTATTACCATCCGCAGCGCGACAGCGGCACGCTGATGTGCCACTACCGGCATCATGCACACGGCGATCCCTTCTTTCTCCCTGGTCTGCAGGACATTACCGCGCATGTCGATTTCACGGCGATTGTCGAATCGGGCGTAGGGGCAGGGCTGGATCTTCTCGGTTACACGACGCAGGCGGCATTTCTGCTCAACTGCGGGCTGACCGAGGTGCTGGCGCGAATACCGGTCGAAGACCACCGACGCTATCTGCCGCAGGCGCAAGCCGCGAACAAACTGATTTCACCCGCCGAGATGGGCGATTTGTTCAAGGTACTGGCGCTCGGCCGGGGTATCGACACGACGCTGATCGGCTTTGCCCAAGGCGACCGCAGCGTAAGCTTGTGAATTCTGAAGGGTCAAGCCCCGGCAGGCGTCGCACCGGGACCTGAAGGTGGCGACCTCAATCTATTCAGGATGGCTTGGCGACGACGCCACAACGTCATCGCGTCCGGCGTCGGCCCTGGGCAGCGCGGTCCAAGCGGCATAGAGAACCTCGTCGCCGTAGGCGTCGTTATTGTGATTGCACGCTTCATCCAGGATTTTTCCCGTGTTCATTTCCATGACGATCGTCATTTGAACAAGCTCCGGTCGATTGATTGGACAGATAGTAAATTAACGGTCATACCCGAAAAGGGTTGAATGCCGCGCACCGATTTTTTCGTAAATTGGCACGCCCGCAGGCTCATGGGGTCGACGTCTGTGGCGCCGTGCCTTCCCGAGCCCGGATCATTCTGCCAAATTCAATGCTCTTTTGATAGCCGCCACCCGCGCTTCGTGCAGGCGCCCGGCAATCTGTGTGGCATCGCTGCAACTGTGGGCGATGGGCGCGGCGTCGATGGCGCGAATCGCCCCCAAAGCGATCAGGAACAATTCCGGCGCGGGGATCGGTTTGTCTTCCCAGCCCAGGCGGCCATGAAAATCGCTGGCGCACGCTTCAAGCAGCTTTACGAAGCGTTGCGGACGCCGCAGCGCATCGGCGTCTTCCAGAATTCTGGCGAGGGTTGCTGCGCGCATTTCGGGGCCACGCCGTATGTCACCGTGGTAGCGCGCCACCAGGAGCGCCAGATCGCGACAATCGGCCGGCGTCTTCAGGTAAGCGCACACTTTCTCGACCATCGTTACGCTGCGGGCTTCATGCCCCACGTGACGGGGCAGTTCGGAAGCTGGCGTCAGGCCTTTGCCGAGATCGTGCAAGAGCACGGCAAAACGAACCGGCAGGTCATAACCTTGCCCTGCGGCGTAGTCGAGCGCCATCATGACATGTACGCCGGTGTCGATTTCGGGATGAAACTCGGCACGTTGCGGCACGCCGAACAAACGATCGAGTTCGGGTAACAAACGTGCCAGCGCGCCGCAACTGCGCAGCACATCGATCATGCGGGACGGCTTGGCCTCCATCAATCCTTTGGCCAGTTCCTGCCAGACGCGCTCGGCAACCAGATGATCCGCCTCGCCGTTGTCGACCATACGGCGCATCAGTTCGGTAGTTTCGGGCGCGATGGAAAAATCGGTAAAGCGCGCCGCAAAGCGGGCGACGCGCAACAGGCGCACCGGATCCTCGGCAAACGCCGGACCGACATGGCGCAATATTCGCGCCTCGAGGTCGGCAACACCGTGAAACGGATCGATCAACGCGCCGTCGTCGGATTGCGCGATGGCATTGATGGTCAGGTCTCGACGCGCCAGATCTTCTTCCAGACTGACTTCGGGCGCAGCGTGAAAGGAGAAGCCGTGATAGCCGTGACCGGTCTTGCGTTCGGTGCGGGCCAGTGCGTACTCTTCATGCGTTTGCGGGTGCAAAAAGACCGGAAAGTCCTTGCCGACCGGCTTGAAGCCGCGTTGCCGCATCTCGTCGGGCGAGGCGCCGACGACCACATAATCACGATCCTGCACGGGAAGGCCAAGCAACTTGTCGCGTACTGCGCCTCCAACCGTGAAGATTTGCATGGCGACGGGAGAGCGGCCCCCTATTCCTTCTCGGCCAGCGCGCCGGCCCGCCATTCCTGCATGGCCGGCAGCGCGTACATGGTGTCCGCCCACGCACGCGATTGCGCAGGAAGGTGCACCGCATAGGTCAGGAAACGCCAGACAACTGGTGCAAACATCGCGTCGGCAATGGAGAACCTGCCGAAAAGAAAGGGGCCCAGATGCGCGAAACGCGTCCGGCAACCTTCCCAGATGGCCACGATGCGGGCAATATCGGTATCCACCTCGGCAGCGCGTATGTCATACGGATTCGAGGCGTGAATGTTCATCGGCATGTCCCGGCGCATGGCGACGAATCCGGAATGCATTTCGGCGCTGATGGCGCGTGCTTCTGCACGCATTTTTCGCTCGGACGGCCACAAGGAGGGGGAAATTTCGGCGAGGTATTCGCCGATCGCCAGAGAATCCCAGACGACGGTTTCACCGTCGACCAGGCAGGGCACTCTGCCGCTAGGCGAATACTTCAAGATTTCGGCCTTCGCTCCAACGCCGCTAAGGTGAATGCGTATCTCTTCGAAAGGCAGCTCGGTCTGCTTCAAGATCAACCAGGGTCGGAGACTCCAGGAGGAGTAATTTCGGTCACCGATGACCAGCTTCAGCATGACGGGATCTCCTAGCGTGTTTAGCGGCCTGCGCGACAACGGTATTGATCGAAGCGCATTTTTGGCCTGACCGAAGAAAGATAGCCCGGCGCCACCGCTTCAAGCGATTGGGGTTGCCAACCCGGATAATTTTGGCTTCCGCCGGTGACATTGTCCTGTTTCATCGAACGCAGATTATCCGGCGACATCGGTGGATTGGGCAGCAGGCTCATCAATCTGGCCAGCGGATAGGCCAGCGCATCGGGCAGATCGAGCACCCGGCGGCGACAACCGATCAGCGCGCTGGTGTAGTCGACAAGCTGGCGCAGGGTATAGACTTTTGGGCCGCACAAGTCGTACGTCTGCCCAAAGGTGGAACGATCCGTCAGGCATCCGGCGAAAGCGTCGGCCACGTCGCCGATATACACAGGCTGAAAGCGGGCCGAACCACCGGCCAGCGGCAGGACGGGGAGGAGCCTGAGCAAGGTGGCGAAGGTATTCAGAAACGAATCGCCCTGACCAAAGATGACCGAGGGCCGAAAGACGGTCACATCGACGCCGCCAGACGACGCGCCGACCGGGCCCATGGCCGCACGAACGACCGCTTCTCCGGCACCTTTCGAGCGCAGGTAAGCCGAAGGCGCATCGACCGCGGCGCCGAGCGCGCTCATATGCACCAGTCGGTTCACCCCGGCCTGCTTCATGGCGGCCAGAATCTTCTTCGGCAACTCGACGTGCGCGGCGGCAAAGCGTTTGCCGTAAGGCTGGCTGGAATCCCCATCGTGCAGTATGCCAACCAGGTTGATGACCGCATCGACGTCTTCCATCAAGGACACCAAAACTTGCGAGTCGTTAACGTCGGCCTCGACCATATAAACCGTCGGCAGCAATATGAGCTGTTTGGTATTGTCGCGACGACGCGACGGTATGGTGACGCGTATGCCTCGTTCGGAAAGCCGGTTGGCGATCCAGCCGCCAACAAATCCGCTACCGCCAATCAACAGCACCTTCTTGAGTTCCATAACGCCCTGACGATGTAATAAGTAGTAAAGGGCGGATTTTACGGCAATTCTTCGGCCTTTGGATCAACTGTCGAACGCGGCCCGATAACGCCGAGCCGGCCCTTGATCGACTGGGGTTTGCCGTCAAACAGCGCCGAATAATAAACCGAGTTGCTCATCACCTTCTTGACGTAATCGCGCGTTTCGTTGAATGGAATGGTCTCGGCGTAGATGGCGCCCTCCAGTGGCTGGTCGGAACGCCACTTCCGGGCACGGCCGGGGCCGGCATTGTAGGCCGCCGACGCCAGCACCGGATGATTGTCGAGACTCTCCATGACCAGTCGCATGTAGGTAGTGCCAAGCAACAGGTTGGTCGCCGTATCATTCACCTGTCCTTGGTGAAAGTCCTTGAGGCCGATCTTCCGGGCTACCCACTTGGCCGTGGCCGGCATCAGTTGCATCAGCCCGGATGCGCCGGCCGTCGATTTTGCATTGGTCACGAAACGACTCTCCTGGCGCATCAAGCCATAGACCCAGGCATCGTCCAGCGATTGGCCGATCGCTGCCGTGCGTACCTGATCGCTGTACGGAGACAGGTAACGCAGCGAGTAATCGTGTTCGGTCTTTGTCCGGTCGGCCGCCGCAATGGCACGGTCAAATATGCCGGCGTGCTCGGCGATCTCGGAGGCGGCAAGCAGTTCGCGATCGCTCATGCCACGCAGCGTCCAGTTCCATTCCTTGACACCCTCGCTGCGCAAATTGACGCGATATAGCGCAAGTGCGCGCCGCACGCCGGCGTTGGCCGCCACCCGCGCCTTTTCCTCGGTGGTCAGTGATGCCGCCTTGGGCGGCGTCATGATCGGGTGCCCCAACTCATCGTCCGCCAGATTGCCGTAGAAGTTCGGCTGCCCGGCAATCCTGGAAAACAAGGCATTGGCCTCCTCGATGCGCCCACCGGCACGGTAGGCGCGCCCCAACCAATAGACCCAGGCCGGTTGTTCGGCGAGTGCGGGCGGCATTTTTTCGATCGCCGTTCGCACCATTCCCCAGTCCAGCGCACGCAGTGCGGCGCGCACCTTCCATTGCGCCACTTCGTCGGACAGCACGGCAGCGTCGCCTTTGCGATACCACGGCAGTGCTTCGCTCATGTGCCGTTGTGCGGCCTGCCATCCAATCTGGCTCCACGCCCATGCGCTCTCGCTGCCCTGTAGCTGGCGCTCGATCTTGATCAATTGTTCCGAGGCCATGCGCGGGTCGTTTCGTGCGATGCGGCTGATCGCCAGCACGGCCAGTTCACGGTTGATCCGGCTGCCGGCCAGAGATGCCGATGGCAATTTTACCAACCACGGCAGTGGCGTATCGCAGACCGCCGTCGCCACCCGCGCGTCGGGCGTCTGGCTCGGCGGCAGATAGTTCATGCTGTAGCGGGCGGCAGACAGCTTGTTTGCTTCGAATTGTCGTCGAACTCGCGCCCAGACCGCATCGGCCAGCACGCGCTTTTCCAGAATGAGCGCCTCCAGAACCGGGTAGCACGATGCTGGAGGCTCGATCAGATTCAGCCAAAGCGGCAGGGCATCGTCGAGCACGCTCGCGTCGCCGCGCGCCATGCGACTCTGCAAGGCATAACAGGAAAGCTCCTGATCGGGCTGGGCCAGCGCCGGATATTCGGCGTCGAACTCCCTCCACTGGTTCTTCATGCCCAGGAGCTTCAACCAGTCGGCTCGCAATTTTTCGGCAAGATAGCTTTTTTCGTAGCGCGCGAGGAAAGCCTTGATCACCGCCGGATCGGCGCTGCTCAGATCGAGCAGGATGCGCCAGTAGTCGACATAGGCCTCGAGATCATGGTCTTTCAACTCAGGAGCGATGCGCTCGAGTTTGGCGCGATCGCCAACTTTGACCGCATCGCGTGCTGCCAGAAACCGGTCATCGGCGTCGACGCCGGCAGCAGCCACGGTTGACATCAGCAGGGCAATGACGAGGAGAAAAGCAGTTGGACTGAACTTCATGATAAGCTGGATTTCCCCCGTAAACACTGATGTTCAGCATAGCACACGAGTTGCCGATTGACGCCAGAAACTCACTCCGATTTTATCGCCGACTCGAGCGATGTCTACCGTGCTGCGCTTCGCAAACGCAGCATCGAACGTCGCCTGGCGCTCTCGGAGGAAGTGTGCGCGCAACTCTCGAAACGGGTCTGCGCGTATCTTAACGACCGCTTTCCCCAACTCGCAGGGCTACGCGTCGGTTTCTGCTGGCCGGTTAAAAACGAACCTGACCTGCGGCCGCTGGTTGAATCCTGGATTGCCGCCGGCCAAGATGGATTCACGGCATTGCTGCCGGTTGTCCTTGAAGACGGTGTGAGTCTGGCGTTTCGCGCGTGGGCGCCGGGCTGCCGGCTGATTGCCGATCGCTACGGCATACCGACGCCAGACGATGGGGAATTCCAGATCCCCGAAGCGCTGTTGCTCCCGGTCAACGCCTTCGATGCCGAAGGCTACCGGATCGGTTATGGCGGCGGATTTTTTGATCGCACACTGGCATCGCTCAAACCCAAACCGTTGAGCATCGGCGTTGGCTTCGAACTGTCGCGCGTAGCCTCGATCCATCCTCGGCCACACGATGTCCGCCTCGACGCCATGGTCAGCGAAGCCGGCGTATTCTGGCACGCTTGACCGCACACCCGCGCACCCCGTCGCTGCACCGACGAACCTTCCTGGACGACACGCCACCCCGCCCAGGGTTCCAGGTTCACTCCTTCAGCGGCTTAGCGCACATGGTGCGACCCATGCTGGGCGATGCGCCCTTCGGCGCTCCATGAAGAGGTGCGCGCCGAGGGTTCGATCTTGAGAATGCGATGGGGTGCGCCATCCATGACAACGAAAACCGCGGCGGCGATGGCGGCGATATTGTCCTGCGCTTCGGTGTCGACGTGATGTTTCTGTACAACTTTGCTGCCTTGCGCTGCTTTCGTGTCGTGAGCTGTTCTAGCCGGTGGGGCCGCTTTGACAAACTGGGCCAGGCGATTGAGCATTGGAAAAAATGACAGGACAATACCAATGCCGCTGATGATCAAGAAGCTGAGAAAGAAGTCGATAACGCTCACGATCAGAGCGCCTTGGACGGTATCCGGAACTATCGTAGGCATGGTTGGTTCGTCTCAAAATGATTGCCGGCTTTCGGCATGTGATGTGCACACTGGCAGGCCATTCTCAGTTGACTCCAAGCAAGGCCAAGAGAATGCCGCCCGAGATGGCCGTTCCAAATACGCCGGCGAGATTGGGGCCCATGGCGTGGTAGATCAGCAGGTTCTTTGGATTTTCCTGGAATGCGACGATGTGCGAGACTCGCGCGGCGATGGGAACGGATGCGATACCGGCCGACCCGATCAGTGGGTTGATCTTGGTCTTCAGAAACAGATTCATGATCTTTGCCGTCACCACGCCTGACGCGGTACCGAAGAGGAAAGCCAACAATCCAAGCACAACGATTTCAAGGGTCTGGAATGTCAGAAATTTCTCTGCGGCCATGGTCGAACCGATGGCGACGGTCAAGATGATGATGATAACGTTCATCAACCCCCCTGCCGCTGTCTTGGACAGCCGGTCGGTGACCCCGACTTCTTTGAGCAGGTTGCCCAGCATCAGCATGGTGATCAGCGGGGCTACCGGCGGGAAGAACAGATTTACGACGATTGCGATGACCACGGGAAAGGCAATCTTTTCCAGTTTCGTCACCTTGCGCAATTCGGCCATGCCAATCTGGCGTTCCGCTTTGGTCGTCAGCAAACGCATCACCGGCGGCTGAATCATGGGCATTAACGCCATGTAAGAGTATGCCGCCACGGAAATCGGCCCGAGCAAATGCGGCGCCAGTTTGACGGCGACAAATATGGCCATGGGGCCATCGGCGCCACCGATGATGCCGATCGCTCCCGCCTCGCTGAGGGTGAAGCCGAGCATCTTGGCCAGGATCAAGGCCACAAAGATTCCCAGATGGGCTCCGGCGCCCAGAATCACCAGCCGTGGGTTGGCAATCATCGGCCCGAAATTGGTCATCGCACCGACGCCCAGAAAGATGAGCGGCGGGATGATGAGTTTCTCCACACCCATGTAGGCGTAGTGAAACAGGCCGCCGTCCTTGACGGCATAAAGCAGCGCCGAAACGGCCGGCCCGCCGGGAACGTCCGGGGGGCCCGGCACGTTGGCCACGATACAGGAAAACCCGATTCCGACGAGCAACAGGGGCTCGTAGTGCTTGGCGATCGCCAGGTAGATCATGATGACGCCAACGAGAATCATCAGCAGATTGCCGAAGGAAAAGTTGACAGCTCCTGTTTGGTCAAGGAGCGCCTGTAAAAACGTGAATATGAGGTCCAGCAAGTTTCACCTTCCTTTGTTGAAGCCTGCTTGATCGACAGGCATTCGAAATGTGTATGTCATAGATGGAGCGTTTTGGCCGTTCAACTACATGAACGGTGCCGGAGCTTATTTGACCTGACACCGGAAGGCACTAGGGTTGCCCCTAGTTTTACCGTGCTGGCCATACCGACATGTTAGAGTTGTTTTATTTTTTGAACGCTATCTTGATGACAAAGACATTGCGGAGCGCAGCCCTGCCGTGCTCAGCGCACATTCAATGGTGTGTGCGCTAATGCAGGACTCATCATCTCTTTCCTTGCAGCGCTTGCCAGACATGGTCCGCCGCATCACCAATAGCCGAATATCCGCGTTGGCGCTGGGGCTGGTGTTGTCGGTGCTGGTCGCTGCGCTCGATTACTCAACCGGATACGAGTTGCGCTTTGCCATCCTCCAGCTCGTTCCGATTGCCCTCGCAACGTGGACCGCTGGCTTGATCGCAGGCATTCTGATTGTCTCGGTATCCAGCGTGTTCTGGTTAGTGAGCTTTGGCTCGACGCATCCCTATTCCGGTGATTTCTTCTTCTACTGGGAAGGCGTGGCGATGGTGACCGTATACATCGCTTTTGTTTTGTTGCTAACCCGCTTGCGGCAAGCTTTGACCCGGTCGGACGAGCGATTTGTGCGCGTTCTTGAAGAGTTGCACGCTGCGGTTTATGTCGCTGATCAGGATAGCGGCGAGATGCTATATGCCAATCGCAGTCTGGCCCGCTTGATCGATGCCGACCCTTATTCCCAATCCACGGCCAAACTGGCTGCCCGCTTTGGTTTCGGCAACGCACCCTTGGCGAAACGGGATGACGAACACAGTCAATCGATGCAATCGGGGTTCATCTCGCACGAAGCGCGTGATCCGACCAATGGCCGTTGGTACCTGGTTCAGGTCGGACCGATACCTTGGAAATCAGGCCGTTCCGTCAGCGTCCAGGTCATTACCGATATTTCCGAACAGAAGCGCGCCCAGGCATTGAAACGGCAACATCAGGACATGTTGCACCAGACGGCCCGTATCGCGGCGCTGGCAGAGATCGCCTCCTCTCTGGCCCATGAAGTCAACCAGCCACTGACGGCCATCGTAAGCTATAACGATGCCTGCCTGCGCTTGTTGAATAATCCTGGCTGTGAAAAGAGTGAAGTCATCACCGCATTGCAGCGCTGCCGTGAACAGGCTCTGAGAGCCGGCAGAATCATCAGTCGGGTACGCGAGTTTATCCGCAGCAAGCGGCCAAACCCAACCCGTTGCCATATCAATTCGCTGGTCCGGGAATCGATCGAGCTTCTTGAAGCACAACTTGAGGACAAGGACATTTGCGTTGAAATGTCCTTGTCAGAACACCTGCCCTCAATCCATGCCGACCAGACGCTGCTGGTGCAGGTCATTGTAAACCTTGTACAGAACGCCATCGATGCCACGGAAAAATCGGCACCGTCCGATCGAAAACTCACCTTGATGAGCGGCAATACGGACAATGGCGAAATCGTAGTATCTGTTTCCGATCGGGGCGCAGGAATTCCGGAAACGATTGGCGACCAGCTCTATACACCCCTGTTTACCACCAAATCGCAGGGCCTGGGTTTGGGCTTGTCTATTTGCCGTTCCGTTGTGGAAGCACACGGCGGACGCATATGGCATGAGGCCAATTCGGAGTGTGGCTGCACTTTCCATATCACCCTACCGCCGGAGGTCGTTTGACAGCTTGGGACAACGACAGGCATACGGTCTTTGTTGTGGATGACGACGAAGCCGTTTGCGATGCTCTCGGAATGTTGCTGCGTGCTGCCGGGCTGCGGGTCGAGACCTTCTGCTCGGCCTCTTTATTCCTCAAGGCCTACCGACCGGGCTCGAGTGCTTGCCTGATCCTGGATATTCGCATGCCCGGCATGAGCGGACTGGATCTGCAAGACGAATTGTACAAGCGCAGAATTTCGATACCGATCATTTTTCTTACCGGGCATGGCGATGTGCCCATGGCAGTACGCGCATTGAAAAAAGGCGCCTTTGACTTCATTGAAAAGCCGCATGAACAAGAGCGGCTGGTATTGGCCGTGCTCAACGCGCTGCGTGCGGACGATGGGCGTAAGGCGCTGTCAGGCCGATATGACGAAAACGCACCGGATCTGGCCTCCCGGCTGGCCACGCTTTCCGAACGTGAGCGTGAAATCTTGGAGCGAATTCTGGAGGGCTGGCAAACACGGCAAATTTCGCAGGAGTTGCACATCAGCGTCAAAACAGTGGAGTTTCACCGCGCTCACATCAGGGAAAAGCTTGGCGTCGCATCGCAAGCCCAATTGTTCAGCCTGTTCATCCCGTCCGAAGGAAGAACTTGAAGCGGATGTTCCCCGAAATCTGACTGATCCTTTTCAGGGCGACTTATGGTTGCGAACAAAGTTCTCCAGTTGATCCGCTGGCATGGGTCGCGCGAACCAGTAGCCCTGTATCTCGTCGCAATGGAACAGTTGAAGCATCTGGGCCAGTTCCTCGGTTTCAACGCCCTCGGCGATGGTCTTCAGCTTCAGGCTGTGAGCCATCTGGATGATGGCGCGTACGATGGCGGCATCGTCCGGGTCGGTTGCCAGACCGCGGACAAATGACTGATCGATTTTCAGCTTGTCGACGGCAAACCGTTTGAGATAGGCCAGGCTCGAATAGCCGGTTCCAAAATCATCGACCGACAATTTGACACCCAGGGCTTTCAAACGATGCACGGAATCGAGCGTCGTTTCGGCATCCTGGATCAGGATCGATTCGGTCAGTTCGAGTTCAAGCCATTGTGCATCGAGATCCGCCAGAACCAGCGCATTGATCACTGCGGTCACCAGATCCTGACGTTTGAACTGGACGGCGGAAAGGTTGACGGCCACTACAAAAGGCGCCAAACCGGCATCCTGCCATGCGCGCGCCTGACGGCAGGCTTCCCCCAGCACCCAGGCGCCGATCGGCACAATCAATCCGGAATCTTCGGCTACCGGTATAAATTTGGCCGGTGACACCATCCCGTTTTCCGGGCTGTCCCAGCGGATCAGCGCTTCGACGCCAATGATTGCACCCTCCTTCAGATCCATCTGCGGCTGGTAATGCAACACGAATTCCTTGTTGCCCAGCGCCTGCCGAAGCTGGGTTTCCATGGTCATGTGTTCGACCACTTGCCGGTTCATCTGCTCGGTAAAGAATCGATGTCCGTTACGGCCGGCTTCCTTGGCGTGATACATCGCCGTATCGGCTTTCTGTAGCAAGCTGTCGAAGTCGTCTCCGTCGTCCGGATAGAGCGCAATGCCGATCGAAAAAGACGTCATGAGCAGTTGATTGGCGGCCATGATGGGTTCGCCCATGCGCTGATGAATCTTGTCCGCCACACGCGACACCGCCTCGCCATCCCGCACATCGTTGAGCAGGATGATGAATTCATCGCCACCCTGGCGGCTGATCGTGTCGGATTCGCGGACACATCCTTTGAGCCGTTCGACAACCTGGTTGAGCAGGTTGTCGCCTACCGGATGACCGAGGGAATCGTTGATCGTCTTGAAACGGTCGAGGTCAAGAAACATCAGCGCCAGACGGCTTTGTTTACGCGCCGCCTGGGCCCTGGCCTGTTCAACGCGATCGCGCAACAGCAGCCGGTTGGGCAAACCGGTCAGCGGATCATGGTGGGCAAGGAACTCGATGTGTTGTTGCGACGCTTTTAGCTCGGTGATGTCTTCCTTTATCGCCACGTAGTTGGTGATTTCGCCGTCGCGGCTCCGGATCGGCGAGATCAGCACCCGGTCCCAATAGAGCGTGCCGTCACGCCGCCTGCTTTGCAATTCGCCGCGCCAAATCTGCCCGGACTCAATGGTTGCCCATACCGCCTGATAGACCGCCGGATCCGCATCCTCGGGACGCAGCATGCTCGTGTTCTGACCGATCGCCTCCTCGCGCGAGTAGCCTGTTGTCTCGACGAACTTGTTGTTGACGTATTCGATACGCCCATCCAGGTCGACGATATATATCGTTACCGGGTTCTGTTCGACCGCCATGGAAAGCTTGTCAGCCCAGGCTTCGGCCGCCCGCCGCTGTACCTGGTCTTCCGCGTGCGCAACTTCCAGCGAATCGGCCAATTCGCTGCGCCCGAGGAGACTCCGCAAATAGACCAGCAGCAATAGCGTCAGCAAAACACCAAGCACAGGAATAAAGGCGGCGCTGTTTGTTGCATTGGTTTCCAGCCAGTCCGGAGCCGCTTCAATGCGGACCACCATGACGCGATCGGCCAGTTCGAAATTTTGCGAATAGCTCAACGCCGTCGGGAGGTGGGGAGACGCTTCTATGTTTTCCCCAGACGCCCAACGGTGAACCAGTTGTTTGCCTTCAGGCATAGAAGGATCGAACAGGCTGGCGTGCAATCCGGATTGCGGCGCGGTGGAATTGGCCAAATCAAACAAGATGCCGATGTTCAATACGCCGATGAGAACGCCGCGAACCTTGCTGCGCCGCTCAAGCTGCGCGGCAGGAACTATGCCGTCACGATAAACCGGCATGGTGATCACCACGGTGTCGCTGATCTGGCTGTCGATGATCAATCGGCTCACTTCGCTGGCCGCCAGATCGCCCGAGTCGATGGAACGGTCGATGACCGGGCCGCGGTTTTCCGCGGCATGAAGATTCAAACCGAGCGCCTTGCGGTTGCTTTCGATCGGCAAGGCAAAAAGGACCGGGTAGTAGCGCTGACGCAGCTTGACAGGCAATGCGTTGCCATCGGCGTCGCGTTCGCTGATAACAAAATCCTTCCCCCAGAGTTGCCGCCCGGTGTTCTCGAAACCCGACCGCTCGGCGGCTGTCACCATGGGCGCCCATCCGTAGCCTTGCACGCCTGCCTTGGCGGTCATCGGGTCGACAAACTTCTTGAACACCGGCCAGTCGACCTGAGCAACGCTATGAAACAAACGTTGCAGGACGATCAATTGCCCAAGCGGTTCTTCAAAGGCACGAATGATCAGTTTGGCGCGCTCGCTCGCGGCGATTTTGAAACGTTGTTCCAGGCGCTCCTGCGAATTGCTGACCATCGCTGTGGTGACCAGCGCCGTTGCCACCAATCCCAGCAGGCCGAAGCCGGCCAGAATCGTCCATCGGTAGAATCTGCGAAGTGGGGATTTTCGCGAAAGTGTCATTCGATCCTTGGCATGATGGAGGCGATGGATGACTCAACTGGGGTACACCATACCTCAGGACTTCAAAGCAGAACAGGCCGATTTCATTCTTTCGAGCGCGGAATCCAGCAGGCCGCGAGGGCAACCAAAATTGAGCCGTACCCACCCCGGCAAACCGAAGTCGCTGCCTCTGGAAAAACCAACGCCGGCGGCTTCGAAAAACCCTGCGGGATCATCGACTTTCAGGTCGCGTGCATCGATCCATGCCAGATAGGTGGCTTCGACATGGGTCATGGCCAGTCCGGGAATGGCGGCCACGGCGGCTTCGACACGATCACGGTTTTCGCGGAGCACGTCGAGCAAGGCAGCACGCCATTCATCGCAATCGCGATAGGCCGCTTGGGTAGCCGTCAGGCCAAGGACATTCACATCGGGCACGATGCCACGCATCACCCCGGTAAAGCGGCGGCGCAGAGGCGCATCGGCAATCACCGCAAAGGCGCAGCCGAGACCGGGAATGTTATAGGTCTTGGACGGCGCCATCAGCGTGATGCAGCGCCGGGCCATGTCGGCATCGATCATGGCCAGCGGAATGTGATGCCGTTGGTCTTCAAGAATCAGGTCGCAATGAATCTCGTCGGAACATACGCTCAGATCATGACGTCGGCAAAATTCGGCCAGCGCCTCCAGCTCGTCCCTGGACCAGGCACGACCCACCGGATTGTGCGGGTGGCAAAGCAGGAGCAACCGGGTATCGGAAGCCAGGGCCGCCTCCATGGCCTCGAAATCCCAGCGCCAGCAACCTTCCGACAAACGTAGAGGCACGCGTATCAAATCCCGCCCTGAAAGGCGTGGTGCGGAAAGAAATGGAGGATAGACCGGCGTCGCCGTCATGACGCCTCCCTCCACGGTGCGGCAGGCCAGGTTCAATCCGGTCACCAGGCCCGGCAGCCAGACCAGCCATTCCGGATCGATGCTCCAGGCATATTCGCGCTGCAGGTAGCGCAGTACGGTATCGACCAGCGCCGGCCACGGTTCGGGATAGCCGAGGCAGCCCTGGGCGATTCGGCCTTCGAGCGCCGCCAGTACCGCCGGTGGCGCGGCAAAATCCATGTCGGCGACCCATAGCGGCAATATGTCGCGCCCGGCATATTTGTTCCACTTGAGCGAATCGCCGCCACGGCGGTCAACCCCTCGATCGAAATCAAAATGCGGCGTCGATTTCACTCAGAATCACCCTCTTCATCCGAGTCATGAAAGAAAGAGCTTGTACGCCGGGTTGGCGGTTTCGTCCCAGTGCGCATAGCCCAAATTTTTCAGAAATTTCCGGAACTCGGACATCTCGCCTGGAGGCACCTGCATGCCGACCAGCACACGACCGTAATCGGCGCCGTGGTTGCGGTAATGGAACAGGCTGATGTTCCAGCCCGAACTCATGCGGTTCAGGAAGTTCATCAGCGCGCCGGGGCGCTCGGGGAACTCGAACCGGTAGACAATCTCGTGCTCGACCTGCGGCGAATGGCCGCCGACCAGATGCCGGACATGTGATTTGGCCATTTCGTCGTCGGTCAGGTCGAGCGTGGCGTAACCGTGCTTGCGCAGTTGGTCGACGAGTTTGAGCGATTCGCCACGGGAGCCCACCTGCACGCCAACAAAAACGTGCGCCTCCCTGCGATCGTTAAAGCGATAATTGAACTCGGTGATGTTGCGCGCGCCGATCAGCGACAGGAATTTCTTGTAGGCGCCGGGTTGCTCGGGCAGGCTGACCGCCAGGACGGCCTCGCGCTGCTCGCCGATCTCGGCGCGTTCGGCGACGAAGCGCAGGCGGTCGAAATTCATATTGGCGCCGGAGGCGATGGCGATCAGCGTTTTGTCCTTCAGCTTGTGCTGCGCGGCGTACGACTTGACGCCCGCCACTGCCAGTGCCCCGGCCGGTTCAAGCACGGCGCGGGTGTCTTCGAACACATCCTTGATCGCCGCACAGATGGCATCGGTATCGACCAGCACCATTTCGTCGACATACTGCCGGCACAGTCGGAACGTTTCCTCGCCGACGTATTTGACCGCCGCGCCGTCGGCAAACAAGCCGACGCGATCGAGGCGTACGCGCTTGCCGGCTTTCAGCGAGCGTTCCATGGCGTCGGCATCGACGGCTTCAACGCCGATGATCTTTGTTTCCGGCCGCAAGCGCTTGATGTAAGCGGCCACCCCTGAAATCAGCCCGCCGCCGCCAACGCAACAGAATACGGCATCAATCGGTTTTTGGTGCTGGCGCAGAATTTCCATGCCGATGGTGCCCTGGCCGGCAATGACATCGGGATCATCGAAGGGATGCACGAAGGTCAGATGCTCGGCCTTCTCCATTGCCGTGGCATGCGCAAAGGCATCGTCGTAGGAATCGCCAAAGAGCACGACCTCGCCACCGTGTGCTCTGACGGCTTGAACCTTGATCAGCGGCGTCGTCGTCGGCATGACGATGACTGCGCGGCAGCCGATCTTCGCCGCCGCCAGCGCCACGCCCTGCGCATGATTGCCGGCTGAAGCGCAGATGACGCCACGCTTGAGTTTCTCGGCCGACAGATTGACGATTTTGTTGTACGCGCCGCGCAACTTGAACGAGAACACCGGCTGCATGTCTTCACGCTTGAGCAGCAGGCGGTTGCCGATTCGCGCCGACAAATTAGGGGCGTAATCCAGCGGCGACTCGATAGCGACATCGTAGACCTGCGCGTTGAGAATTTTTTCAAGATAGTCTGGATGCATAAATAACATTTCGCGTGTCGAAGGCGTACCGATTCTAACAGCAGCGCCCGGACAAAGTGCTTGCTGGCCAGCGAAATGGGCGTGCCGATCCGCCCGCCGTGCGACAACCCGACCATCTGCGCTACTATTTCCTTTTTGCGGAAGTCCCACGGACCTGCCATGACCGCACGCCTGCGCGAAATCCCCTACAACTATACGTCCTTCTCCGACCGGGAAATCGTCATTCGCCTGCTCGGCGAGGAGAATTGGGCCATTCTCGACGAGCTGCGCAGCCAGCGTGTTACCGGACGTTCAGCACGGATGCTCTATGAAGTTCTCGGTGATATCTGGGTCGTTCAGCGCAACCCTTATCTCGAAGACGATCTGCTTGCCAACCGTCAGCGGCGCGCGGCATTGGTGCATGCCCTACGTCACCGACTGAATGAAATCGACAAGCGGCGGCAGGGAAACGAGCTGGTAAGTAAGCTGCACGATTCGGCGCAGGCGGCGGTCGATGCGTTCGAACGTCATTTCAATGAGACATCCGCCTTGCGTCGCCGGGTGTTGAAAACACTGCTGCGGCACACCCGGCGGGACAATATCGCGTTCGACGGGCTGGCGCGCGTCGCGCACGTCACCGACGCCACCGACTGGCGTGTCGAGTACCCCTTCGTCGTCCTCTACCCCGACAACGAAGACGAAATAGCACCGCTGGTGTGCGGTTGCATCGAGCTTGGGCTGACCATCATTCCGCGCGGCGGCGGCACCGGTTATACCGGTAGCGCAATCCCGCTTACGCCGTGGTCGGCCGTCATCAATACCGAGAAGCTGATCGCTATCGGCCCGGTCGAAGAAATGACTCTGCCCGGCTGCGAACAGGCCTGCGCCACCATCCGAACCGGCGCCGGGGTGGTTACGGCGCGCGTTGCCGACGCCGCCGCTGTCGCCGGCCGGGTATTCGCCGTCGACCCGACGTCGGCCGAGGCCTCTTGCATCGGCGGAAATGTCGCCATGAATGCCGGCGGCAAGAAAGCCGTGTTATGGGGAACGGCGCTGGACAATCTGGCGTGGTGGAAAATGGTCGACCCGAACGGCCACATCATGGAAATAACCCGCATCAACCATAACTTCGGGAAGATTCATGAACAGGCGCTGGCCTGCTTCGAGATACGCCGCTTCCGCATGGATGGCAAAACCCCGTACGGCGATGCCGAGCGCCTGGAAATACCCGGCTACCTGTTTCGCAAGGCGGGCCTTGGCAAGGATGTCACCGACAAGTTTCTGTGCGGCCTGCCGGGTGTCCAGAAGGAAGGCACCGATGGACTGATCGTCGCCGCGCGCTGGGTTCTGCACAAGATGCCGCCGCACACGCGCACTGTCTGCCTTGAATTCTTCGGGCAGGTCCGCGAGGCCGTGCCAGCCATCGTCGAAATCACCGATCACTTCAACCCTGGCGGTGCCGGACACCGGGCCGGCGTGCTGCTGGCCGGACTGGAGCATCTGGACGAACGCTACGTGCGCGCCGTCGGTTACGCGACCAAGGCCAAACGCAAAGGGGACAGCTCGGGACGCCCGAAAATGGTGCTGATCGGCGACCTCGTCGGCCACGACGAAAAAGCGGTCATGAACGCCGCATCGGAAATCGTCCGTTTGTGCAACCTGCGCGGGGCCGAGGGCTTTATTGCCGTCGATGCCGACACACGCAGGAAGTTCTGGCTCGACCGTTCGCGCACCGCCGCCATTTCACGCCATACCAACGCCTTCAAGCTGAACGAAGACGTCGTCATCCCGTTGCCGCGCATGGGCGATTATTGCGACGGTATCGAGCACATCAATATCGAGCTTTCCATCGGCAACAAACTGGCGCTGTGCGACCGGCTCGTTGAATTCCTGCAAGGCACTTTGCCGCTCAACCGCGGCGATGCCAATATCGACAATGCCCTGTTGATCGGCGACCGTCGCCAGATGGCGCTGGATGCCGTCGGCGTTGTCCGCAGGCGCTGGCAGTGGCTGCTCGATCATCTCGATCAACCGCTGGCTCAGGTCGAGGCGCAGTTTTCGTCATTCGGTATCGGCGCCGGTGCACTGAGTAACACGGCAATGAATCCCGCCTTGTTCCACCGCCTGCAGGACTACTCGGTGCGCGTGTCGTGGAAGGCGGAACTCAAACCGCAGCTCGAAACCATTTTTGACGGCAACGTTTTTCGTCCGGTTCTCGAAAGGATCGAGGCGATCCACCGCGACAACCTGCGCGGACGCCTTTTCGTCGCCTTGCACATGCACGCCGGCGACGGCAATGTGCACACCAACATTCCAGTCAATTCGGATAACTACGTGATGCTGCAAGCCGCTTACGCGATCGTCGAGCGCATTATGGCGCTGGCCCGCACGCTTGACGGCGTAGTTTCCGGCGAGCATGGCATCGGCATTACCAAGCTGGAGTTCCTGAGCGAAGCGGAGATACAGCCCTTCCGTGACTACAAGTCGAAGGTGGATCCGAAGGGGCATTTCAATCAGGGCAAGCTGCAGCCCGGCGGCGATCTGTCGAAAGCCTACACGCCGTCCTTTTCCCTGCTCGGTGCTGAGTCGCTGATCATGGAGCAATCCGAGATCGGCAACATTTCGTCGATGGTCAAGGACTGTCTGCGCTGCGGCAAATGCAAACCCGTCTGTTCGACCCATGTGCCACGCGCCAACCTGCTCTATTCGCCGCGCAACAAGATTCTCGCCACCTCGTTGCTGATCGAGGCGTTCCTCTATGAAGAACAAACCCGGCGCGGGATATCGCTGATGCATTTTGAAGAATTCAACGACGTGGCCGACCATTGCACGATTTGCCACAAGTGCGCGGCGCCATGCCCGGTCGATATCGATTTTGGCGACGTTTCGGTGCGCATGAGAAACTTCCTGCGCGAGAGCGGCAAGAAAAGGTTTGTTCCGGCCAAAGCGGCGGCCATGGCTTTCCTGACCATGAAGGATGCGGCGACGATCCGCCTGACGCGCAAGTTGATGATCGACTGGGGGTATCGCGCGCAACGCCTGGCCTACAAAGTGGCTAGAGCCCTGGGCCTGATCCAGGGCCAGACCCGAATGCCGCCCGCGACGCTCGGCCCGCCCACGGTCCGCGCGCAAATCATCCACTTCATCAACAAGCCGATGCCCGGCGGCCTGCCCAAGCGCACCTCGCGCGCCCTTCTCGACATCGAGGATGAAAAGATCGTTCCGGTCATCCGCGACCCGCGCAAGGTCAGTGCTGCGGATTATGCTGGCGATGCCGTTTTCTATTTTCCGGGTTGTGGCTCGGAGCGGCTGTTCTCCCAGGTCGGTCTGGCTACCCAGGCGATGCTCTACGAAATCGGCGCACAAACAGTTTTGCCACCCGGGTACCTCTGTTGTGGCTACCCGCAAACGGCTGCCGGCGAGGCCGATCAGGGGCAACGGATCACGACCGACAACCGCGTGCTTTTTCACCGCGTCGCCAATACGCTGAACTATCTCGACATCAATACGGTGATCGTCTCCTGCGGTACCTGCATGGATCAGTTGCAGAAGTACCAGTTCGAAAAGATATTTCCCGGTTGCCGACTGCTCGACATTCACGAATATCTATTGGAGAAGGGTGTCAAGCTTGAGGGTGTGCGCGGAACCCGTTACCTGTATCACGAGCCCTGCCACGAACCAATGAAGACCATGCCGGGAATCAAGGTGGTCAACGAACTGATGGGGCAGAACGTCGAGCTCTCCGAGCGCTGTTGTGGCGAATCGGGAACGCTGGCTGTGACGCGCCCGGATGTTGCCACCCAGATCCGCTTCCGCAAACAGGAAGAAATCGAGAAAGGCGCCGACAGGCTGCGCGCCGCAGGCGGCATCGATCCGAACGGCAAGCCGACGCCTTTCACCGGCGACATCAAGATCCTCACTTCCTGCCCTTCGTGCCTCCAGGGTTTGTCGCGCTACAACGACGACGGCGGAACGCAAGCGGATTACATTGTCGTTGAAATGGCTCGCCACCTGCTGGGGGCCGACTGGATGGAGACCTACATTCACCAAGCCCGCAACGGCGGCATTGAGCGCGTCTTGCTTTAAGCTCCTGGACAATGCCCGGCGCAGACGCCCCTGAGCCGGGCTTGTCATCATCATGCTAAACTCGATCAAGGTCCGCTTATCGCCAAACGCCACTCTTCACGCCGGATAGACCCTTGCCTGCTTTGCTACCATCCACTTCCACGATGTCGCGCACTCTTCGGGTGCGCAAGGCGACAACGCCAACCGCCGCCGGCGCTGTGACCCCTTCGCGTCCAGCAACGCCAGTTCCAAAGACATTGGCATCCGATTCGCTGGGCTGGAGTCTGGTTCTGGCGGCGCGGGTATTGGCCGAGGTTCAGGGAAAGGGCAGGAGTTTGAACGATGCCTTGCTCCTGCTCGCCGACCAGCCTCCACATGCCCGTGCCGCGGCGCAGGATGTGGCTTATGGCGTATTGCGCCGGTACGGCTGCGGCGAATTCATCCTCGGGCGTTTGATGTCCAAACCCCTGACGCATAAAGAAACACTGGCGCTGTTGCTGGGCGCACTGTACCGTCTGGAAACGCGCTCCGATTCAACGCCGATGATTGTCGATCAGGCAGTCGCTGCCGCCGGCGAGCTGGCTGGCGACGTTTTCAAGCGCCTGGTCAATGGCGTTCTGCGCAATTATCTGCGGCAGCGCGACGCGCTTCTCGCGGCGCTGGCGCTTGACGAAGAAGCGAGCCACCAGCACCCCCGCTGGTGGCTCGCGCGTTTGCGTCGCGCCTACCGTGACCAATGGCCGTCGATCGTTGCTGCCGGCAATGCCTCGCCACCGATGACCCTGCGCGTCAATCAGCGCCGTATCACCGTGCCTGACTATCGCGCTCGGCTGGATGCGGCCGGGATTTTAACCCGGCCCGTGGGCCGCCACGGTTTGCTGCTGCAAGAGCCCTTGGCGGTTGTTGCCTTGCCGGGCTTTGGCGATGGATTGGTCTCGGTCCAGGATGCAGGCGCCCAACGTGCCGCCGAATTGCTCGATCCGGCGCCCGGTTCACGTGTTCTTGACGCCTGCGCAGCACCCGGCGGAAAGACTGCGCACCTGCTCGAATCGGCGACGCTCGATCTGGTCGCGCTCGATATCGACGCCGAACGGACCCAACGCATCCAGGCAAATCTGCAGCGACTCGGCCTGACGGCGACGGTGATCACCGCCGACTGCACCGCCGCCGCCCGCTGGTGGGACAATCGGCCTTTTGATGCCATCCTGGCCGACGTGCCCTGCTCGGGTTCCGGCGTGGTGCGTCGCCATCCTGACATCAAGACCTTGCGCCGCGAAAGCGATATTCGGCGTTTTGCCCACCATCAGGCTGCCATTCTCGATGCCCTCTGGCCTTTGCTGAAGCCCGGCGGTAAGCTGTTGTACGCAACGTGTTCGGTTTTTCCGGAAGAAAATGCCGCACAGATCGATGCTTTTCTCGTTCGTCATTCCGCTGTCGAATGCTTGCTTGAAGAGCAACTGTTGCCTCAGGACGAAAACGACGGTTTCTATTATGCGTTGTTGCGCAAAACGGTTTGAATCGCTTATCTGCGGAGCGGCTTTACTGCTGTTCGCGCTCACGGCGCAGGCCGCGGAGATCAGCATCCGCAGCCCACAGCTTGTGGCGAATGACGATGGATACAGCCTGTCGGCCGACTTCAATATTAACTTCAACACGCGCCTTGAAGAAGCCGTCAACCGAGGAATCGTCCTTTACTTCGCTGCCGAATTCGAGCTGACCCGGTCGCGCTGGTACTGGTTCGACGAACAAATCCTTCGGCGCAGCAAGACGTTCCGGCTGTCCTATCACGCGCTGACACGCCAGTATCGCTTGTCCACCGGCGCCAGTTCCCTGCACCAGAGCTATGCTTCATTGGATGAAGCACTGAGCGTCATGTCGCATGTGCGCAACTGGCAGGTGCTTGAAAAGGATGAAGTCAAGCCAGGCCAACCCTATCTGGCCAGTCTGCGTTTTCGACTGGATCTGACGCAAATGCCCAAGACCTTTCAGGTCAGCGCGCTGGCCAACAGGGACTGGAATCTCTCGTCCGACTGGTTGGGCTGGAACTTTACGCCCACGGAACTTAGGCACGAACCTTCGGCAGTAGCCCCAACGCCAGCCATCCCGACCGCACCGGCACCGGCACCGGCAGCACCGAATGCTCAACCGCTTCAGCCCGCGCCGCAATCGCCAGGCGCAGCGCCGTCGGTGGGCGCGCCCACCACGGGTGACGGCAAATGAAGAACCTCATCATCGTGGCCGCTTCATTTGGCGGCATCCTGCTTTTTCTGCTGGCTTCGGCGAGCGCCAACACGGCGATGTTTGCCAGTAATTATCCGTGGCTGCTCGGACTCAACGCGATTGTCGCTCTGTCGCTGTTTGCCCTGATCGTCTGGCAGGTGCGCGACCTGTGGCGCGAACATCAAACCAAGGTTTTCGGCTCGCGGCTCAAGCTGCGCCTGATGCTGATGTTCGGACTCATGGCCGTGTTGCCCGGCGTGCTGATTTATGCCGTATCGGTACAGTTCGTCACCAAGAGCATTGAGACGTGGTTCGACGTGCGCGTTGAGAAAGCGCTTGAATCCGGGCTCAATCTCGGCCGCAGCGCTCTCGACTCGCTGCTTGACGATCTTGCCGAGAAGGGTCGTGTCATGGCCCTCGACCTGAGCAACCAGAGTGAAGCCCAGCGCCGGCTGGCGCTCAGCCGCTTGCGCGAGCAGACCGGCGTGCAGTTCGCCGCCCTATTCACTACCAGCGGCCAGTTGCTGGCAACGGCCACCAGCGATCTGGGAACGTTCATGCCGATGCAGCCGACACAAGATCAGTTGCGCCAGGCCAAGTTCGGCCGAGGCTATCGACAAATTGAAAGCTCCAACGGCAACGACCTGATGCTACGTGTTCTGGTTGCCGTCGCCCCGGTGGGCCTGGGTATGGAAACGCGCATCCTGCAGTTGACCCAGCCCGTACCGCCGACCCTGGCGCTTAATGCCGACCGCGTACAAGAAGTATATCGCGACTATCAGGAACTATCGCTCGGCCGTCAGGGACTGACCCGCATCTATGCCATGACGCTGACCCTGACCGTACTGCTGGCGCTGTTTACAGCGATCGCCATGGCCTTCGTCCTGGCGCGCAGGCTTTCGGCACCGTTATCCATTCTGGCTGAAGGAACTCAGGCCGTAGCGGCAGGCGACTTCACGCCGCGTCAGGCAATCTACAGTCGCGACGAACTCGGCGTGCTGACTCAATCCTTCAGCCAGATGACGCGACAACTCGACGACGCGCGACGCGATACCGAACGCCATCGCAGCGCAGTCGAATCGGCGCGCGCCTACCTGGAATCGATATTGGCCAATTTGTCGGCGGGTGTGCTGGTTTTCGACCGCCGCTTCGTCCTGCGCACCGCCAATGAAGGGGCGAAAACCATCCTTGACGACCCGTTTAACGACCTCCTGGGTGAGACGGTGGATGCCTGGTCGCGCGAGCAGGTTCTGGGCAGCGCGATTCGCGATGCCTTTGCCGAGCACGGTAGCAAGGAATGGCAGACCCAGATCGAGCTTGATCGCCCCGAAGGTCTGCCACAAATCCTGTTGTTGCGTGGAACCCAACTGCCGGAAGGGACGAGCGGCGGATATGTCGTGGTCTTTGACGATGTGACCCGCTTGGTGGCCGCTCAGCGCAGTGCCGCCTGGGGCGAAGTGGCGCGGCGTCTGGCCCATGAAATCAAGAACCCGCTGACCCCGATCCAGCTTTCGGCCGAACGGATGCAACTCAAGCTGGCCGACAAGTTGAATGCCACCGACGCCGAAATGCTCAACCGTTCAACGCAGATGATCATCAATCAGGTGCAGGCCATGAAGCGCATGGTCAATGAATTTTCCGCCTACGCCCGCATGCCGGCACCCGAGCTTGGACGTGTCGACCTGAATGCGTTCATCGGTGAATTGCTTGGTCTGTACGAAACGTCACAGGCCCGGATCCGGGTCGAGCTCGCGGCGGACCTTCCGGACGTATGGGGCGATGCGAGCCAGTTGCGGCAGATCATTCACAATCTCCTGCGCAATGCCCAGGATGCGCAGGAGAATGTGGACGAAGCGCAAATCGGTGTCAGTACGCACCTCGTCGATCATATGGCCGAATTGGTCGTCACCGATAGCGGCCCGGGTTTCCCGCCCGAAATCATGGCGCGGGTTTTCGAGCCCTACGTGACGACCAAATCGGGAGGTACCGGTCTCGGTCTGGCCATCGTCAAAAAAATTGTCGACGAGCATCAGGGGCGCATCAGAATACGAAACCGTCAGCCGAATGGCGCCGAAGTCAGTATCCTCTTACCCTTGGCGGAGCCACTGATACCGAAATCAGGCACTGCCGATACAAATGACGAAAGTTGATCATGGCGCAAATATTGGTTGTTGACGACGAAATGGGCATCCGCGAGTTACTCGCGGAAATTCTTTGCGATGAAGGGCATACCGTGTCGCTCGCCGAGAATGCGGCGGCAGCGCGCAGACACCGCAGCGAAAAACGTCCGGATCTGGTCCTGCTCGATATCTGGATGCCCGATACGGATGGCATTTCCTTGCTGAAGGAATGGTCGGCGGCCGGCTTGCTGACCATGCCGGTAGTCATGATGTCCGGTCACGGAACGATCGACTCTGCCGTTGAGGCGACGCGCGTCGGCGCCATCGATTTCCTGGAGAAGCCGATCGCCCTGCAAAAACTCCTGGTTACCGTGAAGAAGGCGCTCAAGCACGATGTCTCGCCGCATCTGCCTCCGCTGACGCTCGATGCGTTTTCGCGTTCGCCGCTCCTCAAGGATCTGAAGAAACGACTCGAACAAACAGCCGCCAAGACACCGGTGCTCCTCCTCAAGAACGCTTCCGGCAACATCGCCGAGATCTGCGCACGCACCTTGCATACCCCCAAGACACCCTGGCTCGATCTCTCGGCGTCCAGCGAACCGCTGACCCAGGAGATGCTTGAAAATTCAGCCGGTGGCATCCTGTTTCTCGCCGACCTGAGTGTGCTGGGAAAGCTTCAGCAGAAAAACCTGGTTTATGCGCTGGAACGGCTCGAACGATACAACCTCCAACTGGTTGTCGCCTCGGCTCGCTCGCTGTCGACGCTCACTGAAAGCGGGTGGGATCCCGTTCTGGTGACGCGCCTTGGCGAAGTCTGGGTGTCTCTGCCCCAGCTCGCGGGACATGCCGACGATGTGCCGGAAATTGCCACACTGGTGCTGTCGCACCTGATCGCGCGCAACGAGGTCCCGGCGCGAAATTTTTCCAGCGGCGCGCTGAACGCCTTGCGCCTGCATCACTGGCAGGGTGAATGGACCGAGTTGCTGACGACGATCAAGAATCTTGCCCTGTCGGCGCTGGAAGACGATATTTCGGTCGATGACGTCGAAACCATTCTGCTGCACGATGTCCAGGATGCCCCCAAAGCTCCGCCAGCGCTGCCTTTGTTCAATCAACCCCTGCGCGAGGCGCGTGAGGCCTTCGAGCGGCTTTACTTCGAGCATTATCTGAAAAGCGAGCACGGAAACATGGCGCGTATCGCCGACAAGACCGGCCTCGAACGCACCCATCTGTATCGCAAGTTGAAGCAACTTGGCTTGAACCTCGGCCGGCGCAACGAAGAGCCGGAATGAGCCCGGCCGACAGTGCTTCCGGGGTAGGGTAGGCATGCGGATTATCATCCTCGGCGCGGGTCAGGTCGGCAGCAGCATCGCCCAGATTCTCGTTGCCGAGAACAACGACATTACGGTCGTTGATATCGATCGCCAGCGCCTTGAATATCTGCAGACGCGGCTTGATTTGCGCACCTTGGCCGGAGACGCTGTCCTGCCTTCCATCCTGCAAGAGGCCGGTTTGGCCGACGCCGATATGCTGATCGCCGTGACGCGAAGCGACCAGACCAATCTCATCGCCTGCAAGCTGGCGCACACTTTGTTCAACGTTCCGATGCGAATCGCCCGCCTTCGTTCGGCGGAATTTTCGGAAAATCCCGTGCTGCTGTCCGAAGCCAACTTCGCCGTCAGTTATACCTTGCGCCCCGAGCAGGTCGTTACCGACTATCTGGTTAAACTGGTGGAGTTTCCGGAAGCGCTGCAGGTGCTGTATTTTGCCAATGACCGCGTCGCGCTGGTGGCCGTTAAAGCTTACCCTGGGGGCTTGATGGTCGGCAGACCGATCAGGGAAATGCGCGATCACCTCGGCGACAATGTCGATGCCCGGATCTCGGCCGTCTTCCGGCACGATCATGCCGTCAAACCCACTGGGGATACGGTCATCGAAGCGGGTGACGAAGTCTTTATCCTGGCAGCGGATGAGCATATCCGCCGAGTCATGATCGAAATGCGCCGGATGACGACGCCGGTAAAGCGCGTCATCATTGCCGGCGGCGGTAACATCGGCCTGCGCGTTGCCCAAATGCTCGATGGAAAATGCATGGTCAAGGTCATCGAGCGCGATTCGGCGCGCGCGCAGACGATCGCCAGTCAGATCGGGGACGGCCTGGTCCTGCTTGGCGACGCCACCGACGAGGAGTTGCTGCAGCAGGAATCGATCAACGAAACGGATCTTTTCCTCGCGCTGACCAACGACGACGAAGACAATATCATGGCGGCTTCGCTGGCCAAGAGCATGGGGTGCACGCGGGTGCTGGCGCTGATCAACCGGCGGGCTTATGCCGATCTCGTCATGGGCGGCCCGATCGACATCGCCCTATCCCCGGCGCTGGTTTCCATCGGCGACCTGCTCACCCACGTTCGCCGTGGCTTCGTGGCCAAGGTGCATAGCCTGCGGCGCGGCGCGGCCGAGGCCATCGAGCTGATCGTGCATGGCGACGAGAAAAACTCTCGTGTCGTCGGCCGGCGGGTTGGCGATCTGCCGGTGATCCAAGGCGCGACGCTTGTGGCGATCGTTCGCGACTTCGACAAACTTGAGGATATTGCCTACGAGGGCATGGTCAAGATCAAGAAAAAGGGGCATGTGGTCATTGCCCACAAGGACGAAGTCATCAAGACCGCCGATCACGTTATTGTTTTTTGTCTCAGCACCAAGGTGATCAAGAAAGTCGAGCAGCTTTTTCAGGTTGCCGCGAGCTTCCTGTGAGATACCGGCTGTTTCCGATTTTGCACGTCATGGGGATGATGCTCATCTTCTTTAGCGTGACCTACGCGATGCCGATTGTCACCAGCATAATCTACGACGATGGCGCGCTGTTTGAATTTGTCGACGCCCTGGCTTTTTGTTTATTGGTCGGCATCGGTTTATGGTGGCCCACTCGTCACTTCAAACGCGAATTGCAGCCGCGCGACGGTTTCCTGCTGGTCACGCTGGCCTGGATCATGATGGCCGGCATCGCCACCGCACCGTTGATGATGGCGATACCGAATCTGTCCTTCACCGACGCCTTTTTCGAGACCATGTCCGGGCTGACCACCACCGGGGCCACCGTGCTTGTCGGTCTTGAACATTTGCCGCCGTCAATCAACATCTGGCGGCATGAGCTGTGCTGGCTTGGCGGAATGGGAATCATCGTTCTGGCCGTCGCCATTCTGCCGCTCCTGGGTGTAGGCGGCATGCAGCTGTACAAAGCGGAAACGCCGGGACCGATGAAGGATTCCCGATTGACGCCCCGTATTGCGAGTACGGCCAAAGCACTCTGGCTGGTTTATTTCGGCATCACCGCAGCCTGCATCCTGTCGCTCAAGGCGGTGGGAATGAATTGGCTGGACGCCATCTGCCATGCCTTTGCCGCGCTATCCCTGGGCGGGTTTTCCACCTATGACGCAAGCATTGGCCAGTTCGATTCACCGGCCATCGAAGCCGTCCTGATCGTTTTCATGATGCTGGCCGGAATCAATTTCGCCACGCATTTTGTCGCCCTGCACGGCCGCACGCTCCGTGCCTACTGGAAGGATTACGAAGCGAAAGCCTTCGTTAGCCTGATCGTCGCAAGCACGCTGGTCTGCGCGACCTACCTGTCCGAAGTGGGGACCTACAAGGACTGGGGGACGGCGTTTCGTCATGTCGCCTTCAACCTGGTCTCGATTGCCACCGATTGCGGATTCACCAGTGTCGACTACGACAAGTGGCCCGTTTTCGTACCGATGTGGATGTTGTTGCTGTCATGTTTTTCGGTCAGCTCCGGGTCGACTGGGGGCGGCATCAAGATGATCCGCGCGCTGATTCTCAGTCAGCAGGCCTTGCGCGAATTGCAGAAGCTCATCCATCCGGCGATCGTCAATCCGATTCATGTGGGCGGCTCGGCCATACCGCAAAATATCGCCGGCGCGGTCCTGGGGTTCATCTTTCTCTATGCGCTGACCGTTGGCGAGCTCACCTTTTTACTGATGGCCAGCGGCCTGGACTTCATCTCGTCGTTTACCGCGATTATTGCCTGTATCAACAATGCCGGACCGGGGCTGAATGTCATCGGTCCGGCGCAGAATTACGGGGTGCTCACCGATTTTCAGACTTGGGTTTGTTCGCTGGCCATGCTGGCCGGGCGGTTGGAAATTTTCACGCTTTTCGTGCTTTTTACGCCCTACTTCTGGCGTCGCTGACCCGCAACCCGGTTTCCGCCCTGTATAACCGGTAGCGTCGTCATGGCGATCGCGGGATAATCGGACCCACCCAGCAGTTATCCCGCTTTCACCCCTTCGACAGAGTTAAACGTGACCCGACCCCGCAACGACACTTTCCTGCGCGCCATTCACCAGGAACCCACCGAATACACGCCGATCTGGCTGATGCGCCAGGCGGGTCGCTATCTTCCCGAATACTGTGAAACGCGCAAACGTGCCGGCAGTTTCCTGCAACTTTGCAAGAATCCGGCGCTGGCCTGCGAAGTAACCCTGCAGCCGCTCGCCCGCTACGACCTTGATGCGGCCATTCTTTTCTCCGACATTCTCACGGTACCCGACGCCATGGGGCTCGGGCTCTATTTCACTGAAGGCGAAGGGCCGAAATTCGAACGTCCGCTTCGTCATGAGTGGGAGATACGCGACCTGACAGCGCCAGACCCCTTTGAGCACTTGCGCTACGTCATGGATGCCGTTGCGGAAATACGCCGCGCTCTGGACAACTCGCTGCCCTTGATTGGTTTTTCCGGCAGCCCCTACACGCTGGCCTGCTACATGATCGAAGGAGCGTCGAGCAGCGATTACCGGCATGTCAAGACCATGCTCTATGATCGGCCGGATCTGATGCACCGCATCCTGTCGGTTACCGCCGATGCGGTGATTGCCTATTTGAACGCCCAGATCGAATCCGGCGCTCAGGCCGTGATGATTTTCGACTCCTGGGGCGGCGGACTGTCGGCCGCAGCGTATCGCGAGTTTTCCTTGCAATACATGCAGCGCATCGTCGCCGGTCTGATCAAGGTACACGATGGCGAACGCGTCCCCTCAATCGTTTTCACCAAGGGCGGGGGATTGTGGCTGGAATCGATCGCCGATTGCGGCTGTGACGCCGTCGGTCTCGATTGGACCATCGATATTGGCGAAGCGCGCCGCCGAGTCGGCCACAAGGTCGCCCTGCAAGGCAATATCGATCCCAACGTTCTGTTTGCCGCGCCCGAAAAAATCGCGCTGGAGGCACAGAGAGTTCTCGACAGTTACGGTTCCATCAACACTGGCCACGTCTTTAACCTCGGTCATGGCATTTCGCAGTTCACATCTCCGGCACATGTCGCGACACTGGTCGAAACCGTACATCGTTACAGCAGAATTTTGCGTCAAAATAAGTGAAAATTCCGAGAATTCGCCTTGACTTATGCACAGAATCGATTTTACCGTCACAAATCGGAAATAAGTCCTTGCAAAATCAGAGACTTAATTCTATCTAATTGATTAATAACAAAAAAATATATGCCTTTTTTTTCGGCAAAGTAAGAAACCGCCTTGCCCACAGGGAGATTGAGGGGTTATTGGTCGAATGCTCCACAGACTTATCCACAGATTTTGTGCACAACAGCAAATACATTGAAGAGTTAAGGAGTTAGGCGGCTTTTGCAGATTCAGCGCGAGCTTTCCCGGGTAAGCTGAGCGCGGTCCGATTAGCATTTGGTAAAGTTTCTTTCAAGACGCGCATGGGCGTTGTGGAACCCGCTGAAATCAGCTATGCGAGACTGTTCCCGTATGAATTTCTTGAGGTCCATGGACAGGTCAGCATGCAGATAGCTCGCGTCGCGCTCGATGTTCCGCTGCACCGGCTTTTTGACTACCTTGTCCCAGAGCGTGAGGAACTATCGGCGGCCGATGTCGGGCTGCGGGTCTGCGTTCCCTTTGGCCGTCGATCAAGGATCGGCATTGTCGTTGAACTTCCGCACACCAGCGAACTGGCCATCGAGCGGCTCAAACCGATTGAAGCCGTTTTGCGCGATCTCCCCGCCCTGCCGGCAGACTGGTTCCGCCTGTGTGAATTCTGCGCGACCTATTATCAGGCGCCTCTGGGCGAAGTCATGCTGTCCACCCTGCCTGCCAGCCTCCGGCGCATCGCCCCGCCGAAGGCGCGGACAAACCATCGCCGGACGAAACCGCCGCCGCCTTGCGATCCACCCGAACTGACGGCAGAACAGCAGGGCGCGCTGAACTTGATCGCCGCTGCGGAGCGCGGATTCAAAGCCTATCTGCTGCATGGCGTCACCGGCAGCGGCAAGACCGAAGTCTATCTCCGCCTGATCGAGCGTGCGCTGGCCGACCACCGGCAGGTCTTGCTGCTCGTTCCCGAAATCAACTTGACCCCCCAACTCGAAACACGCGTTGCCGCGCGCTTTCCGAGCGTCGACCTGGTCAGTCTGCACAGCGAATTGAGCGAAGCCGCGCGTACCCGCAACTGGCGTGCCGCTTTGGATGGCCGCGCAAGGATTGTCCTCGGCACGCGTCTGGCCATCTTTACTCCGCTGCCCGATCTTGGCCTGATCATCGTCGATGAAGAGCACGACGTCTCCTTCAAGCAACAGGATGGCATCCGCTATTCGGCACGCGATATCGCTGTCTTTCGCGCCCGCGACAGAGGTATTCCGATTGTCCTCGGTTCCGCCACGCCGTCGCTGGAAAGCTGGGCCAATGCCACCGACCATCGGACGCCGGCCCGCTACACCCTGCTATCACTGCACCAGCGGGCGATCGATAGTGCCCGCCTGCCGGTTGTGCAACGTATCGATACGCGCACTGAAAAATTGCAGGACGGGCTGTCCGGCGCCCTGCTGCTGGCGATTGAAAAGCGACTCGCGCGTGGCGAGCAAAGCCTGATCTTCCTTAACCGTCGCGGCTACGCACCAGTCCTTGCCTGTACGAACTGCGGATGGATTTCGCACTGCACGCGCTGCGCCGCCAATCTCGTATTGCACCTGCTTGACCGACGTTTGCGCTGCCACCATTGCGGTTCTGAGAGCCCGGTGCCGAAAGCCTGCCCGACCTGTGGCAACCAGGACATCCAAGCTTTCGGACGAGGCACCCAGCGGCTGGAATCCACCCTCGCCGAACGCTATCCCGAGGCGCGCATTCTGCGTGTCGATCGCGATTCGGCCCGAAATCGCAAGCAGTGGCAGGCGCTGGCCGAAAGGATACATAGCGGCGAGGCCGACATCCTGGTCGGTACCCAGATGCTGGCCAAGGGGCATGATTTTCCGAAGCTGACGCTGGTTGGTGCGCTCGGTGCCGATGCCGCGCTATTCGCCTCCGACTGGCGGTCGCCGGAACGTCTGTTTGCCCAATTGATGCAGGTGGCCGGTCGCGCCGGGCGCGCCGAATGGCCGGGCGAAGTATTGATCCAGACGCAGTTTCCCGATCACCCGCTGTACGCCGCCCTGGTTCGTCACGATTACCCGGCGTTTGCCGATGTCCAACTCCGGGAGCGCGAACAGGCCGCATTCCCGCCCTATACTTTCCAGGCCATGTTGCGCGCCGAAGCGCCCCACATGGCCGACGCGCTGGCATTTCTCGAAACCGCCAAGGCCTGGCCTCAGGCAGAAAACTTTGACGAGGTTATGCGTTACGATCCCGTGCCGATGCGCCTGGCCCGGCGCGCCAATTTCGAGCGCGCCCAGTTGCTCATCGAATCGCCGTCGCGACGCGCCCTGCAGACCTACCTCGGCGCCTGGGGAGCAGCGCTCGCCGGCATCAAGCTACCCGCACATCTGCGCTGGCACCTTGAAGTTGACCCGCTGGAATTCTGAACAAGACTGAGAGTGTTCTCAACGACCGCATATGCGGCTCATCAATCCTCTTGTGCCAGAGGCTCAACCAGGTCTTTTGGCTCCACCGGCAGAGTGACTGTGAAGGCCGTACCCTTGCCAAGCTCGCTCGTCACATCGATCTTGCCACCGTGCCGTTCGACGATTTTCCACGCCAGCGACAAGCCCAGCCCGGTGCCCTTGCCAACAGGCTTGGTCGTAAAGAATGGATCGAAAATCCGTGCCAAGGAATCCGGGGCAATGCCCGTGCCAGTGTCGCTGATTCTGATCCGTACGGCGGCCTCACCGACGCATTCGGTGGCGATGGTGATTTCGCCCTTGCCTACGATGGCGTGCCCGGCATTCACCAGCAGATTCATGAATACCTGGTTGAGCTGCGAAGGAAGACACTTGATCCTCGGCAGTGAGGCGTAGTTCTTGGTCACCGTGCAGTGATACTTGAGCTCGTTCCAGACCATGTTGAGCGTCGAATCGATCCCCTGATGAATGTCGACCCACTCCCAAACCTTGTCGCTGACATGCGAGAAACTCTTGAGATCCTGGACGATCTTGCAGACGCGAGCCAGACCGTCCCTGGATTCGCCCACCAGCTCGACGATGTCCTGCTTGAGATAGTCGTAGTCGAGAGTCTGTTTGAGGCTGCGCACCTCTTCGAAAGCGCCATCGTTGCCCACCTTCGCTTCGGCACGCTCGTAAGCGGCGATGATTGAAATGATGTCCTGTAAATAGTCAGTGAGCGAACCTAGATTCGAACTGACAAATCCGACCGGGTTGTTGATCTCGTGTGCGACACCCGCCGCCAACTGCCCGATTGAAGCCATTTTTTCCGACTGCATGAGTTGCAACTGCGCCTGCTCCAGCGCATGTGCTCCTTCTTCCACCTGATGCGTAAGCTGCAGGTTGAACTTCTTCAGCATGTCGCGCGCCTGCTTGGCCTCAAGCTGGGTGCGCACGCGTGCGAGCACGATGGCCGGCGTAATCGGTTTGGTGATGTAGTCGACGGCGCCGAGCAGCAAACCACGCTCCTCGTCTTCGCTGGACTCCATGGCGGTGACGAAGATCACCGGGATGTCGCGGCCGGATGGCGATTCGCGTAATTTTTCCAACACCGCGTAGCCGTCCATACCGGGCATCATCACATCGAGAAGTACCAAGCTGGGAAGAGGCTCGGTTTCCGCCACGCGCAGCGCATCCGCTCCGGAACTGGCGACGCGCACGGAAAAATGGGGTCGCAGCACGGCGTTCAACAAACCCAGATTCACCGGATCGTCATCGACCACCAGTATCGTGGCGGCACTGCGGAATGATGATATTGCATCGGTAGTCATCTGTTCGTTCATTCTCTGCCTCATCGCTATTCCGCGCACTGCCGGATCAGTTCGCGCACCTTGGCCAGCGCTTCCGGATAACTAAATGCCATCATCATCTTCCCTAGGGTGGTTGCCTCGGTGCCGAATGAGGCCAGCAGGAGTGAGCGGTTGGCGGTAAACACCTCGCCCGCCAAAGTATCGTCGCTGGTCAGCAGCGTTTCCAGTTGGACGAGCAGCCGCCGTACCTGGCCGGGGCCGGCCACCATCCCGATTCCCTCGCCACCATCACCCTCCACACTTTCCGCAGCCGTTGCCTCGGGTACGGTCGATAGGACAACGTCCAGTGCGTTCAGTTCGGTCTGCAAACCCTCTAACAGCGCTGGCAGCGAAGGAGTATCGTTCCTGCGCAAGGCCTGCTCCAGCGCCTCGGCAGCCGACCGGATGGCGCTCGCGCCCAGAGTGCCGGCCACGCCTTTGAGCGCGTGCAGCCGTTGTCGGGCCGCATCGCTCAGGCCTGCCGCGAATTCTTCGCGGAGCTGCCGGGCATCTTCGCTGTGGCTGGCGACAAACTGCCGCAATAGCGCGACATAGCCAGCCACGTTGCCGCGCAGGGCGGCCAGACCCCAAGTCGTATCGAGCCCGTTGAATTCGCTCAAACCATGGGGCAGCATCTCGCGTCGAGGCGGCACAGTGAGTAGTTGTGGTGTCGGGAGGGCGAGTTCGGTCGGCGGTACGCGGGGCGACAGTGCCATTAGCCAGGACAGCAGCACGCGGTACAGCGCATCGGGCTCAACCGGTTTGGTGATGAAGTCGTTCATTCCCGCCTCTTCGCAGGCCAGGCGGTCTTCGTCGAAGGCGTTGGCGGTCATCGCCAGAATCGGCGTCTTTCCGTGACCCGGCAAGGCGCGGATGGCGCGGGTGGCTTCGAGACCGTTCATGTTCGGCATTTGCACGTCCATCAGGATCAGCTCGTAAGCTTTGACCCGCGCCTTGTCCACGGCCTCCTGGCCATCGACCGCGACATCCACCGCCAGGCCGGCACCGTGCAACAGTTCCAGCGCCACTTCACGGTTGATCGGATGGTCTTCGGCGAGCAGTATCCGGGCGCCGTTGTGCGTGCGGCGCAATTGCGTCTCAATGTTCTCGGTGCTCGTGGTCCTTGTCTCGGCACGCATGGAACCATGGCCGCGCTGCAGACGTGCCGTAAACCAGAAAGTGCTGCCGACCCCCGGCGTGCTATCCGCGCCAACCTCACCGCCCATCAATTGGGCCAGCCGCCGGGCGATGACCAGCCCGAGGCCGGTTCCGCCGTACTGGCGCGTGATCGAGGTATCGGCCTGCTCGAAGGCTTGGAACAGCCGTGCCAGCTTTTCCGGCGCGATACCCAGGCCGCTGTCGGATACCTCGAAGCGCACCAGAAGTTCACCGTCGCTATCGTCCAGCAGTTTGGCGCTCAGCCTGATGGACCCCTGGCGGGTAAACTTGACGGCGTTGCCGGCATAGTTGAACAGCGCCTGGCGCAGACGCGTGACGTCGCCGCGCAACCACAGCGGAACATCGTCGCGGTCGATCACGATCTGCAACCCCTTGTTCAGAGCAGCTTCACCGATGATCGAAGCGACGTTGTCGAGAATCGCGGCCAGGTGGAAGTCGGCGCTCTCCAGTTGCAGCCGGCCGGCTTCGATCTTGGACAGGTCGAGGATGTCGTTGATGATGGCCAGCAGATGCCGCCCGGCGTTATCGATCTTTTCCAGCCGTTCGGCCTGCTCAGGCGTTGCGCCGTCGCGTCGTATGAGATGCGCGAGGCCAATGATAGCGTTCATCGGCGTGCGGATCTCGTGGCTCATGTTGGCCAGGAAGCTGCTCTTGGCCTGGTTGGCGGCGTCGGCCTGCACACGCGCCACGCTCAACTCGGCGGTACGCTCGGCGACGAGTTCCTCCAGGCGGTGACGGTAGCCATCCAGTTCCTGACCGATACGCTTCTTCTCGGTAATGTCTTCCTTGACCGCCACGTAGTGGCTGATGCGACCGTCGGGCTGACGGATCGGCGTGATGATGGCGAACTCGATGTATTCCCTGCCATCCTTGCGCCGGTTGTAGAACTCGCCTTTCCATGTAAGGCCCTGTGTCAACGCTGTCCATAGCGCAACATAGGTCTGCGCCGGTGTCTTGCCCGAATGCAGGATGCGTGGGTTGCGCCCGAGGACTTCCTCACGGTCATAGCCCGTGGCCAGAACGAAAGCATCATTGACGTACTCGATGCGTGCCTCAGCGTCAGTGATGACGACGCTCTCCGGGCTTTGTTCGACTGCCAATGACAATTTCCGCAACTGCGCTTCACCCTGCTTGCGGTCGGTGATGTCTTCGTAGAGACCGAGGACGCCGATGACCCGATTGTTTTCATCGATCAGCGGCACTTTGGACGTGCGCAGCCAGATCGTGTCGCCGTTCGGCGTCGTCTGCGGCTCCTCAAAATTGAGTTTGGGAAGGCCCGATTCCATCACCGCCCTATCGTCGGCGCGGTACAGATCGGCTTGGTCGCTCCACGCCATTTCGAAATCGGTCAAGCCGATCAGTTCGTCTGCCCCAATACGACCGGCGTCGTTGGCGAACTGCGTGTTGCAACCCAGATAACGCGAATCGCGATCCTTCCAGAATACGCGGCCCGGAATATGTTCAACGACAATCTGGAGAAAATCCCTCGATTCCCTGAGCAAAATCCCCGCCTCTCTTCGCTCGGTCACATCCTGCACGGTCCCGAACATGCGGACGGGATGGCCTTTCTTATCCCGTTCAAGCGTGCCGCGCCCGTTGAGAAAACGTATCTTGCCGGCCGCATCGATCACCCGGAATTCCAGATCGCCAGGATTCTTTCCAGCCATGCAGTCGGTGATCCACGTCCGCATCGCCGCCTGGTCATCGGGATGAAGCAGCTGCACGAAGGTTTCGCTCGTTGGAACGAAGCGCTCACGCGTCACCCCGTAAAGGCGATACGTTTCGTCGGTCCAGACGAGTTGCGCGGATGCCAGATTGAGCTCCCAACTACCGACGTGCGCAGTACGCTGAGCTTCGGCCAGACGACGCTGCTCGTCAAATATCTCTTTGGTCCGCTCGGCGACCAGGAGTTCAAGCACCTGTTCGTGCTGTTTGGACTCAACCAGAAGTTTTGCCAGGAACGCCAGCAGCAGGCTGATGACCAATCCAATCGCCACTTCCAGCAAGAGCATGAGTGGATCGTTCCAGCCCTTGGCCGGCGCGGTACTCAGAGTCCAGTTTCCGAAGGGCAGCGCGACCACGGCGTCCACCGGTTTTTTCAGGGGTGTGGATGTACTCGCCCCGATGATTTGTTCTAGCCCGTTGTCCGGGCGGATGCGCCACAGGACGTAGTCGATCCCTTGCTCGGCCAACTGTGGCAGCCCGGCCCCAACCAGGGTGTCTGGAAAGCGCATCAGGGCGGTGGTAAAGCCCCAGAATGCGCGTCGCCCATCGCCTGAATCAAGATATACCGGCAGGCGCGCAACCAATCCTTCGCCCCCCTGAATCAGCTTGAATGGCCCGGCCATGGTCAGTTGTCCGGTGTCCCTGGCAATGAAAGCTTCCCGGTTTCTCGTCGGGTCCAGCAGCAGGTTGTGGCCGATGACGGCCTCGTTGCCGGCCAGAGGGAAAATCTGACGAACAATGCCTTGGGGTGCCAGTTGCAATGAATCCAGACCCGCGTAATGTGGCATTAACTCCTTGGCCACAATGTCAAAATCAGGCACCGTGCCGTGGCCATGACGAACCAGCGCCGCCAGGGTATGCGTGACTGTGGTGTTGCGTTCGATCTGGTACCTCAGCGACTGCGCACGATCCTCGGCTTGATTGGCCACATGCTGGCGCAAGAGATCCTTCCGATTCTGCTCCAGATGCCAGATCAGCGCGGCGGCCAGTACAGCGGTCAGGAAAAAGGTGGTGAATGCCCCAAGCCATGGCGTGAATAACCCGTGTTTGCCTGCGTCTGGCCGGGAGTCGCCTGAGATTGGGACAGGCGTTTCGCTCGTCATGGTCTAGGCGGCGTCATTCAATGTTTTTGGCGAACAGGCATCGGCTTGCATCACCACTCACGCCTCGTCCCGATAGCGTTCGGCAATGGCGGTAAATTCAGCAAAGTCAGCCAGAAAGACATCAACCACATCGGGGTCGAAGTGCGTGCCGCGACCGGCCTCGATGATTGCGCGCGCCTCGGAGAACGGCATCGTCGGCTTGTAGACCCGCGTCGAGATCAATGCATCGAAAACGTCGGCGACCGCCATCAGTCGGGCCGAGATCGGAATGGCATCGCCGGCCAACCCGTCGGGATAACCGCTACCGTCCCATTTTTCGTGATGCCAGTGCGCGATCTCCTTGGCCAGAACGAGAAAATCAAGTCGCATCTCGGCGTCGGTTTCGGCCTGCTCGATGGCGTCGGAACCCAGCTTGGCGTGGGTTTTCATGATCTCCCACTCGGCCGGCGCCAGCGGGCCGGGCTTGAGCAGAATGCTGTCCGGGATGCCAACCTTGCCGATGTCGTGCAGTGGCGCCGATTTGGTCAACAAATCGATATTGCGCGAACTGAGGAAAGCGGAAAACCGCGGGTTCTGCCTGAGCTGCAAGGCCAGAAAATGTACGTAATTCTGCGTGCGCTGGATATGATTACCGGTCTCCGGGTCGCGCGTCTCGGCCAGATGGGCGAGCGCCCGGATGCTGACCAGCTGGATTTGATCGTTCTCCTTCATGCGCCGCGCGACTTCGGCTTCGAGCGCCGCATTCTGATCGCGCATCCAGTCGCGCGCCTGCTTGGCTTCGAGCTGCGTGCGCAAGCGAGCCAGCATGACAAGTGGTTTTATCGGTTTGGAGATGAAGTCGACGGCGCCAAGCTGCAAACCACGCTCCTCGTCGCTGTCATCGGCGAGTGCCGTCAGAAAGATCACCGGAATGTCGGCGGTGGCCGGGTTCTCGCGCAGACGACCAAGCACCGTGTACCCGTCCATACCGGGCATCATCACATCGAGCAGCAGCAGATCCGGACGCGGTTCGCTGGCCGCCACGCGCAGGGCGCTTTCCCCCGAATTGGCAGCGCGCACCTGATAGTCCGGCCGCAACAGGGTGGACAGGATCGACAAGTTGGTCGGCTCGTCATCGACGATGAGGATGGTTGCAGCGCCCATGGGCCTCGCTCATTCTGTTGATTAATGCAACATTCCGGCAGAATATCATCCAACCAATGACAGTTGGGACATTTCAAGCGACTCTACAGTTTGCTCCCAGTTCGGTTTCTTGGCATTCCCAGATCGCCCAAGTCATTGCGCTAAATAAAAGCCTAACCGCAGCGATGGATCAGACTCGCCGATAGACCTCGGCCCCGGCCTTCACGAATTCAACGGCTTTCGTTTCCATTCCTTTTGCCAGGGCTTCGTTTTCGCCTATCCCCTGCGCCGCGGCGAAATCGCGAACATCCTGGGTGATTTTCATCGAGCAGAAGTGCGGGCCGCACATCGAGCAGAAATGGGCGACCTTGGCCGATTCCTTGGGCAGCGTTTCGTCATGGAATTCCTTGGCCTTGTCGGGGTCGAGGCCGAGGTTGAACTGGTCGTCCCAGCGAAATTCGAAACGTGCCTTGGACAGCGCATTGTCGCGGATCTGCGCGCCGGGGTGGCCTTTGGCCAGATCGGCGGCGTGCGCGGCGAGCTTGTAGGTGATGATGCCTTCCTTGACGTCGTCCTTGTCCGGCAGGCCGAGATGCTCCTTCGGCGTCACGTAGCAGAGCATGGCCGTGCCGAACCAGCCGATCATTGCGGCCCCGATGCCGCTGGTGATGTGGTCGTAGCCGGGGGCGATGTCGGTGGTCAGCGGGCCGAGGGTGTAGAACGGGGCTTCGCTGCACTGTTCGAGCTGCAGGTCCATGTTCTCCTTGATCATGTGCATCGGCACGTGGCCGGGCCCTTCGATCATCACCTGCACGTCGTGCTTCCAGGCGATCTGCGTCAATTCGCCCAGCGTCTTCAGCTCGCCGAGCTGGGCTTCGTCGTTGGCGTCGTAGATCGAGCCGGGGCGCAGGCCGTCGCCAAGCGAGAAAGCAACATCGTAGGCCTTCATGATCTCGCAGATGTCCTCGTAGTGCGTGTAGAGGAAGCTTTCCTTGTGATGCGCGAGGCACCACTTGGCCATGATCGAGCCGCCGCGCGAAACAATGCCGGTCAGGCGGCTGGCGGTCATCGGCACGTAGCGCAGCAGCACGCCGGCATGAATGGTGAAGTAGTCGACGCCCTGTTCGGCCTGTTCGATCAGCGTGTCGCGGAAGATTTCCCAGGTCAGCTCCTCGGCCTTGCCGTCGACCTTTTCCAGCGCCTGGTAGATCGGCACGGTACCGATCGGCACCGGGCTGTTGCGGATGATCCACTCGCGCGTTTCGTGGATGTTCTTGCCGGTCGACAGGTCCATCACCGTGTCACCGCCCCAGCGGATCGACCAGGTCATCTTCTCGACTTCTTCCTGAATGCTGGAGCCGAGCGCCGAGTTGCCGATGTTGGCGTTGATCTTGGTCAGGAAGTTGCGGCCGATGATCATCGGCTCGGTTTCGGGGTGGTTGATGTTGTTCGGGAGGATGGCGCGTCCGCGGGCGATTTCGGAACGCACGAATTCGGGCGTGATCTCGTGCGGAATCGAAGCGCCGAAGCTCTGCCCCGGATGCTGGCGGCAAAGCACTGCGGCCAGCTTTTGTCCCTGCGGACCTGAGGCCAATAATTGCTCAACATAAGCCGCGCGGTTGTTGTTCTCGCGAATGGCGATATATTCCATCTCCGGCGTGATGATGCCGGCACGGGCGTAATGCATGTGGCTGACGTTCTTGCCCGCCTTGGCGCGCAAGGGCTTACGTTGCAATCCGGGAAAACGCAGTTCGTCGAGGCCTTTATCGTCGGCGCGCTGACGGCCAAAGTCGGAGGTCAGGTCGGTAAGTGTCTCGGTATCGCCGCGCTCGGCAATCCATTGCGCGCGCAAAGCCGGCAGTCCTTTGCGGATGTCGATCTTGGCCTGGGGATCGGAATAGGGGCCGGAGCAGTCATAAACGTAGATCGGCGGGTTCTTCTCGCCGCCGAACATGGTCGGCGTGTCGTCCTGGGAAATTTCACGCATCGGCACCCGGATGTCCGGGCGGCTGCCGGCGACATAGACCTTGCGCGAATTCGGCAGCGGCTTGATGGCTGCCGCATCCACGTGGGCATCGGAGGCGAGGAATTTTTCGTTGGCGTTCATGGTGTTTCCTTGGGATAAGGCGTTACAGCCGGCGTAACTACGGATGGGACAAATGCGCCAAGAAAAGCGCAAATAACAAAACGTCAAAAACATGTCGGGGGTATCGGGCGGGGCGGGGCGGGGTGGGGCGGAAACCTTGCCCCTTCCGCTTCCCTACGACGGCATGACCCGTACAGGTTCAAAGGGACTATCTCAGCAGCGCAAAGAAGGCGCGGCACCCCTAACGTGAAGGTTCAACTTACTGGAATTGCACGCTTTAAGCAATACATGTGTCTCTTTGAGACACCCCGCCTGAACTTTGTTCCCGGCGCTTTTGAAAATTCGACTAAAGTTTCCGCCCGATCTTCCGTGAGAAGAGAGATGTACGCCATACGAATCGCTGGAGTCTGATCATGGGCATCAAGCCTCTTTTGTCATTTATCCTGCTGGCGTTGCCGGTGGTGTGTTCGGCGGCCTGGCAGTTGGTGACCACCGAACAGGGCAAGCGAGTGGAAATCGACCGCGCCAGCATCATCGTCGATCCGGGCGGCGAGTCAATGGCCAAGGGGCGTATCGTGCTCGACAAGCCGATCGTCGACCCAAAAACCTCGGCGTCCTACCGCATCATCGAAGTGTTGAATCGTTTCGATTGCAATGAGCGCACCCACGCTACGCTAAGACGCAGCTATTTCAAGGAAGAGGGCGAGTTACTGCGCCAGGAGGAGGTGAAGTCGCCGATCGACATGCCGGTTCGCTCGGGTTCGCCCGACGACAAGCTGTTACGCGAGGTGTGCCGACCGCAGACGCGTGGCGATGCGACGCTCTCAGCCAGCATGACGGCAGACAAGGTCAACGAGGCCGCTGGCGGGTTGCGCAAGTTGAATGAGGAACTCGTCGAAAAGGAAGTTCAGAAGGAGTTGAAGGGCTTGACTTCCCCCTCCGGACCGGCAAGGCCAGCAAGCGCTGCACGGAAGAAGTCCGACACCAGACACAGTACGGCATCGGCTCGTGAGAAGAAGCCTGCGGCGCCCGCCACGACCAATGTCGCGACCAATATTCCATGGTCGTATGAAGGTACGGGCGGCCCGGATACTTGGGGCAGACTCAAGCCCGAATTCGCGTCGTGCAGCAGCGGCCGCCGCCAATCCCCCATCGATTTGCGCGACGGCATCGCCGTCGATCTTGCGCCCATTCAATTCGTCTATCGCCCGGCGACATTCCGGGTCTCGGATAACGAGCGAAACATGCAGATTGCCGTGTATGGCGGCGGCTTGAATCTGCTTGGAAAGAACTACGAATTGATCCGGATGCAGTTTCACCGACCTTCCGAAATCACCATCAAGGGCAAGAGATTCGCCATGGAGGCGCAACTGTTGCACAAAGCGGACGACGGAAAGCTGGCTATCGTTTCAGTGCTGCTTGACCAAGGCATGGAAAACCCGGTCGTGCAAATGGCTTTGAACAACCTGCCGCTCGAGAAAAGTTTCGAGGTCGCTCCCCCGTCGCAACGAATCGATGTTTCCGGCTTGTTGCCTGAAAACCGGCGCTACTACACCTTCATGGGTTCGCTGACCACGCCGCCATGCACCGAGGAAGTGCTGTGGCTGGTGCTCATGCAGCCGCAACAGATTTCACCTGAGCAGTTGGCTATTTTCGAGCGTCTCTACAAACCCAATGCGCGGCCCATACAGCCGGGTTTCGGCCGTCTCATCAAGGAATCGCGCTAGGCGGTTCATCGCCGCATCGTGAGATTATCGGACGAGCGCTGGCGCGTAACCGGAACACGCCGTTGTTTACAGAGTCATATTCAAGCGTTATGTTGACTATGGCGCCGTGCTACTTGCGCTGTGCTGACCCGTGACCGACTTACGCCCGATCAAAACAGCCACATCCAGGAGGTAACAAATATGAAAATGAAGATGAATGGTTTATGCATGCTGACGCTGCTCGCTACAGCCGTCTTATCCGCCCCGGCTCTTGCCCAGGACGCCGGTACGCTCAAGAAGATCAAGGAAACCGGCGGCATCACACTTGGCCACCGCGAATCTTCGATTCCTTTTTCTTACTACGACGACAAGCAAAATGTCATAGGATATTCGCATGAAATCATGCTCAAGATCTTGGACGCCGTCAAAGCTGATTTGAAATTGCCCAAGCTCGAAGTCAAGCTACTTCCCGTCACTTCGGCCAACCGCATCACGCTGATTCAGAACGGTGTCGTCGATATCGAGTGTGGTTCGACGACCAACAATACCGAACGCCAGAAGCAAGTGTCTTTTTCCAATACCATTTTCGTCATCGGAACCCGGTTACTGACGAAGAAGGATTCAGGAATCAAGGACTTTCCGGACCTCGCCGGGAAGAACGTCGTGACCACTGCCGGTACGACGTCCGAACGACTGCTGCGCAAGATGAACGAAGACAAGAACATGAAAATGAACGTGATATCGGCCAAGGATCACGGCGAGTCCTTCCTGACGCTGGAAACCGGCCGCGCCGTGGCCTTCATGATGGACGACGCGCTGCTCTACGGCGAAACGGCGAAGGCCAAGCGCCCGGCAGACTGGGTAGTAGTGGGAACTGCACAATCTGAAGAAGCCTACGGTTGTATGTTGCGTAAGGATGATCCTGCATTCAAGAAAGTCGCCGATACGGCCATCGCCAAACTCATGACTTCAGGCGAAGCTGTGAAAATCTACGACAAATGGTTCTTGAACCCCATTCCGCCAAAAGGCTTGAATCTCAACATGCCGATGTCCGACGAAATGAAGGCCTTATACAAATCGCCGAACGACAAGGCATTCGAGTAATGTAGCACCCGCAGGCTGACACTCACGTGTCAGCCTGTTAAATAGAAGGCGGCAACTCGGGGGCATTTTTCAACTCGAAATCTGTGGGGGAAGTCATGGGGTATCACTGGAACTGGGGTGTATTTCTTCAGCCATCGGCGACGGGAGATGACACCTACCTTGGCTGGATGCTCTATGGCTTCAAAATGACCATCGGACTGTCGCTGTCTGCATGGATCATGGCCCTGATTCTGGGTGCCGTCATCGGGGTTCTGCGTACTGTCCCGAACAAGGTGCTCTCCGGTTTCGCCATGGGCTATGTCGAGCTGTTTCGCAATATTCCCCTGCTGGTCCAGCTGTTTCTCTGGTATTTCGTCTTGCCGGAACTCTTGCCTCCCAGCCTGGGTAACGCCTTCAAGCAGAGCAACCCGATTGTCCAGCAGTTCCTGGCCTCGATGCTCTGCCTCGGGTTATTTACCAGCGCTCGCGTCGCCGAGCAGGTACGCTCCGGGATCAATTCGCTGCCGCCCGGCCAGAAGAACGCCAGTCTGGCGATCGGCTTCACCCTGTCGCAAACCTATCGTTACGTCATGTTGCCGATGGCATTTCGCCTGGTCGTACCGCCGCTGACTTCGGAATTCCTCAACATCTTCAAGAATTCGGCGGTATGTTCGACCATTGGACTGCTTGAACTAGCCGCCCAGGGACGACAGCTGGTCGATTACACGGCGCAACCCTACGAATCGTTCATCGCCGTAACTGTGGCTTACATGCTGATCAACGTCGTCGTGATGTTTGGCATGCGCTGGGTGGAAGCCCACGTGCGGGTTCCCGGTTATATCGGAGGCAAATGACATGTACGAATTCGACTGGTCCTCCATTCCCGGTGCTTTGCCCTACATGGCGCAAGGCATGAAAATATCCCTGGAAATCACGGTTACTGCGGTTCTTGTCGGTATCGTCTGGGGAACGGTGCTGGCCATGATGCGTCTTTCTTCAATTACTCCGTTGTCGTGGTTCGCCGCGGCTTATGTCAACTTCTTCCGCGCCATTCCGCTGGTCATGGTGCTTTTATGGTTCTTTCTGATCATTCCACACCTGCTCGAAACGCTGTTCGGATTCCCACGCGGCAGCGACATGCGACTGGGATCGGCCATTGCGGGGTTTTCGCTGTTCGAGGCTGCCTATTACTCCGAAATCATTCGCGCTGGAATTCAATCGGTGCCCAAGGGCCAGATGGCGGCGTCCAATGCGCTCGGGATGAGCTACGGACAATCGATGCGGCTTGTCGTTCTCCCCCAGGCCTTTCGCAACATGGTTCCCTTGCTGCTAACGCAAGGCATCATCCTGTTTCAGGACACGTCGCTGGTCTATGTGTCGGCGCTGGCCGATTTCTTTGGCGCGGCCTACAAGGTCGGCGACCGCGACGGACGTCTTGTCGAAATGCTGCTTTTCGCCGGCGCCGTCTATTTTGTCATCTGCTTTGCTTTCTCGCAGCTGGTGCGCTACTACCAGAAGAAACTCAAAACGGCCTGAAATCCGAAGAATACGTCCCCCGGAGAACCCCCAATGATTTCAATGAACAAGGTCAGCAAACACTACGGCGCCTTTCAGGTCCTGACCGATTGCACAACCCACGTGAATAAGGGTGAAGTCGTGGTGGTTTGCGGCCCCTCGGGGTCTGGCAAATCAACACTGATCAAATGCGTCAATGGTTTGGAGCCTTTTCAGGGGGGACAAATCACGGTGAACGGCGTATCGGTTGGCGATCCGAAGACCAATCTGTCGAAATTGCGCGCGCAAGTCGGCATGGTGTTCCAGAACTTCGAGCTGTTCCCGCACATGACCATCATCGAAAATCTGACCGTTGCCCAAATCAAGGTGCTGGGCCGCGACCAGCACGAAGCAGAAGCGAAGGGGATGCAGCTTCTTGATCGTGTCGGCCTCAAAGTGCAAGCCTTGAAATACCCGGGGCAACTGTCCGGCGGACAGCAGCAACGCGTGGCGATTGCCCGCGCGCTGGCCATGGATCCGATCTGCATGTTGTTCGACGAACCGACCTCGGCGCTCGATCCCGAAATGATCAACGAAGTACTCGACGTTATGACCGAGCTGGCGCAGGAAGGCATGACCATGATGTGCGTGACGCACGAAATGGGCTTTGCCAAACGCGTCGCGCACCGGGTGATCTTCATGGATGTCGGGCACATCGTCGAAGACGACAGCAAAGAGGCTTTCTTTGCCAACCCGCGTTCCGAACGTGCGCAACAGTTCCTGGCAAAGATCCTGCATCACTGAGACCGACACGCACTCCCACTTTCTCGCCGTGGGCTCTACGGCCCGCTGGTAGCTATCCCGAAGCCATCGCCATGCAAACCAGAACGTTCAACGCCTCCATAGGCTTTCTCCTGCTTCTGCTGATTTCGGGTTGCGCGCCGTTTGCGCAATATCGCACCCAGTACGACTTGTGTACGAATCCGGATGTTGTGCTGTCGAAGGACTGTGAGAAGCACGCATTGCAACAGCTTCCCACGGGCGAGGGGGCCGATTACCTGCTTGGTTTCATCGAATTCGACGACCAGGGCCAGTTGTGGGACCGCAAGCAGATGCGCGCCATCCTGGACCGCTTCGAACTCGAGTCGTCCAGCCAGGACTTGTTGATGGTGGCTTTCGTGCATGGCTGGAAGCATAGCGCTGCGCCCGGCGATGGCAATATCGAAACCTTTCGCAAGGTGCTCGCCCGATTGACCCTGGACGAGGCCCAGATCAGCCGCCAAACTGGCAAACCGGCACGACGGGTCGCGGGCTTATATCTCGGCTGGCGTGGCGGCACGGTGAGCGTGCCTGTCGTCGAAAACCTGACTTTTTGGGAGCGGAAGAATACGGCCCAAAAAGTCGGCCATGGCGGAATGACGGAAGTATTGAGTCGGCTGGAACAGATCAAGCGTGACAAAGACAGCGTCGAGCCACCGGAACGTCGCGCGACACGCCTGGTCGTGATCGGCCATAGCTTTGGTGGCGCCGTCGTGCACAACGCCCTGGGGCAGATTCTGGAAAGCCGTTTTGTGCGCACCGTCGGCCCGGCAGGCGTTCAAAGCGATGTGGAAGGCTTTGGCAATCTCGTGCTGCTCATCAACCCGGCATTCGAAGCCAGCCAGTTCGCGGCGCTCAGCGACATGTCAGCGGAGCGGGGCAGCTATTTCAAGACCCAACTGCCGGTCATTGCCATCCTGACCTCAGAGGCGGATTACGCCACCCGGTACGCTTTCCCTGCGGGTCGCAAGCTGTCAACGCTGTTCGAGAAGACACACGATACGGCACGCTGGAATGCGGTTGGCCACCATGAAGAAGCAATCGCCGAAAATGAAGCAAATGTCAGTGCGGTTGGCCATTTTGCGCCGTATCGCACGCACTGGCTTTACCCGGTAAAGCTTGTCGACCGGGGCAGTACGTCCGTACTGACCAGCAACGAAAGCTTGCGTTCTGCATTGCTGGCTGCCGCTTCCTGGGAGAACGACCGCCCAGGAAGCAAGATTCCTTTTGCCGATCTGATTCTGGAGCGCACCGCGACCTCGGCCGGACGCAACCCCAACATGGTCATTTATGTAGACAGGCAACTGATTGCCGACCACAACGACATCGATGACGAACGAATTATCGAATTCATCAAGCAACTAATCCTGATTTCAACCCTGTCGAAGGAAACCAGGGCCACCGCAAGCAAGGCAATGCAGATAGCGCCGATGACGCATTGATCCGGCGTGATGGCGCAGTGCGCCGATGCCTTTCCCTCCGGGGGCGTCAGCGAACAGAGGCGTCGTCCTGGCCGAACAAGACGCGTTTCGACGCGTCATCGACGACCGGCGCGGTATTGATTTCCTTGGCCCGGGCGTAAGCCCTTATTGTCGCCGGGCGTAGCCGCAGCCGCTCGAACCACTGCGACAGATGGACAAAGTGCTCCAGTGTTTGTTGCTGTCGCTGATGCGGAACGACCCACGGATAACAGGCCATGTCGGCGATCGAGTATTCGCCAGCGATAAAATCCCGGCCGTCGGCAAGCTGTTTGTTCAACACGGCGTATAGCCGCGAAGTCTCTTTCACATAACGGTCGATCGCATAGGGTATTTTTTCAGGCGCGTATTGGACGAAGTGATGGTTTTGCCCGGCCATCGGCCCGAGACCGCCCATCTGCCAGAAGAGCCATTGCAGCACGAGGTTTCGGCCACGCATGTCCTGCGGGATGAAACGATGAATCTTGTCGGCCAGGTACAGCAGGATAGCGCCGGACTCGAATAGCGTCACCGCGTCACCGCCATCGGCCGGCGCGTTGTCGACGATGGCCGGAATGCGATTATTGGGCGATATACGCAGGAATTCAGGGTTGAATTGTTCGCCCCTGCCGATATTCACCGGCACAATGCGATACGGCAGCCCGGATTCTTCCAGGAATAACGTGATTTTGTGGCCGTTGGGGGTTGTCCAGTAGTAGAGGTCGATCATTGAAATGGTCCGTTCCAGTCAGACAGCGAGTCGAGCGTCGCGAGTGAATCTTCCATCGACGTCAGAGACCTTACCCGGTTCCGCCGCTTAAACGCAGGTATCGATTGGGTTATACGGCCTCGACCCTGTGCCAAGATTATTCGTTGAATCCCCATTGCCCGATGTGGTCACATTGTATGCTTGAATGCGCCTTATCATCGCCGACCCGGAGCACGTGAAGTCACAAGCATTCTGCTGTGAATGCTGCAACAGACATTCGCGTTCCAGTGAAGCTGAAATTGAATAACGCGTGAGGATCGATCTTCAACTGACAATGGCCATGCTCAACCCCTCTTGACGCTAAGCCGCATGGTTTTCAAGGAGAACGGGATGATTTTCGAACAGATTGCCACCGGCGGCTGCCAGTCCTATCTGATCGGTTGCAGTGAAACCAGCGGGGCGGCGCTGATCGATCCGGAATTGAGCCAGATTGATCACTATATTGCGCTCGCGGCTCGAGACGGCTTGCGTATCCGCTACCTGATCGACACCCATACCCACGCTGACCATTTCACGGCGACCAAGCAACTTGCACAACAGCTGGACGTTCCCGTGGTAATGCATCGAGCAAGTTCGGCGCCGTTCGTTGACATGCGGATCGGCGATGGCGAGATGATCGTCGTCGGCAAGCTGCGCTTGCAGGCCTTCCACACGCCGGGGCACACCAGTGATTCAATGTGCCTGCGTGTCGAAGACTGCCTGTTCACTGGCGATACCCTGCTGATTGGTGCGACGGGCCGCACCGACTTGCCGAGCGGCGATCCGGAAGCGCTCTACGACAGCCTGTTCAATCGTCTGCTGCGGCTGGACGCAAACCTCAAGGTGTTTCCGGCGCACGACTACAAGGGGCGACAAGGTTCGACGATCGGGCAGGAACTGGCGACCAACCCGCGCCTGCAGACGCGCGAACGCGCCGCTTTCGTCGAGATGATGCGCAACCTCAATCTTTCCATGCCGACGCATGTTACCGAGGCCTTGCGAACCAATATGAGCGGCGGGAAATCCGTCGCGCAGTTGCTCGCCGAAGCCGCGGCGTGCGTGCCGTTCATGGCGCTCGAAGAGCTCAAGGCACGCCTCGAAGCGGCAGAAGAAGACTTGATCGTGCTCGACGTGCGTGAGCGCGAAGCGTACGAAGCCGGCCACATTCCCGGTGCACGCGCGCTGCCTCGCGGACAGCTGGAATTGCGCGTCAACCAGGAACTCCCGGACCCGACCCGTCGCATCCTCACCTGTTGCGAGCTGGGTTATGTCTCGACGCTTGCTGCCGCCACCTTACGCCAGATGGGATTCCGCCATGCGGTCGCATTGGACGGCGGGATGAAAGCCTGGCGCGAGGCCAGTTACGCGATAAGGGCAGGACGTGAACCGTAAGCATTCCGCCACGCCAGAGGCGGCACTTGAGCCCCCGATGGTTGAAGTAGTCATCGAGATTCCGCGCGGCAGTTTTCTCAAACGCGGATCCAACGGCCATATCGATTTCGTTTCTCCGCTGCCTTGCCCGTTCAATTACGGTTCGGTACCGAAACTTCTGGGGCTTGATGACGATCTGTTGGATGCGCTGGTGCTTGGGCCGCGGCTGGACGTTGGTACCCGCCTGCGCGTCCAGGCGTGGGGGGCCGTTACGCTGATCGACCGCGGCATGCGGGACGATAAACTGGTCTGTAGCGAATACGCCCCGAGCCTGCCGATGCGCGACGCTGTGCTGCGCTTCTTTCGCTTGTATGCAAAATGCAAGGGGCTGCTGAATTTCTACCGCCGACGCCCAGGGCTCAATGCCTGTGCGGGTTGGTGCGAGGCGACGGACGCGCTGGCGCGCGCGCGTCCGCGATCCGATTCATGGACAGGATCGACCATTGCGTTCTGATTCAGCGTGGGCGGCATTGTTCCTATTGCTTATGTGCCCGTCGTCTTGATACTCAGCACCACGATGAGCGCAAGCATCAGGAGAAAAGAAACGGCTTTCCAGAACAGCACCGGATGACGTTCGATCAGTGGCGCACGCGTCTTGTTCAGAAACGCGCTGTTCGGATGATGCAAATCGTATATGAACTCGGAGAGTTCGCCGTAGCGCTTGAACGGGTCGGGGTGTACTGCCTTTTTGATTGCCTCGTCGATCCATGCCGGGATCTCGCGATCGTCGCGCAGCACGGATTCATACACCAGCTTTCTTTGAGCGGCCCGCGTTCTGGATTTTGGCACCGCAACCCCATAGGGCAATTTCCCGGATAGCATTTGATAGGCGATGATCCCGAGAGAAAAGATATCCGAGCGCGACGAACCGCTTTCTCCGAGAAAATACTCGGGTGCCGCGTATTGTGCGGCACCCAGCAGGTTGATCTGCTCGATCGGCGAGGCAATCTCCATCATGCCCGCGACCCGCGTCGCACCAAAATCAATGATCTTGAGCGTTCCGGTATGGTCGATCATGACATTGTCCGGCTTCAAGTCCTGATGCAGCATTTCCAGGCGGTGGAATGCCTGCAGACCTTTGGCGATTTGATCGATAAACCGCCGCACCGTATCCAGCTCTGGCTTGGGGTTGTCGAGCATCCACTGGGCCAGCGTCTGGCCCTCAATGTATTCTGTGGCGACATAGATGAAGTTGCGCTTTCGAGTCTGCAAACAGGGCTTCAACACATGCGCACAGTTGATTCGCCGAGCGATCCACTCTTCCATCAAGAACCGTTCGAGGTAAGCCGGGTCTTCCTGAAGGTCGATGGACGGCGTTTTGATGACGACCTTCTGCTGCGTTTCTCCATCTACCGCCAGGTAGATGTGACTGCGACTGCTGGCGTGCAACTCCCTGATGATTTGGTAGCCATCGAAAATCGCGCGCGCGTCCAGCAAGGGCGCGAAAGGCAGTTCGGATAGTTGCCGGAAAATCTCGTTGGCCTCCGGACTTGGCAGTTCTTCGACTCTTACGATCTGAACCGTGAGATTGTCGGGGCTACCCTGCCGATAAGCCTGCTCGGCAATGCTTCTCGCCGCCTGGTCCAGATCGCCTCCGCAGCAACTGATCGACGCGAGTATGCAATTTGCATCGGCGAATTCATAAACGCCGTCGGTCGATAAGACATAGATGTCGCCTTCTTCGACCTGCAACGTCCGGTAATCAATTTCAAGTTGCGGGTTGATGCCCATTGCACGGCTCAGGTAACTCTGATCAGGCGATACCCAAACCCGGTGATCGTGGGTCAATTGCTCGAAAACACCGTCACGCAACTGGTAAATCCGCGAATCGCCCACATGGAAAATATGCGCTGTGGCGGACTTGATGACCATGACGCTCAAGGTGCACACATAGCCCCGGTCTTTATCGTACCGGTATTGGCCCTGCTGGGTCTGGGCATGCAACCAGGAATTTGTTGCAACCAGGACGCGCTCTGCCGAAGTCTTTACGGACCAGGCCTCCGAAGTGCAATAGTAATCCTCGAGAAAACCCGTGACGGCGGACTGGCTGGCGATGTGGCTGACCTCGCTACTGCTGATCCCGTCAGCGACAGCGATGGCAATGCCTTTCGAGCTGAGCTGCGGTTCTTTCGGTATATAGACGCCGTGAAAGTCCTGATTCGATGCCTTGCGACCTTTGTCAGAATATTGCCCGACGGATAGCCTGAGTTGACTGGTCATGGTTTATGCAAAAAAAGCCCCAGACCCTGGTGGGAATGAGGCTCTCTTGAATGCACCACCTTCTTGACGCTGCTTACGCCAAAACGCGCTTTGGCGCCGTTTTCACGTGCGTGGTGTACAAGGTCAGCCCGGTGAAGGCCATCCCGCCAACCAGATTCCCAAGAACGGTCGGAATCTCATTCCAGATCAAATAATCCATGATCGAGAAATGTCCACCCAACAGCAAACCGGACGGAAACAGGAACATGTTCACCACCGAGTGTTCGAAGGTCATATAGAAGAAGACCATGATCGGCATCCACATGGCAATCACCTTACCACTAACGGTCGTGGAAATCATCGCTCCGACGACACCGGTCGAAACCATCCAGTTGCACAGCATGCCCCGAACAAAAAGCGTCAGCATGCCTGCCGCGCCATATTTTGCGTAACCCAGCGTGCGGCTTTCGCCAATATGTCCAATGGCTTGGCCCACCGCGTTGGGCTCGGTCGAAAAACCGTAGGTGAAGATAACGGACATGAGCACAGCGACGGTCAGTGCACCTGCAAAATTGCCGACGAAGACCAACCCCCAGTTCCTCAACACGCCACCAATGGTGACTCCGGGTCGCTTATCAATCCATGCCAGCGGGGACAAAACAAATACCCCGGTCAAGAGATCGAAACCCAGCAGATACAGCATGCAAAAACCAACGGGGAATAGCACAGCACCCAACAACGGTTGGCCGGTTTGAACATTGATCGTCACCGCAAATACTGCGGCAAGCGCCAGAATCGCACCGGCCATATACGCTCTGATCACGGTATCGCGGGTGGACATATACACTTTCGATTCACCCGCATCCACCATTTTTGTCACAAACTCCGAAGGCACTAAATAGGCCATGGCATCCCCTTTCCAATTACGCGATTGATCCAGCTGAAAATTGGCCACGACAGTTGACTTGTCGATAGCCGATCATTTGTCCTTGTGCCAAAGCAATCGACATGCCATATGCTGATATTTTCTCTAAGCTACTGTTACTGATCTACAATTCCTTGGATTAGGGTTGCTTCAGGTGGGCCGGCAGAAAAGAGGTATGGGCTGTATGCACCAAGTTGTGACGCCAGATTTCCAGATGGTGCATCGCCATGCTCGGCTCAGGTGCGACGACTCAATACCCGTCGATCAAGCCGGCGGTGCATTTTTGTTGCGGTATTGGTAACAATCAATTCCGGGTTGCGCCCTGTTTCGCACCAGACGATTTCATTACAGTAACGTGACGAATTCAGGAGCTTGCATGATGCAGAGATTCCCAACATTTCAACCGTTACTCCCGTCATGAAGAGATACACCCGTACCGCGATCTCCCTGCACTGGCTGATGACTGTCGTCATTGTCGGCACTTTCTCATTGGGTCTGTATATGGCCGACCTGCCTCTGTCACCCGAGAAGTTGAAGTTCTTTTCCTGGCACAAATGGGCCGGCGTCACCCTCTTCCTGCTCGCCATCGCGCGCCTGACCTGGCGCATGACTCATCGTCCTCCGGAGCTGCCCGAGCACATGAGCCCCCATGAACAACGCATGGCCCGCGCCGCGCATGGCCTTCTTTATGTTCTGATGTTCGCCGTTCCGCTCACGGGATGGTTGACGAGTTCCGCCAAAGGTTTCCAGACCGTACTCTTCGGCGTGCTGCCACTTCCCGATCTGTTGTCGAAGAACAAGGCTTTGGGTGACCTGCTCGAAACGGTTCATTGGGGATTGAACATGGCACTTGCCGTGCTGGTCATCGGGCATCTGGCCGCTGCGCTAAAACATCATTTCGTCGACAGGGACGACGTATTGACGCGGATGCTGCCTGGTCATGGTAAGCACTGACTATTCCTGCCCCGTTTTGATACTGGACACATGAAACACTGGACGATCATTGCCCTGTTCCCACTCGCAGCCTCGCTCGGCCTGGCCAGGACGTGCCATGCCGACGAATTCAACCGGGTATTGACCGATCAAAGCACGCTCACCTTCTCCTTCAAGCAAATGGGGGTTGGCCTGGAGGGTTACTTCAAGAAATTTGCCGCATCGCTCAACTTCGACCCCGACAGGATCGACAGCGCGCGAGCCAGCGTCGATGTTGACCTGGCCAGTATCGATACCGGTTACAGCGAAGGCGATGACGAAGTGGCGGGCAAGTCATGGTTCAATACCAAGGCGTACCCCTCCGCACACTTTGCATCCAGCCGCTTCAAGTCACTGGGCGCTGGCCGTTTCGAAGTGGCCGGCCTGCTGACCATCAAGGGGCGCACCCAGCCCGTGACCCCAACCGCCACATTGACTCTGCGGGGCAATGACGCCAGTCTGGACGGCGTATTCGTCATCAAACGTGCCGATTTTTCCATTGGCGAAGGGCCGTGGGCCGATTTCGGCACGGTCGCCAACGAAGTTCAGATCAAGTTTCACATCGTCGCGACTCGCGGGAAATAGGGCATCGCTTCACGGAGCAACTTCACACCAACCAGGAGCCTTGACATGAAAAAACTGATCCGTCTCATGCTTATCGTGGTCGCCACGTTCACTCTCAGCGGGACAAGCTTTGCCGCTCCCGAAACCTACGTCATCGATAACGCTCATAGTTTTCCTCGTTTCTCGTACAGTCACTTCGGCTACTCCACGCAACTCAGCCGCTTCGACAAAACTAGCGGCAAGATCGTTTTCGACAAGGAAGCGAGGACGGGCTACGTCGAAGTACTCATCGACATGAAATCCGTGGACACCGGCCATTCGGTATTTAATGAACATATCCAGGGAGAAGGCCTGCTCGACACCGGAAAATATCCGACCGCGTCGTTCAAATCGACCCAGGTGATCTTTCAGGGCGACAAACCGGTGGCCGTCGAAGGCAGCCTGACCATCAAGGACGTGACCCGGCCCGTCACTTTGACCATCACCTCATTTCAGTCGATGCCGCACCCCATGCTGAAGAAGGACGCCATCGGCGCCAACGCCACGACGAAAATCAGCCGCACCGAGTTCCACGCCGGCAAGCACGCCCCTTACGTGGGCGATGAGGTGACCATCGACATCGCCGTCGAGGCCATCAGGGAATAACCTGTCATGCCTTTGGGAAGGGTCTGGCTGGTCAGCGATAGCGGTTGATCGTATCGCGGGTTTCCAGAGCAACACGGCGTGCGGCATCGGCGTAGCCCGTTTCCGAACTATCCTTGACGCCGGCGTACAGTATGGCGCGCGACGAATTGACAATCAGGCCATTGCCATTACCGGTACGACCGGCCTGCACGGTGGCTTGCACATCGCCGCCTTGTGCGCCAATACCGGGAACAAGCAGCGGCAGGTCGCCGACGATTTCGCGCACGCGGGCAATCTCGCCGGGAAACGTGGCGCCGACGACGAGCGCACACTGACCGTTGGCGTTCCATTCACGCGCCACCAGCCGGGCCACGCGCTCGTAAAGCTTTTCCGGACGCCCGGTCGTTCCCACGTCAAGAAACTGTAAGTCGCTGCCGCCAGGATTGGACGTACGGCAGAGCAAGATGACACCCTTGTCCGGGTAAGCGAGATAGGGCTCGACCGAATCACGGCCCATGTACGGGTTCACGGTGATGGCATCGGCCCGGTAGCGCTCAAAGATTTCAACGGCGTATTGCTCGGCGGTGCTGCCAATATCGCCGCGCTTGGCATCAAGGATGACCGGGATACCGGGGTGGCGGGTATGAATGTGCGAAATCAGCGCTTCAAGCTGGCTTTCGGCGCGCTGCGCGGCAAAGTAAGCGATCTGCGGCTTGAAACAACACACAAGGTGGGCAGTGGCATCGGCAATGCGTGTGCAGAACTCCAGAATCGCATCAGGTCTTCCCTTGAGATGCGGGGGGAACTTCAAAGGATCGGGGTCAAGTCCAACACAAAGCAGCGAGTTGTTGGTTGTCCAGGCCCGGTTCAGCGATTCGATGAAATTCATGTATTTTTCGCCAACGAATCCTTCAGGGTTACGCTGCGGTTGAATACCGGCGCTCCATCCTTCGAGTCGAAACGATCCGCGACAAAGTATCCATGCCGCTCGAACTGGAAGCGATCTTCCGCTCTGGCCAGCCTGAGCGAGGGTTCCAGCCAGGCCTTGACGAGAACCACGCTGTCCGGATTCAGGTCGTCGAGAAAATCGCGTTCCAGATCGGGAGCATCGCCCTCGCGCCGACCGCCCGGTGCGGGCGTGGAAAAAAGCCGGTCGTAGAGCCGAACATCGGCCTGATGGCCATGTGCGACGGAAACCCAGTGCAGATTGCCCTTGACCTTGTAGTTGTCGGCGCCCGGCGAACCGCTTTTCGAGTCGGGCAGGTAGTGACAATGCACCGCGATGATCTCGCCGTTCGCGTCCTTGTCGCAACCGCTGCACTCGACCACAAAGCCATAGCGCAGGCGCACCCTGTTGCCTGGATAAAGCCGGCGATAGCCCTTGCTCGGCACTTCCATGAAATCCTCGCGCTCAATCCACAACTCACGGCCAAGCGGCATGGCGCGTTTTCCCAATTCCGGCTTCAGCGGATGGTTGGGCGCGAAGCAATCCTCGCGTTGCCCTTCAGGATAATTATCGATGATCAGTTTCAAGGGATCGAGCACGGCAATGCGGCGTTCGGCAGTTTCGTTCATCACCTCGCGCATGGCTTCTTCCAGCAGCGTGTATTCGATCAGCGAATCGGATTTGGATACGCCAACGCGTTCGGCAAAGAGCCGGAAACCTTCCGGGGTATAACCGCGCCGGCGCGCGCCGACCAACGTCGGCATGCGCGGATCGTCCCAGCCGTTGACGTGCTTTTCTTCGACAAGCTGGATCAGCTTGCGTTTGGAAAGCACGACGTAACTAAGATTGAGGCGCGAAAACTCTATCTGTTGCGGCAACGGCCGCTGAAACAGATTGGCTTCGGCCAACCGCTCCAGCAGCCAGTCGTAAAAGGGGCGCTGATCCTCGAATTCCAGAGTGCAGATCGAATGAGTGATGTTTTCCAGCGCGTCTTCGATCGGGTGCGCGAAGGTGTACATCGGGTAGACGCACCACTTGTCGCCGGTATTGTGATGCGTCGCATGACGAATCCGATAAATGGCCGGGTCGCGCAGGTTGATATTGGGCGAAGCCATGTCGATTTTCGCGCGCAGGATGTACGCGCCATCCGGGAACTCGCCCGCCTGCATGCGCCTGAACAGATCCATGTTCTCTTCGATGCTGCGATGACGGCAGGGCGAATCCAGACCGGCCTGGGTCAACGTTCCGCGTCCGATACGCATTTCGTCGGCGCTCTGGCTGTCGACGTAGGCATTTCCGGTTTGGATCAGAGATTCGGCGCAGGCCACCATCCAGTCAAAATAATCGGAAGCGAAGTAAAGATTATTCTCGACATCGTCCTGCCAGGAAAACCCGAGCCAATGCACGGCGTCGATGATCGAATCGACGTATTCCTTTTCTTCCTTTTCCGGATTGGTGTCGTCGAAACGCAGATGGCAGCGGCCACCGTAATCGTTCGCCAGGCCAAAATTCAGGCAGATCGACTTGGCATGGCCAAAATGCAGATAACCGTTCGGCTCCGGCGGAAAACGGGTGCGAATTCTTGCCGCATCCAGGTCACCGGCTTGCTGCTGGTCGCCAAGTCCGGGCTGGCCAGACCAACGTCGTTGCGCGTGCTTGCCGGCAGCCAAGTCGGCATCAATGATGTTGCGAATGAAATTGGTCGCAGGCGCTGCAGTGGAGAGGGTTTTCAGGGCGTTGCTCACGTCGTGGTCCTTGATTCCGGAAGTGCGGTATTTTAACCGCTGCACCGGAATAAGCGAAAACCGCTGAATCCAGGAACTTGAACAGCATCGGATTCGGCAACCCGGGCAACCCGGTTAGAAGCGCTGAAGAAGGCGCATTACTCGCCGAGATAGGCTTCGCGCACTTTGGGGTTGGCAAGCAGTCTTGCGGATTCATCGGTGAGCGTGATCTCGCCGCTCTCCATGACGTAACCGCGCTGGCTGACTTCAAGCGCCAGTTTGGCGTTCTGCTCGACGAGCAATACCGTCATTCCCTTGTCGGCCACGGCGCGAACGACCTCGAATATTTTTTGCACCATGAGCGGAGCGAGGCCCATGGAGGGTTCGTCCAGCAGCAGTAATTTCGGTCGACACATCAGCGCGCGTCCGATAGCCAGCATCTGTTGTTCGCCGCCGGACAGGGTCCCGGCCAATTGGTGCGCGCGCTCCTTGAGACGCGGGAAAAGCGTGAAGACGTGTTCGCGGTCGGCATCGATACCGTCTTTGTCCCGGCGCACGTAAGCACCCATCTGCAAGTTCTCGATGATGCTCATGCGCGGAAAGACACCGCGACCTTCGGGCACCATCGCAATGCCTTCGGAAACCAGCTGATGCGGAGGCAGTATGGATAACTCCTTGCCACAATAACGCACGCTGCCACCCGAAATATCAAGCAGGCGCGACAGCGCTTTGAGCGTACTGGTCTTGCCCGCGCCATTGGCGCCGATCAGCGCGACCATCTCGCCCTGATTGATGTGAAACGTAATGCCGCGCACGGCCTGAATGCCGCCATAAGCGACGCGAAGCCCGGTCACCTCAAGCAAGGCTGCCTCCCAGGTAAGCTTCGATGACCTTGGGGTCATTTTGAACGACCGAAGGGATGTCTTCGCAGATCTTTTCCCCGTAATCGAGGACGGCGACGCGATCGCACAGACCCATGACCAGTTTGACGTCGTGTTCGATGAGCAGGACGGTGATGCCATCCTTGCGGATGCCTTCGATGAGTTCGCGCAAATCTCCGGTTTCGGCACCGTTCATTCCGGCCGCCGGTTCGTCGAGTGCCAGCAGCTTGGGTTCGGTGGCCAGCGCACGGGCAATTTCGAGACGGCGCTGATCGCCGTAGGACAGGTTCCGGGCCAGATCGTCGGCACGGTCGGCGATGTTAACGTAATGCAGAAGTTCCTCGGCGCGTTGTCTGATGGCGGCTTCTTCGTTGACTGTGCGACGGTCATGCAGGACGGCACCAAGTACGCCAGCATGCGTTCGGGCATGGCGACCGACCATGACGTTTTCCATCGCCGTCATGTTGGCAAACAGGCGGATGTTCTGGAACGTCCGGGCGATGCCGCGTTTGGCCACCTTGTGCGGCGCACTGGCCTGCAGTGTTTCACCGGCAAACACGATCTCTCCGCCATCGGGATGATATAGCCCGGTAAGCACGTTGAAAAAAGTGGTCTTGCCGGCGCCATTCGGTCCGATCAAACCATAGATTTCGCCCTGTTTGATGGTCAGCGAGACATCGCGCAGGGCCGTAACGCCGCCGAAATTCTTGCCGATCGCCCGTGCTTCGAGGAGGGAATGGCTCATTCGCCTTCCTTCAGCACATCGGTTGTCGACTCGCCCTTGAATTCCCGTCGACGGGTAGTCGATGGCCACAGGCCGGCCGGCCGGTAGAGCATGACCACGATCAGCGCCAGACCGAAAAGCAGCATGCGCAACGCTTCCGGATCGAGCAGGATCTTGCCGAACAAAGCCAGTTGGACCGGTCCGGCGCCATGACGGAAGATTTCCGGAAGGATGGTCAGCATCACGCCACCGAGAATGACACCCGGGATATTGCCCATGCCGCCGAGCACCACCATGCACAGCACCATGATCGACTCCATCAAATTGAACGATTCCGGGCTGACAAATCCCTGGAAACCGGCAAACAGGCCGCCAGCAACGCCACCAAAGCTGGCGCCCATGGTAAAAGCCAATAATTTGATGTTGCGGGTATTGATGCCACAGGCTTTGGCGGCAATTTCGTCTTCGCGGATGGCGACCCAGGCACGGCCGATGCGCGAGTTTTCCAGCCGGATGGTGACGAAAACGATGAATAGCGCAAGCCCAAGAAAGAGGTAATAGTAAGCGTGTAACGAAGGAATCGTGAAGCCGAGAAAGCTTATCGGCTTGGCCAGTGTGACTCCCCCAAAGTGCAACGGATCGATACCCGATATGCCCTGCGGTCCGTTGGTGATGTTGATCGGCGCATTCAGGTTGTTCAAGAATATACGCACGATCTCGCCAAACCCGAGCGTGACGATGGCCAGATAATCGCCGCGCAAACGCAGGGTTGGCGCGCCCAACAAGGCCCCGAAGAATCCGGCAAGTGCAGCGCCGGCCGGAATGATCAGCCAAACGGGATAATGCAGTCCGAATTGCGGACTGGCCAGAAGCGCATAAAGATAGGCACCCACAGCGTAGAAGGCGATGTATCCGAGATCGAGCAACCCGGCAAAACCGACCACTATATTCAGGCCAAGGGCCAGCATGATGTAGAGCATGGCAAAGTCAACGATGCGCAACCAGGAGTTGCCCAACCCGCTGCCAATCAGGAAGGGAAGGGCGGCGAGCACGATGCCCATGACGATGCTGGCGATGACCGCAGCACTCTTGTCGCGGCGAAATTGTCCGAGACCGGGAAGTTGCGCCATCATGCCCGTTCTGAAACCTTTTCGCCGATCAGTCCGGAAGGCCGAAAAACCAGCACGCCGATCAGCACAAAGAAAGCGAAGATATCCTGATAATGGCTGCCGAGAAAGCCACCGGTCAGATCGCCGATGTAGCCCGCGCCCAGCGACTCGATCAAGCCGAGCAGAATTCCGCCGAGCATGGCGCCGGCGATATTGCCGATACCTCCCAGAACGGCCGCAGTGAAGGCCTTCAGCCCGAGCATGAAACCCATGTAGTAGTGGGCGATCGAATAGTTGGCGCTAACCATCAGGCCGGCAACGGCCGCAAGTGCCGAGCCGATGACGAAAGTGAATGAAATGATCTGGTTGATGTTTACCCCCATGAGTTGGGCAATCGACGGGTTTTCCGATGTGGCACGCATGGCCCTTCCAAGGCGCGTGCGGTTGATGAGGATCATCAGTCCGATCATCATCAGCGCGGCAATCAGCACGATGGCCACTTGCAGACTGGTTATGGTCGCGCCGAATATCGTCATCGAAGTCGTCGGCAATATCGGTGGAAAGGCGTGATAGTTCCGTCCCCAGATCAGCATGGCGAGATTCTGCAGGACGATGGAAACGCCAATCGCCGTAATCAGTGGGGCCAGCCGCGGTGCACGACGCAAAGGCCGGTAGGCGATGCGCTCGATCGTGAAACCCACGGCCATGCACACCAGCGCCGCTGCGGCAAGCCCGAACAAGAGGAGCAGGAAGACGGGCAGCCCGCTGTTTTCGAGCAGCTTGATGACCGACAAGGCAACCATGGCGCCGATCATGACGACTTCACCGTGAGCAAAGTTGATCAGGCCCATGATGCCATACACCATCGTGTAGCCCAGCGCGACCAACGCGTAAATGCTGCCCAGAATCAGGCCGTTAATGATTTGCTGGATGAAGATATCCATCGTTGGTAACGCCTGAAATGCCTTCGGAATGTACACCGAGCGGCCAACCGAACAAGCAAACGGCACCCTCAGGTGCCGTTTGCTCAGTTAGGTGGAGCGCCTACTTTTTCTCTACAGCGGCTTTGGTGGCTTCTGCCGCACTCTTGGTGGCATCGGCTGCGCCCTTGGCCACATCTGCAGCCGCCTTCGCTCCCTCCATGGCCGCACCTTTCACGGCATCCTTGGCGGCTTCACCGGTCGCCACAGCAGCATCCTTGACTGCGGCAGCGGCATCCTTCACCGCTTCCTTGACCATCTCTGCCGGCGAACCACCAATGGTTTCACGATATTCCCATTTGCCATCTTTCACCTGATACATGCTGATGGCGCCGCCCTTGAGGTCACCCTTGTCATCGAACTGCACTTTGGCAGAAACGCCCTGGTAGTCAGACTTGCCGATTTCCGGCAGGAATTTGGCCGATTCAACCGAATTCGCGCGTTTCATGGAATCGACCATGACCATCACGGCATCATATACGTACGGTGCATAGAGCTGGATCTGGCCGTACTTGGCGGTGAAGGCATCGCCAAACGCCTTGCCGCCCGGCATCTGGTCAAGCGGTACTCCCGGCAGCGAACAGAACTGGCCTTCACTGGCTTCGCCGGCAAGCTTGATGAATTCCGGCGTGCAGCCGCCGTCACCGGTAAGGAACTTCGCTTTCACACCCAGCGATTTCATCTGCTTGGCCATCGGGCCACCCTGGGCGTCCATACCGCCGTAGAACACGACATCAACTTTCTTCGACTTGATCTTGGTCAGGATGGCGGCGAAATCGGTGGCCTTGTCATTGGTGAATTCACGCGTCGCTATCTTGCCGCCAGCGGCGAGAATCGCTTTTTCAAACTCGTCGGCAAGACCCTGACCATAAGCGGTACGGTCGTCGATGATGGCAATCTTCTTGCCCCCCATCTGGTGCGCCGCAAATTCACCGAGAACTTTGCCCTGCTGCACGTCATTGGCCATCACCCGGAAAGCCGTGGTGAATCCCTGTTGGGTGTACTTCGGGTTGGTCGCCGAGCCGGAAATCTGCGGGATGCCAGCATCGAAATAGATCTTGGATGCCGGGATGGTCGTCCCTGAATTGAGGTGGCCGATCACCCCATTGACTTTGGCATCGACCAGCTTCTGGGCAACAATGGTGCCCTGCTTCGGATCGGCCTGATCGTCTTCTGCGACAAGATCGAACTTGACTTTGGCACCACCGATCTCAAGACCTTGGGCATTCAGCTCGTCAATCGCCATGCGAGCGCCATTTTCGTTATCCTTGCCCAGATGGGCCTGCGGTCCGGTCAATGGGGCAACGTGACCGAGTCTGACCGTCACTTCAGGTTTTGGAGGCGGCACGGGGGCCGCTACGGGCGCAGGAGCGGGCGCTGGTTTGGGCTCTTCCTTCTGGCCGCAACCGATCAAGGATATGGCTGCAGCAACGGCGAGTGTCATGCTGGAAATGCGCAAGTACGACATGTTTCTTCCTCCAGAGGCGATTTTTGTGGAAAGAGTGGACTCAGGGGTCTGATTCTGCTGACCTAGCCTCATGATGTCAATGCGTAAGTTAGAGTGGGTGTTGGCCAACGAGAAGGCGCTTTCGTCTCCAAACAACAAGACCGGCTTTCACCGGTCTTGTTGTTTGGCATGCGTGTTGCTGTCGAAAAGTGATTACTTGAGGCTCAGAATCCACTTTACCAGCTTGCTCGCTTCTTCGGGCGTAACCGACGCGTTTGGCGGCATCGGCACCGGACCCCAGGCACCCTTGCTACCCTTTATAACCTTCTCGACAAGCATGGCTTCGTCCTTAGCCGTGAATTTCTTGGCAACATCCTGGTAGGATGGGCCGACGAGTTTCTTGTCAACCGCATGACAGGCCAGGCAGTTCTTGGCTTTGGCCAAGGCCATTTCGTCCGCTGCTTGTGCTGCACCGGCAGACAGGAGGCCGGCCGCAACCAGCAGGGATAGGTAAGTAGTCTTCATTCTTTCTCTCCGTTGATGAAAGTGGTTGCCACAGGGTGATCATATTCCAATTTGCTGCCAAATCTCAAGGTCGGCACAAAATTGTCATGGGGACAGATAAGCTAACGCGCAGGTACAGGAAAGCGTTGACTGAAGATTGGCCGGTTGATTTTATCTCCTGGCCGACTGATCAACGACGCTTGAGCAAGCTGAGGTCGCGCACGGCGCCGGTCGACGCCGACGAGGCCATCAGAGCGTAGGCCTGCAAGGCCTTGGAAACGATGCGCGTCCGCTCGGATGCCGGTTGCCAACTCTGCTCGTTCCTGGCATCCATCGCCACACGACGACGCTGCAATACAGCGTCGGTTACAGCCAGATGAATGCGCCGGTTGGGAATGTCGATTTCGATGGTGTCACCTTCTTCGACCAGGCCGATAGCTCCACCTTCAGCGGCCTCCGGCGAGACGTGGCCGATGGACAATCCCGAGGTTCCGCCCGAAAAGCGCCCATCGGTCAACAGCGCGCAGACCTTGCCCAGCCCCTTGGATTTGAGATAGGAGGTCGGATAAAGCATCTCCTGCATGCCAGGCCCGCCTTTGGGGCCTTCGTAGCGGATTACCACGACCTCGCCGGCAACAATCTGATCCGCGAGAATGGCTTCAACGGCGGCATCCTGACTTTCAAAAACCCGCGCCTTGCCAGTGAATTTCCAGATACTCTCATCCACGCCGGCGGTTTTTACGATACAGCCATCCTGCGCGATGTTGCCGAAGAGCACGGCCAGCCCCCCTTCTTTCGAGTAGGCATTGGACTTGTCGCGAATACAACCATGCGTCCGGTCAAGATCCAGCTCCGGGTAGCGACGATTCTGCGAGAAAGCGGTCTGAGTGGGAACACCACCCGGCGCGGCACGGAAGTATTCATAAACTTTGAGGTCGCGCGAATGATGCATCACGTCCCAGTGCACGATGGCCTCATCCAAGGTCTTGCTGTGCACGGTCGGCACTCCGAGGTGCAGCAAGCCCGAACGTTTGAGCTCGCCCAGAATGCCAAAGATGCCTCCGGCGCGATGCACGTCCTCGATGTGGTACTTGTCAGTCATCGGCGCCACCTTGCACAGGCAGGGTACTTTGCGCGAGATCCGGTCAATATCCTGCATGGTGAAATCGACGCCGGCTTCCTGTGCAGCCGCCAGCAGATGCAAAACGGTATTGGTCGAGCCGCCCATCGTGACGTCCAGCGTCATGGCATTCTCGAAAGCTTTAAAGGAACCGATTGATCGTGGCAGCACGGACGCATCGTCTTGCTCGTAGTAGCGGCGACAGAGTTCGACGATCTGGTGCCCGGCCTTGACGAAAAGCCCCTTGCGGTCGGCGTGGGTGGCCACCAGCGTGCCGTTGCCCGGCAATGAGAAGCCGAGCGCTTCGGTCAGACAGTTCATTGAATTGGCGGTAAACATGCCGGAGCAAGAACCACAAGTCGGGCACGCCGAACGTTCGATTTCCGCCAGATCGGCATCCGAAATAGTGCTGTCGACCGCTTTGACCATCGCATCGACCAGATCGATAGTGATCGTCTTGCCGCCCAAGCGCACTTTACCGGCTTCCATCGGGCCGCCAGACACGAAGATGGCCGGGATGTTGACGCGCATCGCCGCCATCAGCATGCCCGGCGTAATCTTGTCGCAATTCGAAATGCAGACCATGGCGTCGGCGCAATGTCCATTGACCATATATTCGACGGAGTCGGCGATCAAATCGCGCGAAGGCAGTGAATACAGCATGCCGTCGTGCCCCATGGCGATGCCGTCGTCGATGGCGATGGTATTGAATTCCTTGGCAATACCGCCGGCCGCTTCGATTTCGCGCGCTACCAGTTGACCCAGATCCTTGAGATGGACGTGCCCCGGAACAAACTGGGTGAATGAATTGACGACGGCAATGATCGGCTTTCCGAAATCGCCGTCTTTCATTCCAGTCGCACGCCATAGAGCGCGCGCACCGGCCATGTTGCGACCGTGGGTCGACGTGCGGGAACGATAGTCAGGCATGGCGTATCTCCGAAAGAGGGTAATGCTTCTGGGTGGCAAGCTATAATCGGAATTCTATCCGAAAGCCCCGCAAGCGTTCGTTACGTGTTGCCGACACGCTGATTCGCCGCCATGTTGATTCATCCTCAGTTCAACCCGATCGCTATTTCGCTGGGCCCGCTGGCTGTCCGCTGGTACGGGCTGATGTATCTCGCGGCCTTTCTCCAGTTCTGGTGGCTCGGCAAGCGGCGGATTCAAACACACCCGCAATTGTCAAAATCCGGCTGGACGGTGCCGCAACTCGACGACCTGCTGTTCTACGGCGTGCTCGGCGTAATTCTTGGCGGACGCTTGGGGCAGGTGCTGTTCTACGAACCCGGTTACTATCTTGCGCATCCCCTGGAGGTCTTTGCCGTCTGGAAAGGCGGCATGTCTTTTCACGGCGGCTTTCTCGGTGTCCTGGCGGCGATGGGGCTGTTCGCCCGCAAGACGCAACGTCGCTGGCTGGACATTACCGACTTCATTGCGCCGCTGGTGCCTCTGGGCTTGGCCGCCGGCCGGATTGGCAATTTCATCAACGGCGAATTGTGGGGCCGCGTTTGCGATCCCGACTTGCCCTGGGCGATGATTTTCCCACAGGTGGATACTCAACCGCGCCATCCCTCGCAGCTGTATCAAGCGGGTCTGGAAGGCCTATTGCTGTTCATTGTCCTGTGGTTGTATTCGCGCAGCGCCCGACCACACGGCGCCGTCTCCGGCGTGTTCCTCATCGGTTACGGAAGCCTGCGCTTTGTTTCCGAGTTTTTCCGAACGCCGGATGATGGTATCTTTGGCCTCTCGGAAGTCATCAGCATGGGACAGTGGCTGTCGCTGCCCATGATTCTGACCGGAATCGTCATGCTCTTCTGGTCGTACAGGCGAGAAATCTGAGGAAATAAAGACCACGGATCGGGAGTAACATAATGACAAGTGGAATTGTCTCACGCGGCCTTCAAAAGGTTCGCAAGCTGCTCGGTGAACATGAAAGCACCGGCATGCTCAGCGATAAACAATTGGCCTTGATACGCGAACAGCTCAAGGAATGTGCCGTCGGTCTGGGCGGCGAAGTTTCTGCCCGACAGCGCGCAGCGCGGCTTGCCGACACGTATCTGTCACTCAACGATTCCGGCCGCGCGGCGTTTCTTCACATCGTCGCCACGGAATTCTGTCCGGATCCAAAAACGATCGAGAAGGCACACGGCCGCTATCAGGCGGCGATCGGCACCGCGACCCAATGGGCCGAGGAATCTGCGCTACGCAATGAGCTTCGTTCCGTGCCCTTGCGCATCCTCACCCAGTTCAACGCGCTGCCGCAGGGCGTCAAGTTTCTTGTCGATATGCGCGCCGACCTGTTGCGTTACCTTGACAGCGATCTCGCGCTGCGCTCGCTGGACCGCGAACTCGAACACCAATTCGTTGCCTGGTTCGATGTCGGATTTCTTGAACTTCAGCGCATTTCATGGAACTCGCCGGCGCTGCTCCTCGAAAAACTGATCAAGTATGAGGCGGTACACGAAATCCGTTCATGGAGCGATTTGAAAAACCGCCTCGACTCCGACCGTCGTTGCTATGCCTTTTTCCATCCGCGCATGCCGATGGAGCCACTGATCTTCGTCGAGGTGGCGCTGGTGGAGGAACTTGCCGACAACGTGCAGGCATTGCTCGACGAGCGAGCGCCCGTCTTTGATGCGCAACGTGCCAAAACGGCCATTTTCTATTCGATCTCGAATACGCAACCCGGCTTGCGTGGCGTTTCCTTCGGAAATTTTCTGCTCAAACGTGTCGTTGACGACCTGAAACGCGATTTTCCCCGTCTGACCACCTTTGCCACGCTATCGCCGATTCCGATGTTGCGTCGCTGGGCAGAAAAGAACCCCGAGTCCTGGAATCAAGCCTTCAGCGCTGAAGTGGTCGAGCGCGTCGCGCGCCAGGCCGGATCAAAAGGAACGGTGGTCAATACGGCGGACGGCATACGTACATTGCTCGGCGATGCCGCTTGGGTTGGCAATACTCGCCTCGCCCGCAGCCTGCAGCCCGGCTTGCTGCGCCTCGCCGCGGGCTATCTTCTCAATGCCAAGACAGGCGACCGCCCCTTCGATCCGGTGGCGCGCTTCCACCTCGGCAATGGCGCCCGCATCGAGCGCATCAACACGCTGGCCGATACTTCGACGCATGGTTTGCAACAATCCTACGGATTGATGGTCAACTACCTCTACGATCCCGACGCCATTGAAACCAATTTGGAATCCTTCTCACGCGACGGGATCATTGCCACTTCGGGCAATGTCAGACGGTCGGCAAAGTAGCATTTGACCCAAAGATTGTTTGGGATTTGGTATAAACGCCTACACTGACACTCAAAAGTGAATTTTGCTGGATGATTTCTCCCCCTGTATCAACACAACGCAAAGGAATGCACTATGAACCTGTCGCACATCGAGCATATCGGTATAGCCGTTAAGAGTCTGGACGAAGCCATTCCGTTCTGGGAAAAGCAGCTTGGCATGAAATGCTATTCCATCGAGGAAGTTAAGGAACAAAAGGTCAGGACCGCCTTCTTCAAAATCGGGCAATCCAAAATCGAATTGCTAGAGTCGACCGACCCGGACGGCCCGATCGGAAAATTCATTGAAAAGAAGGGCGAAGGCATACAGCATGTCGCTTTCGCCGTTACCGGGCTTCAGGCCAACCTGGCCGAGCTGCAAGAAAAGGGCGTGCAACTGATCGACAAATCGCCACGCAAAGGAGCCGAAGGTTTGGACATTGCGTTCCTGCACCCGAAATCAACTCATGGCGTGTTGCTTGAACTGTGCGAAGATCCCCGCAAGTAATTTGCGTCTTGATTGACTTGGGACATACGCGCTGAACCAAACTGCCGATGGCTGGGCAGCTTGGTTCAGCGCGCGAAGAAAGGCTTTTTTCCGGACGGCTTCAATCCTTAAGGTAGATCGTCGATGGCCGGGTTTTCTGTGCCGATATCACAAACTGACAACAAGGCCGCGTTTGTCGATTCCGACAGTGCGGCTGTGTGGCTTGCCGGGCAACCGCAGGCCAATGCGCCCGCCATGCTGGCCAGTCTGGTCGCGCAGATTCAGCTTTTCAACAGCTCGATCACGACCTCTCGCGAACGTTTCAAGACCCTGGAAGTACTGCGCAAGTCGATCTTTTCTGTAAGCCAGGAATGCCAGCGGCGTTACGAAAACAAGCCGCTTCCCCTGCTGCCTGCCGAACAGACCGTGCTGGACATGACGCGTCGACTTTGGCGATCCTGTACGGTTGGCTATTTGCATTGCCTGCGTGCCTGTCTTGAAAAAGATGCCCTTATCATGGCCTACAGCGCCAAAGTCGCTCATCGCGTGCTGGCCTGTCTACGCATGGAACAAATGAGTTGCTACCTTGCCGGTGCCGAACTTGACGGCGAGTTTTGGCGCAATCTGCATTCAATCTGGGCTTCGGCAGAACAACTGAGCGTTACGCGCGATCCTGTAGAAGACCGCTTGTTGGGAGAAACCAGCAAGTCGACCGTGAGCGGCCAATACGGCATGGTTCTGATGCTGCATCTTGCACGACCGTTTACCTTGTCGCGCGGACAGTTCGCTGCCGCTACACGCTGGCTCGCGCGCTGGCGAGAGCAGGCGGCGGTGATCGACGCACCGGACGCAAACCCGAAATCCTGCTGCGTTGCCCTCAATTTATCGCAGGATCGCCCCATTCATGACCACTCCCGTGCGGCCAGCGTCGGACGCTGGCTTTCAGTCGATGCCGTGTTGCGCAAGATGCAGCAGCGGCTCGAATTGCTGGCCAAAGGCGAATCGCCGGAACTCCTCAAGCTGGGCAGCGGGCTGACTTCCGAAGCGTGCGTCGCCCTGCTTACCATGCTGACGCATAACTTCAGATATCCGCAAAACTGCTCGACAGAGCTCGTTGCCGAAATGGTATCCGTCAATGTCGCGGCGGGGCTGGAGAATATTCATCGCCTGTTGGGCGGCAAAGGCCTGACGGAAGCGGTTACTTCTGCGTCTCACAACAGCCGCCTCAACCATGAACAGATTGCCGTATTCGGCCACTTCGTACGCGATGGCGAAGCCGAAGCCGAGAACGGAAAATTCGAGACCTGGCAATTCACGCATCAGGCACCAGGCGTCCTGAATCTGTTTTGCCCCACCGGAAGTGTCGAATCACGCCTGATCCTCGGTGGTCTATTGGCGGTCAAGTTGCCGCAACATCAGCATTGCACCTTGGCCATGATCGGCAGTCTGTTCTCGCGAATTGACGGTGGCCTGTGCGTCACCGCCAGCCTGTTCGACGGCCAACCCAAACCGCTGATCGCCGAAGCCAGGGTAAAACCGGCCGGCAAGAATTCACGACAACCCGCTTTCCTCTTGCCGGCCGGTGAGGGTGGCAGCCGGGCGGTCGTCGTTTTGCCGGCGGGCCTGCCGGCGCGCGCCGTGTCGATCCGTTTTCTCGATGCCAGCGATCAATCGCCGATGGCGCTCCGCCTGGTCGAGAACCTGGGGCGTGGTGGCGAAATCGAACACTGGTCGGTTGCCATAGACTCGTAGCCTTCCCGCCGCCGCTGGCCCCTTGCGGGATAAGCAGCGACTTGGCTGTGGTCTTGTACGGCCTAGTCGAATGCTCAGTTGTTCCACCAGAGGAGTTGGGGAGAGGGGTGAATGCGCTTGCCCCCCGACATTTTCATTTGCAGATTGACTTCAAACAAAGAAGCGCTTGCTTATATGAGCTGCGAACAAACAACACATCTTGCGCAAATAGCACACACTGCTTGACAATTCATTGAGGTGGGCCTACGCTCCGCAGGTTCCATAAAAACAACAATGACATGAACCTTCAGGAGGGGGTGAAGCAGGAGGATCTGCTGTGGCTGCTCGGCAGCCTGTGCGGATTGTTCCGCATCCCCTTCGACGCCGCACTGCTGGCCCAGGATTACCCGCCACCGCATACCCTGGCCACCCTGCACGACGCCGCACGGGCCTTGGGCATCAAGACCGGCCACTGCCCGGTGACCGACCTGGACTGGCAAAAACTCCCGCTGCCGGCCATCGCCTTCCTGCCGCCGCTCGACGCCCCGGAGACCGTTCCGGCCAGTGACGCGCTCCCGCCGGCAGACGATGCGCCAAACCAAGCCGCCGCAGCCGTCGCAGCCCGCCCGCCTCCCACGCTGCGCCCCCTGCTCATCGTCAAAGCTTCGGCCGAACAGCTCCTCTACTTCCGTCCCGGCGCACAGACGCCGGAGACGCTGCCGATTGCCGACGCCGCCAATCAGCTCGCCCCCGAGCTCCTCCTCGTCGCCAAGGAAAGCACGGCGAGCGGGGGCGAGCAGGACGACATCGCCGGCTTTGTCACCGAGAAGAAAGCCTTCGGATTTTCCTGGTTCATCCCCGAACTCAAGAAACACCGAACGATCTGGCGCGACGTCCTGCTCGCTTCGCTGGCCATCCAGCTCGTCGGTCTCGCCACGCCGCTGATCACCCAGGTGATCATCGACAAAGTCGTCGTCCATCAGAGCAACAGCACGCTCGTCGTCCTCGGCGTCGCCCTCGTCATGTTCATGCTGTTTACCAGCGGCATGAGCTGGCTGCGCCAGTACCTGGTGCTGCACACCGGCAACCGCATCGACGCCGTGCTCGGCAGCCAGGTCTTCCGCCACCTCCTCCGATTACCGCTGCCGTACTTCGAACACCGTCCGACCGGCACGCTCGTCGCCCGCCTGCACGGCGTCGAGACGATCCGCGAATTCGTCTCCAGCGCCGCCGTCACGCTGATTCTCGACTTCCCTTTCCTGCTCGTCTTCCTCGCCGTGATGTTCGCCTACAGCTGGCAGCTCTCGCTGATCGCGCTCGGCCTGCTCGGCATCATTGCCCTGATCAGCCTGCTCGTCGCCCCGGTCTTTCGTGACAAGCTCAACCGCCAGTTCATGCTCGGCGCCCGCAACCAGTCCTTCCTCACCGAGTACGTGTGCGGAATGGCCACCGTCAAATCGCTGCAGATGGAGCCGGACATCGACAAGCAATACGGCGACCTGCTCGCCCAGTACCTCGCCGCCGGCTTTGGCACCAAACAGATCGGCAACACCTACACCGTCGTCGCCAACGCTCTGGAGCAGGTGATGACGCTCTCGATCCTGATCGTCGGCGCGCTGCTGGTGATGAGGAACGAAGGCTTCACCGTCGGCATGCTGGTCGCCTTCCAGATGTTCGCCAGCCGCATGAGCCAGCCGATGCTGCGACTGGTCGGCCTGTGGCAGGAGTTCCAGCAAGCCAGCATCGCCGTCAAACGGCTGGGGGACATCATGGACATGCCGCAGGAACCGCATGCGCTGATCCCCCAGCGCGAAGCAGCCGGCAAGGCGTATCTGACGATCCACAATCTTGCTTTCCGCTATGCCCGAGGGGCACCCGGTCAGGGTGACCCGAGGAAATCCCCGTGGGACAGCGAACACCTGCCCTGGCTGTACCGCAATCTCGACCTCGCGTTCAAGCCCGGCCACTTGAGTGTGATCATGGGGCCGTCCGGCTGTGGCAAGAGCACGCTGGCCAAGCTGATGCTCGGCTTCTACCAACCGCAGGAAGGGCGGATCGCGCTCGACGGCAAGGACATCCGCCACCTCGCGGCCAACGAACTGCGCAGCGTCTTCGGTGTCGTCCCGCAGGACACGGTGCTCTTCTCGGGAACGCTCTATCAGAACCTGGTCATGGCCCACCCGCAGGCGACCTTCGACGACGTCATCGCCGCGTGCAAGGCCGCCGAAATTCACGAGGTGATCGAGAAGCTGCCCGAGGGCTACCAGACCGAGATCGGCGAACGCGGCACCGGGCTCTCCGGAGGGCAGAAGCAGCGCATCGCCATTGCCCGGGCCTTACTCAAGCGGCCGAAGATCCTCATCTTCGACGAGGCGGTGTCCAACCTCGACCAGCCGACCGCCGAACTCTTCGCCAAGACGATCAACAAGCTCAAGGGGAAGGTGACGATGCTGTTTATTACGCATCAGATTCCGCGAGGGTTGGCGGTCGATGAGGTGTTCTCGTTTGGAAGTGACAACCAGCATACGACGAAGGTCGGGGTGGTGGGGGAGGAGGGGAAATGACGGATGAAAGACCGTGGCCGGTCAGCTTATCGCATCGCCGCACGCGCCGCGTCGGCCAGGAAGCCGGAGCGCGTTTCGCCGTGCTCCTTGGCGTAGCGGTCGATTCTCGCCAGCAAGCGGCGCGGCAAGGTGATGTTGATCTTTTCAGCGCGCCCCTCGAAGCGGGACACGTTCACTTCCACCACCGCCCACACGCCCCCGGCAAAGTCGGGGTTTTGGCGATGCTCGGCAACGGGCCGCGGAACGGGAATATCGGCGCCGTCCTCCGTCAGCCCTTCCAGATGCAGGTCAATGGCTTCAAGAACGGAATCCAGCGCTTCGTCGAACGTATCGCCCGCCGAGAAACAGCCGGGCAAATCGGGAACCGTCACACCGAAACGAATTCCATCGTCGGAATGCAGCACAACAGGGAAACGCATGGCAACCTCCTATTTCCATCCCGCCTGCTTACGAATGCTGTTCAGCGTACCGGCGGGGATGTCGCTGTCAGGGTGCTTGACCGTCACCAAGCCCGGTTTGGCGGGATGCTTGAACTGGTGATGCGAGCCTTTGACGCGCGCCAGGCACCAGCCATCTGCTTCCAGTTGCTTGATGATTTGCTTGCTGTTCATGGTGGGTATTATAACCACCGAAGAGCAAAGGGCAATTCCACTGCGGGATATGACATCGCTAATGGGGTCAGCAGCCTGTGCGAAGGGCTCGGCAAATCCAAACGCGTTCAGGCCGAAACGTATCCGCGGTTCTGCTACCGCCACATCGAACGCAACCCCGTGCGTGCCGGCAGCTTCGGACGCCTCGAAGTGACCGCCGTCGGCGACTACGGCGAACTCATCGGCAGCGGCCGGCTACTCGGCAATGCGCTGCGCGACGACAACGCCAAGATCAGCGGCGGGCGGGTTCGCATTACCGCCACCGCCAGAAACGACAACGACTGGAGATATGCCGCATGAAACGGATGACAATTCGAAGCCTTCTCCTGGGTGTACTGCTCACCCTATCCACGCTACCCGCGCTGGCACAAAAGACGCCAACGGCGGAAGACGCCAAAGCCCGGCTGGCCAAAGCCGAGGCCATGTTCCAGGAACGCTGCAAGAAATCCGGCGAGTTCATCCATCGCACGGCGGAGAATGTCGAGGGCGTCTTCCTCATGAAGCTGCGGCCCAGGGAAATCAACTACGGGGATCAGTACAAGATGGATGATCCGTATGGGCGGGATTTGGGCGGCGAAGGTTATATCCAGAGTTTTGTTCGGGGATTCGAAACTCGCCAGGCACAATTCGCCCCAGGTTCTCCACCTCGCTTTGGCTACCGCTACGTCGAAGCGGTCGACCCGATTGACGGCAAGCGGTATCGGTATACCGGCTCCAGGAAAGTGGTCGGCAAGATGGACGCAAATGCTCCCAATGTCCAGATCGACCTGAAGCGCAATCCCAACTTCGACCTCAATATATACGCCTTCGTCCTCGACGAAGTCCCCGCTCCTGGCCCTGCGCCGCGCTACGGCGTCACCTACGACGACATCTCCACCCGCGAAGAGCGTGACTACTGGATCGCCGGCAGTTCCCTGAAGGTCATCGACCTCAAGACCAACGAAGTGATGGCCGAGCGCATCGGCTACATGATGGATCGGGGGCAGGGGAACACTTCGGGAGGTAGAGCGCCGTGGTTGTTGGCAGCAGATCATGCCTGTCCCGGCTTTCAGAGAAACCCCAATTACCCGATTCGACCAGGACATGGCGCATCAGCCCAACAAATTCAAACTGAAGATTTCGTAGAAAAAGTTCTAAAACCAAGATTGGAGAAATGACATGACGACCCCGACAATTGCCGACTACCTGAAATTCGCCAATCTTCAGATGGCCGCAGAGGCATTCCTGTACGACGAAGCAACCCAATCGGTCAAGACTGGCCAACAGTTGATTGATGCCCTCAAAGTCGGCAACGGCCACACCAACCGTTTCATCGAATTCGAAGCGACCAAGTTTGTCGACCCCGCCACGGGCTGGACGGTGCTCGACCAGAAGGTGAACACCGGCGCGGGCTTCTCCGGCACGCTGTTCAAGAACAACCAGACCGGCGAACTCGTCATCAGCTTCCGTTCCACCGAATTCATCGACGATGCCGCGAGAGACAACGAAGCGACGAACAAGCTGGAGATCGGCGATTTTGGCTTCGCCTTCGGCCAACTGGCCGATATGGAAAAGTGGTACGGTGAACTCGCCCGTGCCGGCGGGCCGCTCGACGGCAAGGCCTTCTCCGTCACCGGCTACAGCCTGGGCGGGCACCTGGCCACGGCGTTCAACCTGATGCATCCCGGTGCGGCCTCGCAGGTCGTCACCTTCAACGGCGCCGGCATTGGCAAGATCGGCGATGGCAGTCTGGAAGACACCTACGCCAAATTGCCTCAGATGCTGGCACAGTTTCAGGCATTGCGGGACCAGGCGGCAGCGGTGGGTCAACTGGAAAGTCAATTCACCACCACTGAAGCCCTGACGGCCTACCGCGCGATCAAGGCAGCCATTGCCGCCAACGGTGGCGAACCGGCCGACAGCATGCTCGGCTGGACCGTCGTCGATGAAAGCGAGGAAATCGTCGGCCCGGCAGCACGAGCCGAACTGGAGCTACTCGCCGGCGCGCTCAACGCCGCCATCGCCGTGACCAAGGAATCGGCCCGCGCGCCTTCGCTTTCCTCCGGCGGCAGCACGCCGACCAGCCCCAAGAACGTGCCGCTCACCGAAATCGCCGCCGACTCCCTTGACTACCAGATCGCCGTTCGCCTGACGTCCGAGGAATTCAATACTTCGGCCCTCTCGATCCCCGTCGGCGCCGCCAACATCTGGTTCGGCAAGACGATGGGGGCCGGTTCATCAGGCATTACCAACCAGTACGACCTCGTCGGCACCGAAACGACCACGACCCCAACCGGCTTGGTTGCCAACAGCCAGGTCCACTACGGCGTTGTCGCCCACGTCTTCATCGAAGATCAACCCCTCTACCGTGGCAACGCATTGACCGACGCGGCCAAGACCTCGTTTGCCAATGCAGGGATCAAGCTGCTCGTCCCCGGATACAACCAAAACGACTTCGGCGACACCCACAGTCTGGTGTTGATTGTCGATAGCCTGAACCTCCAGAACCTGCTAATGACCCTCGCGCCCGCAAGCACTCAGGGCGAAATCGAGACGCTCTTCAAGGCCGCCTCGGCCGCCAAGGCCGAAAGCACCACCGGCACCCAAGGCAAAGCCGAAGGTGACGTTCTGGAAAACATTCTCGATGGGCTCTCACGCGTGTTCTTTGCGGTTGATTCCCTGACCCGAGAGGATAAAGCCAAGAACGGCGACGACCTGCTTACCGGCAATACCTGGGCGGACGAAGATCATCGGGCCAAGTTCTACACTTGGCTCAACGCGGTGACCGGCAGCATCGCCTCCTATGAACTTGCGGGTAAGGTGACGATTTCCCTGCCGGACGCGGCCCTGGCTACCGCCGCTCGCACCGATTTCGCGGCTTTCCTGACGCTTCTCACCGGTTCGCCGGTCGCGCTCAAGGCTGCGGTCGGGCAGGAAGCCGCCGTCGCCGCGGCTCTGGGCGCCACCTGGGCGGATGTCGGCGGCATGAACGTCTTCGCCCAGTGGCAAGCTGACCAGTCGCTTACCCCCGCCGAACGGGCGTCCGGCAAGGCCAACTACACCGATCAATACCTCAAAGACCGTGCTGCGTTCCTGAGCTACGTGAAGGACTACAACCTCTCCAACCTCACCGACGGCAAGCATATCGTCGATTCCTCGCTACCCACGATCAGCCGCCGGTATCGAGACCTCGACAAGAACATCAACCTGATCGTTGACCGCACCAGCAACACCACCCCGACGGACCTGATGCGGCCGATGGTCGTCTTCGGCGGCGACGGCAACGACTCCGACCTCACCGGCGGCGACGAAGCCGACCACCTCTACGGTATGGCGGGGAATGACCGCCTCGACGGCGGCAAAGGCGACGACTACCTGGAAGGCAACGCCGGGTCCGACATCCTCACCGGCGGCGAAGGCAACGACACCTTGCTGGGGGGATCGGGAATCGACATCCTCGAAGGCGACGCCGGCAACGACCTCCTGATCGGCGGTGCCGATGCCGATGTCCTCACCGGCGGCAAGGGTAACGACCGGCTCGAAGGCGGGCTGGGTGACGACACCTATGAGTACGCAACCGGCGACGGCTACGACACGATAAAGGACAGCGACGGCCTCGGCCGGATCAAGATCGACGGCGATACGCTCAATGGCGGCATCGCCGCCGCCGGGAGCGACGGTAAAGTCTGGATTAGCGCCGACGGCAAGCATTCCTATATCGCGACCGGCGACCTTGCCACTGGCGCCACGCTGCTCATCGACGGTGTCCTCACCGTCGAGAACTACCAGACCGGGCAACTCGGCCTCACGCTCGAAGGCGCGCCGGCGGTCTCGGAGACCATCACCGCCGTGCTCACCGGCACAGCCGATGACGAGACCCTCTCGGGCATAGAGGGGGCCAACGTGATTGTAGGTGGCGGCGGGTCCGATGTACTTACCGGAGACGAACGGCTATTGCGCCGCTATGAAGGCACACCGCGCGGCGACGCGATTATCGCGAACTCCGGCAACGACGACCTGTTTGCCGACACCCTCATCGACCTGAATGCACTGCCGACGTTTGAGGGATTTGGCGGATTGATCGGCAGCGGTCGAAAGGGCGATTTTCTCGTGGGCAATCTGGGCAACGACCGGTTGGTGGGGAGCACCGGCAGTGACGTGCTGTACGGGGGTGGGGGCAAGGATCTGCTGCTGGGCGGCGCCGACGACGATGTGCTGGAAGGCGACACCGATTGGGCGCCGATAGACAGCGCGCATTGGTGGTGGAGCGCCCCGGGGGAAATAACGACCTATGGTTATGGTTATGTTGATGGTTACGAAGCGGATAGCGCAGTTTACGGCAAGGCCGACGTGCTTTACGCTGGCGCTGGAAATGATTGGCTGGTTGGGGATAAAGGGAACGATATCCTTTACGGCGAAGAAGGGAATGATAATTGCCGCGGCGATGATGACGACGACGTGATCTTCGGCGGTGACGGCCAGGATACGATCACCGGCGACGCCTACTACACCGGCAACCTGACTGCGTTCTCATGGTTGGAAGCGACCGAGGAATACCCTGATGGTCTGTATTATGAAATACGGAAGTGCGACCGGGGAAACGACATCCTTGACGGCGGCGCGGGCGACGACTGGCTGCAGGGCGACCTCGGCAATGATCGACTCCTGGGTGGTGATGGTAACGACGAACTCTACGGCGACATCAAAAACCTCATCGTCGGCCCTGGCACCACGCTCGATCCGGCGCTGGTCAACGGCTCAATGGACGGCGACGACTACCTCGATGGCGGTGCCGGCGATGACCTCCTGGTTGGCGGCGGCGGCAACGATACGCTCTATGGCGGCGAGGGTGCCGACCGGCTCGACGGCGATAGTCTCGAAGCCAATGTCTCCGGCCATGCCGGCGCTGATTGGCTCGACGGCGGCGCCGGTGACGACAATCTGAGTGGCGGCGGCGGCGCCGACACCCTGATCGGCGGCAGTGGCAACGACCAGCTCTTTGGCGATGGCGACGACGTACCCCTTGCCGGTCAGGGCAATGACTATCTGGACGGTGGCGCGGGCGACGACTACTTGCGCGGCTACGCCGGCAACGACACCCTGATCGGCGGTGCCGGCAATGACCAGCTCCTGGCCGAAGCCGGCAACGACACCCTCGACGGTGGAGACGATGACGACACTCTGGACGCCGGTAGCGGCGACGACCGGCTCATCGGTGGCCGGGGCGCCGACCAGCTTATGGCCGGCGACGGCAACGACACGCTGGACGGCGGCGAAGGCAATGACCTCCTGCAAGGCGGCGACGGCAACGACCGCCTCGCCGGCGGCAGCGGCGACGACGACCTGCTTGGCGAGGCCGGCAACGACACCCTCGATGGCGGTGGCGGCCAGGACGACCTCCTGGGCGGCGCCGGCGACGACACCTACCTCTTCAACGACCAGGACGGCGTCAGCGTCACCGTCGACGCTCAGGGCACCCTGGTCACCGGCCTCGGGCAAGCCAACATCCAGGACAACGCCGGCAACAACACCGTCGTCTTCGGCGCCGGCATTACTCCCGCCGACCTCCAGTACCTGGCGATCCGCGGCAGCAGCACCGATTTTGCCCTGCGCTACGGCGACGACGTGGTCACCATCGTCAACGGCCTTGTTTCCAACGTCATCACCACCTACCGTTTCGCCAACGGGCAGCAACTTACCCGAGGCGAGATCATGGCCCTGGCACCGGCCCTGTCGATCGGCGGTACGGCCGAGGGCGATGACATTCAGGGCAGTGCCCTGAACGATGGGCTGGGCGGTGGCGCCGGCGACGACCGCCTGAGCGGTGGCCACGGCAACGACCTGCTGACCGGCGGCCTGGGCAGCGACACCTACTGCTTCAATCCCGGTGACGGCCAGGATGTCATCGTCAACAGCGCCAGCGACAACGCCACGGCCGTCGACACCCTGCTCCTGGGCGACGGGATTACCCCCGGCGACCTCATCCTCAACCGCATCGCCGCCGACCTGCGGATCAAGATTGGCGCGACGGATAGCGTCACGCTCAAGGACTACTTCGCCCAGCCGACCGGCAGCAACAAGATCGACCGCATCGCCTTTGCCGATACGACAGTGTGGGATCAGGCGGCGATCGAAGCGCATATCGAGCTACTTGGGGCGACCGACGGGAACGACGTTCTGACCGGTTTTGACAGCAACGACGTGATCGATGGCCTGGCGGGCAACGATCAAATCTATGGCGCCGAAGGGGATGACAGCCTGCACGGCGGTGTTGGCAACGATTTCCTCTATGGCAATGCCGGCAACGATCTACTTGACGGCGGGCTGGGTGTCGATACGCTCGATGGCGGGCTGGGCAACGACACCTACCTCTTCAATCGCGGCGATGGCGTGGATGTGATTCGCCACTACGACACCACCGTCGGTAAGCAGGATGTGATTGCCTTTGGCGCGGGGATCCGGCCGCAGGATGTGGTGCTGGAGCGGCGGCAAAACGGGTCATATCAGGGGGTGAATCTGGCCTTCAAAGTACAGGCCGACGACAACGTGAGTTGGGATAACTGGATCACCCTCGAGAACGTCTTTTACCCGGGCTACAACGGGGGCGCGATCGAACAAGTGCGTTTTGCCGACGGCACGGTCTGGAGCTGGGACGAAATCAAGGCGAAGCTCATCGTGGCGACCGACGGGAACGACGTAATCTTGGGTTACGGAGGGAACGATACGCTTGCTGGAGGGAGTGGTGCGGATACCCTGGAAGGCTTGGACGGTGATGACACGCTGGATGGCGGAACAGGAAACGACACGCTTCTGGGCGGAACAGGAGACGATCAACTGCTCGGTGGCGAGGGAAACGACTCACTGTTCGGCGATCTTCAGTATTCGCCGATCTATAACACCAATCTGGGCGCAGGCGGTAACGATGTTCTATCTGGGGGCGCCGGCGACGATACGCTGGATGGCGGAGGAGGCAACGACACGCTTGACGGCGGGTCGGGCAACGATGTCCTGAAGGGCGGCAGTGGCAATGATATCTATCTGTTTGGTCGGCAGCAGGGTGCAGACCGCATCATCGAAGGCGACGGGTCGACCAATGGCGGAACGGACGAGATCGTTTTGGCTGCGGGGATTCTCCCCGGCGCAGTGGCGCTGTACCGGAGTTCTGACCGTCTCGATCCCTACAATTTGCCCACGGCACCGGACGATCTTGTCTTGGTGCTTGACGGCAATGGTGCGGAATTGTGGATACAGGATTTCTTTAACAGCGCCGCCGAGCAGCGTGTCGAGTCGATTCGTTTTGCCGACGGCACCGTGTGGAATGCTGCCGAAATCACCAGCCGTATCGTCAATCTTGGTGGAACGATCAATACCCAGACCGGCACCACGGGGAACGATGTGTTTGTGGTCGATCATCCGAACGATCAGATCAGCGACCCGTCTTCCGGCGATAGCGATACCGTGCTGTCATCGGTTTCCTACGTCCTGCCCGACAATGTTGAAAACCTTGAGTTGACCGGATTCCTGGATCTGCGCGCGACGGGTAACTCGCTGAACAATGTTCTCCGGGGTAACAGCGGCGACAACACTTTCCGTAGTGGCGGAGGCGTGGACACCATGATCGGCGGGGCCGGGGATGACATCTACATTTTCAACAACACCGAGTATTACTACGGCGACTACGCGATCGTCGTTGAACAAGCAAATGAAGGCAACGATACGGTGATCGTGAGCCGGCGCGACGGTTATGTGCTGCCCGACAATGTCGAAAATCTGGTGTATAAGCCTAGCTCCTGGTATACGCAGAATGCCACTGTCATGGTTCAGGGCAACGCCTTGGACAACACCATTCAGTTGGAGTTTGGCATCGGCGATACGGGCAATATTTACGAAGTGGATGGTGGGTCGGGTGCAGATACCTATGTCGCTTCGAGGTACAAGGAGGTATTTGTTCTCGATTCGGCCGCCGATACGATCCTCGGCGAGGATGCCTACGGAATCTTCGATTCTGTCAAAGCAGGGTTCGATTACACGCTCGGTGCCAATATTGGTGGCTTGATTCTGACCGGAAATGCGGCCGTATCCGGTACCGGCAATAACCTCAGCAATACGCTGGATGGTTCCCAGAATTCGGCGGCCAATGTCCTGCACGGTGGCCTGGGAGACGACACGTATGTGCTGGGGACAGGCGACATGGCTGTTGAATCGGCAGGTGAAGGTGTCGACACCGTCGTAATCACCTCCGGGATGGCAGGCAGCACCTACAATCTTGACAATTATGCCAACATCGAGAATCTGTCGCTGGCTGAATCAGCGGGCGCAGCCGACATTGTTGGCGACGCGAACGACAACGTGATGATCGGCAACGCGTACGCGAATCGGATTCAGGGTGGCGCCGGAAACGATCAGCTGTTCGACACAAGAAACTATACGCAAAACGCAGGGCAGGACATCCTCGAAGGCGGCGCCGGAGACGATGTGCTGCGCTCCTGGGGCGGCGGAGACGTTCTGGATGGCGGCGAAGGAAACGACTCGCTGCTCGGGAACGGCGCCGTCTATCGCTTCAGCGGGGTTTTCGGGGACGACGTGGTCAGCAATGGCGGCAGCAAAGGGGCTGTCGCTTTTTCCGATCTCGATGCCACGCAGATCGCGTTCACCAGAGTGGGCGATGATCTGCGCCTGAGCGGACCGCAAGGAACCGGGAGTGCGCTGGTGCAGAACCACTTCCTGGGTGGTGGCTACGCAGTTTCTTCCATCGGTTTTGCCGATGGCATTTCACTATCCGAGTCGCAGATTGCCACTTATGTGGCCCAAGGCAGCGCGGCTTCCGACGGGGCGGATGTCATTGTCGGTACGATGAACCGGGACATCTTTTCGCTTCTGGGGGGCGACGATCTGGCGATTGGCGGTGCGGGTGCCGACAGTATCGCTGCAGGCGATGGTCAGGATATCGTCTATGGCGGCATAGATGACGATTTCATCAGCGGTGGAAACGGCGACGACTGGCTGTATGGAGGAGCGGGTGCGGATGTCATACAGGGTGATGACGGTTTTGACTACCTGTATGGCGACGCGGGAGACGATACGTTAAATGGCGGTGGCGGTACCGACATCATCCGTGGCGGAGAAGGTGCCGATATCTTCCAATTCGGTTTGGGGAGTGGCTCGGACATCATTGGCACCGCTGAAAACCCCAACGGTCCGCAATGGCTGGATGTCGTTCGGATGGGCGACGGTGTTCTGGCCGAAAACGTTGATGTGGTTCGTCCATACGACGGCGCTCTGGATCTCGAATTACGGATACGCAATACCAGCGATGTCTTGACTCTGGTCGGATACTTAAATGAATCCCCCTATGAGGATCGCTGTGAAGTCGATGAAATTCACTTCGCGGACGGTACGGTATGGACGCAAGATGATCTGCGACTGAAGTCCGCCACTATTACCGGCACGGCCGGTAGCGATACGCTGACTGGCGATAGCAGCAACAACCAGATTTACGGCTTGGCCGGCAACGACACCTTGGCGGGGCTCGATGGCGATGATCTACTGGATGGCGGTCTCGGTGCCGACCAGATGAGTGGTGGTTTGGGGGATGATATATTCATCGTGGACAATGTTGGCGACGTTGTTTCCGAAGCTTCGAATGGGGGTACCGATACCGTCCGTTCGTCGGTCACCTACACGCTGACGAGCAATGTCGAAATACTCGAACTCCAGGGTGCTGCCGCAATCAACGGCACGGGCAATACGCTGGCCAATACCCTGCGCGGTAACGTTGCCGCCAACACCCTGAACGGCGGAACCGGGGCAGACCAGATGATCGGTGGGGCCGGCGACGATATCTATGTGGTCGACAACATTGGCGACGTGGTCACCGAGAACGTCGGCGAAGGTACCGACCTGGTCCAGTCGAGCGTGACCTATACGCTGGCGGCCAACGTGGAGAATCTTTCGCTGACCGGTACGAGCGCCATTAACGGCACCGGCAACGCACTGAACAACTTACTCATGGGCAACAGCGCAGCCAATACCCTGACCGGTGGTGCCGGCAACGACACGTTGAACGGCGGCACCGGCGCCGACACCCTGGTCGGTGGTGCAGGCGACGACACCTATATCGTCGACAATACCGGCGACATCGTCACCGAGAATCTCAACGAAGGGACCGATCTGGTCCAGTCGAGCGTGACCTACACCCTGGCGGCCAACGTCGAGAATCTGACACTGACCGGTACGAGCGCGATCAATGGCACCGGCAACACGCTCAACAACACCTTGACCGGCAATAGCGGCGCCAATGTCCTCAATGGTGGCGCCGGGGCAGACACGATGGTTGGTGGCACCGGCAACGACACCTACGTCGTCGATGATAGTGGCGACGTCGTTACCGAGAATCTCAACGAAGGGACGGATCTCGTCCAGTCGAGTGTAAGTTATGTGCTGGGCAGCAACGTCGAGAACCTCACCCTGACCGGCACCACGGCGATCAACGGCACCGGCAACACACTCAATAACACCTTGACCGGCAACAGTGGCGCCAACGTCCTCGACGGTGGTGCCGGGGCAGACACGCTTGTCGGTGGCGCGGGCAACGACACCTACGTCGTCGACAATACCGGCGACATCGTCACCGAAGCGGCCAGTGCCGGGACCGATCTGGTCCAGTCGAGCGTGACCTACAGCCTGGCGGCCAATGTCGAGAACCTGACGTTGACTGGAACCAATGCCATCAACGGCACCGGCAATACGCTCAACAACGTGCTCACTGGCAACGCCGGTAACAACACCTTGAGCGGCGGTGCGGGCGCCGACACGATGATCGGCGGCCTAGGCAACGACACCTACGTCGTCGACAATACCGGCGACATCGTCACCGAAGCGGCCAGTGCCGGGACCGATCTGGTCCAGTCGAGCGTGACCTACAGCCTGGCGGCCAATGTCGAGAACCTGACGCTGACTGGAACCAATGCCATCAACGGCACCGGTAATGCCCTCGACAACATCCTCATCGGCAACAGTGCCGTCAACACCCTGACCGGGGGTGCAGGTAATGACACCCTGGATGGAGGCGCTGGCGCCGACAAACTGCTCGGTGGGCTGGGTGACGACACGTATATCGTCGACAACACCGGCGATGTGGTCACCGAGAATGCCAACGAGGGCACTGACCTGATTCAGTCGAGCGTCACCTATACCCTGTCTGCGAACGTCGAAGCCCTGGTGCTCACCGGAACGGGCGCGATCAACGGCACCGGCAACACGGGCAACAACCTCGTACGCGGCAATGGCGCGGTCAATACCCTGAACGGCGGCACCGGCAACGACATCCTCGAAGGCGGCGACGGCAACGACATCCTCTCCGACACCTCGGGCACGGCGCTGTTCAATGGCGGCACTGGTGCCGACACGATCACCGGTGGGGCGGGTGCTGAAATCTACCTTGGTGGCCTGGGCAACGACACCTACACTACCGGCGCCGGCAACGACATCATCCTGTTCAACAAAGGCGACGGCCAGGACACCTTGGCCACCGGCGGAACGGGTAGCGATACCGTCTCGCTGGGCGGGGGCGTGGTCTATACCGACCTCTCGTTCAGCAAGATGACCAACGACCTCGTGCTCAAGGTCGGCGCCAGCGACCAGATCACCTTCAAGGACTGGTACGCCGCTACGCCGTCCAAACCGGTGGTCAACCTGCAGATGATTGCCGAAGCGATGGCCGATTTCGCCCCGGGAGGCGCCGACCCCTGGCGTGACCAGAAAGTCGAGAACTTCAACTTTGCCGGTCTGGTCGGCGCGTTCGATGCCGCACGCGCAGCCAATCCGACGCTGACCAGCTGGGCGCTGACCAACGCCCTGGCGACGTTCCAGCTGGCCGGATCGGACAGTGCCGCGATCGGTGGCGACCTGGCTTACCAGTACGGCAAGAACGGCACGCTGGCCGGTATCGGCGTCACGCCGGCCTTCACCGTGCTCAACAACGCCGGACTCGGCACCTCGGCGCAGACGCTCAACCCACTGGCTTCACTGCAGGTCGGCGCGCAGCGCCTGTCGTAAGCGTCGGGATAGGGTCCGGACGACAGGCTACGTCGTCCGGACCGTACCTCACCCGTCGCTACCCTTTTCCACACTTGCCTCCATTTGCCAATCCGATTGCAAGACTCCCGATGAAACTCCCGACCTTCTCCTTCGCCGCCGCCGATCCGGACGACCATGCCTTCTCGCCGCCGCTGCTGCGCCTGCAGGAGTCCTCGCCCAACCCGCTCGGTCGGCGTGTGTTGTGGACCCTCCTCTCGCTGCTCGCTGCACTCCTGCTCTGGGCCTTGATCGGGCAACTCGACATCGTGGCGGTGGCCGAAGGCAAGCTCATCCCGCAGAGCTACCTCAAGATCGTTCAACCGGCCGATGCGGGCATCGTCAAGGAGATTCTGGTGCACGAAGGCGAGACGGTGCACACCGGCCAGGTGCTGATGCGCATGGATACCTTGATCACCGAAGCCGACGCCAAATCGATCGAGGCCGACTACCAGCGCAAGCGCCTGAGCTTGCGTCGTATCGATGCGGAACTCTCGGGCCAGGCCTTTGCGGCTGACTCCGGCGATCCGCCGGCACTGGCTGCTGAAGTCGCCGCGCAGTACCGCGCCAATCGCAATGCGCTGGAGGCGGCACTGGCCGAGGAACGCAGCCAGTTGGCCAAGTTCCGTGCCGATCTGGCGTCGGCGCAGCAGATCAGGACCAAGCTGAATGAGACCTTGCCGCATTATCAGGCGCAGGACAAAGCGTTCGAGAAACTGGCCAAAGACGGCTTTGCCGGCAGCCTGATGGCCGATGACAAGAAGCGTGAGCGCATCGAGAAGGAGCAGGAACTCAAGACGCAAGTACACCTGATCGAATCGGCCCGGGCCGAAATGACTCAGTCGGAGAAGAAGCTCGCGCAGATCGAATCGGATTACCAGCGCCAGCTTTATACCGAACGCAACGAGATTCAGGGGCCTTCGACAAGCTGGCGCAGGAAGTGGCCAAACAGGCGCACCGGCGGGAGCTGCTTGAGCTGAAAGCGACGCAGGAGAGCGTGGTCAAGGATCTGGCAACGCATTCGACCGGGACCGTGGTACAGCCGGGGACGGTACTGCTGACGCTGGTGCCGAAGGAGGAGACGCTGCGCGCCGAGGTGTGGGTGAGCAACGAGGATATCGGTTTTGTCCGCCAGGGCCAGCCGGTCAAGCTCAAGTTCGCGGCGTTCCCGTTCCAGAAGTACGGCATGGTCGACGGCACGGTCGAATACGTCAGCGCCGATTCGGCCGACAACACCACCGGCAACGGCAATGCGCCCAACGACAAGGCGCCGGCCAGAAATCAAGCGCTGCTCTACAAGGCGCTGGTGACGCTGGAGGCGATGCACCTGTCGATGGACGCGCAGCGCTTCGCCTTGAGCGCGGGGATGCAGACGAACGCAGAAATCCTGCTCGGCACCCGGTCGGTCATGGAGTATCTGCTCTCGCCAGTACGCAAAGCCTGGCATGAGGCAGGGAGGGAGCGGTAGGGCTTGGGAGCGAATGAAGGGGGGCAAGCGCTTGGGGCTTGTCTCGCCCAACACCTTCACTCGCACTCTTGAACCGCTGCCGAATCAATCTCTAACCGGGAAGAGGGTAAAATTCCCGGGATGAACACGCTTCTCATCCTGACCAACCTGCCTGACCGGGCAACCGCCGAATCGATGGCCACCCTGCTGGTCCGGGATCGGCTGGCCGCCTGTGTCAATATTCTCCAACCCTGCCAATCGATTTATCGCTGGAACGACGAAATCGAAACCGCCACGGAAATACCGCTTCTGATCAAGACCACCGAGGCGCGTTACCCTGCACTGGAAAAGGCGATCCGCTTACAGCACCCCTATGAAACGCCGGAAATCATTGCGCTGTCCGTGACGGGTGGCTTCCCCGAATATCTGGATTGGGTGGCACAGGAAACGGCTCAGAAAAACGGGCCCGCATCATGATGCTTAGGCTGTTGCGCCTTATTTTCGTTGTCCTGCTGCTCAGCACTTCGGCCTATGCCGAGGAACTGCTGCATCCCTCGGAAGCGTTCAAACCCGCCGTGCGCGCACTCGATGGCCAGACGATTGAGCTGCGTTTCGAAATCGCCAAGGGTTATTACCTGTACCGCGAAAAATTCCGCTTCTCGGCCGAACCAGCCAGCATAACGCTGGGCACGCCGGTACTGCCCAAGGGCACGGAAAAGAAGGACGAGACCTTTGGCAAGGTCGAGGTCTTCTACGACCAGGTCATTATCCGCATACCGGTTGAACGCAATAGCTCGGGAAAGCTGCCACTGACGCTGAATGTCACTTCGCAAGGGTGCGCCGACGCGGGCGTGTGCTACCCGCCGCAAAAGCAGGCGCTGCCCCTTGAACTGCCCGACCCCACGTCAGCGCCGTTGAAGGCTACCGAAAGCGACGAGTCCGGCCGTATCGCGCGGCTGCTGAAAAACGCCGATCTCTGGCTGGTGGTGCTGAGTTTCTTCGGCTTCGGCTTGCTGCTCTCGCTGACGCCCTGCGTCTTTCCGATGATTCCGATTCTGTCCGGCATCATCGTCGGCGCCGGTCGCCAAGGTCACGGCGTATCGCACGCGCGCGGTTTCGCGCTCTCGCTCGCTTACGTCGTTGGAATGGCCCTTACCTACGCGGCGGTAGGCATAGCCGCCGGAATGACCGGCACGCTGATTTCGACGGCCCTGCAAAACGCCTGGGTACTCGGCGGTTTTTCCCTGGTCTTTGTCGTGCTTTCGTTTTCCATGTTCGGCTTCTACGATTTGCAGTTACCCACCTTCCTGCAAAGCAAGGTTTCGGAAGAAGCTTCGCATATCAAGGGAGGATCGCTGCCGGGTGTCGCCGTCATGGGCGTGTTGTCGGCGATCATCGTCGGCCCTTGTGTCGCGGCTCCACTGGCCGGCGCCCTGCTTTATATCGGGCAGACCGGTGACGCATTGCAGGGTGGGCTGGCGCTCTTCTTCATGGCCCTCGGGATGGGCGCGCCATTGCTCGCTGTGGGCCTCTCCGCTGGAACGCTGCTGCCCAAATCCGGGCCATGGATGGAGGCGGTGAAGAAGGCGTTTGGCGTGATTCTGCTGGCTACGGCCGTCTGGACGATTTCGCCGCTTATTCCGATTGCCGCCCAGATGGTCGCCTGGGCGCTGTTGCTGACCGTACCAGCAATCTATCTGCACGCGCTCGACCCACTGCCGCCGCACGCCAAAGGCTGGCAACGTTTCTGGAAAGGCATCGGCATGATCATGCTGATCGCCGGCGCCGCGATGCTGATCGGCGCGCTCTCCGGAGCCAGGGATCTGCTGCAGCCGCTGTCCGGACTGCGCGGAGGCGTCCAGACCAGCGAAATCAACCGCCTCCCGTTTGAGCGCATCCATTCAGTCGCCGAACTCGATGCCCGCATCAAAGCTTCCGGTAGACCGGTTATGCTCGATTTCTACGCCGACTGGTGCGTGTCGTGCAAGGAACTGGAGCGCTTCACTTTTTCCGATGCCCGCGTACACCAGAAACTGGCCGGCTGGACTTTGCTGCAGGCCGACGTGACCGCCAACACGGAGGATGACAAAGCGTTACTTGCACGCTTCAAGCTTTTCGGCCCGCCCGGAATCATCTTCTTCGACGCTGCGGGGAACGAAATCGACAACGTACGGATCGTCGGATTCCTGAGCGCCGATGAGTTCCTGGCGACGCTTTCGCGAATTCAGTAATTTATTTCCAACGGATCGTCGGTCACGGAGTAGCCACCGAAGCGGCAACCCCCGCCGTCAGGATACCGAGCATCGTCTGCGCATACTCGGCCGCTTCCCGCCCGAGACTTGTCAGGTAACCGCCATCGGCCTGCGTGACCAAGCCTTTGGCATGCAAACGCTGGACCGCTGAAATTACCTTGCCATCGGCATCCTTGTGTACCTTGATGCCCTGCAGGCCGGTCTCCAGATTGAAACGGATCAAGGTATTGAGTTCGTGCACCAGGTCGGTCGTGTAGGGCATGGTCGTTCCTTAACGCGCAAAGCACCATTCTACGCGCAACTTCCGGCGAATTTACGAACTGCAGGAGAGCATCGAACAGCCAGCCTTGTGCCTTGCCCACTCGGGCCGCTTGGCCGTAAACGCTTCCTTCCCGGGCTGTTCGTCATAGGGATGGCGTAGCACGTCGAGCAATTGCTCGATCATTCCCGGGTCGCCTTGTTCCGCTTGATCGATCGCCTGTTGTGCCAGATAGTTGCGCAGGACATAGCGTGGATTGACGGCATTCATTCGCACCAGCCTGGATTCCGTAGCCTCAGCATCTTCGCGCACGCGGGCCGCCCAGCGCGACAACCAGGCCTGAAATTCGTCCTTATGCCGGTCAAACAGTTCTTCGCTGTAAAACGCCTCAAGCAAATGGATTGGATCGGGCTTTTCGCCGGGCATATGGGCCAGATTCTGGAAAAACAACGTCATATCGACCTCGGCGCGATGCATCAGCCCAAAACCTTCTTCGATAAGCGCTGCATCCGCTTCGCGCCAAGTTGCAAAACCAAACTTCGCCGCGAATGCGCGGCGGAATTCCTCGCTGTAAGTTGCATCGTAACGCGCCAGTCCTTGCGCCAGGCCTTGCGGGTCGGGCGCAATGACAGCCAGCGCCTCGGCCAGCCGTTCGAGGTTCCAGCGGGCAATGTCGGGTTGCCGGCCAAAGCAGTAGCGCCGCCCATTCGCGTCGGTTGTATTGGGAGTCCATGACGGATCGAAGTTATCGACCCAACCGTAAGGTCCGTAGTCGATGGTCAAGCCGAGAATCGACATATTGTCGGTATTCATCACCCCATGCACGAAACCGACCCGCATCCAGTGCACCATCAGACGTGCCGTACGCTCACAGATTTCGACAAACCAGTGCAGCAGGCGCTCGTCCGCTGCGGCTGGCAATTCCGGGAAATCGCGGGCCATGGTGAATTCGACAAGCTGCCGGAGCAAGGCTTCATCACCGCGCGAGGCCGGCAACTCAAAATGCCCGAAGCGGATGAATGAAGGTGCCACGCGACACACCACCGCGCCCGGTTCTTCGACCGGGTTTCCGTCGTAGAACATATCGCGCACCACGGCTTCACCCGTCGTTACCAGCGCGAGCGCGCGCGTCGTCGGCACGCCGAGGTGGTGCATGGCCTCACTGCACAGAAATTCCCGGATCGATGACCGCAGTACGGCACGTCCATCGGCCCGACGCGAATAGGGCGTTGGCCCGGCGCCCTTGAGCTGCAACTCGAATCGTTGGCCTGCGTCATTGATCGTCTCGCCGAGAAAGATCGCCCGACCGTCGCCCAGTTGTCGCGCCCAATTGCCAAACTGATGGCCACCATAACAGGTGGCATAAGTGGCCATGCCCGGCAACACGGCGTTGCCGGCCAGGGCGTGCACCCACTTCGACGATGCCAGATCGGCGACATCGAGTCCGAGCAGATCCGCCATTTCGCGAGAGTAGGCGAGCAAAGCCGGCGCCGCCACCGGCGTCGGCATGACCGGAGACCACAGAGCGCCCAGTACCTGCCGTGAATGATTACGCGTATCGCCGTCGCCGGGTAGTTCGCGCAGCAGGCGGTTGTCGAATTGAAGCATCAAGGATCTCGGTTGCCGAAGAAAGTTTCATTTGGGCACGAAAGCACTGCGACAAGTTCCTTCAACCGCATTCCCGGCTAGAAACCAATGCGCTCTCCAGCGCCGAGCAAAGTAGCAACGCCGAGCACAGCGAAAATCAAAGCGGCGAGACCATGCACGGCGCGTACCGGAACTTTTCCGGCGATCTGATCGCCAAGCAGGACGGCCGGCACGTTGGCGATCATCATGCCGAATGTCGTTCCGGCCACCACCTGAACGACAGACTGATACTGTGCCGCCAGAGCAACTGTTGCCACCTGCGTCTTGTCACCCATTTCGGCAAGAAAGAAGGCGATACAGGTCGTGCTGAATACGCCGAAACGTTCCAGGCTGGCGTCCTTCTCGTCCAACTTGTCCGGGATAAGCGTCCACAACGCCATGGCGATGAAAGAAACGCCAAGCACCCAACGCATCGCTACCGGCCCCAGCAACAGGGTTATCCAGGAACCCAGTACGCCGGCAAATGAATGGTTGACCAGTGTCGCTACCAGAATTCCCAGAACGATCTGAAGCGGTTTGCGGAATTTTGCGGCGAGGATGAAAGCGAGCAATTGGGTCTTATCGCCAATTTCCGCCAAGGCCACGATACCGGTCGATACGAGAAATGCGTCCATCGGACATGCGCTTCGCAGTGGCATAAAAAAACAGCGCTGGGCTTTCCCGCGCTGTTGAATGATGTCCCCGCGAATGTCGCTAGGCCGGCATCCTGAACCGGGGTTCAGAGAGGTCGCATTCCTTCCGCATCAGGCACGCCCGTCGTATGGGGCGAGCACAACAGCAGCTTCTATGGTCTGCAACCGACGCCAATTAGCATTGGTTCAAAGAATGTATGGCCTTGGCAAACACCGCAGGGAACAACTGTCGGAGACTCAGATCAACTTGGCCTGTGGTGCAAGCACCGCATCAAGTTCTGCCTCCATGCCGGAAATTCTACGCTTTACGGCCCCAATGTCCAGCGTTGTTTCCGACCCGGCTTGCGGGTTTGTTTCGGCCGCTGCATGCGTCTGCGAAAGGTATTCGTGGGCGATGTTCAGCGCCGCCATGACGGCGATACGCTCGGCAATCCGGCTTCTGGTTTTTCAGCAATATCGCGCATCTTTTCATCGACATAGGCGACAGCGGACAACAAAGCATCGTGCTCGTCCGGCGGGCAGGCCACGCGGTATTCCTTACCCAGCAGGGTAATGTCGAGATGATTGGTTTCGTTGGTCATAAGCGAATTCAAAGCGTGGCTTTGGCCTCCGGCAATTGCCGGGCCAGTTGTTCAAGCCGACTGCGGGCTGATTCAATACGTTCGGAAAGACCCTTCTTGTCATTTTCGGCAGTGGCAAGCCGCTGCTTCAACTGGTTGTTTTCCGCACGTAGCGCGTGACAAAGCGTAGCCACCTGGACAACTTTGTTTTCTAGCGCATTCAGTTCGTCGATCATGCTTCGGACTATAGTTTCAAAAACCAAGCGGAGTCAAGGATTAAGCCTTGGTTTTAAATGTGATTTATTTCACACGATGCAATGTGTCGTTCAGCCGAAAGGGGCTTTACGCTATAATCCCGCGCTTCGCTGCTGGCAATGAGCGACAAATCGCGTGCAAGGTGCCGCAACGCAGGGATTTCCGGATCTTCTGCAGCGGTTAAACGGGAAACAGGTGCGTGTCCGCAAGACATCATGCCTGTGCTGCCCCCGCAACGGTAAGCGAGTGAGGATGTGTCAGATAGCCACTGGGCGACAGCCTGGGAAGGCGACATATCAAGACTCGTGAGCCCGGATACCGGCCTGGACGCAAATTAGCGGAAGTGCCGCGGGGAGGCGGTCATTGAATGCACGACGCTGCTGTCAGCACTCGCGCTCGTTCAGTTCGGTTTTTCCCTGTGGCTTTTCCAATCTCAAGCACGCCGACTTGCGGGGACGCACGTTGGCCATAGGGAGAAATCGGAAATGTTTCCACGTTGTTCGATTGTGTTAAGCGTTCTTGCGCTTACCGCAAGTTTTTCAGCAATTGCTGCTGAAAAGGACGCCGACGACGCAGCAATTGTCGTTACGGCCACACGCTTCAGCGAAGCCGATTACCGCGTATCCTCCAATATTAGCGTCATTACGCGGCAAGACATCCGTAATACGCCGGCACAAAGCCTGCCCGATGTGCTTGGCTCACTCGCTGGTATCGACGTTCGACAATTTGGGGGTTCTATGGGGAAAGATGCGACAGTCGACATGCGTGGCTTTGGTTCAACCGCCACCAGCAATACGCTGATCCTAGTCGATGGTCTGCGCGTCAATCCCGTCGATTTGGGCAGCATCATCTGGTCATCCCTACCGTTGGAAAGTGTGGAGCGAATCGAAATCGTCCGGGGTTCCGGCACCGTTCTCTATGGCGACGGAGCCACGGGCGGCGTGATCAACATTATCACCAACAAATCAGGAAATCCGGTTGCCGGAGTAACGGCAACGTTGGGCAGCTTTGGCTACAAAGGTGTCGACGTTCAGTTGGCCAATGGCAATGACAGGGCGTATTACAACCTTTTCGCGAAATATGCCGACGCCGACGGCTTTCGGAAAAACGGTCAGCAAGATCAGAAGACTGCCAGTGGGCGAGCAGGTTATTTGCTTGACCATGGCGAAATTTTTGCCGATTTTGCTATTTACAGCGAATCTTCAGGGCTGCCTGGATCGATTTTCAGCGCCGCCTATCATAGCGATCCGCGAAGCACTCGCTTTCCCCGCAATACAGAAGACCGTGACGGATACCGCATTCGTCCCGGGATCAGCTATCGAGTCAGTGAACAAGTCACTCTTGAGGCAGAAGCAGGGCGTGAACACCAGATTCTCAAGTCGAGCATTGTGTCTTCCTCCTTCTTCAGTGATCGCACCCGCGATACCCACTCGTTCACGCCTCGCCTCCGTTGGCGGCATGGTATGGGTAGCCTTTTCAGCGAGACGGTGATCGGCACCGACTTCTACGACAGCGATGTTTCTTCACATAACCTTGGTGCGCCTGATCAGGGAGCAACCCAAAAGAGTTCGGCTGTGTACTTGCAAAATACGACAGGGATTACATCCAATCTTAGTCTTACCCTCGGTGGTCGGGAACAGCGTGTCAAGCAAACCGCAAGTCAGGATGCCTATGCCGCTTGGTTTTCGCCTGCCTTTTCCGGAAGCTCGACGCGCGGCCGAAGCGCCTACGACCTTGGTTTGACATATGCCCAGAAAGGCTGGCGCATCTACGCAAAGACCGGCACCACTTTCCGGTTTGCAAACACCGACGAACTTTTCGGTTTCGATCCTGTTCTCTTCGTCCCTGTGTTTGCCGGTGATCTCAAACCGCAGCACGGCACAATCAACGAGGCCGGCGGTAGTGTTTCCGTTGGCTCAGCAAATGTTCGTGCCTCGTTCTACAAACTGGATTTGACGGACGAAATTGGTTATGACGGGGCCGTAGGAGCCAACATCAATCTGGCCCCCACACGACGTAAAGGCGCCGAACTTGAAGCGGACTGGAAGCTTGCCAATAGCGTGTTTCTCAAGACGTCGTATGCCTATATTGATGCCAGTTTCCGCGAAGGCACCTATGCCGGGAAGGAAATTCCACTGGTCGCGCGCAACCAGGCCAACGCTCAGCTAACGTGGCATACCGGTCGTACGGGAAGTTATACCGCGGCGGCACGATATGTTGGTGATCGTCGATATGGAAGCGACTTTACCAATTCCCAGGGAATACTCTCAGGCTATTTCACGCTCGACTTGCAAGCAGTCTGGGACCTGAAGCCTTGGAAGATAGCGGCAAAAGTCCTGAACGCAACTGACAAGAAATATTCGCCATTCGCTGGCTATTCATCCACCTTCAGCGACACTTATTTTTATCCGGCGGATGGTCGTAGCATCTTCGTTTCCGGACGTTACGATTTCTAGGCATCATGCCCACTCGCCGCCGCGCCCTGCTCATCCTCGCCGCCCTCGCCGGATTGGCGTTGCTGAGCATTACGCTAGCGTTAATGGTAGGCACCATCCAGGTAAGCCCGATCGAGGTTTTTTCGACCCTTGGAAGCAGTGGTGGAGGTATGGCCGGCGATGTGGTGCGCAACCTGCGTCTGCCGCGTGCGCTGGCCGGCTTTGCCTGTGGCGGGCTGTTGGCGCTGGCCGGGGCACTGCTCCAGATTCTGTTGCGCAATCCGCTTGCCGACCCCTATGTGCTCGGCATTTCCGGGGGTGCCGGCGTAGGCGCGCTGCTGGCCATATTGCTCGGCCTCTCGGCTACCGGCATCAATGGTTTTGCTTTTCTCGGCGCGCTTGGCGCCATGCTCGTCGTTTTTGGCCTGGCGCACGGCGACGGGAGCTGGACGCAGACCCGCCTGCTGCTCACTGGTGTCATCGTCGCCGCCGGCTGCGGCGCAGTCGTCGCGCTGATGCTCTCGATCGCCCCCGAGCACAAGCTTCGCGGGATGCTGTTCTGGGTAATGGGCGATCTCTCGCAGAACAACGATCCACAGCTGGCACTCGTCATTCTGGCTGCGGCACTGCTCGTCTCGCTGCCTTTCGCCCGCGAGCTCAATCTGCTGGCCCGTGGCGCGGATACGGCGCAGACGCTCGGCGTTGCCGTCGTCCGCCTGCGCCGCGGGGTATTCGTCGTGGCCTCGCTGGCCACCGCCGCTGCGGTCACACATGCCGGTTCAATCGGGTTCATTGGCCTGATCGTCCCGCATCTGGTGCGCCTCGCCAGCGGCAACGATCAACGCCTGCTGCTTCCTGCCTCGGCGCTCGCCGGCGGTAGCCTGCTGGTCATCGCCGATACGCTGGCGCGTACCATTGTCGCGCCGCAACAGCTTCCGGTCGGTGTGCTTACCGCGCTGATCGGCGTTCCGGTTTTTCTCTTCCTGCTCACGCGCGATGCGCGGGCGAGGCATTGATGGCCACAAACGCCGCTCCCCTGCTTGAAGTACGAAAGCTCGCGGTGAGCATCGGCGGCAACACCATTTGCCGTGACCTCGACCTGACGCTGCAGCCCGGAGAGCGGCTGGCTGTCCTGGGGCGAAATGGCGCAGGCAAATCAACTCTGCTTTCCGTGCTGGCCGGACTGCGTCTTCCGCAGGCTGGCCAGGTGCTGCTCCGGGGCTCGAATTACGCAACGCATGGCCCGCGAAAGAGCGCGCTCATTCGCGGCTGGCTGCCCCAGCACCGCGGCGACGCCTTCGCCTCCACGGTGCTGGAAGCCGCGCTGGTCGGACGTCACCCGCATCTGGCGCGCTGGGACTGGGAATCCGCCAACGATGCCATGATCGTGCGCAAGGCGCTGGCGGCCGTCGATCTGGCCGACTTCGAAGAGCGCGATGTACTGACCCTTTCGGGCGGTGAACGCCAGCGGCTGGCGATTGCCACCCTCCTTACGCAGGCGCCGCAACTTTTTCTGCTCGACGAACCGATTGCCCACCTCGACCTCAAACACCAGATTGCCATGCTGGAACTCGTTGCCGGTGCAGCCCGCGATTGTGGTGCCGGTGTTGTCATGGTCCTGCACGAACCGGCGCTGGCCTGGCGTTTTTGCGACCGCGCGCTACTCATCCACGATGATGGCCGCGTAGAATGCGGAAATGCGCTTGACATGCTGACCGCCGAACGGCTATCGGCGCTCTATCAATACCCGTTGCAAGCGCTGGAAAGCGAAGGCCGGATCAGTTTCATTCCCCGCTAGGTGATACTCATGACCGAACATCAAGGCAAGGAAGACCGCCACAATGCGCGCATGCTGCGCAAGAAGTCTATCGTCGACGAAAAGATTGCCGCCGCGCAGGTCGAGCGCGGCGTGTTGGTGATCAACACCGGAAACGGCAAAGGCAAATCCTCTTCCGCCTTTGGCGTGGTCGCCCGCGCCCTGGGCCACGACATGAAAGTCGCCGTCATCCAGTTTGTCAAAGGGCGTTCCGACACCGGTGAAGAAGGCTTCTACCGACGCATGGCCGACTCGATGCCGGGTAGCGTACGGTGGCACGTGACGGGCGAGGGATTCACCTGGGAAACGCAGGACAGTTCACGCGACGCCGCCGCGGCGCGCGCGGCCTGGGATCTCGCCTGTGCCTATCTTGCCGACTCCGAAATCAACCTCGTCGTGCTCGACGAATTCACCTATGCCCTCAAGTACGGCTGGCTGGACGTCGCTCCGGTACTCGCCGCACTTGCTGGCCGGCCGCCCATGCAACACGTCATCATCACCGGACGTGCCGCGCCCGATGCGTTGATCGAAGCCGCCGATACCGTGACCGAAATGACACTCGTCAAACACGCCTTCAAAGCCGGCGTCAAAGCCATGCCGGGGCTCGAATGGTAATGCGCTCCTGCCCCGCCCTTTTCGTCGCCGGCCCGGCATCCGGGCAGGGAAAGACCACCGTCGTGGCCGCACTCGCCCGTCTGCATACGCGACAGGGCCGCAAAGTGCGCGTCTTCAAATGCGGACCGGATTTCCTTGACCCGCAGATTCACGCTGTCGCCAGCGCTGCGCCGTGCTACAACGTCGACCTGTGGATGTGTGGCGAAGCCGATGCGGCGTGGCGTCTGGGCAAGGCGGCGGCGGACGCCGATCTGATTCTCGTTGAAGGGGTTATGGGACTTTACGACGGTGCGCCGTCCGCTGCCGAGCTCGCAGCGCGCCTGGGCATTCCCATCCTCGCCGTCATCGATGGCGCGTCGATGGCCACCAGCTTCGGCGCCATCGCCTACGGCCTCAAGCATTACCGCCCTGGCACACAGCTCGATGCGGCCTTTGCCAACCGGGTGGGCAGCGCCTACCACGCCGAACTGCTGGAAAAAAGCCTGCCCCCCGACATCGCCTGGTACGGCCATCTGCCGCGCGACGCCGACGCGGCGCTCCCGGAGCGCCATCTCGGCCTGCTGCCGGCTGCCGAGATCGAAGACCTTGCGCGACGCATCGACCGCATGGCCGACCTTCTGGCGACCACCGCCGCCGCTGCGTTGCCGCCACCGGTCAGCTTCGCTGTTGACCCCGCGCCCTCAATGATCCCGCTGCTCGCCCGCAAGACCATTGCCATAGCCCGCGATGCCGCTTTCTGCTTTCTCTACCCGGCCAATCTCGATTGCCTGGTCGCGCTCGGCGCGAACCTGAGCTATTTTTCGCCCTTGACAGACAAAACGCTGCCCGAGTGCGACGCCGTCTGGCTGCCCGGCGGCTACCCCGAATTGCATGCGGGATTACTCGCCGACAATGCCCCGATATGGGCTTCGCTGGCCGCCCACGTCGAAGCCGGCAAGCCGCTGCTCGCCGAATGCGGCGGCATGATGGCGCTGTTCGACGCGCTGATCGACATTGCGGGCCACAGCCATGCCGTAGGCGGCCTGTTGCCGGGCCAGGTGACGATGCAGAAGCGCCTCGCGGCACTCGGCCTGCAGGAAGTCGAACTGCCTGAAGGCATCCTGCGCGGCCACACTTTCCACTACTCGACAGCGCAAACCACGCTGCCCGCATTGGCCCAGGCGAAACGGCCTGACGGCCGAGCGGGCGAACCCGTCTATCGCGTCAAGGGGATGACGGCGAGCTATATTCATTTATACTTCCCATCCAACCCCGAAGCAGCCGCCCGGTTGTTTCTCGTTTAGCCGAGATCAGACATGCCCGATCAAGACCACCGCTACAGCGATGCCGAAATCGAAGCGCTCTGGCGCACCATGCGCGAGCGCCGCGACATGCGCCACTTTCTGCCGCCCGCAATCGCCAAGCCGCTACCCGATGGCCTGATCGAGCGCCTGGTTCTCGCCGCGCATCTCGCCCCTTCGGTCGGCTTCATGCAACCGTGGCGCTTCATCCGCGTTAGCGATCCTGCCTTGCGCGAATCGATGCACGTACAGGTCGAAGTCGAGCGCCAGCGCACTGCCGCTGCGCTGCCTTCGCGCAACGACGAATTCCTCAAGGTGAAGATCGAAGGCATGCGTGATTGCGCCGAGCTGCTCGTGGTGACCCTGATGGCGGAACGCGAGAAGCACATCATCGGCCGGCGCACTTTGCCAGAAATGGATGTCGCCTCGGTTGGCTGCGCCATCCAGAACATGTGGCTGGCGGCCCGCGCCGAGGGCATCGGGCTTGGCTGGGTCTCCTTCTTTGAACCACAGGCGCTTGGCGAACTGCTCGGCCTGCCCGAGGGCACGCATCCGCTGGGCATTCTGTGCATCGGTCACGTCCCGGCCTTCTACCCGCGCCCGATGTTCGAGGAAACGGGCTGGGGCAAACGCCTGGATCTGACACAGGTGCTCTTCGAAAATCACTGGCCGGAAAGTGCGCGGCCTACGCCAACCGCCTATTGAATTTCAGTAGGGCTGGAAGCCGCAGCCCTATCGTTTTTCAGCAACTGCATCACACTGCCGATGACAATCAACGCAGGTGGCTTGACCTTATTCTCGCGCGCCGTTTCCGCCAGCGTCGCAAGCTGGCACGGGTAAATGGCTTGTGTCGGCCAGGTGGCGCGGTGAATCAGCGCCGCCGGTGTATTGCCCGGCAACCCGGCGGCCTGCAGGTTCGACGAGATGATTTCCAGACCGGTGATGCCCATGTAAATGACAATCGTCTGGTTCGGCTGAGCCAGCGCAGGCCAGTTCAAATTGATGCTGTCATCCTTGAGATGGCCGGTGACGAAAACGCAGCTTTGGGCATGATCGCGGTGGGTGAGCGGAAAGCCGAAACTCGCCGCTGCCCCCAGCGCGGCGGTAACGCCGGGGACGATCTCGACGTGGATGCCTACGGCCATCAGCACGTCGAGTTCTTCGCCGCCGCGACCGAAAACGAAGGGGTCGCCACCCTTCAGGCGGACGACGAACTTCCCGGCGAGCGCCTTATCTACCAGCAACTGGCAAATATCTTCCTGCGGCAGCGTGTGGTTGCCGGCCATTTTTCCGACGAAAATGCGTTCGGCCGTCGGTGAAGTGAAGTCGAGAATTCCGCCGCCGACCAGGTTATCGTAGATCACGACGTCTGCTTCACGCAGCAGCCGGGCGCCCTTGACCGTGATCAGTTCGGGATCGCCAGGGCCGGCGCCGACCAGGGCGACGCGTCCGACACTCGGCCGGGTGGTTTGGGTCACGGGAATGCTCCTGATAAACGAAAATTCGGCTTAACCAAGGCGGACACAACGAACGCAGCGGAATGCAAAGTTTTCGCCGTGCCCGTCGTGTGCGCTGTGGCCAATATTCACTCTTTACTCTGTAACGTCGTCGCTGACTTCTTCATCGAGGTCCAGCGGTTCGCTTAAGACAGCGGCAATGTAACTTTCCGGCAGACGATATTCATCGGCCAGTTCTGCGGCGGTTTTAGCGCTGGCGTGAATGGCCGTCAGCCAGCCGTTGAGGCCGGAAGACAGCGAATGCCCGGCCTTTTCTCCCGCACGCGCCGCGCTGTTGCCCCCTTCGACCGCGTACTTATTGGCATAGCCACGCGGCGTAACCATCAGGCCATGCTTGACAAAGGTGTTCGAATTGCCGATCAGCACGGTCGTCAACATGCCAATGTCGGCTTCGCCCATCTTTTCCAGCGTGGTGAATTCGATGCGCTGTTTCGGGCGATAGGCCGATTTGACGATGGCTACCGGAGTCTGCGGATTGCGGTGCTGCAGAAAGATGCGCTGCGCTTCTTCAATCTGCCGCGTACGGCGGCCGCTTTTCGGGTTATAGAGCGCGACGACGAAATCGGCATACGCCACGGCATCGAGACGGCGGGCGATGGTTGGCCACGGCGTCAGCAGATCGGACAGCGAAATCGCACAGAAATCGTGGGTCAGCGGCGCGCCGACCAGCGCGGCACAGGTGTTGAGCGCCGAGGCGCCGGGAATGATTTCGACTTCGACGTCCGAATCGGGCGTCCAGCCCGCCTGAAAAAGGACTTCGAACGTTGGCCCGGCCATGCCGTAGACCCCGGCGTCACCGGACGACACCAGCGCCACCTTCTTGCCCATCCGGGCACGCTCGTAGGCTTCGATGGCGCGGTCAAGCTCTTCCGTCATCGCTTTCTTGACGATTTCCTTGCCGTCCAGCAAGTCCTTGACCAGACGGATATAAGTCGCGTAGCCGATCACGGTATCCGCTTCAGCAATGGCGGCACGGGCTCGGGCGGTCAGGTAGTCCTGACTACCCGGGCCAAGACCGATGAGCATGATCTTTCCTGTTTTGTTCGAGGTCATTCGTGAATCCTTGCAATGGAGACGGTGGCGTTGCGCCCGTCGGGGCCGCGCAACTTGTGTTTTTCAATCAACAGATGCGTCATGTCGACGCCGCCGATGAGCAATGCAGCGGCTTCCGACACCGAGGGCGAGCCGGTGTGTCTGCGCACCGTTTCCGAGGGATTGGGGACATCGACAGCCGCTAGTTCGGCGGCCGGATAAAAGCGGATCGTCCAGCCGTATTGCTTCGCCACCTGGAGAAGCCCGTCTTCATTGGCTTTCAGGTCGATACTGGCAACCTTTGAAACATCGGCGGCCTGAGCACCGCAAGCGGTCAGTGCGTCACTGATCGCCTGCGCAATCGTTGCCGCCGGCGTTCCCCGGTCGCAACCCAGACCCAGACTGAGCATCATTTCGGCTCCGGGCGATAGATGACACAACGTCCGGCGAGCGTTGCCGCTAGCTCGGCCGGCATTTCGCGTTGGCTGATCCACAGTACGGCAGCGAAGCGTTCGGCATCGACGTCTTCGAGCAGCTCGAACCGGCTGAGATTGCCCGGTAATGGCGATTGGCGGCCGTTGGCGTGATTGGCCCACCAATCGGGACTGCCGGCTTCCTGAACCAGGGCCACGGGCTCATCATTCACCACAGCGGCGCTGACACGAACCAGGCTGTCGTGACTGGCCTCGATGCGCCAGCCCAGTTCGCGGCCCAGGAGGTCGACCGCCAGGGTCTGGCGCACATCGGAGGCCGTGGTCAGCACCGGGGTCGCGCCCAGCAAAGTGGCCAGTTGCCCGGCCAGCGCATTGGCCCCGCCAAGGTGACCCGAGAGCAGGGGAATGACGAATTGGGCGGCTTCGTCGATGACCAGGACAGCTGGGTCGGTTTCCTTGCTGCCCAGATGCGGGGCGATCAGTCGGACTACAGCACCAATCGAAACGATGGCGATGATGGCGTCGCTGGTGGCGAAGAGTGTCGGAATCTGGTCGCCGGTCTTACCGGTGTAACATGAACTATCGCCGGATGCCGCCGCTTCCGCTTCGGCACGAAACTTCGCCGGAGCAAAAAGATGCGCGCCGGACAAGGCCGCGACAATGCGTCCGCCCAATGCGATGCCGTGGCGGGTGATGGCGACGACGGCGATGCGATCAGGCATGTTGTTTTACCTCTTTCAACACAGAGATCACGGAGGCACGGAGAACACCGAGAAGACGTTCTGCTCCGTTTTTCTCCGTGAACTCTATGTCTCTGTGTTCTCTGTGTTGAACGCGCTTACGCATTTTCCGACGTTTCCTTGCGCTGCCGGCAGCCGCGCCGCAGTTCGCCACGCTCGCGCTTGGGGTTCTGTACCAGCATCAGCGACAGATAATTGACTTTCTCGCCCTTCAGCCTAGCCACATCCCGCACGATGCGTTCGTCGGGCGATCCCACCTTTTCAATGAAACAGCTGGTCGCCAGCAGATTGCGGCGTTCGAGCAGTTCAATGACTTCATCGATCAACGGTTTGACCTTGAGCAATACCAGTGTATCGAACTCGTCGAGCAGGTGGTCGATGACGCCGACACCGTACGCGGCAGGGATGATGGCCAGCGTTTCGTCCTCCTCGGCCAGACTCGTATCGGCACTGGCCGCCGCCGCGGCAAAGGACGAAACTCCGGGAATAGTCTCGACTTCGATTTCTGGAACCAGCTCGCGGACAACGCGGGCGAGATGGCCGAAGGTGGCGAAGGTCGAGGCATCGCCCTCGACCAGGAAGACCAAATCGCGCCCCTCGGCGAGCAGTTCGACGGTACGCGCTGCCGCATTGGCCCAGGCTTTGAGCAGGACTTCCGCATCGCGCGTCATCGGGAAGACAAGCTCCTCGGCGTCAGCCGGGACGGGCAACCCGCCGCGTTCGACAATGGACAGCGCGTAGGATTTTTCTTCGGCCTTCTTGACCGGATACAGCCAGCGCGCGCCCGATTGCAGCACGGCCCAACTGCGCCGGGTAATCAGCAAGGGGTCGCCGGGTCCAAGCGAGGCGCCAATCAGTTTTCCATAGGATTTTGTCATGGGATTCTTACCTCTTTCGACACAGAGAACACGGAGGCACAGAGTACACGGAGAGAAACAAAAACAAGATTTTCTCTGTGTTCTCCGTGTCTCCGTGTTCTCTGTGTTCTCTGTGTTGAGTGCGGCATGTTCTTCATTTCATTTCCTTATGTGCGCTTACAATCCACACCGGGTTTTGCGCAGCCATCCGGTGCATGTCGAGAATCGGCTGGCTGCGGCTGGCCTGGAGCTGGACAACGTCCCAGGTGGCACCGGCGGCAGCCAGTTCGTGGGTCGCGGTGGCCAGGTTTTCCAGGGTGACGAAGTTCATCACCAAGCGACCGCGGGGTTTTAGACGGTCAAGAATCAGGCGGATCAGCGCGGCCAGTTCGCCGCCCGAGCCGCCGATGAAGACGGCATCGGGGTCCGGCCAGGCATCCATGTGCGTCGGCGCCTTGCCTTCGGCGAGCGTGTAATTGCCGACCTTGAAGCGGGCCGCGTTGGCGCGCGCGTTGGCCGCATCGCCAGCGTTCTTTTCGATGGCCCAGACGTGGCCGTGCGGAGCGAGGCGCGCCGCTTCGAGACCGACCGAGCCGGAACCGGCGCCGATGTCCCAGACAATAGCGTCCGGCGCCAGCCTGAGCTTGGCCAGCGACAGTGCCCGCGCTTCCTGCTTGGTGATCAATCCTTGTTCAGGGGTGCGCTGAACGTACTCGAGATCTTCAAGGCCGAAAGCAGCTTCACAGGGATCGGGAGAGCGTTCGACAAGGACGACGTTCGGCTCGGGGAAATCCATTTTCGCGGCGTCGAGAAGGGAAAGTTCGGGGAACAGTTGCTCTTCCGGCAGGAGCAGGCGACAGGCGACCGAGAGTCTGACGTCGTCACCGCTTTGGCCACTGTATCCAGCCGTGAGCAGTGCCCGCGCCAGCCGCGCCGGGCTGTTTTCCGGCCCGGTAAATGTGGCGACGCGCGGATGCAGGGCGATCGCGCGCATCAGTTTGTACAGGCCATGTTCAGGTGTCGCGCCGACGTACCAGTCGCCGGCGTCGGTGCTGTGACAGGAGGCGATTTTCACGTCCTGCCAGGGCTGCTTGAAGCGGGCGAAAGCGAGTTGCAGTGTGGAGGCAGTCGGCAGGATTTCGCACGCTTCAGGCCCCAGCCTGCCGGTCAGCCAGGAAGCGATACCGTGGCACAACGGGTCGCCGGTGGCGAGTACCACCACGCGCTGTCCGGCTTCACGTGCCGTAACGATCCAGCCTGGCACCTGGCCGAGGGCGCCATCCATGTCTTGCAGCACGGCGCTTGCCGGCAGATGCTGTCTAACCAGTTCGAGCGTTCGCCCGGCGCCGATCACCACATCGGCCGCAGTCAGGCGCTGGCGTGCCGTATCGGACAGGCCGCCCCAGCCATCGTCGAGTATGCCGACCAAAGTGCAAGGTTCAGAAGGCTTCATCTTCCTCCACGCGTACAATGAACCGTCCTTCGAAATCGCAGACGTGAACGGTCAGGTGATAGAGGCCCGGGTAACAGGATTTGAGGCTGCGAATGGCCTTCCTGGCCAGCGTTCGGTGAAAATCGACGGTCAGGCCCAGCACAGCGAGGCGTTCGGCGGCAAAACGCGCCGTTTCCGCAGCGCGGATTTCTTCGACCAGATCGGCTTGTGCGCCGACCTCTCGCGCGCAGTCGGCGAGCAGGTCGCGGTCGATCTCGGCCTTCCAGGCGTGCGTGACGGACAAGCCCTGACCCATCTTGGTCAGCTTGCCGGCCATCGCCCCAACGTGAATGTGCGCCATCCGGTGCTTGTTGGCGGTCGTAAACGCGGCCTTGACGAAGTCGCCCATCTGAACGAAACAGGATTCGTCGAGTTCCGGCAGCTGGCGCATGGCAAATTTCTCGCTGCGCCCACCGGTGGTGAACACGACGCTGGTCTGCCCTTGGCGGACGGCGACATCGATGGCCTGCACGACGCTGGCACGGAAGGCGGCGGTCGAATACGGACGCACGATGCCGGTCGTGCCGAGGATGGAAATGCCGCCGAGAATGCCAAGGCGCGCATTCAGCGTCTTCTTCGCCATCTCGTCGCCGCCGGGGACGGAAATAGTGACTTCCAGCCCGTCATGATCGAGCAGTTCGGCGGCTACGGCGCTGACGTTGTCGCGGATATTGCGCCGCGGGACCGGGTTGATCGCCGGGCCGCCGACTTCAAGTCCCAACCCCTCCTTGGTCACGGTGCCGACACCGGGACCACCCTTCAGGACAATTTCGCCGGCAAGATTGGGCAACAGGCGAACGTCGGCGGTCAGGTGCGCGCCATTGGTCGCATCGGGGTCGTCGCCGGCATCCTTGACGATGGCCGCGCGGGAAGTGCGTTGTACTCCCTCGCCCTCGACACGGCCCTTGATCACGGCAAACGTCACCTCCTGGCCATTGGGCAGGCGGCACAGCACGCTTTCCGGCACCTCGCCGTTGACCAGGCCGAGCGTCGCCGCACGTGCGGCAGCGGCCGAGCAGGCGCCTGTGGTAAAACCCGTGCGGTTGCCACGCTGGCGGCGACCGTCACCCTTGCGCACCTTGCCGGCGTGACTGCCGAAGGGTGGCTCGGCCGGATTGACAGTTTCGCTCATGCCGCCCGTTTTTGCGCCGCTTCAGCCAGGCCGAGCAGAGCGTGAATGGCGGCAACCACCAGCGTCGATCCGCCCTTGCGGCCGCGAATGGCAACCCACGGAATCGTCTTGACGGTCATCAGCAAATCCTTCGATTCGGCGGCAGACACAAAGCCCACCGGCATACCAACGATCAGCGCCGGCTTGGCTCCCTCCTCGCGAACCAGGCGAACGACTTCGATCAAGGCCGTCGGCGCGTTGCCGATGCCGATAATCGCGCCATCGAGCTTGCCCAGCCGGTGCGCCTTGCGCATGGCCTGTACGGCGCGGGTGGTTTCCTCGGCCTTGGCCTGTTCGATCACGTCCGGGTCGGAGATGTAGTGATGCGTGCTCATACCGAAGTGCTTGAGGCGAGGCGCCGAGAGACCGACGCAGATCATTTCGACATCGGCAACGATCGGCGTGCCGCCTTTGAGTACAGCGGCCAGTCCAGCCTGCATCGCATCCGGGTGAAAGACGGTGAGTCCGTTGAACTCGAAGTCCGCGTTGGCGTGGATCATGCGGCGTACCAGCGGCCATTGTTCGGCCGCGTAGTTGTGCGAGCCGACTTCGGCGTCAATGATGGAAAAGGAATCGTGTTCAATGGCGCGTCCGGCGGCGGTCAGTTGTTCGGTAACGGTATTGGTCATTTTTTCGTCATCCTAGGTACGATTAAGTCTTCACCGCCAAGCCATCAAGAAGAGAAAACGGATTTGCCCGGTGTTTCTTGGTGTCTTGGCGATTCGCTTTTCATTCGTCAATGGGCATGGCTGCATGCGGGAGTGGCGGTATGGCTGTGGTCGTGCAGATGTTCGGCTTCGGCGGCCTCGCGGTATTTGCAACCATCGCATTCAAGCAGACCGCCCGGCTTCAGTTCGCGGCCGTCCACCTTGGTGTCGAGCAGGTCGAAGATGCCTTTGTCGAAGCCGAAATGCGTACCCAGCGCGAAGGCAATCTGCGGATATTGCAGTTTCAGACGCTCGACCTGCGCTTTGATACGTTCGATCAGAACGCCGGTAAATAGGTACACTGGAATGATGCAGATTTGCGTCATGCCCAGCTTCATCTGGCGTTGCACGACGATTTCCAGACGTGGCCAGGTGACGCCGGTAAAGGCGATGTCGACCAGTTCGTGATCGTTGTTCTCGAATATCCAGCGCGCCATGCGAGCCAGTTCGCCGTTGGCCCCGGCATCCGACGATCCGCGGCCCAGCAGGATGACCCCGGTGGTTTGCGGATCGGGCACATCCAGCGCTTTCATCAGGCGGTCGAGCTGACCCTGCAGAACAACCAGGATTTCGCGCCCCAGGCCAAGGTGGCGGGTGACGATGAACTTCACCGCCGGATGTCGGGTACGGGCGGCTTCGAGGGCGGCCGGCAACTCCATCTTGACGTGGCCGGCGGCATTGAGGATGAAGGGGATGAGTACGACGCGACGCGCGCCTTTGGCGGCACGATCCAAGCCTTCGTTGATCAATACCTCGGCATGCTCGATGAAGCAGACTTCAATTCGCCACACGGGGTGACGCTCACGCCATTGGGCGGCGAAATGCAGGATTTCCTTGTTCCCGTCCTGGTTGCGCGATCCGTGGCCGACAAGCAATAGCGTGGTGTTATCCATGGTTGTTCTCCGAATTCTTCTCCAAACCACGGCGAAAGCGATGCGTAAAGGACGGGTCGTACAGTTTCGAGCGCACCAGGTTGTCCCAGTCGGCCGAGCCCAGGGTCGGGCTGGCGACGATCATGGCCTGGCTCCCGACTTTTTCAGCCTGGCATTTCTGCTTGATGTCGGCGAGCGTGCCGCGAATGATTTTTTCCTCGCCCGGCCAGCTGGCTTTCTGCACTACCAGCATCGGCGCATCGTCGGCCCAGCCGGCGGCCCGCAGGGCACGCTGGACTTCACCGAGCAGGGTGATGGAGAGGTAGATGCACAGCGTGCAGTGATGGCTGGCCAGCAATTCAAGGTCTTCGCCGGCGGGCATTGGCGTGCGCCCGGCGACCCGGGTGAGGATCACCGTCTGCGTCACCTCCGGCAGCGTCAGCGTTTCGCCGGCCGCAGCCACGGCAGCCATGGCCGACGAGACGCCGGGAACCACGGCCCAGTCGATGCCGGCGGCAGTGAGCGGGCGGGTCATTTCGATCAGTGCGCCAAAAAGACCGGGGTCGCCGGTCTGCAGCCGGACAACGGTGCCATGACGGCTGGTCTGGTCGAGCAGCCAGGCCGTCATTTCATCCAGCGTCATGTCCTTGGAATCGCGGATTTCGCACCCCGGCGGGGCGAACTGCGTTGCCGCTTTATCGACCAGCGAACCGGCAAAGAGGATGGCGCCGGATGCTTCCAGCAGTCTGCGCCCCTTGATCGTCAGCAGATCGGGATCACCCGGGCCCGCTCCGACAAACCAGACTTTTCCAGGCATTAGGTGGTGCTCCAGTGGGTTGGTAACATTTCGCTTCCTTTCATGAGGGGCCGCTTACAGCAGGGCCAGTAGTTCCCCGTGGGTGCGCGGAGTGCGAGGGGTGCGCTCGTTGGAGAGCGCCCCTTTCGCCATCAAACGGTTATGCAACTCCACCACCTTCGGCAGCGGCAACCCGACTGCTGACAAGGCATCGCCGCAATCCGCCAGATCGGCCGCCTCAAGCGTGGCCGTGCAGCGGCCGGCTGAAATCAGGTGTAAACGATCAGCCCAGCGATAAGCAAAATCGATGTCGTGTGTTGCCAGCAGCAGCGTAATGCCCCGCTCGTGCAATTCATCCAGCACGATCAACAATTCTTCCTGCATGCGCTGATCGAGCCCTGCCATCGGCTCATCGAGCACCAGAAGTTCTGGCTCCATGGCCAGCACGCCGGCAATGCAAACGCGTTTTTTCTCGCCGTAACTCAGGTTGTGCACCGCCTTATTGGCAAATGCCTCCATGCCCACGGCAAGCAGCGCGGCGGCAACACGCTGGCGTACGGCCGACTCGGCGAGGCCGAGATTGAATGGTCCAAAAGAGACGTCCTCCTGGACGCTCGCCGAAAACAATTGCCGATCCGGATTCTGGAATACCATGCCGACCTTGCTGCGTAATTGGCGAAGGCCTTTCCGACCGTAATCGATCGCTTCGCCGTCATAGCGCACAAGCCCCGACTGCGGCTGCAACAGGCCGTTGCAATGCTGAAACAAGGTCGTTTTTCCTGAGCCGTTCGCGCCGATCAGGGCATTTCGACTACCGTGCCTGATGATCAGCGTACAGTCGTCGAGACCGATGCCGCCGTCCGGATAACTGAAACTGACGTGCTCCAGTTCAAGCAGGTTGCTGTTCGGCGTATTCAATACCGTCGGTTTCATGACAGCACGACGGCCAGCAAGACCAGAACACTGCCGCCCGCGGTGGCGAATGCGACATCGCGGCGCTTGTTGGTGAAAACCGGTTCGAGAAAGCGCAAGGGACCATCGTTATTGCGCGACTGTGCCGCGACATGCAAGGCGTGGGCGCGTTGCCAGACTTGCAGCGTCAGGTTGGCTGCCAGATCGCCGAGCGAACGTAGCGCCAGTCGCGACGTAGCGTAGCCCAGCCGGGCGGACTGCGCGGTCAACGTGTCGTGTACGGCTTCCGAAAAGACGAACAGCATGCGATAGCTGAGGACCATGATTTCGAGCAGCGCCTCGGGGGTTTTCAGACGGCGCAGCATGGCGATCAGGTCGATCAACGGGGTCGTCAGGACAAGGAACAGCAGTGCCGACAGCGCGCCGAGAGAGCGAGCACTAACTTCGGCGACTTGTTGCATGCCGGTCGGCGTCAGATGGAACGACAGCGCTTGCGTGTCGCTATTCAGGTTCAGTGAAAACGCCAGCGACAGACAACTGATGCCAAGAAAGAAGAGGGCGGGGGTGGCTACCCGCAGATAGCGTCCGAACGGGATCCCTGCACCGACCAGCGTGGTTGTGGCGATGAGCAGGGCGACCGCAATGGCGGCGATCGGAGCCCTCGCCGCAAAGGCCGCAATGAAGCCGCCCAGAGCAAACAACCCCTTGGCCGCCGGCGCAACCTGCCGCCAGCGGTTGGCATAGGCCGATTGTTCAATCAACAAGGTTGTTTATCTCGTCAGGCGTTTCCGATTGCTTTTGCGCTTGGCGGGACATTCTTTCGCGAGTCACCGAAACACCCAGGTAGTAACCGATAAAGCCAGCCCCCAGTGCCGCCTGCAAGGCAAACAGCAAGGAAGCGATTTCAGCGCTGGCCGGTTGCATCAGCGGCTCGAACCACGGTGTATAGCCCGGATCGATCTGGCCGATCATGTCTTTCGCCTTGTTGTCCGCACCGGCAAAAATCTCAACCTGTTTACCGTCCGCGCCGGCCGCAGGTCTCTGCACCAGCCACAGCGGAATCAACGCGAGCAGAAGAACAACACCCAGCAGTATGAGGTTCTGATGGCGCTTCATACACGTACCTCCGTGCGGCTGAGGAGGTTCATGTCCTGCAATTCCCTGGCGTTGAAGCGTTTCAGGGCGTTGAAGATGACTACCGTCAATAGCCCTTCGCTGATCGCCAGCGGGATCTGGGTGATCGCAAAAATTCCGGCAAACTTGGCGAAAGAGGCGACAAAACCGCCTTCCGGGTCAGGAAACGCCCAGGCCAGTTGCGCGGAAGTGGTCACGTAAGTCAGTAGATCCGCCATGCTGGCGGCAATGAACACGCTGACCGCGAAGGAAAGCTTGAGACGGCGAGCCAGGCCAAACAACGCCGCCGCCGCGAACGGCCCGACAATCGCCATCGAGAAGGTGTTGGCGCCTAGCGTGGTCAATCCGCCATGGGCCAGGAGCAAGGCCTGAAAGAGCAGAACGACCATGCCGATCGGCGCCATGGCAGCCGGGCCGAAAAGGATGGCGCCCAGCCCGGTACCCGTCGGGTGCGAACAACTGCCCGTGACCGATGGCAACTTCAGGGCCGAAAGCACGAAGGTGAAAGCCGCAGCGACGCCCAGCAACATGCGCTGCTCCGGGTTGTCGCGAATCCGTTTTTTCACGGCGTAAATGCCGTAGGCTACGAAAGGCGTGGAGGCGATCGTCCAGCCGAAGGCATGTTCGACGGGTAAGAAGCCTTCCATAATGTGCATGATTCCCTCCTACTGCTTTACAGCGCCGAAGCGAAGAAAAAGCGTCATTCGCGGGGGCGGGAATTGCGGATCGGAAGATAAGCCGCGGGAAGAACCCTGCAAGGCGGAAAATCAACAGAAGCCATCCCTGTGCCCCGGGGAATAACGCTATCTTTGATCCGGGCAGGTCTTCTGGCTCGCCTTCAATCTCGTCCGCCGACCTTCCCATACCCGGAGGCACAGTGGCGTGTGGCGGAGTTGTCTGGCTTACAGCAGCGGGGGCTGCGCCGGAATGTCTGAAACTGTCCAGAGTCACCGGCTTCCCTTTTCATTCGCGCCGTGGCAACGGCGGCGAAATCCCGAAACAGGCCAGAGGTTATACGAATTGGCGGGGCATGGCAAATTGATTCAGCCAATGAGATTCACGGCTCCGTCCAGCCGATTCTGGTATAAAAACAGCGCATGGCCCACGCCAACCGCGCATTGAACGTCAGCAGCGTGCCCCTGCCGCACACCCCGCCAGCGCATCGCTCGGCACAACGACTGAACGGCCTTCCTGGCTCCAGGCGTTCATCCCGCCACTGGCGTTGTAGACGGTTTTGTAACCTGCCTGCTGCGCCAGAAACTGCGTCGCTTTGGCCGAACGTTTGCCGCTGCGGCAGATCAGTATGACGGATTGATCCACGGTGGCGATTCTTTTCACTTTCTCAAGCCAGGCCGGCGGATCGGACCGGCCCTGCGCATCGAAATAGGTCAGCAGCTTGCTGCCGGGAATGACGCCGCTCTCCTTCCATTCGCCTTCGGTACGGATATCGATCACCGGAACGCCGCTGGCGGCGAGGCGGGCCAATTCGGCGTTGTCGATGTTCACCACTTCGGCGTAGGCGCCGAATGCGGCAAGAAGAAACAAGGCGAAAGAAATTGTCTTTTTGATCATGCGCGTTCCTTGTCGATAGATGCGGCCGGCGCAGAGACGGACGTCCCGGCGCCGACAAACCTCTCTTATCCGATCGGCATCAACACCGTATAGTCGAAGTCGAGGAGAACGCTCGGGTCGTAGCTGCCGTCGCCGAGTTTGTAAGGAAAGTCGGCACAGGGGCGGTCTTTGGTCGCCACGGTGCGCAGACGGAGCGCACCCAGATCCTTGCGGCCCGGCAGGGCCATCTTGTCGATCACCGACGACCAGGCAAAGATAGTATCGCCGGCAAAGGCGGGAGAAACATGCCGGCCGGCATTGATCGCCGCTATGCTGAAGGCATTTGCTAACCCATTGAAAGAAAGTGAACGCGCCATGCTGATGACGTAACCGCCGTAGACGATGCGGCGGCCGAAACGCCCGGACTTCTCGGCAAACTGGTTGAAGTGCACCCTCGCCGTGTTCTGGTAGAGGCGGGTGGCCATCATGTGTTCGCTTTCCTCGATGGTCATGCCGTCAACGTGATCGATCTGTTCGCCGACCTGGTAATCGTTCCACAGGTCGGTGCTGCCAGCCCGGGTGCAGTCATACTGATCGGCCTTGAAGTCCGTCGGTACGATCAGATCGGCCGCCGCGACCGAATCGGGAAGCTCGGGCACAACCGCTGCCGGTGCCGGGGACGCCGGATCTTTCTTGCGGACCATGACCCAGCGACAGTAGTCGAGCACCATTTCTCCGCGCTGATTGGTACCACGCGAGTTCACATACACGACCCCGGTTTTTCCATCGCGATTCTCCTTGAGGCCGATCACCGTCGAATCCGAGCTCAGGGTATCCCCCGGATAGACCGGCTGACCGAAGCGTCCCGCCGCGTAGCCGAGATTGGCAATGGCATTCAGCGAAATGTCCGGCACCGTCTTGCCGAACACGACGTTGAAGGCCAGCATGGAGTCCACCGGGGATCGCGGAAAGCCCAGGCGGAGAGCGAAGGCATCGGCGGAACCCACCGCAAAACGAGTGCCGGTCAATGCGGTGTACAGCGCCACATCGCCTTCGGTCACTGTTCTCGGCGTCGCATGCGTAATCTTCTGCCCGATGCTGAAGTCCTCAAAGTAGTTGCCCAACCTGTTCTTTGTGCTCATTCGATTTTCACTCCCGTTTGCTGAGTCAAGCCCTACCAACCGTATGCGGCGGCCAGTTCCGGATCCTTTTTGGCGACCAGTTGCGCCAGATCGACAATGACCTTGGCCTGTTTCCAGGTGGCGTCATCCTGCATCTTGCCGTCGATCGTCGCCACACCGCTACCATCGGGCATCGCTGCCAGGATGCGTTTGGCGAACAGCACTTCCTTCACATCGGGGCTGAAAACGCGTTTGGCAATGGCGATTTGATTCGGCGCCAACGACCAGGCGCCCGAACAGCCCATCAGGAAGGCATTGCGGAACTGCGATTCACAGGCCGCTTCGTCTTTGAGATCGCCAAACGGCCCGTAGAACGAATGCAAGCCATGCGCCACGGCGGCATCGACCATGCGTGCAATCGTGTAATGCCAGAGATCCTGTTGATAAAAGGCCCGCTGGCTCTTGCCTTCTTCTTCGTCAACCAGAACGCCGTAGCCTGGATGTCCGCCACCCACCCGGGTGGTCTTCATGCCGCGCGAAGCCGCCAGATCGGCCGGGCCGAGGCTCAAACCGTGCATGCGCGGACTGGCGCCACAGATGGCTTCGACATTGGTCACGCCCTGGGCCGTTTCGAGCAGGGCGTGCAGCAGTATCGGCTTCTTGATCGCGTACTTCGCTTCGAGCAACGAGACATACTGATCGACAAAATGAATATCCCACGGCCCCTCGACCTTGGGGATCATGATGACATCGACCTTGTTGCCGACGTGCTTGATGATCTCGCTCAAGTCATCGAGTATCCAGGGGCTGTTCAAGGCATTGACGCGCACCCACATGCCGGTGTCGCCGAAATCGTGGTTGCTCAGCAACTCGATAAAACCTGCCCGCGCCGCGTCTTTGGATTCGATCGGTATGGCGTCTTCCAGGTTGCCGCACATGACGTCGCACTGTTTGGCCGTCTCGGGCGCCTTGGAACGGATCTTTTCGATGTGCGGCGGAAAGAAATGAATCATGCGTTCCGGTCTCACCGGTAGTTCGCGCAAGGGTTGTGGCGCACCGATGGCAAGCGGCTTGTAGAAGTGAACGGGTAGCTTCATGGCATTTTCCTTAGTCAATACAGAAGTGGTAGTTACGGTGGAAGCAATGGTGCGGCGCGCGATGTCTTCACACCGGGCCGGCGACGATACCCTGATCGTGTAGCCGACCGACTTCGCCCTCACTCATGCCGAGGACTTCGAGCAGAATCTGGTCGGTATGCTCTCCGAGTACCGGTGCCAGCTTCGCCGGCAGTCTTGGAACGGAATTGAAATCGAGTGGCGTGGCGGGTGCCAGATAGTTTCCGATACCCGGTTGTTCGACCATCGAGAACATCGGATTATCAACCGAGCAATCCGGGTCGGTGGCGATGGCTTCCCGCACGCCGCGGTAAGGGCCCCAGGTGACGCGGTTGGCGTCGAGGATACGCGCGGCCTCGGCCATCGTGCGGGCCTGGAACCAGGGCTCCATGAGCGCGGCAAGCTCCTGGCGGGCACGAAAGCGATTGCCCTCGTCGGTAAGATCAAGGCCAAGCCGGACACCAAGTTCGTTGATCGCCTCCTGCAGGCCGGTGGCCTTGGTCAGGCAACGCCACTGCATATCGGTCAGACCGACGATCATCAGGCGTTTGCCGTCGAGCGTTCTGAAATCGCGCCCGAACGAGCCATACAGATAGTTGCCGTACTTGGGCCGGTCCGCATTGTTGACCATCACTTCAGCCAGCAATCCAAGATTGCCGAGCATGGCCAACGCCACGTCCTTCAACGACAGACGTATCAGCTGCCCTTCGCCGGTGAGACGACGATGCCTTTCGGCGGCGAGAAGGCCAATCGCGATCATGTGTCCGCTGGTGTAATCCCATGCGGGAAACGCGTCATTCACCACCTCTGATGAATTGATCGGCCCGTTCAAGAAAGGCAGGCCGACCTGAGGGTTCACCGTGTAATCGACCTCCGAACCGCCATCGCGACGACCGAGAAAGTTGATCATGATCAGATCATCGCGATGTGCTTTCAGCGTTTCGTAGCTGAGCCAGCCCTTGGCCGGAAAATTGGTGCTGAACAGACCGGCGTTTTCACCCGGCGCACAGATCAGCCGGGTCAGTACCTCTTGTCCTTCCGGCTTGCGGAAATCGATGGCAATCGAGCGTTTGCCCTTGTTCAGGCCGGCCCAGAACAGGCTGTGCTTGCCGTCCAGGGTCAACGGCCAGCGACCATTGTCCAAACCGCCGTCGATCGGGTCGAAACGTATGACATCGGCACCCAGTTGCGCGAGAGTCATGCCACCTAACGGCGCGGCGACAAAAGCTGTGCCTTCGACGACACGCAAGCCCTTGAGAATTCCTTCCATCTTGTCCACCTATCCTGACGTAGCGCTCAGCTGACGCGGTTTCAGATCACACGCTTTTTGCGCAATTCTTCGATCTCCTGCGGCTCAAGTCCGAGCAGACCGGAAAGTATTTCATCCGTGTCTTGCCCGAGTTTCGGGCCGAGATGCTTGATGCGCCCCGGCGTTACCGAGAGGCGTGGCATCACCGACGGCACAATGACCGTTTCGCCGATGTCCGGCTCGTCGATGGCCACCAGATTGCGTCGCGAGTGAAACTGCCGGTCGCCGAAAACATCGGCAATGCTGTTCAGCGGGCCGGCGGGCGCACCCGCGGCAAAGCAACGGGCCAGCAGCTCTTCGCGAGGCAGCGAACCGCACCAGTCGCGTACGATCTCGTTGACGTCATGACGATGCTCCATGCGCACCTTCTGATCGCCAAAAACGTGCGGGGCTGCCAGTTCGGGGCGGCCCATGGCGGCCGCCAGCCGCTCGAACAGTTTGTCGGTCACACACGAAATGGCCACCCACTTGCCGTTGTCCTTGGTCGGAAAATGCCCGTGCGGGCAGGCAAAATCGTTATGCGTCGGCCCGTGCCGCTCGCGCACCGTTCCGTACATGCCATAGGCCGGCGCCAATTCGTCGGTGCAGCGAAACACCGATTCATAGAGTGCAGCGTCGATGTACTGTCCGCGGCCGGTGCGTTCGCGGTGGCGTAGCGCCATCAAGATGCCGATGCAGCCGTAGAGTCCGGTCAGATAATCGCCAATCGTGGTCGACCCCGGGGTGACCGGCGTTCCCCTCGGCATGCCCGAGAGAAAAGCGATCCCGCCAACGGCGTGCGCGACACGGGCAAAACCGGGCCGATCCTTATAGGGGCCGGTCTGTCCATAACCGGTAACACGCAACATAATCAGACGGGGATTGATTTTATGCAGCACATCCCAGCCAAGACCCCATTTTTCGAGCGTTCCGGGCCTGAAGTTTTCGCACAGCACGTCCGAGTTCTCGATCAGTTTCTTGAATAACTCGACGCCTTCGGGCAGGTGCAGATCCAGCGTCACCGATTTCTTATTACGTGCTTCGCTGAGCCAGGCCAGCGTATCCTTGCGCTTGGTCGGCGTACCAAAGTAACGCATGGGATCGCCGCCTTTGGGATTTTCGACCTTGATGACCTCGGCGCCAAATTCACCGAGAATGCAAGCGCTGTAAGGCGCAGCAATGACCGTGGCCGCATCAATAACACGAATGCCTTCGAGCGGTAGCCTGGTTTCGGTCTGCTCTGTGTTCATGGGAATCCTCGTGCGATGAAATGATCAGATGATCTTGCGTTGCCGCAAGCGCTGAATTTCCGGTCCTGTAATTCCGAGCAACTCGCGCAGAACTTCGTATGTCGCGTTACCCAGTGGTGGCCCGAGATTGGAAATCCGGCCGGGCGTCTCAGACAGTGTCGGCACGACTCCCGGAATCACCACATCGCCCACACCATCTTCTTTGATATGCGCCAGATTGCCGCGGGCGAGGAAGTGTTCGTCCTCAAAGATGTCTGCAATGCTGTTGAGTTTGCCGATCGGCACTTCACCATCGATACAGAGCTTCATGATCTCATCCCGAGTCAGCGAACCGACCCATTCAATGACGATCCTGTTAACTTCATCGCGTGCCGCCAAGCGTTTGCGCTGATTTCCATAATACTCGGCCGAAGCAAGTTCCGGCCTTCCCATCGCTTCCGCAATGCGCTCGAACATCTTGTCCGTGGTACAGGCAATGGCAACCCATTTGTCATCGATGGTGCGGAAATGTCCATGCGGGACGGCAACGAAACTGCCCGCGCCTTCACGTTGACGAACCTTGCCGAACAGGCCGTAGGCCGCAGCGATCTCATCCATCTGACGGAATACGGCCTCGTAAATTCCGATGTCGATGATCTGCCCTTCGCCAGTGGCTTCACTGTGTCGCAAGGCCAGCAGAATGCCGATGGCTCCATAAAGGCTGGACAGGTAGTCACCCAAAGGGGTGGTGCCGGGGACTACCGGGGTTTCACCCGGGAAGCCGGCAAGGTAGGACAACCCTGCGAAGCCATGGGCTATGTGCGCGAATCCCGAACGCGAGCGATAAGGCCCGGTCTGCCCATACCCGGAAACACGGAGCATCACCAGCGCGGGATTGGCCTTGCTCAGCACATCCCAGCCGAGCCCCCATTCCTCCATCGTGCCGGGCCGGAAATTCTCGATCAGGACATCGGATTTGGCGACCAGTTTCAGGAAAAGCTCGACGCCTTCCTGCTGACGGAGGTCCATGGTCACCGATTTCTTGTTGCGGCCTTCGCTCAGCCAGGCCAGCGTCGCATCGTGGCGCTTCGACGGTGTACCGAATCTTCGCATCGGGTCGCCGTTGATCGGGTGCTCGACCTTGAGAATCTCTGCGCCGAACTCGCCAAGCATCGAAGCCGCATAGGGGCCGGCAAGGAAGGTCCCGACGTCGATGACACGAATGCCGCTCATCGGCAAATTTTCTGTATCTGGCGAGCGATCCTGCTCCGAGCCCTCCTGCAACGCATCAGCATTCGTACCTGAAGCGCTGGCTGACGTTTCCTCTGCAGCGGCCGCAGATTTCGTGCTTCCAGCCCCTTTTTTCATAGTTGCTCCTCTCGACAGCAGTGCTTTGAAACGCTTCAATCACTCTAACCCGCGCCAAGCCGGGCTGCGCAATATAACAAAACAAAAAATCAATAGCAAATGAGGAAATCATCTGGCCAAGCGCAGTTTATTTTACTGTCCGGCGGTCATCGAACACGAGTTTAAGCGTAACTTGAGTTCAGAAACCGGCTGTGTTTTACTTGCCAACCTTACCCGGAAACCCCGAAAGGAATAGCTCAATGACCGACTCGATAACCGATTACGCTCAATGGATCGGCCGTAAGGAAATCACCGACGACGACCTGGGATTGTCGCCGACACTGGCTGCGGCAGCGACGCTCAATGACCAGGCCACCCGCTTTGAAAGCGGAAGTGCACTGCCGCCGTTGTGGCATTGGTTCTACTTTCTTCCCAAGGCACCCCAATCGCAGCTCGATATTGACGGCCATCCAAAACGCGGCGGGTTCATGCCGCCGATTCCTTATCCGAGACGGATGTTTGCCGGTTCGCGTATGACATTCCATCGACCCTTGGTCATCGGTCAGCCCGCCCGCCGCGAAGCGGTGATCCGCGACATCCAGCAGAAATCGGGCCGCTCCGGATCGTTGGCTTTCGTTTCAGTCGTCTGCAGCTATTATCAGAACAACCAATTGTGCATCGAGGAAGAACAGGACATCGTCTACCGCGAACCCGGTCCGACGGTTCCCAGCCCGCAGGTCGTCGCCTGGCCAGCCGCCCCGGAAAATGCCTGGACCCGAATCGTGACGCCCGACCCGAGACTGCTGTTCCGCTTTTCGGCACTGACCTTCAACGCTCACCGGATTCACTATGATCGCCCCTACGCCACCGGCGAGGAAGGCTATCCTGGTCTGGTGGTGCACGGCCCTCTGACGGCCGTATTGTTGATGGAGCTGGTTCGGCACAGCGCTACGCGTCCGGCACGCACATTCAGCTTCCGCGGTTTGGCACCCCTCTTCGATTTGGCGCCGTTTCGCCTGGTTGGCGTACCCGACGACGGGAAAGTGTCGCTTGAGGCTCATGGGCCGGACGGCAAAACCGCCATGAGCGCAAGCTGCGAATTCGCGTAGCGCCTCAATGACTAACGCGTATTGTCACTTGAAGACATCGCGTTCAAACATCTCAGCGAGCACGCGATCGACGCCCATCTGCCAATCCGGAAGGCTCAAACCGAAAGCGGTTTGTAACTTGCGGGTGTCCAGGCGTGAGTTGAAGGGTCGTTGCGCAGGTGTCGGATAGTCGCTGCTCGGTATGGCCACGATAGCCTCTCGCGCGACACGAACAGGTTGTTCCGCCCGACGGGCTTGTTCGATCACGTATTGTGCATAACCATGCCAACTGGTATTCCCTTCGGCGGCCAAATGATACAGTCCGCCAAGTTGAGGGCTCTCCTGAACGGCTCGCAAGGCATGTGCTGTCACGTCAGCCACCAGCTCGGCACCGGTCGGCGCGCCAATTTGGTCGTTTATGACCCTAAGATGATCGCGTTCGAACGCCAGCTGCAGCATGGTCTTGGCAAAATTCTGGCCGCGTGCGGCATAGACCCAACTGCTGCGAAAGATCAAATGCTTCGAGCAACGGGCGACGGCCAGCTCGCCCTGCAGTTTGGATTTCCCATAAATACTCAAGGGACCGGTGACATCGCTTTCCTGCCAGGGCTTTTCACCGCGCCCATCGAATACATAGTCGGACGAGTAGTGCACCAGCCAGGCACCCAGTTCTTGCGCTTCGTCGGCAAGTATGCCGGGTGCAAATCCGTTGATCCTTTGCGCCAGTTCCGGCTCGAGCTCGGCCTTGTCGACAGCCGTATAAGCCGCAGCGTTGACGATAACGTCGGGTTTCAGACGCCGAATCGTGCCGGCCAGGCCGGCCCGATTGGTCAAATCGCCGCACAGTCCACCGTCACCCTCGCGGTCCAGTGCGATCACCTGGCCCAACGGCGCCAGACTACGCTGTAGTTCCCAACCGATTTGACCGTGTTTGCCAAACAGCAGGATTTTCATTCGACCCTCTCTCCGTAATTTTTCTCGATCCATTCTCTGTACGTGCCCGACTGTACGTTACCAACCCAGTCCTGATTGTCAAGATACCACTGCACAGTCTTGCGAATGCCCGTGTCAAAGGTTTCCTGTGGCCTCCATCCAAGATCGCGTTTTATTTTGCCGGCGTCGATGGCGTAACGACGATCATGGCCGGGGCGATCGGTCACGTACGCAATCTGCTCACTATAGGCCTTGCCATCGTCGCGCGGACGCATCTCGTCGAGCAAATCGCAAATGGCATGAACAATGGCCAGATTCGTGTTCTCGTTCCATCCACCGATGTTGTAAATCTCGCCAAGTCGTCCGTTGGCGAGAACAGTTCGCAAAGCGGAACAATGGTCGGCGACGTACAGCCAATCACGGATTTGTAGTCCGTCGCCATAGACCGGCAGGGGCTTGCCAGCCAACGCATTGACGATCATCAGTGGAATCAGTTTTTCAGGAAACTGGAAAGGGCCATAATTGTTCGAGCAATTGGTCGTTAGAACGGGCAGGCCGTAGGTATGGTGATAGGCGCGCACCAGATGATCGGAGGCGGCCTTTGACGCCGAGTAGGGACTGTTCGGTTGATACGGATTGTTTTCCTTGAAGGCCGGATCGATAGCGGATAACGAGCCATACACTTCGTCCGTCGACACATGCAGAAATCGAAATGCCGATTTTTCGGCAGCACTCATCGCTGAGAAAAATACGCGCACGCCTTCAAGCAGCTTGAAGGTGCCAACGATATTGGTCTCGATGAACTCACCAGGGCCGTGAATCGAACGATCGACATGGCTCTCGGCGGCAAAATTGATTATGGCGCGCGGCCGGTGTTTTAGAAGCAGCCCCTCAACCAGCGCCTTATTTCCTATATCGCCATGAACGAAAGCGTAACGCGGATCGCCGGCCAGTTCGAAGAAATTTTCAAGGTTTCCGGCGTAGGTCAGCTTATCCAGGTTGATGACGGATTCGTCGCTTTCGCGAAGCCAATCGAGGATGAAGTTGGCGCCGATGAAGCCGGCACCTCCGGTTACCAGAATCATTCCGAGTCCTTTCGGGTCTTAAAGGGAAAGCCGGCGCCGAGGCGGCATATACAATCTCTTATAATTCAGCCTTTCCAGCCCACACCTATTTTACCCGCCGATGCGCATCCTGTTGGTCAAAACCTCTTCGCTAGGCGATGTCATTCACAATCTGCCCGTGGTCAGCGATCTTCGCCGTTGTCTTCCCGAAGCGCAAATCGACTGGTGTGTCGAAGAAGCGTTTGCCGAAATTCCCCGTCTCCACCCGGAGGTTGGCGAGATCATTCCGGTTGCTCTTCGCCGCTGGCGAAAGTCGCTGATCCAGTGGTCCACCTGGAGCGATTTCGGCGAATTCAAGAAAGAGCTTTCCGGGACATATTACGATGCCATACTTGACACGCAGGGTTTGGTGAAGAGTGCACTGCTGGCCAGGTTGGCCCGAGGGCGGCGCTATGGCTACGCGGCCGAAGTGGCACGCGAACCATTGGCCGCTCGTTTTTACGATGAAACTTTCGTCATCCCGCCGAATGCGCATGCCGTCGAACGCAACCGCTGGCTGGCCGCCGCCGCGTTCAATCTGCCCGTTGACCTGCCGTTGAATTACGGCATCGACGTCCCGAAGGTTAACCTGTCATGGTTTATTGGCCAGCGCTATGCCGTATTGCTAACCGCCACCAGTCGCGATGATAAACTGTGGAACGAACCCGATTGGGTGCTTGTCGCGAGAAATCTTTTCAAACGCGGGCTGATTCCAATCTTCCCTTCGGGTAATGCGCTTGAACGTGAGCGCGCTTTGCGCATCGTAGCCGCCGTACCCGGAGCACTGGTCGCCCCGCCCTTGAGTCTGGGCGAATTGGCCTGCCTTATCAGCAAAGCGACATTGGTCATCGGCGTGGATACCGGTCTGGTTCATCTGGCAACTGCGCTCAAGATTCCGACCATTGCGCTTTATATCGCCAGCGACCCGGCACTCACCGGTGTTTACGGAACCGGTTTCTTTCGAAACCTCGGAACACCGGGTCGCGCTCCCCGAGTCAATGAGGTGTTGTCGGCGGCGGATCAGGGGATTCATGGTTTTCACTGATGCCTCGCCTTATCTATTCTCTAATTTTTTATCTTGTCCAGCCGCTGCTCTGGCTGCGACTGCTGTGGCGATCGCGCAAACAACCCGAGTATCTCCATCACGTCGGCGAACGCTACGGTTTTTATGCCAATACAGTACATGCGCCACTGATCTGGCTGCATGCCGTTTCGGTGGGCGAGACCCGCGCGGCTGAACCACTGATCAAGGCGTTACTGGAAACCTATCCGGATCACGCGCTGTTGCTGACGCACATGACCCCGACCGGGCGAGTAGCGGGAGCCGAATTGATTGCCAAGTATGGCCCTCGGTTGACCCAGGTTTACCTTCCCTATGATCTTCCCGACGCCTGTGCGCGTTTCCTGGATCATTTCAGGCCGCGCCTCGGCCTTCTGATGGAAACCGAGCTTTGGCCAAACCTGATCGCTGCATCGCGGTTGCACCGCATGCCCTTGTTGCTGATCAACGCCCGGCTTTCCGTTTACTCACAACGGGGCTATCAGCGTTTATCGCCGCTCATCCGTCCGGCGTTCAATGCGTTGTATGCCGTTGCAGCACAAACCCCGTCGGATGCCGAGCGACTGACCGCTGTCGGCGCCCAGCGTGTCCACGTTTTTGGCAACCTCAAGTTCGATGTCCACCCTTCACCGCTGAAAATTGAACTCGGGGCGCAGTGGCGGCAAGCGCTTGGCTCACGACCCGTCTGGCTGGCTGCCAGCACCCGGGAAGGCGAAGAGACACTGATTCTCGACGCCTTTGCCAGCCTCGACATTCCAGAACTGTTGCTCCTGTTGGTACCACGCCACCCGCAACGCTTTGACGAAGTGGCCGATCTGATCGAACAACATAATCTCTGCGCGTGTCGGCGTAGCGACGGCTCGCTGCCCTTACCCCAAACCCGAGTCTGGCTCGGTGACAGCATGGGCGAAATGCCGGCGTATTTCACGGTCGCAGATCTGGCGTTGATCGGGGGCACCTTGCTCCCCCTCGGCGGACAGAATCTGATCGAGGCCGCATCCTGTGGCTGCCCGATACTGGTGGGTCCGCATACGTTCAACTTCGCTCAGGCCACCGATGACGCCATCGAAAGCGGCGCGGCGCTCAGGATTCACGACGCACGTCACGCCGCCATAACTGCGGAACAGCTTTTAAGTAATGGGAAAGCACTATCTTCGATGCGCGAAGCCGCGTCGGCATTCAGTCAAACCCATCGTGGCGCAACCGATCGAACCATCGCACTGATTGGAGAAATTACGGCGCTTCGAACAACGGGTTGATCTGTTCCAGATCGTCCTCGCCGAGCGAACCAACCGCTGCCTTCAGTTTGAGCTGTGAGAGTAAGGTGTCAAATCGCGCCTTGGCCAGGTCACGCTTGGTGACATAGACCTGATTCTCGGCGTTTAACACGTCGATATTGATACGTACGCCCACCTCATAACCCAGCTTGTTTGATTCGAGCGCGCTGGTGCTCGAAATCAGCGCCGCTTCCAGCGCCCGTACCTGGGCCAGGCCATTGACTACGCCGAGAAAGGATTGCTGCGCATTCAGCGCGGCTGCCCGTTTGGCGCTTTCCAATGCGGCATCGGCAGCCGATCGATTGGCCACCGCCTCTCGGGTTTTGGAATTGACATACCCACCCTGGAAAATCGGGATGTTGAGCTGCAAACCGATATTGCGCGAGTCGGTACCGATGCTGGACTCAAGACCCAGGGCTGAATTGCTCTTGCCGTAGTTGGCTACGACATCAAGCGTTGGAAGGTGGCCAGCGCGTGTACGCTCCACTTCCTTAGCGGCCACCTCGGCGGCGGCCAGTTGTGCTTGAACGATGAAACTGTCTCTTTCTGCGGCATCAACCCATTTATCCATGCTGGCTGGCTGCGGTGGTTTGAGTTCGGCCTGCGGCTTGAGCCGGTTTAGCTCACCCGAATTCTTGCCGGTGATAACTCGCAAGGCGAAACGCTTTACTTCCAGATCGCTTTCCGCGGCGATTTCCTGCGCGCTGGCCAGATCGAAACGCGACTGGGCCTCATGCGTATCGGTGATGGTTGCCGTACCGACCTCAAAGTTCTTCTTGGCCTGCTCGAGCTGCCGCGAAATGGAAAACTTGTTGGCACGCACTGCCACGAGGTTGTCGGTGGCATAGAGCACGTCAAAATAGGCTTGAGCGACACGCAATACAAGATCCTGCGTGGCCTGAGCAAAATTTGCTTCGGCCTGGACGACCTGCAGCTTTCCTTGCCCGTACTGCACATAATTCTGCCAACGGAACAGGGGTTGCGTCAGCGAGACATTGTAGGCATGCGTATTGAAGTTTCTGTTGACGTTGGGCTGATTATCCGGTTTGTACTTGTTTTCGTTCCATACGGTATTGGCTGTAGCGCCGATGGTCGGCAACAAACCAGCCAATCCTTGAGGCAGCTTCTCGCGACCCGCGTCAACGGTTGCGCGGGCCGCCGCATATTGCTGATCGTTGCTCAACGCGTCGCGGTAGATTTGCAAGAGGTCCGCAGCAAAGGCCGGCGCCACTGAAGCAATGGCACCCAGCAGAAAAATGAAACGATTTACCGATGGCGTCAGGCGCATGGCAGTGCTCTTAACAAACGACTAGAAAACAAACTTATTGGCCGGTTTGACATGGGCCAGAGGTGCAACAACGGTTTCAAAAATATTGGTCGTATTGAATGCGTTTTCGTCAGTGCGTGTCACCAACTGCAACTGCATGACCGGCGCCTCTCCAACAACGGCAACCAGACGACCGCCGATCTTGAGTTGATTGAGCAGCGTGTCGGGTAGTGCCGGCGTTGAGCCCGAGAGCACGATCGCATCGTACGGGGCATCTTTCGTCCAGCCCCGGGCAGCATTTCCGGTTTCAACGCTGACGTTGGCCACGCCAGCATGTTCAAGATTTTTTCTGGCGACTTCCGCCAAGCCAGGTTCAATTTCAATGCTGTAAACGTACTCGGCTTTTGCCGCAAGCAGGGCAGCCATATAGCCGCTGCCGGTGCCGATTTCAAGCACTTTGTCGGTATTTCTGATGGCCAGTTCCTGGAGCATTCGGGCCTCGACCTTGGGCGCCAGCATCGTCTGGCTGGTATTTTCCCGGGTGCCGAGGGGAATTTCAATGTCGGCGAAAGCCAAATCCTTGTAGGCCTGAGGAACGAAATCTTCGCGTTTAACCACCGCAAGCAAAGCCAGAACGGACGGATCCAGCACATTCCAGGGACGGATCTGCTGTTCGATCATGTTAAAGCGTGCTTTTTCGGTATTGATTGTCGCTACAGTCATGGCATTCCCCATCAGAAATGTAATATTAGCACAAACTAATATATCTACGTACAACAACCGTTGATTATACCTTTACCCGGAGCGGTCAGCGTCGCCTGGAAGAAGATCGCTAGCCCCTCAGTCATCGACCGGTGAAGCACGAACCTTGTCAGGTTGCTTGTGTTCACTGAATGCCCTGACGTCGACTCAGGCCGTTTGCCAGCAACTCAAAATGAGTTTCAAGATAGGCTGCCGGATCGGTCTCCTGGCCGCAGAAACAAAGTGAAAACCGCCAGATGACCAGCATCAACAAGGGCGCGATGATCACGTCGATTGCCGTTTCAACATCGAGAGTGCGAAACTCGCCACTGACCATGCCGCGTTGCAGGACCGTGCGTATCAAAGCCCGTCCTCGGACGATCACCTTGTCGTGATAATACTGCGCCACGTCGGGGAAATTGCGCGACTCGGAGATGATCAGCTTGGGCACGCCGGCCAGCCGTGTTCCGCCGATTTGCTGCCACCATCCGAACAGCAGCTTGCGGAGCAATTCGATCGCTGAACCGCTGTGTTCAGCCAGTTGCTGCTCGGCCGCTATCAGCGTCGGCACGATGCCTTCCTCAATGACCGCCTTGAAGAGTGATTCCTTACTGTCGAAGTAGAGGTAAAGCGTACCTTTGGAGACCCCGGCACGCGCCGCCACATCATCGAGTCGCGTGGCCGCAAAGCCCTTCTCGACAAAGAGTTCGAGCGCCGCTGCGGTCAACTCCGAGGGGCGAGCGTCCTTGCGCCGACGTCGCGGCATGCGCCTTCGGGCATCTTTCTCGGATTCAGTTGGCAGGGCGGGTGTTTGCATCGCATTTTGGTAATGACTGACCAGTCAGTAATATATCGGCGCAGAAGCGACGCGTCAATGTCGGATATATTTACCCAGCCGATTCCTGCAATGGTTCTTACTGAATTCAAAGAGTATTATCGATAGTGATCAACCCACGAAAACCATCTGAGGATCAAGAAACAATGAATGGTATAGACAAGTTTCCATTTGAAACTCGGCGGCCAGCGACAGTCCAACTGGATGCCATGCCATGAACGAAACCGCAACCACAGAAGCAACACTGTTGCTCGTTGATGACGAGCCAGGGATTCTTTCTTCATTGCGGCGATTGCTGCGCCCTGCCGGATATAAAATCTTTACCGCTGAAGGCGGTAAGGCCGGTCTTGAAATCCTTGAGCATGAATCCGTAGATCTGGTCATCTCCGACATGCGCATGCCAGAGATGGATGGCGCGCAATTTCTTGAGCAAGTACGTATTCGCTGGCCGAAAACGACACGCATTCTGCTCACTGGCTATGCCGATGTGTCCTCGACGATTGCCGCCATAAACCGTGGCGAGATATTTCGTTATGTCTCGAAGCCGTGGGACGACAACGAACTCACGCTGCTCGTACGCGACGCCCTGGAAGGAATGAGGTTACGCAACGAAAACGTACGTTTGCTGGCTTTGACACAAGCACAGAACGAGGAGCTGAAGGATCTCAATAGCAGTCTCGAGGACAAGGTCAGGCAACGCACATCAGAAATCGAGCAGGTCAATAGTTTTCTCAACCTGGCCAACGATAAGCTCAAACAGAATTTTCTCGTTTCAATCAAAATGTTTTCCGGTCTCATGGAATTGCGCGGCGGCGCCATGGCGGGACACTCGCGTCGTGTCGCCGATCTGGCCCGGAAGTTGTCCAGCCGCCTGAAGATTGAGGCCAAAGAACAACAGGACATATTTTTTGCGGCCCTGTTGCACGATGTCGGCAAGATCGGATTTCCCGACAGCCTGCTCATACGACCCGTGTCCAAGATGAACAGTGAAGAACTTGGGCAATACCGTAAACATGTCATTGCCGGGGAATCGGCGTTGATGCCGCTGGATGAGTTGAAGGACGTCTCGCGAATCATCCGCTCGCACCATGAACATTTTGACGGCAAGGGTTTCCCGGATGGGCTTGAAGGATCGGATATCGTGCGCGGCGCACGAATACTGAGCGTCATTAACGACTACGACGGCTTGCAGATCGGAACGCTTTCCGAAAGACGAATGAGCGCCGATGAAGCAAAAGCGCTGATCTCCCAATCGGGCGGCAAACGATACGACCCGGAAATTGTCGATGCCTTCATCGAAATGTTGGGTGGTTTGGCGCTTGAAGCCGACCGTGGAAAAGCCGTTTCTCACGCCGATCTTAAAGTCGGCATGGTATTGGCACGTGATCTGCTGAGCCGGGATGGCATCCTTTTGCTGTCAGCGGACTTTACGCTCAATGTTCCGCTCATCAAGCAGATACAGGAGTATGCACGTCGCGAAAATCACGCCATTACGATTTATATCCGTACGGACAAAAACTAGAGGTAAGACGCGATGAGCCGAATCCTGATTGTCGACGATGAAGAATCCATCCTCAAATCCCTGCGCCGCCTGTTATCCCTGACGCCATGTACGGTCGGCGACGAAACCTACAAACTGGTGGTAGATATTTGCAGCTCACCGGTTGAGGCTTTGGAAAAGGCCCGCCATACGGCTTACGACCTCGTGCTTTCCGACTTTCGCATGCCCGTCATGGATGGAGTGCAGTTCCTGAAAGCGCTGCGCGAGATCCAACCCGATACCGCGCGCTTGATCCTCTCCGGCTACGCCGATCTGAACGGACTGATCGGCGCCATCAATGAAGCGGGAATCAGCCGCTTCATATCAAAGCCGTGGAACGACTATGAACTGGTCTCTACGCTTGGGCAGGTGCTGGCGCTACGCGAATTGACGCTGGAAAACCAGCGTCTGGCGGATCAGGCCAGATTGGCGATGGGCACCATTTCAGCCGAGGAAATCGAACGCAAGCGTCTTGAAGCATCCGAGCCCGGCATCACCCAGGTCAACTGGGGACCGGACGGTTCGGTGCTACTGGATGAATCAGTCCTTGAGCACGATAACTCAAGCGACAAGTGGATGCGCTGAATAGCAAGCCACAATTGGAGTAAGCATTTGCTTATCGTATACCCTCTTAATTTCGTACATACCTGGACCGGTGCTTGGGTAGGCATGGCGAAGGGCATGGCTCGTTTCGATAGCGCCGAGGCGACCCAGGCATGACCCGCGACGCCAGGGAGTCGAATTTCTATGACGCGCTCGGCTGTTTGGTGATGCGTCTTGACCGCAAACAAACCATCCGATTCATCAATCACTCCGGACTGAAACTTTTGGGTTACGAACGGATAGGAGAGCTGTTCGGCAAACCCTTGGCTATGCTGTTTCCGGAAAATGATCCGATGAGCATCGATCTGACGCAGCGAATCGGCGACGAATCCCCATGTGCTGTATCTGCTCCGTTTGAATCTGACTTGCTGCACCGAGAAGGATTTCGCGTTCCGATCGCCTGGATACTCAACAATCAAAACAAGGGCGCAGGCGAAGCGGAGCAAACCCTCTTGGTCGGCTTCGATGCCAGCACGATGCGTGAAAGCCAGGCCGCTGCCACCATGTTTCAGACGGTGAGCGACAATTTTACCGGCAGCATTCTCATAACCGCCCCGGACAATTCGATCCTCTACGCCAACCCGGCGCTCTTGCAGATGACTGGCTATGCTTTGGAGGAACTGATCGGCAAAACTCCGGCCGTCTTCAAATCCGGGCAGACTTCTGGAGAGGTCTATCGAAACCTCTGGGAAACCATCGAATCGGGCGGCATCTGGAACGGCGAAATGATCAACTGCCGGAAGGATGGAAGTCATTACCTGGAATTCAAGACCATCGCCGCGATACGTGACTCACAGCGCCAGATACAGTTCCACTTGGCGATCGGCGAGGATGGCTCGCAACGCCAACAACTCCAGCAGCACATCGACAGACTTCTGGCCTTTGACCAGATGACCGGCTTGCCCAATCGCACCGCCTTCATGAACCTCCTGGTGGGGACGCTAAACAGTGCGGCAAAACAAGGGCGGGAAACGACCGTCCTGCATATTGACATTGATGATTTCTTTATGGTCAACGACGCCATCGGAGCCAATGAGGCAGACTTGGTTATTGTCGAAATCGCCATAAGCATCAAAGGCGCGTTGCGACAAGCTGACACATTGGCTCGCCTGGGCAACGACAAGTTCGCCATACTTCTTGGCCCGCACGATTCCGGATTCGACGATGTAATTTTCGATGTGTCTGAACGCGTATTGGCAGCCATACGATGTCCTGTTCTATTCACGGACAACCCAATCAACGTCACCGCTTCGATTGGTATCGCCGGTTACCCGGTTGATGGAGAAAGTGCCAGTGAGCTGCTGAGCCACGCCATGAACGCAACCGAGCGTGCCAAATCGGGCGGCGGCAACAGCTTTTGCCGCTTTGATGCGCAGACGGCAAGCAGCGCCAGCGGGCGCCGCGAACTGATCAACGATCTACGTCTGGCAATCGAACGCAATGAGATGTTTCTCCATTTTCAACCGCAGGTCAGCCTTTTTTCAGGCGCGATCATCGGCCTGGAAACCCTGATTCGTTGGCGACATCCCCAGCGCGGCATGGTATCGCCCGGTGAATTCATTCCCCTGGCTGAACAAAGCAATCTCATCATCGACATCGGCGAGTGGGTGTTAAGCGAAACGCTCAGGCAGATGCGTGCCTGGCTGGATGCCGGATTGCCTTTGGTCAAGGTCGCCATCAATCTGGCTGCCCGTCATCTTCTCGCCCCCGAGCTGCATACCCGGATCGGCAACGCCTTGTCCTTGCAGCGCATCGATCCCCATATGCTCGAAATCGAGATTACCGAAGGCGCCATGATGCAGGATGTTGCGGGTGCCATTCGCATCACAACGCTCTTGAAGAAAGTTGGTGTTCGTCTCTCCCTGGACGATTTTGGTACGGGCTATTCATCGCTGGCTTATCTTTCGCGTTTCCCCATCGACGTGGTCAAGATCGACCAGTCCTTCATCAGTGACATCACCACCAATCCGGTCAACGCGGCCATTGCCCAGGCAACCATCGCCATGTCGCACAAACTGGGCAAGGTGGTACTGGCCGAGGGTGTGGAAACCGAAGAGCAGATGCAGTATTTGCGTCGGAATGATTGCGACGAAATGCAGGGTTATTATTTTTCCCGGCCCCTTCCGGCGGAAGACATAACGCCCATGCTGCAGGAAGGTTTGACGATGAACCTTGCCGCAAAGCGGGATTCGGAACCGCGCAGCACGGTGTTATTTGTCGACGACGAAGCCAACATCCTCGCCTCGCTCAAGCGCACGCTCCGCCGTGAAGGATATGAAATCCTGACGGCAGGCAGCGCTGCCGAAGGGCTGTCGCTATTGGCCACCCATGACATTCAGGTGATTGTTTCCGATCAGCGCATGCCGGAAATGAACGGAACCGAATTTCTTTCGCGTGTTAAGAGCCTCTATCCGGAGACGGTGCGCATGGTCCTTTCCGGCTATTCGGAGATTACGGCCGTTACCGATGCCATAAACAAGGGCGCGGTCTATCGTTTCATGCTGAAGCCTTGGGACACGGAAATGCTGAAGAAGGAAGTCATCGGCGCCTTGCGTCATTGGCGTGAGCTTTATGCTTCAAGGAGAAAGGACGACCGGATCAATTCCTGATCGAAACGTCGTCCTTCAGGGTCGAGGTCAGACATCCACCGCCAGCAATGCCACGGGAAAATAATTCAGCAGCTCTCCCACAGCCAGATGATCGGCTGCTGCGTGGGTTTCGCCGCTCAGCACATTGAACCACGGCAGAGAAGCGAGTTCGGGCGAAAATTCCAGCCGCGTATCGCCCCACGCCCTGAGTCCTAACGGCAAGGTATTGATATCACCCGACAAGCGAAGCGGAAGACGAGGTACCAGGGCAACCAGTACGCGCACGCCAACGCGCCGGGCAAAAGCACAAACGTGAGCGGCGCTCTGACCGCTGACCGTAAGCGGCAGATACTCGCCATCGCGAAACACCTCGGGCCAGCGTTGGCGCAGCATCAGGGTTTGCCACAACGTGTAGAGCTTGATGCGGCCATCGGCCATTTCGTCCACCAAGGGTTGCAAGTTCTGCCGCCACTGCGGCTTTGGTACGGCAACGCGATTCTTCACATCGGCCAGCAATTGGCGACGCTGGGTGAAATCCACCGGGCGCCGGTTGTCCGGGTCAACCAGGTTGAACTGCCACAACTCGCAACCCTGATAAATGTCCGGCACTCCCGGCGAGGTCAGCTTGATCAAGGTCTGGGCCAGGCTGTTCAGCAAGCCGTAACGGGCAATCGGCTGAACCATGGTCACGAAATCCGCCATGAACATGTTCTTCTCGCCAGGCGTGAGCAACGCCTGTACAAAGTCGCTCATGGCCGCCTCGTAGTCGACGTTCACATTGGCCCAACTGCTGTGCTCCTTGGCTTCGCGCAAGGCCTTTATCATGTAAGCCTGAATACGCTCACGGAATTCGGTGAGTGCCCCCCCGCTCGGGGACGTCAGCGGCCAAGCGCCGATAAGCGTCTGATAAAGCAGGTATTCATCGTTGCGAGACGGTGCACTTGAACCATCGACCATGCGCTTGCGTCCGCGATTCAAACGACTCCAGCGCTTTAACATCAACTTCCACGCTGCCGGCATTTCGGATAAGACATTGATTCGCGCACGCACGTCTTCGGAGCGTTTGCTGTCGTGGGTTGAGGTAGCCAGCATGGTGTGCGGCCAACTGGCGGCGCGGATGCGCGTCGCGGCGTGGAAGGCGGCGACGGAAACCCCAAACCGCCGCGGTTCGCCGCCCACGTCGTTGAGCGAACTCAAACGGTGGTAACGGTAAAAGGCCGTATCCTCCACTCCCTTGGCCATGACCGGCGAGGAGAACTGCTGGAATTTCATGGCAAAGGCTTCGACCGGTTCCCGGAAAGCGGCGCTGCGACCATACGCGATTTCGGTGGTGAGTACAGCGTGGAAGAACTCGTAGATACCGGTATCCGCCGCCGGGCTGCGTTTCTTCGCCACTGCCAAGGCCCAGCCGATGTGCCGGCGATCATCGGCGGAAAGCTCTCCGCCCGCCACATAGCTGCGGTATACGGGGAAACAGGCCACCACCTCGATCAAGGCATTGCGCAGACCGTTGAGGGTAAAGTCGCAGGTGTCGCGGCTGGCGGCGGCAATCCGTGAAAGACGGGTAGCCAGTACGTTGAGCTCGCCGGCCAGGGCCGTGTTCATGATGAGCTTTTTGGCTTCGTAGGCGAGCGTCTCAAAGTCGTCGCTGGTTTCCGTAAAGCTCTCGTAGATGCGCGTCATGCGCCGTTCGGCTGCGCCATCCACGAACAGAGCATTGGCCAGATTGGAAAAGCGATAGCCGGTGGCACCATGTATCGGCCAGTCGTCAGGCAAACGCTCATGGTCGGCGAGAATCTTCTCGATTACCAGATACATCGGCAGCGATGCGCCAGGCTCAAGGGGGCCACCACCAACGGCTTGTTGCAGGCGACGAAAATACCCTGCCGGATCGTAGAGGCCATCCGGATGGTCCAGGCGCAAGCCGTCTACCTTCCCCTGGGCCACAAGATCGAGCACCAAACGGTGCGTGGCGTCAAATACGGCGGGCTCCTCCAAGCGCAAACCAGCCAGGTCATTGACGTCAAAAAAGCGGCGATAATTGATCTCGTCGGAGGCGACGCGCCAGTACGCCAAACGGTACCCTTGGAGCTGGATCAACGCGTGCAACCGGTCAAAACTAACTGTGTCTCCGGCTCGGCCGTTAAATTCGGCCAAATTGTCGGCGATATGCCGGATGATGTCCGGACAACTCTCGCATAGCGCGGCCAGGTGGCGTTTGTGTACCTCCTTGTCGCGCTGGCGCTCGGCAATGACGGCCGGCAAGGTCTCAACACGCGCCGGCAAGCGGGCAAAGGCGGTGAGCAGCGTTTGCAGTTCCACGTAGTGCACATGGTTCTCACCCAGAATGTCGGCAAGACGTTCGCTCTGGTACCCGACAATATAGGGGTAGGTTGCCGGATCCGCCGGAAGCCGGTGCTGATGATAAAAAATGCTGAACTCGCCGCGCACCGCGTCAAAATCAAGACGTAATTCGCCACGTTCAAGTATGGTGCCGTAGTGGTCCCCCAGCAGGGGCAGCAGCACTTTGCCTCGAAGTTGGGGGTTGAGTGGCTCCCAATCGACATCGAAGAAGGCGCCCCACTCCGAAGCCTGGCCATTCTCCAGCACATCCAGCCACCAGGCATTGTCGGCGCCCATGATGCCCATATGGTTGGGAACGACGTCGAGGATTTGACCCAGGTCGTGCGCCTTGAGAGCCGTGACAAAATCCTCGTAGCTCTGCGTGGTCCCAATTTCCGGGTTGAGGACGCTGTGATCGACAATATCGTAACCATGGGTGCTGCCGGGACGTGCTTTCAGGTAGGGCGAGGCATAGCAATGGCTGATCCCGAGTTCGGCCAGGTAGGGCACCAGCTCGGTGGCCTGGGCGAAGGTGAAGTCCCGGTTGAATTGAAAGCGATAGGTGGCGCGAGGTATCACTGCGGTGCGGCGGGGCAGTGCCACTTCGCCATGCCGCAATGGCGTGTTGCCGCGCTCGCGTCGTAGTGCCTCACCGAGGGCGTTGAAGCGCTCATCGCCACTCCAGTCTTCGAGATTCAGGAGCAGACGACGACGCCAGTTGGGATGCTGATCGTCCTGGCTGCCCGGCAAATTGGCCTGCTCGATCTGGCCAAAAATATCTTCCGGCTGTACCACGAGCACCTGTGCGGGTGAGCGCGCAAGGTAGGCGTGGATGGCAACCATAATCGAGGGCGTCATGACGGGCATCGACACCGGATGGACACTCGCGTCCTCGGGCAATAGTCCGGCATTTTCCAGGGCCATCAAGAAGCGCGCGCGATCCTGGGAACGTTCGAGTAGTTGTCGTCCACGCAATTCTTCTGTCGGGAAAAGCTTCAGCGCGCTGCGCAGGTCAAGATCATGGCCCTGCCACAAACCGCTCAGCGTCGGCAGATCGTGAGTACTGACGGCAACCAACGCCTCGCGCGGGTACTCGGAAGGTGGCTTGAAGTTACCCTCATCGGTCCGCTCGAACAGGAAAGGACGGTACGAAAGGATGCCGGCAGCATTGAGTCGGGCTTGAAAACCGTCGGGTACCGTACCCAGGTCTTCACCGATTACCAGGCAGTGATTGCGCTGGCTTTCGAGGGCGACGATACCGAGCAAGTCCTCCAGCGGGCAGGCCACATAGCTTCCTTCGGTCGCCGGCAAGCCAGCAGGTACCCAGAAAACGCGCGCCAGACCGATCACATGATCGATGCGCAAGGCCTTGCAATGCTGCATGTTGGCTCGCAAGACGGCGATAAAAGGAGCGTAGGCTGCATCACGGAGGCGGTGCGGGACAAACGGCGGCAAGCCCCAGTCCTGCCCATAGAGATTGAAATCGTCGGGCGGTGCACCCGCATAAGCGCCCCTGGCAAACACCGTCTGGTTTATCCAGAACTCGGACCCTCCGGGATTTACCCCCAGAGCCAGGTCCTGATACAACCCTACACCCAGTCCGCGCTGTGAAGCGTGCTGACCGACGGCAGCCAATTGCTCGTCAGCCAGCCATTGCAGCCAGATAAAGAACGTCACGGCTTCCCGGTATTCTTCGGCAAAGAGAGCGACTGCCGGCGATTCGGGGTGATGATAGCCCTCCGGCCAGGCTGGCCAGCCCCATACCTTGGGGTTCTCGTGGTGAAAATGATCCTGTAGCGCCTCAAACCGGGCATGCTGTTCCAGGCTTACACCGCCCTGTTCTCGATAGCGGTTGAAGGCCTGAGCCCGGTCATCGTCCTGGCTCAGATGCTTGTCAAAGAAGTGGCGGTAGAGCAGGGCGAGCACCTCGCGTTTGGCCGCGCTGGCTTCTTCGTAAGCCACTTCGCTGCCGCTGCGCAGCCGCCTCAAACGCGCCTGAAAGGTCTCGCTGCCAACGAGCTGACGCGCAGCATCACACTCGGCAAATTCCGGCACCGCCGCCACGTCCAGATAGAGGATGTTCAAATAGCAACGATTTGACGGGCTGTAGGGACTGATGCGCCCGGGGTTTTCAGGGAACAGGGCATGCAAGGGGTTAACCCCGAGCACGCCGCCGCCGGCTTCCGCTGTCATGTCTACCAGCGAGTGCAGGTCGCTGAAATCACCGATGCCCCAATTACGACGCGAACGCAAACCGTACAATTGCACGGTCAAACCCCAGACGCCGTTGGTTCCCGATACGGCCTCAGGCTGATAGCAAATGTCCGGAGCAACGATCAGCGTCATCACGGCGAGGGGGGTGGAAGACCCGGGTTCCGGATCTGATTTCCCGATCTCCAGACGGTGGTATCCGGGTTCTGCCGACGCCGGCAGAACCAGTTCGACGCGCACGAAGGGGACATCGTCCAAAAGTCTTTCACCCAGCCGGTTCAGCTGGCAAGGCACGAATTCTCCGCTGCTTCTGTTCCCCGCTTCAGCGGTCAGTGTCCACCACAAGCGAAGATTTTCTTCCGACTTTGGTAGTGAGAGCGGCATGACGGACTGTGTATCACACTGAGAAACCAGAACCGGCGGCAGCATCCTACGCCATTCGCCGTCTTCAAGCTCATCTAACAGGGTCGCCGGATCGGGTTCGGCAGGAAAGTGCATTGCCGTCAGCAGTGCGCGCCGCGTTTGATCCGGAGTGGGATGGAAATTGCCCCAGATATCGTGATAGCCCGCGGCGATGCCACAACGATCGGCGAGTTGAGTCAAAGCGTCCTGATTGCCAGGCGTCGGGAGAGTCATGTACAGGTTTCCTATTGCAGATGCCAGATCGTCGACCACGCGGGCAGTTGTCTGGCATCAAGCTTGGTATCGTCAAAATTACGTGTGGCAAAGAGCCGGGTACCAGGCGCAGCGGGTACGTCGATCGCGGTTTCGCCAAGATTGGCGTGTAGCGACAGCAGGCTGCCGTCGCCAAGGCACCAATGGATGGCCAGTGCCCGCTCGGACAGGAGCGCGACCTGCGGATCGCCGTTGCCCATCCCGACCAGCCGCGGGGCTATCCATTGGCGACGCAAGGCGAGCAGTTGTCGGTGCAATTCAAGGGTAGCGCGTTGCGGCATGCGCTCTATGGCGCTCCAGTCCAACACGCAGTTCTTGAACGTTGCCGCTGCATTGGGATCCGGGATGCTTTCACGCACGGCCGGGTCGGCAAAGCGGGCAAAGCGCGAAAATTCACGCCGACGGCCTTCGGTTACGGCGTGGGCGAGTTCGGGGCCGAAATCGCAGAAAAACAGGAAAGGCTGGGTGGTCGCAAATTCCTCACCCATGAACAGCATGGGCGGTTGCGGCGACAAGAGCAGCACCGAAGTGAGTGCTTCCATTGCCGTTGATGAGGCCAGATGGCTCAGGCGTTCGCCAAACGCCCGGTTTCCGACCTGGTCGTGATTCTGCAGGAAATTGATGAAGGCCGCCGGCGGAAGATGAGCGCTCGGCTCACCGCGCAATTCGCCGTTGGCGAAAACAGACGCTTCCCCCTGATAGGCGAACCCTTCACTCAGGCAGCGACCGAGCAACCCCGCCGGCTGGTCAGCGTAGTCAGTGTAGTAACCGTCGGTTTCGCCAGTGGCCAGAACATGGAATACGTGATGGATGTCATCGTTCCACTGGGCCGTCGCCTGAAGAGGTCCGCCGGTGGTGTCATTTTCGAAGTGGCGGCCCAGGTAGCGGGCCTGGTTGCGCTCGTTCTCCAGCACCATGTGCACGTGGCGCTGGAGACCTGGGCCTGACCGGATGGCTGCGGCGATTTCTTCGATGATGTCGGGCGAACTGTCGTCGCAAATGGCGTGGATGGCATCCAGACGCAATCCGTCCAGGTGGAACTCCTCCAGCCAGTAAAGGACGTTGTGCACGAAGAAATCGCGCACCGTCCGACTGTTCTCGCTGTCGAAGTTGATCGCCGCACCCCACGGCGTGGCGTGGCGCGGATTGAAGAAGTCCTTGGCGTAGGCGTGCAAGTAATTGCCTTCCGGCCCGAAATGATTGTAGACCACGTCAAGCAACACCATCAGGCCGCGCTCGTGCGCCGCATTGATCAGGCGTTTGAAGTCGTCCGGCCGGCCATAGGCGGCATCCGGCGCAAACAAAAGTACGCCGTCGTAACCCCAGTTGAAACGCCCGGGGAAATCGGCAACGGGCATGATCTCGAGAGCAGTAACACCCAGCTCGACAAGATAGCCGAGACGCTCAATCACGCCATTGAAATCGCCCGCCGACGTAAAGCAACCGATGTGCAGTTCGTAAATGACCGCCTCTTCCCACGGGCGACCGAGCCAAGTGTCATCCGACCAGTCGAAAGCGGCCGGATCGATCACCTCAGATGCACCATGGACGTCGTCAGGATTGGAACGGGATACGGGGTCGGGAACCAGCAGTCCGTCGGGCAGGCGGAAACGATACCGGCTGCCAGCGTGTGCTGTCGGATGACTGAGCTCGAACCAGCCCTGGCCTTTCGCCGGCATAGGATGTTCGTTATCCCCGTCAAGTTGCAAGCTCACCGTCTCGACGCCGGGAGCCCAAAGGCGGAAGCGAACGCCGCCGCTGCTGAGTGGCTCGGCGCCGAAGGGCATGGCGTGCTTACGCTTCATTAGGTATCTCCTGCTTCAGCAGAGCCAGCGAACGACCCGCGAGTGAATAAACGTCGCCGCCGCTAAACGTACCGTCTGCCTTCAGGCCTGCCGCGAAATTTGTGTCGAGGATACTCGACCATTGACAGTCTTTGCAGATGACGGGTAGCTTGAACGGAATCGCTTGGTGGTGACTATTGAAGAGCAGCAGAAAGTTATCGTCCTTGATCGGGCGACCGCGCCCATCACGCTCTGCAATGGCCTCACCGAAGAAATAGGCTCCGAGACAGCGGGCAAAATCTTGCGCCCATTCGTCATTGCTCATTTCGTTGCCGTCAGGCTTGATCCAGTGGATGTCCTTGTTATTCGAGCCGCCGATGGCCTTGCCCTGGAAAAAGTTCTTCCGATGGAAAACGGGATGGTCTCGCCTCAGGGCGATGACGCGCGTAACGAAGGCCAGAAACTCGCGGTCGGCGTCAGACAGATTCCAGTTGACCCAGCTGATTTCATTGTCCTGGCAGTAGGCATTGTTGCTCCCCTTCTGGCTGCGGCCCATTTCATCGCCGGCCAGCAACATGGGAACACCCTGCGAAAAAAAGAGCGTCGCCAGCAGATTGCGTTTCTGGCGGGCACGCAGGGCATTGATTTCGGCATCCGTGCTGTCCCCCTCGGCACCGCAGTTCCAGGAGTTGTTGTTGTTGGTACCGTCTCGGTTGCCCTCGCCGTTGGCATCATTGTGCTTGTCGTTGTAGCTCACCACGTCATGCAGGGTAAAGCCGTCGTGTGCGGTAATGAAATTGACGCTGGCGTAAGGCTTGCGGCCGCTGTGGTCGTACAAATCGCTGGAACCGGTCAATCGTCGCGCAAAATCTCCGATCAGCCCACCATCCCCCTTCCAGTAGGCGCGCATGGTGTCACGGTAACGATCATTCCATTCGCCCCAGCCGGCGGGAAAATTACCTACTTGGTAGCCGCCTTCGCCCAAATCCCAGGGTTCGGCGATCAGCTTGACCTGCGACAGCACTGGATCCTGGACCAAAATGTCGAAGAAGGAACCGAGGCGATTGACTGCGTGGAGTCCGCGCGCCAAAGCCGAGGCCAGATCGAAGCGGAAGCCATCGACATGCATCTCCAGCACCCAGTAACGCAAGGAATCCATGATCAACTGCAGCATGCGCGGATGTTGCAGGTTCAGGGTATTGCCACAGCCCGTATAGTCCATGTAGTAACGCGGATTGTCGCTAACCAGCCGATAGTAGGCTGCATTATCGACGCCCCTGAAAGAGAGCGTCGGCCCGAGGTGGTTGCCCTCGGCAGTGTGATTGTAGACCACATCGAGAATGACCTCGATACCGTTCGAGTGCATGGTCTTGACCATGGTCTTGAACTCGCTGACCACGCCACTTGAGCTGTACCGGTGATCTGCGGCAAAGAAACCGATGGAGTTATAGCCCCAGTAATTGGACAGACCTTGATCAAGCAGATGCCGGTCGTCGAGGAAAGCGTGTACCGGCATCAATTCGACCGAAGTGACCCCCAGGCGCTTAAGGTGATCGATTGCCGGCGCTGTCGCCAAGCCCGCATAGGTACCGCGCAATGGGGCCGGGACTTCAGGATGGTTCTTGGTAAAGCCGCGCACATGCAATTCATAAACCACCATGTCGGACCAGGCGATATGCGGCGACTTGTCCTCACCCCAAGTAAATGCCGGATCGATGACGCGGCACTTGGGCATACCGGCAGCATTGTCGCGGCGATCGAATGACAAATCCTGTAAACGATGCCCTATCTTGTAACCGAAATGGGCATCGCTCCAGCGCAGATTGCCGACAATGTCCTTGGCGTAGGGCTCGATCAATAACTTGTTGGGGTTGAAACGGTGGCCGCGCGCCGGATCGTAAGGCCCATGCACACGATACCCGTAGAGCAGGCCAGGGCGGGCTTCGGGCAAATAACAATGCCAGATCAGGTCGGTCCGCTCGCGCAGTTCGATGCGCTGAATTTCCTTTTTTCCACCGGGATCGAACAGGCAGAGCTCGACCTTGGTCGCGTTCTCGGAAAAAATGGCGAAGTTGACGCCTTCGCCATCCCAGGTGGCACCGCGCGGGAACGGTGCTCCGGGCCAAATTGCAGTTACTGGCAGGTACATGGTATTCCTTCTATGCGCTTTCTATTGCTGGTAGCACGACGGATCGGGCACTTCCGACCCCTTGGGCAATACCACCACGCCACCCTCGCTAACGTGGTAACGCGCTTTGTCGGCCACCGGGTCAAAGCCGATGCTGGTGTTGGGCGCTATATTGTTATAGCGATCGACAATGACACGCCGCAGGCGACTGCCACGGCGGATCACCGAGTGATCCATGATGATGCAATCGTCGATTTCCACGTCCTTTTCGACGATCACCTCGCGACGCAGAATCGAGTTGCGGACGCTGGCACCTCTGATCAGCGAGCCCGGGCCGAGGGCCGTGTTCTCGATATGGCCAGAGAGGATGCGCGCGGACGGCCCTTGGTAGTTGCTGGAATTGACCACCCACTGGGGGTTGAAAAGCTTGAAACGGGGCTGCTCACCCATGGCATCACGGTGCGCATCGTAATAGGCGTCGATGGTACCCACGTCACGCCAGTAAGCCTGCTCTTCATAATCGGCGACGCCGGGAACACGGTTATTGGCGAAATTGTAGGCATAAACGTTATGGGTCTTGATCAGGCGTGGCAGGATATTGTGTCCAAAATCGTGCTCGCCACGTTCTTTTGCTTCGCGCAATGCAGTCAGCAGCACTTCCGTATCGAACAGGTAGTTACCCATCGAGCCATAGGCGCGGCTCGGGTCGCTGACCATCGGTGGCGGGGTTTTCGGCTTTTCCAGGAAGCCCTTGATACGGCCCGCGCCATCGGCATCAATGATTCCGAAAGCCGAAGCTTCGGCCAGCGGAATTGGGATAGCCGCCACTGACACATGGGCAGAACTCTGGTGATGAAAATCAATCATCTGCCGAACGTCCATGCGGTAGATATGATCCGCACCAAAGACGGCGACCATGTCCGGGGCGTGACGTTCGATCAGGTTGATGTTCTGAAACACGGCGTCCGAAGTGCCCTGAAACCACTCCGGCCCCTCGCGCATCTGCGGTGGAACGACAGTGACGAACTGCCCTGGGAAGGGCTGGGTCTGTCCCCAGGACTTGTTGACGTGTTCGATCAGCGACTGGGACTTGTACTGCACCAGCAGGTAGATTCCGTGAATTTCAGAATTCACCAGGCTGCTGAGAACAAAATCGGCGATTCGATATCGACTTCCGAATGGTACAGCGGGCTTGGATCGCTCCGCCGTCAGTGGGTGCAATCTTGTTCCCTGACCACCGGCCATGACCATAGCTAGAACCTTCATGAGTTTTCTCCTTGATGTAAATTCATACTGTTTCGACTGGCAAATCCAGCGATCTGATCAAACTGAAAAGCGGAATCGGCAGCCAGTCGGGGCGGTTATTCATTTCGTAACGCATCTCGTAAAGCGCTTTTTCAATGACGAAGAATTCGATCAGTCGTTCGGCTGCGCCGGGTTCCTCCGGCCAGGCCAGACAACCCTTAATGGCCTTGCGGTAGCCTACCAGGAAAGCGTCGGTAACCTGCGACTCCCAAGTCTTGACCAGCGGACCGATGCGCGAGCGGTCCGCCGGACGCTCGGCGGTGATACGATTGGTCGCGACCGCGGCGGCATAACTGAAGGAACGCAACATACCGGCCACATCACGCAACGGAGAGTGTTTCTGTCGCCTTTCCTCCATCGGACGCCCCGGTTCGCCCTCGAAATCGATAATGACGAAATCGTTATCGACGCGAAGTACCTGTCCGAGGTGATAATCACCGTGATAACGCATTTTAGCGGCAGATATACCCGCCAGCGCCTTTTTGGAAATTCGGTCAAGGAGTGTCGGTCGCAGTGCGGACAGGTGGTCGCCGGCGGCGCGTAGATTTTCGGGCAAGCTGCTGCGCCGACTTTCCAGTTCATTCAAGGTCGCGGCGGCATCGGCCTGTACAGCGCCCGACCAACGGGCAATGTCCTCCGACGTAATCGGTTCCGGTTCGAATGCCGCATCGCCGGTCGATACACCAAAGGCCTGGTGCAATTCGCCGGTACGGCAGCCGAGCAGTTCCATCAACGAGAGGAAATAGGCGTGGGGATTGGGTTTTGTTTCCTCGGACGCCAGTTCGGGTTCGGAAAGGAAACGCTCAAGGTAATCCACCGCGTAACTCCAGTTGTCTCCCTGATTCTCGGTGAAGCCCTGCAGCAACGCCAAAGTCATTGTCTGGCCATCGGCGCGGCGGAACTCGACCGATCCGGCGACCGGCGCGACCTGCGGGTAAGGCGAGTGCTCGGTCAGGTAGCGGCCCACTTCGACCTCGGGGTTGGTGCCAAGCTGAAGACGACGATAACCCTTCAGGAACAGCTGATTGCCGAAGTAGACTGCGGTATTGCTCTGTTCCAGCGCCGGATGACGCACCGGTGAAGCCAGGCCGTCAGCCAGCCGGGCGAATGCCGGTGTGGCTCTGAATTCGAGACGTCCCTTGCCAAAGGGAAGCGAGATATTTTCGCCGATGCCCTCAGCCAGCGCGCGGCAGAAGCCATCCGCACCGAAGGCTCCGTATAGTATTCCGGTACGGTCTTTCTGACGCACTTTGGCCAAGGTCCAGGGGGCCAGTACCGCGCGCTGCTCCTCGCTGGTTTCTTCGTCCCAACTGATGGCCAAGGGCAGAAAATAGAGCTGCGGCGGTGTTTCATTGCAGTGTACTTCGACGATGGTCAGCAACCAACTGCCGGAAGAGGTTTCCCAGGCGTCCTGTTCGATGATCTTGATGTGCTCGATCTTGTGGCCCTTGGCGGCGAACCAGCGCTTGCTCACCAGATAGGGCGCCATAACCTTGTTCTGGAACTGCTCGCGCGTGGTGGCCGCGATCGCACGACGCACGGTAGTGGCGCTGGCTTTGCCACCTGAAAGGGTCAACCAGCCCTGGCTGAGAACCAGCACCGGGAGTTCCGGCCGGGTCAGGCGTTCTTCATGCCAGTAGGGGACTTCGACATTGGACGTCAGACTGAAGCAGTAGGTGCCGTGCCCCTGCAGCGTGAGCAGATAAGGCAGATCGCCAATCGGCGGGAAGGAAGACCGCCCAAGCAGCTCGACCGGCACCCGTGTCTTGTAGGCCGCGAGGTCGAGCTCTACTGGCTGCGCGTTGCGCGAGAGATTGACCACGCACAGCAGCGTCTGGTCCTCCCATTCACGGACATAGGCGAGGATTTTCCGGTTTCCGGGCTCAAGAAACCTGATGCTGCCGCGTCCAAAAGCCTTGTAGTTCTTGCGTACAGCGACGAGGCGTTTGAACCAGTGCAACAGCGACGACGGATTGCGCATCTGGGCTTCGACATTGATGGCCTCGTAGCCATAGATCGGATCCATGTTGGGCGGCAGGAACAGACGTTGGGGGTCGGCTTTGGAAAACCCGGCGTTTCGATCCGGACTCCACTGCATCGGGGTTCGCACGCCATTGCGATCACCCAGATAGATGTTATCGCCCATGCCGATTTCGTCGCCATAATAAAGGACCGGGGAGCCGGGCAAGGTCAGGATCAGGAAGTTAACCAGCTCGATCTTGTCACGGTTGTTCTCCATCAATGGCGCCAGACGACGGCGGATTCCGACATTGACACGCATACGTGGGTCGGCAGCGTACATCTGATACATATAGTCGCGCTCGCGCTGAGTAACCATTTCCAGCGTCAGCTCGTCATGATTGCGGAGAAATATTGCCCACTGGCAGTTCGCTGGGATCTCGGGTGTCTGGTTCATGATCTCGATGATCGAGTGGCGTTCCTCCTGGGCAACTGCCATGAAGATTCGCGGCATGACCGGAAAGTTATAGGCCATGTGGCATTCGTCGCCATCACCGAAGTACTCGCGCACATCCTCGGGCCATTGGTTGGCTTCGGCCAGCAGCATCCGATTCTTGTAGTGGGCATCGATCACCGCGCGCATTTGCTTGATGACCTCGTGGGTCTCGTGGAGGTTTTCGTTGGCAGTGCCTTCGCGCACACAAAGGTAAGGAATGGCATCAAGCCGCAGACCGTCGACTCCCAGATCAAGCCAGAAGCGCATGATACGGATCACGGCCTTTACCACCGCCGGGTTATTGTGGTTCAGATCGGGTTGGTGTGAAAAGAAACGGTGCCAATAGTAAGCCCCGGCCACTTCGTCCCAGGCCCAATTGGATTTTTCCGAATCAGTAAAGATGATTCGAGTCTCGGGAAACTTCTTGTCGGAGTTCGACCACAGGTAAAAATCACGTTTTGAAGAACCCTCCGGCGCACGGCGCGCGGCCTGAAACCAGGGATGTTGATCGGAAGTGTGATTGATGACCAGCTCGGTTATGACCTTCAGGCCCCGCCGATGCGCCTCGCGGATGAAATTGCGCACATCCGTGCGGGTTCCGTATTCGGGATGGACATTGTGATAGTCGGAAATGTCGTAGCCATCGTCGCGAAAAGGAGACGGGTAGAAAGGCAGCAACCATAAGGTATTAACGCCAAGATCCTGCAGATAGTCCAGCTTTTCGGTTAAGCCTTTGAAGTCGCCGATACCGTCGCCGTTGCTGTCGAAAAAAGCCTTGACGTGCAGTTCGTAGATGATGGCGTCCTTATACCAGAGTGGATCCTTATCCCACGCCAGATCGGCAGGTGAATTGGCGTCATGCTTGATGTCGTTGTCGTGCATTGTTCTTCTCCACTCGAAACAGCTTGTCAAATTCGCGATTGCTGCAGTTCTCTAGGTTAGCGATCAGGTTCACTGGGGATTTTTAGACGGTGACGATCCATCCAGCAACAAGCGCAGAGGCGGGCTGGCCCCCGCTTTGTCCTGGCCCGGATAGAGCGTGAGGTGCGGGAAAGGGATTTCGATGCCGGCTTGGTCGAAAGCGTGTTTGAGGCGACGCAGATATTCTCGGCGCACGCCCCATTGCTCTATGGGCGCCACTTTGAAGCGACAGCGCAGCATTACCGCCGAATCAGCCCAGGCTTGAACGCCGACGATCTCAACGTCTTCGAGGATCTTTGGGGCGTAGGCCGGATCGCCGCGAAGCTCGACGCCGGTTTGGCGCATGATCTCCAGCACCTGATCAACATCTTCCCTGTAGGCCACACCGACATCCACAACCGAGTAGGCGAATCCTCGGGTTTTGTTGGTAACGGTCGTGATCGTGCCGTTGGGAACATAGTGAACATTCCCGTCGTAGTCACGCATCCGGACGAAACGCAGGGTAATCTCTTCAACCACCCCGGATTTACCGCCGGCCTCGACAACATCACCTTGCCGTATCTGATTTTCAAGGAGTAGAAAGAAGCCGGTAAAGTAGTCCTTGACCAAGCTTTGGGCTCCAAAACCTACAGCAAGGCCCACCACGCCGGCAGCGCCGAGAATAGGCGCAATGGAAATCCCAAGCTCGCTCAGGATCAGCGTGACGGTAACCAGCCAAATGATCACCGAGGCGATATAGCGGAACACTCGACCCAAGGTGGCCGCGCGTTTTACCTCCTCAGGGTCGGCAAGATTCTTACTGATGAAAAGGCGGAAAGCGCGAATCAGCTTATGGGAGAAGGCCATGGCAAACCATGCCAGGGCAGCGATCAGGACAATCCGCAGACCCGAATTGACCGCAGGCGAAAACTGGTTGCCCAGAGAAAAGAGTTGGTCGAATTGAAGTTTGTTCATTGCGCTTCCAGTCCTTGCCCTTAGCTGGTGAAATGTGTTGTAAAAGAGGGAATTAATAAGGTCATCACGCGATTCTTTGCTTGACTCTTATGTTTGTGGAAAATAGTATTGCACAAATATGTATTTCTGGCAAATTTAGGAGCCTTGCAGTGGTCATGGAAAGTAAACGTGGTGGTGGGTCACAACCCAAGCCCGAGCTGGTTGCCGCTGAGGAAGCCTTTAGTTTAGTCTTGCAGTTGGTTCGCGCTGTTCAATCGGGCATGCAGAGTATCGACGCCAGCCAGGGGATGAGTGGCTCCCAACTCTTGGCGCTCTGGCAAATATCGGCGCAACCGGGGTTGCGCGTTGCCGAGCTGGCTGAGGCACTGCACATACACCCATCAACCGCCAGTAATCTTCTTGACAAGATCGAAGCTCGCGGCCTGGTACGCCGCGAGCGAAGCAAATCCGACAATCGCGTTGTGCATCTTTTCCTGAATGACTCGGGAGTCAATGTTGTCAAGGGACTTCCTGGCCCCTTGCAGGGCCGGTTACGTTTCGCACTGCGCGAAGTGCCGTTACCGGCGCTGAGTGGTCTTCTATTAGGGTTGACCTCTGTACTGGAAAAGATGGGTAATTGACCCGTTCATATTGCTTATGGATTTTTGATCACACAGCAACTCCATTGGGTGTGGTGCCAGACTATGTCGATAATGCAACTGGAGCGCCTACTCAGATCGCAGGGTTTTGGCAGCCGGTCCGAGTGCCGCTCCCTGATCTGTTCAGAACGGGTTCGTGTAGGTACAGAACGTTGTGTCGATCCTTATGCTGAATTCGAGTCGGACGGTTTTCAGTTCTCGGTCGATAACACGGGCTGGACCTACCGCAAGTTTGTCTATCTCGCGCTTAACAAGCCAGCCAATTACGAGTGCTCGCATCAGCCCAAGCATCATTCAAGTGTCTATTCCCTGTTGCCTGATGTCTTGCGTAATAGAAGAATTCAAGCGGTTGGTCGGCTGGATGCAGACACGACAGGGCTGCTCCTTCTTTCAGACGATGGGCAGTTTATTCATACCTATACGTCGCCTCGGAAGCATATTCCCAAGGTCTACGATGTGACGGTCAAGCATCCGCTTGACGAGCTTCAAGTAGCTGCCTTGCTCGACGGAGTTTGTCTTCATGACTCACTTGCGCCGGTTGCTGCGGTCCGCTGTGAAATCCGCTCGGAGCGACTGCTAAGGATGACCGTTACCGAAGGCAGGTATCATCTTGTCAAAAGGATGGTGGCGGCCGCCGGGAATCGTGTCGACCGCCTTAACCGCCAATCGATTGGCGGGCTCGCTTTGCCCGAAAGCTTGCCCATCGGCGAATGGACGTGGCTTGAAACGGCCGATCTGGCGCGCCTGGCACAGCATCCGCAATGACACTGACCGAACTTCGCTACATCGTGATGCTAGCCAGAGAGCGGCACTTCGGACGTGCCGCCGAAAGATGTCATGTCAGCCAGCCGACGCTTTCGGTAGCAGTGAAGAAAGTTGAGCATCGGCTTGGTGTGATTCTTTTTGAGCGCTCCTCTGCAGACGTTCGTCTAACTCCGATCGGCGAACAGATTGCACGGCAGGCAGTAAGGGTTCTCGAGGAAGCGGGCAGACTTACGGAAATCGCAACTCAGGGAAAGAACCCCCTTGTCGGCCCTTTGCGGCTTGGCGTGATCTACACCATTGCCCCCTATCTCTTGCCACGCCTGATACCTGCGCTACACATACGTGCCCCACTGATGCCGATGTTCCTGTACGAGAACTTTACCGTCAGCCTGGCCGAACAGCTGCGGCGAGGAGATCTGGATGTGATTGTTGTTGCCCTGCCGTTTGCCGAACCGGGTATCGTTTCATGCGCGGTGTATGACGAAGCCTTTTGTGTTGTCATGCCCGCCGGGCATCCGTTGACCGCACTCTCCGCAATTCCCCCCGACCAGGTGGCCGCTGAGAATTTGTTGCTGCTTGGCCAAGGCAATTGTTTTCGTGATCAGGTGGTGCAGGCTTGCCCGCAACTCATGGAACCAAGGGGGATTGAGGGAGCGCTTGAAGGCAGCTCTCTGGAAACGGTACATCATATGGTGGCCAGCGGAGCCGGGATCTCCGTTGTGCCGGTCTCAGCCGCCAATTCCTGGCCGCAGAATGAGCCGCTGCTGCAGTTCCGACACTTTACCGACCCTGCCCCCTTCCGCCGGGTCGTTATCGCCTGGAGGGCCACTTTCCCGCGCCCACAGGCCATTGATGCCTTGCGCGCCGCAATCCTCGACTCGCCACCGGCCGGAGTTACCCTGGCAAGCTCCGGTTAGGTCATGTCAATTCTGTCTCGATCGCTGCGGACGTTTCACGTGAAACCAAGACTCCGGGATTCACTGGTCAGTATCGATAAGCTCACCCTATCCGGCCTTCTTGATCGGGCTTTCTTTCTTTGACGCGGATTTTCCGGTTGCGGACTTCTCCGTCAAAATCTTCTTTGCTTTAGGCGGTGATTTCGTCTTGGGTTCCCGCTTTTCAAACTCGAACCCGACTTTACCGTCAATTCCGCGCACCAGAAAAGCTGAAAATTTACGTTTTGTCCTGGCAGAAATGAAGTCCTTGAGAAGATCGGTACGACCGGTGGCCAGCAATTTCTTCATCTGTTCTTCTTCAACTGATTGTTGCAGAATCACCTTGCCGGAGCGGAAATTACAACTCTTCGATGGCCCTACGGATTTCTCGCAAACGTAAGCCATGCCGTGACCAAAAACGCGCGATGCACATTTCGGGCAGGCGCCAAGCGCTTCCTGCTGGGAGAAATCAACTTCTTCGGCATTGCTGTCGTCACCGTTTGCCCCTTGACCGAAATCGAATTCCGGCGAGTTTTCTGTATTGAGCTTGATGATCGCGTTGAACGGACGCCCCATCTTGTTTCGGAAACCCGTTATCGGGCCAATCTTGCGTTCCGTCAGCAAGGTCTCAATCTCCGCGGCCTCAAATTGACGGCTGGCCACGATTTTCCAAAGCGAAAAATCACAGGCTACGCATTGGAATTTCTTGTAGGTTTCCTTGACCTTGCCACCACATTTTGGGCACGGCGTGGCAAGCTCTCCAAAATCCCCGGGGATGGTATCGCTATCGTAGCTCTTGGCGCGATCGACAATATGTTGCGTCATCTTCGCGATTTGCTTCATGAACTCTTCACGCGACATTTCGCCGCGCTCCATTCGGGCAAGTTTCCACTCCCAGTCCCCAGTGAGTTCGGGAGACGTCAGTTCTGGAATACCGAGACCATTGAGCAGCGTCATCAATGAAAAGGCTTTGGCGGTCGGTTGCAGTTCTCGGTTTTCGCGGTGCAGGTATTGCTCACCCAGCAAATTTTCGATGATCTGGGCACGCGTGGCGGGCGTACCGAGACCCCGGCCGGCCATAGCCGCTTTCAATTCCTCGTCGTCGACCATCTTGCCGGCACCTTCCATGGCCGACAGCAAGGTTGCTTCGGAATATCGGGGCGGTGGCCGGGTTTCTGTTGCGTTTAAAACAACCTCTTCCGCGAGCACCTGTTCCTTCGGTTCTACGGCGACAAGATTTCCTTCATCGCCTTCCTGTCCTTCACGACCATAAACCGACAACCAACCAGGATTGATCAGAACCTTGCCCTCCGTCTTGAAGGGTTCACCCTCAACGCGGGTGATCCGTGTCGAAATCATGAATTCCGCAGCCGGATGGAAAACGGCAAGAAAGCGCTTGACGACCATGTCGTAGAGTTTTTGCTCGGGCTCCGAGAGGTGCTTTGGCGCCTGCAATGTCGGAATGATGGCAAAGTGATCGGAAATCTTGGCATTGTTGAAGATGCGCTTGTTCGGGATAACCCACTGACGCGCCAGGATTTGATGGGCAAAGGGCGAGTAACGCGCCAATAATGTCTCGTCGTGACCTTTACCCACGCCTTCACCGGTCAATATGGCGAGTGTGGCTTTTACCGTCGGCAGATAGTCTTCCGGCAGAGCGCGAGCATCGGTTCGCGGATAGGTCAATACCTTATGTTTTTCATAAAGCGCTTGCGCCAGTCCCAATGTGGACTTTGCCGAGAATCCAAAACGGCTATTGGCTTCGCGCTGCAAACTGGTCAGATCGAAGAGTAAAGGTGAAAGCTGGGTGGAGGGTTTAGTCTCTTCACTGACATCACCCGAGCGACCTGCACACTTGGCCTGTAAAGCCTTGGCCCGGGATTCATCCCATAAACGTTCGGCGCGCTGATGTTCGTCTTCTTCGGTCTTTCCCTTCGCAAATTTCTCGTCAAACCACTTCCCCTTATACGTACCTGCAGTACAGGTGAAGCACCCTTCCAGCTCCCAATAGGGCCGTGCCTTGAATTTGCGAATCTTGTCTTCGCGCTCGACCATCAGCGCCAGGGTCGGCGTCTGAACTCTACCCACGGTCGTCAGATGAAAACCGCCGGTCTTCGAATTAAAGGCGGTCATGGCGCGCGTGCCGTTGATTCCGACCAACCAGTCGGATTCCGAACGGCACACCGCGGCATCGGCAAGCCCCTTCATTTCGGCACCGGCGCGCAGCCTTGAAAAACCTTCCTTGATCGCTTGTTGCGTCATTGACTGCAGCCATAGTCGTTGGACCGGCTTTCCCGATTTGGCGTGCTGAACTATGTAATTGAAGATCAGCTCGCCTTCCCGTCCCGCGTCACAGGCGTTTACCAGCCCGTCCACATCCTTGCGTTTGATCAGCCGGGTCAGCAGTTTGAGCCGAGGTTCCGATTTTTCGATCGGCCGCAGGTCGAAATGCGGCGGGATGACCGGAAGATGAGCGAACGACCACTTGCCACGTTTGACTTCATAATCTTCAGGGCAGGTCAACTCGAGCAAATGGCCTACAGCGGATGACAGGACAAAGTCTTCGCTCTCGAAATACTCGTCGTGTTTAGTAAAGCCACCCAGCGCACGTGCGATATCCCCTGCGACGGATGGTTTTTCGGCAATGATTAGCTTCTTGCTCATGGAGTAATGCGCCAGGAAGGGCCTTCAATTAATATGACTATTGTATGGCCGGGCAGCGCCACGATGCTGGGCATGATAAAAGCACAAAGCCGCGCTTGGCAAGTAAGGGATCGTGTAATGGTTATCCCTTACATCTTTCAGTGGGGCTTGTTGATCTTAATTCTTGAAAAGTTGCTGGTAGCGGCCACCAGGCAAGTTGGCCACTTTACCATCGAGTTCCAGATTCAACAGAATGACGGATAGCGAATCGGCTGTCAGACCACTACGCTCCGCCAGTTCATCCAGACCGCAAGGGTCGAAGCCCATTAACGATAGCAGTCCATGCGGCAACCTGTCGGCATCGTCAGCAACTGCTGACGTCACGATCGAGGGCGTGCACATGTTCAACTCCTCAAGAACATCCTGAGCTGATTCGACCAGTTTTGCACCTTGTTTGATCAGCTTGTGACAACCTTTGGATTGGGGTGAATGAATTGATCCGGGAACAGCAAACACCTCGCGCCCTTGCTCTCCGCCGAGTCGGGCTGTGATCAACGAGCCACTTTGAATGGCTGCTTCCACAACCAGCACACCCCGTGCAATGCCCGAAATCAGTCGGTTACGCCGAGGAAAATTGGCCGCACTGACCGGTGTGCCGATGGGAAATTCGGAAACGATCGCCCCACGAGCGGCGATTTCAAGAGCCAATTCCTTGTTGCGCGCCGGGTAGATACGATCGATGCCGGTGCCGATAAATGCCACTGTATGACCCGTAGCGGCCAGTGCCCCACGATGTGCTGCTGCATCGATGCCAAGCGCAAGACCGCTGGCGATGACCAACCCCGCGTCGGCGAAAGCCGAAGCGAAACGTTCGGCGTTCTGGATGCCCTGGACTGTCGGATTCCGGCTGCCAACGATGGCCAGCGTCGTACAATTCAGCAGGTCAAATTGTCCTCGCACATAAAGCAGCGTCGGGGGATCTGGAATTTCAAGCAGCGCCCGTGGGTACTCGGGGTCGGCCAAAGTGATAATGTGCTGATCTGGCTCCTGCGCCCATGCCCTGGCTGAAGCAATCAGGCTTTCATTTTCGGCATCAAGCAGAAGGCTGCAGGCTTTGTCGCCAATGACGCCGCGTAGCGCACTTCGTCCGACGGAAAAAACTGCTTCTGGAAGCCCGAACGCGGCAAGTAGCTTACGCTGCGTTTCGCCGCCAATCCCGGGAATAAGTGTCAGTCGTAACCAGTACGTTAGTGACTCGCCATCCGTCATTTTCAGGGCGTACGGACGAAGTCATTGACCTCGATGGTTCCCTCGGACTGGACAATAAGTGCATATGAAATACGTTCGAAGGTGCGGAATATCAACACCAGTCCCATGCGCTCGGCAGGGATCTGCACATTCACCTTGCGATCCTCTTCATCACGCTGGACAACAGTCCGGTTACGTTCGAGCGCCAGCACATGGCCAATTTCAAGACCATCCTTGGAACCCTTGTTGAGCGAGACGATCGAGCCACGTCCAGCAGCCCCAACGCCACCGTAAACTGAAATGACGCGCCCGTCGATCAGGCTATCCGGCTTATGGGGTATGTAAGCGACCAAGGCCGGGCGGACAGCCGGGATCAGACGGTCGCCACGGCCAATTTCCTGTTTAGCCGTCATCACTTCAAAAGTTGCGGGGCTTCCGGGTCTGATCTGTGTTGCCGTACCCAGAAAAAATGCTTCGTATCCCAGTATCTGCTTGGGATCGTCGGGATTGAGCATCGGCTTGCCGTTGCGATATACCTGCCACTTCGACTGTGCAGGATCGGCGTTGTCGACATAAGCTGTATCGCCATTGCCTAGAAATACCCGATCTTGCTGGGTAGCTACGATACGTGCAGCACTGTCAAGACCATTGACCTCAACAACAAGTGGCGCGGAGAGGAACGGTTCTATCGTATTGGGAGGAATAGGTGGAATTGCCTGACTGATCTGCTCAGAGTAAATCTGGGGCTGCAGCTTGCCATTTTGCATGCGCAACATGGGATTACCGCTTGAATCGTAATCGAGAACAATTACATCGCCTGGATAAATCAGATTAGGGTTCTTGATCTGTTGACGATTCATCCGCCAGATTTCAGGCCATCGCCAAGGTTCTTTGAGAAATCGACCGGAGATATCCCATAACGTGTCGCCTGGAACAACTATATGTCGATCCGGAGCATGATCAGCCAGTTGTAGCGGTGGTTCTGCGGCGCTGCACAGCAGGGCGGAAAAGGCTAGAACGAGCATGGATATAATTCGGATCATCGTGTTATCCTCATACGAGCGGTCGGCAACATCTGTGAATACGTGTTGAACCTGGGTTCCGGAGATTGATCGGGCCCTGTCCACGGCCTACCCTCACAGCACTCCCCCGCCTCATTCTTCGCATACAATGCGCAAATATAGCGCCGTTTTTCAAGATGTTGCATTGGATTCTGCACGTAATTACTTCTTCGATCAAGCTTTTTATGCCACTACTACCTATCCTCCGTTACCCCGATCCACGGTTGAAACAAATCGCCACACGGGTCGAAAATATCGACGATAGCATACGCTGCCTAGCGCGTGACATGGCGGAAACGATGTACGAGGCTCCGGGTATTGGTCTTGCGGCGACCCAGGTGAATGTGCTCAAGCAAGTCATCGTCGTCGACGCCTCCGAAACCGGGGATCGTCTTTTGGTGCTGATCAACCCGGAACTACTGGAAAGCGAAGGTCTTCAGGTTTCAGAAGAAGGTTGTCTTTCTGTTCCCGGTATCTTCGACAAGGTCGAGCGTGCGGAACGCGTTGTCGTAAGTTATCAGGATCCGGATGGTGAAAACAAAACCATTATTGCCAATGGCCTGCTTGCCGTGTGTTTACAGCATGAAATAGACCATTTGCACGGTCGCGTGTTCGTCGAGCATCTTTCACAACTCAAGCAAACGCGCATCAAGGCCAAGTTAGCCAAACAATCGCGTATCACCGCGTGAAACTGATCTTTGCCGGTACACCGGCCTTTTCAGCCACCATCCTGGAGGCCATTATCGCTTCCGGGCATCGGGTTGCGCTTGTGCTGACGCAACCCGATCGACCTACGGGGCGGGGCATGACGCTCCGCGCATCGCCTGTCAAGGCACTCGCACTCGCTTCGGGTATCGAAATTTTCCAGCCGCAAACATTGCGCGATACTGTAGCCCAGGAACGCGTTCGCGCTGTGGGTGCTGACGTCATGATAGTCGCCGCTTATGGACTGATATTGCCGCAAGCGGTGCTCGACTTGCCGCATTTCGGCTGCATCAACGTCCATGCCTCTTTGCTACCACGCTGGCGTGGTGCCGCGCCGATCCAGCGAGCAATCTTGGCGGGCGATGAGCAAACCGGTGTGTGCATCATGCAAATGGAAGCGGGACTGGATACCGGACCCGTATTGCTTTCGGAAACGCTTCCGATTGCACCGCACGACACTGCGGCAACGTTGCACGATAGCTTGTCGGTCGTTGGTGCGCGATTGATCATGAAAGCTCTTGAAGCATTACCTTTGCCGTCCTGTCCTCAACCGGAAACAGGCGCGACCTATGCCAACAAGATCGAGAAAAGCGAAGCATCGCTTGATTGGGGTTTATCCGCCTCACAGCTTGAAAGACAGATCAGGGCCTTCAACCCCTTCCCGGGCGCCACCTTCAGCCTGAATGGCCATGCGCACAAAGCTTGGCAATCCGAAGTGCTGAATGTCTCTGGCAGCCCACCCGGGACGGTGCTTACCGCGGATAAACGGGGCATCACGGTCGCCTGTGGAGAACGCGCCTTGCGTTTGACGGAATTGCAAAGAGCCGGGGGCAAGCGTCTGTCGGCCGCTCAATTTCTCGCTGGAGCCCCAATGCTTCCCGGAATGAGCCTTGACCTGTTGACTTGACTGGTTAAACGTCGATATTGCGTGCCGCCAAAGCATTCGCTTCGATAAAATTGCGTCTCGGCTCGACAAGCTCGCCCATAAGCGTCGTAAAGATTTCGTCGGCGCCAATCACGTCCTCAATCTGGACTTTAAGCAGACGTCGAACTTTGGGATCCATTGTTGTTTCCCAGAGTTGTTCAGGATTCATCTCGCCCAAGCCCTTGTAACGCTGCTTGCTGATGCCGCGCTCAACTTCGCTGAGCAGCCAGCGCATGGTTTCGGCAAAGCTTGCAACAGTCTGCTTCTTCTCGCCTCGGGCGACGAAGCCCCCGGCACCATACAGGCCGGCCAGCGTTTCCGCCGTCTTGCGTAACTGCTGGTAATCGCCACTGACCAGCAGATCTTCGTCAATCACACCAACCTTGAGATTGCCATGGTGTATTTTCTCAAGACGCAACTGCCAGCGCTCCTTCACATCGTCATAGCGCAAGGATCTGAACGCCGATCTTACGACCTATAACGTCCATCAAGGCCTCTGCGCTCTGCTGTGCGGCGTGCTCTGAACTTAAATCAATTTCCAGATTGGCCTCAACCAGGGCGTGCAGCACTTGTGGATTGATCATGTGCGATAGACGGTTGATGACGGCTTCGGCTAGAAGGTATTCACGCGCCAGCGCTTCCAGCGCCGGCCCAGAAATCTCTTGAGCGCCGGATTTCGGACTCAATACGGAATCCTCAAGCGCCAGGGTCAATAAGAACTGGTTAAGCGCCTGATCGTCCTTAATGTAACGCTCCGTCTTTCCATGCTTGACTTTATAGAGCGGGGGCTGGGCAATATAAATGTGCCCACCTTCAACCAATTCAGGCATTTGCCGGTAAAAGAAGGTCAGCAGCAAGGTTCGGATGTGGGCGCCGTCAACGTCTGCATCGGTCATGATGATCAGTCGGTGATAGCGCAGCTTCTCCGGCTTGTATTCGTCCTTTCCGATGCCCGTTCCCAGCGCCGTAATCAGGGTAACAATTTCCTGCGAAGAGATCAGCTTGTCGAAACGCGCTTTCTCGACATTGAGAATTTTTCCCTTGAGCGGCAATATCGCCTGAAATTTTCGGTCCCGACCTTGTTTGGCAGAGCCTCCGGCCGAATCGCCCTCGACCAAATAAAGCTCACAAAGCGCTGGATCTTTTTCCTGGCAGTCGGCCAGTTTTCCCGGCAAGCCGACGCCATCAAGCAGCCCTTTTCGTCGCGTCATTTCACGTGCTTTGCGCGCGGCATCCCCTGGCCCTGGCGGCCTCGACGATTTTTCCGGTAATCACCTTGGCGTCTTGCGGACGTTCCTGAAGAAACTCGCCCAGCTTGGCGGCAACCACTTCTTCAACCGCAGGACGTGCTTCAGAAGAGACCAGCTTCATCTTGGTTTGCGAGGCAAACTTCGGATCAGGCATCTTTACCGAAAGCACGCAGGCAAGCCCTTCGCGCATGTCGTCGCTGGTGATATCTACTTTTGCTTTCTTAGCGATCTCGTGTTCATCGATGTACTTGTTCAGAACGCGTGTCATCGCAGCGCGTAAGCCGGTCATGTGAGTTCCACCATCCGATTGAGGGATATTGTTGGTGAAACACAAAACCTGTTCGGCATAGGTATCATTCCACTGCATTGCAACTTCGACGCTGATCACACCGTTGGGTGTCGCTGATTCACCGATGGCACAGAATACATTGGGGTGAAGAACTTCTTTTGAACGATTGATGTATTCGACAAATCCCTTGACGCCACCCAGAAAAGCAAAATCCTCTTCCTTCCCAGTGCGTTGGTCAATCAAACGGATTTTCACGCCGTTGTTCAGGAATGACAGCTCGCGCAGGCGTTTGGCGATAATTTCGTAATGAAATTCAACCTGGCCAAAAATTTCCTCATCGGCCATAAAGTGAACTTCAGTTCCACGCCTTTCGGTTTCACCAACAACCTTAAGCGGCGAGACTTCGACGCCGTTCTGGATTTCGATCAAACGATCTACCGCTGCACCGCGGTTGAAATCCAACTGAAATTTCTTTCCTTCGCGTCGAATGGTCAGCCGAAGCCATTTGGACAGTCCATTTACACAGGAAACGCCAACCCCGTGTAAACCCCCGGATACCTTGTATGAATTTTGATTGAACTTCCCTCCGGCATGCAGAACACACATGACTATTTCGGCAGCCGTTCGCTTGGGTTCATGTTTGTCGTCGAACTTGATGCCGGTGGGTATGCCACGACCGTTGTCGGTCACCGAAATCGAATTGTCAGCATGAATGGTAATCACAATGTCATCGCAATAACCGGCCAATGCTTCGTCGATGGCATTGTCGACAACTTCAAACACCATATGGTGCAAGCCAGTGCCATCAGAGGTATCTCCGATATACATCCCCGGACGCTTACGAACGGCCTCAAGCCCCTCAAGCTGCTGAATGCTTGTTTCATCGTACGCCGACTGCCCGTTCTCATCGATCATGCTGTATCCAGTGTCTGTTTCACGTGAAACCTAGGTATTACTCTCTACGTTGATTTGAAGTGTTGCTCTCTAAATACGCATGGGCATTACCACATATTTGAAATTCTGATTCCCTGGAATAGTCAGCAGTGCGCTTGAATTTGCGTCATTGAAGCCCCACTCCACCGTTTCCACCGAAGTATTGTTAAGAACGTCAAGCAGGTAGCCTACATTGAAGCCGACATCAATCGCATCACCGCCATAATCAACTTCGATCTCTTCTTGCGCTTCTTCCTGCTCGGCATTGGCGGCCATGATCTTCATACTGCCTGGGGTCAGCACCAACCGAACACCACGGAATTTTTCGTTTGTAAGAATCGCTGCACGCACCATCGACTGAAGAAGCCCCACCCGATTTAACGTCACTACGTTCTTGAGTGTCGCCGGTATGACTCTTTCGTAATCGGGGAATTTCCCATCGATCAGTTTCGAAACCAGATTGATGTTGCCGAACTGAAAGCGGATCTGGTTCGGCGTAATTTCGATGTCCAGAGAATCATCGTTGTCGGCAAGCAATCGGTTCAGCTCAAGAACTGTCTTTCTTGGCAGAATCAATTCCAGACGAGCCAAAGCAGACTCACCTTCAAGCGGCATGCTCGCGTAGGCCAGTCGGTGACCATCAGTTGCCACCGCGCGCAATTCACTACCCTCGACCATGAGGAGCAATCCGTTCAGATAATAGCGGACATCCTGTGAAGCCATGGAAAATTGTGTTTGCCCCAGCAGTTCACGAAACTGTTTTTGTTTCACCGAAAACTTTTTCTGCTCACCATCCGACAAGGCCATACGCGGGAAATCTTCAGCCGGCAACGTTTGCAAGGTAAAACGACTCTTTCCAGCGCGAACCTGCAAACGCTTTTCTTCAAGATTCAAACTGATTTCCGCGTTATCCGGCAAGGATCGAAGAATATCCTGCAGCTTACGCGCCCCGACAGTCACCGAGCCATCACCGTCGCCGATCGCACCCGTCGTCGAAGTTGTAATTTGAATTTCTATATCGGTGGCCAGAAAAGTCAATACGTCCGCTTTCTTTTCGAGCAGCACATTGGACAGAATCGGCAGCGTATGTCGCTTTTCAACAATACCGGAAACGGACTGCAAAGGTGTCAGTAATACGTCACGTTGGGTTTTAATAAGAAGCATATCTATAAATCCTATAAAGACTATATCAAAGACAACTCTTGGGATATCAATAATTTATTTTTATTTATCAAAGTATTAGAACTGAATATCCGACTGTAAAAACTGCGTATCGACCTGTGGATGAAATTTAACAAATAAAAAATATTGAGGAAAACCGGTCTTCTTCACATTTTATCCACACCCTATACAGCGTGTTATACACATTCGGGTCAGCCCTTTATAACTTGAAGCAATAGATGTACATCATGGTTCAGTTTAGTGTCCTTCAAGCGCAAGCTTTCAATCGTACGTACCGCATGCAAGACGGTTGTATGGTCACGGCCACCAAAAGCTTCTCCAATCGAAGGATAGCTCTGCGAAGTCAAATTCTTTGCCAGCCACATGGCGACCTGGCGGGGACGGACAATCTGGCGAGTTCGCTTCTTGGAAAACAAGTCTGACACTTTGATTTTGAAGTAATCCGCGACGGTTTTCTGGATATTCTCTACGGTAATTTGCCGGTTAACCGCACCAATTAGATCCTTCAATGAAGTCTTGGCCAAATCCAGGTCTATTTTAAGTCCGTGGAAGGAAGCGTAAGCGAGAACCTTTTTTAGTGCGCCCTCAAGTTCCCTAACGTTGGATCTGAGATGCTTGGCAATATAGAAAGCAACTTCATCGTCAAGATTTACGTTTTCCACCTCGGCCTTTTTATTCAGGATCGCGACCCGCATCTCGATTTCTGGGGGTTCGATCTGAACTGTCAGACCCCAGTCAAAACGGGTGATTAAACGATCCTCCAATCCGGAAATATCTTTCGGATACGTATCACAGGTAATGACAATTTGCTTCCTTGACTCTATTAACGCATTGAATACAAAGAAAAATTCTTCCTGAGTCCGATTTTTTCCATTGAAGAACTGCACATCGTCGAGCAATAGAACGTCAAGGGACCGATAGTAGCGCTTGAAAGCGTCAAATGACTTGGTCTGATAGGCTCGCACCACATCCGAGTAGTAATCCTCAGCATGCACGTAACGCACCACAATTTCTTGATTGTGTTCGAGGATACGATTGCCAATCGCATGGACGAGGTGTGTTTTTCCTAGTCCAGCACCCCCATATATGAAGAGCGGGTTATACGCTGCACCGCCCGGATTAATTGCGACTTGTACTGAAGCCGCTCGCGCCAGATCGTTGGCTTTCCCGACAACCAGATTTTCAAAAGTGAAGCTGTTGATAAGGCGGGTTTTTTCGTAGCTGGAGCGGTTCTTATCAAATACTCGCACCTGGCCGCTGGGACTGGATAGCGAACTCTGTTGCTTATCGGGGGTTTCTCTTCTTGCTTCTTCTCGGTTAGCGGGCAATTGGGGAATATTCTGATTTTCTGAACTACGTTCTCCAAGAATCAGTGAAACCTTCACTGGTTTAGAGAAAAAGGCGCTCCCGAGTTCCTCAATGCGCGACAGATAACGTTCCTTAACCCATTTCAAAATGAAACCATTGGGTGCTAGCAGACGCATTTCGTTGTTAATGTCGTCCTCGCCTTCAAGACGAAGAGGTCGGATCCAGGTATTGAATTGCTGAGGCGGCAGTTCCCGCTCAAACTGGCTCAGGCAAGAGATCCAGAAACTGCTCATGCTTTGTTATTCAAATTGATTTCGACCAGATAAAGCGGATGATCGGGCAGAAAGCATCTTTCGATCTTTTCTTCGATGTTTTTGGCCCGGTGAAAATACGTTTCGCGTGCTTTATTCAAGTTCATTCTGTTTTTCGAACCCTGAGAGGAAGGGATTTTATCGTGTCATGAGAAAGTTATCCACAGCTTGTATAAAAAGACGGCCTCTTCAATCCGCTCATTTGCAACGCAGGCCTTGACAAGAACCTTCATGTCAATGTCTAATTGCCGACCTGCTTTGCAATGAATTCAAGGATCTAATAATGAAACGCACCTACCAGCCGTCGGTAATACGCCGCAAACGCACTCACGGTTTTCTTGTCCGTATGGCCAGCCGTGGAGGTCGGGCAGTAATACGTGCCCGTCGCGCTAAGGGGCGTCATCGTTTGGCCGTTTGAGTACTCATACGTCTTCGGGTGAACACAAAGTTTTCGATTTCTCATTCCCCAAGTTCCATCGGCTTACGCAAACGGATGAATATTCATCCGTTTTTGGTTTCAGGAAAGCATTTAGAAGCACTCATTTCCTGTTACATTACCGCATTCGGTCGTCAGAAGAGATGGCTGGCGCTCGCTTGGGACTGGTTGTTGCCAAGCGACTGCTACGACGTTCAGTCGATAGAAATCTGGTCCGGCGGTTGGCTCGCGAACACTTCCGCACTCTGCACTCCCGGCTACCCTCGCGCGATCTGATACTACGCCTGGCATCAAAACCCGAACCACTCGACCGGCGGGTCCTTGCTGATGAAATCAGGGGCTTGCTGGGTAAAATGATCACACCTGAACGATGAGCAAATGAAATTGTTGCTGCTGGCACTGATCCGTACCTATAAGTACGCAATTAGCCCATTTCTCGGGCGTCGCTGCCGATTTTTCCCCAGTTGCTCCGAGTACGCAGCCGAAGCGGTCGAGAGATACGGCGCGTTCAAAGGCGCACAACTCGGCCTCAAACGCATATCCCGTTGCCACCCATGGAACCCGGGTGGTGTTGATCTTGTACCCTGATATCTTATTTGCATAGGCCGTTCATGGATAACCGACGCCTGATTCTGTTGTTAATATTCTCGTTCTCGCTGGTCATGCTTTGGGACGCTTGGCATAAATACAATCAGCCTAAAGTGGCGGCTCAAATTGCGGCTGTCACGGTTAGCGCAAATGGTTCTCCCGTTCCCGTGCCCTCAGCTACACAAACCTCGTCGACGCCCCCGGTTTCCGTGCCGTCGGTTTCGTCCGCCCCGACAGTGGCGAAGGGTGAGGTCGTCCACATCAAGACGGATCTCTATACCGCGGATGTATCAACTCAGGGGGGGGATATCGTCGGCCTTGAACTCAATGGGTATAAGGCGATCGAGGACAAACACCAGGTCTTTTCCCTGTTTGGGGCCAAACACCAGTACGCCGCGCAAAGTGGATTAATCGGCGAATCCCTGCCCAATCACAAAACGATGTTTTCCGTTGTCGACGGAAATCGTGAGCTTGCGTCTGACGCGAAGACATTGCAACTTCGGCTCGAAGCACCGGTTGTCGGTGGTGTCAAGGTTGCCAAGGTTTATACCTTCGCTCGAGACAGCTACCTGATTAACGTCACCTATGAAATCGAAAATGGCAGCCGCAAGGAAATAAAGCCACATGCCTACTATCAATTGCAGCGTGACACGGTCGCGCCGGAAGGCGAGAGCCGGATGGTCAGCACCTTTACCGGGCCGGCTGTCTATACCGAGCAGGATCATTATCAGAAGATCAATTTCACCGATATCGAAAAGGGTAGCGCCAAGTTCAACGCGAAGGCGGATAACGGCTGGTTAGCCATGGTCCAGCATTATTTTGTTGCTGCCTGGATACCGCAGGAGAAATTTCAGCGCGAGTACTATGTTCGCAAGCTGGAAGGCGGTGCGACACCCGCTGTAACCGCGGGTGTTATCGTGCCGATCCCGGACGTTGCACCCGGCGCGAAGATCGAGCAGTCTGTCTCACTGTATGCCGGTCCGCAAATCCAGTCCAGGCTGGACCAGCTGGCGAAACCGACTGCGGAAGGCGGTGTTGGCGCCGAGAACCTGCAAAAAGTGGTTGATTATGGCTGGTTGACTATCGTTGCCGAGCCGATTTTCTGGAGTCTCGAGTTCATCCACCGGATTGTCGGTAACTGGGGCTGGGCGATTGTCCTGCTGACCATCTGTATCAAGGCGATTTTCTTTCCCTTGTCTGCGGCCAGTTATAAATCGATGGCCAAGATGAAGACCATCACTCCTCGTTTGACAGCGTTGAAGGAACGTTACGGCGACGACAAACAGAAACTCAACCAGGAGATGATGAATCTTTACAAGACAGAAAAAATCAATCCCTTGGGCGGTTGCCTGCCGATCGTGGTGCAAATTCCGGTCTTTATCGCGCTCTACTGGGCATTGCTCGGCGCCGTCGAAATGCGCGATGCCCCCTGGATTTTGTGGATCAAGGATCTATCCTCGCAAGACCCATATTATGTGTTGCCGGCGATCATGATGATTACCATGCTGATCCAGACCAAACTCAACCCGAAACCGCCTGATCCGATTCAAGCAAAGATCACAATGTTCATGCCCTTTATCTTCGGCGGCATGTTCTTCTTCTTTCCGGCGGGTCTGGTGCTTTACTGGGTGGTCAACAATGTCCTCTCCATTGCCCAGCAATGGCAGATTACCCGGATGATAGGACGTGGCGGAAAGGCCGCCAACGACGCCAAGGCCTGATTCGGGCCCCTACTCGGAAACCATTGCGGCAATCGCCACGGCATCGGGCCGTGCGGGCATTGGCGTGATTCGCCTCTCGGGTTATGGATTACTTGGCTTTGCGCGTGCGTTGAGCGGCAAAGAACCACTGGCACGCCAGGCCACGCTGAGCAATTTTCACGCGGCCGACGGCTGCCTCATCGATAGCGGACTGCTCCTGTATTTCCCTGCGCCCCATTCCTTTACCGGCGAAGATGTTCTTGAGCTGCAGGGGCATGGCGGTGCGGTGGTGTTGCAGATGTTGCTGGCGCGCTGCCTTGATCTGGGCGCTCGCTTAGCCGAACCCGGTGAATTTACCCACCGTGCGTATCTCAATGGAAAGCTCGACCTGGCCCAGGCCGAAGCTGTAGTCGACCTGATCGATGCCGCGACGACAACGGCTGCGCGCAGCGCCATTCGTTCACTGCAGGGCGAGTTTTCAAACGCAGTAAACGTATTGCTCGAGCAATTGATTGAACTACGTGCATTGGTCGAGGCAACGCTCGACTTTCCAGAAGAGGAAGTCGATTTTCTGGAAGCCGCCGATGCGTTCGGACGCCTGGAACGTTTGCAACAGAGTTTGGCCAAGGTTTTCGACCGCGCTCAGCAGGGCAGGCTTCTGCAGGGTGGCCTACATGTGGTACTCGTCGGTCAGCCCAATGTCGGCAAGTCGAGCCTTCTAAATCGCCTGGCCGGCGATGAACTGGCAATCGTTACTGCGATAGCCGGCACCACGCGCGATGTTGTGCGCAGCACCTTGCAGATTGAAGGCATCCCCTTGCATGTTATCGATACGGCCGGACTGCATGCGAGCGAAGACGAGATCGAAAAAATCGGGATGGAACGGACCTGGCGCGAGGTTGAACGAGCCGATGTGGTGGTATTGATGGCCGACGCACGCGGTGGCGTCGGAGAGGCCGAACAGGCAATTCTTGCCCAGCTCCCCGCACATCTTAAGCGCATCACCGTGTTCAACAAGATCGACCTGGCCGGCCAATCGGCCGGATTCCAGGAGGAATCGGACGGCCCAGTCCTATCGCTCTCAGCCAAGAGCGGCGAGGGCGTTGAGTTGTTACGCCAACAGTTGTTGCGCATTGCCGGCTGGCACCCGGCTGAGGATGTATTCATTGCCCGAGAACGCCATTTGAGAGCACTGGCCGATGCGCGCGATCACGTCAGCGCGGCGTTAGCGCATTTGCCGCGGCTCGAACTCTTTGCCGAAGAACTGCGGCTGGCTCAGACGGCACTGGCCTCGATCACTGGCAAGTTTGGCGCCGACGACCTGCTCGGTGAAATTTTCGGACGGTTTTGCATCGGAAAATAAGACGCGATGAGCAATGATATTTCCCTGCTTGCCCTGCTCTCCTGTTCCGCGCTGTTCGCCGGATTTATCGATTCGATCGTCGGCGGTGGCGGTCTGATCCAGATCCCTGCACTTTTTACCATGTTACCGGCGGAGTTACCGGCCACGCTCTTCGGAACGAACAAGATTTCCAGCGTATTTGGTACCTCGAACGCCGCCTGGCACTATTCCCGCCGGGTAAAGATGCCCTGGCGAACGACCTTACCGGCCGCCCTGGCCGCTTTTGCGTTTTCCTATCTGGGTGCGATGGCGGTGGCCTGGCTGCCGCGGGAACTGCTGCGACCGGTGATTCTTCTCCTGCTTGTCGGATCGGCAGCCTACATTTCTTGGCGCAAGGACTTTGGCGCCATTCACCGACCCCAGCACGCAGGGCGCCGTGAACTGGCTTATGCCTTGACTGTCGGTGGGGCGATCGGTTTTTACGACGGGTTCTTCGGACCCGGGGCGGGAAGCTTCCTGATCTTCCTTTTTATACGTTTTTTCGGGTTTGATTTCTTACACGCCTCGGCCGCGTCGAAAATCGTCAATGTCGCAACCAACCTCGCTGCGCTCAGTTTCTTCGTTCCGAACGGTTACTACCTGCCCCTGGCAGCGATCTGCATGGCCATTTTCAATGTGCTCGGTTCGGTGCTCGGCACCCAACTCGCCTTGCGGCGTGGCAGCGGATTTGTCCGTTTGATATTTCTTGTGGTTGTCAGTGCGCTGATACTTAAATTTGCCTGGGATACATTCTGAGCCTGGTTCGTCAGGTAACCAGTTTGCGTTGCGACAGATAGGTATGGAGGATTTCCAGGCGTGATACCGGATCTTCCAGTTCCAGCAGTTTCTGTTTGGCAAGCGCCTGTACGGGGATAACCTCGGTCAATCGGTATCCGACCCAGGAAGCGTCATCGAAGGCATGCGGCATGGGCATCTTCTCGGGGCCGAGATCGCTGGCAATTTTCCGCAAAAGTGGTAGCAGCCCCTGTTGCGCGTGAGGGATTCCTTGGGGCGCGGGTTCATCGAGCAACATGACCTGGGCGCGCAACAAACCGTCCGGTTGCGTGGACTGGGAAATAATACGGAAGCGATGACCCCCCCGAATATCGAGGACCAGAAGGCCAAGCTGAGGCATGTCTCCGCTATCGATATGCGCCAGGGTGCCGATGGCGTGCGGTACTGCCGGCGCACCCACTTCCTTGCCGCTGGCAATGAGGCATACGCCGAACGGTAACTGCGCTTTCATGCACGTTGCGGCCATGTCCAGATAACGCCGTTCGAAGACCTTGAGTGACATGATTCCGCCGGGAAACAGGACGCTTCCGAGCGGAAACAAGGGCAGGTCGAGCCGTTGTGTATCGTCGGGCCGGCTGCTTTTTGCCGGCGCCGCCTTGCGGAAAACGTTTAACCAATTCACGTGATGTTCTCGGCGCTGCCCCAGCGTCGCATGAGTTCATGGGGAACGGAAAGCTGATCAAGAATGCGCGCAACAACAAAATCGACGAGATCCTCGATGCGCTGCGGATGCAGGTAGAAACCGGGGTTGGGAGGCAAAATGATGGCACCGGCACGGGCGAGACGCAGCATGTTTTCAAGATGAATAATCGAGAATGGTGTTTCGCGAGGGACCAGTATCAGCTTGCGCCTCTCCTTGAGGACCACATCGGCGGCGCGCTCGATCAACTGGTTGGCTAACCCCTGGGCAATTGAAGCGAGCGTGCCCATAGTGCATGGGCATATAACCATGGCATCGGGCGGGTTGGAGCCGCTGGCCACCGGCGCAAACCACTCCTCACGGCCGTACACCTCGACCCTGCCGGGAAGATCGGCAAAGCGCGCGCAAAAAAAAGCCTGTGCATCCGACGCTCGCGAGGGCAGATCAAGCGCCAATTCCTGATTGGCGACGACTTGGGCGACCTGCGAATAGAGAAGTTGTACGTGACATCCGGCTTCAAGCAGACACTCCAGCAGGCGGACGCCGTAGGGCATTCCAGAAGCGCCGGTAAAGGCAAGGCAGATGGTTTTGGTCATTACTTACCTCAGGGCGTCGGATGGGCCGTTCGGCAGTTCATCGAGCAAATGTGCCGCAATCAGTCCGTTGATGATACCGAAAGCCAGCGCTGCCGCGGAAAAAAGCGGCACCAGATAAAACAGGCCGTTGTGCGGAATCAGCCACAGCCGGGCCAGTAGCAGTTGCCCGCCGATATGCGCAAAGGCCGCAAGAATGCTCCAACTGACCGGTCCGAACCAGCGTCCCGGCAGGCGAACCGAAAAAGCTAAAACGATCAGGCTGAGCAATGAACCGGACAGGCTCATGAAGAAACCGGGAGACATGAATTGTCCGAGTAGCAGACTGCCGGCGACAACGCGCAAGCCGCTGACCCAGGCGGCCGTTGCCCAACCAAAACGCGCCAGAACGACCAGTGTCACGATATTGGCCAGCCCAGGCTTGATACCCGGTAGGGGTAGAGGAATCGCCGCATCGATCAATGCCAGGCCGATCGCTGCGGCGGCCATCTGCGCGATGCGGTGGTCTTCCGGCGTGGTCGTCAGCCTAGTAACTGAGTGAGTCATACGCTTCCTTGCCCCCCTGCACCTGAACGCTCACCTGGTTCGGGGCACAGATGGCGATCTCTCCAGGGCGTGACAGCCAGCCCTGGCGCACGCAATACTGGCGTGGCCCAGGGTCGGAAACAACGCGTACGCGACGTGTTTCAACGCTGATCGTGGTGACGCCCAGCGGGCCCGGCACGTCGATCTTTCGGTTACGCGATAGATCGAGTTCGGCGAAGATTTCTCCGCCTCGTTTGATCACGGCTTTTTCAGCCATACCGCCTTGCCATGCCAGATGAAAAGAAACAGCGCAGACGACAAGGCCGAGCGCGGTAAGCAGCCAGTCACCCGGCCTGAACAGCGCCAGCCAGCGCATCAAGTGGAGCCTGGGGGAAGCGTTTGAAGTTCACGGTGACGGATGAGTACGCGTGCCTGACCCCGGAACCTGCGTCCGAGACTCTCGGCGAAGTAGACCGAACGGTGCTGGCCACCCGTGCAGCCGATGCCGACGGTCAGATAATTGCGATTATCACGAATGTAACAAGGCAACCAGGTGTCAATGAAGCGCGCAATATCGTCACGCATGCGCAACACTTCCGGTTCGGCTTCAAGAAAAGTGATTACCGGGCTGTCGCGGCCAGTCAGCGGACGCAAAGTCATATCATAGTGTGGATTAGGCAGACAGCGAACATCGAAGACGAGTTCAGCGTCAAGGGGTACCCCGTGTTTGAAACCGAAGGACTCGAAGATCAGGGTCAAGCCTTGTTGCGTATCATTGGAGATGAATTGGCGTATCCATTCCCTTAGCGCACCGGGTTTCAAGTCGCTGGTGTCAATGTGATGACCCAGTTCGGACAGGCCTTCGAGACGGACCCGCTCTTCGGCAATGGCTTCGGTCACTGTGCGTTGTTCGTCGGCCAGCGGGTGTTTGCGGCGCGTCTCGGAATAGCGCTTGAGCAGCGTTTCCGATTTGGCGTCAAGAAAGAGAAACTGCAAATCCAGCTCGTTGGCACGCAGTGCTGCCAGCTGTTGTGGAAGCATGGCGATACTCTTGCCACCGCGGATGTCGATAGCGACAGCGGCCTTGTCGTAGCCTTGTTGAGCGAGTTGGTCTACAAGTTGCTGCAACAATTGCGAAGGCAGGTTGTCAACGCAGTAGTAATCCGCATCCTCAAGTACATTGAGGGCAATTGACTTGCCGGAACCGGAGAGACCGCTGATGATAATGATATGCATGTGGATGAGCATAACGGAACCTTGCCAACGCAATCAAGCCGGACTAACGTAAACCAACATGGATGTCACCAAATCAGCCGCCATGACCCTTCTGGACATTCGCTTTCTGGACGAACTTGTCACCGTTCGACATGCCATCCACGCCTGCCCCGAACTGGCCTTCGAAGAGACTTGCACTGCCGATCTTGTGGCTCGCGAACTGGCCGCCTACGGCATCGAAGTGCATCGCGGGCTGGCTAGAACCGGAGTGGTCGGTGTTTTGCGCAAAGGAAACAGCGCGCGCTCCATCGGCTTGCGCGCCGACATGGATGCCTTGCCGCTGCTGGAGAAGAACGACTTCCCGCATCGCTCGAGAAATGAAGGCCGGATGCATGCTTGTGGCCATGACGGCCACACCGTCATCCTGCTCGGCGCGGCGCGTTATCTGGCCGAAAACATAGACAGTCTTGACTTTGAAGGTACGGTCAACTTCATTTTCCAGCCCGCTGAGGAATCCGAAGGCGGTGCGGCGGTGATGATCGAGGACGGGCTATTTGAAAAGTTTCCGATGGATGCCGTATACGGTCTGCATAACTGGCCGGGAATAGCGGTTGGTGAAATGGCCGTCATGCCCGGCGCGGTTATGGCCGGCACCTGTGCTTTTGAAATAGCGGTACGTGGTCATGGCTGCCACGCTGCGATGCCGAATCAGGGCGTCGATACGCTGCTGGTCGCATCCCATCTGGTCGTCGCGTTGCAGTCCGTCGTTTCGCGCAATGTGCACCCTTGCGAATCGGCAGTGGTCAGCGTCACGCAGATTCACGGCGGCGATGCACTGAACATCATCCCGGACGATGCGGTCTTGCGCGGCACGGTGCGCAGCTTCAAGCCCGAAGTGCTGGCGCTGGTCGAGCAAGCCATTGCGCGGTTATGTAGCGGCATGGCCGACACCTTTGGCGCACGGATCGCGGTCAGTTTTGACCATCGTTATCCGCCGACGGTCAATAGTGCGGCAGAAACCGAGCTGTGCCGCCGGGTGGCCGAGGCGCTGCTGGGTACGCACAAGGTCCGCAAGAATGAGTTGCCGTCGATGGGGGCCGAAGATTTCGCCTACATGCTGCAGGCCAAACCCGGCTGCTACGTCTGGTTGGGCAATGGCCCCGGCACGGGCGGGTGTACCCTGCACAATCCGCATTACGACTTCAATAACGACACAATGGTGTTTGGCATAAGTTATTGGGTGAGGTTGGTTGAGGCCGCATTACCGAGCGATGCCAGGGAAGCAAAGCCTGGGGTTGAACCGTAATCTGCCGTGGCCGATCGCGTTTTTCGGGAAGGAGAAGCCATCCGGATCGCTCCGGAGCAAAATATTGCCTGATTAAGAAATAATCAAATTACGGGATAATTACCTGATAAAGCGAGCCAAAACCATCGCTGAATGCTATATTATTCAGGTTTAGTGCCGAGCAAGTCGCTCTTCGCGGTCGAAGTTCAAAGCTTCCTGCGGCTATACAATCCGCCTCCGAGCATTGTCAGGCGTTCCTATTACTTTATCGAGTTCCAGCACAAGGAGGTTATTCGATGTCGCAGCAGAACAAAACGGAAGAAGGCAAGACCTTGCCGGATCCTGCAGAGCTTATTAAGAGTTATTCCGAGGTTGCCAAGCGTGCTTCGCAGATGATGGCGCGCTACATCGACAAGAAGACCAAAGACGGCGTCTCCCTCCCGTCGGACGAAATGGGGATCTCCAAAGCATTCATGGAGCTTTCCAACCGCTTGCTTGCCGACCCGAAGAAGCTGATGGAAGCGCAGATGAAGCTGATGCGCGACTACCTGTCGCTGTGGCAATACTCGACTTCGAAAATGATGGGCTCAACGGCGGTGCCGCCGGTAGCCGTTCCGGCGAAGTCCGACAAGCGTTTCAAGGACGATGAATGGCAGAACAGTTTCCTATTCGATTTCATCAAGCAATCCTACCTCATCACGTCCGGTCATCTGAACGACATCGTTTCGGAAACAAGTGGTCTCGACGAATCGACGCAGCGGAAAGTCGATTTTTTCACTCGTCAGTATATCGATGCGCTCTCACCGACAAATTTCGCGCTCACCAATCCTGAAGTCGTCCGCGAGACGGTTAGCAGCGGTGGCCAGAACCTGATCAAAGGGTTCGACAACCTCTTGCGTGACATGGAAGCTGGCGACGGACAGTTGAGAGTCCGCATGACCGACCCCGATGCGTTCGAGCTCGGCAAGAATGTCGCCACCACGCCAGGCAAGGTCGTTTTCCAGAACGAAATGTTCCAGCTCATCCAATACGATCCGGCCACACCGCAGCAGTTCAAGAAGCCGCTGCTGATCGTGCCGCCGTGGATCAACAAGTTTTACATTCTTGACTTGCGCGAAAAGAACTCCTTCGTCAAATGGACAACCGATCAAGGCCACACCACGTTCATCATGAGCTGGATCAACCCCGACGAAAAGTACGCCAAGAAGAATTTCGAAGACTACCTGCTGGATGGCACGATGAAGGCCATCGATGCTGTTGAGCAAGTGACCGGCGAGAGCAAGATCAACACCGCCAGTTATTGCCTGGGCGGCACCCTGCTCATGTCAACGCTGGCCTACATGAGCGCCAAGAAGGACAAGCGCATCAATTCGGCGACCTTCTTCACGACCATGCTCGACTTTTCCGAACCGGGCGAACTCAAGGTCTTCCTTGACGAGTCCACTATCGAAGGTCTTGAGAAGCGGATGCACGAGCGCGGCTACCTCGACGGTGCCGACATGGCGGGTACCTTCAACATGCTGCGGGCCAACGATCTGATCTGGTCATTCGCGGTCAACAACTATCTGATGGGCAAGGAATCCTTTCCGTTCGATCTGCTCTACTGGAATTCCGACTCGACGCGCATGCCGGCGACGATGCACAGTTTCTACCTGCGCAATTTCTATCTGGGCAACAAGCTGCGCGAGCCCGGTGGCATCGAGCTGGGCGGCGTCAAGATCGACATCGCCAAGGTTAAGACGCCGTGCTATTTCGTGTCGGCAATCGAAGACCACATTGCCCCATGGAAGAGCACGTACATGGGCGCACTGCTGCCCACCGGACCGGTGAAGTTCGTCCTCGGCGGTTCCGGGCATATTGCCGGCATCATCAATCCCCCGGCAGCCAACAAGTACGGCTACTGGACTAACGCTGAAATGCCTGCGTCATCCGACGATTACCTCGCCGGAGCGACGCAGAACCCCGGATCATGGTGGACGGACTGGCAGCAATGGGTGACCGATCATGCCGGCGGCAAAGAGAAGATCCCCGCACGCAAGCCGGGCGACGGCGCTCTGAAGGCAATTGAAGACGCACCGGGCGCCTTCGTGAAGATGAGGCTGGACAAGAAAAAAGTAGCCGCCAAGTAAGCGATCGGCTGTTTGATACACAAAGGGGGCGTAAGCCCCCTTTTCCGTTGACGTACAATCGATCACCATGAGCTCCCATCGTTCGACTCGCCTTCCGGATTACGCTGGCCACAGCATCGTCAATCTGATGCAAAGTATTTCCACGGCCTGCGGCAGTACTCGAGCGCCATATCGGCAACTGGAAGCTTTGCCCGCCGCAAAGCTGGCGGAAGCACGCCATATCGTTTTATTGGTGATCGACGGTCTCGGGCAGCGCACGCTGGCAAGACATCCGGCCAGCCCGAATCTGCAAGGTCACGTGATCGGCTCGATGACTTCGGTGTTTCCCTCGACCACCGCCAGCGCCATCACCACCTTCATGACCGGCCTCGCCCCGGCGCAGCATGGCCTTACCGGCTGGCACATGCATCTTGAAGAGATCGATCAGACGCTGGCCATCCTGCCGCTGACACCGCGCTACGAGCCAGCCAAACTGCCGCCGCAAGAATTGCCGCCGCGGCTTTTCGAGCATCAATCGCTTTTCCAACAACTCGACCGCGAGTGCTGGGCCCTCGCACCTCGTGAGATTTCAGGCAGCCCCTTCAATGCCTGGCATTCGCACGGCGCGCGTAGCCTGGCCTACCACTCGACAGCCGAGATGTTTTCTCTGCTTTCCGCCTTGTTGCTTGAGGCAGGCGCACCGCGCTACATCTATGCCTACTACCCTTATCTCGATTCGTACTCGCACAGTTTTGGCACCGAAAGCAAACAGGCAACACAAGAGCTGGCTGAACTGGACGTCCTGTTCGGCGAACTCCAGCGCGACGTGCAAGGCACCGACAGTTGGCTGATCGCCACGGCCGATCACGGTTTCATCGATTCGCCACCTCAGCGCGTGGTCTGCCTCGACCAGCATCCGCAGCTCGCCGCAATGCTCACCCGCCCGTTGTGCGGCGAGCGGCGTGCCGCCTACTGTTACGTCAACGAAGATCGTCGTCTGGCGTTCGAAAGCTACGTGCGGCAACACCTGGATCACTGCGTCGAACTGCACAGAAGCAGCGATCTGATCGACGCCGGCTGGTTCGGGCCGCCGCCCTATCACCCGCGCCTGGCCTCGCGCATCGGCGACTACACGCTGGTCATGAAGGACGACTGGACAATCAAGGACTGGCTGCCCGGCGAGCGCCACTACCCCATGCTAGGCGTACATGGCGGCATCAGCAACGCCGAAATGACGGTGCCCCTGATTGCTCTCCGGGTATGAATTGACGGGCTCAGAACATGCCCCTATTGCTGTTCAAACCCGGCTACCTTTCGGTGTCCCGGTACTCAAGGTAGGGCGGTGGGGGAGAAAAAAGCTAATATGACCTTGGAACAAAATTCTGATGCGATGCTGACCGTTATAGCTCGTGGGACGAAGCGCATGTGGGACCGCCTGACGGCTTCGCAGATCGCAGCGGCATCGGCAGCATCGTTCTTGCCGCGCTTTCCCGACATGCGATAGGGCGTGACGAACTTCGGGGCGACGAGCTTGACGGCGTGGCCGTATTCGGGGAATTGTCTAGCCCAGTAATGCGCACCGGTGCAGGCTTCCATGCGGATGAAGCAGGGCGGCAGTTGTGCGATCAGCGGCAAAAGATGCTCCCGCGATATTTTGGGCTTGACCCGCGCGGCCTTGCCGTTATCATCAACGCCATGCGCCGCAAAGACGTTCTTGGCCAGATCGATTCCTACGGTGATAATGCTCATGGACTTCCCCTTTCGTGGTGCGCAAATGGACGACCTCAGAATCACCATTTTGGCACTCCGTTGCCGTACACGGCTTCCGCCGCTGCCTCGGGACGGGGAAGTCCCTTTAATTTTTTAGGCCAATCACATATGGGAATCCTCGGTCGCCCTCAAGGCTTGTTTGAACTCCACAGCAGCGATTCATGCGTGGGCTCAATGTTGAGCAAAACCAATGTTGTTGAAATTCTCGGCGTAACCGAGAGGGACATTCAATCAGTCCCGTTCAAGAACTGGAACGGCATCGAGGCCATTGACGAACGTTAGCTTCAAAAACTTTGGTACGCAAGTGCCATACCAAACTCCCCACCTGCCAAAATCGGGAATGCGAGCGTAAGCCTCGATGAAATGATCCTCGTGAAGTTGATCGAGCTTGCGTATCCAAGCGCCACCGTAGAGCATCAGGTGCCTTGGGGCAGGAGGCGCGCCGATCTGAAGGTTTCGGTTGATAGTGTTTCAAAACTCGTCGAGTTTCATGGCCCGAGTCATTTCGCACCATCGCGCTACAACTCAAGTCCCGAGCATCCTTCAATTCGCAAGGCGGAAATCGAAAACCACTTTGGCATTGAGTGCGTCCTCTGGCCCTACTGGATTCAACGCTGCATCTCGAATGTTCGCGCCATATTTGACAACGACGTGAATGGGCTTGGCGTTCTCTGGAGTACAAACGTCCACTTCGGAACTTTTGTTTTTCCCGACTCAGCGCAGGTCATTGACAGCATTAACGATAGATTTCGCGCTACACGAGATGATGGCTACGGGTATTTCTATGGCCCAGACACAGAGAACCGGAATAACCCTGAGCACCCCATAATCAGCCAAATTCAACAGGGAAAGAAAAGCATCGATCTATTACTTCCTCGTGGTCACACCAGCGTTGAGCGGTGGGTTCCTCTATGCATCGGACCAAAGGGCTCAGCTTCGCGTTTTTTTTGAGGCTGCCATGCCATGACGTCTCCGCATTTATTTGGTCTGAATGCTGCAACACATCGTTCAGCGGGGCAGTGAAAGTGAGGCTTGTTTTTTTGTACTGGCGAGTCTTGCAAAAACTCATGCGCCAATGCCCAGTGCACTCGACGGCAACAGCGACGCCCAAATGACGGTGCCGTTGATTGCAATCCGGGCGTAATTCTTCAGGCTTGTCAGCGCACAGCGCGATAGCCATAATTGGGCGTTCAAATATCAACTACCACCCTTATCGGATCATCAGCAATGCCACCGAACAAGCCACCAACTTCCCGCCTCGATCAGGTCGTTGCCGACGCGATTCGCAATCGTCAGTCGCGCGAAGCCGGCTATCGTGAGCAGGCGCTGAAGATCTATCCATGGATCTGCGGACGTTGCGCGCGAGAATTCGTGCGTGAAAACTTGCAGCAGCTTACCGTGCATCACAAGGATCACAACCACGACAACAACCCCACGGATGGCAGCAACTGGGAACTGTTGTGTCTTTATTGCCACGACAACGAGCATTCGCGGGAAAGTGATGCCGAAGCGGCACGCCAGGCAGGAGCCGGTTTCGGCAATAAGGTCGAGGTGAGTCGGGCCACCGCTCAGCCCTTTGCCAATCTGAAGGATCTGCTCAGTAAAAAGCAGCAGTGAGCACGGTGTACTTCGCTCAACCGGCAATCAAATGAAACAAATTTTGGAGGAGGTATTTGCATGAACACGCTTATCAGGCACATCGCGGCGCTCGGACTTCTTGCGCTCATGAGCTTCGCGCCGCTGGCCCAGGCCGAGGCGCCTCAGCTTCAAACCCAGGTGCCGGGCTATTACCGCAGCCAGCTTGGCCAGTTTGAAATCACGGCGCTCTACGATGGCATGATCGAGCTGGATACCAAGCTGCTGAAAAATACCAGCGCCGCCGAACTGCAAGTTCTGCTGGCGCGGATGTTTGTCGGCAATCCGAAGATGCAGACGGCGGTCAATGCCTATCTGATCAACACCGGCAGTCATCTGGTGCTGGTCGATACCGGTGCCGCCAAACTGTTTGGCCCGTCTCTGGGTTATGTGCTGCAGAACATGAAGGCTTCCGGCTATGAGCCTGAACAAGTCGATACGGTGATCATCACCCACCTGCATGCCGACCATATCGGCGGCCTGAATGATGCCAGTGGCAAGCCGCTTTTTACCAAGGCGAAGGTGCTAGTGGCGCAGGCGGATGGCGATTACTGGCTATCGCAAAAGGTCGCCGACGGCGCACCCACGGAAGTCCAGCCCTTCTTCAAGATGGCCCGCGACAGCGCAGCGCCTTATCTGGCGAGCGGACAATGGAACACCTTTACGCCGGGCAGCGTGCTGGTACCGGGCATCGTGGCCGTCAAAGCCAATGGTCATACGCCGGGACATACGGCCTTTGCCGTCGAATCCGAAGGGCAGAAACTGCTGATCTGGGGGGATCTGGTGCACGCCCATGCCGTGCAGTTCGCCCGGCCCGGTGTTTCGATCGAATTCGACGTCGACCAGAAACAGGCCATCGCCACCCGGCGCGGCATCATGAAGGATGTGGCTGCAAGCAAGTCCCTAGTGGCCGGCATGCATCTGCCCTTTCCGGGCATCGGCCATGTCCGGGCGGATGGCAAGGGCCGTTACAGTTGGGTGCCGATTGAATTCGCACCGATGCCCAAGGCGGCAAATCAATGAGGCAAAGCGTCTGGTGACGGACCCGGTATAGTGTCGGCTTTTCCCGAATCCGCACACCATGCCGTCCCTTAAAGCGCTCGCTCCTGTCCTCTTCGTATTCTTGTGGAGCACCGGTTTCATCGGCGCCAAATTCGGTCTGCCCTATGCCGATCCGCTGACCTTCCTGCTTGCCCGTTATATCCTGGTACTGGGCCTGATGACGACCTTCGCGCTGGTCACGCGTGCCAAGTGGCCGCGCGATCCACGACAGGTTCTTCATATCGGCGTCACGGGCATCTTTGTGCACGCCTTTTATCTCGGCGGCGTCTTCATGTCGATCAAGCATGGCTTGCCGGCCGGAATAGCGGCGCTGGTGGTCGGCATGCAGCCCTTGCTGACCGCCTGTGGGGCGGGCTGGATGCTGGGCGAGCGCGTCAGCGTGAAGCAGTGGCTGGGGCTGGGGCTCGGTTTTGTTGGCGTGACGCTGGTCGTCGCCAACAAGCTGGGCGGTGTGCCTCTGCTTGCCATGATGATTCCAGCGATTGTTGCGCTGCTGGCGATTACCTTCGGAACCCTGTATCAGAAACGTTTCTGCCCGCACTTCGACCTGCGTAGCGGTGCTGTGATTCAGTTCCTGCCGGCAGCCGTGCTCACCATGATAGCGGCCAGCGCAACCGAAACCATGAGCATTGACTGGACGCCGCATTTTGTCTTCGCTTTGCTCTGGCTGGTGCTGGTTCTTTCGTTTGGTGCGATCAGCCTGCTCAATGTGTTGATTCGCAGCGGCAGTGCGGTCAATGTCGCCCGGCTGTTCTATCTGACGCCGCCCAGCACCGCCATCATCGCCTGGGCCGTGTTCGATGAGACGCTGAGCGGCTTGGCGTTGGCTGGCATGGTTCTGGCCGTGGGCGGCGTCTATATGGCGCGGGACAACAGCAAATAAACGGGGACTGAAAATCGATCCGACCCGGACGTCGACTTCACTCCCGAAAATGGTCTGGGTCCAGCCCATGGCGGTTTAGTTTGTCATAGAGCGTCTTCTTTGGAAGGTGCAGCGCTTCGGCGGCTTCCGAAACATTGCCCTTGGCATTTTGCAAGGCGTCGCGGATCAAACCGCGTTCGTAGTTTTCAAGCCGTGCGCCAAGCGATACGGATGCTGCCTGGATCGGCGCCAGTCCGTCGTCGATCGACAGACAAAGCCGGTCGGCAACCGCCTTGAGTTCGCGCACGTTCCCCGGCCAGTCGTAGTGTTGCAATCGGAATATCTCCTGCTCGCCTAAGGTCGGAATCTCGCGATTGAAGCGCTGGCCAGCCTTGGACAGGAAATAGGTCATGAGCATGCCAATATCGTCGAGACGCTGTCGCAACGGCGGCAACTCGATCGTGACCACGTTCAAACGGTAGTACAGGTCCGCGCGAAACGCCTCACGTTCCGACAGGCGCTTCAGGTCCGACTTGGTGGCTGCGACGATTCGGCACGTCACCGGAACACTGATATTGCTACCCAGACGTTCGACGCATCGTTCTTGAAGCACGCGCAGTAGTTTGACTTGCAGTGACAGCGGCATCGACTCTATTTCGTCGAGGAAGAGCGTCCCGTCGGCCGCGTATTCAATCTTGCCGATACGCCGCTTGTTCGCCCCGGTGAAGGCGCCCGTTTCATGCCCGAACATTTCGCTCTCGAAAACGGGCTCGGGCAAGGCGCCGCAATTGAGGGCAACAAAGGGGCCGCTGCGGCCGCTGCGGGCATGCAGCGCTTGCGCCACCACTTCCTTGCCTGTTCCTGTCTCGCCAAGAATGAGGACGTCGATGTCGGTCGCCGCCAGGGAATCGATCATACGAATGATCCGCTGGATTCCTTCCGACTGGCCGATCAGCGGATGCTCGGACAGGCTATCCAACCGTTCGCGTAACGAGCGATTCTCCAGATGCAGATTGCGCTTTTCAAGGGCTCGCCGGACGACGTCGACCAGACGCGATGAGTTGAACGGCTTCTCGATGAAATCGTAGGCATTCGCCCGCATCGCTTGCACTGCCATGGTGACGTCGCCATGCCCGGTGATCAGAATGACCGGCAAGTCGCGATCGCGCTTCTGAATCTCGTCCAGCAATTCGAGGCCACTCATGCCGGCCATACGCACATCGCTGATGATCGCTGCAGGCAGGGCCTCGTCAAAAGCGGCCAAGGCCTGTTCGGCGCTGCGGAACGTGCGTACTGCGATGTCGGCCAGCTTCAGGGTTTGTTCGCAGGCGCGCAACACCGCTAAGTCATCGTCGATCAGGTAGACAAAATTGTGGGCTGTGCCGTCGCGCCCGGGTTCTTTCATGCTTTCTCCAGTACAACCGTGAATTCAGCTCCGCAGGGCTCCAGATTCCGGGCGTCGATTCTTCCGCCCAATTCGGCGACGATCATGCGAGAAATTGCCAGACCGAGACCCAGCCCCTGCCCCGATGTTTTGGTTGTAAAGAAGGGTTCGAACAAGCGGGGCAACACGTCGGCGGCTATGCCTGGCCCGTGATCAATGATGGTGATTCTGACATGGCTGTTTTCGTTGGTCACGCAAACCTCGATGCGCTTTTCGCTTGCTTCCGCTACCGAATCCAGGCTATTGAGCAGTAGATTCACGATCACTTGCTCCAGTCGCTGCAGGTCGGCCCAGACCATCAGGCCGTCGTCGATTGGTGCCACATCGATCTGTGCTCCAACCTGACGACGGCGGGTATCGACCAGCATCACGGCCTGGCGAATGACGTCACCAACGCGCACCTCAAGACGTTCCACCGTGGGCTTGCGGGCAAATGTCTTGATCTCGCCGACAATTTTCCCCATGCGGACGGCCATCTGCTTGATGAAACCGAGGTTCTCGCGCACATCGGTCAGCCGGCCCATCTCCAATAGACTGACTGCATTATCTGTATAGGTGTGCAGCGCCGTTAGCGGCTGATTCACTTCATGACTGATGCCGGCGGCCATCTGGCCAAGAACCGCAAGCTTGCCGGCCTGAACGGCGCTGTCGCGAGTCTCGCGCAAAATGCTCTCGGTCGATTTTAGCGCCTCGATCTTGTCTCCAAGCGAGAGGTTGGCTGCCAGCAAATCAGTCGTTCGCTCGGCAATACGGTTTTCCAGTTCCGGTATTCCTGCTGCATCCGCGCTTCTGCCATCCGTCGTTCCTTGTATCGCCTGATACTCAGCCGGAAAAAGATCAGGGTCGAAAACAGGAGGGCCAGGGCAAATCCGGCGGCGGCTCCCGCCAGCAGGGCATTCTGATGTTCCTGTCGGGTTGGGGTCAGGAGAACGATCGACCAGCCCAGAGTTCCAGTGGGTACCGATTGAATTAGGTAATCCTGCGCCGGGGTCCCCGGCAAGGCGATTCTGATCGATTGATGTTCTTCCTGAAGTCGCAGCTTGATCTTGAGTGGCGGTTGCAGAACATCGTAGTATTGACGCGATGCTTCGAGTTGTCGTTTCGCCTCTGCATCCAGCGGAGCAAGCGTGTGATACTTCCACTTCGGAACCGACGTCAGAAAGATCACCCCATAAGCATCAACCAGCAGAACCAGGTCACCGCTGCGTGTGAACGCCGATTCGAAATCATCCAGACTGATCTTGACTGCCACCGCTCCGATGATTTCCCCCTTGTCTTTGATCGGCGCCGCCAGAAAATAACCCGGCTCGCCGGTTGTCACGCCTATGCCATAGAATCTGCCGAATCCGGTTTCCACAGCCTCGCGAAAGTAAGGGCGATACCCGTAATTTTTCCCGACGAAGGAGCTCTCCAGCGCGTAGTTGCTGGACGCCAGAGTCAGCCCTTTTCTGTTGAGCAAATAGACGGCATTGATATCCGCTCCATGCTTCACGCTAAGAAGGTAGCTATTGGCGCCATCTTGCAGGATCTTATTGTCAGGTCGCTTCAGCAAGGCCTTCAGTTGCTCTGACATGGCGAGAATCCGCGGCAGCGATTCGTTCCGCGAGAGAAGGGATTCCAGGCTGAGACGATAGAAATCGGCGCGCGGGCGCGATTGTTGCGCAAAGCTGTCGATTTGCCGCTCCAGCATCCATTTCTGCACACACCACCCGACCAGGACACAGATAGCGATCGAGATCAGAATGCGCGCGCCCAGCCAACCCCAGACGTGCTCGTGGGGTGAAGCACTTTGGAGGGGAGTGCTCATGGACCTGGCATCACGGATCGGATCCGTTGCCTGATCGGCATCCCGTGATCATAATCGTTGCCGTTTCGGCGATCCCCGGCAGAAAATCAACGAGCGGTATGCAAGCGCCGTTGGTGCAGAATTCGTAACCTGCCGTGTAGGGCGAATGCGCGAGTGTCAGTACCGGCAGCGCTGCGACTTCCGGCCGGTAATGCCAGGCGCCGTCTCTTAACACGGCGTCGGGCGGGGGTTCCATGCCGGCACCGGTGCCTTTGATGCGCGCCTCGACAAGGTGCAGTTGATTTTCTTCGACACGCCAGTCTTCCTCCCAGCGGATCTTTTCGATCGAATGTGCCCAGGCCAGGGTAAAGGCCTGGATCGCCAGAGATGCCGTAATCGCCCCGGCGGCGAGGCAGAGTGACATCAGCGCCTGTGGCTGCGCAGCCAGTGCCAGATAATGAACGTGGCACCAACGGCAAAGCCGATCTCGTCGGTCACCGGCAGCGCAACGACCAGCGAAAAGGCAGCGGCGGCGGCCAAGAAGCGTTCGACCATGTTGAGCGCAGACCAGAGATAGCCGACCGCGGCGCTACCCCACAGAAGTATCGCCACCGTTGCCTTGAACACGATGTAGACGACCGCGGCGATTGTGGGGTCACCCTGCATCATCAATGCCGGGTCGTAGACCGCCATGAATGGGATGACAAAACCGGCAATGGCGATCTGTGTCGCTTTGAAGCCGATCTTCATGGCCGGTGCCTTGGCAATCGATGCCGCGGCAAAGGCGGCGAGAGCCACCGGCGGCGTAAGATCGGCCATGATGCCGAAATAGAACACAAACATGTGGCTGACGATCAGGGGAACGCCCAGCTTAAGCAGGGCGGGCGCGGCGATCGAACTGGTGATAATGTAATTCGGGATGGTCGGAATACCCATGCCGAGGAGCAGGCAAACGATCATGGTCAGCAGAAGTGACAGGAACAGGCTGGTTTGCCCGATGTCGAGAATGTAGCCGGCGAAGTTCGACGCCGCCCCGGTCAGCGTCAAGACGCCGATGATGACGCCGACAATAGCGCAGGCAATGCCCACGCCCAGCGCCTGTTTGGCGCCATCGACCAGCCCCATTTTCATCATATGCAATGTCTTGTGCCCGCCCTTGACAAATGCATTGGCCAGGGTCAGCACTACGATAACGCCAAGCACCGGAACGATGCCCCACTTGGCGAACGACGCCGCACCGAGTCCCAGTGCCACCCAGAACACGTAGCGCAATGCAGTAGCTGAAATTCGGGTGGCCAGCGCCGTCCCGAGAATGAGGATGGCGGTCAGCGCCAGCCCCATCATGCCCGAGAACATCGGGGTGAAGCCATGAAAGAGCATGTACACCAGCACGGCCAGCGGCAGCGCCAGATACCAGTGCTGCTTGAGCGCCAGCCAGGGGTTCGGGCACTCCTCCTTGGACAGGCCAAGCAATTTCAGGCGCCCGGCTTCCAGATGCACCATCCAGAAAGCCGTAAGGTAATAGAGCGCGGCGGGTACGACCGCGGCTTTGACGATATCGGCATACGGAACGTTGAGTGTTTCAGCCATGATGAAGGCGACCGCGCCCATCACCGGGGGCATGATCTGGCCACCCATCGACGAAGTTGCTTCGACCGCACCGGCAAAGACAGAGGTATATCCGAAACGTTTCATCAGCGGAATGGTGAACTGGCCAACGGTCAGTACATTGGCGACACCCGAACCGGAAATCGTGCCCATCAACCCCGAGGAGATCACTGCCACCTTGGCCGGTCCGCCTTGCGCCTGACCGACAAGTCCGAGCGCCAAGGCGTTGAACAGGCGGATCATGCCGGCATGTTCAAGGAAGGTGCCGAACAGGATGAACAGAAAGATGTAGGTTGCCGACACCAGTGTGGGAATGCCCAGAATTCCGTCGCTGCCAAGATAAAGCTGGCTGACGATCTGGTCGAAGCCGTAGCCGCGATGCGCGATCGACAGCGGCAGGTACTGACCGAAGAAGGCGTAGGCGAGAAATGTTGCACAGACCAGCGGTAATGCCCAGCCCATAACCCGCCGCGCTGCTTCGAATACCAATACCGAAGCCAGCGTGGCGATCACCAGGTCAGTCGTGTTCGGGTCGCCCGCGCGTTCGATCAGGTCGGCCTCGAAAACGAAATGGTAGAAGCCCAGGGAAAAACCAGCCAGTGCCAGCAAGACATCCTGCCACGGCACAACGCTGCGGCTCTTGCCCTTGCGTGCCGGGTAAAACACAAAGATGAGCATGACCAGGAAACTGACATGCAGTGCACGGACAACCAGGCTTGAAAAAGGATGAAATGCGGCAACGATGATCTGGTAGCCGGAAAAAGCCAATGCCGCCAGCATCGCCAGCCTGGCCGTCCAACCGGCCAGTTGGCGCTGATGCCCATGTTCCTCAAAATCGGAAGGTTCGGGATTTACTGGGTGCCGGTCTGTCATGCGTTCGCTCACCGAAAGTGTTGCAGGAGTCATCGAGAGATCCGGTCCCCGTGAGGCAGGCTGCAACCGGATCTGCAAGGGGTTGAGTGGGATGCTATTTCAGGAGTCCGACTTCACGGTAGTATTTTTCGGCACCGGGATGCAGTGGAGCCGGCGGGTGCTTGGCGGCGTTTTCCTTCTTGATCGCCTTGGCGGCGGCGTGTGCGGCAATCATCTGGTCGAGATTGTCATACATCGACTTGGTCATGGCGTAGGCGGTGTCGTTCGAAACGCCCGAATGCGTTACCAGATAGTTCTGGATCGCAATAGTCGCCACGTCGGTATCCTGCCCTTCGTAAGTCTTGGCTGGAATCGTTCCCGCCTGGAAAGCGGGGTCGTCGATTTTTGCCACGATGTCCGCTGGAATCGGAAGGAAAACGATTTTTTGCGAGGTCGCCAGATCACGCAAGGCGGCGACGCCCAATCCGGACGAGAGCAGTGTGACATCAAGCTGGCGGTTCTTCATCAGTTCGACGGACTCGGCGTACGACAGATATTCGACGCGCGAGAAATCCGTGTAGCTCAGCCCCGCCGCCTTGAGAATTGCGCGTACGTTAAGCTCGGTTCCCGATTTCGGCGCACCGACCGAAATCCGCTTGCCCTTGATGTCGGCCAGCGACTTGATTCCGGAATCGGCTGCCGCGACAAAGTGGATGTAGTTCGGATAGAGCGCCGATAAGGTGCGCAGTTTATTCAGCGGTGCTTTGAAACCCGCTTCTTCCTTGCCTTTCCAGGCGTCGGAAAGCGAGTCGCCCAGTGTAAAAGCCACTTCACCACGACCGGCCTGCAACAGGTTGAGGTTTTCCGCGCTGGCCTTGGTTGCTTGGACAGAGGTTTTGGACCCCGGCAGTACCTTGCCGTAGATTTGTGACAAGGAAACGCCCAGCGGATAATAAACCCCGCTTGTGCCGCCGGTCAGAATATTGATGAATTCGGCGGCCTGTGCCGAAAATGACACGCACAATAGGGTGGTGCCGATGGCCAGAGTACGGCGCAGTTTGTTTTTCATCGTGCAAGCTCCTGTAGAATTTATGAAGGGTGTCACTGGATTTGTCTTTCAAGGTCGAACCTTACGCGCGGTCCAGTCTGGAACAATTTAACCGCAAGACCCGTACCCGGTGGGACAATTGCGGGTCGTTCATGCAATCGATTGATAAACAGGCGTTTATTTGTCGTTTCAGGACGCATGATTTGTCGCCGCGGGCGGTAGATCGGAATCCGGCCTGCGGGTCGTGCGGACATCCGCACGTCAATCTCTGGGCCAATACCACCCGTGCTGCTCGTTATACTGTCTGTTGTTCACAGGAAGATTGTTACAGGCCGATTGCCTTGATCACGAAATCACCTTGTCCGGTCCGTATTCTAGGCGTCGATCCGGGGCTGCGCATTACCGGATTCGGTGTCATCGAAAAATCCGGTTCGACGTTGACCTATGTGGCCAGCGGTGGCATCAAGACCGATGCCAAGGCGTCATTGCCCGCGCGGCTCGGGACCATACATGCCGGACTGCGCCAACTGGTCGCGCAGTACCAACCGGATCAGGCCATCGTCGAAATCGTCTTCGTGAACGCCAATCCGCAGTCGACCTTGCTGCTCGGTCAGGCACGCGGTGCCGCCATCGCGGCCCTGGTGGCCGAAGGGCTTGAGGTCGCCGAATATACGGCCTTGCAAGTCAAGCAGGCGGTGGTCGGCAATGGCCACGCCGTTAAATCGCAAGTGCAGCACATGGTATGTCGGTTGTTGTCACTCCCCGGCGGGCTCAGTCCGGACGCCGCCGATGCGCTCGCCTGCGCCATCACGCACGCGCATGGCGGGCAAGGTTTGGGGCAAGGTCCGGGCGCGCTGGCCGGCCGGGGCTTTCGGGTCCGTAACGGGCGATTGATCTTGAGCCAGTAGAAAGCGAGCACACCGTGATCGGCCGCCTGACCGGAATACTGCTGGAAAAAAATCCGCCACAGCTTGTTGTTGATGTAAAAGGCATCGGCTATGAGGTCGATGTGCCCATGAGCACTTTTTACAACCTGCCGGCCAACGGTGAAAAGGTGACCTTGCTTACGCACTTTGTGGTGCGCGAGGACGGGCACTTCCTCTATGGCTTCTCCAGCGCAGCCGAACGTTTCGCCTTTCGGCACCTGATCAAGATTTCAGGAATCGGCGCACGCATGGCGCTGGCCGTGCTTTCCGGGCTTTCCGTCGACGATCTGGCGCAATCCGTGGCGCGACAGGAAGTCGGCCGGCTGATCAAGATACCGGGGATAGGCAAGAAGACGGCCGAGCGCCTGTTGCTCGAACTCAAGGGTAAACTGGCCGATGCCCTGCCTTCGGCTGCCTTGAGCGTAGAAGACAACCGGCATGACATCCTCAATGCGTTGCTGGCACTGGGTTACAATGACCGCGAAGCTGCGGCCGCAGGAAATCTTCTGCCGGCAGGCATTTCGACATCGGATGGTATCCGCCAGGCACTGAAAGTCCTCTCGAAATCATGATGCATCAATTATCTTCGGCCCAGAAACAGATCATTCAGGGCTCCATCGTCGCACTGTTGCTGATCGGTTGTATCGCCGTACTGATGCCTTTCACGGGCACGCTGCTTTTTGCCGTGGTGATCTGCGTCACAACGGCACCTTTACACCACCGCCTGCTTGCGTTTTGCGGTGGCCGCAGCAACCTCGCCGCGGGGTTGATGTCGATGATTATGCTGCTCTTGCTGGTTGCGCCCATGGCCTTGCTGTCGGGCACGCTGGCCGACGGTGTTGAAACGGCCATTCGGCACTTCAAGCCTGTGCTTGAAAACGGGCTGCCGATCGATCCTCCGGAATGGTTGGCCACTCTGCCCGTGGTCGGTCCGGATATCAACGATTACTGGCACCGGCTGGTCGCCAGCCGCGAAGAAATGAATACGCTACTGCGCCAGCTGCTCGACCCCACGCGCAAGCTGGCCTTGGCCACCGTATCGATTTTTGGCCAGGGTTTGCTGCAATTGGTTCTGGTCATTTTCTTTGTGTTTTTTATTTTTCGCGATGCTCAATCCTACGCCGAAGCATTGCGCATCGGCAGCCGCAAGTTGGCCGGAAATCTGGGCGAAAGCATGCTCAAACTGGCCAATGGCACGGTAACCGGAGTCATGGTCGGCATCGTCGGCACGGCGGCGGCGCAATCGCTGGTGGCCATGGTTGGCTTCATCATCGCGGGCGTTCCCGGCGTTCTCATGCTGACCTTCGCCACCTTCTTTTTCTCGATGGTGCCGGTCATCGGCGCGACGTTGATCTGGGTGGGCGCAGCGGCGTGGCTCTACGATGTCGGTCAGACGGGCTGGGCCATTTTCATGATCCTGTGGGGCATGTTCGGCATCAGCAGCGTCGATAATTTCGTCAAACCGATCCTGATTTCGCGCACGTCCAGCCTGCCGTTATTGTTGATTATTGTCGGCGTCTTCGGCGGCGTACTGGTCTTTGGTTTTATCGGACTCTTCCTAGGGCCGACCTTGCTCGCCTTGGGTCAAGTCCTGATCCGGGAATGGTTGGCGCTCTCCGACAGTGAGACGCCGTCCATCATGCCGTGATTGAATTGGATACGTTTGGTGGCAATCGAGCCGACGGCATGGGCGGTCTCCCCGATGCCCGTTTGATTTCGGCGGAATCCGGTTCGTCCCAGGAAGAGGCGATCGAGCGCGCATTGCGACCGAAGCGACTGGTCGATTACGTGGGTCAGGCCAAGATTCGCGAGCAGTTGTCGATATTCATCGAAGCGGCCAGGCGACGCCAGGATGCGCTCGATCACGTGTTGCTGTTCGGTCCGCCAGGCCTGGGAAAAACCACGCTGGCGCACATCATCGCCACCGAGATGGGCGTTAACCTGCGTTCGACCTCGGGCCCGGTTCTGGAGCGTGCCGGAGATTTGGCGGCGATGCTGACCAATCTCGAACCGCATGACGTTTTGTTCATCGACGAAATCCACCGTTTGAGCCCGGTGGTCGAGGAAATTCTTTACCCTGCGCTCGAAGATTTCCAGATTGACATCATGATCGGCGAGGGGCCGGCCGCGCGTTCGGTCAAGCTCGACCTGCCGCCGTTTACGCTGATCGGGGCAACAACCCGCGCGGGCATGCTGACCAACCCGCTGCGCGACCGTTTTGGCATCGTCGCGCGACTTGAGTTCTACACGCCTGAAGAACTGACGCAGATCGTCACGCGCTCGTCGCAACTCCTCAAAGTGCTGACCGAACCTGGCGGCGCGCTGGAAATCGCCAGGCGTTCACGCGGCACGCCGCGCATTGCCAATCGCTTGTTGCGTCGTGTACGCGACTTCGCCGAAGTCAAGGCGTCGGGTCACATCACGCAAATCGTGGCCGATCTGGCGCTGGTCATGCTCGACGTCGATCACGGCGGCCTCGACGTCATGGATCGCAAGCTGCTTTCCGCGATCATTGACAAGTTTGCCGGTGGACCGGTTGGCGTCGATAACCTTGCTGCGGCGATCGGCGAAGCGCGCGATACCATCGAGGACGTGCTCGAACCCTTTCTGATCCAGCAAGGTTACCTGCAACGCACGCCGCGCGGCCGCATCGCCACGGCGGCCATTTATCGTCACCTCGGCCTGGAGAATCCCGCTGCCAGTGCGCAGAACGACCTGTGGCGGACGCAATGACCAGGGACTTAGGGGTGTTCGGTCACCACGGCACACACTTGGCCCCGTCCGGCTGCATTAGAATCCGCCCATGAAACACCAACAGAGCCCCAATGCCTTCGCCATTACCATTCGCATCTACTACGAAGATACCGACGCGGGTGGCGTGGTGTATTACGCCAACTATCTCAAGTTTCTGGAGCGTTGCCGCAGCGAATGGCTGCGCTCGATCGGGCACGACCAGACCGATCTTCTGCGCGATCCTGGCATTGTCTTTGTCGTGCGCAGCGTCAGTCTCGAATTCCTTAAACCGGCGAGGCTCGATGAACAGCTGACGGTCAGTCTCGAAGTCGAAAAGACCACGCGGTCCCAGATATTTTTCCGCCAGCACATACGTCGCTCAAGCCCCTTGGTCGAGGGGGGCTGGGATGAGATGACAAGTGGAAAGATTCAGATCGTCTGTGTAGACTCGGCCAAGATGAAAATCGTTTCAATACCCGCGTTTTTGCGCTCTAAACTGGAAACCCTGCAATGAATGTTTCACAAGATCTCTCCATACTGCATCTGATCCTCAACGCCAGCGCCGTCGTTCAGGCAGTCATGCTGCTGCTCGCCGCGGTCTCCTTCATGTCGTGGTACTACATCTTCCGCAAGTGGTTTGCCGTCAAGCTGGCCCGCACGCAAACCGAGCAGTTCGAGCGAGATTTCTGGAGCGGTGGTGATCTCAACAGCCTGTATCAGAGTGCCGTCAACAACCGGCACGGCACGGGCAGCATGGAGCGCATCTTCGAATCCGGATTTCGCGAATTCAACAAGTTGCGCAGCCAGAAGAATCTGGACCCCAAGGATGTGATCGACGGATCGCGTCGCGCCATGCGTGCCACCTACCAGCGCGAAGTCGACAGTATCGACGCGCACCTCGCCTTCCTGGCTTCGGTCGGCTCGGTCAGCCCCTACGTCGGCCTGTTCGGCACCGTTTGGGGCATCATGCATTCCTTTCGCGGGCTGTCCAATGTCGGCCAGGCGACGCTCTCGGCGGTTGCCCCCGGCATCGCCGAAGCGCTTGTGGCCACGGCCATCGGCCTGTTTGCGGCGATTCCGGCCGTGGTTGCCTACAACCGCTTTGCCCACGAGATCGATCGGCTGTCGACACGATTCGAATCCTTTATGGAAGAATTTTCCAACATCCTGCAACGCCAGGTGCGCTAGACCGGAGGCCGTATGCGTCCACGCCGCTTAAAAAATGAAATCAACGTCGTGCCTTATATCGACGTCATGCTTGTGCTGCTCGTCATTTTCATGGTCACCGCGCCGATGATGACCACTGCCAGCATTGACGTCCCCTCGGTCGGCAAGGCGTCCCAAGTGCCCGCCGAAGCATTGCAGGTCAATGTCCGGGCCGACCAGACCCTGTCGCTGACGGCGCCGGGCAAGCCAGAGCACAGCCTGAGCCGCAGCGAACTGCCGCAAGTCATCGCCGATGCACAACGCAAGAACCCCGATCAACCCGTGCTTATCGTCGGCGACAAGAATGTCAAATACGAAGCGGTTCTCACGGTCATGGACGAGCTTCAGCGCCAACAGGTCAAGCGCATCGGCCTGCTCGTACAGCCCACCGGTAGATAGCGTTTTACTGTTCTAAAAGCCGAGCCCGTGGAATACGCTGCGCATCTGCCGCCACCTGAAAAATCGAACATCGCGTCGTTGGTTCTATCGGCGCTGGTTCACCTGCTGCTCATCGTGGCTCTGTTTATCGGCGTGCAATGGAAGAGTCACGCCCCGTCGTCGGTCGAAGTCGAAGTCTGGCGCGCCGCGCCGGCTCCCGTGCATGACGTCAAGCCCGAACCCGCGTCTGAACTGCCGCCGAAGCCCGAGCCCAAGCCCGAACCGAAACCCGTTCCCAAGGCCGAACCGACGCCACCGATCAAGCCGGATATTGCCATCAAGGAAGACAAGAAGCCAAAGAAGGAAGAGCCGAAGAAGGAAGAGCCGAAGAAGGAAGAGCCAAAGAAGCCCGAACCGAAAAAGCCCGAACCTGATCGCCGCCCGAGTTTTGACGAAGAACTCAAACGCGAGCAGAAACAAATCCAGCAACAGAAGATAGCGCAGGATCAGCGCACCCGTGCCGAAAACGAATCGAAGCTGCTGGCGCAGCTCAAGGCCGAACAGGCCTCGGCGGCCAATTCGCGCGGACTGGCCGACTATGCCGAAAAAGTACGCGGCAGGATTCGCGGCAACATCGTCTTGCCGCCGGGGATACAGGGCAATCCGGAAGCCGTTTTCGAGGTAACCCAGCTTCCCTCGGGGGATATCATAGACGTCAAGGTACGCAAATCCAGTGGCAAACCTGCGCTTGACGACGCAATCGAACGCGCCATTCGAAAATCATCGCCTCTGCCTAAGCCGGAGAATCCGGCACTATTTCAGCGCGTGCTGAGAATTCCCTACCACCCATTCGACGATTAAACGGAACGGGGCATAGGGCAGGAAGTGGCTATTCCTTGCCCTTCAGCCGTTTGTAATAATTCTTCGGATCGTCGATGCGCTGTTGCGTGCTACGGTCCCGAACGCCAAACGGATAGCAGTCGGTATAGACCGGAATGATGACCAGATGGCCGCTGGAGAAGCGCGACTGGGTCATGCCATCGCTGGTGGGAAGCGACAAGTCAAAAGGTGGTGCATCCGAACGGTAGATGACCTCGCTGGCGGAGCTGAAAATCGTGTAGCACATGGCCTGGGCGGCCAGCGGTGCAGCAAGCAGGGTGGCCAGTAGCGCTAGTCTGAACGCGTGCTTCATGCTGAATGTCCAATCGAGAACGTAAAGACAAGGTGATTTTACGCCAAATTGGCATGCAAACGGCAATAGCCCGGCCAACCCAGGTGCACCGCCGATTCGGGCAGCGGCCCTGAAATTACGTTCAGTTACAATCGTTTCGTGCATCAAGGCGATATAATCGCGCATTGTTTTCCGGATGACATTGACCCATGCTTCGACCTTTGCACAAACTGCGCGGCCTGAGCCTGATCGCCTTAAGCGCCGTGGCGTTATTCCAGACGCCCGCATTCGCCGAGCTGACGATCGAGATTACCGGTGCTGGAGCCAATCGGATTCCTTTGGCCATTGCCGATTTCGCCGGTGAGTCGGGCGGCTCGCGTGCGCTGACTTCCGTCATTCGCGGCGACTTGGAACGCAGCGGTTTGTTTAAGCTGATTGATGCCAACGGCGTAGCATTGAATGAATCCATCAGCCCGGCCTATGCCGACTGGAAGAACCGGGGCGCTGACGCCCTGACCGCCGGAAGTATCGGCCCGAGCGCCGATGGCCGACAAGAGGCACGCTTTCGGCTGTATGACGTCAACAAGCAAAGTACGCTCGCTGGCGCAGCTTTCGTGACTTCGGCGCCGATGCTGCGCGCGGCTGGCCATCGCATTGCCGATGTGATCTATGAAAAACTGATTGGCGAGCCCGGCGTGTTTTCGACGCGCATCGCCTATGTCGTCAAAGGCGGGCCTACGCACTACGAATTGCATATCGCCGACGCCGATGGACAGAACGCGCAGGCGGCTTTGAAATCGCGTGAGCCGATCATTTCGCCATCCTGGTCGCCCGATGGAAGCCGTCTGGCCTATGTCTCCTTTGAAAACAAGAAGCCGGTGGTCTACGTGCATTCGCTGGCCAGCGGAAAACGCATCGTCGTTGCCAATTTCAAGGGATCGAACTCGGCACCGGCCTGGTCGCCCGACGGTCGCCGGCTGGCCGTCGTACTGACCAAGGAAGGCGGGTCGCAGATATTCACGGTGAATGCCGATGGCTCCGGCGTGCAGCGCCTGACGACAACAGCGGGGATCAACACCGAACCTTTCTTCACGCCGGATGGACAGACGGTCTATTTCACCTCGGATCGCGGCGGCAGCCCGCAGATCTACAGTGTCAGTGCCAATGGCGGCAGTGCCGCGCGGGTCACTTTTGAAGGCAGCTACAATGTCTCGCCCCGCATTTCGCCGGACGGTAAGTCGATGGCCTTCATCAGTCGGCGCGAGAGCGGCTTTCGTCTGGCGGTCATGGATCTGGCCAGCAAGCAGGTACAGATTCTCACCGATTCCTACAAAGACGAATCGCCGACCTTCGCGCCCAATGGCCGCATGATCCTCATCGCTACCGAGATCGGCGGCCGTGGTGTATTGTCTGCGGTATCGATCGACGGCCGCATCAAACAACGACTTTCCATCCAGGCTGGCGATGTTCGCGAACCCGCCTGGGGCCCATTCACCCGTTAATCATTTATCCCCATCCGGAAACTGAAAAGCTGAATTTTCACGCAGGAGAAACACCATGAAACGATTCATTGCCCCCACCCTACTTGCCCTGTTGATTGCTGGTTGCGGTTCGACGCCCGATGGTCCTGAGCAGGCGGGCGCACCCGTTGAATCCCGAGGCGGCAATGTAGCCACTGTCACGGCGAACGGCATCGACGGGCGCAATCTGCCAGCCGTGCTCACCGACCCGAAGAGCATACTCTCCAAACGCAGCATCTATTTCGACTATGACAAATACGAGGTCAAGTCCGAGTACAAGGATTTGGTTACCGCGCACGCCAAATTCCTCGTCGACAACCGCCAGTTCAAGATGCTGATTCAGGGCAACACCGATGAGCGGGGCAGCCGCGAGTACAACCTGGCTCTGGGCCAGAAGCGTGCCGACGCAATCAAGAAGATGCTGACCCTGCTCGGCGCTCGTGAAGAGCAGGTCGAATCGGTCAGCCTGGGCGAAGAAAAACCGAAGAATGAAGGCCAGAATGAAGCAGCCTGGGCTGAAAACCGTCGCGGCGACATGCTTTACAGCGGTGAGTTCTAGGATGCCGGAACGGCGCACAAGCCTCGCTTCGGGATTTTCTGCGGGCCTGGCAACCGGTCTGACCGCGCTTGCCCTGCTGCTTTCCGCCTTTGGTGGGCAGACAGCGCAGGCCGGGGTGTTCGACGACGAGGAAGCGCGCCGTCAAATCAAGGATCTGTCCATCAAATCCAATGAGCGTCTCGACACCCTGTCCAAAGCCCAGTTCGACCTGATCAACCAGATTCAGGCGCTACGCGAAGAAAACGCCAAACTGCGCGGCCAGGTCGAAACACTGAATTACGAACTGGAATCGACCAAGAAACGCCAGCAGGATTTCTATATCGACCTCGATGGTCGCTTGCGCAAGTTTGAACCCCAATCCGCGCCAGCGACAGAGAACAGCCCGCCGGCGAATGCAGCAAATCCCGGTGCCGACCCGGCTAAGAAAACGGCAAGTGACCCTGCCGCTGAAGCGCACGAATACGAAGCGGCGTTAAATCTCTTCAAGGCCAATAAGATCAAGGAAGCCGCAGGCGCCTTTGAATCCTTTGTCAAAGCCCATCCGGACAGCTCGCTGACCCCGAATGCGCAGTACTGGCTTGGTAACGCTTACTATGCGCTGCGCGATTGCAAACAGGCGATCAACGCGCACAAGGCGGTGGTCAACAAGTGGCCGCAGCACCCGAAAGCGCCCGAGGCGATGGTCAACATGGCGACCTGCCAGCAGGAGCTTGGCGATACCAAGGGTGAACGGTCGACGTTGCAGGCGGTAATCGCCAAGTACCCGGACAGCCCGGCTGCGGCTGCGGCGAAGAAACGCCTGAAGAAGTAAGCGGGTGACGGGCAGCAACAGGCCTCTCTCGCTGAAAATCAGCGAGATCTTCTATTCCATTCAGGGTGAAGCCTCACGTGCCGGATTGCCGACGGTATTCGTGCGCCTCACCGGTTGCCCATTGCGTTGCGTCTGGTGCGACACCGAATACGCCTTTTCCGGCGGCCAGAGCATGACCTTGACCCGGATTCTCGAAACCGTCGGTGCATACGCCGTCCGACAGGTTTGCGTTACCGGCGGCGAACCACTCGCTCAGGCGAACTGCTTGCCGTTGCTCTCGGCATTATGCGATGCCGATTATGACGTTTCGCTCGAAACATCGGGCGCCCTCGACATTTCAGGCGTCGATTCACGCGTTTCCCGAATTGTTGATCTCAAGGCGCCCGGATCGGGTGAGTCCGCAAAGAACCGTTGGAAAAATATCGATTTTCTGTCGTCGCAAGATGAATTGAAATTCGTCATCAAAGATCGCGCCGACTATGAATGGGCGCGCGATACCGTTGTTCACAACCAGCTTGACGTCCTCTGTCCCCTGCTCTTCTCGCCGGTGCAAGGCGCGCTGGAGCCGCGCATGCTGGCCGAGTGGATTCTCGCCGATCAACTACCGGTGCGCTTGCAACTGCAACTGCACAAGCTGCTTTGGGGTAATATTCAGGGCAAATAAACCTGCAGAGTACTTGCCATGAGCGCTGCACCGACTGACGATCGACGCCATTACTCGCGCATTGCCTTTCATACCCCGGCCAGGCTGATCTTCCCTGAACGCGAAATTGACGTTAGGGTCCTCGACCTTTCACTCAAAGGCGCGCTGATCCGTTTGCCGGCACAAGCATCAATCACTGCGGGCGCAACCTGCCGGCTGCAAGTTCTTCTCTGCGAGGGTGAATCGGCCGATCAGATCAGCATGGAAACCCGGGTAACGCATGTCGAAGGAGACAACGCAGGGCTGCATTGCCTGATCATTGACATCGACAGCGTGACGCACTTGCGGCGACTGGTCGAGTTCAATCTTGGCGACCCGGCACTGCTGGATCGGGAGATCTCGGCGCTGATCGCCGAATAGTCCTCAGCATGAGTTCGTCCATTCCAGTGGGCTTGCAGCGCGCCGTCGTCCTGCTGTCCGGCGGCCTCGATTCGGCCACGACGCTGGCCATTGCCCGCGCCGCCGGTTTCGACTGCTATTGCCTGTCGCTTGACTATGGCCAACGCCATCGCATCGAACTCGATTCCGCTGCCCGCGTCGCCCTGGCCCTGGGTGCCAGCGAACATCGTGTGTTGCATCTGGCGCTCGATAAGTTTGGTGGTTCGGCACTCACGGACACCCGTATCGCAATTCCCGTCGATGGCGTTCAGCCTGGCATTCCGGCGACCTATGTACCGGCGCGCAACACCATCATGCTTTCACTGGCGCTGGCCTGGGCCGAAGTATTGGACAGCCGGGACATCTACATCGGCGTCAACGCCATTGACTATTCCGGTTACCCGGATTGCCGGCCGGAATACATTGCCGCCTATGAAGCCATGGCCAACCTGGCCACCAAGGCAGGTGTTGAAGGCCGAAAGTTGAGCATCCACACACCTTTGCTCAGTCTGACAAAGGCCGAGATCATTCGTTGCGGCAGCAAGCTGGGGGTCGACTATCGGCATACGGTTTCATGCTACCAGGCCGACGAAAGAGGCAGAGCCTGCGGCGTGTGCGATTCCTGCCGGATACGCCGCGAGGGTTTTTCTGCTGCGGGCGTTGCCGACCCGACGTCGTATGTGCTCAGTCCCCACGAGGCTTGAAACCGCGAGTGTCTCAAAGGCCCGCATTGACAGGCTTCCGGGCGGTCTCTATAATCCGCCGTTCCTGTTTTTCCGGGTCGGTAGCTCAGTTGGTAGAGCAGCGGACTTTTAATCCGTTGGTCGAGAGTTCGAATCTCTCCCGACCTACCAAGACACTGCCGATCTTGGTGGTAGCGTCAATATGTGGTCATTCCGTGGGGCGTTAGCTCAGTTGGTAGAGCAGCGGACTCTTAATCCGTAGGTCGAGTGTTCGAATCACTCACGCCCTACCACGGCTGATTTGGTCTCTTAATCGTAGATCTTGAGGTCAAGGAAATACGGGGTATGCGCTAACGATCACCAAGAATTGTCAGCCAGTGCTGTGCGCTCTGCCGTTCAAAGTCGAAAACGTCTGCCTCGTGGTAGCGGACGTGTCGAAAAAGTTTGTGCCACGTCGGGCCAATTTTGTCCTGTCGCCAGCGCCGCATTGTTTTCAGGCTGACTTTCCATCGGGCTGCCACTTGCTGCTCAGTCATCACGGGGTAGTGCATTTTCGTCTCCACGGCAAATGTCACCATGACAACGCTGTTCGCCGCAGAAGCCAAGCGCGGGCGCTCATGGCTTGCCTGCATCGCCAAGTTCGAACGGCAATCGTTGGTCAAGATCCATTGTTTGCTCTGCTGCCATGCGAACGCTCCTTCGTGCTTACTGGTCTGATTTCATTGCGGTGTTCCGGCAAAACGCCGCGCATCCTTGAGCAGAAGAATCAATTGCCGCTCGTGCGCGGGCGTCGACTCGAAGCCGAAACGACGATAGAACGCCTCAGCATCTGCGTCGATGGGGTGTGTCAGCAGAGCCCGAATCCCCGCGTGCTCAGCCATGGCAACCGTTCGGCGAATAGCGTCTTGCAGCAAGCTGAAACCAAGACCCTGCCTTTGGTAGTCGAGATCGACAGCCAGCCGCGCCAGAATGACCAGCGGAATAGGGTACTGGCCCATCCCGCGACGAATCCGCTCAGGAGCGTCGAGCGTGTCGATCTGGCCAACGGTCAAGCTGAAGTACCCGGCAACGCGACTTCCATCACAGGCGACGAACGTTTTCGCCGAACCGCTACCTTGAGCCTGGCGTGCGTGTCGCAGCAGCCAATCGGTGAGGGCCGGTTTTCCGCAGTCAAACTCTTCCAGCCGATGATTCGCATCCAGTGACTGTGGTGCCGACAAACTCATTTTTCTGCCCACACCGGACGCCGGGAGAACAAACTGGCCAAACCGGGGTTGTCAGACTCCGGTCGATCCAGCATTTCCAAGAGCGCTTGGTACTGACTGCCGGAAACCATAAACAATCGCTGGTCGAGCAAGGTGTGCTCTGCCGCTTGGTAAGCGGCATCGAGAATGAAATCAGTTAATGATTTGTGTGCGACCTCGGCGGCGCGACGCAGAACGGTTTCCTGTTCAGGTGTCGCACGCAGGCCGAGCCGGGCCGAGCGAGCGGTAGTAGCGATAGTCATGGCAAATTCCCCTTCAGATGTACAGTGTGCTCAATGTTAGTACAAATGACGCATTCTGTCTAGAAGGCGCTTTTCCAGCCTGCGCAACGCCCGAACCTCGGAGGGCGACTGGCTACCAGTCGGCAGCTGTGAACACCCCAAGCCACTATTTATGCGGATCTCTGCGGTTTCCAGGTGCTTCCCATCCGAGCAGTTCCGCAATATATAGAAAAATCTGGAAGCTGCCTGGGCAATCCCGTTGCAGGCGCGACAAGTATGTCTTTGGGATTTTGCGACCCAATTCCTTCCGATTCCTGGCCTTTGAGTCGCGCATTCCGGGGCGCTTGTTGGACTGTCGCTTTCATTGTTGTTCCAGTGTAAGTTCGGACTCGCCCATCCAGTAGCAAAGCAACGGCGCGGGAATCCGCAGGATTCGGGTGTTTGTATCGGGCAGGTCGGGAATCGTGCCGAAGTCATCCAGTGACTTGGTGACTACGTAGCCACGGTCGATGGATTTCTGCTGGCAAAGTTCGAGCAAGCCTTTCAGGTCGCGCAGGCCTGTGTGCTGGGCGCGATATTTCACCTCGAAGGGAATGATCTGACCGCCTACCTCGGCGACGAGATCAACTTCCCGATCCTTCTTGCCACGCCAGTAGGTGAAGCGCACGTTCTGCGCATAGTAGCGGGCGAACAAGTGTTTAAAGACCGCCGTTTCAGTTGCCACGCCGAGCGCGGCCGGATCTTCAAGGATGGCTTTGCCCTTGAGCATGACCGCCGGTGCAATGGCGGCATCGGCCAGGTAAATTTTGAAACGGGCGCGCAGCACGTCCTTGCCGTAACCAAATGGCGGCAGGCGGTAGATCAGGTGGGTCGCTTCCAGCAACTCGATGAAGCTCTGCGCCGTCGGCCGTTTGACCTCCAGATTGGCGCAGAGATCGACCATGTCGAGCAGTCCGCCATCGTGCATGCACAGGTAGAGGAAGGTGTGCTCCAGATCCAGCACGCGCCGTACACCAAACAACGCCGTCATGTCGCGCTTCAACACCTTGTCGATGATGTCTTCACGCAGCAGGCGCTGGGCCTGGGTGATGCTCTCGACTTGAGCCGTCTGCGGAAATCCGCCGCGCACCAGATATTCGTGGAAATGCCCGACATAGGGCGCGGCAGATTCGGTGACGCGGTAGAGGTCTGACTGCGGCCAGTCGAATAGATCGCGCGGGGACTTGAGGCGGGGCAATGCCGGGAGCGACAGATTCTTGATCTGGAGGTATTCGTAAAACGAGAGCGTAGTCAGCCGGATCGTGTGCCAACGGCCGACTCCAGATTCCTGCCCGGCCTCGACCAGTGGCGTCGCCGAACCGGTAAAGGCAATGCGCCGATGTTTGGCGAAGTCCACTTGGTGCTTGACCCACGTGCCCCAATCGCGGATGAACTGGGCCTCGTCGAGGAAGATGTATTCAGGGCCATCAACCTTGGGCTCCCGTTCGCGCCAAGCTTCCAGCACCGCCCCGATTCCGGCGAGTTTCAGGATGGGGTGGTCGAAGGTTGCATAGAGAATGTTGGCGGGCGGCACGCCTTCGCGCAACAAGGCATCAGCGGCTTGCAACATCAAAGTGGTCTTGCCGATCTGACGTGCGCCAGAAAGCAGGACAGCCCGGGGGGCTGGCGGGTCGGTCGTCCACGCGTATAACTCCCGGAACGCCGCTCGCCGCCACCTGGGCAGATCCGAAATCGCCTCGTCACGCCACCAGGGATTGAACTGGGACAGGACGGCGACAAGCTCTTCTCTAGATACTCTCATGGCAGAAATCCTAACAGAACAGTTCAACCAATACAACTACACATTAACAAACATACAAATTTAATGATACATTGCGAATCTACGTGCCGATTTCTACGTTCAATCCGGCTTAAAGAGCTTGGCTTCCAGATTGAACAGCGCGTTCATGGCTCGCAGTCGCCCGCGACACCCTTACCGTTCCGCTAACGCTCCCCTTGTCGGGCGAGCAGAGGACTTTCACTTCCAAGTGAGTGCGCCCTGCCGGGCGTACCAACGAAAAACGGCTTACGATTTCTCGTAAGCCGTTGTTTGTATTGGTGGCGTGCAGTTTACTACCGAACGACTCGCTATTGGAACCAATGAGTAACGCTGCGGGTGCTTGAGGTCAGGCTGCACATTAGGCACATGCCGTAAGCCCCCGAGTTATTACCCTCTCTACTACCCTTACTAAAGGGTAATTACCCTTTCTTTTGCCATTTGGCTGCCGGACCGCGCCCTTGGCACTCTACCTTGCCAGCAGCCTGTTGTTCCCGCAGTACTCGGCGCACCATATCGCGACTCACTCCGGGGCAGCGCATTTCCAACTGTGCGACGGAGAATTCCCCGACAACCTGCTCGATGGCCGAGATCACCTGATCTGTTTTCGCACCGCGCGGCGCTTTGGTCTCACCCACCCGCTCCGCAAATTCCTTGTAGGCTGTCTTCATGATGAACAGAACGTAGTTGATGTAAGGCCACGGATCATGCTTGCCCTCGTGCCAGCCTTGTGAACTTTTCTCAAGTGTCTCGTAGTAACGATCCTTGTTCTGCTCGACCAGCCGCTCCAGGCTGAAATACCGACCGACCTCGAAGCCAAGCTGATAGCTCTGCAGCAGCCAAATCAGACGCGAGACCCGGCCATTGCCGTCGCGGAACGGGTGGATGCACAGAAAGTCGAGATTGAACGCGGCCAGCGCGATCAGAGGTGGCACCCATCCCTCGTTCTGGCAGCGACGCCAGTCCAGCACCAAGTCAGCCATTCGCGCCGAAGTCTCGGCGGCCGGCACGGTGCGGAAGCGCACCCGCTCACTACCATCCGGATAGCGCTCAATGATATCGCCATCCTTTTCCTTGTACTGCCCGGCATCCCAAATTTGCCCGCGCGTCAGTGCATGCAGCCGCTTGATCGTCCGCTCATCGCCCTGAATGCTGTTAGCCTCGGCATGAATCCATGCCAGCGCATCGCGATAGCCACGCACCTCCTCTTCGTCGCGATCACGGAACAGCGGTTTCGGAGCCACCAGAATATCGCGCACACGACCGGGGTCGATGGAGACACCTTCAATCCGATTCGATGAAACGGCACTCTCAATCATCGCGTGCTCGCGCAAGGCCTTCAGTCGTTGTGGCGACTGGCGCGTATAGAGTTCCTGCTTGCCACGAAACTCGCCAAGGTCGGAGAGATACCAGGCTGTCGCCGGCGGTATCGCGGCTTGGCCTGTAGCGAACTGACGCAGTGTTTTCATCGCAGGCTCCTTAATGCAACGTGGCCGGAGCATCGTTCGCCCCGCAGCACTTTTTGGATTTCTTGCCGCTGCCGCAGGGGCACGGATCGTTGCGGCCGATTTTCGGCCCGCCACGAACGGACTGCGCGACATCCTTGTGCCCACCAAGGCGAAAATCATCCCCCACTAATCCGCCCGGCTGGCTTGCGCGCCGGTCCTTCCAGAAAGCATGCAGTTTCACCAGCGACAGTTCGATTTCGTTCATCCACTTCTCGGCATCGCCGGACTTCTTGGTGATCTCGATACCATCGTCGGTGCCCAAACGCAGGAAGGGTGTAAACCAGGCGGGCTGACCAACGGCCAACAGACTCCATGCCTCATCACTGAACTGAAAGCCGAGCAGAAAACCTTCGCACCATTCGGCAGCACCCCATTGATCGCCAAACCAAAACACCGGCTCGAAGGATGCTGGATCGTCCATAAAGGTTTGCACCACTGCGTTGTACTGCCGCATGATGAGCGACATAATCCGGTTGGCCTGTTCCGCACTCTCGAACTCGGCTTCGGCCTCGCCATTCTGGATATCCCACACCCACGGTAGCCATTCGGACGGCATCACCGTACGCGGACCAATGGCAATGGCGGTCAGAAAACCTTCCAGCGTCGAGACATCCATTGATGTCTCCTCGATGGATTCGTCGGCAAGAAAATCATCCAGTTCGTTGAGTTCGTCCTCTGACAGCGCTTGATCCAGCCCCGTCGCCTCGCGTCCGCCAGAGGGCGCACCTATCAGCGAGTCGATCCCCGCGTCATCAATCGTCTTCAGCGCTTCTTCAAGCGCGTCCCGGTCGCTCGTGAACGAATCATCCCAAACGGTGGAGCTTCCATGGTCATCAATCACCTCCAGGAGCCAGCCACCTTCACCGTTTTCGTAGATATCGATTTGAACCGTCTTGCCATCGCGGGTGACGGATTGCGACAGCGGTGATAGCTGTGGGGTTGGGCCGAGTTCAGCCATGGCTCACATCTCTCTCGGCAGGAACAAAGGGGATAAGCCCTTTATCGAAGGCCATCTGCTGCACTTCGAGGGGCATTCCACGAATATCGACCGTGAAACCGTTAACCTGCAGCAACCACACCATCGGGTTATCCGCGAGCCGGCTGGGTAAGGTCCATTCGGCAGACATCGGGCCCATTTTCAGCAGGTCGCGGATTTCCTTCGATTTGTTCTGCCCGGTGCTTTCAGCAATGCCGAAAAACTCGTAGATCACCTTGGGCTTACAGTGCGGTGTTTGAGAAGCGTCATCCAGAAAATTGACCCGACCAACTGCATGCACCGCAGCCGCCGCCCAGACATTCTCCTTGCCCCTCAACAACGGTGAAGGACGCTTTCGGGCCAGTGCACCGACAACACGGTGAATCGTCTGCCGATACTCCTCGTTGAGGTGCTTGGCGCAAAACACATCGACAAGCGCCGCGATGGCGGCGAATTTGTCAGTCATGGCTTTGGGGATTTTTTCAGACGATGACATGACCATACCTCAGTAATACTGCCGGATGTAGTTGTAGGCCTTCTCGAACAATTCCACGTCCGCATGCAGCTTGTATTTGAAGAACGCTTTGCCAGTGGGTCAGACCCATGTTGTCCTTCTGGTGATCCGCCCGATCCACGATCACCTCGGCCGCCGTCTGCCCGTGAATGGCGAAGTGCAGCTTGTTCTGAACCGCAGCAAAAAAGCGCTTCGTCGCCGTGGCGGACGTGTCGTAGTCGAGCGAGGTGCCGTAGATGTCGGTGATCTTCTGGTAGAACTTGCGCTCGGAAAGGCGGATTTCCCGGACTTTTTCCAGTTGCCGCTCGAAGAATTTGTCCGTCGGGATGCTGCCGCCTCCCTTAAGGCGATCCACATCCATCGTCCAACCCTGAATCGTGTAATCCTTGACGATCTGGTTGGCCCATTTACGGAACTGCACCGCGCGCTCGTTTTCAAACTGCACCTTGCGCTGAACCTCGCGCTCGCCCTCGGTTTGAACCATTAAGTACTGCTTAACAGTTGCCTCGCGCTCAAGCTCGTTATCCGCATAGATGCGTTTCAAATGCTGGCTGATAGCCGGCACCGACACATCGTAGAGCGTGGCCAAGTCCCCCGAGGTCCATGGACCTCGCGGATCTTCATCATCGTTCTTGTAGCGCGCCTTCGCGTCATCCCCTCGTGGCAAGAGATTTGGCTTCCACTTATCTGCGTTCGACGCGTACAGGACGATGTAATCGTGGTCCTCAGAAAGATGGCGCGCAGAGTTCTTCGGCGAGAAAATCTTCTGCCAGAGCACGGTTGCCACGAAATTTTTCGCCCCGAAGATTTCATCCATCAACAGCCGCAACGTCGCCACCTCGTTGTCATCAATGGAGATAAAGATCGCCCCGTCATCGCGCAGAAACTGTTTCAGTAACACCAGCCGTGGATACATCATCGACAACCAGCGGTCGTGGCGATCCAGCGTCTCGCCTTCCTTACCGACCACTTCGCCGAGCCAGCGGCGGATTTCCGGACTGTTGACGTTGTCGTTGTAGGCCCAGCCCTCGTTGCCGGTGTTATACGGCGGATCGATGTAGATGCACTTCACCTGCCCCGCGTAACGCGGCAACAGCGCCTTGAGCGCATGCAGGTTGTCGCCCTGCACGATCAGGTTGCCACTGCTCGCCGTATCACCAGCGCCGACTTTGTCGCAGGACCGTTCAGGCACCGGTTCCAGCAGACGAAACGGCACTTCCTTGTGGTGTTTGACGACGGCTTCTTTGCCGATCCAGTTTAGCGTTGGCATTCGGATTTCCGGTTCTATGTTGTCACTGCTATCGTCCGCATTGGGTGGGAATGGTCGATAGGAGTTTTTGATTTTTCGAGGACAGGCCGGTATATCGCCCAGGCTCTACCGCCCGTATCTCGGGGATATCCCTTTGAATGTCCGATAGCCCAGTCCCTGAGCCAAGGGCGGACAGAACTTGACAGAGGCGCCATCCAGAGTAGAATCCGCCATTGAGTTCACTGCCTATCGGCTTTGAACCAATCGAGGTCTCGGCCGCTGAACCCGCGTAGCGAATCAGCGGCTTTTGTTTTTTTCGGGTCGCTATCAAGGCGTCCCTCCCAGCAGATGGAGGCACGCCGCCCTGGACCATACCGGCGACGTCCTGATCTTGCTGATGCTGTTATCGGCCTGGTAGCAAGTCACGAAGTTGGCTTTCAGCGAACCGTCAGACTTCAGGGTCATAGCCACCACAACGACAAAATCCTCGTATACAACCGCTACCCGGCGGGTGGCGTCGTATTGGCGGGAGGTTTTATCCCACCCCTCGAATAGCGCAGCAGCAGGGTGTTCCAGCGTTGCCTTGATCCAGTCGATGCGTTGCGCACGAACGGGAGAGAAAGCGTCCTTGATTCCGTTCCGCGCCGTGCTCTCGTAGAACATGTGACCAAACTTGCCGGGCGAAAAATGCACGCGAATGCCGTCGAAGGTCAGGAGATTCCCACGACAGTAGATTTGTTCGTAGTGCGTCCGGTATTCAGCCGTGGTGGCGTAATGAACCAGCGGAGGCAACGCCATCACCAGCCTCCCTGAAGTCGAATCTGGAAGATGTTGAACTTCTCTTCGCGTTTGTGCGTAGGGGCGAGAGAACAGCCCAGAGCAGATTCGAGACGGGCGACAACGGCTGACTTGGCCGTGCCGTCTCGCAACGTTCCGTTGATACGGCTGCTTGCGGCCCCGAGCAGCAAATCACAAAGCTGTATCAGGACAACTTGGTGAGAAGGAAGCGACTGGATGCTATCGATGTTCGAGGTCAGGTTGGCGCGCGACAGGCATCGAGTGAGCACGGGCAGGCGCTTGGGATCACGGTTACTCTTGATGTCGCAGAAGACGCGGTAGGCGTTGAAGTCGAGCACCCAATGATGCAGAAGCTGGTAATAGAACTTGTAGAACCCAAGCTCGCCATCGTTGTCGTGAAGCGCCAGGTTGCGTTGGGTGCGGTCGACGGCAATGCAGCGAAAACGAAGGTTGTCGCCGTAGCCGACGAATAGATCGATTAGCTCGACGTAAAAATCCTTGCGATTCGGGGAGACCTTGCTCCACTTGATTTCCCCCCACGCTTGGTGCCGCTGCCTCAGCGTACCAATCCGCGCCTTGATCTCATCACGCAGTTCTTCCGGTAGCCAGAGGCTGCCGATCATGAGGTAACGCGCACGCGGATTCGCAGATGTCAGGACATCCGGGTTGGCCTCATCGCAATACACCTCAAATTTCATTTTCGCTCCCCCTGCGGTGAATCCAGCACCACCAGAAAATCTGTGGCCCGCGCAATCGGCTCGATTTCGCGCACATTGCGTTTGAGCTCAACCAGCCCGTAGCTTTCCATCATTCGGAGAGTGCGCGAGAGGTTGGGCACCTGACGCCCAGACAGCGCGGCCAATTCAGTCAGCGTCTTGGGTTTTGCATCCCGAATGACGCACAGCAATGCCCGATTATCTTCCGACAACACTGCCGCCATCGTCGCCATCGATGGAAACCAGACGGTAGGAGCGTACTTCCCGCCACCGGCAACTTCAGCGTCACCGCCACGGCGGATTCCGACAACGCAGCGCTTCATTTTGAGTGTTCTGATTGGCTTGGCATAAGTCGATCAGTTTATCAGTGTGGCACAACTGCAGCCAGTGTTTTGACGATGAAAAATGATCAACTATTCGCTTGGCGGCCACCGGATTCCACAACGAAGCCCTTGGCAAGCAACCCCTTGACGACCTGAACCCGGGCGCCGCCGCGCAAGTTATCCGGCAAGGGCTCGATTTCACCAGTTGGTCGCCGGGCGGCCGCCACGAGAATGGACATCTGAGTGGCGGTTGGTTTGATGTCAGTATTCATCTGTTTCTCCTGCGACGGATTCGGCGATCCATTCGGCGGCGCCGACAAGTTCCATTTCTTCCCATCGGGCGCGGTAGTAGGCAAGTCCACCCGGCTGATCGCCAGATCCGATGACCTGGATGTATGCGCACGCTCCAAGAGTTGCTGGGACATGCAACGATTGTCATGACTATGAGATACGCGCATCTCGTTAAAGCAAATCTTGCCCAAGCGATACGCTTTAATCCATTGGCCAACCGAAAACTCTAGGTCGGAATTTTGTCGGAAGAATTAAAAAAAGGACTTAGGAATTGCTTCCTAAGTCCTTGTATTTTGGTGGGCCCGCACGGACTTGAACCGTGGACCAAAGGATTATGAGTCCTCTGCTCTAACCAACTGAGCTACAGGCCCGGGAAAGCGATTGTTACTGGCTGCCGCTATCAAGGAAGCTACGCAGCTTGTCGGAGCGCGACGGGTGGCGTAGTTTGCGCAGGGCCTTGGCTTCGATCTGGCGGATACGCTCGCGAGTAACGTCGAACTGTTTGCCGACTTCTTCCAGCGTGTGGTCGGTGTTCATCTCGATGCCGAAGCGCATGCGCAGAACCTTGGCCTCACGTGGCGTCAGCGTGTCGAGCACGTCCTTGGTGATGAAACGCAGGCTGGAGAAGAGCGCGGCATCGGTCGGCGCGAGCGTTGCCGAGTCCTCGATGAAGTCGCCCAGATGCGAGTCGTCGTCGTCACCGATCGGTGTTTCCATCGAGATCGGCTCTTTGCTGATCTTGAGGATTTTGCGGATCTTCTCTTCCGGCATCTCCATCTTCTTGGCCAACGTTGCGGGGTCGGCTTCAAGGCCGGTTTCCTGCAGAATCTGACGCGAGATGCGGTTCATCTTGTTGATCGTCTCGATCATGTGCACCGGGATGCGGATGGTACGTGCCTGATCGGCGATCGACCGCGTGATGGCCTGACGAATCCACCAGGTGGCGTAGGTCGAAAACTTGTAGCCGCGACGGTATTCGAATTTATCGACCGCCTTCATCAGGCCGATGTTGCCTTCCTGAATCAGGTCGAGGAACTGCAGGCCGCGGTTGGTGTATTTCTTGGCGATCGAGATGACCAGGCGCAGGTTGGCTTCGGTCATTTCCCGCTTGGCGCGGCGTGCCTTGGCTTCACCGGTGGACATCTGCTTGTTGATGTCTTTCAGCTCCTTGAGCGGTATGCCAATGCGGTCCTGCAAGGCCAACAGTTTCTTCTGCTCTTCCTTGACGTTGGGCGCATTGCGCGTGAGCGTCGGCGCATAGGCCTTGCTGCTGGTCGAGGCGAGTTCCTCGTCGACCCAGTCGAGGTTGAGTTCGTTACCCGGAAAAACCTTGATGAAGTGCGGGCGCGGCATGCGCACGGTATCAACACAGATGCGCTGAATCTTGCGTTCGCAGGCGCGTGCTTCTTCAACCATGCTGCGTACCGATTCGCACAGGCGCTCGATGGTCTTGGACGTGAAGCGGATGCCCATCATTTCGTCAGAAATCTTTTCCTGAAGCTTGAGATAGGCCTTGTCCTGCGAGCCCTTCTTGACCAGCGCGTTGTGTGCCTTGTTATAAAGCGACTTGATGACGGCCAGCCGTTCCAGGCCTTCTAACTTGAGCTTGAGCAGTGACGCCGCCGCTGCCGCGCCTTCAGCCGCTTCGGCATCTTCGGATTCGTCACTTTCGATTTCTGCTTCTTCGTCCTCGGCCAGTTCTTCGATGCTTTCGTCTTCGTTGATTACGCCATCAATCAGTTCGTCGATGCGCATCTCGTCGCACTCGATCCTTTCGGCGCAACTGACGATATCGGCGATGGTCGTTGGGCAGGCCGAGATGGCCTGAATCATGTGCTTGAGGCCGTCTTCAATGCGTTTGGCGATCTCAATTTCGCCTTCCCGCGTCAGCAACTCCACCGAACCCATTTCACGCATGTACATGCGCACCGGGTCCGTAGTACGGCCAAATTCGGAGTCGACAGTGGACAGCGCCTGTTCGGCCTGCTCTTCAACGTCGGCTTCGTCGGAAACCACGGCGGGTGAGGTATCGGACATGAGCAGGGTCTCAGCATCCGGCGCCTCGTCGTAGACCTGGATGCCCATGTCATTGAAGGTGCTGATGATGTTTTCGATCTGCTCGGCGTCAACGACGTCATCCGGAAGATGGTCGTTAACCTCGGAGTAAGTCAGGAAGCCACGTTCCTTGCCGAGTTTAATCAAGGTCTTAAGCCGCGTCTTGCGCGTCTCTTCGTCAACCGGTGAAGGTTGATTGCCAATTTGTGCTAACAACTCGGCGGCTTTCGCCTTAGCCGATTTGCTGCTTGTAGCCTTTTCCCTTGCCATGAGCGATTCCCGGTTTGCGTTATACTCGAAAAACCCGCAATTCTACCACAACTTACAGTGCATCAGCCTGGTCGCCCGCGCGCCGCCAAGGCCTCCAGATAATGCTGCTTTTCTTCGGCGCTTAACCCGGCGACGCCGAGTTTTTGGGCTTTCGCCTGCAATACGTCGAAAGTCCTTTTGTTCACTCCTTCAAGCAATCGTGCAATTGCACCGTCAAACTCCGCTTTGATTTCCTCTTCGGCAAAGGGCTGTTGCATGAGTTCGGCCGCTGCCTCGCGTAAAGCCGGCTCGCTCTCGCTGCCCCGCATGCGTTCGAGCAAAGCCGCGTAAGGCGGTGTTGGATCGCCCGCCGTCGAAATCGTTTCACATAACTGTTTGAGTAAACGCGCATCGGCAGAATTTGTCGGTATCAGGTCGTGCGGCAGCGCTTTCGCCAGCTCCGGTCTCTGCAACAACAGCCGTAGCAGGCGGGGAAACAGTGAATACTTCTGTTTCGGGGCCTTCGCCGGTGCCGATCTTGCAATTGGTCGCAAGTCGCACAGCCGTTCAACTTCGGGCTGCGAAAATCCGCTGATTTCAGCGAGTCGTTTGACCAACTGTAGTCGCAATAATGGCGTTTGCAAGCGGCCGAGCAATGGTTTGGCCTCAGCCACCAGTCTGGCGCGTCCTTCAGCGCTGTTCATGTCGCAATTGGAGGCGAGGTGGCGTAGCAAAAACTCTGAAAGTGGAGTGGCTTGCGCAATCATGCGCTCGAACGCTTCGCTACCGTGCTGACGCACGAAGCTGTCGGGGTCGTCTGCCTCCGGCAAAAAGACAAAACCGATACTCTTCTTCTCAGGCAAGACTTCAAGGCTGTTTTCCAGCGCCCGCCAGGCGGCTTTACGACCGGCCGCGTCACCATCAAAGCAGAAGGCAATATGATCAACCTGACGCAGCAGCTTTTGAACATGCACGGATGTGGTGGCGGTACCCAAGGTGGCCACCACATTGCCGATGCGGTGCTGGGCCAGCGCCACGACATCCATATAGCCTTCGACAACGATGGCCGTATCCTTGTCGCGTAAGGCGGCGCGTGCCTGCGGCAATCCGAATACTTCCCGTCCCTTTTCGAATAGCGGCGTTTCTGGAGAATTAAGATATTTAGGCTCGCCTTCGCCTAGGACGCGGCCGCCAAAGGCGATCACTTCGCCCTTCTGGTTCATGATCGGGAACATGATTCGATCACGAAAGCGGTCGTAGAGGCGCCCTTGTTCGTTCTTGATGACCAGACCGGCAAGCTGCAAGGCGTTGATCGTGTAATCGTCGAAGGCGTCGCCCAGATTCTGCCAACCCTCCGGCGCGTAGCCGATACCGAATTTCTGCGCCATCTCGCCACTGATCCCGCGCTGCTTGAGGTAGCTTATCGCTTTGTCGGAACGCTTCAACTGCTCGTAATAATACTTTGCCGCACGGGCCATGATCTCGGTCAGCGCGGTGATCTTCGGTGCATCGTGCGGCTTCCAGCCTTCGTCTTCCGGCACCTGCAGGCCGGCGCGATTCGACAGTTCCTTGATGGCTTCGATGAAACCGAGGCCGGAATACTCCATCAGGAAGCCGATGGCCGTGCCATGCGCACCACAACCGAAGCAATGGTAGAACTGCTTGCTCGGGCTGACGGTGAACGAGGGTGATTTCTCGTTGTGGAATGGGCAGCACGCCGCAAAGTTGGCGCCCGCCTTTCTTAGCGGGACGTAGCCGTCAATCAGATCGACGACATCAACGCGGTTCAGCAACTCCTGAATGAATGACTCCGGAATCAATCTGAAATCCTCTTCCTCTCATCGGCAGCCAACAGGAGCCATCTCTGAGGATCAGGACGCAGCCAGGCGGGTCTTCACCCGCTTGGACACGTCGGTCATGTCGGCACGTCCGGCAAGTTTCGGCTTGAGCAAAGCCATGACCTTGCCCATATCGCCTGGACCTGCGGCGCCCGTCGCAGTCACGGCGGACGCTATGGCGTCGTCGATTTCTCCGGAGGACAGGCTCGCGGGCATGTATCCGATGAGGAGTTCAAGTTCAAACCGTTCGGCATCGGCGAGTTCCTGGCGTCCGGCCGCTTCATACTGCGTAATGGAATCGCGCCGCTGTTTGAGCATCTTGTCGATAACGGCGATAACCGTTGTATCGTCAAGTTCAATACGTTCATCGACTTCCTTTTGTTTGATGGCGGCCAACAGGAGTCGGATGGCGTCGCGCTTTTCCTTTTCGCCGGAACGCATGGCAGCCTTCATGTCGTCATTGATGCGTTCTTTCAGGGTCATCACGAATCTCCTTGTAATAAATCTGGATTGCGGCGCTTGTGCTGCGCGTCGGCAAACGGCGCGCAGTCACGGGGCCAGAAACGCCAAAAGCCGCCCATCGCTAAACGGGCGGCTGATCAGCGGATCGAAATCCGGTATTAAAAAAGCTTTGGCGGCAGGGTTTGGCTGCGCATGCGCTTGTGATGGCGCTTGACTGCGGCAGCCAGCTTGCGTTTGCGCTCAGCCGTCGGCTTCTCGTAGAACTCGCGTGCGCGCAGCTCGGTCAGCAGGCCGGTTTTTTCGACGGTGCGCTTGAAACGACGAATCGCTACCTCGAACGGCTCGTTTTCCTTCAGGCGAATGGCGGTCATCAACTCTATCCTAATTTCAAATATTCGACAGTTTACAACTGAGCCGAGCATTATAAGCAAAGCCGGTTGAAAATACCAAGCGCTTTGTTCTTGTTTAGCCCGGAGCGGGAAGGCGGCAGGTTAGAATGCCGCCCATGCTGATTCTGGGAATTGAATCCTCCTGTGACGAAACAGGGATCGCGCTCTACGATACCGTCGCCGGCGGCGCGTTGCTTTCCCACGCGCTGCATTCCCAGGTGCTGATGCATCGGGACTACGGTGGCGTGGTTCCGGAGCTGGCCTCGCGTGATCACATCCGACACGTCGTCCCCTTGCTAAGAAAGGTCTTGTCTGACAGCGGGCGCTCGCTCACCGAGCTTGACGCCATTGCCTACACGCAAGGCCCCGGCTTGGCTGGCGCGCTATTGGTCGGCGCCGCGTTTGCCGAAGGTTTGGCGTCCTCGCTGGGCATACCGACGGTTCCGGTGCACCATCTCGAAGGCCATTTGCTGTCACCGCTGTTATCGAAGCGGCCACCGAAATTCCCTTTCATCGCACTGCTCGTCTCCGGTGGACACAGCCAGTTGATGCATGTCAAGGCTGTCGGAGAGTATCGGCTGCTCGGCGAAACGCTGGATGACGCGGCAGGTGAGGCTTTCGATAAAACGGCCAAACTGCTTGGCATCCCCTACCCTGGTGGCCCGGCGCTGGCCGATCTGGCTGAATTCGGCCGGCCCGGATTGGTCAAATTGCCTCGCCCGATGTTGCATTCCGGCGACTTGAATTTCAGCTTCAGCGGCCTGAAAACGGCCGTATTGACCAAAGTTCACGCCATCGGTTTGCCTGACGACCAGCAGCGTGCTGATATTGCTCGCGGCTTCCAGGATGCGATTGTCGACGTTCTGGTTCAGAAATCATTGCGCGCGACTGAGGAGAGTGGTCTCAAGCGACTGGTGGTGGCCGGCGGTGTCGGCGCCAACCGCGAACTGCGCCGTCTGCTCGATCAACAGGCGGGGAAGGCGGGAATTACCGCCTTTTACCCCGAGCTTGAGTTCTGTACCGACAACGGGGCCATGATTGCGCTGGCCGGTGCCTTGCGCTTTCAGGCTGGCAAATCGATCAAGCCGGCCGGCGCCTTCGTCGTCCGGCCGCGCTGGCCGCTGACCGAAATTACGGGCTGATCAGGAAGCGGTCTTCTTCGCGCCGATCTTGGGTTCAGTACCGGCCATCAGACGCTGCAGGTTTGACCAGTGTTTGCCGATCAAGGCCATGGCAATGATGCCGACGGCAAGCAGCAGCACATCGCTTCCCCAGAGAAATAGAGCGAACAAAGGAGCAGCGGCTGCGGCGACCAGCGCCGCCAGCGACGAATAGCGCAGGGTATAGGCAATGATCAGCCAGGTCGCAAGGGTTGCCAGGCCCAGCCGTGGATCAAGGGCCAGCAGCACGCCGGCCGCAGTCGCGACGCCTTTGCCGCCTTTGAACTTGAGGAAGACCGGGTAGAGGTGCCCGAGGAACACAGCCAGCGCGACCAGCCCGACGATACCCTCCGTAAGCCCATGGCCTACGCCGTAGGCGCGGGCCAGATAAACGGCCAGCCAGCCTTTGGCCAGATCGCCGATCAGGGTCACAGCCGCGGCGGCTTTGTTGCCGCTGCGCAGCACGTTGGTGGCGCCGGGGTTCTTCGAACCGTAGCTGCGCGGGTCGGCCAGCCCGAATATGTGGCTGGAAACCACGGCAAACGGAATCGAGCCGAGCAGATAAGCCATCACGATGGCCGAGCAGGCGAACAGATCGATTGACATGGTTGAATCCCTGAAACACGAAGTGTAAATAGGCGGGTGGGTTAGAATTCGCGCACTGCGGTTCTGGATGGTTGACTCAGGCTATTCCACCGACGACCGATTTTACACCGAGCAGACACGACCTTCTGATGGACATCATCTTTATCGACGAACTCCGACTCTCGACCCTGGTTGGCATATATCCGCGTGAGAAGGCCATGCCGCAAACGATCGAGCTTTCCCTTCAGATCGGCACACCCACGGCCCGTGCCGGAGCCAGTGATGCCATCGGCGATACCATCGATTATGCAGCGGTCGTCGATCGACTGCGCCGCGAGCTGGCGGAACGGCATTTCAACCTGCTTGAGAAGCTCGCTGAATACGTTGCAGAGCTTCTGCTCAAGGACTTCGGCGCAAGCTGGGTTCGCGTTTCGATCGCCAAGATTGGCATGCTGCGGGGAGTACGACGCGTCGGGGTGATCATTGAGCGCACGGCAAGCGCTTGATTCATGCCTTGATCGCCACGTCCACCACGGTCGGCGATAGCACACGTATCAAATCATGAGGATGCACGCCGACCAGATACCCGCGCCGGCCTCCGTTGATGTAGATCAACGGAATATCGAGGATGCTTTTCTGAATATAGATGGGCAACTTCTTACGGGTGCCGAAGGGGCTGGTTCCACCGACCAGATAGCCGGTATGACGATTGGCAACCTCAGGCTTACAAGGCTCGATCTTCTTGCATCCGATCTGCCGAGCCAGTTCCTTGGTTGACACCTTGCAGTCGCCATGCATCAGGACGATCAACGGTTTCGACGTTTCATCGGCCATGACCAGCGTCTTGATCACGGCATGTTCGTCAACGTTGAGTTCGCGAGACGAGACGAAAGTGCCCCCGTGCTCTTCGTAATCGTATAGATGGTTGGAGTGGGCAATTCCGTGGTGCTGCAGAAATCTTGTTGCCGGCGTATCGGGGGCGTTTTCTGACTTCATGTTGTTTCTACCCAAATCACTTTGCTTCAGTCAGCATAGCAGACCCGTTGCGGACGTGTTTCCGTTGCGATTCGATTCACCCCCGTTTCACGAACGAATCGAAATCCTCGATGGGCAAGGGACGGCTGAAGAAATAGCCCTGGTAGGTGAAGCAGCCGGCCTGGGCCAGAAAGTCCCGTTGTGCTTCGGTTTCGACGCCCTCGGCAATGACGTCCAGCTCGAGGTTCTGGGCCAGGGCAACAACAGTTCTGGCGATCGCCGCGGCGTTTGGGTTGGTGGTCACATCACGGACAAACGACTGGTCTATCTTCAATTGATTCAAGGGCAGGCGCTTCAGATACGAAAGCGAGGAATAGCCCGTTCCAAAGTCGTCCAGCGAAAACCCCACACCCTTGGCTTTGAGCACTTCCATCTTGGCGATGATCCGGTCAACATCGTCAAGCAGAAGACTTTCGGTGAGTTCCAGTTTGAGTTTGGCCGGATCGGCATGGCTGTGGTCGAGAACCGCCAGAATCTGGTCGGCGAAATCGGGCTGTCGGAACTGGCGGGCGCTGACATTGACGGCGAGCGTGAAGTGGGCCGTTTCGATCATGTTTGCCCAAGTGCTTAACTGTGCGCAAGCGGTTTGCAGCACCCACAAGCCGAGTGGAAGTATCAACTCCGTTTCTTCGGCCAAGGGGATGAATTCGGCGGGTGACACCATGCCGCGTTCGGGATGCTGCCAGCGGAGCAGCGCTTCAGCACCGATGACACGGCCCGCCGAGTCGACCTGTGCCTGATAATGCAAAAGGAATTGCCGTTCGCCTATCGCCTTGCGCAGGTCGGCCTCCAGGATGACGCGCTGAGTGACTGCTGCCTGCATAGCGGGATCAAAAAAACGAATCGTATTACGGCCAGCCGCCTTGGCCTGATACATGGCCAGGTCGGCGCGTTTCATCAGATCATCGACCCTGATCGAATTGTCGCGGAACAAGCTGATTCCTATGCTCGACGTACAATGATAAGTGCGCTTGCCTGGCGTATCGCCGCTCAAGGCCAGATCGAGCAGGTAGGGCTGACGTAATGCGGCCAAGATCTTTTCCGCTACGATTTCGGCCTGCCTCGGTGCCGCATCGGCGTCGTCGAGATCCTCGATGATTACGACAAATTCGTCGCCGCCCAGACGCGCCACGGTATCCCCTTCACGTATGCAGCCTTTGAGTCGCAAACCCATTTCCTGCAGCAGTTGGTCGCCGATGCCGTGCCCCATCGTGTCATTGAGCGTTTTGAAGTTATCAAGATCGATCAACATCAGAGCGCCATGCTTGTTGTGGCGCGCGCTGTTGCTTATGGCGTGCTTCAAGCGATCCAGCATCAGACGCCGATTCGGCAGATCGGTCAGCGAATCGTAGAACGCCAGGTGTTCGATCTTGTCGGCCGCAACCTTGCGTTCGGTGATGTCGGTAAATGAAGCCACGTAATGGGTGACGGCTCCGACTTCATTCTTAACGGCGGTGATGGAAAGATACTGCGGATAGTGCTCGCCGTTCTTGCGCCGGTTCCAGATTTCTCCGCGCCATGTCCCGGTCTGTGAAATGCTTTCCCACATGGCCGCATAGAACGCTGCCGGGTGACGGCCCGAGCTGAGCAGACGCGGGTTCTGGCCGATCGCTTCTTCGGACGAATAGCCGGTAATTACTTCGAATGCCCGGTTTGTCCTGAGTATCCCGGCGTCGGCGTCGGTGATAATAATCCCTTCCTGCGAATCGAAGGTAGTGGCCGCGACCCGCAGATCCGCTTCGGTCCTCTTGCGTTCCGAAATGTCGCGCGAGGCCGCGTAAAGAAAGCCCTTGCCTTCTATCTCGATGCCCGATGCGCTGACTTCAACATCCAGAAAACTTCCGTCACGGCGTCGATGCCGGGTTTCAAAAACCACTTTCTTGCGTTGCGCGATCAACGAGTCGATACGGTCCCGGATGACCTCGGACGAATCCTGCGCATCCCAATCGGTCACGTGCAGCTCTCCGAGTGCCGAGTCATCATATCCAAGCATGTCGAGGAAGGCTTCGTTGGCTTCGACAAGCATGCCGTGACCATCAAGAATATGGATACCGTCGCTGGCCGTTTTCAGTATTGTCCGCAGCCGGACACGTTCTCTTTCCGCCAGGCTTTCAATGCGTTTGCGTTCGGTGATGTCGCGACACACGCAGTAGATATTCTCCCGATCGTCAAGTTCGACGATTGAAAACGTCATTTCGGCAACAAATTCGGTAGCGTCGGCTTTGATGAGTATCCACTCGAAACGGTGCAGACCCTGTTCCTTGGCGATGGCCGTCATGCGCCTGGCCTTGGCCCTGGAGTCCTCCCCATCGGGTTGGCGAGGCGGCGAAAGCTTTGCGGGATGAAGGTTCAGCAATTCGTCCCGACTGGTGTAGCCGAGCACTTTGATGGCGGCCTCGTTACACTCGACGATGCGTCTGCCGTCGACGATCCAGGTGGGATCCGGCGCCCGTTCAAGCAGAGAACGAAAGCGGTGTTCACTCTTGAACAGGCGTATTCGCGATTCATTGTCGATGCGCAGGTACCGCTGGGTCGCCAGCGTGGCGGCTATGGTGATAAAGAGAACGAAGGCAATGCTCTTGATGAGTTCGTTCCGCCAGGAAGCGAGCGCGTCATCGATGCTTGCCGTTACGGCGATGATAAGCGGATAGCGAATCAGGCGGGCGTGACTGATCAGGCGGTTTACCCCGTCGAAGGCGCCCTTGATGCGGTATTGTCCGCGCTCCAGGCCGTTCAGATGTTCAATGAATTCGGGGCTTCCGGCAAAGGACTTGCCGATTGATCCCTTGATCATTGGCGAACGGAACAAGGTGACTCCGCTGGATTTGATGATGGTGATCGAACCGTTCGGTTTGACGCGTTGCAACTCAAAGCGCTGCGAAACCCAGTCCAGGTCGATCATTGCAATGATGACGATCGTTTCCCCGTCCGTATTCTTCAGGGGATATGTCACCGGAACAATCCACCGGCCATTCGCCTGGCTGCGCACCGGATCGCCGATATCCAACCCGGGTGTCAGCGCGTCGTTCCGACTACGCCGGGTTTCATCATTTACAGCGGCAGTCTTCGGAGGAGGCGATAGCGCAGGAATGGTGTAGGTTTTACCGCTGGCATCGATAAGATGAAAATCCAGTGCGCCATCGGAGACCCGCCGCAATTCGGTAACGAGTCTAATGAACGAGGGTGCTTGTACCGGAAAAGACTTCGGATGTACTTCGATCCAGTTGGCGATCGCCTGAATGGAAATTTCGGTGAGCTCGAGCAAGCGAAGCGTTTGCTCCTCGACGGCGATGCTCAGCGTGGCGAGGTCGGTTTCGCGCACGGATATGACCCGTTGCCTTTCCGTCATCAACCACACGCCCCCGGTCACCCACAAGGACAGTAGCAGCAGGGTGACAAGCAACGGAATAGTCAAGCGCTTGTTGCGACGAGGCTCCATGGGCGCCAGTGTATGTCAAAGTTGTATTTTCGGCTATGTTGCCGTACGCCATTTCTATCGACGCCTATACGGCGCAGACAGGCAGATCTCAGCGCCCTGAGCTAGCCTCGGGGGTGATGCGCGGCGTGCAGCGATTTCAGCCGTTCGCGGGCAATGTGCGTGTAGATCTGGGTGGTCGAAATGTCGGAATGGCCGAGCAGCAGTTGCACGACCCGCAAGTCGGCGCCGTGATTGAGTAGATGCGTGGCAAAAGCGTGGCGCATGACATGCGGGGAAAGGCGGCCAGGGTCCATTCCGGCGCGTTGGGCATAACGCTTGATCAATTGCCAGAACGCCTGACGCGACATGGCCGCGCCGCGTGCCGTCACAAAGAGATCATTGCTTTGTCGCTGGTCGAGCAACGCCGGGCGGGCCTCGGCGAGATAGCTGCGCATCCAGTCGATGGCTTCCTCACCAAGCGGGACCAGGCGTTCCTTGCTGCCCTTGCCGAAAACCCGAACCACGCCCATATCAAAACTCACTTCGTGTAGCTTGAGTCCAACCAGTTCCGAAACACGCAAGCCCGTCGCATAGAGTGTTTCGAGCATGGCGCGATCGCGCTGGCCGAGGATCGTGTCGGTCTGCGGCGCGCCCAGTAGGGCTTCAACCTGCGCTTCGGAAATCACCACGGGCAAGCGCGAGGGCTTGATCGGCATGACGATCCTTAGCGTCGGGTCGGCCTTGATTCGGCCCTGTGAGAGCAGGTGCCGGTAAAAGCGCCGCAGGGTGGATAGGTAGCGGGCCTGCGATGAGGCGCGCAGCGTTTTCGAAAGTTCGGCGACAAATTGCATCAGGGCCAACTCGTCGACCTGGCTCAATGAGGTGAGTCTGTGTTCGCTCAACCAGTTTGAAAAATGCAAGAGGTCGCTGCGATAACTGGATAGCGAAGCCTGGGCTAGACCGTCCTCCAGCCAAAGGGAATCGCAGAAAGCATCAATTTCTGCCCGATCCGCCGGCCTGTTCTCAATGGCCTTCATGCGCCAACAGCCAGCGCTTCACTTCAAGCAGAAACCCGCCGCGCTGATGGGCAAAACCGCCCAGTCCGCCTTTCGTGGCGACGACCCGATGACAGGGAACGACGATCGGAAACGGGTTGGCGCCACATGCTTGGCCTACGGCGCGTGGCGCGTTGTTCAGGGCTTGGGCCAGTTCGCCGTAGGTCCGGGTCTGATGATTGGGTATGGCCGCGATTTGCGACCAGACGCGGCGTTGAAAAGCGGTTCCCGAGGGGCGTAGCGGCAGGTTGAAGGTGAACTCGGCATCGCTCAAAAAAGCCTGCAATTGCTGCGCGGCTTTCATGGCCAAGGGGTTCGACGGTGAAGTCTCCGCACCCGCGGCAAGGAAGTCGATGCGATGAATTTGGGCATCGTCACAGCGTATCCCAAGGCAAAAGCCGGGCGCGGCGACGATGGCCTGAAACGTTTCGGGGTTTTGTCTTGCCTTGGGCATCCGGAATTCGGTTCTTTCGGTATTGATAGATTCCCGAGGGTGCATGCGCTTTAGCTTGCGTTCAGCCGCGCAACTGCCCGGTGCCAAGCACGACCCACTTTTGACTGGTCAAGCCTTCGAGACCGACCGGGCCGCGGGCGTGAATCTTGTCGGTGGATATGCCGATCTCCGCGCCGAGGCCATATTCGAAGCCATCGGCAAAACGCGTCGAGGCGTTGATCATGACCGAAGCCGAATCGACCTCGCGCAGGAATCGCATGGCCCGGGTGTAATTTTCACTGACAATGGTTTCCGTGTGATGCGAACCGTAACGATTGATGTGATCGATTGCTTCATCAAGTCCGGAAACCACCTTGATCGAGAGAATGGGCGCCAGAAATTCCGTGGCGTAGTCCTCCTCGGTTGCAGCGCGGGCTTTACTCACCAGGGCTTGCGTTTCGGCACAACCGCGCAACTCGACGCCTTTGCCCAATAGCATGGCGGCAATTGGCGGGAGCATCCGGGCGGCAACAGACCGGGCGACGAGCAGCGATTCGGCGGTGTTGCAGGTGCCGTAACGCTGCGTCTTCGAGTTCTCGACGATGCGCAAGGCCATATCGGCATCGGCATCGTCGTCGATGTAAACATGGCAATTGCCGTCAAGGTGCTGGATCATCGGCACCCGCGATTCGTCAAGCAGGCGCGATATCAAACCCTTGCCGCCACGCGGTACGATCACATCGACATATTCGCGCATGGTGATCAGATAACCGACGGCGGCGCGGTCGGTCGTATCGATGACCTGCACCGTGTTGGCCGGCAAGCCAGCCGCAGCCAGCCCTTCCTGCACCAGTGCGGCGATCGCGCGATTGCTGCGGATAGCTTCCGAACCACCGCGCAGGATGGCCGCATTGCCTGACTTCAGGCACAGCGCCGCCGCGTCGGCCGTTACGTTGGGGCGGGCTTCGTAAATAATGCCGATGACTCCGAGCGGGACACGCATCCTGCCGACCTGGATTCCGCTCGGACGGAATTTCAGATCACTGATTTCGCCTACTGGGTCGGGCAACATGGCGACTTGCTCGACGCCATCAGCCATGCTGGCGACGTTTTTCGGCGTGAGCGTCAGGCGGTCGAGCAAAGCCGGCTCCAGGCCGGCGGCGCGGGCGGCCGCCAGATCGTCCTGATTGGCTGCGATCAGCGCGGCGGATTCGCGTCGGATGGCAGTCGCCATCGTTCGCAAAGCTGCGTTCTTGACGTTGCTATTGGCCCGGGCAATAGCGCGTGAAGCTTCGCGGCCCTGACGGCCGACATTTTGCATGTACTGCCGGATATCCATGGATGTCCAATTTTCCCTGTAGAAATGGGATTATAGCCATTGATCAAATAAAACCCTCAATGGAACCATTGGTAATAGAATCACTCCAATTTTCATTGAATTTTGCAAGCAATTGATCATGAGCCAAAAATTGATTATTCCCGCCGAAGTAAAAGTTTGTGCGACTTGTAGTTACTGGGACGGTACGCGCAGTATCGACACCGAACTCCGTGTCGTCGTGGTTTCCGATACCTGTGAAGGTGAATGCCTGGTTGGGGGCAAGTCGTGCCAGGGGCTGAGCAATGAGCCCCAGTGGAATTCCACATGTCTGTGGGAACACCTGGCTCCGGACGAACCGGTCAACAAGAACAATCTTTGATGTGAATCAGGCGGGTAAGTTCACTCCGTCCAGCCCGAGATCGCTGACTCGCACCGATACGGACAGCGCGGGCCGTTGACCCAGCGGTCCGATGAAACTTCCCGATACCGGGGGCACCGCTTCAGGGTGTCGCGCCACGGCAACGGGGATGTGCTGATTGCCGGTGATCAGACCGCTGGTCGGATCGAAGCCTTTCCACCCCGGGCCGGGCAGGTAGACTTCGGCCCAGGCATGGGTGGTGGCATTTCCGGCCTCATTATCAGCCATATGCAGATAGCCGCTGACGAAGCGACTGGCGAGGCCCATGTAGCGACAGGCTTCGATGAAGAGTGCGGCAAAATCGCGACAGGAACCGCTGTTCCGCTTCAAGGTCTGTGCCGGGGATTGCACGCCTTCTTCCTCGCGGATCTGATAAGTGAAATGGTTGGCGATTCCACAATTCAGTTGAAACAGTAGTGAGAACGTTTCAATCGGTCGTACAAGCAGACCCAGTTCGTCGAGCCATTTGTGCAGCACGGCGCGATCGGCGGGATACACGCTCTGCCGAAAAGGCGCGAGATCCGGTTGTTCGTCGATGGCGTAATCGAACGGGCAGCTGATCGCAAAATTCTCCAACATACAATCCAGTGGCGGGTCTTCATAGACGACGATGACCACCTCGCTCAACACGCGCAGCGCATTGGACAGTTCGCTAAAGCTCACCAAGGCGACGGAATTTCCGAGCACATCGTGGTACCAGCGGACACTGTGTGCAGGAGTTATATCCAGCTTTGACGATTCGATTCTCAGGCTGTGACTTTCAAGGGGGCGTATCCTGAGTCGATGCGGCAGAAGCGTCACCGAGGTCGGGAACCAGTATTCAGTCACATGAGCGATGTTGAGGCGTCGCATGCTATTCACCGTATTGTTGCCTGGCTGAGTCGTGGCTTTAAGTATAAGGGCAGCGTTAAGGATCGACTCGTTGCACCGCGCGATTTATTTATCGTTGCATGCAGCATTCATCTTGGTGCAACAACGTATCCTCTATTGCCACCGCGTGGTGCATGTCCGATGCAAGGCGCACTCGTGTGGTGCGCCGATGTCCGGAAATCCGCGAATTGCTTGTTTAAAGTATGGTGCGGCTTTTGCTATTGAGAAATGGAATATCTCGTTTCGGAGCCCGTTGTGTCAATTCATGTTGCCCTCAATCATGTTACGCATTACCGCTATGATCGCTTGGTCGCGCTTTCGCCGCAGGTCGTTCGTCTGCGCCCGGCACCGCATTCGCGCACACCGATCCTCGCCTATTCGCTGAAAGTCACACCCGACCAGCACTTTATCAACTGGCAGCAGGATCCGCAGGGCAACTATCTGGCACGGCTGGTTTTCCCCGAGAAAACACGCGAGTTTCGTATCGAAGTCGATCTGGTGGCCGCGATGTCGGTGATCAACCCGTTCGACTTCTTCCCCGAATCCTATGCCGAGAAGTTCCCGTTCAAGTACGAGGCAGGCCTGCGCGAGGAGTTGCTGCCTTTTCTGCATACGCTGCCGCCGACTCCGCTAGTCCGCCGATTGCTCGACACGATCCCGGGCGAACCCATGAACAGCGTCGACTTCCTGGTCGATATCAACCGCCGTGTGCAGCAGGTCGTTAGCTATGTCATTCGTCTGGAGCCGGGAGTGCAAAGCCCGGAAGAGACGCTGGAATTGGGCAGTGGTTCTTGTCGGGATTCAGCTTGGCTGCTGGTCGAGGTTCTGCGCCAACTCGGGCTGGCCGCGCGCTTCGTCTCGGGTTATCTGATTCAGCTGGTGCCCGACGTGAAGTCGCTGGACGGGCCCTCCGGCACCGATGTTGACTTCACCGATCTGCATGCCTGGTGCGAGGTCTTTCTGCCCGGTGCCGGCTGGATCGGCCTCGATCCGACATCCGGACTGTTTGCCGGCGAAGGACATATCCCGGTGGCTTGCTCACCACAACCGTCTTCCGCTTCGCCGATTACCGGGTTTAGCGAAGAATGCGAGTGCGTATTCGAACACAGCATGAAGATTGAGCGCGTCTGGGAGGCGCCACGTGTCACCAAGCCCTACAGCGACGAGCAATGGACGTTGATCGAATCGCTCGGCCATCATATTGACGCCGATTTGGCCAATGGTGACGTGCGCCTGACCATGGGTGGCGAGCCGACCTTCGTAGCTATCGACGACCCGGACGGCGCCGAATGGAGCACTGCGGCCTTGGGGCCGACCAAACGCATCCGCGCGGCCGAGCTGTTCCATCGTTTGCGTGAGAAATATGCGCCTCAGGGACTGGTGCACTTCGGCCAGGGCAAATGGTATCCCGGCGAGCCTTTGCCACGCTGGTCGCTTAACTGTTTCTGGCGGCGAGACGGACAGCCCGTGTGGAAAAACCCGGCATTGTGCGCCGACGAGTCACAAGACTATGGCGCCGACGCGGCGTTGGCCGGGCGGTTTTTGCGCGCTTTTGCCGAGCGATTGAGGCTGGCCGCGAAGTACGTTTTCCCGGCGTACGAGGATGCTTTTTACTACCTGTGGCGTGAGCACCGCTTGCCGGTGAATGTCGATCCGCATGCGGCGCGACTTGAGGATCCGCTTGAACGTGCCCGTCTCGCAGAAATCTTCGGAAAGGGCTTGGACAAAGTCGTCGGCTATGTGCTACCGGTCATGCGCCACCCGAAACAGAAGGGTCGCTGGCAAACCAGTCCGTGGTTCCTGCGCGGCGATCGTTGCTTCCTCGTTCCCGGCGACTCGCCGGTCGGCTTCCGCCTGCCCCTCGAATCGCAGCCTTGGGTGGCCAAGAGCGATTACCCCTATACGCATGCGCCCGATCCGACGCAGGACTTCGAACCATTGCCTGAGCATGCCGAACTTCATGCAGCGACCAGCGCGACTATTGGCGAAGGCTCGCCAGCACACGGCGACAGCGATCGCCCGCCAAAGTATCAGGAGTCAGCGTCGGACATCACACGGACGGCGATTTCGGTACAGGCGCGCGGTGGCGTGCTCTATATCTTCATGCCGCCGACCGATTGCCTGGACGATTATCTCGAACTTGTCGCAGCCGTCGAGGCGACGGCTGAAGCGCTATCCACGCCGGTTATCGTTGAAGGCTACGAGCCGCCCTCTGACCCGCGCCTGACCAACTTCCGCGTCACGCCCGACCCAGGCGTCATCGAAGTTAACATCCAGCCCTGCGCCAGCTGGGATGAACTCGTCGAACGCACGACACATCTTTATGAAGTCGCACACCTGTCGCGTCTGACTTCCGAGAAATTCATGCTCGACGGCCGCCATACGGGCACCGGTGGCGGCAACCATTTTGTTTTCGGCGCGCTGACCGCACTCGATTCGCCCTTCCTCCGCCGCCCCGATCTGCTGCGCAGCCTGATCAGTTACTGGCACAACCATCCTTCGCTCTCCTATCTCTTCTCCGGCCTGTTCATCGGCCCGACCAGCCAGGCACCGCGCGTCGACGAGGCCCGCAACGATTCGGTCTATGAGCTGGAAATCGCTTTCAGTCAATTCCCGGAGCCGGGCAAGGAAGTTGCTCCGTGGCTGATCGACCGGCTGCTGCGCAATCTGCTGATTGATGCCACCGGCAATACGCACCGCGCCGAATTCTGTATTGACAAACTCTACTCGCCGGATGGTCCGACGGGCCGACTCGGACTGCTTGAGATGCGCGCCTTCGAGATGCCGCCGCACGCGCGCATGTCGCTCGCTCAGCAACTGCTGCTGCGTGCGCTGATCGCGCGCTTCTGGAAACAGCCGTATGCCCCCGCGCGGCTGATACGCTGGGGCACCGAGTTGCATGATCGCTTCATGCTTCCGCATTTCGTCAAACAGGATTTCGACGACGTGATCGGCGAATTGCGTGAAGCCGGCTATGCGATGGAGAGTGAATGGTTCGCGCCGCATTTCGAGTTCCGCTTCCCGCTGCACGGCAGCTTTCTTGCCGAGGGCATCCACTTCGAACTGCGGCATGCGCTGGAGCCGTGGCATGTGATGGGCGAAGAGGGCGGTGCCGGTGGCAACGTACGCTATGTCGATGCCTCGTGCGAGCGGGTTCAGGTCAAGGTCAGTGGCATGTCGGGCGACCGCTATGTGCTGACGTGCAACGGTAAAGCCTGTGCCTTTGCAGCCGACCGGAAATGTCGGCGAGTTTGTCGCCGGTGTTCGCTATCGCGCCTGGTTGCCGGAATCATCGTTGCATCCGACCATCGGCGTCCATGCGCCGCTTGTGTTTGACCTCGTCGATACCTGGATGAAGCGCTCGCTCGGCGGTTGCCAGTACCATGTCGAGCATCCGGGTGGGCGCAATCCCGAACGCTATCCGGTCAACGCCAATGAGGCAGAAGGCCGGCGGCTGGCGCGCTTCATGGCGATAGGCCACACGCCGGGACGGATTGATATTCCGCTTGCGCCACGCAACCGGAGCTTCCCGTTTACGCTAGACTTGCGGCAATCCTGAAACACGGGAGCCGTATAGTCGCCGGCTCCCTTTTTTGATGCCGCATAGCCTACTCTCCATATATCCGAAGAATACCGACCGCTTTGACGAGATGCTCGCCGAAGGCGGCGCTCTGCGCTCGTCGTGGCAAACGTTTTTTGATCACTTGGTCGCGGCTACGCCTGAGCAAATGCGTCACCGGCTCGATTATGTCCGGCGCCGCATTCAGGAAAATGGCGTCACCTACAACGTTTACGCTGACCCCAAAGGCACCGACCGTCCCTGGGAACTCGATCCCCTTCCATTGATCCTGTCTGCCAGCGAATGGCAGGAAATATCCGGTGCCGTCACGCAGCGGGCGCGCCTGCTCAACGCGGTGCTGGGCGATCTTTACGGCGAGCAGACCCTGCTCAAGGACGGTACGCTGCCGTCCGCGCTGGTCTATGGCCACAACAGCTTTCTCTGGCCGTGCCAGGGCGTCAAGCCTCCCGGCGACACTTGGTTGCATCTTTACGCCGCCGATCTGGCTCGCTCGCCGGACGGGCGCTGGTGGGTGATCCGCGATCGCACGCAATCACCCTCGGGCGCGGGTTACGCACTGGAAAACCGGATTATCGTATCGCGCGTTTTCCCCGAACAGTTTCGGGACATGGGCGTGCAACATCTGGCCTCATTCTTCCGGTCTTTGCGCGACAGTCTGACGCACTGGGCGCCGCACGAGGGGAAATCAGAACGAGACGGGGGAACAGACGCGCCGCTGATCGTGCTGCTGACGCCAGGCCCCTATAACGAAACCTATTTCGAGCACTCCTATCTGGCCCGCTATCTTGGATTCCCGCTCGTCGAAGGACAGGATCTGACGGTGCGCGGTGAGTGCGTCTACCTCAAAACACTGACCGGCCTTTGTCGTGTGCACGCCATCTTGCGTCGTCTTGACGATGATTACTGCGATCCGCTCGAGTTGCGCGGCGATTCGGCGCTAGGCGTTCCTGGCTTGTTGCAGGCCGTTCGCGCCGGCAAGGTCCTGGTCGCCAATGCGCTGGGCAGCGGTCTGCTCGAATCGGCGGCCTTGCCAGGATTCTTGCCCGGCGCTTGCGAAAAATTGCTCGGTGAAACCTTGGCCATGCCCTCGGTCGGTACTTGGTGGTGTGGAGAACCCACCGCCCTTGAGTTTGCCATCAGCAATCTTGAACGGCTGGTGATCAAAGGAGCCTTCCCTTCGCAGCGTATGGACCCGGTGTTCGGCAATCAGTTGAACGGCGCGCAGCGCAAGGAAATGATCGACCGCATGCGCGCCCGGCCTTTAGCCTATGTGGCGCAGGAACTGGTTAACTTTTCACAGGCGCCGGTATGGGCCAAGTCCGATGACAGTCACCTCCTGCCCCGCGGCGTGGCCGTCCGGGTGTTTGTGGCGGCTACGCCGCAAGGTTACCTCGTCATGCCGGGCGGTTTGACACGGGTTTCAGCCGCAGCCAACACGCGCATGATCTCCATGCAGCGTGGTGGCTCGAGCAAGGACACCTGGGTTCTTACAGATGAGGAAGTGAATTGCTTTACCCTGCTAAAAAATGCGGTTGGCATTGCCGATCTGGTGCGCAGCGGGAGTAATCTTTCGTCGCGCATCGTCGAAAATCTCTTTTGGTTCGGCCGGTACACCGAACGTTGCGAGGATGTCGCTCGCTTGCTGCGGGTCGGACTGTCACGGCTGGTCGATACGGGTACCGAAACAATGCCGGCGCTGATGTCGACGTATGACCTGTGTTGTTCACTCAAATTGCTACCCGTGGATGAAGACGGAGATGGCGGGAATGAACATCAAAGCAACGACGATAAAACCATCTATCAGCTCGATCTCGAGTCGCAAATGCTCGCCGCCATCAGCGATGAAGAATGGGGAGACGGACTGGCCGGCAACATTCGCCGCTTGCTATGGGTTGGCGCGCAAGTGCGCGAGCATTTTTCGCTCGACAACTGGCACGCGCTCAACCGCATGCAGCACCACTTGCAGGTCTATTGCGAGATCAGGCGCGAAATCGGCGATGCCTTGGCCTTCCTCGATCAGGTACTGCTCTCATCCTCGACTCTGGCCGGTTTCGCCATGGATAACATGACGCGTGATGATGGCTGGCGATTCTTGATCATCGGCCGTCGCATCGAACGCCTTATTTTTCTTTCGAGTTCAATCAGTCACTTCCTCCGTCTTGAATCGACGCGAGCGGCAGGGAGTATCGAGTGGCTGCTCGAATTGACCGACAGCATCATCACCTACCGATCGCGCTACATGACGCAACCCGAACTTCTGCCGGCGCTCGATCTGATCGTTTTCAACGCGGATAATCCGCATGCGGTTTACTTCCAGTTGTTGGACCTGAAACAGTATCTCGGCCGTCTGTCGGCCGAGCAGGGCGATGCGGAGGATGAACAACTCGATCTGACAATCAATCGCTTGCAGGCGTTTGATCTGAGCCGCTTTGAAGGGCTGGATTTCTCCCAGTGCCGCAATTGCAATCCCTGTTTTGAACTGGCGGGACTGCTCGATGAAGTTGCTCATGCGGCCGCTCATCTTTCGGACCGCCTGGCCATGCATTATTTCGCGCATATCGGCGAAGTCGGCCGGCAAACCCTGACGGCGTGACGGACCCATGACTTTGCAGGCCGAGCGCTATCGCGTTATTCACGAAACAAGCTACGACTACGACAGCCCGGTTTCGCTCTCGCGGCAGCAATTGCATCTGACGCCTCGCGATTGCCCATGGCAGAGTAGCATCGCACATCGGATCACTATCGATCCTGTACCGGCCTTTACCCAGAGCCGCCAGGATCCGTTTGCCAATCCAGTCAAATTGTTTGCTATCGAAGCGCCGCACAATCGCCTGGTCGTACGTGCCGACAGCATGGTGGAAGTGCGGCCGCGTCCGTTTGCCGGCAGGCTGGAGGAGTCACTGCCGTGGGAACAGGTGCGCAAGGCATTGGCCTACGGTGCCGCACCGGTCTTGCTTGACGCCAATCGCTATCAGTTCGAATCGCCCTACGTGCGAGTCAAACACGAATTTTCCGATTTCGCCCGTTCCTGCTTTACGCCGAATCGCCCCTTGTTCGATGCGGTCAGGGCGCTGATGCAATACATCTACGAAGAATTCGACTTCGACCCCAAAGCCACAACGGTTTCCACGCCTGTCCTCAAGATATTGGAAGAAAGAAAGGGGGTTTGCCAGGATTTCGCACACCTGATGCTGGCGTGCCTGCGTTCGCTCGGATTGGCCGCACGCTACGTCAGCGGCTATCTACTCACAAAGCCGCCACCCGGGAGGCCCCGAATGGTTGGCGCTGATGCCTCGCACGCCTGGATTTCAGTGTATTGCCCAAGTGCCGAGGGTGAATTCTGGATGGATTTTGACCCGACCAACAACCTGCTGCCCGATACACAGCACATCACGCTGGCTTGGGGTCGGGATTTTGGCGATGTATCTCCCCTGCGTGGCGTTATTCTGGGAGGCGAAGCGCAAGAGCCCGAGGTCGCCGTCACCGTAACGCCTTGCAGCGAGGACTAAGACCGGCCGTGCTGAATCGGCATCAAATCATCTCCGGTGGCGCTTCGACGCCGCGCGGGCGTTTATAGCGGTTATAGCCCCAGAGATACTGTTCCGGGCACTGGCGGATCAGCTGCTCGATTTCGTGGTTTATCTGCTGGGCGCGCTGCTCGGTTGTTCCCCGAATCGCTTGCGTCGGTTGCTGCAGATGAAAATGGTAGCCCGCACCGCCCGGAAGCCGTTCCGCCCAGAGCATGATCGTCGTCGCCCCGCTCTCGGTCAACCGCGCAGCCAGCGTCATCGTGTACGCCGGCTTGCCGAAAAAATTCAGCCAGCGGCCCTCGCCTACCCGGGGTGCCTGGTCCGGCAACAGGCCAACCGCTTCGCCCCGTCGCAGTGCCTTCAGCAGGGCCCGTACGCCAGCCAGGTCGGCTGCGGCAATGCGCAATTGCGCGCGAGCCCGTCCGGTCTCGATCAGGGTTTGTTGCCAGGCCTGTTTGGGCGGCCGATACAGCACGGTGATCGGTGCCCGCTCTGACAAATACTGTGCGGTCACCTCGAAACAGCCCAGATGTGGCGTCAGATACACAATTCCCTTGCCAGCTTGTGTCGCCGCTTCGACCAGTTCCCAGCCGCTCACCTTGGCGACCAGGGCGGTTGCTTTTTCCAGCGGGCGCAGCCAGATACTGGCCAGTTCAAGCGCCGCGCGGCCAGCGTGGGCAATAGCCGCAGGACGCACGCGGCGCATGCCGCTCTCGCCGAGTGCCAACAACAGGTTTTCGCGCATATGGCGGCGATAGGTCGGCGACAGAAGCCAGGCCAGCCAGCCGAGCAATGCGCCGAGTGCGTGCAACGCAGGCAGAGGCAAATGACTGAGGAGGCGAAAAAGAAGGATCACAAATCACCTTGTTCAAAGCGGGTTTGACCCGTGGCCCACGAAAAACTACAATTGCCCGCACCGCCGAGTTAATCAGGACAACTTGCAGGGCGGGCGAAGCCAACCAAGGCTTCCAAAATACTGCTAAAGCGTCGTCTGCTCAAACCCCGGAGCCGGCAACGCCGCCGCCACGGGGTTTTTCCATTAGGAGCACACGCACATGTCCAACGACTACCTCTTCTCCTCCGAATCGGTCTCCGAAGGCCACCCGGACAAGGTTGCCGACCAGATTTCGGATGCCATCCTCGACGCCATCCTGACCGAAGACCCACGCGCCCGGGTCGCCTGCGAAACGCTGGTGTCCACCGGCCTGGTCGTCATCTCCGGTGAAATCACCACGCAAGCCCACATCAACTACCGCGAAATCGCCCAGGAAACCGTCCGCCGCATCGGCTACAACGACTCCGACATCGGCTTCGACTACAAGAGTTGCGCCATTTTAACGGCAATCAACCGCCAGTCGCCGGATATTGCACAGGGCGTCAACGAAGGCCAGGGGCTTGATCTGGACCAGGGCGCCGGCGACCAGGGCCTGATGTTCGGCTACGCCTGCAACGAAACGCCATCGCTGATGCCGCTACCGATCTACTACGCGCACCGGCTGATGCAACGCCAGGCTGAAGTGCGCAAGGACGGCCGCCTGCCGTGGTTGCGTCCGGACGCCAAGAGCCAGCTGACGGTCCGCTATGTCGATGGCCGGCCGGTATTCATCGATACCGTCGTGGTGTCCACCCAGCATGGTCCGGAGGTCTCGCACGCGCAGCTCTCCGCAGCGGTGATCGAGGAAATCATCCGGCCGGTGCTGCCCAAGGAGCTGGTGTCGGACAAGACCCGCTTTCTGGTCAATCCGACCGGGCGCTTCGTTGTCGGGGGGCCGCACGGCGACTGCGGGCTGACCGGACGCAAGATCATTGTCGATAGTTATGGCGGCACCGCGCGCCATGGCGGCGGCGCTTTCTCCGGCAAGGATCCGTCGAAGGTCGATCGTTCGGCGGCCTACGCGGCGCGCTATGTGGCGAAGAATGTGGTGGCCGCCGGCCTGGCCGAGCGCTGCGAGGTACAGATTGCCTACGCCATCGGCGTGGCCAAGCCGGTGTCCTTGATGGTCAGTACCTTCGGCAGCGGGAAGATCAGCGATGAGAAGATCGCCGAATTGATCGGCCGCCATTTCGATCTGCGCCCGAAGGGGATTATCCAGGCGCTCGATCTGTTGCGCCCGATCTACGCCAAAACCGCGGCCTACGGCCACTTCGGCCGCGATGAGCCAGAGTTCACCTGGGAGAATATCGATAAGGCCGCCGCCTTGAAAGCCGATGCGGGGGTTTGATTGCAGGTTTTGAGCCGTGCGAAAAAAGGGCCGCGCGGCCCTTTTGTCATATTATGGGCACTTATCGATGTAATATGGCGTCAAAGATCACCGGACGCGTATCCAGCCGTAAAGCCATGCTCAAGAAAATCAGCGCTAAACAACTGGTCGTCGGGATGCACCTCAAGGAGTTTTGCGGCTCATGGATGGAGCATCCCTTCTGGCGTACTGCCTTCGTGATTACCGACCCAAAGGATATCGACAGCATCCTGGCCAGCAGCATTAAGGAGGTCTGGATCGACAGCTCGAAAGGGCTTGATGTTGTCGACGGCGAAACGGCCATCTCGGAAGCCGAATCGGATGTGCAGGTGGAAGCGGAACTGAAGAATGCCGCACAGGAGCAACGTAAGACGGCTGCAGTTCCGGCTTCCGTCGAGTATGCCCGAGCCGCGAAAATCTGCGCCCAATCCAAGCGTGCCGTGGCATCGATGTTTCAGGAAGCGCGCATGGGCAAGGCGGTTGACACCGAGGGCGCGCAAAAACTGGTCGAGGAAATCTCCGACTCAATCAGCCGCAACCCTGGCGCTCTGATCAGTCTGGCACGCCTCAAGACCGCAGATGATTACACTTATATGCACTCGGTTGCGGTCTGTGCGCTGATGATCGCTTTGTCCAAGCAGCTCAACCTCGACGAGATACAGACCCGATCAGCGGGCGTCGCCGGATTGTTGCACGACCTCGGCAAGGCCTTGATGCCGATGGACGTGCTCAACAAGCCGGGCAAGCTGACCGACGAAGAATTTGCCATCATCAAGACACACCCTGAAGAGGGGCATAAACTGTTGCTTGCCAGCACCGGGGCCGACGAAATGGCGCTCGACGTGGTGCTGCACCATCACGAAAAAACCGATGGTTCGGGATATCCGAAGCACCTCAAAGACAGCGAAATCAGCCTTTACGCCAAAATGGGCGCGGTATGCGATGTGTATGACGCCATCACCTCAAACCGGCCCTACAAGGCCGGTTGGGATCCCGCCGAATCGTTGCGCAAGATGGCCGAATGGGCGAATGGTCATTTCGACCCGACGGTTTTCCAGGCCTTTGTCAAAAGCCTCGGGATATATCCTGTCGGCTCGCTGGTCAAGCTCAATTCCGGACGCCTGGGTATCGTGATTGAACAGGCCGAAAAATCGTTGTTAACGCCGCGCATCAAGGTCTTCTATTCGACCCGGTCGAACACCCGGATCAAGCCGGAGATTGTCGACCTCTCTCGCCCCAAGTGTCCTGAAAAGATAGCGGGTCGCGAGGATCCCGCCCAATGGAACTTCGCGGATCTCAACGAGTTGTGGTCCGGGCAAAAAGGGTTCTAGATTAATCGCTTGCGTTGGCAAGACCTTCACACCGGACAATATTTGCGTATAATCTGACCCTTGTCCGAGGAGCGCTGCAAAACTGTTGCTTGACAGTTTCAGGCTCGGAACCTTAAACGGCGCTCATCCAACCAATCCGTGCCGGGCACGGGAAGTCGGGTGAGCCTGATCCGCAGTACATCGGCACACCGCCACGCGAGGCGCGTCTTCCCAGATTCCGGCCACTCTTGTATGGAGTTCTGCCGTGGCTGAAAATTCAAACGATTACGTTATTGCTGATCTTGGGCTCGCCGACTGGGGCCGCAAGGAAATCCGCATCGCCGAGACCGAAATGCCGGGCCTGATGGCGATCCGGGAAGAATTTGCCGCTGCCCAGCCGCTCAAGGGCGCGCGCATCACCGGTTCGCTGCACATGACGATCCAGACCGCTGTGCTGATTGAGACCTTGACGGCACTCGGTGCGCAGGTGCGCTGGGCGTCGTGCAACATTTTCTCGACGCAGGATCACGCTGCGGCCGCGATTGCCGCAATCGGCGTGCCGGTTTTCGCCGTCAAGGGCGAATCGCTGGCCGACTACTGGGATTACACGCACCGTATTTTCGAATGGAAAGACGGCGGCTACAGCAACATGATTCTTGACGACGGTGGCGATGCCACGCTGCTGCTCCATCTCGGCGCTCGGGCAGAAAAGGATCTCTCCGTCCTGGCCAAGCCGACGTCGGAAGAAGAAACCATTCTCTTCGCGGCGATCAAGGCCAAAATCGCGGTCAACAAGACCTGGTACTCGGTGCGTCTGGCCGCGATCAAGGGTGTGACCGAAGAAACGACCACCGGCGTGCATCGCCTGTACCAGATGCACGAACGCGGCGAACTCAAGTTCCCGGCGATCAACGTAAACGACTCGGTCACCAAGTCCAAGTTCGACAACCTCTACGGCTGCCGCGAATCATTGGTGGACGGAATCAAACGGGCGACCGACGTGATGATTGCCGGCAAGGTCGCGCTGATCGCCGGTTACGGCGACGTCGGCAAGGGGTCGGCACAGGCCATGCGTGCGCTTTCGGCGCAGGTGTGGGTCACCGAAATCGACCCGATATGCGCCTTGCAGGCAGCGATGGAGGGCTATCGTGTGGTAACCATGGAATACGCGGCCGACAAGGCGGATATCTTCGTCACCTGCACCGGCAACTACCATGTCATTACGCACGATCATATGGCCAAGATGAAGGATCAGGCCATCGTCTGCAATATCGGGCACTTCGATAACGAGATCGACGTGGCTTCGATCGAAAAGTACTCATGGGAAGAAATCAAGCCGCAGGTCGATCATGTGATCTTTCCCGCTGCTGATGGGAAACCTGGCAAGCGCATCATCCTGCTGGCCAAGGGCCGCCTGGTCAATCTCGGCTGCGGCACCGGCCACCCGAGCTACGTGATGTCGTCCTCGTTCGCCAACCAGACGATCGCCCAGATCGAACTGTTCACGCGCAATGCCGACTACCCGGTGGGCGTCTACACGCTGCCCAAGCATCTTGACGAAAAGGTCGCCCGCCTGCAGTTGAAGAAACTCAATGCCCAGCTCAGCGAACTGACCGACCAGCAGGCCGCGTATATCGGCGTTCCCAAGGATGGTCCATACAAAGCCGAGCATTACCGCTACTGATCCGGACGAAGGCAAACTCAACCCGGGCCGGCCATGGGACGTCTCCTGCTCTGGATTCTCAACGCCGTGGCGCGGCTCGCCGTCGGCTTCTGGCCGGCGGTGTGGGGTTTGCTGGTCTACAGCCTGCTGTCGTGAGGGGGGCGGGAATGCTGGTTTCCGGTAAGGATGGACGCCTTGTTTGAAAGTGACCGATCTGAATGAAGCACACTGAACTGTCGATTGAATTTTTTCCGCCGCAAACGCCCGAAGGCGTGGATAAGCTGCGCATCGTGCGCGGCAAGCTGGCGGTTCTCAAACCGGAATTCTTTTCCGTCACTTTTGGTGCCGGTGGATCGACCCGCGACAAAACGTTTTCGGCGATCAGGGAAATCGCTGCCGAAGGCTATGCTGCCGCGCCGCACCTCTCGTGCATTGGCTCGACGCGTGTGAACATCCGTGAGATTCTTCAGGAATACAAGACCGCCGGCATCCGCCGCCTCGTCGCCTTGCGCGGCGATTTGCCATCGGGAATGGCCGAAGCAGGCGAATTCCGGTACGCCAACGAACTGGTCGAATTCATTCGCAACGAGACCGGCGATCACTTTCACGTCGAAGTGGCCGCTTACCCCGAATGGCATCCTCAGGCACGTTCGCCGCGTGACGATCTGGCGGCTTTCGCCCGAAAGGCCAATGCCGGCGCCAACTCGGCCATCACCCAATACTTTTACAATGCCGACGCCTACTTCCATTTCGTCAATGAAGTGCGTGCGCTGGGCGTCGCTATTCCGATTACCCCCGGCATCATGCCGATTGCCAACTTCTCCAAACTGGCGCGCTTCTCCGACGCCTGCGGCGCCGAATTGCCGCGATGGATGCGTCGCAAGCTCGAGGGTTTTGGCGATGATGCCGAGGCCATTCGCGCATTCGGCCTCGACGTGGTGACCGAGCTATGCGAGCGCTTACTTACTGGCGGCGCCCCAGGGCTGCACTTCTATACGATGAACCAGTCGGTGTTGACGCTGGAAATCTGCCGCCGCCTGAACCTCAGAGCGTAGCGTCATGGCTCGCCCCTTGCCTGCACTCGTCGATCATGCCTGCGAGCTCTTTGCGCCGCTGGGAACGATCCGCGTCAAGGCGATGTTCGGCGGCTATGGTTTCTACTGTGACGAACTGTTCTTCGCCATCGTGGCCTATGAAACGGTATACCTGAAAGCGGACGCCGAAAGCTCCGAAGCATTCCGTCAAGTGGGCGGCGAACCCTTCCGCGTGACCTACAAGGATGGGCGAACAGAAACCATGAATTACTGGACCGTGCCCGACGAGGCCATGGAATCTTCCGCCGAAATGCTGCCTTGGGGGCGGCTCGCGCTTGCCGCAGCGGTGCGTGGGCGCAAGCCGAAGAAGACGAAAACCAAGCAATAGATACGGGAATCGAGAAGCATGCTCCCGACTATGACTTTTCCTCTACCTGCGCGAAACCAGCATCACCCCGGCCAGAACCAGTCCGACGCCAGCCATTTGCGCCATCGAGAGCGGTTCGGCGAGCAGCCACCAGCCGAAAGCGATGGTCAGCACCGGGCCCAGGGTGCCGATCAGCACGGTTGGCGAAGGCCCGATCCGGCGAATGGCTGCCGATAGTGTGAATACCGGCAACACCGTCGAAAACAGGGCCATTGCGGCGCTGTAGGCGTAGACAGGTAGGGGTTGATTCAAGGCGGATGGGGGCTGCGCGAGAAAAAAGTGAATCTGCGTGGCCAGGGTCGAGACGATCATCGTCAGTGCCGTGAATCGGGCTGTGCCGAGGCGCTGGATCATCGATGCGCTGCCGGAAAGATACAACGCGTAGGCGAGCGACGAGGCGAAGACGAACAGACCGCCGATCAGAACCGCATTCGTTTCGCCAACGAATTCAAGGTCATGGAAAAATGCCAGGGCGATGCCGGCATACGTCAGAAGCAGCGCCGCCATTTCCCGTCGATGGATTGGCCTGCCCATGAACAGCACGCCGATCAAAACGGTCAGCGTCGGATAGGTGAACAGGATCAGCCGTTCGAGTCCCGCCGAGATGTATTGCAGACCGATAAAATCGAAGATGCTTGCCCCGTAGTATCCGAGCATGCCGAGCGCGGCGAGCGTCATCCAGTCGCGCCGGCTGAGCGGAGGCGCCGCACGTCCCGACTGAAACGCCACCCAGGCGAACACTGGTAGTGCAAACAGCATGCGCAGCGAAAGCAGCGTTACGGCATCGACCGGAACGACCTGCGGCACGGCATAGGCAAGCTTGACGAAAATCGCCTTGAACGAGAAGCCGAGAGCGGCGACGATGGCCAGTGCCACGCCAAGACGTTCCGGTGACCAGTGTTTCCAGGGCATACGGTAGGCAACCAAAAAAGTGTGCGTTAAATACGAAACCTCTGGCTGGGGCAATTTCCGAGCATTTCGCCAGGAGCGAATATTGATGCGCATTTACAGGCGGCACAACTGGTATTATCTGAATAAATAATTCGTCTATAACGAACGCAAATGCGCTACGACCTGACCGACCTCCGTCTCTTCATCGCCATTGCCGAAGCGCGCAATTTGACGCGCGGTGCGGCGAGTGTTCATCTGGCGCCCTCGTCCGCCAGCCATCGCCTGCGTTTGCTGGAAGAAGAACTGGGAACGCCGCTGTTCGAACGCCGGGCGCGCGGTCTTACGCTCACGCGCGCTGGCGAGACACTGCTGCGCAACGCACGGCAGGTCTTCGCCCAAATCGAACAGATGCATGCCGATCTCTCGCCCTTTGCCGAAGGCGTGCGCGGGCACGTCAGCTTGTGGGCCAACACGCACGCCACGCACACGTTTCTGCCTGACGATCTGGCCGATTTCCTGAAACGGAACCCGCAACTTTCCGTCAGTCTGGAAGAGCACACCAGCCCCGAAATATCGCTGGCCGTATCGCGGGGCGAAGTTGAGGTCGGCGTCCTGGCCGAAGCCGACAGCGCTGCCGAAGTCGAGCTGATTCCCTACCATCGCGACCGGCTGGTGTTCGTCGTTCCCGGAGGCCATGCACTGGCCGCTCGGGCCCGCGTGCGTTTCAGCGAGGTACTCGACTACCCGTTCGTGATGCTGCATGCGGGTTCGGCGATTCACACGTTTACGATGAACGCGGCGGCTGCGCTGGGCCGACACCTGGATGTACGCATCCAGGTCCGCAGCTTCGGCGCGGTGTGCCGGATGGTCGGCGCCGGCGTCGGCATCGGGCTGGTGCCGCGCAGCGCGGTACCAGCGGCGGCGCTGCCCGAACCCCCGGTGGTCGTTGAGCTCGACGAAACCTGGGCGCAGCGCGATCTGCAAATTTGCGTAAAGCAGCAAACGAAACTGTCGGGGTTCGCGGCGGCCCTGGTCGATAGCCTGAAGAGCAAAGCAGATGCGGACCTTTAGATCGCGACCGCTCGCCGGCAGTGGCTACAGCGGGGTCACAGCGTTGATCCCCTTGCCTTTGCTGATCACCTTGACGATCACGCACCGGCTCAATGATAGAGTGGAGCGCGTGGTCTGCGGTGTGATCAGCGCCAGACGCGCGTTACCTATTGCCTCGATAAGGATCAGCCCGGAGCCCTCGATAATCAAGCTCTTGCCTGGATAGAGTTCGAGATCCTGCCCTGGCTGCCCGCGCGGCCCTGGGACGCTGATCGACAGCCAGCCGCTTCGGCAGGCGATGCGGTAACCCGAGGCCAGCCGAAGGCTGATCAAACCGCCGTCGGCAAGCTCATAATGTCTTGTCTCCGCAGTTGTAAACTTCAACAATTCCAATATGTTTTGCATGGTGCCGCCAGATTACGGCAGTCTTGTTGGCCGGTAGGGCTACAGAAACCGTGGTGACCGCCATGCTGTGCTTGATGATTGCCGAGCCTGTATTGGTGGCAGGCACAATACAGTCGTCATTGCCACAGCGTGATCCGTATTTGTTGGAAACATCCGGCAGGGATAGGATGAGCCTGGGAATTGGAACGGGGGAAATGCCATGATCCATGTCGATCGCGATTCGCAGATACCGCTCATGGAGCAAATCGTCAGCCAGTTCGCCGGGTTGATTCAGGATGGGCAACTGCCGCCGGGGACCCGTCTGCCATCGATACGCAAGCTGGCGTCAATGCTTACCGTCAGCGCCGCCACCGTGGTCGGCGCGTATGACCGACTGACGGCGCGCGGGTTGATCGAGTCGCGTGCGGCGTCGGGATATTTCGTCGCGCTGGTGCGCCAGCATTTGCCACGCCTTCCGCGACCGGCCGCTTCCCGTGTCGAGATCGATGCGATCGGCCTGATGCGCGGCCTGCTGCGCCGTGCGGAAGGGTTAACGGCAGTCGGCAGCGGCTACCTGCCGGCGCAGTGGCTGGAGGATATGGTCAACACCAGGCTGCTGGCGCGCGTGGCCCGCAAGGGAAAACGTTTTTATGCGCAACCTGCGGCACCTGAGGGTTACCCTCCGCTGCGCAACCAGTTGGCGCTCAAGCTCGGCATGATGGGCATTCCCGCCTCACCCGATCACTTGCTGACTACGTTCGGTGTAACACACGGGTTCGACCTGATCTGCCGGGCTCTATTGTCTCCGGGAGAAACCGTTGCCGTCGAAGAACCGGCTTATTTCGGGTTGTATGCGCAATTGCGTTCACACGGCATCAAACTGGTGGGCGTTCCACGACTGGCCAACGGCCCGGATCTGGCAATCCTGGACCAGGTTTGCGAAACCCACCGGCCGCGCCTGTTCTTTACCCAGACGCTGTTGCACAACCCGACAGGAGGATCGATTGATGCGGCCAATGCCTTCCAATTACTGGAGCTTGCGCATCGGCATGGGTTCATGATTGTCGAAGACGATGTGTATGGCGATCTGCACAGCATGGCCAACCCCTTGCGTCTGGCGCAGGTGGACCGGCTGGAGCGGGTCATCTTTCTGGCCAGTTTTTCCAAGGTCATGTCGCCGGCGATTCGCGTGGGCTACATGGCGGCGGCACCACACCTGATCGAACTTTTTCTCGATCAGAAGTTGCTGTCGGTGCTTACCACCTCGGAGTTCGATGAACGGCTGGTGCATGAACTGCTCAGCGACGGCAGCTACCGGAAGCATCTCGAGCGCTTGCGTCCGAGACTCTCGCACTCCCGTGCCAGCGCCGTGCGCGGTCTGCGCGATGCCGGTCTTGAGCCTACCCTGGAATCCGAAGGTGGCCTGTTCATTTGGGCGGCACTTCCGGAGAAAACGGACTTGCAGGCACTTGCCGAGGATGCCGCAAGCAACGGATTCCTGCTTACGCCCGGCGATGCCTTCTTCCTGTGCCAGCCCCAGCGCCCGATGCTGCGCTTTTCGGCAGCCGCGGCCAACGACGAGCGCCTGTTCGAGTATTTCCGCAAGCGTTTGCCCTTGCTGACTGATATTCGATCCGGGCTGAAAGTTTGAGCCTGAATTTCGTCGCATCCGCTGAATCGGAAATGTAGACCGCGAGGATGGTTGTTGGCGCGGCAAAAACAGGCCAAACCGGGTCTGCGTTGAGCCAAAGATAAGCTTTCGAGTATGGAATGGCTGTGATAGCCTCGGAAACCTGTTTTACTCGAATATGCCTTTCGTTCCCGATGAAGTTATTTTCCTGTCTTTCGCTACGCCAGTGGCTGACACTGCCCTACATCGCCCTGGTGCTCGGTGTTGCCGTGCTGATCGGCGCTTTGTCGTACCGCACCGGCAGCCAGACGGTGGATACGATCGCCAACCATTTGCTTCTGGAAACGGTTGCTCGGATCGGACAAGCGGTTGACCGGCACGTCGTCGGTTCAGCGGCGGTGCTGGAAGCGGCATTTCCAAATGGCATGGCCGCGCCGGACTCGATCGATGCCGATCTGCCGGCCTTGCGCACCCGATTCTGGATCGCCACTTCACTGCATATCGACCCGAATAATTACGTTTACTACGGCACTCAGCGCGGACAGTTCTTCGGCTTATGGCGCTTCAACCTGGAAGATGCCGAATTGCGTGTCAAGTTCCAAGTCGACCAGCCGCGCCAGAGATCCCGGTTCAGCGGTATCAACGGCACGCCGACCGCGCCAACGTTCGAGCAAAAAATGTATGAACCACGTGAGCGGCCTTGGTACAAATCCGGCGAAAATAACCTGTCGCACACCTGGACATCGATCTATATCGACTTCAGCAGTGCCGAATTGGTGGCTACCCGAGCAAGGCGCGTACTCGATTCCCACGGGAGGTTTCAGGGTGTGGTGGCGACCGATCTGTCGCTAAAGCGGCTAAATGACTTCGTGCGCAAGCTTAGTCTGAGCGACCACGCGGTAGCCTTCATCATCGAACCGGACGGCAAATTGATCGCCTCATCGCGCAGTCCCAACACGGCGATCCAGGCGGATGGGAGTAATGCCCGTATCAGCGTTGCCGATAGCGACAATGCCTTGCAGCGAGTGGCCTATACGCAGATGCAGCGCTTTGTCGCGGCAGGCAACAAGATCGAAGGTGCGATCACCCAACGCTTCACCGGGCCAAACGACGAGATGGTGGAACTGGCTCTGGATCGCGTGCGGGACGCCGCCGGGCTGGACTGGGTAATCGTGGTGGCCGTGCCGCGCAGCGACTTCATGCAAGGTGTTACAGCCAATGTGCAGCGCACGATTTTGATCGGAGTATTGGGTGCGCTTGCGGCGGTGGCCCTCGGGCTGAGCATTCTGGGTTGGGTCGTCCGCGATATCAAACGACTCACACTGGCCGCACAGGAAGTTGGCGAAGGGCGTTTGGAAGTGCCGCTGGAGGTATTTCGCAACGATGAAATCGGCACCCTGGCCAACACGTTTCGCCACATGCAGCATCGCTTGCGGACGGATATGCTGACCGGTCTTGGCAATCGGGACGTGATGATCCGAAGCATTACCAGTCGGATCGAAAAGGCGCGTCGAACCGGCGATTCGATGTCATTTGCGGTGCTGTTCGTGGACCTGAACAATTTCAAACTGATCAACGACCGGTTTGGTCACGATGCGGGCGACCGCGTGCTGATGGAGATCGGCAATCGCTTGCTTAAAGCGTCACGCAATTGCGATCGGGTGGCACGCTATGCGGGCGATGAATTCTTGCTGATGATCAACGATATTCCATCGCGCCAGGTGGCCGAGCAGATCAGGTTGCATGTCGAGGAATTGCTGCGCGAACCTTTGCAATCGGTAGATTTGCCTTCGCTCGCCGTTGATGGACAGTTCAGTGGCTCGGTAGGAATGGCCTTCTACCCCGACGACGGGGACAACGCCGATGAGTTGATCAAACGCAGTGATCACGACATGTTCGAACGAAAACGCGCGTTGCGGGTGTAATGATCCTCGACAGCTCAGTCGACCACTCATCTCACGGCATTGGGCATCGACCGCATCAATCCCATTTCAGAGCCCTTCGTTGAAACGTCTGATCTGCCGTCGTGCCTTCTTGCTGGGGCGGCCGTGCAGATCGCTGCCGGGCGTGGGGGCGAGCCGTTTGAATTCCTTTGCGGCGATGCGGTGTGTGGCGCTCTCCGCCGTTTCGGCATAGAGTAGCTGCGCCTCGCTGGCCGGACGACGCTGATCGTTCAAGCCGCAAACCTCGATCGACCACAGCGTGTCGCCAGCCGTAATATCGAGTGTGTCGCCAATGCGCAGTTCGCGTGCCGGTTTGACACCGGTTCCGTTGAGTTTGACGTGACCGGAATGAATCGCTTCCGTGGCCAATGAGCGCGTCTTGTAGAAGCGCGCCGCCCACAGCCATTTGTCGATCCTCAGGCTTGAGGGCGGCAGCTTTTCAGGCGCAGACATGGCGTTGGGAGCCCAATTTCACCAGGTATCAGGCATTACCGATCGGCCTTTGCCCGTGGGCGTGAGGCGATCAAGATAAACATAGATCACTGGCGTCAGGTATAGCGTGAGGAACTGCGAAAGCAGCAGACCGCCGACGACAGCCAGGCCCAGCGGTCGACGCACGTCGGCACCGGCGCCGAAGCCGATGGCAATGGGCAGCGTGCCAACCAGCGCGGCCATGGTCGTCATCATGATCGGACGGAAGCGGATCAGGCAGGCATTGAATATCGCCTCATTTGCTGGCAGTTGCGAGCTGCGCTGCTGGTCGAGGGCGAAGTCGATCATCATGATGGCGTTTTTCTTGACAATGCCGATCAGCATGATGATGCCGACAAAAGCATAGAGGCTGAGGTCAACGCGGAAGATCAGCAGGGTGATCAGCGCACCAAGTGCGGCAGAAGGCAGTCCGGAGAGGATGGTGAGCGGATGAATGAAGCTCTCATACAGAATGCCGAGAACGAGGTAGACGACCAGGATGGCGATCAGCAGCAAAATTCCCAGCCCCTGCAAGGACGCCTGAAAAGCCTGCGCAGTACCTTGTAGACTGGTGTTGAGTGATGCCGGAATGCGCAGTTCCTGTTCGAGCGACTTGATCCGTTTGACGGCGTCGCCCAGCGAAACACCGGGCAAAAGGTTGAAGGACAGGGTGACGGACGGCAGTTGCCCCTGGTGATTGACCGTGAGGGCCTGCGTCTTGCGATTGATGCGCGTGACGGTATCGAGCGGGATCAGCTTGCCGCTCGATGCGCGGACGTGTAGGCGAGAGAGCATCGACGGGTCATTCTGGAACTCGGGTGCGACTTCGAGAATGACCTGATACTGGTTGGCGGTACCATAAATGGTTGAAATCTGCCGCGAACTGAAGGCGCTCTGAAGGGCATCCTCGACCTGGCTGAAACTCAGACCCAGCGTGGTGATCTTGTCGCGATCGACATCAAGCGCAACGACCGGGCTATGGTTGTTGAGGTTGCTGGTCACGTCGACGAAACCAGGCAACTGACGAATCCGGCCCAGTAAAGTGTCCGTCCATTGATAAAGTTCGGGTAGATCGGTGCTTTGCAGCGTGTATTGATACTGCGCCGCCGTAATTTGGCCACCGATGCGGATGACCGGCGGGTTCTGCATGTAGACCTTGATTCCCGGAACGGATGCGAGCCGTGGGCGCAGTCGCTCGATCAGCTCGTCCGGCGAAAGCGTACGTTCGCTGCTCGGCTTGAGAATCATGAAAATGGTGCCGGTGTTGGACGTTGGCCGGATACCGCCGCCGCCGATCGAGGACATGAAGGACTGGATATTCGGATCTTCGGCTACGAGCGCCGCGATGGCGCGCTGATGCTCGACCATTGAAGCGAACGAAGCGTCCTGCGCGCCTTCGGTAAAGGCGATGATTCGCCCACTGTCGCCGCTGGGAATGAAATCCTTCGGTACCACGGTGAACAATAGAGCGCTCATACCAAGCGTGGCCACAAATCCGACCATAACCCACCGCGGATGCGCCACGGTCAGGCGCAACGATTTTTCGTAGCCGACCAGCAGGGCAGCAAAAAAACGCTCGAAGGCCTGGAACAATCGGCCGTGCTCCGCAGTTCGGGACTGTCTCAGATAACGGCTGCACAACATGGGTGTGAGGGTAAGCGACACAACGCCGGAGACGAGAATGGCGGCACAGATGGTGACGGCGAATTCGTGCAACAGGCGCCCGACGATGCCTCCCATGAAGAGCACCGGAATGAACACGGCGACCAGGGAAAGCGTCATCGAAATGATGGTAAAGCCGATTTCACGGGAGCCTTTGATGGCGGCGCTCAAGGGCGAGACCCCCTGCTCGATGTGGCGGACGATGTTTTCAAGCATGACTATCGCGTCGTCGACGACAAAACCGACCGATAGCGTCAGCGCCAGCAGCGAGAGGTTGTCGATGCTGAAGCCGAGCACGTACATCACGGCGAAGGTGCCGATGACCGATATGGGCAAAGCCAGCGCCGGGATAATGGTCGCGGAGAGGTTGCGCAGGAAGATCAGGATCACCAGGATCACCAGCAGGCCGGCAAGGATAAGGGTGAACTGGACATCGTCGATGGCTTCACGGATCGAGATGCTGCGATCATAAAGCGTGTTCATGCTGATCGCCGCCGGCAACTTGGCCTGGAAACTTGGCAAAATGCGCTTGATCGAGTCGACGGTCTCGATGGTGTTGGCGCCAGGCTGGCGCTGGATAGCGAGGACAATGGCGCGCTTGTCAACGTTCCAGCTGGCGAGGCGCTGATTCTCCACACTGTCGATCGGCGTGGCGATGTCATCGAGGCGGATGGGTGCGCCATTGCGCCAGGCAACGATTAAGGGACGGTAGGCGGCGGCATTGGCCAGCTGCCCGTTGTCCTTGATGGAAAAGGTGCGTCGTTCGCCGTCGATGAGGCCGACGGGCTGATTGACGTTGGCTTGTGCTACGGCCTGGTGGAGTTCATCGATACCCAGACCGCGTGCGGCGAGCTGGTCGGGGTTGGCCTGGATCCGTACGGCAAATTTTTGCGAGCCGTAGATCAATACCTGGGCAACGCCGCTGATGGTGGAAAGGCGCTGGGCCAGCTGTGTTTCGGCGTATTCGTTGACCAAAGGCAGCGGGAGCGTCGGCGAGGACAGGGCAATGTAGAAGATGGGCGAATCGGCCGGGTTGACCTTGCGGAATGACGGTGGCGCCGGCATATTCGGTGGCAGTTTGCGCAGCGCGGCGGAAATGGCGGACTGGACGTCCTGGGCGGCGGCGTCGATATTGCGATCAAGGGTGAACTGGAGGGTGATCGAGGTGCTGCCCTGAGCGCTGGTCGAATTCATCGAGTCGAGGCCGGCGATGGTCGAGAACTGGCCTTCAAGCGGTGTGGCGACAGCGGCGGCCATCGTTTCAGGCGATGCGCCGGGCAGTGCGGCAGTGACCGAGATGGTCGGAAAATCGACATTGGGCAGTTCGGAGACCGGCAGAGCGCGGTAGGCGATGATTCCGAAGATGACGAATGCGGCCATCAGCAGCGTGGTCATGACCGGGCGGCGAATACAGAGCTCGGGAAGATTCACGCGGCAGCCAACCTAAGGGTTTGCCGGTTTGTCAGGCGCTTTGGCCGCATCGGGGACATCGGACACATCCGACGCATCGGCTTTCTTGACGATGACCCTGGCGCCGGGTGTCAAGCGTAACTGGCCGTCGGTAACGACCGTCTCGCCGACATGCAGGCCGTTGCCGATCGCTGTCATGTTCCCGTCCGAAGCAGTGGTTTCGACCGGGCGCACATCGACACGGCCGTCATTCTTGACGACAAAAACAAACTGGCCGGTGGCGCCCTGCTGGACTGCTTCGTCGGGTACTGCAACGGCTTTCGCCAATGTCTGGAGGAGCAGCGTGACATTGAGAAACTGCCCCGGAGTGAGCCGCTCATCGTCGTTGGGCAGCTCGGCCTTCATCAGGATGGTGCCGGTTGCACTATCGACCGCATTGTCGAGAAAGCGCAGCTTGGCGCCGAAGCGTTGCGATTTGTCCTGCGGCAGACTGACCTCAACTTTCATGTCACCGAGGTTTCCGGTGACGGAACCCGGTGCAGTTTTCAAACGCGGGAGAAATTTCTCCGGCACCGAGAAGCTGACAAGCAGGGGACGCACGCGATTGACGACGGCCAGCGGCGTGTCGTTGATCTTGACCGATGAACCGGCAAATACCAAGCGGGCACCGACCACGCCGTCAAACGGAGCGCGAATGGCGGCATAGGAGAGTTGTAAACGCGCCATTTCCGCTGCAGCCTTGCTGGCACGGAGATTGGCTGCTGCTGCCGATTCGTTGGTGCGGGTTTCGTTGACCTTCTCTGCGGAGACGAAGTTTCGGTCTTTGAGCGCCAGGTAGCGAGCCGTATCGGAGCGCGTTTTGGCGGCCAGAGATTCGTCGCGGGCGACTGCGGCCTGAGCCTGCCTGAGCCGGGCTGAAAAATCGGCGGGGTCGAGCCGAATCAATAGATCGCCCCGCTTGACGTGCTGACCTTCGGTAAAAAATACTTCGGCAACCTGCCCATCGACGCGTGATTTCAAGATAACGCTGGCGAAGGCTTCGGCACGGCCTACGACCTGCAAACTGACCGGAATGTCCCGCTCGGTGGCCTGGGCCGCGGTGACCGGAACCGGGGGTGCTGCCAGTTTCTTTTCAGAAGCGCTATCGGAGCACGCCGCCAGAACGTACGTGCCCGCGAGTATCAAAGCGATAGGAAAGAAATTCACGGCAGCATGGTTTCGTGAGCGAAAAGCTCTTCTACAGTCTCACGTTGGCGTATCAGATGGACTTGCGCGCCATCAACCATCACTTCGGCCGCACGCGGTCGGGTATTGTAGTTCGAACTCATGGCCATGCCATAGGCGCCGGCGGACATGACGGCAAGCAGGTCGCCGGGTTCGATCGCCAGTGGGCGGCCACGGCCGAGGAAATCGCCCGACTCGCATATCGGGCCGACGATGTCCCAATTGCTGGGGGCGTCATGGCGCGGCGATACCGGGACGATGTCATGCCAGGCGTCGTAGAGCGCTGGTCTGGACAGATCGTTCATGGCGGCGTCGACGATGGCGAAATTCTTTGCCTCGCCCGGCTTGAGGTATTCAACCCGGGTGAGCAGAACGCCGGCATTGCCGACCAGACGACGTCCGGGTTCGAGCAGTATCTTGAGTTGTCGATCCCTGAGTTCATGCAGCAGCGGTTGCAGGTAGTCCTTGACGGTAGGCACCTCTTCGTCCCGGTAACGAATGCCGAGGCCGCCACCGAGGTCGATATGGTGCAATGGAATATCAACGGCGGCAAGCTGGTCTATGAGGAGCAAGAGTTTGTCAAGTGCTTCGGCAAAAGGCGCGGGGTCGAGCAACTGTGAGCCGATATGGCAGTCGATGCCGGTGATTTCGAGGTTCGGCAGGCGGGCAGCGTGCTGGTAAATGGTCAGCGCATCTTCATAGGCGACGCCAAACTTGTTTTCCCTCAGGCCGGTTGAGATATAAGGATGGGTTTTCGCATCGACATCCGGATTGACGCGCAGGCTGACGGGCGCCCTTTTGCCAAGTCGGGTAGCCACTTCATTGAGGCGCTCGAGTTCGGGAACTGATTCGACATTAAAGCAGAGGATGCCGGTGTCAAGCGCAAAGACCATTTCGGCGACGGACTTGCCCACGCCTGAAAAAACAATTTTTTGGGGGTCGGCGCCGGCGGCAAGTGCACGCTTCAGTTCGCCGACGGAGACAATGTCGAAACCGGCGCCAAGACGGGCGAATACGTTCAGTACAGCCAAATTGGAATTGGCTTTGAGCGCGTAGCACAGCAGGGAATCGATACCGGTCAATTCTTGCTGGAACTCATTGAGCGCAGATTCGAGCGCAGCGCGGGAATAGACATAGCACGGCGTGCCAAAGCGCGACGCGATGTCGGCAAGGGGAACCGATTCGGCCAGGAGTTGGCCGTCGTTCAGGGCGAATGCGTTCATCGGGCGGGTTCTTGCGCCGTGTTAAGATCAGCGGCGGCGGGTGACGCCGGCCCTGGAACGCTGGCTGGGGCTGCCGGGGGTTTGGTTTGCGGCGGCGGAAGGTAAAGTGCACCTCGCGTGCCACACCCTTCAAGAGAGACCAAGGCCAGCAGTACGATGAGCGAGAGATGTCGTTGCATGAAGGAATGACCGCAAATGGAAAATGGTAGCACAGATGAATGAAAGCGAATTCAATAAGCTTGCCGATGCGGCGCTGACGCAAATCGAGTCCGCGCTGGAGGCCAGTGGGGCCGACCTCGATTTTGCCATGGTCAGCGCGGGTGTGCTCGAAGTCGAGTTTGCCGATGGCAGCAAGATGGTCGTCAATCGCCATGGGGCGGCCCAGGAGATATGGGTAGCGGCACGCTCCGGAGGCTTTCACTTTCGATGGGACGGTGAGCGCTGGCGAGATACGCGCGACGGGACCGAACTGATGGCTGCGCTGACGGCACTGGCGTCAAAACAGGCTGGCGAGCCCGTTCGACTGGATTGATCGGGCCGATCAATCGGTCGGCGTGATCGTTGGGTCTTGTGGTGGTTCCGGTTCGATCACCGGTGGTACGTTTTCTTTGTAGAAGAATTCCCTGGCCGGGCCTTTCCCCGGGTTTTCCATGTCGAGTGCAACCAGTCCATCGGGTTGAGACATGACGGATTCAGGCACGTCCTTGAGCGCTTTGGCCATATAGCCGATCCAGGTTGGCAGGGCTGCCGAGCCGCCGGTCTCGCCCCGGCCCAGACTCTTGGGCTGGTCAAAACCGATCCATGAACAGCCGACCACTGTTTGTTGATAGCCGCAAAACCAGGCATCGACGTATTCGTTGGTCGTGCCGGTCTTGCCGGCCAGATCGCGGCGCTTGAGTGTCGCCGAAGCGCGTGCCCCTGTACCGTAAATGGTGACATCGTGAAGCATGCTATTCATGAGGTAGGCATTGCGCGGGTCGATGGCTCGCAACGACTCGTCACCGGCGGTGATAGGCTGTGCTTCGGCGAGTACCTGGCCCTTGTCATCCTGAATATCGCGGACGACGAACGGCTGGATCCGGTAACCGCCGTTGGCGAAAATGGAATAAGCGGCAACCATCTGCCAGGGCGTGACGGCGCCAGCACCAAGTGCCATGGTCAGATAGGGTGGGTGCTTGTCGGCATCGAAGCCAAATCGCGTCACGTAGTCTTGTATGTAATTGACTCCGCTGGCCTGGAGAAGGCGGATCGAGACCATGTTCTTCGATTTGGCCAGGGCCGTACGCATCCGCATCGGCCCCTCATACTTGCCATCGTAATTTTTTGGCTCCCAGGCCTGGCTACCGGTAACCGAAGCGGGGATGCTGATCGGCGCGTCTTCGATGATGGACGCCGGGGTAAAGCCTTTTTCCAGTGCGCCGGAATAGATAAAGGGCTTGAAACTTGATCCTGGCTGACGCCAGGCCTGAGTGGCATGGTTAAATTTATTGCGGCTAAAGTCAAAACCACCCACTAGGGCACGTATGGCCCCGTTTTTTGGGTCGGTAGACAAGAAGGCGGCTTCAACCTCCGGCATCTGTGCGATGCGCCAATTGTTGTTGTCATCCATCTGGACGCGGATGACGGCGCCGCGCCGAATTCGTTTGTTCGGAGGCGACTTGTCGTCCATCATGCGAAGCGCAAACTTAAGACCGTCGCCACTGAGCGTGACGATCTCGCCGCCGCGTCGGTAGGCCCGAATCTGCTTGGCATCGGCTTGTAGAACCACGGCCGGATGCAAATCTTCGGAATCGTGAAAGTCCTGGAGCATCTCATCCAGGGCCTCGTCCTGTTCGGACTTGATATCCGACATGTCAAGGAAGGCCTCGGCACCCCGGTAACCATGGCGACGGTCATAATCGAGAACACCACGCCGCAAACTGTGGTACGCCGCTTCCTGGTCGCTCTTGAGGATCGTCGTATAAACCCTCAGTCCCCGGGAATAGACGTCTTCCGGGAAACGCTCGGCCGCCAACTGTCGCGCCATCTCGGCGACAAATTCGGCGTGTACGGGGTATTCGTATGTGTCGCGCTTGACGACCAGGGCTTGTTTCAAGGCCGCATCGTGCTGCTTGGGATTGATGAAACCCAGTTCGAGCATGCGGCGCAGCACATATTGCTGTCGCAAACGGGCGCGCTTGGGGTTGACCACCGGGTTGAACGCCGAAGGTGCTTTTGGCAGGCCGGCCAGCATGGCCGCTTCAGCTGTGGTCAGATTCTTCAGCGGTTTGCCGTAGTAAATCTGGGCGGCAGCGCCAAACCCATAAGCGCGCTGTCCAAGATAGATTTGATTGATATACAGCTCGAAAATCTGATCCTTGCTCAGGTTGTTTTCAATCTTGAAGGAAAGCAAGGCTTCGTAAAGTTTGCGCGTATAGGTTTTTTCAGATGAAAGGAAGAAATTCTTGGCAACCTGCTGTGTAATGGTCGAGGCGCCCTGACGTTTGCTCCCGCCCGTCAGATTGCTCAAAGCAGCGCGAATGACCCCCAGTACATCAACGCCGTTATGTTGGTAGAAGCGTTCGTCTTCTGCGGCCAGAATGGCCTGTTTCATCACGTCAGGGACGTCCTGGAATCGAACGACATCGCGGTGTTCTTCTCCGAACTCGCCAATCAGTTGACCTTCCGCCGTATAGACGCGCAAGGGTATCTTCGGCCGATAATCCGTCAGTATTTCAAGCGAAGGCAGGTTTGGATAAGTCAGGATCAGAACCACGGCCGCCATGGCGATGGCCATTGCAGCGAGTCCGGCCAGGAACAGGACAGGATAAAAAATCCAGCGGGAAGCGTTGGGCAAGGTCGAGTCGCCAAGTGAAGACATACGGCGACATTATAAACGTTGCCTTGAAGACTGTGACAGCGAGCAAAAATACGAATAAAAAAATGGCTTTACATGCCGGATACTTGTTGCTAGCATCTAAAGTAGATTATCTGTAAACACGCTAACTACAAATTATTCAAGGGTTTTTTCGGCGGGGGTGGCGATTTGCAACTCGATCTATCAATCATAAATCCTAAGGCACGCTCGCTAATCGGCCTCGACATTAGTTCATCGGCAGTCAAGATGGTTGAACTGGCGAGCGATAGCAAGGGCGGGTATCGCGTCGAGCGGTATACGATTGAAGTATTGCCTAGGGATGCTGTCTCAGATGGCAATATCGTCAATCTGGAGGCGGCTGCCGAAACGGTCCGGCGAGCCTGGAAGAAACTGGCGACTTCGACTAGACAGGTTGCCATCGCGCTTCCGGCTTCTCATGTGATCACCAAGAAGATCATCGTGGCGGCAGGTCAACGCGAGGAGGAACTTGAGGTCCAAGTCGAATCCGAAGCCAACCAGTACATCCCATTCGCTCTGGAAGAGGTCAACCTCGACTTTCAGGTTGTCGGGCCGGCGCCTTCCTCGCCCGATGAAATCGAGGTTCTGATTGCCGCGTCACGCAAGGAAAAGGTTGAGGATCGGGTTGCCGTTGCGGAATCCGCCGGATTGAAACCGGTAGTTATGGATGTCGAATCCTACGCCGTGCTTTCGGCCTTTGAATTGATTGAAAAGCAACTCCCCGACGGGGGTCAGGGCAAGATCATAGCCTTGGTCGACGTTGGGGCCAATGTGATGAATCTGACCGTGCTGCGAAACGGCCAACAGCTTTATGTGCGCGAGCAGGCCTTTGGCGGAAATCAACTGACGCAGGATATTGCCCGTCTTTTTGGCATGAATTTCGAAGAGGCCGAGGCTGAGAAGCGTCGGAACAACCTGCCGGACAATTACGAAGCCGAGCTTCTTCAACCCTTTGTCGAAAGCATGGCGTTGGAAGTTTCACGCGCTTTGCAGTTTTTCTTTACGTCCACCCAGTTCAATCAGATAGATCATATTGTCCTTGCCGGCGGCTGTGCCGTTTTGCCAGGGGCAGACGAAGTCATCGCCTCACGGACCCAAATCAATACCATCATTGCCAACCCTTTTGCTGACATGGTGCTGTCCGAACGGGTGCGCGCCAAGAGCCTGCTCGTGGATGCTTCGTCGTTGATGGCCGCGTGCGGCCTTGCTCTGCGGAGGTTTGACGAATGATACGCATCAATCTTCTTCCCCATCGCGAAGAAAAGCGAAAGGCCAGACGACAACAGTTTTACGGGCTGCTGGGTTTGGTTGCTGCGCTTGCCGGTGTGATCGTCTTTCTCGTCTATTCGATCATTGGGGGCTATATATCAACGCAGGAAGCAAAAAACGACTTCCTGAGCAAAGAGATCGCCGATCTCGACAAGAAGATTGACGAGATCAAACGCCTTAAAGAGCAAACACAGGCTTTGCTGGCGCGCAAGCAAATCATCGAGTCTTTGCAGCGCGACCGGGCTGAGGCGGTGCGTTTGTTAAGCGAGCTAGTCAAACAAATGCCGGAAGGCGTCTATGTGCGCTCAATCAAACAGGAAGGCGTCAAGATTTCGCTGGCCGGCTATGCGCAGTCGAGTGCGCGTGTGTCAACTTTGATGCGGAATATCGAGGCTTCTCCTTGGCTGGAAAAGCCGCAGCTCATCGAAATCAAGGCGGCGACGGTTGACAAGCGACGTCTCAACGAATTCAGTTTGAACGCTGCGCTTAAACGCGCTCCCGTTGAGGATGGAGGCAAGAAGAAATGAAATCACCCTCCATGGCAAAAATTGACCTCAAGGCGTTTCTTGACGATTTCCGGAATCTCAATCCGAAAGACGTAGGGGCTTGGCCGCTCGCGCCACGCGTGGCTGTTCTACTTAGTCTTTTTGCTGCGGCTTTGGTCGCGGGTTGGTGGATTGTCTGGAACGATCAGCTGGACACGCTCGATGCTCGTCAACAGTTGGAGTTAAAGCTCAGGGACGAGTTCATTTCTAAGAAAAAGCAGGCAGTTAACCTCGATTTGTACATCCAGCAATTGAGCGAGATTGACCGTTCATTTGGGGCGTTATTGAAACAACTGCCCAACAAGTCAGAAGTTGAATCCCTACTGATCGAAATAAACCAGTCGGGCATGGGCAGAGGGTTGCAGTTTGAACTGTTCAAGCCCGGGCAGGAAATCAGCAAGGATTTCTATGCCGAGTTGCCCATCAATGTGCGGCTCACCGGGAGCTACCACGATTTTGGCGCTTTTGCCGGAGATATCGGCAGGCTGTCGAGAATCGTAACCTTGAACAATATTTCCATTACTACCAATCCACAGGCTAAAGACGGGAGTTTGGTCATGGATGCTGTGACAAAGACCTTCCGCTATCTCGATGAAGAAGAATTAGCCGCCAAAAAGAAGGCGGCTCAAGCCGCCAAGGGTGGAAAGAAATGAGAACAATTGCCGTCGCACTGGCGAGCGTAGCCTTGGTGGCTTGCTCCGGTGGGGATAATGAGGACTTGCGTCAGTGGATGAACGAAGTATCCAAGGATGTCAAAGGTAACATTCCGCCGCTGCCACAGGTCAAGCCCTACGAGCCGGTGGCTTATGATGCGGGAAACCTCATTGACCCTTTCAAGCCGGCCAAGATCGGCCCCGAACAGCGTAAAGGCGGTGGAGGCGGGTTGCAGCCGGATATGGACCGACCACGCGAGCCGTTGGAGTCTTATCCGCTGGAGTCGCTGAAATACGTGGGTGTGATGAGTAGAAAGAAAGTTTCGTTTGCCATCATTCTGGTTGATGGCGCGTTGTATCAGGTGAGGGTTGGGAACTATATGGGGCAGAATTTTGGGGTGATCACCAAGATTACGGATTCAGAGTTGACGCTGAAGGAACTCATTCAGGATTCAGCCGGGGATTGGGTTGAAAGGGAGAGTTCGCTTTTGCTGCAGGGACAGGAGGGAATAAAGTGAAACAAATCAAAAGTTACCTGCTCAGCTTTATTGGCGGGCTCTTGCTGGCGGTGGCCTCGGTCAATGCCCAGGAAATCAAGCCGAATTCAATCGAATCGATTACCGTTGCTCAGCAAGGCGGCGTTCTGAATGTGAAGCTGGTATTCAAGGAACCGTTGACCGCGTTGCCGCCCGGCTTCAGCGTCGCCAAACCAGCGCGTATTGCGCTCGATTTTGCGAACACGGCCAACGGTCTTGGCAAGAATAGCCTGACCTTTAATGAAGGTGACCTGAAGAGCGCGAACATCGTACAGGCTGAAGATCGCACACGTTTGGTATTGAACCTCAACCAGGCCATGAGTTACGAGTCGACGATCGACGGAAACAGCCTGTTGTTGTCCTTGGTCCCCAGCGCAAAGGCGACTGGTGCGCCGGTTGTGGAGCATTTTGCCCAGTCGCAACCCACGCAGGCAGCGAATAGCATACGGGATATCGCTTTTCGCCGCGGCAAGGACGGTGAAGCGCGGATCACCGTGGATCTCAGCGATCCGAATGCCGGAATCGACATTCGTCAGCAGGGGCAAAACCTGGTCGTTGATTTTGTCAAAGTGAGTGTTCCCGATGCCTTGCGCAAACGTCTGGATGTAACCGACTTTGCCACACCGGTTGTATCGCTGAACACCATTCAGCAAGGCGGTAATGCGCGCATGACAATTACGCCGCGTGGCTTGTGGGAACATAATGCCTACCAGACAGACAACCAATTTGTCATTGAAGTCAAGCCGGTTATCGAGAATCCGAACAAGCTGGTCCAGGGATCCCGCGGTGGCTATCAGGGCGAGAAGCTTTCGTTGAACTTCCAGAATGTCGAAGTCAGGCGCCTGTTGCAGGTCATTGGCGAGTTTACCGGAATGAATATGGTCGTCAGCGATTCGGTCGGCGGTTCGATCACGCTGATATTGAAAGATGTTCCCTGGGATCAGGCGCTCGATATCATTCTCCAGCAAAAAGGCCTCGACATGCGCAAGAATGGCAATGTCATTCTGATTGCGCCGCGCGAGGAAATTGCCACCAAGGAAAAGCTTGAATTCGAATCGAAAGCACAGATCGGCGATCTGGAACCCTTGAGGACCGAGAGCTTCCAACTGAATTACCAAAAAGCGGACGCCATTCAAAAATTGCTTACCGATGCAAGTCAACGCATGCTGTCCAAGCGAGGAAGCGCTGTGGTAGACGCGCGTACCAACATTCTCTTTGTGCAAGATACGCCGAGCCGGCTGGAAGACGTGCGGCAATTGATCGCCAAGGTCGATTTGACGGTGAAGCAGGTGATGATCGAAGCGCGGATCGTCGAGGCGGGTGATAGCTTTGCCAAGAATCTGGGGATGCGGCTTGGCTATCATGACCAGACCGGTGGGGGGGGGAGATCGCATGTCAATGTTGGCGGAAGCTTGGCCGACACCGGTTATCATACGGGGCAGGTGGTTGACGTTCCCAAGTTCCCGTTGGATTCCGATTCGGTAAACCTGCCGGCGACGCCGAGAGCAGGTACGGCTGGCGTCTTTTCCATGATCCTGTTCAATCGTACCAAGACGGTTTTTCTCAATGCCGAGATTTCGGCACTGGAAGCGGACGGTCGCGGCAAGGTCATCTCTAGCCCGCGCGTCATGACGGCCAATCAGGTTGAGGCATTGATCGAACAGGGCGTGGAAATTCCGTACCAGCAAGCGACGAGCTCGGGCGCGACCAGCGTTTCCTTCCGCAAAGCGAATCTGTCGTTGAAAGTCAAGCCACAGATTACGCCGGACGGGAAAATCACCATGACCCTGGATATCAACAAAGATACGCCCAATACGCGTTTGTCCACCGGTGCGGGCGTGGCCATCGATACCAAGCATGTGAAGACAGAGGTGCTGGTTGATAATGGCGGTACTGTGGTGATTGGGGGTATCTACACTCAGGAAACACGGGACAACACACAGCGAATCCCGTTCTTTGGCGATCTCCCTTACATCGGTTGGCTGTTCAAGAACCGAGAGTGGATCGACGATAAAAGCGAGTTGTTGGTGTTCATTACACCGAGAATCGTCGCTGAAGGTCTGGCCGTACGCTGAGTCACTCGAGGGAAGACTTGAAAGCCGGCAGCTGCCGGCTTTTTTGTGTCGTTTGCCGCTGTAGCGGCTGCGGTAGAATGAGACTGTGGAAAAACAAAACGGCGCAGGAAACATCTACTTGGTTGGCCTGATGGGGGCGGGTAAGACGACCATCGGCCGGTCGTTGGCCAAGCGACTCGGTTTCGACTTTATCGACTCGGACCATGAGATTGAATTTCGTACTGGCGTCAGTATCCCGACCATCTTTGAAATCGAGGGAGAAGAGGGTTTTCGCAAGCGCGAAGCTCAGGTAATCGCCGAGCTTTCACGACTGAATGACTATGTGGTCGCTACGGGAGGCGGCGTGGTGTTGCGACCGGACAACCGGGCCAATCTGCGAACACATGGATTTGTCGTCTATCTCGACGTTCCGCCACCCACGCTTTGGGAGCGCACGTGCCACGATCGTAACCGACCGCTTCTGCAGGTGGAAAACCCCTTTCTCAAGCTGGAGGAACTCTATTCCCAACGCGATCCGCTCTACCGTGAAGTCGCCGATCTGGTTGTCGATGGCAGCCGGATTAATGCACAGGGCATTTTGCAACTGTTGATCCGTGAGATTGGTGAACGATGGAAACTCTGAATGTTGCATTAGGTGCGCGAGCCTACCCCATTCATGTCGGGCAAGGGATTCTTGAAAACAGCCAGTTGCTTATTCCCAGTCTACCTGCTCCCAGAGCAGCCATTGTCAGCAATTCGACCATTGCGCCGCTTTACCTCAAGCGTTTTTCGGATTCACTTCGTGACGCTGGGATTGACGTGGCGGAAATCGTTTTACCCGATGGCGAGCAGTACAAAAACTGGCAAACGCTCAATTCGATTTTCGATGTTCTTATGGCGCAGCGCTGTGAGCGTTCGACAACGCTGATCGGTCTAGGAGGTGGTGTTATCGGTGATATGACCGGCTTTGCGGCGGCCTGCTACCAGCGGGGCATGCCGTTCATCCAGGTTCCGACAACCCTACTCGCACAGGTCGATTCTTCAGTCGGAGGAAAAACGGCGATCAATCATCCCCTTGGCAAGAACATGATCGGTGCATTTTATCAACCTAAACTGGTATTGGCCGATACCGATCTCTTGAATACTTTACCCGATCGCGAACTGCAGGCCGGCCTGGCTGAAGTGATCAAATACGGATTGATCCGCGATCTGCCCTTCTTCTTATGGCTTGAAACGCATCTTGAGCGACTGTTGGAACGGGTGCCAGAAGCGCTGGAATATGCGATTTGCCGTTCATGCATGAACAAAGCTGAAGTCGTTGTTGCCGATGAGCACGAAAACGGTGAACGCGCCCTGCTAAATCTTGGTCACACCTTCGGACATGCGATCGAAGCCGGCATGGGCTACGGCGAATGGTTGCACGGGGAGGCAGTGGCCGCAGGAACGCTGATGGCGGCCGAGCTCTCTTGTCAGTTGGGCTGGATCAATGCGGACGACATCGAGCGGATCGAGCGGCTGTTCGAACGGGCCGGTTTGCCTGTCTGCGGACCGGCCATGGATACGGAACGCTACCTCGAGCTGATGAGACACGACAAGAAGGTCCAGGACGGAAGAATGCGGCTGGTGTTGTTCAAGCAGATTGGCCAGGCCTGCGTCAGCGACCTTGCGTCGCCGTCGGAAATTGCTCGAGCCATTGAGGCTCGCTCCACCCATGCCTGAACTCGCTCCGTATGCCGTATCGGAGGCGAATTCCCGGGGACGCCGGCATGAGGAAGGATCGCCGTCGCACCGGAACGAATTCCAGCGAGATCGAGATCGGATCATCCATTCCACGGCCTTTAGACGACTCGAGTACAAGACGCAGGTCTTCGTCAATCACGAGGGAGATCTCTTTAGAACACGGCTGACCCACAGCCTGGAAGTCGCCCAGATTGCCAGAGGCGTGGCCCGTGCGCTGAAACTCAACGAAGACCTTGCGGAAGCGATATCGCTGGCCCACGATCTGGGGCACACGCCGTTCGGTCATGCCGGACAGGATGCGCTGAACGCGTGCATGAAGGATCATGGCGGTTTTGAGCATAATCTGCAAAGCCTTCGAATCGTTGATCGGCTTGAAGAGCGCTACGCCGCGTTCGATGGGCTCAATCTGTGTTTTGAAACACGCGAGGGCATCGTCAAACATTGTTCGTTGGAGAACGCACGAAGGCTTGGTGTGCTCGGCGAACGTTTCATCAACCATACGCAAGCTTCCCTGGAAGCACAGATTTGCAACCTCGCTGATGAAATTGCGTACAACAATCACGATCTTGACGATGGTTTGCGATCGGGCTTGATTTCGCTGGAGCAACTTGAAAGCGTCAGCTTATTTACCTTGCATGTGGGGAAAATTCGCGACCTGTATCCTGGACTTGGCGGTCGCCGTCTGGTCCATGAAACGATCCGCAACATGATCAATGCATTGGTGTGCGATCTGATCGAGACGACGGCACAGCGCATTGCCCGGGAGCAGACGAAAGATCTGGCTGAGGTCAGATCGAGTGGGCCGCTGGTTGCTTATTCGGGCGAACTACAGCGGGCACAACGAGAAATCAAGTTATTTCTGCGTAAACACCTCTATCAGCATTATCAGGTTTTACGCATGACGAGCAAGGCGCAGCGGATTGTCGCCGATCTTTTTTCGGCTTTCGTAAGCGACCTTCGTCTGTTACCACCTCAATATCAGAGGGACGATAGCCCTTCACAACATCGCCGGGTGGCCGACTACATTGCCGGGATGACAGATCGCTATGCCATCAAGGAGCACCGGCGCTTGTTTGCTGTGGGTGAAATCTGAGCAATCCCGGAATCGGGGTTGCGGTCAAGCGCCTACTCTGCGGGCCAGTCTTTGATATACGCCTTGAGCAGCTTGTTCTCGAAGTTCCGTTCTTCCAGGACTGCTTTGGCGACGTCGTGGAACGAGATGACGGCGGTCATGATATCGCCATCCATTACCGGGACATACCGGCTGTGCGTGTTGATCATCAGGCGGCGTAACTCATCAACGTCCATCGCCGGGTCGGTAGTCGGCGGATTGGTCTCCATGGCTTCACTGACCAGAATTTCCGCGATCGGTGGGGTCGGGCCTATACGCCGTTCGGTCTGGCGCTTGGCCAATACTTTGAGAACTTCACGAAAAGTCAGCATTCCCACCAGTTTTCCGTCATTCATCACAACAACCGAGCCGATATCGTTTTCGGCCATCATGATGACCGCTTCGGAGAGGAGCGAATCGGGATGTGTGGCAAACAGCGCAGGGTTCTTGACCTTAAGTACTTCCTTGACCTCCATGCTACCCCCTGAAGAAAAGCTCAAGACATGACAGGCTTGATCAGCTCATAAGCCGACAATACAACGGCACCCGATCACCAGGGTGCCGTCGCAATCAGCGATGCAACGGCGGCCGGTATAGTCAATCAGCCTTTAATACCACCAGGACCTCATCCAGCATCTTCTTGGCGTCGCCGAAGAGCATGCGGTTGTTTTCCTTATAAAATAGTGGGTTGTCTACACCGGCATAGCCAGAAGCCATACTGCGCTTCATCACAATGGAGGTTTTGGCCTTCCACGCTTCGAGCACCGGCATGCCGGCGATCGGGCTGTTCGGGTCGTCCTGCGCACCCGGATTTACAATATCGTTGGCGCCGATCACCATGGCAACATCGGTCTTCGGGAAGTCGTCATTCAACTCGTCCATTTCGAATACGATGTCGTACGGCACCTTGGCTTCGGCCAGAAGCACATTCATGTGACCCGGCATGCGGCCGGCGACCGGGTGGATTCCGAAACGTACGTTGATGCCTTTATTGCGCAGATACTGCGTGATTTCATTTACCGTGTGCTGAGCCTGTGCCACCGCCATTCCGTAACCCGGAATAATGATGATGTTCTTCGCATCGCGCAGCAGTTCGGCCGTTTCGACCGCGCTGATCGGCACCACTTCACCGGCAGGTTGCGACCCCGTGGGCGCCACGGTTCCGCTTGTCGTACCAAAGCCGCCGGCAATCACGCTGATAAAGCTGCGGTTCATCGCCTTGCACATGATGTATGAAAGGATCGCGCCGCTTGATCCCACCAAAGCACCCGTCACGATCAACAAATCGTTCGACAGCATGAAGCCGGTTGCCGCTGCCGCCCATCCGGAATAGCTGTTCAGCATCGACACCACCACAGGCATGTCGGCACCGCCGATGGCCATCACCATATGAATGCCGAACAGAAGAGCAATTGCGGTCATCACGAACAACGGCGTCATGCCGTCCGCGACTGTTTCGGTGTGCAGGAATTCGCGTCCGAAGTAAACGACGACCAGCAATCCGATCAGGTTGATCCAGTGGCGTGCCGGTAGCAGTAACGGGTTGCCGCCGATCTTCCCCGACAACTTGCCGAACGCAATGATCGATCCGGAGAACGTGATCGCGCCGATCAGGATACCGACGTAGATTTCGATCTCGTGGATCGCCTTTTCCGCGTGGCTCAGTCCGGCGGCAGCGGCCGGATCGATGTAGTTCGCGAATCCGACCAGCATTGCGGCCAGACCGACCAGACTGTGCATCAGTGCGACCAGTTCCGGCATTTGTGTCATTTGGACTTTGCGTGCCGCAAATACGCCAATGCCGGCGCCGACCACCATTGCCGCGATAATCCACGGCAGGCCGGCCATCGTCACGCGCGGGCCGAAAACCGTCGCCAGCACGGCGATGGTCATGCCGATCATGCCGTACAGGTTACCGCGCCGCGAACTCGCCGGGCTGGACAAGCCGCCGAGACTCAGAATAAACAGAATGGTAGCTCCGATATAGGAGACTGTTGCTAGACTTGCAGTCATGAGTCTTCTTCCTTATTTGCGGAACATCGCCAGCATGCGCTGGGTAACGGCGAATCCGCCGAACATGTTGATCGTGGTGAGCGCGATTCCGACCACCGCAAGCCAATGGATCCATTGATCCGGCACCATGCCAGGCGGCGCGATTTGAACCAGTGCGCCGATGGCGATAATGCTGGAAATTGCATTGGTGACGCTCATCAGCGGCGTATGCAGCGCAGGCGTAACGTTCCAAACCACCATGTAACCGACGAAGCACGCCAACACGAACACGGTGAAGTGCGGCAGGAAAGCTGCCGGGGCGTTGGCACCGACAAACCAGAAGATTGCCGCTGCCACGCCAAACGTGATTGCGGTGCTGCTACCTGACGCTGGGGCGTTGTCGCCACCATGCCCGTGACCGCCTTTTTTGGCGGCCGGCACGGCCGCGGCCGGCTTGGCGGCCGGCGCTGCCGCAACCTTGGGTGCCGGAGGCGGCCAGGTCACTTCGCCGTTCTTGATGACGGTCAGGCCACGGATGGCCTCGTCTTCCATGTTGACGTCGATGATGCCGTCCTTGGTCTTGCACAGCTCCTCGGAGAGTCGGAACAGATTGGTTCCGTACAGCGTCGACGACTGCTTGGCCAGGCGCGAGGTCAGGTCGGTGTAACCGACGATGGTCACGCCGTGCTTCACCACTGCCTGACCGGGCTCGGTCAGCTCGCAGTTGCCGCCACGTTCGGCCGCCAGGTCGACGATGACGCTACCCGGCTTCATGCTCTTCACCATCTCGGCGGTAATCAGCTTGGGTGCGGGCTTGCCGGGAATCAGCGCGGTGGTAATGATGATGTCCACCTCTCTGGCCTGCTTGGCGTACATCTCGCGCTGGGCCTGCTGGAAGCCCTCGCTCATCACCTTGGCGTAGCCGCCGCCGCCGGAACCTTCTTCCTCATAATCAACTTTGACGAATTCGCCGCCCATCGACACGACCTGATCGGCCACTTCGGAACGGGTGTCGTTGGCCCGCACGATGGCGCCCAGGCTGACGGCGGTGCCGATCGCCGCGAGGCCGGCCACGCCGGCGCCGGCGATAAAGACCTTGGCTGGCGGAACCTTGCCCGCGGCCGTGATCTGGCCGGCGAAGAAGCGGCCGAAGGCGTTGGCAGCCTCTATAACGGAGCGGTAGCCGGTGATGCCGGCCATGGAAGTCAGTGCGTCCATTTTCTGGGCGCGGCTCAGCATGCGCGGCAGCGAGTCGATGGCCAGTACGGTGACCTTCTTGGCGGCGAGTTGCTTCATCAAATCCGGGTTCTGGGCTGGCCAGATGAAGCTGATCAATGTCTGTCCTTCATGCATCAAGCCGACTTCATCCGTGCTCGGTTCGCGAACCTTGAACACGATATCGGATGCAGCCCACAGCTTGGCAGCGCCTTCTATGATTTCTGCGCCCGCAGATCGATAAACGTCGTCACTGAAATTCGCTTCATTGCCGGCGCCGGATTCAACGGCGATCTTGAAACCCAGCTTGATCAATTTTTCGACCACTTCGGGAACGGTCGCGACGCGCTTTTCACCCGCAAAGACCTCACGTGGTATTCCGATAGTCAGTGGCATTCAGTTCTCCATAACTCGTTTCGTAAAAATAAAAAACAGATGGCAGTGCATGAAATCCATGCAAGCCCATCCTCGCCCAGTCGTGAACCTGTAATTATCCGTTGTTAACACCCATGAAACGCATGCGGTCATCAAGCTCGATCGATGCTGTGCTGCGATTGACTCTGGCTGTCGGCAACTGCCCGGATCTTCCCCCTTGGAAAGTGTCGTTAAAGCCGGAGGCGTACTCTACCACGAGGGTGGCAATGAAAAAAGTACAGTCTTGAACACAAAATTTGTTGTGTGACGGGCGGCTTCGACCATTTTGTCAGCGGGAAGTTGCCAAAAATCTGTCGAAAAGCGAAATTCGATCACTGCCTGAAGCCTTGACTGAAAACATGCAAACAGAATGAGTAGCTCCCTTTCAACTTCAATTCATCAGGTTGGGAATAAAAGCTTGAGGTTTCTTCGCTACACCGATTCCGCTAAACTCACCAGCGTAAGGACTTCGATTTCATAACAGTGGGTGAGATACGCCCAAAATACTAAATCAGGGAAGATTGGCAGATGGATCATAAGTCATCGGTAATTGAATACTATCGGAGCAATTTCGGAAAGGATGCGCTGGCTTCAGTTGTTGTGTTCCTTGTAGCCTTACCACTGTGCATGGGAATCTCCATCGCATCCGGGGTGCCGCCGACCGCTGGTTTGATCACCGGCATAATAGGGGGCATCGTCGTGGGCCTGCTTGCGGGGTCGCCCCTGCAGGTGAGTGGTCCAGCAGCTGGTCTGACGGTGTTGGTGTGGCAAATTGTTCAGCAATATGGTTTGCCGATGCTGGGTTTGATCGTTCTGTTGGCCGGGTTGATGCAACTCGCAGCAGGTCTCCTGAAGCTTGGGCAGTGGTTTCGCGCGGTTTCTCCTGCCGTGATTCATGGAATGCTAGCCGGTATCGGTGTGTTGATCTTTTCCTCGCAATTTCATGTGATGCTTGATGGCAAACCGATCGGCGCTGGAGTCCAAAATCTGCTCGGGATTCCCGGCGCATTGACCTATACGCTATCCGCTGGCGGCGCAGCTCTCGAAGCCTTCGGCATTGGCATACTGACGATTGCGGTCATTGCCCTATGGACGAACTTCGCTCCGAAAAAACTCAAGGCATTGCCAGCACCTTTGGTCGCCATCGTTACCGCCGTGCTGACCGCAGCATTGCTGCATTTGAAAATCAAGTACATACCGGATTTGTTGAAGAACCCGGACGACATCAACAACATCTTGTCGGTTATTCAGTATCCAACCCTGGAAAGCCTTAAACATGTTACTGATAGTGGCGTGTTGGTCGCGGCGGCTTCGGTGGCTTTCATCGCCAGCGCAGAAACGCTGCTGTGCGCCAGTGCGGTGGATCAAATGCACCAGGGGCCGCGCACAAAGTATGACAAAGAACTAGCTGCGCAGGGGATTGGCAATGCCCTATGCGGCCTGCTTGGCGTACTCCCCATGACTGGCGTCATTGTGCGATCGAGCGCCAATGTTGACGCTGGCGGGCAAACGCGCAGCTCAGCTATTCTGCATGGAGTATGGTTGTTGTTATTTGTTGCGGTACTTCCTTTCACGTTGGCCTACATTCCGGTAGCAAGTTTGGCTGGGCTGTTGGTGTTTACCGGGTACAAGCTGGCCTATCCCAAGGTCGTGCCAAAACTGCTACATTTCGGTAAGACCGAAGCGGCAATCTACTTTTCCACCATCGTCGTCATTGTTTCGACCGATTTGCTCAAAGGGGTGTTGTTTGGCCTGTTACTGTCATTGATCAAACTGCTGTATGTCTTCTCTCATCTCGAAATCAGATGGGATGAAGACTTCATCAGCAATCGACTGAATCTTTATCTAAAGGGGTCGGCGACCTTGATACGCCTGCCTTTGCTAGCTGCTGAACTGGAGCGTATTCGCCCTGGATCGGAAGTGCACATACATTTTGAAGATCTGGACTACATTGACCATGCCTGTCTCGACCTCCTCACCAATTGGGAGAAGCAGCATGAGGCCACCGGAGGTGGTCTGGTGATCGAGTGGGAAGAGTTGTCTTTGAAATACCATCAGCGCAGGACTGGAGCACAGGAGGCAGTCGCTTGACTTGATCGGATTGTCAACCAAATGTGCGGTCAGTTCATAGTCCGCCCGGCTGATGAAGTACGGATTGTGAAGATCGAGTGCGGACTTCAAACACTATGGCTTTAAATGATCCACTCCAGTCGGAGAACTTTTCACTACGACAGCAACTGGAAACACTGCTGCACGAAGCGCGGCAGAACGAAGACAAAATGCGTCGGTTTGATCAACTCGAACGCAAACTTATCGCCGCGAGTTCTCTGTTGGAATTGGTACGTTTGCTCCTCTCCGAATACAAGCTGGCATTTGGGATTGATCATGTCACCCTCGCTTTGGTCGACAAGGATTATGAGGCCACGCGAATCCTCGAATGCGCGCATGGCATTGATTCAGACTTCAGTGGCCTGACACTGCTCCAATCTTCCGTCCCGCTAGAAATACTGTATGGAAACGCGCGCCGTCCTTGTCTTGGTGTCTATGAGGCACAACAGCATCAGACCTTGTTCAATGATGCGCATGCCAGCATTTCTTCTGTCGCTCTGCTACCGCTTACGCGCCAGGGCGAACTAATCGGCAGCCTCAACTTTGGCAGCACCAATCCCGATCGATATATCACCGGATGGGGGACAGACTTCCTTGAACGACTGGCCGAAGTCGTTGCCATCTGCCTGGAAAGCGCGCTGGCGCAAGAACGGTTGAAACTGATCGGACTGACCGATGTGCTCACCGGCGTGCAGAACCGCCGTTACTTTGAACACCGTTGTCATGTGGAGATCAGCCAGGCACGCCGATACAAGCATCCCCTGGCCTGCATGTTCCTCGATATCGACAAGTTCAAGCGAATCAATGACAGCTACGGACATCAGTCGGGGGATGAAGTGTTGAAAAGCGTGGCGCTGGCCATTCAATCCCAATTGAGATCGGGCGATACGATAGCTCGCTATGGCGGCGAGGAATTCGTCGTGTTGTTACCCCAGGCCGAATTGCATCATGCTCAGCAAATTGCCGAACGGATTCGCTGCAGCATTGCCGAGAAGAGTCTGCAGGCGCTTGGTGGGCAAACGATCAAGCTGACCATATCCATTGGACTGTCCATGCTGCCCGTCGAGGATCTGGTTGGCGAGGATAAACAGTTGGCCGAACGGCTGGTCGCCTCCGCCGACAAAGCGCTTTACGAGGCCAAGCACAGGGGCCGAAACCAGGTTGTCTGCGCTTGCAGTCAGCCTTCTGGCCAGGCAAAGCTGACGCCTTGGGGTCGAATTCATGGACTGTTTTCCTCATGATCATGGCATCCCCGCTGGAAGTTCCGCGATCAGCCACAAAATACGAGCCCTAAAGAATGCCTCTGGTTATCGAGCAGGCGTTCAATCCATGGGTTGGAAGCTCAGATGTCGGGTGATGTCAAGAAAGTGAGCGGCGCCTTGCTGGGCCAAATTCCATCAGGGGTGTGGGTGCTGGGCATGGTCAGTCTGCTGATGGATATTTCATCGGAAATGATACACAGTCTGTTGCCTTTGTTCATGGTTACAACCCTGGGAGTGAGTGCTTTCACGGTGGGTTTGATCGAAGGACTGGCCGAATCCACGGCGCTGATCGTGAAGATATTTTCGGGTGCCTTGAGCGATTACCTCGGCAAACGAAAAGGCCTGGCCGTGTTCGGTTACGCGCTGGGTGCGCTGACCAAACCCTTGTTTGCCGTCGCGGCGTCGGCCGGTATTGTGCTGACTGCCCGACTGATCGATCGTGTGGGCAAAGGCATGCGCGGCGCGCCGCGCGATGCATTGGTCGCCGACATTACGCCGGTACATTTGCGAGGGGCAGCCTACGGCTTGCGCCAATCCCTTGACACCGTTGGCGCCTTCCTCGGACCGTTGCTGGCGGTTGGACTCATGCTGCTGTGGGCTGACGATTTCCGTGCCGTGTTCTGGGTCGCCGTCATCCCCGGGTTGATGGCCGTTGCCTTGCTCGTCTTTGGTTTGCGCGAGCCTGAACAATATCAAAATGTGAAACGATCCAACCCGATTCGCCGTGAAAACCTCGTGCGCCTCGGTTTGCGGTACTGGTGGGTGGTGGGGATTGGCGCCGTATTTACGCTGGCGCGCTTCAGTGAAGCATTTCTGGTGTTGCGAGCTCAGCAAGGGGGCATCCCCGTGGCGCTGGTGCCGTTGGTGATGGTGGCCATGAATATCATCTATGCCCTCACGGCATACCCTTTCGGCAAACTTTCCGATGGCATGAGTCACATCAAGCTGCTGTCGATCGGTCTGGTGGTGCTGATCTGCGCCGACCTGGTGCTTGCCCTGAACGACCATTGGAGTTTCGTGCTTGCCGGCGTGGCCCTGTGGGGAATCCATATGGGCATCACGCAGGGTTTGCTGGCCACGATGGTCGCGAACACGGTTCCCGCAGATCTACGTGGCACGGCTTTCGGATTCTTCAATCTGGTGAGCGGATTGGCCATGCTCCTGGCCAGTATACTCGCCGGCCTGCTGTGGGACCGTTACGGCGCTACCGCCACATTTCATGCGGGTGCGGTTTTTTGCATCATCGCACTGGCAGGGCTGATGCGTCCGCCGAGCCCACCTCCGACGGGCACGGATGAGAACTAAACTCGGACAGCAGACTCAGATCCATGTTTTCTTCAACCGCATCGGCCAGGCGGTCAATGTCCTTCTCGCGGCGCTGCTGCGGATCGAAGGCGAACGTCGGTTGGTAACCCGCCCAGTTCAGCAACGCGGAAAGCGCCTCAGGAACATCAAACAGGCCGTGGCAGTAGGTGGCTAGAATCTGACCGTCATCGGACAGCGCACCATCCGGCTTGCCGTTCAGCTGAGCAGCGGGGTTGGCCAGTGCGGCCCCCTGCGTTACTCCCATGTGTATCTTGTACCCGGCGATGCTGGCCGTACCGGATAGCGTCAATATTCCGCTTACATTCTCCAGCGTCTTTTCCGCTGCCAGCGTCGTTTCATAGTCGAGCCAGCCGAGGCCGCTGACACTGCACGGTTTGCCTTCCAGACCCAGCGGGTCGTGCAAAGACTGACCAAGCATCTGCAAACCGCCGCAGATCCCGATCACTTTCCCGCCATAACGCAGATGACGGCTAATGGCTTCTTCCCAACCCTGTGCCCGTAACCAGGCCAAATCGGCCTGCACGGCCTTTGAGCCGGGCAGAACGATGAGATCGCACGGTGGCGGCCTGTCGTTGGGGCCAATAAAACGAAAGTCGACTTCCGGGTGGAAACGCAAGGGATCGAGATCGTTGTGATTCGAAATGCGTGGATAGGCCGGCACGGTAACGCGCAATTTCGCCGCCCTCTCGTCCTTGTCTTCGACGCCTCGCGGCAGCGCATCCTCGGCGTCGAGGTAGAGTCCGTGCAGAAAAGGCAACACCCCCAGTACCGGCTTTCCGGTGCGCTCTTCGAGCCAACGCAGGCCGGATTCGAGCAGGCTGATGTCGCCGCGAAAGCGATTGATCACAAAACCCTTCACCCGCGCCTGTTCCGACGCTGAAAGCAGGTCGAGCGTGCCCACCAGATGGGCAAAAACACCGCCACGATCTATATCGGCAATCAAGATCACCGGGCAATCGACGGCTTCGGCGAAGCCCATGTTGGCAATATCCCGTTCGCGTAAATTGATTTCGGCAGGGCTGCCCGCGCCTTCAACGAGCACGCACTCGTACTGTGCGCACAGGCGGCCGTACGATTCGAGCACCGCCTTCATGGCAAGCGGTTTGTACTCATGGTAATCGCGGGCATCAAGATCGGTCAGCGCCTTGCCGTGGATGATCACCTGCGCGCGCTTATCCGTGGCCGGCTTCAGGAGTACCGGGTTGAAGTCGATGTGTGCTTCGAGTCCCGCTGCCAGCGCCTGCAATGCTTGTGCCCGGCCGATTTCACCCCCGTCGACAGTTACCGCCGAATTGAGCGCCATATTCTGTGGCTTGAACGGCGCAACGCGCACGCCACGGCGGTGAAGTATGCGGCACAACGCAGCGACCAGCGTGGTTTTGCCGGAATCGGAGGTGCATCCCTGGACCATCAGGGTGGGGGCGTTTGATTTCATGTCAGGTGCAGGAGAGGGAAAGTTTTCATCGTGATATCCAGTTATCGTCGCCGTGATTTTGTCACGCCCAACCCGTACCGATCCCGCATTGCGGCCTCAGCGTTACGCTTTGCGTGGGTTATCGATGACACGGGCGCCTTGGTGCGACGGGCGCAGCCTTCCAAACACGATCTCCGAAACTGGCTGTGCTACAACTCCATCGTATCGGCAAAGGCCAGAGCCTGCATTTGCGCCCGATTGAACTGATCAGCCGACAAGCCGAGCATTCCCACCTGTTCGGCGAGCGCTTTCCCGTCTTCGCCTTCACTCAAGATTGCTAAATCGAGGAAGGGGCCGTACACGCCACCATTGCCGAGCAGGGCATCACAGATCGACTCGGGCAGGCTCATGGATTCCAGCACCTTGTCCATACTGACTCCCAGTAATGCATCGAGCATCGAGAAAGCGCCGGTGATGAACAGATTGTCGTATTCCTGCCGATCGACCAAGCCTTGCGATAGCACTTCCATCAGTCTCGCACGCGTCAGCGCCGTATGCATCAGCGCCGGTGCCATCGGATCCTTGCTCGCCGTGGCCAGCAATAGCGACAGCCATTTGTTGAGTTTGTCGTAGCCCAGTATCGTTACGGCATGGCGGAATGACTGAACCTCGCAGGACAAGCCAAAGCCGGCGGAATTGATATAGCGCAGAAGCTTGTAGGAAAGCGCCACATCGTGTTTAAGCGCCGCTTCGATTTCCTTGACATCAGCATTCTTGCGCACCAGATTCAGTACGCGAACGATTTGTGCCTGCCCCGCGTTGAGGGCTTTGGCCGGTGCTCTTGTCGGGTATTTGAAAAACCAGCTGGCGGCGGCATTGACCCCGGCATCCAGGCACGCCTGAAAAGCTTGCCCGTCCCGAACGTTGATGGCCACGCCGATGCCGTAGGGTTGCGTTTGTGCCGCCAGGCTCTTGAGTTGAGGCGGTGAAAAGCGCTGAGCGTCGAAAGCGATAAAGCGGAAGGGGATGTTGGAGGTCAGCGCGGTCTTTGCCTGCGTGTCGAAAACTAGGCAGAGCGAAGGCTGCGCTGCCTGCAAGGCGGCAACAAGGACTGCCGCGTCTGGCGCGACAAAAGAGGCCGATTCAACCTCGATCGTCGCATTTTCCGGCATCGGCCACTCCAGCATTGCTGCATCGCAGGGTATGTTGCCGCAACTGACAAAAATCAGCTTTTCACCCAATGGCCAGAACTCCGATAGTGCGTTAAGGAGACTGACCGCGTCTTTGGTTGTTGCCCCGTCGTCGAAATGAAGCGTCAGGCGCGTGGCGATGATCTTGCTCTGGCGATTGACCAGAGGTTGTCGGGTCACATAGATATCGGGCATGGCGATCAACCTGCAATATTGAACGGATTTCCAGCGGAAGCTGGTGCGACAGAGTCCTCGTCATTGGCATATTCGAAGGAATCGGCAAAAAACTCGTTTTCCGGCAGTCTGCATTTTCCGACAAAATCACGGCGCGCTGCAGCCACCATTTCCGGCGAACCACAAACATACACCTGATGACCCGAAAGATCAGGAAAATCCTGCATGGCGGCCGCATGGACGAAACCGATGCGCCCACACCATTTCTCGCACTGAGAGGTGTCGGATAAAACCGGAACGAAGTGGATGCTTGAGTTCTCCAGCGCCCACTGTTCGGGCACTGGCTTCAGGTAGAGGTCGGCGCGTTCCCGACCACCCCAGTAAATCGTCATCGGTCGATGCGGCTTTTGAGCGATAGCATGTTCGACGATCGCTTTGATCGGCGCGAAGCCGGTTCCGCCGGCAATCAGCAAGATGGGTTTCGACGAGTCCTCGCGCAGAAAAAAACTGCCGTGCGGCCCGCTGAAGCGCAGAATGTCACGCTCTTTCAGGGTGTTGAATACATGTTCGGTAAACTGCCCACCGGGCACGCGTCGGACATGCAGTTGCAGAAAGTCATCGTTGTGTGGCGCGTTGGCTAGTGAAAACGCGCGTCGTCGGCCGCCCTTGAGGAGAATCTCGATGTATTGTCCGGCCAAAAACTGAAGTCGGTCATTGGTCGGCAGTTTGAGTTCAATGATCATGACATCGGGTGCTGCCCGCGTAAGTTTTTGCACCCGCGCCGGCAGGGTTCTTACCGGGATTTGTTGCGCCGAACGGACTTCCCGGCTCTCGATGGTCAGGTCGCTTCGTGCCTTGGCACAACAAAAGAGGGCAAATCCTGCATTTCGATCGGCTTCGTTCAGTGTGCTTGTCGGGGCCTTGCCATGGTCGATCTTGCCGCTGACCACTTTACCGCGGCAAGTTCCGCAAACGCCGTCGCGACAACCATAAGGCAACAGCAGCCCCTGTCGCAGAGCCGCTGCCAGTATGGTTTCGTCAGTCTCAGCGCAAAATTCGTGCGGTATGCCTCGATCCGGCGAAACACGGACTAAAAACCCCATCGGACCTCCCTGAAAGTATGAATCCGGTAAAATGACGCTGTGCAAAACCTTCTGATCGTCGGCTGCGGTGATGTGGCGCGCCGCACCTTGCCACGCCTTCTCGGACACTATCGGGTTTACGCCCTTTTGCGCGATTTGGATCAGTTCGCCTTCTGGCGCGAACGTGGGGTTCGACCGATCCATGCCGATCTGGATTGTGCCTCGAGTCTACAGCGCATCAGTGGATTGGCCGACATCGTACTGCATTTTGCGCCGCCCACCGAACGCGGCACCGTGGATGTACGCATGCGCCGACTGCTCGCGGCCTTGGTGCGGGGAAAAAGACTACCACAGCGACTCATTTACATTAGTACCAGCGGTGTTTATGGCGACTGTGGCGGTGAGATGATCGACGAAACACGTCGCCCACGGCCCACATCCGAACGCGCCATGCGCCGCATTGATGCCGAACGCCAATTGCGCCGTTTTGGTCGACGAAACGGCGTGCGCGTTTGTATCCTGCGTGCCCCCGGGATCTATGCAGCCGAGCGTCTGCCCTTGGAGCGACTGAAAAGGGGGGTATTGGCGCTACGCCCAGAAGACGACGTGTTCACCAATCACATCCACGCCGACGACCTGGCAATGCTCAGTTGCGCGGCGCTGCGTTACGGCCTTGCCAATCGCAGCTACAACGCGACCGACGATTCGTCGATGATGATGGGAGAATATTTCGATCTGGTCGCCGACCGCTTTGGCCTGTCGCGGCCGCCACGCGTATCGCGTAGCGAGGCGCAGCAACGGTTGTCGGCGCTTCAATTGTCGTTCATGGGTGAATCGCGACGGATCGAAAACAGGCGTATCAAAAAGGAACTCCGGGCAAAATTGCGCTATCCGTTGGTAGCGGATGGCGTGAATGCCGCATGGCAGGAAGGGTCTGGGTGATGGATTATCTCGTCGTTAAAACACTGCATATCGTGTTGGTTATCAGCTGGTTTGCCGGGCTGTTTTACCTGCCGCGTATTTTCGTCAATCTGGCCATGGTGCCTCCAGATAGCAGGGCTGAGTACGACCGGCTGCTGCTGATGGCGGGAAAGCTCTACCGCTTCATGACACCGATCGGCTACCTGTCCATCGCGCTTGGCCTCTGGCTGTGGCTCGGCTTTGATCAGTCCGGTGGCTGGCTGCATGTCAAGACCTTGCTGGTGGTCGGCCTGGTGGCCTATAACCGGTTCTGTCGAAAGCTATTACACGATTTTCAGAACGGTCGCAACACTTTCAGCCATGTCTGGTTTCGCTGGTTCAACGAATTACCCGTCCTGACCTTGCTCGCTATTGTTTTCCTTGTCACGTTTAAACCCTTCTAGGAATTGCCTTTTGGAAAATTTTTTTGCCAGTTGTCCGCGTGGTCTGGAACCCTTGCTGGTGGAAGATTTGTCCGCGGCTGGCGTTGCCCATGCGAAGCAAATTCCCGGTGGTGTGCACTTTAGCGCCGATTGGCCGGCTTGCTACTCGGCCAACCTGCACTCCCGCATCGCCACCCGCATACTCTGGCAAGTCTCACGCGGGCCTTACCTCAAGGAAGATGACATCTACCGCCAGGCGCTCGCAGTGCCGTGGCCGACCTGGTTTGACGCGGGGCAGACGATCCGCGTCGATATCACCGCGCTTAAATGCCCCCTCAGAAGCCTTGAATTCATCACTCTGCGGATCAAAGACGCCCTCTGCGACCGCTTTCGCGCGGATGTCGGCAAACGCCCGAGTGTCGACACGCGCGAGCCGGAAGTGCGTATCCATGGTTTTCTAAACGCTAGTGAATGCACGCTTTACATCGATACCTCGGGTGCTCCCCTTTACCAGCGAGGTTTGCGGCAAAAGACGGTCGAGGCGCCGCTAAAGGAGAATGTGGCCGCCGGCATTCTGCGTTTTTCGGGCTGGCAACCCGGTATCCCCCTGCTCGACCCGATGTGCGGCAGTGGAACCTTTCTTCTCGAAGCAGCGCAGATGGCGCTCAACATTGCGCCGGGCGCCGGCCGCGACTTTGGTTTTCAGCGCTTGAAGAACTTCAGGCTTCTGGAATGGAAAAGATTGCTCGACACGGCAATGGATGCCGAGAAACCCGCCGCCAGCGCGCAGATTTACGGCAGCGACATATCCCCGGTCGCCGTGCGCGCCGCGCTCGCCAATCTCGATCGCGCCGGATTGCTGCCGGCGGTTACACTGCGTTCAGGCGATCTGTTGGAAATCGACGCCCCGGCGGTGGCCGGCATACTGGTTACCAATCCGCCGTATGGCGAACGCTTGTCGGAACAGGACGAACTCGCTGACTTGTACCCGCATCTTGGCAGCGCACTCAAGCGGAAATTTGCCGGATGGAATTGTTATCTGTTGTCCGCCGATATGCGGATGCCCAAGCTGATGCGTCTGACGCCGAGCAAGAAAACACCGCTCTATAACGGCGCACTCGAATGCCGATTGTTCGAATTCAAAATGGTGGCGGGAAGTAATCGACGTTGATGGCTTGTCCCGCCTAGCGTTTCTTTTGAATATTGGCAGAAGCCAGCATAGACATCGGGCGATTTTTATTCGATCGTTTGCCTGCTTGTGCCGAAAGCCGGATTTCTTGGCATTTTAGTACCGTGTAACCGGTAGGTTCATGGTCTATTGGGTATGGCAGGCGAGTAAAAAATAGAAAAATAACCATCAACCTCAATGCAATTTCATTGTAGATGTGGCACAATGCCGCACTTGTTGTAAATTCAAAAAAGGGTGGGAGGCAATATCTTGAGAATGCTTAATTTCCCTGACCGGCGTGCCGGTCTTTCGTTTTTTGCCGCTCGTTTACTGATCGGTTTGATTGCAGGACTGGTTCCCTCGCTTTCACGGGCAGAATACGCTTTGAATCTTCCCGCCCCGGCTTCCGACCTGGCCCAATCTATTTACGATCTGCATACCTTGATCCTCTGGATATGCTTGGTCATTCTATTGGTTGTTTTTGTCCCGATGGCCATTGCGCTTGTTAAGCACCGCAAGTCCGCAGGGTATCAGGCGGCAAAATTTCACGACAACCTGCTCGTTGAAATCATCTGGACCATCATCCCTGTTTTGATTCTCTTCTTTATGGCCCGACCGGCGGCGAGTCTGGTTGTGTCGATGAAGGACACCACGAAGGAAGATCTAACCATCAAGGTAACGGGCTACCAGTGGAAATGGGAGTACGAATACCTGGGCGACAATATCCGCTTCATGAGCAACACGTCGACGCCGAAAGAGCAAATCGAAGGTTCGCAGCCGAAAGGAGAGAATTACCTTCTTGAAGTCGACCGCCCCTTGGTTGTTCCGGCCGGCAAGAAAGTTCGTCTGGTGATGACCTCCAGCGATGTGATTCACGCCTGGTGGGTTCCCGCCTTCGGCGTCAAGCAAGACGCCATTCCGGGCTTCATTCGCGACAGCTGGTTCAAAGTCGATAAGCCAGGTACTTACCGGGGTCAGTGCGCTGAATTGTGCGGTGTCGGCCATGGATTCATGCCGGTCGTCGTTGAGGTAGTTCCCCCCGAGCAGTTTGCCAGCTGGAAGAAAGAGCAGATCGCCATGGCGGCAACCGCGGCAGCCAATGCCAACAAGACTTACGGGATGGCCGAGTTGAAGGCGCTGGGCGAAAAAGTGTACTCCGCCAACTGCGCGGCGTGTCATCAGCCCGATGGCGCAGGCCTTCCTGGTGCGTTCCCGGCGCTTAACGGCTCAAAAATCGTCAGTGGCGACAAATCGGGCCATATTGATATCGTGCTCAATGGCAAGCCTGCAACGGCCATGGCTTCCTTTGGTAAGCAACTGTCGGATCTTGATATCGCTGCCGTCGTCACGTACGAGCGCAATAGCTGGAACAACAAGACAGGTGACGTAGTGCAGCCGGCTGACATTGCAGCCCGTCGCAAGTAAGAAGGAGTTCGGAATGAATACCACAACAATCAACGGCGCCGCTGCTCACCACGACCATGACCATGACCATGCCCCGGCCGGCATCATGCGCTGGTTGACTAGTACCAACCACAAGGATATTGGCACTCTGTACTTGTGGTTCAGCCTGTTCATGTTCTTTTTCGCCGGTGCGCTGGCCATGGTGATTCGTGCCGAGCTATTCCAGCCCGGCTTGCAATTGCTTCAGCCCAACGTTTTCAACCAACTGACGACCATGCATGGCTTGATCATGATATTCGGAGCCATCATGCCGGCGCTCGTTGGTTTCGCCAACTGGCAAGTGCCGCTGATGATCGGCGCATCGGACATGGCTTTTCCCCGCCTGAACAACTGGAGTTTCTGGCTGTTGCCGGCGGCGGGCACCCTGCTTATCGCTTCATTCTTTGTGCCGGGCGGTGCCATCGCCGGCGGCTGGACAATGTACCCGCCACTCTTTATGCAGGGAGGCATAGCATATGATATGTCCATACTTGCCGTTCATATTCTTGGCATATCCTCGATCATGGGGGCGATCAACATTATCACCACCATTTTGAACATGCGTGCTCCCGGCATGACGCTGATGAAGATGCCTCTGTTTGTCTGGACTTGGTTGATTACGGCCTACCTGCTGGTTGCCGTAATGCCGGTCCTGGCCTGCGCGATCACCATGTTGCTTACCGACCGTCATTTCGGCACCCATTTCTTCGATGCCGCCGGCGGTGGTGACCCGATCATGTTCCAGCATATTTTCTGGTTCTTCGGCCACCCCGAGGTGTACATCATGATTCTGCCGTCCTTCGGTATTGTCTCGACGGTGATTCCAACCTTCGCACGCAAGCCATTGTTCGGTTATGTCTCGATGGTTTATGCCGTAGCCTCAATCGCATTTCTGTCCTTTATCGTCTGGGCGCACCACATGTTTACAACCGGCATGCCGGTCGCCGGGCAGCTCTTCTTCATGTATGCCACCATGCTGATTGCGATACCGACCGGCATCAAGGTCTTCAACTGGGTCGCAACCTTATGGCGGGGCTCGATCAGTTTCGAAACGCCGATGCTGTTTTCTCTCGCGTTCGTGTTCCTGTTTACCATCGGCGGTTTCAGTGGATTGGTGTTGGCGCTGGTGCCGGTGGATATTCAACTGCAGGACACCTACTATGTGGTTGCCCACTTTCACTACGTCCTGTTCTCCGGTTCGGCGATGAGCATCATGGCTGGCGTGTACTACTGGCTGCCGAAATGGACCGGGCATATGTACGACGAAAAGCTCGGCAAACTGCATTTCTGGCTGACCACCATTGCTTTCAACGTTACTTTCTTCCCAATGCATTTTCTTGGCTTGGCCGGAATGCCGCGGCGGATTCCCGACTATTCGCTCCAGTTCACCGACTTCAACAAGATTGCCAGCTTGGGCGGCTTTCTCCTCGGCGCAAGTCAGTTGTTGTTCCTGTATGTCGTGATCAAGTGCGTGCGCGGAGGCGAACCAGCTGGAAACCGGCCTTGGGATGGGGCTGACTCGCTTGAGTGGACGCAGACCTCACCACCGCCCTACCACTCGTTTGTCACCCCGCCTTTAGTGAAGTAGACCATTCGAAGGAAAACAGAAATGCAAGCTCACTCTGACAGCAACGTCTACTACGTACCCCCGCCTTCAATCTGGCCGCTGGTCGGCTCGGTTGCTCTGCTTACGCTGGCTACCGGCTTTGTGCTTGTAATGAACAAGATCGCTGCTGGCCCTTATGTCATGACCCTCGGGATGGGTATTCTGCTGGTCATGTTGTTCGGCTGGTTTGGCACGGTCATCAAGGAAAGCCTGGCAGGGAAGTACTCCAAGCAGGTCGATAGTTCGTTCCGCTGGGGAATGGTGTGGTTTATTTTTTCGGAAGTCATGTTTTTCGCAGGGTTTTTCGGCGCGCTGTACTACGCCAGGAACCTCGCCGTGCCATGGCTTGCCGATACACAGCTTCTGTGGCCGGGTTTCAGCGCGGCCTGGCCCACTGCGGGTCCTGGTCTAAAAACTGTAATCGACCCTGTAAATGCTTGGGGCATTCCCGCTTTAAACACCCTGATCCTTCTGTCTTCAGGAGCAACGGTCACCTGGGCGCATTGGGGTCTTCAGAAGGGCAACCAGCGCCAGCTCAAGCTTGGCCTGGCGATGACAGTTGCCTTGGGCATCTTGTTTATCGGGTTTCAGATACATGAGTATGCCGAGGCGGCATTCAGTATCCGTGATGGCATTTACGGCGCCACCTTTTACATGCTGACGGGTTTTCATGGCTTCCACGTCATGATGGGAACCGTCATGCTTATCGTCATTTTGTTTCGCTCATTGGCCGGGCACTTCACCCTTGAGCATCATTTCGCGTTCGAGGCGGTCGCCTGGTATTGGCATTTCGTCGATGTGATCTGGTTGCTACTGTTTGTTTTTGTCTATTGGTTATAGGCATTCCGTCAGACACTGTCGCTCCAAATTCCCTTCGTTCAAATTGCGTTGCTATGCCCTCTATCAACGAGTCAATCGTCTCACAGGAGAAGTTAATTGAGGATGCATGATAGTTTTATGATCGTCCTCAGTGCCCTTTTTGTGGTGGTGTTTGCGATCATGATCCATTCGATGGTCAAACATCGCCGGGCTACCGGCAATCCAGCGGCCAAATTTTCCGGGCCGACCGGTACGGTGCAGTGGTTATGGGCGCTCGTGCCGTTTGGTATCCTCGCCTTTGTTAACATCACTTTGATCAGCGTTCCCAAGGAACGCATCTCAACCAATACTCCTCAGAAGACCATTGCCATCGCTCCAAATCTGAACCCGGATCTGTCTGTGTCGGTCCAAAACGCTTTGGCGATGGCTACGGCTGGCGACAACGATAAATCGCTTTCCACGAACGCGCATTGAAGCCCCCGATGACCGTAATGAATAATGCCTCGCAGGAGGAACGCCATCGCCGAAGCGCCGACAATCGGCGTTTAGGTTGGAGCATTGCTGCAGTCGCGCTAGCCATTTTTCTCATTGTGCTATTCTTAAAAAGCTGAAACGATGCCTGTATCCGTCAGCACTCCAGTGCCCGTGCCAAGTCATCGTAAGCTGGTCAAGAAACTTATAGCGGTCGTTGCGCTGTCATTTGCTTTTGGTTTTGCAATGGTGCCGCTGTACGATGCGTTCTGTTATGTCACGGGGCTCAACGGAAAAACAGCAGGCGGCGCTCAAACGGGCATCTTTGGTCTTGGCGGTCTCCGCAGCAGAGCAGCCAAGACGCCCCCCTCCAGTATCGATATGAGTCGTGTGGTGACGGTCGAATTTACCGGCACAGTCATGCCCGGCCTGCCGTGGGAAATGGTTCCGTTAACCCCAAGCTTGGACTTGCATCCGGGCGAACTGCACCAGGCTAAATTTCGTGTGCAAAATCTGTCCGACAAGACGATCGTAGGTCAGGCCATCCCCAGTATTACGCCCGGATTGGCTGCGCAGCATTTTGAGAAGATTGATTGTTTCTGTTTTGCGCAGCAGACCCTTGCGCCTGGAGAAACCAAGGAATTGCCGCTGACTTTTATTGTCAAGCCAGAAGTTGACAAGGACATCCGAACGATCACCCTTGCTTATGCATTTTTCAATGTTGATGACACGAAATCAGTGAATAAAGATCAGGTTTCGCGCTGACGCTGAGTTCGATGCTCCTTGAGGCGTGCTTCAATACCTGCTTGTTAGCCGGCGCACGATTCCAACGTGGCAGTAAAATTTCCAAGCTTTTCTTGTTCTACCGATCAGCGATCAGCCGGGTATCAAGCCAAACTTATAACCCAACATCAGAAGTACGAAGACAGCGATCGAAAGGCTGATACGCAGGGTCAGCGCTTTCACCGTTCGGTCGCCAGTGCCGTGATCACGGGAAAGAAAAAAGAGGCCGGAAAACAGGCTGCCGATCACGCCAATCAACAAGATAAGGATGATGAGCTTGAACATTGCCGACTCCAGTAAGGCGAGTGAGAATTATGCGCGCACAACGGATGAAGTGGCAACATCTCTAACTTCGTTTGCGCCCAAGGCCAGTGAGTCTGTGCGACGTTTTCAGCCTCGCCTGCTGCCCACTCTGGCGGCCGCCCTTCTTTTGCCACTTCTTATTGCTGCCGGTAACTGGCAGTGGAACAAAGCGTCCGCGAAACGTGCGCTTCAACAGCAGCTTGATTCACGCGGTGCCGAATCGGCGGTTCAGATTTCGACTACGCTGGCCGATCCCCAAGCACTACGTTACCGAAGGATCGTCGCGCAAGGTTACTACGAGCCACAGTACCAGGTATTGATCGATAACCGTACACTCCACGAAAAGGCGGGATTTCATGTGGTCACCCCGCTTCGGATCGAAGGCAGTGAACTGCGCTTGCTGGTAAATCGAGGCTGGATTCCGGCGAATGCAGAACATCGTGAAGTACCGCAGGTGAAAACTCCCACCGGAAAGGTTGAAATAGCCGGCACGGCAGTCGTTCCCGGGGCCTATTTTTTTACACTAGGCACTGACCATTCCAGCAGAACGACCGATTGGCAAAGCGTCTGGCAAAATCTTGATCTGCATCGCTATGTTAACTCCGCACCGTTCCCGATTCAGCCGATCGTCATTGAACTCGATGCGCAAAGTTCTGCTGGCGGATTCGCTCGCGAATGGCGCCGCCCCGATGAGCGGCTCCTGTCGCATCTTAGTTACGCTTTCCAGTGGTGGGGGATGGCCGCGACCACCGTAGTACTTTGGCTTGTTTTAAATTTTCGTAAAGTAAGGTGATTTGTAATGACTGTGGCCGTACCTTCAGAAAAGTCCAAACGTAATACGCTGTTGTTGCTGGCCGGCGTTTTTTTTCTTCCCTTCGTGATCGGGACCGGGCTCTTCTGGGTGGATTGGCGTCCTGAAAAATACAGCAACCATGGAGAGCTGCTTCAGCCGGCACGTCCGTTGCCGGATACCGGTCTCAGTCGTGCCGACGGACAACCATTACCGACTTCGGCTATTCGCGGCAAGTGGTTGCTCGTGCTGCCGGCCACGGGAATGTGCGACCACAGCTGTGAAAGCAGCCTGCAAATGATGGGGCAGGTTTATATCGCACTGAACAAGGAACAAAACCGTCTGCAACGTGTCTTCATCACTTATGAAGGGATAACGACAGACAATAAGGCAGCGTTAACGGCATTGCAACTGAAATTCCCGGATATCGTCGTTGCTGCGGTAAGTGCCAATGAAAAGGGAAAAGTCTGGCACGACGCACTGGGTGGTGGCGGCCAAGACATGTTCATCGTCGACTCCCTGGGTAACGTCATGATGCGTTACGCTGATCCCGTCGACATGCGCGGTGTTCTCAAGGATCTTGAGCGTCTGCTGAAGTATTCCTGGATTCGTTAACGTTCTGGAGGTTTTGCATGCCCGCAACTTTGAGAGATCAGGCAAACAGTCCGCGCACGGTTGGGCAACGCCTTGCTGATTTCTTCGATCTATGCAAGCCGCGCGTGAATACCCTGATTGTCTTCACCGCGATGATTGGCATGTTCCTGGCCTCGCCCGGTTTTCCGCCGCTCATGAGTTTCATCGCCGCGTCCGTTGGCATTGCACTCGTCGCTGGAGCTGCGGCCGCAATCAACTGCCTCGTTGAAAGAACGGTTGACGCGATGATGGCGCGGACTCGCTGGCGCGCCACGGCAAGCGGAAAAGCGCCGGTAGCAGAAACTTTGGCTCTGGCCACACTGGTTGGCAGCGCTGGTCTCTGGCTGCTTTACGCCATGGTCAATCCACTGACCATGTGGTTAACGCTCGCCACTTTTCTGGGTTACGCGGTGATCTACACCATCGTCCTCAAACCGGCGACGCCGATGAATATCGTGATCGGCGGTGCTTCCGGCGCCATGCCCCCTTTGCTCGGCTGGACTGCCATGACCGGAAACGTCGCGCCCGAAGCCTTGGTCTTATTCCTGATCATTTTCATCTGGACCCCACCACACTTCTGGGCACTGGCCTGTTACCGGCGTGAAGACTATGTCAAAGCCGGTCTGCCCATGCTGCCGGTCACGCATGGGGTTGCCTTTACCTGCCAGCACAGCTTTCTTTATGTCGTCATGCTTACCGGCGCTACGGTGCTACCCTACACGCTCGGCATGAGCGGGCCGTGGTATCTTGCGGCTGTGCTGCTGCTCGACGCCGTCTTTCTTGGCTACACATTCACCCTCTGGCGTAACTACAGTGATGCTCTGGCCAGGCGAACTTTTCGCTGGTCGATCATCTACCTGACCTTACTCTTCGCGGCACTGCTGGCCGATCATTTTGTTCGGTAGCTTGCCAGTGTCACTAAACCCGCCGTTCAAAGGCGTTCAGGTTAAGCGGATAACGCGGCCAGAAGTTTGTCGTGTATTCCTCCGAAATCCCCATTACTCATCACCACAATCTGGTCATCAGGCCGAGCAGCAGCAACAATACCTCGTATCAGCTCATTCAAGTCGTCGCAGACAAGAGCCTTGTCGCTCAAGGGCGCCAGGGCCTCTGCGGCATCCCAGCCCAGTCGGGCCGAGTAGCAGAAGACCAGGTCGGCCTCGCTTAGACTCGCAGGCAGTTGCGCTTTCATGACTCCGAGTTTCATGGTATTCGAGCGGGGTTCAAGAACAGCCAGAATGCGCGGCGCATTCACCCCGCTGCCGACTTTCCGTCGCAGCCCGCTCAATGTTGTTGCGATGGCCGTGGGGTGGTGAGCAAAATCATCCAGGACATGAATGCCGCGAACAGTTCCGAGCAACTCCAAACGGCGCTTGGCATTCTTGAATTGCGACAAGGCATCAAGTCCTTTGTCGAATGGAACACCAACGTGACGTGCCGCTAGCAGCGCGGATACCGCGTTGGCGCGGTTGTGATCGCCAATGAGATTCCAGTTCGTACTGCCAACAGCCTCGTTACCACGCATCAGGCAAATCAAACCGGTAGCATCGTTTCCTTCGACGCGCCAGCCGTTGGTTTGGTTGAAGCGCTCGACCGGCGTCCAGCACCCACGACTCAGGACACGTTCGAGACTCCTTTCCTCGCCATTGCAAACGATCAGGCCGTTACTCGGCAAAGTGCGCACAAAATGATGAAATTGCGTCTCGATGGCGGCAAGATCAGCGAAAATGTCAGCATGATCGAATTCGAGATTATTCAATATCGCGGTCCGTGGGCGGTAATGAATAAATTTTGAGCGCTTATCGCAAAATGCTGTGTCGTACTCGTCTGCTTCAATGACAAAAAATGGAGAATCAATTTGTTTCCCCGAAATTCGCGCTGAAACGCCAAAATTCATCGGCACGCCACCGATCAAGAACCCCGGACTCAAGCCGGCGTATTCGAGGATCCAGGCCAGCATCGACGACGTCGTTGTTTTTCCATGCGTCCCAGCGACAGCAAGCACCCAGCGGCCTTGCAGAACGTTGTCGGCTAGCCATTGCGGACCGGATACATAGGGCAAGCTGCGGTCCAGTATTTCCTCAAGCAGCGGATTGCCACGCGAAATGGCATTGCCCACAATAAAACAATCCGGTTTCAAAGCGATCTGCTCAATCCCATAATCTTCAATCAGCTCAATGCCAGACGCTTCAAGTTGTGTACTCATCGGCGGGTAGACGCCGGTATCGCAGCCAGTGACGCGATGACCTGAGGCGCGAGCCAACTGGGCAATTCCCCCCATGAAGGTGCCGCAGATGCCAAGAATGTGAATATGCATGAAAAGAATCCAAGTAAAATTGAACGGTTATTAATCCGTGCGAAGGAACCTGGCGAATTGTACGCTGGCGTGGAGGTGCAATCGAGTCGGGTCCACAGTCATCGGTGCCCGCTATTCTTGAGCGTAGAGCCTGAATTCGAGCAGGGCAGCGCGATGGGATGAACCGTTCAAAGTGACCACAGCGATCGATAACATGAACCGACACGTCGATTATCCGCGCGCCGCAAAACAGCGTAAACGCATCGCCAGTGCTGCGGCCCGATTGGTCGCCGAGAATGGAATCAGTGACTTCGCCGTGGCCAAGCGCAAGGCAGCAAAAAGTCTTGGCCTGCCGGAAACAACCCCGCTTCCGGAGAATGCGGCAATTGAATCCGAACTAAGCGTCTATCGCGCTTTATTTCAGCCCGATGAACAATCCGAGCAAATCGACTACCTTCGTCACAAAGCCAAAGAAATCATGCTGATCTTGCAGCGTTTCAAACCATATCTCACGGGTTCGGTGCTGGAGGGGACCGCTGGTCGATACCCTGAGATTGACGTCCAATTATTTGCGGACAGCGCTAAAGACGTTGAAGTCTTTCTGCTTAACCGGCACATTCCCTTTGCGCATACGACGCCGCGCAGCGAACGCGCCGAAGCCGTGTTGAGCATCCTGGATGAAGAGGCAAGCATCAATCTGATCATCTACCCACCTCACGAGGAGCGCGTCACGATCAGATCGCGCGACGGCAGGGTTCGGCGCCGTGCCCATCTCGACAAGCTGATCAAACTGTTGAATTCCAACGGCAAGGAAACGCCATGAGGAACAGCAAATTCTTTGTTATTGGTCTTCTGGCAATGATCATCGCCCTGGTGTCCGGCATTTATATCGGTATCGAAGCGCGTGGGGGTCACGAGACGCGAGAGGCGGAAAACACTGAAAACACGCCTGCCGATGCCGCGATCGCCAACTTTTTTAACGAACTTCTGAACGATGCTGATGGACATCCGTTCGACTTGGCGCAATTAAGAGGGAAAATACTGGTCCTGAATTTTTGGGCGACCTGGTGTACACCCTGTCGCGAGGAAATGCCGGAATTTTCCCGGCTACAGACTAAATATGCGGCGAATGGCGTCCAATTTGTAGGCATCGCGCTGGATTCTGCCGACAACGTGTCCAGTTTTGTGAAACAATATCCGGTAACTTATCCCTTGCTAATTGCCGGTACGCGTGGGGCAGAAATTACACGACAACTCGGCAATGCGCGTTTGGCTTTGCCCTATTCAATCGTTTTCAGTGCCAAAACAGAGGTTCTGATGACCCGTTTGGGCCGTATTTCAGAACCGGAACTCGATGCGCTACTGCAGAAAGCCACCGCCAAGTAATCAACACTTACTGGACAAAATGCGGCGATATGCGTCAAAATTGCCGGCATGAAGAAGGAAAAAGCCTCAACATCGGGCGGTAATCAACGGTCAACGCCTGTCAAGCTGTTGGTCCTGCACGGGCCGAACCTCAATCTTCTCGGTACTCGCGAGCCAAATTTTTATGGCAGAGCGACCCTTTCCGACATAAATCTTGCTCTTGCCCGGCGGGCAGCAGTCGTTGGTGCCGAGCTTGAATCATTTCAGAGCAATCACGAAGGTGCTCTGATCGAACGCGTTCATGCCGCACGCGAACAGGGAGTTCGTTTCATTATTCTGAACCCCGCGGCCTACACGCATACCAGTGTGGCGTTACGCGATGCCATGGCGGCCACGGCCATCCCTTTTATCGAAGTGCACCTTTCCAATGTCCATGCGCGTGAAGACTTCCGCCATCGATCTTTTTTTTCCGACTTGGCCATCGGCGTCATCTCAGGCCTTGGCAGCGAGGGATATCTTCTTGCGCTCGAGTACCTGCTTGGCCAAATTGCCTCGGACTGACTTTCGTGCCAGTCGGCCATCCTTCGCGTCCATCCGCTTCGCCGGCTGGCCACCAACATCTCAAGAAAGCATTCATACATGGATCTGCGCAAGCTCAAGAAACTGATTGATCTCGTCGAGGAATCGGGCATTACGGAACTCGAAGTCACCGAAGGTGAGGAAAGGGTGCGTATCGTCAAGAGCACCTATGGGCCGTCTCAGCCCCACTATGTGGTGCCGCAGGGTCCATCGATATCCGTGCCACGGTCAGAAGCCGCCGCGGCCTCTAACCCGCATGACGAAGAGAAAACACCCGATCTACCGGAGGGTCACGTCGTCAAGTCGCCGATGGTCGGCACGTTTTACCGCTCAGCCAGCCCGGGCTCCGACCCGTTTGTTGAGCTCGGCAGCATAGTCAAATCCGGAGACACACTATGTATCGTCGAGGCCATGAAACTGCTCAATGAAATTGAATCCGATTGCGGCGGAACGGTGAAGGCCATTCTGGTCGAAAATGGCCAGCCGGTCGAATACGGCGAGCCCTTGTTTGTCGTCGGTTAGGCTGAGCTTTCCGTTATGTTCGGGAAAGTTCTCATTGCCAATCGCGGAGAAATTGCGTTGCGCATTCAGCGCGCCTGCCGTGAATTGGGTATCAAGACAGTGGTCATTCACTCCGAAGCCGACCGCGATGCAAAATACGTGAAACTCGCCGATGAATCGGTGTGTATCGGCCCGCCCCCCTCCAATCTGAGCTATCTCAACGTTCCCGCAATCATCTCGGCGGCCGAGGTGACCGATGCGGAGGCGATACACCCCGGATACGGTTTTCTGTCTGAAAACGCCGATTTCGCCGAACGCGTTGAGTCTTCCGGCTTCGTCTTCATCGGCCCGCGCCCCGAAACGATCCGCTTGATGGGCGACAAGGTTTCAGCCAAGGACGCCATGAAGGCGGCCGGCGTCCCTTGTGTCCCCGGTTCGGAAGGTGCGCTGCCCGATGACCCAAAAGAAATCGTCAGGATAGCCAAGGCAGTCGGCTATCCGGTCATCATCAAGGCGGCCGGTGGAGGCGGTGGCCGCGGCATGCGCGTCGTGCATACCGAAGCCGCACTGCTCAACGCGGTCGTCATGACACGCGCCGAGTCGCAGAATTTTTTCAGCAACCCCAACGTCTATCTGGAAAAGTACCTCGAAAATCCTCGTCATGTGGAGATTCAGGTGTTGGCTGACAGTTTCAAGAATGCGGTCTATCTGGGCGAACGCGATTGTTCGATGCAGCGCCGTCACCAAAAGATTATCGAAGAAGCGCCGGCGCCCGGGATCCCGGCGCGCCATATTGCGCGCATAGGCGAACGTTGTGCTGAAGCCTGTCGCCGGATCAACTATCGCGGTGCCGGCACCTTCGAATTCCTGTACGAGAACGGCGAGTTCTACTTCATCGAAATGAACACACGGATTCAGGTTGAACATCCGGTAACTGAAATGATCAGCGGTATTGACCTGGTGCAGGAACAGATCAATGTGGCGGCTGGCAAGAAACTACGTTTCAAGCAGCGCGATCTCATTTTCCGCGGCCATGCCATCGAATGCCGGATTAACGCCGAAGATCCCTACACGTTCGTCCCCTTTCCCGGAACAATAACCTTGTATCACCCGCCAGGCGGACCGGGTATTCGAGTAGATTCGCACATCTATCAGGGCTACACCGTACCGCAGCACTACGATTCGATGGTCGCCAAAGTGATTGCTTACGGCGACTCTCGGAATCAGGCGATCAGCCGCATGCGCATCGCGCTGTCCGAAATGAGCATTGAAGGCATCAAGACCAACATCGCTTTGCATCAGGAATTGATGCAGGATGCCAGTTTCATCAAAGGTGGAATCAACATTCACTACCTCGAGAAGAAGCTTGCCGACAGAGGCGAGGTCAAGAAAGACACTTGAGTCGGCAGAACATGGCGTGGCTCTCCGCGAGTATCGAAACCGATTCCCTTCATGTGGAGGCGCTTGCCGACGCGTTGATGGCGGCTGGTGCACTCTCGGTCAGCATCGAGGATGCCGATGCCGGGACCGCCAATGAAACACCGCAGTTCGGAGAGCCGGGTTCGTTATCTACACCGGCCTGGGAGCGCTCGCGAATCATTGCCCTGCTGGAACCCGATGCGAATGTCGGTGGTCTGATCGCCGACTGCGCTCAGACGGCCGGCTTGGACAACTGTCCTGCGTTCATCCAGGAGGAGGTCGCCGAGCAAAACTGGGTGCAACTCACGCAGTCGCAGTTCGAACCGATTCGCGTCTCTCAAGGGTTGTGGATCGTCCCCTCCTGGCACCAAGCCCCAGACCCTGACGCCATCATTCTGGTCCTCGATCCAGGTATGGCCTTCGGCACCGGATCGCACCCAACCACCCGCCTTTGCCTGGAGTGGCTTGAACGTTCCGTTAGCCGAGGCGATTCGGTTCTTGATTACGGCTGTGGTTCAGGTATTCTGGCCATTGCCGCGAACAAACTCGGCGCCACCGACGTACTCGGCGTTGATATTGATGTTCAGGCCATCGGTGCGGCGAAAGGTAACGCTGAACGGAATAATGTCAGTGCTCGCTTCGAAGATTCATCACGGGGCATCAGGGGGCAGTTTGATATTGTGGTTGCCAACATTCTATCCAATCCCCTCAAGGCATTGGCGCCGGCTATCTGTGCGCACGTGCGTTCCGGCGGCAAGCTGGCGCTCTCGGGCATTCTGGTTGAACAGGCCGAAACATTGATCAATACCTATGCACCCTTCCTGCCGCTGGGCGTTGCCGATACGCGCGATGGCTGGGTTTGCCTGGCGGGGACCAAGGCGTAGCCATGCGCACCTGCTGTCCGGCCTGCCGAACAAATTTCCGGGTCACTCCGGACCAGTTGAAAGTTCGTGCGGGAAAGGTTCGATGTGGACAGTGTCAGGCGGTGTTCAATGCGCTCGATGGATTGCTCGATGAGTCCATCGCCTATGCCGACAGAATTCGACAAGCCGGGTTGGTCGAGACTTCGGCACCCAAGCCGGTAGAACCTGCCCCAGCATCAGATATTCAGCAAGACGCGTCGCCTGCCATCCACGCTGAGCCGATGGCGACACCGGTCATCACGGCAGCGATGCCCCCTGGCGAAGAGGTGATACTTCTCAGTGAAAAAGCAACGCAGGATCTGGGCAAAGCCACCGGTCTCATCTTGCCACGCGAAACAACGGAAATTCCGGGTTACAGCAAATGGACCGAAGGCGCCATGTTCGGACCGGAGACCACACCGGTCGAGAAGGCAGCGCGTTGGCCCTTCGTTCTCGCGTCATTACTCCTGATTCTGGCGCTGTGCGGGCAACTGATCTTCCGTTTTCGGAGCGAGATCGCCATGACCTCACCCGGTCTGCGACCGATGCTTGAGGAATTCAGCAAAGTATTTAACGCCAGCCTGCCCTTACCGCGACACGTTGAACTGGTGAGTATTGAAACTTCGGATCTCCAGACCGATCCGGCGCACGGCAATCTTCTTGTCCTGAACGCGACGTTGCGCAACCGGGCCAGCTACGAACAAGACTATCCGGCACTCGAGCTCTCGCTTACCGATACGCAGGATGCCGCCATTGCGCGCCGTGTATTCATGCCTGGTGAATACCTCCCCTCCAAATTGCCTGTAGATCAGCCTTTCGTGGCCAACACCGATGTTGCGGTACGTCTGTGGATCGAGGCCAAGGACATCAGTGCCGCCGGCTATCGGCTCTACGTCTTCTATCCTTGATCCGGTGTGCGGACCACAGGTAACTCGGCGGGCAACGGGGCGTCCGGGCCGGGTGCTATAATTTTCAAACCCATTCCTTTTGCATCTTTGACAATCCTATGACGACGCTCATCTGCGGCTCCATTGCTTACGACAACATAATGGTTTTTCACGATCGTTTCAAAAACCACATCCTTCCCGAGCAGATACATATTTTGAATGTGGCATTCTTGGTGCCCGAGATGCGTCGCGAATTTGGAGGCTGTGCGGGAAACATCGCCTACAACCTGAAACTGTTGGGCGACGAACCGTTGATCATGGCGACCGTTGGCGATGACGCCGACGCTTATCTCGTTCGTCTGGACGACCTGGGTCTTTCGCGCGCCCATGTGCGTCGCATTGCCGGCAGCTTCACGGCGCAGGCATTCATCACGACAGATCTGGACGACAATCAGATTACTGCCTTCCACCCTGGCGCGATGAGCTACTCGCACCTGAACAAAGTCGCCGACGCCAAAGGGGCCACCCTCGGCATCGTTGCTCCCGACGGGCGAGAGGGAATGCTCAAACACGCCCACGATCTGGTTGCCGCCGGTATTCCATTCATTTTCGATCCGGGACAGGGCCTGCCGATGTTCTCGGGTGACGATTTGATGGCGTTCATGAAACTTGCCAAGTACGCCTGTTTCAATGACTACGAAGCGAAGCTGCTGAGTGACCGGACCGGCCGCTCGATTGAGCGACTGGTTGACGAGGTCGACGCTCTGATCGTTACACGCGGCAGCGAAGGCTCGCTGATATATGCCGATGGGAAATGTCATGAGATACCCTGCGTTCAGGCGGAAAACGTCATCGACCCCACGGGCTGTGGCGATGCCTACCGATCGGGTTTGCTTTATGGAATTTCCAGGGGATGGGACTGGGTCAAGACGGGGCAGATGGCTGCGCTGATGGGCGCCATCAAAATCGCCCATCGTGGAGGGCAGAACCATCGCCCGACGCGTCACGAAATCGCCCAACGGTACGAGCAAGCCTTTGGCGAAAGCCCTTGGTGAGGAGAATGCCCATGAACATTCTGAAACTACTCGCAGTGCTTCTGATTTCGTTGGTTCTGAGCGCCTGCGCAAGCAGCAGGTCGGGCGATGTCTACTCGCGCGATCAGACCATGCGCGAAATGGTTGTGCGCAGCGGAATTGTCGAGAGCGTACGTGAAGTCAGCATGGAAGGCACCCAGTCAGGAGCCGGAACGCTGGCCGGTGCCGCTGTCGGCGGTGTAGCCGGGAGCACGGTCGGTGGTGGCAGGGGACAGATCGTCGGCGCGATCATCGGAGCGGTTCTGGGTGGAATAGCGGGCAATTCTATTGAAGAGAACGCCACCAAGAAGAATGCCCTGGAGATTAGCGTCAGCCTCGACGGCGGCAAACTGATCGCCGTCGTTCAGGAAATGGGTGAAGTCTTTCATCCGGGTGAACGCGTTCGTGTTCTAAGCGGCAATGGTTCGACGCGAGTTACCCACTAACGCTCGAATTGATGCGCCAAGATTCTCCTACACCTTTATTGCTCCGTATCTTCCGCTGCCTGAGGTTGCTGCTCCATCTGGTGTGGATTGCCGTTGGAACGTCGCTGCTTTATCCGGTGATCGGCAAAGGAAAGCGTGCCGCTTTCAAACAACGCTGGTCGCACCAGATACTGAAGATTCTTTCCGTTCAGCTTGAGACGCAGCCGACCGATGCTCCCCCTGGCAGCCTGATTGTCGCCAATCACATCTCCTGGCTGGATATTTTCGCCATTTATGCCCTGCGACCGGTGGCCTTCATTTCCAAGGCGGAGATAAGCCAATGGCCTTTCGCTGGCTGGCTGGCAAAGAAGAATGACACGGTTTTCCTGCGCCGAGGAAGTCGCGGGCATGCCCGGATTGTGAATGCCGAAATTGACGCCTTGCTCAATTCCGGCATGGATGTCGCCCTTTTCCCTGAGGGAACGACAACCGACGGAACCCATCTGCTAAGTTTTCATGCCGCCCTCTTGCAGCCTGCGATCGAGACGGGGCGGCCCGTTCTGCCTTTGGCGATTTCCTACCACGATGCGAGCGGGAACCTCAGCCTGGCTCCTTCTTTTTCCGGAGATACCACGTTGGTTCAAAGCTTGATAGCCATACTCGGCATGCGCTCGCTGACGGTTCGACTGATTCCGGCAGCGGTGCTCGATTCGACAAAACACAATCGTCGCGAGTTGGCGAAGGTGGCGCAGGCCGCCATCGCTAAGCAGCGGGGATTTCATTCTGCGAACAATCCACCTGAAAAATTGCCCGGTCCTCAAGCCGGATAGACGTCAACGAGCCGCCCCACAGACAACCGGAATCCAGTGCCAGCAAATTGGTCATGACTTTCAGGCCCAGCGCTGACCAGTGTCCGGTGATCAGCACTGAATCCGCGCTGCACCGACCGGGCACCTGAAACCAAGGGATGTAGCCGGCCGGGGCCTTGGCCACTTCACCCTTGACGCGGAAATCCATAACGCCTTCGGTCGAACAGAAGCGCATTCGCGTCATGGCGTTGACGATGACACGCAGGCGGGGCCAGCCCTGCAGATCATCCCGCCAGGAAGCGGGCTCGCTGCCCCACATATGGGACATGAACTCGCGCCAGTTCGGGCCAGTCAATACCGTCTCGACCTCGGCAGCTAGCGCGCGCGCCTGTTCGGCCGTCCATTGCGGCAGCAACCCGGCATGCACCATGCAATACGTTTTCTCGACATGGCACAGCGGCTGATGTCGAAGCCATTCAAGCAGTTCGTCACGATCCGGCGCGGCCAGAATTTCGTCGAAGGTGTCGCCTTTGCCGCGTTTTCCGAAGCCCTCGGCAGTCATCAACAGTGAAAGATCGTGGTTGCCAAGAACGGTTATTGCCGCCGGACCGAGGTTACGTATGAAACGCAGCGTCTCCAGCGACCGCGGGCCCCGATTGACGAGGTCGCCAACCAGCCAGAGCCGGTCGTGTCCCGGATCGAACGCGCAGTGATCCAGCAAGCGCATGAACGATTCGAAACAACCCTGAATGTCACCGATCGCGTAGGTTGCCAAGTTCTGTTTCCGTTTCCTATTGAGCGATGTGGTGCCAAGCACGGATCGCACTAAAATTTCGCCTGAAACTGCCGGGCAGTTCCCTTCATCCTACATCTCGCGACGCCGACAAGACGCCGAAAGGTCCATTGTAGGGCCCTATACTTCAGTGCGCACGTCCAGCAGTCCTAGATCCGAGTGGAAAGGATGAACGTCGGGCGAGAGTTGAGCCACTCGCCTTGACGCGGGCGAAATGGGCGACCAGGCAACGCCGGAGCGAGTACTGCACCTGAAAAGCGATTCAGGTAGAATCGCACGGTTTTCGATGATCGGCGTGGTCGTACGGCGCGAGCGTGACAAGCAAATGAGCTGCGGGAGTCACGCTGCCGTTCTGATTGGTGAAACCGAAGTTTTGCACCTCTATTTCTTAAGGATCAAACCATGAGCACCTTGGCAGAACAGTTACAGAAAATGGAAGCGCACCATTCGATTTTCGAATCGGCCGTGCGTCAGTTACCCCTCCCGGTTTGCGCCGCGTTTGGTGCGGCGACAAAGCCTCAGGCCGTCACCTTCGCCAACAGTTCGCGCGTCCTGAGCACCAAGGACAGCGACAGCGTCGCCAAGAGCTTTCCGAACTCGGTGCATGCTTCCGGCAATGTCGTTCTCTCGTCTTCCGGGGCGAATACCCATGTGGCGCAAGGCAAACGCGTTGCCGTGCTGTTTTCCGGCGGCCCGGCGTCCGGAGGCCACAACGTGGTTTGCGGCATCAAGCGCGTCTTGGGCAGTGGCAATACCCTGTTCGGCGTCAAGCCGGGTCCCAAGGGGCTGCTCCTGGGCAATCTGTTCGAGATCACCGATGCGGACGTTGCCAATGTCATCAACACGGGTGGTTTCGATTTTCTCGGTACCGACCGGACCAAGATCAAGAGCGACGATCAGTTTGCACAGGTCAAGGCCACCTGCATCAAGCACAACCTCGATGCGATCGTCGTCATCGGTGGTGACGACTCCAACACCAACGCAGCCGTGCTTGCCGAATTCCTGTTCAAAGGGATCAAGGCCGACGGTTCGGGCGTGCAGGTGATCGGCGTACCGAAGACCATCGATGGCGATTTGCAAATCGGCGATCTGCTGCCGATCTCCTTCGGTTACGACACAGCCACCAAGATCTACAGCGAAATGGTCGGCAATATCCTGCAGGACACGCGTTCCTCACTCAAGTACTGGCACTTCATCAAGCTGATGGGCCGCTCGGCTTCGCACGTGACCATCGAAGTGGCGCTCCAGACCAAACCCGCTGTCACCATCATTTCGGAAGAAGTCGCCGAGAAGAAGCAGTCGCTCGCCTTCATCGTCGAACAGATCGCCAAGATCGTAGTGCTGCGTTCCGGCAAAGGAATGAACCACGGCGTGGTGCTGATTCCCGAAGGGCTGATTGAATTCATCCCCGAGATGAATACCCTGATTGCCGAACTCAATGACGTGCTGGCCCATCATGTCGCCGAGTTTGCCGCGCAAGCCGACGATGCCAAAGCCGCTTTCATCCAGAGCAAACTGTCTGCCGACAACGCCCGCTTGCTGGCATCGCTGCCCGATTACGTCGTCAAGAAACTGCTTGCCGACCGCGACTCGCACGGCAATCTGCAGGTCTCGCTGATTCCGACGGAGCAACTGCTGGTCGATATGGTCAAGGCCCGCGTCAAGCAAATCGACGCCAAGGTGCCCTTCGACGCACACTGTCATTTCCTCGGCTATGAAGGGCGTTGTGGCGCGCCGACCCTGTTCGATGCGGCTTATACCTACAACCTCGGCCTCACGGCCGGTTCGTTGATACTCGACGGCCGCACCGGCTACATGGCGACCATCACCGGCCTCACGGCGGGCGGCTCGCCGCAGGCAATCCCGCTGACCGGCCTGCTCAACATCGAACGTCGCCATGGTCAGGACGAATTCGTCATCGAAAAGGCGCTGGTCAAGATGGATTCCCCATCGATGAAGTATTTCGCCTCACGTCGCGAACAATGGTCGGCCGACGATCTTTTTGCTTCGCCCGGCCCACGCCAGCTGTGGGGAGCGTCTGCTTACCAACAGCCGATCAGTGTGGCATTGAATTCGGGTTCCGATTCGCTGGCATTCAAGATCGGCTGATCCGGCTGCAGCTTTTCAGCGAAGAGGCCACTCGCTTCCAGGGGTGGCCTTTTCAATTGCCACCGGCATCTCGTCTTTCAAGGCGTTGCCAGGCACCCACGAAAATTCAAAAGCCAACAACCGCTTCTTGCTATCATTGCCATCGTCCAGGCCAACACCAGCGTGGAACATGCAGATGACCGATTCCGAAGTGCTTGCGCAGCAGCTCGCCAGAGTCGCCTTGGGTGACCAGGCGGCGTTTCGTCGTGTCTATGAACTGACCTCCAGGCATCTGTTCGGCATCGCGCTCCGTATATTGAACAGGCGAGATGCTGCAGAGGATGTTCTTCAGGACACCTACCTCAGCGTCTGGCATCACGCCAGCCGCTACACGGCGTCAACCAGTCAACCGATGACCTGGCTGATCAGCATCGTACGTAACAAGGCGCTGGATGTCGTGCGCAGCGCAGCAGTGCGGCGCGAAACCGCTTTGTCGAAGAACGAGGAAGGAAACGATGAGGAAATTGAAGACGAACGCCCCGATCCGCTCGAACTGTTGATGCAGGCGTCGGAGTCGCTGACTATCCGGGGCTGCATGGAGTCGCTTGACGTGGCGCAACGTCAGAGTCTGGCGTTGGCGTACTACCATGGCCTTTCGCACACCGAAGTGGCCGAGCAGGTCCAGGCTCCCTTGGGTACGGTGAAATCCTGGGTGCGTCGCGGACTGGAGCGTTTGAAGCGCTGCCTGGAGAGCAAGGAATGAATTACGATCGGCCGGCGTTGTTGGACGGCTTGGCGTCCGCGTACGTGCTCGGCACGCTGCAGGGTCCGGCTCGCCGTCGGTTCGAGCGCCTGCTGCCCGAGCTTGTCAATGCTCGCCTGGCCGTAGCCGCCTGGGAATCGCGGCTGCATGCCCTGGCTCAATCCGTTCCGCAAGCAGCGCCGTCGCCGCAGGTGTGGAAGCGCATCGAGTCACGCATCGCGCCACGACTCAGGACACAAGAATCAGCCCGCCGGGCCTGGTGGTCGAAGTGGATACAACCGATGGCGGGCGTGCTGACCGGTATGGCTATCGGCGTTCTTGCGGTTAAATTGTTGCCCAATGTCTTATTCCCGGTGGATCAACTGGCGCAACAGGAAAAGGCGCTGTCGCAAAGCTACGTCGGTCTTCTGCTGGATCGGGATGGCAAGCCGACCGTCCTGGCCACCGCGACGCGCCACGGAACACGGCTGAAGCTGAAGATCCTGCGCTCGATCGCCGTTCCGGCAACGGGAAAAGTGCTCGCTTTGTGGGCACTGCCGCATGACCCGGCGGGCCATGACCTGCCTCCCTTGTACCTCGGCAGGATTCCTGCCGAAGGTAAAGGCGAGCTGATGCTGTCCGACGGCGCAGAAAAGCTGTTGTCGAACGTTTCACGGCTGGGCGTATCGCTTGAATCGGCTGAATCGTCGTCCGATCATCCGAGCACGTTTGTTCTGACCGGGCATTGCGTGCGGCTTTGGTAGCCGCCACCGCCGTTATGCCGGCGTCACGAACGCTTGACCAAAGCCTCGAATTCGCTGATGGGCAACGGGCGACTGAACAGATAACCCTGGTAGGCATGGCAGCCCTGGCTTGCGAGAAATTCTCGTTGCGCATCGATTTCCACGCCTTCGGCGATGACCGCCAGCCCCAAGCTTTCGGCCAGAGCAATGACCATTTTCGCAATGGCGGCATCGTTGGGGTCAGTGAGAATGTCTCTGACGAATCCCTGGTCGATTTTGAGCTGATCCAGGGGCAAGCGTTTCAGATACGAGAGTGACGAATAGCCAGTGCCAAAGTCGTCCAATGAGAAACCCACGCCACTGGCTTTCAACGCGGTCATTTTCGCGATGATGTCTTCGACATCGGCCACCATCAGGCTTTCCGTCAGCTCCAGCTTGAGTCGATGCGGGTTGGCTTGGGTCAAATCGAGGATCGAAAGTACCTCGTCAACGAAGTTGGGTTGTCTGAACTGTCGCACACTCACATTGACCGCAATCGATAGCTTTTCGAACTTCGGCTGGGTGGCCCACAAGGCCAATTGACTGCAAGCGGTGTGTAACACCCAGTGGCCCAGGGGCAGAATCTGGCCCGTTTCTTCGGCCAAGGGGATGAATTCGGCAGGAGACACCATGCCGCGTTCGGGATGTTGCCAGCGTAACAGTACTTCAGCGCCTGTCAGTTGTCCTTCACCCTCGACCTGAACCTGATAATGGAGAAGGAATTGTCGATTCTGAACCGCTGCGCGCAAATCGCCTTCAAGCGCCGCGCGGTTCGCGACGACCACTTGCATCTTCGGGTCGAAGAAGCGCAGGGTGTTGCGACCGGCTGCTTTGGCCTGATACAGAGCCAGATCGGCCCGCTTGAGCAATTCGTCGATCGTTTCATGACTGTCGGCGAACAAGGTGACGCCGACGCTGGGCGTGCTATGGCAGATGTAGCTGGAAAAGTGATACGGACGACCCAGACCGGCGATGATCTTCTTGCCGACGACCTCTGCCTGGGTGGCAGCCTCAATGGGGTCGATGCTCAGATCTTCGAGAAGCACCACGAATTCGTCGCCGCCCAGGCGGGCCACGGTATCGCCCTGGCGTATGCAGGTAGTTAAGCGCGAGGCCACCTGGCGCAGCAGCAAATCGCCAATGTCATGACCCAGGGTGTCATTGAGCGTCTTGAAATCGTCGAGGTCGATGAAGAACAGTGCGCCGTGGCGCTTGTTGCGATAACTGGTGGCGATCGCGTGCTGCAATCGATCGAGCAACAGTCTGCGATTCGGCAATTCGGTCAACGGGTCGGTGAAGGCAAGAACCTGTATTCGCTCTTCGTTCTTCTTCTGCTGCGTAATGTCGGAGGAGGTGGAAACGTAGCTCACCAGCCGCCCGTGGGTATCATGGACCGCGGTTATGGATATCCATTCGGGATATATTTCGCCGCTCTTGCGCCGGTTCCATAATTCGCCCTGCCAGCGGCCATTGCCTTCGATGCTCTCCCACATGGCGCGATAGAAATGCGTGTCATGACGTCCGGATTGGAGGAGGCGTGGGTTTCTGCCAACGACCTCGGCCATCGTGTATCCCGTGGTTTCGGTAAATGCCCGATTGACCGCAATAATCCTGCAATCGGATTCGGTAATAATGACGCTCTCGGCCGCGCTTTCGAAAACCGTAGCCGCTTGACGAAGATCGTCTTCCATGGTTTTGCGATCAGTGATGTCGAGCATCAGGCCGACGATCCCGCCCACCGTGCCGTCGGGGCGAGTAAACGTCGCTTTGTGGAACATCACGTCGCGCATTTCGCCCGTGGCGTAGCGAACCGGGCTTTCGTAGATCAGTGAACCGGGGTGGTCCAGAATCTTCCGGTCGGAGGCGAGGTGCTGGGCGGCAAGTTCCTTGAAAGCAATATCGCTGGGCGTCTTGCCAATCAGTTCGTCGGCCGGTTTGCCGATGAATTCGGCAAAAGCGCTGTTGCAGCCCAGATAGCGCGAATCGGCATCCTTGTAATAGACGGGGCCAGGAATGGCTTCGATCAACTGCTGCAGGAAATGAAGTTGCTGGGAGAGTTCTTCAGTCCGATGCACGACACGTTCTTCCAGCTCGGCATGACTGCGGCGTAAAGCATCGTCCGCCTGCTTGAAGGCCGTGCGGTCCTCGAGAACCCAGATTGTGCCCTCGGCTGCATTGTCCGGGTTGGCGACATAGCCGATGACATTGACCCAAAGAATCTGGCCGTCGCGACGTTTCATGTACAGCTCGTCGTGTACCGGTTGCGCCGCGGAAAGCAGCGGAAATGCTTTTTGGCCGAGCGCCTCGTAGGCTTCTTGCGACGGGAACAGGATTTGCGCCGGTTGGCCGATCGCATCGTCGCCGGAGTAGCCGAACATCGCGCTGAATCGGGGGTTATAGCGGGTGATTTTTCGATCGCGAGTAAAGATGATGGCGACCAGGGAGTTGTGCATGAACGCTTCAAGCTCGCGGACGGTTGCTTTCAGCAGTGTTTCGTTGGTCCGCCGTTCGGTGATGTCTTCAACCAGAAAGACGATGCCCCTGGAAAGATCGCCGGGATCGATTGCCGCGCCGATGAGTTTGGCGAGAATGGTGCCGCCGTCTTTGCGACGATAGACGTGTTCGCCTACGTAGGGACGTCCTTCGCGTAAGACGGTCTGGTAAAGTTTCCCGATGGCGTGATAGTCCTCGTCGCTGGCGAAGACGATACGCGTGTCGTTTCCCTTGAGTTCGCCAGGCGCGTAACCCAGCATCCGTTCCAGTGCCGAATTGACCTGGCGAATAATGCGTTGGCCATTGGCGGACATCACCGTAATGACGATACCCAGCGAGGCATTGTCGAGAATCAGTTCCAGCTCGGTGAGCGCCAAATGCAGGCGTGACTGGGCATTGGACCGTTCCGCCACCTCGGTGGTCAGCGCCCGGGTTCGGTCGGCAACCCGCTCTTCCAGTTCGGCGTACAGATTGGCATTTTCCAGCGAAATCGCCGCCTGGGAGGCCAGAAGCTCCAGAAGCGCAATCCTTTCGGGGGTGAAGGCGCCTGTCGCCAAACTGTTCTCGAGGTAGAGCGCGCCGACCAGCTTTGCCTGCTTGACAAGCGGCAGGCAAAGCACTGACCGTGCGCCAGAACGACGCAGGTAGACATCGCCTGAAAACTCCTTATTCCTGGAGGCGTCGTCCAGCAAGGCCTGCTGCCGGGTGCTGAAGACAAAATTGAGGATCGAGACCGGCAAGTCGTCTGCTGAAAGCGGATCGTGGCGATGGGCGACTTCGATGCGCTCACGCAGAGTCGTTGCTTCGGCGACGACAACACGGTCTTCGCCGTGCATCATGATCAGCAGGCCGCGCTGGGCGCCGGCCAGCTCAAGCACAATGGTCAGCAAGCTTTCGATCAGACGCTGGGGCATGACCTCGCTGGATACCGCTTGAGAGGCCTTGACTACGCTGACCAGATCGAGGTCGCCCAAATGGCAGCGACTTGAGGTCGGGGTTACGGCCGGGGCAGCCTCCAGACCGGGGTGCTGCCGATCGATGGCGGCGACCTTGGCCAGCGCTCCCCAGCGCATATAGCAGTTTCGGGAATTTCGAAGATAGACGTCGGCGAAGGCGTCGAAACCGTTGTGGCGCCAAAAGCGTGCGGCGATCTCGTAGGCCAGACCCTCCTCAAGGGCTGAACCGTCGTCGCGAGCCACCCGCAGGGCTTCCTCGTAAAGTCGCATGGCTTCGTTCGTTTCGCCATCGATGCGAGCGATCTCGGCGGCGACCAGGGCACGACGGGCGGAGAAATTTCTTGGGCAATGCGCAGCCCAAAGACTCAACTTGCGCAGGTGTTCGGTCAGACGTTTGCGGTATTCCAGCCGCAAGGTCTGCCCGGCCTCGTCATGGAGTGCGGCCAGGGTAAGTGCCAGATAAAAGTGGTGAGCGAATTCACAGGCCATCGACATCACGCTACGCAACAAGGCCGCTGCCGAGTCGGCGGCGCTCAATGCCTGTTCATGGCGGCCTTCGAGGAAAGCTGTCATCTGCCCAAGGATGTGGAAGGTGGCAATGCCGACCTGGAAGCCTCCCTTGGCCAGGGCGATCGAACAAGCTTCCCGTTCGGCGGTTTCTTGAGCGCAGCGTTCCCGATCCGCTGAATCGCCGATCAGGCCGGAGGCAAACAGTTCCACCGCCCGGGCCGTGTGGAAAGCCCAAGTATTGCCATTGTCATGCGCAAAAGCGGCGTATTTGCGTGCGGTTTCGCTGAGCTCTACAAGCGGGCTGCCCTTGTCCAGGCCAATCCAGGACAGGGCGACGGCGCTCAGTCCCGCGTAGACGAGGTTGCCTACCTCCAGGCAGGCGACGAAAGCCTGCTGAAGAAACTTCTCGCTATCTGAAAACGGCTGTAAGGAATTGCTGACGAATGCACCATGGCGGTAGAGCAGCACGGGACGAAGCCGGGGGTTCGCGATCCGTTCGTTGAGGGCCAGCGCCATCTCGGAATAGGCGAATGCCGCCGGAGCATCTTCGAATACGCCCGCCAACAGGATGCTGTAAGCGCTATAGGCGCCACACGTGTCGGCGGCATTACCGTAGCGCAGGGACAGATTGAGTGCCTTCAGCAAAATCAGCGGCCACAGGCTGGGGCGGGCGATATAGACGCACGGCGAGGCGTCCACCAGGATGCCGAGCATCGCCTGGATATCGGGATCCTCGATGCGCGGCGCGTCGATCAGCTCGGCTATGCGGCGCCCGTCGAGCAATGTCGGAACCAGATTCTTTTCGGTTTGAATGGCCGCGGCGATATCATCGTCGGATTCGGGAAAACTCATTCCGAATATGGCCAGACCCGCGAGTACCGTGTCTACCGCGTCAACGAAACGCCCGGCGAACTGATAGAGACTCATGCGCAGGCGGATGACCCGTGCGCGCTCGTGACGCAAGCGGGCGTTTTCAAGGAGTTCATTGAACAGCGCATCGGCCTTGTCCAGATCGCCGGTCAGGTACTCACACTCCGATAAGGCCAACAGGATACTGTAGCTTTCGTCATAGGACATTTCCCATGCGTTCTCGGGGAGTAGCGCCCGGGCCTGGGCGAAGTAGGAACGTGCCGCAGCATAGGCCGTCGATGCCTTGGCTTGTTGGCCGGCACAGACGTTATAGCGGCGCACGAGCGCTCGTTCATCGGCTGCCGTGAGTAAATCGATGCCTTTGTTCAACTGGTTGACGGTGTCGAACACCGAGTCGTTGTCGATCGTGTCGCCCATACGCGCCGCCAGCAGGCGGCCGATACGCAGGTGCTCGGCCGGGCGGGAACCTTCGGGAATCAATGCATAGGCGGCCTCCTGAATCCGGTCGTGGGAAAAAGCGAGGGTTGAACCGTGCGCATGGACGAATCCCATCGATAAGGCTTCATCAAGATCCGCTTCGAGCGTCTCGCGGGTAGCCCCGGCGACCAGCGCGAGCAGCTCGCAGGGAGCGCTGTTGCCCAGGCTGGCAAGGTGGCCCAGGGCACTACGGGTTGGCGGTGACAAGCGGCCCAGCTTGCCGATCATCAGATCGACGACGTCTTCCGAATGGCGGTAGGCACGGATCGCGTCGATGTTGGGACGCCAGGATTCCGCGTCTGCCTCGAACGTCAGCAATCGTTCTTCGTACAGGCTAGACAGGAGCTGGATGGAAAAGAAGGGATTGCCGTCGGTCTTGTCGTGTATCAGCCGGGACAGGTTTGCGGCGCATTGTGCATCGCACGCCAGGGCTTCGGCGATCAACTGGCCGAGGTCATCGACGGACAAGGGGCCGAGAGCGATTTCGCCGATGCGGATAGGGCTCTTTCGCAAGGATTCAAGGGCGAGTATCAGAGGGTGTGTCGCGCTGACTTCATTGCTGCGATAGGCGCCAATCAGCAGAAGATGACGGGTATCGGGGTGCGTGATCAGGTGGTCCAGCAGTGCCAGACTGGCGGGGTCGAGCCATTGCAGATCGTCGAGAAACAATACCAACGGGTGGTCGGCAGTGGCAAAGACGCTGATGAAGCGCTGGAACACCGCGTGGAAACGGTTGCGCGCCTCATTCGAAGAAAGCTCGGGTACCGGTGCCTGGGCGCCGATCAGGAATTCGAGATCGGGAATCAGCCTCTGGACCAATTGACCGTTGGGTCCGACAGCGTCCTGGATCGCTTGCGCCCAACGCGCGACTTCGGACTTGTCGCAAATCAGGATTTTGCGCACCAAGCCCTGGAAAGCCTGCGCCAGCGTGGCGTAGGGCGTGCCTCGCCGGAGCTGGTCAAACTTCCCGGAACCGAACAGGCTGCGCGGCAGAATCATTTCCTTGTGCAGTTCGTTGACCAGCGAGGACTTGCCGATGCCGGAATAGCCGGAAACCAAGATCAGCTCGGGCGCACCTGTCGTGACCACGCGATGAAAGGCGTCAACCAGCGCCTTGCTCTCATACGCGCGTCCATAGAGCTTTTCAGGGATCGACAGGCGATCCGGCGCGTCGTGACGACCGAGAATAAACGGCGCCACGGAACCGCTGTGCGCGATGGCGTCAAGACAATGGCGAAGATCGGCGGCCAAGCCCGCCGCGGTCTGGTAACGCTCGCCGGCGGTCTTGTTCAACAGTTTCATCACGATAGACGAAATCGCTTGCGGCACGCCGTCTACCTGTTCGGCAATGGAAGGAGGGGTTCGGGCGATGTGACAATGGACCCACTCGAGCGGATCGCTGGCCTGGAACGGCAGCCGGCCGGTGAGCAGTTTGTAAAGCACCACACCCAGGGAATAAAGATCGGCGCGAGAGTCGACCGAACGGTTCATGCGCCCGGTCTGTTCGGGAGCCATGTAGGCATACGTGCCGACAAGCTCTTCGGATGCGTGGAGGGCTTGATGCTGACGTGTCATACGCGAAGCAAAGCCGAAACCGGTCAAGTGGATACGACCGGTGGCGCGATCGACGAGGCAGTTGGCCGGTTTGATGTCTTTGTGCAGCAAACCTGCGGCATGGGCGCTGGCCAGAGCCGCAGCCAATTCGCTGGCCACGGCAAGAAACTGGCGAATTTCCAGCGGCTGGCCGCACAGTTGCTCAAGGGGCTGGCCACCGGGATCCGTCGATATCAGCAGGCTGTGTTCGCTGGTACGCAGCAAATGAGTCGGGCAAACCGCCCACTCCGGGTTGAGCCGGTCGCGAAGCGCGTATTCGTGCTCAAGCCGTGCCAGAACCTTCGGGGCCGCCGCCGCACTCGGCGCTCGAAGGACAAGTGCCGGCTCGCCGTCGGGTCCGAAGCCGCGCCAAAGGGCCCAGTCGTCGTCGCTGCCCAACAATTCCGTCAAGTTGTAACCGGCTACGACAGTGGTTCTTGTCATACGATCCCGCTTCCCTGAGGGTGGTGGGAGGAGCCCGTTCTATTACTGATCGTCATAAGACACGAAGATCGGTGCGGGGTTCATTGTAGCAACCGGATTGCAGGCTGCCTAACGCTTGTTGCCGGTCACCATGACGCACGTAAGACCAGAGGTCCATGAAAAATAGTCGCCAGGCGCATCCATTGGACGCATTGCCCCGTATATCGTGGCACAAGGGAGTGCAATGACACGTTGTGAAGCTTCCTTGATGTTTCTTACTTATCGAGTCCCGGTTCAATCTTTTTTCGGAGCAAATCAAATGAAACGTAAGCTAATAGCACTGACCTTCATCAGCACGATCCTCGCGACGTCGTTTTCAGCCCAGGCCAATCCCACCACTGAGAAGGGGGGGGTGCTAACCACCAAGGAAGGCCGGGCGCTGTATACCTTTGACAAGGACAGCACGGGTCACAGTAACTGCAGTGGTGGCTGTCTGGCTGCCTGGCCACCTTTCGCGGTCAGCAACGCCGCCATGGCCGATGCCGACTTCACGGTGATCAAGCGCGAAGACGGTACGCAACAATGGGCTTACGAAGGCAAACCGTTGTATCTCTTTTCGGGTGACGCTAATCCTGGCGACATGAATGGCGACAACAAAAATGGAGTATGGCACCTGATCCGCAGTGGCGCGAAACCTGCTGCGGCCAAACCAAGCAGCTCGTATTCGTCGTATGGGTCCTATTAGACGCCGCACCGCATGAGTCGTCCTGCACCGGTCGTTCGCAGGGCGATTCGTCAACCTGACCCGAATTGAGCGGTGGACTCAATTCGGGCCGCGGAGAATTATCAGCAATCGTCTTTCTGTAACGACGCGGCGATGGCATCCCGTTTGACCCCCGCGCCAGTGTCGGGGATACTTTGCGCTCCCTGCAAACTCACCTGACCTGTTTATCCACCATGAATATCACTGTTTTGGGAGAAGCGCGCTACCCCTCGCCGCTTCCCTTTCACGTCAATGACAAGGCACGCGTGCCGTTCAATGTCATCATCAATCCCGATGCTCCACCGCAAGAGGAGCTTCTGTTCGAAGTCGCCGGCCCGCGAGAACGCCTGTATTTCGACCCGAAGCATGCGCGAGCCGGCATCGTTACTTGCGGCGGATTGTGCCCGGGTCTGAACAATGTCATCCGCTCGCTTGTCCTGGAGTTGCATCACAGTTATGGCGTTCGCGAAATTCTCGGGTTCGTGAATGGCTATCAGGGACTTGATCCCTGGCGGGGTTCCGAACCGATCCCGCTGACCCCGGAGTTCGTCGAGGACATCCACAAGGAAGGCGGCACCGAGCTCAATACTTCGCGCGGCCCGGTAGACGTGAGCGTGGCGGTTGATAATCTGATTCGGCGTAAAGTCGACATGCTGTTCGTCATTGGCGGTGACGGCACGCAGCGCGGCGGCGAAGCCATTCTGCGGGAAGCCCAGCAGCGAGGGCACGCGCTGTCCGTGATCGGAATACCAAAGACCATCGACAACGATGTTGCTTTCGTCTCGCGCACTTTTGGTTACGTCACCGCCGTCGAAGAAGCGGTCAGGGCCATCAATTGCGCGCATACCGAAGCGCACAGCGTGCAAAACGGCATTTCCCTGGTCAAGATCATGGGACGCCATGCCGGATTCATTGCCGCCGGTGCGACGATCGCCAGCCAGGATGTGAACTTCACACTGGTACCCGAGGTTCCGTTTGTTCTCGACGGCGAAGACGGGTTTCTCGCCGCGCTCAAAAGGCGCGTGCAGAAGCGCGCGCATGCCGTCATTCTTGTCGCCGAGGGCGCCGGCCAGCATCTGTTTGGCGCTGGGGACAAGCAATATGACGCTTCGGGCAACCTCAAATCGAAAGACATTGGCCTCTTTTTGCGCAGCCGCATCGAGGCCTACTTCGAGGCCGAGAACATTCCACACACATTTCGCTACTTCGATCCGAGTTACCTCATCCGCAGCGTTCCGGCCAGCGCCGAAGACGCCATCCTCTGCGATTTCTTCGCGCGCAATGCGGTGCATGCCGCCATGGCGGGAAAGACCGGGCTGGTGATTGGATTGCAGCATGACACCTTCACGCATGTGCCGATCGAGCTGATCACCCAGCGCAAGAAACAGCTCGACCTGAACAGCCCGGCCTGGCTTGGCGTGCTGGCTTCAACCGGCCAGAAATTCGCGCAATTTGCCGTCTGATGGGCTGTTAGAATGCGCCTTTTTTCTGAAAGCATTCCGTGGACCTACTACTCCTGTTCAAAGCCCTTGTTCTGGGCGTCGTCGAGGGGCTGACCGAGTTTCTGCCGGTGTCCTCGACCGGCCACCTGATTCTGGCCGGTGATCTGCTCAATTTCAATGATGAGCGCGGCAAACTGTTCGAGATCGTCATTCAATCCGGCGCCATACTGGCTTTGTGCTGGGAATATCGGGCGAAAATCGGAACCGTGCTGACGGGACTGCCGCGCGAGCGGGAGGCGCAACGCTTTGTGCTCAACCTGCTGGTCGCTTTCATGCCGCTGGCCATTCTTGGCCTGCTCTTCGGCAAGGCCATCAAAGCCCATCTGTTCAGTGCGCCGATTGTGGCGGCAACCTTCATTCTCGGTGGCATCGTCATACTCTGGGCCGAACGTCGCGAGCATACGATACGCGTCGAGTCCGTCGACGATCTTTCGCTTTTCGATGCCTTCACGCTGGGTGTGGCGCAGGCGCTGGCGCTGATTCCCGGCACGTCGCGCTCCGGTGCCACAATCATCGGCGGATTGTTCATGGGCCTCTCACGCCGTGCGGCGACCGAATTTTCCTTCTTTCTGGCCATTCCGACGCTGATTGCGGCGACGCTCTATCAGCTTTACAAGGAGCGTGCCTTGCTCGTGTTCGACGATCTGGGAATGTGGGTCGTCGGTTTTCTGGCCGCTTTCATTTCGGCCTTCTGGGCCGTGCGTGGACTGCTGCGTTACATCAGCACGCATGATTTCAGCATTTTTGCGTGGTATCGCATCGCCTTTGGCATCGGCGTGCTGATTACCTGGAAACTGGAGCTGATCGCCTGGGCCGCCACGTGAGTGCTGGTGTCCTGTATCTGCATGGATTTTGCTCGTCGCCGGCGTCATGGAAAGCACGGCTTGTTGCCGAAGCGATGAGTGCACGCGGACTGGGCGAACGGTTCTTCTGCCCCGTGCTGCCGCCCGTCCCGCGCGCAGCCATGGCCATGGCCGAAGCTGTTATCGGCAGGCAGGACGGGCCATTGACGCTGGTCGGCAGCTCGCTTGGCGGCTTTTACGCCACCTGGCTGGCTGAGAAGCACGAGCTGCAGGCCGTGCTCATCAACCCGGTTGTTCTTGCATCGATCACGTTCAGTGCCTTCATCGGGACACAGACAAATTTCCATAGCGGTGAATCCTTTGAATTTACCCGCCAGCATGTCGATCAGCTCGCCGCCCTCGAAGTGCCGCGCGTGACGCCCGAGCGTTATCTGCTGATGGTCGAGACCGGCGACGAAGTGCTCGACTTTCGGCACGCTGTCGCGCGCTACGCCGGCTGTCGTCAATTGGTCCAGGAAGGCGGCGACCACAGCTTCACCCGATTCCCGGATTTGCTGCCGCAACTGCTTGAATTTTGCGGGTTATAATCCTGCCGATGCATGTTCTGTATGAAGAAGACGGCGCCTTCAAAACCGCCACTATCCTGGCCGACAACGAAACGTCGTTGCAGGTTGAGACGGCCTCTGGCAAGCGCGCCAAAATCAAGACGGCGAATGTTCTCCTGCGCTATCTGGAACCTCCGCCCAGCGAATTGTTGGGTCGTGCCGACTCCCTCGCGGAGGGTATTGAAGCCGAGTTTCTCTGGGAGTGCGCGGGCGATGGCGAATTTTCTTTTAGTGATTTTGCCGACGAGTATTTTGGCGGATCGGGGCATCGGGCTACGCCGGTCGAGGCGTCAGCGCTGTTGCTGGCCCTGCATTCAGCGCCCGTCCATTTTCATCGCAAAGGGAAGGGGCGGTTCCGCAAAGCCCCTCCAGACATTCTCGCAGCGGCTCTGGCCGGTCTTGAAAAGAAGCGTCAGCAGGCGTTAGCCATCGAACGCATGGTTGGCGAACTCAAGAAGTTCAGGCTGCCGCCCGAGTTTGCGCCGCTGCTCAGCCAGCTGCTCTACAAGCCCGATCGGAATCGCTTCGAAACGCGAGCGCTTGAAGCTGCCAGCGCCGACACCGGCCTCTCGGTGCCCCATTTGCTGGAGAAGTGCGGCGCCATTCCTTCGGCTCACAATTACCATTTTCAGCGTTTCTTGCTTGAGCATTTTCCGCGCGGCATCGTGTTCCCGGATACCGCAATACCGTTGCTGCCAACTGCGTTGCCACGTGCCAACGTGCAGGCCTTCTCGATCGACGATGCCGCCACCACTGAGATTGACGACGCTTTTTCACTGCAGCCGCTGCCTGGCGTGGGCTGGCGTGTCGGCATCCACATCGCGGCGCCCGGCCTGGGTTTCGCACCCGATTCGCCGCTCGGCGAAATGGCGCGCGAACGTTTATCCACCGTCTACATGCCGGGTAACAAGATCACCATGCTGCCGGCAACCTTCGTCGAGCGCTTCACGCTGGCCGCCGGTCGCGAATGCCCCGCCGTGTCGCTGTACCTGACGGTCACACCGGAGTTCGAGATCGTCGCGCATGAAACGCAGATCGACTGCGTGCCCATCGTCGCTAATCTGCGGCATCACGATATTGAGCCCTTGTTCAACGAACAGACCCTAGCTGCCGGATTGCCTGAGTTTGCTTTCAACGCCGAACTGAAAACGCTCTGGCAACTGGCCAACGCCTGTGAAGGCCGGCGCGGCAAGCCTTCGGCGATGCAGGGCAACAACGACTATAACTTTTCCATCGACGGCGACCCGGCCGACGCCGAATCCTGTCGGGTGGACATCAGCGAACGCAAACGCGGCAGCCCGCTCGACAAGCTGGTCGCCGAACTGATGATCGTTGCCAACAGCACCTGGGGCGGTCTGCTGGCCGAAAAAGGCGTACCGGCCATTTACCGTGTACAGCACGGCGGCAAGGTACGTATGACGACCTCGCCGCAACCGCACGACGGGCTGGGGGTGGCGCAATATGCCTGGTCATCGTCACCGCTGCGCCGCTATGTCGATCTGCTCAACCAGTGGCAGTTGATCGCCTGCCTGAATGGCGCGCCGCCGTACTTCCATGCCAAATCGGATGCCCTGTTCGCCGCCCTGCGCGATTTCGAGCTGACCTACAACGCCTACGCCGAATTTCAGCGGGGAATGGAGCGCTACTGGTGTCTGCGCTGGCTGCGTCAGGAAGGCGTACAGCGGATCGAGGGCGTCGTCCGGCGCGAGAATCTCGTCAAGCTGGACCACCTGCCTTTGATCCAGCGCGTGAATTCGGTTCCCGAATTGAAGTCGGGCCAACGCCTTCGTTTATCCATCGAATCGGTCGATTACCTGACGCTCGAACTCGGCTGCCGCTATGTCGAAACGCTAGACCGGATTGAAAAGCTCGCTGAAGTACCCGACGAGACGCTTGAGGTGGTCGTCTGACGTGGGCCGTGCCGTTCGCCAATCGAGAGCTACATTGCCCCAGCGGAGCAACCTCTGGTGGGCGGTCGGCATCTCGATGTTTCTCCACGCGGCGATCCTGTCGCTGCATTTCAAATTTCCCGATGCCTCGCGCACCTTCCAGGACACGGCGCTGGACATTATTCTGGTCAACAGCAAGTCGGCGCGTCGACCGACCGCTGCCCAGGCACGGGCGCAAGCCAATCTCGACGGCGGCGGCAACACCGATGAAAACCGGCGCATCAAGACGCCGCTGCCCCCGTCGGAAAAGCAGCAGAGCGGCAGCGAACTGGAGCAAGCGCAAAAGCGCGTTCAAGCTCTGGAATCGCAGCAGCAGCGGCTTATGGCGCAGACCCGCAGCAAGGTGGCGGTCAACCCAAAAAACGACAACGAGGTGCAGCCTGAGCCCATTCAGGGCGTCAGCGGTCGCGATCTGGCGAACCGCGCGCTGGAGATGGCGCGTCTTCAGGGCGAGATCGACAGAAATACGGATGAATACAACAAGCGGCCGCGCAAGCGATTCATCGGCACGCGCGCCGACGAATACCGCTTTGCCCAATACACCGAAGACTGGCGCCAGAAGGTCGAACGCGTCGGGACGCTCAATTATCCGGAAGCCGCCAAAGGCAAACTCTATGGCACACTGTTGCTTACGGTCACGATCAAGAGTGACGGCACTGTCGAGAGCGTTGAGATCAACCGGTCGTCCGGCCACAAGATTCTCGACGATGCGGCGCGCCGCATCGTCGTCATGGCTAGCCCCTATGCCGCCTTTCCGCCTGAGATCCAGCGCGATACCGATATCCTGGTCATTACGCGTAACTGGAGTTTTACTAGTCGCAACCAGCTCGAGACCAAAGCTCAGCGCTAGACCAAATCGATGACAGACCACTACTGCGTTTTCGGCAATCCGGTCCACCACAGCAAGTCGCCGCTTATCCATGCTGCTTTTGCACGGCAGACCGGCGAGGATATCCGCTACACGGCGCGCCTGGCGCCACTCGACGGCTTCGCCCTGGCTGTGCATGCCTTCATTGCGGGTGGAGGACGCGGGGCCAACATTACCGTGCCGTTCAAGGAAGAAGCCTTTCGACTGGTGCCCCACCGGACGCCGCGCGCCGAGATGGCCGGTGCGGTCAATACGCTGGTGGTCACCGGCGTGGGCATTGTCGGCCACAATACCGATGGCATCGGATTGCTGCGTGATCTGACGCTCAACCTGGGCTGTCCCGTGGCGGGCAAGCGCGTTCTTCTGCTTGGAGCCGGAGGCGCGGCGCGCGGCGTTATCGGGCCTCTGCTCGAAACGCAGCCGGAGACGCTGGTCATCGCCAACCGTACGGTGAACAAGGCCAAGATACTGGCCAGAAACTTCGCACACCATGGTGGAATATCCGGGTGCGGCTACGCCGAATTGGCCGGGCAGTCTTTCGACATTGTCATCAATGCCACGTCGGCCAGCCTCGTGGACAGCCTGCCGCCGCTACCGACGGCGCTCTTTGCCCCGCATAGCCTGGCCTACGAGATGATGTATGGCCTGGGCGACACCCCGTTCATTTGTTTCGCCAGAAGCCAGGGTGCGGAGCAATGTGCCGACGGCATCGGCATGCTCGTCGAACAGGCCGCTGAAGCATTCTATATATGGCGGGGGGTGCGGCCGCAAAGCGGCCCGGTGATCGCCATGCTGCGGAACACCAGCGTGTGAAGTCCCTTGCGTTCGCCGCTGCTCGCTGGACGAAGCGGCTGCTCCTCGGACTGTTTGGCCTGTTGTTGCTTTACCAGATCTGGCTGTTCGGCTGGGTGCTGTGGTGGAATTGGGTGAATCCCGATAGCACGCGTTTCATGGCGATCCGCCTGACCGAGCTGCAAGCCAAAGACCCCAAAGCACAACTGAAGAAACAATGGGTCGGCTATGGAAGGATCTCGCCGCACCTGAAGCGCGCGCTCATCGTTGCTGAAGACGATCTGTTTGTTCATCACGAAGGGTTCGACTGGGACGGTATCCAGAAGGCCATGGAAAAAAACCAGCGGCGCGGAAAGATTGTCGCCGGAGGCTCGACCATCTCCCAGCAACTGGCGAAAAACCTTTTCCTGACGCCGACGAAAACCCCCTGGCGCAAGGCCGAGGAAGCCGTCATCACCCTGATGATCGAAGCCGTCTGGAGCAAGCAGCGCATCTTCGAGGTCTATCTCAACGTCATCGAGTGGGGTAACGGCGTGTTCGGCGCCGAAGCGGCAGCACGGCACTACTACGGCATCGGCGCGGCAGCACTTTCCGCTGAGCAGGCGGCCAGGCTGGCCGGCATGGTGCCCAGCCCGCGGTTCTACGACCGTAACCGCAATGCACCAGGGTTAGCCAACAAGGCTGCTGTTATCCTGTCGCGCATGCCGTCGGCGCAAGTGCCTTGAGCAGGCGCTTTACCCCAATTCGAGCGACAGGCGGTCATCCTCCACGCTGCGGATAAACGTCTTCGCGTTTCGGCCATTGTGCTGTCGCGTGCTAAAATTCCCGGCCGGTTGACGCGTTGCTGTACAAGGGGACTCCTGAACGATGAGTGAAGAAAGAAGCATCCAGGATTACTTGGCCAATGTGCATGATCTGCTCGCCAAGCACAAGCTGGTTGAGGATCTCGTTCATCGACAGGACATGCCGCGCCATGATCTTGTTGAGGAGGTCGTTCATAACCAGCATCCGGTCGGAATGCGCTCGTTGCTGGAACGTATTCCCCTGGCCGAGATTGCGCAGATCATTGAAGCGCTGGAGCCCGAAGATCGCTTGTTGGTCTGGAAAGAAGTGCGCGAGGAGCGCGGTGAATCGATACTCGAAATTGTTTCCGACGAAGTGCGCCAGGAACTGATCGGCGACAGTCATCATCGCAACGAGAAAACGACTGTCAGCGCCTTTGAATTGCGCAATGGCCGGCTCAGCCAGATCAACGTCAACACGCCCTATGACCTGAAATGCCTGAAGCCGATCTGGGTCGATCTGGTTGCGCCGACCCCGGAAATCCGGGCCTGGGTAGGTCGTTTCTTCGATGTCCAGCTGCCGAATCCAAGCAGCCTGACCGACCTCGAAGCGAGCGCGCGCTTTTACATCGAGGACAACGGGGAAATCCATCTGCATTCCGACTTCCTGCTCGATACCAAGGAGGGATCGCGCAACGTGGCGGTGGCACTGATCCTGCATCGGGATATCTTATTCACTGTGCGTACCGAAGAATTGCCGGTCTTCCGCCTGCAGCGCCTGCGTGCCCGTACGCAACCGGGTTACGTTACCGATGGCAAGGATGTCCTGCTCGATCTTTACGCCGCCGATGCCGAGTATTCGGCCGACGCGCTGGAAGACGTCTATGCCGCGCTGGAAGAAGTCGGCAAGCATGTGCTGGGTACGGAAATCACCGACAAGGAAGCGGCAATGATTCTGGCCGACATCGCTCGCGAGGAGGATTTGAACGGGCGTATCCGGCGCAACGTCCATGACACCCGCCGCGCCGTTTCATTCCTCACCCGCGGCAAGTTTTTGGGCCCCGATCAGATGGAGGATGCGCGACAGATTCTGCGCGATATCGAATCGCTCGACGGGCACACGTCCTTCCTGTTCGGGAAGATCAACTTCCTGATGGATGCCACGGTCGGTTTCATCAACATCAACCAGAACAAGATCATCAAGATCTTTTCCGTGGCCTCGGTCGCCATGCTGCCGCCGACCCTGATCGCCAGCATCTACGGCATGAACTTCAAGGCCGGCTTCCCCGAGCTGGAGTGGGAGTACGGCTACCCCTTCTCGTTGGTGCTGATGTTCGTTTCCATCGCCGTGCCGTTCTGGTTCTTCGGCAAGAAGGGTTGGTTGCGCTAGGCAAGAAATCCGACTTTGTTACCCGTGCGTTGTCCTCTTAACGAATACGCCCTACCCTTGAGGCCCCCTTTGAGTTCCCCGTATTTGCCAGATAGGCTGTTGCCGCCCGACCATCCAGAGCGCGCCTCGCTTGCCGCCGAAGTTCTGGCGCGCGTTCCGGAGCCGCTTTCGGCACCGTGCCGGGCCACGTATGTGGCGGTGCGCATCGAAGCCGAGGCGCTTGATGCCGAGTTGGCGCACATCGCCGCACTATGCGCCAGCCTGGGGCTGAAACCGCCACCTGATCACGCCACCCAATGGACCGCATCGCTAGGCGTGCAGCGCCTGAAGTGGGAGCGTCATGGCGAGTTTTCGAGCTACACCTTTTTTGCCGAAGGGCTTACCCCCGAACCCTACAGCGAGCCAGTGGCCGCGTTGCTGCCATCGGGCTGGCTGGCCGCCGTCCCAGGGCAGACGGTGTTCGCCGCCCACGCCAAACTATGGGTGGCCGATGTGCAGGCCGACGGCGCCACGGTAATACCTTCGGCCGAACAGTTCTCGACTCATTTCGGACAGAACATGGTCGTCGGTGCGCGCATTGGTGACGGTGCCGGCCTGGCGTTCACCGATTTCGTGATCCATGACGACGGCTTCGCGCGCTTCCTGCTATATGACAAGGACATGACCGCGCGCTCGGCTGGCCGTATGCTGCAGCGGCTGTTCGAGATCGAAGCCTACCGCATGATGGCATTGCTGGCGTTGCCGGTAGCGCGTGAGCTGTGGCCGCGGCTGATGACGATCGAACGTACGCTGGTCGGGCTGATCGAACGCATCGCCCGCGACGCCAGCGAGGATGAGGATTTGCTGCATCAGTTGACGGCGCTGGCTGCCGAGGTGGAAAGCGCGCTCGCTGCCAGCCAGTTTCGCTTCGGCGCCAGCCGTGCCTACCATGCGCTGGTCATTACCCGCATCGGCGAATTGCGCGAACAGCGGATCCGGGGTCTGCAGAACTTCGACGAATTCATGACCCGGCGGCTGAGTCCGGCAATGGCCACCTGCGCCACGGCTTCGCAACGGCTGGGTGACCTGTCGGACCGCGTGGCCCAGGCCAGCAATCTCTTATCGACCCGGGTGAACATCGTTCGCGAACGCCAGAATCAGCATCTGCTGGCCGCCACTGCGCGCCGCGCCGCGCTGCAGCTCAAGTTGCAGCAGACCGTCGAGGGACTGTCGCTAGCTGCCATCGTCTACTATCTCACGGGCTTGGTGGGCTACGGCGCCAAGGCGCTGAAGACTCTCGGTGCGCCGATCTCGCCCGATCTGGTCATCGGCGCTGCGATTCCAGTTCTTGCTCTGGTCGGGTTGCTGTTATTGCGGCGCGCACACCGCCACCTGGGCCAGGACTCCGATGCAGGCGGCGCGTAGGAGCGCCTACGAAACACCTCTCCTTCGTTGTGCTCGAAGGCCATCTTGCCTGGTCAAGCCACAAGGTGTCCCTCGGTGCGCCATCGCCGGCGGTTAAGAGCGGTTTACGCTGGCCCAATCGGCACTACCAGGCCTTGAAAATCGCCTCGGCTGCGGCGACTGTTTCGGCGATATCGGTTTCGCTGTGCGCGGCGGAAACGAAGCCTGCCTCGAAGGCCGACGGGGCAAAGTAGTGCCCGGCGGCCAGCATGGCGTGGAAGAAGCGGTTGAATGCGTCCTTGTCGCAGTCCATGACCTCAGCGTAACTGTGCGGCGGCTGCTGGCGGAAATAGAGGCCGAACATGCCGCCGACGGATTGGGCCGAAAATGTAACGCCGTGTTGCTTCGCCGCTGCCGCCAGTCCATCGCATAGTGCCTGGGTTTTTCGCGTCAGCGCGTCGTGGAAACCTGGCTGCTGTATGAGCCTCAGGGTCGCCAGCCCGGCTGCGACCGCTACTGGATTGCCCGACAGCGTTCCGGCCTGATAGACCGGACCCAGAGGGGCGATCATTTCCATGATCTCGCGTTTGCCGCCAAAGGCGCCGACCGGCATGCCGCCGCCGATCACCTTGCCGAGCGTGGTGAGATCCGGCGTGATGCCGTAGTGGCCCTGCGCGCAAGTCAGGCCGACGCGGAAGCCCGTCATCACCTCATCGAAAATCAAAACCGCCCCGTGCTTCGTGCACAGTCCGCGCATGGCGTCGAGGAAAGCCTGCCGCGGCGCGATCAGATTCATGTTGCCGACGACCGGCTCGACAATCACCGCCGCGATGCTGGCGCCATATTCGGCAAAAGCGCCTTCGAGCTGGGCGACATTGTTGTAGTCGAGCACCAGGGTATGTTTTGCCAGGTCGGCGGGAACCCCGCCCGAACTGGGGTTGCCGAAGGTCAGCATGCCCGAGCCGGCCTTCACCAGCAGGCTGTCGCTGTGACCATGGTAACAACCTTCGAACTTGATCAGGGCGTCGCGACCGGTAAAACCACGGGCCAGGCGAATGGCACTCATGGTTGCTTCGGTCCCCGAACTGACCAGTCGCACCATGTCGAGCGAAGGCAACAGCGCGCAGAGCAGATTGGCCATTTCGATTTCACTTTCGGTCGGTGCGCCGAACGACAGGCCGAGGGCGGCCGCCTGCTGAACCGCGGCAACGACTTCCGGGTGGGCGTGGCCAAGAATCAGCGGCCCCCAGGAGCCGACATAGTCGAGGTAGGACTTTCCATCCGCGTCTGTCATACGCGACCCGCTGCCCTGGGTGAAGAAGCAGGGCGTGCCGCCGACCGAGCGAAAGGCGCGGACGGGGGAGTTTACGCCGCCAGGAATGTGCCGCTGTGCGCGCTCGAAGAGTTGTTGATTGCGGTGGCTCAAGCTCGTTCTCCTTCGAAGAGTTGCTGAAAGGCCAGGGCGCGCAACGTAATGTCGGGCGCTTCAAACAAATCGGTAATGACGGCAAGCAGGCTGGTACCTGCTGCAATCAGATTGGCTGCATTGTCCAGGGTAACGCCGCCGATGGCGCAGGCCGGAACGCCCAGTTCGTCGCGGCAGCGGCCAAACAGCGACAGCGGCGAACGGACGGCAAGCGGTTTGGTTGGCGACGGGTAGGCCGCGCCAAAGGCAACATAATCAACGCCGGCGCCGACCGCAGTGCACGCCAGATCGAAGTCTGCATAGCACGACGCCCCGAGCAGTTTGCCCGGACCCAGCGCCTGCCGGGCGGCGGCCAGATCCCCATCGCCCCCGCCCAAATGCACGCCATCGGCATCGACCGCGCGTGCCAGTGCCACATCGTCATTGACGATGAGGCGGGCGTCGAATCGTCGACAGAGGGCGCGCAAGTCGAGCGCAATACCGGCTTGCTGCGTCGCCTTGCGTTTCTTGTCGCGATACTGGACAAGCTTCACGCCGCCTCTTAGTGCGGCTTCCACACGCGCTAAGAGCAACGGTTTGTCGATGCCGTCAGGGGTGATGGCATAAAGTCCGCGCAAGGCCTTGGTTTCCGATGCCGTCATGGTCGATCATTCCCCATGGCGAGACCTGAAAAAACGATTCGGAATGAATTGCCCTCTTCCCGCCCGAAAGCCTGCCTTGAGTGTTTGCCACGTATAGTTTTGCGCTTCATGCACCGCGTCGCTGATCGGCAATCCGTGGGCCAGATGGGCGGCCACGGCCGAAGCCAGCGTGCAACCCGAGCCGTGATAACTGTCGGGTAGTCGCTCCCAGCGATCGCTGCACAGCAGGCCGTCCTTGCTGTAAAGGTCATTGACCACCTGCGGCGTATCTTCATGTGTCCCGGTAAGAAGGACATGGTCACAACCCAGGGCAATCAGCCGTTCGGCATATTCTGCAAGCGACCATTCAGTTCCGCTGTTCTCCTTGAAGGACTGATCTATCAGCTTTCGTGCCTCAAGCGAATTCGGCGTCAGTATGTCAGTAAAGGGCAACAGCCATTTGATCAATGCGGATATCATGTCTTCATCGGCCAAGGCATCGCCGCGACCGGAGGCCAGTACGGGGTCGAGAACGACCGGTATGTCCGGGTAGTCGGACAGGATTCCGGCGATAACCTCAATGTTTTCAAGGCTACCGGTCAAACCAATCTTGAATACACTGACTGCCATGTCGGCCATGAGCGCGCGCGCCTGAGCCTCGACCCAGCCGGCTTCAATGGGCCGCATGCTTTCGATTCCCCGGGTATCCTGAACCGTCAGCGCCGTTATGACAGAAAGCGCGTGGCAGCCACACGATGCGATGGTCATAATGTCGGCCTGAATGCCGGCGCCGCCCGTGGGGTCGCTCGCGGCAATAGTCAGGACATTGGGAGGCGACAGTTGCATCGACAGCGAATCCAAGAAAGCGAACTGGCGCCAGGACAAGAAAAGCCTTGGCAGATGGAATAACGTTTGGCTAGAATCAGGTACATTTTAAGCGGACGATTTTACCCGAAATCCGAAATCGCCATGAAAACTACGGAAGACGCGACATACTGCACTTGGATGTGTTTGACCTGCGGTTTCATTTATGACGAATCCGCAGGCCTCCCGGAAGAAGGTATTCCAGCCGGAACACGTTGGCAGGATATTCCGATCAACTGGGTATGCCCGGAGTGCGGTGCGCGCAAGGAAGAATTCGAAATGCTTGAAATCTAAGCCATTGATGTATAGTACCGGCTGAACGTAACAGCCGGATTAACCGTATCATCCGATTTGATTAGAGCCCTCAAGATAAAAAATGAAGGGCAGCCTGGAGGAAACAATTGGCCGACGCTGCTAACCTGAGTGGCATCAAAGTGATGATCATCGACGACAGCAACACCATCCGACGCAGCGCGGAAATATTTCTCGTGCAGGCCGGATGTCAGGTGGTGCTCGCCGAGGATGGTTTTGACGCCCTCTCAAAAATTGCCGACCATCAGCCCGAGGTCATCTTCTGCGATATCATGATGCCCCGGCTCGATGGTTACCAGACCTGTGCCTTGATCAAAAAGAATCAGCGCTTTCGCAGTACGCCGCTGATCATGCTGTCATCCAAGGATGGCCTGTTTGATCGGGCGCGCGGACGCATGGTCGGTTCAGACCAGTATTTGACCAAACCCTTTACCAAAGACAGTTTGCTACAGGCCGTCGCGACTTTCGCGCGTCCGCCGGACTGATTTACTTTTCACACATTCAAGGGCAACCCAGGGAGCCATTGCCATGCCTGTCAAAAAGATTCTTATCGTAGACGATTCGCCAACCGAACGTCATGCGTTGCTTGAACTTTTGTCCAAGAACGGTTATCAGGTCATTACGGCCGAGAGTGGCGAAGAAGGTATCTCAAAAGCCAAGGCCGAATTGCCCGATCTGGTCTTGATGGACGTCGTGATGCCCGGGCTCAATGGTTATCAGGCGACCCGGACACTGACCCGCGACGAGGCGACCAAGCATATTCCCGTGATCGTTTGCACGTCGAAGGGCCAGGAAACCGACAAAATTTGGGGTTTGCGACAGGGTGCGCAGGACTATATGGTCAAACCGGTCAATAGCGAAGAATTGCTGGCCAAGATTGCAGCACTCTAGGTCATAGACGAGGCATGGCAAAAAAGGGGAGCCTGCGCGAATTTCAGGCGCACTTGGCAAAGCGGCTGGCCGGTGCCAGTGACCAGAGCGCTGCCGGCCTGCTCGGCATCCAGTCGGGGAGAGACTACTGGTTGCTCAGTCTGTTCGATTCCGGCGAAATCATTCCGCTACCGCCACTTACTGGCGTTCCTCTGACCAAACCCTGGTTTGTCGGCATTGCGAATATTCGTGGAAACCTTTATTCGGTTGCCGACTTTTCCGCGTTTCAGGGCAAGGAAGTCACGCCGCAAAACGCCAGTTCGCGATTGTTGCTGATTGGCACTCGACACGGCGACAACGCCGCCCTGTTGATGCCGCGCGTACTGGGTCTACGCAATATGGACGATATGACGCCCGTTGCGACGGATCCCAATGCGCCGTCCTGGGCCACTGAAGCCTATGCCGATAAGGAAGGGCGCCACTGGAAAATGCTGAATGTGCGCAAGCTTCTGGCAGACGAAACATTCATGGACATTAGCGTGTAATCCCGTCGGTATCCTTGGCGCACTTGACAACTCTCACCCTCTAGACGTTGTAACCGGAGAAACATGATGGCGTTCAACCTGAAATTGCCGAAGTTACTATCTGGCACAAACAATCCATCCGAACATACGGTGTCCGACACCACGATCATGGATGACGTGCAGCCACTCGCCTCGCAAAAAAACCAGGCCGGCTCGGGTTTCCTCGGGCAATACTCGGTCATCAAGCAATTGCAGATTCTTGGTGGCGTTCTTCTTCTGGTGATGTTGATTATCTTCGCGCTGGTTTATCGCGACAACCGGGAATCCACCTTTGGTAGCGCTTACATCGCGACTGCCGGTGAAATGCGAATGCTTTCGCAACGGCTGGCCAAGGCATCCAGCCTTGCGCTGCAGGGGAATACCACGGCTTTCAAACAGTTGCGTGAATCGCACGGCCAGTTCCTGACCAACCTGGAGCGCTTGACCAAAGGCGGCGAGCTGGCCGGAACCACGGTGCCACCGTCGCCCGACAGCGTACAGCCCCAATTGCAGGCACTTACAAAAACCTGGAGCGCTACTGATGCCGACGCGGTGCAGTTGCTCGACATGGAAACCAACCTGGTCGGGCTCAGCAAGGATGTAACGTCGATTACGGACAAGAACCCCGAAATGCTCGAACTTTCGGAGCAGGTGGCGGCGCTCAAGCTGCAATCGGGTGCCGGCAATCGTGAAATTGCCGCCGCCAACCAGATGGTGATGTTGACCCAGCGTATCGCCAAGAACGCCAGTTCGTTGTTGGTGGGCGAGGAAATCAGCCCCGAAATCGCCTTCCTGCTCGGTAAGGATACGAATACGTTTCGCGAATTGCTGAATGCGTTGATCAAGGGCAGCGAAATATTGCGCATTACAGGTACGACCGATCCGGAGGCCAAACGAAAACTCGGCGATCTCGAAAACAGTTTCAAGGAATACCAGAATGCCGTTGGCGGTATTCTGGGCAGCATGCAGCGACTGACCCTCGCAAAACGGGCGGGAACCTCGATTTTCCGGAGCAGTGAAGAGTTGCTGGAGGCGACAGACCAATTGGCGAAAGCCTATCAGGAGAATATTGCGGGCCGGTTGGTTTATGGCCTGACTTATGCTGTCCTGATTCTACTGGCCCTCGCCACGCTGACGATGATGGCCAAAGTGTACCTTGACGATACGCGGCGACAGGCGCAGGTGGCCGATGAGAGCCGTCAGGCAACCGAGTCAATCAACCGTCAAAACCAGGACGCCATTTTGCGCCTGATGAACGAACTGGGCGATCTGGCCGACGGCGACCTGACCGTCACCGCGACCGTTTCCGAAGACATTACCGGCGCCATTGCCGATTCGATCAACTACACGATTGAAGAACTCCGCGTTCTGGTGCGACGAATCAACGATGCAGCGGGACGAGTGACCACTGCCACCGGCATCGCACAGAGAACCTCGGTCGAATTGCTTGAAGCGGCGCAGCGCCAGTCGGAGGAAATTCAGGCTGCCGGCAAATCGGTTCTGGCCATGGCCAGTTCGATGACCAAGGTGTCGGGCGACGCCGACCAGTCAGCCCAGGTGGCCCGCCAGTCGCTGGCTGCCGCCGGTAAGGGGGCGCAGGCGGTGCAGGATTCGATCAAGGGGATGAACGAAATTCGCGAGCAGATTCAGGAGACGTCGAAACGGATCAAGCGCCTTGGTGAATCCTCGCAAGAAATCGGTGAAATCGTCGAACTGATTTCCGACATTACCGAACAGACCAACGTACTGGCGTTGAATGCCGCCATTCAGGCGGCCTCTGCCGGTGATGCGGGACGCGGCTTTACCGTGGTTGCCGAGGAAGTCCAGCGACTTGCTGAACGTTCCGGCGAGGCCACCAAACAGATTGCGGCGATCGTCAAGACCATTCAGACCGACACGCAGGATGCCGTGTCCGCCATGGAAGAATCGACGCGCGGTGTGGTCGAAGGCGCGAAACTCTCCGACGCTACCGGACAGGCGCTGGCCGAGATCGGGTCGGTTTCGCAGAATCTTGCCGAACTGATCGAAAATATTTCGGGTGCAACGCGTGAGCAGGCGGACTCGGCAACCGGCGTCGCGGGCAAGATGCAGGACATCCTGCGTGTTACGGAGCAGACGACGACCGGGACGCAACAGACCGCTACGGCGGTAGGCGAACTGGCCGACCTGGCAACGGAACTGAAGGGTTCGGTTGCCGGCTTCAAAGTGGGCTGAGCCCAGAGCACTGAGCAGAGATCGGAGATACTGTCCCAAATGAATGCCGCGACGGAATTCGATGTCGGCCCGCTAACCTGGGTCAAGAGCGAGATCGACCTGGCGCTGGAGCGTGCCGATCAGGCACTGCAGCAGTTTTCCGCAAGCGCTACTGACGGTGCGGGAGATCTGACGCAGCTCAAGTTTTGCCGTACCCATCTGCACCAGGTGCAAGGTGCGCTGACGATCGTCGGCCTTGACGGGGTGACTCAGTTTGCCGAAGCCGTCGAAGGAATGCTTGAGGCCATTGAGCAGCAAAAGCGTCCGGGTGACGAAGCAAGCATTGCCTTGGCACAGCGCTCGCTGGCCGTTATTGGTCATTACTTGGGCGATCTGATCAGTGGTCAGCCGAATCAACCGCTACGCCTTCTGTCGCACTACCGTGAAGTGCAAGCGGCGCGCGGGTTGCAGCACGCCTCGGCGACGGATCTGTTCTTCCCGGATTTGACGGCTCGCCCGCCGCGTCGTGAAACCCCGGCGCCGAAGGTTATGCAAAGCGAGTTTCTGCGCCTCTTGCGGCAAGAACGTGCGCACTTTCAGCACGGCCTCCTGTCGTGGTTGCGCGCCCCGCAGGATCATCGCGGCATCCGCGAAATGCTGGACGCGGTGAAACGCATCGAACTTACCCAGGAAGTGGCCTCGGCCCGCGCCTTCTGGTGGATCACCAGCGGCTTCCTTTCCGCACTGGCCGAGGATGGCTTGCCGGGGGAAACGAACATTAAGCAGTTGTGCGCGCGTATCGATTTGCAGATTCGCCGTCTGATAGAAGGATCAAAGAATGTCGCTGAGCGCCTGATGCGCGACGTGCTTTACTACGTCGCCAGCGCGGAAAGCGATAACGTGACGGTGCGGCAGGTCAAAAAAACCTATCAACTGCATGCCTACATCCCGACCTCGGAGACGAGTGCTCCAGCACCGGAAGAAACGGTTCGTCGCAAGCTTCGTGATGTGATTGCCCTGACCGAGGAAGCCTGGAACAAGTACTGCACGGGCTCCATCCAATCCTTGCCCTTGTTCAAGGAAAATGCCAACGCCTTGTCGGCGGTCGCCGAACAATTGGGCCACACGGATTTCCGTCGTTTGGCGCAAGCGATTGCCGCCGCCGCCAATTGGTTGTCGGAAGACAGTTCGCGACATTCTGAAACGATGGCGATGGAAATCGCCACGGCGATCCTGTTAACTCAGAACGCACAGGAGAATTTCCAGCGACTGGGTAACGATTTTGCTCATCAGGTGGATGTCACGGTCGCACGCATCCACGGTTGCATTGCCGGATCGCCGCCCCAACCCGGATCGGAAATTCCTTTGCTCGACGAGATGTCACGTCAGGCGCAGGAAAAGCTGTTGATCGGGCAAGTGGCAAAAGAAATACAAAACAATTTTTCGCAAATCGAACAGGTACTCGATGGCTTCTTCCGAGATACCGCGAAGAGTGCGGATCTCGCCAGCCTGGACATCCCATTCCGTCAGGTTACCGGCGCCCTGAGCATGATGCGTCACGACGCGGCTGCAGACGCTGTGCGTGAGTGCGCTGAAGAAATCAAGCGTTTTTCCGATCCCGAAAATCACCCGCAGGAAACCGACTTTGAGCGCGTCGCCAATCAGTTGTCCATGATCGGCTTTTTCATCGATTCGCTGCAACACGGCGCGGTCGACTTTGAAGGCTTTGTCAGGCAGATGCAGTCGGGTCCGGTGCCAGAGACCGAGGGTGTTGACGAGGAAGAAGGATTCACCGCGGAAGAAGCGCCAGGAACGTTCGAAGCCGACCTGTCGGTTGAGCAGGAAGTGGAGCGCAAGAAACTCGAAACCCATAAGCTTCTGAGTACTCTCAAGGAACAGCCAGGCAACGAGAATCTGCGCGAGGAAATCAGGCAAAACTTGGCGGCATTGAAAAACGACGCCGACCTGGTTGCCGATAGTGTGCTCGGCGAACAAACCAAGGCGATGCTGTCGGCATTGGATCTGGGTGACCAAGCGGCGCCGCAAATTGATCAAGCGATGGCGACGCTCAAGCCGCAACTGCCGGAATCGGTCACCTCGTCGGCAGAAACAGTCCAGCTCTCACAGGCCAGCAACGAGGAGATTGACGCCGAGCTGCTGGGCATTTTCCTGGAAGAAGCGAATGAAGTTCTGGGCACGATCAATGAGAACCTGCAAGGCTTAAAGAACCAGCCGCATAACAGCGAATTACTTACCACGATCCGGCGCTCGTTCCACACCCTCAAGGGGAGTGGCCGCATGGTGGGTCTCAAAGACGTCGGCGAAGTGGCTTGGTCTATCGAGCAGACCTTGAACCTGTGGTTACGGCAGGAACTGGAAGTCGGTGCAGCCATTTTCGATCTGCTTGACCAGGCACACGCGGTATTCGCGGAGTGGGTCCGACATCTCGAAAACCAATCGGAAAGCGCACCCGATCCGAGTAGTCTGGTCGCCTTGTCTGAATCGCTTCGGCGCGAAAAGGAGGAGGTGCACGAGACACCACCGCTGACATTGGCCGAGCCGGCGATTATTGAATTTACGCTAGCGCCGGAAACGCCAGCGCCGGAAGCAGCTTTCAACGACGCCGTCGCGCCAGAAGCTGCTCGCGATACGGAAGAGGCGATAGCGAATACGGAGACGCAAGTCGCGCTTCAAGGTGAAGAACCATTCGGCCTTGATTTTCCCCCGTTGCTGTCCGAACCGGATGACACCGGCCATTCCGTCGATCTTGAAATGATCGAGATGACGGATGCGGAGATTGCCGCGCCCTTGGTGGATCCCGTTCTGCCGAGTGTCGAGGATTCCCTTTCGGGACCGGAGACGCAGACCGAGGAAGCCGTCACTACCGGAGCGGAAGCACAGCCAAAGATCGTCATTTCGCAGACGCTGTACGAGATTTTTTCCGAAGAAGCGGCCACGCATTTGGCCACGTTGCAACGTGAATTGCCCGTACTCGAAAAAGATGAGTTGACGCCGACCCCGCACGACATGTACCGGGCGGCGCATACGCTGGCCGGCATCTCGGCAACCGTCGGGATAGCGTCGGTCAACCAATTGGGCGTTGCACTCGAACACGCGCTGTTAAGACGCGACAACTCGGCGCAGCCGGGTAGCCTCGAGGCATTGGGTATTGTCCGGCAGGCCGTCGGTGAAATCGACCTGATGCTGTCTTCATTGGCTGATCAGAGAGAACCCCAGGTTCCCGCTGGCCTGATCGAAGCGCTGGATGCGCTGTATCCAGCAAACGTGGTTGTTGCACCTCAGGAAGCGTTGGTGGAGCAACACGATGTGCCTGAACAACCAGAAGGGGGTGGCGCAATCCCCGCGCAGGAAGCACCACCCGTCGACTTTGAACATAAAGCCACTTTCTTGTCTGACGTCAAACAACTGCAAGACGAAGTGGACGAACAGCTTCTGCCGATCTTCCTCGAAGAAGCGCTGGATCTGAACCAAGGGATTTCCTCGCAACTGCGCATCCTGCGCAATGAACCGAACAACGCCGAAGCGGTACGCTCGCTCAAGCGTTTGCTGCATACATTGAAGGGTAGCGCCCGGATGGCTGGGGCGATGAATCTGGGCGAAATTACACACGCCATTGAGACGCGTGTCGATCAGGCGAGCAGTGCAGCAGGCATTGCGCTCGATGAAATCGATGAAATCGACAATGCGTTTGATTCGGTTCTGCATATTTTCGAACGCCTCCAGCGCGGTGAATCCCTTGATCTGCCCGCGGCGACACCATCAACGAGCAAGACCGAAGCCGATGCGACGGTGGTCGCTAAGCCGGCTGTTGCGCCGGAAAAGGCCGTTGTTGCCGTGGAACGTCGCGCCGATCGCCTGCAGATTGCCGTTGCTGAAAGCGAAGTCGATAGCGATATCGCGGCACAGAAGGCCACATTGCGTGTGCGTGCGGATGTCATCGACCGTTTGGTCAATGAGGCCGGCGAACTGGCGATAGCGCGCGCGCGAATCGAAGGCGAGATGCGTAGCCTGAAGACATCGTTGCTCGATCTGACCGAAAACGTGATTCGTTTACGTCGTCAATTGCGCGAAATCGAAATTCAGGCCGAATCACAAATGCAGTCGCGCACGGCGCAGACCGACGAACATCATGTCGGATTCGATCCGCTGGAGCTTGACCGTTTTACCCGGTTCCAGGAACTGACACGGATGATGGCCGAGTCGGTCAACGACGTGGCCACAGTCCAACAAAACCTGCTTAAGAACCTGGACGATGCCAACGCGTCAATCGTTGCACAGGCGCGCCTGAACCGTGAGGTCCAACAAGCACTCATGTCGGTGCGCATGGTCCCCTTCGGAAGTCTGGCTGATCGTCTGTACCGTATCGTCAGACAGACATCCAAAGAGCTTAACAAACGCGCCAACCTGGAAATCAGCGGTAGCCAGGTAGAACTGGATCGTAGCGTTCTGGACAAGATGGGTGCTCCGCTTGAGCATATGCTGCGCAACGCGATTGCCCACGGTCTCGAAGATCGTGATACGCGAATTGCTCAAGGAAAGCCGGATATCGGGGAAATTTCGCTGGCGCTCAAGCAGGAAGGCAACGAAATCATTCTGAGCTTTTCCGATGATGGTGCCGGTCTCGATTACGAGCGCATTCGCGCACGCGCCGTCGAAGCAGGGCTGCTCGCTGGGGATGAGGACGCAACCCCGGCACGTCTGGCCGACATGATTTTTAACTCCGGTTTTTCAACAGCATCGGGGGTATCCCAGGTCGCCGGCCGCGGGGTAGGCATGGACGTGGTCAAGGCCGCCGTCAGCAGCCTGGGCGGGCGGATCGAGATCGTCTCCTCAGCCGGAAAGGGTACGGAGTTCTTGCTTTACATTCCGCTGACGCTGGCGGTAACCAAAGCGCTCCTGGTTCGTGCCGGCAGCAAGACCTATGCCGTTCCCTCGGTGATGATCGAGCAGGTGCTCGATCTCAAGGAGTCCGCGCTAATACGAATTCGCGATGCCCGCAGTGCAGAGTGGATGGGGCATCAGTATCCCTTCGATTATCTGCCCCATTTGCTTGGCGATAGCCTGGCTCGGCCTGATCAGCAACGTCAATACTGGATATTGCTGCTACGCAGCGGCGCGCAACGTATTTCGGTTCAGGTCGATGAACTTCTTGGCAACCAGGAAATAGTCGTCAAGAACATCGGGCCACAACTCGCCCGTGTGATCGGTATCGATGGTGCGACGGTGCTGGGCAATGGACAGGTTGTCCTGATTCTCAACCCGGTCGCGCTGGGTCGTCGCCCGGTGAGTGACGAAACCGTTGTTTCTGATCAGTCGGCGCACGACATCCGGGAGGCCGAGACCGTCAGCGCCGTGCTGCCCAAGGTCATGATCGTTGACGATTCATTGACGGTACGCAAGATCACCGGCCGCTTGCTGGCTCGTGAAGGGTATCAGGTACTCACCGCCAAGGATGGCGTCGAAGCTCTGGAACAGTTGCTCGACGTTGTTCCTGAAGTCATGATCGTCGATATTGAAATGCCGCGCATGGACGGATTTGACCTGACCCGAAACATCCGTGCCGACGCTCGGCTGAAAGCCATACCAATCATCATGATTACGTCGCGTACGGCCGATAAGCACCGCGCCTATGCCATTGAAATCGGGGTCAACAACTACCTGGGCAAGCCCTATCAGGAAGAAGAGCTGCTGCAGCTCGTGGCTGATTACGTTTCGCGACAGCAAAAGGCCTGAGCGCGGCGCCAATCACCGGGAAGCGGCTCTTGTGTCGAACCGTGCGTCGGACATCGAATCGGCGTGAAGGCTCTGCTCCCGCATGTCGCGTCAATGATGGCTGAATCGAGCATTGATTCCCTTTGTATCGACTGACGCCAATGATTAAAATGTGTTCATGCAGAACATCAACCTGACTGACCACTTTCTCATCGCCATGCCGGCGCTGGACGATCCATTTTTTTCGAAAGCTCTGATTTACATCGCCGAGCACAACGAACAGGGCGCGCTAGGGATCATCGTAAACCGTCCGATCGATATGAGTCTGGCGACACTGTTCGAGAAGATCGACGTACCTCTTGAGTCCTTTGATCTGGCCAATTTGCCGATCTTCTTTGGGGGGCCGGTTCAGACCGATCGAGGCTTCGTTCTGCATCGGCCGGTAGGTGAGTGGCAATCGACATTGGCCATCAATCGGGATGTCGGGCTGACCAGTTCGCGCGATGTACTGCAGGCTGTGGCCCGCGAGGGGAAGCCGCGCGAAATCATGGTCACGCTTGGTTATTCAGGCTGGGGTGCAGGTCAGCTGGAAAATGAACTGGCTCAAAACACCTGGTTAACCGTACCCGCCGACCCGCGAATCCTGTTCGATCTGCCCTATGAAGACAGATTGCCTTCGGCGATGGAAATACTGGGCGTAGACCTGACCAATCTCGCGGTAAAGGCTGGGCATGCTTGAATCGGTCAAGCGCAATCACGGAACGATACTCGCTTTTGATTTCGGTGAAAAACGGATTGGCGTGGCCGTGGGGGAGTGTGAGTTGGGGCAGGCGCACCCTCTGACCACGATCCGCAGTGAGCTGAACCAGGATCGCTTCAATACGATCGCGGCGCTGATCCGCGAATGGCAACCCATCAGTTTGGTCGTTGGCTTGCCGGTAGCGCTCGACGGGACGGCGCACACCATGACCGCGCGCTGCACCCGTTTTGCCAACCAGTTACGCGGCCGCTTCGGCCTTCCCGTCGATTTCGCCGAAGAGCGCTTGAGTTCAGTCGAAGCCGAAGAAAAACTGCGCGAAAGCGGCCATAATTCGAAAAGCGCCAGGGAACATATCGACGCGCTTTCTGCCCAGATCATCTTGCAGAGTTTTTTTGAGCGCGCTGCCGAACGAACGATTGCTGTCTCTAGGGAACAATAAGCACATGCCACTCACCAATCTCCCCGATGCCGAAATGCAATGTGTCGAACTGGCCAAACTGGTTCGACCCCAACTGCAGCCGAATACCATGCTGGTTGGTATTCACAGCGGCGGTGTCTGGGTTGCCCGGCGGTTGCACGAATTACTCGGAATGACTGGGGAGATCGGTCAGATCGACGTTTCCTTCTACCGCGATGATTTTGGTGAGAAGGGTCTGCACCCGCAAGTCAAGCCCACCCTGATCCCCTTTGATGTGGAAGCTCGCCCGCTAATTCTCGTCGACGACGTGTTATACACCGGACGCACAACGCGCGCGGCCGTAAATGAGCTGTTCGACTACGGGCGTCCGGCCAGCATCAAGCTCGCCGTCCTTGCTGATCGCGGTGGACGTGAGCTGCCGATATGTGCCGAATTTTGCACCTGGCAGGTTGAACTCGGTGACAACGAAGAGCTGGTGCTTGAACCCGAGGTGGCCGGCAGGTTGCAATGGAAGCGGGTGGAACATGCTTGACTCGTTGAAACGGAATCCACAGCTCAACGCCAATGGAGAACTGACGCATCTGCTGTCGATTCATGGTCTGCCGGTTGAGATACTGACGCAAGTGCTGGACACGGCGTCGAGCTTCCTTGAAGTCTCCGACCGTGACGTGAAGAAGGTTCCCCTGCTGAGAGGGAAAAGCGTTTTTAACGTGTTCTTCGAGAATTCGACGCGGACGCGAACCACCTTCGAAATTGCGGCTAAACGCCTATCGGCGGACGTCATCAACCTTGATGTGACACGTTCTTCGACGGCCAAAGGCGAAACTCTGCTCGATACGGTCGATAATCTGGTGGCCATGCACGCCGACATGTTCGTGGTCCGCCACGCCGCTTCGGGGGCGCCTTACCTGATCGTCGATCATCTATACCGCGTCGGCCGTCGCGATGTGCATGTCGTCAATGCCGGTGACGGGCGGCATTCACACCCGACGCAAGGCCTGCTCGATATGTACACGATCCGTCATTACAAGAAAGACTTCACCCAGCTGACCGTGGCCATCGTGGGCGATATTCTGCACTCGCGGGTGGCACGCTCGGACATCCACGCGCTCAAAACCCTGGGAGTAGCCGAGATCCGTGCGGTTGGCCCGCAGACGCTGATGCCTTTGGAGGTCGAAAAAATGGGCGTGCGTGTCTGCAACGACCTGCAGGTAGGGCTCAAGGATTGTGACGTAGTGATTATGCTGCGGCTTCAGAATGAACGGATGAACGGGGTTTTGTTGCCCTCGGCGCGAGAATACTTCAGGAGTTATGGACTGACCCCGAAAACGCTGGCGCTGGCCAAACCCGATGCCATCGTGATGCATCCGGGGCCGATGAATCGTGGTGTTGAAATTGATTCCGAGGTGGCCGACGGACCACAGGCAGTCATTTTGCCGCAGGTGTCCTTCGGCATCGCTGTCCGTATGGCAGTCATGAGCATTCTGGCGGGGAACTGAGCGATGAACGGCGAATTTGACTCCCCGTGCATTCAAATCAGCAACGGTCGGGTGATCGACCCGAAGATCGGTTTCGACGAGCAAACGGACCTATTCATTGCCAAGGGTTGTATTCAGGCCGTCGGTCGGAGGCCGTCGGAATTTACGCCGACGCGGCTTATTGATGCCCGCAATCGGGTGGTTTGCCCCGGTCTGGTTGATTTATCGGCACGCCTGACCAGTCTTGAATCCGAACTTTCAGCCGCGGTGGCCGGAGGGGTTACCGCACTGGCTTGTCCCCCCGACACCATGCCTCCGCTCGATGAAACCGGACTGGTCGAACGTTTGGTTCGGCGCAGTGAAGCGCTGGGCCTTGCGCGTGTATACCCGATTGGCGCATTGACCCAACAACTGGCCGGGGAAAGACTTTCCGAGATGGTCAGTCTGACACGTGCCGGCTGCATCGCCTTCTCACAGGCCAAGCAACCGATATTCGATACGCAAGTGTTGTGGCGTGCCATGCAATATGCTGCCACCTTTGATTATGCGATGCGCCTGCAGCCTCAGGACCATTACCTGGCCCGGGATGGCGTGGCCCACGACGGTGAAGTGGCCTCGCGATTAGGTCTGGCCGGAATTCCGGTATGTGCTGAAACGGTGGCGATCGTTACCGCACTGCAGTTGGCGCAGGAAACCGGCGCGCGTTTGCATCTGGCCAGATTGTCGTCCGCGGCAGGCGTTGCCCTGGTTCGCGAGGCAAAGCGTAACGGCTTGAAGATCAGTTGTGACGTTTCAATTTACCATCTTCATCTCTCGGAAGCGGACATTGGTTACTTTGACAGCCATGCGCGCTTTGACCCTCCACTGCGCTCGGTCAGCGACCGTGAGGCCTTACGGTCTGCTGCCGCAGAAGGACTCGCCGCCGTTTGTTCCGATCACACGCCGGTTGATGAGGACGGAAAGCAACTGCCTTTTGCCGAATCCCTCCCGGGGGCGACTGGCCTCGAACTTCTATTGCCCTTGGTACTCAGATGGGCGGATGAAATGAAGCTCCCCTTACATCAAGCGCTTGCCAGAATCACATCCGATCCTGCGGCTATTCTTGGCATCGAAGCCGGTTGCCTGACGCTTGGGCGCCCCGCCGATCTGTGCATCTTCGACCCGACGGAGCCTTGGCGGGTCGCTGCCGGGGTTCTGCGCAGCGAAGGCAAGAACACGCCATTCATGGATGACGCGATGATCGGGCGGGTGCACACGACTCTGGTGGGCGGGCGAGTGGTATACGAAACCAAAGCTTGATGCCTCCCCGGCTTTCCGGCTGAGCGGCGTGACACACCGTCGGGGTTCAGCGGTCTGGTAGCAGGCGACGCGCAGCATCCGCCGGTGCCGCCTTCACTTCGATGACTTTACGTCGTGAAGACTGGCCAGTCTTCAGGTTCACCAGCGACTTCGCCAACCCCAGGCGATCGGCAATGAAAGCAATCAAGTTGGCGTTGGCCTGGCCATCGATCGGCATTGCGGCCAAGCGTATCTTCAGAGCGTCGCCATGCAATCCGACGATTTCAGTTTTTTTCGCGTTTGGCTGGACGTGCAGCTTGAGCGTGATTCTGCCCTCGCCGACGAGCAACCACGGGGGCATCACAAAAACATCAGCACGAGTTGAGCGAGCAGAATGGCGATCAGCGGGGAGAGATCGATCGCGGCGATGGGTGGGACGAGGCGTTGAATCGGGCGTAGGAAAGGTCGTGTCAGTTGTGATACAGGCTGCGCCAACGGTGAGTAAGGGCTCACCCAGGAAAGAACGGCTTGCAGGAAGAGTGCGCCAATCAGGAGATAAATGCTGAAGCGCAGCGTTGCGAGCATCCCTTGCCACAGAATCAGCCCGATCAGCGTATCGCTTGCCAGGAGGTCGCTGCTGCCCCGCAGCGAAAACACCGCCAGCAGTAGTAACACCTGTAGCAGGTACGCCGGTACCAGGCTGGCCAGATCGAAACCAAAGAATCCCGGCAGGATCTTGCGCAGCGGCACGACCAGCCAGTTGGTGAGCTGTACGACGAAAGCGCCAATCTGATTGCGGAACGAGACACGGAATGCCTGCAAGAAAAAGCGCAGTAACAGAACGAAGGTAAAAAAACTGATCAGCGCATCGAACAGGAAGAGTCCGGCTTGAGAGAGCACGCTCAATCCTCGCCGAGCAATTTGCCCAGTTCGGCGCTCCGCGCATCAGCCACGCGGACGGCGGCAATGATATTCTCCTTGACGCCACGCTCGGCCATGGTCAGCAGCGCCGCTTCGGTTGTCCCGCCTTTGGAGGTGACTCGCTCACGCAGCACGCAGGGGGATTCGTCGGATTGTGCAGCAAGTTTGGCTGCGCCCAGCGTCGTTTCGATCGATAGCTGGCGCGCCTGCTTGGGTGTCAGACCGAGTTCGATCGCAGCCTGCTGCAGGGCTTCGATAAAGAGAAACACATAGGCCGGGCCGCCACCCGATACAGCGGTCACGGCGTCAAGCTGGGCCTCGTCGATGACCCATACCGTGCTGCCCACCGCGCGAAGAATACGTTCGGCGCCGAGTCGCTCGGCTTCGGTAACTGTCGTCAGGGCATACAGTCCGGTAACCCCGGAACTGATCAATGCCGGGGTATTGGGCATGGCACGGACCAGTTTGTCGTACCCGCCCAACCAGCGTGAAAGATCGGCGAGATGCAGGCCGGCCGCGATGCTGATGACAAGCTGCTGCTTCAGGTGCTTCTGAAGCGGAGCGCAGGCCTCTTTCATCTGTTGCGGCTTGACGGCCAATACCAAGGCATCGCACAACAGAACAGTCGCCGTCAGTTCGGCGTAGCAACGTACCTTGTGTTCCTTTTCAACACGGGCGCGGTTTTCTGCGCTGATTTCGATGACGGAGATATCGCCCGGAGGAAACCCTGTGTTCAGCAAGCCGCCAATTAGCGCGCTGGCCATGTTTCCACCACCAAGAAATGTTATCTTCATGATTTGTTTCTTACACCAAAAATTGCGGTACCGACACGTACCATGGACGATCCTTCGGCTATTGCCGCTTCAAGGTCGTGTGACATTCCCATCGACAAAGTATCGAGCAACAAGCCATCACTCTTCAGTTGTTCAAAAATTGCGCGAAGGCGCCGAAAGGCTTTCCGCTGGAGCACAAATTCTTCGATCGGGGCAGGAATAGCCATCAAGCCCCGAAGCTTTAAGCGGGGTAGTGTCGCAACCTGACGCGCCAGTAACTTTACTTCATCCAACAGAACACCGCTCTTCGAGGTTTCGCCGCTGACGTTCACCTGTAGGCAAATCTGCAAAGGTTCAAGGGCATCCGGGCGCTGCGCGGAAAGCCTTTCAGCGATCTTCAGGCGGTCGACCGAGTGTACCCAATCAAACACCTCAGCCACTTGCCGCGTCTTGTTACTCTGCAGCGGCCCGATGAAATGCCACTCCAGGCCCAGAGCACCGAGTTCGGCGATCTTGGCAATCCCTTCCTGGACATAGTTTTCGCCGAATGACTTCTGTCCGGCCGCCACGGCCTCTCGAACATCTGCTGCAGGCCAGGTCTTGCTGACAGCAAGTAGCGAAATATCGTCCGGGTTCCGTCCGTATTTTCGAGCCGCCGCAAGAATGCGTGCGAGAACGGCTTGCAGGTTAGCGGAAATTGTTGTCATAATCAAACGTCGCACGGATGTTGCCAAGTATATCACTGCACCTCGACCCTCGCTGAGGATGGACCCCGATGGATATCACCGAACTGCTGGCCTTTAGTGTCAAGAATAAAGCGTCCGACCTGCATTTGTCGTCGGGTTTGCCGCCGATGATCCGGGTGCACGGTGATGTGCGCCGTATCAACTTGCCCGCCATGGAGCACAAGGATGTCCATGCCATGGTGTACGACATCATGAACGATGGTCAGCGCAAGCATTATGAAGAAGTCCTGGAATGTGACTTTTCTTTCGAAATCCCCAATCTGGCGCGGTTTCGTGTCAATGCTTTTGTCCAGAACAGGGGTGCGGCAGCGGTGTTCCGGACCATTCCCTCAAAAATACTTTCGCTTGAAGATCTGGGCTGCCCGAAGATATTCAAGGATATTTCCGAGTATCCGCGCGGCATCGTACTGGTAACCGGCCCGACAGGTTCGGGCAAGTCGACCACGCTGGCAGCGATGGTCAACCATATCAACGAAAATGAACACGCTCATATTCTGACCGTCGAAGATCCGATCGAATTTGTCCATGAATCGAAAAAATGTCTGATCAACCAGCGCGAGGTCGGTCCGCATACGCTGTCGTTTGCCAACGCGCTTCGTTCGGCCCTGCGTGAAGATCCGGACGTCATTCTTGTCGGCGAAATGCGCGATCTGGAAACCATTCGTCTGGCGTTGACCGGCGCCGAAACCGGCCACCTCGTTTTCGGTACCTTGCACACCTCAAGCGCCGCCAAGACTATAGACCGCGTCGTCGACGTTTTCCCCGCGGCTGAAAAGGACATGGTTCGTTCGATGCTCTCTGAATCGCTTCGCGCTGTGATTTCACAGACCCTGCTCAAGACCAAGGATGGTCAGGGACGTACGGCGGCACATGAAATCATGATTGGCACACCGGCAATCCGAAATCTGATCCGCGAAAACAAAGTGGCGCAGATGTATTCCTCCATTCAGACCGGCGCGCAACTTGGCATGCAAACGCTTGACCAGAATCTGCTTGAACTTGTTCGCCGGAACGTGGTTTCCGCCGCTGAGGCGCGAGGCAAGGCCGCCAACAAAGACGCATTCCCGGGCGCATAACGTGTACACGAGACGAGGTTAAATCATGGAACGCGATCAGGCACTAAAATTCATGCATGATCTTTTGCGCCTGATGTCGCAGAAGAATGGTTCGGACCTCTTTATTACGGCCAATTTTCCTCCGGCAATCAAGGTGGATGGCAAGGTGACCCCGGTTTCAAACCAGGTGTTGACTTCACAGCACACCTCGGAGTTGGCCCGTTCCATCATGAACGATCGTCAGGCGGCCGAATTCGAGGCGACCAAGGAATGCAACTTCGCCATTTCGCCCTCGGGCATTGGGCGCTTTCGTGTCAACGCATTGATTCAGCAGGGCCGTGTGGCCGTTGTCTGCCGAACGATCAACATGTCGATTCCGACTCTGGACGAACTCGGTTTGCCGACCGTGCTGAAAGATCTGGCGATGACCAAACGGGGCCTGGTCATTTTTGTCGGCGGTACGGGTACCGGGAAAACCACCTCGCTGGCGGCATTGGTCGATCACCGCAACAAGAACAGTCATGGCCACATCATCACGGTCGAAGACCCGATCGAGTTCATTCACGAGCATAAAGGCTGCATCGTCACCCAACGCGAAATCGGTGTCGATACGGACTCCTGGGAAGCGGCACTGAAAAACACTTTGCGCCAGGCGCCCGATGTCATCCTGATGGGCGAAATCCGCGACCGGGAGACGATGGATCACGCCATCGCCTTTGCCGAAACCGGGCACCTTTGCCTGGCCACTTTGCATGCCAACAGCGCCAATCAGGCCATCGACCGGGTCATCAACTTCTTCCCCGAAGAGCGTCGTCACCAGCTTCTGATGGATCTGTCGCTCAACCTGCGGGCACTCATTTCGCAACGTCTACTTCCCAAGAAAGACGGCAAGGGCCGTGTGGCGGCCATTGAAGTCATGCTCAATTCGCCGCTGATCTCCGACCTCATTTTCAAGGGCGAAGTGCTGGAGATCAAGGAGATCATGAAGAAGTCGCGCGAACTTGGCATGCAAACCTTTGACCAGGCGTTGTTTGACCATTACGAAGCCGGGCGCATTACGTACGAGGATGCCTTGCGCAATGCGGACTCGATCAATGATCTCCGCCTCCAGATCAAACTGCACAGCAAGGATTCCAAGGATCGTGACCTGAATTCGGGAATCGGACATCTCGAGGTCGTCTGAACCGTATTGAACCCGAAGATGCCTTCGTCTGTCCCGATTAAAGCACCTGATTGACCAGGCGGTCGGCGCGAACGCGTGCCAGACGTTTTATCAGGCGTTGAACCGGAATCGGGTAGGTGTCCATGGCATCCAGCGCCTTGTGGTGATGAAGGCGCTGCGTATACGCCAAAATCTGGTCCAGTTCGGCCAGATGTCGATCAAGCAGTAATTTGTGCGGATCGTGAATCAATAACCCGTTTTCCAGATCGAGTCGCCAGGCGCGCGGGTTGAAGTTGTTGCCAGTCAATAAGGCATAGTGCTCATCGACCAATAATCCCTTGAGGTGGAAGCTGTTGTCGCCGTCGCGCCAGATGTGCACATTAAGCGTACCCGCATCAATGGCTCGCTGATGGGTCCTGCAGAAGCGGCGCAGGTTGGCTTCGTAGAGATAGGGAGCGCGCCAATGGCTTTAAATGGCTCGTTGGGCGGGATATAGAAATCATTGGCGGTTTTATCGCCGAGCACGATGGTGACCTGACAGCCGGCCTTGATCTTGATGTCGAGGGATTTGCGCACCGGGCCGGGCAGGTTGAAGTAAGGTAGAACAACACTAAACGCTGTTCCGCATGCTGGATCAGCTGGAGGATGGCCGCATTGAGTTCGTTGTCACGCACGCCGAGGCCGATAAGGGGTGTGACGCCGACTTCTCCGTGTTTGAGGGCGTTTCGCCGAAGCGGTAGTGTGTCTTAGCCAGTTCTGACGAAACTTGACGATGGCCTTCTGTATTGCCACGGTTCTTGGCGCTTTGGCGGTGTTCAGAGAGTACCGATGGACCGTTGCGCAACACATCGGTCAGCAGGCCGGCCATGCTGTCGGCGAGCGGCCTATTCTGCAGAAGGTGATAGCGGTCGAGTCGATAGCGGTGGTTTCGCTGCAGATAGACATTGTTCAGGCTGGCGCCGCTATACAACACGCAATCGTCAATGATGAATCCCTTAAGATGCATGACCCCCAAGAGTTCGCGTCGCTGAATCGGAACGCCATATATCTCGACGCCCGGGCCGAGGCGTTGCGCCATCTCCCGGTACAAGGCCGCGTTGCCGGCGGATCGGGCCTTGCCAATAAGGCCACGCTGTGCCCGATGCCAGTCAACAAAAACCGCAACCTCAAGTTGTGGTTGTGCCTTCTTGGCGGCATACAGTGCGGACAGGACTTCCTGTCCCGCCTCGTCATCCTGCAAGTACAGTGTGGTCATGAGAATACGCTGCCTGGCTTGGGCAATCATCGCCAGCAGCGTCGTCCGGAAGGTTTCCGGGCTCGACAAGACGCTGATACGCTCGGCGCCGATCGGCAGGCAATTCAGGCGAGCAAGCGACGGCTTGCCGTTGGCGCGTTCACGCCAGCGTTGCCACGCCGAAATGAAGCCGTTAGTCTTTGACAGTTGTGCCTGAGTATTTTCCACGAACGGAGATTATCCTAGAAACCGCCAGTCGGATGGGGTGGAGTGTGCAGTATTTGGGTTGCAGGGCAATCCGCCGTGTAGCGGACACACGCAATAGGTGAGCAGATGAATCGGAACAAATCCCATTTGTGTCAATGCCCTATGCCATGAGACAAGCGCTCAACCGAGGTTTCCGGAATTGTATCGGCAGGTCAAAAAAACAGATCGACAGTGATCATTATTCGCAACAAAATGCGGCAAGGGGCGTGTGTCGACGCGTTGGGGGTTTGCGGCCATTTTCTTTCATGCAATGGGCGGGTCTGTATTGTCGAACCCACGATTTTGCCCTATTCTCTCGGATCGGTCCAACACTGGGAGTCTTACTCGATGCATCGGCAACTGCATACACTTGATCGTCTTGCGTCTGAGGAAAAAGGCTATCCGCCATTGGTTTTTGTGCACGGAGGCTATACGCATTCCGCGTGTTGGGATGTGAACTTCCTGCCTTATTTCCAGGCGTTGGGCTTTAATTGTTACGCTGTGGATTTGTCCGGGCACGGCAAGAGCGCCGGGCGAGACAAGCTCAATAGTTTCGGGCTGGATCATTACGCGGACGATGTCGGACATCTTGTCGCCGGTTTGGACGCTGATCCGGTGTTGATCGGGCACTCAATGGGTGCGGTCGTCGTGCAACGTTATCTCGAGAAAGCGCCGGCAAAAGCCGTAGTGATGATGGCCCCCGTGCCCCCAACCGGCTTGGCGGCATCGGGAATGCAACTGGCCCTGCGCCAACCCGAATTTGTGGCCGAAGCCGAACGCGCCGTGCGTGGCGAATACACTGCCAATACGGTCAGAGTGATGCGTGAGGTTTATTTCTCGCCCGACGCGACCATGGAGCATTTCGCCCAATTCCAGCCGATGGTCCAGGATGAGTCGATGCTGGTATTGACTGAAATGATGACGCTCGCCATGCGATTGCCCCGGCGGCGACCGCGGATACCGGCGCTGGTCATCGGCGGGCAGCTCGATATGTTGTTTGCCGCCAACCGGCTGCATTTCACGGCAACCGGCTGGAATGCGGATACTTGCGTCATCCCTCGTGCGGGGCACATGCTGATGATCGATCCGCAGTGGGTGAGCGTTGCGGAAAAGATCCATGCCTGGCTTGGCGTCAAACTTGGATTGCCTGGCCACGGCACCCGGCGCGTACCCGCGACGCTGGCGGCCTGAATTGAACGACGAAATCGCCGGTTGTGGCCGAGCTCCGCACTCAACGTGTCGGCCAATCGGGTTATTGACCGGTTTGCCATAGTCAATGTGGCTGGGCACTGTGACTCCGTGATGACGACGTATTTAATGCCCTGGGGTTGTCGAGCCATGCTGAGACCAGGGCGGCTCGTCGCGAAATGCTGGATCGCACCGTGAATATCATCAGCACACGGCCACTGCTCATTGCCGATACGTTGCAACGGCCCTTGCGCGATCTGCGCATATCGGTCACCGACCGCTGCAATCTGCGCTGTACCTACTGCATGCCGCGTGAAGTCTTCGGCAAGGATTTTGTGTTCTTGCCACGCGCCGAAATTCTCACTTTCGAGGAAATTGAGCGTGTTGCCGCTTTGTTTGTGCAACTGGGAGTGCAGAAGATCCGTCTTACCGGCGGCGAACCCTTGATGCGTCACGGCGTTGAACATCTGATCGAGGCGCTGGCCAGGCTGACTTCCGGGGATGGTCGGCCCGTCGAAATTGCGCTGACGACCAACGGACTCATGCTATCCAGAAAGGCGCAGGCGTTGAAGGACGCCGGACTGTCGCGCCTGACCGTTAGCCTCGATGGCTTGAGCGAAGAAATATTTCAGCGCATGAGCGATTCGACGGCCTCGGTGATGACCGTGCTTGACGGTATTGCAGCGGCGCAGGCGCTTGGGTTCTCACCGATCAAGGTCAATATGGTCATCAAGCGGGAGGTGAATGATAAGGAAATCATTCCGATGGTCCGTCATTTCCGCGACAGCGGGGTTGTCCTGCGTTTTATTGAGTACATGGATGTCGGTTCCACCAACGGCTGGCGCATGGACGATGTGGTCACGGCCCGGGAAATTCTTGAACGGATCAACAGCCATTACCCGCTTCGTCAGTTAGACCCGAATTATCAAGGGGAAGTGGCCAAACGCTGGTCGTTCGTGGATGGCCGTGGTGAAATCGGTGTGATAGCCTCGGTCACGCAGACCTTTTGTCACGAATGCAGCCGAATCAGGCTGTCAACCGATGGCAAGCTCTACTCCTGCCTCTTTGCCAGCGATGGCGTGGACTTGCGCGAGCCGATCCGGCGCAACCAGGACGATACGCTGCTGACCCGGTTAATCATCGATCAATGGCAGCACCGTGCCGACCGCTACTCGCAGTTGCGTCATGAGGCAACGACGCTTCCCCGACGGAAGATCGAAATGTCCTACATTGGGGGCTGATTTCAGGTGAGCGAGAACACTAACTTGACGCACTTCTCCGAATCCGGGCGTGCGCGCATGGTCGACGTATCGCAAAAATCAAGCACGCCGCGCGAGGCTGTCGCCAGCGGAATCCTGCGTATGCAGGCCAGCACGCTGGAGCGCATCCGCGCCGGCAATATCGCCAAGGGGGATGTGCTGACCGTGGCTGACGTGGCAGCGGTCATGGCGGCCAAGCGCACTGCGGAGCTGATTCCGATGTGCCACTCGTTGGCGCTGGCTGGCGTCGAAGTTGTATTCACCGATGTCCCGATGCCGGACGACCATGGTTGTGTCGGCATCAAGGTGCATGCCGTGGCCCGATGCGTCGGTCAAACCGGCGTCGAGATGGAAGCCCTGTGCGCCGCCAGCATGGCCTTGCTCGCCATTTATGATATGTGCAAGTCGATTGATCGCGGCATGCGTATCGAATTCATTCAACTGGAAGAAAAGCGCGGCGGCAAGAGCGGCCTCTGGCAACGCGATTCATTGCCGATGGCTGAGAGCTGATGGTTACCGTACTGTTCTTCGGACCGGTGGCCGACCGGGTCGGCGTTGGCCGGCTGGACGTCGAATTTCACGCCGGGATGTGTTTGCAGGACGTCTTCTCAGGCTTGCAGCCGCAGTATCCCGAGGCCTTCGGGTTGGTGTCTCTCGCCGCCGTGAATGGTGCTCACGCCACGGATATGTCGCTCACCTTGACGGATAATTGCGAAGTCGTCTTCATGTCAAAGTTTTCGGGGGGGTGAGATGCGGGATGCCGTGCGCATTGTGCTGGAGGATTTTTCACAGGACGAAGAGATACGCGCCTTGCAGGCCAGCTCAAAACGCATGGGCGGTATCGCCACGTTTCTCGGATGCGCGCGCGACTTTTCGGAAGGCCGCGAAGTCAGCGAAATCCGTTTCGATTCCTATGACCGCATGGCCCTGCCGGAGATGCAGAAGCTTCGTCAGGAGGCCATTGAACGTTTTGCCCTGATCGATGCACGCATCGTCCATCGTCTGGGCGTGGTCAAAGCCGGCGATTCGATCGTCTTCATTGCGGCAGGCGCCGAACATCGCGCGCCGGCCCTCGAAGCCTGTCGCTGGATTATCGATGCCTTGAAGGAGCGGGTGCCCATTTGGAAAAAAGAAATCACGCCGCAAGGCGAGGCGTGGGTCACGCCGCATCCGTGAATCCTCGGACGCCGCCGGTCTTTATCTTTGTCGGGCATTCCGGTTCGGGCAAGACCACTTTGGTTGAGAAGCTGTTGGCTGTGCTCAAATCCCGAGGTTTGCGCGTGGCTGCCATCAAACACGCCCATCACAAGGTCGAGCTCGACCAGGAAGGCAAGGACAGTTGGCGCTACAAACAGGCGGGCGCCGTGATGAGCATGCTGGTGACATCCAACGAACTGCAGCTTGTTGCCGATGCCACGGACCGGCGCGAACCGGCGCAGTTGGCGGAGCGATTTCTCGGCGAGGCCGACATGATTCTGGCCGAAGGTTTTTCGCTGGCCCCTGGGCGAAAAATTGAAATATTGCGGCGCGAATGCGCCAAACCGCCACGCTGCACCCTAGACGACGGGTTGATTGCCATGATCAGCGATATGGATGAAATCTATCCGCAGCTTCCGCATTTCGCGCTTGACGATATTGCCGGACTGGCCGATTTTCTACTCGGGCAAGCCGTGCCATGATCGACGACTGTCTGGCCATTGTCATGGCGGGTGGTGAATCGCAGCGAATGGGTTGCGACAAGGCGACACTGTTGATCGGAGAACAAACTTTGTTGCAACATGCGATCGGCAACATGCAGAAGGTGTTTTCGCAAGTGACGATCAGCGTTCGTCAGCCGCGCGCGGGAATCAGTTTGCCGCAAGTCTGCGACGCGTATGCCGATGCCGGCCCCCTGGCCGGCTTGTGTGCCGGGCTGGAACGCGCCGTTCAGACCAACACGCCCTGGGTGTTCGCCGTCGCCACCGATATGCCATTTGTCAAACCGGCACTTGTCGAATATCTCGCGCAACAGCGCCAGGGGTATCAGGCGGTGGTGCCGGTGGTGCAGGGGCACCCGCAGCCTTTGGCTGCGTTTTACGCGTCAGGTTGCCTGGATCAGGTTCAGGGCATGCTGAGGGGCAACGGGAAACGCAGTCTGCGTGCGGCGATTGAACGTTTGAATGTCCGGTATATCGACGAATCGGAGCTGATGGAAAGCGATGGCGATCTGCATAGCTTTATCGATCTCGATACGCTGCAGGATTTGGCGCGCCATGGAATATAAGGAGATTTTATAGATGGGAAGCTTATCGGTCAGGGACGCGCAAGACTGCGTCCTCCAACATGCGGTAATTCGTGATTCCGAAGTAGTTAATCTCGAAGCGTCGCTGGGACGGGTGTTGGCCGAAGAGATTCGTGCCAATCGCGACCAGCCGCCATTTGATGTCTCGGCGATGGACGGTTTCGCGCTGCGCAGCGCCGATCTGGACAAGACGCCGATGGCCTTGAGCATCATCGAAGACATCAAGGCGGGCGATACGCCGGCCAAAATAGTACGGCCTGGCCAGTGCTCGCGCATCATGACCGGGGCGCAGGTGCCCGAAGGCGCCGATGCCGTGATTCGCGTCGAAGACACCCGGGCGCTGTCGGACGAGAATGTGGAAATCAGATTGGCGGTCAAGCCTGGAAATGACATCCGACTTCTCGGGGAAAGCATGCGCAATGGCCAGGTCGTTCTGACGGCGGGGACAGAAATCACACCGGGAGTCGTCGGCGTCCTGGCAACGGTCAAATGCGCGCAGATGAAGGTCTTTCGTCGGCCGCGAGTCGCTATTTTGTCGACCGGGAATGAACTTGAAGGCATCACCGAGCCCTTCGATCCGAACAAGATCCCCAACTCGAACAGTTACGCGCTGATGGCGCAGGCGCAGGCGCTGGGTATCGAGCCGGTTCTGCTCGGGATTGCGCGCGACGACCCTGAAGAGCTGGCGCAGTTTCTCCGGCGCGGCCTGTTGTTCGACGTGTTGTTGGTCTCCGGGGGATCGTCGGTCGGCGTACACGATCTTGTCAGGCCGACGTTGGAGGCGCTGGGCGTTGACATGCATTTCTGGCGAGTGGAAATGCGTCCCGGACACCCCCTGGCTTTCGGGACGACCTCCTCGACCCTGGTCTTTGGACTGCCAGGCAATCCGGTATCCAGCATGGTGTGTTTCGAACAATTCGTCCTGCCGGCTCTGCGGCGGATGATGGGCCATTCACGCTTGTTCCGACGTACGATGAAAGCGCGCCCAGCCCATCCGGTCAAGATACGACCGGGAAGAACCGAATTCATCCGCGTCGTTCTGGAGTGCGATGAGGCCAACCGCAAGCCGGGTGCTTACATCGTGAGTTCGACCGGGACGCAGAGTAGTGGCGCGTTGTTGTCGATGGCGCTGGCCGACGCGTTGCTGATCGTGCCGTCGACAAGCTCGGGGTTGGCGGCGGGTGAATCGGCGGTGGTGCAACTCCTTGACGGCGCGGAATTTCAGTGTGATCCAGGTTTCGAGGGGGGGCGCATGAGCACGGCACGTATTGGCATTCTGACCATTTCCGACCGTGCCAGTCGGGGGGTTTATGAGGATAAGGGCGGGCCGGCGATTCATGCCTGGCTGTCGCGTGTGCTGCTGAGTCCATGGGAAGCGGTGGCCAGGGTGATTCCCGATGAGCAGCCGCAAATCGAGGACGCGCTGCGCGAATTGAGCGATATCGAAGCGTGCAGTCTGATTGTCACCACAGGCGGCACCGGCCCGGCGTTGCGCGATGTCACGCCCGAAGCAACCGAAGCGGTGTGCACGAAAATGATGGCCGGCTTTGGCGAGCTGATGCGTGGCGCGTCGCTGAAATTCGTTCCGACGGCGATTCTTTCACGGCAGGCGGCCGGTATTCGCGGCAAGAGCCTGATCATCAACCTGCCCGGCAAACCCTCGGCCATTGACGACTGCCTGAATGCAGTGTTTCCGGCGGTACCGTATTGCCTTGATCTGATCGAAGGCGCGTGGCTAGAGACGGATCCGCAGCATTGCGTAGCGTTTCGTCCGGGCCAGGCCAAGAAGTGATCCGACTGGTGATGAACAAACGGCGCGTGCCGCTTGTTCTGGTCTTCCTCTTCTTGACGTTCTTCTCGCTGACGGTACGCGGAAAAGAAGAAATCACCCCGGAAGAAATCACGCTGGCTGCAGCAGCTGACCTCAAGTTTGCACTGGACGAAATTGTCTCGTTGTTCAGCAAGGATCACCCCGAAGCCCGGGTCGAAACCGTGTATGGCTCGTCCGGAAAATTCTATGCGCAAATCCAGCAGGGTGCGCCTTACGATCTTTTCTTTTCCGCCGATGTCGCCTACCCGCTTGCGCTGAGCCGGGCTGGACTGGCCTCCTCCGAGGTGCATCCTTACGGCATGGGGCGTCTCGCGCTGTGGTCGGCGACTGGCGATGTCACCAAGATGACTCTGGCCGGGCTGGCCGATCCCGCCGTTGGTAAGATCGCCATGGCCAACCCGCGACACGCTCCGTATGGCCAGCGGGCCGAAGAAGCGCTCAGGGCGGCAGGGGTCTGGGAAAGGGTCGAACCCCGCCTTGTATTCGGGGAGAACGTCGCCCAGGCCGCCCAGTTCGTGCAAACCGGCAACGCGCAGTACGGCATCATCGCCCTATCACTGGCGCGCAGCCCCGAGCTCTCGCAACACGGCAGCTATGCGCTCATTCCCGATACATTGCATCAGCCGCTGCAACAGGGTTTCGTCATCACGAGACGGGCGGTCGGCAAACCTTTGGCGCAGCGTTTCGCCCGCTTCATCCAGGGCAAGGCGGCGCGCGCCATCATGACGCGCTACGGCTTTGCACTACCGGACCAAGCGAAATAGCGCGATGGATTCCTATCTCTCCGCAGGCGATATATCGGCGATCGGGCTGACCATCAAGCTGGCCACACTGGTGACCCTGATTCTGCTCGTCGTCGGCACGCCGCTGGCCTGGTGGCTGGCGCGCACCCGCTCCTGCCTGAAAGGCGCCGTAGGGGCGATAGTCGCCTTGCCCATTGTGCTCCCGCCGACCGTGCTCGGTTTCTACCTCCTGGTGGCCATGGGGCCGCGCGGTCCCTTGGGGCAGTTGACGCAATCTCTGGGTCTTGGCGTTCTGCCGTTCAGCTTTCCCGGCCTGGTGTTCGCTTCGGTGTTCTATTCCTTGCCCTTTGTCGTGCAGCCATTGCAGAACGCCTTCGAAAGCATTCCCGAACGGCTTCTGGAAACCGCTTCGACCCTGCGCGCCGCGCCGTTTGACCGTTTCTTCAGCGTGGTGCTTCCGCTGGCCAAACCCGGATATCTGACGGCCATGGTTCTCGGCTTTGCCCATACCGTCGGGGAGTTTGGCGTCGTGTTGATGATCGGCGGCAACATTCCGGAACAAACGCGAGTCGTGTCGATCCAGATCTACGACCACGTCGAAGCGATGGATTATGCGCATGCCCACGGCTTGTCGGCGGGCATGGTCGCGTTCTCCTTTGTCGTGTTGCTGGTCTTGTATACCTTGAACCCGACAGGTCGGCGAAAATGACACCTTCGGGGATCAGTGGCCTGGAAAAGGCGACGCCAGCTTTGGATGACGGCAAAGCGAGCATCCGTACAAGTTTTCGGCTCGGCTATCCGGATTTTACGTTTGCTGTCGATCTGCAACTTCCGTCCACTGGAGTCACCGCCTTGTTTGGTCCTTCGGGCTCGGGCAAGACCACCCTGTTGCGCTGTATTGCGGGTCTGGTGAAATCTCCCGATGGCCTGTTGCGCGTGAAGGACGAAATCTGGCAGGAAGGCTCTTTCTTCATGCCGATTCATCGGCGTGCTCTGGGTTATGTTTTTCAGGAAGCCGGTCTGCTTCCGCACCTTTCGGTGCGGCGCAATCTGGAGTTCGGTTTGCAGCGCATTCCGCCGGCCGGGCGCCGGGTGCAGTTCGAACAGGTCGTCGACTTGCTGGGGCTTTCCCGATTGATCGATCGGCAAGACCCGTGCAGCCTTTCGGGAGGCGAGCAGCAGCGGGTAGCCATAGGAAGGGCGCTACTGACCAGCCCCAAATTGCTGTTGATGGATGAGCCGCTGTCATCGCTCGATCCGGCCAGCAAGCAGGAAATACTGCCCTACCTGGAACGATTGCATGGCGCTCTGGACGTGCCGATGCTCTACGTCAGCCATTCGCTCGATGAAGTCACGCGGCTGGCCGATCATGTGGTGCTGATGGATGCCGGGCAGATTGTGGTCAGCGATTCCCTCGACGCGGTACAGTCAAGGCTGGATCTGCCGATGGCACACCTTGACGATGCCGGTATCGTGATCGAAGCGTGCGTCGCCGGGCACGACGAGATTTACCATCTCAGCCGGCTGGATTTTTCTGGCGGGAAGTTATGGGTCAGTCGAGTAGACTGCCCTGTCGGCGGCAAAGTACGCGCCCGTGTTCTGGCGCGCGACGTGAGTATCGCCACCGTTGCGCCGCAAGGCACCAGTATCACCAATATTCTTGCCGCACGCATTGCCGAGATCGAGGACGAAGGGCATGACCGCGTCAATCTGCGGCTGCTAGTTGGCGACGGGCCGACGCTGCTTTCTCGAATTACGCGTCGTTCGCGCGATCAACTGGGGCTGGCCGTGGGCCGGGATGTCTTCGCGCAGGTCAAGAGCGTCGCCGTCAAGCGCAGTGGTTTCTGACTACCGCATACGCCCACGTAAGCGGCACTGCAAAACCGGGGCACTGACGGCGATCAGCGGCCAATGCCAAAGTAGGTGATGCCCATTCCCTTCAGCTCGACGGGCTCGAAGAGATTGCGCCCGTCGAAGATGATCGGCGACTTCAGCTTGGCCTTGATTGAATCGAAGTTGGGACTGCGGAATTCCTTCCATTCGGTGACGATGATCAGCGCATCGGCGTTTTCGAGCGCGCCGATCTGATTTTCGGCATAGCCGAGTCGTTTTTCGTCGGGAAAGTGGTGTCTGGCTTCAGCCATGGCCACCGGATCGTAGGCCGTAACCGTTGCCCCCGCCTCAAGAAGATCCTTGATCACCTCGCAACTGGTCGCCTCGCGCATGTCGTCCGTGTTGGCTTTGAAAGCCAGGCCCCACAGGGCGAAGTGCCGGCCCTCAAGGTTGGCGCCGAAATGCGCCTTGACCTTGGCGCCCAGCACGTGTTTCTGCGCGTCGTTCGCTGCCTTCACGGCGTTGAGCACTTTCAGGTCGATTCCCGCATCGGTGGCGGCGGTCTTGATCAAGGCCTTGACATCCTTGGGGAAGCACGAGCCGCCGTAGCCCGCCCCGGCATAGAGAAAGTCGTAGCCGATACGCGGATCGCTGCCAATCCCCTTGCGCACATGCTCGATGTCGGCACCCAGCTTTTCGGCCAGATTGGCCAACTCGTTCATAAAGCTGATCCGTGTCGCCAGCATCGAATTGGCCGCATACTTGGTCAACTCGGCGCTGCGAATGTCCATCAGGATCAGACGGTCATGATTGCGCTGGAAGGGCGCATAAAGCGTCCGCATGATATGCGCCGCCTGTTCGCTCTCGCAGCCCACCACAATGCGGTCAGGCTTCATGAAGTCTTCTATCGCCGCGCCTTCCTTGAGAAATTCCGGGTTGGAGACGACGCTGAACGGTACGCTGACCCCGCGTTTTGCGAGTTCTTCATTGACGGCGGCCTTCACCGCATCGGCAGTGCCCACGGGTACAGTGCTCTTATTGACGATCACCTTGTAGTCGCTCATGTGCCGGCCGATGTTGCGTGCCGCTGCAGTCACATATTGCATGTCGGCCGACCCGTCTTCGTCGGGCGGCGTGCCAACGGCAATAAACTGGATGGCGCCATACTTGGCGGCTTTCTCCACGTCGGTCGTAAAGCACAGCCGGCCAGCCGCCACATTACGGCGCACCATATCCTGTAGGCCGGGCTCGAAAATCGGTATGCCGCCCTCTTCAAGGATCCTTATCTTGGCCGGGTCCACATCCAGACACAACACTTCGTTGCCGACTTCGGCCAGACAAGTGCCTGAAACCAAACCAACATAACCCGTACCGATAACAGTAACTTTCATTGCCAGCCCTTAGAGAAACACGCTAAATCCAACTCAGGAAAACCAGAACGGTTTTGAATGACGGCTTGTCCGCAATAAAGCAGTTCATGAACATAGGCCCCATTCTGGTCACAAATCAAAACGCCGTGAATTGCTCAATGCTGATACCGAGATCGGGCGCAATTGAGTCGGCAGGTGTGCTTATTGTAATAGAAGTTGAGGTCAACGCGCCCAACGGCGAATGCCGCGGGCATTCGACCGGCGGGGAATGTTTCAGTTGTTACTCTTCACCGTTCCACTGTTCGTGAGTGTGCCGTTGATCTGGAGATGACAGGGAATGGATCGTGGTGATCGAGCTGAAGGCAATAAATACGGGCTTCTCTGGCTGGTGGCTGCTGTAGAACGCCAGTTGGCGGGCGTTGCATGGCGATTTGCTGTCGGCGTTCCTTGAAAGATATACAACGGTTTCAGGAATGAATCCGATGTTGACCCCAATGGCAGACCCCAATGGCACCAATGGCACACCTAAGGTAGTGACATGGGATGCTGACCCCAATGGCACTCCCGGTGCCAAATCCGTACTCGGTCGGACTGCGCAGGAGCGTTGCTCGTACCGCCGCCAACTGCTGCTCATCGAGTTGGGCCGGGCGACCCCGTTCTGGCACGGCGCGCAGGGCATCGATACCGCCTTCATCCAGCAACCCTTTCCACGGGTATACCGTCTGTCGCGCCACGCCTACTGCTTTGGCCACGTCCGTACAGCCTTTGCCCGCGAGGAGCATCCGTCCTGCCTTCAATCGCTTCTTGGTTGCTTCGCTCAACCGCTTTTGTGCCATGACAACATTCTCCAATATCGCTCTTGGAGATACAACGTTTCAGATGATCAACGGTTGTCATGAGTTATGGAAATATCAATAATTCATATAGGGATAAACCGGAATGTGCCTTCCACAATTTCTTCACGAATCCCAAAAGATGATAGATTGTTCAGATCATCTACTCTTCCTGAAAAATTGATTAAGCTATTCTTTGCGCGATCAGATGCTAAAGGAAGCACTGTACTGGTAATAGAGTGAAAATCAATGCCAAGCTTTTTAATCGCAAAAGCAACCAAAACAAGGTATCTAATATTTTCGCGATAGTCATTTTGAAAGTTTTCCAAGACATGCATAATAATAGCGGACCTGATCAAAGATATGTCTTTGTTGTTTATAGCGGCTTCTGCCATAAAACCACTTAATGCTAAAAGCTTCATAGCAAGGCTTGGTTGGATCAGTGAAAGGATTTGATGCCTCTCGTCCTCCGACAACTGTTCGAAGGCTTTCGACAATTGCAATCCTTGTTCAACCGGATCGTCAGTCTTCGGCCTAAACCGAAAACTCATTAAGGCAATTGACCTTAGTATTTCACAACAAACATCAAAGTGATCCATGTCATTTCCTCATTGCTTTTTTGGAGGCATCATCAACTCGCCCTGGCGGAAGTAGTTAGCATCGCGCAATTGCAGTAATTCTCTAAAAAATATGGATTTTGGATATAGAGAATTTCCGGTACGGAGATTGCCAATCGAGATATTCGAGCCAAGATAGAAGGTTTTGCCACCATCAATACCACCTTGCATCCATGCGTCATTCACATTGATGGTCCAGTCTTGTTCATTCAAACGCCTCATTCCCAACTGGGAACCTACTTCGGTGTCAACGAGACTCCCGATCACCAAACTCTCTTGACTATTGAACGCTTGCTTGTAAACGCGTGAAGATACGAACGAATCTTTACTACCCAATTCAATATACGGGCCAACAATTTCAATGACACCTGTATACGCTGCAGTGTTCGTCTCTAAACTCACTGTCGACGGCGCCAATCTTCGCTCTACGGCGCTGCCCAATGCATTGAGCCCACCTTCAACGCCAGCGACTGCGGTAGGACCAGCAACCAGCGCGATATTAGCCCATATCGCGCCGCGTTTTTCGTCGTTATTGTCCAGCGGGTATTGTGGTGCATCCTTGACGTTGTTGGCCAATCCTTTGATTGCCCCTGTGGCTGCGCTGCCCAAATCTTCGGGTTTGCTGATAGCAACGTCATAAGCCTTTTCAATCGCATTCAACTTGTCATTGATGCCTTTCCCGACTGCATCCTTCGTGAAGTCCAAGCCGCCTAGCGGATAGGCAAACTGACCACTAAGCAAACCTGCATTCCCAATTTCCACGGCCAGTTGCTTGAATTGCTCGGGACTCATGCTGCGCAACTGCTCACCTGTCTTGTAGAGCGCTTGCCCGCTGGAGTCATATCCGCTCAAGCCATTGATGTCGCAGTTTTGCAGCACGCACAAAACAACCGTGAGCTGTTTTTGCTTTTCCGGATCAGAGCTCATCTTTTGAATGAGCTTGATCTGATCCGGATGCAACTGCCGATTATTCGCATCCACATTCAGCCCCGCGGCCGCCCCGGCGGTACTGCCGCCCACCGCCGCACCAATCCCCGCCGCCGTCGCCCCCGAGATCAGTTGCCCGGCGATCTTGGCAACGCTGTCGCTCGCCCCGGCATCCTTCAAACCCTTGGCAATGTTGTCCTGTAGTTCATTGAGCAGCGGCGCGGCACTGGCCACGGCCCCGGCGCCGAGCGCACCGCTCGCCCCTCCGGCCAGCCCGCCGATGGCGGCATGCAACGCGACGCGGTACGCGCCGCCGTCATCCCATAGTCTGGCTTCAGCGTAAAGTGCTGCACGCTTGTCGCTATCGCCTTCCTGTCTGGCCTGATCCTTCAGAACATTGCTCCGGCTTACGGCAAAGTCGGCGGCGGCTTTTGGCGCCAGCTGCCCGAACATCTGCGTAATCCTCGTCTGCGCCTCGATCTCCTTCTGCACCTTGGCCGCATCGAAGATCTTCGCCATCCCGGCTTCCTTGTCGCCGGTGCGGGCGTTGGTGTTGCCGGCGATGCCCGAGATGGCGGCCCGCGTCGTGCCGCTGGCGCTGCCGGAATCCTTGCCAAAGCCCATACTGGTGCCCTGCGGCACGAGGGCCCCGGCCGCCGAGAAACCGGTGCCAATGTTGATGCTCGCCGACTTCGCGCTGTAGCTGGCTTTGTTGTCGATATCGCTCAGGGTCAGCGTGCCGTCGGTGTGGAAGGCGTTCTTGTTGTCATCGATGGCCTGCTGCGTACTCGTGATCGCCCCGCCCTTGAGATCGGTGTCGTTCTTCACCTTGACGTCAAAGCCACCGCCACCCGCCCGGAGGGCGCTCTGCTCGGTCACGCTGGCGTAGTCGCTGTTCACCTTGCTGGCGCTGGCGCTGACACTGCCGCTCACGGGGGTGGCACCGACGCAGAAGGGAAAAATGCACAGGCTGACACTGGCCCCCAGACTCTTCTGCTTGCTGTCGTAGGTGCTCAAGTCCTGCAGGCTTTCGATCGTGAGGTCCTTGCCGACGTTGGCGATGACTTGTTCGCCCCGGGCCACTGCGCCGCGGAGCGTGGTATTGCCGCCCGATTCGAACGCCAGCAGGTTGCCGCTCTCGTCGAGCACCGGCATCTGGTTGTCCTTCACCGTTCCGTCCGGCAACTCAACGGTCTTGCCCTGCCCGTCCTTGATCGCGTCGATGAAACCCGGGGAAAGCCGCCAGGGCGACGGCGGTACATCGCCGATCGCTTGATCCTGATGGGTGACTGGCGCGATTCGTTCGCAGCCATGACTTGAAGAAACGGGCGCGATCAGCGACTGTGCGGGGTGACAGTGAAATTGAAACGGCGGCTGGCGCCGCCGTGGGGTACTTTACTCGCTTGACGCGGGCCGGCTAATGGGTGTCCCCTATTATTTTCACTCGCTCGACACGGGCCGCCGGCTAATGGGCGTCCTCTAATACTGCACGATTACTTCATTACGGTTCGATTTGCCACCACCGTTTTCAAGCCCTGAAACTGCATCGCCTCTTTAAAATTCTTAAGCATCTGCGATTGTTCCTCGGCGGCGATGGGCTGACCGTCACTCCAGCGCGCAAACGAATTGGGGGCTAGCATTATGCAGGGCATTCCGCCTTCGATGCCGCTTTCAACGTAAAGCTCGATGACCTTGTCACCCTCCCGATATTCGGCGTCGAAGCGGCCTGTAAACTGCACTTCGAAGCCACGGTCGCTGCGCACTCCTTGTTTGTTGAGCCAGGTAAACATTTCAATTGCCTCCCGCTTTGAATGTGTAACGCGGCTTCAAGTATACCGAATCGATCCCGGTGATACTTGAATTAAGCTGAACTTCGGGCAACTCAATGCGACGGAAGAAGCTCGTGGGGTATTCGGCACCCTGCACGACGCGCACCTGACCTTTGGCTTGTTGCACCAAAGAGCGTGAAACCTCGCCCATGATCTGGTCCGCTTCGACCCGACTAAAAGGTGACATCTTGCCGTACAAATCCATGTTGTCTAGCCAGCGTCCACCGGCCGTCATTTCGAGCGTCATCCCGCCGTTTTCGAGGGCATAGGCTTGCGCACGTAGGATGCCTTCGCGCATGGGCCCAAGACCCGTCCACAGAATCAATTGATCACGCCCAGTTTGGAGGCCAATAGACTGAGCCTGCTGCACAACATCGAGAGGGCTCATGCCTTGAAGAGGATGCACAGGGCCAATGAACTCGGCCGCGAGATTCTCTCGGAGTGCTGCTTGCGCCGCCTTCTCCGCCTCAGCCGCTGCCCTAAACTCCTGCACCGCCCCCTTGAGCATATCGACCTTGGCGCCGACGCTCGCCGGACTCATACCCTTGAAATTCAGCCCAGCCAACGACCGCGCTTCGCCAAAGCCTTCGGTCCATTCCCGATATTTGCCGGGAATCAGCAAACCGGAGCCGCCCGAACCCATGTCCAGCAACTGCGCCTTGATCGAGCCGAGCAATGCCTGATCACGCTGTTGCAGGGCTTCGATCTGCGTCTGCAACTCGCCGCGCCTCTGCGCTACGCTCGGCGACAGCGGAAGATCGGAATACTCCTTCGCCAGTTGAGCAACGGCTTGTTGGTTCAACTGCCGGGTTTGCCGCAGCTCACTCAGCACCGCCCATTGGACATTGGCCGGCTGATTTTTCATGTTTCCGTAATCTCTGGCCGCATCGTTGAGCGCCATGTCCGAGCCGCTCATGCCGCGCCGATCAATGGTCTGCGCATCCTTCGGCAGATAGACCTGCCTCATCGCCAGATCGAGTTCACGCTGAACGGTAGGGTCGGTCTTGACGTACTGGGCGAACATCGCGTGGTTCTTGCGCGTTGCTTCATCAGCGGCGAAGAGCTGATACTGCTGCCCCGTCATCGAATCGGTGAGGGCCGTTCCCGTTCCGATTTCCTTCAGGAAGGCTTGCGCCAGTTGGTTGTCCGCACCGAGCCGGGCATCCCAGGCGGTATCGGCTTGTTGCATGGCCTGCTGCGTCAGTTCGGCTTCAGCACGCTCAACGCTGATGCCTCGTCTCGCTGCGTACTTGGCAGCGTTGTCCTTGATGAGCTTCGCTTCCCTCGGATGCAACTGCCGATTATTCACATCCACATTCAATCCCATGGCCGCCCCGGCGGTGCTGCCACCCGAAGCCAGCGCGCCGATGCCGGTGGCGGTGGTTCCCGAGATCAGTTGCCCGGCGAGCTTGGCCACGTTGTCGCTGGCCCCGGCCTCTTTCAGGTTCTTGGCAATGTTCTCCTGCAGTTCGTTGAGCAGCGGTGCGGCGGCGGCACTGGCGCCGGCGCCCAACGCCCCCGGGGTGCCGCCGCCGAGCCCGCCGATGACGGTATGCAAGGCGACGCGATAGGCGCCGCCTTCGTCCCATTTCTTCGCGTCTTCTTCGTTACTCTGCTTTCTCAGGTTGTCTGCCTGCGTCTTGGCAAAGTCGGCGGCGGCTTTTGGCGCCAGCTGCCCGAACATCTGCGTGATCTTCGTCTGCGCCTCGATCTCCTTCTGCACCTTGGCCGCATCGAAGATCTTCGCCACCCCGGTTTCCTTGTCGCCGGTGCGGGCGTTGGCGTTACCGGCGATGCCCGAGATCGCCGCCCGCGTCGTGCTGCTGGCGCTGCCGGAATCCTTGCCAAAGCCCATGCTCGTGCCCGGGGGCTGAGCGCTCCCGAGGGGGAGAATCCGGTGCCCATATTCACGCTCGCCGATTTGGCGCTGTAGCTCGCCTGGTTCTGGATATCGCGGGTGGTCAGCGCGCCGCCGGTCTGGAAGGGGTTCTTGTTGTCATCGATCGCCTGCTGCGTGCTGGTGATCGCCCCGCCCTTCAAGTCGGTATCGCCCTGGGCATTGACCTGGAAGCCTTGGTCGCCGGCCCGGATTGCCGATTGTTCGTTGACGCTGGCGTAGTCGCTATTCACCTTGCTGGCGCTGGCGCTGACACTGCCGCTCACGGGGGTGGCACCGACGCAGAAGGGAAAATGCACAGGCTGACACTGGCCCCCAGACTCTTCTGCTTGCTGTCGTAGGTGCTCAAGTCCTGCAGGCTTTCGATCGTGAGGTCCTTGCCGACGTTGGCGATGACTTGTTCGCCCCGGGCCACTGCGCCGCGGAGCGTGGTATTGCCGCCCGATTCGAACGCCAGCAGGTTGCCGGCCTCGACATGGGTATTGCTCCAGGCGAGGTCCGTGCCGTTGGCCTGGCCTTTGCCACCCGAGACACCGGCCTGAATCGTGAAGCCGTTCTGCGTGCCCCCAAGGGCAAAGCCGATGCCGACACTGGCGCTGCGGTTCTGGTTCGTGCTGTGCTGCTCGGCGGTGTTTCGGGCGGCGAGGAGTTTGATTTCATCGTCGGCGGTCAGGGTGAGGTTTCTGGCGGCGGTCGCTTTGCTGCCCTGAATCGTCAGGTCGCTCTGTTCCCCCGCGTCGCTCGCCGTGATGCTGATGTCGCGCCCGGCGGTGAGGTTCGAAGCCACGGCCGGTGTCGCTCGTTTGCGTGCTCTTGCTGCGGCTCTTCGAGCTGCCGATGCTCAGGCTGACATTGATGCCGCCCACCTGGTCGGCGGCGTTGGGGTCGCGGGAGCCGATGGTCTTGCCGCTCTCGTCGAGCACCGGCATCTGGTTGTCCTTCACCGTTCCGTCCGGCAGTTCAACCGTCGTGCCCTGTCCGGCGACAACGGCATCGACGGTGTTCTTGCCGGTCATGGCGATGTTGGCCGCGGCCAGCCACTGCATCCGCGGGTCTTTGGTCTGGGCGGCCGCCTGGCTCATCTGCTGTACTGTCTGGATAGCGCTGATCACCGGGCTGGAGACGGCGAGGGTCAAGCCGCTCTGCTTGCTCTTCGTTTCGGTGACCGTGCGGCGGGTTTGCCGGGCTTCGACGATGTCGACGCGCTTGGCCGCGACATTGATATCGCCCTGTACGGCAATCACGTCGCTGCCGACCTGGCGGTAGTTCTCGCCGGCGAGCAGCAGGACATTGCCGGCGGTGCTCCCGACGGTGCTCTGGGCCGCCAGCGTGGCGTCGGTCTTTTGATCGGTGCTGTTCTGTCGACTACCGATCGTGAAGCCGATCCCGCCGCTGCCAAAGACGCCGGATTGTTTGGTCTTGCTGTAGTGCGTTTCGTTGTGCGTCTGGGTCGCCGCTTCGAGGGCGAGGTCGCGGCCGGCGCTCAGCGTCGTATCCTTGGTCGCCACCACGTTGCTGCCCTTGATCGAGAGATCCCGGTCGGCGATCAGCGTCGTGCTATCCCCCGAGAAGGTACTGGCCAGCGCGGTGCCGTCCTCGACGGTGTCGCGCCGGACCGTGCTACTGGAACCGAGCAGGCCGCGTTTGCTGCTCTTGGCGTAGGTCTCGGTGGCAGTACGCGCCTGCCCGGCGTCGATCTTGAGGTCGTTGCCGGCGCTGGCCAGAAGCGCGCCCTGGTCGCTGCTGACGTTGGCCGCGCGGGCGGTGAGGTCGTTGCCGGCAACCAGGGTGAGATCGCCGCTCGTTTGCAGTGTGCTGCCGACCTCGGTGCGGCGATTCTCGCGCCAGTAGCCTTTCTTGGCAGTGGTGGCGGCCTGGCTGCTTTCGCTGACGGTGCCCAGCGTCAGATCGTGCCCGGCGGCAAGGAGGGTGCTGCCGGCGCTGCCGGTATTGGCGACGGCCGCGCCCAGGAGTTTGAGGTCGCGCCCGGCGCTGGCGAGCAGGACTCCGGCATCGCCAGCGACGTAGAGGCCGGCTACCCGGTCGACCACGGTCTTGTCGACCGCTCCTGCAACACGGCCGGCTTGCCGGTAGTGCTGGTCCACGGTGCTGCTTTCTAGGCTCAGGTCGCGCCCGGCGCTGACGGCGAGGCGGTCGCGGGCGGTAAAGGTGCCGCCCCGGCTCAAGAGGTCGGTCTGGGCACGCACCTCGACGTCGGCGCCCTGGATGTGGCCGCGCAGGTTCTGGAGGCGCTCGGCGTCGAGGGTGACCAACTGGCGGCCGGCCACGGTGCCGCTGGTGGCGAGTTCGCCGGCGACGTCGAGGCGGACGTTGTTGCCGCCGAGGACGGCGCCGCTGGGGGCGAGGTCGCCCGGCTGGACGCGGGCATAAACTTGCGGCACCAGTACCTTTTGGCCGGCCACGACCTTTTCCACCAGCCAGACGATGTCGGTGGTCAGGGCGGCCATCTGGGCGGCGGAGAGCGCGACGCCGGGGATGAGTTTCCACTGCCGGGCAACGGTGACGCCGGCGTCCATCAGGGCGCGGTATTGGTCTTCTTCATTCTGGTAGCCGACCAGAAAGCGCCGCCCGGTGAGTTGGCCGACCTGCTCGTCGATCAGGCGCTGCTCGTAGAAGCCGTCGCCCAGACGCTTTTGCGTGATGGCCGGGTCGAGCTGGAGTTGAGCCAGCAGGTAGTCGGAGCCGAGCCATTGCCGGTAGCTGGTAAAGCGCGGGTCGGTCTCGATCAGGTAACGGCCGTCGGGGTTCGGGTTGGGGCGGAACAGACTGCTCGCCGGCAGAGTGTCGCCGACGGGAGCGATGCTGGCGCCGGAGCGGGTGCCGGTGCCGCTGCCGGCAAGGACCGGCGCCGCGTGCTGGCGGATGGTCAGGCTGTCGATGCGATCGGTGAAGCTGCCGGTCAGGTCGCCGCCGGCGCTGATCACCGCATCGACGCTCCCGGTCTTGACTGCCGTGCTGCTGTACGTGGTGGGCAGCGGGTGCGGGTCGCGTCCCCAGTGCCGCCAGTAGCCGCTGGTGGCGACATCGGTTTGCAGGAAGAGCTCGGCGCCGGTGTTGGCGAGCGAACTGCCGGTGAGCGTCAGGTCGCCGCCGGCCTGAATGCTGGCGTATTCGTTGGTGAGGGTGTCCGCCGCGATGCGCAGGGCTTTGCTGGCGAGGATCGAGGCGGCGGGCGAGGTCGATGTGACTTCATCCTGAGCGTGCGTGGTGGTCTCCGTCAGGTAGTCGATGTAGTCGCAGTCGGGTGGGTCTTCGCAGCGGGTGTACGAGCGGCTCGCGCTGTCTTTGAGCTCGCGCTCGATGGCCAGGCTGCGGCGCTTGTTGTTCACCGTGGCGGCCTGAATCGACAGCTCGCCCAGCGCTTCGAGGGTGGCACTGACGTTGTTGATGTCGCCGGCCCGGCCGGTCGCGCGGCGGGCGCTGTCCAGCGACCCACCGATGGCCAGGTCGCCGGCGCTGAAGAGGACCGCTTCATCGCGGTTGTTGAGGGTGCCGACGGCCAGATCGAGGCGGTCGCGGGCGACGATCACCGGCGCCGCAGCGCCTTCGGCTTCGTTGTTCAGTGTGGTCGCGGCGATCGACAGATGGTCGCCGTAGAGGCGGCCGGTGCCGAGGTTGTTCAGGGTCACGGCGTCGATGCGGGTGTCGCCGCCGTCAATCAGGCCGCGGTTGGTCAGGGAGTGCGTTTCGCTCGCGGTGAGCGCGAGTTCAGGGGCGAGGATCTCGCCGGCCGCCTGGTTGTCGATGCTGGCAGCGCGCAGGGTCAGCGCCGTACCGCCCTGCATCGTGGCTTGGTTGGTCAGCGTGCCGGCAGTCTCCAGCGTGGCACGGCCGTTGGCGGTGAGTTCGGCAAATCCGCCGGCATGCGTGAAGTCGGCGACGAGTTTGATCGCCAAGTCGCCCTGCGAGAGCAGCTTGCCGTCGCCGCTCAAGCTTGCGCTGTCGATATCCAGCCGCTGGCCGGCGATGAGCGTGCCGGCGGTGTTGGCAATGGCCAGCGTTTTGCTGGCCTTGGGGTCCAGAATGCTGAGCGTTTGCGCCGACGCAATCAGCCCGGCGCGGTTGTCCAGGCTGCCGCTGCTGCTGATGCTCAGCGCGGTATCGGCGCGCAAGGCGCCGCTGTGGTTGTCGACGGTGTCGGCATTGATCGTGAGCGCCTGGCCTTCGAGACCCTGTGAGGCACCGAGCGTGTCGGCGTTGATGACGCGGTCGGCGGTGATGGCGAGCGTGCCGCCCGCAGAAACGAGGCCGGTGTTGTGGAGCTCGCCGGGCGTGTTCAGGGCGATGTCGCCGCGGGCCATGAGGCTGCCGCTGTTCTGCAGGCGTCCGTCGACGGTGACGGTCACCTCGCCGACGGAAGCGCCGAGCGTGCCGGCGTTCCTTACGCCGACGCCGGCTTCGGTGCCGACGAGGGTGATCTTGCCGGCGTACAGGCCACCGAGGCTGGCGACGTCGATGGCGAAGGCGGGGGCCGGGCCGCTGCCGCTAATGGGCGTGGCCTGCGTGTTGCCGGCATCGACGACGTTGCTGCCGGTGGTGACCTTGAGCGTCTGCGCCCACAGCCCGGCATTGACTTCAACGGCGCGGGCGATGAGATCGGTATAGCCGACACGGCTGGCATCCAGCCCCGTGCCTTCGATGCGCAGCGTGCCGCCTTCGACGCGGTAACTTTCCAGGTTGCCGCCGTTGACGAGCGGCGTGCCGGTGGTCAGCGTGGCGCGGCTGGCGTTGATGAAGCCGCAGCCGTTGCAGGTCAGCCCGGCCGGATTGGCGATGACGACCTGCGCGGCGCTGCCGGCGATCTCGACATAGCCGAGCAACTGGCTGGGGTTGGCGGCGACGACTTCGTTGAGGATGACCCGGGCGCTGCCGTGCGCCAGCCAGGGGTTGCCCTGGACCCAGCCGCCGAGCTGGGTGAGCGCGTTGTTGCGCGCGTTGTTCAGGATGACGCCGTTGGGGTCGACGTCGAACTGGCTGTAGGTGTTACGCGAGACGCCGGCGGCGCTGGGGGTCTGGATGTTGATCAGCGGCACGCCGTTGCCCGCGGTCAGTACGGTGGGCTGTTGGCTGGCCGGAGCGGCCTTGTAGGCGACGATCTGGGCGGAGGCCAGGGGCATCAGGGCGGCGAGTGTGGCAAAAGCGGCAAATACAGCAAATGCGGCGGGACGATGGGCGTTCATGGCGATGGTCCTCCGGCGGAGTCAGTTTGTTTGCTGCGTTATCGGGGGTAGGGCTGGCGCTGAGGTTTCTCCGGCAGCCTTCTCCGGGATGGAGGTATCGACAGTTGTCGGGGTGCCGGCGGCTGCAGCGACCGGGGCAAGGTTCAGCGCTTCGGCAAACTCTTGATGGCAATGCTGCGCAATTTCTTCGGCGGCTTTGGCAATCGCCAGATGCTCGTCGCGCTCCCAGTCTTCGAGCGGCATCTTTGTCGCGTATTGGTAGCTGCAGACCTTGCGCAGATGGATCTTGCCGGCCGGTTTGTCGTGGAGTTCGAGCAGTAGCGCACTTCTCAGCACGTAGTCGCTGGAGAAGGTTTCAAAATCGAGCGTCCATTGGCTCTGGCGCAGGCTGAGAGTCAGGCTGGGCTTGGGTTCGGAGTCGGCGGCGACGATCCGCGCCTGCTGCCCGCGGAGGGCGTCATCAAGACTTTGCGTGAGCAGCGGTAGCGGCCCGCGCTGAGCCAATTCGGCAGCGACGGCGCCGGCCGCTTCGGCGGATAGCTGGTTAACGGCACCTTGAATATGCACGTTGGCCTGCTGGGCGATCTCCATGTTGGCCTGCATCTGGCGCTGCATTTGGGCTGCGTTGGTCGCACCGCCAGCGCCGCCTGAGGCCATCGCACTGCTGAGAATCATGCCCACGAGAAAGCCGCCGATTGCTGCGCTCTTGGTACGAATTTCGAGCGCCTTGCCGCTGCCGGCGAAAATGATGGGTTCGCGCTGCAGACGTTCGCCGATTTGCATCGGGGTGAAGGGTTCGTCATCGGGGCCGAAGAAGCCGGCTCGGGCAGGCTGGGTGGCGATGGCAGAGATGACAAGCAGGGCACAGAGGCTGGAATTGGGGCGCATAGGAAGTTTGTCTTTCGTAATCAAGGCTGGCTATGGTCGCGATATCCGCTCCGGCTTTCGCCGGGGTGATGGCAGGGGTGGGGAAAGTGCTTCATCGTCGTCAGAAGCTCAAGGTGAGATTGAAGCCGCTGACGTTGTGCGCGGTCTGGAAGCCTTCCGGTTTGGCCAGGGGCCAGCCGGTGAAAACATCCCAGGAGAGGTCTTTGTAGCTGCCGCGCAGGCCGAGCACGGCGCCGGTGAGGTGCTTGCCAACGAGCAGGTCGGCGCTCTGGCCACCGACGCGGCCATGATCGATGCCGAGGTAGAGTTCCTGCCCGCTCGCTCCCAGTGCGATGCCAATGTCGTTGCGAATGAGCCAGCCGCGCTCGGCCATGAGTACGCTTTCGCCATCGAAGCCGCGCACGGTGTAGCGGCCACCGATGGCGAGGCGGTCTTGCGGCACCAGCGGCGTGCGGTTCCACTGCGCGCGCCACGTGCCGCTGTAGCGGAAGCCCTGCCCGCCGAGTTGGAACGGCAGGGTGAGGCTGGCGTCGGCGGTGACGATTCGCGGACGGGATGTGCCTTCGCCAAACGCGTCTTCCGGCGCCGGCAGGGCGTTGAAGGCACCGGTGCCCTGGCGGTAAGCGGTGCCGAGGTCGAGCGTGGCGTCGGCAATGAAGGCGCGATGCTGCAGGCCAAGCTCCCAGCCGGCCATGCGCCGGCGTTGCACCTCGACTTCGGTGTCGTCGACAAAGTTGTTGGATTGGCTCAGGTAGCCGCGCAGCGAGGCGCTCGTCTTGCCGCTGCCGTCGCGATGCAGAATGCGGGTGAGCCGGGCTTCGCAGTTCTTGCTGGTGCCGCTGTAGCGGTAGTTCTGGATGGCGCCGGCGACCGTCTGGTGGTAGCGGTTTTCGCTGGCGGTGACGCCGAACAACCAGTAATTGTAAGGCAGCGAATAGTGCAGGGTGTGGCCCTGGGTGCCGCGTTCGCCGTCTTCCTTGCCGCGGCCGCCGCCCAGATCATGGTTGAAACTGGCGTAGAAAAGGTCGTTTAGGGCGAACAGGTGGTCGGCGGAAACAGTGACCGTGCCCTGGTATTTGCCGGTGCTCTTCGAGCCGCCGTCGTTGGCCGATAGCGTGAGGCGTAGCGGAAAAGCCTGTTTCCAGGCGATGAGGATGTCGCTTTCGCCGGGTTCGTCGCCTGGCACGATCTGGAGATCGGCTTCGGCGGTGGGCACGCGCTTCAAGTTTTCAAGCCCCTGTTCGATATCGCGCAGATTAAGCAGGTCGCCGGGCTGGGCGGGCAGGGCGTTCCAGGCGTTGGCGCGGGCACCGCTGTCTGGCGTGAAGCGGATGTAGCGGATACGACCGGGAACGACGGTCAGGGTGAGAATGCCGTCGCGCAGGTCCTGTGGCTTGGCAAGCACGCGGGTGGTGACGAAACCGCGGGCGACAACGGCGTTCTGCACTCGCGCCATCACAGTATTGATGCCCGTCGCGCCAAGGCAGCGGCCGGTAGCCGGGTCGTCGGGAGGGTCGATCGCCGCTTTCGCCCAGGCAAAGTCCGCTTGGCTCGACTCCAGGACAATTTCACGGATCGTAAAGCAGGGTGTTTCGGCCTCCGGCAGGCGGAGCCGCCCTTGCGCATCGGGCGCCTGCAGCCGTACGTCGGGTACCCGCTCCTGCTTTTCGCGCAACAGGCGATCACGCTCGATCTGCCGCTGCAATTCCTGGGCAATATCGGTTCCGGTCACCGTCTGGGCGATCGCTCCCGAAACCAGGGTGGCGTACAGGGCAACGCAGGTGACGATACCGCCGAGGGTCGGCTTGTGTTGACCGTGGCCTCGGACGACGCGGGCCTCACGCTGCACCGGGCTGTGCGTGGACGTCGCCATTCTTGTTGGAGTGCCCTGTCCCATTGCCTATTTATTAGATTTTTATAATATTTAATGCCATTAAAGAGGGCGCTATCGTACCTACTCGTCGCAACAAACACAACAAGTATTGTTAAATGGCATCTATGGTTGGCTATATTGGCGAACTATTGGAATGGACTGTTGTTCGTCTATTTGAACCGGCGGTTGCACGCTTCCCTTGCGCGATTCGAACGAAAGTCTTTTATAATCGCCCCATGAATTCAGTCATTCATCTCGACAATCAGGACGATAAGTCGCTCCGTCAGAAGGCCTTCCGCAAGCAGTTCGCCGACAACCTGAATGCGGCGCTGGATCGGCGCGGGGCCATTCCCGCCGGCTATGGCCGGGTAACGGCTGTGGCCGAGCTGTTCCGCGTCAGTCAGAACTCCGCGGCAAACTGGTTGCGCGGTGACGGCGTACCGGAATTGGCGCGCCTGCCGGAAATCGCGGAAACCTTGAACACGACGGTGGAGCAGTTGATCATTGGTGCGCAGGGCACCGGCGCCAATGTCATCGATGAGCGGTATACGGTCGTCGATATTCACGGCGGCAGCGAGGACGAAGCCCACGCGCTTTATCTGTTGCCCGAGGCGTTAAGAGAACTGGGCCTGCCGCGTGGCGTGACGGCGATGAAGGTGTCGGCCGATGACATGGACCCCTATCTTCGCCCTGGCGATGTGGTTTTCTACGATCCGCGCGTCACCCGAATCCACGCCAACGGCGTTTATATGCTGCGTATTCACGGCGCGCTGGTGGTGCGTCGGGTTCAACGTGGAACGGTGGACGGCCTGCGCCTGATCTGCGACAACGAGCGCTTTGGCAGCGAATCGTTGCCCGAAACAGCCTTGGAGAGCGACAGTATCGAGGTCGTCGGCCATGTTGTCGGGCGGCTGCTCGTGGGCCGCTGACGGCGCCGAATCAACGTTCAGGATTCATCGCCGGGTAAGGGAACAGTACGTCGAGCGCGATGCTCTGCCCGGAAGCCTGAACGATACGCACATGCTCACGGCGTAACTCGCGTGCAGTGCGCAGCCCGCAGGAGTGGGCAATCATCGCGATCTCCTGGTTCATGTTTTTGCAGTAGGACGCGACGCGCTCGGCCTTGTCCTGAACGACCAGGCCGCGTTGCAACCGAGGGTCGTGCGTGGCGACGCCGGTCGGGCAGGTATTGGTATGGCAGCGCAGGGATTGTATGCAGCCCAGTGCAAACATGAAGCCGCGTGCCGAATTTACATAATCGGCCCCGGCCGCCAGCGCCCAGGCAACGCGGGCGGGCGTCACCAGTTGCCCCGAGGCGATCACCCGGATACGTTCCTTGAGGCCGCTCGCGATCAACGCATCGGTAACCAGGGGCAGCGCTTCGTCGATCGACAGCGCCATATGGTCGGCCAGCGCCTGCGGCGCCGCGCCGCTGCCGCCCTCGCCGCCATCGATGGTCAGAAAATCGGGCGCTGCCTGCAGCCCACGGCGCGAGACCCCCGCTGTGAGTTCGTTCATGAAGCGCTTGCCGCCAATGGCGGTTTTCACACCGACCGGCTTGCCGGTCACGGTGCGGATATGTTCGATCCTGTCGAGCAGCTCGTCGATGCTGGCAATATCCGGGTGGCGGTTCGGGCTGAGGGAATCCCGGCCTTCGGCAATGCCACGAATCTTGGCAATCTCCGGCGTTACCTTGTTGCCCGGCAGAACGCCACCTTTGCCCGGTTTGGCCCCTTGCGACAACTTGATCTCGAACGCGCGAACCGTTTCGTGAGCAGCCAATTCGCGCAGGCGTTCGTCCGACAGCTGGCCATCCGCGTCCCGCACCCCGTATTTCGCTGTGCCAATCTGGAAAATGATGTCGCAGCCACCCTCCAGATGGTAGGGTGAAAGTCCGCCTTCGCCCGTATCCAGCCAGCAGCCTGCCGACGCGGCGCCGCGCGACAAGGCGCGCACCGCCGGTTTGGAAATCGCGCCAAAACTCATGGCGCTGATGTTGATCAGTGACCGGCCGACGAAAGGCGTCCGACAGTACCCCTCGCCGATCGCCGTCGCCGGGACGGGGCGCTGCTCTTCCTCCAGTACCGGAAAGGGCGCATTGACGAAAATCAGGGCGCCGGTTTCATGAATCCGGTAGGTCGAGCCGAATCCGATAATGCCGCCTTCATTCTTTGCCATGCGGTAAACCCAACTTCGCGTGGCACGATCGAAGGGCATTTCCTCGCGGTCGCCAAGAAACAAATACTGGCGGAAATACTCGCCGAGGCGCTCAAAGACGTATCGCAGGTGGCCGATCAGCGGAAAATTCCGCAGCACGGTGTGTTTTTCCTGCGTGACGTCCTGAACGTAAAGGTAGGCCATGACACCGGCCACGGTGAAGGCGAGAAGTACGCCCAGGCTAACAAGTATCAGGTCGAGCATTTGCGGCTCCCTTGAAGAGGAGTAGTAAACCTGGAAACCTCGATTGACCGTTCATCTTGTGGCGTGGGGCATTGATACAAATGGCATTTGTTCGGATTCACCTGTTCACCTTTCGGGTGAGTCCGCTGCAGGGCGGGTGGTGTGGTTCTCAGGGCGCATGGCGGAGTTGCAACGCCTGCCCGCGCATACCGGCAAACGCCTGTTTTGTGTGGATCAACAAGCGCTGAAGCGGGCAGTAGCACCGGTGCTGGAGCGTGGCGAGGGGAATAGGGTCTGTATCGCCCATCAGGAGCTACATTGCCTTCAACATCGCTCTCACCCGCACTTTGTCGCGAGTAAAGACAACGAACCTGCCAAAATAGACATCCGGCTGTGCGAGGAGGGACAATACCCAGTCGGCCGGCTCAGTTGGGCGATAGTGTGACTCGCGAAGCAGCACAATGGCGGGTGGAGCAGGTAAGCTTTTATGGAAAACAAGACCGCCGTAGTCGCGATCGAAAGTGATGATCCAGCGCTGCTCTGCAACAGCAAGGGACAGCACTTCTTCGTCCTTCCAGCCCGGGCAGGCATCGCTAACCGCCAGTACATTTAGTCCGGATGCCTCCAGACAGTGCCCTGCCGGAGCAGGAAAATTTTCGTCAAGCAGCAGTTTGATCATGCCCTGCCTTGCCGACCGCGACGAAACTTTCCTCCCGATAAATTTCGGCGACAAAGGCCAACGCCGCCTGTATGTCGTCGCGGGTGATATGCGGGTAGGCTGTAACGATATCGTCCATCGACCAGCCATCCGCGAGGCGATCCATCAATAATTCAACTGAAATCCGCGTGTCCTTGATGCGCGGTTTGCCGAACAGCGTATCCGGCGTAGCCACAATGCGATCTTTCCATTCCATTTCACTACCTCCTGACCAAGCCCGCTCTCCTGCACGTCGATTGGTGCCGAGTATGCGCCGAAGTCACGGTCCGCGCACTACCTTGATAAATCATGCTGGCGTCGACGTAGTTTTCGCCCTCATCCTGATTCAACAGGCCGACAGCCGACTTGAGGTAGATCTGAAACTCGGTGCTGTATTTCCCCAGATCGTGCAGGATTCCAAGCAATTCGCCGACCATGGCCAAATCAAGCTTGGCCGCATTGCCGCTGGCAAGCGACGCAACACCAAGAAGGTGCTCGCTGAGTTTTTGCTGGTCACCGTTCTTGCGGACGTGAGCGATGTAAATCATCGTAGAGTGGTTCGATGGAAATTATCAATTTTGAGCCGCAGTGTTCATGTGGCGAATCCAATATTGAGAATCTGATTAGCCACAAGCGATGCCCTCGTGGAAAGACAGGAGCATTTTGCACCGATTCTCGGGCGAATGGTATGGCTATGTCGTGGCGATATGCCGATTAAAGGCCAAAGAAATAATGGGCAAACGTGATTTTCCGCCTCGTCTTTCAAGGTTTGTTCCGATTGCGACACCTTGCCGTATTCATGACTCTGGTCTAAGCTCCGACGTCACTCTCCTCACCGTCTGCGATGGACATCAATCCGTATCACAACGTGCTCGAAGACGTTCAGGCGCTGCTGTCCGGCACTTTGCTGGTAGCCTTGGCGATCGTGCTGTTTCGACAGGCGGGTTTGTTGACCGGCGGGACGCCGGGATTGACCTTTCTGGCGTATTACGCGAGCGGCGTTCCGTTCGGCGTGCTCTATTTCCTCATCAATATTCCGTTCTACATTTTTGCCTTTTTGGCGCTGGGCCGGGCGTTTGCGTTCAAGACATTTTGCGCTGTGGCTTTGCTTTCGCTTTACAGCGAGTGGCTTCCTCATTGGATTCGTGTCGAAAGCATTGACCCGGTCTTTGCCGCAATCCTCGGTGGATTGCTGGCGGGAGCGGGCTTGCTGATGCTGATTCGCCATCAGGCAAGCCTGGGCGGTATCGGCGTCCTGGCCATGTATCTGCAGCAGCGGCATGGGTGGCGCGCCGGAAGTTTGCAGATGATTGCCGACGCCTTCATCGTGTGCGGCGCCTTGTTCATTGTGGATCAGGAGCGGGTTGTCCTGTCGATTCTGGGGGCGTTGGTCCTCAACATGGTTCTGGCCGTCAATCATCGACCCGGGCGGTATTTCGGGCAGTAACCCTTTGTGCATGGTCGCTGGTCCACTCTGCAAAACGGTGCAGGCAGTTCGGCGGCGAGCGTCGCGTTGCGGAACCTTCGCCAATTCAATGCGGGCGACCTCGGAAACCGCCGGGCATCGTATAATCGCCCTCCTGCACTCTGTCCAAATAAAGCATTGCAATGACCCTCGATATCAAGACGCATCTCACCGGCCTGGTTCGCGCCGCTTTACTCAGTGTCGCGCCGGACCATGCGGACACGGCCATTGTTCTGGAGCGCCCGAAGCTGACGTCGCACGGCGATTTCTCCTGCAATGTGGCGATGCAACTGGCTCGCTCGATGAAGCGTAACCCGCGTGAACTGGCTCAATTGCTGCGCTCCGAATTGCCAAAATCGCCCTTCGTCAGCATGGCCGAGATCGCCGGGGCCGGTTTCATCAACTTTCATCTCATGCCGTCGGCCAAGGTGGAAGTGATTCGCAGCATTCTCGTACAGGGCGACACGTACGGACGCTCGACGCTGGGTGGCCGGAAGAAGGTGCAGATTGAATTTGTTTCCGCCAACCCGACGGGGCCTCTGCACGTCGGTCATGGCCGCGGCGCGGCCTACGGCGCCAGCCTGGCGAATCTGCTTGCCTATGCCGGTTGGGATGTGACGCGCGAATTCTATGTCAACGATGCGGGCCGGCAGATGGATATTCTGGCCTTGTCGGCGTGGCTCAGATACCTGGCCTTCTACGCCGATACGCTCGGTGGCGTGCCATTCCCGCGGAATGCCTATCAGGGAGATTACGTGGGTGAAATGGCCGCGCAGATCCAGCGTGCGCACGGGGACAAGTATTGCCGCCAAGCGTCCGTCGTGCTGAGCGGCGCGCCCGGATTGCCCGATCCCGAGCGCGCCGACGACGATGCCAAGGCGCAGCGCGAGTCGCACCTGGACGTCTTGATCGCAAACGCCAAAGCGCTGCTCGGCGAAGACTGGAACTATATTCACAATCATGTGCTCACCGAACAACTGGCCGATTGCCGTAGCGACCTCAAGGCGTTCGGCGTGCACTTCGACGTGTGGTTTTCCGAAAAAGCGCTGTTCGATACCGGCCTTGTGGACCGTTGCATGGCGCGGCTGGAAAAGGCCGACTACCTGTACATGCAGGACGGTGCCCAATGGTTCAAGTCAACGGCCTTTGGCGACGAGAAGGATCGCGTCGTGCAGCGCGACAACGGACTCTACACGTACTTCGCTTCCGACATTGCCTATCACCTGAACAAATACGAGCGGGGTTTCGAACGCATCATCAACATCTGGGGAGCGGACCATCATGGCTACATCCCGCGCGTCAAGGGCGCCCTGGCGGCCTTGGGGCTCGACCCGGGGGTTCTTGAGGTGGCGCTTGTGCAGTTTGCCGTGCTCTACCGTCATGGCCAGAAGGCGCCGATGTCGACGCGTTCCGGCGAGTATGTCACCCTGCGTGCCCTGCGTGAGGATGTTGGGAACGACGCCTGCCGCTTTTTTTACGTGTTACGCAAATCCGATCAGCATCTCGACTTCGATCTTGATTTGGCCAAGAGCCAGTCCAACGAAAACCCGGTGTATTACATTCAGTATGCCCATGCACGCATCTGTTCGTTGCTTGCCCAGTGGGACAAGGATGCCGGTTCGGACGAAGCGCTCGAAGAAGCCAACGTCGCTCGTCTCGACAACCCGCGCGAACTTGCGGTTGCCGCCAAACTCAGCGAGTTTCCGGAACTGGTCGAATCCGCTGCCCGCGATCTGTCGCCCCATCTGATAGCCTTCTACCTGAAGGATCTGGCCGCGGAATTCCACAGCTACTATAATGCCGAACGCATGCTGGTTGACGATGCCGAATTGAAATGCTCGCGCATGGCTCTGGCGGTTTCAGTTCGTCAGGTGATCCGCAATGGCCTGACCCTGCTTGGCGTCAACTGCCCGCAAACGATGTAATATTGACCCGGAAATTGTCCATGAGTCGCGAAATGAAGTCACGTAAGTACAGCAAAGCTACGGCCAGAAAGAAATCGGGTGGCGGCATGCTGCTCGGTCTGTTTCTGGGCCTGGTTCTTGGCGTGCTCTTTGCAGCGGGCGTGGTTTGGTACATTTACCGGACACCGCTACCGTTTTCCAACAAGGGGCAGCCCTCGCCAACATCCACGGGTACGCCACCCGCAGGCGCGTCCAACGCGCCCCTGGCGTTGCCGGGCAAACCGGGCGATCCGATTCCGCAAAGCAATGACAAGCCACGTTTTGACTTCTACAAGATTTTGCCCGGCAACGCCGAGGCCATTCCCGATCCGAAGCCGGCTGAATCGCCCAAAGACAAGGTCGAGAAGGAAAACGCACTCAAGGAAGCGGTTTATTTGCAGACCGGTTCTTTTCAAAATGCCGGCGATGCTGACAACCAGAAGGCAAAGCTTGCGTTGATGGGGGTGGAAGCGTCGATACAGCAAGTCATGCTTCAGGACAAGGTCTGGTATCGTGTCCGCCTGGGACCGTTCAAGAAGATAGACGATGTAAATAGCATGCGTTCGGACTTGGCCAAGCAGGGAATCGAGGCGAGTCTGGTTAAAAAGGATTGAGGAGACAAGGATGAAGAAAGTCATGACAGGATGGTTGGCCGCGTTGGCGCTCGCTTGCTTATCTATCGCGCTTCCGGCGCATGCCCAACTCGCCGTCGGACAGGATTACACCGTGATCGAGCCGGCACAGAGAACCGACGACCCGTCGCGTATCGAGGTTGTCGAGTTTTTTTCCTACGGTTGTCCGCACTGCAGCGAATTCCATCCACACGTCAGCAAATGGGCGGCCAACTTGCCTTCCGATGTTGTTTTCAAGCGCATTCCAGTCAGCTTCAATCGTCCGCAATGGGCCAATCTGGCCCGACTGTATTACGCGCTTGAAGTCACCGGTGATGTGGCTCGGCTTGACGGTGAGGTTTTTCGCGCATTGCACGACAAGGGCCTCAAGCTGATCGACGAAAAAAGCATTTCGGATTGGGCCGTGTCCCAGGGTGTTGACGCGAAGAAGTTTTCCGACGCTTACAACTCCTTCGGCGTTGTCAGCAAGACCAAGCGGGCAGACCAGATGGCGCAAGCGTTCAAGATCCATGGCGTTCCCGCACTGGCCGTAAACGGCCGTTATATGGTGGTTGGCCAGGGCATACAGAACATCGCCGATCTGTTGCCGCTGACCGACAAGATCATCGACAAGGTACGCACCGAGCGCAAGGCGAAGAAGTAAGTCTGTTCTGTCCCAGTGCGCACCCGCCGATCCGGTGCACTCCTCGCCGAAAGTCTTCATTACCGGGGCCTCATCAGGGATCGGCAGCGCCCTGGCCCGGCTTTATGCCAGTCAAGGTGCGGTGCTCGGGCTTGTTGCGCGACGCGGCGATTACCTTGCGACGCTCGCGAATGCGCTGACCGATTTGGGGGCCAGCCAGGTCTTCTGCTATCCGCTTGATGTGACCGACGCGCCCGCCCTGCGTGCGGCGGCCGAAGACTTTATTGCCGGCGCCGGGGGTGGCGCGCCCGACATCGTTGTCGCCAACGCAGGCGTTTCTTCAGGCACCCTGACCGAATGCGCCGAAGATCTGGCGATCATCCGGCGGATTTTCGATGTCAACGTCTACGGTATGGCGGCCACCTTTGCGCCGTTTATTGCCGTCATGCGGCAGTCCGCCAGGGACGGCCAGCCGGGGCGTCTGGTCGGCATCGCTTCGGTTGCAGGCATACGCGGATTGCCCGGCGCGGAAGCCTACAGCGCGTCCAAATCGGCGGCCATGACCTACCTTGAAAGCCTGCGGCTTGAAATGCGCGAATCCGGAATCAAAGTCGTCACGATCGCTCCAGGCTATGTCGAGACGCCGATGACGGCGATCAATCCCTACCCTATGCCATTCTTGCTGACGGCAGACGACGCGGCGCGGCGTATCGCCCGTGCGATCGAACGTGGTACCAGTTACGCCGTGATTCCCTGGCAGATGGGTATTGTCGCCAAGCTGTTACGCCTGCTTCCCGATGCGCTCTATGATCGGTTGTTCGCCCACGCGCCGCGCAAGCCTCGAGTGTTGTAGTGGTTTGTTAAATCACTTTGAGCAGGTCGGTACGAAGGTCAGCCGCGCGACGACGGCCGTCGCGCGTTCCGGTGATGGCGTCGTACCAGGGGGCAAACTGAGTGCGAAGCTCCTCATGGGTTTTTGCAGCTTGGACCGCCTCATAGATCGAGAGGTGCGTCAATGGGCCGCAGAACGTCTTCAGCGTATTCATGATGAAATGCTTGGCCATCTCCATTTCTTTCGGATTGGGTTCGCCAGGGATTTCGCGGAAGGTGACTGCGGGGTTTTGATCGGCTGCGGTGGCCGGCGCTGCGGGTTCGGGCCCTTTTAAAGGTTCAATGTAACCGGCATCCACGAGCATTTTGAGGGTCTGGTCGAGGTCGTCGGCCAATGCCATGGCGCGAATGTCGTCGTCAGTACGTTTGCCGTCCAGCATGATCAGAACGCGACGCGTGCGTGGCGTCAGGCCGCCGCTGCGTTGCTCGATTTCCCCGACTCCCTTCGGGGTCTTTACGAAAATAACACTCATCGAATATCTCCTCGATACAGAAGTATGTTTTTATTGATTATTTTGTTTACTGTACCGGATTTCGATTAGGCAACGCAAAGATATTGCCTCATGTGCTTGCGCATCGGCTCAGCGCGCCAGATTGTTGTAACAGCTCCGCGGGTATGACGTGTTAATTTCGCTTCAAGCGATTTGCGGGGCTTCTGATGCCGGGTTTTCCCTACGTCGGGCCAGCAGGCTATAGACCGTCGGCACGACGAAGAGCGTGAAGAAGGTGCCAAGCAGTAAACCGCCGACGATTACCCAGCCGATCTGTTGCCGGCTTTCGGCACCGGCGCCGGTGGCCAGTGCCAGCGGAATGGCACCGAGTACCATGGCACCGGTGGTCATGAGGATGGGCCTCAGGCGCAATTCGGAGGCTTCGATGACCGCTTGTTTGATGTCGCGCCCCTGTTCCTGCAACTGGTTGGCAAATTCGACAATCAGAATGCCGTGCTTGGTGATCAGGCCGACCAGCGTGACCAGACCGATTTCGCTATATACGTTGAGTGTGCCCCCACTGAGCAGCAGCGCGAGCAATGCGCCGGTCATCGAAAGCGGCACCGTCAGCATGATGATGAAGGGGTCTCGAAAACTCTCGAATTGCGCCGCGAGCACCAGGTAGATGAAAGCCAGCGCCAGTATGAACGTCAGCGCCAGCGAGGAGCTTGAGGTCTTGAATTCTCGCGACTGTCCGGCGTAGTCGATGGCGTAGCCGGGTGTCAGCACGCGGTTGGCGGCCTGCTCCATGAAATTCAAAGCTTCGCCCATGGCGTAGCCAGGCGCCAGGTTGGCGGTAATTGTGACCGCACGCCGCTGGCCAAAGTGGTTCAATTCACGCGGGCTGACCGTTTCATCGACACTGATCAGGTTGGCCAGGGGGATCATGCTCCCGTCCTTGGCGCGGACAAAGATGTCACGGATGTCGGAAGGCGTGCTGCGATCCGCATCGGCGACCTGAACGAGCACGTCATACTGCTCCCCGTTTTGCTTGAACCGTGTCACCTGTCTTCCGCCAAGCATGGTTTCAAGCGTTCGGCCCACGGTTTCAATCTGCACGCCGGTATCGGACGACTTGTCACGATTGACGGTTACGGCGAGTTCAGGCTTGTTCAGTTTGAGATCGGTGTCCACGTTGATTAGACCGGGGTTTTTCGCCACTTCGGCGAGAATCTGGTTGGTCATTTCGAGCAATTCGGGGTAGGTCGCCGAGGTCACGACGATGAAATTGATCGGCCTCTCGCGCGGGCTTTGCCCCAGCGAAGGCGGCTGTACGGGGAATGCCAGGACACCGGGAATGCCCATGAACTTCGGGAAAAGCTCCTTGACCACCTGGCCGGCGCTGCGTTTGCGCACCTTCCAATCGGTCAGGCCGATGAAGGAAATGCCCTGACTGACGGTCGGATTGCCGGCGACGACAAAGTAGCGTTCGACGTCCTTGGTGTTGCTGTAGATGGCTTCGAGTTGTCGGGCATAGCGGTCCGAATATTCGAGTGTTGCCCCTTCCGGAGCGACGAAGACGCCAAGTATGATGCCTCTATCCTCGATAGGCGCCAGTTCCGATTTGAGTGATTTGAGTAGGATCGCGCTGGACGCAGCAACCAGCGCAAAGGCCAGCAATACGATCCAGCGGCGCGCCAAGGCGGCTGTAAGCACGCGGTGATAGCCTGCGGTCAGCCAGTTCAGAAAGTTTTCAATGCCTGCATAGACCGAGCCGTGTCGGCTTTCGTGACGCAACAACTGGGAGCACATCATCGGCGACAGGGTCAGCGCGACAAAGCCAGAGACCAGCACTGCGCCGGCCAGCGTCAGCGCAAACTCGACGAAGAGTTTGCCGGTCCGGCCGGTCATGAAGGCCACCGGCGCATAGACAGCGGCCAGCGTAATGGTCATCGCCACCACGGCAAAGCCGATTTCCTCGGCGCCCTTCAAGGCGGCTTCGCGGCGTGGCATGCCGGCTTCGATGTGGCGATAGATATTTTCGAGTACGACAATGGCGTCGTCGACCACGAGTCCGATAGCCAGCACCAGAGCGAGCAGCGTCAGCGTGTTGATGGTGAAACCGAGTACGAACATCAGGGCGAAAGCACCGATCAGCGAGACCGGGATGGTGACCAGCGGAATCAGCGTAGAGCGGAAATTCCTCAGGAAAAAGAAAATGATCAACAGCACCAGCGCAATGGCTTCGGCGATCGTGGTAAAGACCGACTCGATCGAGCGGTCGATAAAGACTGACGAGTCATAGGCGATACTGACATTCATCCCTTCAGGTAGCTCGCTCGCCACCTTTGGAAGCTCGGCCCGCAATGCTTTCGAGAGACTGAGCGGATTGGCCGTCGCTTGCTTGATTACGCCGAGTGCGACGGCCGGCTTGCCATTGAAGCGCACCGTGCTGCGCTCGGAGGCGGCGCCGATTTCAACCCGACCCAGATCGCCGATGCGTATCGGATAGCTGCCACTGGCGTCGCTCGCCTGCTTGACGACGATGTCGGCAAACTGTTCCGGACGGGTCAGGTCGGTTTTGGCCACTACCGAAAATTCCCGGTCTACGCTTTCGATGCGCCCCGCGGGCACTTCGACATTTTGCATGCGTAAGGCATCTTCGACATCCTGGGGCGTGAGCCTGAACGCGGCGAGCCGTTCCCGGTCGAGCCAGACCCGCATGGCGAACTTGCGCTCGCCGAACACGCGGACATCGGCCGCCCCAGGCAGCGTCTGCATGCGTGGCTTGACGATGCGGTTGGCGATATCGGTCACTTCGAGGGCCGAATGCTTGTCCGACGAAAACGCCAGCCAGATAATCGGGTTGGCGTCTGCTTCGACCTTGGCGATGACTGGTTCATTGGTGTCGGTCGGCAGCAGGTTGCGCACGCGCGAAACACGGTCGCGCACGTCGGACGCTGCCGAGTCCGGATTGCGCTCAAGCTTGAATCGCACCGAAATCTGGCTGTTTTCCTGGCGCGAGATCGACGTAATGACATCGACGCCTTCAATGCCTGCCAGTGAATCTTCGAGCGGCTTGGTAATTCGCGACTCGATGATCTCAGCGGAAGCGCCACGATACGTCGTATCGACCGTGACCACCGGCTCATCGATTTTGGGGTACTCGCGCACCGGCAGTCGGGTGTAGGAGACCAGACCAATGAGCATCAGCGAGAGGGACAGCACCGTCGCAAATACAGGGCGGCGAATGCACAGATTGGAAATTCTCATTGGGCTGATCCGGCGACTTTCGCGGCCGATTCGCCGATCACCATGACCGGCGCGCCGTCACGCAATTTGATCTGTCCGGCGGTGACCACCTCGTCGCCGGCTTGCAGGCCTTCAACTATTTCGACCTGCGCGTTACGCCGCAGACCGGTCTTCACCGGTACGCGCATGGCTTTGCCGTCAACCACCCGGTAAACGAAAGGGGCCTTCGAGTCCGGAACGATGGCCTGTTCCGGAATCATGGCCACCCCGGTGCGTTGTTCGAAGATCAGGCGCAGGCGAACGAACATTCCCGGCCGCAGTCGGCCGTCGGCATTGGGCAGGTGCGCACGGCAGGATATGGCCCGGCCACCGGTATCAAACTGCGGATTGATGGCGTTAAGCACGGCAGCGAATTTTTGCCCAGGCAAGGCGTCGGTCGAGGCTTCAACCGCCTGCCCAGGCCTGATCTGGCCGAGATACGCCTCGGGCAGGCGAAAATCGAGCTTCAAGCGGCCGATATCCTCAAGGTTGATCAGATCCTGTCCCTCTTTGACATAGTCACCTACACTTACCGTCCGGATGCCTACGATCCCGGAAAATGGCGCTCTGAGCCGGGTCTTGTCGAGTCTGGCCTGAGCCAGGGCGAGTGCCGCTTGCTGCACGTCCAGTGCGGCCTTGATGTTGTCGAGCGCTTGCTGACTGACAAATTTCTTCTCGAAGAGCTCCTGCGATCGCTTCAGATTGGCTTGGGCCAAACCGAGATTTGCCCTCGCCTGTTCGTACTCGGCCTTTTGCGTTGCTGAATCCAGTTCGACGAGAAGCGCGCCTTTGCTGACGGCAGAACCATCCTTGAAATTGATAGACGCAATGCGCCCGGCGATCTCGGGCCGAAGCACCACGGATTCGTTTGACCGCAAAGAACCGACGGCGGTGACATCCAGCGCAAGATCGGTGGCAATGACTTTGGCCGTTTCGACAGGCAAAGCGAAACCGCCCGGCTGGCCGGCCGGCGCGCCGGAAACAGCTTTGCTCCCGGCAGGGCCGTTTTGAGTGGTACCCGGCATAGCCGGCGAGGGTTGGCCCGATGGTGTGCGGAATGTGGAATAAGCGGCAAAGGCCAAACCTAGCAAGCCGAGAATGGCGACCCATACAACCCAGGAACGAAGCATTTTGCTCGGCATGACAATCCGAATCTCCCGCCAGAGCGGGCGTAAACGTGAATAAGAGTTAATGACCAGTCAGTCAGTAGCTGCGTAGTTTACCGGAGCCTGATGAAATTGGACAGGCTTGCCGCACAGAAACCGATTGCAGGAGGGCTCGTTTGTGGCCAATAAAATACGCATTCCTTCCTTCCGATTTGTCTCGGATTCAAGAATTACGAACAAGAGCCGATACCTCGACTACAGACCGGGAGTAATTAGCAGGAAAGCAATAGGAAGGTAATTGGAAATGAAAATTCCAGCCGAAGCGTTGTCCTTGTACCTCAGCGAAAGCGACAACAAAGCGCTTGCCGAAGGTCAAAAAGCCGGGCCGGTTGAAGGTTCGGCCAGACTCCGCGCCACCTTGGCGCGCGCTTCTCCGGAGCAGGGGCGGAGTCGCGAAAAGAGCGATGCTGCGGATGAGCGAAGCAAGGATCATGAATTGAAGCGGCAGAAACGTCGTGGGATGTCCGTGAGCGTTGAGCGCCGGCAGAACGATCGCCGCAAAGAAAATATTCCCGTGCTTCTGGACACCCGAACGAAACGGTGCCGCCGTAGCAGCTCCGTTGAGCAATCGATCAACTTCAGGATCTAGACGCGCCGCTCTGGTTTACCAGGCCAGGCCGACGCGTTCAGACAATGATCGTTTGTGCTTCGCCCTCGCGGCGGGCTTCGATACGCCCAATTTCCAAAGCATCCTGTCCGTGTTCGCGCAACAGCTTGAGCGCCTGTTGAGCTACGTCGCGGGCCACGATAACAACCATACCCATGCCGCAATTAAAGACGCGATGCATTTCAGCATGGGTTACATTTCCCTCGCTTTGCAACCACTGAAAAAGTCTGGGACGCGTCCAGCTCGATTGTTCGATAACGGCCTTGACATCCGACGGCAGCACGCGCGGAACGTTTTCCGTCAGTCCGCCTCCGGTGATGTGCGCCATTCCCTTGACCGGCTGCGCGGCCATCAGTTTCAGCATGGGCCTGACGTAGATTCGCGTAGGTGCCATGATCGCCTCGGCCAGTGTCCGGGAGGATGAGCCGTCACGGCCCTCAAAAGCGGCGTCAAGATCCGGTTTGGCAAGAGCGATAATCTTGCGAATCAGCGAAAAGCCGTTCGAATGGGCGCCGGAAGAGGGTAGGCCCAGCACCACATCGCCCGCCACGATGTCCCGGCCGGTGATCATGGCCGACTTTTCAACCACGCCGACGGCGAAGCCTGCCAGATCGTATTCGCCCTCCGGGTACATGCCCGGCATTTCGGCCGTTTCGCCACCGATCAAAGCGCAACCGGCGTACTCGCAGCCCAGCGCAATCCCTTTGATGACGCTGGCGGCGGTATCGACATCGAGCCTGCCGCAAGCGAAATAGTCGAGGAAGAAAAGTGGTTCGGCACCCTGAACCAGGATGTCATTGACGCTCATCGCGACGAGATCGATACCGACGGTATCGTGACGCTGGAGTTCAAAGGCCAGCTTGAGCTTAGTGCCCACGCCATCGGTGCCGGAAACCAGCACCGGTTGGCGATAGTGGCTGGGCACCTCGAACAGCGCACCAAAACCGCCCAGGCCGCCCAGAACACCCTCGCGAAATGTCTTTCGGGCCATGGGTTTGATGCGTTCGACAAGTTCGTCGCCCGCATTGATATCAACGCCCGCATCACGATACGAGAGCGACTGCTTTGCTTGCTGCGTCATTTTGTCGTTCGTCCCAAACCAGGCTTGTGAAGTCGCGGAGGTGATAAAATGCGCGATTCCATCAGCAAAAGCCGGAATTTTATCCGAAATAGTCGCCTCGCGTGCTGTCCGCACCGTGGCGACCCGCACCATCGTCATGCGCCAACTGATCCTCGATCTATTACCCGAAACCCAACCTCGACTCGACAATTTTGTGGCGGGAGGCAATTGTGAAGCGCTGACGGGCCTTGCCGCCTGGTTCAGCCCGGACAGTAGCGAAACATCACTTTTTCTGTGGGGTGAATCGAGTTCCGGAAAAACGCACCTGCTGCGCGCTTGCGAAGCGTATTACAGCGATGCGGCATCTACTCCCGACCTTTCGAACATTGCACATGGACTGGATGCTGGTCAAGACGATACCAGGTCGATCTACGCTGTCGATAACGTCCAAGCACTGAATGAGGCGGGGCAAATCATACTATTCAATCTGTTCAACCGACTTGCCGCCTCGGGTCGGCGGCTGATCACAGCGGCCAGCCAGCCGCCGTTGAAACTGGCCCTGCGCGAGGATTTGCGTACGCGGCTCGGCTCGGGCTTGATCTACCGGTTGCAGGTACTGAGCGATGACGAAAAAATCGCTGCACTTTCGGCGCAAGCCAGTGCGCGCGGGCTCTGCTTGCCTCCGGAAGCGTTCGGCTATCTGCTGGCCCGCGCGCCGCGTGATATGAGTAGCCTGATGGCGTATCTGGTGGCGCTCGACCGTTATTCGCTCGAAAACAAACGAACCATTACCTTGGCCTTGATGCGCGAATTACTCGCGCATCGCAAATCGCCGTGACTGATCGCATCGCTGAATGACATTCATGCAACTTGCACTATTCGACCTTGATAACACGCTTCTTTCCGGTGACAGCGATTATGAATGGACACAGCATCTGATCGGCAAGGGCGTGCTTGACCGCGACAGTTTCGAGAAACGCAATGGCGAATTTTTCGAACAGTACAAATCGGGCACGCTCGATATCCACGAGTTCCTGGATTTTCAGCTGGCATCGCTTGCCGAGAATACCCATACCGATCTAAGGGCATGGCATGACGAATTCATGGCTGACCGGGTGCGGCCACTGATAGGCCAAAAAGCTCGGGACCTGGTAAAACGTCATCAGGACAACGGCGATCTGTGCGCCATGGTCACTGCCACCAACAGTTTCGTCACCGGCCCGATCTGTCGCGAGTTGAATATCCCGCATCTGATAGCCACCATTCCAGCCCAGGAGAATGGTCGGTTTACGGGCAAGCCGCGCGGGACGCCGGCCTTTCGGGAAGGCAAGGTTTCTCGTGTCGAAGACTGGCTTGAATCCTTGGGGCTGTGCTGGAGCAGTTTTGAACGCAGCTGGTTCTACAGCGATTCGCTGAACGATTTGCCACTCCTGTCGCTCGTCAGCGATCCGGTTGCGGTCGATCCGGACGCCACGCTGCTGGCCCATGCTACATCGGCGGGTTGGCCCGTCATGAGCTTGCGCGCTTAGTGCGCGGCAAGCCGTTATTTTAAGATAAGCGACTGATTTTCGTAAGCAATACGGCTATGATTGCGCACAACTTCTGTTCCTGAACATCAAAAGAAACGAGCGATGATTCGCAAATTCATCAACCGCGTCTTCGGACGCAAAGCGCACGGGGAGTCCGGCGATCCTGCGGCCATCGGCGTTGGCAAACACGGCATCCATCGTGAAGCCATCAGCCATGGCAGTAGACGCACCGTGGAAACGCTGCAGCAGCAGGGGTACAAAGCGTATGTGGTGGGTGGTGCCGTGCGCGACCTGATCGCTGGTCTTCTTCCCAAGGACTACGATGTCGCCACCAACGCCACGCCCGAACAGGTGCGGCGCTGTTTTCGCCGCGCGCGCATCATCGGCCGCCGTTTCCAGATCGTCCATGTCATGATGGGTTCGGAAACCATCGAAGTCACGACGTTTCGCGGGCACCACGACCAACATGGCGGAAACAAGGCCCATACCGACGCCCAGGGCCGCGTGTTGCGCGATAACGTTTTCGGCAGTGAGAAGGAAGATGCGGCGCGGCGGGACTTTACGATCAATGCCTTGTATTTCGACCCCACATCGGAAACCATCATTGACTATCACCATGGCGTAGCCGACTTGAAACAGAAGACGCTGCGCATGATCGGCGATCCTCAAACCCGTTATCGCGAGGATCCGGTACGCATGTTGCGCGCGGTGCGTCTATCTGCCAAAGTGGGCCTGAACATCGACCCTGCCACCGAACGGCCGATTCGGGAAATGTCCGAGCTGATCGAGAACGTGCCTCCCTCGCGTCTGTTCGACGAAATGCTCAAACTGCTCACATCGGGTCATGCCGTCAGGTGCGTGCAACAACTGCGTTCCGTCGGGCTGCATCACGGTCTGTTGCCGATGCTGGATGTGATTCTCGAACAGCCCCTAGGTGAGCGATTCGTGGCCCTGGCTCTGGCCAAAACCGATCGCCGTGTGCATGAGGGGAAAACCATTTCGCCCGGATTCCTTTTTGCCACACTGCTTTGGCACGAAGTGCTGGCAAAATGGGAAGCGCTCACGAGTAGCAGGGAGCGCCCGGTGCCATCGCGCATTCCGGCGCTGTTTCTGGCGATGGACGAAGTGCTCGATGTGCAGGCCGAGAAACTGGCCATTACGCGCCGCATCGCCGGTGACATCAAGGACATCTGGGCGATGCAACCCCGTTTCGAGCAACGATCGGGAAAGCGCCCCTATGGGGTGCTCGAACAACCGCGTTTTCGTGCCGGTTACGATTTTCTCCTGCTGCGTGCCGAATCCGGCGAAGTCGATGGCGAACTCGCTCAATGGTGGACCGATTTCACAAATTGCGACGGCGATGACCGCGCGGCGATGTTGTTGCCGGTTAAAGCGCACGAAGCCAAGAAACGCCGGCGTCGCAAGCCACGGGTTGTCTCGCAGCCTGACGCCGGGGAAGTGGAATAGATTGAACCTGCCCATGCGCCCGGCCTTTGTCGCGCTCGGCGCCAATCTTGCCGACCCGGTAATCCAGGTCCGCGCGGCGCTTGAGGCGTTGGCCGAATTGTCCGGATCGCGCCTGCTCCGCGCTTCGTCACTATACCGTTCGGCACCGGTAGGGATACGCGGGCAACCTGATTTCATCAATGCCGTTGCGGCAGTTGAGACCTCATGCGGGCCGCAGGAATTTCTCGCTGCTTTGTTCGATGTCGAGGCGCGGTTCGGGCGTCGGCGCGATTTCCATCATGCGCCGCGAACACTGGATCTGGACCTGTTGCTCTTCGACGACCTGGTTATCGACAGCACGCGGCTCACTTTGCCACATCCACGCATGCATTTGCGTGCCTTCGTCATCGTGCCGTTGCTTGAAATAGCGCCGCAGTGTCAAATTCCGGGCCGAGGTCAAGCCGAAGCGTGGCTGCCGGCGGTCAGTATGCAGCCGATAGCACGCCTTGTGGGACAGCCTGCATGAAGATCCCGGTTATCTGGCAGGCCGTGTGCCTGCTTTCCGCGTCGAACCTGTTCATGACATTCGCCTGGTATGCACACCTCAAGCATCTCAACGACCGACCGTGGTGGATCGCCGCGCTGATTTCCTGGGGCATCGCTTTCTTCGAATACTTGCTGCAGGTGCCGGCCAACCGTATCGGCCATAGCGAGTATTCCCTTGCCCAGCTCAAAATACTGCAGGAAATAATCACTTTGTCGATGTTTGTCCCTTTCGTGGTTTTTTACATGCAGCAGCCGTTAAAGCTTGACTATCTTTGGGCGGCTCTGTGTATCCTAGGCGCTGTTTATTTCGTTTTCCGATCTTGATGTTTGCAATCACTCGGGGAGGGTGGGTCATGGGATTGTTCGGGAGTTCCTCACAAAATGAAGCGCTGCGCCTGGAGCTGAACGCGGCACAGGGTGAAATAAACCATTTGAAACAGCAGATTGGCGTGATTGAGGCAGAGCACAAAGCGCTCGAGGAGCGCTATAACGCCACCGTTTGCGTCAGCAAGGGTTGGGAAGATCTATTGCAGAATTTCGGCCGATTCGGACTCAGTCTGGTGGAGTCGCAATCGAGTATCTCCGCGATGGCGACGAGCATGAAGGAACAGATGACTGACGCGACCAGAGCCGCCGAGATGTCCAGCACCAGCCGCGACCTGACGCGGCAACTCAGCGACAATCTGAGTCTGTTGGCCGGCAATTCGCACGGCACTATGGAACAGGTCGAAGGCCTCAATGCCAGCACCGAGAAGATCGGCAGCATATTAGCGCTGATCAAGGAGATCGCCGATCAGACCAATCTGCTCGCGCTCAATGCGGCGATCGAAGCGGCGCGCGCCGGCGAGGCCGGCCGTGGATTCGCCGTTGTTGCCGACGAGGTTCGTAAGCTGGCGGAACGTACGACCAAAGCCACCAACGATATTTCCGGACTGATAGGCACGATCAAGAACGACACGCTGCGCGCCAAGGACTGCATGTCGGATCTTGCCGGTCAAGCCGATGATTTCGGGCATCAGGGGTTAGCAGCTACCGAACACATCGAGGAGATACTGGACCTTTCAAAGAAGATGGAATCGGTGATCGGCGATGCCGGTTTGCGCAGTTTTACCGAACTGGCCAAGATAGATCATCTGGTTTACAAGTTTGAAATCTATAAGGTGTTTATCGGCATTTCGGATAAACGCGCCGACGATTTCGCCAGCCACAAGACCTGCCGTCTGGGGCGCTGGTACTACGAAGGCGAGGGTAAGGCATGTTTTTCAAAGCTCGATGGCTACCAGGCTATGGAAGCGCCCCACCAGCTCGTGCACCAGTATGGTCGTGAGGCTGTCGCCAAACTTCTCGACGGCGATTTCAGCGGAGGCGCGGAGCAACTCACCCGCATGGAAGAGGCGAGCAACCAGGTCTTGGAATGCCTGAGCCGCATGGCGGCTGCCGGTCTGAGAGCAGCGGCCGCTTCGAGCCAGTAATTGAACACGGGTTCTGATGAAGCCTATCCCTCGCGGAGCCGCACGCCATGTCGTTGTCGAGGGCCCCATTGGCGCCGGCAAGACAAGCCTTGCCCGGCGTCTGGGCGAACATCTGGACGCCGAGTTGCTACTGGAGCAGCCGGAAACCAATCCGTTCCTGAATCGTTTTTATCAGAACCAGCAACGCTATGCATTGCAGACGCAACTTTTCTTTCTTTTCCATCGCCTTGACCAGATGCGGGAACTCGCGCAACTCCAACTGTTCCCGCGGACAGTGGTCAGCGATTACCTTCTGGAGAAGGACTTGTTGTTTGCCGGGCTCACGCTGAATGAAGACGAGTACAAACTTTACCGTCAAATCTATGATCGGTTGTCACCCCAGTACTCCGTCGCGCCCGATCTTGTGATCTACTTGCAGGCCAAGCCAGAAACACTGGTTGCACGCGTCCGTCGGCGCGGTATCGACATGGAACGCCGAATCAGTGACGACTACCTGACGCTCCTGGGCGAAAGCTACACGCGGTTCTTTCACAACTACGATGCAGCACCGGTAATGATGGTTAACTCGGAAAATTTAAACTTCGTTGAAAGCGCCGATGATTTTTTGCTGCTTGTTCAGCGGATCGAATCAATGCGCGGTCGCCGCGAATACTTCAACAGAGGGGATTAGGCCATGTCAGTGCATGCCACAACACGACGATTGACGCAGCTTGACTTGGCAAAGATGCGTTCGGCCGGTGAAAAGATTGCCGTGCTGACCTGTTACGACTCAAGTTTTGCGCAGCTGTGCGATGCCACCGGCGTTGAGGTCTTGCTTGTCGGCGACTCGCTCGGCATGGTTCTGCAAGGACACGATTCCACCCTGCCGGTGACCGTCGATGATATGGCGTACCACACTCGGGCCGTGGCAAAGGGGGCGCAACGCGCCTTGGTTGCAGCAGACATGCCTTGGTCGTCGTATCAGGAATCGCCCGTCCAGGCGTATCGAAATGCCGCGAAACTGATGGCCGCCGGCGCGCAGATGGTCAAGTTGGAAGGCGGTGTCGAAATGGCCGAAACCGTTGCCTTCTTGACGCAGCGCGGCATACCCGTGTGGGCACATGTCGGGCTGACACCACAGTATCTGCACACGCTCGGAGGTTATCGCGTGCAAGGTCGTGGCGATGCCGCCGCCAAGGTGCTGGCGGATGCAAGAGCACATACAGTCGCCGGCGCCGCCTTGTTGTTGCTTGAAGCAATTCCCTCGGAATTGGCCGCACAGGTGACCGCTGAAAATGGCATTCCGACCATTGGAATCGGCGCCGGCAAGGATTGCTCAGGGCAGGTTCTCGTCCTGCACGATATGCTGGACGTAACCTCCGGGAAAAAGGCGCGTTTTGTCAAAAACTTCATGGCCGGTCAGACATCCATCGCCGCCGCTATTGCGGCTTACGTTGCTGCGGTCAAGGACGGCAGTTTCCCGGCGCCGGAGCATTGTTATTAGCCCAAGCGCATTCATCATCGGGATTCCATTCAGAAGTCAAGAGCGCACTGAATTGTCCGGTGTGCTCAGATTCGCTGTGGCTCCGCGCTGAAGAAGGTACCAACCGATGCAAATCCATTCTTCCATCCCCGAACTGCGTAGCACCCTCGGAAGCAGAGGCCGAATCGTTTTTGTGCCGACCATGGGCAATTTGCACGAGGGCCACATTTCGCTGGTGCGACAGGCGCGTGAACATGGCGACAGGGTGGTCGCGAGTATCTTCGTCAACCGCTTGCAATTTGGCCCCAACGAGGATTTCGACAAGTATCCGCGTACCTTCGAAGACGACTGCGAAAAGCTGAGGGCAGCGGGCGTTGACGTGCTTTTCGCCCCGACCGAGCGCGATCTGTACCCCGAACCCCAACAATACCTAGTCGATCCACCCGAAATTCAGAATCAGCTCGAAGGTGAAGTCCGTCCGGGGCATTTCCGGGGTGTCTCAACGGTCGTGCTCAAGCTGTTCAATATTGTTCAGCCGCAGGTTGCCGTCTTTGGCAAGAAGGATTATCAACAACTGATGGTTCTGCGCAACATGACGCGGCAACTGGCGTTGCCTATCGATATCGTCGGCGGCGAGACGGTGCGCGCCGCTGATGGCCTCGCACTGTCGTCCCGCAACAGCTATCTGTCGTCGTCCGAACGCGCTGAAGCGCCGCGGCTTAACCGCCTCTTGAATCGAATCCGCGAAGCGGTGCTGGGTGGCGAAACGGATTTTGTGAAACTCGAACGCGCTACCGCTGTCGAACTCGACAATCATGGCTGGAAGACCGACTACATCGCGGTGCGACGACAATCTGATCTGCAAGTCGCTAGGGGCGCAAATGTCCCGCTCGTGGTGCTTGCGGCCAGTCGTCTGGGTGCGCCGAGACTCATTGATAACATTGAAATTTAATCCACGCAAACCGGTATTGACAGCTTGAGATTTGCCGTTACAATGCGTTTCCTCTAACTTTACATGCACGGGCAAAACCATGCAGAGAACGATGTTGAAATCGAAGCTTCATCGGGTGACTACAACCCACGCCGAGCTTCATTACGAAGGTTCATGCGCGATTGACGACGATTTGCTCGACGCGGCCAACATTCGAGAGTATGAACAAATTGATGTGTGGAACGTCAATAACGGTGAGCGTTTTACGACATACGCCATTCGTGCCGAGCGGCGATCGGGAATCATTTCCGTCAATGGGTCGGCGGCACGCCGGGCTTCGCCGGGCGACATCCTGATTATCGCCAGCTTTGCGGTCTACAACGAGGTCGAACTCGCCAAGTATGCCCCTTCGCTGATTTATGTGGACTCGCAGAATCGCATCGTGCGAAAAAGTAGCGTGATTCCTGCACAAGCCGCCTGATCTCGGCGTAGAAAAAAAAAGCCCTGGCGGGGTTCCCCGCCAGGGCTTTTTGCTGGGTGCAGAATGTTAGTGCTTGCTTGCTCCCGATGCTCCAAAACCCGTCTGTCCGCGAATGTATTGGTCGTCAAACGCGGAAATTTCCGACTTGGCCCGGGCGCTCGAATCGGACTTCGAGAAGATGTAGGCCAGCAGGAAGGCGATCGGCATGGCGAACAGTGCCGGCTGGGTGAAGGGGAACAATGCCTCTTTATACCCCAGCACATCGACCCATACCGACTTTGACAGCACGACGAAAGCGACAGCGGAGAGCAGGCCGCCATAACCACCGAAGAGCGCACCGCGTGTTGTCAGGCCCTTCCAGAACATCGAGAGAATCAGGACGGGGAAGTTAGCCGCGGCCGCGACGCCGAAGGCCAGGCCGACCATGAAGGCGACGTTCTGCTTCTCGAACAGGATGCCGAGAATGATGGCGACAAAGCCAAGACAGATGGTGGCGATCTTTGAAGCGCGGATCTCGGACGCTTCCGAAGCCGTGCCCTTCTTGATGACACGGGCGTAGATGTCATGCGATATCGCCGACGCGCCAGCCAACGCCAGCCCGGAAACCACGGCCAGGATGGTGGCGAAGGCGACTGCCGCCATGAAGCCGAGCAGCATGTCGCCGCCAACGGCCTTGGCCAGATGCATGGCGACCATGTTGCCGCCGCCGATCAGCTTTCCGCCAACCGTTCCGCCTTCGAAGAATTCCGGATTCTGGCCAACGATCAGGATGGCGCAAAGACCCATCAGGAAGATCACGTTGAAGAAGTAGGCCACAAAACCCGAAGCGTAGAGCACCGACTTGCGGGCCTCCTTGGCGTCAGTCACGGTGAAGAAGCGCATCAGGATATGCGGCAGGCCGGCAGTGCCGAACATCAAACCCAGGCCAAGGGAAATGGCGTTAATCGGGTTGGACAGCAGGCCACCCGGCGTCATCAGTTTGAACCCGAGCGTATGCACGGCCGTCGCTTTTTCCATCAGGGTATGAAAAGAAAAGCCGAACTGGCTGAAGGCTAACAGCATGGCCAGCGTGCCGCCGGAAAGCAGCATGCAGGCCTTGATGATCTGTACCCAGGTTGTGGCGACCATCCCGCCAAGAGTGACGTATACCATCATCAGGATACCCACGCCGAAGATGGCGATGTTGTAGTCGAGGCCGAAGAGCAGTTTGATCAATTGGCCTGCACCGACCATTTGCGCGATGAGGTAGAAACAAACCACAACCAGCGATGAAATCGCCGCCATGGTTCGCACCTTCCCCTGATCGAGGCGAAAGGCGGTGATGTCGGAGAAAGTAAAGCGTCCGAGGTTACGCAGACGTTCAGCCATAAGGAAAAGGATGATCGGCCAGCCGGCGAAAAACGACAACATGTAGAGGTAACCGTCGAAGCCTTTGCCGTAGACCAGTGCGGTCAGGCCGAGCAGAGTGGCCGCCGACATGTAGTCGCCCGCAATGGCCAGGCCATTCTGCAGGCCGGTGATGCCGCCACCGGCAGTGTAGAAATCGGACGTGGTCTTGGTCCGGCTGGACGCCCAGTAGGTGATCCCCATGCTCAGCGCCACGAAAATGCAGAACATGATGATGGCGTGCCAGTTGGTGGACTGCTTTTCCATGGCGCCTTCGACTGGTGGACCGGCATAGGCCATGGCGCAGAAGACGAACAATCCCAGCGCGTGGACAAGATGAGTCAGGCGGCGCATTATTTGTCCTCCCTGCGTGCTTGCTTGATGACTTCTTGCGTCATGGCGTCGAATTCGGTATTGGCGCGATTGACGTACAGCGCCGAGAGCGTCCAGAAGAAGATGAAGAGGAAAAGCTCTGCGGCGACTCCGACAGTCAGCATGGATCCGTCGCTGACAGGTTGGCCAAGGGCAGTTGGGTTGTATGCAACCATCAGCACGAACCCGTAGAATAAAACCAACACGATAATTGATAGTGTCCAGGCAAAGCGCCCACGTGTTGAGACAAGTTCCTTGAATTTCGGATTGACACGCATCCGCTCGTAAATTTCACTACTCATGTCGATACACTCTCCCCTAAGAATAAAACAGGTTAACCAAAAAGGTCGGGGATCATAAACGGGTTTGCTGGAGTATGTAAACGATAAAACAAGAGTAAACATTGGATATTGAATCCATGTTCAAGCTTCTTTTCATTTCATCCTCATGTCTGTCACCCAATCGGACGACAATTTAGCTAGAATGAGCGGTTGGCACCGTACGACTACGGACAGCAGAAAATTGCTTCAAATACGCGACATTTCTCGAAAATCCCCAACGCCAATTCGTTAAGCCAATCTTAGAAAGAAAGGATAATTCCACGATGGAACGCATATTCAATTTCAGCGCCGGGCCTGCAGCGCTGCCTCAAGAGGTCCTTGAACTGGCGCGCGACGAGTTGACCAATTGGCACGGTTGCGGCATGTCGGTCATGGAGATGTCGCATCGTGGCAAGGAATATATGAGTATTCAGGCCGAAGCCGAGGCCGATCTGCGTGAGCTGATGAACATCCCGGCCAACTACAAGGTGCTTTTCCTGCAAGGAGGCGCATCCAGCCAGTTCGCCATGGTGCCGATGAACCTGTTGCGTGGAAAAGCGTCAGCCGATTATCTGAACACCGGCGAATGGTCGAAGAAAGCCATCAAGGAAGCTAAGAAATACTGTGCAGTCAATATTGTCGCCTCATCCGAAGATAAGAACTTTTCCTATGCGCCGGCGCAGGAGGCATGGAAACTCGACCCGAATGCGGCTTATGTTCACTACACGCCAAACGAAACGATAGGCGGAGTCGAAATCTTCTGGACGCCACAAACTGGTGATGCTCCCCTGGTTGCCGACATGTCATCGACCATACTTTCACGCCCGGTCGACGTGTCGAAGTTTGGCCTGATTTACGCTGGCGCGCAGAAAAACATCGGCCCGGCTGGCCTGACGCTGGTGATTGTGCGCGAAGACCTGATTGGCCAGACCGTAAAAGGCACGCCGACCATGTCCGATTACCAGATTCACGCCGAAAACGAGTCGATGTACAACACCCCACCGACGTATGCAGTCTATATCGCCGGATTGGTGTTCAAGATGCTCAAGGCCAAAGGCGGTCTGGCGGCGATGGAGGAAACCAACCGCAATAAGGCACAAATGCTTTACGACGCCCTGGATGCTTCAAGCTTCTTCAATTCACCGGTGGCGCGGGAGAATCGTTCGCTGATGAACGTCCCCTTCACCTTGAAGGACGCGACGCTTGATGACGAATTTCTCAAGGACGCCAAGGGGCGCAGCATGGTACAGCTCAAAGGGCACCGCTCGGTCGGTGGCATGCGCGCGTCGATTTATAACGCCATGCCCGTCGAAGGCGTTCAGACGCTGGTCAATCTCATGAAGGATTTCGAGAAGAAACACGGCTAATCGACACGAGATTCGTGGGCACGACGGGTTTGGCTGTACCGGTACGTGCTCGACGAACCTGCCGCGATAAAACTGATTTCCCAGAATCCAAATCTTAGTAAACGAGGAAATTTGCATGACCCGTAAAATTCAGACGCTCAATGCCATTTCGAAAAAGGGACTCTCCCGCCTGCCCGAAAGCTATGTCATCAGCAATGATGGCGCCGAACCGGACGCCATTCTGGTCCGCTCACAGGTCATGCATGAGATGCCCATTCCGGCCAGCGTATTGGCTATTGGACGCGCCGGTGCGGGCACCAACAATATCCCGATCAAGGCCATGAGCGACCGCGGTGTGGTTGTTTTCAACGCACCGGGCGCCAACGCCAATGCGGTCAAGGAACTGGTCATCGCCGGTATGTTGATCGGAACGCGCAACATATTTCCCGCGCTCAATTTTGTGGGCGGGCTGCACGGCGACGACGAGTCACTGCACAAGCAGGTCGAGGCCGGCAAAAGCATTATGTCGGGCACGAGCTGAGCGGCAGCACACTGGGCATCATCGGTCTGGGCGCCATCGGTTCGATGCTGGCGGAAGCGGCCATTCAATTGGGCATGCACGTGATCGGCTTTGATCCGGATATCACCGTGGATGCCGCTTGGCGCCTGCCTGCGCACGTCAAGAAAGCGGCCAGTGTGGATGATCTGGTGAAGCGCGCGGATTTCATCAGTATGCACGTCCCCTTGCTTCCCGCGACCAAGGATCTGATCAATGCCGAGCGTGTCAAGCTTATGAAGAAGGGCTGTATTCTGCTCAACTTTGCCCGCGATGGCATCGTCAATGAGCAAGCCGTGCTTGACGGACTCAACGAAGGCAGGGTTTACGCCTACGTCTGCGACTTCCCGAGCAACCTGTTGCGGCAGCATCCGCGCTTTGTGGCACTGCCGCACCTCGGTGCATCGACCGAAGAAGCCGAAGAAAACTGTGCCGTCATGGTGGCCGACCAGGTCGCTGATTATCTGGAAAACGGCAACATTCTCAACGCCGTCAACTTTCCCAACATCGCCATGCCGCGTGAATCCGGTTACCGGTTGGCAATCGCTAACGCTAACGTGCCGAACATGCTGGGCCAGATTTCGACGACCCTCGCGGAGGCCGGGTTGAATATCCACAACATGGTCAACAAGTCGCGGGGCGATTTCGCCTTTACGCTCGTGGATGTTGAAACGGCCGTGCCGCAATCCGTCATCGATCAGTTGACGGCCATCAGCGGCGTATTGCGCGTGCGCTACCTGCCTTCTTGAGAATCATCACCCGGACAGCATTGTCCGGGTGATCAAGGCCAGAAACGGCAGCAGGACCGCTGGCTTCAGTTTACCAGCGGCGCCAGGCTGGAACGCATTTTCTGCATGGCTTTTGATTCGATCTGGCGAATCCGTTCAGCGGAAACGCCGTATTCAGCGGCCAGTTCGTGCAATGTGGCGGGTTCATCGCTCAGCCAGCGTTCTTCAACGATGCGACGACTGCGTTCATCAAGGGCAGATAACGCCGCTTGCAGCCCATCACCTTGCAGATGATCGTAGGTTCGCGACTCCAGCACCCGTGTTGGTTCGCTGCGATGATCTTCAAGATAAGCAATCGGTGCAAAAATATCTTCAGAATCACTGCTTGATTCAAGGGCCAGATCCTGACCCGAGAGCCGGGTTTCCATTTCGATCACTTCTTCCGGACTGACACTCAACTGATGCGCCACATCAGCTATCTGTGCGGAGGTCAGGGAACTTCCCCCCGGCTTGAGGCTCCGCAGATTGAAAAACAGTTTGCGCTGTGCCTTGGTCGTGGCCACTTTGACCATGCGCCAATTCCTCAACACATATTCGTGAATCTCGGCCTTGATCCAGTGTATTGCGAAGGACACCAGACGCACACCACGGTCAGGGTCAAAACGCCTGACAGCCTTCATCAGGCCGACATTGCCCTCCTGAATGAGATCAGCGTGCGGCAGACCATAGCCCAAGTACCCGCGAGCGATCGACACCACCAGTCGCAGGTGCGAAAGTATCAACTGACGCGCCGCTTCCAGGTCATCTTCATCGCGGAAGCGCGTTGCCAGCCGGATTTCATCCTCATGCGACAAAAGCGGAAATTGGCGCGTCGCCTGAATGTAGGCATCAATGGTTCCAGCCGATGATATCGTCGGAAAAACAAGAGCTTGTGTCATTGAAATTTCTCCTTTCCAAATCTATATGCGAATTTTAGCACTCCAATGGCAAGAGTGCTAATCTTGGAGAAAGTTTCGTGTATCCGTTTGTAATCGGGGCGATTTCCAATTTTGATTGGCCGGCCGGCTTTTGGTAGTTGTCGGCCATCAGGCAAGTGCCGAAGTCATCGTCATGGCGCTGGATCGTCGAGTGACAAGGCAGTGGTTTGTCCGCAGAAATAGCTCTTGCCGGCATGATTTCTGCTAAAATGTTGCCCGAATCTGAACAAACAGTTTGACAATTCTTTACTGGCGCGTCATAATTTCCGGTTCCGAGTTGGAGGGATACCCAAGCGGTCAACGGGATCAGACTGTAAATCTGACGGCTCTGCCTTCGAAGGTTCGAATCCTTCTCCCTCCACCAAGATGTTGCTGAAGGCGGGTTGTAGTGGTTGTGATGCGGGTAAATGGTTGCGCGGGTGTAGCTCAATGGTAGAGCTGAAGCCTTCCAAGCTTATGACGAGGGTTCGATTCCCTTCACCCGCTCCACGTTTCGGTTTGGGATAGAGTGCCTAAGTGTCTGTTTGCAAGCAGGATGCCCATGTAGCTCAGTGGTAGAGCACTCCCTTGGTAAGGGAGAGGTCGGCAGTTCAATCCTGCCCATGGGCACCAAGGTTCATGCTTCGTGATTTTTTAACATCTAACGTTTTGAGGTACCGGCAATGGCTAAGGCAAAATTTGAACGGACGAAGCCGCACGTAAACGTCGGCACGATAGGTCACGTGACCATGGGAAGACCACTTTGACGGCGGCGATCACGACGATCTTGTCGAAGAAATTTGGTGGTGAGGCCAAGGCCTACGACCAGATTGACGCGGCACCGGAAGAAAAGGCACGCGGCATCACCATCAACACGGCGCACGTGGAATACGAAACGGCGAACCGCCACTACGCCCACGTTGACTGCCCGGGCCACGCCGACTACATCAAGAACATGATCACGGGCGCGGCCCAGATGGACGGCGCCATTCTGGTCTGCTCGGCGGCGGACGGCCCGATGCCGCAGACCCGCGAACACATCCTGCTGGCGCGCCAGGTCGGCGTACCCTACATCATCGTCTACCTCAACAAATGCGACATGGTGGACGACGAAGAGCTGCTCGAACTCGTCGAAATGGAAGTGCGCGAACTGCTCTCCAAATACGAATTTCCAGGCGACGACATCCCGATCATCAAAGGCTCCGCACTCAAAGCCCTCGAAGGCGACAGCGGCGACCTGGGCGAAGCCTCGATCATGCGCCTGGCCGAAGCTCTCGACAGCTACATCCCGACACCCGCACGCGTCGTCGACAAACCCTTCCTGCTGCCGATCGAAGACGTCTTCTCGATCTCCGGCCGCGGCACCGTGGTGACCGGTCGCGTCGAACGCGGCGTCGTCAAGGTCGGCGAAGAAATTGAAATCATCGGCATCAAGCCCACCGTCAAGACCATCTGCACCGGGGTTGAAATGTTCCGCAAACTGCTCGACCAGGGACAGGCCGGCGACAACGTTGGCGTCCTGCTGCGCGGCACCAAGCGTGAAGACGTCGAGCGTGGCCAAGTCTTGGCCAAACCCGGCTCGATCACCCCGCACACCCACTTCACCGGCGAAGTGTACGTCCTGTCCAAGGACGAAGGCGGACGCCATACCCCGTTCTTCAACAACTACCGTCCGCAGTTCTACTTCCGCACGACCGACGTTACGGGCGCCATCACGCTGCCCGAAGGCGTTGAAATGGTCATGCCGGGCGACAACATCCAGATGACGGTCAAGCTGATTGCCCCGATCGCCATGGAAGAAGGACTACGCTTCGCCATCCGTGAAGGCGGTCGTACCGTCGGCGCCGGCGTCGTCGCGAAAATTATCGAGTAAAGGATCAAAGACGCTGGGGCGCCCCATTGTTGGAGTGTCCTATGTCTCTGCTGCAGGGGTATAGCTCAACTGGCAGAGCGTCGGTCTCCAAAACCGAAGGTTGGGGGTTCGATTCCCTCTGCCCCTGCCATCACTAAGAGTAAAGCTGACGAAATGGCCGATAAAATCAAGTTTGCGCTGGCGCTATTGCTGCTCGTTGCCGGCGTGGCGGGTTTTTACCTGCTGGCCGAGCGTGCGATGATCCTGCGCGTGCTGGCGGTCTTCGCCGGATTCGGCCTGGGTGCCCTGGTCGCGTGGCAGACCGAACCGGGCCGTCAGTTCTTTGGATTCGCCAAAGAAGCTACGGTTGAAGCGAAGAAGGTTGTCTGGCCGACTCGCAAAGAAACCCTGCAAACCACAGGATTGGTGTTTGCGTTCGTGATAGTCATGGCTGCGTTTCTCTGGCTGACTGACAAGAGCCTGGAGTGGGTGTTGTATGACCTGGTTCTTGGATGGAGAAAAACATGAGCAAACGCTGGTATGTCGTTCATGCCTATTCGGGTTTCGAAAAGAGCGTGCAGCGCGCGCTGGAAGAACGCATTACCCGCCAGGGAATGCAGGAGGTGTTCGGACGCATTCTGGTGCCGGTAGAGGAAGTCGTTGAACTGAAACTGGGCCAGAAAAGTATCTCCGAGCGCAAGTTCTTTCCGGGCTACGTGTTGGTGGAAATGGAGATGAACGACGAGTCGTGGCATCTCGTGAAAAGCACGCCAAAGGTTACCGGCTTTGTCGGCGGTTCCGCCAACAAACCAACTCCGATTTCCGAGAAAGAAGTCGAAAAGATCATGCAGCAGATACAGGACGGTGTTGAAAAACCGCGTCCGAAAGTCCTGTTTGAGCCCGGCGAGGTTGTTCGCGTGAAGGACGGCCCCTTCACCGATTTCCATGGCTCGGTTGAAAATGTGAATTACGAGAAGAATCGTCTGCGTGTGTCCGTGACCATTTTCGGTCGTGCAACCCCGGTCGAGTTGGAGTTTGGGCAGGTTGAGAAGGCTTGATTCTGCTCGGGTTATTACGCTTTGATCAACTTCGGGGCGTGTAAGAGCTGCTGCCCTCAGGGTCGCATACGTTGTTGGGGAGCGTTAAAAGCGCGTTTGTACCCATTTAAAGGAGTTTAACCGTGGCAAAGAAAATTGTCGGCTATATCAAGCTGCAAGTGCCGGCGGGCAAGGCCAATCCCTCGCCTCCGATCGGTCCCGCGCTGGGTCAGCGTGGTTTGAATATCATGGAATTCTGCAAAGCCTTCAACGCCCAGACTCAGAGTCTGGAGCCGGGCTTGCCGATTCCGGTGGTGATAACCGCCTTCGCGGACAAGAGCTTCACCTTCATCATGAAGACGCCGCCGGCTAGCATTCTGATCAAGAAGGCAGCGGGCGTTCAGAAGGGAAGTCCTAAGCCCCATACCGACAAGGTGGGCAAACTTACCCGTGCCCAGTGCGAAGCCATCGCGACGCAGAAGATGCCCGATCTGACGGCCGCCGACATGGATGCGGCAGTGCGTACGATCGCCGGCAGCGCCCGTTCGATGGGCATTACCGTGGAGGGACTGTGAAATGGCAACGTTGAGCAAGCGCCAAAAGGCCATCCAGGGAAAAGTGGATCGCAACAAGAGCTATGCGATCGGTGACGCGCTAAGTCTGGCCAAGCAATTTGCCACGGCCAAGTTTGACGAATCGATTGACGTTGCCGTCAGCCTCGGTATCGACGCACGCAAATCGGATCAGCTGGTTCGTGGTTCCGTTGTATTGCCTGCCGGCATTGGCAAGACCATACGTGTTGCCGTTTTCGCCCAGGGCGAAAAGGCCGAAGCGGCCAAGGCAGCGGGTGCGGATATCGTCGGTTTTGAGGATCTCGCTGCGGATATCAAAGCGGGAAACATGAACTTCGACGTGGTGATCGCCACTCCCGATGCGATGCGCGTCGTGGGTCAACTCGGTCAGATTCTCGGTCCCCGGGGTCTGATGCCGAACCCGAAAGTCGGCACCGTGACGATGGACGTGACTACCGGCGTCAAGAATGCCAAGGCCGGTCAGGTTCAGTACCGTACCGATAAGGGCGGTATCGTGCATAGCACGATTGGCCGGGCTTCATTTGCCCCTGAGAAACTCGAACAAAACCTGAAGGCCTTGATTGAGGCATTGATCAAGGCAAAACCGGCCAATTCAAAGGGCCAATACCTGAAGAAAGTGGCCATATCGAGCACGATGGGGCCAGGTGTACGAGTGGATGCAGCCACTCTGTAAGGATGTGATTCAGGGTCGATGTGCGACCCTGAGAAAGCTTTGGGCTGCTGGTCGTTTCGTGGCCGGCAGATCGTCAAAGACCGCAGGTGCCAAAAGGCGGAGTTTGCCCGAAGGTCTAAGTGTGTGAGCGGCCTGCGTAGACGGTGTGCCCCGAACAGGATTTCTTTGCAGTTGCTACCGAAGAACTGCCGGTACTTTTTGTTCAGGTCGCCGTAAGTGCGATATGTCCGACCGGACGTATCTCGTGTTGACTTGATTGGAGGAAAGGCCCATGGGTCTCAATCTTGAAGAAAAAAAAGCCGTCGTGGCAGAAGTATCGGCTCAGGTAGCGTCCGCCCAGACCATTGTCGTGGCTGAATACAGCGGTTTGGAAGTGGCTCATCTCACCAAGCTTCGCTCTCAGGCACGCAATGCTGGCGTATATCTGCGTGTACTCAAGAACACGTTGGTGCGGCGCGCCGTCGCTGGCAGTGCGTTTGCCGATCTTGCCGGTTCAATGACGGGCCCTTTGATTTACAGCATTTCGAAGGATCCGGTTTCGGCAGCAAAGGTGATGAATGACTTTGCGAAAACCAATGACAAGCTGGTTCTTAAAGCAGGCAGCATTGCCGGCAAAGTGCTGGACAAAGCCGGTGTGCAAGAGCTGGCTTCGATTCCGGGACGCGAAGAGTTGCTCGGCAGATTGCTCGGCATGATGCAAGCGCCGGTCACCGGATTTGCCTGCGCACTGGCTTCGCTGGCCAAGCAGCGCGAAGAAGCGGTTGCTTGATCGGAATTGAGCAAGCTTATTTACAGTCTTTACAAGTATCCAGATTTAGGAGTTTATTGATATGGCAATCACCAAAGAAGACATCCTCGAAGCCGTCGGCTCGATGACGGTTATGGACCTTAACGATCTGGTTAAGGCATTCGAAGTGAAGTTTGGCGTTTCCGCTGCGTCCATGGCCGTAGCGGGTCCGGCTGCCGCCGCGACCGTCGTTGCAGAAGAGCAAACCGAATTCACCGTCATGCTGCTTGGTTTTGGCGAGAAGAAGGTTGAAGTGATCAAGGTTGTGCGCTCCGCCACAGGACTGGGCCTCAAGGAAGCCAAGGATCTTGTTGACGGTGCGCCCAAGGCCGTCAAGGAAGGAGTGTCCAAAGCTGATGCTGAAGCGCTCAAGAAGTTGCTTGAGGATGCAGGCGCAAAGGCCGAGATCAAGTAATCGCGGCTTGGCGAGTTGGGCTGGCTGCTTTTAGCAGCCGGCCCTTTTTGTGTTTTTCTGGAAACGAATTTGTTGTACTTCGTTTCTGCTGTTTGGATGTGCAGTTTTGTAGCGGGAATACGAAAACGCGAGTGGCTGTGATGAGGGTAGTCAAGGAGTCATACTCATCCGTTTAGTCGATTTTTCGTTATTCCGTTGCGAACCGGCTCGAATCTCTCGATTCTTGACGGGATGCGCTAGAGGATTTTCTTTCTAAGCTCGGAGCGACCATGACCTACTCCTATACCGAGAAAAAACGTATCCGCAAGAGTTTCGCCAAGCGCGTAAACGTGCTTGACGTCCCTTTCCTGCTGGCCACGCAACTGGATTCATTTACCGCTTTTCTGCAGGCGGCCGTACCGCCAGCACAGCGTAAGAACCAAGGCTTGCAGGCTGCGTTTTCCTCGATCTTCCCGATCGTCAGTCATAGCGGCAATGCCCGGTTGGAGTTCGTAAGCTTTGCTTTGGCCGAGCCCGCATTTGACGTCAAGGAATGTCAACAGCGCGGTTTGACTTTTGCTTCGGCCCTGCGCTCAAAGGTTCGTTTGATTATTCTCGACCGCGAAGCGCCTGATACGATCAAAGAGATCAAGGAGCAGGAAGTCTATATGGGAGAAATCCCGTTGATGACGACGACCGGTTCTTTCGTCATCAACGGAACGGAACGGGTCATCGTTTCGCAGCTGCATCGCTCTCCTGGCGTGTTTTTCGAACATGATCGAGGCAAAACGCACAGTTCGGGCAAGCTGCTGTTCTCCGCGCGCGTGATTCCTTACCGTGGTTCGTGGCTGGACTTCGAGTTTGATCCGAAAGATACGCTTTTCTTCCGCGTTGACCGTCGCCGCAAGATGCCGGCCACGACGCTGCTGAAGGCCATTGGCCTGACGTCCGAGCAAATCCTGCGCGAGTTCTTCGAGTTTGATACGTTTCAGCTCGGCAAGAAGGGTATCGAGTTTCAACTTGTTCCCGAACGCCTCCGCGGCGAGGTGGCGCGCTTCGATTTCTGCGACAAATCCGGCAAGGTTCTCGTCGCCAAAGATAAACGGATAACTGGAAAGCATATTCGCGAGCTCGACGCGGCTGGAATCAAGCAGATCATCGTGCCAAATGACTTTCTTGTCGGCCGCGTTATTGCCCAGAACGTTATCGATAAAAACACGGGCGAAATCATCGCCAATGCGAACGATGAAATCAGCGAGGCGTCACTTGCCAAACTGATCGAAGCGGATGTGGATACGCTACGGACTTTGTACATCAACGATCTGGATCGTGGCGGCTTTATCTCTCAGACGCTGCGTGTGGACGAAACGGTGTCGAAGCAGGCAGCGCGGGTTGCCATTTATCGCATGATGCGCCCCGGCGAGCCGCCCACGGAAGAGGCGGTTGAGATTCTATTCAATGGATTGTTCTACTCGGACGATCGTTACGATCTCTCGGCCGTCGGCCGGATGAAATTCAACCGACGCGTCGTCCGCAAGGATGTTGTTGAATACAAGGTCATGGTCAAGCATGTACCGGCCAAACGCGAGGCCATTGTCAATGCCATTATTGAAGTCGCGGGAGGGTCGCCGGCAGCCGTTGAACAACTGCTTTCCGAATTGTCGTTCGGCTTGCGTGCGGTGGCCGAAAACCTGACCGAGGAAGATGCCACGGCGCTTTCGGGCAAGTTGAAAAGCCTTAGCGTCAACAACGAAATTCGTGAGCAACTGACGTTATCGCCTCGCGATATCGTTGAGGTTATCAAGATTCTTGTCGAATTACGCAATGGTCGCGGCGAGATCGACGATATCGATCACCTTGGCAATCGGCGTGTGCGTTCCGTTGGCGAACTGGCCGAGAACCAGTTCCGTGCCGGTCTTGTCCGGGTTGAGCGCGCTGTCAAGGAGCGCCTCTCGCAAGCCGAGTCCGACAACCTGATGCCCCATGATCTGATCAACGCCAAACCGATCAGTGCCGCTGTCCGGGAGTTTTTCGGGTCCAGTCAACTTTCGCAGTTCATGGATCAGACCAATCCGCTTTCGGAAATCACGCACAAGCGTCGTGTTTCGGCGCTTGGCCCAGGCGGGTTGACGCGTGAGCGTGCCGGATTTGAGGTGCGTGACGTACATCCGACGCACTATGGCCGCGTCTGTCCGATCGAAACTCCGGAAGGCCCAAATATCGGGCTGATCAACTCGTTGGCACTTTATGCCCGGACCAATGAATATGGTTTTCTCGAGACGCCGTATCGCAAGGTGATCGACAGCAAGGTGACCTGCGAGATTGAGTATCTTTCGGCTATTGAAGAAGGCAACTACATCATTGCCCAGGCCAATGCGGCGTTGGATGGTGTGGGTACGCTGACCGACGGCTTGGTGACCTGCCGTGAGAAGGGCGAAACGATTCTTGCCGAGCCCTCGCGCGTCCAGTACATGGACGTGGCACCGGGGCAGATCGTCTCGGTTGCCGCTTCCTTGATCCCTTTCCTTGAGCACGACGATGCCAATCGCGCGCTGATGGGCGCCAACATGCAACGTCAGGCAGTGCCTTGTCTGCGTCCGGAGAAACCGGTCGTCGGCACGGGAATCGAGCGCACCGTCGCCGTCGATTCGGGTACGGCCGTGCAGGCGCTGCGTGGAGGCAAGGTTGATTACGTCGATGCCTCGCGCATTGTTGTTCGCGTCAATGACAACGAGACGGTTTCGGGCGAAGTCGGCGTCGATATTTACAACCTTGTCAAATACACGCGTTCCAACCAGAACACCAACATCAATCAGCGGCCGCTGGTCCGTGTCGGCGATGTCATTGCTCAAGGCGACGTTGTCGCCGACGGCGCATCGACCGATAAGGGTGAGTTGGCGCTCGGCCAGAATATGTTGATCGCATTCATGCCGTGGAATGGGTACAACTTCGAAGATTCGATTCTGATTTCCGAGCGTGTCGTTTCCGAGGACCGTTTCACTTCGATTCACATCGAAGAACTTACCGTTGTTGCGCGCGACACCAAGCTCGGGCCGGAGGAAATAACCCGCGATATCGCATCATTGGGCGAGTCGCAACTGTCGCGCCTTGACGAGTCCGGTATCGTATATATCGGTGCTGAAGTCGAGGCGGGGGATGTGCTGGTTGGCAAGGTCACGCCCAAGGGCGAAACCCAACTGACGCCGGAAGAGAAACTGCTGCGGGCAATCTTCGGTGAGAAAGCATCCGACGTTAAGGATACTTCGCTGCGCGTGCAGTCCGGAATTGCCGGCACCGTTATCGATGTTCAGGTGTTTACCCGCGAAGGGATTGAACGTGACAAACGCGCGCAGTCGATCATTGACGATCATCTGCGCGGATACAAACTCGATCTGGCCGACCAGCTGCGTATTGTCGAGCGCGACGCCTTCGCCCGCGTTGAGCGTTTGATCGTCGGCAAGGCGGCCAATGGTGGTCCGAAGCGTTTGGCCAAGGGCAGTGCAATCACCAAGGACTATCTCGCCGGGATCGACGCGCACCACTGGTTCGATATCCGCATGGCTGACGACGAAATTGCCCAGCAGCTCGAGTCGCTCCGTGAGGGACTGGAGCAGACACGCAAGGAATTCGATATCGCCTTCGAAGAGAAGCGCAAGAAGCTGACCCAGGGCGACGAATTGCCGCCGGGCGTTCAGAAGATGGTCAAAGTCTACGTGGCCGTCAAGCGTCGCTTGCAGTCGGGCGACAAGATGGCCGGGCGTCACGGAAACAAGGGCGTCGTTTCCCGTATTGTGCCCGTTGAGGACATGCCGTATATGGCCGATGGCCGCCCGGTCGATATTGTCCTCAATCCGCTTGGCGTGCCGTCGCGAATGAACGTCGGTCAGGTGCTTGAAGTCCACTTGGGTCTTGCGGCCAAGGGTCTCGGTTTCAAGATTGGCGAGATGCTGCGACGTCAGGCAAGCGCCAAGGAAGTTCGGGGTTTCCTTGAGCAGATATATAACAGCAGTGGCAGACCCGAGAACCTTGACGAGTTGCAGGATGGCGAGATTCTTGAAATGGCCGGCAACCTGGAAGCCGGTGTTCCTTTTGCGACTCCCGTCTTTGACGGTGCCAAGGAAGAGGAGATCAAGGAAATGCTTAGACTGGCGGGCATGCCGGAGTCCGGGCAGATGACCTTGTTCGACGGGCGTACCGGCGAACGTTTTGAGCGCCAGGTCACGGTCGGCTACATGCATGTTCTGAAGCTACACCACCTGGTGGATGACAAGATGCACGCGCGCTCGACGGGACCATACTCGCTGGTGACCCAGCAACCCTTGGGCGGCAAGGCACAGTTCGGTGGCCAGCGCTTCGGCGAAATGGAAGTGTGGGCGCTTGAAGCCTATGGCGCCGCTTATGTGCTGCAGGAAATGCTGACCGTCAAGTCGGATGATGTAAACGGCCGGACCAAGGTGTATGAGAGCATCGTCAAGGGCGATCACAAGATCGAAGCCGGTATGCCTGAGTCTTTCAATGTGCTGGTCAAGGAAATACGCTCGCTGGCCATTGATATTGATCTTGATCGCTATTAAGCGTTCTGCCGACGTATAGAAGAAACGCTGAAATAAACTTTGGCTTCAGCTTATGGAATTTGGGTTCTCGCCCTGATCGGAGTGAAAGATGAAAGCACTGCTTGATTTGTTTAAACAGGTAACGCAAGAAGAACAGTTCGATGCGATCACCATCGGTTTGGCTTCGCCGGACAAAATTCGGTCCTGGTCTTATGGCGAAGTCAAGAAACCGGAAACAATCAACTATCGCACTTTCAAACCAGAGCGCGATGGCTTGTTTTGCGCCAAGATTTTCGGACCCATCAAAGACTACGAGTGCTTGTGCGGAAAATACAAACGCTTGAAACATCGTGGCGTAATCTGCGAGAAATGCGGCGTCGAGGTGACCCTGTCCAAGGTGCGCCGGGAGCGCATGGCGCACATTGAACTGGCTTCCCCGGTTGCCCATATCTGGTTCCTGAAAAGCCTGCCGAGCCGCCTCGGCATGGTCCTCGACATGACCTTGCGCGATATCGAACGTGTCCTTTACTTTGAAGCCTTCGTGGTTTGTGAACCCGGCATGACGCCGCTCGCGCGGGGCCAGTTGTTGACCGAGGATGATTGCCTGGCCAAGGTCGAAGAGTATGGCGACGACTTTTACGCTGCCATGGGCGCCGAAGGTATCCGCGAACTCCTGCGGTCGATCGATCTGAACAACGAAGTCGAACGGCTGCGCGCTGAACTCGAAACGACAACTTCAGAGACCAAGAGCAAGAAATTCTCGAAACGCCTGAAGATACTTGAAGGCTTCCAGAAGTCCGGCATCAAACCGGAGTGGATGGTCCTGGAAGTGCTGCCCGTTCTGCCGCCGGATTTGCGCCCACTGGTTCCGCTCGATGGTGGCCGTTTCGCCACATCCGACCTGAACGATCTCTATCGGCGCGTCATTAACCGTAACAACCGCCTGAAGCGCCTGCTCGAACTCAAGGCCCCGGAAATCATCGTCCGCAACGAAAAGCGCATGCTACAGGAAGCCGTCGACTCACTGCTCGACAACGGCCGCCGCGGCAAGGCCATGACCGGCGCCAACAAGCGCCCGCTGAAGTCTCTGGCCGACATGATCAAAGGCAAGGGCGGCCGTTTCCGTCAGAACCTGCTGGGCAAGCGCGTCGACTATTCCGGTCGTTCGGTGATCGTGGTCGGCCCGCAATTGAAGCTGCACCAGTGCGGTTTGCCCAAACTGATGGCGCTGGAGTTATTCAAACCCTTCATCTTCAACAAGCTTGAGTTGATGGGCTTGGCGACGACCATCAAGCAGGCCAAGAAAATGGTCGAAATGCAAGAGCCGGTGGTTTGGGACATCCTCGAAGACGTGATCCGCGAGCATCCGATCATGTTGAATCGTGCGCCTACCCTGCACCGTCTTGGTATTCAGGCTTTTGAGCCGACGCTGATTGAAGGCAAGGCCATCCAGTTGCATCCGCTCGTTTGCGCCGCGTTCAACGCCGACTTCGACGGCGACCAGATGGCCGTTCACGTTCCGCTATCGCTGGAAGCGCAGATGGAATGCCGCACTTTGATGCTGGCTTCAAATAACGTGCTTTCCCCGGCCAACGGTGAACCGATCATCGTGCCTTCGCAGGATATCGTACTGGGTTTGTACTACGCGACCCGTGAACGAATCAACGCCAAGGGCGAGGGAATGGTTTTCGCCAATCTGGCTGAAATAACACGAGCCATGCATGCTGGAATCCTCGATTTGCACGCCAAGATATCCGTGCGCATCAAGGAATACGAGAATAATGGCGACAACACCTGGAAAGAAAAAATCACGCGCTACGATACGACTGCAGGTCGTGCGCTGCTTTCGGAAATTCTGCCGAAAGGCCTGCCCTTCAGTGTGCTCGACAAACCGCTGAAGAAGAAGGAAATCTCCAAGCTGATCAACGCGGCATTCCGGCGTTGCGGCTTGAAGGAGACCGTCGTTTTCGCCGACAAATTAATGCAGAATGGCTATCGTCTGGCAACCCGCGCCGGTATCTCGATCTGCTCGGACGACATGCTGGTACCCACCCAGAAAGGCGAAATCATTGCGGCTGCCGGCAAGGAAGTCGAGGAGATTGAAAGCCAATATACCAATGGTCTGGTAACCAACGGCGAGCGTTACAACAAGGTCGTCGATATCTGGAGCCGTACCGGCGATCAGGTCGCCAAGGTCATGATGGACCAGCTTGGCCATGAAGAAGTGATTGATCGTCACGGCAAGAAGGTCAAGCAGGAATCGTTCAACTCCATCTACATGATGGCCGATTCCGGCGCCCGTGGTTCGGCGGCCCAAATTCGCCAGTTGGCCGGTATGCGCGGCCTGATGGCCAAGCCGGACGGCTCGATTATCGAAACGCCGATCACCACCAATTTCCGCGAGGGCCTGAATGTTCTCCAGTACTTTATTTCGACGCACGGCGCACGCAAGGGCTTGGCGGATACCGCGCTGAAAACCGCGAATTCGGGTTATCTCACGCGTCGTCTGGTGGACGTGACTCAGGATCTGGTCGTTATTGAAAACGATTGCGGTACTGAGAATGGCGTCACGATGAAAGCCTTGATCGAAGGAGGTGAAGTCATCGAAGCCCTGCGCGAGCGTATTCTCGGTCGCGTTGCCATCGTTGATGTGATCAACCCCGAAACGGATGAAACGATCATCGAAGCGGGAACGCTGATCGATGAAGATTGCTGCGATCTGATCGACAGACTCGGCATCGACGAAGTGAAAGTGCGCACGCCGCTGACCTGCGATACGCGTTATGGCTTGTGCGCGAAATGTTACGGCCGAGATCTGGGGCGTGGCACACCCGTCAACGTCGGCGAGGCCGTAGGCGTGATCGCCGCGCAGTCGATCGGGGAACCGGGAACGCAGCTGACCATGCGGACGTTCCACGTCGGCGGCGCGGCGTCGCGAGCCGCAGTGGCCAGTCAGGTTGAGACCAAGAGCGCGGGCCTGGTGCGATTTACTTCTTCGATGCGCTATGTCACCAGCGCCAAGGGCGAGAAGATTGTCATCACCCGCTCCGGTGAGGTGCTCATCACCGATGACAACGGCCGCGAGCGTGAAAAGCATAAGGTCCCCTACGGATCAACGCTACAGGTGGCCGATGGGCAGCAAGTCAAGGCGGGCACCAAACTGGCTGTCTGGGACCCGCACACCCGCCCGATCATCGCCGAGTATTCCGGACAGGTGAAATTCGAGAATGTCGAAGAGGGTACTACCGTTGCCAAGCAGATTGACGAAGTGACGGGGTTATCCACACTCGTCGTGATCGACACCAAGCGCGGCGGGAAGACCCAAACCAAGGGATTGCGTCCGCAAATCAAGCTTTTTGATGCCAACGGTGATGAGGTCAAGATGCATGGCAGTGATCATGCGGTGACAATCACGTTTCAGGTTGGCGCCATTATTACGGTACTCGATGGACAGCAAATATTCGTCGGTGACGTGCTGGCGCGCTTGCCGCAGGAATCCGCCAAAACGCGCGATATTACCGGTGGTTTGCCGCGCGTTGCCGAGCTCTTTGAGGCGCGTACGCCGAAGGACGCCGGCATGCTTGCCGAATATACCGGTACGATGTCCTTTGGCAAGGATACCAAGGGCAAGCAGCGCCTGGTGATTACCGACCTCGAAGGGGTTTCGCACGAGTATCTGATACCGAAAGATAAGCACGTCCTGGTTCACGATGGTCAGGTGGTCAACAAGGGCGAGTCGATTGTAGACGGCGCGCCCGATCCGCACGACATCTTGCGTTTGCAGGGCGTCGAGGCGCTGGCCATTTACATCACCGATGAAGTTCAAGACGTTTATCGCTTGCAGGGCGTGAAGATCAACGACAAGCATATCGAAGTGATCGTTCGACAGATGTTGCGCCGGGTCAACGTCCTGGACACGGGCGATACCAAGTTCATCCGGGGTGAACAGGTCGAACGAGCGCATCTGCTTGATGAGAACGATCGAATGATAGCCGATGGAAAGCTTGCGGCGAGCTATGAACCCGTACTGTTAGGCATAACCAAGGCCTCGTTGTCCACCGATTCGTTTATCTCCGCGGCATCCTTCCAGGAAACAACGCGGGTGCTGACCGAAGCGGCGATCATGGGTAAACGAGATGAATTGCGCGGGCTCAAGGAAAACGTCATTGTTGGTCGCCTCATTCCAGCGGGAACCGGTCTGGCGTATCACCGGATGCGCAAAAACAATGCGTTGAACGTTGACCTGCCGGCCACCCCAGGCAATGAACACGACGCGGTAACGACCGGGGAGGTGGTGCAGGATATCCCGGCCGGTTGACTTGGGACGGGTTAGACCCTAGAATTCCGGGTCTTTGTCGGCTGGGGCTAACCATTGCCCCAGCCAGTTAAATAATAAATTGCCGGGGCGGACCAAGAGTCGCCTTGGTATTTTTTGCAAATGACATGCTCGCCTCCGGGTAGTCATCGCAAAGAATCTTGAGATAGAGATATGCCAACCATTAACCAGCTTGTGCGTAAGCCGCGCGTGGCCGTACTGAGCAAGAGTAAAGTACCTGCACTGGAAAACTGCCCGCAAAAGCGTGGCGTCTGCACCCGTGTTTACACGACGACGCCGAAAAAGCCGAACTCTGCGCTACGCAAGGTATGCAAGGTTCGCCTGACGAATGGTTTCGAAGTCATTTCGTACATTGGCGGTGAAGGCCACAACCTGCAGGAGCACTCCGTTGTGCTGATTCGGGGTGGTCGTGTGAAGGACTTGCCGGGTGTGCGCTACCACACCGTACGCGGTTCGCTGGATACTCAAGGCGTCAAGGATCGTAAGCAGAGCCGTTCCAAGTACGGTACGAAACGCCCCAAATCGGCTTGATTGCCGTTTAAGTAAGTGGCCGTTCGAATGGGCGGCCGCGAAGGGCGTTGCGCGTCGCCATGCCCTTCAGCTGAATTGATATTTTGAGAGGTTGCTATGCCACGTCGTCGTGAAGTTCCAAAGCGCGATATCCTGCCAGACCCGAAGTTTGGCAATATCGAAGTATCCAAATTCGTTAACACCATCATGATGAGCGGCAAGAAGTCGGTTGCCGAGCGCATCGTTTATGGTGCCTTCGACCTGATCGTTGCCAAGGGTGGCAAGGATCCGATCGAAGTTTTCGGCCTTGCCATGAATAACGTCAAACCGCTGGTTGAGGTCAAAAGCCGTCGCGTTGGTGGTGCCAATTACCAGGTGCCGGTTGAAGTTCGCCCAAGCCGACGCATGGCGTTGGCCATGCGCTGGATGCGCGAAGCGGCGCGCAAGCGATCAGAGAAATCGATGGGCCAACGGCTGGCTGCCGAATTGCTGGAAGCGGCCGAAAACCGTGGAAGCGCTGTCAAGAAGCGTGACGAAGTGCACCGTATGGCAGATGCCAACAAGGCCTTCGCGCACTTCCGTTTCTAATTTACAGTTTTTACGTCGCAGCCCGTCTGTAGACGATCGTTCTTTATTAGTGAAGGTTTATGACTGTGGCACGCAAAACTCCTATCGACCGCTATCGCAATATCGGTATTAGCGCGCACATTGACGCCGGCAAGACGACGGTAACTGAGCGCATCCTGTTCTATACCGGTGTGAATCACAAGATTGGTGAAGTGCATGACGGTGCTGCCACCATGGACTGGATGGAGCAGGAGCAGGAGCGTGGTATTACCATCACCTCGGCCGCGACGACCTGTTTCTGGAAGGGTATGGATTTTATCCGCCCCGAGCATCGCATCAACATCATCGACACGCCGGGCCACGTTGACTTCACTATTGAAGTTGAGCGCTCGATGCGGGTTCTGGATGGCGCCTGCATGGTTTATTGCGCCGTCGGCGGCGTCCAGCCGCAGTCGGAAACCGTTTGGCGCCAGGCCAACAAGTACAAGGTGCCTCGCCTCGCCTTCGTAAATAAGATGGATCGACAGGGCGCCGATTTCTTCAAGGTTGTCGATCAGATGGGGACCCGCCTCAAGGCCAACCCCGTCCCGATTGTCATACCGATTGGCAAGGAAGATTATTTTCAGGGCGTTGTGGACCTGATCAAGATGAAGGCCATTTACTGGGACGACGCATCCCAGGGCATGAAGTTTGATTATCGCGACATTCCGGCCGAACTACAGGCTCAGGCGGATGAGTGGCGCAGCAAGATGGTCGAGGTGGCGGCCGAATCATCCGAAGAACTAATGAATCAGTATCTTGAATCCGGCGACCTGACCGAGGCCCAAGTCATTAGGGGTTTGCGTGATCGCACGATTGCTTGCGAAATCCAGCCGATGTTGTGCGGCACGGCATTCAAGAACAAAGGTGTGCAGCGCATGCTCGACGCCGTGATCGATCTGCTGCCTTCGCCGGTCGATATTCCACCTGTGACCGGTGAAGACGAAAAAGGCTTGCCAATTACGCGTGATGCGGATGATGGCGCCAAATTCTCGGCATTGGCCTTCAAGTTGATGACGGACCCGTACGTAGGGCAGTTGACGTTTATCCGGGTTTATTCAGGTGTGTTGAAGTCCGGAGATACCATTTACAACCCGATCAAGGGGCGCAAGGAACGCATCGGCCGTGTGCTGCAGATGCACGCCAACAATCGCGAAGAAATCAAGGAGGTCCTGGCGGGCGACATTGCCGCTTGCGTCGGCCTGAAGGAAGTAACAACCGGTGAAACGCTCTGCGATCCGACCGCCGTCATCACTCTCGAACGCATGGTCTTCCCGGAACCGGTCATCCACATTGCTGTCGAGCCGAAAACCAAGGCTGACCAGGAAAAAATGGGTATCGCACTGAGCCGTCTGGCTCAGGAAGACCCGTCGTTCCGCGTGCGCACGGACGAAGAAACCGGTCAAACCATCATTTCTGGCATGGGCGAACTTCACCTTGAAATCATCGTTGACCGCATGAAGCGGGAATTTAACGTCGAAGCCAACGTCGGAGCGCCGCAAGTGGCCTACCGCGAGTGCATCAAGAAGGCGGTTGAACAAGAAGGAAAATTCGTAAAGCAGTCCGGCGGTCGCGGCCAGTTTGGTCACGTCTGGCTCAAGATCGAGCCCAATGAGACGGGCAAGGGGTACGAGTTCGTCGATGCCATCAAGGGTGGAACCGTGCCGCGCGAGTACATTCCGGCTGTGGACAAGGGTCTGCAGGATTCGATCAAGAGCGGCGTGCTGGCAGGCTATCCGGTGGTGGATGTCAAGTTTACGTTGTTCGACGGATCCTATCATGACGTCGACTCGAACGAAAATGCATTCCGCATGGCCGCGTCAATGGCTTTTAAGGAAGGCATGAGGAAGGCCGCGCCATCGCTGCTCGAGCCGATGATGGCGGTGGAAGTCGAGACTCCCGAGGAGTACATGGGCAACATCATGGGCGATCTTTCAAGCCGGCGTGGTGTGGTGCAGGGGATGGAAGACCTTCCGGGGGCCATCAAGGCCATCAAGGCCGAAGTGCCGCTGGCCGAGATGTTCGGCTACTCGACGACCGTTCGTTCCTTGTCGCAGGGACGAGCAACCTATTCAATGGAATTCAAGCACTATGCCGAGGCGCCAAAGAATGTCGCCGAAGCGGTGATCAACAAGAAGTGATTTTTGGTTTTAGAGGATACTTGATATGGCTAAGGCAAAATTTGAACGGACGAAGCCGCACGTAAACGTCGGCACGATAGGTCACGTAGACCATGGGAAGACCACTTTGACGGCGGCGATCACGACGATCTTGTCGAAGAAATTTGGTGGTGAGGCCAAGGCCTACGACCAGATTGACGCGGCACCGGAAGAAAAGGCACGCGGCATCACCATCAACACGGCGCACGTGGAATACGAAACGGCGAACCGCCACTACGCCCACGTTGACTGCCCGGGCCACGCCGACTACATCAAGAACATGATCACGGGCGCGGCCCAGATGGACGGCGCCATTCTGGTCTGCTCGGCGGCGGACGGCCCGATGCCGCAGACCCGCGAACACATCCTGCTGGCGCGCCAGGTCGGCGTACCCTACATCATCGTCCACCTCAACAAATGCGACATGGTGGACGACGAAGAGCTGCTCGAACTCGTCGAAATGGAAGTGCGCGAACTGCTCTCCAAATACGAATTTCCAGGCGACGACATCCCGATCATCAAAGGCTCCGCACTCAAAGCCCTCGAAGGCGACAGCGGCGACCTGGGCGAAGCCTCGATCATGCGCCTGGCCGAAGCTCTCGACAGCTACATCCCGACACCCGCACGCGTCGTCGACAAACCCTTCCTGCTGCCGATCGAAGACGTCTTCTCGATCTCCGGCCGCGGCACCGTGGTGACCGGTCGCGTCGAACGCGGCGTCGTCAAGGTCGGCGAAGAAATTGAAATCATCGGCATCAAGCCCACCGTCAAGACCATCTGCACCGGGGTTGAAATGTTCCGCAAACTGCTCGACCAGGGACAGGCCGGCGACAACGTTGGCGTCCTGCTGCGCGGCACCAAGCGTGAAGACGTCGAGCGTGGCCAAGTCTTGGCCAAACCCGGCTCGATCACCCCGCACACCCACTTCACCGGCGAAGGGGTACGTCCTGTCCAAGGACGAAGGCGGACGCCATACCCCGTTCTTCAACAACTACCGTCCGCAGTTCTACTTCCGCACGACCGACGTTACGGGCGCCATCACGCTGCCCGAAGGCGTTGAAATGGTCATGCCGGGCGACAACATCCAGATGACGGTCAAGCTGATTGCCCCGATCGCCATGGAAGAAGGACTACGCTTCGCCATCCGTGAAGGCGGTCGTACCGTCGGCGCCGGCGTCGTCGCGAAAATTATCGAGTAATTTTTACTTCAGGGACGGGGCAAATGCCCTGCCCATCGCTCTTTGGAAACCAATATGCAAAACCAGAAAATCCGAATTCGTCTGAAAGCCTTTGACTATCGTCTTATTGACCAATCGGCTCAGGAAATCGTTGAAACCGCCAAGCGTACGGGCGCCGTTGTTCGCGGCCCGGTGCCGTTGCCGACCCGGATTGAGCATTTTGACGTCCTACGTTCGCCGCACGTCAATAAGAGTTCGCGCGATCAGTTCGAAATTCGTACGCATCTGCGCCTGATGGATATCATCGATCCCACCGATAAAACTGTCGATGCGCTGATGAAGTTGGATCTTCCGGCGGGAGTGGACGTCGAAATTAAGTTGCAGTAACGGCTATTTAGCGGCTATAATCGCCGCCTTTCGTTTGGTGGCGACATTCAGTCACCACTTTTTGTTTGAAGCGCTCGCCGGCCAATCGTAGCTGGCTAGAGGAGAATAACCATGAGTCTAGGCCTTGTTGGGCGCAAGGTCGGCATGACGCGCATCTTTACCGACGACGGTGCTTCCGTTCCGGTAACCGTGCTTGATGTGTCGAACAATCGCGTTGCCCAGATCAAAACACCTCAGAGTGACGGGTATGCCGCTGTCCAGGTGGCATTTGGCAAACGCCGCCCCTCGCGTGTCAGCAAGCCGTTGGCGGGTCATCATGCCAAGGCGGGTGTCGAGGCCGGTAACGTGCTGAAGGAATTCACGGTATCCGCCGAAGACCTCGCTACGCTTAAACCCGGCGATCAGATCAGTGTGTCGATTTTCACTGTCGGCCAGAAGGTGGACGTCACCGGTCACACAATCGGCAAGGGTTACGCCGGTGCTATCAAGCGTCACCACTTCAAATCACAACGCGCCTCGCATGGCAATTCGGTTTCGCATAACGCGCCGGGCTCCATCGGTATGAACCAGGATCCTGGTCGCGTCTTTCCGGGTAAGCGCATGTCGGGCCATCTGGGTGACGAGAAGCGAACTCAGCAGAACCTGCTGGTGATTCGTATTGATGTCGAACGTCAACTATTGCTGGTCAAAGGCGCGGTTCCAGGGTCCAAGGGCTCGGATTTGATCGTGCGTCCAGCAGTCAAGGCGGGTGCCTAATGGAACTTAAGCTGATCAATGAACAAGGCCAGGAAGCTAGCCGCTTGCAGGCGTCCGATGTGCTGTTCGGCCGGGAATATAACGAGCCGCTGATACATCAGATCGTCGTTGCCTATCAGGCGAATGCCCGCAGCGGCAATCGCGCGCAAAAGGACCGCGAGCAGGTCAAGCATTCGACGGCGAAACCTTTCCGTCAAAAAGGCACGGGTCGAGCCCGCGCCGGTATGACCTCTTCGCCCTTGTGGCGCGGTGGTGGTCGAATCTTCCCGAATTCGCCCGAGGAGAATTTTAGCCAGAAGTTGAACAAGAAGATGTACCGGGCTGGCATGGCGTCAATTTTTTCCCAGCTCGTTCGCGAAGATCGTCTGGCGGTGGTCGAGACGATTGCCGTCGAGGCACCGAAGACCAAGCTCTTTGCTCAGAAGATCAAGGGCATGGGTTACGATTCGGTGCTTGTCCTCGTGGATAGTCATGATGAGAACGTTTTTCTGGCCTCGCGTAATCTGCCAAACGTTTTGGTTCTTGAAGTCAACGAGGCCGATCCGGTCTCGCTGATCCGCTTCCCTAAGGTTCTGATGACCAAGAGCGCGCTCGCCAAGTTTGAGGAGATCTTGGGATGAACCAACAACGATTGATGCAAGTCTTGCTTGCCCCGCAAATTTCCGAAAAGGCCACCTATGTGGCGGACAAGAATAATCAAGTGGTATTCCGCGTGATTTCGGATGCGACCAAGCCTGAAGTAAAAGCGGCGGTCGAGTTGCTTTTCAAGGTTTCCGTTGAGTCGGTGCAGATCGCCAATGTCAAGGGCAAACAAAAAAAGTTCGGGCGCTTCATGGGTAGTCGCAAGGGTTGGAAAAAGGCGTATGTCAGAGTGACGTCCGGACAGGAAATTAATTTCGTCGATGGGGGGGGCGCTTAATGGCACTCGTCAAAGTCAAACCGACTTCGCCCGGCCGTCGCGCCGTTGTCAAGGTGGTTAATCCCAACCTGCATAAAGGCAGGCCTTTCGCGGCCCTCGTCGAGGCGCAGTCAAAGAATGCCGGCCGGAATAACAACGGCCACATTACGACGCGGCATCAGGGTGGTGGTCACAAGCAGCACTATCGCCTCGTCGACTTCAAGCGCAACAAGGACGGTATTCCGGCCAAGGTGGAGCGCCTTGAATACGACCCAAATCGTACAGCCAATATTGCCTTGCTTTGCTATGCCGATGGTCATCGCAGCTATGTCATTGCGACCAAGGGCATGGTGGTCGGGCAGCAGGTTGTGAGCGGCTCCGAGGCGCCGATCAAGTCGGGAAATACACTGCCAATTCGCAACATTCCGGTGGGCACAACGATTCACTGCATCGAGATGGTCCCTGGAAAAGGCGCCCAATTGGCTCGTTCCGCCGGCACTTCGGCGCAGCTGCTGGCGCGTGAAGGGGTGTATGCCCAAGTGCGTTTGCGTTCCGGAGAAATCCGCCGGGTCCACGTCGAATGTCGTGCCACGATCGGTGAAGTAGGTAACGAAGAGCATAGCTTGCGCTCGATCGGCAAAGCCGGTGCCAATCGCTGGCGAGGTATTCGTCCTACGGTTCGCGGCGTGGTCATGAACCCAGTCGATCACCCGCACGGTGGTGGTGAAGGCAAAACGGCAGCAGGTATGCACCCGGTCAGCCCGTGGGGTACCAAAACCAAGGGATATCGTACTCGCAGGAACAAACGCACGACTTCGATGATCGTGCAGCGCCGTCACAAACGCTAAGGGATAGAGAACTATGGGACGTTCCGTAAAAAAGGGCCCGTTTGTCGATGCCCATCTGATCAAGAAAATCGGCGCTGTTCGTGCGACCAGCGACAAGCGCCCGATCAAGACCTGGTCGCGTCGCTCGACGGTGCTGCCAGACTTTGTCGGTTTGACCATTGCCGTGCATAACGGCAAGCAGCACATCCCGGTGTATGTCACCGAAAACATGGTCGGCCACAAGCTTGGCGAGTTTTCATTGACGCGCACCTTCAAGGGTCACACCGCCGGTAAGAAGGCGAAGAAGTAAAGGAATGGATATGGAAACTCGTGCTATTTTGCGCGGCGTTCGTCTGTCGGACCAAAAAGGGCGACTGGTGGCCGACCAGATCCGCGGTATGCCCGTCGAAAAGGCACTCAGCGTCTTGACCTTTAGTCCGAAGAAGGGCGCTGTGATCATCAAGAAGGTTTTGGAGTCGGCGATAGCCAATGCCGAGCACAACGATGGTGCCGACATTGACGAGCTCAAGGTGAAATCCATTTATGTCGAAAAGGGCGCGGTGCTGAAGCGGTTTACGGCACGAGCGAAGGGGCGTGGTAATCGGATCGTCAAGCCGACTTGCCATATATTCCTGACCGTCGGAAATTAAGGAACAACAATGGGACAGAAGATTCATCCGACTGGTTTTCGCCTTGCAGTGACTCGTGACTGGTCATCGCGCTGGTACGCCAATAGCAAGAATTTCGCCGGGATGTTGAATGAAGACATCAAGGTCCGTGATTTCCTCAAGAAAAAACTGAAGCATGCTTCGGTAGGCCGTGTGTTGATCGAACGCCCGGCCAAGAACGCCAGAGTTACGGTTTTTTCGGCCCGACCGGGTGTGGTCATCGGAAAAAAGGGTGAAGAAATCGATCACCTTCGTTCATCGCTGCAGAAGATCATGGGCGTACCGGTGCATGTCAGCATCGAAGAAATCCGCAAGCCGGAACTTGACGCGCAACTGATCGCCGATTCGATCACCCAGCAACTTGAAAAGCGGATTATGTTCCGTCGCGCCATGAAGCGTGCCATGCAGAACGCCATGCGTCTTGGCGCGCAGGGCATCAAAATCATGAGTTCGGGCCGGTTGAACGGTGCTGAAATCGCTCGCCGAGAGTGGTATCGCGAAGGAAGAGTCCCTTTGCATACGCTGCGCGCGGATATTGATTACGCAACATCCGAAGCCTTGACAACCTACGGCATCATCGGCGTCAAGGTTTGGGTTTTCAAAGGTGAAATTCTTAACCGTAACGAACAAGCCGTCGCCGCGTCTGATACACCTGAAACCGATGAGCAGGCGCGCAGACCGCGCCGTGCGGCTAGGCCTGCGGCGCCTGATGGAAGCGAGAAGCCCAGAAGCCGAACCGTAAAGGCCGCTGTTGCCCCGTCCGAGGCGGTAACTACCGAAGCGGCCGCTCCTGAAGCAAAAGGGCCGGCAAAACGTGTAAGAAAGGCAGGAACGACTGATGCTTCAACCAGCTAAAAGGAAGTACCGCAAAGAGCAAAAGGGGCGGAATACCGGCCTTGCTACGCGTGGAGCCAAGGTGAGCTTCGGTGAATTCGGGCTTAAGGCAACGGGCCGCGGTCGGCTGACGGCACGTCAGATTGAGGCGGCGCGACGCGCCATGACTCGTCATATCAAGCGTGGTGGTCGAATCTGGATTCGCATCTTCCCTGACAAACCGATATCGAAAAAACCGGCTGAAGTGCGGATGGGGAACGGTAAAGGCAACCCCGAATACTACGTGGCGGAAATTCAGCCGGGCAAGGTGCTTTACGAGATGGATGGCGTCAACGAGGCGTTGGCGCGTGAAGCTTTTGCGCTCGCCGCGGCCAAGCTTCCTATTTCGACAGCTTTCGTTACGCGAATGGTGGGTTGAGATTATGAAAGTTAATGAACTCAGGACAAAGAGTGTCGACGAACTTAATAAGGAACTGCTGGATCTACTGAAGGCGCAATTTGGCCTGCGCATGCAGATTGCGACCCAGCAATTATCCAATAATAGCCAGATTGGCAAAGTCCGTCGGGACATAGCACGCGTGCGCACGCTTCTTCGTGAAAAGGCGGTAACACAATGAGTGAAATCAAGAGCAAGCGCACGCAGGTTGGTCGTGTTGTCAGCGACAAGATGGACAAGACGGTTACCGTACTCATCGAGCGTCGAGTCAAGCATCCAATGTATGACAAAATTATTGTTCGCTCGAGCAAATACCACGCGCATAACGAAAACAACGAAGTTAAGGCGGGTGACTTGGTTGAAATTCAGGAGTGCCGTCCGATCGCCAAGACCAAGGCCTGGGTAGTCACCAAGCTATTGGAAAGGGCAGTTGCAATTTAAACTTGCTTTTTCATAAACAAAGTCTACAATGGTGCCCTTCCGCGCTGGGCGATAGTTCTTGCTTGGCGTTTCTCCCGTACGGGTTCCAAGACTGACCGCAGCAGCGGGATAAGTTGGAGAGATAGATGATTCAGATGCAAACAGTTCTGGACGTCGCCGACAATACCGGCGCCCGTTCAGTGATGTGTATCAAGGTGCTGGGCGGCTCGAAGCGCCGCTATGCCGGCGTCGGCGATATCATCAAAGTGAGTATCAAGGATGCCGCTCCTCGCGGCCGCGTCAAGAAGGGCGACGTGTACAGCGCCGTGGTGGTTCGTACCGCCAAGGGAGTGCGTCGTCCGGATGGGTCGCTGGTCAAATTCGACAACAATGCGGCGGTCCTCCTGAACAACAAATTGGAGCCGATTGGCACCCGTATCTTTGGGCCGGTAACGCGCGAACTGCGCGGCGAACGGTTCATGAAGATCGTGTCACTGGCACCGGAAGTGCTGTAAGAGGCGGTTATGGAAAAGATTCGTAAAGGCGATGAAGTCGTCGTTATAGCCGGCAAGGACAAGGGTAGGCGCGGAACGGTTCTTCTCCGCGTCGACCTGGAACACGTCGTGGTTGAAGGCGTAAATCGCGCCAAGAAGCATGTCAAGCCCAATCCGGTAAAGGGCGAGGTCGGCGGTGTTGTGGACAAGAACATGCCGCTGCACATATCGAATGTTTCGCTTTTTAATCCGGCAACCCAGAAGCCGGATCGTGTCGGCTTCAAGCAGCTAGAGGACGGCACGAAAGTGCGTATCTTCCGATCTAACGGCGAAGTGGTTGGGGTATAAGGAGCGATCATGGCGCGATTGTTGGATTATTACAAAAGTACGGTGGTGCAGGAGCTGACCAAGAAGTTTGGCTACAAGTCGAATATGGAAGTTCCGCGCATTACCAAGATTACACTCAACATGGGCGTGGGTGAAGCGGTTGCCGACAAGAAGGTTCTTGAGCATGCCGTGGGCGACATGACCAAGATTTCAGGTCAGAAGCCGGTGGTGACCAAGTCGCGCAAGTCCATTGCTGGTTTCAAAATCCGCGACGGCTATCCGATCGGCTGTATGGTCACGTTGCGCGGCCCGCGTATGTTTGAGTTTCTTGATCGGCTCGTGACGATCGCCTTGCCTCGTGTCCGCGATTTCCGCGGCGTTTCGGGGAAAGGATTTGATGGCCGTGGAAACTACAACATGGGCGTCAAGGAACAGATCATCTTTCCGGAAATCGAGTACGACAAGATTGACGCGCTGCGTGGTATGAACATCAGTGTTACTACCACCGCCAAGACTGACGAAGAGGCGCGTGCGTTGCTCGGCGCGTTTAAATTCCCGTTCAAGAACTGAGGCGAAAATGGCGAAACTTGCATTAATCAACCGTGAAGAAAAGCGGCGTAAAACGGTGGCGAAATATGCCGCCAGGCGTGCTGAGCTTCAGGTTATCGTGAACAGCGCAACTCTTTCGGACGAAGAGCGTTTCGAGGCTCGCCTGAAATTGCAGGCGCTCCCGCGAAATTCCAGCCCGGTGCGTTTAAGGAACCGCTGCAAGCTAACGGGTCGTCCGCGCGGCGTGTATCGCAAGTTCGGTTTGGGCCGCAGTAAATTGCGTGATTTCGTCATGCGCGGCGAGGTCCCTGGTATGACCAAGGCTAGCTGGTAAGCAGGAGAGAGCGATATGAGTATGAGCGATCCGATCAGCGATATGCTGACCCGCATCCGCAATGCCCAGATGGCGAGCAAGGCGACTGTCGCCATGCCGTCTTCGAAGGTAAAAGTGGCCATTGCCAAAGTGCTGAAGGATGAGGGGTATGTCGAGGACTTTGCCGTGCGTGAAGACGACGGCAAACCGACCCTCGAAATCTCGCTGAAGTATTACGCCGGACGTCCGGTCATCGAGCGCATTGATCGTGTATCGAGGCCTGGACTGCGCGTTTATAAAGGCGCTGCCGCCATTCCGCGCGTTATGAATGGCTTGGGTGTTGCCATTGTTTCCACCCCTAAGGGTGTAATGACCGATCGTAAAGCACGCGCCACCAATACCGGCGGCGAAGTGCTGTGTATCGTCGCGTAAGAGGTAAGTATGTCTCGCGTTGCTAAGAATCCGATCGTACTTCCTCAAGGTGTCGATGTGACCCTGAGCGCAGAAGTGATTTCCGTCAAGGGGCCACTGGGGGCGATGAAATGCGCAGCAAATCCGGCCGTCATCGTCGAGAAGGTTGACGGCACACTGGTCTGCAAGATGGTAGAAGGTGTTGCGAACACAGATGCGCTGTCCGGCACTATACGTGCCGTTGTGGCCAATATGGTGACTGGTGTCAGTAAAGGCTTCGAGCGCAAGCTCAACCTCGTGGGTGTTGGCTATCGCGCCCAGGCGCAAGGCGACACGCTTAACCTGACGCTGGGGTTTTCGCACCCGGTTGTTCATAAGATGCCTGCCGGAGTGAAATGCGAGACACCGACCCAGACCGAAATCCTGATCAAGGGGGTGGACAAGCAGCAAGTTGGCCAGGTTGCCGCTGAAATCCGCGCTTATCGCAAGCCTGAGCCTTATAAGGGCAAGGGTGTGCGTTACTCCGACGAAGTGATTGTCCTCAAGGAAACAAAGAAGAAGTAAGGGTGCATAAATGATTGATAAGAACCAGGCGCGGTTGCGCCGGGCCCGCAAAACCCGGGCCAAAATTGCTGAACTTAAATCATTGCGTTTGTCGGTTCATCGTACGAACAGTCACGTTTATGCGCAGGTGTTTTCTCCCTGTGGTTCAAAAGTATTGGTGGCGGCCTCCTCGCTTGAGCCTGAAGTACGCAAGGATTTGAGTAATGGCAGCAATAAGAATGCCGCGGCCGTAATCGGAAAACTGATTGCCGAACGCGCCAAGGAAGCTGGAATAGAGCAGGTGACTTTTGATCGGGGCGGCTTCCAGTATCACGGGCGCGTCAAGGCATTGGCTGAAGCCGCGCGTGAAGCCGGCCTCAAGTTCTGAGCAGCCTGGAATAATTGGAGTAAGCAATGGCAAAACCACAAGGCAGGAAACCGCAGCAGGCTGAGAAGCCCGATGATGGCATGCGCGAGAAGATGATCTCGATCAATCGCGTCACCAAGGTCGTGAAGGGTGGTCGGATCCTTGGTTTCGCCGCGCTAACGGTGGTTGGCGATGGCGATGGCCGGATTGGCATGGGCAAGGGCAAGTCGCGAGAAGTGCCGGTTGCCGTTCAAAAGGCGATGGAAGAAGCGCGGCGTCGAATGGTCAAGGTCAGTCTCAAGAGTGGCACCTTGCACCATACTGTTGTTGGCCGTCACGGCGCTTCGGTCGTCATGATGCAGCCCGCGCCGGAAGGCACCGGCGTTATCGCTGGCGGCGCCATGCGCGCGGTTTTCGATGTCATGGGCATGACGAACGTTGTCGCCAAGGCTCATGGTTCGACCAATCCGTACAACATTGTGCGCGCCACGATCAACGGTTTGCAGGCGATGAGCACACCATCGGAAATCGCAGCCAAGCGCGGCAAACTGGTCGAAGAAATTCAGGGGTAAACCATGGCTGAAAAGAAAGTCAAGATTACGCTGGTCAAGAGCCTGATCGGCACCAAGCAGTCGCACCGGGCAACGGTTCGCGGCCTGGGTTTGCGTCGTCTGAACAGCAGTTCCGAATTGCAGGATACGCCGGCAGTTCGAGGAATGATCAACAAGGTTTCTTACCTCCTGAAATGTGAGAGCTAAGATGAAACTCAACGTGATTCAACCCGCCGAAGGATCCAATCGCGCCAGACGCCGTGTGGGTCGAGGTATCGGCTCGGGTCTCGGCAAAACGGCTGGGCGTGGCCATAAAGGTCAAAAATCCCGCGCCGGCGGCTTCCACAAAGTTGGCTTTGAAGGCGGCCAGATGCCCCTGCAGCGGCGTTTGCCGAAGCGGGGTTTCGTTTCGCTGACCAATACGCGGAATGAAGAAATCCGATTGTCGGAAATCAATAAGTTGCCTGTTGATGAAATTGACCTGCTCACGCTGATGCGCGCTAATTTGGTGTCGCAACACGCGCTGTCGGCCAAGGTCATTCTCTCGGGCGAGATTTCCCGCAAGGTCACCCTCAAGGGTGTAAGTGCCACCAAGGGTGCCAAGGCGGCGATCGAAGCGGCCGGCGGCAGTGTTGCTGAATAGCGAGTTATGACGGTGACGATTCTTGGCAACTAATCAAGCTCAGTCCGGTAAGAGTGGGAAGTACGGCGATTTAAAGCGCCGGCTGCTCTTCCTGCTCGGCGCATTGATTGTCTATCGTATCGGAACGCATATTCCAGTCCCTGGCATTGATCCACAAGTGCTGAGCGATTTGTTCAGCAAGCAACAAAGCGGCATCCTCGGCATGTTCAACATGTTTTCGGGTGGCGCCCTGAAGCGCTTTACGATTTTCGCCCTGGGGATAATGCCGTATATCTCGTCATCGATCATCATGCAATTGATGACGCATGCCAGCCCGCAACTTGAAGCACTAAAAAAAGAGGGTGAAGCCGGTCGTCGTAAGATTACGCAATACACCCGGTATGGCACGGTCTTGCTCGCGCTATTTCAGGGCATAGGTATCGCCATTGCCGTCGAGTCGCAGCCCGGCTTGGTGCCTGAACCGGGCATGATGTTTCGTTTTGTGACGGTGACGACCCTATTGACCGGTACGATGTTCCTGATGTGGCTGGGTGAGCAGATCACCGAACGCGGCCTCGGCAACGGCATTTCGATCATCATTTTTGCCGGTATCGCGGCAGGGTTGCCGAACGCTGTTGCCGGATTGCTGGAGTTGGTGCGTACCGGCGCGATGCATCCCCTTTCGGCGCTGCTGATCACCTTCTTGGTTGGTTTGGTTACCGCGTTTGTCGTTTTCGTTGAACGCGGCCAGCGTAAGATTCTAGTCAATTATGCGAAGCGTCAAGTGGGCAACAAGATTTATGGGGGGCAGAGTTCGCATTTGCCGCTCAAGCTGAATATGTCTGGGGTGATCCCGCCAATCTTTGCTTCGTCAATCATCCTCTTCCCGGCGACAATTGCCGGATGGTTCAGCGCCAGCGAGTCCATGCGCTGGCTCAAGGATATTTCCAACGCGCTTTCTCCGGGTCAGCCGGTCTATGTGATGTTTTACGCGGCGGCAATCATCTTTTTCTGTTTCTTCTATACGGCGCTGGTGTTCAATTCGAAGGAGACAGCGGACAACCTCAAGAAAAGCGGGGCGTTCGTTCCGGGCATCCGGCCAGGAGAGCAGACGGCCCGCTATATTGACAAGATATTGATGCGCTTGACTCTGGTTGGCGCAGGGTACATCACCATCGTTTGCCTGTTGCCGGAGTTCCTGATTCTCAAGTGGAACGTGCCTTTCTACTTTGGGGGAACATCTTTGTTGATTATTGTGGTTGTGACGATGGACTTCATGACTCAGGTTCAGGCCTATGCCATGTCGCATCAGTACGAGGGGCTGTTGAAGAAAGCAAACTTCAAAGGTTCCGGTTTCATGGCCAAATAGGGATGGCAAAGGAAGATTTAATCGAAATGCAGGGCGAGGTTGTAGAGAACCTCCCCAATGCAACGTTCAGGGTAATGCTCGAAAATGGCCATGTCGTGCTTGGCTTTATCTCCGGAAAAATGCGTATGCACTATATCCGCATACTGCCCGGGGACAAGGTTACGGTTCAACTGACACCTTACGATCTGAGCCGAGCGCGTATCGTTTTCCGCGCCAAGTGAAAGTCTCTACGCAGTAATGTAATTTGGCAGGAGGCTGGGTAAGACCCGATGCCAATAATCAGGAGTTAAAGATGAAAGTTCTGGCATCTGTGAAGCGTATTTGCCGCAACTGCAAAATCATTCGGCGCCATGGCATCGTGCGTGTGATCTGTAAGGATCCGCGTCACAAGCAGCGTCAAGGCTGATCGTTGGGACTCGTTGAAATGAGCCACCTGGCGGTTGAAGAGTTAACTGTAATTTTCGCACATTTGGGGTGAACCGATGGCCCGCATTGCAGGGGTAAATATACCCAACCACCAGCATGCCGAGATCGCGCTTACGGCGATATACGGTATTGGAAGAAGCCGCGCACAAAAGATTTGTGATGCCGTAGGCGTAGCGCGTTCCACGAAGATGAAAGACCTGACGGAAGCTGAAATGGATCGTTTGCGCGATTGCGTCGCCAAGTTTGTTGTCGAGGGCGATCTGCGTCGTGAAGTAACGATAAGCATCAAGCGTCTGATGGATCTTGGCTGCTATCGGGGCCTACGTCATCGCAAGGGGCTGCCTTGTCGTGGCCAGCGTACGCGCACCAACGCACGGACGCGTAAAGGCCCGCGCAAAGCCATCGCCGGCAAGAAATAAGAGGATCTGATCATGGCCAAGACCGTTGCGAAAGTTCGCAAGAAAGTCAAGAAGAATGTTGCCGAAGGCATTGCGCACATTCATGCTTCGTTTAACAACACGATCATTACGATTACTGATCGACAGGGTAATGCCTTGTCGTGGGCGACATCGGGCGGAGCCGGTTTCAAAGGCTCGCGCAAGAGCACCCCGTTTGCCGCACAGGTTGCTGCCGAATCTGCGGGCAAGATGGCCATCGAGTGTGGCGTGAAGAATATCGAGGTCCGCATCAAAGGGCCTGGCCCGGGTCGTGAGTCGTCGGTTCGTGCGTTGAATGCTCTGGGAATCAAAATCACCTCGATTACCGACGTGACGCCGATTCCGCACAATGGTTGCCGCCCACCCAAAAAGCGTCGGATATAAGGAGAAGGAAAAGTGGCTCGTAATCTCGATCCGAAGTGCCGTCAGTGTCGTCGCGAAGGTGAAAAACTGTTTCTCAAAGGTGAGAAGTGCTTTACCGACAAATGTGCCATCGAGCGTCGTTCGTATGCTCCGGGCCAGCATGGGCAGAAATCCGGGCAACGCCTGTCCGATTACGGCGTACATCTGCGCGAAAAGCAGAAGATACGTCGCATCTATGGCGTTCTCGAAGGCCAGTTCCGCAGGGTTTATAAGGAAGCCGATCGCCGCAAGGGCGTTACCGGCGAAAATCTGCTGCAGTTACTTGAATCGCGTCTCGACACCGTTACGTATCGCATGGGTTTTGCAGCCTCGCGTGCCGAGTCCCGCCAGGTCGTCAAGCACAACGGCATATTGGTTAACGGACGACGCGTGAATATTCCGTCTTACCTGGTTCGCCCAGGCGACGTGGTTGAAGTCGCGGAAAAAGCTAAAGGGCAGTTGCGCGTCAAGGCAGCGCTTGTTGCCGCTGAGTCGCGTGGCTTCCCCGAATGGGTTGAAGTGGATGTCAAGGAAGCAAAGGGCACCTACAAGGCTCGTCCTGAGCGTAGCGAATTGTCGTCGACGATCAACGAAAGTCTCGTGATTGAACTTTATTCGAAGTAATCGAGGCTCCGCTTGACTGAATCAGGCAAAGGACAAGACATGCATAGCAGTGGACTATTGAAACCGCGCATCATTGATGTACAGAGTTTGTCACCGGTACACGCCAAGGTCGTGATGGAGCCGTTCGAGCGAGGCTTCGGTCATACGCTGGGCAACGCGTTGCGGCGCATCCTTCTTTCGTCAATGCCGGGCTTTGCCGCCACCGAGGTGAGTATCGACGGCGTTCTTCACGAGTACTCATCGATCGACGGCGTACAAGAAGACGTAGTTGATATTCTCTTGAACCTCAAAGGGGTCGTTTTCAAGTTGCATAACCGCGATGAGGTGGTGCTGCAACTGAGCAAAGAAGGTGAAGGTGTTGTTCGTGCTGCGGATATCGTGGTTTCCCACGATGTCGAGATCATCAACCCCGACCACGTGATTGCCCATCTCTCGGCCGGTGGAAAATTAGCCATGGAATTAAAGGTGGAGCGCGCGCGCGGCTATCTTCCAGGCAATCTTCGCCAGCTTGCAGATGGCAGCAAGAGTATCGGCAAGCTTGTTCTTGACGCATCGTTCAGTCCGGTACGACGCGTCAGTTATTTCGTCGAAAGTGCCCGTGTCGAGCAGAGAACTGATCTGGACAAGCTGGTCATGGAGATCGAAACCAACGGTGTAATCGAGCCCGAGGAAGCGATACGTACGGCGGCGCGCATTCTGATGGAGCAGCTTTCGGTTTTCGCCGATCTCGAAGGCACCGCGTTACCGATCGAACACCAGAAGACGGTACAGGTTGACCCGTTGCTGTTGCGCCCGGTTGACGATCTCGAATTGACCGTTCGTTCGGCGAATTGTTTGAAAGCCGAAAATATTTACTACATTGGCGATTTGATTCAGCGAACCGAAAACGAATTGCTTAAGACCCCCAATCTTGGGCGGAAATCGCTCAACGAAATCAAGGAAGTGCTGGCTGCGCGCGGCCTGACTCTCGGTATGAAACTTGAGAACTGGCCACCGGTCGGGCTTGATAAATAAGCCATCCGGACAAGAATAGGAAGGAATTGAAATGCGTCACCGTTTGGGTCTTCGAAAACTGAATCGAACCAGCTCGCACCGTTTGGCGATGCTGCGCAACATGACCGTCTCACTGCTTCGTCACGAAACGATCAGAACGACCTTGCCGAAAGCCAAGGAATTGCGTCGTGTGATTGAGCCGATCATTACTCTTGGCAAGAAACCGAGTCTCGCCAACCGCCGCCTGGCATTTGATCGGCTGCGCGATCGCGAAATCGTCGTCAAGCTGTTCGATGAACTTGGACCACGCTATGCCGTTCGTAACGGGGGCTATCTGCGCATACTAAAATGCGGGTTTCGCGTCGGCGACAATGCGCCAATGGCATTTGTTGAACTCTTGGACCAACCGGCAGGATCCGCTGTCGAGCAGGCAGAAGCGGCATAAGCGTCCGCCGGTCGTGCACGATGCGCAAAAGCCAGGAGATTCCTGGCTTTTTTTCTGGGATCTTGTGAATTGCATTTAGGCGACATTCACCGTTTCGCTTGTCCCCGCATTCTCGGCCTCTTCCTGCTGCTGAAGCAGCCACATCTGCGCATAGCGGCCCTGCGCTTCGAGCAAGGACCAGTGCGAGCCGCGCTCGACGATGCGCCCCCCCGCCATGACCAGAATCTCGTCGGCGTTCATGATGGTTGACAGCCGGTGAGCGATGATCAGCGTGGTGCGCCCGCGTGCGGCATGGTCCAGACTGGCCTGAATGGCTTTCTCGGTCTTCGAATCGAGCGCTGAAGTCGCTTCGTCGAAGATGAGCAGCGGTGGATTCTTCAATAGCGCACGCGCGATGGCGACTCGCTGTTTTTCACCGCCGGAAAGCTTGAGACCACGTTCGCCGACACGGGTGTCAAAACCATCGGGCAGGAGATTGATGAAGGCCGTCAGCTGTGCCGCCTGTGCCGCAGCCAGCACGTCTTCGCGAGACGCATCCGGCCGCCCGTACTGGATGTTGTAGTAAATGCTGTCGTTGAACAGCACCGTGTCCTGGGGAACGATGGCGATCATGGCCCGCAGACTGGCCTGGGTCAATTGCCGCACATCGATCCCGTTGACGCAGATGCGACCTGCGCTGACATCGTAAAAGCGATAAAGCAAACGGGCCAACGTTGATTTCCCCGACCCGGATTCGCCGACCACGGCGACTGTTTGTCCCGACGGAACTTCGAGGTTAACGTCGAACAGAATCCTGCGCTTCGGATCGTAGGAAAATTCAACCGACTCAAAGCGCACATTGACGGATTCCGCATTTAGAACCATGGCATCCGGAGCGTCGGCAATTTCCCGATGGACCGCCAGCAGCTCGAACATGCGCTCGATGTCGGCCAGCGACTGGCGGATTTCCCGATATACCACCCCGAGAAAATTCAAAGGCATATAGAGCTGAATCAGAAAGGCGTTAACCAGGACCAGGTCGCCGATGGTCATCCGCCCGTCAACCACACCGGCCGCCGCACGCCACATCATGGCCGTCACGCCGGCAGCGATAATGATCTGCTGGCCGAGATTGAGCCAGGAAAGTGAAACCTGGCTTCGGGTCGCCGCGTCTTCCCACTGGTTCATGCGTTCGTCGTAGAGTCGGGCTTCGTAGTCCTCGTTATTGAAGTATTTGACCGTCTCGTAATTGAGCAGACTGTCGATGGCACGCGAGTTGGCTGCCGAGTCAGCGTCGTTAACGCGACGACGGAGCCCGATGCGCCAGTTGCTCATCTTGATGGTGAACCCGATATAGGCCGTCAGCGATAACAAGGTGATGAGAACGAACCCCCCGTCGTATTTGACAAAAAGGATACTTAACACCAGGCTCATTTCGACCAGTGTCGGGAGAATCGAGTACAGCGTGTAGCTGATCAGGCTTGAAATGGAACGACTACCGCGTTCGATGTCGCGTGATACCCCACCCGTTTGACGCTCCAGATGAAAACGCAGCGACAGGGCGTGCAGGTGGCGGAATACTTCCAGCGCAATGCGGCGTACCGCCTGCTGGGTTACGCGCGCAAAAAGGATTTCACGAAGTTCGGTAAACAGCGAGGTTGAAAAGCGTAGCGCGCCATAGAGCGCCAGCATCAGCGCGGGGAGCAACAGGACCGGCTGTGGAGGCGTCAGCCCGTCGATCATTTCCTTGAATACGAGGGGAACGGCAACATTGGCCAGTTTGGCGCTGAACAGGCAGGACAAGGCGAGCAGAACCCGCCATTTGTATTGCCACAGATAGGGGGCCAGGCTGTGCAGGGTGCGCCACAGGTGGGAGTCGCCTGCGGCTCGGTTGGACGCCGGCCAGTGATCGGAGGTATTGCGGGAAGAGCGGCGCATAGTGGTTGATCTGTCTGATGGGTAGTGCCGAGTATGCCGCTTTGCCCAGTGACTACTCAATACAAAAATGTCTCGTCCCAACCGACGTTGCTACGGGCGACCCAGTATTCATCCTGTATTCCCTGCGCCTGCCAAGGCAAGCGGGGATCAACTCACGTTTGTGGAGTTTTGAATACCGCGTTTGATTTGCCGGCAGTCGGTTGCTATCTTGTGGCTTCGGCGGGTGTCGGAGAAACCGTCTCAATCGGGCAGATCGCCCAACTGCGCAAGGAGTCGTCATGTCTGAACAGATCAACGAACCGGTGGTCTTGCCGTATGGTTCGCCCGCGTTACGCGTGATGCCCATGCCGGCCGACGCCAATCAGTACGGCGACATTTTCGGCGGCTGGATCATGTCGCAGGTCGATATTGCCGGTGCCACGGTGGCTATGCGCCGTGCCCGTGGCCGAGTCGCGACGGTATCGGTTAACTCCTTTGTGTTCAAACAGCCGGTTTCGGTGGGTGACATCGTCAGTTTTTTCGCTGAGGTGATCGAAACCGGCAAAACTTCGATAAAGGTCAACGTCGTGGTTTTTGCCGAACGCAATCCGGTGCAGCCGATGACGGTCAAGGTAACCGAAGCGACACTTACCTATGTTGCAATAAACCAACAGGGAGGCAAGCGTGTGCTGGCCGGCAGCGAATAAAAAAGGTTTAATGCAGAAGTCGCTTTAGAATTACAATTGCTGTTCGCACGTTATGATAATTACATGCCAAGAGGGTTTCAGATGGTGCAAGAAAATTCTAAAAGGTTGATCCCGGCGCTGTTGCTGCTGGCTTGCTCGGGAGTGGCAAGCGCTTCCGGTTTCCAGTCGTTCGAACAAAATGCGAGCGGTATCGGCAACGCCTATTCCGGCTCGGCGGCGGTCGCCGATAACGCCAGCACTATCTTCTTCAACCCTGCGGGGATGACGCAACTGCAGGCGCACGAAATTTCCGGCGGCCTCACGGCGGTCGATTCGAGCGTTCGCTTCAACGACAAGGGATCGTCTGTCGGCGCATTGGCGGGCACAGGCGATGGTGGCGATGCGGGCAATTGGCTGCTCGTTCCGAACGGCTACCTCTCGTGGGCGCTGAACAAAGACTGGTATGTCGGCATCGGCATCGGCAGACCGTTTGGCGTGAAGAACGAATACAACGATCCGTGGCTTGGTGCAGCGCAGGCCACGCTGTTTGAAATCAAGACGGTCAATATCAACCCTTCAGTGGCCTATCGCGTGAACGACAAGGTCTCGCTCGGGTTCGGTCTCAACTGGCAGCGCGCCGAACTTGACTACCGGCATCATCAGTCCACGGCGAGCACCGCACCCTGGAAGCTGACGCTGGATGACGACTCCTGGGGTTGGAATGCCGGGGCGCTGTTCACGATTTCCCCATCGACCAAGGTCGGCGTGTCCTACCGTTCGGCCATCAAGTACGATTTGACGGGGAAGATCGCTTCGACAACGCCCGGCAATGCCAAGGCCAGCCTCAAGCTTCCGGGCACCTTCATCCTGAGCGTATCCCAGAAACTCAGCGACAAATGGGAAATGCTGGGCGACGCGTCCTGGACGGGCTGGAATTCGATTTCAAATGTCAATATCCTGCGCAGTTCGGGCGCCCTCGAACAAAGCCTGAATACCGACTTCCGCAATACGTGGCGAGTTGCCTTGGGCGCCAACTACAAATTCAACGATGCCTGGAAATTGAAATACGGCGTCGCTTACGACCAGACACCGGTGCAGAGGGCGGCGAATCGCCAGGCATTCCTTCCGGATAACGACCGCTTCTGGCTGTCCATCGGCGCTCAGTGGGCGCCGTCCAAGACCTCGGCGCTGGATCTTGGCCTGTCCTACATTATCGTCAAGGACAGCCGAATCAATAACAGTCAGGCGACGTTTGGCCGGGTCACCGGCGATTATGAAGCCAACAACTGGCTGTTGGGCGCTCAGTACTCCTTGTCGTTTTAAACCCGGTTCATCCGCCCCGAAACGCCCCGTATTCCGGGGCGTTTTTAATTTCAGTGTTCGTTTGACTGCGGATTTTGGCTACCATGCATTCGTTTCCCTCAATACGCGGGGAGTTGTACCGCTCCTCGTGATGCCATGGCAGACAAACGCCTCAAGGAGGTGCTCTTGAGCAACTTTATTGTTCGCAAAGTGGCGGTACTCGGAGCCGGGGTAATGGGCACGCAGATTGCCGCGCATCTGGCCAATGCCGAAATACCGGTTGTTCTATTCGATCTGCCGGCCAAGGAAGGCGACCCGAATGGTCTTGTTAAGGCCGCGCTGGCAACGATCAGCCGGCTCGAACCATCGCCGATCGCCACAGTGGATCGCACGGACTACATCGATATCGCCAACTACGCGCAGCATCTTGATCAACTCAGGTCGTGCGATCTGGTCATCGAGGCCATCACCGAGAAGGCCGCGTGCAAAGCCGATCTGTACCGCGCGGTCGCGCCGTTCATCTCATCGCAGGCCGTCGTCGCGTCGAACACGTCCGGCTTGTCGATCGCCCTTCTCGCTGAAGGATTGCCTGACGCCTTGCGCGAACGATTCTGTGGAATGCATTTCTTCAACCCGCCGCGCTACATGCCGCTTGTCGAACTGACCTCATGCGAACGCACGTCACCGGCGCTGCTTGACCAGTTGGAATCCTGGCTCGTTTCCCGTCTCGGCAAGAGCGTAGTCCGCGCGCTTGATACGCCCAACTTCGTTGCAAACCGCGTCGGCCTCTTTTCGATGCTGGTTGCCATGCATCACGCCGAGCGTTTCGGACTCGGCTTCGATGTCGTCGATATGCTGACCGGGCCGCTGATCGGTCGTCCGAAAAGCGCAAGCTTTCGAACCGCCGATGTCGTGGGTCTGGATACGCTGACGAACGTGATCGCGGCGATGCGCAGCGCATTTGATCGTGACGCCCCGGATCCCTGGTCGAGGTATTACACCGCGCCGTCATGGTTGTCGGCTTTGATTTCACAAGGCGCGCTGGGGCAGAAAGCCGGCTTTGGTGTCTACAGGAAGAAAGGAAAGCAAATCCAGGTTTTCGATTTGATAACTCAGGCCTATCGGGACTGCCGTGATTCATCGGACGAAATCGATCCCGAAGTAATGTCCATCCTGAAGAACAGGAACGCGGCCGAGAAGTTTGGCCAACTGCGCACCTGCAGCCATCCGCAGGCCAAGTTCCTCTGGGCTATCTTCCGGGATTTGTTCCACTACGTTGCTTTCCACCTGGCCGATATTGCCGACAACGCCCGCGATATCGATCTGGCCATGCGCTGGGGTTACGGCTGGGCGCAGGGGCCGTTCGAGACCTGGCAGTCGGCAGGCTGGAAGAACACCGCCGATGCAATTCAGGCGGATATCGATGCCGGCACGGCGATGAGCATGACGGCACTTCCGGCATGGGTTTCTTCGCGAGTCGGACAGGGTGGCGTTCATTGTGGCGAAGGTTCCTACTCGGCGACGCCCAGGGACGATCAAGCCACCGTCGACTTTGCCGGTTTACCGGCGGCAGCTTTCCCCGATCTAGTGCTTGGCGAGGAAGCCAATAGCGGTGTGATAAGCGGCACGACACTATGGGAAAACGAAGGTGTGTGCCTGTGGACGCTACCGCAAGTTGATAGCGACATTGCCATCGTCAGCCTGACGTCGAAGAATCACACGCTGGGCCATGACGTGCTTCTGGGCATGCAGGAAGCCGTAGCTCGGGCCGAGGCAGGCTACAAAGGCTTGGTCATCTGGCACGAGGCGCCGTTTGCCTACGGGGCAAATCTCAAGGAGGTGGCCGGCCTGATCGGTGCGGGCCAGTTCGACCGGATCGAGAGTTATATCGCCGAGTTCCAGAAGACCACAATGGTCCTCAAGTATGCCGGGGTGCCCGTCGTTGCCGCCGTGCAAGGCATGGCGCTGGGCGGCGGTTGCGAATTTCTGATGCATTGTGCAAAGCGAGTGGTCGCGCTGGAAAGCCGCATCGGTCTGGTCGAGGCTGCAGTCGGCCTGATTCCGGCCGGTGGCGGTTGCAAGGAATTCGCCATACGCGCCTGGCAGAATTCGGCCAGAACCGGCAGCAAGGAACCCGTGGATTTCATCCTGCCCGCATTCACATCAATTATCACGTCCAGGGTTTCCGGGAGCGGGATGCAGGCGAGTCGAACTGGGTTTCGTGCTTGATTCCGGACCCGATCGTATTCAATGCCAACGAACTGCTTTACGCCGCCATGCGCGCGGCGCGCGGTGTGGCCGAGGCCGGCTACTATCCCAAGCGTTCTCCGCGCAACGTCAAGGTTGCCGGGCGTGCCGGAATCACCACGTGTGAAGCGATGTTCGCCGAAATGAGTCAAGGCGGCAGGTTCTCCGAGCACGATTGCTTTGTCGCCAGATGTGCTGCGACGGCGCTGTGCGGCGGCGACATCGAGGCCGGTTCACTGGTCGACGAGCAATGGCTGCTGACGGTTGAGCTCAATGTCTTCCTCGAACTGGTCAAGAACCAGAAAAGCCAGCAACGCATCCAGCATTTGCTCGATACCGGCAAGCCGCTCAGAAACTGAAGGCAAACACCCAAACGCAGGATCATCGGGATCAACGCCGTGATACGTGTAACCCAGCGAGCATCAATCTCTGGTATATAGAGACCGTCCGCATCGATGCCTGAAAGCAGGAACGAGACGCGCGCTGGAAAATGATTTATGGTCGAACCCAAACATGAACAAGAATGATCAAGACGATGCCTGCGGCCAAGAAAATGCCCGATCCCAAAGATCAATTCATTGATGTTGCCGATTTGCGTGTCGGTCTTTTTGTTTTCATCGACCTGGGGTGGATGTCACATCCCTTCCCTTTGAACAGTTTCAAGATTCACTCGCCGGAGCAAATAGCCACCATCCGTACCCTGGGTATCGAGCGTATTCGCTACTCGCCTGAAAAGAGTGATCCGGAACCTGTAGCGGTTGAAGAAATTGAAGGCACCGCCCGCGCCTGTTTCGCCTCAGGAGGCGGAACAGGAACGACGCCAGTTGTTGCTGGGCGAGCAAAATGCCAGCCTGAAAGTTTGCGAGCGTCAATATTCGCAAGCCGCCAAGAGTTACAAGCAGTTGCTGGAGCAGGCGAAGGCCCAGCCTGATAAGTCGTACGCCCAGTCGCAGGTGCTGGTCGACGAGGCAATTCGCCAACTACAGGGGCTGGAGGAGAGCAGCATTCGATTGTTGTCGGAACAGGCTGGCGATCGCGCCTCCTTGCATTCGATCAATGTACTGGTGCTCTCACTGTTGCTCGGCAAGGCTTGCGGGCTGGCTGAAGCCGACTTGCAGGCGCTCGGTATCGGCGCGCTCCTGCACGATATCGGCAAGCAGGAATTGCCCAACCGCCTGCGCTGGGACGACGAGCAGTTCTCCAGCGCCGAAAAGAAACTCTATCAGGAACATGTGCGACACGGGATCGCGCTGGGAATAAAGATGGAACTGCCCAGCGCAGCCCTTCAGTGCATTGCCCAGCATCATGAAGCCGCCAACGGGAACGGCTACCCGATGCGGCTATCGGGCGAACGAATTTCGCCGCTGGCGCGTATCCTGACGCTGACCAACCAATACGACAATCTGTGCAACCCCGGCAACCCGGCGGCGGCGCAAACACCCCACGAGGCCTTATCGACCATCTTCACCCGATTGAAGGGCCGTTTCGATGCGCAGACGATGAGCGTCTTCATTCGCATGATGGGTGTCTATCCACCCGGATCGGCGGTACAACTGACTGATGACCGCTATGCGATGGTTGTTTCGGTCAATTCCTCCCGCCCGCTGAAACCGCGCCTGATTATTTACAACCCGCATATTCCCAAGGCGGAAGCGCTGGTCGTCGATCTCGAACAGCAGGCGGATCTGGGGGTCAAGCGAAGTATCAAACCGATACAATTGCCCCGCCAGGCGCTGGATTATCTGTCGCCCCGGCAACATATCTGCTACTTCTTTGAGCGGGCGAGCAGCCTCGCCGGGGGGAATGACACGTCATGAATGTCGAGCGCTGGCAATCCTTGCTGGAAGGGATGATTGATGCCGTCTGGCTGGTCGATCCACTGACCTTGCACATCGTCGCCGCCAATCGGGCGGCCACATCGATGCTCAATAGGGAGCCTGGAGATCTGATTGGTAGAGTGGTAACCGAACTGGCGGCCACACCGGAAGACCAGTTCTTCTGGAAAGACGTTGCCGCCGGACTCACCGATCATATCCTCTCCGAGACCCTCATATTACTCAAGGATGGCAGCACGGTTCCGGTAGAACGCCGGGTCAGCCGGGTCAAACTGTCGACAGAAATCGTGGTTTACCAGGTCGCCATCTCCAATAGGGCAGAGCAACGCCGGGTTGAACAGGAGCTGGAGAACCTGCTTGCCGAGTTGCGGGCGACGCTTGATTCCACCGCTGACGGTATTCTGGTGACCGATACGGATGGTGGGGTGCGTGGCTACAACCAGCGCTTTGCCGAACTTTGGGATATGCCGAATGAACTGATGATACGCAAGGACGATGCGGCGACGCATGCCTGGATGACCCAGAATGTTCTCAACAGCGCCGAATACGAGAGCCGCATCAGAACGATAGCCAACTCCGCATTGACCGAAACCAGAGATGTGGTGGCCTTGCGCAGCGGGCGCATTCTGGAGCGCGTTTCCATGCCCCAGCTGGCACGAGGCCGGCCCACGGGCAGGGTCTATTCCTTCCGCGACATCACCCAGCAACTGGCCAATGAATCCAGACTGCAGCTCGCGGCCGAAGTGTTCGAATCCAGCCTCGATGCGATTTGCGTTGCCGATCCGCAGGGCGTTATCGCCGCAGCCAACCCCAGCTTTGAACGTTTGTACGGGCTCCCTGTTGAGCAGATCAAGGGCCGAGAGCTCTGGAAGATGATTCGCTCAACGCAATACGCGCTCAGCGGACAGGATTTTCTCAAAGCGCTCGCGCATTCCAACGCCTGGGAAGGCGAGGCAAGCTTCCTTCCTCAGAGTGGCGACGAAGTACCCATTCTGGCTTCACTGGTGCGCGTCGTGTCCCAGGGAAAGGAGATTTTGCACTACATCGCTTTTCTCAAAGATACCACCGAGAAACTGGCCGCCTTGCAGCGCATCGAGGAACTTGCTTTTAGCGACCCCTTGACCAGCTTGCCGAATCGGGCATTGCTGCATGAGCGCATCGATTTTTCGCTCGAATTGTGTGAAAGGGAACACAAGAAATGTGCCATTGTTTTCATCGATCTTGATCACTTCAAGAAGATCAACGATTCGATGGGCCATATTTTTGGCGACCAGGTACTGGTTGAAGTGGCCAAACGCCTCAGGTCCTGTCTCCGCCAGTCGGATACTGCCGCCCGAACCGGCGGCGACGAATTCGTTCTGCTTCTCCACGACACCGATGCGCTGGGCGCCGAAGCGATGGTGAATCGGGTATTGCAACGGGTGTGCGAACCCGTCGTATTGGGCGATTTGACCTTGACCATAACGGGCAGTATCGGCATTGCCGTTTATCCCTTCGATGGGACGACCCGGGATGAGCTGATCAAGAATGCCGATACGGCCATGTATCAGGTCAAGGAAAGAGGCCGCTTTAACTTCCGTTTCTATCAACGGCAGATGAACGTCGATTCGCTGTCACACATCAAGCTTGATTCGGCGATGCGTGCGGCCCTTGCTCAAGGCGACTTTCTGTTGCGCTACCAGCCGCAGATCGACCTCGAGTCGGGCCGAATCATCGGTGCGGAAGCGTTGCTCCGCTGGCACAGCAAGGAACTTGGCGATATCTCTCCAGGGCAATTCATTCCCGTTGCCGAAGAAACCGGCTTTATCATTGCGCTCGGACAATGGGTGCTCACCGAAGCGGTCGCCCAGGCGGCGCGCTGGCAAGCGGCAGGAATTGGTCTGGTCGTGGCCATCAACGTCTCGGCCTTGCAGTTTCAGAGTTCCTCCTTCATTGACAGCGTTGCCGCGGCGCTCAGCCAGGCAGGGCTGGAGCCTTGCCGGCTGGAACTTGAACTGACCGAATCGATCCTGATTCATGACATCAACGAAACGTTGGCCAGATTGCAGGCCCTGGCGCAGCTGGGAATCAGCCTGTCCATCGATGACTTTGGGACAGGCTATTCCAGCCTGACCTACCTGAAACGTTTTCCGGTCCAGAAACTGAAGATCGATCGCTCCTTCGTCAACGGTCTGCCGGATGACGAAAGCGATCTGGCGATCGCCCGCGCCATCATTCAACTGGGCCTGGCTCTGCGCCTCAGGGTGATCGCTGAAGGCGTGGAAACCGAGCGGCAAAAGGATTGCCTGCAAGATCTGGGTTGCCATGAGTATCAGGGCTATTTCTTCGCGGCGGCGCTCGACAGCCGGGATTTGGAAGCCATGCTGACCGAAGAAGACAAAGATCTCCAAAGTGGCCCAGGGAAGGTGTGAAGCTTGGCCTCTCGGAGTGTCTGGCATAATACCGCTCTGTGACAATGGCTTAGACGACCGATGGATTTTGATGTTCTGGCAATCTTTGGCTGGCGCGAAGCGCTCGTCGCGGTGATCGCGATACTGGCGCTGTATGTCTTTGTCGTTTTTTTGCGCATCCGTCGCTTGAAGCGCGCGAATCAGGGCAGCGCGATCCCCGATCCGCTGGTGGCCAGGGCCGCCGTTGCCGCCTACACCGAAGTGCTTGAAACAGAGGCGAAGGAGGTGCCTGATTCCCCCGATACATCGCCAGCTGTTCCCGTGCCTCTGGCCGAACCTTCCGAAGCCGCCTTCCCGTGGAACGAACCTCCTCCGGAAATTCCAGGGCAGAAATTGATCGAAGCGCTTGAGCGAGAGATCGCGCAGTTGCGCGATGAAATGGGGAGCCTCCATGCCGAAGTTCAGGCGTTGCGCGAGGAACAGCAGCGCGAATTGACCCAGTCGCAGGCGATACAGCACGTTTCGCCGCTGTACAGCGATGCCATGCAGCTGGCGATTCAGGGGCAGGATGCAACAGGCATTTCGCAACATTGTGGCATTTCTCGCGCCGAGGCCGAGCTGGTGGTAGCCTTGGTGCGTAATCGCGAAAATCTGGGTTAAAGACAATAACGGGCGAGGAGAAAACATGGTTAGCAGCCAGACCGGCACCGGCGGGGCGCCAGACGATCTGTCCGATATAAAACGCAAACTGGCCTGGCGAATGGGAATTGCCGGGCTGATGATCGTCGGTCTACTCGTCGGTTTGGCCTTGTTTGACCACTTCAGCGTGGAGCGCGAAACAGAATCGTTGGCACCGCAATACACCCAACCCGTGCCGGTACCCAAGAAACTGACTACGCAGCCGTTGAAACCTGCGGAGCCACCAGCCGAACCGGCCAACGACACGGCGAAGGATCAGAAGACTGCGGCCACCCCCGAATCCAGCGCGGCGCCCGCGGAAAAGGAAGCCACGCCGGAAAAGGCGGCTCCCGCGCCTGAGCCGCCACCCCCGCCGGTGGTGACGGCGCAACCGGTTTTGCCGCGCGCCTCTTCGCCGCGGGGTCCCGTGCCGGCCCCGGCAAGCCAGTCGGCGCCACATGCGGCGGGCAAATCCGCCGAGCCCAGGACGGTTCCTGCAGTTGCAGCACCCGCTCGCGAGGAACCCGTCGTCGCGGCGGAACCCGCGCCGATCAAGCCTCAACCCGCAGCGCCACGACTGTTCTCCGGTTATGCCTTGCAAGCCGGCGTGTTTTCCGACCCGCGCCGGGCTGAAGAGCTGCACGCCAAACTCACGCTCGAAGGCATTCCATCGTCGATTGAAGCGCGGGTGCAGGTCGGCCCATTCAAAACCCAGGCAGAAGCCGAAGCGGCGCGCGCCAGGATGAAGGAACTGGGGATCGATTCGGTGATGCTGGTGCCCAAAGGCGTCAAGCGCTAGGGAATTGTAAACCGCCGTCGTCAGCTTGCTTGTTCAGCCGCCGGGCGAAAACAGCCATCTCCTTGGCGGCCTGAATATCACCCTTTTCATTGGCGATCTGGATTCCCTGCGCGTAGGCAGCCAGCGCCTCAGCCGTTTGCCCGCTGTCCGCCAGCGCCTTGCCCAATAGCTTCCAGGCGGCCGAGTATTTTTCGTCGCGCTTGACGGCCTCGCGAAAACAGTCCGCCGCCTGATCGGGGTGACCGGCTTTGAGCCATTCGTTGCCCAGCGAGTAACGGAGCAAGGCGCCGTCACGCGGCCCGCCGAGCAATTTTTCAAGACTGGCGATGATTGCTGTCGTCATTGAGATCTTCCTGATTCAGACCTGGTTGTCCGGAATTCTGAAATCACTGGCACTTTGCTTTGCTGTTGGGACGAACGCCATATTAAGGCGATGCCTCAAGAGTTGCTCTGAGAATACCGACGTAAGCATAAGAAAGGTGGAATGTCACTTGGAAAATCCACGACTACAACCTTTGAGGTAGCCGGCCGCAGGAGCGGTGCAGCTGCGGAGGGACCCTGCAAGCGCAGCTTGCAGCCGGACTGTGTTCGCTGAGATGTTTTGGCCACCGTGGCGATTCTTGAAGGTTGTACATAGCCATGCCGATGCGACGCCTGAACCTGTACCTGTACCATAAGAGTGGAGCGGCTCTAACTGGCGGAACATGGCCTTGGCCTCTAGCTGCGCACCATTCGGTCCGCAACTCAGCGAGTGTCGTTGCAATCTCGACCATAGAATTGATCGACTTGTCGGCATGTTCAGTTGATAGTAGCCACTTCGCAATGGAAGCGCGACGAGCCCGAATGTTGGGAATTCCAAGGGCATTCGGTTCACCCGCTTCGAGTACTTGGCTCCACCCGAAGATTATCGGGTTGTGCGCAACTTGGTTTCGAAGGTGCGCAAGCTTCAATGCTTCGTTCCAACCCCTTAGCGATTGATTTGATTTCGAACTCTCGCTCAGCAAGTTGCACAAACCAATGGATAGATTCCAACTCAATTGCCGAAAAGTTCACGAGCAACTTCCCGACTCGTTCGACCCACCGCTGCGTGCTTAAAGCGACTCATCGCATTCGAGAGCCTGACGTTTGAAATCAGGGGTGAGCCAGCTTGCTGGCGATCCCCTGGATTGAAGTGTTCGGCACCCTTAGGGACGAGTCATGCGGCTTGCAATAAGAACTCAACTTTGACCGCCTCAAAGGGAAAGACAATACCTCCTCCTTCTGCACGATCAAGTACGCCAGCCTTTAACAAGGCTGTCACATCGCCATGCACGGCTTTGACATCACGATCAACCCGCCGCGCTGCTTCGCGGATGGAGATAGGGCCTGCACCGCACAGTGCTTTGAGTAACTCCCACCTCTTGGCCGTCAATAATTTCCACAGCAGCTCAGGTGTCGCAAAGCTGATGTGTGCAGATTTCTGAGATTTCCCGGTCTCCCAACCGTGCAAAAAGTCACCCATCGATTCGCCGGGGGGGCGTACATCAAGCGTTACGGTTTTCATTGTTCCACCTCGCAATATCACGTTGGAAGTCATTGATCAGCTGCTCAGGAGTAGTGAAGCGATACACGCTTTCCTTCCCTTGAAATGCTTGTGATCGCCCTTTCCCTCTTCGTTGTCGTAACGAAGAACGCACACGCTATCGACAACGTAGGCCAGCCTGTACTTGAACTGATGTGTTGAATCGGCCAGAGGCTTCGGTACTTGCCAAAGCGCCAACTCGGCAAAAGCTGTTTCAGAGTAGGAGATACGGGTACGAACAAGCTGAGTTGCTTTCATGTTGGAGATACTGCCAACATGTGCGGATGTTGTCAATGCTCCCAACGGCTACTGGTTTGTAGAGGGTGCCGAACAGTCATTCACACGTGGAAACGTCCAGGTTGTTGCCAATTATTCAGACACAGTAGAAATGCCTTTAAAGTGTTGTATGACATGGAGATTGTCCTACGCGAGTCTCTTTATCAATCAACAATCATACGGACAGGTTGGGTTAGCCACTGCGTCGCCCAAGCAGTCAGCAATCACAATTCCGGGTTGCCAAGGCGTCGATCGCAACGAACGCCGATGTCCGTGCGTGTTGTGGTTCAATGGCGATTTTCAGGCTTTCAATTTCTTCGATCGGGACAGCATCATGAACAAATCAATTATCTCCACGCCCAAAGCCCCTGCTGCGATTGGAACGTATTCGCAGGCCGTGCAGGTGGGCGATACGGTTTACCTTTCGGGCCAGATCGGCCTCGATCCGGTGAGCATGCAGCTGGTCGACGGCATCGACGCCCAGATTGTTCGCGTGTTTGACAACCTGAAAGCCGTGGTTGAAGCGGCCGGTGGTTCGCTGGCCGATGTCGTCAAGCTCAACATCTATCTCACCGACCTGGGGCATTTTGCCAAGGTCAATGAAACGATGGCCCGCTATTTTTCCGAGCCCTTTCCGGCGCGTGCGGCGGTGGGCGTGGCGGCGCTGCCGCGCGGCGCTTTGGTCGAAACCGACGGGGTGATGGTGTTGTCGGACGCATCACGCTAATCGATGGCTATTGCCGACGAGATCAGGGCGCCGCAAGCCCTTCAGGCCCGGCTGCGCAAGCTCGGTCTGATTCGCGGCGACGATCTTGTTGTGCATTTGCCCTTGCGCTACGAGGACGAGACGCATGTCACGCCGATTGCCAGCGCGCCCGCCGGCGAGCCGGTGCTGGTCGAAGCGAGTGTGCTCGATGTTTCGGTGCAGTTTCGGCCACGCCGCCAACTGGTTGTGCGCGTTGCCGATGCCAGCGGCGAGCTCGTTTTGCGCTTCCTCAACTTCTACGGCAGCCAGACCCGGCAGCTCGAAGCGTTGCGTGACCAGGGGCCTGATCAGGCTCAACTCAGCGGCCGTCGGCTGCGCCTTTTCGGCGAGATTCGCCCAGGCTTTCTTGGCGCGGAAATGGTGCACCCACGCTACCGGGTGGTCGCCGCGGATGAGCCCTTGCCGCAGTCGCTTACTCCCGTTTATCCGACCACGGCCGGCGTTTCGCAGGCAGCCCTGCGCAAGCTGATTCTGCCGGCGCTGTCCAGTGCCGACCTGAGCGAGCTGCTCGATGCGCGCTGGTGCCAGCAGCAGGCCATGCCGACCTTCGCCGAAGCGGTACATCTGCTGCACGCACCTCTCCCCGGTGTTCCGGAAGCCGCGTTGCAGATGCACACCCACCCCGCCTGGCGGCGTATCAAGTTCGACGAAGTGCTGGCGCAGCAGCTCTCTTTGCGTCGCGCCTATCGTGCCCGCCGACTAAAGGGCGCACCGCTGCTCAAGGGCTCCGGCCAGCTTGCGCGGCGCCTGCTCGCCACGCTCCCTTTTCGCCTGACCGGTGCCCAGCGGCGGGTCCATGACGAGATCGCCGGCGAGCTGGCCCAGCCCTATCCGATGCAACGGCTGCTGCAGGGCGACGTGGGCAGCGGCAAAACCATCGTCGCCGCGCTGGCGGCATGCCAGGCCATCGAAGCCGGTTATCAGGCGGCGTTCATGGCGCCGACTGAAATCCTGGCCGAGCAGCATTACCTCAAGCTGCGTAGCTGGCTTGAACCACTCGGCATTGAAGTCGTCTGGCTGACCGGCCGGCAGAAGAAGGCACTCAGGCAAGCCATGCAGGCGCGTGTGGCAGGCGGCGCGCCAGGCAGCGCGCAACTGATCGTCGGCACCCATGCGCTGATTCAGGAGAGCGTGGATTTCGCCCGGCTCGGGCTGGTGATCATCGACGAGCAACACCGCTTCGGCGTTGCGCAACGGCTCGAATTGCGCAAGAAGGGCGAGAAGAGTGAGAACGGTGAGAAGAATTCCATGCCGCCACATCAGTTGATGATGTCGGCGACGCCGATCCCGCGCACGCTGGCCATGAGCTATTACGCCGACCTCGACGTTTCGGTGCTCGACGAGCTGCCGCCGGGGCGCCGGCCGATCAAGACCAAACTCGTTTCCGATTCCCGCCGCGACGAAGTGATCGCCCGCGTGCGCGGCGTGGTGGGTTCCGGCCGGCAGGCCTACTGGGTTTGCCCGCTGATCGAGGAATCGGAAAAGCTGCAACTGCAAACCGCGCTCGACACGCACGCTGCGCTCAGCGAAGAACTCGACGATCTGCGCATCGGGCTGGTGCATGGCCGCCTCAAGTCCGATGAAAAAGCTGCAACGATGGCTGCTTTCGCTGCGGGTGAAATCGACGTGCTGGTGGCCACCACGGTCATCGAGGTCGGCGTCGATGTGCCCAACGCCTGCCTGATGGTCATCGAACATGCCGAACGTTTCGGCCTGTCGCAACTGCACCAGTTGCGCGGGCGCGTCGGGCGCGGTGCGCATGAGTCGGTATGCGTCCTGCTCTATCAGCAGCCGCTTTCCGAAACCGCCAGGGCGCGACTGAAAATCATCTTCGAAAACGACGACGGCTTCGAGATCGCCCGCCACGACCTGCACCTGCGCGGCCCCGGCGAGTTTGTCGGCAGCCGCCAGTCGGGCGTGCCGCTGCTGCGCTACGCCGATCTCGAAGTCGATACCGATCTCGTCGAGCTGGCCCGCGAGATGGCCGAGCGCCTGCTGCGCGATGCGCCCGATCTCGCACAACGGCATTTGCAGCGCTGGCTCGGCAGCCGGGAAGAACTGTTGAAGGCGTAGCTCCAGGGCTCGTGCCCTACTTCCGCAATCCATCCGGCAATACGGCATTGCGGCATTGCGGTAAAATCGCCCTTTTCTTGTGCAGGGACGCGCCGTGGACGGCATCACCATTGCCCTTTCGAAGGGTCGTATTTTTGAAGAGACGCTGCCGCTGCTGGCGGCGGCCGGCATCGAGCCGCTGGAAAATCCCGAGACCTCGCGCAAGCTGATCATCCCGACGACGCGCGACGACGTGCGTGTGGTGATCGTGCGCGCGACGGATGCGCCGACCTATGTGCAATACGGCGCGGCAGACATCGGCGTGGCCGGCAAGGACGTGCTGCTTGAACACGGCGGCGACGGCTTGTACCAGCCGCTCGACCTGAAGATTGCCAAGTGCCGGATGATGGTGGCGATACCTGCGGGCTTCGACTACGAATACGCCGTGCGGCAGGGCGCTCGCCTCAAGGTGGCGACCAAGTACATCAACATCGCCCGCGAGCATTTTGCCGCCAAGGGCGTGCATGTCGATCTGATCAAGCTCTACGGTTCGATGGAACTGGCGCCGCTGGCCGGGCTGGCCGACGCCATCGTTGATCTGGTGTCGACCGGCAGCACACTCAAAGCCAACAATCTGGTGGCGGTCGAACACATCGTCGATATTTCGTCGCGATTGATCGTCAATCAGGCCGCGCTAAAGCTCAAGCGCGAGCGCATCGACCCCATCCTGGACGCCATCGCGCGCGTTGTCGGGCGATGATCGCCATCAAGCGCTTTTCGACCAGCGACGCGGATTTCAAGCCGCGGCTCAATGCGTTGCTGGCCTTTGAAAGCGCGCAGGACGAAGCGGTTGACCTTGCCGTGGCCGACATTCTGGCCGAGGTCAAAGCACGCGGCGATGAAGCCGTAATCGAATACACCCGGCGCTTCGACCGGCTCGACGTTGCATCGATGGCCGAGCTGGAGCTTTCGGGTGACGCTTTGCAGAGCGCTCTGGCCGGCTTGCCCAGCGAGCAGCGCGATGCGCTTGAAGTGGCCGCCCACCGCGTACGCAACTATCACGAGCGGCAGGTTCTGCACAGCTGGCAATACGTGGAAGACGACGGCGAGGCGGATGGCGATGGATGCGGCACGCTGCTCGGGCAAAAGGTCACCCCGCTCGACCGCGTCGGCCTCTACGTGCCCGGTGGCAAGGCCTCGTATCCCTCGTCGGTGCTGATGAATGCGATTCCGGCCAAAGTGGCGGGGGTCAAGGAACTGATCATGGTCGTGCCGACGCCGGGCGGCGAACGCAATCCGCTGGTGCTGGCGGCGGCGGCGCTGGCCGGGATCGACCGGGTGTTCTGTATCGGTGGCGCGCAGGCCGTTGGCGCGCTGGCTTACGGGACACAGAGCGTGCCGGCGGTGGACAAGATCGTCGGTCCCGGCAATGCGTATGTCGCCGCGGCCAAGCGCCGCGTATTCGGCGTTGTTGGCATCGACATGGTCGCCGGACCGTCGGAGATACTGATCATCTGCGACGGCAAGACCGATCCCGACTGGGTGGCGATGGACCTCTTTTCGCAGGCCGAGCACGACGAGCTGGCGCAATCGATCCTGCTGTGCCCCGACGCGGCGTATATCGGGCGCGTCGCCGAGTCGATCGAGAAACTGCTGCCGACCATGCCGCGCAAAGACGTTATTCGTGCATCGCTGGAAAATCGCGGCGCGCTGATCCAGGTGCGCGATCTCGATGAAGCCTGCACCATCGCCAATCGTATTGCACCGGAACACCTTGAGCTATCGCTGGCCGATGCCGACGACTGGGTGGCAAAGATTCATCATGCGGGCGCCATTTTCATCGGGCCCTACGCGTCCGAGTCGCTCGGCGATTACTGCGCCGGGCCGAACCATGTCCTGCCAACCTCGGGCAGCGCGCGCTTCTCGTCGCCGCTCGGGGTCTATGATTTCCAGAAGCGGACCAGCCTGATCCGCGTGTCGCAGGCCGGAGCGAAGACGCTCGGGCGCATTGCCTCGACGCTGGCCCGGGGCGAGGGTTTGCCGGCACACGCCCGCTCCGCCGAGTACCGCATCGAGTCCGAGTAAGATCGGCTAACGCAGTTCGAAGGCTTCCTGGTGAAAGCGCAGGCGGCCATTCCAGGACGCCTTGAGACCGCGCTTGAGCGCGTCGGCGAATCCGCTGGGGCCGCAGAACCAGACTTCGGTTTTGTTCCGTTGCCCGCCGGCCAGCTTGAGCGAACCGGCCGTCAACAGGTCGCCATGCTTTGCGCTGTGTACTTGGAGCCGGATTCCGGGCAGCGCAGCGCAGAGCGCCTTCAGGCGACCGACGAATGGATCCTTTTCGCGATCTTGCGTGCAGTAGTGGAAGTCGGCATCGCGAGCATCGGCCGGGCGCGCCTGCAGCGATTCCAGCCAGGCCAGAAACGGCGTTACGCCGATCCCGCCAGCCACCCAGATCTGGTGGCTGTCCGGGTTGTGGCGCTCCAATTGGAAGCGGCCGTAAGGCCCCTCGATTTTGACTTTCTGGCCGGTTCGTACACGTTGGGCGAGATTCTGCGTGAAATTGCCGAGCGCCTTGATGTAGAAGGTGATTGTCCGGTTGCCGCGGTCGGCGCTGGCGATGGTGAAGGGGTGCGCGCCTTCGACCCAGTCGAAGGTGACGAAGGCGAATTGGCCAGCACGATGGTTATTCCATTGTTCTTCGAGATGGCAGGTCAACTCGGTCACGTCGCCTTCACGCTTGACCGCGAGCACCGAGCCATTGACCTGGCGGCGACGACCGATCAAGCCGGCGAGCACGACAATGCTGGAAACCACGCCGATCGAAAGCACCGCGGCCAGCAGCAGACCGACCGGTTGCGACCAGTAGGCGGGCGGCGCCAGCAGCGATGCGTGCAAGGCCAGCATCAGGTAGAGCACCGGCATGATGCGATGCAGATGACGCCAGATGTGATAGGGGAAGCGCCGCCACAGGGTGATGACGAGCATCGCCAGGGCGATGTACAAGGCCGGTTCGCCCATGTCGGCGGCGAGTTCGCGCAGCACTTCGAGCATTCCGGAATATTTGATCTTCGGCAAGCGGCCTGCTGTGCCGATGAGCGACTTGATCAATCCGCCCGATTGCTTGATCAGCCAGTGACTCGCACCGAAGCCGATGGCCAGGATGCCCACCCATTTGTGCAGGCGGTAAACGCGGTCCAGCCCGCCGAGCGGTTTTTCCAGCCAGGCCGGTCGAGTGGCGAGCAGCATGGCGAGCGACATGAAGGTAATCGACAACAGGCCGGTCAGATACATGCCTTCCTGGCGCGAGACCCACAGCAGCGCGCTGTTGGCCGGGAAGGTCGTCGAGACCAGGTCGAGATACCAGGCGGAACCAACAATGGCCAAGAGGCCGATGATAATGGTTTTCATATTTGCTATTCGTCATAATAGCCGCGTTCGGCGTCGGCATGACAGGCCAGACAGTTGGCCTTGGTACGGACGTTGTTACGCAGCCATCCTTTGGAAGAAATCTCGCGATGCTCACGCACCCACTTCGGCAGCTCGGTAATGCGCAAGGGAGGGTTCTGCACGGACACGCCGCGCATCAGCTTGCTGCCGTAACGCTGCCCACCGGTGTCGGCGGCATTCTCACTGAGATAGCGGGTGATGTGTTCGGCGGTGGCTGGAGAGACGCTGGCATCGGTGCCAAAGTGCTTGTCCAGCTCGCCCATCATGCGCTTCCACGAACTTGCCGGCAGCATCGACGGGGGGAAGGCGAGGTGGCAACTGCCGCACTCCTCGCGCACGACGGGGTCGGAAACCGGGGCGAAGTAGTGTCCGCCGCCGGCCTGCGCCCGGGCGAGAAAAATTCCCGAGAAAATCATCGCGACCAGACTCAGGGCAATGGGTCGGTAAGGGATATGCATGGCAGCTTTCCTTGTGAAGTCACTGATGGATCATGTAGCTCAGCCAGTCGCCCTTTTCGAGCGCGGTGCATTCGCGGCCCAGAACGTCGTTGCAATTGCGCTTGAACCATTTCTCGACCTTGGCTGGGTCGGTGTAGCGGGCAGGCGTGAGCGATACGGCGAGCGCTTCGATGGCTTTGCCGGCTGGCGTGCGACCGGTGCCGCGCGGGCTGTCCGAATGGCAACTGGTGCAGCTTGGCGTTTCTGCCTTGCCGCCGGCAAACTTCGTGAAATGCAGCTTTTCGCCACGCACGGCAGAAAAGCCTGAAAATGCCGGTGATGCAGCCTTGGCAGAAAGGGCATACTGGGCCACAAGGTCATCGCGGGATGCGGCGGAACTGCCGAGCGGCAACAAAAGCGCGGCCAGCAGCAGCGTTGCAGAGGTATTGGTTGGCAAGCGTTTCTCCTGTTCGTTGATGTCTTGGGTGCACTTTGCCGGAGCGTGTCTGAACACAAGCTGAATCGGCCATTCATCCGCCGTTCAGATCTATCGGGGTACAAATGCGATAGGTGTGCTTTTTCGGGAGGGGCGATGCGATCGGGAGGGACGGGCAAAGGCTGGCGGGCTATCGGTCTATTACTTGCCTTTGCTCTGGCGCTGCCCGGTCACGCCGACGATCTGCGCGACCATGATCGCGCGCGCCGGGCGCTTGAAGCCGGCGAGATACTGCCGCTGAAAACCGTGCTGGAGAAGATTGCTCGCGATACGCCGGGGCAGGTATTGGAGGTCGAGCTTGAGCGCAAGGGTGAGCGTTGGGTGTATGAGATCAAGCTGTTGCGTGCGGGCGGTTCGCTGGTCAAGTTCAGGGTGGACGCGCGTGACGGGGCGATCATTCCGCGCCAGGAACAAGGCGCAACAAGCGATCGCTGATCGGGAGAAAAAGGGATGCGTGTACTGGTCGTTGAGGATGAACCCAGCATATCGGCACAGCTCAACGAAGCGCTAAGCGCCGCCGGGTATGCTGTTGACGTGGCGGACAATGGCGTCGATGCGCATCACCTCGCGATCGACGGGAATCAGCCATTCGATGCGGTCGTTCTCGACCTGGGCTTGCCGCAGATGGATGGCCTCACCGTTCTCAAGAAGTGGCGGGCCGCCGGACGAACCCTGCCGGTGCTGATTCTTACCGCACGCGACAACTGGCATGAGAAGGTGGCCGGGATCGACGCCGGCGCCGACGATTACCTGACCAAGCCGTTTCACATGGAAGAATTGCTGGCTCGCCTGCGCGCGCTGATCCGCCGGGCCGGTGGCCATGCCAGCGCCGAACTGGTCTGCGGCGATGTGGTGCTCGACACCCGGCACAGTCGCGTTACCGTGGGCGGGCAAGCGCTGACGCTGACCAGCCACGAATACCGCGTGCTGGATTATCTGATGCACCATCCGGGGCAGTTGGTCTCGCGTAGCGATCTGATCGAGCACATCTATGCCCAGGATTTTGACCGTGATTCCAACACCGTCGAAGTCTTCATCGCCCGACTGCGGAAAAAACTGCCCGCCGGCGTGATCGAGACGGTGCGCGGTCTCGGCTATCGTCTCGTCGCGCCATGACGGGCTTTGGCCAGGAACATCCATCGTCGGCGCTACGCGGTTCGTTGCGCCTCCGCCTGTTGATCGGCACCCTGGCCTGGATCGCGGTTTCGATCATCGTCGCCGGGTGGGCGTTGGATGGCTTGTTCAGAAACCACATTGCCCGGCAGTTTCATGCCGAACTCAATACCCATCTCGATCAGCTCGCAGCGCATCTGGCGGTTGACCAAACGGGGCAGGTATCGCTATCGGCCGCGCAAAGCGATCCGCGTTTCAACAAGCCTTATTCGGGGAGGTACTGGCAGGTCGACCGCCTTGGCGTGTCGACGGGCGAATCCGTGGGTGTTTTACGTTCCAGATCGCTGTGGGACGATGTGCTCAGGGTGCCGCCCGATACGCTGACCGATGGCCAAATACATTGGCATCGCATCCCCGGTCCCGGTCCCGGCAAGACGATGCTCGGTTTGGTCGAGCGCGTGGTCACGCTTGCTGACGTCGCGGATCCGGCAGGCCAGGCCTACCGGTTGGTCGTCGCTGCCGATGAGCATCAGATGGCCGAGTCGATAGAGCACTTCAACCAAATGCTTTGGCTGGCGCTGGGGCTGCTGGGCGGCGGGCTGACGCTGTCTGCCGTCATTCAAGTGCGGACCGCGCTGGCGCCGCTGCGGCGTTTGCACGGTGCCCTGGCAGACGTACGCAATGGTGGAACACCTCGGCTGGAAGGCCATTTTCCACTGGAGGTCCAGCCGCTGGTCGAGGAATTCAACAGCGTGCTGGCGCAGAACGCCGAGGTGGTGGCACGGGCCAGAACCCAGGCGGGGAATCTGGCGCATGCGCTGAAGACGCCGTTGAGCGTCATCGCCAACGCCGCGAACGCTCAGCAGGGCGACATGGCGAAACAGGTTTCAGAGCAGGTCGAGGTTGCGAGAAAGCAGATTGACTACCATCTGAGCCGGTCCAGACTGGCCGCTTCGGTGCGTGTTCCCGGCACACGGACACCCGTCTCACCCGTGCTCGACGGGCTGATCAGGGTCATGCGGCGTATTTATGCCGAGCGGAATCTCGAGTTGGTCCTTGCCACACATCCTGAGCCCCCGGTTTTTCGCGGGGAGGAACAGGATTTGCAGGAAATGCTGGGCAATCTGCTCGACAACGCGTGCAAATGGGCGACACGGCGTATCGAAATAGCGCTGTCGGAGGTCGGCGACGAACTCCTGATCACTCTGGATGATGACGGTTGTGGCCTTTCCGCCGCGCAACAACAAAGGGTCCTGATTCGCGGCGAACGCGTGGATGAGCAGCTGCCCGGTTCCGGCCTCGGCCTGGCGATCAGCAACGATCTGGCGCATCTCTACGGCGGCCGGGTCGAGCTGGCCGATTCACCGCTGGGAGGGTTGCGCGTGACGCTCGTCTTGCCTGCGGCGGCAACTACCCCATGACGTTGAACTGAACCGGGATTCCACTACCAGCTTGTAAAGAAACCCACCCCGACCAGGGTCAGCAAGATCAGGCCGATCACGATCAAGGTAAAACCGAGAATCTTCGATGCGGTGGTCGCCGATGGCGACGGTGCATCGACCAGATGCTTCTCCAGTTCGCCGGAGGCCAGCAGGCGCTGATACTCCAGCGGATGCTCATGGCGGTATTCTTCGAGCGAGACGGTGCCGGTGAACATCACGATATCCAGTGGGAATTTGTCCGGACGGAAGTGGTTGTTGAAGAAATGCACCGTAAACAGGAAGACCACCGCCAGGAACGCTTCTTCGCTGTGGAATATCGCTGCCACATTGAAGACCCAGCCCGGTAGATATTGAGCCGCCAGTTGAGGAAGCCACATGATCAGGCCGCTGACGCCGATGATGGTCACCCCCCAGAAGGGCGCCCAGTAGTCAAACTTCTCCCAGTAGGTCCAGCGGTCGAAAATCGGGCGTGGCCCTTTGCCGAGGAACCACTTGAACATGGCGACGATGTCTTTCAGATCCTGCCAACCGGGAACCAGCGAGTTCGGGCCAAAAGTCTTGAAGTTTTTCCAGTCGCGCGCGAGTTTGATCCCGATGTAGAACAGGTGCCAGAAGAAAACGCCGCCGAAGATTACCGCATTGATGCGGTGGATGATGCCCGCCGTGTGCGGCCCGCCCAACAGGATCATCAGTGGCTCCGCCCAGGGTGCTGCGGGGAAGAACAATGGAATGCCGGTCAGCGTGAGCAGCATCAGGCTCAGCGCGAAAGTGATGTGCGCGATGCGCCAGGTGCGGCTGAAACGCTTGAAGTGTTTGCCGTGCAATTTGGGCGGCAGCTCGTCCAGGGTGGCGGTGTTGATGTGCGCCTGCCCCCGGCGTTGCCGGCGTTCCTTGAATTCACGGTAGAACCACAGGAGCGTATGCAGCCAGAAAAAACCGAAGGTGCCTAGCAGAAGCTGGGTCATGATCTGATTGGCAATCCAGATCTCGGGGTAACGCTTGAAATCGCCCGCATGACCGTGCGGTTGAAAGCTGGAGAATCCCGGCGGTGCGTCTGGCAAATCCTTCTTGCCGTTGTGACACGTGCGGCAGGTCTTCATGACGTTGTTGGGGTGCACCTTGGATGCCGGGTTCTTGACATCGAGGATGCCATGGCTGCCATGGCAGTCGTAGCACTTGGCCGTGTAGGCATGGCCCAGGGTGTTGATCTTGCCGTGGTAGGTGTCTTTATAGGTCTTGTAATTTTTCTCATGACAACTGCCGCACTTCGCGGTAATGGCCAGTTTGATGGGGTTCGCCGAGGTGTTGCCGATGCCGTGCGTGGTGTGGCAGTCGGAGCAGACGGCGGACTTCAGGTTGTGTTTCTCTGAAATCTGCTTCCCATGCACCGAGTCGTTGAACTCATCCAGTTCGTCGCTGTGGCACTTTTCGCCGCATACCTGGGGAACCGTGAGATGCCATTCGGTGCGTTGAGCTGTTCCGCGCGCCGGCACGTTGAAGCCGTGTGTATCGTGACAGTCGGTGCAGGTGGCATTGACGCGATTCGGGTCTTCCTTGTTCGCACGGGCGTGAAAGGAACTCTTGTACGCGAGAATATTTTCAACGACGACACCCAGCCTCGGCTTGCCCTTCGCCGTGTCCTCTCTTCTTGCCGCCTGCCAGAGTGTTTCATGGCACTGGGCACAGTCGGGGGGTGCGACGCCGGAGACCCGCTGATGCCCGGCCTTGCTGTCGACGATGTCCGTATGACAACTCACGCAGGTCAAGGCCGCATGCACGCTCTTCTTGAACCTGGCTGAACTGACGGCGCGCAGTTCATGTGTCCCGCCGGCTGCTCCCGGCATTTCCAACTTGCTTTTCCCGCTGTTGTGGCAGCTCAGGCAGGTGGCGTCGTCAAGTTTGGTCGCCATCGCCGGCATGGCGATCAGGAAACCGCTCAGGAACATGGCGCCGAAGAGTGCACGCATTAAGGCGGATGCAATTTGCATATTCCTCACTGCTCCCGACAGTCGAAAAAAGGGGCCGGTTTGACCGGCCCCATACGACCTGAACTAAATCTCACACTGGCTAAAAAGTGGCATTCTCCAGAGTCACGCAACTTAGCGTGAAAGGATCCAGTCGATCAGGTTTTTCAGCTCTTTCGGGTCTTTGGTGTCGATGATCTTGTGATCTTCTTCGGTGCCGTCTTCAAGTTTGACTTTCGGACCGGTCGTCAGGTTCTTCATGATCTTGTCTTCGGCATCGGCTTTGCCCTTGAACTTGGCGGCGATTTTCTTGTACGACGGGCCTTTCTTGGTCTTATCAACCGCGTGGCACTTGAAGCAGTCATTGCGCTTACCGATTGCCTTGGCGGCTTCCTCATCCACTGCGGCAAAGGCGGAGCCGGCCAGCCCCAGTGTCAGCAGGCCGGGGATCAGCAGGTTCTTTATCACATTCATGGCGCCCTCATCAGTCAAAAGTTTTTCTGCTGTGGACCGGCCTGGCGACCGGTCCACAGTGAAACACGGTCTGGTTATGGAAGTTTGACTGCGTTGATGTCAACCTTGGTGCCCTTCGCTGCACCAAGACCAAGCGTCTTGACAAACGAAACGTGGTGGCCGCGCGTGGTGATATTGTCGTCGTGAGCGGCAAACCCGACGTTATAAACTCCCCCGGCTTTTAACGCCTTGTCGTCGCTATTGGTCAAGCCGAGCGGGCGAATCATGACGACCGTCCATATGCCGTCCTTCCAACTGGCGATGGCGTTGTTGTCTGCCGCCGAACCTTTGGCATCTTCGCGGCTGACGATGTAATCGGGGATCATGTCGCCTTCTTTCCAGCCGGCATTCGGATCGAACGGCACGGCATTCTGCTCGCGAATCAGGAAGTGATCTCCCTTGTGCAATTGCTCGGCGGTGATTGATTTGTAGCCGACCTTTTTGGCATCCCACATGAATTTCGGCGCATGCGTTGCTTTGTCGGCATTGCCGCTGAACATGTCATTGCCAGCGTCGCCGAGACGCCACTCAAGCACATAGCCATCGTCGGCCATGCCGACCGGGTTGCTGCGATGCGCGCGCCACTGGATGAGGTCAACAAAACCGCCTGCCGCCTTGATTTTGGCGATGTCCTCCACGCTCTTTCCGGTTTTCCAGTCCAGGGGGTCAGTCCGGGTTTCCGGGAGATACTTGCGTACATCGCTCTTCTTGATCGCCGTCAACAAGGTATTGGCAGCGACCTCTTCCTTGGTGAACAGCTTGGGCATATCGCGTTGACCGTCGTGACAGGAGAGCCAGCAGCCCTGTTGGGCAAATCCGGGAACCTTGCCGTCGTCGATCATGACCGACATGCGGTCCTCATAGATGCCGATCATGTGGCCATCCTGAACGATCTTGTCGAGTTTGGGGTAGCCCCAGACTTTCCACTCATGGCCATCGAAGCGCAGGTACTGGTGTTCTGTTCCAGGATAAGCGTTATCGGTTTTCCATTGAAAGCGCAGGTAAGCATTCTTGGTGTCGTAGGCCGCTTGCACCTTGAGATCCTTGTAGCCCGACTTGCCCTTGACCGGCATGGGTTCCAGCGGACCCGCTTGCACCAGCTTGTTGCCCAAATCCTTCTCGGCGCCTTCTTCGTCATGGCATGAGGCACAGGCATCGCCACGCTTGACCTCTTTCGCCGCATTCTTGTGCGCATCGCTACGCACCCATTCGTAGGAGGATTGCCCCGGGTAGAACAAAGGGACACTGGTCGCCGGAATCTTGGACCAGTTGATCTTGGCCGGATCGGCCGCCGTTGCGGTTCCGGCGGTGATTGCCCCAATGATTCCTATCGCGGCAATTTGAACGAACAATGCGGTTGTCTTCATGTCATTCCCCCGTTCTTCTTTCGTATGAATCATTGAGTTAGCACATTGCTGCAACGAGCCTTCGACTAGCCTTGCGAAGGTGACTGATTATCATTGCATTTCGGCAGGATTGGCAACAGAAGAATTGATGAAAAGGACGGGCGCAAGCCCTCACGCTACGGCGCGATCAGCCGAGGACTTGGCGCAGCGCATCGACCAGCGCCTGGCATTGCGCTGCGGTGCCGATCGAGATGCGCAGGTGCTGGTCGATACGCGGCAACTTGAAGTGGCGGACGATGACTTGGCGCTGGCGCAATTCCGCGGCCAGTCGCGCCGCGTCGTGTTGTGGATGGCGCGCGAAGATGAAGTTGGCCGCCGAGGGCAGCACCTCGAAGCCCAGGCTGACAAGGGCAGCGGTCAACAAGGCACGACTGTGCATGACCGCTTGCCGCGTTTTCTCGTGGTGATCCTTATCCTCCATCGCCGCGCTCGCGCCGACGATGGCCAGGCGATCGAGCGGATACGAGTTGAAGCTGTTCTTGACCCGTTCCAGCGCCTCGATCAGGGAAGCGTCACCCACGGCGTAGCCGACGCGAAGCCCGGCCAGCGAATGCGATTTGGACAGCGTACGGATCACCAGCAGGTTCGGATAGCGGTTGACCAGCGCAATGGCCGTGGGGATCGCCGGCGCGCTGAAATCGATGTACGCTTCGTCGATAATGACCACCGATTGCAGGTTGGCGGCCGCCAACCGTTCGATGTCAGTCAGCGGGAGAAGGTGGCCCGTCGGCGCGTTGGGGTTGGCGATGACGATGCCGCCGTTGCCCGGCCGGTAATCGTCAATGCCGATTTCGAAATCGGCGTTAAGCGGGATGGCGATGTGCTCAACCCCGTAAAGACCGCAATACACCGGATAGAAACTGTAGGAGATGTCGGGTAGCAGGATGGGCGCATCGTGCTTGAGCAGCGCCATGAAGGCGTGCGCCAGCACTTCGTCGGAACCGTTGCCGACAAAAACCTGGTTCGGCGCGAGCGCATATTCGGCAAAGTGGGTGACGACGGCGTCCTTGAATCGATCGGCGTTAGGGTCCGGGTAGAGACGCAAGTTGGCCCCGTCGCTTCCCAGTTCTTCGCGCATCGCCGCGATCACGCGCGCCGACGGCGGATAGGGGTTTTCGTTGGTGTTCAGCTTGACCAGCCCGGGCAGTTTGGGCTGTTCGCCCGGAACATAGGGCGACAGGCGGTGAACAAGGGGGCTCCAGTAGGGGTTCATGAACGGCTCGCAAGGTCGAAGGCAGCGGAAGCCTTAAATGGTATCATGCGACACTGGTCGCCTGATCCGGCCGGAGCGCGCTTCGGCGGTTCGGTCCGGCGGTCAGAGTATTTGTTTTGTCCCTTCACTACGGTGCCTTCATGCGGCAAGCTGAAATCAGCAGAAACACCCTGGAAACCCGGATCACGGTTCGTCTGAATCTTGACGGCAGCGGACAGAGTCGCCTGGCGACCGGTGTCCCCTTCCTCGATCACATGCTCGACCAGATTGCACGTCACGGGATGCTGGATCTTGAGGTCGAGGCGCAGGGCGATTTGCACATTGATGCACATCACACCGTTGAGGACATCGGCATCACGATGGGGCAGGCTCTCGCCGTGGCGTGGGGTGACAAGAAAGGATTGCGACGTTATGGACACGCTTACGTGCCCCTGGACGAAGCGTTGTCGCGCGTGGTGATCGACCTTTCCGGGCGTCCGGGGCTGGTATTCAACGTCGAATTCAAGCGGGCGATGGTCGGCGCTTTTGACGTCGATTTGACGCACGAGTTTTTCCAGGGACTGGTCAATCACGCCCTGATGACCATCCATGTCGACAACTTGCGCGGCGATAATGCGCACCATCAAGCCGAAACGGTATTCAAGGCGTTCGGTCGCGCCTTGCGCATGGCGGTAGAAGCCGATCCGCAGGCAGCGGGCAGCATCCCTTCAACCAAGGGTAGCCTTTGATGGCATCAGCGGCAGGCAGTATCGCAGTGATCGACTACGGCATGGGCAATCTGCGCTCGGTGTGGCAGGCACTGGTCCATGTGGCCGATGGTCGTGAAGTCGTCGTTACCGCCGATCCGGCGGTGGTGGCGGCCGCCGAGCGCGTGGTCTTCCCCGGCCAGGGCGCCATGCCCGACTGCATGCGTGAACTCGAGGCGCGCGGTTTGCGGCCGGCGGTTCTCGAATCGGCCCGGAGCAAACCGTTTCTGGGCATTTGCATCGGCTTGCAAATGCTTTTTGAACACAGCGACGAGGGCGATGTGCCAGGCCTTGGCATATTTGCCGGACAGGTACGCCGCTTTCCAGTCGATGGAATGGTAAACGCGGCGGGCGACAAGCTGAAGGTGCCGCACATGGGCTGGAACGAAGTGCGGCAAGTCAGACCACACGCGCTGTGGGACGGCATTGCCGATGGTGCGCGCTTTTATTTCGTCCATAGCTATTGCGTTGTTCCCGACGATGATGATTGCATTACCGGGGTGACGGACTACGGTATCCCCTTTACCAGTGTGGTGGCTCGGGATAATATCTTCGCCATTCAATGTCACCCGGAGAAGAGCGCCAAAGCGGGACTCGCCCTGTTGTCCAATTTCATCCACTGGAAGCCCTAACGGCAGTTCTCGGCATCAAATCTCTTCGACCCCTCATACCAACTACTTTGCTTAGCACTTTTCAACATGTTGATCATTCCCGCAATTGACTTGAAAGACGGTCAGTGTGTCCGTCTCAAACAGGGGCACATGGACGATGCCACGGTTTTCGCCAATACCCCCGGCGAGCAGGCCGCGCTCTGGCTGGAGCAGGGCGCACGCCGCTTGCACGTTGTCGATCTAAACGGCGCCTTTGCCGGCAAGCCCAAGAACGAAAGCGCGATCAGGGAAATCGTCAAGGCCATTGGCGACGAAATCCCGATCCAGCTCGGCGGCGGCATTCGCGATCTCGATACGATCGAGCGTTGCCTCGACGATGGCGTCAGCTACGTCATCATCGGGACGGCAGCGGTGAAGAATCCGGGGTTCCTGCACAACGCCTGCAGCGCTTTTCCGGGGCAAATCATCGTCGGACTCGACGCCAGGGAGGGCAAGGTGGCGGTCGACGGCTGGTCCAAGCTGACCGGCCACGACGTGATCGACCTGGCGAAAAAATGTGAAGACTATGGCGTCGAGGGCATCATTTATACCGATATCGGTCGGGATGGCATGCTTACGGGAATCAACATCGAGTCGACGGTCAAGCTGGCGCAGTCGCTGATGATTCCCGTGATCGCCAGCGGCGGTCTGTCGAGCATGGAGGACATCAGAAGACTCTGCGCGGTCGAGCACGAAGGCATTTTTGCGACGATCGCCGGCCGCGCCATCTATGACGGCTCGCTTGATTTTGCCGAGGCGCAGGCCGAAGCCGACCGCTCGACGCAATTCTGACGTTACACGCATCCTTCAACCGTAAGGGAATCCGTTTTGGGTCTCGCTAAACGTATCATTCCCTGTCTTGACGTAACCGCCGGTCGCGTGGTCAAAGGGACCAACTTCATCGACCTGCGCGACGCCGGCGACCCCGTGGAGGTGGCGCGCCGCTATGACGATCAAGGGGCCGATGAAGTCACTTTTCTCGACATCACGGCATCGTCCGACCAGCGCGACATCATTCTGCACATTGTCGAGGCTTGCGCAGCGCAGGTCTTCATTCCGCTGACCGTTGGTGGCGGTGTGCGCACGGTGGCTGACGTACGTCGTTTGCTCAATGCCGGGGCCGACAAGGTCAGTATGAACACCGCAGCAGTTGAAAATCCCGACCTCATCGCCGAGGCGTCGGACAAGGTGGGCAACCAGTGCATTGTCGTCGCCATCGACGCCAAGCAAGTGGCGCCGGGCCAATGGGAAGTGTTTACCCACGGCGGGCGGAAGAAGACTGGCCTGGATGCGGTCGACTGGGCGCGCCGCGTACAAGCGCTCGGCGCCGGAGAAATTCTGCTGACCAGCATGGATCGCGACGGTACGAAAAATGGCTTCGACTTGGCATTGACCCGCGCCGTGTGCGATGCCGTCGATATCCCCTTGATCGCCAGCGGCGGAGTTGGCAACCTTCAGCACCTGGCCGACGGCGTGACGCTGGGCCATGCCGATGCGGTGCTGGCGGCAAGCATCTTCCACTTTGGCGAGTATTCGGTGCATCAGGCCAAGGCGTTCATGCACGAGCGCGGCATCGAGGTGCGCCTGTGAGTGATCTTGACGCCAGTCTCGACTGGCTCGACGCCCTCACGTGGGACAAGGACGGGTTGATTACAAGCATCGCGCAGGACGCGGCGAGCGGACGCGTGCTGATGTGTGCCTGGATGAACCGGGACGCACTGCGGGAAACGGTTGCCGGCGGTAACGCGGTATACTGGTCGAGGTCGCGCCAAAGGTTATGGCGCAAGGGCGAGGAATCGGGGCATGGTCAGAAAGTGATCTCCATTCGCGCCGATTGCGATGGCGATGTGTTGTTGCTTTCTATCGATCAGGTGGGCGGCATCGCCTGTCACACCGGGCGGGAAAGCTGCTTCTTTCTTGAACTGCAAGGCCAGCGATGGGTGCCAGTCGATCCGGTATTGAAAGACCCTAAGGAAATTTACAAAAAATGACTACACACGACATACTCTATCGGCTATCGGAGACGTTGGCGACGCGACGGCACGCCGATCCGGACAAATCCTACACTGCCCAACTGTTTGCCGGCGGCCCGGATGCCGTCCTGAAAAAGATTGGCGAGGAAAGTGCCGAGTTGATCATTGCCGCCAAAGACGGCAAGCGCCTGAATATCGTCAGGGAGTCGACCGACCTGATTTTCCATGTCTTGGTGCTGCTTGCCAGTTTTGACATGAGCATCGAGGATGTGGCCCAGGAATTTCGCCGTCGCGAAGGCATTTCCGGGATCGACGAAAAAAAGTCACGGACCCGCTAGATCATGGAAAGCTGCCTGTTCTGCAAGATTGCGCACGGCGAAATCCCGTCGCGAAAAGTGTATGAAGACGAGGATGTCTTCGCATTTCACGATATCAAACCAGCGCGCCCGGTGCATATTTTGGTCATACCCCGGCGGCACATTACCTCGCTGGCGACGGCGACCGAGGCCGACACCCACGTCCTGGGCCGGATACTCGCGGTGGCCAACCAGTTGGCTATCGAGAATGGCAGTCCGGACGGGTTTCGTGTGATCATCAACACGGGCCGCATCGGGCATCAGGAAGTGCAGCACTTGCATGCACATATCGTTGGCGGGCCGGACCCGGTCGGGCCGATGCTCAAACGCGTATAAAGGAGGTGGATCATGGGCAGCTTCAGTATCTGGCACTGGCTTATCGTTCTGGTCATCGTCATGCTGGTGTTCGGCACCAAGAAACTTCGCAATATTGGCGAGGATCTCGGCGGTGCGGTGAAGGGATTCAAGGAGGGCATGAAGGATGCGTCGGCAGAGAAGAAGCCGGCTGATGCGACTCCACCGCAACAAGTGGTTGATGGACAGATCATCGAAGGCGAGGTGAAGGAAAAGGTCAAGTCGTAAGAGTCGTAAGACCTGGCCGCGATCGCTTTCCTTGCCCTGCACTCAAGAAGCGGCATACTCCACACCATCCAACCGAGGTTCCCAGGCTAAATGTTTGACGTTGCATTTTCCGAACTCCTGGTCATCGGCGTCGTCGCGCTGGTGGTCATCGGCCCCGAGCGCCTGCCAAAAGTAGCGCGGACGGCCGGGCATCTGCTCGGACGCATGCAGCGTTATGTCAATGACGTCAAATCGGACATCAGTCGGGAAATGAAACTCGAAGAGCTGAAAAAGCTGCGCACCGAAGTTCAGGATTCGGCGCGCAGTCTTGAGCAGAGCGTCAGCAGCGAGATGAAGGCGCTGGAACAGTCCGTCGACCAGACGGCGCAATCGGTTGCGCAGGAAGTTTTGCCCACGGGTCCAGCCAGCCCGGAAAAAAAAGCATGAATGACGAATGAATCCGTCGGAAGACTCCTTTCTGTCGCATCTTTTCGAGCTTCGCGATCGCCTGATCCGGGTCTTGCTTTCCGTCGGTATCGTCTTCGTCTGCCTTTTCCCCTGGGCCAAGGAATTGTACGCGCTGCTCGCACAGCCGTTGCTGGCCGCGCTGCCGCAGGGCGGTCAGATGATTGCCACCGACGTGGTCGGCGTCTTTTTGGTGCCCATGAAAGTGGCGCTGATGGTGGCTTTCCTCATTGCCCTGCCTTACGTCCTCTATCAAATCTGGGCCTTCGTCGCGCCCGGACTGTATTCCCACGAAAAACGCCTGGCACTGCCTTTGGTCGCAGCCAGCGTCGTGCTGTTCTTCGTTGGAATGTCATTTGCGTATTTCCTGGTGTTCCCGACGGTCTTCGGCTTCATGGCCCGAGTCGCGCCGGAGGGCGTCGCCTGGATGACGGATATCGAAAAGTACCTGTCTTTCGTAATGACCACGTTCATCGCTTTTGGCGTCACCTTCGAAGTCCCGATTGTGGTCATTGTTCTCGTCCGGATGCGTGTCGTCACGCTGTCCACGCTCAGGGAATGGCGACCTTACGTCATTGTCGGCGCTTTCGTGATCGCGGCCATCTTTACGCCGCCGGACGTGGTTTCGCAGCTCTTGCTGGCCATTCCGCTCTGTCTGCTGTTTGAGCTGGGGATGCTGCTGGCGCGTTTCATCGATCAGCCGGACGTCGATCCGTCAGCGTCGGCGCCCGGCCCGGATCAGGGCTGACCTAATTGACCTCGCCCCGCAGTTGCGGGCGTTTCCCGATACGGATCGAAGTTTCCAATTGCGTTTTCTGACGGCGCAGTTTGAACGGAACAATAGCGCCCGGCTTCTGGCTGGCGATCAGGTCGAGCATGACTTGTGGGTCCTTGACCGGTTTGCCATCCACCAAGAGCAGAACATCCCCCGGTTTGATTCCGCCCGCATCAGCCGGACTGCCGCGTTGAACGCCGGCGATCAAGGCGCCCTCGACATCGGCCAGGCCGAAGGATTCGGCGAGTTCCGGGGTGATCTGCTGCGCTTCGACACCGATCCAGCCGCGCGTCACGGTGCCGGTCTGGATGATCTCCTCCATGACGTTTTTTGCGGTTGAGATGGGAATGGCAAAACCGATTCCCAGCGAACCGCCGGAGCGCGAATAAATCGCCGAATTGATGCCAACCAGATTGCCCCGGCTATCGATCAAAGCGCCTCCCGAGTTGCCGGGGTTGATGGCCGCGTCCGTCTGGATGAAATTTTCAAAGGTGTTGATGCCCAGATGCGAGCGGCCAAGCGCCGAGACGATCCCCATGGTCACCGTCTGGCCGACGCCGAAGGGATTGCCGATGGCCAGAACCACATCGCCCACGCCCACGTTCTCCATCTGGCCCAGCGTAATGGATGGCAATTTGAGTTCGGTTTTATTTTCGGGAATGAGCTGTAGCACAGCCAGATCGGTCTCGGGGTCGCCGCCGACCAAACGGGCATTCAGACTCCGCCCATCGTTGAGAGCGACTTCGATCTGGTCCGCGCCATCGACCACATGGAAATTGGTGAGAATATATCCGCTCGGGCTGACAATCACACCCGAGCCCAGACCGGACTTGGTTTGACCTTCGATTTCCGGGCGTTCGCCAAAGAAATGGCGAAACACCGGGTCGTCAATCAGCGGATGACGAGGGATTTTGATCTTCTGCGAGGTGAAAATATACACTACGGCTGGCAGGGCCTTCTTTGCCGCTTCGCGGTAGGAGCCGACCCCGGTGGACGGTTCGTCCCCGCGGGAGGATTCGGTCAAGGCGACGACGCTGGGACCGTTATTGGCCGTCCTGCCCAACCATTCGGGCTTGAGCGTGCTGACGACAAAAAGTACGGCAAGACTTACCGTGACGGTTTGTGTGAAAATCAGCCAGAGTCTGCGCATGGAAATTTGGGTGAGAGGGAAATGACGGATGAAACGTGAAGCATTAACGCGTTACCTTGACGATCAGCTGGATTCGACGCGTTTCAGGGATTATTGCCCAAACGGCCTGCAAGTGGAAGGTCGCGCCGAAGTGCGGCACATTGTCGCCGGCGTAACCGCCAGTCTGGCGCTGGTCAATGCGGCGATTGCGCGCGGTGCCGATACCTTGCTCGTGCATCACGGCTGGTTCTGGCGTGGCGAAGAGGGGCGCGTGACCGGCTTTCGCAAAGCACGCCTGCAAGCCCTGCTCAAGCATGACATCAACCTGATCGCTTATCATCTGCCACTGGATGGGCACGTCGAGTTCGGCAACAACGCGCAACTCGCCCGACGTCTGGGGTGGTCTGTCGAAGGCCGTTTCGGCGAACAGGACATTGGCTGGTTCGGACGCCTGCCCCAACCGACGACGCTGGCGGAACTGGCGACGTCCGTGGCGGCCGGTCTGGGCCGTGCGCCGCAGGTCATCGCGGCCGAGGCTGGCGCTGAACAGTCACTGGATCGAATTGCCTGGTGTTCGGGGGGGGCACAAAACCTTTTTGAACTGGCCATTGCCCAGGGCGTTGAGGTGTATCTCTCGGGAGAAATTTCCGAACAGAATGTCCATCTGGCGCGTGAATCGGGCGTACCCTATATCGCTGCCGGACACCATGCCACCGAACGTTTTGGCGTGCAGGCGCTGGCTGCGCATCTGACAGAGCGCTTCGGTCTGACGTGCGAGTTCGTCGATATCGACAATCCGGTTTGAATGCTTTCAGGAGCCCATATGAGCTACGTATTTCCCCCTGCTGCACTCGTGGTTTTGCCCGTTGTGGGCCGTGCCGATGTCTTTCCGGTGCGTCGCGTCTACTGCGTCGGACGCAATTACGCGGCGCATGCCGCCGAAATGGGTGCCGACAGCCGCGAGCCGCCGTTTTTTTTCAGCAAACCGGCGGATGCGCTGGTTCCCGGTGGCGGGGATGTCGCGTATCCACCGCTGACGAGCGATCTCCAGCACGAGGTTGAGTTGGTCGTCGCGCTGGGGAAAGGCGGTTCCGACATACCGCTGGATCAAGCGCTGGGTTGTGTTTTCGGTTATGCCGTTGGCTTCGATCTGACGCGGCGCGATCTGCAGACGAGGGCCAAAGACAAAGGGCATCCTTGGGACATGGGCAAAGGATTCGATCAGGGCGGGCCGATCGGTGCACTTCACCCCGTGGGCGAGGTGGGCCATCCGGAAAAAGGGGCCATCTGGCTCAAGGTCAATGGTGACCGAAGGCAGCACGGCGACTTGTCGCAAATGACCTGGAATGTGGCCGAAGTGATCGCCAATCTATCGACGTATATCCGCCTGGCGCCGGGCGATCTGATCTTTACCGGGACCCCGTCCGGCGTATCGACGGTGGTGCGCGGCGATGTCCTCGAAGGAGGGGTCGAGGGCTTGGGCGAGTTGAGGATTACGCTGGTGTAAGGCCGCGCTTATTGCTGCGTCAGCAACTGCCGATAGTGGTCTTTGACCAACTGCCTGAGCGACGCATGCAGATCGGCCTCGCTGGATAAGCCGAACTGGCGGTAGAGATCGGCGGCAATCGTTTGAAAAATTGCCACCAGTTGTGGGTCGAAGTGACCGCCGGCTTCACTTGAAAGCCGCTCCAAGGCTTCATCCACAGGCCAGGCGTCCTTGTAGGGGCGCCGGGAAGTCAACGCATCGAATACATCGACTATGGCGAAAATACGGGCGGCCAGGGGAATCTCCTCGCCGCGAAGCCCTTTCAGGTATCCGCTCCCATCATACTTTTCGTGATGGTATTTGATGACATCGTGCGCGGCGTGCAGCCATTCGGACGTCTGAATGATGCCAATGCCCAGTTGAACGTGGGTGTGCATGACCGCCAGTTCTTCGTTGTTCAATGCCGTTGGTTTGAGCAGGATGTTGTCCCGGATGCCGATTTTTCCGACGTCGTGCAAAAATGCGCCAAGGATCAGCGCGCGCATATCCACCTTGTCCGTGCCGAGCGCCTCCCCCAGCCGGATGGCATAAAGCGTGACGCGGTAGTTGTGGCTTCCCGTGTTCGAGTCGCGCTTGGCAATGGCGGCGCCAAGGACGGTGACGATTTCCAGATTGCCTTTGATGACCTGGTCGGAAAAGCGGATGACTCGACGGCTGAGTGAAATGATGACCGGATAGAGCAGCAGCGTCGTGCACAGAACGCAGAGCAGAGAGATGAGCAGCAGGCGATAAAAATCGCGATTGAGCCGTGCAATTTCCTCGGCCGGGATCACGAATACCCCCTCGAAATAGCCGGCCTTGCTTCCACCGGTACTGTGCAGAGGAACCTGGATTTGCACCAGCGTTTCGCCGTCGATGGCGAGCTTCTGGTAGTGATGGGTACCATTCCTCGGAAACGTGAGCGTCGATTGGGCCAACACCGACCGGATGTGGGCGAACGCCGGATTGGCTATATCGAAGAGCAGCTTGTTTTCGTAATCGTAGCCTTTCATCAGCACGAAGTATTTCGTGGCAAATTCCAGCGCTTTGTGCCGCAAGGATTCCAATTGGTCCGGCGTCATGCCTTTGGTGTCGATGCCTTCCGGGGAAAACCGCTGCGCTTCGGCCGAAGCGAAGGCAATGACGGCGTCGTCAATGCGCTTCGATTCGACAAGGTAAATCGTCGCTCCGGTGAAGAGCGAAACGATCAGCCAGGCCAGCACGAGGCGTGTGACGACAATGCGGTTGATATCGAGCATGAAGGTTCCAGGTATTGAGGCGCATTGGCGATTGCCCGGCCCCATTTTCGTCGGCTATATTGCCACGAAAGGCGGCACAAGATATCGCCTCGTTGCCGGAATCTGTCATTGCGTAGAAAGCTTTCCGTGCCTGGCGCAAATGCGATAGCCTGTCCGACCCGCATTGCCTGCTTCCGTGCCCATGTTTGTTCATCAATCCCGACTGATCCTGCGGCACGCCGCGCCGATGCTGGTTGCCCAGCTGGCGTCAATGGGCATGATGGTGATCGATACGGTTCTGCTCGGGCATTACGGAACCGAGGATCTCGCGGCGGTGGCCGTTGGCGGCGGAATCTATATCGCCGTGATTTTCGCCTTTTCCGGCATCCTCCAGGCGGTATCGCCGATGGTGGCGCAACTCAAGGGCGCCGGGCGAGAGGGCGAGATCGCCGGGGTCCTCCAGCAAGCTTTCTGGCTGGCTCTGTTACTGGCTATTCCCGGCGTGCTGTTTCTAAATCACCCGGACGCGTTGCTGGCGTTGTCGGATATCGAGCCGCGGGTTGAAGCCAAGGCGCGGGGCTATCTGGCCATGCTCGCCTGGGGAATGCCGGCGGCATTGCTGTATCGCACCTTCTACGCGTTTTGCAACGCCCTTGGCCGCCCGCGCCCGCTGATGCTGATCGCGCTGGGCAGCACGCTGTTGCATGGCGCACTGGCGGGGGTGCTGGTCACCGGAGCCTTTGGCGGCAGCGGACTGGGTGCGCTCGGCTGCGGTATCTCGAATGCCGCAGTCGGTTGGTTCGCTTTGCTTTGCAGCGCCGCCTACCTGGTCTTTGGCCAACCCCTGGTGCAGTACCGCCTGCTTCACGCGTGGCAAAAACCGCGTATTGGAATCCAGCGCGAGCTGTTGCAGATCGGGCTGCCAATGGGCTTTTCCAGCTTCGTCGAAATCTCGTCCTTCACGCTGATCGCACTTTTCGTCGCGCAGCTGGGCGCGACAGTGGTCGCCGGGCATCGGGTCGTGGCCAATCTGGCAGCCATCTGCTACATGCTGCCGCTGGCCCTATCCATCGCCACACTGGCCCAGGTGGGGCTGGCGGCGGGGGCACGCGATTGGCGCCGCGCAGAAGTGTCGCTCGCTACCGGTCTGCTGCTCGCCGGTAGCTTGTCCCTGGCGCTTGGTCTGGTCTTATGGTGCTTGGCCCGACCGCTGGCCGAAGCATACACCAGCGACCCGGCTGTACAGCGCGTTGCCCTGTCACTGATAGCCTATGTGGCTGTCTATCAGGTCTTCGACGCGCTGCAGACCGTGGCCGCCTATACGCTGCGCGGCTACAAGGTCACCTTCCTGCCAATGCTGGTGCACATCGTTTGCTTCTGGGGGGTCGGATTATTCGGTGGGTGGATTCTGGCTTTCAGAATCGCCAGCCCGATGGGTGTTGCCGGCTTCTGGGCGGCCTCGCTGGCCAGTCTGGTGTTGGCCGCGTTGCTGCTGGGCGCCGTGTTGTGGCGGGCCGTGCATATGCTGCGTGACTAACACGTAGGCAGCGGCTAGTTCCGGCGCCAGGCAGGGAATCGGTACCGATCCGTCGATCAGATACCCAGCCAGCCACGCCGTAAAACGTTGGCGCGCGCGGCGACGGCCAAGCTGGCGCTGCTGTTCAAGGGCGGGTCGAGGCGGACGCTGAATTCCATGAGTTGGTCGCGCCGGAAAGCGTGCACCTTGACGACGCCGCCGGCCTGGCGGCGGGCCAGCTGCTTTTCGATGGAGGCCGAGGTGACGCGCAAGCCGTCGATGGCAAGCAGGATATCGCCGGCGGACAGACCGGCCAGCTGCGCCGCCTCCTGATCGTAGACCGTCGCCAGCTTGAGTTCATTGCCCTCATTGACGGTTTTGACGCCCAGTGAAGGTGTTTCCCCTGCGGCCCATTCCAGTTTCAGTCCGAAAACGGCCAGAAGTCTTGTCAGCGGCAAGTCGTCGGTGCCGAGAACGGCTTTGGCGAAGAAACGTTTCAGATTGAGCCCGGAGCATTCTTCGGCAATCAAGCGGATATCCTCCTCACCAACGCCCATGCCGGGTATCCCGTGGCGCTGCCAGAGGGTGCGCATGACGTCGTCAAGCGATACGGCGCCATCGGTTTTGCTGCGCAGCGTGAGGTCAAGCGCGAGTGCGACCAGCGCGCCCTTGGCGTAGTAGCTGACAACGGCATTGGGCGTGTTTTCGTCCGGTCGATAGAACTTGCTCCAGGCGTCGAAACTCGATTCGGCCAGACTCTGGCGTCGGCGTCCGGGGTCGCGCTGAACCTTGCCGATCGTCTTGGCCAGGAGTTCAAGCCAGTCCTTGAGTTCGATGACGCCGCTACGCAACAGGGCCAGATCGTCGTAATACGACGTGATGCCTTCAAAGGCCCAAAGCAAGGTCGTGTAGTTTTCCCGGTTCAGGTCGTAGGTCGTGAATGCCGCCGGTTTGATGCGTTTGACATTCCAGGTGTGGAAATATTCGTGGCTGCACAGGCCAAGCAGGGTGCGATAGCCTTCGCTGACGCCCTTCATGCCGGGCCAGGGCAGGTCGTAACGCGAACACAGCAGGGCCGTTGAGGCGCGGTGTTCGAGGCCGCCGTAGGCATCGCCGACGACGGTGATCAGAAAAACGTAGCGCGACATCGGCACCGGTTCGCCGAAGAAACGGATCTGCCATTCGCAGACACGCTTGAGGTCGCGGCAAAGGCGATCCATGTCGCAGTCGTGCTGGCCGGTCAGAGCAATTTCGTGCGCGATTCCGCACGCCACAAAACGGGCGAGGTCGAAGTGTCCCATTTCAACCGGATGATCGATCAGCTCGTCGTAATTGGCGGCGCGGTATAGGCCAAACGCATGCGACCGGGCGCAACGCTTTTCGCCGCGCGCCGGTTCGAGTGCCGTAGCGACGCGCCAATCCTTGAAGGCTTCGCCCGGCGGTGGCTGGATGTCGACAAGACAGGGCGACTCCTCCTGGCCGAGGACGCGCAGGAAGACGCTGCTGCCGTTAAAAAAGGCATGCGTTTCGTCGAGATGCGCACCGCGAACCGACAGGTCCCAGGCGTAGATTTCACAGACGACCGTGAGCGTCTCGCCGGACGGCAGCGCCAATGCCTGCCAGGTATGCTTGTCCCGTTTCGTCAGCCGTACCTGTTTGCCGCCGGATTCGGCGCGGATGGCCACAACGTGCCGGGCAAAGTCGCGTATCAGGTAGCTGCCGGGAATCCACGCCGGCAGCGCAAAGCACTGGCCGGCCGGATCGGGCGCCGCAACGCGGCAGCGCACTTCAAAGGTGTGTGCCTGAATGCTCAGGGGCGTGATGGCATAGTGGATCGGTGGGGCGTTCATGCTTGGATGTGTGGGGAGGGTCACCGGCGGATTGTACTGTCTATTCCGTCTCACACCAGCTATGGAAGCCGGAATTGCGGATCACGTTTGGACGCTGGAAGAGATTGTTTGTCTCGTAAAGACGGAAGCTTCGAAAAGACGTGGCCCGTACAAAAAGAAAGATTCAAACTGAGCCACTACCCAGAATCTTGACAATTGGCGTAGCTTTCAGTGTTCGTTCACAATACCGCCATGCCAAGCGACGCATTGAAGGCGAAGATTCTGGAGACCAGTGTGGCCTATACGGGGTTTTTTGAGCTCCGTCGCCTTACGGTTGTGCATGACCTCTTCAACGGTGGTACCACCGGTCCATTAGTGCGGGAAGTCCTGCATCGAAGCGACGTGGCGGCCGCTCTGCTCTACGACCAAGCCGCGGATAAAGTCGTGTTTGTCGAACAGTATCGTGCCGGGGCACACGTTGCAGGCGTAGAACCTTGGCTGATCGATATTGTCGCTGGCCGAATCGAGCCTGGACAGACACCGCTGGACACGATAACGCGTGAAATCGTTGAAGAATCCGGGTCGGCGCCTACGTCAATTCAACTGATAGGTACTTATCTAACTGCTCCTCATTTGTCGAGCGAAAAGGTGCATATCTTTCTTGCCACGGTGGATGCCGCATGCGTTGCTGGATTTCATGGTTTGGCGCATGAGGGCGAGGATATTCGCCCGCACGTGATGGACCGCGCCGCGGCACTTTGCATGCTTCAAACGAAACCGCTCTCCCTTTGGGCAGGTCTGGCTCTCGGTTGGCTTGGCAACCGGAATCTACCAAGCCGAGATGGGCGTAGTTCGTAAATTGAACTGGCATGAATATGTAGGGTTAGACACGTTTATCCGTCGGCATGACGTGTTTAAAGCGTCTATGAATTACCTTAATTATTCAGTGGTAGTCATCGTCGCGCTGCTACCTGACCGCCAGAATAGTGACGGTTTCTTCGCGGCCGATTTCGTGCAGAGCGACGTAGCCGTTCGCGCCAAACGAAATGATCACCTCGCGAAGAAAGGGGTTGCTCGGAATCGTTTTGCGAAATCTGAAAGGCGCTGTTCTTTTTGCGCCAATGGATGCGCGGTTTGATTCGCTATATTCCGGATGTTATTTAAGATTCCGGGCCGACAGGAGCAGTACTTTGCCGGCTACAAAATTGATATTGATGCCATGTTGGTCGTCACCCCAGACACAACTGCGTATCCCGAGCGCTTCGTCGCAACGCGCGGGTTCTCCGATAATCCGCTTGACTTCGTCGTAGGATTGCCCAGTCTGGAGTTTATTGTAGTTCTCGATGTTGAGCGCGCTTCCGCAGGCACTGAGCAATGCGCTGAGCATGACTGGAATAACGATGTGGTACCAAGTGCGGGAAATCATCTTAGCCTCCTTTATGGGCATTTATCGTGACGAAGAACTGTATTCGACATTGACATTATCGTTGCTTAGCCAGTTTTTCAATGCCGACAGCAAATCGTCTTCAAGGCGCACCCGATTGTCATCACCCAGCGACAATTCGCATTTCGCGTCTGCATTGCGGTAGTCCAGGCGCACCGGGCACGTCCCGGGGGTATATGGCGCCAACAGGGCATGCAGGCGCTGCACCGCAATCTTTGCGTGCGGGCTACTCGCCTGACCATTGAGCGATAGACGCAGATGCTTGGCAAAGCGACCACGCGCCTCGGCCAGAGTCATCAGTCGATCCGCGATGACGCGAACCTTGCCCTCGCCGGCGAAGTCATCCCGCTGTACCTTGCCTTCAACGATCAGGACTTCGTCATCCTTTATCTTGACGCGCTGGGCTTCGAAAATTTCATTGAATATGGAAACTTCCAGTGCGGATGTGCCGTCGTCAAGATGAACAAAAGCCATTTTTCCGCGGGAGGTCATCTTGGTGCGTATGCCGACCACGAGTCCGGCGAGCAGTTGAGGTTCTTTCGCGGCCTTTAGTGCGGCCAATGGTTTGCGTACGAAGTGCGCCACTTCGGACTGGTAGGCGTGAAAAGGGTGTCCCGAGAAGAAGAAGCCGAGCGCAAGTTTCTCTTCGCCGAGTTTCTTCCGCTCCTGCCAAGGTGGGGCGTCAATGTACTGTGGCCCGTGTGCCGTGTGGCTGGCGCTGTCGAATGCGTCGAACAGGCTGACCTGCATGGCATGGCGTTCGGCTTGTTCGGCGGCATCCAGTGCAACGCCCACCGAAGCCATCAGGCGTGCCCGGTGATCGTCAAGCGAATCGAAAGCGCCGGCGCGAATCAACGCTTCAACGGTGCGCCGATTGACCAGGCGTTTGTCGACACGCTGACAGAAATCGAAGAGATCCTTGAAATCTCCCGAACTCTGGCGAGCCTTGAGTATCGAGTTGACCGCCAGTTCCCCGGTGCCTTTGATCGCCCCAAGGCCATAGCGGATGGTGTGTCGATCGACGGGAATGAAGCGGTATTCCGAGGCGTTGATGTCCGGTCCGAGCACGGTCAGCTTGTTGGCGAGGGCATCGTCGTAAAAAATCTTTACCGTATCGGTATTGTCCATGTCCGATGACAAGGTGGCCGCAATGAATGCCGAACAGTGATGCGCCTTGAGCCAGGCCGTGTGATAGGTGACAACGGCATAAGCTGCCGTGTGCGACTTGTTGAAGCCATATTCGGCGAACTTCGTCATCAGGTCGAAGAGTTGTTCGGCGAGCGCCGGGTCGTAGCCCTTCTTCTTGGCGCCCTCGGCAATCGTGCCGCGATGCTCCGCCATCTTGTCGGCATCCTTCTTGCCCATGGCGCGGCGCAGCAAGTCGGCGCCACCGAGCGTATAACCGCCGATGATCTGCGAGATCTGCATCACCTGCTCTTGATACACGATGACGCCGTAGGTCGGCGACAGGCAGGCGGTCAGATCGGGGTGGAAGTAGTCGATCTTCTGCTGGCCCTTTTTGCGCAGGATAAAATCGTCGACCATGCCCGAGCCGAGCGGGCCGGGGCGGTACAGTGCGAGGACGGCGATGATGTCTTCGAAACGGTCGGGCGCCAGCTTCTTGAGCAGCTTCTTCATGCCCTCCGATTCGACCTGGAAAATTGCCGTGGTGTTGGCGTCCTTGAGAATCTGGAATGCCTGCGGGTCATCAAAGGTCAGTGCTTCCAGGTCAGGGCGTGTACCAGAAAGCTTTTCGACGTAATCGACGGCAAGCTTGATGATGGTCAGGTTGCGCAGACCCAGAAAGTCGAACTTGACCAATCCGACTTTCTCGACATCGTCCTTGTCAAACTGCGAGACTACCGAGCTGCCGCCATCGGCCGAATACAGCGGGCAGAAATCGGTGAGCTTGCCAGGCGCGATGAGTACCCCGCCGGCGTGCATGCCGACGTTCCGCGTCAGGTCTTCGAGACGCGAAGCGAGATCGAAAAGATCGCGCACTTCTTCGCCATCTTCGATCTTGGCCTTGAGCTGCGGTTCGGCCGCGATTGCCTTGGCCAGCGACAAGGGTTTGTTCTGCTCCACCGGAATCAGCTTCGACAGCTGATCGCAAAAGTTGTACGGCAGATCGAGCACGCGTCCGACATCGCGAATTACCGCTTTCGACGACATGGTGCCGAAGGTAGCGATCTGCGCCACTGCCGCCACGCCGTATTTTTCGCGAACGTATTCGATGACGCGCCAGCGTTTGTCCTGGCAGAAGTCGATATCGAAGTCGGGCATGGAGACCCGTTCCGGATTCAGGAAGCGCTCAAACAGAAGTGCGTAACGCAGCGGGTCGAGATCGGTAATGCCCAATGCGTAGGCGACCAGCGAGCCGGCTCCCGAACCTCGTCCGGGTCCGACCGGTACGTCGTTGTTTTTTGCCCAGTTGATGAAATCCGCGACGATCAGGAAGTAGCCCGGATAACCCATCTGAACGATCGTGTCCGTCTCGATCTTGAGCCGCGCATCGTAGGCCGGGCGCTGTTTCGCCCGTTCATCGGGATCGGGGTAGAGTTGCCGCAGACGATGTTCAAGCCCCGTCGCCGCCTCCTGACATAGATAATCGTCGAGCGTGATGTCTTTCGGGGTCGGGAAATCCGGCAGATAGTTTGTGCCGAGCGTGATCTGCAGGTTGCATCGCTTGGCAATTTCAACCGAGTTGGCCAAGGCTTCAGGCAGATCGGAAAAGAGCGCGGCCATTTCTTCCGTTGATTTGAAGTATTGCTCTTCGGTATAGAGTTTCGGACGTCGCGTATCGCCCAGCATGTACCCTTCGGCAATGCAGACGCGCGCCTCGTGCGCCTTGTAATCGTCGCGTTCAAGAAACTGGATCGGATGGGTCGCCACCAAGGGCAGTTCCAACTCGACCGCCAGATTGACCGTCGCGGCAATCAATGCTTCCTGCGGCGCTTGCCCCCGCGGATGCACGCGCTGCACCTCGAGATAGAAAGCGCCCGCGAAGAGGCTTGCCCAGCGACGGGCCCGGCTGGCGGCTTGTTCCCAATTGCGCTGTAACAGGGCTTCGCCGACGTCGCCACTGGCCGCACCGGAGAGCGCGATCAACCCATCCACGCCGACTTCACGCAACATCGGGGTGCTCATTTCGGCGCGACCGCGGATACGCGGAGCCATGTAGGCGCGCGACATCAGTTCGCAGAGTTGCAGATATCCTTGCCGATTGCGGCAAAGCAGGAGCAGCCGGTAGGGCCGGTCGGGGTCGGTCGGGTTGGTGAGAAATACATCTGCGCCAAGCACAGGTTTGATTCCCCGGCCACGCGCTGAAGAATAGAACTTGACCAGACCAAAGAAGTTGGCAAGATCGGTGAGCGCCAGCGCCGGCATGCCATCGGCGGCGGCATGCGCCACCGCATCGTCGAGACGTACGATGCCGTCGGTTATGGAATATTCGCTGTGCAGTCTGAGATGGATGAAGCGCGTATCGGGCATCGGGACATTTTACTCTGTAGCGGGGCACGCACGGAGTTGCCGGCGACCGAAACGCCGAGACTCGTAAGAATTTGTAACAACGGTCAGCGATACGGCGACCAGGGCGTTGAAGTAACGAGTCGCGATAACCACGAAATGAAGGAACACTCATGAACAAGTCACTGCGCATCACCTTGGCTATGGCGCTTAGCCTGCTTTCGGTTCACCACGCCACCGCCGACGATGCGGTGGTGGGCGCGTTGGTCGGTGGCGGTGCCGGCGCTCTGGTCGGCAGATCGATTGGCGGCCGGAACGGCACCATTGTCGGCGGTGCCCTGGGGGCCGCCGCCGGCGCGGCCATCGGTTCGGACAGAGGCCGTCAGCGGACGGAGTACCGTGCCGATTTCGCGCCCCCCCCCGTTTATTACGCCCAGCCGACGTACTATTCACCGCCGGCGTATTATCCGCAACAGGTGTATTACAGCCCGCCGGTACGCGTTGTGGAACGCCCTGTGTATTATGTTCAAGGGGGGTATGGCTGGGATCGCCGTCATCACGGGCGCGATCACGATTGGGACAGGCATGACCGTGGCTGGCGAGGCCATCACCACGACGATTGAGTCAAGCGAGCCTCAAGAATCGACCCACGCAAGGATTGGCGCCAGGAGATCGGGACGAATGGCCAGCGCTGTGCTGTGAAGATCCCTGCCGGTCGGTATCTCCGGGCATGACCTTATGGCCGCGATGCGCGAACTAACCGGCCAAATGGGTGGCCAGCGTCGATTTCCCTGAACCGCCCTTGGCGTTGGCGATCAAGAAGGATTTCATTCCTTGGGGTCGGAGGCCGCCTTGGCGCCGAGCTGAAAAAGCTCCTGCCGGACCAGATTGATATGCTCGCGCAGGGTGTAGAGAAGATCGCTGTAGGAGATTGGGATGTTGCGTGAATAGGCGTCCTCCTCGATATGGTCGAGCCGGGCGAGATATTCCGCCTGCCGTGATGAATCGTAGTGCTGCCGCAATTCGTTTTCGAGGAACTTCAGATCGCCATAGCAGCGAAATATCTTGGAGCGCACTCGCCAGCTATAGAGGGACGGCGCGATTTTGAGCAAAGGCAGCAGCAAAATAACGATCGGCAGGAGCAGCACAAACAAGCGTTCAACGAGTACCGCAATCCAGAACGGCAGATAGCGTTGCAGGAAGGGCGGGCCGGACTCGAAGTAGCGCTTGGCATCATCCGAGAGATCAAAGCTTTGGTCTTTGTAGGCGGGAAATTCGCCGGCACGTTGGAAAAAACCGCTCTTGCCATTGACCTCGGTCATGGCTTGAAGCAGTAGATTGACGAGGGCTGGGTGTAAATCGTTCCGGACTATCACGTTCGCCGTGGTGGCCAGGAGAACCGTGTCTTTGGGCGGCGTGTCGCGCACCAGGTCAACAACGCCGCGCGGCAAGACGATTCTTGACAGGAAGCTGAAACGCCGCGTGTAGGCATCGGCCTGGCTGAAGCTCATCAGCCGAATGCCCGGTGAACGGAGCATGACCTGTACCACCGGCGCTTCCTGAGCGGCGACGATGAATGAGGCATCAATTTTTCCTTGCTGCAGGGCTTCGGCGGCATTGAGTCCGGCCAATGGCACCAGATTCTTGCTCCGGGTCGATATCTCGTTGGCCTCCAGCAACTGCAGCGCCAGCCCGCGGATGCCGCTTCCTTCTTCCCCCACGGCGATACGTTGGCCGTCGAGTTGGTGCAGTTTGCCAATCCGCTGATCGCCGCGATAGAAAACCCACACCGGCTCATAGGACACGCTGCCTAGCGATCGAAGTTCGCTTTCATCTTCATTTTCGATCACTTCATGCACGCCGCCCTGGACAAAGGCAATGTCGGCCTCACTCTTCTTCAAGCGTTCCAGATTCTGGACCGACCCCGCCGAAGTCAGGATGTTGAGCGTAATGCCTTTGGCAGCGAGAAGCGCCGCGTAGCGCTTTGCATAGGCGTAGTAAGCACCTGCTTCTCCGCCTGTGGTGATGGTCATCTGCCGGGGCGGTGCGGGCTGTACAAACTGGTAGGCGACAACAAAACCGACGGCGGTAATGAGTACGATCGGCCAGGCTGTCGCCAACAGGTCCCGGACTGAAACGAACTTGGCGTGCAGCTTTTTCATCAAGGCAGCAGTATCGTCGAGCCCGTAGTCCGACGCGCTTCAAGGTCGCGGTGCGCGTTAGCCGCATCGGCCAGCGCGTAGGTCTGATTGACCTTGATGCGGACCTTGCCGGAGCTGACGACGGCAAAAAGCTCGATGCCCAGCGCCAGCAGTTCATCCCGCTTGGCGATATAGTGCATCAGGGTGGGTCGGGTCAGAAAGAGTGACCCCTTTTGTGACAACAGCAGCGGGTCAAACGGCGATACCGGGCCGGAAGCATTGCCAAAACTGACCATCATGCCGCGAACGCGAAGGCTGTCGAGCGAACCCGTGAAAGTGTCCTTGCCGACGCCGTCGTAAACAACAGCCACGCCTTCGCCACCGGTGATCTCGCGCACGCGGCGCGATACGTCTTCGCGCGTATAGAAGATGATGTGATCGCAACCGTGCTGGGTTGCCAGAGCGCCCTTGGCTTCGTTAGACACAGTGCCGATGACCGTCGCCCCAAGCGCCTTGGCCCACTGGCAAGCGATCAGACCCACCCCGCCGGCAGCCGCATGAATGAGCACGGCGTCACCGGGTTGAACACGGTAGGTGCGGCGTAACAGATAAGCGCTGGTCAGCCCCTGCAACATCATCGCCGCCCCGGTACGAAAATCGATATCGTCCGGCAGTTTGAGCAGCCGGTCAGCCGGCAGGCATCGGACCTGGCTGTAGGCGCCCACCGGACCGCCCGCATAGGCCACTCGGTCGCCGGGCTGGAGATCGGTCACGTTTTCACCGACGGCTTCGACAATGCCCGCACCCTCCATGCCCAGACCGCTGGGCATTTGCAGCGGGTAAAGGCCGCAGCGATGATAGGTGTCGATATAGTTCAGGCCAACGGCTTCATGGCGTACACGCGCTTCGCCCGGCGCCGGATCGCCAACGGTAATCTCCTCCCAACACATGACTTCGGGGCCGCCGGGCTGATGAATTCGAATGGCGAAGGGCATGATGTTCTCCTCGAAAAAAGTCGGAAGCTGGAGTTAAACGGAGGGTGAATCTACATTCCGTCGGAGCCTTGAGAATAAAAAAACAGTCACTAGCCTAGCGGTTGCCAGCGCTTCGGGCAAGCCGGAACAGAGACGAATCGAAAACAGATCGAGCAGCAAGACTTCCCCTGACGCCAATCTGCATTTCGGATCATAACGCTGCACTTTCACCGCGGACGATCTCAGACCGGCGTGAGCTTTGCGTACTGGAGCGCCAGCCATTTCATGCCATGCGCACCGAAATTGACTTGCACGCGCGCTTCCTCTCCGCGACCTTCGGCAGTCACGATCACGCCCAGCCCGAATTTGGCGTGCTGCACATTCTGCCCGATGCGCAGGCCGTTGGCCGAGCGTTGTTCGTCGATGTATGGCGCGCTTGACGCACGCGGCGACGCCATCGCGGTATAAGTCGGTGCCCGGTTGATCTTGTGCAGCAGGTTGGCGGGCAACTCCTCAAGAAAGAACGAGGGCAGGCTATAGCGGGTCTGGCCGTGCAGCATGCGGGTTTGCGCATGCGACAGGTAGAGCCGCTTGCGGGCACGGGTGACGGCCACGTACATCAGGCGCCGTTCTTCCTCCAGGCCGTGACGTTCCTGCGCGGCATTTTCGTGCGGAAACAAGCCCTGTTCCAGACCGGTGATGAACACGACGTCAAATTCCAGCCCCTTGGCCGCGTGCACGGTCATCAATTGAAGCGCATCTTGCCCTTCACCCGCCTGATGCTCACCGGCTTCGAGCGAGGCGTGGGCGAGAAAAGAAGCCAGCGGGTCGGTGTCGTGGATTGTGTGCGGGTCAGACGTATCCTGCAGGAAATTGGCTGCGGCGCTGATCAGTTCGTCGAGGTTTTCGAGACGCTCTCGCCCGTCCTTTTCCGCCAGGTAGTACTGACGCAGGCCACTCTTCTCGATGAGGTGGTCAATGACTTCCGGTAGAGGTAGCGCTTCGGTTTGGGCGCGTAGCGTCTCGATGAGCCGGATGAAATTGCCGACCGCTACGCCCGCCTTGCCACTCAAGCTGGCCGCGGCGTTGTACAGGCTGGAATTGGCGCGGTGTGCCGCCATCTGTAAGGCTTCGATGCTGCGGCTGCCGATACCCCGCGTCGGGAAATTGACCACGCGGATAAAGGCCGTGTCGTCATCCGGGTTGCCGATCAGGCGGAGATAAGCCAGCGCATGCTTGATCTCCTGGCGATCGAAAAAACGTAGCCCGCCATAAACACGATACGCCATGCCGGCAGTGAACAGCTGATGTTCAAGCACACGCGACTGGGCGTTCGAGCGATAGAGCAAGGCAATCTGGTTGCGTGAAAACCCGTCTCTTACCAGTTCGCCAGCTTCGTCGACGACAAATCGCGCTTCGGCGATGTCCGAAAAACCTTCGAACACACGAATCGGCTCGCCGGCGCCTGCGGCGGTCCACAGCGTCTTGCCCAGGCGGCCCCGGTTGTTCTTAATCAGCGCATTCGCCGCATCAAGGATATTGCCGTGCGAGCGGTAGTTCTGTTCGAGACGGATAACGTTACTGACCGAAAATTCGCGTTCGAAGTCGCGCATATTGCCGACTTCGGCGCCGCGAAAGGCGTAGATGGACTGATCGTCGTCACCGACGGCAAACAGGCAGGCACCGTCTGGCCTCGGGGGTGCCGCATCACGACCGGCCAGTAATGCCAGCCAGGCATACTGCAAGCGGTTGGTGTCCTGAAACTCATCGACAAGTATATGCCGAAAACGCTCCTGGTAATGGTGGCGCATGGGTTCGTTGCGCTGCAACATTTCGTAGGAGCGCAGCAGCAATTCGGCGAAGTCGACCACGCCCTCGCGTTGGCACTGGGCATCGTATTCGGCATAGAGTTCGACGCGACGCCGGGTGTAGTCATCGTAAGCCTCCGCCTGTGCGGAGCGAATGCCCTGCTCCTTGTGCGAATTGATAAAACCGGCCAGTTCCCGCGGGGGGAACTTGAGATCGTCGACGTTGAGGTTCTTCAGCAGGCGTTTTACGGCTGACAGTTGGTCGGACGAGTCGAGAATCTGGAATTGTGCGGGTAAGCCGGCATCTCGGTGATGCGCACGCAGCAAGCGGTTGCATAGGCCATGAAAAGTGCCGATCCACATGCCACGCATGTTGATCGGCAGCATTGCCGTAAGGCGCGCCAGCATTTCCTTTGCGGCCTTGTTGGTGAATGTTACGGCCAGAATGTCTTGCGTCCCGGATTGCCCGGTTGATATCAGCCAAGCAATACGCGTGGTCAACACCCGCGTTTTTCCGCTGCCCGCCCCGGCCAGAATGAGCGCGTGCTGGGGCGGCAAGGTAACTGCAGCGAGTTGCGGTGGGTTGAGATTAGTGAGTATGTCGGACATCGAAGGGATTTTCGATTCGGGTCGCAAGGATTATAACGGTCACGGTGTGGGCAAAGTTGCCCTTTTGGCAACTGACAACAGGACATACTCCCTAAAGGAAGAAATAATTCACAGTATTTCCCTGCAATTGAATTATAATTGTGCTGCACTGCATCAATTGAAGACCCACAAGGTCGCTGCATGGTCAATATTCCTCAGTGCCTGGTTACCGCCAGCACACAAGGAGAAACTGTAATGAGAGCACCGAAAATACTACCCTGGGTAGCTCATAAAGACGGCATAAGCGAGCAGCTCGCGCTTCATCTATGGCGCCGTGCCGCTGGAGAATCCGAAGAATTGACGGGTTGCTGCGACAGTTCGGACTATTACCTGATCGCCGTGAGGCGGTTCCTCGATCTGTCTGAAGAAGAAGGTGAGAGGCAACTGGGGCGCGAACCGCTTCCCGGTCTATTGATTGTCCCTCGCATCAACTGGTTATTGCGTCATCAGAACCGCATGTTGCAGTTGAATCTGGACGCGGCGATGAAGTCTTACCGCTTTTGGCTGACCAACTGGCGTTTCATTGTCTTCGGACGTAAACCGACGGCCTGCAAAGCACTGCGATCCTAGTGGCGTTTGGCGTGTTGGTAGGCGCCGACGGAGACGCTCAGGGCTGCCTGGAAACGACCGTCGCACCGAGTTCAAGCCGTTGTCTGAGTTTTTCAGCGAGTACAGCGGCCTCGGTTCTTGACGCGACCTGGGCGATGCGCACCGCGTAACGTTGGCTTTCCCCTTTCGTTCTGCGTGGTTTGATTTGTACGGCGTAGCCCGCGGCGCGGGCGCGGTCGTAGAGATCCAGCGCATCTTTCTCGTTGTCGTAAGCAGCCAGTTCCACCATCCATCGGCCACCGCGCCGGGTGTAGCCATTTCCGGAGCTCACTTCGGTTTGTGCCGCCCATCTCTTGATCTGTTCCGGGTCGACCTTGCCTATTGGATTGGGCGCTTTCCCCTTGGGCGCGGTATAAAAACTCAGGGCCTCGCTGAGTTCGTGCGCTTTGTCTTGCGCGTGAGAAACGGTAATTCGTCCTTCAAGCAGGCAAACGAGATCGCGTTCGCTATCCGAGCTGCCCCAGAGGTCAGTGCCCCGGATACCTGCGGTGATGGTCGCAATGCGGACGTTGACCTCGCGTTGCTGGCGACGTTTTGAGAATATTCCGGTCGTAAAACGAAAGGCGCCCTTAACCACATCCAGCGCTGCCGTGAACACGCTGCTGTCGCGCCACCCCAGCGCATTCAATTCGAGTTCTGCGCTTTCGCCCAATTTCACTGCGCTGCCTTCAGCCAAGCGGATCAGTACTTTTGCATCGGCGCCGGTCACCACGCGATCATTGCTCTGCAGCGCTTCTCCCGCTTCGAGAGGTTGCCGGGCACCTTTTCGCTCGACCCAAGCGGGCATCTGAACGCTTTCAACAAGGGCATAGGCGCGATTCGTCTGCGGGGCAGCGTTTAATGGGAGGGCAATGGTCAATAAACTGGCAACAAGCAGGAAGCGGGTCAAGAATTTCTTCATGGCGCAAGCTTTCGCAGGAGGAACGTACGTGATTCTAGCAGGCGACACCAATTCGCGGAAGCAGGCGAAAACCTCTGTTCTGAAAGCGTTTTTCACGCGACAATGGAGAGAAACATTGACCTGATGCACGAATACGTAGTAAAGTTTTTTTCCTTCGACCAACCGTTTTTTGGATATCTCATCATGAATGCACCGCAGGTAAAATCGGGAGTTGCCACTGGCGATGATTTGCAAGCCCTCTTCGCACTGGCAAAACAAAAGAGTTTCGCCATGCCGGCCGTCAACGTCATCAACACGAGTACGGTCAACGCCGTCATGGAAGCCGCCGCCGAAGTCAAGTCCCCGGCCATTATCCAGCTCTCCAATGGCGGCGCCCAGTTCTACGCCGGCAAGGCTCTGAAAAACGAAGCGCAACGCGCCTGCATCGCGGGTGCCGTCTCGGCGGCACACCACGTTCACGCCCTGGCCGGAATGTACGGTGCTACGATCGTTCTGCACACTGACCACGCGGCCAAGAAACTGCTGCCTTGGATCGACGGCCTGCTCGACGCCGGCGAAGCCTATTTCAAGGCCAACGGCAAGCCACTCTTCAGCTCGCACATGCTCGACCTGTCGGAAGAACCGCTGGAAGAAAACATTGAAATCTGTTCGCGCTATCTGACGCGCATGAGCAAGCTCGGTATGACGCTGGAGATCGAACTCGGTGTCACCGGTGGTGAAGAAGACGGCGTCGATAACAGTGACGTCGACAGCTCCAAGCTCTACACTCAGCCCGAAGACGTAGCCTATGCCTACGAGCAACTGTCCAAGATCAGCAACCGCTTCACCATCGCCGCGTCTTTCGGCAACGTGCATGGGGTCTACAAGCCGGGCAACGTCAAGCTGCAGCCGGTCATCCTGAAGAACTCGCAGGCCTACATCCAGAAGAAGTTTAGCACCAAGGCGCAACCGATCGACTTCGTTTTCCACGGTGGTTCGGGCTCATCGCTCGAAGAAATCCGCGAAGCGATCTCCTACGGCGTCATCAAGATGAACATTGACACCGATACGCAATGGGCCTTCTGGGAAGGCATCAAGAACTACTACAAGAAGAACGAAGGTTATCTGCAGGGCCAGATTGGCAACCCGGATGGCGAAGACAAGCCGAACAAGAAATATTACGACCCGCGCGTTTTCCTGCGTGCCGGCGAAGACACCTTCAAAGCACGTTTGAAACAAGCCTTCGCTGACCTTAACAACATTGGCACCCTGGCCTGATTTCCAGGCGTAGCAGGCGAATGCCGACTCCTTTGCGGGTCGGCATTTTTTTGGCCTTTACAAGTTGATCTCTATACGTTCTGCATACCCACGTACCCGCGCCGCCCGCGCCTGATCAACTGTTGAAGATTCCGCTCCGCTTCCAGCCTTGAAGAACTCGCCTGGCCAAGAAAGGCATTGCAAGCCGCCCAGCGCCCTTCAGGGGTGCGTATCGCCGCCACCGTTCTGCCGCCATCAAGGACCGCAAGGATACAGCCGGTATCGTTGCAAGGCCAGGACGCAGCAACCAAGTCCATGGCCTCGTCGCGTGCCACGCAAAGTGCCACGAGTGCATCGACCGGAGAGTCACACTCGCCGCAGACGATGGCGGGGAAGAAGCGATGGGAGCCAGATTCTTCTTCGGAATTCATCATGCTACTGTTTAGCATGCGCCGGCACGCTTGTAAAACGATCGTGCGACAATGCACAATCACCGCCTATCGGAGATTCTGTTCATGTTGTTTGATGTTGTCATCGTCGGTGGCGGTCTTGCAGGACTTGCACTGGCTAGCGCACTGCGCGATACGCGCTTAAAGATTGCCCTGGTGGAAGGTCGTGCGCCGACTCCGGTAACAGGATGGGACGCGCGGGTGTATGCCATCACTCCGGCCAACGCAGAATTCCTGCAGCACATCGGTGTCTGGAAACACCTGGACGCCAAACGAATAAGTCCGATCTACGCCATGAAGATCTATGGCGACGGCGGCGCACAGCTCGACTTTTCCGCCTATGAAACCGGCGTTCCTGAATTGGGCTGGATTCTTGAATCGTCGCTGATGGCGTGTGAATTATGGGAAAACGTCAAACGGCAAGGCAATCTTGCCTTGTTCTGCCCTGCCACGCCGCGGGCGATTGAAATGACGGAGGAAGCGGCGATGCTGACGCTCACGGACGGTCAGACGTTATCGGCGAAACTGCTGGTCGGTGCCGATGGACGCGACTCCTGGGTTCGAGAAACTGCTGGTCTGAAAGCCATTAGCACACCGTATGACGAAATGGGCTTTGTCGCCAATTTCGACTGTGAACGTCCGCATCGTGGCACGGCACGGCAATGGTTTCGTGCCGATGGCGTTCTCGCCTGGCTGCCACTGGCAGGGAATCGCATCTCGGTGGTCTGGTCGACGCCCGACGCACACGCAAAGCAGTTGCTGAATCTGGGCGAAGAAGCGCTTTGTTCCCGTGTGGCCAATGCGGGGGCCAACGCGTTGGGCGAATTCAAGCTGATTTCACCGGCCGCCGCTTTCCCGCTGCGATTGATGCGTGTTCCATCCACCGTGGCACCACGGCTGGCGCTGATAGGCGACGCCGCCCACGGTATTCACCCGCTTTCAGGGCACGGAATCAACCTCGGTTTCCAAGATGCCAGGGTACTGGCCGACCTGATGACCGCCACCCCCGAATGGCTGGATATCGGAAGCGAACGTCTGTTACGTCGCTACCAGCGCGCTCGACGTGAAGAAACGGTCTTGATGCAGTACACAACTCACACATTGCACCGGTTGTTTCGTGAGAAACTTCCGGGACTGAAACCCTTGCGCAATGTTGGCATGAGTCTGACCAATGCCTTGCCAGTCATAAAGAACATGCTGGTGCGTTACGCCATCGGCGCCATTTGACCTTCGTGTTCAACCGGAGAAACAACATGCTGAAACTCTTGCTTACGCTCGCTCTGGCAACTGCGTTTAGTCTGCCCGTCCATGCTGATGAGGCCAGCGTCAAGAAGGCGATCGAGGCCAAACTGGGCAGCAAGGTGTCCAGCGTTAGCAAAAGCCCCTATCTCGGACTCTACGAGGTTTATGCCGAAGGCCAAATTCTCTACACCGACGAGAAGATTACGGCAATTTTGGCCGGAACGCTGATCGATGGCGCGACCATGAAAAACGTAACCGCAGAACGGTTGCAAAAGCTTGCGGCAATCAAGTTTTCCGAACTGCCGCTCGAACTTGCGGTTAAACGCGTACATGGCGATGGCAAACGCGTGCTCGCCTCTTTCGAAGACCCGAACTGTGGCTATTGCAAGAAGCTGGCCAAGGAAATGGCCAAACTGGATAACGTCACGCTGTACACCTTCCTTTACCCGATTCTTTCTCCCGATTCACTGGTCAAATCAAAGCAGATCTGGTGTGCCGCCGACAAGGGGAAGGCCTGGAACGATTGGATGCTGGAGGGCAGGGCGCCTCCAGGCAATGGCGACTGCGACACGAGCGCAGTCCAAAAAACGGTTGAACTTGGCCGCAAGCTAAACATATCCGGAACGCCGACGATTTTCTTTGCCGATGGGGAGCGCGTTCCGGGGGCAGTGCCCCTGGCCAAGATCGAGAAGAAACTTGAAGAAATGCCGGGCAGCAAATAATACCTCCTGGCTGCATTTTCCGTACCCGACCTTATTTCTTTTCGTTCTCTAATGCCTTCGTCATCACCTCGTGATAAAGGTTCGTTACTTTGGCCGCCAGAAGCTGGTACTCCGGGTGACGTTCCAGCAACGGCATCGCCTCATTGGTTTCGGCGAACACACGTTCCAGAAAACCGATATCCATGTCATCGAGCAGGCCACCCTGATCTACCTTGTCTTTTAGGTCAAGCGCGCGCGGCAGTTGTTGCTCTTCCAGGCGTTCAATGATGACCGAAATCACGCCAGCGTCATTTGATTCGTATTCCATCATTTACTCCTTCAACTTGAGTTTGCCCGTACAGTCTAATTCAGATCTTTGTTCCTGAAGTTCTTGGACCCTTTACCGGTTATTCCCAGCAGTAGACCCTCATCTGAAATATGATAACCGCCATTAATGCGACATCGTGCGCCCGCCAAACTGGACCTGCAGTGTGGACAATACATTTGCGTTTATTCGTGTGCCTTTGACCATGGCCAAACCCGTCGCACTGGCTAGAACGCCCAGGCCCCGACGCGGGAACGCGGTCAAGGCGGTGGCGTGATGAGCGACGCGATTCTGGTTCTCAACGCGGGTTCTTCGAGCATCAAGTTCTCACTGTTTTTGGAACGCGGCGAGTCGCTTGAGCTGTTTCTCGGCGGGCAGCTCGAAGGGATATACACCTCGCCAAAGTTCAAAGCCAAGGATGCCACTGGGACCGTCATCGGCGATAAACAGTGGGCGTCTGAAGAAGCGCTCGGCCACGACGGCGCACTGAGCTACTTGGCCGATTTCCTGCGTGGCCATCTCGGGCCGCACCGGTTGGCCGCGGTCGGCCACCGCGTGGTACATGGCGGCCTCGACTATGCGGCACCGGTTCGGCTAACCCACGGAATTGTTGCAGATCTTGAAAAATTGATACCGCTGGCACCGCTGCACCAACCGCACAATCTGACACCGATTCGCTTGATGCTGGCCGACCGGCCGGAGTTGCCCCAGGTGGCCTGCTTCGATACCGCTTTTCATCGGGGACAGCCAGCGGTGGCGCAAGCTTTTGCCCTGCCTTCCGCGATTACGGAGCGGGGAGTGCGCCGCTATGGTTTTCACGGCTTGTCCTACGAGTACATCGCTTCGGTTCTGGCGAAGTACGACCCGAGCGCCGCACAGGGACGCACCGTGGTGTTGCACCTCGGTAACGGCGCCAGCATGTGCGCCATCCAGAATGGCAACAGCGTGGCCAGTACCATGGGGTTCACCGCAGTGGATGGGTTGCCGATGGGCACGCGTTGCGGCAACCTGGACCCTGGCGTCGTTCTCTATCTGATGGATGAGTTGAAGATGGATGTTCGCGCCATCGAAAAACTACTCTACCAGCAATCGGGACTACTTGGAGTCTCGGGCGTGTCCAGCGACATGCGCACCTTGCTTGATTCCACCGATCCAAAGGCGGAATTCGCGATTGACTTATTTGTTTACCGCATTGGCCGGGAATTGGGTTCGCTCGCCGCCGCTCTGGGCGGGCTCAATGCCCTGGTGTTTACCGCCGGCATAGGCGAGCACGCTGCGCCGATCCGTGAGCGTGTCTGTCAGGTCGCTGCCTGGCTCGGGGTAGAGCTCGACCCGGTCGCTAACGCTGCCGGCGGTCCGCGCATCAGTAGGTCAGGGAGCCGGATACCGGTCTGGGTGATCCCGACCAACGAAGAGCTGATGATTGCGCTGCATACCCGCCATATTCTCAACACCGTCAACGCCGCAGCGCCAAATCATGACTGTTGATCAGAGCTGGAAGGCCAGCCACAGGATTATGCCTTCAGCCAGCTCGTGCAGCATACCCGGACGGCGAGCGACGTAAGGCACGGATTCCAGGCGCCGCGCATCGACCCATTGCGAAAAACCGCGAACAGATTGGTGGTCGTAGAAGGCAACCATCATCTCGTAATTGAGAAACAGGCTGCGTCCGTCGAGATTTGCCGACCCGGCAAGGGCCAGTTCTTCGTCGATCAATACGGCCTTGGCGTGAATCATCCGAGGATGCAACCATACTCTAGCGCCAGCCCCAGCCAGATCGCGCAGCGAACGGTGGCGCGCGTAATCCGCCAAGCGATGATTTGATCGTTCCGGCAGCACCAGATCGATTTCTATCCCCCGTCGTGCCGCGAGCGTCAGTGCCGTCAGCAGCGCGGTATCAGGCACGAAGTAGGGAGTCGCCGCCAGAATGCGCCGTTCCGAGGTAAAGCAGCCCGAAACCAGGAGGGTAAAAATGGTGTCGTCAGGTTGATCAGGGCCACTGGCGACCAACTGCGCCAAAGCGTCCGAATCGGGCGATGAAGGCACCACAGAATGGCTATTCGCAGGCATCGGGCGTTCGGTCGTAAAAGACCAATCCTGCTCGAATTGGTGCAGCGCCTGCCTGGCGAGTTCTCCTCGCAGGTCAAAACTCAGGTCAAGCCAGGGTTTGCGCCCCAGAATCGGGCGAGGATCACCCTCAAAGTATTCGGCGGCAAGGTTTCTTCCGCCGCACCATAAGTGCAGCCCATCCGCGATGACCATTTTACGGTGGTTGCGCAGATTGGTACGGCCTCGCTTGGGCGAGCGAAACGGAGAAACAAAACGAACCACTTCGACGCCAGCCTCAGCAAAGCCTTTCAAATCAGGATAGCCACCGATATAGATGCCGATGCCGTCGATCAGCAGACGCACCCTGACGCCCGACCGTGCGATTTGCTTGAGCCTTTCGGCTATTTCATCGCCGAGAACATCCCGTCCGAAGACGAAAGTCGAAAGCTCCAGCGTATGTTGTGCACCGTCGATGATGCGTCGCAACGCATTCAGCGCCTGTGTGCCGTCCTGGTGAATGTTGAGGCCTTCGTGGGCCACCGGTTCGGGCAAGCCCATCGCCATGCCGAGCTGCTGCGCGCGCGCTGCTGTGGCGTGCGTCGCCGGCGTGGTGACCGCAGCATTCTTCCAACCAGCATGTGCGGCGCGTTTGGTGAGCACCTTTCGGCTGCCAAACGCGAGGTACAAAGGCAGTGTTATATAGGGAAGCAGCACAATGCCCAAAACCCAGGCGATAGCCGCCGAAGGGTGTCGGCGCTGGTGCAGGCTATGCGAAGCGGCAGCGTAAATGACCAGCCCGACCACCACAAGCAGACTGTATAGAACTTCCCAGTGCCTGATAATCAGGGCAACAAACAGCGATATAAACTCTGTCATCGAACGACTCCGGCGCGGCAGCGTGCGGCATCAGGATTACATTGCCATACCAATCGCGAAATGTCGAATGCCTTGGCAGTGCTTGTCTCGACGATTGTCATCGATCGCTTAGCCAGCTTGGTTGGCCTGAATCACCGGCACATTCTAGCGCGTGGCAACGCATTTTCCGATTGGGGCACATTGTTTCGTTAAGATCATGTTTTTCATGGTCGGTGAAGGAAGTGCACCATGTATCGTGGCGAAAGATTCAATGCCTGGACGCATCTTTTTGGCGCCGTGCTTGCGGTAGTCGGTGCTGTGACTCTGGTCGTGAGGACAGCGGCAGCGGGAGATCCGTGGAAAATTGTGAGCGTTTCGATATACGGCGCCGCGTTGATCCTTCTGTACACGACATCAACGCTGTATCACAGCCTGAAGGGACGGGCCAAGGTCGTCTTGCGCAAGCTCGACCATCTGACCATCTATCTGCTCATTGCCGGAACCTACACGCCCTTCTGTCTAGTCACGCTGCGTGGGCCTTGGGGCTGGTCGCTGCTCGGTGTGGTGTGGGGATTGGCCATCGTCGGCATGCTGCAGGAATTCAAACCGGGCTCCGAAGCACGAATCGGGTCGCTGATTATTTACGCGGTCATGGGCTGGGGGGTTCTCGTCGCCAGCAAGCCCATGCTCAAGCATCTTGAAACCGCTGGCTTGATGTGGCTGGCCGGGGGCGGGCTGCTCTATACTCTGGGCATCGTTTTTTATGCCTATGACGAGCGTTTCAAACACTGGCACGGCATCTGGCATCTTTTTGTCATGGGCGGTAGCGCGGCGCACTATATCGCCATCGCCGGATACGTCGTATAAGCAAAGTCGACGATCTCGTTTCCGTGAGCCCATTCTCGGGTTGAGGCAGTCAATACCCTCTGCTGCAGAGGGCGTCCCTGTGCTGAGTTGTGGGCGGTTCTTTCTTCCCCGTAATTGCCGGAAGAGCGGGTTCGCAGGCAGTGCCCGTCGTGCGCGGTTTAGCCGCCCGATACGCTCAAACATGGCCTGCGCCTGGTATCAAAACGACGGGTTCGTTACGAAACCGTGATTTTCCAGAATCGCCAGTCCAGCGTTGATGTCGTCGACCTTGAGGATGATCACCGCCTTGTCGGACTGGTGTTCGAGCGAGGCATAGAGGTATTCGATATTGACGCCCTCGGTGCGGAACAAGGCCATGATACGGGCAAGTTCGCCGGGGCGATCGGGCACTTCGATGCCGATGACATCGGTCTCACGAGCGGTAAAGCCGGCGTCCTTGAGCAACTGGACGGCCATGTCGGGCTGGTCGGCGACCATGCGCAGAATGCCGAATTCGGCGGTGTCGGCGATGGACAGCGCACGCAGGTTGATGCCTGCCCCGGCCAGCAAGGCCGTGACATCGGCTAGCCGCCCCATGGTGTTCTCCATGAAGATGGAAATCTGTTTGATAATCATCAGAGACTCCTCTTGTCGATGATGCGCTGGGCCTTGCCTTCGCTGCGGGTGATTGATCGCGGTTCGACGAGTTTGATGTGAGCGCTGATGCCCAGTTCGCTCTTCAATTCGCTGTGAATACGCTTCCTCAACTGCTCCATGCCGCGCGTGAGATCGGAGAAGATGGCTTCCTCGACTTCGACCTGGATCTCGATTTCGTCGAGGTGGGTGACGCCACGGTCGATGACGATCTGGTAGTGCGGTTGAGTCCCTTCGATACGCATCAGCACGTTTTCGATCTGCGACGGGAAACAGTTGACGCCGCGGATGATCATCATGTCGTCGGTGCGTCCAAGGAGGCGGTGAATGCGTGCCGAAGTGCGACCGCAGGCGCAGGGCTCGCGCATCAGGTAGGTGATGTCGCGGGTCCGATAGCGCAGCAGCGGCGTGCCTTCGCGCTGCAGGCTGGTGATGATCAACTCGCCTTTTTCGCCGTCGGCCAGGACTTCGCCGGTTTCGGGGTTGACAATTTCCGGATAGAAATAATCTTCGTTGAAGTGCTGACCGTTCTTGTGCTCGCATTCCGAGGCAACGCCGGGGCCGATCAACTCGGTCAGCCCATAGCAGTCATACGCATTGATGTTGAGCTTGCTCTCGATTTCGACGCGCATGTTCTCGCTCCACGGTTCGGCGCCGAAGCAACCGGCCCTGAGCGGCAATTCACGGAAGTCGATGCCTTCTTCCTGCGCGGCTTCGGCGAGAAAAAGAGAATACGAAGGCGTGCACGTCAGCAGAGTCGTTCCGAAGTCGCGCATGGTCATTAACTGGCGCCTGGTGTTGCCCGAAGAAATCGGAATGATATTGGCACCGATGCGACGCGCCCCGTAATGGAATCCCAGGCCGCCGGTAAACAGGCCATAGCCGTAACCGATCTGGACCGTATCCGACTTCTCGCAACCGGCCATGGCCAGCGTGCGCGCCATGACATCCGACCACATCTCGATATCCGCCTGCGTGTAGGCGCCAACCACCGGAGTGCCGGTGGTGCCTGACGAGGTGTGAATCTCGACCAGATCGCTTGGGTCGCAGGCCAGCAGGCCGTAGGGGTAGGTTTGCCGAAGCTCGTGCTTGGCGGTGAACGGCAGCTTGGCGATGTCCTTCAGAGAGGTGATCGAATCGGGATTGATGCCGCTTCGATCGAGTTTTTCGCGGTAAAAGGGCACGCGTGCGTAAACCCGTTCAACTGTCTTCTGCAGTCGCTCCAGTTGCTGCTTCTCTCTGGCCTCATTCGAGGCGCATTCAGCTTCCTTGTTCCAGATCGGCATGCGCTGACTCCTGCGGGCAAAAAAATATACTGCTTGTTGTTAAGAAAGACGTTTCAATGACGGAAAGAAAAGAGGCTCGCCAGTCCGGGCAACCGGGGCAGCTTGGGCCACTCCACGGCGTCGAGCATGTTCTTCACGACCAGACCGAGTTCGGTATCGCCTTCGATCGACAGTTCGCGGTTGAAGAACAAGGTGTCCGGATCTTCCTGACGGGCCAGGAGCTGCAGGAAGGCCGACAGATTGGCGCTAAACACCAGATCGGGTGTTTCCGGCCACGAAAACAGCGGTCGGAACAGTCCGTCACGAAAGGTAAAACAGGCGCGACCGCCGCTATCGAGTACATCGACGACGAAGCGGCGTTCTTCCAGCAGTTCAAGGCTGTCTTGCGGCAGCAGCTTCATTTTGACCAGGACGTTCAGTCCGGCCGTCAACGCCACGGCATGCGGCCATTGCGGCAGCTTGCTGCCGACAACCGCAAACACGGTCGGAAGCGTGAAGCGGGGAATACTGAATGGCCTGCGGATGATTTCGGACATGCTCAAACTCCTCGTCGTGTTGTCAGTCACTGTTGCGTCATCTGTTGTTGAGCCACTGCCCCCGGATGATGCGAGGCAATTCCGGCAGCGCCGAACCAATAGCCATCGACCAGACCCTCGGACGCCCATCCCGTCATGTCTGGCGATCCGGATTGGCCGCGCCGTGCCGCGTCGAAGGCGGCGACAATGGCGGGCATGTGCTTCTGCTGCGGACTGAGGCGCAGGATGTCGATACCCATCGTCAACATTTCCGGAACCTCGTTGAGCAGGTTATACGTTTGTGCCGACATCGTCTGAATGCCGTTGATCGCCAGGAAAGGCTGGCCTTCCCGGGTCCGCAGCGTCATCCCTTCGGGGTGATCGAGGCACTTGAACTGGCAGTCGTCCTTGTTCAGGTCGAAGTGTCGGGCAGTGAAACAACGCGCCGAGAAGGCGAGCGGCAATTTCCCATAAACGAAGACTTCCGTTTCGATTCCCGCCGGACAGTGTTTGTGCAGCGTTTCGATCAGTTTTCGATCCGCTTCCAGCGGCGGCACCCAGCGTTGCATGCCAAAGCGGGCATAGGTCGATAAGGTCGCCGCGTTGTAAATGTTGAGGTGTGGTCCGGCGACGAAGGGCCGTCCGGCAGCGAGGTTGACCGCGCCGAGATCGTTGGCTTCGAGCTTGCAGCCATGCATTTCCGTCAATTCATCCATGATGCGACGCAGCGCCTTGAGGTCGCTTTCCGATTCGAGCAGCGCCTGTGCGGAGACAACAACTTCCTTCCCGGCGTCGGCAAGATCGCGCGCCAAACCGATCCAGTCGCTGGTGCGCAGTTGCTGACGGCGGGAGCAGACCACTTCGCCGACGTAAAAGATATCGATGGCGTCGATCTGGGCCATTTCGGCGTAGAACTCGAGAACGTCGTGTTTCGGCCAGAAGTAAAGCAGGGGGCCTAAAGCGAGTTTCATGGGTAAAACCTCTTACAACACGGAGAACAAAGAGACACGGAGTTCACGGAGAAAAAACAGAAAAATCTCTGTGTTGAATGCAGTTCAAAACATTAACGCCACGGCCGGTTGTAGGCGCCAAGCGTTGCCTGGTTGCCTTCGGAAACCTTGGCCAGGTCTGCCTGCCACGCCGGCTTGACGTGGTAGCGCTCACTATCGCTGGTCAGCGCGTCGAGCGCTGCTCTCAGTGTTTTTGTCACCTGGGCAACATAGGCCGGGCTGCGCTGCCGTCCTTCGACTTTGATCGCCGAGACGCCGATCCGGGCGATTTCCGGCAGGATCTCAAGCACATTAAGGCTGGTCGGTTCTTCCAGCGCGTAGTAGGTTTCGTCGTTGACCTCGAATCGCCCTTTGCACAAGGTCGGATAGCCGGCGGGCTCGTTGTCGGCGTAGCGGTCGATGAGAATCCCGTTAAGCCGCGTGGACATCTGTCCGGGTGATTTGTCCCACTTCACATACTTGGCCGGCGAGCAGGCGCCCACCGTATTGGGCGACTCGCCCGTCGCATAGGATGAAAGCCAGCAGCGCCCTTCGTTCATCACACACAGGCTGCCAAAGCCGAAGACCTCGATCTCGACCGGCGTGTTTCGGATCACCTGTTCGACCTGGGCCAGCGTCAGCACGCGCGGCAACACGGCGCGCCGCACGCCAAACTCGCGATGGGCGAAATTCACCGCTTCATAGCTGGTCGCCGAGCCCTGCACCGAGAGATGCAGACGCAAATCGGGGTGGTGAGTGCTGGCATAGTCGAGCAAGCCGACATCGGCCAGAATGACGGCGTCAACGCCGAGATCGGCAGCGCCATCGACGGCACTGCGCCAGTCGGCTTCACGTCCTGGCTGGGGAAAGGTATTGATGGCCATCAACACGTGTTTGCCATGCGAGTGGGCATATCGGATGCCCTCGACCATCGCTTTATGGTCAAAATTCAGGCCGGCAAAATTGCGCGCGTTGGTATCGTTCTTATAGCCGAAATAAACCGTGTCTGCGCCGTTGTCGACTGCGGCCCTGAGCGCGGGCAGACTTCCGGCGGGACAAACCAGTTCGGGAACGTTCGCGTGCGGCATCGGAATTCTCTCAAAATGAAGCCGCAAGTATACCCAGCGTGCGTTCAAAGCGCATGATTTTGATCAATTCTCGAGCGCTTGTCGGACCGTTCCTCAAATCGAAGAAGCTGCCCGTGCGCCCTGATCGTAGCGGCCGGACAAGGTGCGCAGAAAGCGTGCCAGATCGCCGATGCGCTGGTTTTCATCCTGCGCACCGGCAAAGCCCGGCATCAGACAGGCTTCGCGAACCTGTCGATAGCGTTCGCAGAGCGCCTGTCCCGCCTCGGTGGTGGACCAAAATACTTCCTTGCCGCGTCGGTTGCCCGAGACAAGGCCCAGATTGGCGAGTTTTTTCAGCGCGTAGGATACGACATGGGTGTCTTCGATGTTGAGGACAAAGCAGATGTCGGCCAACTTCTTTTCGCGGTCGCGATGGTTGACGTGATGCACGACGAGTATCTCCGTCTCGGTCATGTCCTTCACCCCGGCACCGGCCATGCACCGCGTCATCCAGCGTCCGAAGGCATGACTGGCAATAATGAGCCCGAATTCAAGTTCGGACAGTTCCGGGCACTTCTCCGATACCAGGTGTTCTGCGGAGACGATGCGGCTTACCTCGGGCCCGGTAATCACGGTGCGCACGGCTGTTTTGATTTCCGGCTGTCTTTTCACCATGGCAGTATCTCACAATCCCGATTCGACAGTGATATTTCAACATTATATTGACAACGTGTAAATAAATTATTAACGTCATAGACGCAAATCCCTTTGATTCTTAATTTCATGAGGAGTCCGATGATGAATACACGCCTCTGCACGCTCATCGCAGCCGCCGCTATCGGTTTTGCGTCCCCAACCGTTTCGGCCCAAACCGTTTGGGACATGCCCACCGGCTATGCGGCCGCCAACTTTCACACCGAGAACATTTCCCAGTTTGCCGCCGACGTGGACAAGGCTACCGCCGGCAAGCTGAAGATTACCGTGCATCCTGGCGGCTCGCTGTACAAGGCCAACGAGATCAAGCGCGCGGTGCAAGGCGGCCAGGCGCAGATCGGCGAGATTATTTTCGGCGGTTACGCCAACGAGAACCCGTTATTCGGTACCGACAACGTTCCCTTCCTTGCGACCTCCTACGCCGAAGCGAAAAAGCTCGCGGCCTCGCAAAAGCCGGCGATGGAGACCCTGCTGGCCAAGCAGGGACTGAAGATCCTGTTCTCCGTGCCTTGGCCACCGCAGGGAATCTTCGCGGCGAAGCCGATCAACTCGGCGGCCGATCTGAAGGGCGTCAAATGGCGCGCCTACAGCCCGCAGACCTCGCGCATCGCCGAACTGGTCGGTGCCCAGCCCGTCACTATTCAGGCCGCCGAGCTTTCGCAGGCACTGGCCACCGGCGCCGTTGCCGCCTTCATGACCTCCGGTGCCACAGGCTACGACAGCAAGGTGTGGGAACAGGTCAAGTATTTCTACGATACCCAGGCCTGGTTGCCGAAGAATGCCGTGCTGGTATCGCAAAAAGCCTTCGACGCGCTTGATAAGCCGAGCCAGGACGCGTTGCTGAAGGCCGCCGGCGAAGCGGAAGCCCGGGGCTGGAAAGTCAGCGAGGAGAAGACCAAGTTCTACCTCGAGCAACTGACCAAGAACGGCATGAACGTTGCCGCGCCTTCGGCCACATTGAAGGCCGAGCTGAAAAAGGTCGGCGACACGATGATCGGCGAATGGCAGAAAACCGCCGGAGCCGAAGGGCAGGCGATTCTCGACGCCTACCGGAAGTAGCTGCGTGTCGCTGCGACGCACGCTCGACCGTATCTACGGCGGCGCCGCCTGGGTGGCGGCGCTGTTCATGATCGGCACCCTGGCGATGATCCTGCTTTCTATCGGCGGGCGTCTGTTGGATTTTCATGTGCACGGCACCGACGCCTACGCCGGCTACTGCATGGCGGCCGCGGCTTTCATGGCCCTCGGACACACGCTGAAGCGTGGCGAACACATCCGCGTCACGCTGATTCTCGATCATGCCGGTCCGCGAACGCGGCACGCGCTGGAACTTTGGAGCCATGTCGCCGGACTGTTTTGTGCGCTGCTGCTGGCCTGGTTCTCCATGCGCCTGGTCTGGCAGTCCTATCAATTCAACGACGTCTCGCAAGGCACCGACGCCACGCCGCTATGGATTCCGCAACTGGGCATGGCGCTGGGCAGCGCGATTTTTGCCCTCGCGATCACCGACGAATTTGTCGCCGTACTGCGCGGCGAAAGACCGCGCCACCGGGCTGCGGGCGGTGAACCTGTCAGGAGCGAGTAAGTCATGGACTTGGCAATCACTCTGGGCCTGATCCTTGCACTGTTCGTCCTGCTTGGCAGCGGCATCTGGATCGGACTGGCCTTGCTCGGCGTCGGCTGGCTGGGCATGGAACTGTTCACCGCTCGCGCTGCCGGCGACGCGATGGCGGTGACGATCTGGGGTGCTTCGTCGTCGTGGACACTGACTGCCCTGCCGATGTTCCTGTGGATGGGCGAGATCCTGTTTCGTACTCGCCTGTCATCAGACATGTTTAAGGGCCTGGCCCCCTGGCTGGAAAAACTGCCGGGGCGCCTGCTTCATGTCAATGTAATCGGTTGCAGCATCTTTGCCGCAGTTTCCGGTTCGTCGGCGGCGACCTGCGCCACGATCGGCAAGATCACGCTGCCCGAGCTGAAGAAGCGCGGCTATCCGGAAGGCATCACCATAGGCACGCTGGCCGGCGCCGGCACGCTGGGCCTGCTGATTCCACCCTCGATCATCATGATCGTCTATGGGGTTGCGGCCGAAGTGTCGATCGCCAAGCTGTTCATCGCCGGCGTGCTGCCGGGCATCATGCTGGCCACCCTGTTCATGGGCTGGATCGTGGTCTGGGCTCTGCTCAATCCGGATGCCGTTCCCGCGGCCACGGAAAAGACCAGCCTCAGCCAGAAGCTCTATGCCTCGCGCCATCTGATTCCGGTGGTCTTGCTGATCGCGCTGGTACTCGGCTCGATCTATGCTGGCGTTGCCACCGCGACCGAAGCCGCGGCACTGGGTGTGGTCGGCAGCCTGCTGCTGGCGGCGGCGCAGCGCTCGCTTTCCTGGGCCACCTTCCGCGACAGCCTGCTGGGCGCCACGCGCCTGTATTGCATGATCGCGCTGATCCTCGCCGGCAGCGCCTTCCTGACACTGGCCATGGGTTACATGGGCTTGCCGCGCCATCTTGCGGAATGGATCGCCAGCCTCGGCCTCGGCCAGTTCGGCCTGCTCTTCGGACTGATGATCTTCTTCATCATCCTCGGCTGTTTTCTCGACGGTATTTCGATGGTGGTACTGACCATCGCCGTGATCCAGCCGACCATCGTCGCCGCCGGCGTCGACTTGATCTGGTTCGGCATCTTCCTGGTGGTGGTCGTCGAAATGGCGCAGATCACGCCGCCCGTCGGCTTCAACCTGTTTGTCATTCAGGGGATGACCGGCAAGCAATTGCCATGGATCGCTCGCACCGCGCTCCCCGCCTTTCTCCTGATGATGGCGGCGGTCGGCCTGCTTTACGCTTTTCCCGCCATCATCACCTGGTTGCCGCAGCACATGGTGGGATGAAGCCACGACTTCGCGATCTTGGCGACACGGCGCTGACATTGGAACTGGGCGATCGTGTCGATGTGGCGCTTAACGCCCGCGTCATTGCTGCACGGGATGCGCTGGGCATGTTGCCCGGGATCACTGACGTGGTGCCGACCTATTGTTCTCTGACTGTGCACTACGACCCGGCAATCCTGAGCCGGGACGAACTGGCCGAAAACCTGTGCCGTGCCGCCGAGTTGACACTTTTCCAGGGCACATCAGTCGGCACGTTGGCGGCGCGTTGGCAAATTCCAGTCCTGTTTGGTGGTGAGCACGGGCCGGATCTGGCCACTGTCGCGCGCGCCACAGGACGCAGCGAATCCTCCGTGGTTGAAACGCTTTGTGGGGCCGAGCTGGCCGTGTTCATGATTGGCTTCATGCCGGGCTTCCCGTACCTTGGCGAGTTGCCCGAAGGGCTGCGTTTGCCGCGACGGACAACCCCTCGAAGCGACGTGCCGCCCCACAGCGTCGCCATCGCGGGTGCGCAAGCGGCCATCTATCCGTGGCCGAGTCCCGGAGGGTGGCATCTGCTGGGTCAAACTCCCCTGCGGATGTTCGACCTTGACCAGCCAGAACGGCCCGCGCTGCTGGCGGCGGGCGATACTGTCCGGTTTGCACCGATCGGCAAACACGAATTCGCCGACCTCGCCGCAGCAGTAGACGCAGGCGAATTGCCCCGCGCGAAGTTTCTCGCGACATGATCGAAATCCTCGTATGTAACGGTTATGCCACGGTGCAGGACATGGGGCGACCCGGGTTCCGACATCTCGGCGTGCCGCTCTCGGGCGCGCTGGACCCGGTCTTTCTGCAATTGGCCAATGCGCTCGTACAAAATCCTCCGACGGCGGCAACCATCGAAATGCGCCTGGTCGGGCCGCGGCTGCACGCCTTGACGCCGGTGCTGATCGCATTGACGGGATCTGTCGATGGTCGCATCGAATCGGTGGATGGCGATCTGCGTCCAGCCGATGCCTGGGCCAGCCATCATTTGCGGACGGGCGACACGCTGATTCTGGGCGAGGTGCAAGGCGGCGTGGCCTATCTGGCCATTGCCGGGGGGGTCGATGTGCCGCTGGTGCTGGGCAGCCGCTCGACCTATGCACGTGCGCGCTTTGGCGGTCTTGAGGGCCGGCAACTGGCTATCGGAGACAAGATAAAGATCGCACGTTGCCCGGAACAATTGGGGGAGGCTGACGCGCTTCGGGATCGTGAACTCAGATTGCCCGATCCGCCACGTCTGGATCGGAGCCCGATACGCGTACTGGCCGGGCCGCAGCGAGAACATTTCACCACCCTCGCCTGGTCAAGGTTGACGAGCGAAGCTTTGGTCGTCAGCCATCAGGCCGACCGCATGGGCTTGCGCCTCAACGGCTTGCGCCTGGATCACGATCCGCGCTACGGTGCCGACATCGTCTCGGAAGCCGTGACGCCGGGGGCAATACAGGTTCCCGGTGATGGGCGGCCGATTGTTCTACTGGCCGACTGCCAGACCGTCGGCGGCTACCCGATCATTGCGACCGTGATCGGTGCCGATTTGCCACGCTTGGGGCACGCTTTGCCGGGTCAGGCGCTGCGCTTTGTCGAGGTCGACCTGCGGCAGGCGCTCGCTGCCCGTCACCAAACGGCGGCCGAGCTGGCTGCACGTATCGCCAGCCTGCGGCCCAGTCATTCGGCGTTCGATGCGGACGCGCTCTATGCGGCCAACCTGATTGATGGAGTGATCGATGCCAACCATGCGGCTTAACCTCAATGCCGATCTTGGCGAAGGCTATGGTCCCTGGAGCATGGGCGACGACGCCGCGATGCTCGAAATAGTTGCCTCCGCCAATATTGCCTGTGGGGGACATGCCGGCGATCCCGAAACCATGCGGCGTACCGTGCGGCTGGCCCAGGCGCGCGGCGTTTCGATCGGCGCTCACCCGAGCTACCCTGATTTGCAGGGCTTCGGTCGTCGCGCCATGACGCTTTCCCCAGCCGAGCTGGAGGGCCAGATTGCATTCCAGATCGGCGCCCTGGCAGGCGTGGCATCGCTGGAAGCGGCTCAAGTCACGCATGTCAAGCCACACGGTGCTTTGAACAACCTCGCCAGTATCGACCGCGGCGTTGCCGATACGGTATGCCGGGCGATTCGGGCCATCGATCGCCGCCTGATCTTGTTGGCGCCAGCGGCTTCGCAACTCCTTGCCGCTGGACATGCTGCCGGTTTGAATGTGCTGGAAGAGATTTTTGCCGACCGGGCTTATCTGCCGGACGGCCAACTGGTGCCCCGGTCGCGGCCGGACGCCTTGATCCACGGTGCCGAAGCCTGCCTCGCCCACACCCTGGCCATGCTGGAAGCCGGGGCATTGATTGCCGTCAATGGCGCCCGCATCGCGACTGCGATCGCCAGCATCTGCGTACATGGCGACAACCCCGACGCGGTAGGCGTCGCACGCCATTTGCGGCAGGCGCTGGTCGCTCGCGGATACCGGATCGTGCCGCTGCCGGAAATCGCGATTTGAATCACAAACCGGCATTCGCTGTCGGTGGTGGTTCAATCCTGGCTTTTTCCTTTTTATGAGCTACATTGAAAGTGCGTCGTGATCTGCGGTGAGTCCGGCGTTTCGATGTGGTGCACCAACCGTTTTTTCAAGGAGACTTCTTGGTTCTTTGTCACTGCCATTCGATACAGATGATTGTGTAGCAACCCCAACGGCGAAAAGCCGATCACTTCGGCCAGGCGTGCCGGAGTAGAAGTCACAAAAGCCCATGCACACCAGTGCATGGGCTTTTTTTGTCCGGATGGGACGATGCGTGAGTCAAGCTCGGGTCGAAAAAGGGGGAAGCCGGTCGTTAAGCCGGGTTCTGTCGTGGGCAACCATTCCTCTAGGCGCACTGTTGCCAGTGCGCTCAAGCAGCCTACCCGGAAGCGGCGCGAGCCACGCCATGCGCTTCCCTATTTGGCCTTGCTTCAGATGGGGTTTGCCGTGCCGTCCGTGTTACCACGTCCGCGGTGAGCTCTTACCTCGCCGTTTCACCCTTGCCGGCCCGGGTTGCCCCGGACTTAGGCGGTCTGTTCTCTGTTGCACTTTCCGTCACCTCACGGTGCCCGGCCGTTAACCGGCATCTCGCTCTATGAAGCCCGGACTTTCCTCTCGGCTGAGGCTTGCGCCGAAGTGCTCACCTCTCGCCCAGCGGTTGCCTGACCGACTTCCCGGTTCGATTATACGCGGTCGTGTCCGCCGGAATCAGTTCGTTGCTGGGGCGGGCTCTGCCGCCGCTGGCTGCGGAGGCGGTTCAACTTTCGGTGCGGCAGTGAACACGAGCGTATCGTTGCGCATTTCGAAACTGCCCGCCAGTGGGCCCACGCCGCCTTCCGGCGCTTTGTCGAGCGCGGCAAATCCTTCGCAACTGCGGGTTTCGACAACGTACATGCGTCCGTCCTGTTTGAGAATCCAGGCGTCGTTGCCCGGCGAGTACACCTCCACCCTGGCTTCCAGCCCGGCATCCGGCATGGGGTGCCGCCGCATGCAGTCGGGCATGCGCGCCGCGACAATGGTGTACTTCGCTGTTTTGTCCCACGGCATGCCGGTCACCCGGATCAGGGTGAGCGCATGCGCGCTGCCCTTGATTTCAAAGCTGGCGCGCTGGTCGGAACAGGCTGCAAGCAAGGGCAGCAGGAACAGGGGCAGCCACCGGCGCGTGATGCTGGAGAATTTCACGGATAACCTCCCTAAGCAGTCAGATCAATCGTCAAGCGATGAGCTTCCAATGTACCGGTTCGCCGGCACGGAACGGCACCAGCTTGTCGCCGTCAGCATAATTGACGGCATCCGGTATCGCCCAGGTGTTCTTTTCCAGCGTCACTGTACCGGTATTGCGCGGCAGCCGATAGAAGTCGGCGCCATTGAAGCTGGCAAAGGCTTCCAGCTTGTCGAGCGCCCCGGCTGCCTCGAAAACCTCGGCATAAAGCTCAAGCGCGGCATGCGCCGTGTAGCATCCGGCGCATCCACATGCCGACTCCTTGGCCGGCAGCGCATGCGGGGCCGAATCGGTGCCGAGAAAGAATTTGTCGTTGCCGGAAGTCGCTGCACTTACCAGCGCCTGACGATGGCTCTCGCGCTTCAGTATGGGCAGGCAATAGTAGTGCGGCCGGATGCCGCCAGTGAAGATTGCATTACGGTTGTACAGCAAATGATGCGCGGTGAGGGTGGCCGCCAGATTGGCTCCGGCGGCAAGGACATAATCCACCGCATCCTGTGTGGTGATATGTTCGAAGACGACACGCAAGCCCGGGCGGCGCGCGAGCAGCGGCTGCAGCACGCGTTCGATGAAGACGCTTTCGCGGTCGAAAACGTCGATTGCCGGGTCGGTCACTTCGCCATGAACCAGCAGCGGCAAACCGAGCTTTTCCATTTCGGCCAGAACGGCGTCGCAATGCTCGAGGTCGGTTACCCCGGCGTCGGAATTGGTCGTGGCGCCGGCCGGGTAAAGCTTGACCGCATGAACAAAGCCGCTCTCCGACGCCCGGCGGATCTCGTCGACCGGGGTTGCATCGGTGAGGTACAAGGTCATCAGCGGCTCAAAATCCATCCCTGCGGGTAGGCTGGCGAGGATGCGTTGCCGGTATGCTCCCGCCGCACTGACGGTCGTTATCGGCGGACGCAGGTTGGGCATGACAATGGCCCGTGCAAACCGGCGCGCCGTGTCGGGCAGAACGGCGGCGAGCGCGTCACCATCGCGCAGGTGCAAGTGCCAGTCGTCGGGGCGGGTGAGGGTAAGCGTGGGTGTGAGTGTGGGGGTGACCGTGGGTGTGATTCGCATCGCAAAAGCCTGGGATTGGATAGGCCGATTTTAGATGATTTGGCGGCCCGAAACGTCGGCATGCTGCATGAAGGCCAGCGCCATCTCGTACATCGCGTTCTTCTTCGCCCCGGTAATCGCGTGCGCGAGTTTCGCCGCCTGCTTGACCGGAAGCCCTTCGCCAAGCAATAACTTGAGCACTCGCGCGCTTTCGCTATCGTCCGCTGCCTCCTGCGCGCCGGAGACGAGCAACACGAATTCGCCACGCTGGCGGTTGGCGTCAGCGGTCAGCCAGTCGTAGGCATTGCCGAGCAAGCCGCTGTGAATCGTTTCGAAGAGTTTGGTCAGCTCGCGCGCCATGACCAGCGTGCGATCCGGCCCGAAAACAGCGGCCAGCGATTCGACAGTCTCCAGAATCCGGTGCGGCGCTTCATAAAACACCAGGGTGTAAGGCAGCGCAGACAATCCGCGCAAGGTCGTTTCACGTTGCGCCGTGCGGGCGGGCAAAAAGCCGTAAAACAAGAAATGCGGCGCCGGAAGGCCGGATGCGGAGAGCGCCGAAATGGCGGCACAGGCGCCGGGCAGGGGGACGACCCGAAAACCCGCCGCGCGTACGCGTGCCACCAGTCGAGCGCCGGGGTCGGAAATGGCCGGCGTGCCGGCGTCGGACAGCAGGGCAACCGACTCGCCACCGTCCAGGCGTGCGATGACTTGTTGCGCGGCGGCTTCTTCGTTGTGTTCGTGCGCGGGCATCAGGCGCGCATCGCTGCCGTAGTGCTTGAGCAACGGTCCGCTGTGCCGCGTATCCTCGGCGGCCACCCACGGCACCTGGCGCAGGATTTCGATGGCGCGCAGCGTCATGTCGCCCAGATTCCCGATTGGCGTCGGCACTACATATAATGCGGGGGATTCTTCCGTCATGGAGGGGCACGAAAACAGTGAAAGCCAAAGATACCACGAGGAGTGCCGGCAACGTCAGCGGCAAACTTGCCGAGGAATGCGCCGCGCGATTTCTGGCAAAGCGCGGATTGACCGTATTGACGCGCAATTATCGCTGTCGCTGCGGAGAGATCGATCTGGTTTGCCGTGACGGAAATGTGCTCGTCTTCGTCGAAGTGCGTCTGCGCCGCAACGCCGGCTATGGTGGCGCGAGCGCGAGCATCACGCCAGCCAAGCAACGGCGCATCGTTCTGGCGGCACAACACTATCTGGCGCTTCATGACCAAGCCGCTCGCGATTGCCGCTTCGACTGCGTATTGCTGGAAGGAAGCGACGAAATACAGGAAACCCATATCGAATGGATACCCGATGCCTTTGCTGCGGGCTAACTTGTTTGTCATCGCGCTGCTGGCCGCCCTGAATGCTGGTGCCGAATCGGTAAAAATCCTCATTCAGCGTTCGCCCCTGGCTGGGAGCCAGTATTACGCGGTTGAGCGGCTGTGGGCCGAAATCCGGCCGGGCGATCATCTGACACTTGTTCGCGAACCGCGCAACCGCCATGATCGCAACGCGGTACGTGTGGATTGGAACGGCAACCCGCTCGGCTACGTGCCGCGTGCCGAGAACCGCGCCGTGGCTGCAGCGCTGGACGCCGGCGAGCCGCTCGAAGCGCGCGTATTGAAACTGAATGACGATCCCAACCCATGGCGGCGCGTCGAGTTTGCCGTCTATCTGATCCTGTGATGATAGACTTGGCGTCTCTGGCACAATACAAGCAGCGTAACTTATGGATTTGATTTCACGTATCAGCCAGCACTTTCAGGATAGTGCCCAGGTCAAACTCGACGCGGTTGAACAACTGTCGGCCCCGATTGCCGAGGCCGCCGAAGCGATGGTCGCTTGCTTGCTGGCCAATGGCAAGGTACTGACCTGCGGCAATGGCGGATCGGCCGCGGATGCACAGCACTTGGCCGCCGAACTGGTGGGGCGCTTCGAAATGGAACGCCAGGGGCTGGCGGCGATTGCGCTGACCACCGACAGTTCAATTCTGACTGCCATTGCCAACGATTATGGTTTCAAGGCCATATTCGAAAAACAGGTGCGCTCGCTCGGCCAGTCGGGTGACGTACTGGTGGCCATTTCGACCTCGGGTAACTCGGCCAACGTCATTGAAGCGATTCACGCGGCGCATGACAACGAACTGCGCGTCGTCGCCTTGACCGGTAGAGGAGGCGGCGAGATCGCGGGCTTGTTGCGTGACGCCGATGTACACATTTGCGTGCCTTCGGACCGAACGGCACGGATTCAGGAGGTTCATCTCCTGACCATCCATTGTTTGTGCGATGGGATCGACTGTCTTCTTTTAGGAGTTGAAGAATGAGAAAACGCATACTCGCCGGCCTGTTGCTCGGCGCCACCTTCCTTCCTGCTTTGCAGGGCTGTGTCCCTGTGGTTGTTGCCGGCGCCACGGCCGGCGCGCTGGCCACGATCGATCGACGCTCGCTCGGCACGCAGACCGAAGATGAAACCATTGAATGGAAAGCCAGTGCCAGAGTCGGTGAAAAGCTGGGCGACAAGATTCATGTCAATTACACGAGCTATAACCGCAAGGTGCTGATGTCCGGCGAAGTGTATTCCGCCGACCAGAAGCCCGAAGCGGAACGCATCGTTTCCCTGGTGCCCAATGTCGCAGCAGTGTACAACGAGCTCGTGGTCGGCCCGACCAGTTCCTTCACCGAGCGCAGCAACGACTCCTTTATCACGTCCAAGGTCAAGAGCCGTTCGGTTGATTCGGGCAAATACAACCCGGTTCACGTCAAGGTGGTCACTGAAGCCGGCGTAGTCTTTCTGATGGGCTTGGTCACTCAGGCGGAAGCCGATTCGGCCATCAACGTGGCGCGAACCACCGGTGGCGTCAAGAAAGTCGTCAACCTGTTCGAGATCATCGAGCCGGCCAAGGCCAGAGAACTTGATGTGACCCATTCGAACAACAACAGCAAGGCGCCGGAAGAGAAGGTTCAGTAATCCATTTGCCGGCTTGACCGGAGGCGGTTCGACAAGACGCGCCGTCTCCGCTCAGAGGTGCGCTTCCTGGTAATCCAGCACCTCTTCGAGGTGGCGCATCACCTCGTCGCTGATTTCGTTGTCATGCCACATCCGGATCATTTCCTTGCGCTCGGCCTGGATCGCCGCATGGCGTAGGCGCGACATGAATTCTGCTCGCGGTTGACGTTCCACGCCATCCGGCGCGGCCAGCGAGATCCGGTCGACAATTTCAGCCCGGAGCAGATCGGCCCACTCGACCGGGGCCTTCTCGGTCGCCATGATTCGATCGATGGCGGACATTGCCGCAGCGCTCATGGCGGCACGAACGCGCTGTTGTTCGCTGAGAATATTCCATTTGGAACCTACCTTGAGGCGGCGGATCAGGTAGGGCAAGCTTAGTCCCTGTCCGATCAGCGTGACCGCGATCACGAAGAACGAAAGAAATACAATCAGGTCGCGATGCGGGAAGGGCCGGCCATCGGGCAAGAAGACCGGAAGGGCCAAGGCAGCGGCCAGTGAAACGATACCGCGCATGCCGCACCAGCTGATGATGCCGAGCTCGCGCTTGCGCAGGTTCGGTTCGTCGTCGCGCAAGCTGCCGCTGAGCCAGCGCGGCAGGTAAGCCACCGGATAAACCCAGGCGAAACGCACGACAATAGCCACTGCGCTGATGACGATGCCCAGGCCGATCAGTTCCTGTGAGGTAAAACGGGTCAGGCTTTCCACGACGTCCGACATCTGGATGCCAATCAGGATGAAGATCAGACTGTTGAGCATGAAGACGAGAAGATTCCAGACCGAACGGGCAATGATGCGCATCTCGGCGGAGACGATCTCAGGCGCGTGACGTCCGCGAACCAGCCCTGCGGCAACGACCGCCAGGACACCGGAAACATGGATGGACTCTGCGGTGATGTAGGCCGTATAGGGCACGACAAGCGAAGTCAGCACCTCGATGAACGGGTCGCCGAGATGCTTGTGGATGGCGATGAAGACGAACGCAAAGACGACTCCCAGCGCTATGCCGCCAACGGATACGAGACAAAAATTGAAGCTGGCGTCCACCAGCGAGAACGTCCCGGTCAGCGCGGCGGCGATGGCGAATTTGTAGATCACCAGTCCGGTGGCGTCATTGACCAGGCTTTCGCCTTCCAGCAGGGTGACGATACGGCGCGGGATATTGAGCCGGGAAAGGATGGCCGTGGCGGCCACCGCATCGGGTGGGGAGACGATGGCGCCGAGGACAAACGCCACGGCCCACGGCACGTCCGGCACCAGAAGCTTGAGCATGGCGCCGACCGTCAGCGTCGTGGCGATGACCAGCCCGATGGCGAGCAGGCTGATCGGGCGAATATTGGCCTTGAAGTCGCTCCATGAGGTCAGCAGCGCGGTCTGGTAAAGGATGGGCGGCAAGACCACCACCAGGATCAACTGCGGGTTGAAGGGGAACTGCGGCAGTTTTGGCAGGAAGCCCAGCAGAAGGCCACCGACCACCAGAGCGATCGGATAGGGGAATTTGAAGTGGCGCGCCAGCCAGCCCAAAGCGACTGAGCTGATCAACAACAAGATAACGAGTTTGAGTAGGAGCATATCTGTTCAACGAGCGATCTGATTTCTGTCTGTCCGTCTGTCCGTTAGTCCGAGCGGAGCCGGGCCGGCAGAAGAAGCGCCTGCTCGACGGCCGACAGCGGCTGTATCATAGTCGATTCCCGGAATGATGGCGTGCCGTTTTGAAGGCGCCGATATGACGATTAATTCCGAATTCCGGTGCGGATGATAAAATCATGGCTCGGCGCACCTGGAGTCGCATCGCATGAGCTTTCCACCCCCCGTCCATGAAGCAAAAATTGTCGCCCCCGGCGATCTGGCGGCCCGGCTGGCGGCACTGCCGCGGCCGCTGGTATTCACCAACGGCTGCTTCGACATTCTGCACCGTGGCCACGTGACACTTTTGGCCCAGGCGCGTGCGCTGGGCGAATCGATGCTGGTGGCCGTCAACTCGGATACTTCGGTCAGGCGGCTGGGCAAAGGCGATGACCGCCCGGTGAACGCGCTGGCCGACCGGCTGGCGGTCATGGCGGCGCTGGAATGCGTCTCGCTGGTCACCTGGTTCGACGAAGACACGCCGCTTGAGCGCATTCTGGCGTGCCGCCCCGACGTGCTGGTCAAAGGCGGCGACTGGTCGGTGGATAAGATTGTCGGCAATACACAAGTGATCGGCTGGGGCGGCCGGGTCGTCTCGATTCCCTTCATTCACCAAACGTCGACAACCGCACTGCTCGACAAGATACGCCGGCTATAGAGAAATCGCCGCGAGGCAAATCGTGCGCTTTAAGCGATTTGCCGAGTCAAGCCATGCGTGATGGCGATCAAACCGGTGCTGACAGTTTCTGCTCCACCCACGCCGGCACCGAGGCCAGCGCGGCGGGCAGCTTGCCCGGTTCGGTGCCGCCGGCCTGGGCCATATCCGGCCGGCCGCCACCCTTGCCGCCGACTTGCTGGGCGACCATATTCACCAGTTCGCCGGCCTTGACCCTGGCCGTCAGGTCGGCCGTGACGCCGGCGATCAGGGTGACCTTGCCGCCCGCAGTCGAGGCCAGCACAACGGCCGCGCTCTTGAGCTTGTCGCGCAGCTTGTCCATCGTTTCGCGCAAGGCGTTGAGGTCGGCGCCCTCCATTGTCACCGCCAATACTTTCGATCCCTTCACCTCAACCGCCTGACCGACCAGATCGTCGCCCTGCGCCGTCGCCAGCTTGCTCTTCAGTGCGGACAACTCGCGCTCAAGCCGGCGTACCTGATCGAGCATGGAATTGACGCGCTCATGGACCTCGCCGGGCTGCACCTTGAGCGTTCCGGCCACGCCGCCCAGCGCGGTCTCCATATTCTGCATATAGGCCAGTGCCACGTCGCCGGTAATGGCTTCGACACGGCGCACGCCGGCCGCTACGCCGCCTTCGGCCACGATGGTGAATACGCCGATATCGCCAGTGCGTCGCACGTGCGTTCCGCCGCACAGTTCGCGTGACGAACCGATGTCGATGACGCGCACTTCGTCGCCGTATTTTTCGCCGAACAGCATCATCGCGCCGAGCTTCTGCGCTTCGGCAATCGGCAACACACGGCACTGGCAATCCACATTGGCCAGGGTCTCGGCGTTGACGATGTTCTCGACGCGGCGGATTTCTTCGTCATTCATCGGCTGGTTGTGCACGAAGTCGAAGCGTGTCTTGTCCGGGTCGACCTGCGACCCTTTCTGCTGCACATGCTCGCCGAGTACTTCGCGCAATGCCTTGTGCATGAGGTGCGTCGCCGAATGGTTGCGCATGGTGCGGCTGCGCGCCAGCAAATCGACTCGGGCATTGACCGCATCGCCAACCTTTAGCGTTCCCGTCTTGAGCACACCCTGATGGCCGAATACGGCCGCCTGTATCTTCTGCGTATCATCGACGGCAAAGATTCCCTGCGCCGATTGCACGATGCCGCGGTCGCCGACCTGGCCGCCGGATTCGGCGTAGAACGGCGTTTCGTCGAGCACGACCACGCCGTGATCGCCTTCCTTCAAGTCATTGACCGGGCTGCCTTCCTTGTAAAGCGCCAGCACCTTGCCCTTGAAATCGAGCGTGTCATAACCGTGAAAGATCGTCGTCGGGCCGCTGTATTCAAGCGCTGCGGCCATCTTGAATTTACCTGCGGCGCGTGCCAGCTCCTTTTGCCGGTTCATCGCTGCTTCGAAACCGGCGCTGTCGACCGTGACGGCGCGCTCGCGGCAAATGTCGGCCGTCAGATCGAGCGGGAAGCCGAAGGTGTCGTGCAACTTGAACGCCGTTTCGCCGTTGAAGATATCCTTGCTGCCCATCGCCGCCAGCTCGCCTTCGAGTATCGCCATGCCATGCTCGATGGTCGCAAAGAAGCGCTCCTCCTCCTGGCGCAACACGTCGGTGATACGCTTTTCGCCCGACACCAGCTCGGGATAGGCGCTGCCCATCTCGGCAACCAGATCCGGAACCATCTTGTGAAAGAAGGCCGCTCGCGCACCGAGCTTGTAGCCATGGCGAATGGCGCGGCGGATGATGCGGCGCAGGACGTAGCCGCGTCCTTCGTTGCCGGGGATGACGCCATCGGCGAGCAGGAACGCGCAGGCGCGGATGTGGTCGGCCAGAACGCGCAGCGACGGGCTGTCCATGTTCTCGGCGCTCGTTTCGCGAGCGGCAGCGGCGATCAGACTCTGAAACAGATCGATCTCGTAGTTGCTATGCACGTGCTGCAACACCGCGGCGATGCGTTCCAGCCCCATGCCGGTGTCCACCGAGGGTTTGGGCAGCGGGTGCATGACGCCGTTCTCGTCGCGGTTGAATTGCATGAAGACGTTGTTCCAGATCTCGATGTAACGGTCGCCGTCCTCGTCGGGCGAGCCCGGCGGCCCGCCCGGAATATGCTCGCCGTGATCGTAGAAGATTTCGGTGCACGGGCCGCAGGGGCCGGTGTCGCCCATCATCCAGAAATTGTCGGAGGCATAGCGCGCGCCCTTGTTGTCGCCAATGCGCACGATGCGCTCCGCCGGGACGCCGATCACCGAATTCCAGATGTCATAGGCCTCCTGATCCTCGGCATAGACCGAAACCCAAAGGCGATCTTTCGGCAGCGTGTACTCATCGACCAACAGCTCCCAGGCGTACTTGATGGCGTCGAGCTTGAAATAGTCGCCAAACGAGAAATTGCCGAGCATCTCGAAGAAGGTGTGGTGACGCGCAGTGTAGCCGACGTTCTCCAGATCGTTATGCTTGCCGCCGGCGCGAACGCATTTCTGCGAAGTCGTCGCGCGAACGTAGGGCCGCTTGTCGAAACCGAGGAACACATCCTTGAACTGGTTCATCCCGGCGTTGGTGAACAGCAGCGTCGGATCCTCGTGCGGCACCAGCGAACTGGATGGCACGATCTGGTGACCTTTGGATTCAAAGAACTTGAGAAACTTCTGGCGTATTTCGGCGCTTTTCATCGGAATGTGTCCCTGAAGGGGCGTATTGCAAGGGGGTTTGATTTTAGCACCGAATTATCTGAGGGCAGCTCACGAAAGGCCATGACCAGGCCCTGCCACGGTGTAGACGTTATGCTGCTTCCGGGAGGTTACGCGGAGTTTGAAGGGCGAAAAAAACCCGCCGAAGCGGGTTTGTCGTCATAAACGCCAGGCCGGATCAAACATGGCCGCCACGATGCGGCCGGTCGACCTTGCCGTCGTGGTTGTAGTCGTGCTGGCGGTCGTGTTTCTGTCGGTAAATCCGTTTGCTCTGCTTGTCTTCAGCATGCTGGAGCCTAGCCCGTTCCTGCCGGGTGACTTTGCCATCGGCCTTGGCTTTGTCTTCCATTGTCTGCAGGTGGTCCTGACCCTTGTCAAGGCGCGCTGCCTCTCTCGGGGTAAGCGATCCGGATTGCTCGCCCTGCTCGATGCGCCTTTCCTGATTGGCCTGTCGCTGGTCGAATCTTGGGGTGTTGTTCGATTGCGCGAAAACCGTCAGCGGCGCGGCCAGCATGATGGAAACCAGTGTTGCATTCAGCAGTTTCATGATGTTGTTCTCCTTGAGGTTGTAGAGGAAATTGGTATGGGTCGTCCCATGGGAGAATTAACGCACGCTCACGGTCGAGGGAAACCGCAATTTTGTAACAAGCCGTAAGCCAGCAATAGACATTTACAACTCAACGGCCATGCGGCCTGAACTGTTTGTCGTATGCCATCGAGAAATAGCGAAACGCCTACGCCATACAGTGAGTGGTCGGCGTTATGTCAGGTGCCTGTACGGAATTTTTCGATGCGGTCGCTGAACACGGCGGCGACGCCCCGTTTGAATAACGCATCGGCGGCCGGGCGATCATTGACCGTGTAGCAGAGTACGGGTACGCCATTGGCTTTGGCGGCATCGAGCACGGCATCGTCAAGTTCGCCGACAGCGCAATGGAGGCTGTAGGCGCCGAGCGCATTCAGGCGGTGGAGCCAGTCGGGCGGCGGTTTAACCGACAGGTATCCAAGCGGCAACTGGGATGCCGCCTGCCGCGCGGCTTCCAGCGCCACTTCCGAAAATGAAGAAGCGATGGGCAACGGTGCGCCACGCCATAACTCGGTAATGCGTGTGGCGACGATTTCGCCGGTAACGGCTTCATGCCCTGCCGCCGGCTTGATCTCGACATTGACCATGAGGCCGAGTTCAAGGCACAAGGCCGCTGCCGCGGCAAGCGTAGGAAGCGGCTCGCCGGTAAAGGCGCGATGGTAGCGAAGGCCGGCGTCGAGCCGGCCCAAGGCGTCATCGGAAGTCTGGCAAACAGGGCCGATTCCGTCGGACGTGCGTTCCAGTGTTTCGTCATGAATCAGCCACGGCGTGTTGTCGCCGGACAGCATGACGTCGAACTCGACGGCCCGGCAACCCATGGCGGCGGCGATGCGTAGCCCGGATAGCGTGTTTTCCGGCGCCAGCGCACCGCCGCAGCGGTGCGCAAAAACACGCGGGAAGGTCCAGCCGGGCGCGGGGCGATTCACTTGCCGCGTTTTGCCTTGGCGACCTTGACGACGGGTTCGATAGTGGCATTGCCGCGCGTCACGGCATTGTCCAGCGCTTCCTTGGCGGGTTTCTTGTTCGCCCAGACCGTTTCAAGTTCTTCCTCGACGATGGTCCGCAACTTCTCGTCTTGGGCGATGCGCACTGGAGGCGAAGATGCCTTGCCTTGCAGCTCCGAGTAAGCGACCTTCAGACCGGCTAGGTTCGCCTTCAGCAGTTTGCTCTCGGCCGCCGTGCGCGCGACCGAAGTCATCGGCAGGAAACTGCCGGCCAGCGTCAATTCGATCTGAATTTCCGGACCCATGACGTAATGAACGAATTTGGCGACGGCCTTGGTTTCCGCCGAGCTCATGCCATTGGCAAACCACAGCGAGGCGCCGTCGGCCAGGGTGTTCTGCGGCGCGCCGCGCACGTCGTCATGGTAGGGCATGGCAGAAACGCCAAAGTCCAGCGATTTGTTTTCGGTCAAGGACCCGTTTAGCGAAGATGAACTGGTCAGCATGGCGCAATCGCCGCTGGCAAACCGACGATCCGCTTCGTCCCGGCGCCCGAAATAGGAGAAGTACTTGCTCTTGTACCAGGTAGCCATCATGGCGATGTGCTTGACTTGAACCAGGCCATTAAACGCCAGCTGGCCTTTGGCGTCGCTCACCGGGGCGCCATTCCAGGCACTCATGTTGTCGATAAATACCCAGGCCGGCCAGGACGTGGTGAACGGGCAGCGGCTGCCGGAATCGGCCAATTTTCCCGCGGCTACCTGGGCTTCGCTCCAGCTCTTCGGGGGGGCTTCGGGATTCAATCCCGCTTTGCGGAATGCTGCTTTGTTGTAATAGAGCACCGGTGTGGAATAAGCGACAGGCAAGGCGAACAGATTGCCCTTGGCATCGGCCAGGCCATGGCTCAGTTCAGGAGAAAGCTGCCGGGTATCCAGTGGCTGCTTCGCTTCGTGCATGACATCGTAAAGCGGTTTGAACTTGGCCTTGTCGGCCATGAACCGGGCGTGCTCCACGCTTGTCACCAGATTGATCTGTTTCGGCGCATCGCCATCGACCCGGCGCACCGATTTCAGATGAACGTCTTTGTGCTGACTGTTGAAACGCTCGATCAGCGATTCAAGGCGTTCGGCGCGCTCTTCGTCGAGTTTTTGCGACAGCTCGATCTCGACAGGTCCTGACGGCGCGGCCGGGACATGCGCCGGCGCTGAGAGGGCTGGAGCGGCGAGAATCAGGCCGCCCAGCGCCATGAATAGAATGGAGAGTTTCATCTGTTTTCCTTTGTGACGACAATAGACAAAAATATTGTGGCTAACGTGTTCCTTGTTTTCGGTAAGGTTCAAGCGCTCAGGACTTTGCTTCCAAAGCGCGCTATAGTTCGCCTCATCGGTCCCGGAACGTTCCTGGAGCATCCCCCATGAACAAGTATCAGCGCCTGGTGGTGGTTACCGCTCTAATCAATGCACTGGTCATGGTGCTGTTTCCCCCATTTACCAGTCAGCCGCTGGTCAAGGGCGTGCTACCCGGTTTTGATGGCTTTTTCCCACTGTTCAGCCAATTGGGCAGCAAACCTGTATTTACGGAGCTGTTAACCTTACAGCTGATGTTCGTTGGCATCAATACCCTGATCGCCTGGTTGGTTTTGCAGGACAAGAATGATCGCGGCGCCAACCCCGAATTCCGGTTTGCCCAGGCCATCGGCGGGTTTGTCGCCGTCAACCTTGCCGTCATCGTTGTCTTTCCCCCTTTTGAGCCTTATCAGTCGCTGCTGCGCTACGATACCGGCGGCTTTGATAGTTTCTATTTCATCTTCGGCAGCCGCTCGCGGCGCACGATCTACTGGCCGCTGCTTTATCTCGAATGCATGATCGTCGTCATCAATGCGCTGGTGCTCTTTCTGCTGTTCAGTGCGGCGCATCGCGGCGACAACGCCCTGCGGCGTGACCTGGCGCAACTGGCCGCTGCGTTGCCAGATGACGCCGTGGCGCGAATCGCCGAGGAAATCCGGCACCAGATCAATGCTCCGCCGCCGCAGGCCGTGGCGGCCCTGGGGCGCGGTGCCGACCGGCGTCGCGCCAGACCAACGCGCGTGAGCAAAGAACGACGAAGCGGGAAAGACCGTCGTGAGCAGAATGCGCGCGAAGCCGGCGGCGGGTCTTGAAGCGCCTGCCGCCGCATCGACGCATCCCGTTTTATGGTTAAAATGGCGGTTATGCAAACCTACTGCCAGGGATTCCCGTGCCAGCCAAGCGAGTGAACGCGCTGCGTCATTGCATGGGCGCCGCCATGCTGGTACTCACGCTTTCCGGCTGCGACATGATTCAGCAACAGCTCGGGATCGAGGATCCGGGCGCGAAGGCCGCCCGCACGGACGCGGAAGGGAAAGCCGTCGGTGGCGCCTGCCGCCAGTCGGGCCGCGCCATTGAAGACTGTTATTCGATTTATTCGTGGCTGCCCAAGGCGCCGATCTACGAAGGCTGGCGCGACATGGATGCCTACATGCGCGAAAACAAGATCGAAACCGTCGAGCCTCAACTGCCGCCCGCCTCGGCGCCCGGTACCCGGAGAAGGGCAGCGACTTCCGGCGGCACGGCCTCTGAAGCGAAACCGGACAGGAGTGCGGCGGAAAAACATTGAAGCCGCGTCGAACTCTGCGCCCGATGCGTCTTGAGATATTGAACCTGAATGATTGAACGCACAGAAACAGGAGTCTGATATGGGTCAGGTAAAGTTTCGGCTGGTCGCGCGCAACGAATTTGGCGATCCGGATTGCGCCGCAGTGTTCAACGAACACGATCCAATCAACGCCAATGCCTGAGCAGCCCGGTTCTGCAAGCACGAATCCGTCGGCACCCGAGGACTCCTATTTTGTCTTGCGCGAAAGCCGGGAACTGTTCCAGCGCCGGCTCTCGGATATTGCCCGCCAATCGGGAATTACATCGTCATCGACCCTTGAGGCATTTTCCGGCGAAATCGGCGCCGTGCATGATGAACTCGCGGCATCGGCGCAGCAGGACGGGTTCGAGCAGACCGACGGTCTGACGGCGTCGCGAATTTCGCTCGTCGGCAACGACGATCTCGAGCTGGAGATACGCATTGGCGAAATTGCCAATCGTCTGAAAAACAATGAGCGCATCGGTCATTGGCGCGTCCAGTTGCGCTATATGACCTTGCTCGATCGGCCGAAAATGACGGCGGAAAACAACCCGGCGGGAATCGAGCCGGTCAGCCGTGGGCTGTGGGCGATCTGCCGGGAAAGCGGCGACAATCTGGAGCAAAACCTGGACCGGCTGGACCGGCTGGAAGAAAAGCTGCAGGCGCGGCTTCCCGAGGTTTATACGGAGCTTAACGCCCTGCTTGAACGCCACCGCATAGCGCCGGCGCAGGTCAAGATCGTACAACGCGCCGCTGCCGGCAAGCCCTCAGACCCGGCAGTCGCAGGGCGGGTCGATGGCCCGGGCAGCCACGGTAGTGCGGGTGGCTCAAATGCCCTCTCGACCCTGCAGCAGATCCTGCGCAAACAGTTGGGCGGCGATGACTCGGCACCTGCCGATCGCCAGTCAGGCCATTCCGCCGGGGGCTCGGCCAATGTCGCGCTGGATGTGTCGACGCTCGTGATGTTGAACCATTTGATGGACCAGTTGCGCAATCTGGAACAACGCCAACTGGCCGGTGTCGGACAGGCCGCGTCCGCGGCACCCGGCCAGCCGCCGCAACTGCGTGCGCTCAGGTCGCAGGATCTCGACTTGCCCATGGGCCAGCCGGCGGCCGTCGCCCTGGACACGCTTTCGCTGATTTTCGAGGCCATCTTTTCGGCCCCCGATCTTCCCGATGCCGTCAAGGCAGCCATCGGTCGTTTGCAGATTCCGCTGCTCAAGCAGGCCATTCTCGATGCCGCGTTCTTCACCGATACGCAGCACCCGGCGCGACAATTGGTCAACCGCATGGCGCAAGCCGCCATTGGGCTGGGTCTCGATGCCGGGCGAGACAACGCCATGTGCATCAGCCTGGGAAAACTGGCCGATGCCGTCAGGACGACGCTGGAAGCCGGCGCGGGAGAACTGACCCCGCATCTTGCCGAGCTCGACACGCTGATCGCCGAGCGGGACCGCGCCAATCAGGCAAACTCGCAGCCCTATGTGCAACTCGTCGTGGAGCACGAAAACCGCGAAGCGGCCCGATCCGGTGCGGAAGCCTGGTTGGGCCGGGCGCTGATCAACACCGCAGAACCGGCGTTTCGGAAATTTCTGGCCGAGCATTGGCTGAAAGTCATGGAAACCGCCTGCCTGGACGGCGGAACGACGGGAACGCGCTGGCAGGACAATGCTTCCTGCATAGACGAACTGCTGTGGAGCGTGCAGCCCAAAGCGAGTGCCGAAGAACGCCGGCGGCTGATCGCGCTGATCCCGTCGCTGCTCAAACGCATCAACGCCGAGCTGGATGAGCTGGTGGTCCCGACGGAGGATAGGGCGCCATTCATCAATGCCTGCCTTGACCTGCAAACCGCCGCCCTGCGCAATCGCCCCGGAGCGCCCGAACCGGCGAAATCGGCCGCGGCCCCGGCGCCGCTTCCGCCGGCAACGGCTGGGCCATTACCCGGTGACAACCCGGAGCCCGAAACAACGGTTCACCTCCTGGAACGGAGCGGCAAGCTGGTGCAGTACCTTGGGCTGCCCAAAATTACGCCATCGCGCTGGGGCGCCGCCGCTCGCGACTGGCAGGAAGGCGATTGGATCCGCTTTGCCTTGCCCGATGGCGAACAACTTTGCGGGCGCCTCTGCTGGCAGGGCCCGGACTCGGGAACCGTCCTGCTGTACAACGCCGGATGGGGTTATGCCGTCGCTTTGGCGCCATCTTCACTGGAGCAGCAGCTACGCGGCGGCGGTGCCCGTATCGTCTCCGCCACCTCACTCTTTGACGAAGCAGCCGAGCGGGCGCTGGGTCAGATTGCCCGGCATTGATTGCCGGCCCGGAATGAAACGCGTCGTTTGCCACACCCGCAGATCGGCCCTGAATCACGGGCACGACACGTACTACGAGTCAGCAGACGCGCCAAGGTGTATAATCCGCTCCCTATGCCATTGATTCCAGAATTATTTACAGGCCTCGCCGATGCGTTTTGACGAACTCGGCCTCGCGCCCGAACTGCTAAGAGCCATTTCCGAACAGGGTTACACGGATCCAACGCCGATTCAGGCGCAAGCCATTCCGATTGTTCTCGCCGGTAACGACCTGATGGGCGGCGCCCAAACCGGTACCGGTAAGACCGCTGCCTTTACCCTGCCGCTGTTGCAACGCATTCTGCCGCTGGCCAGCCCGAGCCCGTCGCCCGCCCGGCATCCGGTGCGCGTGTTGATGCTGGCGCCGACCCGCGAACTGGCAATCCAGGTCTACGAGTCGGTCAAGACGTACAGCAAATACATCCCGATCCGGAGCTTGTGTACTTACGGCGGCGTCGACATCAAGCCGCAGATCGCCGAAATCCGCCTGGGTGTCGAGGTGCTGGTGGCCACGCCGGGGCGCCTGTTGGATCTGGTCGAACAGAAGTGCCTCAACTTCGGCAGCGTGCAGGCGCTGGTCCTCGACGAAGCCGACCGCATGCTCGATATGGGCTTTGTTCCGGATGTCACGCGCATTATCAATCTGTTGCCGAAACAGCGCCAGAGCCTGCTGTTTTCGGCGACTTTCTCGGAAGAAATCAAGAAACTGGCGGACAAGATGCTCAAGTCGCCGGTGCTGATCGAAGTCGCCAAGCGCAACACGGTTTCCGAAATGATCACGCACCGCGTTCATCCGGTGGCATCGGACGCCAAACGGGCGCTGCTGGTTAAATTGCTCAAGTCGTCGGAGTTCAATCAGGTTCTGGTGTTTACCCGGACCAAGATCGAAACCAACAAGCTGGCCCGAGAGCTGCAGCGTGCTGGCATTGCCGCCGATTCGATTCACGGCGACAAGAGCCAACTGGATAGACTCAAAGCGCTTGAGGCCTTCAAGAACGGGACGGCGCTGGTGCTGGTCGCCACCGATGTCGCAGCACGCGGCCTGGATATCGACGAGTTGCCGCACGTTATCAATTTCGAGTTGCCGCATACACCCGAAGACTACATCCACCGCATCGGTCGCACCGGTCGCGCGGGCAAACCGGGTACGGCGATTTCCCTGGTTGCGGCGCATGAAGTCCAGTATCTGGTCGATATTGAAAAGCTGATCAAGATACAGGTGGAGCAGGTTATCGTGCCGGGCTTCGAGCCGGAATACGACTACGAATATCCGCCCACCGGGCGAAAATCGCATCACCGGCGTCCGCCGGCGCCTCCGGCATCGGTTGCGCCAGCCGCCAAGCCGCGCCGTGAGCATTCGTCGAGAGGCGGCTCGGCGAGCGGCAAACGCATGAGCCACATCGCCGCCGACGGCTTTGACTTCAGCAAACCATACGAAAGCGCGGAACCGCATCCGATGGCCGCCCCGGCCGACGCCGAAACGGCGCAGGTTCTCGCGCATATCGAGCATCCGCACAAACCGCGGCGCCTTGTCGCCGCCCTGCTCGGCGGTCTCGGTCGCAGCAAGACGGGTTGAGAGTCTGCCCGCCGGCAACGCTCAGGCGGACGGTTTTTTTGCCGGCATTTCCACCAGCTTCAGGATGGCCACCGATACGTTGTCGCCCTCGCCCTGAGCGCGCATGCGCGCCCGGCTGATCAGTTGCTCGGAGGCCTCGCGGGCAGAATAGGTGGCAATCACGCTGGCCAGTTCGGCATCGCCGAAGTATCCCCAAAGACCGTCGGAGCACAGCAGGAATGAATCGCCGGCCTGCAGGTCTTCTGCCTCGCCAAAATCGATTTTCGGCGTTTCGTTGCCGCCGAGCGAGGTGATCAGGATATTGCGGTTGGGGTGAACCAACGCCTCTTCCGATGTGATTTTGCCCTTGGCGACCAGTTGTTCGACGTAGGAATGATCGACGGTCCGGAAAAAGGGCTGGTCGCCGCGAAAGCGGTAGAGCCGGCTGTCGCCGCAGTGCGCCCAACTGACTTTGCCCGGCTGCAGAATCAGCATGACCGCCGTACTGTGCGGATCCTTCTCGTTGATGAACCGCGATGCCTTGATCAGCATGTGCGCTTCGTTCAGGCTCGCTTCCAGCATCGACTGCGGCGTTTCGTCGCGCACCGAGAATTGTTCGAGGTTGTTGCTGGCCGTGTGAATGACCTGCTGCGCGGCCAGCACGCCACCCGTATGTCCGCCCATGCCATCGGCAACGACGGCGAGCGCGACGCCACCACCTTTGGGGTGGGGGAATAGGGCCACACGGTCTTGCTGTTCCTTGCGGTCGCCCTGATGCTGGGCAACGCAGGCATCGATAATTATTGGCATTGCACGGAGTCTCCCCGGAGGAATCCAGAGTATCACGTTTGTTTCAGGGCGATACAGCGCGGCGGGTGAATTTGCGCGTGTCGGCTGACGGCGTTCGACAAAACATCAACCACGCCGTCGGTATGAACAGATCTAACTCACCCTTGGCCAGGCCGAGGGTGACGATGTCTTCCGATATAATCCTAGAAACCTCAGTTGACCGCTCATCCCTTCGCATAGGGCATTGAGACAAATGGCGCTTCTTCCGATTGACCGCGTCACCATTTGGGTGAGTCCACCCCGTCCAACTGAGGTTTCTAGGATAATCGAACACTTCCCTTCAATCACCTCAGGAAATCCGCTATGGGCAATCGCCTCTCAAAAATTGTCACTCGCACCGGCGATGCCGGCACCACGGGCCTGGGCGACGGATCGAGAGTCGCCAAGGACTGCCTGCGCGTTGAGACCATGGGCGAGGTTGACGAACTGAATTCCAGCCTCGGCGTGCTGCTCACCGAAGCATTGCCCGAGCCCATCCGCGAAGCGCTGCTGGGCATACAGCACGACTTGTTCGACCTCGGCGGCGAACTCTGCATCCCGGGGTCCAATATCATCGCCGAGGCGCACATTGCCCGCCTCGAAGCGCACGTCGAAAAATTCAACGAAGATCTGGCACCGCTCAAGGAATTCATCCTGCCCGGTGGAACCCGGGCCGCCGCGCTGGCCCATCTGTCGCGCACCATTTGCCGCCGCGCCGAACGTCGCGCCGTGCATCTGGCCAACAGCGAAAGCGTCTCCGATTTCGCCCGCCGTTACCTGAACCGGCTGTCCGACCTGCTTTTTGTTCTCGGTCGCGCCTTGAACAAGGCCGGCGGCCGCGGCGATGTGCTGTGGGTTCACGCCACCAAGCAAAGCAAGGCGTAAACCCCGGAAAGGCGAGCCGCTTGTTCAGGGTCGGCTCAAATGCGGTCGCACCATCGGTTGAACCTAGAAACCTCAGTTGGACGGGGTGGAGTGTGCGGTTCTTGGGGTGCAGGACAAGGCGCAACGACGCGGACTGGTCGTTCCATTCCAAGGAGTTGCAACGCCGCCGTGCGCCCCAAGAACCGTGCAATCCGCCCCGTAGCGGACTCACCCAAATGGTGAAGCGGTCAATCGGAAGAAGCGCCATTTGTCTCAATGCCCTCTGCCAAGAGATGAGCGGTCAACAGAGGTTTCTAGGTTGAAGCTGCTCATTCGTTCCCGGTGCGTTGCAGGCGCGCTTGCAACGCGGCAATTTGATCGAGGAGGTCGAGGGCCAGCGCCACGCCGGGCGGATTGATCTCCAGATCGCGCGATAGCCGCAGGGCCAGCCGAGCGCGCCGCAAGGAATCCCCGCTGAAGCTCCAGTTCTGCGGCGAGTCACCGGACGGCGACAGCACCCCTTCGAAAACCCAGGTTTCCACATGCCCCGCTTCGGCGCTGCACGCCTGGCACAGCTCCAGCAGCGTCAAACGGACTTCCTCTTCGACTACCGCTCCCTGGATAAATGTCATCTGGGTTTGATTCATGACGGCTCATCCCTTCAAGTGGGTTCGGGGGTTGAAATCAAAGGCTTTCGCCAGCGTCCGGTAAGCTTCCCGGGCGCTCTCGCTGTCGGCCGGCGGCAGGGCAATTTTCAACACCACATAAAGGTCTCCCGGCGGCGATCCCGGAATGCCGCGACCTTTCAGGCGCAATTGACGGCCCGCTACCGAGCCGGGAGGTATCGTGAGCTGCACCGGTCCTTCCGGTGTCGGCGTGCTGATCGTCGCGCCCAGCGCGGCTTCCCACGGCGCCAACGGAAGGTCGAGATAAACATCGCGGCCTTCGGCGCGAAAATCGGGATGCGGGTTGAAAGCGATTTCCAGGTACAGGTCGCCCGCCGGCCCTTCACCCCGGCCCGGCCCGCCCTGGCCGGCCAGACGCAAGTGCTGACCCGCGCGGACACCCTTGGGGATGCTCACGTCAAGCGTGCGCTCATGCGTTGTTACTCGACCCTGGGCGTCGAGTGCCGGCATGCGCAGCGAAATGCTGCGTTGCGCTCCGCGATAGGCATCGTGCAGATCGATCATCACGCGGGCGTGGTGGTCCTGACCCTGGGCGTGCATCGTTCGGTGCGCTTGCGCGTGCTGGCCCTGACGGCCGAACAAGGTTTCGAAGAAATCGCTGAATTCGGCCGCATCGCCCGGCGCGGCATCGTAACGGCTGAACTCGAAACCGGCATCCCAGCCCGGCGGCGGCTGGAAATCCTGCCCGGCTTTCCACTCGCTGCCCATCTGGTCGTAGGCCACGCGTTTCTCGGGGTCCTTCAGCACCGCATAGGCTTCGCCAAGCTCCTTGAAGCGCGCCTCGGCATCCGGATCCTTGCTGACGTCCGGGTGATACTTGCGCGCCAGCTTGCGATAGGCGTGCTTGATGTCGTCCTGCGTCGCGTTGCGCTCAACGCCGAGGGTTTGGTAATAGTCCTTGAATTTCATGGCTCAGGCTATGCTTTTGTGGTTTTCAAGACAACAACTTACACGCATTTCGCGCCAATTTGAATTCCTATGGAACTGGGCGGTTGAAAGGGCGGAAAAGCGGAGCAAGAAAACGCTCCCCTTCGTTTCTCGTCAAAACCTGCAATTCTGCCGCCTCGTCCCCTTTTAGTGGGCTAAGCGCAGCAATCCGCCACAAGCATCCGGCAGCGATAGCCTGTCCGAAGGCTCATGACGTAGTTATATTTCCGCAAGCTCTGCAGCGTAGAATCCGGTTGCGGGAATGTCAAGGGGGTAGGGCGGGCGCCGTCGGACGCCGTTCAAAGCGCTCGGGGCGCGTGCTACAATCCTCCTCCCTTCTATGGTTGGCGAGGCAAACGATGTTTTCTGCGAAAGATACCCTGGCAAAAGTTGATCCTGAACTGTGGCAAGCGATTTATAGCGAGAATCGCCGCCAGGAGGAGCACATCGAACTGATTGCCTCCGAAAATTATGTCAGCAAGGCGGTCTTGGAGGCCCAGGGTTCGCAACTGACCAACAAATACGCCGAAGGCTATCCGGGCAAGCGTTATTACGGTGGCTGCGAGTACGTCGATCTCGCCGAGCAGCTGGCCATTGACCGCCTGAAGAAACTGTTCAACGCCACGCACCACAACTACGCTGCCAACGTCCAGCCCAGCTCGGGCTCGCAGGCCAACCAGGCCGTGCTGATGGCCTTTGCCAAGCCGGGCGAAACGATCATGGGCATGAGCCTCGCCGAAGGCGGCCACCTGACGCACGGCATGTCGCTCAACATGTCGGGCAAATGGTTCAAGGTCGTCGCCTATGGCCTGGATGCCCAGGAAGCCATCGATTACGACAAGATGGAAGCCCTGGCCCGTGAACACAAACCGAAGATCATCATCGCTGGCGCCTCGGCGTATTCGCTGCGCATCGATTTCGAGCGCTTTGCCAAGGTGGCCAAGGAGATCGGCGCGATTTTCTGGGTCGATATCGCGCACTACGCCGGCTTGATCGTCGCCGGCTGTTATCCGAGTCCTTTGCCGCATGCCGATGTGGTGACGTCGACCACGCACAAGACGCTGCGCGGTCCGCGCGGCGGGGTGATCCTGATGAAGGCCGAGCACGAAAAGGCGATCAATTCGGCAATTTTCCCCGGTTTGCAGGGCGGCCCGCTGATGCACGTGATTGCCGCCAAGGCAGTCGCCTTCAAGGAGGCGCTGACGCCGGCATTTCGCGACTATCAGGAACAGGTGATGGCCAATGCGCGCGTGCTGGCCCGCGTTCTCTCCGAAGAACGTGGATTGCGCATCGTCTCCGGCCGGACCGAATCGCACTTGTTTCTCGTCGATCTGCGCAGCAAGAACATCACCGGCAAGGAAGCCGAGGCGGCGCTCGGCAAGGCGCATATCACGGTCAACAAGAACGCCATCCCGAATGACCCGCAGAAGCCGATGGTCACCTCCGGCATCCGCATCGGCTCACCGGCCATGACGACGCGCGGTTTTGCCGAAATCGAGGCCGAACAGGTGGCCCACCTCATCGCCGACGTGCTCGATGCGCCCAACGACGAAGCGGTAATCGCCCGCGTCCGCGGCGAAGTGGCGGCGCTGTGCCGGAAGTACCCGGTTTACGGCAGCTGAGCAGCGATGAAATGTCCCTTCTGCGGTGCAGATGACACCACGGTTGCCGACACCCGCATCAACGATGACGGGGACACCGTACGCCGCCGTCGCCGCTGTCTGACCTGCGACAAGCGCTTTTCAACCTACGAGCGGGCGGAAATCCGTCTGCCGCAGGTGGTCAAGAAGAACGGCTCGCGCGTCGATTTCGACCGCCGGAAGCTTTCCGCTAGTTTGTGGTTGTCTTTGCGCAAGCGCCCGGTGACGGTCGAGGCCGTCGATGCGGCGACCGCACGGATCGAGGAAAAGCTGCTGACGCTGGGCGAACGCGAAATTCCGTCCGAGAAGATCGGCGAGATGGTCATGCGCGAACTGAAAAAACTCGACAAAGTGGCTTACGTCCGCTTCGCTTCGGTCTATCGGAACTTTGAAGACGTCGACGAGTTTTCCGAACTGATTCGCGAAGTGTCGCGGCCCCTGCAGCGGCGCAGCCGTTCGGTGTAAGCGCGCGGCGCGACTACTATTCCATGTGCATTTGCGATCCGGAAGCGGATTAGTCCCTCGTATGTTCAGCGCCGCCGATCACGACCACATGGCGCGGGCGCTGCGTCTTGCCGAACTGGGCCTGTATACGACCACGCCGAATCCACGAGTGGGCTGCGTCATCGTCAAGGCCGGGGAAGTGGTCGGCGAAGGTTGGCACCAGCGCGCCGGCGAGGCGCACGCCGAAATACATGCCCTGCAGTCAGCCGGCAGCAAAGCGCGCGGCGCCACCGTCTACATCACCCTCGAACCGTGCAGCCATCACGGCCGCACGCCGCCGTGTGCCGACGCCTTGATCGGCGCCGGCGTGGCGCGCGTGGTCGCCGCCATGCAAGACCCCAATCCGCAGGTGGCCGGCCAGGGTATGGCCCGGTTGGCCGCGGCGGGCATTGCGGCCGAATGCGGTTTGCTCGAAGCCGAAGCGCGTGAACTCAACGTTGGTTTTATTTCACGCATGTCACGTGGGCGGCCCTGGCTGCGCCTGAAACTGGCGGCCAGCCTGGACGGAAAAACGGCGCTGACCAACGGCGTCAGCCAGTGGATTACCGGGCCGGAAGCCCGGCGCGACGGCCATCGCTGGAGAGCGCGCGCCTGCGCCATCTTGAGCGGCATCGGCACGGTCCGCGCCGACGATCCGCGGCTGGACGTCCGGGACGTGGAAACTACACGCCAGCCCTTGAAAGTCGTGGTCGATAGCGGCCTCGATTTGCCGCTGGATGCCCGGCTGCTTGAGGGGAGCAGTGTGCTGGTCGCCTGTGCTGCCGAGAGCCGCGAAAAATCCGCCGCCCTGCGCGAGCGGGGGGTTGAAGTCCTGCTCTTGCCGGGACCCGGTGGCAAGGTGGATGTGCCGTCCTTGCTGGCTGAACTCGGGCGGCGTGGAATCAACGAGCTGCACGTCGAAGGCGGCCACCGGCTCAACGGCGCCCTGTTGGCGGCAGGACTGGTCGACGAGCTGCTGCTCTATCTGGCGCCCTGCCTGCTCGGCGCTGATGCAAATGGCATGTTCGGGCTGCCGCCGCTGACGTCGCTCGAAGATAAACACCGGCTGGTTGTCCGCGATCTGCGCCTGATCGGCGCCGACTTGCGCATTGTGGCGCGCTTGACCGCCAAATAACGTTCGCCGTGACCGCAGAAAGAGGTGCTGAACACGGCTTTGTTGCCGCCGTTTGAACTCCCGTTGCAATAGTCGCTCCAACGGGCTGTGACTTGACCAGGAAAATCGATTCATGTTTCGCTCGCTCAACACTTCGGCTCTGTGGGCCGTCACGCTCTCGGCCGCCGGCATCCTGATGGTGACGATGGGGGCGCGTCAGTCGATTGGCCTCTTCCTCGCGCCACTCAATTCGAGTACCGGTCTCGGCATTGCCTCGATCAGCCTGGCCATGGCCGTCGGGCAGTTCACGTGGGGTGCCGTGCAGCCGCTGGCCGGCGCGGTGGCCGACCGCTACGGGCCGCGGCGCGTGCTGCAGGGCGGCCTGGTGCTGTTGGCGCTCGGCAGCGCCATCACGCCCTTCATGAACAGCACCTGGGGGCTGATTTTTTCCTTGGGGCTGCTTTCGGCCATGGGTTCGGGCGCCGGCAGTTTCTCGGTGCTGATCGGCGCGGCGGCCAGCCGTCTGCCGCTCGATGCGCGCGGTGCGGCATCGGGTATCATCAACGCCGGCGGTTCGTTCGGGCAGTTCGTCTTTGCTCCGATCCTGCAAAAACTGATTCAGGCAACGGGCTGGATGGGGTCCATGTGGGCGATGGCGGTAATGACGCTCGCGGCACTGCCGCTGATCAGGGTGGTGTCCCGTCCGGTCGACCCGGTACATCAGCCGACCGGTACGGCCGAAATCGGGCTGCGACGCAGCGTTCAGGAAGCGCTGGCTGACCGTAGCTATCTGCTCCTGCACGCCGGATTCTTCACCTGCGGTTTTCACATCGCCTTTCTCGTTACGCATCTGCCCGGTGAAGTCAATCTGTGCGGCTTGCCGCCCTCGGTGGCCAGTTGGTCGCTGGCCATTATCGGCCTGGCCAATATCTTCGGCAGCCTATTCGCCGGCACCTGCGTTTCCCGGTATCGCAGCAAATATGTGCTGTTCTGGATGTATGGCTCGCGCGCGATCTTGATCGCACTGTACCTGGCCGCGCCAAGAACCGATCTGACCTTTTACCTCTTCGCTGCGGGTCTCGGTTTTACCTGGCTGGCCACCGTGCCGCCGACCGCCGCCATCGTCGGCAAGCTGTTTGGCGTGCGTTACCTCGGAACGCTGTTCGGCTTGACCCTGCTCTCGCATCAGGTCGGCGGCTTTCTCGGCGCCTGGCTGGGCGGTTTGTCGATCACGCATTTCGGCGACTATCGTTGGATGTGGTATGCCGACATGCTGTTGGCCAGCGGCGCCGCGTTGGTGAATCTGCCGATTCGCGAGGCACCGGTGCTCAGACCGGGTGTCGTGGCGGCCTGACGCATGCGCCGTTTCCGCTCCGAATTCATTCCACTGCGCGAGAGACGCCATCACGTGCGTATCTGGGGCGATGACGCGGCGCCGACGGTTTTTTTTCTGCACGGATGGGGCGATGTCAGCGCCTCGTTCCAATTCGTTGTCGATGCGTTGCAAAAGAACTGGCGCGTCGTCGCGCTGGACTGGCGCGGATTTGGCCTGTCGCAATGGAACGAAGGCGCTTACTTTTTCAACGACTACATCGCCGACCTTGATGCGCTGCTCGAGCATTATTCACCCCGACAGCCAGCGCAGATCGTCGGGCACAGCCTGGGCGGGATCGTGGCCAGCCTGTACGCCGGCATCCGTCCGGAACGGGTATCCCGCTTCGCCAATCTGGAGGGTTTCGGCCTCTGGGTCTCGCCTCCCGGAGAAACCCCCGGCCGTTTCGGAACATGGCTGCAACAGATCCGGGACAACAATGCGGCGTTCCGCGCTTATGCCCATTCCGGAGAATATGCCGATAGATTATGCGCGGACAATCCGCGCCTGACGTCCGAGCGTGCGGCATTTCTTGCCGAGCATTCCTTGCGCCGTGTCGACAAGGATGCCACTCTTGTGTTTGCCGCCGACCCGCGCCACCGCTGGATCAGCCCCGTGCTCTACCCGCTTGAGGAAGCCAAGGCCTGCTGGCGTCGCGTCAGCGCACACACGCTCTGGGTTGCCGGCGGCGACTCGAAAATCATGAGGCAGTTTGCCGAGCACCCGGAGGATTACCGCGAACGCATGGCCTGCTTTGCCCAGGTCGAAGAACACCGGGTCGAAAACTGCGGACACAATCTGCACCACGACCAGCCCAATGTCATTGCCGGCCTGGTGGACGGTTTTTTCAACCAAATTTGACGGCAATGCGTTGTGTACCTGGTGCAACAGAGGCACTGTTCTGGTGCGGCCTAAAGATTTGTAGGGCTGATGATTCGAGATATACTTGCGGGTCGTCCATAAAATTCATGAGCAGCTTTCGCCTGGTGATTTTTGAAGTTTTATCAATCGTATTTCGAGGATTCGAACGTGATGGATTCGGCTGTACCTGAGCGGCAAGGGCTATATGACCCGGCCAACGAGCACGACGCCTGCGGTGTCGGTTTTGTAGCGCACATCAAGGGCCAAAAAAGCCACTCGATCATCGAGCAGGGCTTGTTGATTCTGAAGAACCTGAATCACCGGGGCGCTGTCGGCGCCGATCCGCTGATGGGCGACGGTGCCGGCATCCTGATCCAGATCCCCGACGAGTTTTTCCGCAAGGAAATGGCCAACCAGGGTGTTGTCCTGCCGCGTATCGGCGACTATGGTGTTGGCATGGTATTTCTGCCCAAAGAATCGGCTTCGCGACTGGCCTGTCAGGAGGCCATCGAGCGCGCGGTGCGTTCCGAAGGGCAGGAGATTCTCGGCTGGCGCGACGTGCCGGTCGATCATGACATGCCGATGTCGCCTGCAGTGCGTAAGCGGGAACCGGTCATCCGGCAGATCTTCATCGGCTGCGGCCCTGACGTGATGGTGACCGACGCGCTCGAGCGCAAGCTGTACGTGATCCGCCGCCGCGCTGCCAACGCCATCCGTGCGCTGGGACTCGAGCACAGCCGGGAGTTCTATCAACCGTCGATGTCGGCCCGAACAATCGTGTACAAGGGCTTGTTGTTGGCCGGCCAGGTGGGCGAGTACTACACCGATCTCAAGGATCCGAGTTGTGTCTCGGCGCTTGCGCTCGTGCATCAACGCTTTTCGACCAACACCTTCCCGACCTGGCCGCTGGCCCATCCGTTCCGCATGATCGCGCACAACGGCGAAATCAATACGCTGCGCGGCAACTACAATTGGATGCGGGCGCGCGAAAAGGGCACGTCCTCGCCGCTGATGGGCGCCGATCTGGAAAAAATCTGGCCGGTGATTTATCCCAACCAGTCCGATTCGGCTTCATTCGACAACGCCCTTGAGTTGCTGGTGATGGGGGGCTATTCGCTGGCCCACGCCATGATGCTGTTGATTCCCGAGGCGTGGGAGTCGCACACCCTGATGGACGAAAAACGCCGCGCCTTCTACGAATACCATGCGGCGATGATGGAGCCGTGGGATGGCCCGGCCGCCGTGGCCTTTACCGATGGCTGCCAGATTGGCGCGACGCTCGACCGCAATGGCCTGCGCCCGGCGCGCTATCTGGTGACCGACGACGATCTGGTTGTCATGTCGTCGGAATCCGGCGTATTGCCGATACCCGAAGAAAGAATCATCAAGAAATGGCGTCTGCAACCCGGCAAAATGTTCCTCATCGATCTCGATCAGGGGCGCATCATTGACGACCTCGAACTGAAGGAAACGCTGTCGCGGCAGAAACCCTATCGGGACTGGGTAGCGCGCATCAACGTCAAGCTCAGCGGCCTGGACCTCGGTACGCATGTGACCGCGCCGGAGTACGCGGTGCCCTTGCTGAAACGCCAGCAGGCGTTCGGCTTCAACCAGGAAGATCTCAAGTTCATCCTGGAGCCCCTGGCCAGGACCGGCGAGGAAGCCACTGGCTCGATGGGTAACGACACACCGCTGGCGGTGCTCTCGAATCAGAACAAATCGCTGTTCATGTATTTCCGGCAACTGTTCGCGCAGGTAACCAACCCGCCCATCGATTCGATTCGCGAGCAACTGGTCATGTCGCTGGTTTCCTTCATCGGCCCCAAGCCCAACCTGCTTGGCATCAACGAAATCAACCCGCCCTACCGGCTTGAAGTGTCGCAGCCGGTGCTGAACTTTGCCGACATGGTCAGGTTGCGCAACATCGCCGCCTGCACCGAGGACAAGTTCCAGGCTGCCGAGCTCGATATCTGCTACCCGCTGGCCTGGGGCAATGAGGGCGTCGAAGCCCGTCTCGCTTCGTTATGCGCCGAAGCAGAGGATGCCGTGCATCGTGGCTGCGGTATCCTGATCGTTTCGGATCGCCATATGAACCAGGACAACGTGGCCATCCCGGCCCTGCTTGCCACTTCGGCGGTGCATCAGCATCTGGTGACCCGTGGCTTGCGCACCCGGGTCGGCCTTGTTGTCGAGACCGGTTCCGTTCGCGAGACCCATCACTTTGCCGTGCTGGCCGCTTATGGCGCCGAAGCGGTGCATCCCTACCTGGTGCTCGAAACCTTGCAGCAACTGGTGGGCGATGACGAGGACGAGCGCGACAAGGCCATCAAGCATTACGTCAAAGGCATCGGCAAGGGGCTGCTCAAGGTGATGTCCAAAATGGGCATTTCGACCTACATGTCCTATACCGGCGCCCAGATCTTCGAGGCCATCGGCCTGCAAAAGAAGATGGTTGACAAGTACTTTACCGGCACCGAAACGCAGATCGAAGGGATCGGCATATTCGAAGTGATGGAGGAGGCCATCCGGCAGCACCGGCACGCCTTCAGCGCCGATCCCGTGCTGACCAACATGCTGGATGCCGGTGGGGAATATGCTTTCCGCATTCGAGGCGAAGAGCACATGTGGACGCCTGAGGCCATTGCCAAACTCCAGTATTCTACGCGCACCGGAAAGTACGACAGCTACAAGGAATACGCCAGGATCATCAACGACCAGACGAAACGGCACATGACGCTGCGCGGCCTGTTTGAGGTCAAGCCGGCCGGGCCGGCGGTGCCGCTCGAAGAAGTCGAGCCGGCCACGGAGATCGTCAAGCGTTTTGCCACCGGCGCGATGTCGCTCGGCTCGATCTCGACCGAGGCGCACAGCACCCTGGCGATTGCCATGAACCGCATCGGCGGCAAATCGAACACCGGTGAAGGCGGAGAGGATCCGGCACGTTTCAAGAAGGTCAAGGCCGGCCAGATGGTTTCCGAAATCATCGGCAAGGGTCGAATCGAGCGTGACCTGCAGCTCAAGGAAGGCGACAGCCTGCGCTCGTCGATCAAACAGGTAGCTTCCGGCCGCTTTGGCGTGACGACGGAATATCTGGTCAATGCCGACCAGATTCAGATCAAGATGGCGCAAGGCGCCAAGCCGGGGGAAGGTGGCCAGCTTCCGGGGCACAAGGTTTCCGAATACATCGGCTTCCTGCGGCACTCGGTACCGGGCGTCGGACTCATTTCGCCGCCGCCGCATCACGATATTTATTCCATTGAGGATCTGGCACAGCTCATCCACGACCTGAAGAACGCCAACGCGCAGGCTTCGATCAGCGTCAAGCTCGTTTCCGAAATCGGTGTTGGCACCGTTGCTGCCGGCGTCACCAAGGCCAAGGCGGATCATCTGGTGATCGCCGGTCATGACGGAGGCACCGGCGCCAGCCCGCTGTCGTCGATCAAATACGCGGGGTCGCCGTGGGAACTGGGCCTGGCCGAGACACAGCAGACGCTGGTGCTCAACCGCTTGCGCGGCCGCGTGCGCGTGCAGGCCGACGGCCAGATGAAGACCGGTCGCGACGTGCTGATCGGCGCGCTGCTGGGCGCCGATGAATTCGGTTTTGCTACGGCGCCGCTGGTGGTCGAAGGCTGCATCATGATGCGCAAGTGCCACCTCAACACCTGTCCGGTGGGCGTGGCGACGCAGGATCCGGTCCTGCGCAGAAGGTTTTCCGGGCAGCCCGAGCATGTCGTGAACTATTTCTTCTTTGTTGCCGAAGAGCTGCGCGAGTTGATGGCGCAGATAGGCATCCGCAAGTTCAACGAACTGATCGGACGCGCCGATTTGCTGGACATGCGCAAGGGGGTCGATCACTGGAAAGCGCATGGCCTCGACTGCAGCCGTATTTTTCATCGCCCCGAAAACAGTGCGGGCGAGCCCGTTTATCACTGCGACACGCAGGATCATGGCCTGGCCAATGCGCTCGACAATCAACTGATCGAGTTGGCCAAGCCGGCGATCGAGGAAGCCAAGCCCGTCCGCATCGAACTGCCCATCCGCAACGTCAATCGGACAGTAGGTACCATGCTGTCCGGTCGGATCGCCACAAAATACGGCCATGCCGGCTTGCCGGATAGCACGATCCATGTCACCTTTAACGGCACCGCAGGACAAAGCTTTGGCGCCATGCTGGCGCGCGGGATAACCCTGGACCTTATCGGCGAAGGCAATGATTACGCCGGCAAGGGGCTTTCCGGCGGCCGTATCATCGTTCGCCCGAACGCCGGATTTCGCGGTGATTCGGCTTCCAACATCATTATCGGCAATACCGTGCTGTATGGCGCGATCGCCGGCGAGGCGTTCTTTGCCGGTGTCGCCGGAGAACGCTTCGCCGTGCGCAATTCGGGCGCTGTTGCCGTGGTCGAAGGCGTTGGGGATCACGGATGCGAATACATGACGGGCGGTGTCGTCGTTGTGCTCGGCATGACCGGGCGGAACTTCGCCGCCGGCATGTCAGGCGGCGTGGCCTACGTTCTGGACGAGGAGGGTAGCTTTGCGTCGCGCTGCAACATGGCCCAGGTCGCCCTGGAACCGGTTGAGGAAGAAATTGCCGCACGCAAGGGCAGCGAGGCCGGAGACGATCTCGAAAGCCACGGCAAGGTCGATGTGCATCATCTCGGCATGGACGACGAACTGTTGCTCAAGGGGCTGATCGTCCAGCACGCCGGGCACACGGGCAGCCGGCGCGCCAAGAGAATTCTCGATGACTGGGCGGTATGCCGCGCACGATTCGTCAAGGTCATGCCGCATGAATACAAGCGCGCACTTAAGGAAATGGCCATTCAGAAGGCCGAGAATCATCAACAGGAGGCGGCATAAATGGGTAAGCCGACTGGTTTCATGGAGTATCAACGTCTGTCGGAGGCTTATGAAGCCGTCGACGTACGGCTGAAGCATTACCGCGAGTTCATCGTCACGCTGAGCGATGCGCAGGCCGGCGTGGAAGGCGCGCGTTGCATGGATTGCGGCATTCCTTTCTGCAACAACGGTTGTCCGGTCAACAATATCATTCCCGACTGGAACGATCTGGTGTATCGCGGCAACTGGAAGCAGGCGCTGGAAGTGCTGCACTCGACCAATAATTTCCCGGATTTTACCGGACGCATTTGTCCTGCGCCCTGCGAAGCCGCCTGCACGCTCAATATTAACAATGACCCGGTAGGCATCAAGTCGATCGAACATGCCATTGTCGATAAGGGCTGGCAGATGGGTTGGATCGTTCCGCTGCCGGCGAAAGCCAAAACGGGCAAACGGGTCGCCATCGTCGGTTCCGGTCCCGCCGGTCTGGCGGCGGCCCAACAACTGGCGCGGGTGGGTCACGACGTCACGGTGTTCGAGAAGAACGATCGCCTCGGCGGACTGCTGGCCTACGGCATCCCCGATTTCAAACTCGAAAAATTGCTTGTCGATCGTCGCGTCCAGCAGATGGAAGCCGAAGGCGTCCGCTTCCGTACCCGGGTGAATGTCGGGTGCAAGGCGTTGCCGCCAGGGATTGTGAACGATTCCAGCGAATTCGTTTCGGCTGAACAGCTCACTCAGGATTTCGACGCGGTGATCCTTGCGGCCGGAGCGGAAGTGCCGCGCGAGTTGCCCATTCCGGGGCGCGAACTGCAAGGCGTCTACGCGGCACTTGAGTTTCTGGTGCCGCAGAACAAGGAGGTCGGCGGTGGCCCGGTCAATCCGATCAGCGCCAGGGGCAAGCATGTTGTCGTCATCGGCGGTGGGGATACCGGGTCCGACTGCGTGGGAACGAGTTATCGCCACGGCGCGGCATCGGTGACCCAGTTCGAGTTGATGCCACAGCCGCCAGAGCAGGAAAACAAGCCACTGACCTGGCCCAACTGGCCGATCAAGCTGCGCACTTCCTCGTCGCATCAGGAAGGGGATACGCAGCGTCGCTTTGCCATTTCCACTAAAGAATTTCTTGGGGAGCAAGGCGTCCTAAAGTCGCTGAAAACCGTCGAACTGGATTGGCATGACGGAAGGATGAGCGAGATAGCCGGCAGCGAAAAAATCGTTCAGGCCGATCTCGTTTTTCTGGCCATGGGTTTTCTCGGGCCAGTCGGTGGATTGCTCGATGCCTTCGGTGTCGACAAGGACGCCCGCGGGAATGCCAAGGCGACAACCGATGGCGAGGGTTGTTACGCGACCAACGCCGCCAGGGTATTTGCCGCCGGCGATACCCGCCGCGGGCAGTCGCTGGTGGTTTGGGCGATCCGCGAGGGCCGCCAGTGCGCTCGCGAAGTTGACGCCTTCCTGATGGGGACGAGCACGCTACCGCGCTGATTGGCCAACCGGAGTTGGGTGAGCGCTTGACCTTGCCTCAGGAACCCTTGCCCGACGCCGGCGCAAGGGTTTTTCTCCAGCTGCGGGCAAGGCTATGGCATAGTAGCGACTGCTTAACCGCAGGAGCGACCAATGAATCCGGAATTGCAAAAATCCTTGCAGGTAACCGCGCTCGCTAACACCCTGGACAGCTACATGCTGATGGTTCTGCTGATCATGGTCGTGGCCGGCGTTCTGGGCGGCGTTGCCAATTTCTTCCTCAGCGATCGCCAAAATGACCGTCAGCGCGATTACAGCCGTCGCGATTGGGGAAAGTATCTGATCCTCGGCGTCATTGCCGCACTGACTGTTCCCCTTTTCCTGAACATGCTTTCGAGCAACCTGCTTGAAGCGGCACGCACCCGACCGGTCGATTTCTTTGTCTTCGCCGGGTTTTGCCTGATCTATGTCGTTGCTTCGCGCCGATTTTTCGAAAATGTGGCGAACAAGCTGATGAACCAGATGGACCAGATGAAACGCGATATGGTGCAGATCAAACAGCAGCGACAGGATGTGGCGGCACCCGCGCTGCGTGAAGAGCCCGCGTCCCCTGGGGAGAACCATGCCGCGACCGCGCGACCCGAAGTGGTCAGAGAGTCGCTCTCCTACAACGATATCGAGATCCTGCGCGCGCTGTCCGAAGAATGCTACGTTTATGGCAATCTCGTAGGACTGACCGACAAGACCGGACTGGCGCGCGATTTGGTCAGCACCCGCCTGGCGGTCCTCAAGAACCTAGGTATCATCGAGACGCGCATCAATGAAAAGAATGTCCTGCACTGGTATGTTTCTCTCAAGGGCAAACAGATGCTGGGCGAAATACTCTCCGGACAGGAAGATCACTAGCCGATTTCCGACCTGAGAAGTCGAGACGGGTCAAGTGAATAATCGCTATGTTCGCCCTGAAAGATTGGTGAAAATAGGCCGACTTTCGATTCTTGTACCCGGCTCGGCCTGCTTCGGTAGGCGGGCGGATCGTCGGTTAGTTTTGTTGAGAACCCATAATGAATATTGTCATTCTCGCCGCAGGACAAGGAAAGCGCATGCATTCCAACCTGCCCAAAGTACTGCACCCAGTGGCTGGCAAGGCGCTGGTTTCGCGGGTCATCGATAGCGCACGTTGCCTGTCGCCGCAAACGCTGTGCCTGGTCTATGGACATGGCGGCGATGTCTTGCGGACAACGCTAGACGAACCTGACCTGGCCTGGGCATTACAGGAGCCCCAGCTCGGCACCGGGCACGCCGTGCAACAAGCCTTGCCGCATCTGAAAAACGAGGGAACGACGCTCATCCTCTATGGCGACGTGCCGCTGATTCGAGCAGAGACGCTGAAGCGGCTGGTCGATGCGGCGCGGGACACACTGGCCATTCTGACGGTCGAGTTGAGCGACCCCAGCGGCTATGGCCGTATCGTTCGCGACGATGCCGGTCGGGTGATGCGCATCGTGGAACAGAAAGACTCAAGCGCCGCCGAACGCGAAATACGCGAGATCAATACCGGTATCATGGCCATGCCGACGGCGCTGCTCGGGGAATGGCTGGGTCGCTTGTCCAACAACAATGCGCAGCAGGAGTATTACCTGACCGACATTGTCGGCATGGCTGTCGAAGCCGGGTTGACCATCCGTACGACCTGTCCGGAAAACGAATGGGAAGTGCTCGGGGTGAATAGCAAGGTGCAGCTTGCCGAACTGGAGCGCATCGCACAACGTTGCACCGCCGAGCAGTTGATGGAGCAGGGCGTGCGCCTGGCCGACCCGGCGCGCATCGACGTTCGCGGCGAGCTCGTTTGCGGGCGTGATGTGTTCATCGACGTCAATTGTGTTTTCGAGGGGAAAGTCGTGCTCGACGATGCCGTCGAAATCGGTCCCAACTGCGTACTCTCCAATGCCCGTATCGGCGCCGGCACACGAATTGCCGCCTTTACGCACATTGACGATGCCAGCGTCGGGCCGGCCAATAAAATCGGCCCCTTTGCGCGTTTGCGCCCGGGGACCGAACTGGCCGAGGATGTGCACATCGGCAATTTTGTTGAAATCAAGAAGAGCGGGATTGCGGCGCATTCCAAAGTCAATCATCTGGCTTATATCGGCGACGCCACTATTGGTCGCCGGGTCAATGTGGGCGCCGGAACGATCACCTGCAACTACGATGGAGTAAACAAATTCCAGACCATCATAGAGGACGATGCGTTCATCGGTTCGGACACGCAGTTGGTTGCGCCGGTGACCGTTGGGCGTGGCGCAACCCTGGGCGCCGGCACCACGCTGAGTGAAAATGCCCCCCCCGACACGCTGACGCTGACCCGCGCCCGGCAAATATCCATCAACGGTTGGAAACGGCCGGTCAAAATCAAAAAGTGAGCTAGTTCATGTGTGGCATCGTTGCGGCGGTCGCAGATCGCAATGTAGTTTCCGTTTTACTCGAAGGCTTGCGCAGGCTCGAATATCGGGGCTATGACTCGGCTGGTTTGGCGCTGATCAATGGCTCAGGTTTGCATCGCTTGCGTGCCGTCGGCCGGGTGGCCGAACTCACCGCACAGGCCGACGAAAACCACGCTTCCGGTAACACGGGAATTGCCCATACCCGCTGGGCAACGCACGGTGCGCCGTCCGAACGCAATGCCCATCCGCATATCTCGGAAGGCCTGGCCGTTGTGCATAACGGCATCATCGAAAACCACGAATTCCTGCGTGCCCGGCTGAAGTCCGAAGGCTATCAATTCACGTCGGATACCGACACCGAGGTCGTCGGCCACCTGATTGCTTCCGAACTGAAAAAATGCCCGGACTTCTTTGACGCGACGCGCGCAGCGATCGCCCAACTGCAAGGAGCGTATGCTCTCGCCGTCCTGTGCGAAGCCGACCCCGAGCGCATCGTCGTTGCCCGTGAAGGCTCGCCCCTGTTGCTTGGCCTGGCCGACGACGGCAACTATGCCGCATCCGACGCGTCGGCCCTGCTGCAAGTCACGCGGCGCATCGTTCACCTGGAAAACGGCGATTGCGCCGAATTGAAGCGCGGCAGTTATCGCATCACGCGCATTGACGGCTCGCCGGTCGAGCGTGCCGAGACCGAGTCGCAGCTCTCCGCCGATGCGGTGGAGCTCGGCCAGTATCGCCACTACATGCAGAAGGAAATCTTCGAGCAACCGGTGGCGCTCTCCAACACGCTGGAAATGCTCGGCGCGGCGCGCAGCATTCAGCCCGGCCTGTTTGGCGCCAACACCGAGGCGGTCTTCAAGGAAATCCGCCAGGTACTGATCATCGCCTGCGGCACCAGCTATCATGCGGGTCTGGTGGCGCGTTACTGGCTGGAAGAAATCGCCGGCATTGCGTGCAACGTCGAAGTGGCCAGCGAATACCGCTATCGCGAATCGGTTCCCGATCCCCGGACGCTGGTCGTCACGCTGTCGCAGTCGGGCGAAACGGCCGACACGCTGGCCGCGCTGCACCACGCCAAAGCGCTTGGCATGACGCACACCTTATGCATCTGCAATGTGCCCGAGTCTTCGCTGGTCCGCGAGAATGCGCTGCGCTTCATCACCCGCGCCGGCCCGGAAATCGGCGTCGCTTCTACCAAGGCATTCACCACGCAACTGGCCGCGTTGTACCTGATGACCCTGATATTCGCCAAGCTGCGCGGTCGTTTATCCGAGCAGCGTGAGGCCGCTGAGCTGCAAGCCTTGCGCCATCTGCCGATTGCGCTTGCCAAAGTGCTAGAGCTTGAACCACAGATCCGCGAATGGTCCGAACACTTTGCCATGAAACAGGATGCGCTGTTCCTCGGTCGCGGCCGGCATTATCCAATCGCGCTCGAAGGCGCCCTCAAGCTCAAGGAAATCAGCTACATCCACGCCGAAGCCTATCCGGCCGGCGAGCTAAAGCACGGACCGCTGGCCCTGGTCGACAAGAATATGCCGGTGATCGCCGTGGCGCCCAACGATGCACTGCTGGAAAAGTTGAAGTCGAACCTGCAGGAGGTTCGCGCGCGTGGCGGCGAACTCTATGTCTTTGCCGACGCGGATGGCGAAATGGTCGCCTCGGACGGCTTGCATGTCATGCATCTGCCCGAGCATTACGGCCAGCTTTCCGCGCTGCTGCACGTTGTTCCTCTGCAATTGCTGGCCTATCACGTCGCGCTGGTACGCGGGACAGATGTCGACAAGCCACGCAATTTGGCCAAGTCAGTAACTGTTGAGTAGCCTGTTCGACAATGGAATGCCTGTTCTTTGCCAATATAGTCTGAGACAGCGCAATAAACTCTGAGACAGGGCATTAAAGTCTGAGACAGGTCGGCACCACAACGCAACGCATCTAGTGAAGCCGGTTTGAGTAGTGAAAACCGCCAATTATTCCAATCGCAAATCCGACAGTGACTTAGATAGGAGCGTGCCACCTAAAACACTTCGTTCCCGTCACTTCTTTGTGCCCCTAAGTTTGGTCATTTGAAGCTGTCGAGAAGGCCTCACCGCTGGAACCAAAAATAGCCATTCTGAGTGCTCAGAAACCGTATTCTTGAACGGGAACGGCAGCTCTTGATGCCCATGCTTAATCAGCGAACGGCTGCTTCCATTCTTGGCCACTGACCGCAGAGGGCACAGAGCACGTATTCGCGCAATAGGTAACCCGCCGTTCAGGACGATGTGGGGCTCAGCGGCAGGCAAGCGTTACACGGCTGACCGAACGTCAACGCAACGCCAACGGCGGCTAAGGCTGAACGGCCTTAGGGTTCTGTGCCAAGAAACAATTTGACACCCTCGTGCCGAATAGATAACTGCTCCTGCAATTCCACCTGCCGACGGCACACCTGCTGCATGACTTGCTGGCCGCGGCTATACTTGCGCTTCCCTTGTCGAAAAATTCTTTCAGGACGCTTTAATGGAATCGCTGCGCTTCGTGCTGCCCAAGCTGAAATCCCGACGCACTGGTACAACGTCGTTGCCGATATGCCCAATGCGCCTTTGCCGCCACTCGGGCCGGACGGCAAGCCAGCTACGCCGGAACAGATGGGCGCCATCTTCCCGATGGCGATTCTTGAACAGGAAATGTCGAGCGAGCGCTGGATTCCGATTCCGCAGCCGGTGCGCGAGATTTATCGCCTATGGCGACCGTCGCCCTTGGTGCGCGCCGCCAGACTTGAGGAAATGCTGGGGACACCGGCAAAGATCTACTACAAGAACGAGAGCGTTTCGCCTGCCGGTTCGCATAAGCCGAATACTGCGGTGGCGCAGGCGTATTACAACAAGCAGGCGGGCATCAAGCGCATCACCACGGAAACCGGCGCCGGTCAGTGGGGCAGTTCAATGGCGCTGGCCGGCCAAATGTTCGGGCTCGATGTCCGCGTCTATATGGTCAAAGTCAGTTATCACCAGAAGCCATACCGCCGTTCGATGATGCAAAACCTGGGGCGCCGAGGTGTTTGCCAGCCCATCCAACTTGACGAAGACCGGCCTCGATGCACTGGCGATCGATCCGAACAATATGGGTTCGCTCGGTCTGGCCATCTCCGAAGCCGTTGAGGAAGCCGCTTCGCGCGCCGATACCAACTATGCCCTCGGCTCGGTGCTCAACCATGTGGCCCTGCATCAGACCATCATCGGTCTGGAAGCCAAGAAGCAACTCGAAATGGCCGGCGATTGGCCGGATGTCATCTTCGCGCCCTGCGGCGGAGGCTCTTCGTTTGCCGGACTGGCATTCCCCTTCATTGCCGACAATGCAAGCGGCGGACGCAACGGCAAGCCGGTGCGGCTGGTGGCGGTTGAGCCCGCGTCGTGCCCGTCATTGACCAAGGGCGATTTTGCTTACGATTTCGGCGATGCTTCCGGTTTCACCCCGCTGATGAAAATGTATACGCTGGGTCACGACTTCATGCCGCCGGGAATTCATGCCGGCGGCCTGCGCTATCACGGCGCATCGCCGCTCGTTTCGCAGCTTTACCACGAAGGTTTGATCGAGGCGATGGCTGTGCCGCAACTGGCGACCTTCGACGCCGGGGTGATGTTTGCCCGCGCCGAAGGCATCATTCCGGCGCCCGAATCCAATCACGCCATTCGTGCCGTTATCGATGAAGCCTTGCGCTGCAAGGAAACCGGCGAGGCCAAGACCCTTCTCTTTAACCTGACAGGGCACGGTTACTTTGACATGGCCTCGTATGACCGCTATTTTGCCGGTGAACTGGAGGATTTCAGTTACCCGGAAGCGGCGATCAAGGAATCGCTGCGGCACTTGCCGAAGGTCGGCTGAGGCCAAGGAATCGATTCAGAATGCGCGTCCTCGTTTTCCTGCTAATCCTGATCAACCTGTTGTTTCTGGCATGGACGCAGGGTTACCTGGGCGATTCGTCCAACCCCGATGCCCATCGCATACAAAATCAATTGTTGGCCGACCAGGTCAAGGTCGTGTCGCGCGACGAACCGCCAGAAGTCGCGACTGCACCCAAGAAATCCAGCAAGGCGGAAGAGACGAGTAGTGCCGACGCCTGCCTACTGCTAAGCGATGTGTCGATCGCCGAAATCGCCCAGATCGAAGCGTTGCTCACCGAAAAGCTGCCCGCTTTCAAGTCCGAGCGAACGGCCATTACCGGTGGATCGAGCTATTGGGTCAATATCCCCCCGTTGGCCAACAAGAAAGAGGCTGACGCGAAAGTCGCCGAACTGAAGAAGCTCAATATCACGGAGTTTTTTGTCGTGCAGGAGACCGGTCCCAATAATCGAGCCATTTCGCTGGGGCTGTACTCCACTCAGGCCGCGGCCAAGACGCGGCTCGAAGCGCTGGCGAACAAGGGAGTTAAATCGGCCAAGATTGTCGAGCGCATCGTCAAGCCGGCATCGGCCTCGATCGAAATTCGTGGGCCAGAAGCACAGGCCGATGCGCTGCGACAAGCAATTGCCGAGGCACTGCCCGAGAGCAAGTCGACCGCCTGCAAGGTGCAGGCGGCTGCCAAGCAATGAGTTTTGTCGTTGGCTTGACCGGCGGCATAGGCAGCGGCAAGAGCACCGTGGCCGAGTGTTTCTCCTCGCTGGGCGTGGCCGTCGTCGATACCGATGTCATCGCGCATGCACTGACCGTCGCGCAAGGCGCCGCCATGCCGGATATTCAGGCAGCCTTTGGCGAATCGGTGCTGCTGGCAGACGGTGGCCTGGATCGTGCGGCAATGCGCCGCCTTGTCTTTTCCGATCCTTCGGCAAAATCCCGGCTGGAAGCCATCATTCACCCCCTGATCCGCCACGAGAGCGAGCTGCGTTGCCGTTTGGTGACAGGGGTGCCGTATGTGATGCTGGTCGTTCCGCTGCTCATAGAATCCGCCGCGTATCGCCAGCGGGTCAATCGGATTCTGGTTGTCGATTGCGATGAAGATCTGCAGATATCAAGGGTCATGGCGCGCAGCGGCCTTTCGGATAAAGAAGTTCGGTCGATCATCGCCACGCAGGCTTCGCGTGAACAGCGCTTGGCTGCGGCCGATGACGTTGTATTCAATACGGCGGACCGGGAATATATTCGGGAACAAGTGATTGCATTACATCGGCGTTATCTTGACCTTACGACCTTATGACCCCGTGCTGATATAGTTAGCGAAGATTGTTAATGCAGACTGTTGAGGTTTTGTTGCAAATGCCTCAGAATGAATCCGATTTTCATTTTTTATCCTCTGGCGACGGTGTGATTACATACGAATATCCTTTCAATGAGCGCATACGCACCTTGCTGCGCCTGGAGGATTTGTTCGACAAGGCGAGCTACTTTGTCGAACTCGAGGGTACGCGCGAACATCACGTCGTTCTGCTGACGCTGTTCGAGATCCTTGAAGTGGCGGGCCGTGCCGATCTCAAGATGGATCTGATTCAGGAACTCGAACGTCAACGTCAGTCCTTGCTTATCTTCCGCAATAATCCGGATATCTCCGAAGAGGCGCTGTCCGGCGCGCTCTACGAAATAGAACAGGCTTCCGCAGCGTTGCTCGGCATGACCGGCAAGATCGGCCAGTATTTGCGCGAAAACGACTGGTTGATGGGCATCCGCAGCCGCGCTGTCATTCCGGGGGGGGTCTGCCAATTCGATTTGCCCTCGTACCATTCCTGGATGCACCAGAGCCCCGCTACCCGACGCGACGCCTTGCTGGCTTGGTTCAAACCTTTCATGCCGTTGCGCAATGGGCTGACCATCGTGCTCAGGTTGTTGCGCGGCAGCGGACGTATGGAGCAAAAAGTGGCCGAAGGCGGCGCTTTCCAGATGATGCTCGGCAGCAGTGGGGCTCAGATGGTGCGGGTTTCGCTTCAGGAAAAAGAGCCGTATGTCCCCGAAATCAGTGCCAACAAGTACGCGCTGAATATCCGCTTCACCTGCCCGGACTACGATCATCGCTCGCGTCATGCCGAGAGCAATGTCGAGTTTGACATGGTGTTCTGCAACCTCTGATGCTCGGAGCCGGGCGGAAGATCAACTGCCCGCAGTGTGGCAGCGAGTCGGTCTGGAGCGTCGAGAACCCTTGTCGCCCGTTCTGTTGCGAACGCTGCAAACTCATTGACATGGGTGCCTGGGCCTCCGAGGCGTACCGGGTGCCGGTACAGGAGTCGACCGATCCGCTCTCCGAGTCTTCCCCGGCCGGTGAGGCTTCCTGAGTCGTTCTTACCAGCCGCGCATCAGCGCTATTCCGTGAGCGCCAAACGCCCAGGCGGTTTCAAGCAGTTCGGGCTTCATGCCACCGAGGGAAAAGACCGGCAGCGGTGATTTTCGCTCAAGCGCGCGAATTCGTCCCAGCCCATGCCAATGACGCCGGGATGGCTTTTCGTGGGCAGGAGCGGGCCGAGCAGGGCAAAATCGAGACCGAGCGCGGCTGCGCGTGCCAATTCCTCCGCGGTGTGGCAGGAAGCCCCAATCCGCTCAAATGACGGGCGTTGCGCAAGCGCCATGAGCCGAGAGCTTGAGAGGTGCAAGCCGTGCGCGCCTACCGCGCGAGCCAGCGCTTCGTCATCGTTAACCAGGACGCGAGCGCCAGGATAGCCAGCGGTCAGCGCCATTACGCCTCTGGCCAGACGCAAACGTTCGGAAGGTGACAAGGTCTTGTCCCGAACCTGGATCATGCGCAGGCCCCCGGCCAGTGCGCTTTCCAGTCTTGCCAATTCGGCGTCGATGCCATTTGCGGCGGCGTTGGTCAGGGCATAGAGGGACGGCAGGTCGAGTGCGCGCAGTATCGGGCCGTTGGCGGGCAGCAGAGGTGCCACGGGCGACACGGCGCCGATCCTTGTCCAGGCAAAGCCGCTGTGCTCGATGGGCGCGATTTCGCCTTGCCATGCCACGACCCGGAAAAACTTCAGGCGTACGGTGGCGTGCGGGTAGGTGTACTGGCAGGAAAGCCATGGCCAGGCGCGCTCCAGGGTAATACCCAGTTCTTCCTGCAACTCGCGCTGCAGCGCCTCGCGCAGGCTTTCGCCCGGCTCGACCTTGCCGCCGGGAAACTCCCAGTAGCCGGAATAGGGTTTGCCTTCGGGCCGCTGGGCGAGCAGGAATTCAGTGCCTTCCTGGCCTTCGCGCAACAAAATGGCCGCGGCGACTTCGACCACTTCGCTCATCGGCGGCGTTTTGTGCGGGCGGCCTTATGTTCATGCGATCCGGCCCAGTCCTTGGCAAACTGCCATGCCACGCGTCCGCTGCGCGACCCGCGCATCAAGGCCCAGTTGAGCGCATCGCGTTCAGCATGGGCAATTTCGGACTCGTTGCAACCATAGTGCTGCAGCCAATGCGCGGCGATGTCGAGGTAGGCGTCCTGATCAAAGGGGTAGAAAGAAAGCCAGAGACCGAATCGTTCGGACAGCGAAATCTTTTCCTCTACGGATTCGCCTGGGTGGATTTCATCGCCGACACGTTTGTTTTCGAGGTTTTCCTCGAAATACTCCGGCATCAGATGGCGGCGGTTCGATGTGGCGTAGATCAGCACATTATCCGGCGCCGAGGCCAGCGAACCGTCAAGAACAACTTTCAAGGCCTTGAACGTGGCATCGCCGGCATCGAACGACAGATCGTCGCAAAACAGGATGAACCGTTCGGGTCGGCCTTCGACCAGTTCGACGATGTCCGCCAGGTCGATCAGATCGCCTTTCTCGACTTCAATGACTCGCAAACCTTGAGCTGCGTACTCGTTGAGCAGTGCCTTGATCAGAGACGATTTACCCGACCCGCGTGCGCCTGTCAGCAGAACATTGTTTGCCGGCCGCGCGGCGATGAATTGGCGCGTATTGATGTCGACGCGCATCTTCTGGTCGTCGATATCGAGCAAATCGATCAGACGGATGCTGGAGAGGCGCATGATCGGTTGCAGATATCCCGCCCGGCCACGCTTGCGCCAGCGAAAGGCGATGGCGGAATTCCAGTCCGGCACGGGAGAGGCCGGTGGGAGCAAAGGTTCGATGCGTTCGAGCAACTTTTCAGCGCGGGCAAGGAAATCGGCAAGTTGCCGGGTCGGGTCGTTCATCGGGAAGCTATACTTTGCAGTTTTATAAGTCCCTGCACTTTAGCCAAACCATGACCAAAAGCCAAACAAGACCATTTTTCCTGCGTGCCGTTATCCTTTTCGCATCTTTTCTTGCCGCCTGCGCCACCGTCAAGGAACCGCCGGTGGTGATTTGCCCGGTGTGTACCGTTTGCCAGCAATGCCCTCAGCCCGCCACGCCGGTGCAGGCGCCTGCCAAGCCACTGCAGGCGGCACGCTGGAGCGATCTGCCGGGCTGGTTGGACGACGATCTGGCCGCTTCGTGGCCGGCATTTCTAAGCTCCTGCCGTGCGCTTGAGAGCAGACCGCAATGGCTGTTGTGGCGGGCTGCTTGCGAAGAAGCGAAAGGGCTTGCGGCAAACGACAGCGCCGCTTTGCGCCGCTTTTACGAATCCCGTTTCGAGCCCTATCAACTGACCAATCCCGATGGCACGACCAGCGGCTTGATCACTGGCTATTACGAACCACTCCTGCGCGGTTCGCGCACACGCAGTGCTGTTTTTTCACAACCGGTGCTGGGCGTGCCCCTCGACCTCCTGAATATCGAACTGGCCGATGTCTTGCCGGAGCTCAAGAACCTGCGACTGCGCGGCCGTTTGCGGGGGAACAAAGTGGTCCCCTATTTTTCGCGTGCGGATATCGTCAGTCGTGAAAAGGACTATGCCGATCGCGTATTGCTGTGGGTGGATGATGCCGTCGAACTGTTCTTCCTGCAGATTCAGGGTTCGGGACGAGTCAAGTTACCCGATGGGCGCATGATTCGCATCGGCTATGCCAATCAAAACGGCCATCCGTATCAATCGATCGGCCGGGTGCTCATCGAGCGCGGCGAACTCAAGCCCGAGCAGGCTTCGATGCAAGGCATCCAGGCTTGGGCGCGCGCCAATCCGGACAAGCTGAACGAACTGCTGAATAGCAACCCAAGCTATGTATTTTTCCGAGAGATTGCCACCAAGGGGAACGACAGCGAAGGTCCGCTTGGGGCGTTGGGCGTGCCATTGACCGCAGGGCGCAGCATCGCCGTCGATCCGCAGCACGTGCCGCTCGGTGCGCCGATCTTCCTGGCGACAACGCAGCCCAATTCAGCCGTGCCCCTGCGCCGCCTGATGCTGGCGCAGGATACCGGTGGTGCGATTCGCGGCGTCGTTCGCGCCGACTTCTTCTGGGGTTTTGGCGCCGATGCGGGCAGCCAGGCGGGGCGCATGCGTCAGCAAGGGCAGATGTGGATTCTGCTGCCACCGGGAGCCGCACCAAAATAAGGCTGATTCAAATGCCGCTCTCGGATTGTCCCAATATGGTGCCGAGTAACTGCAAATGCGCAAGATTGGTGCGATCCGGCCGGGGTCGTTAATGGCAAGTTATTGATAAATATATATTCGGCCTTTTGGAACAAAACTTGCATCCGTGCACCCGATTGATTTTCAGGAGGTAGCATGGAAGCGCTCAAAACGAGTAGTGACGTTCTGTTCATTTTGCTTGGCGGCATCATGGTGCTGGCCATGCATGCCGGCTTTGCCTTTCTCGAACTGGGTACGGTTCGCAAGAAGAATCAGGTGAACGCGCTGGTCAAAATTCTGGTCGATTTTTCAATTTCGACCATGGCCTATTTCTTTGTCGGTTACACCATCGCTTACGGCGTGAACTTCTTTACGGGCGCGGAATCGCTGATGCAAAAAAACGGGTACGAACTGACCCGCTTTTTCTTCCTGCTTACCTTTGCCGCTGCCATCCCCGCAATCATTTCCGGAGGCATCGCCGAACGCGCCCGATTCAATCCACAATTGATTGCCACCTTCCTTATCGTTGGCTTCATTTACCCGTTCTATGAAAGCATCGCGTGGAATCAGGCCTTCGGCATCCAGGCCTGGTTGAAGGCCAGTTTCGGAGAGGAGTTCCACGACTTTGCCGGTTCGGTTGTCGTGCATGCCATGGGCGGGTGGATCGCGCTGCCTGCCGTTCTGTTGCTCGGCGCGCGCCACGGGCGCTACACCAAAGAGGGGCGCATTTCGGCGCACCCGCCTTCATCGATTCCCTTCCTTGCCCTAGGTGCCTGGATCCTCACCGTCGGTTGGTTTGGCTTCAACGTCATGAGCGCGCAAACGCTCGACAAGATTTCCGGCCTGGTGGCGATGAACTCGCTGATGGCCATGGTCGGCGGCACCTTGGTGGCGACGGTCCTCGGCAAGAACGACCCCGGGTTTGTACATAACGGTCCGCTGGCCGGTCTGGTGGCCGTGTGTGCCGGATCGGACATCATGCACCCGATGGGCGCACTGGTCGTCGGCGGCGTGGCGGGGGCCTTGTTCGTGGTGATGTTCACCTTGACCCAGAATCGCTGGAAGATCGACGACGTACTCGGCGTATGGCCGTTGCACGGCTTGTGCGGTGCGTGGGGCGGCATTGCCGCCGGCATTTTTGGGCAGAAAGCGCTTGGCGGTGCTGGAGGCATCGCCTTCATGCCACAGTTGCTCATGACCGGTCTGGCCATTGCTGTCGCACTGGCCGGCAGCGCGATCATTTACAGCGTGCTCAGGACGACGATAGGCCTGCGCCTGGATCGTGAAGAAGAATTCGATGGCGCCGACCTCAGCATCCACCGCATAACCGCCACGCCGGAGCGGGAGCCGAACTGGTAAATCTTGTGGTTAAGCCTTATGATCGAATCCTCTTGTCGGACACTATGACAGAAAGATCGTTCACGGCTTACTCAGGGGTTCCATAGGCGCGATGGCTGTTGTCACCGGATTTTCATGGCCTCTCGAATGCGAGGTCCATGTCCTTAGCGGAATGACGACCCAACCATTGCGTGACCTTCTCAGGGTTACGATCGACAACAGCCAGCCCTTTGCGCTCGACAACATGCCTCTCTCGGTCCAGACGGCGGTAGGTCTGGGCAGGCTCTCGTTCGAGCCTGTTTTCAAGCAAGCGCGATCCAACACGACGACGGCACAAGGCAATACGCTCGTTCACGGAAACGGCGTTGATTTCGAGCTCGAGACCGGCCGCGTGATCGCGCTGCCCGTGCCTGCCGGGCAGCGGCGGATGCGTAACTTTCTGGTCTGGGCGGAGCTCGAAATCGTCGAGTACATCAAGGACACGGAAGAGATGCCGATCGGGGACGACCACTCGGTTCTCGGCGTTCCGGTGGGTGGCGAGGCGCCCGGTAGCGGGTCGGGTAGCGGCGGCAGTGGTGGCAGCAGCACGGGGCCGGCGACGCCCGTCGCGAGAACGGCGCTTACCGTCATCCGAATCCATGTCCATGATCGGATCCGGAACTGGTGGCCCACACCAGGAAAGCTGCGCGTCGTCTCCGGCAGCGCTGGGTCGTTGCCACGCCTGCTCGCCGAATTCGACGATGGCGTGGCCGCCGACATCAGCGATTGGCCAGGCGTGATCGAGGGGTTGCGCCTCGATTGGACGAGCGCCGACCCGGCGCGTGTGCAAGTCGATGCCTCCACGGGACTGCTGCGCAGTATCAGCGCGCCGTCGACGCCCGCCGTCGACATCCGGGCGACGCTGAACCACCCCGCGCTGCCCCCCGGATTCGCGCCCTCGGCACCGGTGAGCGCGCATGTGGTCACGGCGTGGTCCCAGGCGCGGCCGGTGACCTTCATCGCGGGGCCCGGCCCGCGGCGCCACGAGTCCGCGACCAATATCCTGTTCCTCGCCGATGGCTTTATCGCGGGCGAGGAGGCGCGCTTCCGCGAGCTGGTGGCACGCCTCGCCAATCTGATCGTTTCGCGCGAGGACATACAGCCGTTCAAGCTGCTGCGTGAGTCAATCAATTTCTGGGGCCTCTTCCTGGCCTCGGAGGAAAGTGGCACGACGCTGCTGAGCGAGCACCTGGCGCCGCCGGGGAATGCCGCGTTCAAGCTGGATGAGATGCCCGATGCGGATCTGGAGCACGAAACTGGGCCGCTTACGCTTGAGCGGTTGATCCGGCTCATCGGCTTGCCGGTGCCCACCGATTTTGGCGCCGGGGAGTCGGACGCCGACGCTTTCGCGCGCTTGGTGTCGTTCCTGGCGAATGATTTCGTGCTGCCAATGCCGTTCAACGTCGATCTGGCCACGTTCGTCGCTTGGCGTCGGCTTGCGGGCCGTGGTCTTGTGGAATCGCGCGACACGCTCTTTGCCGTGCAAGCCGGAGGGCGCCCCTTCGTGGGCCGGAGGCCGTCCCCTCGCCGTCATTGGATAGTCGCCGGATCGAGGATGACGACATTGCGGCGTTGGTCGGCGCGCTTTATTGCGACGTCAAAGACGGCGGATCGCCCCAGCGCGTGCCGGTAGGTCGCGTATGGGGAGCGCCCGTCGCCCGTCCGGCGCGGCAAAGACGCTGGTCTTGTCTGCGTGCTGAGCCGTGCGGCGAGCTTCGGCGCAGCGACGACAGCCGATCCCGTGTTTGGCCCCGAAACATGTACTGGCGAAGCTGTGGCGCTACAACGGCACCGAAGACGAGATAGCGGCACGTCAAACCGGACGGGCGACCTTCGTGCTGCGACCGTCCATGGTCAATCCGGCCCACGGCGCGTCTCCGAACGTGGCCCTGCCCGTTGTGCATGAGATCGGCCATGTCTTCGGCCTTGTGGACGAGTACGGCGGCAAGCGTCCGACAGAGCAGGTGGAGCCACCCAAAGCGTTCCCCAACGGCCAGTGGCGATACGAGCTCTTCCGGCGTCCCGGCGATCCGCTCGGCGACTACGATCCGGCGACGACCCTCCCCACGGAGCAGCGGATTTCGCCTTCGAAAATCGTCTGGGCGGCCTGGCCTCGCCTGCGCGCGGCTGGCGAACTAGTGGCGCCGCCGGCGATCGTCGGTACGACCGTCCGCGTGCAGTTGCGCATCGGGCATGCGCTTAACTTCGCCGTCGATCAGTACGTCAAGTTGCGCCAGCGACCCCTGCTCGGCGGCGCGGGTGGGCGGAATTCGCCGGCCATGCGCATCACCGAGGTTATCGGGGACGAGGTTCGGCTTGAGCGTGCACCGAGCTTCACGTCGGGCGACATCCTTGATTTCGATGTCGTCGCGGACAAGCCTGCGCCAGTGTTGATTCTGCCGTTGCGCCGCCCGGGTGCCGAAACTCCCGCCAGGCGCGAGCAAGGGCTCGTGGCCCCGGAAATCCTCGCGCACATTGGCGAGAGCGGCGGCCCGCTGAACGCTGCGGCGGATAATCCGTTGCGTCCTTGCACGCCGGCCGAGTCGCCCGTCGCCTCGCAGTTTCCGAGGAACTTGCCCGCGACGTTGACCCGGACGCCGGCGATGGAAGGCGCGATGTTTCGCTGGCCAAGCATTGTCGGTCTGTACCAGGGCGGCATCGGCGTGAATTGCGGCGCCTATCATCCGGCGGGCGATTGCATGATGCGCGGCGCGAGCGAGGAGTCCTGGGCGCAACGGACATCGTCGGCGGCGACGACCGAGTTCCGGCCTTTCTGTCACGTTTGCCGCTACTGGCTGGTCGATCGCATCGATCCCTCGAAGCATCGCGAGCTCGACGACCTCTACGACCCGAGCTACCCCGGACCGCGGCCGTATGAGTGAGCGCGATACCCTCGCCGCGATCGCCGAGCATCTGGCACTCGCCTTCGCCCCGCTGCGCGAGGCGACTGCCGATCTCGACGCTTTCGTCGGCTTCATGCTACGACTCGGCTGGTCGGTCGAGTCGCTGCCGCAGGCCTTCGTTGATCTTGGCACCAATGCCGCGCAGTTGGCGGTCGCCGTCGAGGCGCTGATCGACGATCCCGACCCGGAGAGCGTTGAGACGACTTTTACGGCGCTGCGTAGCCTCGTTACGGCGATTGAGGCGGTCGATTCCGCCGGAGCGCCGGTCGGAGTCGATCCTGCCGCCTTTGCCGCGGAAGTCGGCGAGCGTCTCGGCGAGCTTCTGCTGACCGAGTATCTCGTCGTCGCCTGGCCAGGTTTGAGCCAGGTGCTGGAGACGCTTGGCGTCCTCGTCATCGACTATATCGACGAGACCGCTACGCGGCCCGGCCACGTCCAGCGCCGGTTTGTCTTCGACCAGCTCGGGGCGCTGGTCAGCGATCCGCTCGCCGCGCCGCGCCGTATCTACGGTTGGGGAACGCCGGACATCGACTTCGCGCGCCTTGCTTTCCACCTTGTCGAGATCATCCACGCCTTCGGCCCGGCGGCGATGCTGGGCCGGGTTCCGGCACCGCTCGCGCGCAGTTTCGCCGGCCCGGATGGCATGCCGGGCATGATGCTGCGTATTCCGCTGGTGCAGGTCGACGTCGCCGGCACGCCGGTCGAACTCGGCCTGTCATTGCTTGAGCTCCCACCGGAGACGGGCCGGCTCGGCGGCCTGGTCTTGCTGCCGTTGATCCCGTCGCAGGTGCAGCGCTCGATACCGCTAAGTGCCAACGCCTCGCTCGAGATCGGAGCCTCGTCGAATATCGCGCAGAGCTTTGGCGTGGTGATGCGGCCGGACGCGATCGCCTTGCGCTACCCCGGCAGTGGCGCTGCACCACCGACACTCGAATTCGATGCCGCATTGCGCTACGCGCCGCGCGCGCCTCGCCGCCTGGTCGACATCGGCGGCGCGGTCGGCATCGAGCTGGGCGGCATGGCGGTCGCGCTGGCGATCGATGCCGCAGCCGCGGACAGCGAAGTGGCGCTCAGTCTCGACCTCGCCGGCCTGGCGATTGCGATTGGCGGCGGCAAGGTCGACGGGTTCCTGGCCAAGATACTGCCCGGCGGCGGTCTGCGCGTGCCGATCGATCTCGGGCTGGCGTGGTCGAGTCGCAGCGGGGTGAGCTTCCGCGGTGGTGCCGGCTTCGACGTGACCGTCAGGCCGGACCTCCAGCTCGGCCCGGTCAAGGTCGATGCCGTGCGCGTGGCGCTCGCCGCCAATGCCACGAACCAGACGACACCGGCGCTGCGCGCCTTCGCCGCGGCGGTGTTCTCCGGCAAGCTTGGGCCGGTGCGTTTCCAGGTCACCGAGATCGGCTTCCAGCTCGCTGTCGAGTTCCGCCCCGGCAACGCCGGACCGGTCGAGCTGACGATCGGCTTCAAGCCGCCGACCGGAGTCGGCCTCAAGATCGATGCCGGCCCGGTGGCGGGCGGCGGCTACCTGTTCTTCGATTACGCCGCCGAACAGTACGGCGGCATCGTCCAGCTCTCGATCAAGAAGAAGATCGCGCTCAATGCGATCGCCTTGCTGACGACGCGGTTGCCGGGGCTGCCGCCGGGCGAGAAGGGCTTCTCCTTGCTGCTGATCATCACTGCCGAGTTCCCGCCGATGCCGCTCGGCTTTGGCTTTACGCTCAACGGTATCGGCGGGCTGATTGGCATCAACCGCACGATGCGGCTCGATCCGTTGCGCGACGGCGTGCGCGACCGTTCGATCGAGGGAATACTCTTCCCGCAGGATCCGCTCGCCAATGCCGCGAGCCTGATCGGCGCCATGCAACGGATCTTCCCGCCGGAGGAGGGCCGCTTCGTGTTCGGCCCGATGGTCAAGGTCGGCTGGGGGCCGACGCAACTCATCACCATCGAGGCGGCGCTGATTCTCGAACTGCCCTCGCCGTTACGCCTCGTGTTGCTCGGACGCATGCGCGCAGTGCTGCCCGACAAGAACGCAGCGGTCGTCGACTTGCGCCTCGACGTCGTTGGTATCCTCGACTTCGATCGGAGCGAGGCTTCGATCGACGCCTCCTTCGTCGACTCGCGCCTGGCCGGTTTCACGCTCACCGGCGATATGGCTTTGCGCCTGGGCTGGGGCGCGACCAAAGCCTTCGCGCTCGCGGCCGGCGGTTTCAATCCGCGCTTCACGCCGCCGCCGGACTTTCCCGTGCTGCGCCGCCTGGCGTTGTCGCTCGCCGACAGCGAGAACCCACGCTTCCGGCTGGAGAGCTATCTCGCGCTGACGGCGAACACCATCCAGTTCGGTGCGCGCGCCGAACTCTCGGCGAAGGTCGAGACGGCGATCGGCGATTTTGGCGCCGCAGCGATGCTCTTCTTCGACGCGCTGATCGAGCTCGACCCCTTCGGTTTCATCGTCGACCTCGGCGCCACGATCGAGGTCACGCTCGGCGGAAGGCCACTGATCCAGGCCCAACTGATGGCCACCCTGAGTGGGACCAAGCCGTGGCATGCCGTGGGTTTCGTCGAAGTCGTCTTCCTTGGGCGCCATCGTATTCCGTTCGAGGCGCGCGCCGGCGATCCCCAACCGACCACGCTGCCGACGATTGACTTGCTGCCCAAGTTGATTGCGGAGATCGCGCGGCCGGAATCCTGGACCACGCTGCCACCGCCCGAGGCGGTCGACGTGCTTGTGTTGCGCGATACCGGCGCGAGCGGTGTGGCCCTTCTCCATCCGCTGGGAGGCGTGGCTTTACGTCAGCGCCTGCTACCCTTCGGCAAGCGACTGGCGTGTTTCGGCTCCGCCAAGCCGGAGGGCGGCGGAGCGATGTTTGCGCTGAAGGAGATCGTCGTTGGTGGACGGGGCGACACGGCCGCGCCGCTGCTTGACGACTTCGCTCCGGGTCAGTACGAGGCGCTCACTGAAGACGAAAAGCTCGCGCGCCCCGCCTTCGAGCGCATGCAGGCTGGCGGCGAGACGACCACCGCGCGGGCGATCCGACTTCCGCTCGTCGATCCGCGTACCGGACTCCATGGCACACATATCGCGATCGACTACGAGGAGCGCGTCATCGACCGGATCGCCCATCCTTCGCGCACAACGCGTCGTCGCAAGAAACCGGTGATGGCGATCGGGCTGCTTGCGGCGATGGCCGATGATGGCCTACGCGGCGACGTCGAGTTCGACGGTCCGAAGGGCCGCGCGATCGCGGTTCCGGGGGAGCGTTGGCGCGCGGCAGACGCAGATCACCTGGGTGCTATACCGGGTGCTACCCTCGGCAGTTCCGCCGAGGCGCATGATCGTCGCCGGCTCAGCGGGCGGCCGGCGAACACCGTGACCGTGATCGCGCGACATGAGGCGGCCTGAGCCATGAGCTACCGGTTCCTTCGACATCTCAGGTTCGGTGCCGGCCTATTGATCACGCAGCGTGAAGGCGACGCCGTCGCCGTCGCCCGGCCGCCCGTGGCGGTGGCGGCGCAGATCGACCACGCGGGGCAGTGGGCCGATCCAGCGACCATGCCAGCGCCGATTCAACACTCGGTCCCTGGGCCGTCGCTCGCGCTCTACGGCCCGGGCGATGCGGTCGCGATCGACCGGCGCCAGATTCTGCGCGAGACGCCCCTGCGCGAGTCGCTCGATGCCGATCCCGATCTGCTCTGTGCGATCGAGTTCCGCCACGCCGGCCTGCCGTGGCTGATGACGCCGTTCGCGCCCGCGGCGTCCAATGACGCACTACGGCCATGGATCGCGCTCGTCGTCGTCCCGCTTGGCGCCGCAACCCTGACGCCAGGAATGCCGCTGCCACGCCTCGCCGTGAGCGATGCGAGTCAGCTTCCCAAGATTGGCGAAGCGCATGCCTGGGCGCATGTGCAGGCCAGTGGCGTTGCTGCCGGCGACGATATTGGCGCGTTGATCGCCACCGATCCTCTGCGCACCCTCTCGCGTCTGCTCTGCCCGCGACGCTTGCAGCCGCGCACGCGCTATCGGGCCTGCGTCGTGCCGACTTTCGAGGCAGGGCGCCGCACGGGGCTGGGGCAGGACGTTGTTGCGGCCAGTGCGCTGGCGCCAGCCTGGGGCGCGAGCGGACCGATCGAACTCCCCGTCTATTACAGCTGGGAATTCACCACCGGCGAGGAGGCCGGCTTCGAGGTGCTGGTGCGGCGTCTCCAACCGCGCCCCGGCCTGACCGGAATCGGCACGCGGCCGCTTGACGCGAGCGATCCGGGCGGCGGCCTCGTGGCGTCGACGACTCCAGTGACGCTTGCCCTGGATGGTGCGCTGGGGCCCACAAATACCAATCGACCGGCCGTTCCGACGGCGCTCGCGCAAGCGCTCGATGGCCTGCTCGACCGGTCTGATCGGGTCGGGCCACCGCGCTATGGGCGCTGGCATGCCGGCGCCCTACGTGCGGCAGCCGGTCCCGTCTGGCTCGACGAGCTTAATCGCGACCCGGTGCGCCGGGTTGCCGCAGCGCTCGGCACGCGTGTCGTCCAACAGCGTCAGGAAGAGCTGATGGCCGCCTGCTGGGAGCAGGTCGGCGAGATCCTGCGCGCCAACCAGATCCTGCGCCAGGGCGAGTTGGCAGTGGTGGCGTCGGGCCGTGTCTACGCGCGTCGCGTCATGCCCTTGATGGCCGACGGCGCCGTGATCGCGTTCGCGAGCCCCGGTGCGGCACGCGTGCGCGCCCATCCGGTGCTCACGCTGCGCGGGCTGGCGCGCAACTCCTGTCTGCCGCTGAGCGCGTTGACGGGCGCTTTCCGTAAAGCGATGCGCACGACGGGCCCGGTCGGCCGGCGCTTGCGCCGCGCCAATGACGTCGGGCCGCGTATCGGTCAAGTGTTGCGCGCACTCGCCCAGGGCCTGGCGCGCGCCCTGCCGCGCCCGCTACCGCAGGCCGTCCGCCTGCCGTCCGCCTGGACCCGGGGCAATGCGCCCGACCCAATGCCGGCGTTGCCAGCGGCCCTTCGCACTCGCGTGAACGCCGCCGCAGCGATCGCGTCGAAGCTGGCGCTTCGGGCGCGCCAGCCTGTCTGCGTTCCGCTCGATCCGCTCACGCTGGCCGATCGCTTGGCGACATCGCTCGACCCGCGCCGCACGATTCCCAGGCGCGTGCGCGGGCAGTTGGCAATCCCCAGCGGCGTATGGGAGCCGGCCGATCGCATCGATCCAGTGATCGCTGCACCGCGGATCGACACGCCGATGGTGCTGCCGCTGATCGATCTCGGCACGCCGTGGCTCATGCCGGGTGTCGACGGCGTCCCGCCCGAGAGCGTTGTCGCCGTGGCCGCCAATCGCGGCTTCATTGAAGCCTATCTGGTCGGCCTCAATCACGAGATGGCGCGCGAGCTGTTATGGCGCGGCTTCCCGACCGACCAGCGCGGCACGGTGTTCGCGCGTTTCTGGGACACAACGGCGACCGCCGGCCGGGTCGATGCGCCGGCCTACGACATCGCGCCGATCCACACCTGGCGCGCCACCAGCGCACTCGGGGCGCATCCCGAAGGTGGTGCGGCAGCACAGCTGGTGATGATCATCCGCGGCGAGCTTGTCCGCCGCTTTCCCAACGCCACGATATTCCTGCAGAAGGCCAGGGCGGGCGGCGGTACGCGCACCCCCAACGCGATGATCGGCGGACCGTCGAGCGAATTCCCGATCTTTCGTGGCAGCCTCGGCGATGACCTTGTCTATCTCGGCTTCCGCGTCACGCCGGCCGATGCCCGGGGCGGCACCGCGGCGGCGCCCAACGGCTACTTCCTGGTTATTCAGGAGCAGCCGCGCGAGCTGAGCTTCGGCTTTTCGAGCTCGGATGGCGATTTCCGCGCCGAAGACGCGACGCGCTGGTCGAGCTGGACCGATGTCGTCTGGGAATCATTGCGGCCGAACGCAACCGGGCACCTCGATCTCGCCGCACTGGAAACTACCGGTTTCGGCGGCAACGTGCAGGCGCGACCCTCGGCCTTCGCTTTCGAGCCACGCTGGTCGGCGTCGAGCGATGCGCTGGCCGCGATCGCGCTGCGACGGCCCTTCCGGCTGTCGATCCACATCAGCGCGGTGCTGCCATGATGTCCTCGGCCGCACTTGCCGCGATTGCCAACGCGCGCGCGGCGCTGCAGGCGGCGGAGGACGCACTGCCGAACACAGTGATTCAGGGCGGCGATCGCGACGCGGCACGTAAGGCCGTTGAAGCAGCTCGGGCCGAACTTGACCAGACGCGCCTGCAGGGCCTGGGCAACGATTCTGGCTTCGGACTGGTTGCCGCGGATCTCCCGCTTCTGCTGCTCCCGGTGCGACTCGAGACGCGGTACGTGTCGGGCCCGTATCGGCTTCTGGTGCGGATCTATCCCGACGACATCCATGCCGACGGCCACGAGCCGGCGCTTACCCGCGAGGAGCGTGAGCTGCAGAAGAACTACCTGCTCACGATCGAGTCGAGGCACGACGAGCGCGACTGGCTGGCGGCGTGGCGTGAGCTCGCGCGCCGTGTCGGACCACTGCGCGCGCTGTGGCTGGCGACGGGCCGTACGAACGTGCTGCGGCCGTCCGGGTGGACCCGCGCGGCCACCGCGCGATTGCTGCCCGATCGGTTTGTCGCCTTCGCCTGGACAACCCCCGGCAACGCGCCGATTCGTGCGGCCGCGCCGAATCCAGTGCGCGAGCCGCTCATTCTTGGGGCCGATCCGATGTCCGACAATATCGATCCGGACCAACCGCTCGGTGGTGGCGCGCGCTGGCTGCATGACTTCAAGGCGGCGCTCGAGGCCGGAATGGCGCTCGAAGTTCCGCTCGCGCCGGGCGAGCGCGTGACGCGGCTCGTCGCCCTCGGTGTTCGTGCAACGATCGATCCGTCGGCGCAGGCCGTCGAGTTCGCGCGACTGATCAATGCGCATCGCTGTACCAACGACGTGTCGTTGTTAGCACCCGGCGAACCGACGAACGCGCTCGGCGAGCAGCGCACCGCCTATCGCGCGCAGCCGGACGCCGATGGTCTCTATCGCGACGAGCTGGCCTATTTCGACACTGGTGGCCTTACGCGGCGGCGGCGCGCGTCGTGGGAGCCGGGCGGTCCGCCGCGCCGCTTCGACGGTGCCGAGGCGGCGGGGTTCCGGCTCGATCGCGCGCTCGGCCTGGCACCCGGCACGCTCGGCCGTCTCGCCGGCTCGGATGACGACCTGGCGAGTCATGAGCGTTTGCTGCGCAGTCTGGTCGCTTCGGCCGTGACCGACGGCATCGAGCGCCTGCTCGCGCCTTCGGTCACGCCGGAGGCGATTGGCTACGCGCTCGCCGTGCTGCGCGCGCAAGTCAGCGCCGCCGGTCCGTTCGCCACCTTGCGCATCGGGCCGCAGCCCTATGGCGTGCTGCCGGTGCGAATCGCCGATCGCGTGCAGCTTGGTGCCGAGCCGGCAGCCCTTCTCGACCTGCTTGATCGGCTACGCGCGAACGTCTTCGAACCGGCGCTTGCCGACATTCTGCGCGTATCCGAACCGCGCCGCAGCGATCCGGTGATGAGCAATCCAGGCCGGCGCCTGCTCGAGATTCTGCGCTTCGATGCAAACGTGCGCACCCTCGGTATCCGCGCCGTGCTCGATCCGGCGCTGCTTTCGGCCGTGCTGCCGGGCATGAGTACGCGCGACCGCAAGGCCAACGCAGCCGCGCGCCGGAAGATTTGTAGCCTGCTTGCGGCTCTTGGCGATCCCTCGCCGGCGGCCACCGCGATTGGCATGGCCGGCCTGTTTGACGACGTGGCACCGGTCACGCTGTCGATGGTCGGCGACGCGGCGGCGCTGTCACAGATCCGTGCGTTGCGGCCACCCGAGTTCAGCAACCCGCGACCAGTCGCGCCCGTGCCATTGATGACGCTCGAGTTGCTCGATGGCATCGGGGGTCCGTCGCGTCCGTTCACGCTGCTTTACGAGCTGGCGCGCCAGGCGATTCTGCATACGGCCGATCGCGCCGCGCGGCAGTGGCTGCGCGCCGACGCGCTCGCCTATGGTCGCCCCGTGCCGAGCTTCGATAATCCGCTGGCGCCGCTCGGTACGATGGAGGCGCGGCTGCGCGCGCCCGCACCGTCTGATTCCACCAACACTATCGCCTTCCTGCTCGACAACGGTGTCCAAGCGGTGCCGGCAGCGAGCGAGTTCTGGCAGTTGCGCGAGGATCTCGGCCGCCTTGTTTCGCTGCCGCCGGCGCGCATTGAGGCCACGTTGGGCGCCGTGCTAGGCCTGCTCACCCATCGGCTCGATGCCTGGTATACGGGCTTCGCCGTGGAGCGGCTCGAGGCGTTGCGCAGCGATGGCGCAAGCTCGGTCGGTGGCGCGCCGCCGATGAAGCCGGGTCTCGTCGTCGGCGCCTTCGGCTGGCTCGACGCCTTTCCCGCCGGCGGCACGCCGCCAATCGCCGGCTACGTCCATGCGCCGAGCACGCAGCACGCGATGACTGCGGCGGTCCTGCTCTCCGCCGACAAGGCGCATCGCGAGCAGGGTCACGGCAATGCCTTCGCGGTCGATCTTTCATCCGCGCGTGTGCGTGGCGCGCTGGATCTCCTTGAGGGTCTGCGCGCCAGCCAGCCGCTGGGCGCGCTGCTCGGCTATGGAATCGAGCGCCGGCTCACGGACGCGGCGCCGGCATTGATCGCGCAGGTGCGTGCCGTGGCGCCGCTGGTTGCCAACAAGCGCGAGCCGAGCGGTCAGCCAGCCGAGAGCGTCGCGGCAGACAATGTCGTCGACGGCCTCGCGCTGCTGCGCCTGGCCGGTTATGACGGCACCAACTCGCCCGACGCGTCTCGACTCACGGCGCTCGACATCACCGGTCGCAGCGTGATCGCGCCGGTCCTGGCCGATGCCGCCGAACGGATCGATGCGCTCGCTGACCTTCTGCTCGCCGAGGCCGTGCACCACACGCTCGCCGGCACGCCGATGCGCGCAGGTGCCGCCGGCGATCTGCTTGCGGGCGGCCCGGTGGCCGTGCCTGACGAGATCGAGGTCGCGCGCATCGGTCAGCGCGGCATCGCCACGACGCATAAGGTTCTGGCGCTCTTCGAATCCGACGTCGCGGGTTCGTCACGCTGGACAACGACGCCTCGGGCAAGCGCCGAGCCGGCACTCGAGGCGTGGCTCGCGCAACAGCTTCCCGATCCGTCATTGATTGCCATCGCCGCAACATTCACGCTGGCGGACGGTACGGCGGCACCGGTGACGACGACGCTGGCCAACGTGCTCGCCAACGTGGCGGCGCAGCGCGGACTCGGGGCGATTGATCTTGTGCTGATGAAGACTCCGGTGCTCGAACGGCGCATCAGTGCGCTGCTTGAGTCGCTGCGTCCTGCCACGAGTGCCGGCACGCCGGTGCTGCAGCCCGAGGCCAAGCGCGAAGGCCAGACCGGCGACTGGTCGCTGGCCGAGGTCATCGAGCTCGCCGCGACGCTGCGTCGCCTGCTCGGCGGCGCACGCGGCCTCGTGCCGGCCGACCTGGATGCCTTGGGCCAGACGGCCAGTCTCCAGCTCGACCGGGTCGAGCTGGAGAAACGGCTAGCGGCGCTGAATGGGCAGGTCGTGGCAGCACGCGACGCGCTCGTCGCCGCCGGCAACGAAGCCGCACGCTTGCTCGCGCTTGAGGCAGCCGAACTCTTTGGCCTCGATGCGATCCCCAGCGCCGGCGCGCTTGCCGCCGCCGTCGCCTCGGTGCGGCGCGAGTTCGATCGGCGCATCGCCGAAGCCGGCGATACCTCGCGACCGCTCGCCGAGCGGATGCGCTCCCTCGCCGGGCCGGAGCTCGTCGTCGTGCCGCAACTCGTGGTCACCGGCGCCGTGCTCGACACCGCCTTTAGGGCCGTGATCGGTGCGACGCCGCCGGAGATTCGCGCCTTCCTCGCGCGCGCGGCGGGTGTGCGCGAGCCGGTGGCGCGCCTCGATGCCGTACTCGGCCAGGCCGAGGCACTTGCCGGCACCGCGAGCCTGGTGCACGTGCTCGGTGTGGCGCAGCACCCGATGGCGCCCGGTGAGCGCTGGACGGCCTTGCCGGGCCCGACGGCGCCGTCGCGGACGTCCTATGTTGTCATGCGACCCGCAGCGCTCGACCTGGCGCGCATGACGCATGTCGCGGGTTTGTTCATCGACGCATGGGCCGAGGTCGTGCCGCAGGCTGAGCTCGACACGGCAATCGTGTTCGACGCCCCCGCTCCATCGCAAGCCGCACCCAACGCGATGCTGCTGCTCGTTCCCGAGGCGTCGCGAGAGTCATGGACGGAGAGTGACGTGCTGGCCCATGTGCTTGAGGCGCTGGCGCTCGCCAAGCTGCGTGCCGTCGATCCCGACCTGATCACGCGCGCGGGCGCGCTGCTGCCGGCGCTTCTGCTGCGCGATGGCGACGGAACCGACAGCCTCGCCGATCTCTGGACAACACCGGTGGCGCCATGAACGATCTCTACCTTCGCCTCGAGCCACGCACGCGCGCCGACGACCTGACGCCCGGCCTTGCGGCTGCTGTGCACGACCCGGCCTGGCTGTTAGCCCGCCAGTGGGTGATGGGCGAGTTTGACGGCGAGGACGCCGGCACACCGGTCTTGGCGTCCACGACACTGCGCACGCATGCGCTCGCGGAGCTCGAGCTGGGAGCCGGACAGCGCGTGCGGCTCGATCCGGCTGGGGCGCCGCTTGACATGCTGATCGAGCGCGAACCTACGCTGGCGGCGGCGCGGTGGACAATGCGTCGACGCATCGATGTCGGGCGCGAACTCCTACAGCGCTTGCGTGAGGCCGGTTTGGCCGCGTTGATCACCGACGTTGTGCGCGAGTATCGACTGGGGGTGCCGACGGGCGGCGAGGCGCTGCTCGATCCACAGGCGGTGGGGTTGGCGCGTGTCGCGGCGGGACGTCTGCCCGACGGGCAAGCCTGCCACGACGACGCCGGTGCGCCCGGTGCGACGCTGGCCCGGCTCGGGCTGGGCGGCGCCGATATCGCGCGGCTCGAACCGGCACTGAAGGCCTGGCGCGAGTGGCTGGCAACCGTCCACGCCGAGCCCGCTGCCGGCCACGACGCGTGGGACGCCAAACGCTTCGAGTATCGCGCACGCTTGCTGGCGCCGAGCTGGTCGCACGCACTGGTCGCCGAGAGCGAGCGCGGTGGGCGAGTCGATTGGGCGAGTTTCGACGCCGTTGCCGTTCCGGCGAGCGCCCCGCCACCGGCGCCGCTAACGATCACCACACTCCCTACGCCGGTACGCTTCCGTGGCATGCCGCTGGCGCGGCATTTCGAGATGGAGGATGCCGGCATCGACCTCGGCGCGGTCGATGCCTCGGCCGCCGATCTGGCACGCATGGCGCTGCTGGAGTTCGCTCTCGTCTATGCCGGGGACATGTTCATGATTCCGGTGCGCGTGCCGCTGGGCACGGTAGCCGAAATCGTTTCGCTCGATGTCGAAGACAATTTCGGCCTGACCACGCGCATCGCCAGTGCCGCGCGTGCGCCGAACGCAAACGCGCCTGGCTGGAGCTTCCTCGCGCCGGCGACGCCATCGGGCGGTCGCGTGCCTGCGCTCGTGCTGCCTCATGTTGCCGGCCATCCTTTGGTCGGCCCGTTGATCGAGGACGTGCGATTGATGCGCGACGAGATGGCCAATCTGGTCTGGGCGATCGAGCGCGCAACCGAAGGCGGAGACGGGCGCGCCAAGCCGCGCGCGGAGACAGCGCCAGTGGCGCCCGAACGGGGGGAATCCGCGGTTGCCGCCGCGCTCGCCTACTGCCTGATGACGGCCGCGCCGCCGCACTGGTTCCCGCTGGTCCTTGAGCCTGGGCTGCCGCGCCGCTTGCGGCTGGCGCTGCTGGCGCCGTCGACTGAAGTGCCGCGTGGGCTGCTGCTGCCCGCGCCCGGTGGCCTCGTCAACGAAGAGGAAGTACCCCGAGAGGGCTTGCGCCTGTTGCGCGAGCGTGTGCTCGCGCGCAGCAGCGACGGTGCGACCCACCTTTGGACCCGCCGTCGGCGCCAGGTCGGCCGAGGCGAGGGGAGCAGCGGGCTGGCTTTCGATGAGGCTGAGGTTCAGGGCTGATTCGCGCCGCGCCGCAAGCGCCCATTGCGGATTGCCGGGATGGAAATTGCCCTCCGTCCGGTAGCTAGACCGGCCGATGGGGCCACTGGCAAGTGTCCGGCACGTCGGCCGCCTGTATATGCGCTTCGGTCTGGCCGATCACTTAACCACGGGTGTGCGAAGATGACTGTCAGGTTTGGTAGAGGTTGCCCAAACGAGCTGCGATGAACAACTTGGCTTCAATTGGGTGGAATGCGTAAATTGAATCGAGAAAGGGAAGCGCCATGATCGTACAAGCACTGATGCTCTTTCTGCACGTTGCCAGTGTAGTGGTCTGGGTCGGGGGAATGTTCTTCGCCTATGTTTGCCTGCGGCCGACGGTCGTCGAACTGCTTGAGCCACCCCAGCGCTTGCGATTGTGGGGTGGGGTATTTTCTCGGTTCTTCATCTGGGTTTGGTGGGCGGTAACGTTGATCGCCACGAGCGGGCTGATTATGTTCGGGGTTCACGATATGGCTGCGGTGCCGGTGAGCTGGCACATGATGCTGACCAGCGGGGCCGTCATGATTGGCATTTTTATTTATGTCGTCACTGGACCCTTCGCTGCGCTCAAGCGTGCGGTCGAGGCCGGAAACTGGAATGCCGGCGGAATTGCCTTGAACCGCATTCGGCAGATGGTTGGCATCAACCTGATTCTCGGATTCGCGACGATTGCGTTGGCAACGCTCGGCCGTTATCTATGAGGTGTTCGGACTACCGGTTTCGGCGATACGGCCTGTCATCGTTCAAATACTGTGCCTCACATGCCCAGTGAGTCGAGCAGGTCGTCGTGGTCGTTTGACCCGGACGTTTGGGGCGGCTTGGACTGGGGCTGGGCCGTGGCCTGTGACTGTTTTTGCGCATGGGCTTGCGCAATCAACTCGTCAGGATCGTTGGCTTCGGGGGTCTCGAAATCGAACAGCTTGATGAATTCGGTTCGGTCGATGGCCAATTCAAGGTAGAAAATATTGTTGCGGCCGGTAAAGAATGTCACGCGGCGCGCTTCGGGCTTGTCGAGGTTGGTGTCCACGCTCAAAATCACCTGCTTGGTGAGGACGAGCATCTTGGGCTGGTTTTGCGTGATATGGGTTTGCAATTCACGCGACACCTTGCCTGTGAAGTCGCCGACGATCTGGTTCATCAGCTCGCCCATGACATTGCTCACCTCATCCGAGGTATGGGCGCTGGCCAGACCTGACTTCGACATGCCCATATTCAGCATGTAGCTTTCATACAATTCCATGGCGGCAAGCGCTGAGAAGTTGATCACCACGAGACCGGAAAAACCACCGTCAAACAACACAAAGCACCCGATATCCGGCTTGAGGCAGGTCTTGGTGATCCGCTGAACCATGCCCGAGAAGTGAATCTGGCTCTGGGTGGCGGCGTTCAGAACCCGGGTCACTGAATTGCACAGGCTCAGCAGTATGTCTTCGGTGCCAAATACAACCGTGTTGTCTGGTGTGCTCATGATTTGAGATAGTCCAAATTAAGGGGAACGGCGTATGTATAACATAGCTTCCGCCTGGATAGACAGCCCGAACGGTTGGCGCCTTTTAATAAAGCCGCTGATCGGGTCGCGCTCTCGGTATGGTCTGTCATGTAACGCAAAAAACCAAAGCCGGAGAGATGGCGAATTCTCCGGCTTTGGCGTGTGACGACAGCGATTGAGGCAAGCTGCCTCTGAATGCAACGGTTTACATGAACTCGATAATGACCTGATCGACCGAGAGGCTTTCTCCGGATTCGGCAACGACCCTTTTAACCTGACAATCCTTTTCGGCTTTGAGGATGTTTTCCATCTTCATCGCTTCGATGACGGCCAGTTTTTCCCCGGCGCGAACCAGTTGTTTGTCATGAACGAGAACTTCGCGCAGCAGCCCGGGCATCGGCGACAGCAAAAACTTCGACAAGTCCGGTGGTACCTTTATGGGCATCCGCGCCAGCAGCAAATCTGCTTTTGGCGTCATCACGATGGCCTTGACCTGTTTGCCGTAGTGGCTGATCCGATACGCCAGACCGTCGCGCTCGACCTGCATGCAGAACGGCTCGCCGTTGCACGTTCCGCGGAATACCAGTTCCCTGAACAGCCAGTCGGAGACAATGTCGTAGCGCTTTTCGCCGCAGGTCGCCGAATAGCCGCCGGCGATGGAGTCAAGCGTGACCTTGTGGTGTTTTCCTTCGATGGCCACCACCCAGTCCCGGCCCACTTTTCGTTCGTGGCCCGGCATCTGGTCGCTGATCTTTACGGCACGGTCGATATAGCGGCGCCGTGCGAAGGCGGCGACAGCGGCCAGTAGTCCGATATCGTCGTAGGGAACATCGGCAGCGACAAAACCATTGGGGTATTCATCGGTGATGAATGCGGTGGTGAAGATGCCGGAAACAAAGCGCGGGTGTTGCACCAGCGCCGCCTGGAAGGGGATGTTCGAGCTGACACCGCGAATGAAGAAGGCATTGAGCGCGTCGCGCATGCGCTCGATGGCCTGCAGGCGATTGTCACCATGGCAGATGAGCTTGGCGATCATCGAATCATAGTGCATTGAAATCTCGCCACCTTCGTAAACGCCGGTGTCGACGCGCACCCTGCCGTCCGCGGCTTCCGGCGGCTGGAATTTCACCAGGCGTCCGGTCGAAGGCAGGAAACCGCGGAAGGGGTCTTCGGCATTGATCCGGCATTCGATGGCCCAGCCCTTCGGCTTGATGTCGGCCTGGGTGAGGGGAAGCTTCTCGCCAGCGGCAACCCGGATCATCAGTTCGACCAGGTCGAGGCCGGTGATGAACTCGGTGACCGGATGCTCGACCTGCAAGCGGGTGTTCATTTCGAGGAAGTAGAACGACTTGTCGGAGCCGACGACAAACTCGACCGTGCCGGCGCTCTGGTACTTGACTGCCTTGGCCAGTGCCACTGCCTGCTCGCCCATGGCTTTGCGCACCGAATCGTCGATAAAAGGCGACGGCGCTTCCTCAATGACCTTCTGGTGGCGGCGCTGAATCGAACATTCGCGTTCAAGGAGATAGATGGTGTTGCCGTGGGAGTCGGCAATGATCTGGATCTCGATGTGGTGCGGGCCTTCGACAAATTTTTCGATGAACACGCGATCATCGCCGAAGCTGTTGCGGGCCTCGTTACGACACGAATCAAAGCCTTCGAAAGCCTCGGCATCGTTGTGCGCGACGCGCAGCCCCTTGCCACCCCCGCCGGCGGAGGCCTTGATCATTACCGGATAGCCGATCCCCTTGGCGATCTCGACGGCTTGACTAGCGTCGGCAATGGCATCGTTGTAGCCGGGAATGGTATTGACCTTGGCTTCGATGGCCAGTTTTTTTGACTCGATCTTGTCGCCCATCGCAGCGACCGAATAATGTTTTGGCCCGATGAAGGTAATCCCGTTTTCTTCAAGACGTTTGGAGAACTCCTGATTCTCGGAGAGGAAGCCATAGCCGGGGTGAACGGCCTCGGCACCCGTCTGCTTGCAGGCAGCGATGATCTTGTCGATGGACAGGTAGGACTCCTTCGATGCGGCCGGGCCAATGCATACGGCTTCGTCGGCACTCAGCACGTGCAAGGAGTCGCTGTCCGCTTCGGAATATACGGCGACGGTGGCAATGCCCATGCGGCGGGCGGTCTTCATGACGCGGCAGGCGATTTCACCGCGATTGGCAATTAGAATCTTCTTGAACATTTTTAAACCTCTTTTAACGCAGATTTCGCAGAGGCGCAGTGAGCGCGCCGAAATACAAAGGGCGTAAAGGTGTCGATTCGCGGCGACCTTGGCATCCCTGTACCTCGTGCGTTCAATGCGGTGACCGATTTTTCACAAGGGAATGTTGCCGTGCTTGCGCCAGGGATTCTCGAGCTTCTTGTCACGCAACATGGCGAGCGAACGGCAGATGCGTTTGCGCGTTTCGTTCGGCATGATGACATCGTCAATAAATCCCCGTGCGCCCGCAACGAAGGGGTTGGCAAACTTGGCCTTGTATTCGGCTTCACGCTGCGCCAGCTTGGCCGGATCGCCTTTCTCTTCGCGGAAAATGATTTCTACGGCGCCTTTCGGGCCCATCACGGCAATTTCGGCGGACGGCCAGGCAAAGTTCACGTCGCCGCGCAGATGCTTCGAGGACATCACGTCATAGGCGCCGCCATAAGCCTTGCGGGTAATGACGGTGATCTTCGGAACGGTGCATTCGGCATACGCGTAAAGTAGTTTGGCGCCGTGCTTGATGATGCCGCCGTATTCCTGCGCGGTGCCGGGCATGAAGCCGGGTACGTCGACAAACGTGACGACAGGGAAGTTGAATGCGTCGCAGAAGCGGACAAAGCGTGCCGCCTTGGTCGAGCTCTTGATGTCCAGGCAGCCGGCCATGACCAAGGGTTGATTGGCCACAATGCCGACCGGCGAGCCGTCCATCCGCCCGAAACCGATGACGATGTTCTTGGCGAAATCGGGTTGCAACTCAAAGAAATCGCCGTCATCGACGGTTTTGAGGATCAACTCTTTGATGTCGTAGGGCTTATTCGGATTATCCGGAACCAGTGTGTCGAGCGAGAAATCGAGCCGCTCGGCCGGATCCTGCGCGGGTAAACGCGGTGGTTTTTCGCGGTTGTTGGCTGGCAGGAAACCGAGGAACCGGCGCATGATCATCAGCGCTTCGACGTCGTTTTCAAAAGCCAGATCGGCGACGCCGGATTTGCTGGTGTGGCTTACGGCACCGCCCAGTTCTTCGGCGGTGACATCTTCGTGGGTCACCGTCTTGACGACCTCCGGTCCGGTGACGAACATGTACGAGGAGTCCTTGACCATGAAAATGAAATCGGTCATTGCCGGGCTATACACGGCGCCGCCCGCGCAGGGTCCCATGATCAGTGAAATCTGAGGGATGACGCCGGAAGCCATCACATTGCGCTGAAAGACATCGGCGTAGCCGCCGAGCGAAGCAACGCCTTCCTGGATGCGCGCGCCACCCGAATCGTTCAGGCCGATCAGCGGTGCGCCGACCTTCATCGCGTGATCCATCAGTTTGCAGATCTTTTCGGCGTGCGACTCGGAAAGCGAGCCGCCAAACACCGTAAAGTCCTGAGAGAAAACAAACATCAGACGACCGTTGATGGTGCCGTAGCCAATCACCACGCCGTCACCCGGAACGGATTGATCGGCCATCCCGAAATCGGTACATCGGTGCTCCTTGAACATGTCCCATTCTTCAAAGGAGCCGTTATCGAGCAACAGTTCAATCCGTTCGCGGGCGGAAAGCTTTCCTTTGGCGTGCTGGCTGTCGATGCGTTTTTGGCCACCGCCGAGGTAGGCAGCCCCACGCTTCTCTGCCAGTTGGCGAATGATGTCATGCATGAAATTTTCTCCCTGAAGTGATAGGTGAATCAGATTGCAAAAAACCGAATTTTCTTGTGCCTTCTCAATTCTTCAAGCTGTGCAGAAGTCGATACGCTGCGGCGCCAGGCGTTGTGCGACCTTCTGCGACGTCGCGTGACAAGCCGGGCAGGGCAGCGTGGACAACGGGATGTTCGCGGAAAAAATGGCGCAAACCCGAATCGATCAGGCTCCACATCCAGTCCACCGCTTGTCGTCGACGTTTTTCGTCAAACTCGCCGCTAGTGCTCATGGCTTGGCGATAACGTTCGATTTCGGCCCAGAATTGAGGTATGCCACGCTTGGCCAGCGCGCTGACAGTGAGTACGGGGGGGCGCCAGTTCGGGCTGGCCGAGCGGAGCATGGTCAGTGCGGTTTTCATCTGTACGCGGGCGCATTCGGCAGCACGCTCATCGATGTCCGCCTTGTTGAAGACGACCATGTCGGCGATCTCGACAATCCCTTTTTTGATCGCTTGCAGATCGTCGCCGGAGTTGGGCAACTGAAGCAGGACAAAGACATCGACCATGCCGGCGACCGTCGTCTCGGATTGCCCGACACCCACGGTTTCGACAATGATGACATCGAATCCGGCGGCTTCGCAGATCAGCATCGCTTCGCGCGTTTTGTCGGCGACACCACCGAGAGATCCTGCTGTCGGGCTGGGGCGAATGAACGCCCTTTCCTGCTGACAGAGCAGTTCCATCCGCGTCTTGTCGCCCAGGATTGAACCTCCGGAAACCGAAGACGACGGGTCGACGGCCAGGACGGCGACGCGTTTCCCGCTTTCGATCAGGTGAATGCCGAGTGTTTCGATGAACGTTGACTTGCCGGCGCCGGGCACGCCGGAGATGCCGACGCGGATGGCCTTGCCGGTATGCGGCAGGAGTGCGGTTAAAACCTCGTGGGCGCGCAGTTGATGGTCTCTGCGCGTTGACTCGATGAGGGTGATCGTTTTGGCCAGCGCACGCCGGCTTTGCCCCAGTACGCCATCGACCAGTTGCTGGTCGATGGCAGGCAGTGGCACATTGGGAGTGTTGCTTTCATCCATTTCAATGGCTAGCTTTCCTATGTGCTTGGGGTTCAAGCCTTTGCCGTTGCACGCGCCTTGCGAATTTCAGCGATGACCGTGGTTGCCGAATCCTCGATGCGGGTGCCCGGGCCAAAAATGGCTTTGGCGCCAGCCTTGTACAGATAGTCGTAATCCTGGGCCGGAATTACCCCGCCAGCAAACACGATGATATCGTCGGCGCCCTGATCCTTCAGCGCCTTGACCAGTTCCGGCAGCAAGGTCTTATGGCCGGCGGCCAGCGACGAAACGCCGATGGCATGGACATCGTTTTCGATGGCCAGACGAGCCGCTTCTTGCGGGGTCTGGAACAGCGGACCAACGTCGATGTCAAAACCCAGGTCGGCAAAGGCCGTGGCAACCACCTTGGCGCCGCGGTCGTGACCATCCTGGCCGAGCTTGGCGATCATGACGCGCGGGCGGCGACCTTCATCGTCCTTGAATTTTTCGATATCGGCCTTGAGCGTCTCCCAACTGGTAATGCCTTCGACGACCGATCCATAGACGCCCGAGACGGTTTGCTGGGTGGCGCGGAAGCGACCGAATACCTTTTCCATGGCGTCGGAAACTTCACCGACGGTAGCGCGCAAACGCATGGCCTTTACCGTCAAATCGAGCAGGTTGCCCTGACCGCTTTCAGCGCACTGGGTCAATGCGTCGAGCGCCGCCTGCACGGCGGCGCCGTCGCGGCTGGCGCGGATATTCTTCAAGCGGGCCACTTGCGATTCGCGAACGGCGTTGTTGTCGATATCGCGGATGTCGAGTTTATCTTCCTTGGCTAGCTTGTACTTGTTCACGCCGACGATCACGTCTTTTCCGGAATCGATGCGTGCCTGCTTGTCGGCGGCACAGGCCTCGATGCGCATCTTGGCCCAGCCGGATTCGACGGCTTGCGTCATGCCACCCATGCCTTTGACTTCCTGGATGATCTTCCATGCTTCATCGACCATGTCCTGCGTCAGCTTTTCCATCATGTAGGAACCGGCCCAAGGATCGACGACATTGGTGATATGGGTTTCTTCCTGAATGATGAGTTGGGTGTTGCGCGCAATGCGTGCCGAAAAATCGGTCGGCAGAGCAATGGCTTCGTCGAGCGAATTGGTATGCAGCGACTGGGTGCCACCAAATACCGCGGCCATCGCTTCGACGGTGGTACGCACGACGTTGTTGTACGGATCCTGTTCGGTCAGCGTCCAGCCGGAAGTCTGACTGTGCGTGCGCAGCATCGAAGATTTCGCGCTCTTCGGGTTGAACTCCTGCATGACCTTCCACCACAACAGGCGCGCGGCGCGCAGCTTGGCCACTTCGAGATAGAAGTTCATGCCGATGGCGAAGAAGAACGACAGGCGGCCGGCAAAAACATCGACATCCAGTCCCGAATCGATGGCTGTCTTGACGTAGTCACGGCCGTCGGCGATGGTGAATGCCAGTTCAAGCGCTTGCGTCGCACCGGCTTCCTGCATGTGATAACCCGAAATCGAGATCGAGTTGAACTTCGGCATGTGCTGCGACGTGTAGCCGATGATGTCGGAAATGATCTTCATCGACGGTTTCGGCGGGTAAATGTAGGTGTTGCGCACCATGAATTCTTTGAGGATGTCGTTCTGGATCGTCCCCGAGAGCTTTTCCTGCGTCACGCCCTGTTCTTCGGCGGCGACGATGTAGCCGGCGAGAACCGGCAGCACGGCGCCGTTCATGGTCATTGACACCGAGATTTTCTCCAGCGGAATACTGTCGAACAGAATCTTCATGTCTTCAACCGAATCGATCGCCACACCGGCCTTGCCGACGTCACCGACGACGCGGGCGTTGTCGGAGTCATAGCCGCGGTGCGTGGCCAGATCGAAGGCGACGGAAACGCCTTGACCGCCGGCGGCCAGCGCCCTGCGGTAGAAGGCGTTGGACTCTTCGGCGGTCGAAAAGCCGGCATACTGGCGGATCGTCCAGGGACGCACGGAATACATGGTCGCCTGGGGGCCGCGAACAAATGGGGCAAAGCCGGGAAGCGTGTCGGTGTATTGCAGACCGGCAACGTCCTGCTTGGTATAAAGGGGCTTGACGACGATGCCTTCCGGGGTGACCCAGTCGATGGCATCAACCACACCGCCTGGGGCCGACTTGGTGGCCGCCTTTTTCCAGGCGTCTAAATTCGAGGAATCAAGAAGCGCGACATTGCTCTCGTTGGACATGAATAGACCTTTCAGAAAGTAAGAAACTTGGGGGACGTTCCTCAACCGGAATGACCGAAAAAAGCAAACCGGCTGCAAGCGTTGCGCTCACCAGCGGTGGCAAACTCGCCACGACCGGTCAATGCTACTTTACCCACAGCGGCAAGGCAAGAAAAAAACGGATTGATGAGCATTTTCCTGATAGAAATCATGGCTTCAATGCGCGTCAGGTGAATGAGTCCGGCTCAGGAAAAAAGTTCCATAGCATCTTGGCGGCCAAGGCAATGAGCACGCAGGCGAAGATGCGTTTCAGGGTGGCGACGGGCAGTCGATGCGCGAGCTTCGCGCCGAGCGGGGCGATCAGCATGCTGGCTGGAACCATCCAGACCAAGGCCGGCAGGTAGACGAATCCCATGCTCCAGGCCGGAAGGTCGGCGTGACCCCAGCCATTGTAGATGTAGCCCAGGGTGCCGCCGACAGCGATCGGAAAACCGATGGCCGCCGACGTGCCAATCGCGTTTTGCACGCGCACGTTGCACCAGGTCAGAAAGGGCACGGTCAGGGAACCTCCGCCGATGGCCACCAGCGCCGATACGGCGCCGATTCCCGAACCGACGGCAAAGACGCCGATGGCGCCAGGCAGATCGCGCGAGGCCTTGGGTTTCAGGTTGAGTATCATCTGCACCGCCACCAGGCAGACAAAAGCGGTGAAGAAAAGCGCCAGCGGCTTGGCTGGCACCCTGGATGCGAACAGTGTGCCGAGCAGTGTGCCGAGCAGGATGCCAGGGGTAATCTGGATCACCACCTTCCAGAGTACGGCGCCGTGCTGGTGGTGCGAGCGCAGGCTCGAAATCGAGGTGAACAGGATCGTGGCGATGGACGTGCCGAGAGCCAGATGCAGCACTTCACCTGTCGAAAAGCCGACTTGTGCGGCAAACATCATGGCCAGCGCGGGCACCATCACCAGCCCGCCACCAATACCCAGCAGGCCGGCAAAAAAGCCGGCAAACAGGCCCAATCCGATATACGCCAGCCACCAGCTCACACCGCTCTCCCTTCAAGTGGGATTGTAACCCGGTCGGCACAAAAACTCGCGGGCGACGGCCGCGCTGGTCTATCATCCTAGAAACCTCAGTTGACCGCTCATCTCTTGGCATCGGGCATTGAGACAAATGGCACTTCTCCTGATTGACCGTTTCACCATTTGGGTGAGTCCGCTTTGGGGCGGATTGCACGGTTTTTGGGGCGCACGGCGGCGTTGCAACTCCTTGGAACGGAACGACCATTCCGCGTCGTTGCGCCTTGCCCTGCACCCCCAAAACCTCTCACTCCACCCCGTCCAACTGAGGTTTCTAGGATCATCCGCAAGAAAAGGTGATCGATGAATTCGTGGGCTTCCGCAATCGGCTATGTTGCCGCCATCCTCACAACCGTTTCCTTCATACCGCAGGTCTTGAAGATTTGGCACACGCGCTCGGCGAAAGATGTCTCGCTCGGCATGTACTCCCTGTTTACGCTGGGAATCTTTTTTTGGCTGGTCTACGGCGTGCTGATTGAATCGTGGCCTGTAATCGTGGCCAACTTCGTAACGCTGGTTCTGGCCGGCGCGGTACTGGTCATGAAGCTCAAGTTCGGGTGAGTACGAACGAATCGTCGAGTACGCCGGGGCGTGCGGTTCGCGCATTCGATTGGGCGCAGGCGGTGGCGAAGCCTATCGCCGATTCCAGTGTTTCCATGGGGAGCTTGTCCCAGGGGCGCGGCGCGTCCATGACCAATAATTGCGCCAGCATCCCGGCCAGGAATGCGTCACCGCTGCCAATGGGGTTGATGGTCTCGGCGGCCGAAAGCCGGGGGACGGGCAAGGTCCGAACCACCCCGTTGCGGACAAGCAGCGTGCTGTCGGCGCCACGCGTCAGGACGAAAACGGCGGAATGAAGTGTCGACACCTCGGCGATGGCCTCCATGAATTCGGGCGCAGCGTGCGCCTCGGCCCGACCTCTGCTGAGCCCGGAAGTGCCGAACCGGCCCGCCAGAAAAGTCGCAACGAATTCGTCAAGGTTGATCTTGATCACGGCGGGTCGGGCGGCCAAAGCCGCACGGAGTTCAGAGCCCTGCATGTCCAGAAACACGGGGACGCCGTAATCTTGCGCCATCCCGGCCAGACGCGCCGGGAAACCCGCCGGATAGCCGGGCGCCATCGAGCCGGCGATGACCAGCGCAATGGCTGATGGCAGCAAGTCGTCTACAGTCTTGCTCAGGGCGACGACGCAGGATTCGTCCACCGGCGAGGACGGTTCGACGAGTTCGGTGACACGGTTTCCGTGGGCGCCGCTGGTTTCCACAATAGAAGTGCAGGTGCGCAAGCGCCCGGAAGAAGGAATGAAACGCAGATCCAGTCCTTCCCGCCGGGCCAGTGCGCTCAGCTCGTCGGCGTTGCTTCCGCCCTGAGCCAGGCAAACGGCCCGGCGGCCCAGTCGCCGCAGCACGCGACAGACATTCACCCCCTTGCCGGCAACGTCGACCAGCACCTCGCCCAGCCGATTGACTTCTCCCGGAATCAGGGCGTCGATGAAAACCGTGTGCTGGAGTCCGGGGCTCAGGCAGATGCAGATGACGGACATGGTCCTGGAAACCTGGAAGCCGAAGTCAAACGTAAAAGACCCGGCGCGAACGTCGGGTCTCGGTTATGGCCATCTAAGCGCTCGGGTCAATCAACCGGCGATGACGCCCTCGACTGCCTCGGCCACCTTGGCTGCCGTGATGCCGAGGAAATCGAAGACCTGATTGGCCGGCCCGCACTCGCCGAAGCGGTCGATGCCGACAACGGCGCCTTCGAGGCCCACGTACTGACGCCAGTAGCCGGTGACGCCCGCCTCGACGGCCACGCGCGGCACACCGCGCGGCAGCACCGCATCGCGATAGCCGGCGTCCTGCTGATCGAACACGAAGCTTGAAGGCATGGAAACGACGCGAACGGCGATTCCCTTTGCGGCCAGCGATTGCTGGGCGGCGACGGCCAGGCCCACCTCGGAACCGGTGGCGATGATCACCGCTTTAAGTGCGCCGACAGCCTCCTTGAGCACATAGCCTCCATTACGGATGGCCGCAATCTGCCCGGCGTCGCGAGGCTGATGGGGAAGGTTCTGGCGCGTCAGGATCAGAGCGGTCGGGGTGTTACGGTGTTCGATGGCGATCTGCCAGGCGACGAAGGTTTCCACGCTGTCGCAGGGACGCCACACATCCAGGTTCGGCATCATGCGCAGGGTAGCGGTCTGCTCGATCGGCTGGTGCGTCGGGCCGTCTTCGCCGACGCCAACGGAATCGTGCGAAAAGACATAGATCGGGTTGATGCGCATCAGCGCCGCCATGCGGATGGCGTTGCGCGCATACTCGGAAAACATCAGGAAGGTGCCGCCAAACGGACGCAGGCCGCCGTGCAGAAGCATTCCGTTCATGACTACGGCCATACCGAATTCGCGCACGCCATAGTGGATGTAGTTGCCGCCTTCGGCCATGGCTTCCGGGCGTACGCTGCGGCAGCCTTTCCACAGGGTCAGATTGGACCCGGCCAGGTCGGCTGAACCACCAACGAATTCCGGCATCAACGGCGCCAGCGCCTGAATGGCGTTCTGCGACGACTTGCGTGTGGCGATCACTTCACCCTTGGCGGCGATGTCTTGCAAGATTTCCGCTGTCCGGGCAGTGAATTCGGAATTGAGATCACCCTTCGTGCGGCGCTCGAATTCAGCCGCCAGCGCCGGGTGAGCTTTGCGATAGGCGTCAAACAAGGCTTGCCAATCCGCCTGGAGTTTGGCACCCGCATCGCGGCTGTTCCAGCCGGCGCGCACCTCAGCGGAAATTTCGAATTCACCCTCGGTGATGCCCAGCGCGGCGCGCGTCGCGGCGATTTCGTCCTTGCCCAGCGGAGCGCCGTGCACGTCGTGGGTGCCGGCCTTGTTCGGCGATCCCTTGCCGATGATCGTCTTGCAGCAGATCAGCGTTGGTTTCTTGCTCTGCGATTTTGCCGCGACTATGGCGCGATCGACCGCATCGATGTCGTGACCATCGACATCGCGGATCACGTTCCAGCCATAGGCCTCGAAACGCCCGGGCGTATCGTCGGTGAACCAGCCTTCGACGTGCCCGTCGATGGAAATGCCGTTGTCGTCGTAGAAAGCGATGATCTTGGCCAGCTTCCAGGTGCCCGCCAGCGAACAGACTTCATGGGAAATGCCTTCCATCATGCAACCATCGCCCATGAAGGCGTAGTTGTAATGGTCGACAATCGGGAAACCCTCACGATTGAACTCGGCGGCCAGCAGCTTTTCGGCCAGGGCGAAGCCGACGATATTGCCGATACCCTGCCCGAGCGGGCCGGTGGTCGTCTCGACGCCCGCCGTGTGACCATACTCCGGGTGCCCCGGCGTCTTGCTGTGCAGTTGGCGGAAGCGCTTGAGTTCGTCGAGCGGCAGGTCGTAGCCGGTCAGGTGCAGCAGGGCATAGAGCAGCATCGAGCTATGGCCGTTGGACAGCACGAAGCGGTCGCGGTTGGGCCATTTGGGGTCGGCCGGATTATGTCTGAGGTGGCGATTCCACAGGGCAACCGCGATTTCAGCCATGCCCATCGGAGCACCCGGGTGCCCCGAATTGGCGGCTTGAACAGCATCCATGGCCAGCACGCGAATTGCATTTGCCAGCGAAGCCTGAGAAACCATTTGCTAACCCTTCCGATTGATTGAAAATTGTTGGTCAGCGCCGATTTTTGGCCGGCTAGCTGAAGACCCTACATTCTATCCGGATGCTACGCGACTGTCAGTACGAAACGCTGCAGGGTATCCGCGATGGCGTCGCTGTCGTTGCTTCCCGTGACCCAGTCGGCGCACGCCCGCACCTCGGCCCGGCTGTTTTCCATGGCCACGCCCAGGCCGGCCATGCGCAGCATTTCGATGTCATTCTGCTGGTCGCCGAAGGCAATCACTTCGTCGCGCGCGATGCCTTGTTCGGCGATCCAGGCGTTGAGGCGCCTGCCTTTGCTGTTGCCGGCGTGCGCGATATCGAGGCGGTTGTGCGCGGACCACTCGCCGCTCAAGCCAAGGGTCGTTTCGAGATCGGCGGCGAAGGCGCTCATGCTCGTCAGGTCGTCGCCGGCCGTAGCAAACTTCCACACCGTTTCGCATTCGTCGAGCATGCGCTCGAAGGAGTCAATCCGGTCAATGCGCGGGCGCACATCCTGCGGCAGGGTGGCCGACCAATCCAACAGTTTGTTGACGTGGTAACTCTCTCTTTCATAAGCCATGAAATCGTCGGCGTAGATCATCGTGTAGATACCGCGATCGCGTATCAGCCTGAGCAAACGGCAAGCTTCCTGTCGCGAAAACGGGTTGCTGGCCAGCGGTCGGCCGGCGCGAAAATCGTACATATATGTCCCGTTGCAGCAGATGGCCGGCAGTTCAAGCCCCAGTTGGCGCCAGTAGGGATAGGCCGCGCCATGATGGCGGCCGGTCACGATCATGACTTGCACGCCCTTGGCGCGCACGCGAGCCAGCGCGTCTATCGTTTCGCGGCGAATCTGCAACTGGCTGTCGAGCAGGGTTCCGTCGAGATCCAGTGCGACCAATCGATACTTCATGCTCTTCCCCTGGAACCATCCGGCCGCTGTCCGTGATTTTTCATCGGGCGCCATCGTCAGATGCGGTGGCCAGAATATCGTCGCGAATGTCCATCGGTTCGTTGCGGAAGATTCGTGCATCCATGGTTTTCAGTTGCCGGCTGATTGCCGGGCGGAATCCCATTTGCGCCAGAATATCGCGCTCCAGATCGACGCCGGGGGCGATCTCGATCAGCTCCAGCCCGTCGGCGATCAGGCGAAAGACGCAGCGCTCAGTGATGTACAGCACCGGTTGTCCGCGCTTGAAGGCGTATTCGCCGCTGAACGTGCGATGTTCCACCTCGGGGACGAATTTCGCCATTTCGCCTTCTTTAAGAATTTGAAGGGCGCCATCGGCGATGCCGATTTCAAGATGGCCGGCCGTGAAGGTGCCGACGAAGACCAGTCGCTTGGCGTTCTGGCTGATGTTGATGAAGCCCCCGGCGCCGGAAAGACGCGTTCCGAATTTGCTGACGTTGAGGTTGCCGTGCCGGTCGGCCTGCGCCAGACCGAGGAAAGCGAGGTCCAGCCCGCCGCCATCGTAGAAATCGAATTGCGAGGGTTGGTCGATGATGGCTTCGGCGTTGGTGGCCGCGCCGAAGCTCAGTCCGCCGGCTGGAATGCCGCCGACCACGCCGGGTTCGGCGGTGAGTGTCATCAGGTCGATGATCTTTTCTTCGGCGGCGACGCTGGCCACGCCTTCGGGCATGCCGATGCCGAGATTGACGACGACATCGGGTCTGAGTTCGAATGCTGCGCGTCGGGCGATGATCTTGCGTTCGTCCAGTTCCATCGCCGGAATGGCCGACATCGGCACCCTGAGTTCTCCGGCAAACGCCGCGCTATAGGGTTCGACGAAGGTTTGCATCTGGTATTCGGGCTTTTCGGAGACGACCACGCAATCGACCAGGATGCCGGGAATTTTTACCTGACGCGAGTTGAGTGAACCGCGCTCGGCGATGCGCTCGACCTGGGCGATGACGATTCCGCCCGAATTGTGCGCCGCCATGGCAATAGCCAGCGCCTCCAGCGTCAGCGCCTCCTTCTCCATGGTGATATTGCCGTCGGGGTCGGCGGTGGTGCCGCGAACGATGCCGACATTGATCGGGTAGGTTTTGTAGAAGAGATATTCTTCGCCGTCGATGACCATCAGTTCGATCAGGTCTTTCTTCGTGATGGCGTTGATCTTGCCGCCGCCATGGCGCGGATCGACGAAGGTGCCCAAACCAACACGCGACAGCAGCCCCGGCTTGCCCGCCGCGATGTCGCGGAACAGGTGGGTAATGATGCCCTGCGGCAGGTTATAGGCCTCGATCAGGTTGTTGACAGCGAGCCGCTGCAGCTTGGGCGCCAGCCCCCAATGCCCGCCGATCACGCGGGCGACCAGGCCTTCGTGGCCGAAGTGGTTCAGGCCGCGATCCTTGCCGTCGCCCTGGCCGGCGGCGTAGGTCAGCGTCAGATTGCGCGGCGTGCCCGCCGGGGACAGCGGGTCGGCGCCAATAAAGCGCTGTTCGACGGCAACGGCAATGTTTTCGGCAAAACCAATGCCGATAAAGCCGCCGGTGGCGACCGTGTCACCATCGCGGATCAGGCGTACGGCTTCGGCCGCGCTGACGATCTTGTTGCGTTTTTCAGCGGCTGGCGTGGACTTATTGCGGGTCACAGCATTCCTCCTTGCGGGTTCTTCTGGCTATTCAAGTTCCCCAAGCTTCTTTAACGCATCCTCGAGAATGCTCAGTGTGCGTTCCGGCCGATGCAGCTTTTCGAGGCCGAACAGACCGATACGGAATGTTCGGAAATCGGCAGGTTCGTCGCACTGCAGCGGAACGCCGGCAGCGGTCTGGAGCCCGGTCCGGATGAACTTCTTCCCCGACTGGATCTCCGGGTCGGTGGTATAGCTGACCACCACACCGGGCGCCTGGAAGCCCTCGGCTGCAACGCTGGGGAAACCTCTGGCGACCAGCAGCTCGCGCACTTGCCGCCCGAGTTCCTGCTGCTCGCGGCACACCCGGTCGAAGCCATACGCTTCGGTTTCCAGCATGACGCCGCGCAGCACGGCGAGCGCATCGGTAGGCATCGTGGCATGGTAGGCATGGCCACCGTTCTCGAAAGCTTCCATGATCTGCAGCCATTTCTTCAGGTCGCAGGCGAAGCTGCTGCTGGTGGTCGTGTCGATCCGTTCGCGCGCGCGTTCGCCGATGGCGACCAGGGCACAACACGGCGAGCTGCTCCAGCCTTTTTGCGGGGCGCTGATCAGCACGTCGACATCGTTGACGACCATGTCGACCCAGACGGCGCCCGAGGCGACGCAATCGAGCACGAACAGGCCATTGTGCTCGTGTACCGCAGCGCCGACGGCACGCAGGTAAGCGTCAGGCAGAATCATGCCGGAGGCCGTTTCGACATGCGGCGCAAACACAATATCCGGTCGGTGTTCACGGATCGCGGCGACGACTTCGTCGATCGGCGCCGGAGTGTAAGGGGCCTGGCTGTCGCCACCGACCGGGCGGGCTTTGAGGACGATGCTCGCCGACGGGATACGGCCCATCTCGAAAATCTGCGTCCAGCGGTAGCTGAACCAGCCGTTGCGGATGACCAGGCATTTCTTGTCGGTGGCGAATTGACGCGCTACCGCTTCCATGCCGATGGTGCCGTTGCCTGGGACGACGATCGCGGCCTTTGCGTTGTAAACAGTCTTGAGGATGCGCGAGATATCCTTCATCACGCCCTGGAAACGTTGCGACATGTGGTTGAGCGCGCGATCGGTATAGACCACCGAGTATTCGAGCAGGCCCTGAGGGTCGGGCTGGGGCAGCAAAGCGGGCATGGTCGCTTCTCCTGAAACTATCAGACGTGCGGACACGCCAGTATAGCAAGCCGATATATGCCGAACATGATGACGCGTGTTTTTTGCCCAACCGTCTTGCCGGCGCAGTGCGTCAACGCCTTCGCGGCTGCCGGCCGGCTCAGCCAAAGCGCGTATAATTCGCGGCTTAGCGAATTTCTGACCGAAGCCATACATTCCGCCATGCAGGAAAAATACCAGCCGCAAGAGATCGAGCTCGCCGCGCAGAAACACTGGGACGTTACCGGTGCTGCTCGCGCCATCGAGGACGAGAGCCAGCCCAAATACTACTGTCTGTCGATGTTTCCCTATCCGTCGGGCAAGTTGCACATGGGGCATGTGCGCAACTACACGATCGGCGACGTGCTGGCGCGCTTCCACAAGATGCTGGGCTTCAACGTCATGCAGCCGATGGGCTGGGACGCCTTCGGCATGCCGGCCGAGAATGCGGCGATCCAGAACAAGGTGCCGCCGGCGCAATGGACCTACGCCAACATCGAGTACATGAAAGGCCAGCTCAAGCGGCTCGGTTTCGCCATCGACTGGGATCGCGAACTGGCCACCTGTAAGCCGGACTATTACCGCTGGGAACAGTGGTTATTTACCCGGCTTTACGAGAAGGGGCTGATCTACAAGCGTCTCGGCACGGTCAATTGGGATCCGGAAGACCAGACGGTGCTCGCCAACGAACAGGTGATCGACGGGCGCGGCTGGCGCTCGGGGGCGCTGATCGAAAAGCGCGAAATCCCGATGTACTACATGAAGATCACCGCCTACGCTGACGAGCTGCTGTCCGATCTCGACCAGCTTGACGGCTGGCCGGAGCAGGTCAGGCTGATGCAGAAAAACTGGATCGGCAAGAGCTTCGGTTGTGACGTGGGCTTTCCCTACGATGCGGCCAGCATCGGCGCCGAAGGCGTGCTCAAGGTCTACACCACGCGGCCAGACACCCTGATGGGAGCAACCTACGTCGCCGTGGCGGCCGAGCATGCGCTGGCGACGCAGGCTGCCGCCGGCAACCCCGAACTGCGTGCGTTCATCGACGAATGCCTGCGCGGTGGCGTCGCCGAGGCCGAAATGGCGACGATGGAGAAGAAGGGCATGCCGACCGGCCTGTTCGTCGTCCATCCGCTCAACGGCGAGAAGTTGCCGGTGTGGGTCGCCAACTACGTGCTGATGGGCTATGGCGAAGGCGCGGTAATGGCCGTTCCGGCGCACGACGAGCGCGATTTCGCCTTTGCCTCGAAGTATGGGCTGGAGATCCGCATGTCTATTGGTTCTCCGTCGGGTGCGTATGCCGATGTGGCGGCGCCCTGGCAAGAGGCTTATGCTGAAGTCGGCGTCTGCGTCAATTCGGGCAAATACGATGGCCTCGATTTTCAGGCGGCCTTCGACGCCATCGCCAGCGACCTGGAAGCCAAGGGTCTGGGTGCCAAGCGCACGCAGTTCCGGCTGCGCGACTGGGGCATTTCTCGTCAGCGTTACTGGGGCTGCCCGATCCCGATCATTCATTGCCCGGATTGCGGCGACGTGCCGGTACCCGACGAGCAACTGCCGGTCGTCTTGCCGGAAAACGTAACCGTCACCGGCGCCGGCAGTCCGCTGGCCAAGATGCCCGAGTTCTACGAATGCCGTTGCCCGAAGTGCGGTGGCGCGGCGCGGCGCGAGACCGACACGCTGGACACCTTCGTCGAATCGTCGTGGTATTTCCTGCGTTATTGCTGCCCGGACAACGACCAGGCGATGGTCGACGAGCGCGTCGCCTACTGGTGCAAGGGCGGCATCGACCAGTATATCGGCGGCATCGAACACGCCATCCTGCATCTGCTTTACTCGCGCTTCTGGACCAAGCTGATGCGCGATGTCGGTCTGTTCGGGGCGAATGGTGAAAAATGCCAACTCGATGAACCGTTTGCCCATCTGTTGACGCAGGGCATGGTCGTTGCGCCGACTTTTTACCGCGAAGATGCGGGCGGCAAGAAGGACTGGATCAACCCGGCCGATGTCGAGCTGATCTGCGACGAGCGCGGCCGGCCGACGGCCGCCACGCTGCGCGCCGATGGCTTGCCGGTGACCATCGGCGGCACCGAAAAGATGTCGAAGTCGAAGAACAACGGCGTCGACCCGCAGGCCTTGATCGACCAGTTCGGCGCCGATACGGCGCGGCTGTTCATCATGTTCGCCTCGCCGCCAGATCAGTCGCTGGAGTGGTCGGATGCCGGCGTCGAGGGTGCGTTCCGCTTTCTCAAGCGCGTCTGGCGGATCGTTTTCGAGCATGTCTCGGGTGGCGTGGTCCCGGCTTACCATGGCCTGGAGTCGGCCGAGCTGCCTGTGGAGTTGAAGACCTTCCGCCGCCAGTTGCATCAGGCCATCGGCAAGATCACGGATGACTACGGCCGGCGCAAGCAGTTCAACACGGCGATTGCCGCGGTAATGGAGCTGCTTAACGCCTTTGCCAAGCTGGCCGACGATTCGGCGACGGCGCGCAGGGTCAGGCAGGAGGCGCTGGAAGCCGTGGCGTTGCTGCTCTACCCGATCGTGCCGCATGTTTGCGAAGCGCTCTACGCTGAGCTTAGACCCGGTCAAATGGCGGGCGTGCAGGCCTTCCCGAAAGCCGACCCCGACGCGCTGGTGCAGGACGAAATCGAGCTGGTTCTGCAAATCAATGGCAAGACGCGCGGTCATCTGCGCGTTCCCGCCAGTGCCGACAAAGCCGCCATCGAAGCGGCGTCGCTGGCGTCCGATGTGGCGCAGAAACATCTCGCGGGGAAAGCACCGAGGAAACTGATCGTCGTGCCCGGCCGCCTGGTCAACATCGTCGCGTAAAACCCGGAGGATGAACGTGATGCGCACAACATGCCGATCGACCGCTCTGGTACTTTTCTCGCTGCTCATGGCCGGTTGCGGTTTCCAGCTTCGCGGCTCCTATGCCCTGCCTTACGAGAGCATTTACCTCGCCGTGCCGGACACCTCGGTCATCGGCGCCAACCTCAAGCGCACCATACGTGCTTCGGGATCGACGCGCCTGGCTGAATCGGCCGAAGATGCGCAGGCGACTTTTCAGAACACGTTGGAGACGCGCGAACCGGTGATCCTCTCGCTTTCCGGCGCCGGTCGCGTTCGTGAGAAACGGTTGCGTTTCCGCTATGGCTACCGCGTGGTCGATAGCAAAGGGCGGAATCTGATCCTGCCCGGCTTGATCGAACTGAATCGCGACCTGACCTATGCCGATTCGGCGGTGCTGGCCAAAACCCAGGAAGAGGAATTGCTCTGGCGGGACATGGAAAACGATCTGGTGCAGCAGTTGATGCGGCGTCTGGCGGCGTCCAAACCGGTGACGCCTGAAGCAGAGGAATAGGTCGTCATGCAGCTCAAGGGGGACCAGCTTGCCGCCCATCTTGAAAAGACCTTGCAGGCGGTTTATGTCGTCTATGGCGACGATCCCCTGTTGGTCATCGAGGCAGCCGATGCCATTCGCGCAGCAGCCCGCCGTCAGGGCTTTGACGAGCGTGTCGTGCTTACCGCCATCGCGGGATTCAACTGGGTCGAACTGCACCATGCGGCGGGAAACATGTCGCTGTTTGGCGGACGCACGCTGATCGACCTGCGCATTCCGGCCGGAAAGCCGGGGCGCGAGGGCAGCGCGGCGATTCAGGAGTATTGCGAACGCCCCTCGCCGGATGCCCTGCTGCTGGTGACGTTGCCGGGGCTCGACTGGACGGAGGAAAAGGCCGCCTGGCTGAAAGCCCTGACCGGCGCTGGCGTGGCGGTCAAACTGATCCCGCCCAACCTGGCGGAGCTGCCGGCCTGGATCGCCGGGCGTTTGCGCCGCCAGCAACAGCGTGCTGAACCCGACGGATTGCGCTTTATCGCCGAACGTGTCGAAGGCAACCTGCTGGCGGCCCATCAGGAAATTCTTAAACTCGGCCTGCTCTATCCGGCCGGAGATATTAGCCTCGAACAGGTGCAGGAAGCCGTGCTCAATGTCGCCCGCTACGACCTAGACGGCTTGCGCGAGGCGCTTCTGGCCGGGGATGCGGTACGTCTGACGCGGACCCTCGATGGCCTGCAGCAGGAAGGCGAAGCGCCGCCCCTGGTGCTGTGGGCAATGACCGAAGAACTGCGCGCGCTGGCGCAGGTCAAGATCGGATTGCAGGAGAACAGGTCGCTCGACGGATTGCTCAAGGATGCGCGGGTTTGGGGTGCGCGACAGTCGCCCTTCAAGCGCGCCCTGCAACGCATCGACGTGAATCAGGCCAGTGCCGCTCTGGCGCAGGCGGCGGGCATCGACCGGATGATCAAGGGCGCTGCCGGCGCCGGGGACGTGTGGGATGAATTTCTGCGCCTCGGATTGAGTATCGGCGCGCGCTGAAATCCTGACAGTCTGCTAGGATAAACGCCCTGGTCTTCAGAAGGATTGCCATGCGTTTCGAAGGTTCCGAAAACTATGTCGCCACCCGCGATCTGACGCTCGCTGTCAATGCCGCCGTCACGCTGCAGCGCCCCCTGCTGATCAAGGGCGAGCCGGGTACCGGCAAAACCATGCTCGCCGAGGAAGTGGCCGGCGCGCTCGGCCTGCCGCTTTTTCAATGGCATATCAAGTCGACGACCAAGGCGCAGCAGGGCCTGTACGAGTACGACGCCGTTTCCCGCTTGCGCGACTCGCAACTCGGCGAGGCCAAGGTGGCCGACATCGCCAATTACATCGTCAAGGGCGTGCTGTGGGAAGCCTTTAACTGCGAAACGCCGTCGGTGGTGCTGATCGACGAAATCGACAAGGCCGACATCGAATTCCCCAACGACCTGCTGCGCGAACTCGACCGCATGGAGTTCTACGTCTATGAAACGCGGGAATTGGTCCGGGCCAGGCATCGGCCACTCCTGTTCATCACCTCGAACAACGAGAAAGAACTGCCGGACGCCTTCCTGCGTCGCTGTTTTTTCCACTACATCAAATTTCCGGACAAGGAGACGATGGTCAAAATTGTCGATGTGCATTTTCCGGGGCTGAAGAAGAATCTGTTGCGCGAGGCGCTGGAGGTGTTTTTCGAACTGCGCGAAATACCGGGGCTGAAGAAGAAACCGTCGACCTCCGAGTTGTTGGACTGGCTCAAGCTCCTGCTGGCCGAGGATATTCCTCCCGAAGCTTTGCGCAGCCAGGATCAGAAGATCACCGTCCCGCCCCTGCACGGCGCCCTGCTCAAGAACGAGCAGGATGTCCATCTTTTCGAGCGGCTGATTTTCATGGCGCGCCAGAATCGCTAGCGCGGGGTTCGGCCCGAATGCTGATCGATTTCTTCCTCCATCTCAAGGCCAGCAAGCTCCCGGTATCGACGAAGGAGTTCTTGGTGCTGCTCGAAGCTTTGCAGCAGCACGTGGTCGAACACAGCCTGGACGATTTCTACGTGCTGTCGCGGGCCACGCTGATCAAGGACGAAACACAATTCGACAAGTTCGACCGCGCCTTCGGCGAATATTTCAAAGGCGTTGAGGCGCTGCCCGGCATGGACGTGCTGATTCCCGAAGACTGGCTGCGTGACGCCATGAAGAAGCACCTGACCGACGTCGAGCGCGCCAAGCTGGAAAAATACGGCTGGGACAAATTGATGGAAACCCTGAAGGAGCGCCTGGCCGAGCAGACCGAGCGCCATGCCGGCGGCAACAAGTGGATCGGTACTGGCGGTACCTCGCCTTTCGGGCACGGCGGCACGCATCCCGAGGGCATACGCTTCGGCGGCGAGAGCGAACACCGTTCGGCGGTCAAGGTCTGGGCCAAGCGCGAATTCAGAAACCTCGATGACAATGTCGAGCTCGGCACGCGCAACATCAAGATCGCGCTGCGCCGCCTGCGCCACTTTGCCCGCCAGGGCGCGGCCGAAGAACTCGATCTGGACGGCACCATCGCCGGCACGGCGCGCAACGCCGGCTGGCTGGATCTGCGGATGCGCCCGGAGCGGCACAACGCCGTCAAGGTGCTGCTCTTCCTCGACGTCGGCGGCTCGATGGACGACCACATACGCGTTTGCGAAGAACTGTTTTCGGCCTGTCGCAGCGAATTCAAGCATCTCGAATATTACTATTTCCACAATTTCGTCTATGAATGGGCGTGGCAAGACAATACCCGACGCCACACCGAGCGCATTCTCATGCTCGATCTGCTGCACAAGTACGGCAACGACTACAAGCTGATCCTTGTCGGCGATGCGACGATGAGTCCCTACGAAATTGCCCAGCCCGGCGGCAGCATCGAATACAACAACCGCGAAGCCGGCGCCGTCTGGTTGCGCCGACTCACCGAAAGCTGGCCGCATGCCATCTGGCTCAACCCCGAGCCGGAGCACTTCTGGCAATACCGCCAGTCGATCTCGATGGTCCACGAGTTGATGGGGGGGCGCATGTTTCCCCTGACGCTCGACGGGCTGGAGCGCGGCATGCGGCTGCTCAGCAAGTAGGTTGAAGCAACCGGAAACGGGTGATCAGACGAGAGAAAATGGATAAACGTACTTTTCTGCAGGTGGCCGCTGTATCGACATTGATCCCAGGGGCGACAATCGCCGTCGAAAAGCCGCGCCCGCCGGGCGGACCCACTCTGCTGACGATCTCCGGCGACATCAAGGCGCCCAATCGCGGCGGTATTGATAAGGCGCTGGACCAGCTGATGGTCAAGCATGGCGTTCAATTCCAGAAAGCTCGCACCTTCGATTTTGTCGAGATATCGCGAATTCCCGTGCTCAGGATGCGACCCACGATTGAATATGACACAACAGCCCATCGGCTTGAAGGGCCTGAGTTGACTGGTCTGCTTGCGCTGGCGGGCGCCCCGGCAGCGGGCGATACGCGCGTCAGCTTACGGGCGATCGACGGTTATCGCGTCGAACTGACGCTCGCTGAAGTGCGCGACCTGGGTTTTATTGTCGCGACGCATCTGGACGGCAAGCCCCTGCCGCTCGGCGGCCTGGGTCCGCTGTGGGCGATTGTCGACGCCGACCGCATTCCCGAATTGGCCGCGAAGCCAGTAACCGAGCGTTTTGCCCAATGTCCCTGGGCGCTTTATTCCGTTCATGTGAAAGACGCTCGGGGGTGACTCTGCCATTTCTTTCCGATACTGTGAAGAACGATGAGGGGTGTTGGCAGGCATGCAGAAGGACACTGATCTGAGATTGATCGCGATGACCCGGATGCCTGAACAAGAGTCGGCGGTGTGGGGACACGCACGGGTGGGTTTCGGCCATTGCTGCCGCTCACGTGTTATATGCGTATGGTCTCCAGCTCGTTCAAGAACGCTACCTAACCTTGAACTAGAAGCATGGCCCATAGGCGAAGATTTGCGGCTGGAGGCTGGCTGACATTCAGCCCGCAGCCCAGAGAAGAAGTCACTGGTTTTCAGGCATTCACATCAACGACAACCCGCCCACGAACCAAGCCGTCGAGCAGTCTGCTGGCCATGGGGATAGTCTCTGCGAGGCCGATCTCATTGGTGATGAGGTTCAGTTTTGAAGTGTCCAGATCCCTACCTAGACGTTGCCACGCGACAAGACGCTCAGCGCTCGGGCACATGACGCTATCGATCCCGACGAGCGTAACCCCGCGCAGAATGAAAGGGGCGACACTCGCAGGAAAGTCCATGCCACCGGCCAGACCACAGGCGGTCACGATGCCGCGATACTTGGTTGTGGCGCACACATTGGCCAAGGTATGGCTGCCGACGACATCGACGGCGCCGGCCCAACGCTCCCGAGCAAGTGGTTTGCCAGCTGATGAGAATGCCGATCGTTCCAGAACCTCGCTGGCTCCCAGGCTCTTAATGTAGTCACTTTCCTCCACACGACCGCTGACACCAACGACGGTATAGCCAAGTTTTGACAGGATGGAGACGGCAACGCTACCAACGCCGCCAGCGGCGCCCGTGACCAGTATTTCTCCTTTGTCTGGCGTCACGTCGCAGCGCTCAAGCGCAAGTACACACAACATTGCCGTATAGCCTGCGGTGCCTATGGCCATGGCTTGCTGGCCTGTAAACTGGGGCGGCAATGGAACCAACCATTCCCCGTTCAGGCGAGCCTTCTGAGCTAACCCTCCCCAATGACCTTCGCCGACACCCCAACCATTCAGCAATACGGCGTCGCCGACGCTATAGGCCGGGTGCCTGGTCCCTTCGACAGTACCGACTAAATCGACTCCGGGAACCATCGGGAACTTGCGAACAACCGGGCCTCTGCCGGTAATTGCCAAGCCATCCTTGTAGTTGAGGGTTGAATGGCTTACGCGTACGGTCACGTCGCCTTCGGGAAGTTGGGACTCATCAACGTCCTTGAGGGTTGCGCGATAGCCGGATTCGTCCTTCTCAATCATGATTGCTTTAAACATATGTCACTCCTTGTTGAATTAGACTGATCGTCTATAAAAAGGCAAAAAAATTACCGGCGCCTTAACCCGGCAAAGAAAACATCAGAGAAAATTTCAAGGGCAGCGGGTTGACGCTCAAGTTTTGCCCGCAACACTGCCCCTTCCCAGCCGATCCAGAAGAATACTGCTTGTTGCTCGCAGTCAATTTTTTGTGAAATCTCACCAGTCGCTTGCGCAGCCAACAAACAATGCGCCACCCGATCCTGCCAGTCTGTAAATACTGCGCTCAATCGGTCGCCAAAGGATGCTGGTAGCGCACCCATTTCCTGCCCGAGATTTCCAATCAGGCAGCCACGCGTATAACCGTGCTTGGCCATTCCGGACTGCAAATCGGAAACGAAGGCGCTTAACCGCTCAAGAGGTGAGTGCGACTCGTCATCCAAGTGGCGCTGCAACTTGCGCGCGAAATAGGTGCCGTACCGAACAATCAATTCAGCACCAAAGGCTTCCTTGCTAGCGAAATAATGATAGAACGATCCTTTCGGGATACCGACACTCCGCAATATTTCGTCAATACCAGTTGCACAGAAACCCTTCTCCGTCAGAACCGCTACTCCTGCACGAAGGAGCATTTCACGAGTATCAGACTGTTCACCCAATCGCTTTGGTGGCCGACCACGTCGGCGGATATTGGTGCTTTGGATTTCCATATCGCGCAGATTAGACCGAGCGTCTACATAAATCAAGAAATTGTTTTTACGAGTCCTAACGCTTGCTGGCTGCCAAGCCTAGATTGCGCTGCGGAGATACTTGGCAAGTGCAGGAATAGTGCCCTTGATGGGCACCCTAAAGCTGTGGCTTACTCAGGCCCCTCATTGGATGTGGGGCCGATGATTTCTTTGGGCGAAGACTTGCCAGTGAGCCGTCGTTATGAACGAGCGCCATATTTTGTCACCCGCCGTTCATTTGGCGACTGGTCGAAGGACAGGATTGGCCACATTTGAGACATCGTGCTTCCATGTGTCATCAGGCAGCAAAGGGTTGGGCACGGTCACTATGGATTTCGCTGGGATCATCCGCTGGTTTGCAAGGGCCGCAGGTCCATCGCCGTCCGCCCGATAATCTGTGCCGTAAGTCCTGACGATCCGGAATTTGCTACTTTATTCCTACGGCCGGTACGGGTTCGGTATAAATTAACGCACTACACAGGAAGTTAGGTATTTCTTGTGCTCGCCAGAGACTTGGCGTTCTGCAAAATATCAATTTTTGCTATTAGCGTTCGAAGGAGATAGCAATGGGTCCCATTCAGAATTATGACGATCTGCCGATGAACTGGGTTGGGGACTGGGCGGGGCGCCGCGCTGCCCTGACACCCCATCGGGTCGCCTTGTATGACTCGTTCACCCATGAGTCGTATACCTTCCAGGACTTGAACGAGCGCGCTTGCCGGGTCGGGGTCTATCTGACCGATGTGCTGGGCTTGCGCAAAGGCGACGTCGTGACGCTGATTTGCCGCAACCGCATTGAACCCATCGACATTTATCTGGCATGCGGAAAACTGGGGATCATCCTGGCTCCGCTCAGCCAGCGTTTGAAGAAGCCGGAACTGGACGATTTGTTGGCGCGTCTGCAGCCCGGTGTTCTCATCCACGAACATCAATTTAGCGAGCTGATCTCAGCCTTGTCGTTACCGGCTTCGGTTCGATCGGTGATCAACATCGACGATGAGCGGAATTTTTTTGCAGACGTCATCCTGAAGTCCGAACCCCGCGAGGTCAATATCCCGCTGGCGATGAATGAGCGTTGTTTGTACGTGCATACTGGCGGAACGACCGCAGTACCGAAAATTTGCATCGTGTCGTACCGGCAAATGGTCTGGAATTCATTCGACATCCTGGCTACCGGCGTCGTCGGGCTCTACAGGAAGGTGTTGATCACGTTCCCGTTCTTCCATGTCGGAGGATGGAACACCTTTACACCGTTGTTGCACGCAGGCATTACCAGCGTCCTGATGCGCGAATTCAACCCCGGCCTGGTGCTCGATCTGATACATGAAGGGCGCGTCGAGAATTTTGGTGCCGTTGAAGCCATGCTGCAATTTCTGATTGCCCATCCGAAATTCGGCGAAACCGATTTTTCAGGGTTGAAGGCGATCACCACCGCCGCTGCGCCGTGCTCGAAAGCCGTGATGCAGACCTTCCTGGACAAGGGGGTTCCTGTCAGCCAGACCTATGGGATGACGGAAGCTGGCCCGTCCAATTATGCCTACATTCCCCGCTCGGATTCGTTCGAAGATATGCTCGCCAACTCGGCGAGTATCGGCACCTCGATGTTTCATTGCGACGCCAGGATCGTCGACAAGGAATCCGGGCGCGAGGTCAAACCCGGCGAAACCGGTGTCTTGTGTTTGCGCAGCCCGCATAACTTCGACGGCTATCTCAACGATCCGGCGCGAACGGACAAAATCATCCGCCAGGATGGCTGGATCTACACTGGAGACCTGGCCCTGCAGGATGCGGATGGGCTGACGTACATCCAGGGGCGCGCGGACAATATGTTCATTTCCGGGGGTGAAAACATTTCTCCGGAGGAGATCGAGCTGGCCTTGATGAAACATCCCGCTGTCGCAGGAGCAATTTGCGCCGGGGTTCCAGATGCAAAATGGGGGCAGGCACCGGTGGCACTGGTCATCTTCCACGCCGGAAAAAGCGTCGCAGAAGATGAACTCAAAGCCTTCTGCCGTGACTTCTTGGCCGACTATAAGGTTCCGAAGCAGATCCGGCCGGTGGCCGAGTTGCCGCTTACCGCCGTTGGGAAACTGAACCGGAATGCCGTTGTCGCAATTTTTTCCTGAGCCGGCCGGGCAGCGCGCGCGCTCTAACGGGATTCGCAACGCTCCAGCCAGGCGGCATCCATGTCGAGCAGTTTTCCCTTGCTCAACGGATTGTCGAGAAACTGTCCGCGAAACAACCAGCCGGCCGTTCCGTGCAGAATTGACCAGGGCGTTTCCCAGTCCTCGACGGTTACGCCGATTCGCCGCACGGCCACCTCGCGTATGTCGACATCATTGTCGACACAGGGCAATGAGGGAGCGATCCGCACCCAGTCGTCGTGCGTATAGGCCGATGGCGGCTTGCCGATAGCGGGGCAACGGCCTGCCAGTTTGCGCTCGTTGGAAATGCGGGCTACCGATCCTTTCAGCCAGTATGTCGGCGTCTTGAAAATCAGGCCGCCGCCGCCCTCGCGGAACATGGCACAGTCGCCAACCTGAAGATCGGCTGACGTCGAAGGGGCAACTTCAAGCGCATCGGCCGAAGCGGACAGGGCCAGAAGCGCAGCGCCCAGTATCCACAGGACCGGGCCGAACCCGAGGATCGGTCGCCGCAGGGAGAAGCGTGGCCATCGCGTTCTTCTCCCACCGGGCCACCCGGCATGCCAGCCAGACAATGGGCTCGGCCGGCTATAAAGGCTGCAGGCCGATGGTCCCGACCAGGCCGGCGCGGTATTCGGCCGAGCCGACGCGTACCCGTTCGTTCTGCGTCTGGGCACGTCTTGCGGCAAGCCCCAGCCGTGCCGCCACGCCGGCATTGTCGGGGCGATCGAGAAAATCATACAGCGAGGCAACGGCACGCGTCAGCCGCGCTTCGTCGCTGCGTTGCTTGGCATCCAGACGCGCGACATACCAGTCGCTGGCGAGAACGCTCTCCCGGCTAAACAAGGCGCGTACTTCCGGGGAATCAAGCCCCCGACCATCCGCCGATCGGCCGTGCGCCATGATTTCCAGCAAGGTTCTCAACGGCGGACAGGCCAGCGAAATCGTGCCGTCAGTGAAGTAGCTTTCGGCAACGCGCTGATGGGTGGCGACGATATTGGCCACGCCATCGGCAAAAATGTCCATGTCCTGCAGCTCGGGGCGCAGCATTTCGTCGGTGAATACCGCGTGCGGATGCAGAAAGATGCGGCCGAAATACGTGCTGGCCAATCGCGCTGTCATGCGATAGCCGAGCCGGCTGGCCAGCACGGGCTGGCCGCGATGTTCAAAATCCTCGACGCGTTCTAGGGCACCCTTGGCGATCAGGTTATGCGCGTCGCGTTCACTCGGGCTCATGCGGGCAAAGACTTCGGGTACCAGCAAACTTACGTCATGTTCAACGCGGACGTTCGGCCCGACGTAGCCGGCAGAAGAAACCCATCCGTCGTAACCGGTCAGCGCGAAGGAAACAAAGGCGGCATTCAAGTCGATGATGGCCGGCAGGGCATTGAACGGCCCCTTGGTCAGCGCCCCTTCGGAGCCCGCGCCGGTCGTCGATGGCGATTTTCCGGTCATCGAACTGATGAACTCGATAAAGAGTTCGGGCAGCTCCATGTAGTGCAGCGGATTGTAGGGGCACAGTGCGCGGATGCCGCCCTCCGGAGGATTGTTGCGACGACCGGCGGCAACCACATGCACCGGGGTGATGAGCGGCGCGGCGCTTGACTGCTTGCGGTACAAGCGCATCGCCAGTTCGGCAATTGCCGTGTCGTTAGGGCGCGCGATGTCGGGGCGCAACTGCAGATAGCGCGGGTTTTTCGAGGGCTTGCCATCAACCAGACGGGGATGCGCCGAGGATACGAAGTAAGCGGGCGACGATCCTTCGGGTGCGTCGGCGGCAGCCTGTATCAGTGTTTGCATCGGCGCTGTAAATGCACTGAAGCCGATGGCGTCATCGACCAGTTCGCGTGCATCCGAACCGTCAAGCGGCTGGAAGTTGGAAATGAAAGTGCCGGGTGTGGCGATATCCGCCTCAGCCTGTCGATCATAGCCGCGGTGGATGGCATCGTCCGGTCTTTGGAACAGACGGCGTTCGCAATTTTGCACGAATTTCTGCGAGAGTCCGCCAGCAACCCCGGCAACGAGTCCGGCGGGGGCGACCACACTGGCCGTGATGTCGTCCTCGGTCTGCACTTTGGCCGCGGGATGAAAGTCATGGCGCAGGCCGAAGACCCGCCACGACCCGTCCTTTTCGAATCCGACGCGCAGGGTGTTGACGATTAGCGTGCTGCCATCGAGCTTGAGCGCATTTCCAGGGCGACCGTTGATCAGGTCGACGGTGTAATGACTTCGCCAGTCATCGCCCCATTCCGGGCGGTGAAAGCGCTTGACGACGAAGACGAGCTCCATGATGTGCTGCGGTATGGCGCTCAACCAGGTGTTGTACGCTTCGTTGTAATCGCGTTTCGATGGCGTAAGCAGCTTGATGACGCTGCCGATCGAGCGCTCGCCGCTGAGGATCAGGCGATGATCGCTGCCGTTTCGTTCCTGATCGCTGAAGCGTTCGGAGAAATCGCGGGCAAGAATGGCCGCGACGGCATCCATATCCTTTTCCAGATCGGCGACATAGACGTGGCCGACCAGTATCGCATCCGAAATCGCCTTGGAGATTTCCGACTTGCCGCCGCCGGAAACCGTCGCCGGCTTGTGGCAGGCCGTGACCTCGGCCGAGGTCCCGACCAAACTCCATTGATGATGGTCGGCGCTCGACGGTTCCATGTGGATACGGTAACCGTTGGGCCCCATATAGGTTTTTCCTGCCTGCAGCTTGATCGACGATGTTTTGCCCTCATCCGTTGTCCACGACACGGTCTGGCTGCGCAAGCTGAAGGTCGATTTTTCCGGCACCAGGATGGTGTTTGGCTGCGTCCGGTCAAGCGCGTGCCCGGCCGGTTGCGTGATGAAGCGCTCGGGATCGCGTGCCAGCACCGCCTTCAAAGCGTAGCCTTCGCCTGCCGTCAGGTCGGTATATACCTGGCCTTCGTTGTAGCTTGGAAAAACGAGCGCACCGCCGGAATGCTCTTCTTCGGCCGATCCAAAAAGATTCGCCGAATAGCTGATCTGCGTCTTGACCTCTTTCTTGCAATATCCAAAATAATTGTCGGCAATGATCGTCACGACCACGCCGCGCTCATCCCGAGCGCATAACTTGAACGCGCTCCCGCCGTTGTACAGCTCGTTCTCGTTCTTGTAGCACATGCCGTCGCGCCGTTGCAGCGGGGTGGCGGCATCCCAGTGGGGGAGTCCGAGCAGGTGCTTGGGTACATGCGTCAGGTGCGGCGCGAGAATCACGCATCCGGTGTGTCCGGTCCAGCTGTCGGGGTCGAGCGAGGCATCGTTCTCGGGCAAATACGGGTCGCCGGCGTTGCCGAAAATGCTTTCGACAAAATCAAGATTGGATACCAGTGCTCCGGGAACAAAGAAACGGGTTTCCATCCGCTTCTCCGTGGTAAAGCCGGGTACGGCCGGGACCACCAGCGGACGCAGGAGCAGAGAGACGAAACACATGGCCGGTGCTGGTTCGCAAGACGTGAACGGCAGGCGCATCGATTCTGGCGGCGGGTTAAGCGCCATGGCCAGCAGTTTGGAAAAGGCCAGCTTGGGTACCGCCAGTTTGTCGTCGGGGATTGGCAAGCCGCCTTCGGCCAGATGAAACACACCGGCCGTGGTGCGGCGGTCGCTGGCGGGATTGTGCAACACGCCGTTGCGCAGACGATAGCTGCTGAGTAGCGGCGATTCGAAGAAATCGCCATTGGCCGGTAGCGACATGCCCCGCGCCAGCCCGGATTGGTCGAGCACCAGGGTTCTGCCGGGCAGGCGCGGGGCCGGACCTGCATCCGCCAGATAGGCGTTCAGGAAATTCTGGATTCGCGTATCGGCCGGACAAAGCTTGTCCGAAAGGCGGCGGCTCAGTTCCCGTTGCCGCGCCAATATTGGCGCCATCAAGCCCGTGACGGCGGCGCCTTCGGCTCCGGCGGCCAGGGGCAGTTCCAGAAGCGCGAGGCGCAAATTGATTGCGGCCTTCAAGTCATCGGCGCTGACGGATGAAGGGGGTAAAGCAGCATTGACAGTGCAATCCATTTTCGTGCTCTTTCAAAGAGTGTGGATGAACAGGAGCAAACGGCCTAAGCAAATGTTTGCCTCGGGCTAAGCTCTGTGATCCTGCCCAGGCGATGGAGTTCCTGATTTTCTTGCCAACTGCGTCGCTCCGGATTCGAATGAGCGTAGTCAAGGCTTTCATCGGGGGTCTGCTGCCGAAACGTGCCGATCAATTTCTTTAGATGGCTCAAGCGGGGTTGAATGGCCCCGCAAAAAAGCACCCATCGACGGCGACGGATGATAATCATTGGAAAATTTTCGATATCCAACTCCCCCAGGTCGTCAGCACGCTCTTCGATATCAAACCAACAGAAACGAGTGTCAGGAAACTGCGTCGTCAGCGTAAGGAAACCGGGCTTGTAATCACGGCATACCCCGCACCATTCCGCGCACAGGCAGATTACCAGAAACTCAGCCGGTAGCAGAGTTCCTGCTGTTGAATTGGCGTCTTGGGGCAAAGGCACGGTGATTCGTTAGGCAGGACGGTAAGTGGGGTAATCCGTATAGCCTTCCGACCCCGGTGTATAGAACGTGGCCGGATTGGGCGTGTTCAGGGGCAAAGCGGACCTGATCCGCTGCGGCAGATCGGGATTGGCCAGGAATGACGTGCCAAAAGCAACGGCATCAACCCGGCCGCCGGCGACCGCGGCCCCGGCCTCGTCACTGGTATAGCCCATATTGGCGATCAGGATTCCCCTGTAATTTTCGCGAATCGGCGTCAGCACATCGCCGCGTTGCTGCTGAAAAAAATCACCACGCATCACATGAAGATAGGCCAGTTGGAAATCGTTGAGATGCGAAGCAAGCCATGTCGAAAGTCCAATCGGGTCGCTGTCGATCATGCTGTTATAGCTGTTCAGCGGCGAAATGCGCAGGCCAACCCGGTTGCTGCCCCAGACGCTGCTCACCGCTTCGATCACTTCGAATATCAAACGCGCCCGGTTTTCGACATTTCCGCCGTATGGCCCCGTGCGCCGATTGGATCCGTTGCGCAAAAACTCGTCCAGCAAATAGCCATTGGCCGCATGCACTTCAACCCCATCGAATCCTGCCGCCTTGGCATTTGCCGCGGCTGCTTTGAAACCGGCGATGATTTTCGGGATTTCTTCATCGCCGAGTTCACGCGGGATGACATAGGGTTTTTCCCCTTGCGGCGTATTCACTTCGTCGCCGGTGATGGCAATCGGGCTGGGAGCGACAGGCTGGGCGCCATCGTTAAGCAGCGGATGGCAGGCGCGACCGCCATGCCAGATCTGGAGAACGATCCGTCCACCGGCCGCATGCACAGCATCCGTCGTGAGCTTCCAGCCGGCGATTTGAGCCGATGAATAGATGCCCGGCTCCATCCAGAACGAAGAGTTGCCTTCCATCGCCATGGTGGCTTCGGCAACGATCAATCCGGCGCCGGCCCGCTGTGCGTAATATTCGGCCATCAGGGGGTTGGGAACATGCCCGGCGCTGGCCCGGCAACGCGTCAGTGGTGCCATGAAAACGCGGTTCGGCGCGCTCAGCGCCCCTAACTGAAGCGGGCTGAAAAGCGCGTCCCTCGCTTCGTGACTCATAATCCTGGAAACCTCAGCTGGATGAGATGGCGTGTGCCGCAAGGCAACACGGACGACTGGCAGTGTAACCGGATTACCCAGGCCCTGCACGGGCTAGATGGCACGCCGGGATAGCAGCGGCGCAATGTCCTCAAAGCCCATTGGCTGACCGAAGAGGTAGCCCTGCATCGAGCGACAACCGAGCTGGTGTAAATAACCGGCTTGAACTTCGGTTTCCACACCTTCGGCAACGACGTCCAGCCCGAGTCCCAGTGCAACGGCGACGATGGCGCGGACGATGGGCGATTTATCGTCGCTGCGCTCTATCTCACGGATAAGGGACTGTTCGATTTTCAGCGTGTTGACCGGCAGATAGCGAAGGTAACTGAGCGAAGCGTACTGGGTGCCAAAATCGTCGATGGCAATGCGGATGCCCTCGCGCGAAATTTGAAGCAGTCGATCCGAGACTTTCTGGCGGTCGCCGATAAAGACATTTTCAGTGATTTCGATTTCGAAGCTTTCGTGCGGGACGGCATATTGGTGCAGCAAACCGAGAAGGTGCTCAAGAAAATCGTCCTGCTCGATCACCCTGGGCGATACCTTGACCGACATTCGCGGCATGTCATACCCGAGCTCACACCCGTGTCGTAAATCTCGACACGCGGTTTCGAGTACCTGGTAGGTAAATGCCGGCATCAGGCCAATCTCTTCGATCGCCGGGATAAAACTGCCGGCCAACAGCAGTCCGCTCGCCGGATGCTGCCAGCGACTCAACGCTTCGAGCCCGACGATGTGTCGCGTGGCGGCGTCGACCTGCGGCTGATAGTGCAGTTCAAACTCGCCGACCTCAAGTCCGTGGCGGATTTCGCTTTCGATCGACACGCGTCTGCTGGTGGCCTCATCCATGGCGTTGGAAAAGAACCCCGATCCGTTCTTGCCGTGCGATTTCACGTGGTACATTGCAATGTCGGCATGGCGCAGCAAGGTTTCGATGTCTTCGCCATCGTCCGGAAATATCGAGATGCCGATACTCGCGGTCAGCGTCACCTCGACGTCAGCAAGCAAGAATGGTTTTCTCATGTCGGCGACCAACTTGTTGGCCACGTAGGCGGCATCCTCACGGGTGCGCAGGCCCGGCAGCAACACGGTGAATTCGTCACCGCCGATGCGTGCCAGCGTGTCCGTTTCACGCAGGCTTTCTTGCAGTCGCCGGGCCACGTCTTTCAGCAACTCGTCACCCTTTTGATGGCCGAAGTTGTCATTGGCCAGCTTGAAGCGATCGAGATCGATAAACATGGCGGCTATCTTCATGCCGCTGCGCTTGGCCTGGACCATGGCCAAGCCGACACGATCGCAAAACAACGCGCGGTTCGGCAACCCCGTCAGGGCATCGTGATACGCCAGAAACGCCAGACGGTCGTGGTTCAGGATTTTATCGCTGATATCCCGCGCCACGCCGTAGATCCTGCAGCTCCGTGCATTGCCGAGAAACACCTTCGCCGCAGATGCCTCGATAGGAATCAGGCTGACGTCATAATGACGATATGCAGATTCATCCCGGCCGACGAAACGCAATTCAGTAGAGCACGCGCCATGGCCGACACGCTCCAGCGTGTAGCGCGTTCTTTCCAGGTCTTCCTCGAAAACGATCGACAGAAATGGCTTGCCCTTGAGATCGTCGGCGAGATAACCGTTCAGACTGGCGACATGTCCGCTGATGAAAGAGAAATTAAAGTGCTCGTCCAGAGTAAAGATCAGATCCGGAGAGGCTTCGACCAAAAAGCGGTATTGGCGTTCCGATTGCGCCAGCGCGTCCGTCATTTGGCGATGCGATTTTTCCAGGTCGCGTCGTCGCAGTACGGTTTCGATGCTGAACAGGAGCATTTCCGCGGTATAGGGTTTGCGCACGTAATCGTTGGCGCCAAGACGCATGGCGCTGATGGCCGATTCAATCATCGAATCACCGCTGACCACCACGACAGCGACGTCAAGATTGGCCTGACGCAGCATGCCCAATACATCGAGGCCGCTGACCTTGGGCATGAGCAGGTCAAGCAGGACGAGATCACAGGGCGATTCCATCAACATCTCGAGCAGCTCCTGCCCGTTCGTGCAGGTTGCCGGCTCCGCATAGCCCCTGCTTTTCAGCAGCGCGCACAGGCTTTCACGGAAACCGGTGTCATCATCAACCACGACGATACGATGCGGTTTCGGCGAATCGACCAACTTCTTCGGCTGCGAGGCCAGGCTGGACGCGGAACACTTCGCGATGCCGCCATGGCCGGATTGCGCGCGGCGCTCGACGCCTGCGGTCGGCAGGTCGGGCCGGCGGGCAAGCATGCCGGCATAGCCCACAGGGTGCATGGCCGCCCGGGGCGCGGCCGTGTGCTGTTGGATCATTGCTTGCCTATCGGCAGAAGAAGCTGAAAACGGGTTCCACGTTCGTTGGAGCGGCAATTGATCAGCCCGTGCAGCTTGCGCACCAGTTCGCCGACGACGGCCAGGCCGACGCCGAGATGACCTTGCCCCTTGGTGCTGAGAACCGGCTGGTAAAGTTGGTCGAGGATGTCTGCGGGAATTCCGGGGCCGGAATCTTCGACGCGAATCTCAATATGCGTCGGTTCCGTGCTGCTTCCCCACGGTGCCGTACTGATCCGGACTACCCCGGCGTTCTGGGCGGAGACGGCCTCCAGCGCATTCTTCAGCAGGTTAAGCAGCAATTGTTTGATCTGATCGCCGTCGGACCAGAAGGCCGGCGGATTGTCAAACAGATCGGTTAGAATTTCCACGTTCTTCGCCGCGAAATTCGAGGCGCGGCACAGCGCGACCAAATCATCGATAAGCGTATTGAGGTGGATCGCTCCGATCTCCGGCTTGACGGCGTCGGGGGCCTGAAGAACGGTCTGTAAAATTTTCGAAACGCGGTTGATCTCTTCTTTGACAATGCCCAGTTCATGTGCCGTGTTAGCGCCTTCGGCGAACTGCGTTTCCAGCGTAGACAGGTAGTTCTGAATGATTGAAAGCGGGTTACTGATTTCATGGACCGCCCGGCGGACCTGTGCCTGCAACGCATCGACCGCAGGTAATCCGGGCGACGCCTCGCTTTCCAGGGTGACCCGGGCACTGTGCAACAAGGCGCCCGCCATGCGGCCGAAGTGCTCGAAACAGCCGCTTCGTGCCAAGTAGTCGTCGCCTTGTCGCATGTTTTCAAATCCGGCGACCATGATGCCGTAACAGGTTTGCTGGTTGCGCAGGGGAACCAGCAGCAGGCCGGCGCCACCAATCAGGCGGAGGAGTTGTTCATCGAGTAAATTCTGCGGATGCGTGCCCGGCACGAGGAGCAGGACGCCATGATCGATGGCGCGAGCCACTTCGGCGCTGCTGCGGCCACGGACAAATTCCAGTTGGGAGGCCTTGGTCCAACGACTGCCGATGGGGTGGACGGCGAAGCGTTCCGGGTCCTCGTGCTGCGGCAGGAAACAGAGGGCAGGATGCACACTGAACAGCACTCTTGCCGCCTGGGCGATAGCCTGCAAAGCCGCTTCGAGGCTGCCGGAAGAAGCTGCGCTTCCCAGGGCGTTTTCGACGAGCATCACGTCACGTAGCCGGGTTGCCAGATCGTCGGCGCCCGCGCTCGCTTCAGCAGCGAGGCGATCAGGCGTGGCGGCCTCCGCGGTAGGCGGGTCGATGAGCTCGATGCCCATCTGCCTGGCGAGCTGGATCAGTTCCAACTCAACGTTTTCTAGCATGGCTTGCAGGTCGACATTGCCGGCGCCGCAGAGGCCGGCGAGATCGCTTTCTTCCGGCCCTGGCGCCACGGCGTGGCGTTCGGACAAACGATTGGCGAGAAAAATGATCCGCACCAGCACATGGGCCGACTCGACTCGCTCGGCCGGATCGTGATGATAGAGAACTCCATCGGAAAGAAAGGAGTCGAGCTCCCATTTTTCAACCAGCCAGGCCCCGACTTCGGCGTGCGTTAAATCGAAGGACTCCTGTTCGTGTTGGCATAATTCGTCGCTGTCGCCATAGGCGGACAGGAGCGGCGAGTAGGTATCGGCATCGGCGGCCAGGATGGCCAATTGGCCGACGTCGTGCATCAGTCCGCCGAGATAGGCTTCTTCCCTGTTGGCGTACCCCATCGTTTTTGCCAGTTCGCGGGCGATTAGTGCGCAACGCAGCGAATGTCCCCAGAATTGGCGAAGATCGAATTCGCGGCCCATGGTAAATCGCCGGAATACCTGGAGAACGGATTCGTTGATGACGATAGTCTTGATCGCGCCCATGCCCAGCATGGTCAAGCACTGGTCGAGGCTGACCAGCCGGTTCTTGCCATACTGGCTAGCCGAAGAGGCGACCGCGATGATCTTGGCTGTCATCCCGGGATCGCGATGGATGACTTCGGCGAGGTCGCTGAAATTCACGTTATCCCGATGGCACAGATCCAGCAGGCGCACTAACACCTGTGGCATCATCGGCAGCCGTTCCAGGGGCAGCTTGCTGCGTATGTCCCGTCCCGGGCTGGTCGGCGCTAGAGGCGAAAGCCCATTGAAACGGGATTCCATATTGGCCGATGGGGGGAAAACCATGCTCGCCTGACTCCATGCAAACGCAATACAAGACACGATCGAATCGAAAAGCTCGTGGCGCAATGGGCTACTTTGCGACAATAGCCGAAAAATCACTGACTTGTCAGCATATTCAGGAGCTGTTACGCCTGCGTTACATGCCAGAACGATGCGTGCTGTTCCAAAAAAACCACAAAATCGACCGCCTGGCGATCAAGCGATCAACGCGTGCAGCGGGTGGCGATCCAGTCCGACGGCAATCCAGCCGCGCATGTGTTCGGGCAGGTGTTCGATAACGGCCTGTGCGTCTTCCCGTTGTTGCCACACAGAAAAAACACAGGCGCCGGAACCGGTCATGCGCGCCTCGCCGAAAGCAGAAAGCCAGCGCAGGTGCTCGGCAACTGCGGGATAACGGGCCGCCGTTACCGGTTCCAGATCGTTCTTGCCGACACCCGGCTTCCAGTCGATAACCCGTATCGGCGCGGTATTGCGTTCGAGCTCCGGCGCGCCGAAGATCGTCGCGGTCGGTACCAGCACAGGGGGTTCCAGCACGACATACCAGGCCGGCGGCACATCGACGGGCTGCAGTGCTTCGCCCAAGCCTTCGGCAAAGGCGTTTTCCCCGAAAATGAACACCGGCACATCGGCGCCAAGTTGCAGGCCAATCTCCTGCAAACGCTGACGCGACAAGCCGAGCTGCCAGAGATGGTTTAGCGCCAGCAGCACGGTCGCCGCATCCGAGCTGCCGCCACCCAGGCCGCCTCCCATCGGCAAACGCTTGACGAGGTGGATATCGACGCCGTGCGCACAACCGGATTCGGCCTGCAACAGACGCGCAGCCCGTACCGTCAGATCGCTATCGATGGGCACGCCCGGCAAGGGGGAAGTCAGGTGGATGGCGCCGTCCCGGCGTGGCGTAAAGCGCAGGCTGTCGCCATGGTCGACAAAGCGGAACAGGGTCTGCAGCAAGTGGTAGCCGTCGTCACGCCGCCCGATGACATGCAGAAACAGATTCAACTTGGCTGGCGCCGGAAAAACACTCTCCCACGTCCAGTGAATATTTTCGGTCACGGTTTCATGGCCCCCGCTGGCAAGCTGCGCCATTCGTCAATGTGCATGCGCAGTTTGAGCCCCTCCGCGTCTTCGGCAAAGATACGTTCGGGCAACGCGTTCGCGTCGTCGCCGGGGTAGCCGTATTCGATGTGCCATCCCTCATGACGAAAGCGCAACAAGCGTCCCTGCGCATCCAGTTCCGATATGACGAACGCCGGACCCCGGCCACGCACCCAGTCGGTGAGTTGATCGAGCGGCAGGGGGTAACCGAGAACCTGACGGGTCAGCGCTACGGCATCGGGTGCCGTGTACTCTTTGCCATCGCTTGTAATCAGTCGTGCACCAAGCGTATTGGTGGTGATTTCGGCCATGCCCTGACCAAACGGCGAAACGAGCATCAGTTCGTTGTTCGGACCGTCATGTCGCCAGCTCAGGCGTCCGGAGTAATGCGTATCGCCGCGATTCAGTGAAAACCTCGCTTCAAGCGAGAAAGCCGCCAGCTCGCTTTTCAAGGGAGGTGTCTCACCCTGCGTTGCCGGAAGGGGTGCGCAGCCCCCAAGCAGCAGAGCGCCCAGCACGAATGCGGCAACGCGAAACGCGGCCATCGCAGTCAAGGGGCGAATTTTTTGATCGCGGTGGCCAACGCTTCGTTGGCCGGGTGTTTCTTCAGGGCCTCGCGCATCGTGCGCTGCGCCTCGTCGATGCGACCAAGCTTCCAGAGCACCTCTCCCATGTGCGCGGCCACTTCCGGATCGTCGCGCCGGGCATAGGCTTGCTCAAGGTACGTCAATGCCGCGGCCAGGTCGCCTTGCCGGTACAGGACCCAGCCCATGCTGTCCAGTATGAAAGGGTCCTCAGGTGCCAGCTTGAGTGCCTTCGCAATCAAGGCCAGCGCTTCGGTCAGGCGAATATTGCGGTCGGCATAGGAATAGCCTAAAGCGTTGTAGGCTTGGGCGCTCTCCGGGCGCAATTCGATCAGTTTGCGCAACCGGCTTTCCAGAATGTCGGTCAGCCCAAGTTTTTCGGCGAGCAGCGCCGTTTCATAAAGCAGATCCGCTTGCTCGGGTTGAGCCGTCAGCGCTTCGTCCAGCACGTTGTATGCCTTTTGTTCCTGCTTGGCTTCGCGCAGCAAGCCGGCTTCCGCTATCAGTAACTGGATACGATCCTCGGGCGTTGCGCCTTTGACTTCTCTGAGCTGCACGCGTGCCAGATCAAGCTGGCCCTGTTCGGCGAGCAGACGTGCACTGCGCAAATGTGCCGGAATGAACTGTTCTCCGGCGCCAACCATGGCGTAATAGCTGAGCGCCTCGGCGCTGCGCTTGTCCGCTTCGGCAATTTGCCCGAGATAATAATAGGCCAGGCTTTTGTCCGGTATGCCAAGCGTCACCAGATGCTTGAATCGCGTTTCGGCCAGCGCGCTCTCGTTCTGCTGCAGCGCCAGTATGGCCGCTGGATAGACAATCTCCGGCTTGTCCGGGTAATCCACCAGCAACTCGTCGAACAGGTGTTTGGCTTCGGCATAGCGTTTCTCGCCAATCAAAGCGCGCGCCAGACTGAGTTTGACATCACTCGCTTTCGGATACTGTGCGATGAAGCGTTGCAGGGAGCTGATCGCCTCGCTGGGGGATTGGCGCGTCAGGATCTGGGCCTCGAGCAATGCTGCCAACTCCCAGTCCGGACGCAATTCGAGTGCGCGGCGTATTTCGGACAGGGCGCGCCCATTCTCTCCGGCAGAGCCCGCCGCCATGGCAACGGCGTAATGCGCTTCCGCAAGGCCGATGAAAGGCCTGCAGGTCTCGTCAATCAGATGGAATACGGCCTGGCGATCGGGATTCTGGGCAAACATGCGGTTAAGGCCGAGGAGATTCTCGCCAAGCGAGGCTTGATCCTTCTCAAGCAGGCGAACCAGGCTCGGTGCAAGATCGGCCAGTTGATTGGAGAGTATCATCGCGCTGATCAGGATCTGCTGCGCACGTTTCGAGCCGGGTTCCACTTCAAGCCACAGGCGTGCTGCGGTAAGTGCCAGGTCGAATCGGCGGGCATGCCCGGCCACCTCGATCGTCCGTTCAAGAATTTTCGGATCACGAGTCAGCAAAGCAAGATCGGAATAGATTTTGCTGGCCAAATTGACGTCACCGCGTTGCAGGGCGATTTCGGCGAGTAATACCCGATAAACCACTTGATCCGTGAGCTGCGCATCGCCCGGAAGGGGCTCGGTCGTCTGTGCGTGCTTGGCGTCGCGTGCTACCGGCGGGCGTTTCCGGCTTGGCGCGGCTTTGTCTGCAGCCAGTGACGGAACGCTCAAGACGAGAGAGAGGACGGCAATACAAAGGGTGTGCTGAATGGATTTCATGGAGTCCTTGCTGTGCTCGATCGGATCGCGGCGGGTTGTGGTCGATTGCGTCATAATGCTTCCGCAACATGTTATGTACTTTTATCGGTAGCAGCAATGCCAGAACTCCCTGAAGTCGAAGTGAGCCGTCAAGGCCTGCTGCCCTACCTGCCGGGGCAGCGCCTGCTCGGCGCCATATTTCGAACGCCAAAACTGCGCCACGCCCTGCCGGGCGAGCTGGCCGCCCGGCTTGCCGGCCTTCGGGTCGATGCCATTTCCCGGCGCGGCAAGTTCTTGCTGTTCGATTGTCAATGCGCGTCGGGCGGCGGCTGGCTGATACTTCATCTTGGCATGTCCGGCAGTCTGCGGCTGGTCGACCCGGGAACACCCGCCCAGAAGCACGACCATGTCGACCTGGTCTTTTCCTCCACAGTCCTGCGCTTTCGCGACCCGCGCCGTTTCGGCGTCTTGCTCTGGCATGAGGGAAGCACGGTGGACCGGCATCCGATGATTTCCGTTCTCGGCATCGAACCCTTGTCCGACGAATTTGACGATGACTGGCTGTATGCGGCGACGCGGCGGCGCGCCACACCGATCAAGCCGCTGTTGATGGACAGTCATTTTATTGCCGGCATCGGTAACATCTACGCCGCGGAAAGCCTCTTTCGTGCCGGCATTTCGCCCTTGCGTGCGGCCAATCGCATTGGCAAGGAACGCTATCGCCATCTCGTCGCGGCCATCCGATCCACGCTGCAATCCGCTATCGCCGCGGGCGGCAGCAGCTTGCGCGACTATGCGCATAGCGATGGCGGTCTGGGCAGTTTCCAGCTGTCCTGCCGGGTGTATGGCCGCCCGGGCGAACCCTGCATGCGCTGCAACAAGCCGATACGCGCGGTGCGACAAGCCGGCCGGTCTACCTTCTACTGTCCGCATTGCCAACGCTAGGCAGGCGTGACGAAGCCAGCAAGCGGTTCGAAGACTTTATCAAGATATCGATTCCATGTACTTGATTGAGCGAGACTTTGTGATAGAGTGAGCAAATATTTTCCCGAATGGAATCTGCCATGACGCTTGCCCAACAGTTTGCCGCCTACAGCGAATGGCGCACGCAACTCTCCCAAGGGATCGAGGCTTTCCGAAAATATTTGTCCGAGAACGAACTAAGCGACGCGCAGACGGAACTGCGCATCGGCCAGTTGCTTGAAAAGTTACGCGAGGATCGCCTGCATGTCGCATTTGTGGCCGAGTTCTCGCGAGGGAAGTCCGAACTGATCAACGCCATATTTTTTGCCGAATACGGCAGCCGCATGCTGCCCTCGACCGCAGGTCGGACAACGATGTGTCCGACCGAGCTGATGTACGATCCGGACAAACCGCCGTCTGTCCAGCTTCTTCCGATCGAGACGCGCGAAGCGAACGCCGGCATCAGCGAATACAAGCGTTTTCCCGACGAATGGAAAGTGATTCCGCTGGACACCGATTCGGCCGAATCCATTCAGGATGCGTTGCGCTCGGTCAGTGAAATTTCACGCGTTACTCCCCAGGTTGCCGAAAAGTTCGGTTTTACGTCCGGCGACAATCAATCGGGTGTGGTGCGCATCGCCGAGGACGGCATGATCGAAATTCCGCGCTGGCGCCATGCCATCATCAATTTTCCGCATCCGCTGCTGATGCAGGGGCTGGTCATACTCGATACGCCGGGACTCAACGCCATCGGTACCGAACCCGAGTTGACGTTGTCATTACTTCCCAAAGCGCATGCCGTCGTCTTCATTCTGGCCGCCGACACGGGAGTGACCCAGTCGGACCTGGCGGTCTGGAATGAACACATCGGCACGCCCGGCGGGCGAAAAAAGGGTCGTATCGTCGTCCTGAACAAGATTGACAGCATGTGGGACGAACTCAAGACCGAAGAAGAGATCGACGCCGAAATCACCAAGCAGACCAACACGTGCGCATGGACGCTCGATCTGCCGGCGAACCAGATCTTTCCGGTGTCGGCGCAGAAGGCGCTGGTGGCCAAGATCAACGACGATCCCTGGCTGCTCGAACGCAGCCGTCTGCCGAAACTCGAGTCCGCATTGTCCAAGGAGCTGATTCCGGCCAAGCTGGACATCATTCACGAAAATACCGATGCCGAGTTTGCCGACATATACATGCGCATGCGCGGGCTGCTCGAATCGCGCCTCACCGGCTTGCGCGAACAGTTGGGCGAGCTCAACGAACTCCGCGGAAAGAACAAAGGCGTCGTCGAATACATGATGGGCAAGGTTCGTCTCGAGAAAGAGGAATTCGAGTCGGGACTGCAACGCTATTACGCCGTGCGCAGCGTTTTCTCGCAACTGACCAATAAGTTGTTCGGCCATCTGGGCCTTGACGCGCTGCTCGAGCTGACGTCGTCGACACGCGATGCCATGAACGAGGCGACATTCTCAAAAACGCTGTCTGACGCGATGAAGAATTTTTTCAATATTTCGCGCACCAATCTTGTCAAGTCCGACGGCGAGATCGTCGAGATTCTCACCATGATGGCCGCCATTTACAAAAAGTTCTCGGTTGAACACGGCCTCAAGCTTGGCACGCCGACTGCTTTCTCGCTGATCCGTTACCAGAAGGATATTGATCGCCTCGAAAACTGGTGCGATACGCACCTCAATACCATGTTCCAGCTAATGACTCACGAAAAGAACAGGGTCACGCAGAAGTTTTTCGAGGAAGTCGCCACCCAGGTCAAACGCGCCTTTGAGCGAGCCAATCGGGATGCGGAATCCTGGCTGAAGGCGATCATGGCGCCGATGGAAACCCAGGTTCGCGAACATCAGATCCAGCTTAAACGCCGCTTGGAGAGCATCAAACGCATCCATCAGGCGACCGACACGCTGGAAGACCGCATCAATGAACTGAGGCATGTCGAGAACAACCTGTTGACGCAGATCAGGTCACTGGAAAAAGTCGGGCACGGGGTTGAGCGCATTTTGAAGAAGAAGATCAGCCAGAGCAACCTGCGTAGCGCGGCGTAAAGCAACACGCCGTTTCGTTCTTTACCTGACAGGCGGTTCTATTCAGGATCGGTTCAGTCTGGGCGCTTGTTGCCGGTCAGTTTCTCGTACTTCACCCACAACTGGTCGTCATTCTCCTGACGATTGGCGTCCTTCGGGATGCAATCAACCGGACAGACCTCGACGCACTGAGGGGTGTCGTAGTGCCCGACGCATTCCGTGCATTTATCAGGGTCGATCTCATAGATTTCGGCACCCTGCGCGATGGCCTCGTTCGGACACTCCGGTTCGCACACGTCGCAGTTGATGCATTCGTCGGTAATTATCAAAGCCATGACTACTGTTCCTTCAGATCATTGAAATTTTTCGGAAACTCGTTTTGCCAGCCGTTCACTGATTGCCGGATGGACAAATTTGCTGACATCGCCACCGAGCATGGCAATCTCGCGCACCATTGTTGCCGAGATGAACATGTATTGCTCACCCGGCGTCAGGAAGATCGTCTCGACATCGGGGTAGAGGTTTCTGTTCATTCCGGCCATCTGAAATTCATATTCGAAGTCCGACGCCGCGCGCAGGCCGCGCAATATGACTTTCGCACCCTTGACGTGCAGAAAATCCATCAGCAGTCCGTCAAACCCACAGACTTCGACATTCGGATAGCGCGCCAGCAGTTCCCGCGCAATCTCGACCCGTTCGTCAAGCGAAAAAAAGGGGCGCTTCGAGCGACTCTCGGCAATACCAAGGATGACATGATCAAAGAGACACGCGGCACGTCGAACAAGGTCTTCGTGGCCCCGCGTAATCGGATCAAAAGTGCCTGCGTAGATTGCCGCCCGCTTGTTAAGCGTCATTGGATTCGCCTCGTTGCATCAAGTGATAAAAAACCTGCCCCGCCCGACCGCTACGCACCGTTTGCCAATCGCCACAAACGTTCAACGGGCTTTCGGACTCAACGTAGAGTGTTCCGTCTTCGACAAGAATTTCCGGTAAAGTGGCGATAACCGGTCCAGCCAGCCCTGTTTGAATGGGGGGTCGAGAAACAACACATCGAAACGAAAACCTGTCGTACGTAACGAGGAGACGAATCTTACCGCATCCGTACGCACAATCTCCACTTGATCCGAGGCATTGAGTAACCGGGAATTCTCCTCGAGCGCCCGCAGGACGGGCGGTACTATTTCAGCCATCACCACTTTGGCCGCGCCACGGGACGCGGCTTCAAACCCCAGTGCACCACTCCCGGAAAACAGGTCGAGGCAGGTCAGCCCCGAGAGATCCTGCCCGAGCCAGTTGAACAGGGTTTCGCGAACACGGTCAGGTGTCGGCCGCAGCCCCGCGGAATCCGGGAAATGTAAAATGCGCCGCCGCCACTTCCCTCCGATGATGCGTATTGTGTTCAACGAAATTCTATCAGGAAGGGGCTATGCAACTTGCCAGCGACAAATTCCGGTCTCACCTGGAGCCGGGCGCGCCCTCTTTCCCGCGATGCAAGCGGCGCGAATGTGCCAAAAAACATGGGGATGATTTCTACTCGCCGGCTACCACCACCGTAACCATGTTCTCCAGCGTCACATGGCGCGCGAAAGCCGCCCTGACATCGCTGGCCTTAACTCTCTCGATGTTTTCGGCGTAGTGCTCAAGATAGTTCAACGGCAACCCGTAAAAGCCGATCACCGCCACGTTTTCCAGAATCTTGCGGTTGCTATCCAGTCGAAGCGGGAAGCTCCCGACCAGATTCTGTTTCGCTGCCTGCAACTCGGCGGCGCTTGGACCTTTGGCCAGAAAGCCGGCCAGCACGTCACGCGTCACCTTCAAAGCGTCGTTAGCCTGCAATTTTTTCGTCTGCAGCCCAATCAGGAAAGGTCCGTTCTGCAGCAGCGGTTGAAAACCGCTGTACACGCTGTACGCAAAGCCGCGTTTTTCGCGCACTTCCTTCATCAACCGAGAGACAAAGCCACCCCCGCCCAATGAATAGTTGCCGACAATCAGCGGAAAATAGTCGGGGTCGCCGCGCTTGAGTGCAGGCAGACCCATGAGCAAATGCGCCTGCGCCGCCGGGTGGGCGATGCGCTGTTCGCTTGCCTCGGGCAAGCGCGGCGGCGCAGGCGCCGTAGCCGTAGCTCCCGCGCCTGTCGGCAGCTCGGCCGTGAGCTGCTGCGCCAATTCTTCGGCCTGGGATCGGGCAAGGTCGCCGACAATCGTTACCGTCGCCTGTTTCGCGGTGTAGTGACTGCGGTAGAAATCCGCCAGATCGGAACGTTCGAGTGCGCCTACCGTTTCGGGTGTTGCCTGCCGCCCATAAGGGTGCGTCGGGTACATGGCCGCCCAGAACGCCTTGCCGGCGATCGCCTCGGGGCGTGTCAACGCGTCCTTCAAGGCAGCGACCGTGCGTGCCCTTTCGCGGTCGAACACCTCGGGCGGGAATTGCGGGCTGGTTAATACCGTACGGAAAATATCCAGCGCAGGAATGCGCTTGTCTGCCGTCGACAGGGTGCGCAAATTGACCGACGCCCGATCGTGATCTGCGCCACCGGCAAGCTGGGCGCCCAGATCTGCCAGGCGGTTGGAAATCTGCGTCTCGTCCATGCCCTGGACGCCCATATCGAGCAGTCCCTGGGTCAGTGCGGCGAGGCCGTTCTTGTCGGGCGGGTCGTAGGCCGTGCCGGCTACAAAATCGACCTGGACATCAAGAATCGGCAAGCTGTGGTTCTCAACAAAAAAAACGCGCGCGCCGGTAGGGGCGACCCAGTGGTCGATCTTCGGGCCGGCGTAGGCGATCTGTCCGGCAAGGCTCAGGCACAGCGCGCAAAGCAGTTGGGTTGATTTCATTGTCATTTCCTAATGGCGGGGCTGGGCCGTGTGCGCACGCGGTGTTTGTGGCAGGGGCTGAGGGTCCAGTTCGGCAACGGTCAGTTGGTCGTCGCCGAAATATTTTTGTGCGATGGTTCTGACCTGATCGGCATTCACGTCCTGGAGCTTTTCGATCATCCGCGTGTTCAGCCGATATGAAATGCCGACGGATTCGAGCTGGCCAATTTCCATGGCCTGCGCAAACATCGAGTCGAGCTTGTAGATCTCGCTGGCGACCAATTGGGCCTTGGCCCGAGCCAGTTCCTCGGTCGTAACGCCCTCCTTGACGATACGCGTTATCTCGGCGCGCAGCCCCGCTTCCAGCTCCGCCCGGGTTCTGCCTTCACTCGGTGACGCCTGTAGAAAGAACAGGCCGGGGCCGCGTGCCGTTGAATCGTAACCTGCTCCCGCCGACGTCGCCAGACGCTGTTCGCGAATCAGGCTCTTGGAAAAGCGGGCCGCTTCGTGCCCATCCAGAATGGCCGCAAGCATTTCAAGGGCATAGGGGTCAACATCCTTTTCAACGTCGCGCAGCACCGGCACCTTGTAGGCCATCAGCACCACCGGCAACTCCGCCGGGGCTTTGACGGTCAGGCGGCGTATTCCGGTTTGTTGCGGTTCCAGCTGAGGCTTGCGTGCCGGCAAAGCGCGCGGTGCCAGTGCGCCGTAATACTTCTCGGCCAGTTTGAACACCTCCTGATGATCAACGTCGCCAACGATCACCACGAGGGCGTTATTGGGCACGTACCAGCGCGTGTACCACGTACGGGCATCGCCTACGTTCATGCTCTCCAGATCGTTCATCCAGCCGATGACCGGCACGCGGTAGGGGTGCGCCTGAAGCGCAACTGCAAGTGCCTGCTCGTAAAGCAGCGACTGCGGCTGGTCGTCGGTGCGCAGCCGGCGCTCCTCCATGACCACTTTGATTTCCTGGGCGAACTCCTTGGAATCAAGGTTCAGGTGGCGCATGCGATCCGCTTCCAGCTGCATCATCAGCGCCAGCTTCTGTTTTGGCACCTGCTGGAAGTAGGCGGTGTAATCCTTGTTGGTGAAGGCGTTGTCGCGACCGCCAGCCGCGGCGACCCGGCGGCTGAACTCGCCCGGTCCGGTGCTCGGCGTACCCTTGAACATCATGTGTTCAAGCAGGTGCGCCACGCCGGTCGTGCCGTTGGTTTCGTCCATGCTGCCGGCGTGGTACCAGACCATGTGCGCCGCCGTCGGCGCGCGGTGATCCTCTTTGACGATGATGCGCAGGCCATTGGCCAGTTGCTGTTCAAAGGGATTAGCCAGCACGCCCGTCGGGGCTGCCAGAACAAGTAAGAGGGAAATCAGTCTCGCGTAACGTATGGGCATAGGGGGCTTCTGATAAAATTGGGAAGTTGGTGCCAGCAAGGCAACACGCGATGCAATCTTACCATCGCCTCTTTTCTCGAACCTCCCAATGACAAGAAAGCACCATGTTTGGTTTCCTCAAGAAATCCGCCGATCCTCAAAGCACCCCGCCGAACCCTGCCGTTGCTGAACCTTCCTGGCGTGATCGCCTGAAGGCAGGCCTTGCCCGAACCCGGGCGCAATTTGGCGGAAAACTCAAATCGATCTTTTCGCGGGGCAAGGTCGATGACGAGTTGCTGGAAGAGCTGGAAGCCCTGCTGCTGACCTGCGATGTCGGCATGGAAGCCACGCTGCATCTGCTGAATGATCTCAAAGGGCGTGCCAAACGCAACAAGATCGATACTCCCGAAGGCATCCAGCTGGCGCTGGCGGACGCCATGTGCGAATTACTGCTTCCGTTGGAGCAGCCGCTTGAAGTTTCATCGCAGCGGCCCTTCATCATCATGATTGCCGGGGTCAATGGTGCCGGAAAGACCACGTCGATCGGCAAGCTGGCAAAATATTTCCATGCACAGGGTTTGTCTGTCCTGCTGGCCGCCGGCGATACGTTTCGTGCGGCGGCGCGCGAGCAATTGCAAGCCTGGGGCGAAAAAAACAATGTGACCGTAATTTCCCAGGAATCCGGCGACCCGGCCGCCGTCATATTTGATTCGATTGCAGCGGCCAGGGCGCGCGGGATCGACATTGTCCTGGCCGATACGGCCGGACGCCTGCCGACGCAGTTGCACCTGATGGAAGAAATCGCCAAAGTGCGTCGCGTCATCCAGAAGGCTGATCCCAGCGGGCCGCACGAGACGCTGCTCGTTCTCGACGCCAATTTCGGCCAGAACGCGCTGCAACAAGTCAGGGCATTCGATCAATCGATCGCAGTTACCGGCCTGATCATTACCAAACTGGATGGAACGGCCAAGGGAGGCGTCGTTGCCGCCATTGCGCGCCAGTGCCCGAAGCCGATCCGCTTCGTCGGCGTGGGCGAAGGGATCGACGATTTGCGCCCTTTCATAGCGCGCGATTTTGTCGACGGGTTGTTCGAACAATGAACATGATCCGCTTCGCTCAGGTGTTCACTGGCTCATGATCAACTGCACGACCGTCACCAAACGGTACCCCGAGGGTCCCGAAGCCCTCAAGGACGTCAGCTTCGAAATTGGCGCAGGGGAAATGATTCACATCAGCGGGCATTCGGGAGCAGGGAAGTCGACCCTGTTCCGTTTGCTGGCGGCCATTGAGCGTCCGACGTCGGGCAGCATCGTGGTCAATGGGCAGAATCTCATGGCCCTGCGCAAGAGCGCCATCCCCTACCTGCGGCGCAACTTTGGCCTGATCTTTCAGGATCACAAACTGCTCTTCGACCGCAGTGCGCTGGACAACGTGTTGTTGCCGCTGAACATCGTCGGGCTATCGTCCAGGGAAGCCAACCGCAGGGCGTATGCCGCGCTCGACAAGGTGGGCCTGGCTGGCCGTGAAAAAACACACCCGATGGCGCTCTCCGGCGGCGAGCAGCAACGCCTGGCCATCGCGCGCGCCGTAGTCAATCGGCCGGCCATTCTTCTGGCCGACGAGCCAACGGCCAATCTTGACGCCGACTCAGCGTCCGAGATTCTTGAAATATTTCGCGCCTTCCATCAGGTGGGCGTGACCATCGTCATCGCCACGCACGATCCGCAGTGGATCGCCCGCTTTTCGCCGCGCGTGCTTCGGCTTGACCACGGCCGCCTGCTTGGAAATGCGTCATGAACCGTTTTCTTTCGCAGCAGTTTTCCGCGCTTGGGAATGCACTCAGCCGTCTCGCCGCCGCACCCCTGAACACGATGCTGTCGCTGCTGGTCATCGGCATGGCACTGACCCTGCCCTGTGCCGGCTGGGTAGTCCTCGACAACCTGCGCGGCATCATCGGCGGTGCCTCCGGTGTCCAGCAAATCAGCATCTTCATGGCCATAGACGCCAGCAAGAAAGACGTAGCCGAAATTGAATCGAGGCTGCGCAACGCCAAATCGGGCAAATGGCGCCTGGTTGCCAAAGACGATGCATTGAAGCGCCTGCAAGCGTCCGAAGGCATGTCCGAGATCGTCGCCAGCCTGCCAAAGAACCCGCTGCCCGACGCGTTTGTCGTCGAACCGGTCGATACGCAGCCAGAATCCCTGGAACGCTTGGCCGCGCTATTTTCCGCTTGGCCCAAAGTTGCGCATGTCCAGCTTGATTCGGCGTGGGTAAAGCGGTTCGACGCATTCCTGCGGATCGGCAGGCTCGCCATCACGCTGCTCGCCGGCCTGCTTGCCGGCGCGCTGGTCGCCGTAACCTTCAACACCATTCGCCTGCAGATTCTGGCTCAGGCGGCGGTCATCGAAGTCGCCAAACTCATCGGTGCCACCGACGCGTTCATCCGCCGCCCCTTTCTGTATTTCGGCGCATTGCAGGGTGCGCTGGGCGGTTTGCTGGCCGCCCTGCTGGTCGCGCTGGGCGGACAACTTTTGGGCGCGCCCGTGGCCGAGCTTGTGGTGCTTTACGGAGGGACCTACGATTTGCTGGGCTTGACGGCCAGAAGCATCGCGGGTCTGACGGGGATCGGCGCGCTGCTTGGCTGGCTGGGCGCCTATCTGTCGGTGAGCATTCATCTCAGGGCGTTTGCGTGAACGTCGAGTCAAAGCAGGCGGTCTCAGTCGTCCGTCGATGAACTATCTGAGTTTTGTGGTACGAACCCGATGACTGATTCGCCTGCCTCGGCGTTAATCACGCCGCTATTTGGCGTATATGGATGGCGAACGCCTGTTTGGGAAGTGAAGTTGACTTTGCACTTGTGACGCCTTTTTAACTCTTCACGGGATGACGATGGCTACCGAAAAGACCTTCTTATCAAAATCGTTTCAGGAATTCTTCGATTCGGAAAAGTCGAACGGAATTCTGCTGATCATTTGCACGCTAGTTTCACTGCTGTTATCAAATTCGCCTGTCGGGCGGGATTACCTGAACCTGTGGCAGATGCACGCCGGTGGCCTCAGCCTTGAGCACTGGATCAACGACGCGCTGATGGCGATTTTCTTCCTGCTCATCGGGCTTGAGCTTGAACGCGAGCTTTATAGCGGCGAGCTGTCAAACTTCCGGAATGCATTGCTCCCGTTGGTTGCCGCCATAGGTGGCATTGCCCTGCCGGCACTGATCCATTTCATGCTGAATTCGGGGACGCCAACGCAGGCTGGATTCGGGATCCCGATGGCGACCGACATCGCGTTTGCCCTGGGCGTGCTGGCTATCCTGGGAAACCGGATTCCCGCTTCGCTGAAAGTGTTTGTTGTGGCTTTCGCCGTGATTGACGATTTATGCGCCATCGTCATCATTGCCGTTTTCTATACCGCGCAACTCTCGATCGGATACTTGGCTGCCGCGTGTGCCGTGTGGGTTCTGCTCCTGGTTCTGAACCGGATCTTCCGCGTCATGTCGATGATTCCCTATCTCTTGGGAGGCGTGGTTATGTGGGTTTTCATGTTCAAGTCGGGGATCCATGCGACGATTGCCGGTGTCATGCTGGCGTTTGCCATTCCCTATTCGGCCCGGGACAATGACGAAAAATCTCCCTCGTACAAGCTCGAGCATATCCTGCACAAACCCGTGGCCTTCGTCGTGTTGCCCTTGTTCGCTTTGGCCAATACGGGAATTCTGATCGGTTCGGACTGGATGCAGAGTCTGGTCAGCGCGAACAGCGTAGGCATCGCGGCGGGTTTGCTGGTGGGCAAACCGCTGGGAGTGACGTTCATTTGTTTCGTTGCCGTCGCTTGCGGCATTTGCCGCTTGCCGTCCGATTTGCAATGGCGGCATATTTTTGGCGCAGGGGTTCTCGGCGGTATCGGTTTTACGATGTCGATATTCATTACCAATCTCGCTTTTGCCGGGAGCGTGGAAACCGTCAACGCATCGAAAATGGCTATTCTTCTCGCTTCGCTGATTGCCGGTACGACCGGTTTCTTGTGGCTGAAACTGGTGGGGCAACCGGCGTCGACGGACGACCATTTGCCAGCGTGAGGCGTGGCGAAGCACGCCGATCCAAAGGGGTAGGCGCCGCCTGAACAACCTGAGTTCGGTTTTCAAACTGACGGCCACCCGCTTGGTTTGCCCCAACGTATCGGAATCAGCGCTTCTCTTCGTCCTCGCGATGCTGACGCGGCTTTTCATGCGCATGTTGCTTGGTCTGATCGGGCCGCTGGAGCGCTTCCTGATGCTGATTTCTTGACTCCGGTCGCACGTCGGCAGGACGTCCGGGCGGGCCGCCGGCGTCACGTGGCGCTTCGTGACGGGATTCGCGGATGATCGGCGCTGGCGGTTCCAATCGCACGGGCGGCGCTGGCCGCAGCGCTTGGGGGCTCGCTTCAATGCGGGTTTCGCGCGGCGCCTGGCGCACGGCCGATTCGTCGTGGCGTGGCGCGCGATCCTGGGCGCGCGACTCAAGCGGTTCGGATCTGAGCTGCGTTGGAGGGGCCGGCCGCGGGTTATCGGGAAGCGTACGTTCGATTCTCTGCACTGGCGCAAGCGGAGCAACTTCGCTCCGGGGTTCACGCGGCAGTTGGCGCACGGCGGTTTCGTCGCGGCGTGGCGCGCGCTCCTGGGCGCGCGACTCCAGCGCTTCGGGTCTGGCCGGGGCTTGGAGTGCCGGTCGCGGGTTGTCGGGTATCGCCCGTTCGATTCTCTGCGGCGCGGCCACCGGGGCGGGAGGCGCCGATGGCGCAGCGACGACCGGCGACCGGCGTTCGCGTTCCTGACGAAACGAAGCGGCATCCTGACGTTCCCGATCGTCCTGCCGGTTGCGAGTTTCAACGCGCGGCGCGGGAACCGGGGCGGCGGCCTGAACGGGCTGCTCTCGCAGCGCCCGCTGATCTCTTGGCGGCAGCGCGGCAGTTTCGACGGATCGACGGTGGGTGACGACATCGACCGGTACAAACGTGACGGCCCGCGGGTGCTGGCGGTACGCGTAATGTGTTTGCCGCATGAAGTCCTGCGGGTTGTTTACGATGTTCGTTACGTTGGTGATGTTGGTGACATGCGTGCCATTGATACGGCGTACGTATTCCGCGCTGCTCCGATAGGCCGGAACGTAGACTTCGCGCGGGGCGAGAGGAAACCAGCCTACGGCAGGGCTGGTGCCGAAGGCGAACGAGACGCCAATCCCTGGCGTTCCGATCCAGGCCACCATGGCCGGCGAATAAGCCGGCCGGGCAACGCGGATACCCGGTACCCATCCCCAAGCGCCTCGGTGTTGAACCCACCGGCCGTAATGGAAGGGCGCAAACCCCCAGGGTTCATAGGCGACCCAACTCCAGCCCCAGGGGGCGACCCAGACCCAGTGCCCGTTCCGGTAGGGCGTCCACTCTGCGGGGACGGCGCGCGGATACCAGATGGGGCCGTATTCGGCGTTCTCCGACCAGTTGCCGTAGGCATCGAGATCTTCGGCACCGGTCATTTCGGGTGAAACATAGCGGGAATAGGTGTTGGTCACCGGACGACGGTCGCGCGCGGCGCTCCACTGGGTGAAGTCGTCATTGATGGCGACGGACAGGCGGTAGCGCGTCTGCCCCGCATTCCAGAATTGCGCGCTCTGGCCGGCGTCGATATCGAGTGCGCTATCGCTGCCCGTAAATTGCAGGCGGCCGTAGTACGCGGTAGCGCCGGCGTTGTTGGGGCCAGCGTCGAAGCGGTAGATGCCCGATTCGCGCGCGTTGAATTGCCCCATTGGCGTGTCAAGCTCAAAATCGCGAGCGATGTCTCGCGAAGGCAGTTTGACGAAAGTCCGGCCCTCGCGCAGAGACAGGCGAACCTGCTCATCGTCGATCCGGGAAAAATCCATCGACGTGTCGGAATCCAGACGCACAGTCATCGAGCCGATTTGAATTTCGACCCGGGCACCGGATCGCGTGGTCAGGATGTCGCCGCTGGTAAGCGGGTGATTCAGCGGTGCGCTATACGATTCGCCGGTACTCGGGTTGTATAGATCCACAGCGCCGGGGCTGGACATCCAGGCGATGCGCCCGATGCGTCCCGGCGGGTCGGCCTGGGCCGGCGCGGCGAAAAGGAGGGCGCAGACCAGTGCGGCGAACAAGCCGTACCAATGGCGTAGGCAGCGTGGCGGAAAAAATGGCGAGCAGGGCATGGGTAAGCATCCGGAGTCAGGTTCAGTCGGGGCAGAAGCCGCCTGTACAGCAACCTAACGTTTGAAGCGCCACTTCGGCTACAACGGATACACTTTGTTTCACAAGCGAGCAACAATGACACAGCGGAATGTCCGCGCTGCGCAATCAGTCTTCAAGAATCGCGTTGGTGTAGACCGCTTGCACGTCGTCGAGCCCTTCCAGCACATCGATCAACTTCTGCATTTTAAGGGCATCGTCACCGGTCAGCTCGGTTTCGTTCCCGGCTTTCATCGTGACCTGCCCGAATTCGGATTTGAAACCTGCGGATTCGAGGGCTTCCTTGACGCTCATGTAGTCATTGGGTGGCGTAACGACTTCGATCGAGCCGTCGTCGTTGCCCAGGACATCGTCGGCGCCGGCTTCAATGGCGGCATCCACCAGCGCGGCCTCATCGGTTCCTGGGGCAAAGAGCAACTGGCCGCAGTGCGTAAACTGGAAGGCAACGCAGCCGTCGGTGCCCATATTTCCGCCATGCTTATTGAAGGCGTGGCGAACTTCGGCGACGGTGCGCGTGCGGTTGTCGGTCAGGCAGTCGACGATGACCGCCGCGCCGTTGATGCCATAGCCCTCGTAGCGGATTTCGACGTAATCGACGCCTTCGAGTTCGCCGGTGCCCTTCTTGATGGCGTTGTCGATCTTGTCCTTGGGCATGTTGACACTTTTGCCCTTGTCGACCGCCAGACGCAGGCGCGGATTGAATCCCGTGTCGCCACCGCCCATCTTGGCGGCGACGGTGATTTCCTTGGCAATCTTGGAGAATACGGCGCCACGCTTTTCATCCTGCCGCCCTTTGCGATGCTGGATGTTCGCCCATTTGGAATGTCCGGCCATGCTAACCTCTTCTCTTGCCGCGTGTACAACAAACCGATATGACGAGCAATAACTGTTACCGATCGTTGATAAAATCGCCATATCATCGAGCCGCGCATTTTATCATCACCTGACTGTCCCTTTTTAACGGAGTGACTCATGGCCGAACCCCTCATCATCGCCAGACACCAGCAAACCGATCTTGGTCTGCTTCCCGCACTGGCCAATCGCCACGGACTGATCACCGGCGCTACCGGTACCGGAAAGACAATTACCCTGCAAGTGCTGGCCGAACGGTTTTCAAGTATCGGGGTTCCGGTCTTCATGGCCGACGTCAAAGGCGACCTTTCCGGCCTGTCCGCGCCCGGTGCCGAGAGCCCGAAGCTCAAGCAGCGCCTCGAATCGCTGGGGGTCGGCGACTGGGCACCGGCGAAGTGCCCGGTGTCTTTCTGGGATGTCAGCGGCGAACAGGGGCATCCAGTACGCGCCACAATCTCGGACATGGGGCCGATCCTTCTGTCACGCCTGCTCAATCTCAACGACACGCAGGCTGGCGTGCTGCAACTGGTGTTCAAGATCGCCGACGACAACGGTCTGCTGCTGCTCGACCTGAAGGATCTGCGCGCCATGGTCCAGCATGTCGGCGAACACGCCAAAACGTTTACCACCGAGTACGGCAACGTTTCCGCTGCGTCGATCGGCGCCATCCAGCGCGGCTTGCTGACGCTCGGCGAGCAGGGTGGCGAAGCCTTTTTTGGTGAGCCGATGCTCGATATCGCCGACCTCATGCAAACCGATGGCGGCAAAGGCATCGTCAATATTCTGGCGGCCGACCGGTTGATGTCGTCACCGCGCCTCTACTCGACCTTTCTCCTCTGGCTGCTCTCCGAGTTGTTCGAACATTTGCCCGAGGTCGGCGACGCCGACAAGCCCAAGCTGGTTTTCTTTTTCGACGAGGCGCACCTGTTGTTCAACGAAGCGCCTTCCGCACTGCTGGAGAAAATCGAACAGGTGGTGCGTTTGATCCGCTCCAAGGGCGTCGGTGTCTACTTCGTGACGCAGAACCCGTTGGATATTCCCGATACCGTGCTTGGCCAGCTGGGCAACCGCGTGCAGCACGCCCTGCGCGCCTTCACGCCGCGTGACCAGAAGGCGGTCAAGACGGCGGCCGACACGCTGCGCGCCAATCCGGCCTTCGATGCGGCGGCGGCGATTACCGAACTGGGTGTCGGCGAGGCACTGGTCTCCTTTCTCGACGAAAAGGGCCGGCCCAACGTGGTCGAGCGCGCCTTCATCATGCCACCGGCATCACGTATCGGTCCGCTGACGGCGGAAGAACGGCAAGGTGTCATCAAAGGCTCATTGGTTTACGGCGTGTATGAAACCGTGCTGGATCGCGAGTCGGCCTACGAAAAACTGAAGAACAAGCAAGCGGGTGAAACTGCGCCGACGCCAGCGGCGAACGCGGCTCCGGCTCCGGCTCCGGCGCAGTCGAATGCACCGGCGTCGGGTGGTGGCTGGCTGGGCGGATTGGGGGACCTCATTGGCGGCAGTTCGGGCAGTGGCGGGCGCAACAAAGGTGGCGATTCGATGATCGAAATGGCTGCCAAGAGCGCGGCCCGCACCATCGGTTCGCAGGTCGGTCGCGAAATCATCCGTGGCGTGCTCGGGTCGATCCTCGGCGGATCGCGGCGCCGCTAACAGCGGCGCGCCAAGGCGTCAGGAGAGGCGGCGTTTCGCGCCGAGCTTGGCGTCGAATTTTTCCTTGTCGATCACGTAACGCTCGTGCCGACCTTGGGCGATCACGTCCACGCCGTCATGTGCCTCAACGGTGAAAACAAGTTTCTTCCCTTCGACGGCGATCAACTCAACCTTGGCCGTGACCGTCAGCCCCGGTGGCGTCGCGGCAACGTGGCTGACGTCGATATGGGTTCCGACGCTTTGCTCTGTTGGCCAGTCAAGATGCGGGTTGATGGCCTTGATGCACGCCCACTCAAGCAGGCCAACCAGAAACCCGGTGGCAAACACTTCGGGCATGGCCACGAATTCTGCCGCCTCAGGATAGAGCGCAGGCACCGTTTTCGAGAGCGGCACCGTGAACTGATGCGCATAGGTAATGCCGACTTTCAATGACCCCTTCATGGAACTCTCCAATCAAGCTGAATACCGACTATCGGGCGTCGTTTTGCGTTAAGCGGCGGGCGGCGCTAAGCGCAAACGGTGCATGTCGCATCCTTGCTGAACCTGACGCTGCGCCATTCCATCGTCAAACCGTCGAGCAGCAGCAACCGGCCGATCGCCGGCGTGCCCGCGCCACTAAGTACTTTCAACGCTTCGGCCGCCTGCATGGCGCCGATGATGCCGGTGAGCGGCGCGAAGACGCCCATCACGGCGCAGCGTTCCTCTTCGATGTCTTCGCCTTCCGGAAACAGGCAGTGATAACAGGGCGAATCGTCGCGGCGCGAGTCGAATACCGAAAGCTGCCCGCTGAAACGGATCGCTGCGCCGGAAACCAGTGGCGTTCGACGAGTAACGCAGGCACGATTGATGGCGTGCCGGGTGGCGAAATTGTCGCTGCAGTCGAGGACGATATCGGCACCGGCGACCAAGGCTTCGAGCCGTTCGCCCACGAGGCGTTCGCTGATCGCTTCGACCTCAATCTCGGGGTTGATCTGCGACAACGCGGTCCTTCCCGAAACCGCCTTCAACTGACCGACGCGCTCCTGAGTGTGCAGGATTTGACGCTGCAGATTGGTCAGGTCAACCTTGTCGCCGTCGGCCAGGGTGATGTGGCCGACGCCGGCGGAAGCCAGGTACAGCGCGGCGGGCGACCCCAGGCCGCCAGCGCCGACGATCAGGGCGCGCGCAGCGACAATTCTTGCCTGACCTTCAATGCCGATTGCATCGAGCAGAATGTGTCGGCTGTAACGCAGCAGCTGTTCGTCGTTCATGTGGGTTCAGAGGAGGCAACGGCTCAAGGCGCGGCGAAAGACGGCTCCACGCCGCATCGGCCACCCCGTCTATTTATATTCCCGCCATTCGGGCGGGGTGTCGTCATGGTCGCCGTGCGGGTGGCGTTCCCAGGCGTGGGTGTAGGCTTCGTGCTGCGACTTCTTGAGCGGGCGATCCGGCGCTTCCAGGTTGTGCAACTGGGTCTCTTCGACGTAGTAAATCAGTGCGCGCATCATCTTGCTCATCAGCGTGTTGTCGAGATGATAGCCCTGTTCTTCGAGGCTGCCTTCCAGCTCCTGCAGGCAATGCTCGTGCAGGTCGTAGGCGACGCTAACCGCGCGTCGCTCGATGCGCGGCTCGACCTCCAAATGCTCAAGCTTGCTGAGGAAGTCGGAAGCCTCGGGCACCTGACCGGGTGGAAACTTTGAAAACAGGACATTCCGTTCCTTGCGGATCGGTGGCGTCTTGTTTGGCAAAGCGACCGGTCGTTTCATGTTTCGGTGCCGGATGGCGATCAGGGCCTGGATTGCATGATTTGCAGACCCTTGAGCAGATTGAGCGCCTGGCCAAGCTGATAGTCCTTTTTCGAGGCCAATTCACGGCTCGGCGCTTCAGGCGGTTCATCGCCCTCGTCCTTGGTCGGGCTGCTCTTTGCTTTTACCGGCGCCTTGCTTTGCGGCTTGACCGGTGTTCCGGCGTCCTTGTTGTTTTCCAGGTGGCGCTCAAGGTCGGCTTCACGCAGGTGCATGGATGAACTGCCGTTGGCTTTTTCCTCGACCACGATATCGGGAACGATGCCCTTGGCCTGAATCGAGCGGCCGGAGGGCGTGAAGTAGCGAGCCGTCGTCAACTTGATAGCCGTGTTGCCGGGCAGGGGCAGCACGGTTTGCACCGACCCCTTGCCAAAGCTTGTGGTGCCCATGATGATCGCACGCTTGTTGTCCTGCAGCGCGCCCGCCACGATTTCGGAAGCGGATGCCGAGCCCCCGTTGATCAGAACGACGATCGGCACCTTGCGCGCTTCGGCCGGCAGGTTCTTCAGGTAATCGTCCTGTCCGCCGTGTTGGTAATCCTCGGGCGCGGCGTAGAAAAGGTGCTTGGCGTCCGGCGTCCGGCCATCGGTCGAGGTGACCAGTGTTTTCGGCGGGAGAAAAGCCGCCGACACGCCAATGGCCGTATTCAGCAGACCGCCGGGGTCATTGCGCAGATCGAGAACCAATCCTTTGAGTGCCCCCGGTTTGTAAAGATCGTTGAGGTGTTTGACCAGCGCCGCACCGGTGTTTTCCTGGAAGGAGGTAATGCGCAGATAGCCGTAACCTTCTTCAACCAGCTTGGACTTGACGCTCTGCACCTTGATGACTTCGCGCGTCAGCGTGATCTCGATCGGCTTGTCTTCGCCCTTGCGCAGGATGAAAAGCTTGATCTGGGTCTTCGGCTTGCCGCGCATGCGTTTGACCGCTTCGTTGAGCGTCAGGCCTTTGACCAGCGTGTCGTCGAGCTTGAAAATCAGGTCGCCGGATTTGACACCGCCGCGATCGGCTGGCGTGTCCTCGATCGGTGAAACGACTTTGACCAGGCCGTCTTCCATCCCGACCTCGATGCCGAGGCCGCCGAACTCGCCCTGCGTTCCGACCTGCAAATCCTTGTAAGCGTCGGCATCCAGATACGTGGAGTGCGGATCGAGATTCGAGAGCATTCCGCTGATGGCGTAGGTGATCAGTTTCTTGTCGTCGACCGGCTCGACATAGCCCTGCTTGATGGCATTGAATACTCCGGCGAAAGTACGCAATTCCTCAATGGGGAGGTTGCTTCGGGTCTCTTTTTCGGCCATCGCCGAAAACTGCAGACTGATCAGGATGCCGCCCAGTATTCCGGCGCAAATCAGTCCGGCTTGTTTCAACTTACCCATCAATTTCGCTCCAAGACGATATCATTTAACGTTGACCCATTTCAGCGGGTCGAGCGGCTGCCCATCGTGCCGCAGTTCAAAGTATAAACCGGATTCGGGATTGCCACCGCTGTTCCCCACGGCGGCGATTGTTTCACCTCCGCGTATGACATCGCCGACCTGTTTGAGCAGGGCATCGTTGTTGCCGTAGATCGACAAGTAACTGCTGCCGTGATCAATGATCATCAGGTTGCCGAAGCCGCGCATCCAGTCGGCAAAGACGACTCGGCCGGCAGCGATAGCCTTGACGTCGTTACCCGGATTTGAACGGATGAACAACCCTTTCCAGGCGCTGCCTTCCTGACGCGGGCCGCCAAAACGGTTGCTGACAACCCCCCGGGTTGGTAAGCGCAGCGACCCTTTCAACTGCGTAAAACTTCCGTTCGGGGTGGCTTCCGGCGTATTCTCGTTCCGGATTTCCTGGGGCGACGCGCCAGCCGGAAGCGTTCCGGCCACTTGCGGTTTCGTCTTGTCCGCCTGATGGCGCGGCGGAGCGGTCTTCTTGGCGAGGGTCTTCGCCAGCCGGGTAACCAGGTTCGAAAGCTGCTTTTCGTCGCGTTGCAGGTTGCTGATCTGGCGCCGCTGTTGCGCGATGCTTGCCGAGATCTTTTCCAGAACCCCTTTGCGTTTCTCGCGCTGGGCGACGAGTTGGCCATGCTGTTCCTTTTGCCTGGCCTCGATGGTGGCCACGGCTTCGGCGCGTTCACGGGTTTCCGCGGCGATCGTCTGTTTGCGCTGCAAATTGTTTTTGATTTCAGTGAGCAGTTGGCTGCGCGCCCGTCCGATGACGGTCAGATAATGCAGATCGCGTGCCATCTGGTTCGGATCGTCGCCATTGAGCAAGAGTCGAAGCGAGTCGGGGCGGCCCAGCAGGTACTGGCGATAAACCAGTTTTTCCAGTTGTGCTTGCTGGCTGTTCAGGTGGCTTTCCAGTTCGCGGGACTGAATGCCAAGAGCATTCAACGCGTCCTGCTGTTTCATCCGTTGGGCGGTCAGCTCATGCAGCGCGCGGAGCGTAGCCGAGATTTCCTGCTCGACGCCCTTGAGTTGATCCGCGGCATCCGTACGCTGAACTTCGGCGGTGGCCACGCCTTTGCGCAGAGATCGGATCTGTCCGCGTAAGGCCTGCAAATCGTCTTGCTTTTCCGCCACTTCGGCTTTTGTTGGAGGCGTCCTATGCTGATCCCTGGCCAGTGCAGTGCCTGGAAAAGACCACCCCATGAGCAGAATAATGCCGAGCGTCGCGCCGGCAATTTGCCTCGGGAACGGCTTGGAGTTGTATTGCTCTTGGGCTTGGCGGGAGACTTTATTTATGGGAATCATACGACTATCAAGGGGTGGCCTTGGGGACGCCCCCCGGATCGATAATTATTCTATAATGTTTCCCGGTACTTAACGAGTGTCTGGCCAGTGGCGATCCAGGTAAGTCTCATCGACAAGCAGGAGCACATAGAACTGGCGGCGCGTGCGCTCAAGTCGATATCGCATCCGCTACGCCTCAAAATACTGTGCGTGGTTGGCGATCAGGAGGCTTGCGTGCAGGAGATTGTCGAAGCCGTCGGCACGTCGCAAAGCAACATCTCCCAGCATCTGGCCATTTTGCGCGAGAAGGGCGTGTTGCTTACGCGCAAGGATGCCAACCGTGTTTATTACCGCGTGGGCGACGCCCGCACCTTGCAGTTGATTGGCATGATGCGCGAGGTTTTTTGCGGCGAGTAGTCGGGTAGTTGAATTGAGTTGATTGGCCGATGGGGATAGTCTGGTTTCATTCACGCAAGGCGATCAACTTCTTCTGTTACTCCCCTGTCATTTTAATTTTTGAAGTCTCTGGAGCTACGTTTGGAATTCATCCAACAGAATATTTTATTGATTGCCATCGCTATCGTCAGCGGCGGCATGGTGGCCTTTATGTCCTTTCGCCGCCCGGCTGGCAGCAAATCGCTAAGCACCACCCAGGCCACGCTGCTGATCAATCGCGAGGATGCTCAGATCATCGACTTGCGCGAACCCGATGAGTATGTGGCCGGACACTTGCCCGAATCGCGCAATATACCGGCCGGCCGGCTGGAGCAACGGGCCAGCGAACTGGACAAGTTCAAGGAGAGCCCGCTGCTGCTGATTTGCCAATCCGGATCGCGCTCTTCGACGGCCAGCCAGCAACTTGAAAAGCTCGGCTTCACCAAAGTGCATTGCCTGGAAGGCGGGATCAATGGCTGGCGCACCGCCGGACTGCCGCTCAAGAAGGGTTCCAAAAAATGAGCGCTGCACCCCGCGTAGTGATGTACTCGACTGCGGTGTGTCCTTTCTGTGCTCGGGCAGAGCAGTTGTTGCGCGCGCGCGGCGTTGCTGAAATCGACAAAGTGCGAATCGATCTCGACCCGGCAAGCCGTGCCGAGATGATGGAAAAGACAGCGCGCCGGACTGTTCCACAAATCTTTATCGGCGACACCTATGTCGGCGGTTGCGACGAACTGGTCGCGCTCGATCACGCTGGCAAACTGCGTTCCCTGCTGTCGGGCGAAACTCCCTGAATGCCTGTCGTAACACCAGGCGATTTTTTAACTTACCACCAAGAAAACCATCATGACTACACCAGAAGCTCCCTCTTTCGCCATCGAAAAGCTTTACGTCAAGGATCTTTCGCTTGAGGTTCCCAATGCCCCGGAAATCTACCTGGAACGCGATGCCCCCGAAGTCAACATCCAGTTGCAGACCGGCGCGCATGGCCTGGGCGACGGGGTATTTGAAGTGACCCTGACGGTAACGGTAACGGCCAAGCTGGCCGAGAAGACCGTCTTTCTCGTCGAAGTCGGTCAGGCCGGCATCTTCCGCATCAAAAATGTGCCGGAAGACAACCTTCAACCGTTGCTTTCGATAGCCTGCCCGAACATCCTTTTCCCGTATGCCCGAGAGGTTGTTTCCGATTCGATAACCCGGGCCGGGTTCGCCCCCGTCTTGCTGCAGCCGGTCAATTTCGAAGCGCTTTACGCGGCACGCGCTCAGCAGGAACAGGCGGCAGCGACGGCGGGTGCCGAAACCATCCAGTAAGCGGCACAAGGCCAGGCGCATCCTGTTAGCCAATAAGGACTGCTCGTATGAAGCGATTATTGCTCATGTGTATTGCCGCAACGGGATATTCCCTGTCGGCGAACGCGATTGAATACCGGACGGTGAGCACCGCGACAGTGCTCTACGATGCGCCCTCGCAGCGGGGCAGCAGACTTTTCGTCATCAAGGGTGAAACGCCGGTCGAGGTGGTGGTCAGCCTAGAGGGTTGGTCCAAAGTGCGGGACGCCGAAGGTGGCCTGGCCTGGATCGAGAAGAAGTACCTGTCGGAGAAGCATTCGGTCATGGTCACGACCGATCGGGCCGAGGTGCGGCAGAAGGCCGAAGAGTCTTCGCCGCTGGTGTTCGAAGCGGTAAAGCATGTGGCCATGGAGTATCTTGAAGCGGTGCCGGGTGGCTGGGTCAAGGTCCGCCATCGCGACGGTCAGACAGGGTTTGTGCGCGCCAATCAGATCTGGGGCTATTAGACTTGAATCTGGCCGTCATTGCCGCAGGCGCCTGGGGTACGGCACTGGCAATCGCCTTCAGCGCCAGACATCGCGTGACGCTCTGGACGCGCGAAGAAGACGTCACGCAATCGATGCTTGCCGAGCGCGAAAACAAGCATTTCTTTCCCGGCCATCGCTTCCCTGACGCGTTGCGCATCGGTACGGATTTCACCGCGTCGGTGGCCGATGCCGACCTGCTGATCCTGGCCACGCCGCTGATTGGCTTCCGCGATACGCTGCGCCACCTGGCCGAAACCCGGCAGGTAAAGCCGTTGATCTGGGTTTGCAAGGGGATGGAAGCGGGCAGCGCAAAACTCCCGCATCAGGTCGTCGAGGAAGAACTCGGCAGAGAGGTGCTGTGTGGCGCGCTCACCGGCCCCAGTTTCGCCGAGGAAGTGGCGCGGGGTCTGCCGACGGCCATTACCCTGGCCTCCCGCAATGCCGAATTTGCCCGGCGGACGGCGCTTGAACTGCACAGTTCGCGTCTGCGCATCTATGCCAACGACGACTTGAGCGGCGCCGAAGTTGGCGGTGCGGTGAAGAACGTCATGGCCATCGCCACCGGCATCTGCGACGGATTGGGCCTGGGCCACAATGCCCGAGCCGCGCTGATGACGCGCGGATTGGCCGAAATCGCCCGGCTCGGCGTTGCCCTTGGAGGGCAACCGAATACTTTCATGGGGCTGGCAGGTATGGGCGATCTGCTCCTGACCTGTACCGGCGACCTGTCGCGCAACCGGCAAGTGGGTCTGGCGCTGGCGGCGGGCCGAAAGCTGCCGCAGATTCTGGCCGATCTCGGGCACGTGGCCGAGGGCGTGAGCACCGCGCGGGAAGTCCTGCGTCTGGCCGGGCAGATCGGTATCGACATGCCGATCACCCAGGCCGTCGACGCCATTCTGCACCACGACGTGCCGGCGGCCGAGGCGGTAGAGCAACTGCTGAGCCGCGATCCGAGGCCGGAAATCGAGTAGGCCTACACACCGCCGGCAAACCCCAATTGCCGCCATGCTTCGAATACCGCAACGGCAACCGCGTTCGACAAATTCAGGCTGCGTTGCTCGGGCCGCATGGGCAGGCGTAAGCGTTGCCCATCGGGAAATTCGGCCATCACGTCGACGGGGAGTCCGCTCGTTTCGCATCCAAAGACAAACACATCGTCGCTGCGATAAGCGGGCGCGTCGTACCGCTGCCCGCCGCGCGTCGTGATGGCGAACAGGCGCCGGCCCGCCAGGGCCGCTTTGCCGCTCGCCCAGTCCGCGTGCCGGAAGACGCGTGCGAACTCGTGATAATCGAGGCCGGCACGCTTGAGCGAACGGTCTTCCCAGCGAAAGCCAAGCGGTTCAATGAGATGCAGTTCGCACCCGGTATTGGCGCAGAGGCGGATGACGTTGCCCGTGTTCGGCGGAATTTCAGGCTGGAACAAGACCACAGCGATCAAGGCTGACTCCAAAAAATATGTTTTGATTTTTGCAATATCGGCTAAAATCAAACAATTAGCCTAGTTACCTCTAAATTACTGGAGCTTGAAATGGCTCGGCCGGAAAAGATTCGCCTCGGCGACCTGCTGATTCAGCAGGGCCTGCTCACCGATGAGCAGCTCAAGTTCGCGCTCGACGAGCAAAAGCGCAGCGGTCGCAAACTGGGTCGTATTGTCGTCGATAGTGCCTTCGTCACGGAAGAGGCCATTTCGCAGGCGCTGGCCCGGCAACTTCAAGTCACTTTCGTTGATCTGAAACACTTCAACCCCAAACCGGAGCTGATCAACCTGCTGCCCGAGGCGCAGGCGCGGCGGTTCCGCGCCGTCGTGCTGGAAGAGGTGGGCGACAAACTGCGGGTCGGGTTTGTCGATCCGACCGACCTGCAGGCCTACGACGATATCTTTCGCCTGCTGCGGCGCGACATCGATCTGGCGGTCGTGGCCGAGAGCCAGTTGCTGGCATTGATCGACCGTGTCTATCGGCGCACCGAAGAGATCAGCGGGCTGGCCAAGGAACTGACGGCCGATCTGGGCGATGTGCCGGTCGAGTTTGGCGATTTGCTCGGTACCGCCACCGGCGCCGAGGAAGCACCGGTCGTCAAGCTGCTGCAGACGGTGTTCGAGGAAGCCATGCGTTCGCGCGCATCGGATATCCACATCGAACCGCAGGAGCGTTCGTTGCGCGTGCGTTTCCGGATCGATGGCGTATTGCATGTGCAGATGGAGGCCGATGCCAAGATCGCCCCGGCGCTGGCCTTGCGTTTGAAGCTCATGTCCGGCCTGGATATTTCGGAAAAGCGCTTGCCGCAGGACGGCCGGTTCGCCATCAAGGTTCGCAACAACATGATCGATGTGCGCATCTCGACCATGCCGACGCAATTCGGCGAATCGGTGGTGATGCGCCTGCTCAACCAGAATACCGGTTTGCTTGGGCTGGACCGGCTCAACATGCCGCCGCGCACGCTGGAACGCCTGCGTCAGGCCGTCCGTCGCCCGAGCGGCATGGTCCTGGTGACCGGGCCGACCGGGAGCGGCAAGACGACGACGCTTTATGCCGCGCTGTCCGAGTTGAATACGACCGAGAAAAAGATCATCACCGTTGAAGACCCGGTCGAATACCGATTGCCGGGGATCAACCAGGTGCAGGTGCACGAGAAGATCGACCTGTCATTCGAGCGCGTCTTGCGTTCCGCCCTGCGCCAGGACCCGGACATCGTCCTGGTTGGCGAAATGCGCGACCAGACTACGGCCGAAATCGGCATGCGCGCGGCGATCACCGGCCATATGGTGCTATCCACGCTGCATACCAACGACGTAATTTCGACGCCGATCCGCCTGCTCGACATGGGCGTGCCGCGCTACATGGTCGCCTTGTCGCTGCAACTGGTGCTGGCCCAGCGGCTGGTTCGCGTCATCTGCGAAAATTGCGCCGAAGCGCATGCGCCGACGCCGCACGAACTCGAATGGCTGCGCTATGAGTTGGGCGATACCGTGAAGCAGAGTCGCTTCAAGCAGGGCAAGGGGTGCGCGCATTGCGGCGGAACCGGCTATTCGGGGCGCACCGGCGTCTACGAGATGCTCGAAATGACCAACGAGATCGTCGAAGCGATCAACAGCGACGATGCCGGAACGTTCGTCCAGGCGGCGCGCAAGCAGATGGCTGGCGAAACCCTGCGCCGCGACGCGGTGCGACTGGTGGTTGACGGGCGCACGACGATCGAAGAAGCGATGCGCATCAGCAACCAGTTTGAAGACTAGCGCGGTCTCTCCCAATCACGACCTGGCCATGCGCACACATCGGGAAATTGACCAACGAAGCCTTGCACTGCATCGATTGATCGCAGCGAAGGTCCGGAGCGACCTTGCTTTACTGGGCAAAGCGAAACAGATCCTGCTGCGCTGGCGGAGTACGGTTTCTCCACGAACCTTCGTCTATCTGGATGAATGGCAACATTTGCTCGATCAGGGGCCGGATGTTTGTCTGGCCGTTGCGGTCGAAGATTCGGAGCGAGCAGCGGCGCTGCGTCAGGCATCGCCTTTGGCTTGCCTGCTCACGCCAAAAGAACGTTTCGAGTTCCTGAAATCCTGGGGGGGGGCGCATGCGTCGCAATGAGCTGGAACATCTCATTCGCGCTGCGTCGGCCATTACGGACCAGTACGAAATCATGGTTATTGGCAGCCAGTCGATTTTGGGCGCGCTAGCATCCCCCCCGGATTCCTTGCTGGAGTCCATGGAGGCGGATGTCTACCCCTTGCATCGGCCGGACCTTGCCGATTTGATCGATGGATCGATTGGCGAGGGATCGCCTTTTCACGAACGTTTTGGCTACTATGCCCAAGGCGTCGGGCCGGAAACTGCCCTCTTGCCTGAAGGTTGGCAAAGTCGGGTGCTCAGAATCCAGAATCGGAATACCGACCTCAAAGTCGGCTTGTGTCTTGAGCCACACGACCTGGCGGCATCGAAACTTGCGGCGGGCCGCGAGAAGGACTGGCGATTTGTCGAAGAATTGATTCGTCATCGCATCGTTGCCGGAGGAACCCTTGAACAACGCGTCGAGACCCTTCCGATATCCTCCTCAAAAATTGAGCGGCTCAAGGCGTGGGTAGCGGCGCGAGCGGCTGAGTCCTGACCATGCCGACCTTCGCCTACAAAGGACGCAACACGGGCGGGCAGCTCATCGAGGGCGTGCTTGACGGCGCCAACGCGGGTGCGGTTGTCGATCTGTTGCTCGGGCAGGGGCTGACGCCGGTTGAAATCAACGAAACAAAAGCCAAGGCCGCGAAAACACCCGTCGGGTTGAACGTCACCTTGTTCAAGCAGAAGGTGACCCACATCGATTTGCTGCTGTTCAGCCGCCAGATGCATACATTGCTCAAGTCCGGCGTGCCGATCATGCGCGCCTTGAACGGCTTGCAGGACGCGGCAATCAACCCGGAAATGAAGCGCGTGATCGGCGAGGTGCGCGAAAGCCTGGAGGGCGGCCGCGAACTGTCGCAGGCACTGGCGCGGCATCCGCGCGTGTTTTCGTCGTTCTACCTGTCGATGGTGCGCGTCGGCGAAGCGACCGGCCTGCTGGAGGAAATATTTTTCAGGCTGTTCGAGCATCTTGAATTCGAGCGCTACATGCGCGAACAAGTGAAAACGGCGTTGCGCTACCCGATGTTCGTGGTGATCGCCATGGCCGTGGCGCTGGTCATCGTCAATCTGTTCGTCATCCCCGCCTTTGCCAAGGTATTTGCCGGATTCGGTGCCGAATTGCCGCTGATGACGCAGGTACTGCTCGGCTTTTCCAACTTCATGGTCGCCTACTGGCCTCTTATGCTTGCCGGCGTGATCGGCGGCATCGTGGCCTTTCGCGCCTGGGTGGGAACGGTGACCGGGCGTTATGACTGGGACCGTATGTCATTGAAATTCCCGATCGCCGGAAAGATTCTGCACAAGGCGGCGCTTTCACGTTTTGCGCGGAGTTTTTCATTGGCGATACGCAGCGGCGTTCCGGTCATGCAGGCGCTGTCCAACTCGGCGCAAACGGTCGATAACAGCTATGTTTCGCGCTGCATCGAGGGCATGCGAGAGAACGTCGAGCGCGGCGAGAGTCTGCTGCGCGCAACGATCAGCGCCGGCATCTTTACTCCGGTGGTATTGCAGATGGTTGCCGTCGGTGAAGAGTCGGGCGCGGTGGACGACATGATGAACGAGATCGGCGACATGTACCGGCAGGAGGTCGAATATGAACTCAAGACACTGGGGCAGCAGATCGAACCGATCCTTATCGTCATGCTCGGCGTCATGGTGCTGATCCTCGCGCTGGGTATCTTCCTGCCGATGTGGGATCTGGGCAAGGTGGCGATCAAGCGATGAGGCCATGATTCCACACGAGCCTCGCCGACTCGGTTATTACGCGAACAAGAACTGGTTTCAACGCGCGGTGTTGTTGGTGATTATTGGATTGTTTGTAGTGGGCCTTTTATCGGTACTGGACGAGACAAAGCAACGGACGGAAGAACAGATGGTTTCACTCACCGTACGCAATATGCGAACAGGACTGCAACTGGCGATGGGAGATGCGCTGATGCATCAACGCGAACACGAGATGGCTTCCTGGGTCGGCAGCAACCCGGTGCGCTGGTTGAACACGATCCCGGAGGGATATCGCGGCGAGTGTTCGGGCGATCAACGCCGGAACTTGGCCGCGGGCGAATGGTGTTTCGAACGTGACCGGCGGGAACTGGTTTACCAGCCGCGCCACGTCGATCAACTGCGCGTCCTGCCCGAGGGCAGCACGGCTCAGTGCGAGCAATTGAGCTGGCGCGTGGCGCGGGCGCCGAAAGCAGCCGCAAGCGGTGGTTTCGTCGGGCTGCGTATTGAATCCGCATCAGCGTGCCATTGGGTTCAGGTCGGACGTTGAAATTGTGGGTAAAGAAGCAGCAACTTTTGCCGTTAAGCGCCATATGGCGTATCTTCAGGCCGTGAGGCCAATCTAGGGAGGACTATTCATGCGACAAAGATCAAGAGGCTTCACCCTGATCGAGTTGATCATCGTGATCACCATTATCGGTATTCTGGCAGCGATAGCACTGCCTCGCTATATCGCAGCACAACGGGATGCCAGAACGGCCAAGGCGCAAGCCATTTATGGCAGTGTCCGTGCTGCGGCAGCGTTGGCGAAAGCACGCTGCGAACTGGATTTGGCGGCACTAGTCACCACTCCGGCGCCAACGTGCACCTCCACCGCCGGGACGGCCAGCATGGATGGTACGGCGGTCGATATGGTAAACCGTTATCCGGCGGCTACCCTCACAGGAATTCTTGCTGCCGCCCAGATTGATTCGGCAAATGATGGCGTAACGATTGTTATTGGCCCGCCCCTGACCATCACCATGAACGGGGCAACAACGCCGGCGAACTGCCGCATCAGCTATACTGCCGCGCCGGCGAACGGTTCACCAAGTATCTTACTTGATTCGACTGACTGTTAATCCCGAAAGGAAATTTCATGCTGAAGCAAAAAGGTTTTACCCTCATCGAACTCATCGTCGTCATTGTCATTTTGGGTATTCTGGCGGCGACGGCACTGCCGAAGTTTGTTGATTTGTCATCCGATGCTGGTGACGCAGCGACGAAAGGAGTCGCTGGAGCGATTGCTTCGGCAACCGCGGTTAACTACGCGGCAAAGGCTGTTGGTAAAGCTGGCGCAGCTACCTTGAACGATACCAATGCTGCGACTTGTACTACCGCAGTTTTACAACCGTTGGTAAGTGGCATTACATTGACCGATGGGGCTGGCGCAACAGCGAATGCCGATACTTACAACGTCACGACCGGGGCTGGTGCTCCTGCGGTTACCTGCGCAGCCAGTCCGGGAGTGGCAACAAAATGCACCCTTCAAGGGTTCAAGGGTTCATCCTACCAAGCAACGGTTATTTGCACTGGCCCGTAACATGTCTTGAGGTTCATTGGGGGCCTCAACCTATGTATGGGCTTGCTGAGCATCGGGCCGTAGCCCACGCCAACTGGCGATCTTGAGGAAAATGGCCCGGAGAATGGCTAGAATAGGCGATCTCCGGGCCATTTGCTCTACGGTGGCCCGTGCATGCGGGTTTCGGCGATGTGGCGTGAGGAGGTGTGGGATGGTGGCTCATGAAGCTAGCTAAGTTAGCCGGCTGGTTGTGCCTGCTGGCGCTGGCGCTTCTTCTGGCGCCGCGTCTGGCTCTGGCGGTGACCTACGTTAACCAGTCCTACCCGTTTGCCTGGATCGACTCCACCGGCCATACCAAGGTGGGGTACAACACCGTCCCCTACAAGTTCAATTCCGTCGCCGGTTGCGGAACGACGCCACCCACGCTGGACGACACGTTGAGCGACGATATTCCGTTGGGTTTCAACTTCATGTACGGCGGCGTGGTGTTCACCAGCGCCCGCATCATGAGCAACGGGCGTCTGCAGTTTGGCAATACGACCTGCGGTTTCGGCAGTCCGGTGACGCAATTGCCGTATCCAAACGCCAGTCTGAATTACACGATGCGCATTTACGGCAACGATCTGGATCACACCGCCAAGTCCGAGGTTCCCGCCTATACCACGGTCTGCCTCAATCGCATCTCATGCTATGTCAGTTACGCCACGCTCGGCACAGCGCCCAACCGCAGCTTTGTCGTGACCTGGAACAACGTGCCGGAATGGGCGTCGGGAGGGTCGACCAGCGGCAACTACAACCTGCAGATCATCCTGCAGGAAAATGGCGAGTTCATCTATCAGTACGGGGCGAATACACCCGGCCCCGGTAACGCCACCGCCCAGGTTGGCTGGCAGGTCGATACCAACGACTATGACATTCCGGCAGTCGGCTACCCGGCGAGCAACAGCGCGATCAAGTTTTATATTCCGCGCCCGGTCGCCGAGTACCGCATGGAACAGGGGAGCTGGAACGGCACCGCCGGCGAGGTACTCGATACCAGCGGCAACGCCCGCCACGGCACGGCCATTGTGGCCGGTGCCGGCTTGCTGCCGTCGGACGTGGCGACCGGGAAGGTTTGCCGTGGTGGTCAGATCGCGGATAACGCCACGGCGGCAAACATCAGCGCGATCAATTCGAATGTTTCGATACCAACCACCGTCGGGGCCGTCGGCACGATCGCGTTCTGGTACAACAACTCCAGCGGCGATCGCATGCTGTTCGACGCCAGTGTGGCCAATAACCAATGGTTTTACCTAATGCGCACCGGTAGCCGGACCCTACGTTTTGTCGTTACCGACAGCGGCGGTACGCGTCGCGCCGTCGAAACGGCTGCCAACGCCATACCCAATGCGGGCTGGACGCACATTGCGGTGACCTGGAATTTCAATGCGCTGGCGGCGGCCAACAGTGACCGCCTGCGTATCTATGTAAATGGCGTATTGTCCAACACGTCGGCATTCACTACGGGGAATACACTTTCGGCCAGCATCGGCACGCTTTACCTCGGCGACAACCGCAGCAGCTTCATCGACGCGACCGGTCCCGGGACGGGCGCATCCGCCGGCAACCCCGGCGGAACCAACGCCACGCTCGACGAGTTTCGAATTTACAACTACGAGGGCGCCGTCGGGCTGGTGCTGCGCGATATGAATCAAGCCGGTTCCTGTCTGAGTCACTACGCCATTGCGACCTCCGGCATGCCGTCGGTCTGCTCGCCGGCGCTGCCGGTGCAAGTGACGGTGGCGGCGCATGACAGCGGGCACAGCGGCGTGATCATGCCCAACAACACGACGCAGATTGCGCTTTTTATCTCCTCCACCTCCGTCCCCGGAAGCTTGGCCGCGCCCCGTACCAATGGCGGCGACTGGAGCCTCGTGTCGGGCTATGGCACGTTTGACAACGGAGCGGCCAACGACGGCGTGGCGACGTATATTTTCAACGGCGAGTATCAGGCGGTGTTCAGCTACCAGCCGAGCATTTCAGGTGACGTATACGCGCACGCGACCGACGGTCAAACCGTCGAGTCCGAAAACGCGCTTATTTCCGTGGCCGGTTGTGTGGCGAATTTCAACGGCTGTGAAACGGTGGCGCCCCAGTGTGTTCCTGCCGCTCCCCCCGCGCTGGCCTACGCGGCGCTGTACACCAAACTGGCCAACACGAATTTCAGTCAGGATGGCGTGGCCCTGAAGTCCGACGGCACGCTGGAGAATACTTTTGCTGGCAGTGTCGCCGTTGACCTGCTGGCCAACATCAATACTGGCGTCGCCATCGGCGCCAATAATTGCCCGAGCACCCAGGATGCGGTCATCGCGCTGGGCAGTGCCACCTTCAGCGGCGGTCGGGCGACCCTCGGCGCGATCAATGTGAACAAAGCCTACCGCGATGTGCGCATGCGCTTTACCTGCGCGGCGGCGGTGTGCGGCAGCGCCATCACCCAGTGTTCCAGCGACAACTTCGCGATTCGCCCGCAACTGTTTACGCTATCCACGACGACGGCGCTGAATCCGGCATCGAACAAGCTGGCCGCCGGCGAGGACTTCAATCTGACGGCCAACCCCGGCGTGACCGTGGGTTACACCGGAACGCCGGCCGTCACGACGGCGCTGGTCAAGGACCACAACGCGGCTGTGGCGGGCGTGCTGAACGGCAGTTTCAGCGCGGCCAGCGGGGGCAATGCAACAGGCATTTTCCAGTATCAGGATGTCGGGACGATTACCTTCAGTGCCGATGCGGTCACGGACGCCTCCTATACCAGCGTCGATCAGGCCAGCGGCGGTTGCGTCGCCGCGTCGACTTCGAATACGGCCAGCGGCGGCAAGTTCGGCTGCACGGTGGGCAGTTCGGTGCTGGGGCCGCTCGGCCGCTTCTACCCGCATCATTTTGCTGTCAATGCCAGTTTCGTTCCGGCCTGCGCTGGGGGCTTCACGTACATGGATCACGACGCGCTGGCGACGGTGCTCGATGTCACCGCCCAGAGCAAGAGCGACGCCACGACCACGCGCTATGTCACTCCGGCGAGCGCCAGTGTACCGCTCGCCACGCTGGGCCTCAGTCTCCTCAACGCCGCCAGTGCGACCGATCTGCTGACCCGGCTGTCTCAGCCGGTGGTGCCGGCGCGTGTGTGGACGGCAGGCGTCTACACGGGAAGCGATACCTATCGCTTCGATGCCCGAAACCTGGCCACCCCGGTCGTCGATGGACCGTATGACAGTTTGAAATGGCGGGTGACCATCACCGATGCCACCGACGGCGTGCAGATCACGAAACTTAACGGCGCCGCAGTGGCGGCCGTATCCAGCGTCGATTCGCTCGGCACGCGCATGCGCTTTGGCCGTCTGTGGCTGGGCAATGCCTACGGATCTGAGAAGAGCAACCTGTCGCTGCCCTACGAAACCCAGTACTGGAACGGTTTTGCTTTCGTCAAAAATACGCTCGACAGTTGCACGACGCTGACGGCGGCGAATTTCGGTATCGGCAATTATCAGAATGCGGTGAGCGCTGGCAATCTGCCCGCGACGTCGATTACGCCAGGGGCGTTCGGCAGCGGCGCCGGCACGGTAACGCTGGCTGCGCCGAATGCGGCGGGTAGCGCCGATCTGGTGGTTCGGCTCAACCCGACGCTGGGCATGTGCCCGGCCTGGGTGCCCGCTTATCCCGCCGGCGTGCCGGCGACGGCCGATTACCTGCGCGGCAAGTGGTGCGGCGCGGCGTATGACAAGGACCCCGTGGCGCGGGCGACCTTCGGGATCAACAAGACCAACCGGCAGATCTATCTCAGAGAGGGCTTTTGACGACAACCATGAACGCGCGCGGCTTTACCCTGGTCGAGCTGGTTACGACGATTGTGGTTGTCGGCATATTGGCGGTGGCGGCACTGCCACGCATGTTTGACCAGAATGTTTTCGAGGCGCGCGGCTTTTTCGATGAAACCAAATCCCTGCTACGCTATGCGCAAAAAACGGCGGTGGCGCAACGGCGCACCGTTTGCGTCGCGCTGGGGGCAACCGGTGTGGGGCTGACCATCGCCGGCGCCGCCAATTCGAATGTGTGCAATACGCCGTTGACCTTGCCCAATACTCCACGCGGGGGAACGGGGCTTGTCCCGTCGGTTGCCGCCTTCCAGTTTCGCAGCGTCGGTGGAACGGATCAGGCCGCCGATGTGACCCTGGTTATCGCCGGCGCGACGGGGACCATCACCATCGATCACACGACCGGCTATGTGTATTAAGCCTTTCCCGCAACGCACCCGCCAACGCGGCGTGACACTGATCGAGTTAATCATCTTCATCATTGTCATCAGCGTGGGTCTGGTCGGCATTCTGGCGGTGATGAATACGACGGTACGCTCAAGCGCTCAGCCCATGGTGCGCAAGCAGGCCATGGCGATGGCCGACGCAATTCTCGAAGAAATCTTGGCAAAAGATGCCACTTTGACCCTGCCGGAAACCGACTTCGCGGCATGTGGGAACCGTGCGCTGTACGTCGGAGTGCAGGATTACGCCTGTTTCGACGGCGCTCCGGCAACGGCGGTGATTCGCGGAATCGACACCCTCGGTTCGACGCCGATTGGCGCACTCGTAGGCTTCACCGCGGCCGTTGCCGTCGCGCCGGTTGCCGTCAGCGGGGTGGCGCTGCAACGGGTTGCCGTGACCGTGACTGGAAGCGGCGAGACGATCACGCTGTTCGGCTACCGGGCCGCCGGCTTTTGACCATGCATCATTCAGCTCACTTCGCCAGAACGCGGGGATTTACGCTGATCGAGGCGATCGTGGCGATCGTCATCACCGGAATCATCGCCGGCATGGTTGCCGTATTCATTCGCAGCCCGGTCGAAGGGTATATGGATGCGGCGCGTCGTGCGGAATTGACCGATATCGCCGATACCGCCGTTCGGCGCATGGCGCGGGACATACGACTGGCCTTGCCGAACAGCGTGCGGAACCCGTCGGACGGTTCGGATTCTTGTATCGAGTTCATGCCGACCAAGATCGGCGCGCGTTACCGCGCCGCGCCCGACGGGGCGACCGGGCTGGGCGATCCGCTTGAATTTTCCGCTCTGGACGACAAATTCGACATGCTCTGGTCGAATGCCGCTTTGCCGGCCGATAGCCAGATCGCCGCCGGCGACGTGGTGGTGGTGTACAACGATGGCAGCGCCAGCGGTAACGCCTATACCGGGAGCAATGCCATCCAGGTCGCCTCGGTCGCCGAACCGGGCGGGACCGCGGACAGCACGGCGATCACCTTCGTCGGCGTCGGCGCGGCGACGCCTTTCAATCGCAAGCCGCTGCCGAGCGAATCACCGGGCAGCCGCTTTCAGGTCGTTCCGGCGGGATCGCACGTCGTGGCCTACCGTTGTAACGGCGGGCAATTGACGCGTCATACGCGCACCTTGGGTGGCGCGTGGGCTACGCCGGCAAGCTGCGCGGCGATGGTCGCCGGGGCGACGACAGCGGTACTGGCCAACAATCTCGGAACGTGCAGCCTGCGCTATGACCCGCCCGGCGCGAGCACCGGCCTGAGCCGCTTCGGGATCGTTTCGATGACATTGGGAATTACCGATGCGACCGGCGAGACGGTGAATCTGTATCACCAGGTGCACGTGGATAATACGCCGTGAATCCGTACGCCACGAACCGGAACCGCGCCCGCTCGGCCTCGACAGATCAAGGTGGTTTTGCCATCGTTTCGGCGATCTTTCTGCTCGTCGCGCTGGCGGCGCTGGGCGCTTTCATGCTGACTTTATCGAACACGCAGCATCTCACTTCGGCGCAGGACGTCCAGGGTTCGCGCGCCTATTGGGCGGCCAAGGGAGGGGCTCAGTGGGCGGCCGGCTTCATCATCGCAAACAATGCCTGCCCGGGCGGATCGCCGGCATTTACCGACGGATTCAACGTCGTCGTAGCCTGCACGTCTCATGATTATGTCGAGGGGATCACTACGCGTCGGGTTTATTGGGTGAGATCGACGGCATCGGCCGGTGGCGCCGTTGGCGGAGCCGCGTATGTCGAAAGGGAAGTGCAGGTATTTATTGAATGAGTTTTGCAATGTTCCAACATGAATTGCGCTTGCTGGTAAAATAAAAGTCCTTGTTATTTAGCAGCTTAATGCGTATCTTTAAACAAAATTATAAATAAGGGGACTGGATGCTTCCGTTTTTCTCGACGCAACGCAAACCCGGCTGGCTGGCCATCCTTCCGCAGAGTGGACAGGTGACGCTGGCACACGTGGTTCGCGATCGCGATTCACGGCCTGAAGTCAGGCTGCTGGACAGCTTTGCGTTGGAGAATGGCGAGCATGAGGCCTTGCAGCGCCTGCGCGTGACCCGCCAGCTCAAGACCTACGCCTGCACCACGCTGATGGACAACGGCGAATACAACCTGACGCAGCTCGATTCGCCGCCGGTTCCCGAAGAAGAGCGCAAGGAGGCCTTGCGCTGGGCGCTCAAGGATATGGTGAGTTACCCGCTCGATAGCGCGTGCATCGATGTACTCGACATACCGATCATGGGCATGCCGCCGGGGCGCTCGGCGGGCGTTCTGGTGGTATCGGCCGCCGAGCAGGCGGTGCGCGCGCGCATCGCTCCTTTCGAAGAAGCCAGGATCGCGCTCGATGCGGTCGATATACCCGAGCTGGCTCAGCGCAACGTCGCCGCCTTGCTGGAAGACAACAACCGCGGGCTGGTCTTCCTGCGCATCGACGAGACCGGGCTGATGCTGACGCTGAGCTTTCACGGCGAGTTGATCGCCGTACGGCGCGGCGAGATGAATACACATCAGCTTAACGGCGCCGATGTCGGTCAGCGCGAGCACACCAAGGAGCGACTGGTGCTCGAACTGCAACGCAGTCTGGACAATTTCGATCGACAGTACAGCCACATCCCCATCTCCAAAGTGATCCTGGCCAGTTACCCCAGGGTGGAAAAGCTGGCGGCCGATCTAGGCCAGAATACCTACGTGCCGATCCAGGAGATGGACCTCTCCGAGGTGCTCGATTTCCCCGCGATACCGGAGCTGCGGGACACCCAGTGCCAGGCGAAGAATCTGCTGGCGATCGGCGCCGCGCTGAGATCGGACCTCGTTTCAAAGGTGGGGGCGTGAGCCAGCAGATCAACCTTTATGATGCGCGCCTGCGGCCGCGCCATGAACTGGCGGTGGCGAGAAATCTCGGGATCGGCGCGATGGCATTGCTGCTGCTGATGACCTTGTTGTCGTTCTGGGTGAGCGTCGATGCCGCTCGCAAGACGGAAGCGGCAGCGCAGACCCAGAAGTTGTTGACCGACGAACAGGAACGGCTGACCGCGCTGACCAAGACGGTATCCGAGCGCCGCGTATCGCCAGCCCTGTCAGCCGAACTGGATAACGCCAAAGCGATGCTGGCTTCGCGCAATGAGATCATGACCTTTCTGGATTCCGGCCGCCTGGGCAATGCATCGGGATTTTCAACGGTGATGACCGGGTTTGCCAGGCTGTCGCAAAACGATATATGGCTGACCGGGTTTCAGGTGACAGTCGGCGGCGAGGAAATCGAAATTCGCGGACGCTTGCTCGACTCGTCGAAATTGCCCGCCTATGTGCAGCGCCTGAGCAGCGAACCGGTCTTCAAGGGACGCCGCTTCGCCGCGCTGGAAATGAAGGGCATCGATCCCGACGAGGAGAAAACGGATCGGCCAGCTTTGCTGAATGCCGTCGACAAGCCGCGCGATGCCGGACCTCAATCGGCCGTAGCCAAGTTACCGCGCTTCGTTGAATTCGTGCTGCGTTCGGAAAATGTTGGCGGCATGGATGGCGATGTGCGTGAAGGAGCGAGGCGATGAAAGCCTTTTGGCTGAAGCTGGCGGCACGCTATGACGCGCTGCAATTGCGCGAACGGTGTCTGGTTGCCGCCGCCGTGCTCGGCGGGATCGTCCTGATCGGGTACAGCTTGTTCATCGACCCGGCGGTGAAGCGTGCGCATCTGGCGGAACGCAGTTTGCAGGAGCAGCGCGCGCAACTGACCAATGTGCAGGCGCAGATAGAAAGCTTGCAGTCTCCGAGCCAGAATCCTGACCTTGCCGCAGGCGCCGAATTGGCCAGCCTGAAAAATCAATTGAACGTGCTGGGCGACCGTCTGCTGGTCCTGGAAGGGTCGTTGGTGCCACCGCAGCGCATGTCGGCGCTACTGGAGGACATGATCGGTCGCAAGACGGGCCTGCGCTTGCTCAGCCTGAAAACCCTACCGGTCACGCCCCTGCTGGACAAGAAACCCGGGGCAGACGATAACGGGCCGGCAAAAACCGGGGAAGCCCCGGCGAGCCCATCGGCGGGCCTTTTCAAGCATGGTGTCGAAATCAGGCTGGAAGGAAGTTACCCGGAGCTGACCGCCTATCTCGAACGCCTGGAACAATCTCAATCAAAACTATTGTGGCGCAGCGTTTCCCTTTCGGCCGAGAAATATCCCAAGCTGGTGCTCACGCTGACCGTCTATACCCTGAGTCTGGATCGCACATGGTTGATCGTCTGAGGTTTCTTCGTCGTGCCTTGCCCTGGGCGGTGCTGGCTGCGCTGATCGGGAATGCGCGGGCGCAAGCCGTGCTGTCCGACCCGACCCGCCCGCCGGTCGGCATGTCCACACCGCTTGTGGAGGCGGGTGGCGAAACTGGCCCTGTGTTACAGTCGGCCAAGATTCCAAAGAAAGGCAAGCCGGTTGCCGTCATCGGGGGCCAGCAGGTCAAGCTGGGGGAGATGTACGGCGAGAGTCGCCTGATCAAGCTGACGGAGCATGAAGCCGTACTTGAAGGGCCGGCGGGGATCGAGCATTTGCCACTGACGCCGGGAATCGAAAAGACCAACATCGTAAGAAAATCACCGGCCGTCAGACGCGCGCAGAGTGGGGGTAAGCCATGAAGTTGAAGTTGATTCTCCTGATTGCACTGCTGACGCTGTTCGTCAGTGGATGCGCCACGCATCAGAAAACGCCGGGAGCCACGTTCGACCGGATCGGGCAGGAAATGCAGGGCGCCATCGGTTCCAGGGCGAAGGGCGCCGACGAGGCCTTGAGCCAGGCCATGATGCCGCCCTTGCAGCTTGAGCTTCCGGATTCGGCCAAGAGCGTGGAACCACGGTTCGATCTGGCGGTGAGCAATGCACCAGCCAGCCAGGTGTTCATGGCGCTGGTGAGCGGAACGCGCTACAGCATGCTGATCGCCCCCGAAGTGGCCGGCAACGTGACGGCCAATCTGAAAAACGTGACCGTGCGCGAAGCGCTGGAAACCTTGCGGGAACTGTACGGCTACGAGTTCAAATTTCAGGGAACACGAATTTACATTCAGCCCAACACGATGCAGACACGGATATTCCAGATCAATTATCTGGCCGGAAAGCGTCAGGGCCAGTCGGATGTGCGCGTGACATCGAGCTCGATCTCGGCGGTTCATGCGCCAAACACCGGCGCGACAACGCCAAGCGGGGGTTCGTCTGTGTCGCCGGCGGGAAACTCGGGTTCGACAAGTACCTCGGGTCCACCGAGCAGCCAGATATCGACCACCCAGACCAGCGATTTCTGGCACGATCTGAGCACGGCGCTGACGAGTATCGTCGGTAACCAGGACGGGCGTGCGGTGATTGTCAGCCCGGGTTCCGGCGTGGTGCTGGTCAAGGCGTTCCCTGCGGATATCCGCGCCGTCGAAAACTACTTGCGCATCACCCAGGTCATCGTCGAACGGCAGGTGATGCTGGAAGCCAAGATCATCGAAGTGGCGCTCAACGAGGAGTTCCAGGCGGGCGTCAATTGGAACCACTTCGGGGGCAGCAACAACCGCTTTGCCTATGGTACGGCACAGCCGGGATCGGTCCTCAATACGACAGGCCGGGCCGGTTTCGATTCGTCAAGCGTGGCGCAAAGCGGGGCGGGCGCGATTTCGGCACCTGGCGTAGGAATTTTGCCCGGCGCCAGCGGGATCGCTGCCGCGACAGCACTGGGCAAAGGGTTTGTCGGGCTGGCCTTTCAGAGCGCCAATTTTGCCGCCTTGTTGAACTTCCTGGAAACGCAGGGCAACGTTCAAGTGCTGTCGAGCCCGAGAATCGCCACGATCAACAACCAGCAAGCAGTGCTCAAGGTCGGCACCGACGAGTTTTTCGTGACCAACGTGAGCTCGACGGTCACCTCGTCCGGGACAAGCAACATCACGACGCCGACAATCACCCTGCAGCCCTTCTTTTCCGGCATCGCCCTGGACGTGACGCCGCAGATCGACGGCGAGACCAACATCGTCCTGCACATTCATCCGTCGATCAGCGTGGTGACCGAGAAACAGAAGATCGTCGATCTCGGAACGCTGGGAACCTATACCTTGCCGCTGGCCAACAGCACGGTCAATGAGACGGACAGTGTCGTGCGCGTGCAGGACGGAAACATCGTCGCCATCGGCGGCCTGATGAAGCAGGAGCAATCGTCCGATGCCAACGGCCTGCCGGGAACGACAACGTCTTCCGGGCTCGGCTTGCTGTTCGGGACGCGCAACAGCTATCTGCGGAAACGCGAACTGGTGATTCTCATCAAGCCGACCATCATTCACAATGCGTCGAGCTGGAAGGACGATCTGATCGAAACGCAGAGCCGCGTGCAGCAGCTCGACCCGCGCCTGGCGCGACCTCAGCCCGCCCAGTGAAACGGCCTGCGCACGGGAGCCCGCGTTGTACCTGAAACACTTCGGCCTGAGCGAGCTCCCCTTTGGCATTACGCCGGACACCAGTTTCACTTACTCCGTCCAGTATCACCAGGAAGCGCTCAATACGCTGCTCATGGCGCTCTCGGAAGGCGAGGGTTTCGTCAAGATCAGCGGCGAAGTCGGCACGGGCAAGACCCTGCTCTGCCGCCGCTTGCTGCAAACGCTGGACGATGGCTGGGTAACGGCGTATCTGCCGAATCCCAACCTCGATGCCGACACCCTGTTCCTGGCGCTGGCCGAGGAACTGGGCATCAAGGATGCCGCTGGCCTCGATCAGTACCACCTGGTGCGGCGGATCAACCATACCCTGCTGGACCATGCGCGGGCGAAGAAGCGGGTTGTGGTCTGTATCGACGAAGCGCAGGCGATGCCGGTCGCAACGCTGGAAGCGCTGCGCCTGTTGTCCAACCTCGAAACCGAAAAACGCAAACTGTTGCAGATCGTCCTGTTCGGCCAACCCGAGCTCGACGAAAAACTGCATCGCCCGGAGGTGCGCCAGCTACTCCAACGCATTGCCTTTCACTATCGGCTGGGCGGTCTCAAGAAGAACGAAATCGGCCACTACATTGCCCATCGGCTAAGGGTCGCCGGTTACCGGGGCGATGGCCTCTTCTCGCGTGCCGCATTGCGCGCGCTGCATCGCGCCAGCGGCGGTACGCCCCGCTTGATCAATATTCTGGCGCACAAATCGTTGCTGTCGGTTTTTGGCGAGGGGCGCCAACTGGCCAAATTGCGTCATGTCAGGCTGGCGCGCAAGGATACCGAGGGCGCGTGTCGCGCCGGGTGGTTGTGGGGGTGAGCGTGGGGGTAAGTGTGCGATTGAATGTAACTGAGTCGATGGATCGGTCATGAGCCTGATCAACCAGATGCTGCAGGATCTCGATGCGCGGCGGGCCGCGCACGGTGTCGGCACGAAATTGCCGACCGATGTCCGCCCCCTGCCGAAGCTGGAAACTTCGCGTCTGCCGCTGATTCTGGGCATCGTGTTCCTGCTGGTCGCTGCCGGCGCGTTGGCCTTCTATCAGTGGGAGATCAGGCAGGAGGCCGCGATTCCGCAAGGCGCGCCTGTCGCCCCGGCGCTGACTGCGCCGGCACAGCCACCGGCACCTCTGCCGGTGCCGGTGGCCGTTCCGCAATTGCCTGCCGAACAGGCTTCGCCCGTGGTGCCGCTGCTGCCGGACATGGAGGGCAGCCTGCGACTGGCCGATTCCCTCCGTTTCCCCTCGGAGCCTAAAAGCGAAGCCAAGCCTGTTGCAGCTACCCAGACCGGGAAGTCGGCAACCGCAGATATGAAGCACGCCGGTGAGGCAAAGAGCAATAACACGTCGGCCGGGCTGGATTTTCGCGCGGCGGAAACCGTTATGCCGAAAGCGGCAGGCCAGGCGACCAAAGGCCCGATGATCGAACGAACCGATGCGGCGGGTTCGCCCCGCGAACGCGTGGAAAACGAATATCGCAAGGCAATTTCCGCCGTCAATCAGGGCCGCGTGGCCGAAGCGCTCGATGGTCTGCGCAACGCGCTGCGCCTGGACAGTTTGCACGTAGCCTCCCGCCAACTGCTGGTCCGGTTATTGATCGAAGCCAAACGGCCGGATGAGGCCGCGCAGGTGCTGCAGGACGGGCTGCAGGGGCAGCCGGCGCAGATCGGTTGGGCCATGAGTCTGGCGCGTTTGCAAGCGGATCGCGGCGATCTTGCGGGCGCCTGGCAGACGCTCGATCAAACTTCGCCGGCCGCGGGCAGCAATGCCGATTATCAGGGCTTCATGGCGCACGTGCTGCAACGCCTGGGGCGGAACAAGGAAGCGGCTAAACACTTTCAGACGGCGGCGCGTTTGGCACCGGGCGACGGCCGCTGGTGGCTCGGTCTGGGCTTGACGCTGGAGGCCGACGGCAACGCCGGCGAAGCCCGGGAAATGTTTCTTCGCGCCAGGCAAAGCGGCAATCTCGGGCCAGAATTGATCGCGCTGATCGAGCAGAAGCTGCACCACTAGTACCTCAACCCATAAATTTCGCTATGTTCGACACGTCCCGCATCACCGACTGCTTTGTCGCTCATCCTCGCCATAGCTACGGCTATGGCTGCGGTTCGCTTCGTGCACTCGGCGCGCGGATACGTGCCTCGGCATGTACGCAAACTTATGGGTTGAGGTACGAGCCTACATGGGTTTGGGTATTGCCCGGGCGACGACGAGCAGCGTAATTTCGGCCGCGCCATGCAGTTTGAGGGTGCGTGCGCACTCGTCCAGCGAAGCGCCGCTGGTCATGACATCATCAACCAGAATCACCCGCTTCCCCGTGCAATCCGTAGAACAATGGAATGCGCCGCGAATGTTCTTCACGCGGTCGCGCCAGTCCAGATGGGCCTGGGCCGGCGTGTTCCGCGTGCGGGTGCAGCTCGTCGTATCGATCGGCAGTCCCAATGCGGCGCCGACCGGGCGAGCGAGTTCCAGCGCCTGGTTGAAGCCGCGTTCGCGCAGGCGCTGCGGGTGCAGAGGCAGAGGGATGATGACATCGGCCGCAATGTTCCGGCTCAGGGCCGCCAGTTGTCGCCCGATGTAGGCGCCAAGCGCCAGGCGATGTCCGTATTTGAACGATTGAATCAGTTTGTCTACGGGAAAGTCATAGTGGTAAGCGGCAAGCGTGGCGTCGTAATGGGGTGGCTTGGCGAGGCAGCGACCGCAAATTTCGCCGAAGGATGTTGGAACGGCGCAGCGCGGACAACGCATTTCGTCCAGCCGCCTGAGTTCGGCGGCGCAGTCGCCACATAAGAGACTGTCCGCACTGTTTGCCGCGCACAACAGGCAATCCTGTTCCAGCAAGCGGCCCATACCGCGTTTGAGCTGACGCGCCAGGCCGATGAGTCTGGTCTTCAAGCCCGTTTTTTGGGTTAATATCGGCCATTCCGAATCGCGCCTGACCGGTTCGTGTCCATCTGCCTCTTGTTTGTTTTCCTTTTTCCGGTAGGTTTTGCTCATGAATACAATCTCTCCAGCGGTTGCGCTGACCCCCGATACTTCGGCCCCGGTCCGTTCGGCAAAGTGGACTGTCTCTCAAGTTGAAGCGCTTTACCAGATGCCTTTGATGGATCTGCTGTATCGCGCACAGCAGGTGCATCGCGAGAACTTCGATCCCAACGCGGTACAACGTTCGACGCTGATCTCGATCAAGACTGGCGGTTGCTCGGAGGATTGCAGTTACTGTTCGCAGTCGGCACGATACCAGACCGAAACCGACCGCGAAGCGCTGATGCAGGTTGAGGACGTTCTGGCCGCCGCCAGGGAGGCCAAGGCCAAAGGGGCTTCGCGTTTCTGCATGGGCGCCGCCTGGCGTGGCCCGAAGGAAAAGGAGCTCGAGGTGGTCACGAGAATGATCCGCGAGGTCAAGTCGCTTGGCCTGGAAACCTGCGTGACCCTCGGCATGCTGAAAGAAGGCCAGGCCGGTCAGCTCAAGGAGGCCGGACTCGACTATTACAATCACAATCTGGACACCGATGCCGAGTTTTATGGCCAGGTGATCACCACGCACAAGCACGCCGATCGCGTCGACACGATTGCGCAGGTACGTCAAGCGGGTATCAAGGTGTGTTCCGGTGGCATTCTCGGCATGGGCGAATCGCGCAGGAATCGTGCCGCGATGGTGGCCCAGTTGGCCAATCTGAATCCTCCTCCCGAATCGGTGCCGATCAACAATCTGGTGGCTATACCGGGTACGCCACTGGCCAAGACCGAACAGATCGATAATTTTGAATTCGTGCGCACCATCGCCGCCGCACGCATCACCATGCCAAACAGCTTCGTCCGGCTATCAGCCGGTCGCGAGGCGATGTCCGACGAGATGCAGGCGATGTGTTTCTTCGCTGGCGCCAACTCGATTTTTTATTGCGACAAGTTGCTGACGACGAGCAATCCGGGAATTGACCGCGATCAGGCGCTGTTCGACAAGCTCGGTTTGCGTCCGATCTGATGGCCTGTGAGCGCGCCGGCGCCGTTCGTTGATTCGCGGCAGGTAAGGCGTAATTTCGCGCGTGCGGCGGCAGACTACGATGCCGCCGCCGTGTTGCCGCGCGAGGTGGGCAGCCGCATGCTCGAACGGCTCGACTATGTCCGGATCGAGCCCCGGCAAGTGCTGGATCTGGGCTGCGGTACCGGCCTCAGCCTGACGGCGCTCAGCGAACGCTACCCGAAGTCCCTGGTGCTCGGCGCCGACGCCTGCGAGGCCATGTTGCTGGCCGGCCGCCGGCGACGTTCGAAATCGCGCTGGCTGTTTCCTTTTCTGCACAAGGGGAACGCGCTGGTTTCGGCCGACGCGCTCGCCTTGCCCTTCAAGCCGGGTTCGATGGAGTTGGTCTGGTCGAATCTGATGCTGCACTGGCTGGACGATCCTTTGCGAGCGTTTCGCGAGATGCATCGCGTTCTGGATGTCGGTGGTTTGCTGATGTTTTCGACTCTGGGGCCGGATACCTTGAAGGAATTGCGCGAAAGCTTTTCCGACGGTCATGCGCACACCCAGCGGTTTGCCGACATGCACGATTATGGCGATATGCTTCTTGACTGCGGCTTCGCCGATCCGGTGATGGATGTGGAGGTGCTGACCCTGACTTACACCAGCCTCGACGATCTTTTCCGCGATTTGCGTCAAAACGGCGCGGCCTGCGCCATGCAATCCAGATGTCATGGTCTGACCGGACGCTCGGCCTGGCTCTCGGCGCGAGCCGCGTACGAAAAGCGCGCCCGGGACGGCCGCTTGCCGGCGACCTTCGAGGTGGTTTATGGGCACGCCTGGAAGACACAGGCCAGAAAGACCCCGGACGGGAGTGCGATCGTCCGATTCGACCCCAAGCAACGGCTACGCTAGCCCCGGTGAATTTGTTATGATTTGCCGCTTGCCCTTCCGATTTACCGATTTTTCAATCCCAGGCAGGAACCCATCATGCTGAAAAAACTCGCTTCATTCGCCGGAGTCAATGGCCCGGTAGTCACCATCGTCATGGACGGTTACGGCATTCCCAAGTCCGAGGCCGGCAGCGCCATTGCCGCCGCGAGGAAGCCAACGCTCGACAAGCTCTTTGCCAACTATCCCAATATCACGCTGCGCGCTCACGGTACGGCAGTCGGGATGCCGTCCGATGACGACATGGGAAATTCCGAAGTCGGTCACAACGCCATCGGTGCCGGTCAGGTATACAGCCAGGGGGCTTCACTGGTCGCCAATGCGATCGCCAGCGGAGCGATCTGGAAGGGCGAGGCCTGGCAGCAGATCGTGGCTGGCGCCAAGGCGGGCGCTAACGGAAAATCGGGTGCCATACATTTCATCGGCCTGTTCTCGGACGGTAACGTGCATAGCCACAACGACCATCTGAAAGCGATGGTGCAGCGTGCCAAGGAAGAGGGGGTTAAGGCGGTGCGCATTCACGCGCTTCTCGACGGCCGCGATGTGCCGGAAACCAGCGCGCTGGAATACGTCGAGCCCTTTGAGGCTTTCCTCGCGGAAACCAGCACGGGCGGATTCGATGCGCGGATCGCGTCGGGCGGTGGGCGCATGAATATCACCATGGACCGCTACGATGCCAACTGGAACATGGTGGATAAAGGCTGGCATACCCACATACTCGGCGAGGGCGATCAATTCGCCAGCGCATCGGAAGCGGTGAAGGCTTTGCGCCTGACGTTCCCGGGGACCATCGATCAGGACCTGCCGCCTTTTGTCATCGCCGAGGGTGGCCGGCCGGTCGGAACGATCGAGGATGGCGATTCCGTGGTCTTCTACAATTTCCGCGGCGATCGCGCGATTGAAATCACCCGAGCCTTCGAGGAAGACGGTTTTAACAAGTTCGACCGCGTGCGTCTGCCGAAAGTGACTTATGCTGGAATGCTGCAATATGACGGGGACCTCAAGTTGCCCAAGCGGTTTCTGGTCGATCCGCCAGCGATCATGGATACCTCGGGCGAGTGGTTTGCCAAGGGCGGTATTACGCAGTTTGCCTGCTCCGAGACGCAGAAATTCGGTCATGTGACCTACTTCTGGAATGGCAACCGCTCAGGAAAATTCGAGGGCGAAACCTATCAGGAAGTGCCGAGCGACGTAGTGCCCTTCGAGCAACGCCCGTGGATGAAGGCGGCCGAAATTGCCGACGCAATGATTGCGGCGTTGAAGAGCGGCAAGTTCAGAACCCTGCGCTGCAATTTCGCCAATGGCGACATGGTCGGGCACACGGGAAATTTCCGCGCCGCAACCATGTCGATCGAGGCGGTGGATCTGGAACTCGCGCGCATCCTGCCGGTGATCGACGAGATGGGTGGGGTGGCGCTGATTACCGCGGATCATGGTAATGCCGATGAGATGTACGAGCTGGACAAGAAAACCAAGCAACCGGCGCAGAACAAGGACGGTTCCTTCAAGGCCAAGACCGCGCACACCTTGAACCCGGTTCCGTTGATTCTTTACGACAATGTTTCGGGTGGCCGGCTTGGCCTGAAACAGAGTGCCACCGCCGGGCTGTCCAATCTGGCGGCCACGACGGCGAATCTTCTCGGCCTGGAAAAGCACGAAAAATGGGACGAGAGCTTGCTGGTGATCAAGTAGTCGCCGACAGGCGAGGCAAGAGCGACACCAAAGAGCAGGGAAACCTGCTCTTTGTTTTTGGCCTGACGATCAACTGGAGATGTAGCTTTCCAGTTGATCGATGATGAACTGCTGTTGGCTGATCATTTCCTTGACCATGTCGCCAATCGAAATGATACCCACGACCAGACCTTCGTCGTCGAGGACTGGCAAATGGCGGAAGTGCTTTTCCGACATGATCGCTAGGCACTGCTCGACGGTGTGATTCATCGTCACGGAGATCACCTTGTCGGTCATGATGTCGCTGACTTTCGTGTACACGGATACCTTGCCTTGCAGGATCACCTTGCGCGCATAATCGCGCTCGGAGAACATGCCTGCCAGACGCAGTCCGTCCAGGACAATTAGCGCCCCGACGTCATGCTCGGCCATGATTTCAAGTGCATGGAGTACCGTATCCTTGGGAGAGACCGTGGCCAGTTTCTTGCTCTTGCTCTCAATGAGTTGTTTGAGTGTTTTCATGGAGCGTCCTTTTGAGTGAGGTAAGACAAGGTTTTGTCTGGAACTATTCAGCGCAGACCGGCAGCGTAATCGGCAACCGCTTTGATCTGCTTGTCGGAAAGCTTTTCGGCAATGCTGCGCATCATCATCTCTGGATCGTTTGACCGATCCTCGCTACGAAAGTTTTTCAACTGGCTTTCAGTGTACTCGGCATATTGCCCCGCAAGGCGCGGATACTGTGCCGGAACGCCGGCACCGGCAGGCCCATGGCACCCCGCGCAAGCCGGAATGCCTCGTTCAAAGTCGCCCTTGCGCCAGAGGCTCTTGCCCGCTTCAACCAGTTTGGCGTCGGCAGAAGTCGCCGGTTTCATTTTTTGCTGCGAGAAGTAGACGGCCAGGTTTTTCATGTCGTCGATACTCAGCGCGGCAGTCATGCCGGACATGATGGGATTGTTGCGCACGGCGGGCTTGCCGTCCTCGGATTTGAATTGGGTAAGTTGCTTGAACAAATAAGCCGAACCCTGACCGGCCAGAATGGGGTTGGCCGAAATCGGGCTGTTGCCGTCGGCGCCGTGACAGCCGACGCATACCGTTTCGGCAATCGTTTTGGCCTTGGCCAGATTGGGTTTGACTGCCGTTTCTTCGGCCGCAAAGGCGGAAACGCTGGTGGCCATGAAAACTGCCAGTGCTGCGATGCGAATCATGTACTAACTCCTGTTGATCAGCGTGAGTTCAGAGATGCAAACTCCCAAACCTGATATTCTATAGCAGTTTTAGGCTGAGTCACGCCTGCCCCACTTTCCTGGTTTGCCGATGCCTCTTTTTCAGAAGGCGGTTTTTCACACTACCGTCGCCAATTTACCCGATTTGCCCGCAGATGCTCAACGGGAGATTGCGTTTGCCGGACGCTCGAATGCTGGAAAATCGTCGGCCATCAACTCGCTGGCCAATCACAACCGCCTCGCCTATGTTTCCAAGACACCGGGGCGAACCCAGCATCTGAACTATTTCGTTCTCGATCCGGGAAAATACTTTGTCGACTTGCCCGGTTACGGGTTTGCCAAGGCACCGGAAGATATCCGTGCCCAGTGGGAGGGTTTGCTGGCGCCTTATCTGCGCTTTCGCCTGCCGCTGGTCGGCCTGGTGCTGATCATGGACAGCCGGCACCCCATGACCGATCTTGACCGGCAGATGATCGCCTGGTTCTCGCAAACCGGGAAGCCGATCCATGTCCTACTGTCCAAGGCAGACAAGTTGAACCGGCTTGAGCAGGCGCAGACACTGCGCGACGTGCAAGCAGAGCTGGAGAAAATTAGCGATAATGCAAGCCTCCAGCTTTTTTCTAGCCTGAGCAAGCTGGGTGTTGCTGAGGCCGAAACACTGCTTGGTGATTGGCTTGGCATGGAGTCCAAGCCCTATTCGCTCCCGCCGGTCGGGTTGCGCGGCGAAAAGGTGGCACGCCCGAAGAATCGCAAGGCAATGGGCTGGAGCGCAAGAAAATCCGGTGGCGTGGGCAAGCCCGGACAAAATAAAAAGCCCCCGGCAAAGGGATAGCCGGGGGCAAAATGCCTTACGTAGAAGCAAGGCGCCCGCTCAGGGAGTTGAAGCGGGAGATGGGGTGAACCATCTGTTGACTGAGAGTGAGGGGGGCCGTGCTAAGTTCCCCTCGCAGGGTTTTCTGGGCTTGTTTTTTTCGTTCCCGATATGAGTTAGCCATGAATTTCAATGCAGGTTTTCCGGGTACGCGCATGCGCCGCATGCGTCGAGACGAATTTTCCCGCCGTCTGATGCGCGAGTCGGCGCTGAGTGTTGACGATCTTATCTATCCGGTGTTTGTGCTTGAGGGCGACCAGCGTTCCGAAAAGGTGGCCTCGATGCCAGGCGTCGAACGTCAAAGTCTGGATCGTCTGCTGCATACAGCCGAACGGGCGATGACGCTGGGCATTCCGGCGTTGGCGCTCTTCCCCGTGATCGATCGGAAAGCTAAGACCCCGGGGGCTGAAGAATCGTTTAATCCGGATGGGCTGGTTCCCCGCGCGGTCATCGAACTGAAGAAGGCATTTCCCGAATTGGGCATCATGACCGACATCGCCCTCGATCCCTACACCAGCCATGGCCAGGATGGGCTGATCGCCGCCGACGATCCGCGTCGCTACGTACTCAACGACGAAACACTGGACGTGCTGGCGAAGCAGGCACTCACCCACGCGGAAGCCGGCGCCGATGTGGTTGCGCCGTCCGACATGATGGATGGGCGCATCGGCCGTATCCGTGCCGAGCTGGACGCCGCGAAGCAGATTCATACGCGTATTCTGGCTTATTCGGCCAAGTACGCTTCAAGCTACTACGGTCCGTTCAGAGATGCCGTCGGTTCGGCCGGCAATCTGGGGGCGGGTAACAAGTACACTTACCAGATGGATCCGGCCAACTCCAATGAAGCGCTGCGCGAGGTGGCGCTCGATCTGGCCGAAGGTGCCGACATGGTGATGGTCAAGCCGGGCTTGCCCTATCTCGATATTGTTCGTCGCGTGAAAGACGAGTTCGGCGTGCCGACCTTTGCTTATCAGGTCAGCGGCGAATACGCGATGCTCAAGGCCGCTGCCATGCAAGGCTGGCTGGATGAAAAAGCCTGTGTGCTGGAAAGTCTGCTGGCCTTCAAGCGGGCCGGGGCAGATGGCATCCTGACGTATTACGCCCTGGAAGCCGCCGCCTGGCTGCAGGGCTGATCGAGGTCAGCACGCCAGCGGCGAAAGATCGAGTTTGCCGTCCTTGACCGCCGGACACCAGAAATATGCGCCCGAGACTGGTTGGGTAAATTTGAACAGCGCATCGACAACTCCGTCTTCGGCTCCAGCCATGCGCTGCAGTTGCGCTTCGAAGGCGTAGAACGACGCCGCGAAAGCGACAAACATCAGGCCGGCGTCGCTGGCGTCTGACCATGGCATCGAGCGGCGCAGTACGAAGGCTTCCGGGGTGAAGCTTTCCTGTGCGGTGCGCTTGACGTGCGCGGTTTCGGGGGCGTCGTCGATTTCCTCGTTGTCGACCAGTCGCCGTCCGATGGAACTGTCCTTTTCGCCTTCGGTCATCGATTCCAGACGTTCGAAATCATGCCGCCAGCGCTGCGTGGCGACAAAGCTTGACCCCCGGATCGTCGGATGCTCAGCGCCGATCATGGCGGTGTGGATCGCCTCGTCGCCCGTCGGATTCTCGGTGCCGTCGACATAACCGGAAAGGTCGCGCCCTTCGGCATACTTGAAGGCGTCCCAGCTTTCCTTGAGCCGGAAGGCCGGCGCCAAGACCCTGACCAGCCGCTGCGAGCGGAGAACAATCTCTCCTCGCTCATCGCCGCGCAACCAGACCCAGAGGACTTCCGGGGCGCGCTCGATCACCAGTCCCGGCGCAGTAATCGTCGGGAAGTTTTTGAGGCCGGGAATCGAAGTCTTCATCAGCGATACCAGGGTTTGGCCAATGCCGATGACCGTATAGTCATCCTCTGCAAGTTCGCCGAGCACGCGCAGCCCATCCCTGACGCGGGCCGGATCGCCAATGGCGAAGGAGAGATAACGCGCCTGGTTCGGCACGGGCAGGAGAATTCCGCGTTGTAGTGTATTCATTTGCGTGCTCTCGGTTGGGTCAATCGAAGACGCAGGCCCATAGGGCGCTGACGCCTTCAATACGCTGTCTCAGTGGGGCGCGTTCGACGTGCGCGCGGCTGACGCCGTCGAGTCGGAAGGCGTGTTGCATGCGGCGAAATTCGCGGTAAGTATCGCGCACCGGATCGGCCAGCGCTTGCGGGATCAAGCCGAGCTCGGCCGCGATACCAAGCAGGGCGATATTGCCGAGGTTGCCGCACAGGCGCTCATAGGTATGTGCATAGCCAAGCACGAGGAACTGGACGATGAACTCGACGTCGATCAGGCCGCCGGGGTCCTGCTTGATGTCGAAGTATTCTTCGCGGGCCGTAGCCTGGTTGGCGAGCATGCGTTTGCGCATGGACAGTACGTCCTCCCTGAGCTTCGGGAGGTCGCGTTGCTGGCGCAGGATTTCGATCCGCATGGTTTCGAACCGGTTGCCCAGTTCGGCATCACCGGCACAGAAGCGTGCTCGGGTCAGGGCTTGATGCTCCCAAACCCAGGCTTTCGTCAGTTGGTAGTCGCGGAAGGCGTCGATGGGAGATACCAGCATCCCCGCGTCGCCATTCGGGCGCAGACGGAAATCGGTTTCGAATAGCATGCCGGCCGATGTCCGGCCCGATATCCAGGTGTTCAGGCGTTGCACGAGGCGCGCATAGAGCTCGCCTGCGCCCGGTTCCGGGTCGTTGTGCAGGAAAACCAGGTCAAGATCGGAGCCGTAGCCGAGTTCCTTGCCGCCCAGTTTTCCATAGGCGATGATGGCCAGTTTGGGTGGGCGTTCCGGGTGCGGATGACGGTTCTTGAGCTTTTCCCAGCAGAGGTCGAGCGTGGTCTGCAGCACGATATCGGCGAGCTCGGTCAGGTAATCGGCCAGACGTTCCACGGTTTGCAGGCCGGCGATGTCCTGTGCCAGCAAGCGGAAGACCTGGGCATGATGCACCTCGCGCAGGACATCCATTTCGCGTTCCGTGTCGCCGAGATGCTCGGCGAGGCGCTGGCTTAACTCGGCGCGGAACGCCGCCTGGTCGGTGGCGGTTTCGTACAGGCTCGGATCGAGCACTTCGTCGAGGAGGATCGGATGGCGGGTCAGGTAGTCGGCCGCCCAGGAGGAGCTGCCGATGATTTCGGCCACTTTGCATAGCGTCAGCGGGTATTGTTGCAACAGCGCCAGATAAGCTCCCCGCCGGCTGATCGTTTCAAGAAATCCGAGACCGCGCTGCCAGGTTGCGTCGGGCGAGTTCGTGGCCGCGGCCGCTTCAATCAGACGGGGGCCGAGGGCGTCGAGACGCTCGCGGTTTTGTGTCGGGAGTTGCTGGTATTTTGCGCTTCGGCGGAAGCTGGTGAGTTGCTCCAGCATTACCTGCGGCTTTTTGAATCCATGTTCGGAAAGCGCTTCAAGGGCGTCTTCGGGATCGGTCTGTTCAAACCACAACCCGGCCAGTGCGTGGGTGCCGTCGTCCGGGCTGGAAAAAATTTCTTCGAAGTGCCTGGCGACGCGCTGTCGGTGCGCGTCAAGTACAGCGAGCATGGACGGCCAGTCAGGAAAGCCCATGGCGATGGCGATCAGCCGTCGATCTTCACTGTCGGTCGGCAGCATGTGCGTTTGGGCGTCGTTGATGTATTGCAGACGGTGTTCGAGGCGACGCAGGAATTCGTAAGCGGCAACCAGTTCATCCGCGCTTTCGGCGGGCAGTTGGCGGCGCGCCACGAGCAGGGGCAACACCTTGAGCGTGGGGCGAATCTGAAAGGATGGATCGCGACCGCCGCGAATCAACTGGAAAACCTGCGCGATGAATTCAATTTCCCGGATGCCGCCCGGGCCGAGCTTGATGTGGTCGGCCATGTCCTTGCGGACAACCTCGCGACGAATCTGGGCGTGCAGTTCGCGCATGGCATTTATCGCGCCGAAATCGAGATATTTGCGGAAGACGAAAGCGCGCGCGATGGTTTCAAGGGTACTACGCCATTCCGGCTGCAGCGTGCTGTCTGCGTTCATCACACGCGCCTTGATCCAGGCGTAGCGTTCCCATTCGCGCCCCTGCGTAATGAAGTAGTTTTCGAGCGAGTCGAGCGAACAAACCAGAGGGCCGGACTCGCCATTCGGCCGCAGACGCATATCGACCCGGAAAACCTGGCCATCGCCGGTAATCTCATCAAGCACGGCGATCAGACGCTTGCCGAGCCGCTGAAAGAATTCATAAGCCTCGATTTTTCGGGTACTACCCGAGAGGCCGGCGGTTTCGCCGTCTTCGGGGTAAATGAAGATGTAATCGACATCGGATGAAACGTTGAGCTCGCGTCCGCCGAGCTTGCCCATGCCGATAACCATCAGACGCTGCGCCTGCCCTTGCCTGTCCAGGGGTTCGCCGAACTGGCCAGCGAGCTGTCGGTGAACAAAATCAAGCGCGAAGTTGGTTGTTACATCGGCAAGTTGCGTCATGGTTTCGACAACGTGGGCGAGCGGTGCTCTTTCGCCGATGTCGCTCACTATGAGGGCGGCCATGATGCGCTGGCGCAGGCGTCGCAGGGCGCGCTTGAGGCTTTCCTCGTCGGATGGCCCCTCGGCGGCGAGAAACCCCAGCATCAGGCCACTGTCCAGGCGATGGTTGGCGAATTCCTTCAGCCAGCTTACGAGCTCCGGTTGCGCTTCGAGCAGATGCCGCAGGTAGCGGCTGTGCGTTAGCGCCGGGTGCCACTCGGAAGGGAACGGGTTATCTGAGGTGAGGGTCATGTTTGCGTGTAATCGTCGCTGGGTGCGTGGATGATTCGCCACGTTCGCCATCCCCGGGAGGCAGTACGGCGTGGTTTGCTGCGGCAATGCCGGTACAATCGAGCCTTCGATATGTTTCCAAGTATCACACCATTCTAGTGACGCTTCCCGGCAATTGGCAAAGCATTCCGCAGGCGACAGGCCCATGAGGCTCGGCCGGGGCTTGCGTTCGGCGCTATACCACCGTTTTCACGTGCTGGTGCCTTTCGTATCGAACCGGCTTGTGCGTGGTCTGGGGCGTGCCCTGGTGTGGGGCTTCTGGCTGGCCTATTTCGGTTTTGTGCTGACGATCCTGGCGCTACGCTACAGTGTCCTGCCCCACATCGAAGACTATCGGGCCGATATCGAGCGTCTGGCCAGCCAGGGGCTGGGCCAAACCGTCAGTATCGGGCGGATCGAGGCCAGCTGGGAGGGAATCAATCCGGATCTGACTTTGCTCGATGTGCGCATCGCCGACGCCGATGGTCTGCCGGCACTGGCTTTTTCGCGTATCGAAGCGATTTTGTCCTGGTGGTCGGTGCCCAGCGCCCAACTCACGCTGCGCCTGTTGCGCATTGACGAGCCAACGCTGAATTTGCGGCGCCACGCCGATGGGCATATTTTTGTAGCCGGCATTCCACTCAGCCAGGAGCAAAGCGATAACGATGTTTCCGACTGGGTTCTGGCGCAAAAGCGAATCCGCATCCGCGGCGCGACCCTGGTGTGGGAAGATGAACTGCGCGGCGCGCCCGCCCTGGTGCTTGAGGATCTGAATTTCTCGCTGGACAATGACGGAAAACACCATCGTTTCGGCTTGACCGCGCTGCCGCCTGAAGTTCTGGCAGCAAAAATCGATGTTCGCGGTGATTTCAAGGGCAAGGATATCGACCAGTTCGAGTCCTGGTCGGGGCAGGTGTATGGCGAGATCGGCTACGCCGACCTGGCCGTCTGGCAGCAGTGGATCGATTATCCGTTGTCGTTGCCTCGCGGGCGGGGCGCCTTGCGCGCCTGGCTAGCCTTTGCCGACGGGGGGCCAAGCGAGATCTCGGCCGATATTTCGCTGCAGGACGTCAGCCTGAGTCTGGCCAAGGATCTCCCCGCGCTGGATCTGGCGTATCTTTCGGGGCATCTCGGCGGAAAAATTTCCGGGCCTGGTTTTGCTCTGACCGGACGACGTGTCGAGCTGGAGATAAGCAGGGCGTTCACTCAGGGTCACAATGCACGTGAAACGATACTGATCGAGCCGATGGACTTCCAGGTGAATTGGCAGCCCGAGCCCGATGGAAAAACAGTAGTCGGCAGCGCCAGTGCCAGCCGGATCGACCTCGGCGCACTGGCCAAGCTGGCCGACCATTTTCCCTTTGACCCGCGTGCGCGACAGGCACTGTTCGATTTTGCGCCGCGCGGCCAGGTGAGTGGTCTGAGTGCGCAGTGGAACGGCGATGCGGAGCATCTTCAGACCTATTCAGTCAAAGCCGGGTTCGAAGCGTTGGCGCTCAAGGCACGTGGCGCCTACCCGGGAACGTCCGGCCTGTCGGGCACGCTCGAGGCCAATGATAAGGGCGGCAGCGCAACGCTGCGCTCGAAAGACATGACCATTGATCTGCCGGGGGTATTTCCGGAGTCGCTCATTGCGCTCGATACGCTCAATGCCTATGCCAAATGGAAAATCAGCGAGGGCGTCGTCGATGCCGTGTTGACGCGCGCCGAATTTGCCGGGCCGGAGGCGGCCGGCACGGCGCAGGGCAAATATCACTACACGGGAAAAGGCCCCGGCACCATCGATTTGAATGCGGCGCTGGTCCGCGCCGACGCGCGCGCCGTCTGGCGCTACATGCCGCATGTCGTGGGGGAAAACGCACGTTATTGGCTGCGCGATTCCTTGTTGTCCGGCGGCGCCAGTGAAGCAAAACTGACGCTCAAGGGCGATCTCGCCAATTTTCCCTTCCTGGACAAAAGCAAAGGTCAGTTCCTGGTGACGGTCAAGGCTCATGACGTTGTGCTTGATTATGCAAAGGGATGGCCGCGCATCGAGGGGATTGACGGCGACCTCCGGTTCGAGGGCAATGGCATGACCGTGGAGGCGCATCACGGATCGATCCTGGGGGCGCAGCTTTCGCATACCCGGGCGGTAATCCCCGATTTTGATGCACCGATCTCGACCCTGACGGTCAAGGGCAGTGTCGATGGGGCGACGTCCGAGTTTCTCAAGTTCATCGAGAACAGTCCAGTTGCCGAGCGGATCAATCACTTTACCGATGACATGCGGGCCAGCGGGAATGGCCATCTGGACCTGGGGTTGGTGATCCCGCTGGACGAAGCGAAGCTCGATGATTCGAAGATCGACGGAACGTACCGGCTTATGAACAATGAATTGACGGTGGATGCCGCTTTGCCGCCGATCAAACAGGTCAATGGGAATGTGCAATTTTCCGGCGACGAGATTCAGGTGTCGGAGATCAATTCCGTATTTCTCGGTGGTCCATTGAAAATCAAGGGCGGGTCGCAAAAGGACGGGAAAGTGCTGATCACCGCCAATGGCCTGATCGATATCGCGCAGTTGCGCAAACAGTCTGGTTCGCCGCTCCTGGGTCCGCTCTCCGGGTCGACCCCCTATCGCGCCGAAGTCCGCATCAACAAACGCAACGCCGATCTGGCGATAGATTCCAGGCTGGTCGGGCTGGCTTCGGCTTTTCCCGAGCCCTTGGGCAAAGCGGCAAGCGACACCATGCCACTCCATTTTGAGAAGAAGCTCCTGCCAAGCGAGCCCGTTGCCAAAGGCAAGATTGCGGAGGTGGCGGTACGCGATCAAATTGACGCTGCGCTCGGCAATTTCTTATCCATCCAACTCATTCGCAAACAGCAGCCCGGCGGTTTCCTCACCGAACGTGGAGCGATTGCGATCGGTCGGCCGTTGCAGTTGCCCGATGCCGGCGTCACGCTGTCGCTGAGCGCAAAGAAATTGGATATCGATTATTGGCGCCGCCTGCTTCGTTCCACGGAAGCGGTCGCGTCTGCTGGAACCAAGCCATCGCCCCCCTTTGTCGATTCGATCAACATCAAGACCGACGACCTTCAGTTATTTGGACGGCATTACAATGACGCCGATCTGAGCGTTGCGCCGGGCGCCGCACAGTGGAAAATCCGCATGGCATCTCGGCAGGCCAACGGGGATCTGCAATGGGATGTGGCAGAACAAGGGAAATTGACGGCGCGTTTCAAGAACATTGCCTTCGATTCATCGACGGAACCCGCGGGACCTGATATAGGCGAAGTAATCAAAGAACTGCCAGCGCTAGATATCGTGGCCGATGAATTTTCTATTGGCATACGCCGCTTTGGCCGGCTCGAATTGCAGGCGAACAACGAAGGCAGCGTTTGGCAGCTAAACCGGATACAGATGAGCAATCCGCATGGCAACCTTTCAGGCAAGGGCCAATGGCAGATCGCCGGAGGAAAGAACCTGACGCATCTCGATTTCAAGATAGACAGCGGCGATGTCGGTAAATTATTGGAACGACTCGGCTACCCTGGCACGCTGCGGGCTGGCAAGGCCCAACTTGGGGGTAAGTTGGAGTGGTCCGGCCCGCCGACTTCGCTCGATTACGCTTCCTTGAGTGGCGATATGAGTCTTGAGGCGAGCAATGGGCAATTCCTGAAACTGGATCCCGGTGCTGCCGGCAAGCTGCTCGGCCTGATCAGCCTGCAGGGACTGCCACGTCGCATATCGCTTGATTTCAAGGATGTATTCAGCCAGGGTTTTGCCTTTGACAGCATTGCCGGAAAGGTTTCGGTCGCCAGTGGGATGATGCGGACCGAGCGTTTGCAGATCGACGGGCCTTCGGCGCGCGTGGTGATGCGCGGCGAGGTTGATCTCAAGAATGAAACGCAACGGTTAAACGTAAACGTTCAACCCGAACTGGGCGGCACTGCCGCGCTGGGCGTCGGGATCATCAATCCGATTGCCGGGGTCGCCACATTGTTTGCCCAAAAACTGTTGCAGAATCCGCTTAACCGTATGTTTGGCTTTGACTATCTGATCACCGGAAAGTGGGACGATCCCAAAGTTGAAAAGCTCACCGGTAACGAGCCGGGAACGAACGTGCCGCGTTTGCCGTCAACCTCCAATCCAGCGGGAGTCGCCAGTGAATCTCCGATCAAGTGAATCTTCGGTTGCATTGAGGAATGCGCGGGTGGCGGCGCTGCAAATGGTGTCGACGGCGCAGGTCGCGGAGAATCTGCAGACCGCCGGAGATCTGATAGCGGAGGCGGTTGGCCAGGGCGCTGAACTGGTCGCATTGCCTGAATACTTTCCCATCATGGGCATGAAGGATGGAGACAAGGTCAAAGTGCGCGAAGCCGAAGGCCGCGGGCCGATTCAGGATTTTTTGGCGGGGACCGCTAGCAAACACGGCGTCTGGCTGGTAGGTGGATCGATTCCTTTGGTGGCTGGCGCTGCGGACAAGGTCTTCAACTCCTGCTTGGCCTACAACCCGCGGGGAGAGTGCGTGGCGCGTTACGACAAGATTCACTTATTCGGCTTTCAGAAGGGCCGCGAGCGTTACGACGAGAGTGCTTCGATCGAAGCAGGCCAGCAGCTGGCGAGTTTTGACACACCGTTCGGGCGGGTTGGCCTGTCGATCTGTTATGACATCAGGTTCCCAGAACTCTATCGCGCCCTGGGGGTCACGGACTTGCTGGTGATCCCGGCGGCGTTTACCGAGACGACGGGGCGGGCCCATTGGGAAATTCTGCTGCGCGCCCGCGCCATCGAAAATCAGTGCTACTTGTTGGCCGTGGCGCAGGGAGGGAAGCATGCGAATGGCCGTGAAACGCACGGCAACAGCATGCTCATCGACCCCTGGGGCGATGTTCTTGACCGCCGGTCGAAAGGACCGGGTGTCGTGATCGGCGAGATTGACCACGCGCGAATCGCCGAAGTTCGTGCCAGCCTGCCGGCCTTGCAGCATCGGGTGATGTGATGCTTGCCCGCACCAAGTCGTCTTGGCGCCAAAACTCTTTTATTTGAATTTGAATCGTCTGAATCGGAAACCCAATGACCGCAAATGCGCAAACCCTGCTCGAGCAGGCGCAGAAAACCCTGTTGACGCCTTATGGGCTGGATGTGGCCGATCTGAGCAAGGTATTTGGCAAGATCATGTTGCACGATGTCGATTACGCCGACCTCTATTTTCAGTTCAGCCGTTCCGAGGCGTGGAGTCTGGAGGAGGGCATTGTCAAGTCGGGAAGTTTCAACATTGACGAAGGCGTTGGCGTACGCGCCATCTCGGGCGAGAAAACGGCCTTTGCCTACTCCGACGATATTACGCCTCTGGCGCTTGGCGACGCGGCCCTGGCCGTGCGGGCCATCGCCGCAGCGGGGCAACAACGGCGAAGCAAGGTCATAGCGCCGGGCAGGACAAAATCCGGACATACCCTCTATCCGCCGCTCGACCCGCTCAGCTCGCTCGACGCCGCGGAAAAGGTCAAGCTGCTCGAACGGCTGGAATCCTATGCCCGTGCCGAAGATCGGCGCGTCACGCAGGTCATGGCACATATTGCCGGCGAATACGAGGTGGTGCTGGTGGCGGGAAGCGATGGGCGGCTGGCGGCAGATATCCGGCCGCTGGTTCGGGTGTCCATTACTGTTATCGTTGAGGGCATGGACGGCAAGCGCGAGCAGGGGTCGGCCGGTGGCGGCGGGCGTACCGATTACGGTTATTTCAGCGATGCCGTGCTGCGCGGCTATGCGCGCGAGGCGGTCCATCAAGCCGTAACCAATCTTGGCGCACAGCCGGCGCCAGCGGGGACGATGACCGTCGTGCTCGGTTCCGGCTGGCCCGGCATCCTCTTGCATGAGGCGGTCGGCCATGGCCTGGAAGGCGATTTCAACCGCAAGGGGAGCTCGACTTTCTCCGGCCGGATCGGCAGTCGCGTCGCCTCGAAAGGCGTTACCGTGGTCGATGACGGCACCCTTCCCGGCCGCCGCGGTTCGCTGAACATCGACGATGAAGGCAACCCGACACAGCGCACCGTGCTGATCGAGGACGGCATACTCAAGGGCTACATGCAGGATCGTCTCAACGCCGGTCTCATGGGTGTGGCGCCGACCGGCAACGGGCGACGCGAATCCTTCGCGCATCTGCCCTTGCCGCGCATGACCAACACCACCCTGCTGGCCGGTGACAAGAGTCCTGAAGAAATCATCCAATCGGTGAAGAAAGGCATTTACGCGGTCAATTTCGGCGGCGGTCAGGTCGATATCACCAGCGGGAAATTTGTGTTTTCGATGTCGGAAGCCTACCTGATCGAGAATGGCAAAGTGACAAGTCCGGTCAAAGGGGCGACGCTGATCGGCAACGGGCCCGAAGCGATGAACCAGGTATCGATGATCGGCAACGACATGCGTCTTGATCCAGGTGTTGGCACCTGCGGCAAGGACGGACAGAGCGTTCCGGTAGGCGTAGGGCAGCCCACGTTACGAATCGACGGCTTGACGGTGGGCGGGACCGCCTGATCGTCGTGAGATTTCCGCCTGAACAGGAAGCTTCGCGCCGGCGATGCCTTGTGTCCCTAATTGATGTTGAAGGACAGCACCACCGTGCCCAGCGCCAGAACGCAAAGTCCACCAATGAAGATCATTTCGGCACGGGCTTCAATGCGCGCGGTCGATCCTGTGGATCTCATCGAGACAAATGACAGCACAGCACTACTCAAGAACATCAGGGCATCCATCGACAACAGCTTGTCGATGATGACATGCAGTTTCCCGCTGGGTCCCAGTTGTCCGATCGACAACACGGCAACGCAGACGCCGATCATGGTGGCCGAGGTGGGCAGAATGTGGGCCGTCAAACTGGCCGTCGACCGGGCGGCGTGTTCCGGGTGAGATGAGGGCGACGGGTCTTCAGCAACTTTCATCGCTCAAGCTCGACGAATCTCGCAGTGCCCGTATCCATCGGAGCCCGCTTTGCCGAGCTGCACCAGTTTCCATTCCAGACGGATAATTCGCTCGTGCGCCACGATCAGTGCCTGTTCCAGGCGCAAGGCGCGTACGGCGAGGCGGTCCGTAAAATCGTTGCCGGCACGGTTTGCTCTGGCAACAATCTTCTGAGCTTGTGGTGACGGCGTGTAGCCGTTCAACCACACCGTGCCAATCAGTTCGCGCAGTTGATGCAGTTCGGCCTGATCCATGGTTGCAGGACGTTCGGGGCGGCACGGGGTGCGCAGCACATTGGCAGGTGATGTCAGCGCGGGGGGCTCGGTTCCTTCAATTTTCAGCATGGGTATTTCCTCGTAGTATTGACGAGTGCTATCGGGTTGTTTGCTTTGCCGAGCGCAAATGAACGATATTCGCCATTGACGCGCCCTGGTTACTGCACGGAGGCGTGATTCAGGGTTGGGTCGGAGGCAAGCTTTCGACGTCATTCGGGAAAGCGCAACTCCATCGTAGCGTCGGGAACTTAGGCAATTCTTAACGTTGAAAGGATTGGGTATGCGCCAGGCAACCGATGATTTCGCGCTGTGCCAGGGCAAGCCAAGGATTCGCGCGGGATGGGATCAAGGGTGCCCAAGGCGCGGGAATCGGGCAATCACGCGCAGCCCTCCCAGACGGGCAGAGTGCGCAAGGCTCAAGGCGGCGCGGTGTCGGTCGGCAATGGATTTGACAATGGCCAGACCAAGCCCGCTCCCCATTTTCTGGGCATCGTTGATGCGGTAGAAGCGGTCAAGTACCCGTTCGCGATGTTCAACGTCAATCCCGGGTCCGCTGTCGTCGACCGTAAGTTCAACTGCCCCGTCCACGGTGCGGATCTCAAGATCGATCCGCCCGCCTGCTGGGCTGTACTTGATGGCGTTATCAAGCAGGTTACGCACGAGAATACGCAAGGCGTCCGGGTAGCCTTCAATTTCGACGTCGTCCGCATGGCTGATACCCATGTCGATTGAACCTTCCTTGGCCGCTGCCAGGGTGTCTTCAAATGCCAGCCGGCAAACGGCAGACAGCGAAACGTGTTCGGGGTTCGTGCCGGTGGCGGTGCTGGCCTGTTGCCGCGCCAGGATCAGTAGTTGCTCGACCAGGTGCGTCGCCCGGTCTATTCCCGACGACAACCTTGCGACGGCGAGCTCCCGCGTTTCGTTATCGGCGGCCCGCCGCAGACCTTGCACTTGCAGCTTGAGGGCCGTCAAGGGCGAACGAAGTTCGTGCGCCGCATCGGCGACAAAGTGCTGCTGGGTTTCAAAGGCTTCCTTGACTCGCTCCAACAGATGGTTCAGTTCGCGCACCAACGGTTGGATTTCTTCGGGCAAACCGGCTTCATTGACAGGCGAAAGCCCGCTGACCTGGCGCTCCGATACTTCGCGGCGCACGCGCGCAAGAGGCCGAAACGATCGATTCACTACCCACAGAACCAGGAGCATCAAAATGGGTGCCATCAGCAAGATCGGGGCCGCCGTGCGCAGCGCCAGCTTTCCCGCGATCTCTCGGCGCACGGCCAAATCCTGGGCGATCTGAATGATTTGCGTTGCGGTCTGTACCGAGAATACCCGGAAAGTCGTGCCCCGCGCCTTGACGTTCGAGAAACCGAAAACAGCCAGTTGAGGCAAGGCCAGACTGTCATCGGGCTCAAAGACTTGCAGTCCGTCGGCCGTCCAGATCTGAATCAGGAAATCGCCATTATCTTCACCCTTCTTACGCTCGCGTGAATGACCTTGCGGCGTTACCGACAAACCGGGGCGCAATGCGATGGCGATCTGCTGCATGTGGTAATCGAAGATATCATCGGCCTCGCTCAAAGCCGAGCGGTAGGACACATAGAACTCGGCGCACGCGACCAGGACGACAGCGCCCAGCAACAGCCACAGAAGGCGTTTGCTGAGCGAATGGGGCTTGTCCGGCAACATGGTCAAGCCTCTCGCACCTTGTTTTTCGAATGGCTACAGGGCGTCATGCCTTCGGCACCATGTATCCGACGCCGCGCACATTTTGAATGATGTCGGCGCCAAGTTTCTTGCGAAGCCCGTGGATGTACACTTCGACCGCGTTGCTGCTTATTTCGTTGCTCCAACCATAGAGCTTGTCTTCGAGCTGAGCTCGCGACAGCACCATGCCCGGGCGCGCAATGAGGGGCTCCAGCACGGCCCATTCTCTGGCGGAAAGGACGACCGGATGGCCGCCGGCGTTCACTTCGCGCGTCGCGGGATTGATGCTGACGCCGCGATGCTCATACACCGGTTCCGCGCGCCCCGACGCCCTGCGCAGCAAAGCGCGGATACGCGCCAGCAGTTCGTCCAGGTCGTAAGGTTTCAGGACATAGTCATCCGCGCCAGCGTTCAGGCCTTCAATGCGCTGTGGAACCGAGTCGCGGGCGGTGGCGATCAGCACCGGAACCCGGTCGTGACGTGCGCGCAGGCTCTTGAGGACGTCAAGACCATGCTTGCGCGGCAGACCCAGATCAAGCAGCACGAGATCGTAGGGACCGGTGAGTAACGCCGTGTCGGCCATCGCACCGTCCTTGACCCAGTCGACGGCGTACCCTTCGGCCCGGAGTAAATCCAGCACGGCTTCCCCGATCATGATGTCATCTTCAACGAGCAGTAATCGCATCGATCGACCCGCAAATAAATGTCAGCGTCTGGTCTTCCAGAAGCGCATCAGCAGAAAACCTCCGGCCAGGCCGCCCAGGTGCGCAAAATGCGCAACGCCCGCCTGCGTTCCAGTCACGCCGAGCACCAGCTCCAATGCGCCGTACTACCGCGACAAAGACCGGAGCGCGCATCGGAATGGGAGGAAACAGCAGCATGACCGTGCGTTGCGGAAAAACGGTCGCGTAGGCCAACAACAGGCCGAACACGGCCCCGGACGCGCCCACGGTCGGATAGTAAGCTCTGGTCAGGTGCATGACCACGATTTGGGTGATTGCAGCGGACAGCGCGCATGCCAGGTAGTAGGTCAGAAAACGCTTTGCTCCCCAGACGCGCTCCAGATCGCTGCCGAACATATAGACGCCGAACATGTTGAAAAGCAGATGCTGCAACCCGGCATGGATAAAGGCGTAGGTCAATACCTGCCATGGCAGGAATAGCGGGCCGATCGGCCACAGGGCGAAAAGCGACACGACGTTGTTGCCCAGCAAGGCCGTCGCTGCAAAGACCAGCACATTGATGACGATCAGCTTTTGCGTGATGGGTGGCATGGAAAACATCGGCTGGGAGGGGTCGTTGAGAGCGGGTTGCTCAAGCTTCAATCGCTGTTGCATTCTACTGCAAGGAACTGCCGATATTCGGCGCGGGAATCAGGGTTCGGGATACAGCCCTTGATTCGTTTGCATACGAGCTCTCCTAATGCAGTCACATCACAATTTGATGCGCAACGCATGGAACGTTGTCCAAATCGCGTTGCGGCCAGCCACTTTATGCGCCACGACTTAGATGAGGCTTAATGCGCACAGCAAGAAACTCGCGATGCAGCGATGCCGTGCATTGCCCCTGAAGGCATGCGCCGCGTCGCGTGCTAACGGCCCGCCCTTTCGAGTAAAATCAAGCCCTTTTCAAAGCCAGCCTAAGTTTCAGAGGAAGCATCATGACGCTGCAAAGCAAGCCGAATACCGACGATGTGCGCATCAGGGAGATCAAGGAACTGATGCCGCCGACGCATGTGTTCCATGAGTGTCCGGTCGGGGTTAAAGCCGCGCAGACCACCTTTGGCGCGCGCCAGGCGATTCACCGCATCTTGCATGGCGCGGATGACCGCTTGCTGGTGGTGATCGGCCCGTGTTCGATACACGATGTCGATGTCGCCATCGATTACGCCAGAAAGCTGCAGCATGAAATGCCGCGTTTCGAAAACGACTTGTTGATCGTGATGCGCGTGTACTTCGAGAAGCCGCGTACGACAGTGGGCTGGAAGGGGCTGATCAACGATCCGCGTCTCGACAACAGTTTTCGCATCAACGAAGGCGTGCGTCTGGCGCGTGGCTTGCTGCTTCAGATCAATGAAATGGGGCTGCCCTGCGCTACCGAGTTTCTCGATACGATCATGCCGCAATATACGGCGGATTTGATCTCGTGGGGGCCATCGGTGCGCGTACGACCGAGTCGCAGGTTCATCGCGAACTGGCCTCGGGCCTTTCGTGTCCAGTGGGGTTCAAGAACGGAACCGACGGCAATGTGCGGATCGCCATCGATGCCATTCGCGCTGCTCAGTCGCCGCACCATTTTTTATCGGTAACGAAAGCCGGTCATTCTGCAATCGTGTCGACGACGGGCAACGAGGATTGTCACGTCATCCTGCGCGGCGGCAAAGAACCAAACTATGATGCGGCGCATGTCGATGCGGCCGCCAAAGAGATCGCCAATGCCGCTCTGGCGGCACGTCTGATGATCGACTTCTCGCACGCCAATTCGAGCAAGGAATACCGAAGGCAGATCGAAGTGGCCAAGGACGTCGTGGCGCAACTCGCGACGGGCGAGGGCCGCATTATGGGCGTGATGGTCGAGTCGCATCTTGTCGAAGGTCGGCAGAACCTGGTTCCGAACCGACCGCTCGAATATGGCAAGAGCATTACAGACGCCTGTATCGGCTGGGACGATTCAGTCGCCGTCCTGGAGATGCTGGCACAGGGCGTTCAGGCGCGCCGCCTGATCAAAGCCGATCAGTGATTTCACGTGCTCCCCTTTTCTTGGAAGCACTTCATTTGGTACGGCCTGCTGTTGTTGTGGCGCATGGCCGGATCGCGCTTTCGATCGGATTCCTGTCCGGTTTCCACGCCGCGGATGCGGATCTTGTGAACGCTGGTTTGCCGAAACCGGATTAGCCATGCGCGGAATTCTTCCCTATCTCAAGCTGATGCGCCCACACCAGTGGGTGAAAAGCGGCTTCGTCTTTGTCGGTCTGCTTTTTGGCCATGGCTGGCATGACGCCATGCTCGTTCACCGCGTGCTCATGGCCGCTGCCGCTTTTTCGCTGGCTGCGTCGGCGGTGTATATCTTCAACGATCTGGCAGATCGGGAACAGGATCGCGAACATCCGGAAAAGCGCCATCGACCGCTTGCGGCGGGTACCGTGGGCGTAATACAGGCACTGCTGCTGGCGGGCTTCTGCATGTTGTCGGCGCTGATGCTGGCCAATGACGCCTCGAAGACGGTGCTGCTTTTCGTGCTCGTCTATGCTCTGCTCAATTTGGCCTATTCGATGGGCCTGAAGCATATCGCCTTGCTCGATGTATTCATCATTTCGACGGGGTTCATGTTGCGCATTCTTGCGGGCACGCTGGGGGTCGGCATCGCACCGTCGCACTGGCTGTTGCTGTGCAGCTTGTTGCTCACTCTTTTCCTGGGCTTTGCCAAGCGGCGTGCCGAGCTGAACGCCTTGTCCGGCCGTGGTGGCCGTCACCGCCGGGTGCTGGACGATTACAGTCCGGTACTGCTCGACAAGTTGATCAGCATCTGTGCGGCGAGCGCCATCGTCAGCTACGGCCTGTACACGGTCAGCCCCGAGACCGTCGCCATGCATGGCACGACCAACCTGATTTACAGCGTGCCCTTCGTCATTTACGGAATATTCCGGTACCTATTCCTGTTGCATCGTCGATCCGGCGGCGGTGATCCGGCGGCCATGCTGCTACAGGATTATCATCTGCTGGGAACCTTTGCTGCATGGTTTATCACCATCGTGGCACTACTGGCCTAGTCTACCGGCCAGGTCAGAGGTCGTCGGCAATCCACGCTTCTTTCGGCAGATCGGGGATGCCCGGAATGATCACCAGACGGGTCATGGCCTGCGGGTTCATCAACCCGATACCGCCTTGCGGCAGCCGGTAGGCCAGGCAGGGGTGTTCAAAGACGCCGGTAAGATTCTCAAGACATTCGGCCAGCGCGGTCTTGGGTTCGCCCTCAACGCAGGTGTGGATGACGTGACCGCCACGAAAGAAGAAGTCGATCTGCACCTTGAAAAACTCGCTTTCAAGCCCGCCCTCAAAAGGTTCGATTGCCTCGACCGTCGTCAGAGCGGTCAAGGTCAGCGACTGTCCGCGCGGAAGGTAGATTTCAAGGTCGTTGGCCGATTCCATCTCAACGCTGGCTATCGACGCGGTTGAAAAGATCTCGGTCTGCGCCCCGGAGCCGATGACGAGCAGATTGCCCGTGAAAATCCGCGAGCTGCGTTTCAGGTTGAGAAGCAGATGACTGATCGATCCGACACTGTTCAGGACAAAGTGGCGCGTGGTGTTGGCAGTGGTGATAACCGAGACGTTGATTGACATGACGTCGCCCTCTCAACGAAAGACAGGGTTTGATAGTACATCATTCAGTTTGCCGGCACGAGGAAGTCACGGCCGATGCCATCGCCCAGATCGTAAATACGGTCCATGAAATCAGTCAGATACTCATGCAGACCTTTGCCGAGTATGTCGTCGATCCGGGCATAGTGCAACTGGGCGTGCAACATGCCGGCCCGCCGTCCGGTTTCCGCCGAGCTGCTGTTGGCGACCCGGTTGAGAACACGCACGATGCCATCAACGCATGCATGCAGGGAACGTGGCATATCCACGCGCAGCATCAGCAATTCGGCAACGCGCGCCGGCGTGATCACGTCACGATAAACCTTGCGGTAGACCTCAAAGGCGGACAGGGAGCGCAACAACGCGCCCCACTGGTAAAAGTCGGTCGTGCCTTCGTCGCCATTGGTGCGCAGCACGTGGTATTTCACGTCAAGAATCCGCGCCGTGTTGTCGCTGCGCTCAAGCAAGCCACCCAGTCGAATGAAGTGCAGCGCGTCGTCCTGCAGCATGGTGCCGAAGGTGACGCCACGCATGACGGCGGAACGCAACTTGACCCACTCAAAGAACTCGCCAACGCCGACGGATAGAATTTGTTCGAAGCTCTGCTCGCGCAGCTCGATCCACGTGGCGTTGCAACTCTCCCACGTTTCTGCGGTCAGCGTGCCACGTACGGCGTGAGCGTTCTCGCGCGCAGCGCGCAGGCAACTGTAAATCGACGCTGGATTGTCTGCATCCGAAACCATGAAACGCAACACGTTCTCGGCATTCGCCTCGTCGTAAGTCTTTGAGAAAGCGGTCTGCAGGCTGTTCAGTGCCAGGATGGCGCCCCAGTTCTGGTTTCCGGCAGCGACCGATTGCGGCACAAGCGACATCTGGTGTGTCACATCAAGCAGACGTGCTAGGTTTTCCGCACGCTCGGTGAAGCGTGCCATCCAGTAAAGATGATCGGCGGTGCGGCTAAGCATTCGGTTTCTCCCTGCCTCAGTTTTCCAGTACCCAGGTGTCCTTGGTTCCGCCGCCCTGCGACGAATTGACCACCAGCGAGCTTTCGCGCAACGCAACGCGCGTGAGCCCCCCGGGAACCATGTCGATGTTTTCGCCGGAGAGCACGAAGGGGCGCAGATCGAGGTGGCGCGGGGCCACGTCGCCGCATTTCTCACCATCAACAAATGTCGGACAATTGGACAGTGCGAGTGTTGGCTGTGCAATGTACTTTTCCGGCTCGGCAATGATGCGGGCACGGAAATTCTCGATTTCGTTCCGGGTCGAGGCCGGGCCGACCAGCATGCCGTAAGCCGCCGGCGCCATGGACCTCCTTGACTACCAGTTCGGGCAAGTGTTCGAGCGTGTATTTTAGGTCATCCGGTTTGCGCAACATGTAGGTCGGAACGTTGTTGAGCAACGATTCCTCGCCCAGATAGAAGCGCACCATCTCCGGCACATAGGGGTAGATCGATTTGTCGTCGGCGACGCCGGTGCCAATGGCATTGGCCAGGGTGACCTGTCCGGCACGGTAGGCCGAGAGCAGGCCGGGTACGCCAAGCATCGAGTCCTTGCGGAAGGCGAGCGGGTCGAGGAAATCGTCATCGAGCCGGCGGTAGATCACATCGACACGCTGCGGCCCTTGCGTCGTGCGCATGTACACGGTCTCGTCCCTGACGAACAGGTCGCGTCCTTCAACCAGTTCGATGCCCATCTGCTGGGCCAGGAAGGTATGCTCGAAATAGGCGCTGTTATATGCGCCGGGCGTCAGCAGAACGACAGTGGGGTTGAGCACGCCCGCTGGCGCGACGGTGCGCAGGTTCTCCAGAAGCATGTCCGGGTAGTGCTGGACCGGTGCGACCTTGTGCCGTGAAAACAGTTCGGGGAAAAGCCGCATCATCATCTTGCGGTCCTCGATCATGTACGACACACCGGAAGGAACACGCAGGTTGTCTTCCAGTACGTAGAATTCACCGGCGCCGGCTCTGACCAGATCGATGCCAGCGATGTGCGCGTAGATGCCCGCCGGCACATCGATCCCCATCATCTCGGGACGGAACTGAGCGTTGTTCAACACCTGTTCGCGTGGAATGTGCCCCGCCTGCAGTATTTCCTGCTTATGGTAGATGTCATAAAGGAAGGCGTTGAGCGCCTTCACGCGCTGGCGCAGGCCGGCCTGCAGGACCAGCCACTCAGCGGCCGGGATGATGCGCGGAATGATATCGAACGGAATCAGCCGTTCCTTGCCCTGATCCTGAGAGGACTCATCGCCATAAACCGCGAAGGTAATCCCGACGCGATGGAACGCAATATCGGCTTCGGCGCGTTTGCGCGCGATGCGCTCGGCCGGAGTCGCCAACAGCCAGTCGGCATAAGCGCAATAATGCGGACGTACGATTCCCGATGCATCGTACATTTCATTGAAGAAATTATTGCTCATGATATTTGCCGTTGCTGTAGGTTTGAGGAGTCACGAGCAGAAAGCATGCCAAAACAAAACCCCCCAGAAATACGGGGTTTCCTGTGCGCTGACGGTAATCTACGCACCAGATTTGTGCAAACGCGCACCAATCGGGCAAACTCAGCTTCTTTCCGGGAAATCGTCACAACGGCCGTTTCCGGTGTGTTGTGGCGGCGGAACGCCGGTTGCCCTGCACCCGCCAGGCAAGATGGCAAATGCATTTAAGGACGCTGGTCCTGGCATGGTCCGTCAGTTGGAGTCAGGTATTGGAAAGGCCGGAAAGACCAAGTACCCCGTCGGGATAAAATGGCGGCTGAGCCCCTGTCTGCCTCGTTTTCGGAGTCGTTGCGTTGTCATAACCGATTGCCGCGAATGGTTTACTTCGAGGCGGCCAGCCCAGACCGGGCTCATGACATGGCGCTGAACGGCAATGGATATGCTGAAAACATATTCGGTTTCCTTGCGCCTGGCAAGCTCGAAAACCATGAATACCGCCTGATTCTACCCTTCGCTAGTAGGGGTAATTTTGCGCCGCTCAAGGCGGATGCGGGAATGTGGGCGCACGTTTATTTTTATGTTTCCACTTTATTCTTGTCACGGAATGTGCGTAGAATACGCCGCTCTAGGGAGACGATTCACTGTTCGCTCCACAATGCGTGGAGCGCTGCGTACCTTCCGAAAACCCATGAAACGGAGAGAATATGTTTGAAGTGCGTATTCATGGCCGGGGCGGCCAAGGAGTGGTAACTGCAGCGGAGATGCTGTCGATTGCCGCGTTTGAGGAAGGGCGTCACGCTCAAGCTTTTCCGAGCTTTGGTTCCGAGAGAACCGGTGCGCCCGTCGTAGCCTTTTGTCGGATTGCCGACCAGGAAATCCGCTTGCGCGAACCCATTATGTATCCGGACGCGCTGATCATTCAGGATCCGACGCTGTTGTTTCAGGTCGATGTATTTTCCGGTCTGAAGAAAGACGGTTACATTCTGATCAATACCAAGAGTACTTTTGACGAACTTGGTCTGAGTGATTACGTTCGCGATTGGCCGGCTGACCGGTTGTGCACCCTGGCGGCGACCGATCTGGGACTCAAGCATGTCGGGCGTCCGATGCCGAACGTTCCTCTGTTGGCGGGTTTTGCCGCGCTTTCCGGCATCACCAAGCTGGAATCGGTATGCAAGGCGATTGGCGCCAAGTTTTCCGGCAAGGTGGCACAAGGCAACATCGCCGGTGCGACCGAAGCTTTCGAACTTGTCCGCGCCAGAATCGAGAGCGCACGTAAGGAGGCTGCCCATGCTTAAGCAAACCGAAGGTTCACATGCCGTAGCCGAGGCCGTCGCCCTGTGCCGGCCCGAAGTCATCTGCGCCTATCCGATTTCTCCGCAAACCCACATCGTCGAAGGTATCGGCGAAATGGTGAAGTCCGGTGAACTGACCGATTGCGAGTTTCTCAACGTCGAATCCGAATTTGCTGCCATGAGTGTGGCTATCGGTTCGTCGGCCGCCGGTGCCCGGACCTATACCGCCACGGCGTCACAAGGCCTATTGTTCATGGTCGAGGCAGTATTCAACGCCTCCGGCCTGGGTTTGCCGATCGTGATGACGGTGGCCAACCGGGCGATTGGCGCACCGATCAACATCTGGAACGACCACTCCGATTCGCTCTCGCAGCGCGACTGCGGCTGGATACAGCTTTTCGCCGAGACCAACCAGGAAGCACTCGATCTGCACATCCAGGCTTTTAAGCTGGCCGAAGAGGTCTCGCTGCCCGTGATGGTGTGTATGGACGGCTTCATCCTGACGCATGCTTACGAGCGCGTCGATATGCCGACGCAGGCTCAGGTTGATGCCTACCTGCCGCCTTATGAGCCGCGCCAGGTGCTTGATCCCGCCGAGCCGGTTTCGATGGGTGCCATGGTTGGGCCGGAAGCCTTCATGGAAGTCCGCTACCTTGCGCACGCCAAGCAGATGCATGCGCTTGAGCTCATCCCGCAACTGGGCGATGAATTCAAGAAGGTGTTTGGTCGCGATTCCGGCGGCCTGATTCGTAGCTACTCCATCGATGACGCCGAGACGGTTGTAGTGGCCATGGGCTCGATTCTGGGCACGATCAAGGACGTGGTCGATGAGATGCGCGCAGACGGAGAGAAGATCGGCGTGCTCGGCATCACCTCTTTCCGCCCCTTCCCGATCACTGCCATACGCGAGGCGCTAAAAAATGCCAAGCGCGTTGTTGTGCTGGAGAAGAGTCTGGCCGTGGGCCGTGGCGGAATTCTCGCTTCAGACGTGCGCAAGGCCCTGCGCAAGCAGCCGGTCGATGTCTTTACCGTGATTGCCGGCCTGGGCGGGCGCGCCATCACCAAGAAGTCCCTGCATGCGCTGTTCCTGAAGCTGGCGCTTGAGACTGAAGAATCGCTAACATTCCTCGATCTGGATTGGGGCGTGGTTAACCGGCAACTTGAACGCGAACGTCAGACGCGACGCTCCGGACCGGCTGCGGAAAACATGCTGCGCGACATCGGTACCGTCGCCTCAAAGATCGCCTAAAGGAGGCCACCCATGTCATTGCAACCTGTCAAGTTCTATCAGACCGGCACGTTCACCGTCGGCAATCGCCTGCTGGCGCCCGAAGAGCGCAGCGTACAAGCCAACATGGAGCGCACCAACTCGCTCAACTCGGGGCATCGTGCCTGTCAGGGCTGCGGCGAGGCGCTCGGCGCGCGCTACGCCATCGACGCGGCAATGATCGCCAGTCAGGGGCAGTTGGTAGCGGCCAACGCCACCGGCTGTCTCGAAGTTTTCTCCACGCCGTACCCGGAAACGTCATGGCAGATCCCCTGGATTCACTCGCTGTTCGGCAATGCGGCGGCGGTAGCCACCGGTATTGCCGCAGCGATCAAGGTGAAAAAGGCCAAGGGTCAGGGCGGCGACGTCCGCGTTGTGGCGCAAGGCGGTGATGGCGGCACCACCGACATCGGCTTTGGCTGCCTCTCGGGCATGTTCGAGCGTAACGACGACGTGCTCTATATCTGCTACGACAACGGCGGCTACATGAATACCGGCGTACAGCGCAGTTCGGCCACGCCGCCGGCGGCACGCACGGCAACGACCATGCCGGTCGGCCCGGAGCCTGGCAACGCCTTCGGCCAGGGCAAGTTCGTCCCTGCCATTGCCATGGCACACGAGATTCCCTACGTGGCGACGGCCACCGTCGCCGACCTGCGCGATCTCGAATACAAGGTCAAGAAAGCGATGACCTTTCGTGGCGCGCGCTATATTCAGATTCTGGTTCCTTGCCCGCTCGGTTGGGGCGCGGCTTCCCACGACACCATCCGGCTATCGCGTCTGGCCAAAGAAACGGGCACCTTCCCGGTCTTCGAGGCCGAATACGGAGAAATAACCAGTTCATCGAAGATCCGTCGATTGCTGCCGGTCGAGGAATACCTCAAGCCGCAGAAGCGTTTTGCCCATTTGTTCGGGAAAACGCCCGCCATCGACACCATTGCCCGTCTGCAAGCCATTGCAGACAAGAATATTCGTAGATACCAAATGCTCGACAAGGAGGCGAACTGATGGACAAGCCGTATGCAATTACTCTCGACCCCGGCTCGTCACTTGCCAACCATACGGGTTCGTGGCGCACCGAGCGCCCGGTCTATGTCGACCGGCTACCGCCGTGCAACAACCAATGCCCGGCAGGAGAAGACATTCAGGGCTGGCTGTTTCATGCCGAATCCGGCAACTACGAAAAAGCCTGGCAGCACCTGACCAAAGACAACCCTTTCCCAGCGATCATGGGCCGTGTCTGCTACCACAGCTGTGAAAGCGTCTGTAACCGGGCGAAGATCGACTCGCCGGTCGGCATCAATTCCGTCGAACGTTTTCTCGGCGATGAGGCGATCAAACGCAAATGGAAGTTGTCACAGACAGCCGCTGATACCGGCAAGCATGTCCTGGTTGTTGGTGCCGGACCCTCCGGCATGTCGGCGGCCTATCATCTGCGTCGCTTCGGCCACCGCGTGACCGTTTACGATGCCGGGCCATTCATGGGCGGCATGATGCGCTTTGGTATCCCCAAGTACCGACTGCCACGCGATATTCTGGATGCGGAGATGCAGCGTGTCGTCGACCTGGGTGTCGAGGTCAAGCTGAACTCCAAAGTCGACAACATTCTTGAAACAATGAAATCGGGCAAGTTCGACGCGGCCTTCCTGGCTGTCGGGGCACATATCGGCAAACGTGCCTTTATTCCGGCGGGCGCCGTGTCGAAAATTGTCGACGCGATTTCGGTGTTGCGCAGTATGGAAAACGAAGAAAAGCCGATGCTCGGTCGACGTGTCATCGTCTATGGCGGCGGCAATACGGCGATTGACGTCGCGAGAACGGCCAAGCGCATGGGCGCCGAACCGATCATCGTTTATCGACGCAACCGCGAAAAGGCCCCGGCGCACGATTTCGAGATCGAAGAGGCGATGCAGGAAGGCATCATGATCAAGTGGCTGTCGACCATCAAAGAGGCCGGCGACGCGAACATCACCATCGAAAAAATGGTGCTCGACGATACAGGCTTCCCGCAACCGACCGGTGAATTTGAAACGCTGGAGGCCGATTCGGTCGTTCTCGCGCTTGGCCAGGATGTCGATCTCGGCCTGCTTGAAGGAGTACCGGGTCTGGCTGTGGCCGATGGCGTCGTCACTGTCGACCCGAACATGATGACCGGTCACGCCGGTATCTTCGCCGGTGGTGACATGGTGCCCGCCGATCGCAATATCACCATAGCCGTCGGCCACGGCAAGAAGGCCGCCCGAAATATTGACGCCTGGCTGCGGGGCACCAGCTACACCGCACCGGAAAAGCATGCAGTGGCCAACTTCGAAAGTCTCAACACCTGGTACTACGCCGACGCACCGAAAACCGTGCGCCCGATGCTCGACATCATTCGTCGTCAGTCAACCTTCGAAGAAGTGCAGGGCGGTTTGGACGAAAGCACGGCATTGTTCGAGGCGCGACGCTGCCTGTCCTGCGGCAACTGCTTCGAGTGCGACAACTGCTACGGTGTCTGTCCGGACAATGCCGTCATCAAGCTTGGCCCCGGCAACCGCTTCAAATTCAATCTGGACTACTGCAAGGGTTGTGGCATGTGCGTGGCCGAGTGTCCTTGTGGCGCCATCACCATGGAGCCGGAGAACATCTGAACGCTGGCATGTTCGATTTTGGTGGTAGGCAAACGGGGCGGTTTTCCGCCCCGTTTTTTTGCCTTGCCAGCTGCGAAGGCCAGTTCAAACCGGCCTCGCTGCTAGTCATCGGACGATAGCGAGTATCCGCTCAGTCAATCCGGACCGTTTTGAGCAATTCGACGACGACACCTTCGAGCATCTTCTGATGTTGGGGGTTGATCAAATTGCCATTTTCGTCAAACGCTTTGTTTGCCAGCGGCAATGACATCTGGCTTGGGGTCACGAGTACGCCGATACCGCTGAGCAGGACGCGCAGGGCGGGCAGTCCGCGAATCCCGCCCAGAGCGCCGGGGGATGCGGCAAGCAGGGCAGCGACTTTGCCGGGGAATGGCGAAGGATATCCCTCCTGCGGACGCGTTGCCCAGTCGATCGCGTTTTTCAGGAGTGGCGTAAAGAAACCGTTGTACTCCGGTGAAACCACCAGTAGCGCGTGATGATCGCGGATCGCCTGCTTCAAACGCAGGCAACCTTCGGGCAGGCCGGTAGCGGCTTCGCTATCACCGTCGTAAAGCGGCAAATCCAGTTCGCGCAGATCGAGGGCACGCACTTCCGCACTGTGTCGGCGTGCGATCGAAACGGCAGCGTCGCGCAGGCGCGTGTTGACCGAGCCCTGGCGGCTGCTGCCGGAAATGGCGAGTAGTCTGATGGTCATGAAATCTCCTGTAAGCGTTTCGGCCACATTGCTTATCTTTTTCCACCTGCCAGGCGCTCCGCGTCGGGCATTTGTCGCAGACGCCAAATGGCCAGCGGGCCGAGCAATCCGCCCAGCCCGAGCGTCGACCAGGCCAGGGCCCACACGACCGTTTCCGAAACGCCAGCGGTGGCGCGCCCCGCATCGAGAACGATGCCGAAAACCCACGGCGCCACAGCCCCTGCGCCAAACCCGAGAACCGAACGTAACGAGTAGGCTGCGCCCAGACTGGAAGGTTCAACGAGTTCGGTGAGCGTAGCCGAGTGTATGGAAGAATCGGCGACGCCGGTGACGTTATATAGCGTGGCGACCAGTAACAGGAGCCATAGGGGTACGCCCAGCATCCAGCCAAAGCTGAATGAGCAGACCAGGCTGACGATGCTCATGAACAGCGTAACCGCGGTGCGGCCTCGCCGATCCGATAAGGTTCCGCCAAGTACGCTGCCGCCGGCAGCGACGAGATAGGTGATCGCCGTCAAAGTGGCGCCAACGCTGGCCGCCTGCTGTCCGTCGCTGCCCGAGGCCATGGAAGCTGCGGTAAGAAAGGCCGGAAGCCAGGCCCACAGACCCAGCAGTTCCCAAGCATGGAAAGTGTAACCCCAGACCGAGAGCATGGCGGCCCGATTGCCGATAACATGACTCAAGCCCTTGAAAATGCCGCGGGCACTCGAGCCGTGGTGCAGCAGATTGGGGACATTGCGTAGCGACCAGAATCCCACAAGCATCCCCAATACGGGCCCCATTGCCGTGACGACAAACGACCCGCGCCAGCCGGCGAGGGGAATCATGGCGCTGGCAACAAACAATCCGACAGCGTAGCCGAGCGAAGCGGCCGCGAGATAGAAGCCCATGGCTCGCCCTTGCTGCCGGCCAGTTATCTGCTGACTGATGATGGCCAGTCCGGGCGTGTAGGAGCCGCCGGAGCAAAGGCCGGTAAGCCCGTAGAGCAAGAGCCCGGAAAGAAAATCGTGGGCAAAAAAGGCGAACAGAGCGGCACTGGTGGTCGCGGCAAAGCTGGCGGCGAGGTAGGTTCGTCGCGCGCCGAAGCGGTCGGTCAGAAAGCCCACCGAAAACAGCGATACCAAGAACCCGGCGTGATGGACGGACTGTATCAGGCCGGCCTGCCAGGCGGTCATTTCCCAATCCTGTCTGACCAGGGGCAACACCGCCGAATAGGCCGTGAACATGGCCGCGAAGGCCGCGCGCGCCGCACAAAACTGCAGCAACCATTTCATTGGCGCCTAACCGCGTGAAATGGCCGAATGCGCGCATCGCCACGTCTTTCGCGGCCGGCACCCCCCGCATTGCCGTCGTCGCTGGGCCTCAGTGCCGCCATGCTCTGGTAATGATGTCGCGGATGACGTGCAGTCGGCGGTGGAAGAAATGGTCGGCGCCGGGAACAACGATCACCGGCAAATTCATGGCTTCGGCCCAGGCAAGCACATTGGCCAGCGGGACGGTAGTGTCCACGGCGCCGTGAATGACGATGGTGTCGTTGGCTACCGGTTTGACCGTATATTGGCGCGCGCCTTCGACATGGCCGGCAGCGGTGCCCACCAACACCAGGCGCTGGGCGGGATGGTTGGCTTCGACGAGGGCCTGCGCCACGCGGGTCTGAACATAAGCGCCGAAGGAGAACCCGGACAGCGCGACGGGCAGATCGCCGTACCGGCGCTTGGCGTCGGCGAGGACAGAGAGCATATCCTCGCATTCGCCGTACCCGTGATCATGAGTTCCGGTACTCCCGCCGACACCGCGAAAATTTGGCCGCAGGGCCACGTAATCCAAATGCGTGAAAGTACGCGCCAAGGTCTGGGTTACCTTGTTGGTATTGGCCCCGCCGAACAAGGGGTGGGGGTGGCAGATCAGGGCGATGCCCCGCGGAGCGCCAGGGTTTTCGACGATCAGTTCGATCGCACCGGCCGGGCCATCGACGACAACCCGTTCTTCATTTATCTTCATCCCGCATTTCTCTATTCGATCTTCAGCCGTTCAACGGGCCGTCCGTGCACTAGGTGTTCCTGGATGATTTCCTCGATGTCTTCGAGGTCCACATAGTGGTACCAGATCTCTTCGGGGTAGACGACGACGATGGGCCCTTCGTCGCAACGATCCATGCAGCCTGCCCTGTTGATCCGGACCTTGCCTTTGCCCTTGAGTTTCAGTTGTCCGACGCGATCCTTGGCATAGGTTTGTGCCGCGGTGGCGCCCAGATTATTACAACAAGTCTCACCTTCGCCGCGCTGATTGCAGCAGAAGAAAACGTGATGTTGGTAGTAGCTCATGCTGAAGAACCCCTTATTGTCGATTGCGCTTCGGGATCGCCGATTCTAACCTTGATTCGACTCGATCCGTCTGGCAAGCAAGGTCAGGTAGGGGAGCGCCAGAAAGGGCCATACGCTGGCCGTCAGGCGCGTCAGGCCATTGAAATTCAAAAAGTGTCCCTGCCGCCAGGCGGCCAACGCGGCGGCCGAGTAAGGATTGGGCGGCGTGATATTGACCAGTACGGCGCCGCACATGAGCGCCAGTCCGGCCAGGGCAATCCGAATCGACGAGGGCAGTAACAGGATGAGCGAAAGTAACACGCCGCCTATCAGCAAGCCATAGGTGGCCCCGGGTGTAAGCCAGGCAAAGGCATTGAGCGGATTGACCAGAACCGCGGCGGCCAGCGTCCTGATCGAAAGCGCCAGGGTAAAGAATACCGACAGCACAATAGGGGTCGCACTTCTGTTGGCCAGCAATGCGCGTGCGATCAAACCAATAGCCATGGTATTGCAGACGATGATTCCCGTCTCCAGCGCAAAGAACGAGTGCGCGTGGTAGGGCACGGCCGGGGTAATTTCCAGCAGGTGCCGGAGATCGCCATCGCCAAAGAGAACTGTCTCGGGCGAAAGTTGCGTCAGCAGCCACAGACCGATCAGAACCAGGCCGAAATCCGCAAACGGGATGGGTGCGATCAGATGTCGCTGCAGCAGTGCAACACGGACAAAAAACCGCCGGCCATACCAGATCGAGAGCAGGGCGCCGCTGCCTGCGCCCAAAGTGTTGCAGGCCAGATCAAGGTTCGACGCGACTCTGGACGGTAGCCATGTCTGCAGGCTTTCAAGACAGAAACTGAGCAGGCCGCCGAGCAGCAATGCGCTGAATGCCGGCGTCCACCGTCCAGGCAAGCGGTGTAGCGTCAGGGCGAGCAAGAAGCCCAGGGGCAGGTAGGCGAGGGTGTTGATCGCCAGATCGAACACCGTCCAGTAGCGCGGCCAGGCGGCATCGAGAAAGTAGAACGGTGATATTCCCGGATCGCGCCAACCGGTCAGGGGATGCAGGCTGGCATAGACGATAAGCGCCGTGTAGGACAATGCCAGAAAGTGGGGCAGCAGGGTGGGTCGCGGCGGCGCTCTGTTGTCGGCGGCAGACAGCACGGTTGGTTTGGGAGTCGAAGGCATCGCATCGGCCGTGAGCGGATAGTGAGGGCATTCTAACCCTTGATGTCAGACTAGCGCTTGGCTCACGATCTGCTTGAGGCCACCGGGTCAGTTGGCAGCTACTGCACAGGGCTCATTCTTGGCGGGCGCGCAACTGCTCGGCACGTTCGTCGCCTGCCAGATGGGGAAGGCCGATCCACTGGGGCAGCAAAGAGCCGGCGATCATGCCCAGGATGCCCACGCCCAGTCCGATCAGTTGTGGTGGAACCATGCTGGTGTCGCCAGCCAATATTTCCAGAACAATCCACGACGATACGCCGCCAACGATGGAGAACAGCGCCCCCTGCGTGGTGCTGCGCTTCCAGTAGGCGCCAAATATCAGCGGAGAGAAGGCACCCGATAGCGTGACCTTGTAGGCGTTTTCGACCATCTTGAAAATCGAGTCGTCCGTCCCGAGTGCAAAGCCAAGCACCACACAGGCGAAACAAACGATGGTAATGCGCAGCATGCGCAGAAATGAATGATCGGTAATGCCGGGGAAATAGTTGCGCAGGATGTTTTCGGAAAAAGCGACTGAAGGGGCGAGCAATGTGGCCGAAGCGGTACTCATGATGGCCGAGAGGACGGCGCCATAGAAGATGGCCTGGGCAAAGACGGGCGTGTGCTGCAGAATCAGCGTGGGCAAGACCATCTGCGCATCGGTTTGAGCCAGTTCGTTGAATGTGTCCGGGTCGATCAGCGTCGCTGAATAGGCAATGAACATTGGTAGCATCGCAAAACAGAAATAAAGCGTGCCACCGAGCATGGAGCCAATGATGGCAACCTTGACGCTCTTCGCCGACGTAACGCGCTGGAATACGTCCTGCTGTGGAATCGACCCCAGCGCCATGGTTATCCACCCTCCGAGGAAAGCCAGCCACTGAGCGACGTCGGCTTCGGGAAAGAAATCGAGTTTGCCGGCCGCTGAAGCATGGCTGATCACCACGGCAGCGCCACCGGTCTGTTCCGAGAAGATGCTGGCAATGAAAAACATCCCCCCCATGATCATGATCATCTGCACGAAATCGAGGATGGCCACCGAGAGCATGCCCCCGAACGTCGTGTAGGCCAGCACGATGGCGGCACCCATGACCATTCCCGTTGTTTGCGTGATGGCGCCAACCGAGACCACGTTGAAGACCAGTCCAAGCGCCTTGATCTGCGCCGATACCCAGCCAAGATAGGAGGCCACGATACACAGCGTGGTCAAAACCTCAACGGTGCGGTTGTAACGCATGCGGAAGAAATCGCCCAGGGTCAGCACATTGAGCTTGTACAGCTTGCTGCCATAGAAGATGCCGGCAAGAATCAAACACAGGCTTGCACCAAAGGGGTCGGCGACAACGCCGCGCATGCCGTCCTTGACAAATGTTGCGGAAACGCCGAATACCGTTTCCGAGCCGAACCAGGTGGCAAATATCGTGGCCATGACAACGGGTAAGGGCAGCGATCGTCCGGCAACGACGAAATCCGTTGTGTTGCGTACCCGAAACGCGACATAAACGCCAATGGCAAGAGAAACCGCTAGGTAAATGGCAACAGACCAGATCAGCATAAGAGTCGCAAACCTTTGCTCAGCGCATTGAAAACACGCGCATTATACGACCCCGGCGGACTGGTGGAACAGCAGACTGGCATCCGCCCGCCCGTCGGGGCTTTTTGTCAGTTTCGGGTAAATACGGTCAATCTGACGTTTCGGGTGAATTGAGCCAGGGAAATTCGTTGAAATGCTGGTCGATCGGGGCTTTCGAGGCAGGGTCGAAGCGCTTTTTCGCGTGTCCGATCGGCGAATCTGCTCTTTTCGGGTTGACAAGCATTTACCTGGATGATACCTTCCGCCCCGCTGCAAGGAACGCCAAGCGCGTGACTTGTGCCAAATGGAAACTTCTCCCGACCCTGCACCTTGATGCAGGGCTCCAATCCCCTGAAGTTTCTGACTGCGGTAACCTTACCGCATCTTCGGGCCTTACACCCCCCTAAAACCGTTTGTCGCCCGGCCAGTTTGCTTGCGCGACGACAACAGTGAAGGAGAGTGAGCATGTCTGCAACGATTACGCTCAAACAAACGATGGCGCGCGGAAGCGATGCTGTCCTGAAATTTCTTCAATACAGTCTGATGATCGCCGGGTTTCTTCTCATCCTTGGCATCCTCGGAGTTTTTACCCAGGGTACAGCGTCGGTCGAAATACTTAAATCCGCCTGGTCCCAAATCGCCACTCCGGACGAATCCCAGGAAGTGGCCACCGAAACGGAGGCTGCGGCATCCGTTCTATCGCCGGGCATGCAAGGTGCGCTCGATTATGTGACGCGCCGTTATCGGGTTTCGCCGGAGGCGCTGGAACCGGTCTTCGAAGTGGCGCAACTCATCGGAAAAGAGCGGCGCATCGATCCGCTGCTTATCGTGGCGATCATCGGCATCGAATCGGGATTCAATCCGTTTGCCGAAAGCCCCATGGGCGCTCAGGGCCTGATGCAGGTCATCCCGCGTTTCCATATGGACAAGGTGCCGGATGGTTCGGGCGACAAACCCTTCCTCGATCCTGAAGTCAATATCCGGGTCGGCGTCCATATTCTGGAAGAAGCGATTCACCGTCGCGGCGGGCTGGTCGCCGGACTCCAATACTATGCAGGGTCTTCAGAACCTGAAGGCAGCTATGCAAGCAAAGTGTTGGCCGAGAAGGCGCGGCTCACTCAGGCGGCGCGCCGCAATACCCGTTCAAACGCCTAAGGCAGCGGGTCGGCGCAAGCCAAACGCGAGATCAGTTCCCTGGCTTCGGCAGGGAGGAACAGTTTGGCGTGCGCCAGCATCGTTGTGAGGCGCTGGTCGAAATGCAAATACCCGGCAGCCTCTTCGTGGAGATAGTCGGCGTCGATGAGTTGGGTTACGCGTGACGAGAACATTGCCTTGCCCGAATAATCCGGCGCGTGGCCGGCTTGGAGCACGGCCAGCCGTCGAGCCAGCTGCTGGCAGTCGTTTTCCAGCGCATGACGCGTCAGGTGGCCTGAACCACTCCGTTCGAGCAGCGTCAGCACGATGAAGTAGTCTTCGAGCAGCGGGCGCAGGGTTTCGCCGATCAAATGGAGCTCGAAGCGCTTCCGGGGGTCATCTTCGGGGGCACAGAGCCGTTCCGATGCGTCGCGGAGGAGCAGCCCTCGTTTTACGAGCACGTCGATAACGGCCAGAGTGGCTTGCGGAATCTCTTCCGGGGTCCAGCGCAAGAACAATTCCTTGGCGATCAGGTCGTAGATTCCCGCAACGACTTCAATGACCTGAGGCGTGTCCAGTGGCCGATGCCGATTCAGCAAACCGGCGATCAGTGACGGCAAGGCAAAAAGGTGCAGTGCGTTGTTGCGGAAGTAGGCGAGCAGCGGCGCTTCCCGCGTCGACAATTGAATCAGATTGCCCTGCGGATGGGCTATGCGCGTGATCATTCCAAGGCGTTCGACGTAAGCCACAATCTGTGCGGAATTCATGGCGCACGGAATCGTCAACGGAGAATAGGGCGCATCGACGGCAAGTGCCTGGTAATCCTCCAGAAGCCGCTCCAGAACATGCTCTTCGACCGTCGGTCCGGGGAGGGGTAACAATGACAGGGCGATCAAGTTGACCGGATTGATTACCGCGGCTTCGTTCATGCGCCTGGCCAGTTCAGCGGCGGCACGGTGCGTTGCTTCGCGCGCCCAGGGGTCGATGTCAGCCGAGGCCTCACTGGACCAGCCGGGGCGGCAGGTTTCGAGGAAGTCGGCCAGCGCCAGCGGCTGTCCAAAGTTGAGATGCACTTTGCCGAAGACCCGTCTGATCCGCCGCAAGTTGTTCAGGAGAGCCCACAGGGACTCGCGTTGCTTGGGTTTGCCGGCCATTTCCCGAAGGTAGGTTCGACCTTCGATGAGCTTTTCGTAACCGATATAGACCGGCACCAACACAAGCGGACGGTCATGCTCGCGGATGTAACTGCGTATCGTCATTCCGAGGATTCCGGCTTTGGGCGACAACATGCTCCCATTGCGACTTCGCCCGCCTTCGATGAAGTAGCCAATCGGAAAGCCGCGGGTCAGCATCAGATGCAGGTATTCGTCGAACACCGTTGCATAAAGCGGTTCGCCCTTAAAGCTGCGACGCATGAAAAAGGCGCCAGCCCGGCGAAGCAACGGTCCGACCAGAAAAAAATTCAGGTTGTCGCCAGCGGCGATGTGCGGGGACGCCAGTCCTTGGTGGTGAACGATGTAGGACAGCAGAAGATAGTCCATGTGGCTGCGGTGCGTGGGGATGTAGATAATGCCTAGCCCCGGGGCAATCTGCGTGATCGACTCGGCGTGGTGTATCTCAATCCCGTCAAAAAGCTGCGTCCACAACCATGACAGTGCGAGCTCGAAGGCGCGTGTCACGCCATAAGAATAATCCGAGGCGATTTCCAGGATGAAGCGGCGCGCCCGCAATCGTGCTTCTGCCGGCGAGATATGCTGTGTTTCCGCTTCGGTGGCGATCGCCGAACGCACCCGCGGGGCATCGAGCAGAGCCCCTACTTGCGTATGGCGATGCGACAGATCGGGTCCGATGGCCATTTGCCGTTGACGACGAAAGTGCTCGCGCAGCACGCGGGAAAGCTTCTGAAGCGCCTGCTGTTCACCGGCAATGTCGCGGCAAAAGGCATGCAATGACAATGGAGTATTAAAGCGAACCAGAACGTTCCGTCCGTGTAGCAGGATGGTCAACAGACGGCGCAGAGGGCCCGGCTGCTGCCACGCCTCGGCAAATAGAGCCTTGAGAATCGACTCCTGTTTGCCCGGATGGCGACCCCATAGAATGACAACAGGAACGATCTGAACATCGAGCCGTGCGTCGGCCAGTGTTTCGCGCACCATAGCGGTCATCAATGGCGCAGGCGCATACGGTTCACCCGCGCCGGTGCCGGGAATTGGTTTCGGGTTCAGAAAGAAAGCGGAACGCGGGAAGACGTCACGGCCCAGCGCAAAAGGCGCTTCGGCGGAGGGAAGGCCGACGCTTCGGGATTCCCGATAGACGATGAGCAGATTTGAAACGTGAGGGTGCTGCAACACGTAGCAAACCGGTTTGGCCGGGTCAAGGCCAAGTTCATCCGGGTGCTGCGGGAAGACCGTGGTGCGCACCCAGAAATAAAGCAGCCGGCGGGCCAGATGAATGACCCAGCCGGGGGTGCTGAAATAATTGGCCATAGCCAATTTAGGGCGGGCTGCCGCCCAGGTCAATCGTCCTCAAGGCCAACCGATTTGTTTTGTGAAGCCAGTTGTTGCTGGGTTGCTGCGGGTACGGGCGCGTAATGCGAAAAGCTGATGCTGTAGGAACCCTGGCCGCCGGTCAGCGACTTGAGGCGTCCCTGGTAGTCGTCGAGTTCGGCGAGCGGGACCTTGCCGCTGATCGATATGGTGCCCACCCCGCGCGGCTGGGTTCCGGTGACCTGACCGCGTTTGCTCGACAGGTCGCCGGTCAGATCGCCAATGGAGGCATCCGGGGCCAGCACTTCGACGTCGACGATGGGCTCCAGAATAATCGGTGACGAAGCGCGGATGGCAGAGATCGTGGCCTTACGGCCGGCAGAAAAAAAGGCGATATCCTTGCTGTCCACGGAATGCGATTTGCCGTCATGCACGATAACGCGCAGATCGTGTACCGGGAAGCCACCGACCACACCGTCTTCCAAGGCTTGACGCACGCCTTTTTCGACCGCCGCCATGAACACGCCGGGAATGGTTCCCCCCTTGACGATATCGACAAACTCGAAGCCGGCCCCGCGCTCCATGGGTTCGACGCGCAGCATGACTTCGCCAAACTGGCCGGCACCGCCGCTTTGCTTCTTGTGCCGGCAATGCCCTTCGGCCTTGGCCGTAATCGTTTCCCGGTAAGCGATCTGCGGCGGCCGGGTTTCCAGTTCTATTTTGTACTGTTGCGCCATGCGTGCCAGTTTGGCGCGCAAATGCATATCGCCGAGGCCGCGAATTACCGTCTCATTGGTCGTTGGGTGGCGTTCGACCTTGAAGCAGGGGTCTTCGATTTCGAGCTTGTGCAAAACGTCAAAGAGGCGCTGTTCGTCGGCTTTGCGTTGCGTCTCGACGGCCAGACCCTGCATCGGTTGCGGAAATTCGAGGGGCTTCAGATGGATGTGATCTTCGTCGTGCGAATCGTGCAGCACGCAGTCGAATTCGATTTCGTCGATTTTGGCGATGGCGCCGATGTCGCCAGGAACCAGCGCATCCACCTCGACATTCTCCTTGCCTTGCAAACGGTACAGGTGGCCGACCTTGAATGGCCTCTTGGTGTCGCCGACATAAAGCTGTGAGTCCTTCTTTATCGTTCCCTGGTGTACGCGGAAGACGCCAAGCTTGCCGATGAACGGGTCGCTGACCACTTTGAACACATGCGCCAGAACGTGCTTGCCGGCATCGGGTTGGGCGTGAAACGGAGCGCTGTTCGCGTCGCCCGGCTGGCCCTTGTAGAACGGCGGTGGGTTGCCCTCGGCCGGATTGGGAGCGAGCCTGGCCAGCACATCGAGCAACTGGGGAACGCCGGCGCCGGTTCGCGCCGAAACAAAGAGTATGGGTATCAGGTGGCCTTCTCGCAGCGCCTTCTCGAACGGCGCGTGCAATTCGTCGAGGCTGGGATCGGTTCCTTCGTCAAGATAGCGCGCCAGGAGGTCTTCGTCTTCCTCGACAATCTGGTCAATCAGCGCGCGGTGGGCATTTGAGACCGATTCAAAATCACTCTCGCCGCTGTCGTGGGCGAGCAGCTCTACGACGTCCTGGCCATGATGTGCCGGCAAATCGAGCAGCATGCATTCACGGCCGAAACGTTCGCGGATTTCGCCTACCAGCTTGGGCAGATCGACATTGTCGGCATCGATCTTGTTGATGACGATCATCCGGCAGAGATTGCGTCCGGCGGCCAGTTTCATCATGCGCTCGGTCGACAGCTCGATGCCGGTTTGCGCGTTGATCACGATCAGCGCCGTGTCGACGGCGGCCAGCGCGCCGATGGCTTGTCCGGAAAAGTCCGGGTAACCGGGCGTGTCGATCATATGCACCTGAGTGTTCAGCCAGTCCAGGCTGAACATTGCGGAATTCAGCGAGTGCCCGAGCTCCTTTTCCTGAGCGTCAAAGTCGCAAACGGTGTTGCCTCTTTCAACCGAGCCGCGACTGGAAATCGCCCCCGCCGTGGCGAGCAATGTTTCGGCAAGGGTGGTTTTACCGGTTGCGCCATGACCTACGAGAGCAACGGTGCGAATATCGACGGTGTTGTGATGACCCATGTTTTCTCCAAAATATGACCTGCAAAGCGTGAAGACGAGGTTCGGCAAATGCCCGGTGCGGGGCATTTTCACCCTCGGTTTTTATCATAAACCTGCCCATTCTACCTCTTGTTGTGTGATAAAAAAGTGGCCGCCAAGGCCGGACGGAAGGCGGCGGGAATCGCCACTTTCCGGTGCGGCGTGTCCGAGGCGCCGACAGGGAAAACTGCACGATGACGAGCGATTTGCCGGGTCGAACGGCCAAGGTCCGATACCGAGAGCATGCCGATTCCCGTCAGCGCCGGCGGAGAATAAGTTTTCGCAGTTCTTCGAACGCCCCGAATCCCAGCGCGAGCAGCAGGATCACCGGCCAGACTGTCGACGGAAATGCGAGTGTGCCAAAGAGCCGGTTGCCGACAGGCGTATAGACGATGAGCAGGATCAGCGTCAGCTCAACGCCGAGCCCAAGCAGCAAGAGGTTGTTACGTGGTGTAAAGCGACTCAGCGCCGGCTGACGGGGGTGGCGGCAAACAAAGACATTGATCATCTGTGCCATGACGATGGCGGCAAGACACGCCGTGGTGGCCTGCAGATAAAGCGGAGCGGCTTTGTCGAGCACATCGCCGTAGTTCCAGTGGCCCAGATGCAGCACGAAGAAAAAGGCGGACATCGCCACGGCCGCTTGCAGCAGCCCCAGCCAGAGGTAGGCGCGCGCAATCAACGGCCAGGACAGCAAACGTTCATTCGCCGGGCGCGGAGGCATTTTCATGAGATCGGGGTCGGGGCGTTCGGCGCCCAGGGCGAGGGCCGGCAGCATATCGGTGCCCAGATCGACGGCCAGAATCTGGATGATGGTCAGCGGCAGCGGAATTCTGAAAAGCACAAAGGCGAGATAGGGGATCAGCTCGGGGATGTTCGAGGTCAGGATGTAGGTCAGAAACTTGCGAATGTTCTCGAAGACGGCGCGCCCTTCCTCGATCGCGTTGACGATGCTGGCGAAATTGTCGTCGAGCAGAACCATGTCGGCGGCTTCCTTGGCCACATCGGTGCCGGAAATGCCCATGGCAATGCCGATATGCGCGGCCTTCAGCGCCGGCGCGTCGTTCACGCCATCGCCGGTAACCGCCACGATTTCTCCCTTGTTTTTCAGAGCCTGAACGACCAGCATTTTCTGTTCGGCGGTAACCCGGGTAAACAGGATTTCCGGGCTGTCCAGGGCAATCTGTACCTGTGCCGGCGTCATCCGGCGCAGTGCTTCGCCGGGGATAATCGTCGGATTCTCGGTGTTGACCAGGCCGATATCGCGGGCAATGGCCAGGGCGGTATGCGGATGGTCGCCGGTGACCATGATCACCTTGATGCCGGCCGAATGGCAGCGGGCCATGGCCTCGGGGACTTCGGGACGCGGCGGGTCACGAAACCCGACCAGTCCGGAAAAAACCAGCTCACTTTCGGACGGCGGCGCATCACCCCGCAGTTGACGATGAGCCAGGGCCAGTACGCGCAGCCCCCGGTCGGCCATGCCTTCCTGAGCGGCGCTGATGCGCTGACGGGTCGCATCGTCGAGGACGTCATGCCGGCCGTCCAGCTCCGTACCGACGCACAGCGGCAAGACGGCTTCCGGCGCGCCCTTGCAGTACAGCCAGCGCTGACCCTCGTGTTCGATGACTACTGACATGCGTCGCCGATCGCTGTCAAATGGAATTTCACTGACCATGGTGCCTTCGCCGAAATCCCGAATGCCCTTGGCGAAGGTGAGCAGGGCGATTTCCATGGGGTCGCCCAGCCAGGTTGCCTGGCCATTCCGATTGCCCCGTTTGAGGTTATGACAATACTCGGCGGTGCGTAATAGCGGGATAGCGTTGTCATCGAAACCGTGCGCCTCGGCGGAGCGCACCGTCCCGGAATAAAAGACCTGCTGAACCGTCATCCGGTTCTGGGTCAGCGTGCCGGTCTTGTCGCTGCAGATGACCGTCGTCGAGCCGAGGGTTTCCACAGCGGGCAGGTGCCGGACCAGCGCATTCCTTTTCGCCATGCGTTGTGTGGCCATGGCCAGCGACAGGGTGACCGTGGGCAGCAAGCCTTCCGGAACGTTGGCGACCAGGATACCGATGGCGAACATCAGATTCGTCCAGAACGGCAGGCCGATCAAGGTGCCGATCAGGAAGAACATCAGCCCGAGTCCCGTAGCCAGGATGGCCACCAGCTTCGACAGGCGGGCAATTTCCACTTGCAGGTGCGAGACGGTGGTACGGGCGGCTTGCGTCAGGTGGGCAATCTTGCCGAATTCGGAGTGCATTCCCGTGGCAAAGACCACGGCTTGGGCTTCTCCCGAAACTATCGACGTTCCGGCCAGCAGCAGGTTCCGCGCATCCAGCGCCGCGCCGTCAGTTGCGGCCTCGGCTTCGGCCGTGCGCGATTTGGGCAGCGACTCGCCGGTAATGGTCGACGTGTTTACCCGCAGTCCGGCACTTTCGATCAACCGGCAATCGGCCGGGACGTTGTCACCTTCTTCAAGAAGGACGACATCCCCGGGGACCAGAAATTCGGCGGCCAGCGTTTGCAGCTCGCCGTCGCGCATCACCTTGACGAACTGCGGCAACAATTGGCGAAGCGCTGAAATGGCCCGCTCGGCACGGTATTCCTGCCAGTAGGAAAATGCGCCATTGATCAGGATCACCGCCAGGATGGCCATGCCAAGCTGCCACATGCCTTCGCCCGGGCTGCGCGTTTCGGCAAACATCGACAAGCCGGCAGCCACCCACAGGATGAGGGCAAAAAAGTGCGTGAATTCTCGCAGGAGACATCGCCACTGTGGGTCGCCCTTGACCTTCTCGATCCGGTTGAGCCCATACTCCTGCAGTCGCCTCTCCGCTTCAACCCGGGTCAGGCCGTGGGCGGATGTTCGAAGGCTGCTCAGGGCGGCAGCGCTGGAGAGGTGTGCGATATGCATTGCGTCACTGGATAAAGGGAATGCAAGTGGAACAACGGATGCGGCCGACACCAGCCAATTATCCGAATCGTCGCCGGTTATGCAAATATAATTGATCCGGGCAGGGAAAGGAAAGCGCCAGCGGCTGCCCTGAAGTCGAGGTGGGCGGGCCGGGATTTTCCTTTCCAATCCTGCGGTGTCGCCGTTTCGGCACTCTCCGTATTGTTTCCCGTCTGACAGGAATCCGCAGGCGTGAAACGGAAATCCGTGATTGATTTATCTGACGGCGTTGCCGCACAATGCGCTCATGCCAGTCGCCACGGGTAGGCCAGCGACGCCAAGCTGAACCTGCCTTGCCGCGCCGGGGATTCGCGGCAACGATTGGCAAATCGAGATCGATAGCGA
>JADJLB010000002.1 GCA_016705685.1 Propionivibrio sp.
GCCGAATCAGTTCAACGCGTTGTCGACAGAAAACCGATCGCTGCTGCAAACCGAGTTGGATGCAATGCCGCTGATCCAGCGCACACTGTGAATCGGTACCCGGTGCCGGCAAGGCATTCCCGCGCCGGGCACGACCTCAAGGAAATGCCGCTAACCCCGCCAAAGCGTTCATGCAGGCATTGTTCAAGCAATGCGGGAAGATGACCTGATGACGATCACGAAATGCCGCAGCCGGTGATCGCCCGCGTGCTTGGCGGCGCCACAGCGGCCGGATGCCAGCTGGTCTCGACATGTGATCTGGCCGTTGCGGCCGATGTCGCGCGCTTCGCCACTTCAGGCATCAATGTTGGGCTGTTCTCTGCTCAACCCCGGGTCGCGTTCGCGCAATCTCGGCCGCAAGCAGGCGCTGGACAATGTTGCTGACCGAGACTTCATCGATGCACCGACGGCCTGCAACAGGGCTGATCGTCAACTGGTCGTTCCCGCGATTTGCACTCGATGCCGAGGTCGATAGATCGCTCGAACCAGGTTCTCGCCAAGTCGTCGCTGGCCATCGGCATGGGCAAGCAGATGTTTCTACAAGCAGCTCGAAATGGGGCTCGACGCGGCCTACCAGTACGCGTCCGAAGTGATGGCCTGCAATATGATGAGGGCGAGGATGCGGCCGAGGGCATCGACGCTTTTGTCGCAAGCGCAAGGCCGAGTGGAAGGCCGCTTAGGGCGGCAGTCGACGCTAAGCTGGCTACCGCAATTGGTGTTGATTTGCGCCTGTGCAGTGCGGGATGTTGGCGTGATACTCATCCAGCGGTCTCAGTTCGGCCACAAGGGGCCGATCGTAGTTACATTTTGATTTCAAGAGGCGGGACCCGCCCCAACCCACTTGAGTGGCCGGTTTTCGGCGAGCAACCTAGGCTCCGCGCTGCCTCAAGTCGGCCATGAACGGCCAGTGACTTGTGAGGATGCGATGGCTGGAATGAACCTTGAGCCGTCCTTCGCGGGTTTGGCACGCCAGTCATTCAAGCGTCTGCTGGGCTCTGAAAGCTGCCCAGCGGCCAACGCGTACAGGTCGGTGTTGCTACTAGAAGTGAAACACAATCAGGGAACGGCAGCGTCGTGCGAGAAGTCCCGATTCTTAAACCAAGGTCCAAGGCACCGGTGCTAGTTTCACTCGCTTAATTCTTCCGCTGCGTCAACCTCGTCCACACTAGCGTTTTGGCCAGCAAGACGCCGTTGATACTTGACGACCATCTTTGTGATGTCTGGGTCACCAAGGCGAACTTCTGCCTTCTTCAGGGAAACAATTGCCGCATCAAAAACGTCATGAGCACCAGTTAACTTGAACGATTCCACGCCGAGCTCGCAGTAGGCACCCAATATGTACTTATTGCTGTCATAGCGTTCAACTGCTGCAACGGCAAGTTCACGCGCTTGCTCCATGATCGCTAATCTATCTTCACGCATAAGACCGGAGGTTTCGGTTGCCCTCGCTATCATCAACAATATGCGGTAGCGCGCAATCGGAGCTTCTTTCCGAAAATCCTTTTCGAATATTCGAATTTCCGACTCCGCCTTCTCAAACTCGCCGAGCTCAATGAGGTTCCTAATTAGGCGGTGACGTGGAATACGCTCGCCTGGTGCTATAGACATCATCCTACGCAAAAGCGTGTTTTGTACTTGTTTATCGGGAATGATTGAAAGTCCGGTCTCCATGTTGCAAAGTTCTCGAATTGTTCGGATCTCGATGTCATACGTCGGGGAGATGTTGTCTATTACCTTGCTGAACAAATCGATACGTTTATCAAGCTCGAAAAATTTGTATTTAGCGATGATCCCAGCGATCACGTAGTGTCGGACCCTCCCATATATCCTTCTTGCGAGCGTTGACGTCGTACTCACTGATGATGTCGACCAAGTTTGAGAGAAATGCAGCGACCATGTCTGCCTGAATTCCTAGAATCCTCATTATCAACTGCCGATGAACTCGAATCCCAGAGTGCTCCATTGCCGCAACGAATCGGTAGACATCCTGATTTTCAGGCGAAAGAGTGGCGTACTCTCGAAGAATGATATCGTCAAATTTCTCTGAGGCAAAAATATTTTTCAGGCAGACGAACATGTCAGCTTCACATCGATCCACCAACCGGCGACGTTTCTCGGGCCGTGAGAACCCACCGAAACCTGTTTCAACCAAGACACTAAGTTCCGGCATCGACTCCACAAGGGTAAGCAGCCTATCTAATTCTTGAGTGTTGAGCTGAGATAGGTGGAACTCCTTGCCGTGCGCATAGATATTCGGCGTCTTCACTCGGGGTCCCCAGTGGTTCCGAGCTGACACAAGCAACACCTTTAGTGAACCACATCCATCTGCTACGAGTAGGTCGATAAGATCGTTGAGTTCGTATAGCTGCGCTTGTGCTTCGTCAATGAAGAGGACTCCCCGTTGCGCACCGGCCTTGAGTCGTTGGGCGACGGAGAGCCAGTTCTTCGAAGAAAGTGGATGATCGCTCTTATGTTCCCAGGTCAGAAACCCCTGCCCACGCAATTTAAGCAGTGCTTGTCGTGCCGCAGTTGTCTTTCCGACACCGCTGGCGCCCAATAACACTGCGCAGATGCGCGCCTCGTCCTTCAAAAACTTTGAGATGTCACCCGCAACGGTTCGGTCGAAAGTAAATCCCCTGACTACGTCCGCATAATTGGCTGGCCAGCCATTGAAAATTGCACTCGAATTTGCGCGATTCGGATCCACCTCTTCGTTCACATCAAGTGTGACGGGTCGGAGACTCGTCACAATATCGAGAGGATTGTCGGTGTCTTTCCTAACAGCAATGTGGTCTGGAATCTTCTTCGCGAGCGCGTTAACAAAGTCATCAAGTCCACCAAAAGCGACGCGTAAGCCCCGACTCTCAAACAGTTGCGCTCGGTTGTCATCGCGCTCATATAGCAGAAGCGTGATTCGCCCACCCTGCATCGTCTTTTGGTTGATGGAGATGGCACTCTTAATAACGTCCCGTAGATCTTGATCCGCGAGGGATTGGCCAATAATGAGCACCTGCGTCCCTGGGCAGATATCAGACTTAAGTCGTTCATATAAAGCCTCACTGTAGTCTTGGGTTGCATCGTAGTCCAAGTCAGTAAGGATGATTCTTGAAACGTGCCCATCGACAAGATCATTATTGATTGTTCCATGGATCTTGAAGAGTTTTGCGGCCGTTGGATCTGTTTGAACTGTAAAGTCGAAGTTTGACGAAAATACTTTCAAGGGACGACCCGCGCGTCCATACGCATCTTCGAGCAATTCATCGTAGTTCGTTGTGTAGATGCTCTTCCACCCGTAGAGCGGGATATTTAGCAACGCCCCTTTCGCGCGCAACCCATTGAACTTCGATCGAATGCCAGCAATGAGGTCGTGACGATTTCGCTTTCTTTCAGCTAATCCGGAGATTTCACTGAGAGTAAGGCCAAAGGGATCAATCCTGAATTCATCACCAATGTGTCTGATTAGGTCGCTAACACTGGGACCATGTGATGGCACGGATGCTCCAGCGCCAAGGATTAGAACGGTGTTGTCAGGTATCGTCTCGTCAATGAGTTCCTGAATGGTGATTGGCATCTATCCTCCCTACAATTGCTTTCACCTTGTAGACGATACAGTTTATCGTGTCATGGGGTGACAGTGTGCATCTGTTACTACGATTCACATACCCCGGTCGATGTGCAGACGCACCAAGTGCCGCATGACTCTGATACCTGCCCTTGAACCTGGGGCTGAGCGCGGCCGGATTGAGGCGCTTGCAGTCTTTGACGTAGCGACGCCCAATGACCGGAACGGGTCGGCTGCACTCGATGGCGTCCGGCAGCTTTCGGGATGCGAAACTTGAGCGGCCGGTTTCCGGCGCCGAACTAAGAAGGTTGCTCGTCGCGTCCCGACCCGTTGCAGTCGGTCAGGCTTTCGACGGTAATGGCAGCTTGCGGTGCGATATCGGCCATCAACAGCGCTTGAGGAGCAAGGTTTAGAAGGTCTGCTGACAGCGTCACCCCGAAGTTCAAACGTGTGGAATTCGACCCAGATGCCGGGAAGGACCCGGCCATGTGTGATTTTCCCGCTTGCCGCCAATCCGATTTTACTGATTGCGGGTTTGAATCGAAAACGCGAAATTCAGAATGCTCCGAAAAGTCCATTGGGATAATCGCCGTCTTGCCGTCGACAGCACCGAGTTGCCCGCGCGCGCCAGACTAGCCAGATTACCGCTCCGTAATCCACATTTCGTGGACGTCCGGCCAGCAATTGCATACAGCCCAGTCAGTCGTAGTCGCACTTGCCGCACTGGTTTGCTCAAACCGGTTGGGCCAAGTCGCTGTCTGAGTACTTCAGGCATCGACTACGTGCTGCTACCTACGACGAATACATCGCTGACGCTCGGCTCGAGCTCTGCCACTCCGACGCTTACACGGTATGCACCCGCGGCCAATGCCGGTAGGTCGACTTGCATCAGCTGACCGCCCATGTCCCTCATTGGCCCTCGAAAAGCCAGAGTCCGTCCATCTATGGGCCTCACTGTCGCGACTACCGATGCGGCATTTACTTCAAGGCACTTTTCTAGACAACGGGCTCTGATCGTCACGGTCTCTTCCGCGCTGTAGGCATCGTTCAGAATGAGAGCGAATATCGGTGGTGGCTGAGGCCGAAACAATGGGAAATTGATGAGTTCCGACGCCAAAAGCCCCTGCAACTGGACAAGCACCGTGGAAGAGTTTTGTAGAGAACCATGGGCTTCGGCGACAAAAAGTTCCGCGCGCTTATCCGACATCTCTATTGGCGTTGCTGAGACACGTGGCACCGTACCATCGCCATCCATCGATATTCCAGGGTAGGTCTGAACGAGTTCAATCCGTCCGTTGTTCACCCGCGCCGTCTGCCAGGTCGGTTGATGGGTGCCGACGATCGGATGGATCGAATACCCCTCTCGCAGGTATTGGTCGCTCTTCTGGTTCGAGTTCACCGCAGCCCCAATCTCGCTATGGAACTGTAGTGCTTTCATAGCGCGCCCGGCATCGAGATTTGGAATACCGGCGGCCTCGGTTACACGCAGCAACGATCCACTGCCTACATCGCAGCAGGGATAAATGGGCAACAGTTGATAGACCGAAGTGAAGGATCGCAGAAGTTTACTCAGGTCCAGGATATTTACCGGTCCAAGTTGCTTCACTAGCCCTGTGCTTATAAATCCGAGCGCATTAAGCGAACCGCGGTAAGGCGTGCCGAAGCTGATGAGTCGCCGCGTAACCTTCCAGCCCTCAAGTACTTCCAAAAAATACCGGCACACGAGCCCCCCCATGGAATGGGCGATGAGGATAAGACGGGCATCGGCGTTACCCGACCTCTGGCGCCAGGATCGTAGCCAGCCATGTGCGACATGCGCCAGACGGCGTGCGGCCACACGGTTGTCGCGCCGCCAGTCGTAGGGAAACTCGAAGAAATTCTCTCCTCGACGAAGATCAAAGTCGCCAAGCAAGCGATTGACTAACAAGGAATAACCGTCGATTTTCCAGAGGCCCGGCACCATGTGCAGATCGTGGATTAGGCGATCAGCGGTAACTCCGTCTCCGAGATCGTCGACATCGGGAGGATCGCTCCCGAGTCGCAGGGCGTCAAGGTTATCGCCCAAAGTGCGTAACGCGGCAAGTACACCTTTGGGCGACAGCGCCCATAAATCGCGACCGTTTTTCTGAAGAACGCTTCCCATAATACCCGGAAGAACAACAAGCACGTCCCTCATTGGAAGCCTTTGCTGTGCAAAAACCGGAACCCACGATCCCCTCGCGGTAAGCGCGAGGCCGACACCGGTTCGAAGCACTGCTCGACGGACTTTGTTAACCATATTTCTTCACCGTTGAATCGCTGGACTGGTCCGTCCCGACAGATAAAATGGAGCCCAATCCGCCGGTATCGCCGTTGCCGGTACCGCGAGCATCGCCTTCTGGGTATGCGCGAGCGCTTCCGCCAGATCCGTGCCCTGCCTAAGAAGCTGGGCGTAGAAGAGTGCCATGAACTGTTTTGTTGGTTGGTCGGCGATGCTCCATAGCGTAGTCAGGCTGGAGTGCGCACCCGACAACTCCAGCGCACGCCGCAGGCCGATCACGCCTTCTCCTGGCATAATCTGGCCGCGTGCGGTCTTGCACGCAGAAAGAACGATTAGTTCGGTACGGCCGAGGTTGGCCGCCCCAAGTTCAAGCGCCGTTACAAGGTAACGGTACGAGTTGCCCGGTCTGTTCGCCCCTGCCAAGGCGATCCCAGATCGAAGCATCGGGTCCGCGGAATTCGATTGCTCGATGGGCATCAACTGCTCACCCAACAGCAGCGGCAGCACACGTTCCTTATGCTGCGCGGGATCGCTCTCCAGTACGTAGGCGTGCGTCGCGACATGAAGCATGCGAGGTGCCCGCGTCGTCTCTAATTGGAATCGGAATTTCGATGCTTCTTTTCCAAGAATGGGAGTGACTTTTAGCGCCTCTGCCACAGCCTCCGCTTCCTGCGCCGCTGCAGGTAGTTTGGCGAAGGCTCCTAGGCCCGAACGCACTCTATCTGCCTCGGCGCGCATGATCTGATTGGCGATTTCCAAATCCTGCTCAGGTGTTCTCTCTTCCCGAGTCAAGGTAGATCCTGCATTACCATCCACCAAGCGTTTCCCACGCGCAGGCCCCCGTATGCCACCAAAGCCTTCCACAATCCCCTGCGACAACCGATCCGCGGGCATACTGTCGAAATCCGGCGAACCCATCACTACGGGCTCTTTGTCTGCAGGCTGCGTGTCGAGCGGCCGTAACAATTCGCTACCCGTCGTCAGGTAGCTGAAGACAAGGTCAGCTTGCACGCGATAGCGATCGTCCGGCCCCACGAGAGCGGCAAACGCTATGCCCGAAATGGCGCCGTCGCCGGCGATGAAGATGCGCTTGTGTCCGGCGACCACGTTCAGCACAGGCTCAAGCACCGCGGCATCCAGTTGCCGCCCTAGCGCTCGCGACTGGGCGAGGTCCCGCGCTGTGGTTGCACGCAACCATGCTTGCGTTAGCGATTCGATGTGGGAAGACTCACCGAGGTCGATCGATGCGAATACACCATCTCCGTTGACAACAAAGGCTGCGAAGCGGTATTCGTCACCTTGGCGCATAGTCAGAGTATCGATTGAGGTTACTACCTTATAACGCACGTACTCAATCAGCGTTTCATCCCTTCGAAGGGCAGTTGCGACACTGTGGCCGGACGCTCGTTCGCGCAGAATCCCTAGAACTGAAAGATCATCACGCAACTCGCGCTCGAATGCGGTTCGGCGTTCAAGCAACTCCTGTGCTCGAATGCCTCCGGATGATTCGCCCGCCAGCGCTTCTTCAAGCCTCTCAGCGGCAATCTGCGCATCGAGCAAATGCAGCGCACCGACAGCGCGTGTCGCACTCGCAGTCATTCCTCGGCGTCCGAGGGACTCGATACCGACTGCCGTCTCGAGTTGGCGGCCCTTGCGCTGCAAGACGGTGTCTATGGCGAGTTCAATCGCCCCTGGCAGGCTGGCTTTCGTTGCAAAGTGGAACGAAACGATCGCCGACATGCCGTGTACATAGTTGCTCAACACGGCACGCTGTCGCACCTCGGGTAAGCCAGCCAGACTCAACAAAACCTGAGACTCGAATGCCGACTGCAATTCTCGAAAGTGCGTCAGCGCCGAGCGTAGGTCGCCAGCCGCCCATGCCAAGCGGGCCTGTAACTCGAGGTAACGGATCATTTGAGGACCGGCTGGTATTGCAGACCCTCTTGCGATCTCAACCGCTCGGGCTATATTTCTCTGAGCCTCCTTATGTTGGCCAATGGAACCTTGAGCAAAGGCCGTCGCGTAACGCAATTCCGCTTCCTGTGTCGGTGATTTAACGAGCGACAGAGCGGACTGAGCGTGTCCTATCGCTGCCTTGGGACGTCCGAGCGCAGTCTCAACTTCAATCAGGACTAACTGCGGACCGATCGCAAACCAACGAAGGTCGCGGGGTTGTGACATTAGCTTGTCCAGAGCGCCTGCTGCCAAAAACTTCGCTTCTTCGTACCGGCCTGCTCTGACAAGCACTCGAGCCAGTGCGCTGTCATTGAACGCCCGAAGCATTGCCATGCTCGCCTCATCGAACTCTTCGCCCGCAGGTGGCGAGGCTAATTCTTTGCCTTGCTGCCGAAGGTATTGCTCGGCTAAACCCAGCATGCCCATATCCCGATAGATCTTGGCAGCCGCAGATTCGAACAAGATGCGATCATTAAGAGTAGCGTCAACCTCCATGTAGGCATGCGCTTCTGCCAGCGATTGTTCAGCCTGTGCGAACCGGCCTTCCCATGCCTCAAGCAGCGCCTGACCTTGCAGAATCTTGCAGTGCAGTTCACTGCGCGCGAAATCTGTCAAGACGACATCAGCGAGAGCCTGTTGCAATAGTGGCCGAGCGACATCATCGTAGCGTCCAAGAGACATCTCCAATGTTGCCAGTTTCCAGCGATTTTCTAGCAGGGTAGGCAGGTCGACGTCGGCGAGCTTTTCGCGGATGCGAAGGGCGACCTCCGTTGCGTCACGGGCCGCCGCCGGATCGTTTAGAATACTATCGATGTCAGCTCGGTCACGTAGTGCGTTGGCGTAGCTCCGATTTACTTCGCCACACTCGGCCTTGATACGTGCAATACCGTCGAGAACTACCGCGCGGGCTTCGCGGTAGCGATGCTGGATCTTAAGTGGCTCAATCTGCGCACGCACCCCTAGCATCGTCGCTTCGCAACTCGCCAACGATGGCGCCGCGCAAACCGATCCGACTAACATCACCAACGTCACTATCAGCGCAAGACGAACCACCCATTTAGTCTTCTGAGAAACATAAGTCAGGAAATAAGGCAGCATCCCATTCACCCCTTTACTGGCCTAGATCCGACTCCGGATAACGCATACCTAGAATTTATTTTAGAACATACAAGTAGGATTTCAATAGGTGATTTTAGTCGACTGCTGGATTCTGAAGGAAACACTGGCTGTCGCTGTATATGAGGCCAATTTATCGCAACATCGACGGTAGGCTTTGACGGCTGTAATCAGAGTGCAGCGGCCGTTGGATATGAAAAAGTCATCAGGCAGCAATCTGTCTTGAGCGGCCTGATAGCTTTTTCCGACGAGTGTCTCTTGATGGCCGACTGCACGAGTCCGCGAATGGCGGCTTCGTAGATGCGAAACCCACAAGTCCGGCGCCTGAGCGTGCGACCGCTTTGGAGCAAGCCGAGGGGCCGGATTGGGTCTGAGGCGAGGGGGGGAGACAAAGATCCGAAAGCTCATCTTGAATCGTCGCTAAATGCCGCGACGCGCAATTGCGGCTGGCTGTCAATCAAGGAATGCGGAGGCCTTTCTGTTCTACTTACTCGCCGAAGCAGCGCAGGCCGGGGAGGTCGAGAATGGTGATGCTGCCGTAGTCAATATGCAGCAGACCGGCCTCTTCCAGCTTGCGTAGCGCCTGATTGACGCGCTGCCGCGAGATGCCGGCAAGCAGGCCGATTTCTTCCTGCGATATTTTCAGTTCCAGGTTGCTTTCCGGGTAGAGCACCGGGTTGTACAGCGAGGCAAGACAACGGGCGAGACGCGAATCGGTGTCGAGCAGGCGTTCGTGTTCCATCATGCCGATAAACTGGCCGAGTCGTTCATTGAGCTGGATCAGCAGGAAGCGATTGAAGTGAATGCTGTTATCGTGTAGCCACTGGAAGGTGGCACGGTTCATGTAGGCCACACGCGATTCGCGCAGCGCAATTACGTCGTATTTTCGGGGTTCGTCCTTGAGCATCGAGCCTTCGCCGAACCAGCCCCCGGCCGACAGCCCGAGGAAAGAAGTCGCCTTGCCGGTGCTCCAGTTGCTTGCCATCTTGACCAGGCCATCGACGATACCCATCCAGTAGTCGACCGGTTCTCCTTTCATGCACACGAATCCGCCCGTCGGGATGGTGCGAACGACGATACCGTCGATGACGTTGCGCAGTTGTTCTTCCGTCAGTTCGCGGGCCCAGCTTGAAGCCAGCAACATTTCGTTTAACGAGCGCATTTTTTTACCAATTGTCAGGTAGGTGACAATTATAGTGCCGTGCACCAAATAGACTAAGCGTTGAACCAGTTTATGGGCCATCGTCAGCACGACAGGTCGCGGAGCGGCGTGACAACCTGGCTGAAGCGAATAATCTCCGCTGGCAACGGAGCAGAATATATTGGCTGGATTTTAGACCGACAACTCTCTATCCTTGACGCTGATGACGGTTAATTGAACCGAGGGGGAACATATGCCAGAGATGGCGTCTTCCCGGGCGATGGATACCTTCCCTCGCCTGTTGTTTCACCATGCACAGGTACGCGGATCAAAGACCGCCATGCGCGAGAAGGATCTCGGCATCTGGCAGTCGTGGTCTTGGCGTGACGTTGCCGAGCAGGTGGGCGCCCTGGCTTGCGGCTTGGCCCAGATGGGCTTCAAGCGAGGCGACAACCTGGCGATCATCGGCGACAACCGCCCCCGCCTTTACATGACGATGGCGGCTGTGCAGTGCCTCGGGGGAGTTCCCGTCCCGCTGTATCAGGATGCCGTGGCCTACGAAATGCTCTTTGTCCTGCAGGATGCCGGCATTCGCTTTGCCCTGGTCGAAGATCAGGAGCAGGTGGACAAACTGCTCGAAATCAAGGAGCAATTACCGCTGCTTGATCTGATCGCCTACGACGACCCACGGGGCATGCGGCACTACAATCAGCCCTCGATCCATAGCATTGAGGAACTGATGGCAATGGGGCGAATCCATCACCAGAACCACCCCGATTTCCTCAATGACGAAGTGGCCCAGGGCGACAGCGACGACATCAGCGTCATGCTCTACACCTCCGGCACGACGGGCAAACCCAAGGGCGTTTGTCTGACCCACAACGCTTTTATCAGCGCAGCACGTGGCGGTATCGGGTTTGACCACCTGACCGCCGACGAAGACATCCTTTCGTATCTGCCGATGGCCTGGGTGGGGGATCACCTGTTCTCGTATGCGCAGGCCATGTATGCCGGCTTCACCATCAACTGCCCGGAATCCGGCGATACGGTGATGACCGATCTGCGCGAAATCGGCCCGACCTATTACTTTGCACCGCCCCGCATATTCGAGAATCTGCTGACGCAGGTGATGATCCGTATGGAAGACGCCAGTATCATCAAGCAGAAGCTGTTTCATTTCTTCATGAAGGTGGCGCGGCGCTGCGGGTCCGATGTCCTTGACGGCAAGCCGGTGCCGGCCGGCGATCGCCTGCTCTATGCACTGGGCAATATTCTTATTTTCGCCCCCCTTAAAAACGTCCTCGGACTGAGCCGGGTGCGCGTGGCCTATACGGCCGGCGCGGCGATCGGGCCGGATCTTTTTCGTTTTTATCGTTCGATCGGCATCAACCTCAAGCAGTTGTACGGACAGACCGAAACCTGCGCCTACGTTTGTCTCCAGCCCGACGGCGAAATCAAGTTCGATAGCGTAGGCAAACCAGCGCCGGGCGTCGAAGTGAAAATCGCCGACAACAGCGAGATACTGGTCAAAGGCCCGATGGTGCTGAAGGAATATTACAAGCGCCCGGATGCGACGGCCGAGGCGATCAACGCCGAAGGGTATTTCATGACCGGCGACGCCGGCCTGATCGACGATGAAGGCCACCTGAAAATCATCGATCGTGCCAAGGACGTCGGCAAACTGGCCAATGGCGCGATGTACGCGCCAAATTTTATCGAGAACAAGCTGAAATTCTTCCAGCACATCAAGGAAGCGGTGGTTTTCGGCGATCAGCGCGAGATGGTCTGCGCGTTCATCAATATCGACATCGGCGCGGTCGGAAACTGGGCCGAACGGCGCGGCATCGCCTATTCAGGGTATACCGATCTGGCCGCCAAGACGGAAGTCTATCAACTGATCCAGGATTGTATCGAACAGGTCAATGGCGATCTGATGACCGAAGGCGCATTGGCCGATTCGCAGATCCATCGCTTCCTGATTCTGCACAAGGAACTGGATCCGGATGACGACGAATTGACGCGGACACGCAAGGTAAGGCGCGACTTCGTCGCCGAAAAATATGCCGTATTGATCAGCGCCCTTTACGGCGGCAAGTCCAGCCAGTTTATCGAAACGGCAGTCAAGTTCGAGGACGGCCGGCAGGGCAAAGTGGCCGCCGACTTGCACATCCGCGATCTCAAGACCTTCGGCAGCGCCGGGAGGGCGGCCTGATGAACCATCAGATCGGTGACGTCATTCTCGACCTGAAGAACGTTTCGCTGGCCTTCGGCGGCGTCAAGGCGCTGACCGATATTTCCTTCGACGTTCGCGAACACGAAATCCGCGCCATCATCGGCCCCAATGGCGCCGGCAAGAGTTCGATGCTCAACGTGATCAACGGTGTCTATCGGCCACAGCAAGGCGAGATTATCCTGCGCGGCGAGCACTTTGCCCGCATGAACCCCTACAAGGCCGCCAAGGCCGGCATCTCGCGCACGTTTCAGAACATCGCCCTGTTCAAGGGAATGAACGTGATCGACAACATGATGACCGGGCGCAACCTGAAGATTCGGAGCAATCTGATCCAGCAGGCTTTCTGGTGGGGACCGGCGCGGCGTGAGGAACTGGCACATCGCGCCAAGGTCGAGGAAGTGATCGACTTTCTGGAAATCCAGCACATACGCAAAACGCCGGTCGGGCGACTGCCTTATGGCCTGCAGAAGCGCGTCGACCTCGGACGCGCGCTGGCCATGGAGCCGAGCATCCTGCTGCTCGACGAACCGATGGCCGGCATGAACGTCGAAGAGAAGCAGGACATGTGTCGCTTTATTCTCGACATCAATGATCAGTTCGGCACGACCATCGTGTTGATCGAACACGACATGGCGGTGGTCATGGATATTTCCGACCGCGTGGTAGTGCTCGACTACGGCAAGAAGATCGGCGACGGCAACCCGGACGAAGTTCGTGCCAGCCCGGAAGTTATCAGCGCCTACCTCGGCGTCAGCCACTAAGGAGCGAAGGCATGGGTTTTTTCCTTGAAACACTGATCGGCGGGCTGATGGCCGGCATGCTCTATTCGCTGGTCGCGCTGGGTTTTGTGCTGATCTACAAGGCTTCCGGCGTGTTCAACTTTGCGCAGGGATCGATGGTGCTGTTTGCGGCGCTGGCCATGGCCCGCTTTGCCGAATGGCTGCCGCACTGGCTCGGGCTGGACAGCCTGTGGCTGGCGAACACGATTGCCTTTGTCATTGCCGGAGCGTTGATGTTTGTCGTCGCCTGGTTAATCGAACGGCTGGTATTGCGTTATCTGGTGAATCAGGAGGGCGCGACGCTGCTGATGGCCACGCTTGGAATCGCCTATGTCCTTGAAGGCATCGGCACCAGCCTGTTCGGAAACAATATCTACAGCATCGATGTGGGCATGCCCAAAGAGCCGGTATTTATCCTCGACGGTCTTTTCGAAGGCGGGCTGCTGATCAACAAGGAGGACTTCATCGCCGCGCTGATCGCTGCCTTGCTGGTCGGATTGCTGGCGCTCTTTTTCCAGAAGACGACGACCGGGCGCGCTCTGCGGGCGGTTGCCGACGATCATCAGGCGGCGCAGTCGATCGGTATCCCTCTCAATCGCATCTGGGTGATCATCTGGTTCGTCGCCGGCCTGGTCGCGCTGGTTGCCGGCGTCATCTGGGGGTCCAAGCTTGGCGTTCAATTCTCGTTAGTAACGGTGGCGCTGCGCGGTTTACCGGTCGTCATTCTCGGCGGATTGACCTCGATTCCCGGAGCGATCATCGGCGGGTTGATCATCGGGGTTGGCGAAAAGCTTTCCGAGGTTTATCTTGGGCCGATGATCGGCGGTGGCATCGAGATCTGGTTCGCCTACCAACTGGCGCTGGTTTTTCTGCTGTTCAGGCCGCAAGGGCTGTTCGGTGAAAAAATCATCGATCGCGTGTAACCGGAGCGCAGGCAAATGCTATACAGGGAAAACGGCCAGTTCAAGACGACCTACGCGGCGGATCAACAGATCTTTCCGATAGCCCAGGACCGCTGGACCATCCTCGGCATCCTGCTCATTGCGTTCATCGCGATTCCGTTGCTGGTCGACGAATATCTGTTCCGCGCCATTCTGATTCCTTTCTTGATCCTCTCCCTGGCCGCCATCGGCGTCAATATCCTGGTTGGCTATTGCGGGCAGATCACCCTCGGTGCTGGAGCGTTCATGGCCGTTGGCGCTTATGCCGCCTACAATTTCCATATCCGCATCGAGGGCCTGCCGCTGCTCGTTTCCATCCTGCTCGGCGGCCTTACTTCGGCGCTGGTCGGAATTGTTTTCGGGATACCCAGCCTGCGCGTGCGCGGGCTTTACCTGGCCGTTGCCACCCTGGCCGCGCAGTTCTTCACCGACTGGGTGTTTCTGCGTATTCCCTGGTTCACCGACAATTCCTCTTCCGGGTCGGTTTCCGTCTCCAACCTGCAGGTGATGGGCTGGCAGATCGACAATCCGGTCAGCAAGTACCTGTTCTGCCTTATCTTCCTGACGATCTTCGCATTGCTGGCGAAGAACATGACGCGCTGCGCCATTGGCCGGCAGTGGATGGCGATACGCGATATGGACGTTGCCGCCGAAGTGATCGGCATCCGGCCCCTATTTGCCAAGCTGTCGGCGTTTGCCGTCAGTTCCTTTTTTGTCGGCACCGCCGGCGCGCTCTGGGGGTTTATCCATCTGGCATCGTGGGAGCCGGCGGCCTTTTCGGTCGATCGCTCGTTCCAGTTGCTGTTCATGGTCATCATCGGCGGTCTCGGGACGATCATGGGCAGCCTTTTCGGCGCCGCCTTCATCGTCGTCTTGCCGATTGTCCTAAATCAGTTTCTGCCGGCACTCGGCGGCGTGTTCGGCATCAAGATTTCGACGGCGGGTGTATCGCATGCTGAATTGATCATCTTTGGCGGCCTGATCGTCTTCTTCTTGATCAAGGAGCCGCATGGCATTGCCCGCCTGTGGTCCACCGGCAAGGAGAAGCTCCGGCTCTGGCCCTTCCCGCATTGAGTTACGACTCGCCCTCCGATTTCACGTTTCTTGAAGTGTTTTATCGCAGTCGCAGCAGATGTTCCATCAATAAGAGAGGAGACACCCATGAACATACGAAAACTTGCATTGTCTGCATCACTTTGCACCCTGGCGCTGACGTCGCTGGCCCCGACGCAGGCGAGCGCCGCCGCCAAGGACCAATACTTTCCCGTCCTGGTTTATCGCACGGGCGCTTATGCGGCCAATGGTGCTCCCTGGGCCAACGGGTATATTGATTACCTGAAGTTGGTCAATGCCAGGGGCGGCATCAACGGCGTCAAGATCATTTTTGAAGAATGCGAAACGGGTTACGCGACCGACCGCGGCGTCGAATGCTATGAGCGCCTGAAAGGCAAGAATGGTGGCGCGACGGTATTCCAGCCCCTGTCGACCGGCGTCACGTTTGCATTGACCGAAAAAGCACCGGTGGACAAGATTCCGCTGATCACCGCAGGTTACGGCCGTAGCGAATCTCAGAATGGCGCCGTATTCACCTGGAATTTCCCTTTGCTGGGCACCTACTGGGTCGGCGCCGATGTGGCCATCCAGTATTTTGCCAAGAAGTTGGGAGGCGTTGCCAACTTGAAGGGCAAGAAGATCGCCCTGGTGTACCACGACAGCCCCTATGGCAAGGAGCCGATTCCGGTGCTCGAGGAGTTGGGCAAGAAATACGGTTTCGACGTGCAACTGTTGCCTGTGGCTCACCCCGGCGTCGAGCAAAAAGCCACCTGGCTGCAGATTCGCCAGCACCGACCGGACTACGTCCTGCTCTGGGGTTGGGGGGTGATGAACTCGACCGCCTTGCGCGAAGCGCAATCGACCGGCTACCCGCGCGACAAGATGATGGGTATCTGGTGGGCGGGCGCCGAGCCTGATGTCAAGGATGTCGCCGAAGGTGCCAAGGGCTATAGCGCGTTGGCATTGCAACATGGTGCCGAGCCCGACGCCAAGGTAGTCAAGGACATCCTGTCGATGGTCTACGCCAAGGGGCAAGGCACGGGATCGAAGGAAGAGGTCGGCCAGGTGCTCTATATGCGTGGTCTGCTTTCGTCGATGCTTGGTGTTGAAGGCGTTCGCAAGGCACAGGAACGCTTTGGCAAGGGAAAGGTGATGACTGGCGAACAAGTGCGCTGGGGCCTGGAAAACCTCAACCTCGACCAGAAGACCCTGGATGCGATGGGTTTTGCCGGGGTGATGCGCCCGGTGCAGACTTCGTGTCTTGACCACATGGGCTCGTCCTGGGTGCGTATTGAGACCTGGAACGGCAACAAGTGGGAATTCTCCACTCCCGACTGGTACCAGGCCGACGAGAAGTTCCTGCGGCCGATGGTGATGCTGGCTTCCGGCAAATACGCCGAAGAGAAGAAGCTCAAGCCGCGTACGCCTGAAGAGTGCAAGCTGTAGTTCCCGGAGGGCTCGTCACGGCGAGTCCAAAGTCCGCCCTTCCGTTTGCGGGAGGGCGGGTCGAAACGATTGCGAAGAGACGCCATGAGCACCGCCAACATCCTTCTCAAAGTCAACAGCATCGAGGTGATCTATAACCACGTGATCCTCGTTCTCAAAGGCGTTTCTTTCAGCGTTCCCGAAGGCGGCATTGTGGCCTTGCTGGGGGGCAATGGCGCCGGCAAGACGACAACCCTGCGCGCAGTCAGCAATCTGCTGCGCGGCGAACGTGGCGAAGTTACCAAGGGCACCATCGAATTGCGCGACGAGCGGATAGAAGCGCTCACACCGGCACAACTGGTCAAGCGCGGCGTCATACAGGTCATGGAAGGGCGGCACTGCTTCGCCCATCTGAGCATTGAAGAAAATCTCCTGACCGGCACCTACACACGAACCGACGGCAAGGCAGCAATTGCCGAGACGCTCGACAAGGTTTACACCTACTTTCCTCGCCTCAAAACTCGCCGCACCAGCCAGGCGGCCTACACCTCGGGCGGCGAGCAGCAGATGTGCGCCATCGGCCGTGCATTGATGGCCAATCCGCGCATGGTGCTGCTCGACGAGCCCTCGATGGGGTTGGCGCCGCAAATCGTCGACGAGGTGTTCACCATCGTCAAGGATCTGAATCAGAACGAAGGCGTGACCTTTCTGTTGGCCGAACAAAACACCAACATGGCGCTGCGCTACGCCGACTTCGGCTACATCCTCGAAAACGGCCGGGTGGTGATGGAAGGTGCTGCGGCCGAACTGGCGAACAACGAAGACGTCAAGGAGTTCTATCTCGGGCTGTCCTCCGCTGGGCGCAAGAGCTTCCGCGATGTCAAACACTACCGGCGGCGAAAACGCTGGCTTTCTTAGACGGCACGTTTCCCGTCAGCCCGCATCGGCCAGAGGCGAATTCTGGCACGACGCAACTTCAATAACGCCTGAACAGGCGACGACACATTTCCACTGGGGCATGTCATGGATTATTACGATACGCTTGAAACCCGACCACCCGGCGAGCGCGAAGCCTGGCTGATGGACCGCCTGCCCGACCAGGTGGCGCATGCACAAGGCAAATCGGACTATTTTTCCCGTGTATTGGGCGGATTCGACGCCAAGGCCGTTCGTACGCGCGAGGCGCTGGCCCGCTTGCCGGTGACGCGCAAATGCGATTTGATCGAATTGCAAAAGGCGATGCCGCCCTTCGGCGGCCTGAACGCGACGCCGCTCGCCCATCTCTCGCGGGTCTTCGCGTCGCCCGGCCCGATCTACGACCCTGAGGGGCGTGGCCAAGACTGGTGGCGCTTTGGCCGTGTCATGTTCTCGGCGGGTTTCGCGGCGGGCGATCTGGTGCATAACACCTTTGCCTACCACTTCACGCCGGCAGGCTTCATGCTTGAAGGCGCGGCGCACAAGCTGGGCTGCCCCGTCTTTCCGGCCGGCACCGGACAGACCGATATGCAGGTGCAAGCCATTGCCGATCTCAAGCCAGCGGCCTATGTCGGCACCCCGTCCTTTTTGCGCATCATTCTTGAGAAAGGCGACGAACTCGGCGCGGATGTGTCTTCGCTGAAGAAGGCCGTCGTCTCCGGAGAAGCGTTACCGGCCTCGGTGCGTAAGCTGATTAATGACCGTGGTATTGTCGTCCGGCAGGCCTATGCCACGGCCGATCTCGGCGTCATCGCCTACGAATCACCGAGCGAGGAAGGCTTGATCGTCGACGAAGATATTCTGCTGGAAATCGTCCGTCCGGGAACCGGCGACCCGGTGCCTGAAGGCGAAGTTGGCGAAGTCGTCGTCACCAGTTTCAACCCCGATTATCCGCTGATCCGTTTTGCCACCGGCGACCTCTCAGCGATACTCGGCGGCATCAGCCCTTGCGGCCGTACCAATGTGCGCATCAAGGGCTGGATGGGACGCGCCGACCAGACAACGAAGGTCAGAGGGATATTCGTACATCCTTCGCAGGTCGCTGCGGTCATTGCGCGACACGTGCAGATCGGCAAGGCGCGACTGGTGGTCGACAGCGAAGGGGGCGCGGATTGCATGACGTTGCACTGTGAAACGCAGCCTGCGGCAGGGCAGGGCCATGACGCTCCGGCCGGCGATCTGAGCATCGCCGTCGTCGCCAGCATCCGCGACATCACCAAGCTACGCGGCGAAGTGCAGCTCTGTGCCGCCGGCAGCCTGCCCAACGACGGCAAGGTGATTGAAGATATCCGCCGCTACGAGTGAGCTGGAAGCGTGTGTCGAACCACGTGGTCGAAACGCTTCTGCAGCTCGGTATGTCGCGTTCAGTGCTTGGGCTCTTTCCCCGGGAAGTATTCGGTTGCCGCCAATCCTTCGAGCAGGAACCCGTAGTCGAGGTGATCGCGCATCAATCGTTTCAGCTCGTGCGTAATCGCCAGACGGGCGTAGGTCACTGTCATCGGCGGTTGTTTGAGCAGCTTGCGCGCGTGTTCCCGGGCCCGTTCCATCAACTGGTCGCGCGGCATGATTTCACTGACCACGCCGAGGTCGAGTGCCTGTTTGGCGCTAAGCTTCTCGCCGGTGAGCAGGAAATAACGCCCCCGGTTCATGCCCAGCAGCAAGGGCCAGAGCACATGCACGCCATCGCCCGGAACAAGGCCCTCGGGGTAGTGGGGCGCATCCTGGAACACCGCATCGTCCGACGCCAGCACGATGTCGCACAACAGTCCCAGTTCGGCATGGATGGTTGCCGGGCCGTTGATCGCCGCGATCATCGGAACGCGAATTTCCAGATGGTTGTAGATCAGGCGTTGCCCGTGCACGAAAACGCGCTCCCATACCGGGGCGGTGACGCCGGGGTGGCTGATCTTCTCACGGGCGATGAATTCGGATCCCGCGCCGGTAAAAATGACGACCCGATTGCCAGGGTCCGCAGCGATGTCGCCGAAGGCAGCGCCGCATTCGCTATGCGGACCGGCGCCCCAGACTACGGGCCCTCCGTCGCTGTGCAGCATGACTTCGAGGATACCCTCGTTGCGTTCCATCCGCAGGTGCTTGTACTTGTCGCGATACTCTTCAAATCTGGCCATGATTCCGATTTCCTCTTATTGAAATTGAAGGTGCACAGCTTGCCTTTGACTCCCCGGAAAATCCCGCATTTTCTACCTCCCCAGCGTGAAACGGCAGGTACACGTCGAATCACCACGGCATTTCGAGTATGACTTGGGAATCACCCCTAGAGTATCACTTTTAACCTCCTTTTATGAACAGGAAAAGCCATGCAAATTGAGAATAGTGTGTTTCTGGTCACCGGTGCCGGATCCGGGTTGGGCGCGGCGACGGCGCGAATGGTGGTGGGCGCGGGAGGCCGCGTGCTGCTCGCCGACGTCAATCGCCAGGGCGGTGAAGCGCTGGCCGAAGAACTGGGCGAAAGAGCCTGTTTCGCCCACACCGATGTCACCGATGAAGCCAGCGCCCAGAACGCCGTCGACCTGGCCGTCGCCCGGTTCGGTACGGTCCATGGGCTGGTCACTTGTGCCGGTATCGCGCCGGCCGAGAAAGTGGTTGGTCGCGATGGCCCGCACCGGCTCGAATCCTTTATCAAGGTCGTCCAGGTCAACCTGATCGGCGTCTTCAACGTGCTCCGTCTGGCCGCATCTGTCATGTGCCGGAATGAGCCCGATGCCAACGGCGAACGCGGCGTCATTATCAACACGGCATCGATTTCGGCCTACGAAGGGCAGATCGGCCAGGCGGCCTACGGAGCCTCCAAAGGTGGTGTCGTGGGTATGACTCTGCCGATTGCCCGCGAATTGTGCCGTAGCGGTATCCGCGTCAATACCATTGCACCCGGCGTCATGGAAACGCCGATGGTGCTGAGTATGCCGGCCGAAGTTCAGGAATCGCTGGGCAAGATGGTCCCTTTCCCCCCGCGCTTGGGCAAGCCCTCGGAATTTGCGGCGCTGGTCCGCCATATCGCTGAAAACACTTACATCAACGGCGAGGTCATCCGCATCGATGGGGCGATCCGCATGGGGGCCAAGTGAGGTGGGTACAAAAAGCCGCATCAAGCGACCAGAACGGACACTCAGGATGAGGCGAGTGTATTCGGCCGGTACCGAAAGATATGCATCCCGGCAAGGATGAGCAGCAGTGTGGCCGAGTAGAAAACGACCTGGATGCCGGAAGGCGTTGCTTCATAACCGACGATGGTATGCAGCAAGCGACCGAGCAGCGAGCTGTTGTCCAGTAGCCAGGACGTGTTCCACAACGGGTTGGCCAGGCTGGACAAAAGATCGGCTTGAACCAGGAACCGCGCCGCCTGGCTGGACATGGCGGCAGCCAGCAGGAGGATGAATCCACTGGTAACCGAAAAAAACAGGCGCGCGGGAATGCGCAGCAGTCCGGCGTAAAGACCGTACCCGGCCATTGCGCCGAACAGCAGTCCGATCGTCGCGCCACCAAGGACCGTAGCGCGTGTTTCCTCGCCGCCGGCGATAAGCCCATAAAGAAAGAGTACCGATTCCGAGCCTTCCCGAAGTACGGCCAGAGCGATCACCAGGGCCAGCGTCGACATTTCGCGGCTGCCGGAAACCACGTCCTGCCCGAGTTGCCGCGCGTCCTGGGCCAGTTGCTTGCCGTGGCGGGCCATCCAGATGTTGTGCCAGGCCAGCATCATCGCGGCCAGCCCGAGGATGCCGGCATTGAACAATTCCTGCCCGACGCCTTCCGCCAAACCGGCAATCTGGCCGGTGAGGGAAGCCACGATCAGCGAGCCGGCAACGCCGGCGGCGCAGCCGATAAGCAGCCAGAAATTACGCTTCGGCAAGCGGCGTGTGGCGGCCGCGATGATACCCATGATCAAGGCCGCTTCCAAAGCTTCTCGAAACACGATGATGGCAGCGCTCAACATGATCAATCACTCCGCGATCAGGGTTCCGCGGGCCGTCGTTTCGTGGAATTCTCCGTAAAACGGGTAACGGCCTGCTTTGAGCGGCCCGACAAAGATGACGGCCTTCTTGCCGGGCGCAATGAGTTTTTCCCGATTCAGTTCATGACTTTCGAACTCCTCTGGGGTGCTGTCCTGGTTGTGCACCAGCAACTTGATTTTCTGGCCTGACGGGACGCGTATCTCCGCCGGCTCAAACCGGTGATCGTGTATAACCAGTACGACTTCGGTGTCGCCAGCCCAGGCCGGCACGGACAAAACGAACAGCAGGGCGATAAGTATCTTCATAGGGGCTCCTTTGCTTCAAATGATAATGAATCTCATTCGCCGTGTCAAAGATTTTTTGGCGGAATTTCTTCATGTCGGTTCCACGACGTCCGGGCAAGTTCTCAAGAGGGCTTCTGCACCACGGATGACAAAAGGTCGTAAGACGCATTTGTGGGCGGCACAATACGGCCGGCATCTTATAGACGTTCGCTTGACAGCGCCGACTGTTTGGTAGAATCGGCCTGAATCAAATCAGCGGAAGCCGGCACGCTCGCCCGCGCCCCGTAGCACGGCTTTTCGAACCTTATAGCGATCCTTCAATCAGGCAGAATCCATGCGTACAGAATCAAGAATATTTTCGGTTGCCGATCATGTGCAACCGTCTGAAGGCGAACCCATTCGATCCGTGGTTCTTGAAACCGACGAATCGGCCGTTGTTGTCTGGCACGCGCATCCCGGGCAGGAAATCGCAGCGCATGTTCACCCGCAGGGTCAAGATACGTGGACGGTGATTTCAGGCGAAGCCGACTATTATCAGGGCAGCGGTAGCGTGGCGCGCTTGAAGGCAGGGGATATCGCCATCGCAAAACCTGGGGAAGTCCATGGTGCCATGAACCATGGCCCCTTGCCCTTCATATTTGTCTCCGTCGTTGCATCGGGCAAGGCCGGTTTCGCGCTGGCCGAGAAATAGGCATCCGGCATGCCTTCGCTGAGTGCGCATCGCTTGACCCCGCTCGAATCGCTCCTCGTCCAAGTTGGCCATTGCGTGCTATGCGCCGATCACTTGCCGCTTGGGCCGCGACCGGTCGTTCAAGTCCATGCTTCGGCGCGCATACTCGTCGTCGGCCAAGCGCCCGGAAGAAAAGTGCACGAAACGGGACTGCCATTTAACGATGCAAGCGGCGACAGGCTTCGCGCCTGGATGGGCATCTCTCGTCAAACGTTCTACGATGCGACGCAATTGGCCATCATGCCAATGGGGTTCTGCTTTCCCGGAACCGGCAGTTCGGGCGATCTGCCTCCGCGACCCGAGTGCGCGCCGGCATGGCGCGAAGCTTTGGTCTCGCATTTGAAGCATATTCAACTCACACTGATCATCGGGCAATATGCGCAGGCCTATTACCTGCCAGGTGCAGATGGCTCGGTCACCGAGGCGGTTCGGGCGTGGCGGATACACTGGCCTCAACGCATTCCTTTGCCTCATCCCAGCCCGCGAAATAATCTGTGGCTCAGGCGAAATCCCTGGTTCGAAGCGGAACTCATTCCTGTCTTGCAGGCCAGGGTGGCGGAGCTTCTCGAACCCGACGCGCACAACGCCGGGTAGCTGACGCTTCGATTTTGAAAAACGGGAATGGGAGAGAATGAGTGAGGAGATTGAATGACATACGCGATTGACCCGAACCCGCTGTGGCGACCCGATCCGGCGACAGTCGGCGACACGCGCATGGCGCACTTCATGCGGGATACGAACCACGCCTGCTATGCCGATCTATGGCGGTGGTCGGTCGATCGTCCGGAGGCATTCTGGTCCAAAATTTGGGATTACTGCGCGGTCGTCGGCGAAAAAGGTCAAGGCATCCTGCTCGACGGCGACAAAATGCCTGGTGCCCGCTGGTTCCCCGAGGCGAGGCTGAACTATGCCGAAAACCTGCTGCAGGACCGCAGCGATGGCGAGGCGCTGGTTTTCTGGGGTGAGAACAAGATCAGGCGCCGGTTGAGCCACGCCGAACTGTATGCCGAGGTTGCCCGTTTCCAGCAAATGCTCGTTGCCAACGGCATCGGCGAGGGCGACCGGGTCGCGGGTTATCTGCCCAACCTGCCGGAAACGCTGATCGCCATGCTGGCCACCGCTGCACTCGGCGCCATCTGGTCGTCGGCCTCGCCGGATTTCGGCGTGCAGGGCGTACTCGACCGTTTCGGGCAGAGCGAGCCCAAGCTGCTGGTTTGCGTCGATGGCTACTGGTACAACGGCAAGCACGTCGATTGTCTGGCGAAGAATGCCGAAGTGGTGAGCAAGTTGCCGTCGCTGGTTAGAACGGTGGTGGTGCCTTACCTCAATGCCCATCCGGACATCGGCAACATCGCCGGTGCGGTGTGCTGGAGCGATCTGGTGGCCGTCGATGAGCAAGCGAAAGTCATATTCAGGCGCGTGCCTTTCGATCATCCGCTGTACATCATGTTCTCATCGGGTACGACCGGTGTTCCCAAATGCATCGTGCATGGCCATGGTGGCGTGCTGCTCCAGCATTTGAAGGAGCAGCAGTTGCACGGCGACGTACGCCCCGGCGACCGCCTCTTCTACTTCACCACCTGCGGCTGGATGATGTGGAACTGGCTGGTGTCGGGTCTGGCCAGCGGCGCCACGCTGTTGCTCTACGACGGCTCCCCTTTTGCCGGGCAGGGCACGGTGCTGTTCGACTATGCCGCCGCCGAAGAAATGACGCACTTCGGCACTTCGGCCAAGTTCATCGATGCGGCCGCCAAACTCGGCCTGACTCCCGGCAAGACTCACAAGTTGTCGGCCTTGCGCGCGATGTTCTCGACCGGCAGTCCGCTGTCGCCGGAAGGCTTCGACTGGGTGTATCGCGAGATCAAGCAGGACATTCTGCTGGCGTCGATTTCCGGAGGCACCGACATCGTTTCCTGTTTCGTTCTCGGCAATCCGGTGCTGCCCGTCTATCGTGGCGAGATCCAGTGTCGCGGCCTGGGCATGGCGGTCGATGTGTTCGATGACGAAGGCAAACCGGTGCGCGGCGAGAAAGGCGAGCTGGTGTGCACCCGGCCATTTCCAGCCATGCCGGTCGGCTTCTGGAACGATGCCGACGGTGCCAAATACCGGGCGGCCTATTTTGAGCGCTTCAACAACGTATGGTGTCACGGCGATTTCTCGGAATTGACGACACACGATGGCGTCATCATCTACGGCCGTTCCGACGCCACCCTGAACCCCGGTGGCGTGCGCATCGGCACCGCGGAAATTTACCGCCAGGTCGAACAGTTGCCGGAAATTCTGGAGTCGATGGTGATCGGTCAGGACTGGCCGCCGGGCAAGTATGACGACGTGCGCGTCGTGCTCTTCGTCAAGCTGCAGGATGGTTATGCGCTGGATGCCGGGCTGATCGAACGCATCAAGAAGAAGATCCGGGACAATACGACGCCGCGCCACGTTCCGGCCAGGGTCGTCCAGGTTCAGGACATCCCGCGCACCAAGTCCGGCAAGATTGTCGAACTCGCGGTGCGCAACGTCGTGCATGGCCAGGCGGTGAAGAATATCGAGGCGCTGGCCAACCCGGAAGCGCTGAAATTCTTCCAGGGCCGGGCTGAACTGGAACAATAGGCCGAATAGCCCGACTTGGCGCGCAGCAGGTTTCTAATTGCCCAGAAACTTCGGCGCTCGTTTTTCCATGAAAGCAGCAACCGCTTCGATGTGATCGCCGGTGTTGTGGCAAATCCCCTGGAAGACGGCACACAGTTCCAGGAAGTCGGGCAACTCCTGGCGTTGCGCGAGTTTCATCAGGCGTTTGGCCATGCGCAGTGCCTGCGGTGGTTTTTCGGCAATCTTGGCCGCCAGTTTGCCGGCCTCGCTTAAAAGTGCCGACGGTTCTGTAACCGACAAAACGAGACCCATGGCAAGTGCTTCCTCGGCGCCGAATACGCGGCCGGTGAAGGCCAGTTCCGCAGCACGCTGGTAGCCGACGACCCGCTGTAGCAGCCAGGCGCCGCCATCACCCGGGATAATTCCAAGGTTCACGAAAGTCTCGCCCATTTTGGCGTCGTAGGAAGCGATCCGCAGGTCGCACAGGCACGCCAGATCGAACCCGGCGCCAATCGCCGGCCCGTTCACCGCAGCAATCGACGGCACCTCAAGTTTGTGCAGCGCCAGTGCAGCGCGCTGAATGCCTTCGCGGTATTTCTTTTGCACTTCGTACACCGAACCGCCGAAGCTGCCCTCGCGGTTCAGCATGTGCTTGACGTTGCCACCGGCGGAAAACGCCTTGCCGGCGCCGGTAAGGATCAGGACGGAAATCGAATCGTCGGTATTGATCCATTCGACGGTCTGAACGATGTCGTCCACCAAGCGGGTGCCGGTCAACTCGTTGCGCACATCGTCGCGATTGAGCGTCAGCGTTGCGATGCGGCTCTCGACGTCAATCGTTGCGTCCACCAGTTGTGGCAATGGCATCATGCGCACCTTTCCATTTGTGTTGCTCTGGCGAGTCAATATACAAGGGCCCACTTCCCGGCGGCATCGCGCACGGCAACCAGTTGAGGCGGATACAGTACGCCCAGAACCATGGCCAGGCCCATTTGCAGTTCGTCACCCTTGATGCGTCCGAAAGCCTTCGGGTCGATCTGAAAGAGGGCGCCCGCTTTGCTGCGGATCACTACCTCAGGATTGCCGGTCAGGACAAAATCAAGCTTGTCTGCGGCGGGCGCACCCACCCTGATTCCTGCGGCATAACCCTTGTTGAGTATCTTCGACTTCTGGATCCCGGCCAGATCGAGCTGCATTCCGGGCGTGCTGGCATTCTTGAGCAACTGATAGGCCGTCGCGAAATCCGGCTTGAACGACTCGGCCCGCGCCGCCACCATGGATGTCAGCTGCGCCTTGTCGGCGTCGGTCAATGCAGTGACTGGCGGGAAATGGTGCCACGGCAGATCGGCGGCAAAATCGGCGACGAACTCGCGCTCAAAGACCACCTTGCCCACGGACTTCTTGACCTCGGCGCCTTCGTCGCTCTGGTTGGTTGAAGTAACCTGGCCCGGCCCCTTCTCGGTACGCGTCACCTGATCGGTAACCGACGCCCAGCGCAGTTGTGCCTCGTAGGGTGCCTTGGCGCTGGCGGGAATAAACTCGATGCGGATTTTGTTCTTGCCCTGTCGTAGGGCCGAGCCCATCGAGCTGGCCGGAACCCACACGGCGGTGCCGATTTCTCGGTTGTCGAACAGCACGGGGACAGTGCGTTTCTGAATCTCCTGTTCTGCCACCGGCACATTGTTGATGAATACCGACGCTTTGCCCGGTACAGTCTCAACGTGGTCGGCCTTGGCCGGTTCGCCAATATAGGGGGTGAAGTTGAATTCGATGTTGAGCACCTTGGCCGAGGCCAGTGTGGAACACAACAGAAGCAGGGCAACGATCAATTTACGCATGCGATTTCTCCTTTATTACGCTCCGGTTCATCCGGCATGGGCAACGAGCGCCAACACCAGACCTGCAACGGCGATGATGGCGATAAACGCGGTGATCCCCGTCAGTCGCAGAACACGAACCCGATTGGCCTCGATATTCTGAATCAACTGGGTGTTCTGCTCGGCAAGCGCCTTGATCAGTTCCGACGAGGCCAGCATCTGATCGTGCAGATCGGCCGCTTCGCTCTCAAGCGCTGAAATCCTCGTCTTGGAGCGCAGTCATCTCCGGGTTTTCAGGCGATGGCGCCGATGCCACACCGGCCTCGTCCGTCGGCGGTGCTGGCGATTTCTTGCCGATCGTGCTCCACAGTTTCTTCGCGCCATCGGCAACCTTGGGCGCATTGCTGATCACCTCCGCCCAGGGAACACTTTTCAATACCGTAAGCCAACCGATTGCCATGCAGAAAACTTTCTGAAAATCGCGAGAAACAGCTTTGGACCGATCCCATGCCTCGCACAACTCTAACGACTGCACCGGGTGCTGTCCACCGTTGCCGCCACGCACAGCTTATACCGCGTACAACACGGACACCGTATGCAGCTGCTACACTCACGTCATAATGCTGTTGAACATCAGGCTTGAATTCGCCTCCGACTAAATCGAGGGGGGGTTTCGGGTTTTGGGCAGGAGCAAGCGACCATTCGAGCGGGGGAAATTGATATGTCGATGAAATGGCTCGGGGGAGCTTTGTTGGGTCTTGGGGCAGCCATCTTTCTTGGTGGCGGAGGTCTTCCCAACAGAGGGTTCCACGAATTTCCGATTCTATTGTCGGAGTATCGGAAAGAAAGTAATGAAGAACGTGAACCGACACTGGAGCAAAAGGGAGCCTATTACACCTATTGTTGCTACGTATTAGGGGCAGTTCTGGCGGTATGCGGGGCGTTGATCTTGTCGATTTGCTATTTTTTTGGGGAATAGAGAATGCCGGACACAAGTGCAGCACAAGAGTTGTCGGCTTCGAAGCTGCCCCTTTTGTTTAGTGTCGTGTTGGCGCTGCGCCGGCTGTGGAGACGGACCAATTGAACCGTTGTTGCCGTGCACGCTTGCCAGTTCGCCGCTTTTGCCCGACCATGCCATCTTTGATTGCACAGGCTGTTAAGCGCTTCTTCCCGCCATGTCCCCTTTGATTCGCCGTGTTCTGATTGCTCTGGCTGTTATCGCCGTCATCGTTGCCGCCTTCTGGTGGTTCAGCCGGCCGAAGCCGATTGTCGTGGTCGTCAGCGAGATTGAACGCGGGAAGGTCGAGTCGAGCATCGCCAACACGCGTGCCGGTACGGTCGAAGCCTGCCAGCGCACCAAACTGTCGCCGATCATGGGTGGTCGCATCGAGGTGCTGGCGGTGAAGGAAGGGGATCGGGTCAAGAAGGGCCAGTTGCTGATGAAGTTGTGGAACGACGATCAGCAGGCGCAGAGCACGCTGGCGATGGCTCAGGTGACTACGGCGCGGCAACGCGTGAATGAAGCGTGCGCCCAGGCCAGAAATGCCGAGCGCGAAGCTGAAAGGCAGACCTCCTTGCGCGAGCGGGGCTTTGTCTCCAGTTCGCGGGAGGATTCGGCGCGCACCGAGGCGCAAGCCAAACGTGCCGGATGCGAGGGGGCAAGGGCTGACGTTGCGCAATTCCAGGCGAAAGTGAATGCGACCCGGGTCGAGCAGGGACGAACCGTACTCTATGCCCCCTTTGATGGCACCATCGCCAAGATCGTCGGCGAGGTTGGCGAGTATTCGACGCCGTCGCCTCCGGGCGTTCCAACGCCGCCAGCCATCGATCTGATCGACGACTCGTGCCTCTACGTCAAGGCGCCGATGGATGAAGTCGACGCGCCGAAGATCCATACCGGGCAGCCGGTGCGCATCAGTCTCGACGCACTGCCCAGGCAATCGTTCCCGGGCAAGGTCAAACGCGTTGCGCCCTATGTTTCGGCCGTTGAAAAGCAGGCGCGGACGGTTGACATCGAAGCTACATTCGACAATCCCGAAGCGCCCGGCAAGCTGCTGGTCGGCTACAGCGCCGACATCGAAGTGATCCTCGACGTGCGCGACGACGTGGTCCGAGTTCCCACGTCGGCCTTGCTCGAAGGCGGCCGCGTGCTGGTCGCCGGTGCGGAAGGCAAACTCGAAGAGCGCAAGGTCAAGACCGGGCTGGCCAACTGGGAATACACCGAAGTGACCGAGGGGCTGAAGGCGGGCGAAAAGGTGGTGACCTCACTGGAACGGGTCGGCGTCAAGGCCGATGCGCCTTACGTGATCGAAACGAAGCCTGCGGGAAAATGACGATCAGAGAAACACTTGCCACGGAAACACCGAGGCACAGAGATAGCATAGAGAAAGACAAGATTTTCTCGGCGTCGCATTTCTCCGTGACTCAGCGTTTCTGCGGTAAGTCTCCGGTTCTTCGCTCATGTCCGCGCTGATCGAACTGTCCGGGATCGACCGGATCTTCTATCTGGGTGATAGCGAGGTTCACGCGCTACGTAACCTTGAGCTTTCCATCGCGGCGGGCGAATACGTTGCTGTCATGGGTCCGTCCGGCTCCGGCAAGTCAACCTTGCTCAACCTCTTGGGCCTGCTCGACCGCCCTAATGCCGGAACGTATCGCCTGGAGGGGCGCGACGTGACCACGCTCTCTCCCGAGGAACAGGCGCATGTACGCAGCGAACGTGTCGGCTTTGTTTTCCAGAGCTTCCATCTCGTGCCGCGTCTTACCGCTGCCGAAAACATCGCGCTGCCGATGACTCTGGCCGGCATCGAACCGGCGCAGCGCAACAAACGGGTTGAACAGGCGCTCAAGGATTATGGCCTGAGCAACCGTGCCGACCACCGGCCGGATCAGCTCTCCGGCGGTCAGCGCCAGCGCGTTGCCATTGCGCGGGCGACGATCATGCAGCCGGCGATGATTCTCGCCGACGAGCCGACCGGCAATCTCGACCGCGCTACCGGTGAAGAAGTCATGCGCCTGCTTGAAGAACTCAAAGATCAGGGAGTCACGCTGATTGTCGTGACTCACGACAAGGAACTCGGCGCGCGCGCGCGGCGGCAATTGTTGATGGAAGACGGCGAGGTGAGGCAGGATTCAAAATGAATACTTGTTCGACCACAGAGGCGTGGAGAAACAGGCGAAACACAGCGTTCCGACCTGCTTTCCTCTGTACATCCCTCCGTGGTCGGCCCATGGCTTTGTTTTCGCATGCGCTCACCTGACCTGATCCGTTTTGCCCGTGACGCGGCGACCGGTAACCCGTTGCGCTCGTCGCTGCTGGTTCTGGCCATGGCCATCGGCGTCGCCGCCGTAGTGGTGCTCACCGCGCTCGGCGACGGCGCGCGTCGCTATGTGGTCAATGAGTTTTCCTCGCTCGGCACCAACCTCGTCATCGTCCTGCCCGGCCGTTCGCAAACCGGCGGCTTCAACCCCGGCAATGCCATCACCAGCACGGTGCGCGACCTGACCATCGACGATGCGCAGGCCTTGTTGCGTGCCAGTGCTGTGCATCGCGTCGCGCCGCTGGCCGTCGGCACTTCGGAGATCAGCTTTGGTGGCAAGCTGCGCGAAGTCATTCTCGCCGGGACCAATTCGCAGTTCATCGACGTGCGCAATCTGAAGCTGGCGCAGGGGCGTTTTCTGCCCGAAGGCGACTGGCGACGTGGTGCGTCGGAGGCGGTGATCGGCGCCAAAATCCGCGACGAGATTTTTGGCAGCGAGTCGGCGCTAGGCCAGCTGATCCGTATCGGTGACCGGCGCTTCCGCGTCGTTGGCGTGCTGGCATCGACCGGCCAGGGGCTGGGCATGAACACCGACGAGTTGGTGATCGTGCCGGTCTCGCTGGCGCAGGCCATGTTCAACAGCAATACGTTGTTCCGCATCCTGGTCGAAGCGAACAGTCGCGAGGCGATTGAAGCGGCGAAGACGCAGGTCACCGCGATCATCAAGCAGCGTCACGAAGGCGAGGAAGACGTCACCATCATCACCCAGGATGCGGTGCTGGCCACCTTCGACAAACTGCTCGGAACGCTGACCCTCGCCGTCGCCGGCATTGCGGCGATCAGTCTGGCCGTGGCCGGGATTCTGGTGATGAACGTCATGCTCGTTTCGGTGACGCAACGAACTTCCGAGATCGGCCTGCTCAAGGCGCTGGGTGCTACCGGCGCGACGATCCGCAGCGCCTTTTTGACCGAAGCGGCGATGCTCTCGGTGGCCGGTGCGCTGCTCGGCTATCTGCTCGGGCAAGGCGCTGCCGCGCTGATCCGTTTGCTCTACCCGGTGTTCCCGGCCTTTCCTCCCGATTGGGCGGTGTTCGCCGGATTGGGCACGGCGCTGTTCACCGGCATTCTCTTTGGTGTGCTGCCCGCACGGCAGGCGGCGAGGCTCGATCCGGTTCAATCGTTGGCGAAACGATAGGTCGTCAGATGATCCGCCCGGTCGACACCCTCCACCTTGCCTTGCGCGCCATCACCGCGCACCGGCTACGCAGTTTTCTGACCTTGCTTGGCATCGCTGTGGGCATCGCGGCAGTGATCCTGCTGACGTCGATCGGCGAGGGCATTCATCGTTTCGTGTTGACCGAATTCACGCAGTTCGGCACCAATCTGGTCAGCGTCGTGCCGGGCAAGGTGAAGACCTCGGGTCCGGCACCGACCGGAATCCCCACTTCCGTTCGCCCGCTGACCCTTGAAGACGCCAAGGCGCTGCGCCGATTGCCGCACATCACCGGCATGTCGGCCGTGGTGTGGGGCAATACCGAGGTCAAGGGCAATGGCCGCTTGCGCCGCACCACCGTCGAAGGCGTCACACCCGACATGCTGAAGGTATACAGCATGAAGATCGGCAGCGGGCAGTTTCTGCCGCCGGACGAAACCGAGAGCGCACGCAACTTTGTTGTGCTGGGATCGAAACTCAAGAGCGAGTTGTTCGGTGTCGACAATGCGCTGGGCGAACGCCTGACGGTCGGCAACCTGCAGTTCCGCGTCGTCGGTGTGCTCGAATCCAAAGGCCAGTTCCTCGGCATCGACCTGGACGATGCCGCTTACATTCCGACCGCTCGCGCGCTGGAGCTGTACAACCGCGATGGCATGATGACCATCGACCTGTCCTACGAAGAAGGCATTCCGGCGGCGCGCATCAGCGCATCGATCATCAGCCTGCTCAAGGCGCGGCATGGGCGCGAGGATTTCTCCATCACCACGCAGGAAGACATGCTGAAAACCTTGTCCAACATTCTCGACATCCTGACCATGGCGGTCGGCGCACTGGGCAGCATTTCACTGCTGGTCGGCGGAGTGGGCATCGTCACCATCATGACCATCGCCGTGACCGAACGCACCGGCGAGATTGGCCTGCTGGTCGCGCTCGGCGCACCGCGCAAAACCATCCTCGGCCTCTTTCTCGGTGAGGCAGTCGCTCTTTCCGCACTCGGCGGTATCTTCGGGCTGGTACTTGGCTTCGGCCTGGCGCAACTGATTCATCTGCTGGTGCCCGCGTTGCCGGTACATACACCGATTGCCTTTGTGATCTTTGCGGAAGTCATCGCTATCGTCATCGGCCTGCTGGCCGGCGTGCTGCCGGCACGCCGCGCGGCTCGCCTCGACCCGGTCGAGGCGCTGCGGGCGGAGTGAGCGCGTTTCCTGACCCGGCAACAAGCCGTTAAGGACGGCGTCTCAAATACCCTCAGTTCGGCCCAACCTGTTTGAATCTCCGCGCCTTTAGTCCAAAGGTGCGTCGCACGGGTCTCGCTCAATCATGCCCGAACGCGTCACGGGAACCTTTCGCCAAAACATTCCGGATGGCCCGACCTGGCGCGTGATTTCCCATGGAAATTTCCACCATGGATACTATACTAAAAGCATAACTATGGGTTCTCAAGAGCCCGCATGATTTCGCAACTAAGGGAGAAATCGCAATGAAGGTGGGTTCCTTTTTTCGCCCAAATAACCATATGATTTATATGGGCTTTGCTCTTGCAGTCATTCAGCCATCGACCGCAATTGCTGAACCTGATTCCTGCGCGGTAACGGGCACAACGGCCACATGCCAAGGCAACCAGGCTGACGGCGTCGCGGTCGGCCGCAGCCCGCTCGCCAGTGGCGGCATCCTGCAGTCACCCCCGGTCACGACGATCAATGTCAACGCGCTCAACGGGGCGATCGTTCCCGGCGCCGGAGCGTCGGGAATCGATCTGCACAACGAGGCCGGCAACGCCATCGCGGTCAATGCTGGCACGGCCTTGGCGCCGCTCTCCGTCGGCGTGACCGGCGACGGTACCGGCGGCATCGCGGTGAACGGCTTCGGCACGCCAACAGCGACCCAGAATTTCTTCGGATGGTTCCTGCCTCGCGGGCCGGGCGGCACCGGCGGCAGTGTTACCGTCAACAGCTTCGCGACGATTACCACCGATGGCAACGATGCCCCCGGTATCAGCGCGCGCAGCCGCGCGGGCGGCTATTCGGATGAGGTCGTCACCACGCTCAAGTCGTTCTACAACACCAATCAGGGCGTCTGGTTCCGGGTGGACTCCGTGCAGGGCGATACCGCCAACGTCGCCAGGGCGGTTACCGGGTCCAACGGTGGCACTTTCACTCTGTCCAACAATTCTTTCGGCTTATTCCCCGTCTATACCTATGACCTCACCGGAATGGCGCTCGCCTCGCTGGCGGCCGGTCAGCACATCGACACCTCGGTCACTTACACCGTCGCGTCGAGCGCCGGCCACGCACCTTCCACGGCGGTGCTCACGCTGCGCGTCACGCGGCTGGAGGACGGCTCCCTGACCGTCCTGCCGTCGACCTACTTCGACGTATACGGAAGCGCGTACGAGGCTTCGCAGCCGGTGGCGTACGTCGCAGCCTCCCCCGCGCAGAGCGGCCAAATCACCTTGCAGCCGAACTTCGACGCTTACATGACCCGCCTGCTGGAGGATTCGGCGGTCGGCGGTGCGGGCGGCAACGTCATCGTCACGGCCTCCGGATCGATCGAAACCAAGAATGACACCTCGCTCGGACAGGCATCGTACGGGATTCTCGCGCAGAGCAAGGGCGGCTCCGGTCTCGCCGGCGGCGGCGGCGTATTCAGCGGGGATACCGGCAACGGCGGCGCGGCCGGTGGGACCGTGACCGTCACCAACTCGGCGACGATCCACACCCATGGCGAAGGCGCGCACGGCATCGTGGCGTCGAGTTCCGGTGGCGACGGCGGCCGTGGCGGCGGCGCGAGCTTCGCCGGCAACGGTGGCGCGGGCGGCACGGGCGCGAAGGGCGGTGCGGTTACCGTCTTCAACACCGGCGACATCACCACCGAGAGCGCGGGCGCATTCGGCATCCTCGCGCAGAGTATCGGTGGCCGCGGCGGCGAAGGGGGCGGCGGCGGATGGCTCGGCGGCGGTGGCGGCGCGGGCGGCGCGGGAACGGTGAACGACCCGGTTCTGGTGTCAAGCTCGGGCAAGATCATCACGCACGGCGACGACTCGCACGGCATTCTCGTGCAGAACATCGGCGGCTTCGGCGGTGGCGGCGGCGGCGCAGGCGGCATCGTCGCCCTCGGCAGCACCGGCGGCAATGCCGGCACCGGCGGCGACGCAACGATTGTGAACACTGGAAGCGTGGAGACCGGCGGACGCAATGCGAACGCGCTCATGGCGCAGAGCATCGGTGGTGGTGGCGGCAGCGCGGGCGGTTCGGGCGGCCTCGTCGCGATCGGCGGCGACGGAACCGCCGGCGGCAACGGTGGGCTGGCCACGGTAAATAATTTCGGCGTGCTGACGGCAGGCGGCCTCGGCGCGCGCGGCATCGTGGCGCAGAGCATCGGCGGTGGCGGTGGCCACGGCGGCGACTCCGGCGGCCTCGTCGCGATCGGCGGCGATGGCGCAACCACCAGCGATGGCGGAACCGTGTCGGTCACGAACAGTGGCAAGATCACCTCGGCCTCGAACGCGATCATCGCCGAAAGCATCGGCGGCGGAGGTGGCGTCGGCGGCTCAAGCGGCGGCTGGTTCGGCGTCGGCGGATCGGGCGGTGGAGGTGGCTCGGGTGGCGAAGTCAGCGTGACCAACGGCGCCGACTTGTCAACTTCCGGGCGCAACGCGGCGGCACTCTTTGCGCAGAGCGTCGGCGGTGGTGGTGGCAGCGGTGGCAACGTGGTCGCGGTTGGTGCCTTTGGGTCGGTGGCGATCGGGGGCGCGGGTGGGCCGGGTGGTGCCGGCGCCGCAGTGGTGGTGAAGAGCACCGGCGGCACGATCGAGACGCAGGGCGTGCAGTCGCACGGCATCTACGCCCAGAGCGTGGGCGGCAGCGGCGGCAACGGCGGCTTTGCCGCGGCGATCGCGGCCGGCAAGGGGCTCGCCGCGTCGCTCGCGGTTGGACGCAGCGGCGGCGGTGGTGGCGACGGCGCCGACGTGCAGGTCGAGAGCAAGAGCAAGATCGTCACCCACGAGCAGGATGCTTACGGGATCTATGCGCAGAGCGTCGGCGGCGGCGGCGGCACCGGCGGCTTCGCCGTGGCGGCGAGTGCGGCGGTCGAGGGCGTCGCGGTCTCGTTCGCCGTCGGCGGCTCGGGTGGCGCGGCGGGCGACGGCAAGGCGGTGGAGGTCGGCAAGGGCGCGCCCATCACCGGCACGATCGAGACGCACGGTGCGTACTCGCACGGCGTCGTCGCGCAGAGCGTCGGCGGCGGCGGCGGACGCGGCGGACTTTCGATCGCCGGCAACATCAGCGCCGGCGCCGGTGGTGGCGCATCGTTCTCCATCGGCGGCAGCGGCGGCGCGGGAGGTGCCGGCGATGCGGTGGACGTGAACAGTGCGGCGATCATCACCACCGAGGGCGAAAAGGCCTACGGCATCAAGGCGCAGAGCGTCGGCGGCGGCGGCGGCGATGGCGGCCTGGCGGTTGCAGGCTCCATCGGTGGCGGCGCCGGCTCGCTAAAGCTCGACGTCTCCGTCGGCGGCTCCGGCGGCGCCGGCAGCACCGGGGGCACGGTCGATGTCGACATCAGCGGCGGCAGCATCGAAACCTCGGGCAAGGATGCGCACGGTGTGTTTGCGCAGAGCGTCGGTGGTGGTGGCGGCCAGGGCGGCATGGCGATCTCGGGCACGCTCGGCATTGGCGCCAACAACGCGAACCTCAGCATTGCGGTGGGCGGCGCGGGCGGTACCGGCAGCACCGGCGATACGGTCACCATTGCCAACGACGGCAAGATCACGACGCACGGCGAGGCGGCGTTCGGTATCTTCGCGCAAAGCGTCGGCGGAGGTGGCGGCACAGGTGGCGCGGCCTTCAGCGGCAGCGCCAACCTGAACGCCGGCCAAGAGGGTTACAACGTGAACATCGACCTTGCCTTCGGCGGCGCGGGCGGCACCGGCAATCGCGGCGGCGTGGTCGGCGTGACCAACACCGGAGCGATCGAGACGTTTGGCACGGCCGCGCACGGCATCTTCGCCGAGAGCGTTGGTGGCGGCGGCGGCCAGGGCGGCAGCGCGCGCACCATGTCGATCAACTTCTCCGCGCTTGACGTCAGCACGCTCGGCAAATACGCGGCGTTCAACCTGAGCCTTGGTGGCACGGGTGGATCGGGCGGCGACGGAAACACGGTGAGCGTGACCAATTCGGGCACGATCATCACTCACGGCACCGACTCGCACGGCATCTACGCCCAGAGCGTCGGCGGCGGCGGCGGCACGGGCGGCGAGGGCGCGCACGGCTTCTTCGGTGTTCCGGCGCTGTTCCTCGACAAGACGCCGATGTACCAACAGGTCTCGGTATCGATGGGCGGCAGCGCGGGCGCGGCGGGCGACGGAAAGGCTGTGAACGTCGATCAGCGCGGCAACATCACCGCGTACCAGCACGGATCGCACGGCATTTTTGCGCAGAGTGTTGGTGGCGGCGGCGGCACCGGCGGCGTGGGCGCAATCGGCTTTACCGGCACGGTCGGCATTGGCGGTACGGGCGGAGCCTCCGGCAACGGCGGCATAGTCAATGTCACCGCGAACGGCAACATCGACACCTACGGCGGCGCGGGCTATGGCGTTTTCGCACAGAGCGTCGGCGGCGGCGGTGGCGTGGGCGGCAACGTCGACCGCGGCCTCGCCAACAGCCTCAACATCGGCATCGGCGTGGGCATCATCCACAACTCGGGCAACGGCGGCAACGGCGGCGAGGTGGAGGTGACGGGCGAAGGCGTCATCCACACCCGCGGCGAAGGTTCGACCGGCATCTTCGCGCAGAGCGCGGGCGGCGGCGGCGGGATCGCCGGCGACCAGAACGGCTGGGGTGTCGCCGGGAGTGCCGGCGGCAACGGTTCCGGCGATCGCATCGCGGTCGACTGGACCGGCCGCATCCTCACCGAGGGCGCGAAAGCGCACGGCATCTTCGCGCAGAGCGCGGGCGGCACGGAAACCACGGTCTACGTATACGACAAAGACGGAAACCGGACCGCCCAGACCCTGCAGCGCCGCCAGAACCTCGGCCAAGACGTGAGCGTCACCGTGCGCGGCGACGTGATCGCCAGTGGCGCGGGGTCGGACGCAATTAACGCGCAGAGCGAGGGCGCCGAAGGGAACGGCAACATCACGGTGAATGTGTTCGGCGGGAAGGCGCAGGGCGGAACGGGGGCATCGAGCGCCGGCGTGCGGATCGTCGGTGGCGCGCTGAACCTCATCGAGAACACCGGATCGATCGTCACAGCGGACGGCGTTCGGGGGTTTGCGATCGTCGGCGGCACAGGCAACGAATCGGTGTCGAACCGTGGAACGGTAACCGGGTCCGTGACGCTGGGCGCAGGCACCAACGAATTCACCAACGCGGTCGGCGGTGTGTTCAACGCCGGCCCGGCCGTCGATCTGGGAGCAGGCAATATGCTCGCCAACAGCGGGACGCTTTCACCCGGCGGCCAAGGAACCCCCCAGACGACGGCATTGACCGGCAATCTGACCCAGAGCGGAAGCGGCGTATCGGCCTTTGACTTGAGTCTGGCCAGGCTTGCCAGCGACCGGCTCGATGTTGCCGGCAGCGCACGGACCGGCGGTGGAATTCGGCTGAATCCGATTGATACCGGGTATGCCCGCCCTGGCACTCAACAGCGCGTGATGTTGTCGGCCAGTGGTGGTGTCGTCAATGATGGACTGCTGCTGAGCGCACCCAGTTCGCCCATCGTTCGCTACGATTTGAGCTTTCCAAGCGGCAATGAAATTGCGGTCCGCTCCAGTATCGATTTCGCTCCCGCAACGCTGGGTTTCAACGCCCGTCAAATCGGCAAACAGGTGAACGCCATCCAGAATGCCGGAGGATCCTCGAGTTTTGCCCCTTACGCGGCAAGTCTGATTGCCCAGCCTGACAATGCGAGTCTTAACGTCGCCTACGAAAAACTGGGGCCGGGAGCGCTGGGAAGTCTCTCCTCACTTTCAATGACATCCAGTTTGGATTTCCAGGAAGCGATGCACAGTTGTCGGCAACGCGAAGGCGAGTATCGCTTCATCCACGAGGGGGAATGCCGATGGTTGCGCTTCGGAGGCAGTGTCAGAGACCAGGAGCGAGAGGCCCTGAACCCCGGCTACAAGCTGAATGCGCTGACGATTGCCGGCGGCGCACAGCGGGAAGTGGGCGAGGACACGCATCTCGGCTTTGGCCTTTCCTATGTGCGATCCGATCTGAATTCCGTCTTTTCCGATGTGGAGGGAGACCGCTTTGAAGCCGGTGTGATCCTGAAGCGCCGTTACGGCGCTACGCGGATCTCGGGTTCGCTCAGCGCAGGGTACGGTCACTACGACAGTCGGCGTCTGGTGGATCTGGCGACGCCCGGCTTGCACGCATTGGGCAAGCCAGATTTGTGGTCTGCATCCCTGCTGGGCAAGATCAGTCACGATCTGGTGACCGGTGACAACTCCTACGTTCGTCCGATGGTCGGCGTCGGCGTCACGCGTGTTCTGCGCAATGCTTACGGAGAAAGCGGTGCGGGTGGAGCCAATCTGCAGGTGGAGAAAGAGTGGGACACCTTTGTTTCGTTGCACCCGGCGATTGAATTCGGTGGCGAACATGCGCTGGAGGACAGCACGCTGCTGCGCCCGTATCTTCGGCTTGGCTTGACGCGGTTTCTGTCCGACAACGATCGGCACATCACGGCCAGTCTGCAAGGCGCACCGGCTGGGGTCGAGCCCTTCACGGTAGTCACCAAGTCGGACAGTACTTACGCCGACGTCTCCCTGGGACTGGACGTTTTGACCAAGAAAGGTGCCACCGTGCGTCTCGATTACACGGGGCAGTTTTCCAGCCATAGTTCGGCGAATGCAGTCTGGGTAAAATTATCGATGCCGTTCTAAATACTGCTCGCCTCAAAGTCAACTCGGAATCAACTCAAGTACGCATGGCCCAGCGTGCGTACGAGAATTCCCACGCAGGCGCCCAGCGCAGCAGGACGCCAGACGCCGGCAACCCGACGGCCGGCCGAAATCAGCACGGCAACCCCCGGAATGTCGAGCGGGTGAATCAGGAAGCCGGCGCTCTGGTTGAGCAGCAGGTCGCTGACTTGCCCCTTGCGCAGCATCTCGTCCATGACCCCCATCATCGCCGTGCCGCCGGCGAGAAACTTGGTCAGCGTCGGCAGGATCAATTCACGGTCGAGTTGCAGGCTGTCCATCAGCGGTGACAGCAGTCGGGTCAGCGCATCGATTGCGCCACCGGCACGTAGCGCCATGATCACCGTCAGCGACAGGACCAGCATCGGAATGGCACCAACGGCAATCTTGAACGCCTCGGCGCCGGCACGATTGATCACGTCGAGCACGCCTTTGGCGTTTTCGGCAACCGGGTGATGCAGCGTCTCGTCGATCAGTTTCTCTTCCGCCGAGAGCTTGCGACCAAAGATATAGTAGGTGGCCGACGCCGCGACGAGACCACCGAGCAGCGAGAGGGACAGGACGCGTCCAAAGTTCAGACCCATCGCAACCATCGGGAAGACGACGTTTGCCTGCGCCATGGCCATTACCATCGCCAGCGTCGCCGCGATGTGGCGTTCCGAAGCGCCGCGCTGGTCCATCATTGTCAGCGTGGCGATGGGCCCGGCAAAACTCACGAAACTGATCTGCAAGGAAGCAAAGACGCCAAGGCCGGTCAGGCCGAACGGTTTGAGAAGGGGTGCCAGCTTTGTCACCAGCCAGTCGAGCACCCCTTTAGCTTCGAGTAGCCGCATCAGCGACAGCATCACGACCATCACCGGCAGCAGGATGAAGAGCGAAAGTTCGACCGCCGAGCGGCCTGCTTTGAGGATGACATCGACGAGGATTTCCATACGCCACATTATCCTTGATTTGCCAGGTGCGAGCGGACCGAACACTCATGGCATAGACTGGCCGGGGATGGCGAAGGCCGTCACAGCTTTTGGCAAGGTTTCGAATCTCACCGGCCGAGTGGAACGTGGCAGGCAGCTATCCCATGATATTTCTGTCAAAATGCCGCCATCGGATTGGAGGCGGCATGTCTGAGTACCTTGCTCCCGTTTTCGCACGCTTGACCCTGTCTTCGCTTTTCAGGGCGATAAGGCACGGCTGGGAAATGTTCTTGATCACCCGGCCATTGAGCGTCAGTTACGCCATGATCTTTGCGGTCATTGGCGTAGTCATCCTTATCGGAATCGAACGCGCTAGTTTTGCCCCGATGATATTTCCGTTGGCCGGCGGATTCATGCTGGTCGGCCCCGTCCTGCTTTCGGGCTTTTTCGCCATGGCAGATCGTGTTCGGCGCGACGAACTCTGCCGGTTCTCGGATATTGTCCATGGGTTTTCCCGAACATCGCGCGAAATGCTGACCATCGCGCTGGTGTGCACGCTGCTGTTCATGATCTGGGTCGCCGATGTGGCCACCGTCTACGGGTTTACCGTCGGGCGCGTCCCGGCATCGCTGTTGACACTGTTTTTCCCATCGAAAAATGTTCTTTCGTTCATGATCTGGAGCTCGGTGCTTGGAGCCCTTCTGGCTTTTGTGATCTTTTCGATTTCGGCCTTTTCGGTTCCCCTGCTCTACTACCGGCGGGCTGGACTGGTTCAAGCCATTGTTTCAAGCGTTACCGCCGTTTTCGCCAATCTGCTACCGAGCCTGTTGTGGGCCGTCATTCTTGCCGTAACGATCATCGGCAGCATCCTGATCTTCCCACTTTTCCTGCTGACTTTTCCGGTCCTGGCGTTTGCCAGCCACGCCCTGTACCGGGAGCTTTTCCCCGAATTGTCGGTTTGAGCAAAACATCTTGATCGGGCAACTATAATCGCGGGCTGGTCAAGAGAAAGCACGGTTCATGAGCCCATTGATTTGTTACGAGCACGGCATTCATGCCTTCGATGCCGGTTACGTTCGCCCGATGTTGGCTGCGGTTCATCTGGTCGTCGAAAACGGCCGGGCGGCCTTTGTCGACACCGGGACCAACGCCTCGCTGCCTTCCGCGCTGGCGGCGCTGGAGGTTCTCGGCCTGACGCCCGACTGTGTCGACTACGTCATGCTCACGCATATTCATCTCGACCATGCCGGGGGAGCCGGCGCGATGATGCGCCAGTTTCCGCGTGCGCGACTCGTGGTGCACCCACGCGGCGCGCGGCACATGGCCGATCCATCCCGGCTGGTGGCTGGCGCAAACGCTGTATACGGGGCTGACGAAGTGAGCCGGCTCTATGGCGACGTGTTGCCGATCGACCAAACGCGAATCATCGAGGCGACGCACGGGCTGAAAGTCGATCTGGCCGGCCGCGAGTTCGTTTGCCTCGATACGCCGGGTCATGCAAGACATCACATTTGCATCGTCGATCGCCGCAGCGGGCATATCTTCACCGGCGACACCTTCGGATTATCGTATCGGGAACTCGATACCGACGGCCGTCAGTTCATCTTCCCGACGTCGACGCCCAGCCAGTTCGAGCCGCAAGTTCTGAAGGAGTCGATCGATCTGCTCATGACCTATCGGCCGCAGGCCATGTATCTGACGCATTTCAGCCAGGTCAAGGACGTGGACGCAAAAGCGCGCGATTTGCATCGACTGATCGATGCCTATCTCGACATCGCACGGCGAGAGGAGAATGCCGGCCCTGAACGGCAGCCTCGTATCCGTAACGGACTAGCGCAACTGCTGATCGACGAGACGACGAAATTTGGCTGCCGGCTGCCACACGCCGAAATCCTGGAGATTTTCGCGATGGACCTTGAGCTCAACGCCCAGGGTCTTGTTGTCTGGCTCGACGGGCAGCGTTAGACCAGGCGCTCGAACTCCTCGATCGGCATCGGATGTCCAAACAGGTAGCCGAGGGGACGTCATGCTGCTCGAAAGCCGCTGGTCGGTTTCCACGCCTTCGGCGATGACTTCCATCCCCAGATTGTTGGCCATGCCGATGATGGTCTGGGCAATCAGGGCGTCCTCTCGACGGATGCCGATATTGCGCACAAAACTCTGGTCGATCTTGAGCTGGTTGAGTGGCAGCCGCGTCAGATAGGAGAGTGACGACTGTCCGGTTCCGAAGTCGTCCATCGAAAATTGCACACCATCGGTTTTCAGCAGGTTCATTTTGATGATCGTTTCCTCGACGTTGGTCAGAACGGCGCTTTCCGTCAATTCGAGCTTGAGTAAATCAGGTTGTGCCCCGGTGCGTTTCAGAACGTCGCGAACCTGTTGTACGAAATCCGGTTGATGGAACTGCCGGGCGCTGACATTGACGGCCAGTCGAAGTGAAGCGAAGCGCAGGTTTCCTTCCCAACGCTTGAGTTGCTCGCAGGCTGTTTCCAGTACCCATTGCCCTATCGGTTCGATGAGGCCGGACTCCTCCGCGTGCGGAACGAACTCACCAGGCGGGATCAAGCCTCTCCCCGGATGCAGCCAGCGAATCAATGCCTCGGCCCCCGCGATCCGACCGTCGTGCGTGACCTGTTTCTGAAAATACAGCCGGAACTGTCGCTCGCTCAGCGCTCGACGCAGATCCTCTTCGAGCAACGCGTGGGCGGTAATTGTGGCTTGCATGTTCGGGTCGAAAAAGCGAACAGTGTTTCGCCCGGCGGTCTTGGCCGCATACATGGCCAGATCGGACTGTTTCATCAGCTCGTCGATGGTTTTCTGCTGACCGCTGAAAAGGGTGGCGCCAATGCTCGCGCTGCTGTAATGCTGGCATGCATTCAGCACATAGGGTTCGTTCAGGGTCTGCAGCATTTTTTCACAGATGATATGCACCAGTTCGGCGGCCTCCAGGCTGCGCTCGCCCAAACCCTCCAGGAGAACAACGAACTCGTCGCCGGCCAGAAAGAAGCGCGGGCTGGCGGCGGCACGGGTCGCACTGGAGGTGCCGCCACCGCAGTCGGCGGTGATCGAGTCGGTGGCCGACTTTCTGCGCCGGGTGGCGCGCATCGAACCGGCGCGTTGTCCGCATTGCGGTATCGGCCAGTTCCGTGTGTCGGGGGTGATCTTGCCGGAACATCGTCTGCCCACGCCCAGGGGGCCACCGTGAGCGGGGCCGGCGGCGTACACCTCAGCGTTTGTCGAAGCGATGGAAACATCGTTTCCGGGGGTGCTTGCGCGCTCGCGTGCCGTTCTCGTCAATGCGGCAAGACATCCCGAATCGGATGCCCGGAATTCGGTGAATGTTGCCCGGCTCCGCCCCCGTGCGCTGGCCCCTTCCCCGCCAGGAGCTATGCCAAACGATTGACTTCCGCGGCGCCTTCCTTACAATCCCCATAACCACCGCCCTTCCGGCGGTCCAGTCCAACAAGGTTTATTCGCCGAGATGACTCCGCGCTCTCTGCTTCCTCGCCCGCGTCGGCGGATAAACGCTATTCGTTATGAGACAGCAGGAGACACCTAAGTGATCCGAATCGTTTACGAATGGCGCGTCAAACCAGAACACATTACTGAGTTTCGTGAAGCATGGAAGCAAACTACAAATTCAATTCATGAATCCGTCGAAGGCGCGCGAGGCAGTTTTCTGCTGCAGGCCGTGGAAGACCCCAGCAAGATCCTGACGATAGCGCGCTGGGATTCCGTGAAACATTGGCAAGCGTTTTGGCAATCGGAGAATCCGCTGGAAATGATGCGAATGCGCGCCCTAGGAGAACGTATATCCGTAACTGCCTATGACGAGTTTGCTGACTATACGGTTTAGTGAAACACATTTACCGTATCTCATAACAAAGAGCCTCAAGCGACGCGGTACCCGCGCGCGCTTGAGCCAAATCGTTGGGCGTCAGGAGATTAACGTGACCGAATCACTACAAAGACAGCTACTCGAACTCGAACAGTTTGGCTTGAGCAATGATGGTGCCATTACCGACCGGCCTCGACGCATGCTTAACATCACCCGTGATACTGGAGAATTTCTTTCTGTACTTGTCCGGGCTATGAATGCTCAACGCGTGCTGGAAATTGGAACCTCCAATGGCTACTCGACTCTCTGGCTTGCCTTGGCAGCAAAGGCAGTCAAAGGGCACGTCACTACCGTTGAGCTATCTGAGTTCAAACTTGCCCTTGCGGCAAAGAACTTCGAGCGATCAGGTCTCGCTCAGTTCATTACGCAGGTAAGCGGTGAGGCGGGCACTTTGCTCAGGGACAGCCCCGAATCAAGCTTTGATGTTGTCTTTCTTGATTCGGAACGTTCTGAGTATTTGGGTTGGTGGCCCGACATCAAGCGAGTTCTTCGTAAAGGCGGGCTTCTTGTCGTAGATAACGCCAGGTCCCATTCCGCCGAGATGGCACCCTTCGTAGCTCTGGTCTCGGCAGATTACGAGTTCACTACATGTACCGTGCCGGTAGGGAACGGTGAGTTTCTGGCTACTCGGATTTTTCCTTAGCCGTGCCGCCCAATTCAAACGTTGAGCGTCCGCTTTCCCTTATCGCCAATATCCGCTTTGGGCACAATTGAGACTATGACTAAAAGCACTCGGCCAAGTTCTTGGGCTCTTTTCGTGTGTTCAGCAGCATCAATTACAACGTTTAGAACCAGAATTTCGAGCCTGCTGGTAAGCATTGTGTCGAACCAGGCAGCCTGCTAGTCAAAATCGACTCAGGATAGTTTTGCCTGTTACGCGCCTCCATCCACCAGAAAATCCGGAAACGCTTTATTTACAAGCAGGGTTTTCCGGTCGCCAGAAATCTGAGCACTTCGGCCGCAGCAAACAGGCCGAAGGGGGCGGTGACGCAGACTGACGAGCCGAAGCCGGCGCAATTGAGCCCGGCCATCTGCGGCGGTTCATCGCAGGCCGCACCGTTTTCGGGATAGCGTAGCGGCTCGCTCGAAAACACTGCCGGGATACCGAACCCCTTCTTCTGATTGCGGGCAAAGCCGAAGTCCTTGCGCAGCAAGGAACGCACCTTGGAAAGCAGAGGGTCCTGAATGGTGTGCGCCAGATCGGCGACTTCGATGCGCGTCGGGTCGACCTGCCCGCCGGCGCCACCCGCGGTGATGATGGGGAGGTCGCGAGCTTTGCACCAGGCGATCATCGCCGTCTTGGTGCGCACCTGATCAATGGCATCGATCACGTAGTCGAAATCCCGATCGAGCATCGGACCGAGATTCTCCGGGGATACGAAGTCCTCGATTTGATTCACCCGACACGCCGGATTGATGGCCAGAATGCGTTCGGCCATTGCTTCCGTCTTGGCTTTGCCAAATTCGTCGCCGAGCGCATGAATCTGCCGATTGACATTCGATTCGGCCACCATGTCGAGGTCAATCAATGTCACTTGGCCGATGCCGGAACGGGCCAGCGCTTCTGCCGCCCATGAGCCGACGCCGCCAATGCCGACGACGCATACATGCGCGGACTGGAAGCGCATCAGGGCTTCAGCGCCGTAAAGCCTTTGTATTCCTCCGAAGCGTCGCGCCAGATCAGCGACCGGTTCAGTCATCGGGCTTCAAGCGTCCGGCGAATGACCTGATTGAAGGGGTTGATCCACTCCGGTGAAAACTGGTTGTTGCAGGCATTGATCTCGGCGATGGCGCGCAATACCGAACGGTTTCTGCCGCGGTTGATGTGCTTCAGCATCACGGCCTCAAAGGCATCGACAATCGCCAGAATTTTTGCCCCGTCGCAAATCTGCTTCGCCCGGAGGCCCATCGGGTAGCCTTCGCCGTCCGGCATTTCGTGGTGCTGCGCCACCATTTCTGCGGCGCTTTCCCAGCCGTCCATGCGCGACAGTATTCCGTCGGCGTAATCCGGGTGTGCCCGCAGGATCAGCTTCTCGTCGTCGGTCATGCGCTCCTGCTTCAACCACACCGATTCCGGAAGAAACATCATTCCTATATCATGCATATAAATGGCCGCCTCCAATTGCATCGGATCGATCATTTTGTCCATGACCTGATTCGTTTCCATGGCCAGACGGAGCAGGCGCATGGTGCGACCCTTGAACAACGTCGAGCGGGCCTCCAGTTGATTTGCCAGCGTGCGGAAGAACCGCAGATCGTCTGCGGCCTGCGATTTCGACTTTCGGGAAATCGACGAGGCTTTCCCTTGCATCAGGGCGGCTGCTTCGGACGCGGGGCGGAACCCCGTAACCGCTTCGATCAACTCACAGGCGCACTCATCCATATTGGGTGCGGCTTCAAGCGATAGTTTCTCCAGCCCCTGCACCAGATCCAGCAGATGCAGTCCATCCAGGGAACGGCCGGAAAACAAGCTCTCGACCGCCAACTCCAGCCGGTCCAGGGCCAGCAGAACTGCCTCGGCAATGATGTCGCTGAACGCTATTTCGTCGTTTCTGAATCGCGCCAGCACCGTCTCGATCGGATGGACGATAGTTACCGCCAATTCGACCTTGCACAGCGCCGCGTCGCCCTTGATATTGTGAATCGAGCGGAAAAGGCTGCTAATGACTTCCCGGTCACCGGGTGTGCTCTTCAGGCGAGCGATGTCACGCTCGATTTTGGGCGCCAGATCGCTCAGCGATTCAATGAATTCTTCCAGAGCCAGCCTGTCGGTGATCACAGGTGCAATGATCGAGTGAATATCCACGATACGTCTCCTTCTCCCTGGCGTTTTGATTGAGGCAAGTTTAGCCGAAACCCGGAACGAGGGTTAGCGCATGTCTTGTTTCGCTCAATGGCGCGTAATGAACTGGTTGCTTTGCCCAAGCTGGTCTACACTTCACCTTCCAAACTCAAGAGGTATGATCATGTCCATCACAACAACCGAATCCGGTCTGCAAATTGAAGAAATCAGGGTGGGTGACGGTGAGAGCGCGACGTCCGGCAAGTTCGTGAGCGTTCATTACACCGGCTGGTTGACCAATGGCACGAAATTCGATTCGAGCAAGGATCGCGACGAACCCTTCGAATTTCCCTTGGGCCAGCGCAACGTCATCGCCGGTTGGGATGAGGGCGTGCAGGGCATGTGCATCGGTGGCGTGCGCAAACTCACCATTCCCTCGCAACTCGGCTATGGGTCGCGGGGTGCGGGTGGTGTGATACCGCCGGATGCCACGCTTATCTTCGAGATCGAATTGCTCGACATCCTCTGAACTTTGAACGATGGCCGATTCCTTGCGCAAAACCCTCGGCTTGCCGGTCAAGGACAACGCGCGCACCACGCCAGTGGCCCCCGGTCGCCGGCCGATCCGAAACACTTTGCCCAAGCTGAAGACCAGAACGAGTGCCAGCGCCACCAACCGTCCGCCACCTGTTCAGTCGGCCCCACCAGCGCAAAAGCCGCGAGGCACGCCGTCGCGTGCCCCAGTCATACCGAAAACGACAGATCGTCTCCCGCGTTCGATTTCCGAACCGGTAGCCGACAGGATCCCGCAGGAAGGTGTGCGCATTTCAAAATTGATGGCTGAACGCGGCTTGTGTTCACGCCGGGAAGCGGATGAGTACATCGCGCGGGGCTGGGTTTTCGTCAATGGCGATCGCGTTTCAGAACTGGGCACGCGCGCCGATCCGTCGGTCAGCATCAAGCTGGACAAGGGTGCGCAGGCGACGCAGCGGCAGCAGATCACCATCCTCCTGCACAAGCCGGTCGGCTACGTCTCCGGGCAGCCGGAACCGGGCTTCACGCCCGCCGTCACGCTGGTGCTTCCGGAAAACCAGCAGCGCCTACCCGACACGCCGCGCTTTCATGCCTCACACCTCAAAGGCCTGGCGCCGGCCGGGCGACTCGATATCGATTCGACCGGGTTGCTGGTTCTGACCCAGGACGGTCGTGTGGCGCGCCAGTTGGTCGGCGAGAACTCGACCGTCGAAAAGGAATATCTGGTGCGTGTTGAAGGCCGGCTCGACGCCGAGGGGCTGACCTTGTTGAATCATGGACTCAGCCTCGACGGCAAGCGGCTCAAGCCGGCCAAGGTCGAATGGCTGAACGACGACCAACTCCGCTTTGTGCTGAACGAGGGGCGCAAGCGGCAGATTCGCCGCATGTGCGAGTTGGTCGGCCTGCGCGCCGTCGGGCTCAAGCGGGTTCGTATCGGCAAGGTCAGGCTGGGCGATTTGCCGCTCGGTCAGTGGCGCTTTCTGCGCGACGATGAAACGTTTTAGCGCTTGATTCCAGCGCTGGTTCTTAGTGCTTTCGGCGGCAGGAACAACTCGGGATCGACCATCGCGCCGTTGAGGATGACGCTCCAGTGCAGGTGTGGGCCACTGACGCGCCCGCTCATTCCGGACAGCCCGAGACGCTGACCCTGCCCGACCGGATCGCCGGCCTGCACATCGATGCGGTCGAGATGGCAGTACATGCTGATCAGCCCGTTGCCGTGATCGACGAACACTGTTTTCCCGTTGAAGAAATAGTCGTCGACCGCCAGCACCCGGCCGGGTGCGCTGGCCCTGATCGGCGTACCGCGCGGCACTGCCAGGTCCAGGCCGGAATGCGGTGCGCGCGGCTCGCCATTGAAGAAACGGCGCAGGCCGAAGCGGCTGGCAAGTCGACCGTCGGCAGGCAGCACGAAATCGCTGTCGGTATCGTCGGCCTCGCGCCAGTGCCGCTTCAAGCCCTGGATCGTCGCGATCTCGCCAATGGCACGGGCCTCGTCAACGGCCGAGAGATTGACCTTGCTGGAGTCTTTCAGCGTGATGCGTTGTTCCGGGTAGTGTTTGGCACGGACATCGAATGACAAAAACATTTGTTCGCCCTGCGCGCTGACCCGTAATTCGTGCCTACGCTCCGGTAAATCCAGGGCGAGGCCCAATACCGCAATCCAGTGGCCTTTGTCGGCACTGACCAGCACCGGTTGTTCGCCAAACCAGGCGCGCGGCCTATTGGCGCCGTTCGCGACGACGCCCAGGTCGATCAAGGCAATACCGCCGGGAACCGGCGATGCCCTGGGCAAGGCGCCGGCCATTGACGGCAGCAGCAGGGCCGTCACGACCAGGACGCGCATCGTCAACGTGAAGACAACCCGCCGGGTGAAAAAATTGCGCATCAGGGGATTGCCTGCGTCACTGAACAGACCGATTCCAGCCTCTACAGCGATGCCGCTTTGAAGGTGTCGCATTGACGCAAGTCGCCCGAATCGATGCCGCGCTTGAACCAGCGCACTCGTTGCTCGGAAGTGCCGTGAGTAAAGGACTCCGGAACGATCCGCCCTTGCGTTTGCTGTTGCAGCCGGTCGTCGCCAATGGCCGAAGCGGCATTCAGCGCCTGCTCGATCTCGCCGGGTTCGATGATGTGCTTTGCCGCATCGGCACGGTTTCCCCAAACGCCGGCAAAACAGTCGGCCTGCAATTCCAGGCGCACCGACAGTGCGTTTGACCTGGCCTTTCCGGCGCCTTGCTGCGCCTGATGCACCTTGTCCGAAATGCCAAGCAGGTTCTGCACATGGTGTCCGACTTCGTGCGCGATCACGTAGGCCTGGGCGAATTCGCCCGGCGCGTGGAATCGCTGCTTCAGATCGCGGTAAAACGATAGATCGATGTACACCTTCTGATCCGCCGGGCAGTAGAACGGCCCCATCGCCGACTGGCCGGTGCCGCAGGCGGTAGGGGTTGCGCCACTGAACAGCACCAGCCTGGGTTGCTGATAATGCGAGCCCCCCTCGCGAAAAACCTGTTCCCAGGTGCCCTCGGTGCTGGCCAGCACCTTGGAAACAAAGCGCGCCATTTCGTCTTCGACAGGCGGCTTGTGCGCAGGCGATTGCGGGGCTGGCCGGCTGTCGACGTTCGATGCGAGGTTCAGAATGACCGACGGATCGATGCCGAAAAAATAACTGGCGGCCAAAGCGAGAACAACCGTGCCGATGCCCAGTCCACCGCGTCCGATCCCACCACCAAAACCACCCCCAGCGTCGCGCCGGTCTTCGACGTTGCTGCTTTCATCCTGGTCATCGAGTCGCATAGGTCATCCAGTGCCTGATTACGGTAAAGCAGATGTTAACAGCAGCGTTTTACTCTGAGCAAACAATTCGACAACAGGTGACGCGAAGGACGCACCGTTCAGCCATTTGGCGAAGGCTGCTCCGGTTCCGTAGCCAGCGCATAGCAGCGGTCAAACTGCGAATGCAGCAGTTTGACCATATCGGGGTCGATGCGCCCCTGTTCGCACAGGCGGTCGATACGCGAAATCACCTCGCTCTTGGCCATGTGCCCCCGGTAAGGCCGCTCTTGGGACAAGGCCTGGAAAATGTCGGCGACGGCGATAAGGCGTGCTTCGCGCGGAATGTCCGAAGACTGGGATCGGAAGGGATAGCCGGTGCCCAACAGGTTTTCGTGATGCATCGATGCCCATTCGGCGATGGGTTGTCCGGGAAAAACCTTCCCCAGAATGTGCCCGCTGTCGTAGCTGTGACGCATGACATAGGCACGCTCTTCGCGCGTCAGTGGTCCCGGCTTGTCGAGGATTTCTTCCGGAACGTGGAGCTTGCCGATGTCATGAAGCAGGGCGGCAATCTCGACACAGTCAAGTTGTTCGGCACGTATGCCGCAGGCTTCGGCCAATAGGCGGGCGATGCGCGCGACACGCGTCGAGTGCTCCAGCGTGTAAATGCTTTTGGCATCTACCACGCGAGCGAACAGGCCGGCAATGGCCAATGCCTCCGAGGTTCCGATATCCACCGGGTCGCCGCGGCACAAATAGTCTTCGATATGATCTTCAATGTACGCCGGGTCCATCGACAACCAGAACGATTCGCGCAATGCCGTCCGACGGAAAGCCTCGACAAGCTGCGGGGCAAACAAGGTACCGGCGAGGCCAGCGATGCGCTCGACAAGGTCAGGGTATTCCCAAAGTATGTCGTTTTTCAGTGAGGCTCCGATGAAATACGGAGCAAGGAGAAAATCTGCACGGTCGGCAAGAAACAATAGATTGGCTTCAATGCGCAGATCGTCTTCCAGATCTTCCTGCAGCAGCGTTTCCCAGCGCGTGTGATGCCGGAGGACGACGTCCGCATATTGCGCCAAAGGCGGGCAAACGGCCAGATAGTCTGCGCCGCGCTGGCAGTGATTTTGTGCGCCTTCCCATTCGAGGGTTTCCGTAATGGCACGGTGTTCCTGGGCGCGCGACACGCCGCAGTCGAGGATCATTCCGGCGCAAAGCATTTTTTCGCAGCGCACTGGCGACCAGTTCATTTCCTCGGCAATTTTCGCCGCCATCAGCGCCACTCGTTTGCCGTGATGAAATTCGTCGGTGCCAACCAGATCAAGAACAGTGGTCAGTGAGGTGATCGTGCGTTGTAGATTGATTTTCATTGTGGTCTTATGGATGTGGCGTTCTTGTTTTCAGGCGATTCCGGAATATATACCGATTGCCCGTGACAAGACATGCGTCTGGTTACAATAGTGGCCGACAACTTTCCCGAGGAAGTGAGTGATGAACGAACACGAACGCTTTGCCGCAAAGGACAGCAGCCTCCTGCCAGCCATCAGAATTGAGACCGCCCCATTGCCCCAGTGGTCGGTGATTTGGCTGCATGGTTTGGGTGCTGACGGGCACGACTTTGAACCGATCGTCGATGAAATGAGCCTCGATTCCCTGCCGGCCATCCGTTTTATTTTTCCCCATGCACCGATGCGGCCGGTAACGATCAACGGAGGATTTGTCATGCGCGCCTGGTACGACATCGTTACGCCGGATTTTTCACAACGGCGCGAAGATCAGAAGGGCGTGCGTGAATCCGCCGTGCAAATCGAAGCCCTGATTGCCCGCGAGAATGAACTCGGCGTCAGCGATGAGCACATCGTGCTCGCCGGGTTTTCCCAGGGCGGCGCCATCGCGTTGCATGCCGGCTTGCGACACGCGCGGCGATTGGCAGGAATCATTGCGCTTTCCACGTATTTGCCATCGGCCGACACCTTGCCGGATGAAGCGGCAACGGCCAATCGCGATGTTCCGATTTTCATGGCGCACGGCCATGGCGACACGGTGATTCCGTATGCCATGGGGCAACGATCGAGCGAGTTGCTGAAGGCGCAGGGCTACCCTTTGGCGTGGCATCCCTATTTTGCCGAACATACCGTTTGCATGGAAGAGCTGCGCGACATCGAAACCTGGCTGCGCCGGATCATGGTCCAGGCAAGCTGAGGCGAAGTGCCTGAAATGCCGTATTACTGAAACGCTCCGGGCGCGAGTGAATTGCTTGGGTGGATCAGGCGGGTGCCGATGGGGAAAGTGAATTCGGTCGCTGGCATGAGATCCACGCCGAATGCCTGACCTGGAATCCTGACCGAACCGCGCAGCGGCGAAGCACTGTTAAGACGCAGCGGCAGCCCGCCGTATTCCAGCAGGTCGCGGCGTGGCACCGACTTGTTGCCTTCGAACCGGCCATGAGCCGGTGGATACAACTCGCCATAGCCCACCGTCAGGTTGTTGATGACCCAGCTTTCGATACCCCCAGGGAATTTCTCGTCCCAGAGCTTGAGAAAGGTGCCGGTATGCAAGTCATTGATCAGTGTGTTGTGGGCGAAGACGAGCCGGTTGTCTGGCCAGCGTGGCCCCTCCGCGCCATACGACACGGTCTCGGGGTTGTCCGTTCCAGCGCTCTGCCCGATCACATTGCCGAACACATAAGCGATGCCTCCGTTAGGAAACTCCAGTTCATATGAAGACCGCCCCGCCTGTCCATCTACCAGCACGTTGTTGCGCACCATGTTTTCACGGGCGCGCGATTTGACGAGATGCCCGAGATACCCCCGTTCGAACCGGCTGCCCGAGAGTACAAATCGACCGATCGCGCCGACATAGAGCAGATGGTGCAGTTGTCCTTCGTGGTGCGGCGCCTCGGCGAATTCGCTGTCGCTGACTTCGAGGGTCATGTCCGGAGCATTTGCCGTGAGGATCCCCATTTCATTATCGACAAAGGCGCATCGAGTTATGACGAGATGTCCGCGCTCGAAACGTATGCCTGCGCCGTTGCCCGACTCAACGCGCGCACCACGGAACTCGATGTTCTCAATGCGCACGTTCCCGCCCCGGATTACCCAGATGGCCTTGCCTTCGGCACTCTTGCCGTCAGCCAGCATCACCGGCCGCGTTCCAGACCCCCGGATGACCAGATTGTTCTGCGTCCACACGGCCGGCTGGCCGCGATAGATTCCCGGTTCAATCACGATGATTTCCCCGTCCCGGGCCAGCTTCGCCGCCTCGGAAATCGAGGTGATCTTTTCCTGGCTCCCGACACGCATGGTTGCCCGTTTCCTCGACTCGTCGGCCGATCCTTTGGCCTCGGACGTGCCCTCGAGAATGATCAGTTTGCCGTCCACGCCACGTCGGATTTCGCCCTTGTAAGCAGGCGAATCCGGCAGTTTTTCCATGGTCTGGGCGATCGTGAAATTCGATACGGCCAGCAGGCTCAACACCAAAAGAAAGGTTTGCTTCATCGGGAGGCCTTCTGTCATGAATTTGTCATCGTCAAAAATGCAATCTCCATTCATCGTTCCAGTGCGACCGGCTCAATGCGCTTCATCCCAGTTGGCGCCGACACCCACATCAACGACCAGCGGGACGTTCAATCGGGCCACCTGAGTCATGTGCGGCGGTAGTTCGATACGTACGCGATCAAGCTCGTCGTCGGGGACTTCGAGAATGAGCTCGTCATGGACTTGCATGATCAGACGCGTTTTCAGCTGCTCGGAATCGATCCAGTGCTGTACGGCAATCATTGCCAGTTTGATCAGGTCGGCAGCGGTGCCCTGCATCGGCGCATTGATTGCCGCCCGCTCGGCCCCCTGGCGGCGGCCAGCCTGGCTGGCGCGGATTTCAGGTAACCACAGGCGGCGGCCGAATACCGTTTCGACGAAACCATTCATCTTTGCCGCAGCGCGCGTGCTTTCCATGTAACGCGCGACACCCGGATAGCGGGCAAAATAACGTTCGATGTAAGCTTGTGCCGCGGTGCGTTCGATATCGAGCTGGCGGGCGAGGCCGAAGGCGCTCATGCCGTAGATCAGGCCAAAGTTGATGACCTTGGCCACACGCCGTTGATCCGGTCCCACTTCAATTGGCGTGACGCCGAAAATCTCGGCGGCGGTGGCGCGGTGTACGTCTTCGCCCTGTGCGAACGCTTCAAGCAGGCGCGCATCTTCCGAGAGGTGCGCCATGATGCGCAATTCGATCTGGGAGTAGTCGGCTGAAACAATATGTCTGCCCGGAGGGGCGATAAAGGCGGCGCGGATGCGCCGTCCCTCGGGAGTGCGCACCGGAATGTTCTGAAGATTCGGATCGCTCGACGCCAGGCGGCCGGTTACCGCGACGGCCTGAGCATAGCTGGTATGCACGCGTCCTGTCTGTGGATTGACCATCTTCGGCAATTTGTCGGTGTAGGTGCTTTTCAGTTTGGAAAGCTGTCTTGATTCGAGCAGCAGTTTAGGCAGCGGGTAGTCTAGGGCCAGTTCGGAGAGCACTTCCTCGTCGGTCGACGGAGTGCCCGACGGCGTTTTCTTCTTCACCGGCAGCCCGAGTTTGTCAAACAGGATTTCGGCGAGCTGTTTCGGCGAATTGACATTGAACGGTTGCCCGGCGGCTTCGTGCGCCGCCGTTTCGAGTTTGATCAAGCGTTCGCCGAGTTCCTTGCTTTGCTGCGTCAGCAGGCTGGAATCAATGAGAACGCCGCTGCGTTCCATGCGGAACAGGATGTCACGTGCAGGGATTTCGATATCGCTATAAATACGCGCCAATCCCTGGTTGGCCGCGATCTGCGGGAAGAGTTGCTGGTGTAGGCGCAGGCACAGGTCGGCATCCTCCGCGGCGTATTCGGCGGCCTGTTCGAGCGCCACCTGATTGAAGCCGATCTGGTTGGCGCCCTTGCCGCACAGATCCTCGTAGGCAATGGTCGCCAGGCCAAGGTGACGCAATGCCAGCCGTCCGAGATCGTGGCCACGCGCGCCGTCCTTGCCCGATTCAAGCACATAGGACTGCAGCAATGTGTCGTGCGCGATGCCGGCGAGCGCGATGCCATGGTTGGCAAATACATGTTGGTCGTATTTCAGGTTCTGGCCGATCTTGGCGTGCCGTTCCGATTCGAGCCACGGCTTGAGGCGATTGAGCACGGCCTCCAGCTCAAGCTGGGCAGGCGCGCCGGCATAGTCGTGGCCAAGCGGTATGTAAGCGGCTTCGCCAGGCGTCACGGCCAGCGAAATGCCGACGAGGCGTGCCGCAAAAGGATCCAGGCTGGTCGTTTCCGTGTCGAGCGAGGTCAGTGGCGCGTGTTCTATTTTGTCGAGCCACGCTTCAAAGGCTGCCCAATCGAGGATGCACGCGTAATGATGGCGATGAGCGCCGGAAGTTGCCTTCGCCATGGGCGCTTCTTCCGGGGGATTGGGAGCTGAGGCTTCGGTTGAATCGGTCAACGGCTTTTCTGCGGCGCCTTGCACTTCCTTCAGCCAGGATTTCATTTCGTAGCGCAGGAAGAGTTCGGCCAGTCGCGCCCGGTCAGTCTCGCGTGGTTCGAGGTCGGCAAGCGATACCGGAAGTTCGAGGTCGCAGCGTACGGTAACCAGCTTTCGACCCAGCGGCAGAAAATCGAGGGCGTTGCGCAGATTCTCGCCGACCACTCCGCCGATTTCCGCCGCCGCTGCGATCACGGCGTCCAGCGAACCGTACTGCGACAACCATTTGACCGCCGTTTTCGGGCCGACCTTTTCAACGCCCGGCACGTTATCGACGGAATCGCCGACCAGCGTCAAATAATCAACGATGCGCTCCGGCGGTACGCCAAACTTGGCCAGCACGCCGGTTTCGTCGAGCATTTCGTTGCTCATCGTATTGATCAGCGTGATTTGCGGGTTAACCAGTTGCGCGAGATCCTTGTCGCCGGTTGAAATCACGACATCCAATCCCTGTACCGCGGCCTGCCTGGCGAGGGTGCCGATGACATCATCGGCTTCAACGCCGTCGACCATCAGCACCGGCCAGCCTGAGGCGGCGACGCCGGCATGAATGGGGTCGATCTGGCGGGCCAGATCGTCAGGCATCGCCGGTCGAGTGGCCTTGTAGTCCGCATACCAGTCGTCGCGGAAGGTTTTGCCCTTGGCGTCGAAAACACAGGCCTTATAGACCACGTCATGCGCCTTGTAGTCACTATCCAGCCGGCGTAGCATGTTCAGTACGCCGTAAATGGCGCCGGTTGGTTCCCCCTGCGAGCTGCGCAGGTCCGGCATGGCGTGAAATGCCCGGTAGAGATACGACGATCCGTCAACCAGCAGCAAGGTAGGCATAAATTCGAGAAGATGAAATGAGCGTAAAGGAAAAACTTCCCCCTTTGGCAGACTCGAGCGCCTCCAAGTTGACTTCGGCACACGAGGCCTGGCGGGTGTTCGACATTATGTCAGAGTTCGTCGAAGCGACGCAGCGGCTGTCGCATATCCAGCCGGCCGTGTCGATCTTCGGCAGTTCGCGCATCCCGCCCGATTCACCCTATTACAAGCTCACCGAGGCTATCGCCCGCCAGCTCTCGGATGCGGGATTTTCGGTGATTTCGGGAGGCGGCCCCGGCGTCATGGAGGCAGCCAACAAGGGGGCGTTCCACGGCAAATCGCTGAGTATCGGCCTCAACATCCAGCTTCCGCATGAACAGACAGCCAACGAATACCAGGATATATCGCAGAGCTTTCGCCACTTCTTTGCGCGCAAGTATATGTTCGTGCGCTTTGCCAGTGCCTATGTGGTGATGCCAGGCGGATTCGGCACGCTGGACGAGCTGCACGAGGCCTTGACCCTGGTGCAGACCGGAAAGAGCCAGCGGATACCCATCATCCTGGTCCATGAGCCGTTCTGGCGGGGGCTGGTCGACTGGTTCCGCACCACGATGGTCAACGAAAAGTTCATATCGCCCGAAGATCTCGATCTGATTCAGGTGATCGATACGCCGGGCGAAGTGGTCGACGCGATCTTCCGGCATTACGAAAACCGGTGCTTCGCTCCACTCCCGTCAGAACGCGAGTTGATGCTCAATCTGTAATACAATCAGGGCTGATCCTTAGCCGCCTGGAAACTATCGTGATGCGCCGTAAACATGCCCTCATCGCCTTGCTGGTCGTAATCGCCGCCCCGGTTCTGGCCCAGACTTCCGGCGCCGAAAAGCCGCCCGTACCGGATACCCGACCGCCAGTCATGGTGCCTCTGGAAGATTCGCTTGAACCGCAAGTGACCATCAGGAAGCGCGAAGGCAGTACGGTCGAGGAATACCGGGTTAACGGCAAGCTGTACAAGATTACGGTCACGCCCGAGCACGGCGTTCCCTATACGCTGGTCGATCAGCAGGGCGATGGTTCTTTCGTCGTTGTGGATGCGCCGGGAACTCCCAGATTGAGCGTGCCGATGTGGGTTATCGGCACCTTCTGACCCGAGGCGCCAGTGACCTGCGGCTTGTCAGATCGCCGACCGCCGCCTCGTCCGGCCGATGCAACGCTCAAGGCTTGCTACGGGGCATCGCTAGGTGAAGCAGCTTACTGCCGTGGCCCTGGGCCATCATTTCATGATTCTTCCTTCAACCAATTCAAGTGAGTCTTGTCATGGATACCTTTCCGATTCAGGCGCCTGCATTTAACGGCAATAGCCGTGCCGTGCCGGCCGGCAACGCCATCGAATGGCTTAAGCAGGGTTGGGCGCTGTTCATTGTCAATCCCGGGTTGTGGGTCGCGTTGACCGTCGTGCTCCTGGTTGTTCTGGTGGGGCTCAATGTGGTTCCCCTGATCGGCTCACTGGCCGCCAACCTGCTGATGCCGCTGTTTTCCGCCGGTATGCTTTTGTCCTGTCAAAAGGCGGCCAGCGGCGAAACGCTGGATATTTCCGATCTGTTTGCCGGATTCAAACAGAATACCGGGAATCTGGTGATGCTCGGCGTGATCTACATGATCGCCATGCTGATCATTTTCGTCATCGTATTCGTTCTGGTCGGCGGCGGCATGGCGGGTGGCGCAATGATGGGGCGTGCCGCGGGTTTCGGGCTGGCTTTCGGCGGCATGCTGCTTGCCATGTTGCTGTCGCTGGCACTGATGGTCCCTTTGCTCATGGCTGTCTGGTTTGCGCCGGCGCTGGTGTTCTTCAACAACATGCCGCCACAGGATGCGCTCAAGGCCAGCTTCAATGCCTCGCTGAAAAATACCTTGCCCCTGCTCGTCTATGGCGTGATTGTTTTGGCGCTTTCGTTTTTTGCCGCATTGCCGGTATTCCTGGGTTTCCTTGTACTCATTCCGGTCCTTTTTGGGTCGCTGTATGTTTCGTATCGGGACATTTTTGTTGCCGTTTAAAAGGGTTTTTACCTTCGCTTTGAAACCACCGTCGTGTGAGTTCCTCCAGCATCCGATGACGCGCGTCGCCGGTAGCCCATGAAGGCCCGAAACTTACCCGCTGGACAGGGCTGGCGCTGGCTGTCCGGAGGGTTCGGTCTCTTCCGAAAAAATCGACTGACGCTTTCACTCACGGTGCTCAGTTACTGGATGCTAATGGCGGCAATCAATTCACTGCCGGTCATCGGGCAGATCGTCGCCACACTGCTCATTCCGGTTTTTTCGGTCAGCTTGATGAATGCGTGTCGTCAAGTCGAGCAGGGCAGCCCGCTCCAGCCGCAAGTCATCTTCTCCGGCTTTCGCCAGAATTTGCGTACCCTCCTTGTTCTAGGAGGGGCTTATACCGTCGCCAGTGCCTGCATACTCGGCATTGCGTCGATCATCGATGGTGGCGTGCTCTTTCAGATCATTGTCATGGGAGACCGGCCGGACGAAAACGCGCTCTCCAGTGGCGCGTTCGTTATGGCAGTGCAGACGGCCCTGCTGCTCTTCATTCCGGTCATGATGGCCTACTGGTTTGCGCCCGTACTTGCCGCCTGGCACGGGTTGTCCGCCGGCAAGTCCCTGTTTTTCAGTCTTGTCGCCTGCGCGCAGAACTGGCGTGCCTTTCTGGCCTACGCCATGGCGGTCGCGGTATTCGGTGCCCTCCTGCCGGGCCTGATGGTCGGTTTGCTGGTATCGGCTATTCCCCATGGCAGCGAACTGTTCTCGGTGTTGTTGCCGATACTGATCGTGCTGATCTTCATGCCGACGCTCTATGCCAGTTTCTATGCGAGCTATCGGGACGTTTTTGTCGCCATTGACGAAGATGCCTGACAATACAGGCCTTGCCGCGCACGGGATTTTTGGTGGAACCTTCGATCCGGTGCACCTCGGCCATTTGCGGCTGGCCGAGGAAGCGGCGGAGAGCCTGGGTCTGGAGTGCGTTCGTTGGATTCCTGCGGGCCAGCCCGCTTTGCGTGAATCGCCCCGGGCAAGCGCGGAACAACGGCTCGAGATGGTTCGGCTGGCCATCGCCGGCAACCCGCGTTTCGCACTCGATACCGCTGAGGCCGAATCCGCGCAGCCGAGTTATACCGTACCCACCCTGGAGCGTTTGCGCAGACCGGAACACTACGGCATGCGGCGCCCGCTGGTCTTGCTCGTTGGCGCCGATGCCTTTACCAACATGGTAGCTTGGCATCGTTGGGAATCGCTGTTTGATCTGGCGCACGTTGCGGTAGCGCATCGACCCGGCTTTCCGGTCGATGTGGCTGGCCTGCCACCGCCGCTCGCCGCGGTTTGCCGGGAACGTCACTGCGCTTCACCCGCGGCCTTGAAGGAAGCGCCGGCCGGCCGGGTTTTCACTTTCGCCATGACCCCGTTGGCCGTGTCGTCCACTCAGATCAGACAGCTGCTGTGCCATGGGCTGAGCCCGCGCTATTTGCTGCCCGAAGCGGTTATCGCTTATATTCAAAACACGTCGTTTTACACTCCAAGCTGAAATTGCCAATTCCTGATGAACATTACCAAACTGCAGAAAATCGTCGTCGCGGCCCTTGAAGACATCAAGGGCCGCGACATCGAAGTCATCAACACCAGCAAACTCACGCCGCTTTTTGAGCGCATCGTCGTGGCCTGTGGCGAATCGAACCGCCAGGTCAAGGCGCTTGCGCGCAACGTTCAGGACAAGGCGCGCGAAGCAGATATTCCGATCATTTCCACCGAGGGCGAGGAGAGCGGCGAATGGGTACTGGTCGATCTGGGGGATATCGTCGTCCATGTCATGCAACCGGCAATTCGCAGCTATTACAACCTAGAAGAACTGTGGGGCGGAAAAGGCCCTGAACGTGTCCGTAAGGCTATTGCGGCCGACGCATGAAACTGGGCATCATTGCTGTTGGCCACAAACTTCCCGAATGGGTGGTCAAGGGCTGCTCCGAGTATGTCAAACGATTGCCACGGGAAATGCCGCTTTCGGTTGTCCAGATCAAGCCTGAACCTCGCGGGTCGAAAACGCGTGATCAGCTGCTGGCGTCGGAGAAGGTTCGCTTGCAGAACGCCTTGCAGGGTTTCAACCGGATGGTTGTCCTCGATGAGCGGGGTGCCGAGTTGACCACCCTGGAGTTCGCGCAACGTCTGCAAGACTGGATGCGCGTCGGCGGCGATACCGCTTTCGTCATCGGCGGTGCAGATGGTATCGACGATTCCTTGAAGCGACAAGCCGACCATACCATTCGTCTTTCAAGCCTGACTCTGCCTCATGCCATGGCCCGACTGGTCCTCTGCGAACAGTTGTATCGCGCCGCAAGCGTGATCAGGAACCATCCTTATCACCGGGAGGGGTGATGCCCATCAGCCAACATAACCCGCGTATTTATCTGGCCTCGCGCAGCCCGCGCCGCCGCGAGTTGCTGACGCAGATCGGTGTTCAGTTCGACACCATCATCTTGCGCAATCATCCGCGCGAGGAAATCGATGAAGATGAAATGCCGTTGGCGTTTGAAGCGCCGGTCGACTATGTTGAGCGCATGGCGCGCAGCAAGGCCGAGCAGGGCTGGAGGATCGTCGGTTGGCGGAAATTGTTGTCGCAACCCTTGCTGGCCGCCGACACCACCGTTGAATTCGAAGGCCAGATCATCGGCAAGCCGACCGAAGAAGAAGATGCGAAATCAATCCTGCGTCGACTGTCCGACAAGACGCACCGTGTACTCACCGCCGTGGCTCTGGCTTTCGAAGGCCGCATCGAAACGGCGCTTTCGGTCAGCGAAGTAAGTTTTGGTGTAATCGACGAAGCAGAGATCCGGCGTTATGTCCTGAGTGGCGAACCAATGGACAAGGCCGGAGCCTATGGCATCCAGGGGCGCGCCGGCTTGTATGTCAGGCATCTGGCCGGCAGCTACACGGGCGTGATGGGATTGCCACTGCATGAGACGGGAGCCTTGCTCAAGCGCATAGGTTACCCGTTGTAGCTCAACCGGACGCTGCACGCTCGACGGATGCTCCCTCAGGATACGCACGAATAGTACTTTCCGGGCTTGGATAATCACGGTTGAGCGCTATGCCGTGAGCTTCTCGTGCCCTGTTTTTTTTGACCAATCCCCTGTATAATCCGCGCCTCGTTCGCACGGCTCTTCAAGCGGACGACAGCTGGGGAGTCGCCAAGTTGGTTAAGGCACCGGATTTTGATTCCGGCATTCGAAGGTTCGAATCCTTCTTCCCCAGCCATGCCTTGTTAACCCGTCAGGTGGCTGGCCTGCCTGAACGTCTTGCTTTCTTTCCGGCGCCATTGCGGCGTCACGGGGATGCGCACTATGGCTTACGACAGCCTGATGGTCTTCACCGGTAACGCTAACCCCAAGCTGGCTGCCGATGTCGTCAGACGCCTCAACATTTCGCTCGGTCGGGCAAATGTGGGTCGTTTTTCCGATGGCGAAATTACGGTTGAGCTTCAGGAACACGTGCGCGGCAAGGATGTTTTCATCCTGCAATCGACGTGTGCGCCGGCCAACGAAAACCTGATGGAATTGCTGGTGATGGTCGATGCGCTCAAACGCGCCTCCGCTACGCGTATCACTGCCGCCATTCCTTACTTTGGCTATTCCCGTCAGGATCGACGGGTGCGCTCGGCACGCGTGCCGATAGCCGCCAAGCTGGTGGCCGATCTGCTGACCGCCGCCGGTGTTCATCGCGTATTGACCATGGATTTGCACGCCGAACAGATCCAGGGGTTTTTCAACATCCCGGTGGATAACATTTATTCGCTGCCGATCATGCTGGCCGATGTGTGGAAGAAGGATTTCGATGGCCTGATGGTTGTGTCGCCGGACGTCGGCGGCGTTGTTCGTGCCCGGGCACTGGCCAAGCGCCTTGAGTGCGATTTGGCCATTATCGACAAGCGGCGTCCGAAGGCCAATGTTTCTGAAGTCATGAACATCATCGGCGAAGTGGAAGGCCGCACCTGCGTCATCATGGACGATATGGTCGACACCGCCGGGACGCTGTGCAAGGCCGCCAGCGCGCTCAAGAACAAGGGCGCCAAGCTGGTGCTGGCCTATTGCGTGCATCCGATTCTTTCCGGGTCGGCCGTCAGCCGTATCAACGATTCGGCCATCGACGAGCTGGTCGTGACCGATACCATTCCCTTGAGCGTTGAGGCGCAGAAGTCACCACGAATACGTCAGTTGTCAGTCGCCGACGTGCTGGCCGAAACGATACGCCGCATCAGCAACGAGGATTCGGTCTCTTCGCTTTTTATCGAGTAGTCTTATCAACCCCTGCCTGGTCGCGGGCAGGATCAGTTTTAACCAGGAGCTAAAATGAAATTTGAACTAACTGTGCAGAAGCGCACGTTGCAGGGGTCCGGAGCGAGCCGCCGCCTGCGTCATGCCAACAAGGTGCCGGGTATCGTTTACGGTGGCACAGCCGCGCCGACCTTGATCGAACTCGAACACAACGATCTTCTTCTGTCCTTGCGTAAAGAGGCGTTTCATTCGTCCGTACTGACGATGAATATCGACGGCAAGGTCGAATCCGTGCTCTTGCGTGATTCGCAGATGCATCCTTATAAGCCATTGGTACTGCACGTCGATTTTCTGCGGGTTGACGCCAGCCATGCCATCCATCAAAAAGTGCCATTGCACTTCATCAACGCCGATCACGCGCCAGGCGTCAAGATCAGTGGCGGCAATGTTTCTCCTGCCATGAACGAAATCGACGTCAGCTGTCTGCCACAGGATCTCCCGCCATTTATCGAAGTCGACCTCAAAGAACTCGAAGCCGGCCATTCAATCCATCTGTCGCAGATTGTCTTCCCGAAGGGCGTCAAACCGATGGCACATGGTAGCGACGACCCGGTCGTGGTTTCGATCTCGGTCAAGAAGGTTGATCTCCCTGAAGCAAGCGAAGGTGAAGAAACGCCGCCTGCCGCCTGATGACCTGCAGCTGAACGAGAGGCCGCCGGTGGGGATTTTGACTCCCCCGGCGGTCGTTTCATTGAACGTAACCGACGCCAACACCGATTGTCATGACGCAGGCGGTGTGGAAAACGCAAAGCGTTGCCTGAACCCTTTGGGTTATAACTTGCCATGATCCCACCTCGTTTGATCGTTGGCCTCGGCAATCCGGGTGACGAGTATTCGGATAACCGTCACAACCTGGGTTTCTGGTTTATCGAACGTCTGGCGCGTGACCTCAAGGCTTCTCTCCTGCCGCAGGGAAAGTTTCTTGGTGTCGTCGGTCGGATGGGTGAAATGTTCTTGCTGCAACCCATGACGTTCATGAACCAGTCCGGGCGGGCCGTGGCTGCATTGGCACGGTTCTTCAAGATTCAACCCGAAGAAATACTTGTCATTCACGACGAACTTGACTTGCAACCGGGCAGCATCCGGATCAAACAGGGCGGCGGCAATGGCGGCCACAATGGGCTGAAAGACATTCAAGCGCACCTCAATACACCGGATTTCTGGAGGCTGCGCGTCGGTATCGGGCATCCGGGGGAGCGCAACGCGGTGGTCAACTACGTCCTGAACGCACCACAGCGCGAAGAGCGGGAAGAGATCGACCATGCACTAAATCGCTGCTTGCTGGCTTGGCCGAAACTGTGTTCCGGCGATTATGCTGCTGCGCAACGCCTACTGCATCCCAAGAGTACTTCTTCGTGATGCCTGGGCATCACTCAGGGCGCACCCCATAGCCACTTAACGTACGTCAATCACAGGGAATTCAACATGAGCCTCAAATGCGGCATTGTCGGCATGCCCAATGTCGGCAAATCCACGCTTTTCAATGCGTTGACCAAAGCAGGCGTGGCGGCGGAAAACTATCCTTTCTGCACCATCGATCCATCCGTCGGTGTGGTCGAAGTGCCCGACCCGCGCCTTGAACAACTGGCCGCGATCGTCAAGCCGCAACGCGTGGTTCCTGCAGTGACCGAGTTCGTCGATATCGCCGGCCTGGTGGCCGGCGCGTCCAAAGGCGAAGGGCTGGGCAACAAGTTCCTGGCCAATATCCGCGAAACCGATGCCGTTCTCCATGTTGTCCGCTGCTTTGCTGACGACAATGTGATTCACGTTTCGGGAAACGTCGATCCCCTGCGCGATATCGAGATTATCGATACCGAGCTGGCGCTGGCGGATATGGCCACTGTCGAAAAAGCGCTGTTGCGCTATCGCCGACCGGCGAGCGCCGGTGACAAGGAAGCCAAGATTCTGGTGGCCGTGCTTGACAGATGCTTTGCCCAGCTTGACCAGGGTAGGCCCATTCGCGCACTCGATCTGTCAAAGGAAGAGTGGGCCAATCTCAAACCGTTCTGCCTGATTACCGCAAAACCGGTGCTTTACGCGGCGAACGTTTCCGAAAAAGGTTTTGAAAATAACCCGCAGCTTGATGCGGTGCGCGCACATGCCGCCGCCGAGAAGGCCGAGGTTGTTGCCGTGTGCGCTTCGATCGAAGCCGAGATCGCCGATCTGGACGATGAGGAGAAACAGCTTTTTCTCGCCGATCTGGGTCTCGAAGAGCCCGGACTCAACCGGTTGGTACATGCCGGCTACCATCTACTTGGCCTGCAGACCTACTTTACGGCCGGAGTCAAAGAGGTGCGAGCGTGGACGATCCACAAGGGCGATACCGCACCACAAGCCGCCGGAGTCATACATACCGACTTCGAGCGCGGTTTCATTCGCGCGCAAACGATCGCTTATGAAGACTTCATTTCCTGTGGGGGCGAGCATGGGGCCAAGGAGGCGGGCAAGATGCGCGCCGAAGGCAAGGAGTACGTCGTAAAGGACGGGGATGTCCTAAATTTTCTGTTTAACGTCTGAACAAACAAGGGGCAGAATGACAAACGGGGCCTTTGGCCCCGTTTGTCATTGGCATGGTGCTACAGCCTAGTAAACATCGTGTTGCGTGTTGTGTACGTTGAATTTGCCGGTCGGCGTGATCAGCTTCGGATCCTTGATCACCGCCTTCAGCTTGCGCGTCTTGTCGTCAACCACTACAACGGCTGACTGCTTGTCCTTCGCACTCCATACCGAGAACCAGACTTCATCGCCTGCTTCGTTGTACTCCGGTTGGACAACGCGCCGGGCACCGTCGTCAGTAATTCCTGACCACTCGCCAATCGGCAGCACTTCAAACCCTTTGTCCAGGTTCTTGATGTCGAAGACGGCAACCGACTGACTGATTTTTGCATCCGGATTGAGCGGTGCATCGACCCACAGGTTGGTTGATTTCGGGTGCGTCTTGATGAACAGCGAGCCACTACCATTACCCTTAAGCGTCTGCACGACTTTCCAGGCTTGTGCCTTGTGCTTGACCGGGTCGGTGCCGATGATGCTGATCCCCTCGTCGCCAAGGTCGCTGGTGGCCCATACCGGCCCATACTGGGGGTGCATGAAGTTGGCGCCGCGACCCGGATGCGGGATCTTGCCGACGTCGATCAAAGCAGCCAGCTTGTCTTCCTTGGTATCGACCACGGCGATCTTGTTCGAAGCATTGGCAGCCACCAGGAAGTAACGGCCCGTCGAATCAAATCCACCATCATGAAGGAAACGTGCGGCGCCGATGGTCGTGATCTTCAGGTTGTTGAGGTCCGAGTAATTCACGGCCATGATCTTGCCGGTTTCCTTGGCGTTCACAATGAACTCGGGGTTGAAGTGCGATGCGACGATTGATGCCACGCGCGGCTCAGGATGATATTCCTGTGCATCTACCGTCGTGCCACGGGTCGACTCGATCTTCAGGGGCTTCAGCGTGTCGCCATCCATGATGACGAACTGCGGCGGCCAGTAGGTGCCAGCGATGGCATACTTGTCCTCGTAACCCTTGAACTTCGACGTTTCAACGGATCTCGCTTCCAGCCCGACCTTGATCTCGGCCACGTTGCTCGGTTCCGGCATCCACAGATCGATCAGGTTGATGCGCGCATCGCGGCCGATGACGTACAGGTAGCGCCCGGACTTCGACAGCCGTGAGATGTGAACCGCGTAACCGGTTTTCAGGATCTTGACGATCTTCTTGCTCTTGCCGTCGATCAGGGCAACTTCGCCCGCATCGCGCAAGGTCACCGAGAAGAGGTTGTCGATATCGAGGTTGTTCATTTTCTTCTTCGGACGCTGGTCCGGAGGGACGATGACTTTCAGCGAGGCCATCATTTCCTTCATGCCCCATTCGGGTGGCACGGGTGGTTCCTGCTGAACGTAGCGCGCCATCATGTCGACTTCGTCATCGGTCAATTCGCCCGAAGTTCCCCAGTTCGGCATGCCGCCTGCAGAGCCGTACTTGATGAAGACTTTGAGGTATTCGGTTCCGTTGACCAAGGTCTTGTCGGTGGTCAGCGGTTTGCCTGTAGCCCCTTTGCGCAACACGCCATGACAGCCGGCGCAGCGCTGGAAATAGATATTCTTGGCGCTTTCGAACTCCGCCTGTGTCATGGGCGGAGCCTTGGGATTGATATTCTGGTGCATCTCGGCTTCACCCACCGGGGAAGAGCCGCGCGCCTGATATCCTTTTTCCTCGGCACTCATCGTGGCCTTGGCCTTCTCTTCAGCCAAGCTGTGCGATACTGCAAAAGGCAGCGCCAATGCAAGCAGCAGCCCGGATCGCCGCCATTTTCTAAAAGTGTTCATCTTCAACCCTCCTATGGTGTATTCAGAACTCAGATACCTACTAGCCAGTTAAGTCTTGCCGCCCTCCATTGTGCACTAATGGCCTGTTTACGTTTTGATAAATATCAAATCCGATTTCGTTTTGAACAAGACCTTTCGCCACACTTCAGCCGTTCTGCTTTTTGCCATGGAGTCTGCCACAACGGCGCATTCGAAATTCCTGGCCGCGCCTGTTATCACGGCATTGGAGGGGCGATGAGCCATTTTGCGCTCACCGGCGCCAGCCCGTCAAACGGCTATCGCGGACGATTTGCCCCATCGCCAACCGGGCCTCTGCACTTTGGCTCGCTGGTTGCCGCAGTGGGCAGTTACCTCGACGCGCGCGCCAACGGTGGTGAGTGGCTGGTGCGCATCGAAGACGTTGACGAACCGCGTACCGTTCCCGGTGCTGCCTCAGGGATTCTGCGCACGCTTGAAGATTTCGGCTTCGAATGGGATGGCGAGGTGGTCGTCCAGAGCCGCCGCCTCGATCTGTACCATACCGCCCTCGTTGCTTTGCAACTCAATGGCGAGGTCTATCCCTGCGCCTGCACGCGCAGCGAGATTGCCGCCGCAACGGGGAAGAGATCGGTCGATGGCGGGCTACTCTATCCCGGGTCTTGCCGGGCCGGTCTGGGCGAGGGAAAAGCAGCGCGTGCCTGGCGTATGCGCGTTCCCGACCAGGAATTCATTCTGGATGACCGTATCCAGCATCAAACCCGGCAGAACCTGGAGCGCGAGGTCGGGGATTTTGTTCTGCTGCGCGCCGATGGACAATATGCCTATCAACTGGCGGTCGTCGTCGATGATGCCGAGCAGAGGGTGAATGCCATCGTGCGCGGCGTTGACTTGCTCGATTCGACGGTGCGTCAGATGTGGTTGCAACAACGTCTGGGTTTGCCGACACCGAGTTACGCCCACCTTCCGGTAGTGGTCAATGCCGCCGGCGAAAAACTTTCCAAGCAGACGCAGGCCACCGCCGTTGAGCCGAGCGCAGACAACGCTTTGCTGATGTCCGCCATGCGCTTTTTGGGGCAATCGGTCCCGAGTGAAATGTATGGTGTTTCCCGTGCCGATTTCTGGCGCTGGGCGATTTCCGTGTGGTCGATTGCCCGCGTTCCGGCCGTTCAGGGGATTTGCCCTGCTCGCTAGCGCGCTTCAGGCCGTATCGAATGCAGGCTGGGTTGTCGTATGACCGACCGGGCTACCGGCGTCGTGCCACAAATGCGCCGAAAGCGCGGCGTGGTCCGAGATTCTTGACCATGGCGTACCGGAATGCATTTGGGCGTGCCTGACCGAGAATCCGCGCACGTAGATGCGGTCGAGCCGGAAGACGGGCAGTTTGGCCGGATAGCTTCGCCCGGGCGATCCGAAGCTGCCGCCTGCGCCACCGAAAACTTCGTTGAGGCCTAGTCGCTTGGACAGCAAGTCGTCGGCCTCATTCCGCCAGTCGTTGAAGTCGCCGGCGATGATCAGTGGCGCATCGGGGTCAGCGATATCTGCCAGATATTCGGCCAGCGCAGCCATCTGGCGGCGCCGTGAGTAAGCAAAAAGCGAGAGGTGGACACAAACACAGTGAACTGCTTTCAGCAGCCCCGGCACTTTGATTGCACAATGCAACAGGCCGCGCCGCTCGAAGCGCAGATGGGTGACATCCTGATTGTGCGAATGCTCTATCGGGAATCGGGAAAGAATGGCATTGCCATGGTGACCATGGTCGTAGATCACGTTGCTGCCATAGGCCGTGGCCTGCCAGACATCCTGCGCGAGAAAATCGTGTTGCGCGCTGGCTGGCCAATTGCCGATGTTACGGGCGTGTCTGCTGTGCAGCCCCTGGACTTCCTGCAGAAAAACGATGTCCGATCCGATCGTCCGCAGTTGTTCTCGCAGTTCGTGCACCATCATGTGCTGATTGAACTGCGAAAAGCCTTTGTGAATGTTGTAGGTAACGACGTGAAGCAGCGGGTTCTTCATGGCCCTCACGATGCCGCGAGCATCCTCTCCAGCGCCAGTCTGGCGAGGTCGACTTCGTGTTCCGGCACTTTGATCTGGTTAACGATATGGCCTTCTGCCAGATTTTCCAACGTCCAGGCCAGATGTTGCGGGTCGATGCGCTGCATCGTCGAGCACATGCAGACGGTTGGTGCCATGAACTGGACGATTTTTCCTTCGGGCCGCATTTCATCGGCAAGCCGATTGACCAGGTTCAATTCGGTTCCCACCAACCAGCGCGTATGGGGCGGCGCGTCCTTGATCGTCTTGACGATATGCTCGGTCGAGCCGACAAAGTCCGCTTGCCGGCAAACCTCGAAACTGCATTCCGGGTGCGCGATGACCTGACCTTCAGGATACTGGTTGCGGAACTTCAGGATATGGGCCGGCTGGAACATCTGGTGTACCGAGCAGTGCCCCTTCCAGAGCAGCAGTTTGGCTTTATGGATCTCGTCAATGGTGAGGCCGCCCATTTCGAGGTCGGGGTCCCACACCATCATTTCGTCGAGCGGAATACCCATCTTGAAACCGGTCCAGCGTCCGAGATGCTGATCGGGGAAGAACAGAATTTTTTCACGCTGTTTGAATGCCCACTGGGCAATCGTTCCGGCGTTCGACGAGGTGCATACGATGCCGCCATGCGCGCCGCAAAAGGCCTTCAAATCGGCCGCGGAATTGATGTATGTCACTGGCGTAATGACATCATCGGCACGGAGTGCTTCATTCAACTCGCGCCAGCAACGTTCGACTTTTGCCAGATTGGCCATGTCGGCCATTGAGCAGCCGGCCGCCAGGTCGGGCAGGATGGCCTTCTGATGTGGCTTGGACATGATGTCGGCTACCTCGGCCATGAAATGCACGCCACAGAAAACAATATATTCGGCGTCGGTTTGCGAGGCCAGCCGCGAGAGTTTGAGCGAATCACCGGTCAGGTCGGCGTATTGATAAACGTCGGCGCGTTGATAGTGGTGACAGAGCAGGACGGCCTGCTTGCCGAGCTTAGCGCGTGCGGCGCGTATGCGTTCGTGACAGGCCTTGTCCTGCAGTTCATTGAATCGGTCAAAGGCGATGCTGGCGATGTTCATTGGCGGATCTCAAATCGGTTAAGGTTAAGCAAGCAGACTGTTGCAGAAGGAATTGGTTGCGGAAAAAGCATTGTGAAGCACAACCGACCCCAGCGATCGCTTAGTTTGCCTCGTTTCAGCTGGTCCAGGGAAGACCGCCATGGCGCCAGCCGCCGGTATGGCCGCGCTGTCCCTTGATGTCCTTGTCGCCCTCGAAGCCCTCAAGCACGTTGTAGCATTCCGCATAGCCGGACCGGCTGGCCAGACTGGCGGCGTTGTGCGATCTGACGCCGCTGCGGCAGATGAACATGACAAGTGCCTCCGGATCGACCTGCTGCTTCAGTTGAGCCAGAAAATGGCTGTTGGGCTGATTGGTCGGATAGTGCATCCACTCGATTTCCACTGCGCCGGGAATGCGGCCGACCCAGTCCCACTCGGCATGTGTTCGAACATCGACGAGTTTGGCGCCAGGCGCCAACTGCCAGAGTTCCCACGCTTCCCTTGGCGTCAATGCGCCGGCATAAGTGAGTCCAAGTTCATGTACGCGCGCCTGCGCAAGATTCAGCAGCTCGGTCAATTTTCCCATGACTGTGTTATCTCGATCCGGATAAGTGGTGCAAAGTATAAATCACTTGATCCGCCGATGCGCTGCCTTGAACCCTGGCCAGGATGCCCGGATTTGGTGCGTGGATTGCTCAAAACGCACACTGTTAGTGCAATGAAGACCAGCCACTCATTCGCATGGCCTTATGGCACAATGGCTGTTTCGCAGAACATGAATTGGCATGGTTTCTGCTATTCCCCCATGTACTTTTTCTAATTGTCGCCGGTGTATCCGGTACCCGTTGAGGAGACATTGCAAATGGCAAGCCCGCAAGACGTAATCAAGATGGTTAAAGAAAACGACGTCAAGTTCGTCGACTTCCGTTTTACTGATACCCGTGGCAAGGAGCAACACGTTTCTGTGCCGGTAGGGGCGTTTGACGAAGACAAGTTCTCCGACGGTCACGCCTTTGACGGCTCCTCGATTGCCGGCTGGAAGGGTATCCAGGCTTCGGACATGTTGCTCATGCCGGATCCCAGTACGGCCAATATCGATCCGTTCATGGATGAAACGACGCTCATTTTGTCGTGCGATGTGGTCGAGCCGGATACCGGCAAAGGTTACGACCGCGACCCCCGTTCCATTGCCAAGCGCGGTGAAGCCTATCTCAGGTCTACGGGTCTTGGCGATGTCGCCTACTTTGGTCCCGAGCCCGAATTTTTCATTTTCGATTCGGTCACTTGGCACGAAGACATGTCGGGTTGCTCTGTCAAAATTAATTCGGAAGAAGCCGCCTGGTCGTCCGGTTTTCAAACGGAAGCCGGCAATATCGGTCACCGGCCCAAGGTCAAGGGAGGCTATTTCCCGGTGCCTCCGGTCGATTCGCTGCAGGATATCCGCTCGGCCATGTGCCTGGCCATGGAAGAGATGGGAGTCGAGGTCGAGGTCCACCACCATGAGGTCGCTACGGCTGGTCAGTGCGAAATCGGAACCAAGTTCAGCTCGCTGGTCAAACGCGCCGACTGGACCCAAATCCTGAAGTACGTGGTACATAACGTTGCGCATCAATACGGCAAGACGGCCACCTTCATGCCCAAACCCATCGTCGGCGACAACGGTTCCGGCATGCACGTGCACCAGTCGATCTGGAAGGACGGAAAGAACATGTTCGCCGGCAATGGCTACGCTGGTCTCTCCGAAATGGCCCTGTTTTATATTGGCGGCATCATCAAGCATGCCAAGGCGCTGAACGCCATCACCAATCCGGGCACCAATTCGTACAAGCGCCTGGTGCCTGGTTTTGAGGCTCCAATCAATCTGGCCTATTCCGCCCGCAACCGTTCCGCCTCGATACGCATCCCGCACGTCGCCAACGACAAGGCCCGCCGCATCGAAGTTCGCTTCCCGGACCCGATCGCCAATCCTTATCTGGCCTTTACCGCCATGATGATGGCCGGTATCGATGGAATTCAAAACAAGATTCACCCCGGCGATCCGATGGACAAGAACCTCTACGATCTGCCTCCGGAAGAAAGCGCCAAGATACCGCATCCCTGCGCGTCGCTTGATGAAGCGCTCGATGCACTGGAAAAGGATCACGAATTTCTGACCCGCGGCGGTGTGTTCAGCGAAGAAATGATCGCGGCCTACATTGAGCTGAAGATGGAGGAAGTGACGCGCTTCCGCATGACAACGCACCCGATCGAGTTCGACATGTACTACAGCTGTTGATACGGAATCGGCAGAAAGGTGAAAAAGGACGGGCTTGCCCGTCCTTTTTTTATCACCGTTGACGTGTGTGTTGCGTTTGTAATTCAGTGGGTCATCCCATACACTGGTGCCAGTCAATGAGTACCCGATGCAGACGGTCTAAATCGATATAGGATTGCGATGAACTATCTACGGCTTTCTATCCCGCTAACATTTCTTCTCCTGAACGCACCGGCGCTGCGGGCCGATGTCATGTACCAGTGCATCGATGAAAGTGGGCACAAGTCGTTTTCGAACATTCGGTCGGCCGGCAAGGGGGCCCGGTGTACCGCAATGGATCTCGGGCCCGCTGCGGGACCGGCCGCCAGGGGAGCCGCGAGAACGCCGACGCCAGCGACTTTCCCCAAGGTGGAAGAAGATACGCAGAAGTCACGCGACATGGATCGCCGACGTATTCTCGAAGGCGAGCTGGCTGCCGAACAGAAGAATCTTGAACAGGCCAAGAAGGATCTTGCCGAGCAGGAGGCAGTGATCCTGCCCAATGAACGGATGCAGGGCGGCGCAATCAGTGGTGGCAAGGTTGCGGAGCGAGTGCAGCCGTTCAAGGACAAAGTGGCACTGCACGAGCGGAATATCGAGGCCATCCAGAAAGAAATTTCAAAGCTGCGCTGACCGAACATGCTGTGCAACAGGATGGTTCCCGCACATGTCTGAATCAGAGCACGGACTGTTTAGCGCGCTCGATCTCCTCTCGTCGTCGGTCATCCTGCTCGACGCCAATTCCACAATTCTCTACATGAATTCCGCCGCAGAAAACCTGCTGGCGATCAGTTGCAAAGCGGTTTCCGGGAGTCGTTTCGATCGGGTGGTGGAATGCCCGGGCGCACTCCAGGAAGCACTCGACAATGCGTTCAGAAGTGACTGGAGCTTTACCGGGCAGAGCATCAAACTGCAGCGCAGCGATGGCGTCGTCTTGCACTTGAACTGCACGGTCAATCCAGCCGACGCGATGGGCGCACGCTTGCTCGTCGAATTCTGGCCGATCGACCAACAGCTACGGGCGACGCGTGAAGAGCGCCTGCTCGAACAGCAACTGGCCAGTCGCGAGTTGATCCGCAACCTGGCGCATGAAATCAAGAACCCGCTGGGTGGCATTCGCGGTGCGGCGCAGTTGCTCGAACATGAACTCAATAATCCGGGCTTGCGCGAGTACACGCAGGTCATCATCAAGGAGGCGGATCGCCTGCAGGATCTGATGAAGCGCCTGCTATCACCGCATCGACCGATGCAGCCCGGGCCAGTGAATATTCACGAGATACTCGAACGGGTACGCAGCCTGCTGTCCGCAGAATTTCCGCAGACCCTGACCGTACAGCGCGATTACGACACCAGTCTGCCCGAACTGATCGGCGATCGCGAACAATTGATCCAGGCCGTACTCAACATCGCGCGCAATGCGGCACAGGCCATCAAAGGCCAGCCCGGCAACGTACCTGCATCCGGAGAAATAACGTTGCGGACGCGCGTCGCCCGGCAGGTTACCCTGGCCAAGAAACGCTACCGACTGGCGCTTCAGTTGCAGGTCATCGACAATGGCCCTGGCATACCCGAGGATATCCGCGAGCGGATGTTCTACCCGCTGGTGTCAGGGCGCCAGGGCGGCAGTGGTCTCGGCTTGACCCTGGCGCAAAGCTTTATCCAGCAACACCAGGGAACGATCGATTGCGAGAGTCGGCCGGGATGGACCTGCTTTACGATCCGGATGCCCTTGATTACGGAGTGATGGCCATGATGGCAAGCTATTTGCTAAAGCCTAGTCACACTACTCACGATGTCAGGAAACACAATGAAACCTGTCTGGATCGTCGATGACGACAAATCAATCCGCTGGGTGCTTGAAAAGACCCTCGCGCGCGAACAGGTGCCGTTCAAGAGCTTTTCATCGGCCAGCGAAGCGCTTTCGCAGCTCGATTTAGGCGTCGAGCCTCCGCAAGTCTTGCTGTCGGATATACGTATGCCGGGCGAATCGGGGCTGGACCTGCTCAAACAGGTCAAGGAGCGCTACCCATCGCTGCCCGTCATCATCATGACTGCCTATTCCGATCTCGACAGCGCGGTCGCGGCGTTTCAGGGCGGAGCATTCGAATATCTGCCCAAACCCTTTGATGTCGATCAAGCACTGGAGCTGATTCGGCGCGCCATTGACGAAAGCTCGCACCAGGTTGGTGCGTCTGCCGAAGTGGGGCTCGTTCCGGAAATCCTTGGTCAAGCGCCGGCCATGCAGGAAGTCTTTCGCGCCATTGGACGCCTGAGTCAATCGAACGCAACGGTCATGATCACCGGCGAATCCGGGTCGGGCAAGGAGCTGGTCGCGCGTGCCGTGCATCGGCATAGCCTGCGATCCGATAAACCGTTCATCGCCATCAATACGGCCGCCATCCCCAGGGATTTGCTCGAATCCGAACTCTTCGGGCACGAGCGAGGCGCGTTCACCGGCGCTGCCGTGCAGCGACGCGGGCGTTTCGAGCAGGCCGAAGGCGGCACGCTGTTTCTCGACGAGATCGGGGATATGCCTTCCGAATTGCAAACACGCTTGCTGCGCGTGCTTTCCGATGGCAACTACTACCGTGTCGGCGGTCATTCCCCGATCAAGGCCAACGTCCGCATCATCGCCGCGACGCATCAGAACCTTGAAAATCGGGTCAAGGAAGGCCTCTTTCGCGAGGATTTGTTTCATCGCCTGAATGTGATCCGGGTGCGTCTGCCGAGCCTGCGCGAACGGCGTGAGGATATCCCGATTCTGGCGCGGCATTTCATGCACAAGAGTGCACAGGATCTGGGTGTCGAGGCCAAGCGTTTTTCCGACGCCGCGCTCAGGCATCTCGCTTCGCTCGATTTGCCGGGCAATGTCCGTCAGTTGGAAAATATCTGTCATTGGCTCACCGTCATGGCGCCGGGCCAGCAGGTGGATCTTGCCGATCTGCCGGTGGAATTGCGCGACAGTGCGCCGCAATCTGCCGTGGCCGACTGGGAGAGCGTGCTGGCGATCGAAGTCGATCGTTTGCTGGCGGGTCAGGACGGCAAGGTTCACGACAGGCTGACCGACAGTTTTGAACGCGTGCTCATTACCCGCGCCCTGGCCTATACCGGAGGCCGGCGGATCGAAGCGGCGCAGGCTCTGGGCATCGGTCGCAACACCATCACGCGCAAGATCCAGGATTTGGGCCTGGCCGACGGCCGCAAACACGATGCGCCGCGTCAGCCCGGATAATCCATCGGACGCACCCGTTATTGACGATAATAGCGGCATTCAATTCCGATGCCATTGCCGTGCATGACCCATCGCCGAAACCGCTGATCGACCCGGTGCGCCTGCAAGCCCTGCTTGGCGAGGCGCGAGGGAGATTCGATATCGATTCCCTCCCTGAATGCGCATCGACCAGCACCGTGCTGCTCGGCCGTGCCGCTCAGGGTGCGCCGGGCGGCAGCGTCATCGTGACGGACCGGCAGACTGCCGGACGCGGTAGCCGGGGGCGCTGTTGGCTGGCCTCGCCGGAAGCTAGCCTGACCTTCTCCGTTCTCTGGCGTTTCAACAACGGTGTCGGCCGGCTGGCCGGCCTGTCGCTGGCCGTGGGCGTGGCCGTGGTGCATGCCCTGGAAGCCTTCGGCGCGAAAGGTGTTCAGCTCAAATGGCCGAACGACATCCTGTATGACAATGCCAAGCTGGGAGGCATACTTGTCGAATTGCAGAGCGAAGCGCATTCCGCGCTGGCCGTGGTCGGTATCGGCCTCAATCTGAGCATGCCCGAGACGATCGGCGATGGCGCAGGCTTCGCGCTTCCGCCGACCGCTGTGGACCGTATTCTCACGCCAGTGCCGGAAAGGCACGCCTTGTTCGCGCAAATACTGATCGAACTGGCCTCCAAATTCGACCGTTTTTCGAATGGCGGCTTTGCCGAATTGCGCGATCAGTGGCAGGCACGACACGCCTGGCAAGGTCGCTCCGTACGCTTGTTGCGCGACGGACTTCTTGAAAAGGAAGGTATCTGCCGGGGTGCCGATGCGGACGGCGCCTTGCTCGTGCAGACGGCGTCCGGTGTTGAGCGCTGTTTGTCGGGCGATTTGTCCTTGCGTGTCCAATGAAACGCATCGCCATCGACGCCGGCAATACGCGCATCAAGTGGGGCGTGCATGACGGCGCGGCCTGGGTCGCCTCGGGCGCGCTGCCGACCGGAGACGCGGCACGCTTGCGGGAGGTTGCTGCCGGGTGGCCGCACGAGGCATGCGTCGTCGCCTGCAACGTGGCTGGCCTGGCGGTCGAAAGTGCCATCGGCAGCGCGTTGGAAGAACGCTTTCCTGCGCCCTTATGGCTGCGCTCCAGCGCCGGGGTTTGCGGCGTGCGCAATGCGTATGAACAACCCGAAAGCCTGGGGGCCGACCGCTGGGCGGCGCTGATTGGTGCGCAGGGGCTGGCGTCCGCCGACTGCCTTGTCGTCTGCGCGGGGACGGCGACCACAGTCGACTGGCTTGATGCAGGCGGAACGTTTCGTGGCGGCTTGATCCTGCCGGGAATCGATCTGATGCGTGCCTCGCTGGCGCGCGATACGGCGCAACTGCCGCTGGCCGAAGGCCACTTCAGCGCCGCGCCGCGAAATACCATGGACGCCATCGTCAGCGGTTGTCTGCACGCCCAGATCGGCGCCATCGAGCGGATGTTTGCCGGACTGCCGCCCCATCCGCAGGCGATCTGCCTGCTGACCGGAGGCGCTGCACCACGAATAGCACCGCACTTGCTTATCCCGTTTAAATTGACAGAGAATCTGATTCTTGACGGACTGCTGCGTTTCGCTGTCGCGCATCCGCCTTGCTGAAGTCCCTGTCGGTCCGGTCCGGTGACGTATCATCTGCGTAATGGAGGTTTCCGATGTTGCCCAAAATGTTGGCCATGCTGCCTGCTTTTCTTGCCTATTTCGCCGTAGCCATTGCCCTGATCGCCGTATTTTTTCTGGTCTATGTCAATGTCACGCCGTATGACGAAATCGCGCTGATCCGGCAAGGCAACACGGCGGCGGCTGTGGGGCTTTCCGGCGCCCTTTTCGGCTTCGCCATTCCCGTGGCCAATGTCATCGCCCACAGCGACACGCTGGCCGACCTCGCGGCCTGGGGCGCCATTGCCGGCGTGATCCAGATATTGGCTTATCTGGTGGCGCGCTTTACGCTGCCGCATCTGAACGAGGACATTCCCGCCGGCAAAGTGGCACCGGCGATCTTCCTGGCCGCGCTTTCATTGACCGTCGGGCTGACCAACGCCGCCTGCATGACTTACTGACCCTTCAACCTTCCTTTTCGGAGATTGTCATGGCACTCATGGATTTCATCAAGAAGCAGTTTATCGACGTCATCCACTGGACGGAGGAGGGTGACGGCATTCTGGCCTACCGCTACCCCATGCAGGACTTCGAAATCCAGAATGGCGCCCAGCTTACGGTGCGTGATTCGCAAATGGCGGTGTTCGTCAATGAAGGGCAGGTTGCCGACGTTTTTGGCCCGGGCCTGTACAAGCTGACGACGCAGACGCTGCCGGTGCTGACCAATCTGAAAAACTGGGACAAGCTGTTCGCTTCGCCATTCAAGTCCGATATCTATTTCTTCTCGACGCGCCTGCAACTCGACCGCAAGTGGGGAACGCCCAACCCGATCACCATCCGCGACAAGGATTTCGGCATGGTGCGCATGCGGGCCTTCGGCATCTATTCGTACAAGCTCGCCGATCCGGGCAAACTCTACAAGGAAGTTTCCGGAACTCGCGAGCAGTACAGCGTCGACGATCTGGACGGTCAGTTGCGCAATCTGGTGATCGGCACCATGACCGATCTGTTCGGCGAGTCGGGTGTCCCTTTCATCGACATGGCGGCCAACCAGGTCGAATTCAGCGCCACGCTGAAAGCCAAGCTGGAGCCGGTCTTCGACCGCTATGGCCTGGCGCTCGACAGCTTTGTCGTGCAGAACGTCTCGCTGCCGGAAGAATTGCAGAAGATTCTCGACACCAAGATCAGCATGAACATGATCGGCGACATGGGGCGTTTTACCCAGTATCAGGTGGCCAACAGCATTCCGCTGGCGGCTCAGAACGAAGGCGGAATGGCCGGCATGGGCGCCGGTCTCGGTGCCGGCCTGAGTATCGGGCAGGGCATGGCACAGGCCATGACGCAAGCCATGCAGCCTGGAGCCGCACAACCGGTAGCCACCACCCCATCCACCGCACAGGCCGCATCAGTCGGTGCTGTAGTCAGTGCCGACGAGGTGGTCGCCACACTGGAGAAACTGCATGGGCTGGTTGCCAAGGGCATACTCTCGCAAGCCGAATTCGACACCAAGAAAGCCGAGTTGCTCGGCAAGCTGGGTTGATCTTGCACGTGAACCGCTTATGACGCGGAGTTCACAGAGAAGCAGAGATCACCGAGGAACATGAGAGTTATTCATGTCTGATGTCTCCGTGTTCTCCATGTCTCTGTGGCCTCTGTGTTGAAAGCGTTCAAAAACCATGAATCTCCACTCTGAGCTTTCCGGTTCAACGTGAAAACCGCCAGTTGCCCTTCCTGTGGCGCGCCGGTCAGCTTCCAGTCGGCGGCCTCGGTCTATGCGGTGTGCGCGTTCTGTCGCAGCACCCTGTTACGCGACGGCGAGGATCTGAAGAATCTGGGCCGCATGGCCGAGCTGATGGACGACCCGACGCTGATCCAGATCGGCAGCGAAGGAACATTCCGCGGCAAGCACTTCGGCGTCATCGGACGCATCCAGCTCAAGCACGCGTCCGGCCTGTGGAACGAGTGGCACATCCTCTTCGACGATGCGCGCAGCGCGTGGCTCTCCGAGGCCGGCGGGGAATTTGTGCTCAGTTCGCAAACGCCGGTCGATGAAACACTGCCGGCCTTCGATGCGCTGCAGCCGGAAATGCCGGTCAGCATCGGCGGACGCAGTTTCACCGTCACCGATCTCGAAACGGCGCGCTGCATCGCCGGGCAGGGCGAACTGCCGTTCAAGGTCGAAGCGGGCTACGACGTCAACACCGCCGACTTGCGCGGCAACGACCGCTTTGTCACCATCGACTACAGCGAGGCGCCGCCGCTGGTTTTTGTCGGTTACCCGGCGACGTTCGACGAACTCAAGCTGGTCAATCTCAAGGACACCGCTACGGCGGGGGCTGCGCAGGCCGCCACGGTCAAGGCCAGGGCATTCAACTGCCCGCATTGCGCCGCACCACTGACGGTGCACTCCGGCGCCATCGAAAGCATCGCTTGCGAGAGTTGCGGATCGATCATCGGCATCGATAACGAGAACGTGCAGTTGCTGTCGCGCGCCGCGCAGTCGATGCGTTTCCAACCCTGGTTGCCGCTGGGTAGCAAAGGCAAGCTGCAGGGCATCGACTGGGAGGCTATCGGCTTCCTGCGGCGCAGCACGCGCTCCGACGGCATAGACTACACCTGGTCTGAATACCTGCTGTTCAACGCCGAACAGGGTTTCGCCTGGCTGACCGAATACCAGGGGCACTGGAACTTTGCGCGCACCTTGTCCAACCCACCGATGGTTGGACGCGGCCAGGCCTCATTCTTGTTCAAGGGTTCGGATTTCAAACTGTTCAGTTCCGGCAAGGCGGAAGTGACCTACGTGGTCGGCGAATTCCACTGGCGCGTCGCCGTCGGCGAATCCTGTCTCGTCGAAGACTACGTCAGCCCACCGTTGATGCTCTCGCGCGAAGTGAGCGACAAGGAGGTTAGTTGGTCGCAGGGCGAGTATCTGGAGCCGGAGGCCCTGTGCGCGGCGTTCAAGATCACCAAGTCGCCGTTGGCCCGCACCGGTGTCTATGCCAATCAGCCCAACCCGCTGGCCGAACGCCATCGCGGCGTATGTCGGTTGTTCTGGAAGCTGGCGCTGGCGGCGACGCTGGTGCAACTGGCGTTCGTATTCATCTTCGCCTCGCGTCTCGTGCTCAAGCAGTCGCTGGTCCTCTCGCCGTACGATGCTGAAGCGACGCTGACCACCCAGGAGTTCGCCCTGAAAAGTCGGGCGCGTGCGCTGCGCGTACGGCACAACACCGACATCGACAACAACTGGGTGGACATCACTTCGACGCTGGTCGAGAAGCAAACCGGCGAGGCGTATCAAGGCGCGCAGGAAGTCAGCTACTATCGTGGCGTCGATAGCGGCGAAAGCTGGTCCGAGGGCAACAAGGACGATGACATCGTCTTCAAAGATATTCCGCCGGGAACCTATTACCTGACCATCGAGTATGAACTCGGCAAGGACAGGCGCAACGCGGTGTCCGATACCGTCGAAGTGGTGCGCAATCCGGTGGTCTGGTCGAACTATGTGCTGGCGATGATTTTCCTGGCGTTGTTCCCGCTCTTCTCGCGCTGGCGGCGCAATGCGTTCGAGTCGCAGCGCTGGAGCGAGAGCGACTTCGGTAACGAAGGCGGGAGCGCGGGCGGCGATTCGGACGACGATTAGGACGACTGATGATCAAGACCAATTTCGTTATCGGGCTGCTGGCGCTGGCGTTCTTCGCCAACGCACAGTTTCAGGGATGGAGTCTCTTCGATCGTTTTGCCAGCACCCAGACCTCGCGCCTGTCGGGCAGCGGGAGCAGGCTGTATCACAAGTAATGAATCAAGCCCTGCTGTTCTCGGTTTTCATCGTCGCGTCCTGTGGTCTGGCTTACGAGCTGATCGCCGGCGCGCTGTCGAGCTATCTGCTCGGCGACTCGGTGACGCAATTCTCGACGGTGATCGGGACCTATCTGTTCGCGATGGGGATCGGGTCGTGGTTGTCGCGCTTTGTCGAGCGCAACCTGATCGCGCGCTTCGTTCAGGTCGAGCTGATGGTCGGCGTGCTCGGCGGATTTTCCGCGGCCGCGCTGTTCTTCATCTTCGTCTGGTTCACCACGCCCTTTCTCCTGGCGCTTTACCTCGCGGTGTTCGGCATCGGCGTGCTGGTCGGGCTGGAAATCCCGCTGATCATGCGCATCCTCAGGCGCGAGCTGAGTTTCAAGGATCTCGTCTCGCAGGTGCTCACCTTCGACTACCTCGGCGCGCTGGTCGTCTCGATCCTCTTCCCGCTGCTGCTGGTGCCGCATCTCGGACTGGTGCGCAGCGGGCTGCTGTTCGGCCTGCTCAACGTGCTCGTGGCGCTATGGGCGCTGTGGCTGTTCCGCGACCAACTGCGCAACGCCGTCTGGCTGAAAACCCAGGCGTTTGTTTCGCTGGCTCTGCTGAGTGTCAGCTTTGCCCTGGCCGGGCAATTTACCTCGCTGGCCGAGGCCCATCTCTATGCCGATGAGATTGTGCACAGCGAGACCTCGCCGTATCAGCGCATCGTCATTACCCGCTGGAAAGACGATCTGCGCCTGTACCTGAACAACAACCTGCAATTCAGTTCACGCGACGAATACCGCTACCACGAGGCACTGGTCCATCCGGGGCTGGCGACGCTGCCCGGCGCACGGCGAGTGCTGGTGCTCGGCGGCGGCGACGGGCTGGCCGTGCGCGAGATTCTCAAATACCCGCAGATCGAGAAAGTCACGCTGGTCGATCTCGACCCGGCAATGACGAAGTTGTTCTCGACGGCAGCGGCGTTGCGCAAACTCAACGAAGGCGCACTGAGTTCGCCCAAGGTCAAAGTAATCAACGCCGACGCGCTGAAATGGCTTGAAGAAAACGACGATCAGTTCGATTTCGTCGTCGTCGATTTTCCCGACCCGTCGAATTTCGCCATCGGCAAGCTCTACACCTCGGCGTTCTTCCGCCTGCTGGAAAAGCACCTGTCGGCGGGCGCGCTGGCCGTCATTCAATCGACATCGCCGCTCTATGCCCGGCAATCGTTCTGGTGCGTCGTCACGACACTGGAAAGCGTCGGCCTCAATGTCACGCCGTACCACGCGCTGGTGCCGTCCTTCGGCGAATGGGGTTTCGTTCTTGCCGGTCGTCGCGCTTACACGCCACCCGCGGCTTACTCCGTCACCACGCACTTTCTGACGCCCGAGATCACGCCAGGGCTGTTCCAGTTTCCTCGGGACATGGCGCGCGTCGACGCCGAAGTGAACCGGCTCAACAATCAGGTACTGGTGCGCTACTTCGAAAGCGAGTGGCGGCAGGTGATCCGGTGAAGATTCGAGAAGGACAATGTCTCAGTTCGGCCAGCAGTCCTTTGCCAGCATCTTCACACAGAAGCGGTCGGGTCGAGATCCTGCGTCAAGGCGGCATCTGCCTGTTCGGTGAGCAGCGCACTTGAGCGATGGGGGCGACCAGTATCCTGAGGCGCGGGCGGGTGAAGGGGGAAGTTTCCGAGTGGTCGCTGGTGATGGGCACAGGATAAAGGCGACGACAACCAGCGGTGGCGCGGGGAAAACAACTCGACCTTAAATTGGGGGCGCCCGCGGCGCGGGCGGGGGGGGTAAGAGCAAAATAGGGTTCCGAGTAAATGAATCGCAGATCTATAACAAGTCGCCTGAACTGCAAGAAAGATTGCTTCATTCATACATGGACTTGAACAACAGTTCTCGCATTAAAGTACCGGGGGGCTTCCAGAACCTTGAATAAGCACTTCTGCCTGTCATCTGCGGTTCGATCAAAGAGTGTACGTCCAGGGTGAAGTCGTTGTACACCCGGACCCAGACGATGACCCGATTCAGGTTCGCGCAAAACGACTCGGGTTGGGAGCTTCTCGGAAGATGATCGTCGATGAGGAACCTTCGGAGGGCCACTGACGAAGGAATCACAGGTCGGCTAGCCCGCTGGCGTCCAAGCAAATTGAATCATCCTCGCTGTCGATGGCGTTGTGTAATTAGGCGGGGGGTGCGGCCATCCACATAATGCGGGATACATGAACGTCTGCTTTTCATTACTTGCAACTTCGGCTTAGGGCACAACAGCGACGGCCCGTTTGATTCGCAAAGAGAAAGTCTTCGATGGAAATCGCTGCCTGGGCCTGTTCTTTAGTTAAAGAAAACGTCTTTCCCTTAACCTGGACGGTTTGTAAGTTAACCATGAGGATCGAAATGCCATACTGGCCACGGCAAGGCTACAGCGCCCAAGGATTCAAGACTTGCGGGTAGCGCTCGAAATCCTGCACGTTGCGGGTGACCACGGTGAGGCCGTGGCACTGGGCAGTCGCCATGATCAGGCCGTCCATGACCGGCAGCGCCTGCCTCGCCAGTTCGGCGCTTGCGGCCAACTGCGCCCACACATGCAGGGCGGCGGTATCGAGCGGCAGGATGCGCCCGGCAAATCGTTGCTCGACCTTGCCCAGCCAGGCGGTGAGTTTCTGGCTGCGGCGCGGTTCGCTGGCGCTCAGTTTGAGGATGCCTTTCTCGATCTCGCCCAGGCTGATGACGCTGATGAACAAACTGGCTTCGTCCTGCTCATCAAGCCAGGCGATCACGTTTGGCGCAGGAGTTTTTTTGGCGTATTCGGAAAGGGCGCAGGTGTCAAGCAGCCAGCTCATAGCTCGATGCCACGTCCGCTATCGCGGTTGCGGGAAATATCCAGGTCTTCCGCGGCAAGGTCGGGGCGCAGCAGCGCACTGGAGAGCTTGCCGCGGCGGCGCGTGAGTCGAGCATATTCTTCCGCCGAGACAACCACTGCTGTCGGCTTGCCATGGACGGTGACCGTTTGCGCGTCGCCACTCGCGGCCCGTTTTATGAGGGCGCTGAAATTACTCTTCGCTTGTTGCAGTTGCCATTCGCCATGCATGGTATGCTCCAACGATTCTGGTCAGAATGGTCTGAATTTAACATGGCGATCTCCGATTCGCCAAGTTCGAGCGCGTTGCATCCATCATTTCGAGCGAGAGCGGAAATTTCGAAGGGGTTTGACGCGATGACCGCTGAAGTTTTTGGCGGCTGTTGACCGATGCGTCGGCGGTTCGATGAACGAACCGGGCATCAAACGGTGACGATGCGGCGGTTTTGCGGTACCGAACATGGGCAGACGGCATAGGGGCAAATGATGGGCGCCGCCAGCAGGCGCAGGCTGCCGTCGAAGATATTGCCGAGGCGCCCATTTCCGAACCGCTTGCCGGGATAGCAGGTGTGGGCATCGCCTTTCGGCGTGATGATGAAATAACGGCTGCCGGCATGACAGGGGCGTCCGGTCAGCGAAATGCCGCGGTTCATTTCACCGGGCCGGGCCAGGTCGCCGAAATGCCGGGCCAGGCGCCAGCGATCGACCCATCCGTAGCGGGCGGGTTGGCCATCGATGCGCATCAGTTGCGGATAGAACTTGAGCCCGGCCGCTTCGAATCGCCGGCGGGATGCGGCCGCTTCGCCAACCCGCCCGGGCCGCACGACCGAGTTGACGACGAAGCTGGTGCGCGGCAGATCGCGCAAGCGATCGTGCACCGCGCGGGCCCTTTCGAGAAAGACCGGCTCGGCGATTTCCTCCAGATGCAGCGAACACGAAAACGTGCGCAGCGCATCGCCGGCAGCCAGGATGAACCGCTCGATGACGGCCAGCGGCGTCGACAGGTTGGTCAGCACCGAAACGGTATGGCCCGCCGCGGTCAGGCGTGCCGCTACGTCCGGCAGGCGCTTGAGCAGGAAGGGCTCGCCACCGGACAGCTTGACCTCCCATGTCCCCGGCAAGGCAGCGAGGCAGGCGAGCCCGGCATCCAATTGTTTGTCGGAGGGACCGCCCACGCCATCGGCATGTTTCTGCACGCAATACGAACAGCGGTAGTTGCAGCCGCCGACGATGTTCCAGTTGATGACCTGACGTTCGGTGGCCATGTCAGCAATCCGCCGCCCGGGATTGCGCGTCGAGCGCCGTCAGCGCTTGCGCCGCCGCAAAATTCATGTCGTGCTTGCCGCATCGGGCGCAGCCGGGAAAGCTCCGTCCGGCGCGCAGGCGCTCGCGCAGGGCGCGGTACGGCGGCGATTGCCAGATCGTGGCGAAATCGCTTTCGTCGATATGGCCAGCTTCGATATGTTCGCAACAAAAGAACACACGGCCGTCGACGAAGACGCGGCTGTAGAGGTAGCCGGCAAAGCACGGAATGGCCTTGCCCGGCCCGGCCCCCGCAAGCTGGCTGGCAAAGGCATCGAGGTTATGGCGCACCGCGAGTTCGCCGGCGCGCTTCATTGCCTCGGGAATGCCCTCGGTGAGCAGGGCAGCGCGGCTTGCGGCGTCGAGCGCATAGCTTTCGGTTCCTGGCGGCTGATCGCCCAGCTTGAAAGAGCAGCGAGCTCCGTGGGCGGCAGCCAACTCGACCATGGCGACGAGTTCGCCGGCATTGACGGCATTGATCACCAGCACGAAATTGACCGCCGTGATGCCACGCAGGCGGTTGACTCCGGCGAGCAGGCGGGCAAAGGTCGCCGGCGGCTGATTGGGATGGTAGGCCACGTAGGTGTCGGCACTGGCGGCAGCGAGATTCAGCAGAATCTGGTCCGGCGCGAGCACGGCAAGGCGGTCGAAATCGATCAGTGTGCCGTTACTGATCAGCGTCAGGTGCAGACCGCGCGCCTTGACGTGGCCGATGAAATCCCAAATCGCCGGATGCGTGAAAGGCTCGCCGCCACCACTGAGGATGATGCGCTCGGTGCCCGTCGCTGCAACCTCGTCGACGATGCGGACAAAACGCAGCGGGTCGAGGCGCTGGCGTTTCCATTCGGCGGATTTGGGCGTCGCAAGCGTCGGCGCGTAATTCCAGCACGTAATGCAGTCCAGGTTGCAGACGTTGGTGATGTCGATATGCACCGCTTCCGGCCCGAGCCGCGGATTGCCTTCTCGCCAGCCCTGCAAACGCTCGCGCAGGGATGCACTCGCCGGTGCCCGAGCCATTACGCCAGCATATCGACGATGGCGCGCGCGGCGGCACCGGCACCATTGCGGCTGACGCATCGCGCCGCGTTGGCCGCCAGCATGCGTCGGGTATCGGTATCGGCGAGGCGGTCGAGCGCCTTGCCCAGACTCGCTTCGGTCAGTGGCGTGCAACACAGGCAGGCCCCCGCGTCGGCGAGTTCGCGTGCCCGCCGCTCCTGGTCGTCGAGAACGCGTCCAAACGGTACGAGGACAGTGGGAATTCCGGCAAACATCAGCTCATGGACGCTGTTGTAGCCGGCCGCACTGACCGCACCATCGAAAGCAGGCATGACATCGAGCATCGGATAACGGCCGTCGATGACGTGGGTGCCGGCAATGGCGTCAAGGCTCCGGGTCAGCGGACCGGCGCCGATGGCCAGCTCAAATTCCGGACGCTTGCGTACGGCGCGAACGGTCAGGTCGAGCGCGCGCTCGGCGTCGGGGTCGCCGCCGCCACCGAAGCTGGCGTAAAGCAGCCGGGCGTCCGCAGGCAGGCCCAAGACGCGGCGTGCCGCGTCGCGGGCGAGCAACTCCTCCCGTTCGCGGATCAGGATTGGTCCGACCGCACGGGCCTTGTCCGGCTCGGGCAAACTGCCGACCCGAGCGACATCGTCGTGCGGAATCAGCAGCAGGTCGTACAGCGGCAATGCCGCCTGCATCAGATCACCGAGAAAGCTGTCCAGACGCTGCTCGCGGAAGACGAACACATTCTTCTGCCGCCAGCGCAACACCGGCAGCAGCTCGTCGACCGTGCCGGCGGGATAGGTATCGGCTACCAGCACATCCGGGTCAAAAGCGCCGATCGCGTTCCACGTGACCGTCTGCACCAGCTTGAGCCAGGCGCGCTTGCCGAGGCCGGTCGCCTCGCGGACCGTCTTGGACGGCAATTTGATCGCGGCAAAGCCTTCACGGTAAATGACGTTGTCGGCTTCTGATGATGTCAGAAAGAGCACTTCGGCGGTCGGCTCGAGCCGACGCACCTGGCGCGCAATGGCGATAAGGCGCGTGACGTGGCCCAGCCCGAGCCCGTTGACGGCGTAGAAGAGGAGGCGCGGCCCGGCCACTACGAATGATCCCGGAAAATCGAATCAGAACGTTCGTTACGGGCGTGGCGGGCGGCGGCACTGGCAGCCTGCTGTGCCAACCCGGTTTCGCGCGCCGCATCGAGATCGAGCAGGCTGACGACCGCCGCCGTGCCTGCCGCCGCCAGCGCACCGCCCGCGGCGAGACGGGCAATCGGCGCAATGCCCTGGGCCGGACGGAAGTCCCAGGATGGCACTTGTCGCGTGCTCGGGCGATGCCGCTCGGCATAAGGATCGAAATTGCCGTCCTCGCTCCAGTGCTGGAACCCCGCGCCCTCGCCACGGCCACGCAGCTCGGGCGCGATGCCGCGCGCAGCCTGCTCGGCACAGGGCGGGCAGGCAAGCACCTCGCTGGTACGGCCGCCGACGGTCAGCGGCAGACGCCGTCGAAACTCGGCATTTGCCAGCGGCCGGGCGCAGAACCAGCAACCGACGCGCTCGCCCTGCCCTTCGAGGGCGTGCGGACCAAACCCCGCGAGCGCACGCTGGCGGGCGCCCGCAGCCAGTGCTTCGGCCTCGTCGAGGCGTGCCGCCAGGCGGCTTGCCGACATGCCGTCAGCGCCGGGCACAGCGAGCGAACGCGCAACGGCGAGTTCCAAGTCGGTGGCACATTCGAGTTCGCGCCGCAAGTCGGCATCTTCGCCAAAACGCATCGCATGCTCGATCGGCACCAGACGCTCGCGCAAGGCGTCGAGCCGCGCGGAAAAGGCGCGCAGCAGTTGCGGGTCGATCTTCAGAGCCGCCTTGGACGCGTGCGCCGCGACCCGCTGCCGCCTGCGCCGCCGAACGATCAGCACGCCCGCAATGATCGCCAATACGATGCCGCCAAAAGCATAGAAGAACACGCGGGCATCGTCGTGCCCGGAACGCCCGCGCTCGCTGCCGGCGTCATCTTCCATGTGCGCGAGCTTCTGAGCGATTTCAGCCTTCTTGTATTCCGGATCGAGTGCGGCAACCCGCCGGAACGCCGCCTCGGCCCCGGCGTATTGGCCCAGTTGCCGTCGCGCCAGTCCCAAATTGTAATGCCAGCGCGGATTCTCGGGTTCCAGCTTCGAGACTTCGCTGAACCGTCGCGAGGCCGTCGTGTAATCGCCGGCGTCGTAGGCGCGTTTGCCGTCTTCATAGATGGAAAGTGCCTGCGGCGAGGGCTCGGCTGCACCCACCGGCGAAACGGCCCAGATCAACAGGCAGGCACAGGCAAGCAGGACTCGTCTAATCATGATGATGAAAGGATAGGAATTTCAATGGTGTTTTCCGAGAGTATCCGGGGGTATTGAATCTCGGTCAATCACCGCGGTCGGCTCGCCACGGACGGTGACCGATTGCGCGTCGCCGCTCGCACCCCGTTATACGAGGGTGCTGAAACTACCGTTCGCTTGTTGCACTTGCCGTTCACCATGCATGATATGGTCCGAAAGTTCCGGCCGGAATCGTCATGATCCTGAATGGCGATTTCCGAGTCGCCAAGTTCGCTCGAACTGCATCTATCATGTCGGGCAAGAGAGGGAATCCGGAAGGGATTTGAAGCGATGACGGCTGAAGTTTTTGACCCATGTTGACCGATGCGTCGCCGTGACTTTCTCGCCTCGCTGGCGGCTGCGGGTCTGGCTTCCGGGGTGGCCAATCTGGGCGGCTGCAGCGGATCGGCGAAACCGCCCAGGCCACCGCTACCGCCGGGGGAACTGCTCGGCGCGTCGCTGGAACTCGGGCATCGGCTGCGCGAGCCGAAGCTTCCGCCGCCGGCCGAGACAAGGCGCGTTCAGGTCGCCATTGTCGGCGCCGGGATCGGCGGTTTGTCGGCCGGCTGGAAGCTGGCCAAAGCGGGTTTCAAGGATTTTCTCTTGGTCGAGCTGGAGGGCGAAGCCGGAGGAAATTCGCGCGCCGGTCACAACGCAGTTAGCGCCTACCCACTCGCTGCGCATTACCTGCCGTTACCGACGCGGGAAGCGACCGCCGTGCGGGAACTCTTGCTGAACTCGGCGTTCTGTACGGCGACCCGCGCGCCGCCCGGCCGCGTTATGACGAACGCTATCTTTGCGCGACACCGCAGGAACGGCTGTATCGCAACGGCTGGTGGCAGGATGGCGTCCTGCCGCAGCTCGGCGTCAGCGCTGCGGAGCAGGATCAGTACCGGCGCTTTTTCGCCCTGATGGACGGCTTCAAGCAACGGCACGATGGTGGCGCTACGCCGCGCCGCGCTTTTGCCCTGCCCATGGCGCTCTCCAGCCCGGCGCCCGACCTGTTGGCGCTCGACAGGATCAGCATGCGCGACTGGCTACTGGAGCAGGGGCTCGATTCGCCGCAACTGCACTGGTACGTCGACTACGTCTGTCGTGACGATTACGGCACGAGCCTGGACGAGGTCTCGGCCTGGGCCGGCATCCACTACTTTGCCTGCCGCAACGGCGAAGCGCAGGACGCCGCGAGCGATACCGTGCTCACCACGCCGGGCGGCAACAATTGGCTGGCGGGAGGACTGGCGCAGAGCATCCGCGACCATGCCGGCGATCGGCTGCTGACCGGCGCGCTGGTTTTCCGCGTCGCCGACGAGTCTGGGAAAAAGCGCGGGCGAATGCAGGTCGATTTGTGGCTACCGGCGGAACAACGCACGCTGCGGCTGGAAGCCGAGCAATTGATTTGGGCGGCGCCGCTGTTTCTCGTTTCCCATGTCTTTGTCGGAAACGACGCGTTGAAGGCGGCCGCCCGGCGCTTTACCCACGCACCCTGGCTGGTTGCCAACCTGACACTTTCGCGTTTCCCCGAGCAACGCGCCGGGGTGCCGATAGCTTGGGACAATGTGCTCCACGATAGCCCCGGCCTGGGCTACGTGGTGGCCACACACCAGCAGATGCGCATGCGGCCGGGCGCCACCGTATTCACCTATTACCGGGCATTGAACCGCATGACGCCGCAGGAAGGCCGCACGGCTCTGCTGGAGACTTCGCGCGAAGCCTGGGCCGAGCAGATTCTGGACGAACTGGAGCGGCCGCACCCCGAGATCCGGCAGCTGACGACGCGTCTCGATGTGTTCCGCAACGGTCACGCCATGGTGCGGCCGCTACCGGGGCTGATCTGGGGAAAGGAACGCCAGCTTTTTGCCGCCGACGGTGCGCGCCTGCGCTTTGCCCATGCCGACGTGAGCGGATTCTCGCTGTTCGAGGAAGCGCAGTATCGTGGCGTACTGGCCGCAGAGCGCACGCTGCACCGCCTGGGCAAGAATTTCCAGACTTCGTTAAGCTGAGCACACCTGATATGAACGGACTGCACCTCATCGCCGAACTCCACGACTGCAAATGCGCGCCGCACCTGTTGCGCAGCGTCGACGCCCTGCGCGAACTTTGCCTAGCGATCTGTTCGGCGCCGGGCCTGACGCCCGTCGGGCAGGTCTTTCATCAGTTCGGCAGCAACACGGAACCGGCCGGCGCGACTGGCGCTGTAATTCTTGCCGAGTCCCATCTCGCCGTGCATACCTGGCCCGAAATGAACGCCGTTACGCTCGATCTCTATGTCTGCAATTTCAGTCAGGACAACAGCATTGCCGCGCGTTCGGCCTGTGCGCGGCTGGTCGCCGCTTTCGTTCCGGGCCGTGTTGAGCAGCGGGAGATCGTGCGTGGGTCCTGCTCGAATTAGCGCCTATTTAGCGCCTATTCGGCTTCCGATTATTCCGTGGCGAACCGATGGAGACGCTTGATTTCACTGCTATAGTTCGTGCTGACGCCCGTTGCAAATTGCTTCACCAATCGCGTAACCCTGGATGCCTAATCTACTGGAGCCGCCGTCATGATCGACCATACTGGAGTCACCGTCAGCAATTTCCAGAAGAGCAAACTGTTCTATACGAAAGCGCTGGCACCGCTGGGGTACGCGTTGCTGATGGAGGTATCCGCTGCACAGACAGGGCGTGGTGATGCGGCGGGCTTCGGCGTGCCTCCCAAGCCGGATTTCTGGATTGGAAGTGGTACGCCCAACGTTCCGCCGATCCATGTGGCGTTTCGCGTTTCAAGCTGCGAACTGGTCGATGCGTTCCATGCGGCTGCGCTTGCCGCCGGGGGTCGCGATAATGGCCCTCCGGGCTTGCGCCCTCACTATCATCCAAACTACTACGGCGCCTTCGTGCTTGATCCGGATGGCCACAATATCGAAGCCGTCTGCCATGTCCCCGAGTAGACCCGCGCGCCCCGCAAGCCCGATCACACCGCAGACGGCCGGCTTCCGGCCTGGGCTTTGAGTCAACACGCGAGAAAGCACGGGCATGTTTACCATCTACGGGCTAAGTGGTCCCATCTTTCAAGGCACGCTTGAAGAACTCGGCCGGATGCCGCCGGTTGTGGCGCGCGGGCCGGTCACGCCGGCGCGGCGCATCGGCGATCAGGTGGAAACCGGTCTTGCTCCGGAAGCTGGAATGCGGGTGGCAGGTGGCGTCGGCGAGTCGGCCGTCGATGCCTATCGGGCGATGATGCCGCAGGAGCTTGAGCGTGGCCCGATTTACCACGCCCAGCAAATCATGCAGCGAAAGCTGATTATCGTGAATTCCAGAGACGACGTGACGCACGCCTGGCGCACCCTGGTCGACCACAAGATCCATCAGGCGCCGGTTCTCGACGACGGCTATCATCTGGTCGGCATCGTCAGCGAGCGGAATTTGCTGACTGCGCTCAATGTTGCCGATGGGCGGGTACGCGACGTGCTGGCCAGGCGTGTCAGCGACGTGATGACGACGCCGGTAGTGGCCGCCACGGTATTGACCGATGTCCGGCGCATTGCACGGGTGATGCTTGAGCGCGACGTTGATGGCGTACCTATTGTCAATGACAGCGGCGAGCTGATCGGTTTCGTCTCGCGCGGCGACGTTCTGCGTGCGGTGGTAACCGACCCGCCACTCAGTGTCTGGCGCTAACACTTAAGGAATACCGATGACCGCAATGACCGAAAACACCCTCGTGATCTACCACAACGCCCGCTGCTCAAAAAGCCGCTCGGCCTGCGAGCTGATTGCTGCACGCGGCCTGAATGCCAAAATCATCGATTACCTCGCACACCCGCCCGGCAAGGCGGAACTGCGTAGCCTGCTGAACAAGCTCGGCATGCGTCCCGCGGAACTTGTTCGCCGCGGTGAGGAGGTGTTCAAGACGCACTTCGCCGGAAAAACCCTGAGCGACGATGAGTGGCTCGATGCGCTCGTCGCCCATCCGATTCTCATCGAACGGCCGATTGTCGTGCGCGGGGACAAGGCAGTGATCGGACGCCCGACTGAGAAGGTGCAGGAGCTTCTGGACGCCGACGACTGAGACGAAGCGATGTCCGCAATACGACAACTATCGAGATTGCTGTGTGCAGTCGTGCTTTTGGCACTGATGCTCGCCGGCAATTCCTTGCACGCGCAGGAAGACCGCGTTGGCGAGGTGCGGCGTGTCGCCACGCGCGACGGCGTGACGGTGCCGGTCTACGCCATCTGGCGCAGCGACGCCGTGGCCACGGTGGTTCTTTTCTCGGGTGGCGCAGGCGGGTACGGAAAGATCGGCGACGATGGCTGGCCGGCCGGAGGCAACTTCCTGATCCGTACGGGCAAGCGCTGGGCCAGTCACCCCTTCAATGTCGTCATGGTCGGCCGCGCGACGGACGGGATTGATCTCGCCAACGGTGCCGTGCGGATCGGCGAGAAGCACGCCGCCGACAACGTGGCGATTTTCAGCGCCATCAAGCAACAAAGTCCGTTGCCGATCTGGGTTGTCGGCACCAGCATGGGAACAATTTCCGCGGCGGCAGCGGCGATTCAGGACAACGAGAAGCTCATCGCCGGCGTGGTGCTGACATCCTCAATCGTCGCTTACAAGATCGCCGGGGCAGTTCCCCGGCAGGACCTGGAAAAAATCCGCGTTCCGACGCTGGTGTTTCACCACGAAGACGATGCCTGCTGGGCTTGCCGGCCGTACGAAGTGAAGAATGTCATTAGCCAACTTAAGAACGCGCCGATCAAGAAGCTGCTCCTGGTCAGCGGTGGATCGGGGGCGACCGGCGATCCGTGCGAGCCCTTGCACTACCACGGCTACGCCGGTATGCAGAATGAGGCGGTAGATTTGATCGCGGCGTGGATAATTAAGCCAGTTGAGTAGCCGACGAAATGCCTAAGGCATGTGATGGAGACCCGTTGCCGGATTCTCCATTCAATCGACGATAAACAGCTTGGCACCGTGTGCCGTACTTGAGCGGTGCGGCTCCGCGTTGTCAGCCACCTGATAGCTCATGCCGGGCTTGAGCGTAAATACACGTCCGTCTTCGAGTTCGGTGTGCAGCTCGCCCTCGATGCAGAACAGGATCTGGCCCTTGACGCACCAGTGATCGGCGAGATAACCCGGCGTGTACTCCACCAGCCGAACCCGGATATCACTAAAATACTGTGTGCGCCACAAGGCCAGGCCGGATTCCCCCTGGTGCTTGGTTTGCGGAATCAGTGACCAGTCGGTGGTGCCAAAATTGAAGTCTGACATTTGCATAACACGTCCTTTGCGATGGCATGTCGTGAGCATGAGAAATGTAGTTGAAAGGCAGTTCCAATGAATGGTCCAACATATCAGGTACTCGTCACCGGCGCCAATCGCGGTCTTGGTCTGGAGTTTGTCAGTCAATACGCCAGCGCCGGCTGCCAGGTCATCGCCTGTTGCCGCGATCCCCTCAAAGCCACGAAGCTTAGTGCTCTGGTGGCGTCGAGTGCAGGAAAGATATCAATGCATGCCCTTGACGTCTCCGATTTCAGCCAGATCGAGCGGCTGGCATCAGAACTGCAAGGCCAGGCCATCGATGTGCTCATCAACAACGCGGGGATCTATCCACGGGGTTCTTTTGGCTCGATCGATTATGCCGAATGGCACAAGGCGTTCTTGATCAACAGCATGGCTCCAATGAAAATAGTCGAGTGTTTTGTCGATCATGTCGCCGCGAGTCGGCTGCGCAAGATTGTGACGCTGTCAAGCAAGATGGGCAGTATCGCCGACAACGACGGCGGCGGCAGCGCCCTCTACCGAACCAGCAAATCCGCCGTAAATATGGTGATGAAGAATCTTGCCATTGAGCTGAAGTCTCGTGGTTTTGCGGTCGCTACGCTTCATCCGGGTTGGGTCAAAACCGATATGGGCGGTGCCAATGCGCTGATCTCCGTGCAGCAAAGCGTCGCTGGCATGCGAACCGTGATCGAACAATTATCCACCGACAACACCGGCCGCTTCATCGCGTTCGACGGCCAGGAGATCCCGTGGTAAAGCCATGGCGGCAAGCGTTGACCCGCTGAAATCCTGGCGGGTGATTGAGATCGACAATGCCCGATGAAGAACCGAATCGATAGCCTCGCCTACAGCTTTCGAGCAATCATCAGAAACACCGGGAAGCGCGTTTGTTTTTCGCCTTTTGTAATCTCGAAGACCGTCGTGAAGTTGACCGAGCTAAATCCTGCCCGGAGAACTTTGCTTTCCAGTGCGTTCCGGTCAAAACCCTGGTGCCCGGTGAAGCCGGGGCCGTGAAAAGATCCGTCCTCGCTATCCAGATCGGCGATGCACAGGTAGCCCGGACTGACGAGCAGGGAGAAAAGATCGCGCAATATCTTGTCGGTGTCGTCAATGTGGTGAAACGTCATGAGCGAGTAAATCAGGTTGTAATGGTCCGAGGGCAGGGGGTCGCTGACCAGGTCAAGCTGAGCGGCGCGCATGTTGGCGATGCCAAAGGCATCGATCTTGTCCTGCAATACCGCCAGCATGCCGGAAGAACTGTCGGCCAATGTGATGTGTTTGAGCTGCGGTTGCAGGGCAAAGCTGAGCAGGCCGGTTCCGCACCCGTATTCGAGCGCGGTCATGTGACCGGCCAGCGGAACCTGCGTGCGAATCCCATCGGCAACGGCCTGCGCCCGCGCTGTTTTCATGGGATCGTCGTCCCAGGTCTTGGCCCGGGCATCAAAGTAAGTCGTTGAGTGTTCGCTGGTCATGGAGAATCCTGAGAGGGAGCCGGCCTCGGGGGCGGCAGGCCTGGAGTCATTCTACAGTGGCTGGGCCACGAAAAAACGTCGTTTGTGTTCGGCTGGCAAGTGCGGCGAGAATCCAGATTCGGTTAACTCAGGAAGTCATGTGATGGTGGAATGGAACGGTTCTTGACCCGGCTCAATCGATTCAACCGGCCATCGGGTCGGCCAGGATCATGATCCTCAAGGCAAATCGAACGGCCTGGTTTCTGCCCCTGTGTCTGGCAACGTTTTGCCTGCCGACGTCGGCCGCGCCGTCCTTCTCCGAGGTGCGTTCGGCTTACGTTGAATCCGATGCGCTGTTGCTCGCCCGCGATGGCCGGCCATTGCAGAGCAAGCGAATCGACATGACGCAGCGGCGTTTGCCGTGGACGCGGATCGAGGACGTTTCGCCGGCCCTGCTGCGCGCCTTGCTGGCCTCGGAGGATCGAAAGTTCTACGAACACGCCGGGGTCGATTGGAGCGCTGTTGCCGCCAGTGCCTGGCGCAATTTGTGGAATACCCGGACACGGGGCGCCAGCACCTTGTCGATGCAGCTCGTCGGCCTGCTTGACCAACTTGACGACAATGGCGATCACCGTCACGGCCGGCGCAACCTCCCGCAAAAGCTGTCGCAGGCGGCCGGTGCGCTGTGGCTTGAGCAGCGCTGGAAGAAGGACGACATCCTGGAGGCCTATCTCAATCTCGCCGGTTTTCGGGGTGATCTGGTCGGCGTCGCGGCGATGAGCCGCGGGCTGTTCGGCAAGTGGCCGGACGGTCTGGATGAGCGGGAGTCGGCTCTGGCGGCGGCTTTGCTGCGAGCCCCCGGCGCATCGCCGCAAACCGTTGCGCTGCGGGCTTGCGGCGTGCTGCACACGATGGCGCAGATGAAGCAGGGCGCGGTCGCCGATTGCGATGGGCTGGAGGGGTTGGCGCGTCTGGCGCTCTCCGGAGGCTTGCGCGATCACTCCGCTGGTGCCGGTTGGCTGGGCGCCGAACAATCGCCGGGTTTGGCGCCGCATCTGGCGCAGAAGCTTCTCACACGTCCGGGAGAGCGGCTGAGAAGCATGCTGGATGCCGATCTTCAGCAATTTGCCATTGCCGCGCTGCAACGTCAGTTGCGGGGCATCGCCAAGCAGAATGCGGAAGATGGCGCGGTGCTGGTGCTCGATAACGCTACGGGCGAAGTGCTGGCCTGGGTTGGCTCCAGCGGTGCTTTGTCCGATGCGCCCGAGGTTGACGGCGTGACTGCGTTGCGGCAGGCAGGCTCGACGCTCAAGCCTTTTCTTTATGCGCTGGCTTTCGAGCGACGCTTCCTGACGGCCGCCTCCCTGTTGGACGATTCGCCGCTTGCGCTGACGACGAGCAACGGCCTTTACGTTCCGCAAAATTATGAGCCGCAGTATCGCGGCTGGGTGAGTGCGCGGATGGCGCTGGGGGGGTCGCTCAACGTGCCGGCGGTACGTACGCTGGTCCGTATCGGGCCGGAGGATTTCCGCGATCGCCTTTATGCCTTCGGCTTCCAGAGCCTGACCGAAAATGGCGATCATTACGGCTTCAGCCTGGCGCTGGGTTCGGCCGATGTTTCGCTGCTGATGCTGGCCAATGGGTATCGCACCCTGGCGAACGGGGGAATGTGGTCGCCCTTGCGCGTGACCCAGGGCAAATCGCTGCAACCTTGCATCGATGGCGGGTGCAGCGGCGTCTTTGCCAAGGCGTCGGATCTTCCGGAAGGTTCAAAGCCAGCGGCGCGGCGCGTGGCGACTGCGGCATCGGTTTTCATCGTCACCGACATTCTTGCCGACCGCGCGGCGCGGGTCGGCACCTTCGGGCTTGAATCATGGCTCGCCACGCCGTACTGGAGCGCGGTGAAAACGGGAACCAGCAAGGACATGCGCGACAACTGGTGCATCGGATTCTCGTCGCGCTATACGGTGGCAGTTTGGGTCGGCAACGCCGCCGGCGAGGCGATGCATGACGTATCGGGGATTTCTGGCGCGGCACCGGTGTGGCGCGAAGTAATGGACTACTTGCATCGGGGCGGCAGCCATCCGACCAGTGTGGCCAAGCCGCCGCCGGCGGGCGTAGCGCCCCAGTCGATCCGTTTTGAACCCGCCGGCAAAATCGACGAAGCACCGCGCCACGAGTGGTTCATCGCCGGCACCGGGATGAATGTCGTCCGCCTGGCCGAAAGCAAAGCCCTGGCGCACATCGCCTATCCGGGGCAGGGGACGATCATCGCCCTCGATGCGGACATGCCTCCCGAACGCCAGCGCATCGCGCTGCAACTTTCCGGTTCGCCGGACCCTGGCTGGCAGTGGCGGATCGACGGCCAGCCAGCGGGCAAGGCGTCAAGCGACGTGCTGTGGCGACCTTCTCCCGGGCGTCATGAACTGGGTCTTCTCGATGGGCAAGGCCGCGAACTGGAAACCGTTCGCTTTGAGGTCAGGGCGCTCAAGGGCAAGCGGGCGAAATAACCGGAAAGTCTTTCTCAGGAGAGCCGGTCAAACGGTTGTGCAACGCCGGCGAACAAGTTCTCGATCAACTGGCGCTCCCGGTGTTCTATGCAATCGAGGAACTCGCTGGCATCGCCCATCGAGCGAAATGTCGTAAAGCCGCTTTCGAGAAATGTTTGCAAGTCAGCCAGGCCGGCAAGCTGAGCCGGGCGGCGCATCAGTTTCAGCGCGGTCGTCACCAGAGGCTTCCTGGCCAGCCTTTCCAGCGCATCGCCTGTATTGCGGATCAGGGCGATCTGACGAAGACGGTCCGGGCGGCGGCCGACGTTCTGAAAGGCGGCGCTGTAGGCGTCGTCATCGATGTTGTCGATCGCGCCGGCGCGATCGAGTTCGGCGACCATCGCCGCGTCGAGCTTCTCAGTGAGTGCATCGATTTCAACGGCCAGAGCGATGGTCTGCAGGGCGGAGAGCGGGAGCAGGTTGAGTAGTAGCGGCAGGATCCTTTCGATTTCACCATCGCGACTGCTGAAATCTTTCGGACCATAAAGGTCGGTGAGAATGAAATGCGCGGGCTGGGCATAGCGCGCGCTGGTCAGCAGATCGGCATAACAGCGGGCCAGGCGGGCGGCTTGCCATTCGCGTAGCAGCAAGCGCTTGCGGGCAGCGGCGGGCGTCTTGTTGGCGCGTTGCCGGAGCATCCAGGCCGCGTGCAAATGACGGCGCAAGAATTCGCCGCATTTGAGCTTTTCCGCAGTGAGTTCGGAATCATCCATGGTGGTTGCTTATGCCCGGCTGACACGATCTATCAGCCGATGGAGTTCCCCCGGCTCTGCCGGGGAGGCGGTGAAGCTTGACATTTTCGGGGTTGTCCATCGTAGAAACTTCCAATCGTGAGCCGCCAAGCACATGAAAGAAAGAGACCCGATGGACAAGTCTGAAAGTTTGAGCCACACGGCGTGGGACTGCAAATATCACGTGGTTTGCATCCCGAAGCGTCGGCGCAGGACATTGTGCGGAGAGTTACGCAAGCATCTCGGAGGCGTATTCTGCAAGCTGGCTGCCCGGAAAGAGAGCGAGACAGTTGAAGGGGGTCTGATGCCCGATCAGGCCATGATCCGGAATTCGGTTGCCATGGCGACCGGGCGAACATGATTTTTCTCGCGCTTCATCTCGACGAAGCCGTAGTTGGACATCGTCTTCAGGGTGCGCGACAAATTGCTCGTCTTACGCCCTGTCAGTTCCGCCAACGAGGAGATGGATTGCGGTTTGGCTTCTTGAATGACTTTCAACAGTCCACGATTTTCATCACTCAACACCTCGGCCAGAGAACGCATCGAAGTGAACCAAATCTTGGGATCCGAAGGCTTGGGTTTGTACTCGCCGCGAGCAATGGACAACACCCGCGCGCGAATGCTCTCTTGCGGCATGATGCCGATCACGATTGCTTTCATGGCTGTCTAATCTCCTGTAACACGCGGTCAACTTCCGCAAAGAAATCAACCAACAATTGTTGGGCGTCTTGAAACTCGTAGGGCACACCCTTGTCGCTGACATGTCTGTGCTTGTGGTCGTATGCCAATCGCTGGCCCGCATACTTGAACTTCTTGGGTGGCTTCAGCGCATGGGCGTTGTCATAACCAAGAACGCGTTTTCCATAGGGCTCATGCAGGGTCAGTGAATAACGAATTCCGTGCGGAACGCCATCGGACACCTCTACGCGCCAAGCCTCGAACTTGATCCAGTAGCCGCCACCTTGGTCGAGGATCTGGTCGTGCAAGTCGATGAGAGTGGCGATTCCATGGTCTTCACGCATGAGGTAATATATCATCTGTTGATAATATCTGCCAGTGCATCAACACTGCTTCGGCGGATTGAGTCGGCGCTTCATTTGCCAAGCCCTTGCCACATTTTCCGGGAATCCTGTCCTGCCATGCTCGCCACCCTTCTTCGCCGTTTTATTGCGTTCGAGCTGACCGTTTATCTGGCCCTTGCCCTGTACGTCCTGGAGACGCCGGTTTTGACGGCGATGCTGTTCGCGCTGGCCGGCGTGCTGGGATTGCGGCTGTGGATCGTCGGCCTGACCTTCGTATTCGCCTGGCGCCATCGTTCGCCTGCGCCAAGGCTCGGACGATTTCAGGCCATCGGCATGTTTCTCGGTGAATTTGCCGCATTTATCCTCAACTTTGTTGCTCTTTCACCGTTTGAGCGCTGGTGGATGGGCGATGATCGCCTGCCGCCGAACGGCAAACGTCCGCCGGTGTTGCTGATTCATGGCTACGGCTGTTCCCGGGCGGCTTGGTGGTGGCAGCGCCGAGGCCTTGAGCAGGCTGGCTGGACGGTGGCAACGATCAGCCTGGAGCCGATCTACACCGATATCGAAAATTATGTCGATGCCGTTGCACGGCGTGTTGACGACGTCCTCGCCGCGACCGGGGCGCCACAGATGATTGTGGTCGGGCATAGCATGGGTGGGCTGGTGGCGCGTGCTTATCTGCGCAAACACGGTGTGGCGAAAACGATCCGGCTGATCACGCTGGGGACGCCGCATCTGGGCAGCGAACTGGCCAGGGTCGGGATCGGCGAGAATGCCCGCCAGATGACGCCTGGCAACGCGTGGTTAGCGGCGCTTGCCAGTGAAGAACCCAGCGTCGACACGGTCAACATATTCAGTTCGCATGACAACTTCGTGACGCCGACGTCGAACCTGTTATTGCCGCGGGCGCGACAACAGCCGATTGACGGGCTGGGGCATTTGTCGATGCTGTATTCACCACGCGTGGCGCTGTTTCTGCGGGAAGGTTTGGAAGCGCAGGAAACTGGCAGTAGACTAAAGTGAGTACGTAATTCCAGGAGATGAACATGAAAGCATGCTTGGTTTCATCTGTTCTGTTTTCGATTGTCATGGCTCACACAACGACGGCCGTAGGGCAGGGCGTGTATGTGACCCCGGGGGATCAAGGCCCGGTTTTTTCCGACAAGCCGCAACGTGGGGCCAAGGAAGTGACCTTGCCGCCGTTGACTATCGTTGCGCCGCCCAAGAAGACCAAAGCGTCCAAGGAAGCCAAGAGCGCCGCTCCTGAGGCAAGCGCACCGGCACCGGACAGCCCGAAGCCGGATGCGGCGGTGGTCGGGTATCGCTTGTTCAGTGTGGTTTCCCCTGAAAACAATGGCAGCGTGGTGGCCAATACGGCCGTCTTTGAGGTGCGCGTGGCCGTCGATCCGTCATTGCAATTGGGGGCGGGGCACGCCTTTGTCGTCAGCATCAATGGCCGACCCGTCGGGCAGCGGTACACGGCTACCGAGTTCATGATACCTCCGGAGTTCTGGGGGGATACGTTGCCACCGGCCAATCAGAGCATGCTGCTTGAAGCGAGTATCGTCGATGGTGTCGGCCAAGTGCTGAAGACCGCCCCGCCGGTGTGGTTTTTCATGCGCCATGCCTCGCTCACGAACCGCCCCAAACGGCCTGTACACGTACCTGTGGCCCCTCTACCCGAGCCCAAGGCGCGACCTGCCCTGGAACCGGCGAAGAAAATAAACGAGATACGGCGGGACTAAGGGTATTCCGCTGGCGGCTAGGAAAATCCTGGCAGCCAGGGCGTGTGCTGCTGCTGATGAAGGGGCTCCAGCGTTCCCTGAAACAGCGCTTCGATCACCGGCGGCTCACGCCAGCGTTCGTTCATGAAACTCAGGCCGATCTCCTCGACCAGCGCACCTCGCCAGTAGTGACTGGCGACTTCGTGCAGCGTCGTCAGGTTCAGGCTGTGCGGCAGGCGCAAGTAATCCAGCCAGCTCGAATCGTGAAACGAGACGATATAGGGCCCCGTGCTGACGGCGCGGGCAAGGTATTTTCCAAAGACATGGCCTGGGTGTTTGGCGCGGAAATTTTCAGCGTCAACGCGGGTGGCAAAGAACAGCAGCGCGTGCAGGCGACTGGGAAAATTGCTGAACAGGCGTTGCCGATAGTATTCGAGATGGTACTCGGCAAAATAATTCTGCACCGTGGTGAATTGGTCTTCCGGCAGGGTGGTGCCGAACGGGCTGCCGGTGAGCACATCCCAGCCGGGCAGTTCCTCATCGGGATTGAGCCAGGCGAATAGCTCAAGTCTCGCGGTATCTTTGATCAGGTGGTCCATGGTGCCTTCAAGATTTCCTTTACGTCATTTTCACGCCACATCGCGATTTGTCCAAGCGGGGTTAGACGAAGAAGCTCGCCGATCCGAGCAGCAGGCGGACCGTGCCGGCCATCAGCAGCGCGCATCCGAGCGAGATCGTCACGGAGTACCAGGCCTCTTTACGTCCCAGGGTTTTCAGCATCACGGCAAAGGTCGACAGGCAGGGTACATAGAAAGTCAGGAAGACCAGAAAGGTGAATATCTGGACATGATCGAGCAAGGGCATGATGTCCAGCGTGCCGAGCGCCTGATAGATCATTAACAGCGATAACTCCTTGCGCAGAACGCCGAACAGGATGGGCACGCCGAGTACGACTGGCAGGCCAAGCCACCAGGACGTGATCGGGATGAGTGCGGCGTTGATCAGCGCATCCGCGCCAAAGTGACTGAGCAGCGCCAGAACGATACTGCCGACAACCAGCAGCGGCGTGACGATGGTGACGATATCTTCGGTCCGTTCCCAGGTTTTTCGCCAGACATTGCTCCAGACCGGCAGCGCAAAGGGGGGGATTTCCTGAATCATTCCCGGCGCGCTGTCCGCATAGCGGCGTGCCAGCAGCTTGCCGAGAGCGGCAATGACGAAGAGGGTCAGCATGAAGATCGCGAACACGCCGAGGCCGCCCAGATACTTGCCGCCGATGGCCAGGATGATCGCCGAACGCGCCGAGCACGGAACGAAGGTAATCAGAATCGCCGACACCACGCGTTCGCGCCGTGATCCCGTCGTGGCGGCCGCTGATATCGCCGGCACATTGCAGCCCAGCCCGATCAGAAAGGGTACGGCAACACCGCCGTGCAGTCCGATGTGGTGGAAGCCGCGGTCGACGACAAACGCCACACGATGCATGACGCCGGATTCTTCCAGTGCGACCAGCAGAAGAACCAGTGGCAGCATGTAGGGGACGACGATGCCGATCAGGCCGACAAATCCTTCGGCGACAGCGCGGCCGACGACGCCGGCGGTCGATTCGGGTTGCCACTGTTGCACCCAGTTCGCCAGTCGTGCCGAGGTCCATGCGTCGAGCAGCGTGCTCATTTCGAAAACGATCAGCAGAACGAGAGCGAAAACCAGCAGGCTGCCGACCAGTCCCCAGCGGGGATGCAGGAATAGTTCGTCGAGCCAGCGTCGCCAGCCCTGGCCGGAGTCGACGCCGCGCGGGCTGGTGACTGCTTCGAACAGTACGGCGGCCTGATGGTGGCGGTCGGCGTGCACTTCTTCGGAGAGCGCACGCGGCAGCATGCGTTCCGCCGCCGTCCGGGCCTCCCCTATTTCGGGCAACAAGGCAGGGAAATGTGTACTCAGTGCGCGCAGGAAATAATCGTCGTTCTCGGCAAGTTGCGAAAGCAGGAGTGCGCGCGGCACCTGGAATACCTCTTCGATTTCAGGGCGCGCGATAACCGCCTTGAGTGCTTGCAGGCTTTCGGCAATGTGCCGCGTCGGCGGCTGCGGCAAAGGGCATATCTTTTCCCGCGTGACGTCAAGAACCGCTTCAAACAGTTTCAGAATGCCTTTGCCCATGTGCGCAATCGTCGGGATGACGGGTGCTCCCAGCCGTTGGCTGAGCGCCTGGACATTGATGTACAGCCCCTTCTTCCGCGCTTCGTCGACGCGGTTCAGCGCGATGACCAGGGGGCGTCCGAACAAGCTCAATTCCAGACTGAGTTCGAGATCCTTTTCAAGCGCCGTGGCGTCGACCACCTGGACCAGGACATCCGGTGCGGGGAAATCGGCGTTTTGATGGGCTGCTTCGTGCGGCGCCACGAGCGGCCAATGGTTTCCCCAGAGCAGGTACATGAGTACGACCTGATCGTGGGCGCTCAAGTGATGCAGGGAGTCGATGGAGGGCAGATCCACCAGCGCGATCTGGTCGAGTCCGACGTCAACCACGCATTCCTGGTAAGCGCCACCGACGCCGGCCAGGTGCTCGTGGCGAACTACCGGGCTGGAAGCGGCATCGAAAATGGTGCTCTTGCCAACGCCATAGCGGCCGATCAGCGCGACACGGGGCCGTTTGTCGCCACGCAGGAGCGGGCCGCGAAGCGGAATCGCCGTAACGGATGGAGAAGATGGCGCGACGGACTGTGTCATCGATGAGCTTGAAAACTGCATTCTAAACGACCTGGACACGTGCTGCTCGCTAAGCGGTGACGACAGGCGCCCGGGGAGGACATTCTGGCCCGGTCGCGAGACCGGTGCGGAAACGGCGAGCGCGGCAAGATGGTAGACTTGGACCATTGCCAGGGGCGAGCGACAACAGCTGTTTTGTGACGCTTTTCCGGACCCGACACTTGATCCTTTCCGTGCACTCGATGATTCCTTCCCCGCCCCGCACACTGCTGCAAGCCTTGATCGTCTCCCTGCTGGTTCATGCCGCGCTGTTATTGAGCATGTACAGCCCGTATCCGTTGCCGTGGGCCAGCCGGTTTTCGACGCTCGACGTGGTGTTGATCCATGATGATCGAGGGGAAAGGTCGTTACCGGACGGCACGCCGGAAACGACACCGCCTCGGACCGTCGCGCCGCCCAAGCCCGTCATTCGTCAGCGCACGAGCAAACAGGGGGTGCCTGCCGAGACGCTGGCTATCCAGCGAGCCGAGCCGCATACCGTGTCCATATCGCCACCGCTTGGAAACGATTCGTTACCGTCGCCTGACCGGAACGTTGAAGGGGGCGGCGGCGCGGCGCCTGCCACCGCCGCCTCGCGTGCGGGCGTTAATGCGGATGACATGAGGCAATACCGACTTTCGCTGGCCACGTCGGCTCGGCGATTCAAGCGCTATCCTGCTCTGGCCAGGGAGCGGGGCTGGGAAGGCGCGACCGAGGTTGCGCTCAGGGTCAGCGCGCTGCTGCCGGCGCCGGACGTGGAGTTGGTCAGCTCAAGCGGTCGCAGCGTCCTCGACGAACAGGCATTGGAGATGATCCGACAGGCAGCGCGAATCACCCTGCTTCCCGAAGGTCTGAAGGGGCGCGATTTCCGGATAGTGTTGCCGGTCAAATTCAGTATCGACGGCGATCAATAACCGGTCGGTGGCGTTAGATCCATTTCGTGAAATTCGAACCTGCCCGCGCTGCGGTCGGCAAAATAGAACTTGAGACATGCGGCAACACTTCTAAAGGCGAGTTGGTCCCAGGGCATTTCATTTTCCGAAACCAGCACCGTCTCAAGGCTTTCCGCGCCTGCCGCAAAATCGGTGTCGACCAGACGTCCACGGTAGAACAGATGAACCTGGTTGATGTAGGGCACATTGACCAGCGAGAACGGTGCGTCGATTTCAATACGGGCGCACGCTTCCTCAAACGTTTCGCGCAGCGCGGCCTGCGATGTCGATTCGCCGTTTTCCATGAATCCGGCGGGAAGGGTCCACAGACCGTAGCGCGGTTCAATGGCGCGGCGGCAGAGCAGGATGTCGCCTTGCCATTCCGCAACGCAGCCAATCACCAGCTTCGGGTTCAAATAATGAATTGCGCCGCAGTGCGGGCAGACATGGCGGGGGAGCGTGTCACCGTCCGGAATGCGCAGTACAACCGTTGCGCCGCACTGGTTGCAGTAGTTCATGACGGAACGCCAGTATCCATTCGAGGGATTTTATACGATATGGCATCGATGCAGTACGAACCGCGAGAGAACGCTACACTCGGGATAATATTGGTGCCAGTTTTATTTCTTATGCCGTTTCATCCCGCTACAATATGCCGCAACGAGCGGCTTTCATGCGCGGACACCGATGTGGCGTGGCATGACAGGGAGGATAAATGTTTCTAATCGTCGGCTACATCATCATTCTGGCTTCGGCACTGGGCACCTATTCGGTTCACGGCAGCCTGGCGGCCTTGTGGGTTCCACTCGAATACATCGCCATCGTTGGCCTGACCGTCGGCGGGTTTGTGGCCGGAAACGACATCAAGATCATCAAAGCGACGGTCGGTGCGCTGCCCGGAATTTTCAAAGGGTCGAAATTCACCAAGGCGCTCTATGTCGATCTGCTGGCCATGTTGTTCGAAGTCCTGGCCAAGGTCCGCAAGGAGGGCCTGATGTCGATCGAGAACGACGTCGAAAATCCGCACGATAGCCCGATCTTCGGCAAGTACCCCGTTCTGGCGAAGGATCATCATGTAATGGAATTCATCACCGATTATCTGCGCATGATGGTCGGCGGCAACCTGAACGCCATTGAAATTGAAAACCTGATGGATGTCGAAATCGAAACACATCACCACGAGGTTGAAGTCCCTGGGCATATCATGGCCAAGATAGCCGACGCGACGCCAGCCTTCGGTATCGTTGTTGCGGTGATGGGTGTGGTCAACGTCATGGGTTCGGTCGGCGAGCCGCCCGCCGTGCTGGGCAAGATGATCGGTGGCGCATTGGTCGGGACTTTTCTAGGTATTCTTATTTCATACGGATTCGTTTCTCCGATTGCCACACTGCTTGAGCAGAAGGCACAGGAAGGCTCGAAGATTTATCAGGTGATCAAGGTGGTGCTGCTGGCCTCGATGTCAGGCTATGCGCCCCAGGTCGCCGTCGAGTTCGGACGGAAGGTCTTGTTTTCGAAGGACCGGCCGACATTCGGTGAGCTTGAAGAAGAACTCAAGGCGCGCAAGGGCAAGTAGCGGTCCTGTCCGATGAGCGAGGACTCTGAATGAGCGAAGATGTACGCCCGATAGTCATCAAACGCATCAAAAAGGTGGCGGGCGGCCACCATGGCGGAGCCTGGAAGATCGCCTACGCGGACTTTGTGACGGCGATGATGGCGTTCTTTCTGCTCATGTGGTTGCTTGGTTCGACGGCAAATGGCGACCTCAAGGGCATCGCCGATTATTTCACCAACCCGGTCAAGGTCAGTATGCAGGGTGGTTCGGGTGCAGGTGACGCAACCAGTATATTGAAGGGCGGCGGCAAGGATCTGACCAGCAGTGCCGGCCAGGTGAAGAATGGCGAGCTGGAGTCCAAGAAGAAAACACCGAATTTGAAAGAGGCGAAAACGGAACAGCTGCGCAAGGAATTCGAGCAACGGGAAAAAACCACGCTCAATGAACTCAAACAAAACATCGAGAAGCTTATCGATGGCAATTCGATGCTCAGGCAGTTCAAGAACCAGTTGCTGATCGATGTGACTCCCGAGGGCCTGCGTATCCAGATCATTGACGAAAAGAACCGGCCGATGTTCGATACCGGTAGTGACGATCTGAAACCCTACTCCAGGGTGATTCTGCGTGAAATCGGCAATGCCCTGAACGCCGTGCCCAACAAGGTCAGTTTTTCCGGGCATACCGACGCAGCGGCATTTGGCGGTGGGGGAAAAGGATTTTCCAACTGGGAACTGTCAGCGAATCGTGCCAATGCCGCGCGCCGTGAAATGATCAACGGGGGAATGGATGCGAACAAGGTATTACGCGTGCTCGGCTTGTCCTCCTCCGTGCTGTTCGATAAGAACGACCCCTTGAGTTCGGCCAACCGACGCATCAATATCGTCGTCCTGAACAAGCGAACCGAAGAAGCCATTCTGCAGGAGGATGGAAATGCCACGATCGACCTGGATAACGATGCCAGTGTCGATGCGCCGACAACGCAGGACAAATCCGAGATCAGGAATTGAGTTGCGATTGTTGGGGCAATTACCGGATTTTCCGGACCAAAGTTCGTTGTGCGTGATGAAGAAGCGAGGATCCGAATCGTGATCGAGCAAAAGCCTACTACGAACCTGACCTCAATGCTGCGCGAGCCTGGCGTACGCGAATTCGCATTTTCAGCGGCCGATTTCGAACGCGTCAGCAAACTGATTTACGCACACGCCGGTATATCGCTCTCGGTCGCCAAACAGGACATGGTTTATAGCCGCCTGGCGCGGCGTTTGCGCGAAACCCGCTTGAATTCATTCGCTGAGTATCTGGCGCTGCTTGAGCGTGGAGACAAAATCGAATGGGAAAAATTCGTTAACTCCTTGACCACCAATCTCACTTCATTCTTCCGCGAACCGCATCATTTCCCAATCCTTGCCGATCACCTGAAGAAATTGCAGGGTCGCTCGCCCATCAAGATTTGGTGCTCAGCGGCGTCGACCGGAGAAGAGCCTTACAGCATCGCCATGACCGCAGTCGAAACCTTTGGTGCCTACAGCGTGCCGGTGAGCATCGTGGCTTCCGATCTGGATACCAATGTCCTGGCAATCGCGGCTAAAGGCGCTTATCCGTCTGATCGCGTGGATAAATTATCGCCGTCGCGCTTGAGCCGTTTCTTCCTAAAAGGCTCGGGATTGCAGGCGGGAGTCTATACGGTGCGACCGGAACTGCGTCGCCTGGTCAGCTTTCAAAGACTGAATCTTCTGGAACCGAACTGGTCGCTTCGCGGACCGTTCGACGTGCTGTTTTGTCGTAATGTCATGATTTACTTTGACAAGCCGACACAATACCGGATCTTGTCGCGGTTTGCTCCCTTGATGAGCCCCAACGGGCTCCTTTTTGCCGGGCATTCCGAGAGCTTTCTGCATGCGGCCGATCTGTTTCGCTCGCAGGGGAAAACGGTTTATGAGCTTGCCGCCAAACCTGGCTAGCATGGAAAAGGCCGCAACTTCACAGGCTGCGGTGGCGCGACCAGTCACTGGTAGCAGCAAGATCATTTTTGTCGGAGCCTCAACAGGAGGGACGGAAGCGGTTAAAAGCTTCTTGCTGGGTATTCCGTCGGATTGCCCGCCGATTCTGATCGTGCAGCACATGCCGGTATCGTTTACTGCGGCATTCGCCGCCCGACTGGACACCCTGTGTCAGCCGAGGGTCATCGAGTCTCAAGGCGGTGAATTGATCGAATCGGGCACCGTCTATATTGCACCGGGCCATTCTCATCTGCGAATCAAGCGGTGTGCCTCGGGTTATGTCACCGAGCTGTTCAGTACGCCGCCAGTCAACCGGCATCGCCCCTCGGTCGATGTTTTGTTTGACTCTGCTGCTGAAGTGGTCGGACGAAACGCCATAGGCGTTATTCTCACAGGCATGGGAAAGGATGGTGCCTGCGGGTTGCTGCGCATGCGCAAGGCCGGGGCGCGTACGTTCGGGCAGAGCGAGGCAAGCTGCGTTGTCTATGGCATGCCTCGCGAAGCCGCAGTGATTGGTGCTGTCGAAGAAGTCGCCGCGTTGAATGAAATTGCCAGACGCGTACTCACGGTTGTTAGCAAGACATGACCGTGAATTCGGTGAATCGGGCCGCGCCTATCATCCGGCGAAGTTCAGCCCCGCTATAGCTGGATTCCCGAAACGCAAGACTTGTTTCCTTGCTGAAATGGTGCTGAAATGAGTTACCCGCTTCAATAAGTTCCAGATTTGACGCGGTATTGCGCCTTTTTATTCTACAGATGCTTGTGGTGGAATGACACTTGTTCGATTAAGATATGCTTGCAAGGCCGCAGGGTTAATTTCCCAAGAGGGAGTTTAGGCATGTCAGAGCTGTTAAAAAATATTGATGCGCGCACCAAGCTCGCTGGCACCAACAAGCTGGAGATTCTGCTGTTTTCGCTCGGTACCAATTCGAAAACAGGACGAAGTGAGACTTTCGGCATCAATGTTTTCAAGGTGCGTGAAGTGATGCGTACTCCCGTGATTACTTCTGCTCCCGAGATGCCATCGTCTGTGGAGGGGATGGTCAGCTTGCGCGGCGTGCTGGTTCCTGTCGTAGATTTGGCCCGCTACGCCGGCGTGGCCACCGATACACCGCGCTCGATCATGATCGTGACGGAATACGCCGGACATACGCAGGGGTTCCTCGTTGAGGGAGTGGATACCATTCTGCGTCTCGACTGGAGCCAGATGAGAGTGCCTCCGGAGATGCTGGTGGCCCAGATGGGTGGACTGGTAACCGCAGTGACCGAGTTGCCCGATGGCCGTCTGGTGATGATGATGGATGTCGAAAAGGTGTTGTCGGAGACGACAAATTATGACGAGGAAATTGTATTCCGCAACATCAAACCCTTGAACGATCCAACGTTTACCGTGTTTTTTGCGGATGATTCCGTCGTTGCGCGCAGACAGATCACGCGCACGCTGGAGGCGATGAAAGTCAAATACGTAGGCGCGATAAATGGCCGCGAAGCCTGGAATGAACTCGAAAAAATGGCTACCTACGCCGAATCTTCCGGGCAGAAGGTTTCCGATCTCGTCAGTCTGGTGCTGACCGATGTGGAGATGCCGGAGATGGACGGGTACATCCTGACCAAGAAGATTAAGTCCGATCCGCGTTTCGTCGGGGTTCCCGTAATCATGCATTCGTCCCTTTCAGGGATGTCCAACCAACAACTCGGCAAGTCAGTCGGTGTGGATGAGTACGTGCCTAAGTTTGAAGCGCAGAAGTTGTCGGAAACACTGACGCGCCGATTGCTTGGATCAGAACCCGTTGTGCAGTCAAATACCTGAAGCGGTGCTCTCGTTGGAGTAAGACGATGACGATGGAACTGGTTGAAAAGAAGAACCTGCTCGATAGCGTTGATGCGAGAACCCGTTTGGCAGGCTCCAATAAGATGGAGATATTGCTGTTTTCACTGGGGACGCGCGAGACTTTCGGGATCAATGTATTCAAAGTGCGTGAAGTGGGGCGTACGCCGCATATCACCAAAACGCCCAACATGCCCAAAGGCGTCGAAGGATTGGTTTCCCTGCGTGGTAACGTTATTCCCGTGCTGTCGCTGGTCAGCTTCCTGGATCATCAGGATGTTCCGGTTGCTCGAGGCCAGACCATGATGGTGGCTGAGTATTCCAAGCGCACGCTGGGTTTTCTCGTGCATGAGGTTGACCGCATTATCCGCGTGGACTGGGAAAAGGTAAAAGCGCCGGAAAGCATCCTGTCGTCGAATCAGGGACTCATCACGGCGATTACCGAGCTTGAGAACGGTACGTTGGTGTCGCTTCTTGATGTTGAACAGATACTTGCCAATGCGTTTGGCGAGGCCATCATCGTCGATATTCCTCCGGCAAAGGTTAGCGAAGAGATCAGCGTGTTCTTTGTTGATGATTCGATCGTTGCGCGACGCAAAATTGCGGAAGTTTTCGACAAGCTTGGCGTCAAGCACAAGAACGCCACGAATGGTGCAGAAGCTTTGAGTCGTTTGCAGGGTCTGGCGGCCCATGCGCAGCAGTCCGGTTCGCCATTGCGGAATGATGTCCGGCTCATCCTCGTCGACGCGGAAATGCCGGAGATGGATGGCTATGTGCTCACGAAAAATATCAAGAGTGATTCGCGATTCGCCGGTATCCCAGTCGTCATGCACTCATCGCTTTCCTCGGAGGCCAACAAGGCCATGGGCCAGGCGGTAGGTGTCGATGCTTATGTGGCAAAATTTGATGCCGAAATTCTGGCGGATACATTACGCCCAATGCTTGAACGATAAGAAGTAATTCAGGAGTAAGGAATGGCTGATCCAAAATTGAGATTTCTGGTAGTCGACGACTTTTCCACGATGCGACGCATTGTCAGAAACCTGCTCAAAGAGTTGGGTTTCACCAATGTGGACGAAGCTGAAGACGGTGCGATCGCACTCCAGAAACTTCAAGGAGGCGGATTCGAATTTGTCGTGACTGACTGGAACATGCCAAATATGGACGGCTTGCAACTCTTGCAGGCCATTCGTTCTGCACCTGATTTGAAGCATCTGCCAGTGATGATGATTACTGCCGAGGCCAAGAAGGAAAACATCATTGCCGCCGCTCAGGCCGGTGCCAGTGGCTATATCGTCAAGCCATTTACTGCGGCAACGCTGGCCGAGAAGCTGCAGAAGATATTCGACAAGATGAGCGCCTAAGATGAGCGACGCGAATTCATCCGGTGATTCCAGCGAACTGGAGGCTTTGTTCGACAGCATCGCGGGCGGCGTTGTTGGCTCGGCAAGCACTCAAGCGCCTGCCCCGGCGCCTGCTGCGGCAACCAAACCTTCCTTGATGCAGCAGGTGCGCGAAGTCGATAGCGCTACCGACGACTCCAAAGAATTGCAGGCGCTGTTTGATTCGATCGCCGCGAAGCGACCAGCCCCCTCAGCAGGCGCGGCCGGGAGCGATGACGGCTCGACGACGGAATCCGGTGATTGGCCAGTTCAGGGCAAGGTATTCAATCAGGTTGGACAGATGGCCCGACAGTTGCACGACACCCTGGGCAGTCTGGGCTATGAAAAGCTCATCGAAAAGACAGCGTCGGCACTTCCGGATGCCAAGGACCGGCTGGCGTACATCGCCAATCTTACAGAACAGGCGGCGTGCAAGGTGTTGAATGCCACGGACATCGCCAATCCGTTGCTGGAAGAATTGGAAGCGGGCGCAGCCTTGCTCGGCACGAAATGGGATGCGTTGTTTGCCAACAATATGGGCACAGAGGATTTCAAGCTTCTGGCGGCTGAAACACGCGCTTACCTGAAGAACGCCGTGCCACAGAGAACCGCAGCGACAAAAGAGCAACTGATGGAAATAATGATGGCTCAGGACTTTCAGGATCTGACCGGTCAGGTCATCAAGAAAGTCGTTGCCGTTGCGCAGGACCTGGAGGCGCAACTGATGAACGTTCTCGTCGAGACGATGCCGGGAGAGAAGCGAACCGAGTCGGTAGAGACGTTGCTTAACGGCCCGGTAATCAATGCCGAAGGGCGCACAGACGTTGTTGGAAGTCAGCAGCAGGTCGATAGTCTGCTTGACAGCCTAGGTTTCTAGGGGGATCGACATGAGTGATTTTTCCGGAATGGAAGACCTGCTACAGGATTTTTTGCAGGAGGCAGGTGACCTTCTTTCGGATGTCGACAATAAACTGGTCGATCTGGAGAAAAGTCCGGATGATCGACGTTTGCTGAACGACATCTTTCGTGGATTTCATACGATCAAAGGCGGTGCGGGCTTCCTCAACGCCACCGAATTGGTGACGCTTTGCCATTTGACCGAGAACCTTTTTGACCAGTTGCGAAACGCCGAAATGCATCTGACGCCAGAGTTGATGGATACCATCATGGCGGCGACTCAGGGTGTGCGCAATATGTTCGGCGAGTTGGCTCAGGCCGTGCAACCAAGACCGGCACAGGCCGATGTGATCGCCGCCTTGCGGGCTGTACTTGACGGGGGCGTGAAAGCCGAGCCGGAAATTCCTGAAGCAACGGTTGTTGTTGAGTCCCCCCAGCCCGCTGAGCCGGTGCCCGTTGCCAACGTCGGCAAAGAGCCGGATTGGCAGGCGCTGCATGGGGCGTTGACCGGTCAGCCAGTTCCGCCGCAGACGGCCGCCGCTTCTTCTTCAGTGACTAAGCCCGAGGCCGGGAGTGCGGCTTCTGGACCTGCGGCTTCTTCCGTTCAGATCGCGCCCCACTTCCCCCCTGAGGGGCGACGCGAGTCTGACAAGCCCGGCGCGGCAGTCTCGGGAGCAACATCGGGTCGGCGCAGCGAAGAAAAAGCCGTCGCGCGTGAATCGACGATACGCGTCGATACCGCACGTCTCGATCAGGTGCTCAATCTCTCGGGCGAGATTGGTCTGACCAAGAATCGTTTGACCAGTCTGCGCGCAGATATTCTTGCTGGCCGGAATGATTCGGAAACCTTGCATGCGCTCGATCAGGCAGTGAGCCAGCTCGACCTGCTCGTCTCCGATCTTCAGAATTCCGTGATGAAGACCCGGATGCAGCCGATCGGACGGTTGTTCCAAAAATATCCGCGGATTGCTCGCGACCTCGCTCGACAGTTGGGCAAGGAAGTCGAACTGGCACTGATCGGCGAGGAAACCGAGGTCGATAAGACAATGATCGAGGACTTGGCCGATCCATTGATACATCTCGTTCGCAACGCCGTCGATCATGGTGTTGAATCGGCGGAGGAGCGTTTGGCCTCCGGTAAACCGGCCAAGAGCATCGTACGGCTTGAGGCGCGTCAGGAAGGCGACCACATCGTCCTGATCATTGCCGATGACGGTCGCGGGATGAGCCCGGAACGCATTCGTGCCAAGGCCATTGAAAAGGGAATCATCAAGGAGGAAGAAGCCAATACCCTGGATGACAAGCAGAGCCTCAATCTGATATTTCTTCCCGGTTTCTCAACCATGACCCAGGCCTCGGCCGTTTCGGGACGTGGCGTCGGCATGGATGTGGTTAAAACGAATATTCAGAAACTTAACGGTTCGGTTGAAATTCGTTCCGAGCTTGGCAAAGGTTCGGTATTTGTCATATCTCTGCCGCTGACGCTGGCCATTCTCCCGGTCCTGCTTGTTCTGCTGGGTGAACAGCCCTTTGCCCTGCCCCTGTCGATGGTTCGCGAAATACTGCCGATCGAGAAGGAGAAGATGCAGGAGGTGGGTGGTAAGGAAACCCTAGTTGTGCGCGGTGAAATATTGCCGGTCGTCGCTCTTTCCCGCTTGCTGGGTTGGCCGCAACTGCAAACTCCGGAATACGGCGTGTTGATGCAGACCTCCGAACGTAGCTTCATTCTTTCCGTCGATAGTTTTGCCGGGCGCGATGACGCCGTAATCAAGTCGCTGGACGATTTCCGGCCACGCGGGGTGGCTGGCGTGACGACGCTGTCAAACGGCCAAATCGTATTGATACTGGATATGAAAGAATTGCTGAATGACTTGAATGCTCAAATTGAGCTGGGGTCGGGCGCCCGACCTGCAAAATCCCTCGAACTATCTATTTAATCTACTTAAAACAACAAATTAGAAAGGGAGCTTCGGCTCCCTTTCTAATTTACATGGCCAATTCCTAGTGTTGCACAGAAAATACTATTCTAGAATCAATGTAAATAAACAGTCATACCCCTTTATTTTTTAAAGAATTTTCATATAATGGGTCGAAATCACTTGGAAGCCGCTGATGGCCGAAGAAAGCGATCTCGAAAAAACAGAACCTGCGTCTTCGAGGCGACTCGAACAGGCGCGCGAGGAGGGGCAAGTTCCCCGCTCACGAGAGATCGGTGCGTTTTTGGTCTTGGTTGTTTCTGCTACGGCATTCTGGGTTGTCGGATCGTGGATGGTGCAACGAACGGTGTCCATGGTCAGGCGCGGGCTGACTTTCGAGGAGCCATTGATGCGCGACCCGCAGTACATGGTCGTGCGCCTCGGGGATCTTTCCCTGGATGCCTTGCTCTCCTTTGCTCCGTTGCTGTTGGCGCTTGTCCTTGCCGCACTGGCTTCTCCCTTTTTCCTGGGCAACTGGAATTTTTCGCTCAAGGCGCTGAGCCCCGATCTGGAGCGTCTGGATCCGTTCAAAGGTCTGGCCCGGCTTTTTTCCTGGAATGGGTTGGTCGAGCTCGTCAAGGCGGTTGCCAAGGCTTTGCTGGTCGGCGGTGTCGCCATATGGGTCTTGTGGAGCGAGCGCGACGATATCTTTTCGTTATTCGGGTTGCCCATCGATATCGGGTTATCCAGAGCAGGGCACCTGATCAACTACAGTTTCCTGGTGATCGTCCTGGCGATGCTGTTGATCGTGGCGATTGATGTCCCATTCCAGCTCTGGCACTACTACGACAAGCTGAAAATGAGCAAGGAAGAGGTCAAACAGGAAGGCAAGGAAATGGAAGGCAACCCTGAAATCAAGGGACGCATCCGCCAATTGCAGCGTGAAGCCGCACGCAAACGCATGATGAGCACGGTACCCACAGCCGATGTCATCGTCACCAACCCGACGCACTACGCCGTCGCCTTGGCTTACAAGAGTGGAATGGGCGCGCCAAAAATCCTGGCCAAGGGAATGGGCGAAATTGCTCTGAAAATCCGCGAAATCGGTGCGCAGAATGGTGTGCCCCTGCTTGAGGCGCCCCCTCTGGCACGCGCGCTTTACCGTCATGCCGAGCTTGACCAGGAAATACCCTCGACCCTTTATGCTGCGGTCGCTGAAGTGCTGGCCTACGTTTATCAGCTCGCCAGCTGGCGGGAGTCCGGAGGTAACTACCCGATGCCGCCGCGCCAGATCGCGGTGCCCCCTGAATTGGCGCTGGAGGGTGTGAATGGCTGATACGACCCTGACGCTGCAGGGAATTCTTGGGCGCGCAAATATTCAGCAGCTGGCGGGGCCGGTGCTCATTCTGGTCATCCTGTCGATGATGGTGCTGCCTCTGCCGCCATTCGTGCTCGATCTCTTCTTCACCTTCAACATCGCGATCTCCGTGATCGTCATGCTGGTTGCGATCAAGGTGATGAAACCGCTCGACTTGTCGGTCTTTCCGACGGTATTGCTGATAACAACGCTGATGCGTTTGTCCCTGAACGTCGCGTCAACGCGTGTCGTGCTACTTGAAGGGCATACCGGCCCTGGTGCCGCCGGACAAGTGATCGATGCATTCGGACATTTTCTGGTTGGCGGCAATTATGCTGTCGGTATAGTTGTTTTCGCAATTCTGGTGATTATCAATTTTGTGGTGATCACCAAGGGTGCCGGACGGGTTGCCGAAGTGGCGGCGCGCTTCACCCTGGATGCGATGCCCGGCAAGCAGATGGCGATCGATGCCGATCTCAATGCCGGCCTGATCGGGGAAGATGACGCTCGTAAGCGGCGTGCAACGATAGCCGAGGAGGCTGATTTCTTCGGTTCCATGGATGGTGCCTCCAAATTTGTTCGCGGGGATGCTGTCGCCGGTATCCTGATCATGTTTATCAACATTATCGGCGGGTTGTTTGTTGGCGTCCTGCAGCATGATTTGGACATCGGAACCGCCGCCAAGACGTATACGTTGTTGACTGTCGGGGACGGGCTGGTGGCGCAAATCCCGGCCTTGATCATTTCAATTGCCGCCGGCATGGTCGTTACGCGTGTGGGCGATACGCAGGATCTCTCACAGCAGTTTCTTGGGCAGCTTTTCAACAATCCCAGGGTGATTGGATTGACGGCAGCGATTATTGGGCTGCTCGGACTGATTCCGGGCATGCCCAATTTCGTCTTCCTGTTGCTGGCCTGCGTTCTTGGTTTTCTGGCCTGGGATATTGACCGGCGCATACGAGAAGCCAAGCCAGTGGAAGTGGCGGCTGCGCCGATCGTGCCCAGTGAATCCCAGGAAGCGAGCTGGGCTGATGTTTCTCCGCTGGATGTGCTCGGATTGGAAGTGGGCTATCGGCTCATCCCTTTGGTTGACAAGTCCCAGGATGGTGAGTTGCTCAGGCGCATACGGGGGATTCGCAAAAAGTTTGCGCAGGAAGTCGGATTTCTCGTGTCGCCGGTGCACATCCGCGACAATCTGGAACTCAAGCCAAATGCCTACCGCATCTTGCTCAAAGGTGTCGAGATTGGTCAGGGGGAAGCGTTCCCTGGCAGCTTGCTGGCGATCAATCCCGGTCGTGTCGCCGGGCAGTTGCCGGGCACGGAAACCAAGGATCCGGCATTTGGTCTGCCCGCAGTTTGGATCGATGCCGCGTTGCGCGAACAGGCACAGGCGTATGGCTACACCGTGGTTGACGCCAGCACGGTGACCGCGACCCACCTCAATCATCTGATCCTCTCTCATGCGGCGGAATTGCTCGGGCGTCAGGAAACGCAGGCGCTTCTCGACCATCTGGCCAAAGAAATGCCCAAGCTCATCGAGGATCTGGTGCCCAAGGTGCTGCCGCTCGGTGTGGTGCAAAAAGTGTTGCAGAACCTGCTTGAAGAAGACATCCCTATTCGCGACATGCGCTCCATTATCGAGACCCTGGCAGAACAGGCTCCAAGATCGCAGGAAGCCGAAATACTCACTGCGCAAGTGCGCGTCGCACTGGGGCGCTCGATCGTTCAGCAACTCTACCCGGGCGGCGCTGATATGCAGGTGATGTCGCTCGATCCGCAGCTTGAGCGCGTGCTGCAGCAAGCCATTGCAGGTGGGGGCGAGAATGCCAGCATTGAGCCGAGTCTTGCCGATACCCTGATACGCGAGACGGCGACCGCGGCGCAACGCCAGGAAGAACTCGGCTTGCCCGCCGTATTGCTCGTTTCTGGAAATCTTCGGCTACTTTTGTCTCGTTTCTTGAGGCGAGGCATTTCTCAATTGAAGGTGCTTGCTCACAGTGAAGTGCCTGAAAGCAAAATCATCAAGGTTACCTCGATCATTGGAGGCAGGGTATGAACGTCAGGAAATTCATCGCCGCTACGGCGCGTGACGCATTGCACAAGGTCAAGGAACTCTTGGGCCCGGATGCGATCATCCTCTCCAACCGGGCGATTCCGGGAGGCGTTGAAATCATGGCCGTCGCCGCCGGGGAAATGGACAAGATCGTGCCGACTCCCGTCAAGGAAATGCCGGTACCGCCCCGGGATTCTACGTTCCAGTTATCGTCGGCGCCTGGCCATGCGTCCTTCAAGACAAGAGAGGCGCCTCCGCCGCAGGCGCCGCAGTATTTTCCGCCTTTGGCGCCCCGCCCCGCACCGCTAAAATCAGACCGGTCATCAAGTCAGACGCAGAGGGTGGACAAGCCTCAGGCTGAAATCGTACCGGCTGAAGTCATGGATGAAATCCGCTCGCTGCGCAAGATGTTCGAGCAACACCTGGCCGGCGTTGCTTGGGGGGAAACTGCGCGTACTGAGCCGGTTAAAACCGAAATACTGCGCCAGATGCTTGACGCCGGGTTTTCTCCAAAACTGGCTCGCGACCTCCTCGCGGCTTTGCCCAACGAGCTCAATGCAGCCAAGGCGCTGACTTGGGTCAAGAACGCCGCCGACCGGGCTTTGCTGACCATCGATGCCGATAATGACATCGTAGACCGGGGTGGGGTCTTCGCCCTCGTCGGCCCGACCGGTGTCGGGAAAACGACGACTACTGCCAAGCTTGCCGCCCGCTGCGTATTGCGCCACGGGGCCAGCAAGGTGGCGCTGGTGACCACCGATGGCTACCGAATAGGCGCGCACGAACAGCTCCGGATCTACGGTCGGATACTGGGCGTCTCGGTTCATCTTGTAAAAGATGCTGAAGAGTTGAAGCAAACCCTGTTTGATTTGCGCCACAAGCACATGATACTTGTCGATACGATGGGCATGAGCCAGCGCGATCGAATGGTTGGTGAGCAGGTGGCGATGTTTGGAAACAGCAATGTCAAACGTTTGCTGCTGTTGCCGGCCACCGGGCGTGGCGACACGCTTGACGATGTAGTGCGGGCGTATAACGGCCCCGATCTGGCCGGATGCATTCTGAGCAAGGTGGATGAGGCCGCAAGCATTGCTTCGGCGCTTGACGTCATCATCCGTCATGACCTGCGATTGCACTATGTCTCGAACGGTCAGCGCGTTCCGGAAGATCTTCATCTGCCCAACCGAGCCTATCTGTTGCACCGTGCCTTCAAGGATGTGCCGGAAGCCTCCCCGCATCGTCTTGATGGTCTGGAGCCAGGCCTGGTCATGGCGAGTTCGGGTTCGGGTTTGGTCGCCGCCGGTGGTCGTCGTGGCTGAGTTTCACGGGGACCAGGCGGCGGGGTTGCGACGTCTCTTTGGCCGTGAACAGACGCGTATTGTTACTTTTGCATCCGGAAGCGTAGGCGTCGGAAAGAGCATTCTGGTTGCCAACCTCGCTGCCTCGTTGGCTCTCCAGGGTAAGGAAGTATTGGTCCTGGACGAGAATACGAGGAAATCGGTCGCATCCTATTTCGGGGCGCATGCCCAGTACGATCTTCACCATGTCATCAATAAAGAGAAGGCGCTGGCCGAAGTCCTGTTGAAGGTGGCGCCTGGCGTGCGGATACTTCCGGCCGCACGAACGGTCGTGAAACTGGGAAAGCTGAATCTGTATCAGCAAAAAACGCTCCTGGAAAGCATCACCGGTATGGAGCGGGCAGCCGACGTCATCCTGGTCGATGCCTCGCTTGACCACCCGCTCGGCTTTTCTCCACTGGGGCTGGCCGCACACGAGGCGGTAATCGTCATGTCGGCAACCAGTTCGTCGATTACGGATGCCTATGCGTTGATAAAAAAGGTCAGCCTGGGCTATGCGCGCAAGAATTTTCGGATTCTGGTGAACAAGGCCCGCAGCCCGGAAGAAGCCGACTCGATTTATAAGAACATCACGCAGGTGGCTCGAAGTCGAGGTTTGGCGCATCTGGAGCACGCCGGATTTGTGCCACTGGACGAACAACTGCGACAGTCCGCACGCCTGTCTCAACCCGTCATCGATCTTTTCCCGAATGCACCCGCCGCAAAGGCCTATCGAAAGATTGCCGGCGATTTGCTCGACTGGCCATTTCGGGGAGAAGAGGACGGCGGGCTCGAACAGTTTGTGCAGCAGTTGTTGCACTTGAGCAAACAAATTGATCCGATAGCCATTTACGCTTGACGGTTAATACACATGTATAACGCTGCGGGGCAGATCAACAAGGATCAGCTGGTACAGCACTTCGCACCCCTCGTAAAGCGCATTGCCTATCATCTGATGGCTCGTCTGCCTTCCAGCGTTCAGGTGGACGATCTGATCCAGAACGGTATGATGGGTTTGCTCGATGCCATTAACCGTTTCGAGTCAGGGATGGGTGCGCAGTTTGAAACCTATGCCGCTCAACGCATACGTGGCGCCATGCTCGATGGATTGCGCGAGAACGACTGGCTTCCGCGCAGTTTGCGCCGGGATTTTCGGCGCATTGAACTCGCCATTGCTCAACTCGAGCAGGAGTACGGGCGCGCACCGGGCGAGAATGAATTGGCCAGTGCGCTGGACATGACACTTGCCGAATATCAAAAGATGCTACAGGATGCACGGGGGCATCAGCTTATTTCTTTCGAGGACATGGTTGATGATGGCGACGAGGATTTCCTTGAAAGGCATTTGTCCGATGATGCAAGTGACCCGTCCAAGATACTCGAGGATGAAAACCTGCGTCAGTTGCTTGTGCAAAGCATCGAGCTGCTGCCCGAGCGTGAAAAGCTGATGATGGCCCTCTATTACGAGCAGGATCTCAACTTGCGCGAGATCGGAGATGTCATGGGTGTGACCGAGTCGCGTGTGTGTCAGTTGCATAGTCAGGCTGTCGCCAGAATACGTGCGCGGATCTTTGGCGAAGCTGGCCTCATGAAGAAGGCCAAACGGAATGGATAAGATCAGCGTTCTCGGCTTGCTGCTGGGTATTGCAGCGATCGTTGGCGGTCAACTGCTGGAGGGAGGTCATGTCGCCTCGCTTTCCCAGCCAACAGCGCTGTTGATCGTTCTTGGCGGCACTATGGGCGCGGTCATGCTGCAGAGTCCCTATGCGACCTTCAGGCGGGGGATGGGTATGGTTCGCTGGGTGTGGTATCCGCCAACGGTTGATTATCCGCAGTTGATTCAGCAAATTTCCAACTGGAGCCAGGTCTCGCGGCGTGAGGGTTTGTTGGCGCTTGAAGGCGTGATTAATCAATTGAGCGATGAGTTTTCACGAAAAGGTTTGCAATTGCTGGTTGACGGCGCGGAGCCAGAACGTTTGCGCGAGGTACTGGAAGTCGACATCGGCACTTTTGAAGTTGAAATGAAGTTGTCGGCCAGGATCTGGGAGGCCGCCGGAGGCTATTCACCGACTATCGGCATTCTGGGGGCCGTTTTGGGACTGATTCACGTCATGGAGAATCTTTCCGAGCCGTCCAAACTGGGCGCTGGAATTGCAGTTGCATTTGTGGCAACAATCTATGGCGTGGGTCTGGCCAACCTGGTTTTTCTGCCGATAGCCAACAAGCTGAAAGCACATATCAACCGGCTGGTCGTCCAGCGTGAACTGATTGTCGATGGTTTGGTTGGAATCGCCAATGGAGACAATCCGAGGATCATCGAAAGCCGACTCAGGGGCTACATCTTCTAGCCATGGCCCGCCGGAAACGACCCGAGGAACATGACAACCACGAGCGCTGGCTGGTGTCGTATGCGGACTTCATTACACTCCTGTTCGCCTTCTTCGTGGTGATGTACGCCCTTTCGACGGTCAACGAGGGGAAATATCGTATTTTGAGCGACTCAATGTCCAGCGCCTTCCGCAATGTGCCCATCAACAGTTCGTCGCCGCTGCCGGTCACATTGACACCACCCATTCCGGTGATTCAGAAACCCAGTGCGGCGAACAGGGCGCAGGAGGCTGTAAAACAAAAACAGCGCGACAAAATGCGCAACGTCGCCAAGGATATCCTGGAAGTTATGGCGCCGCTGATCGAGCAAGGCAAGGTGCGCGTGATCGAAACCAGCCGTGGCGTGACCATCGAAATCAACGACAGTATACTGTTCGCACCCGGGCAGGCGCTCCTGCAGCCGGCATTGGTCAAGGCCATGGGTGCCATAGCCGAGGTGCTGGCGCCGACAGATTTCCCGATAACCATCGAAGGGCATACCGACAATGTGCCGATCAATACCGCGCAATTCCCGTCCAATTGGGAGCTGTCAGCGGTGCGGGCGACGACCGTTTTGCGTTTGTTCGCGGATTCCGGTGTTGCGTCCGAGCGATTGACGGCGATTGGTTATGCCGATACGCGCCCTGTCGAACCCAATCTGCTGGCGGATGGCCGAGCCCGTAACCGCCGGGTAACGATTCTCATCGATTCGGCCGTTCCCGAGACGGGCAAAGAGGTCGATCTCGAGTCTAAACCGGCGAAGAACCCTTGATTTAGACGGCCTCGTCGATGCGATTCTGATTCGAAGTCGTCGACTGCCCGTCGGGGCCATACAGATTAAGCGTATGGTTGCCGCCTTTCAGGGCTTCCAGCGCCTTGGCGTTGTATTGCATCCTGATCTGAATGAGCTCGCCATTGAGACGATTCAACTCGCGCGCTTCGCGAGCCAAGGCAAGAACGCTTGACCAAGTGTTGTTCGCCTGATGTTCCTTGGGATGGTTGGCAAACCAGGCGCCGATTCCGACGAGGTTGGCGCCCAACCCTTGCGTGGCGAGAAAGGCATTGCGCTCTACCGCAAGGCGATTCAAATTCGCGGCAAGGACCATTTTTTTGTCTGTATAGGAAGGCAGATCGTCCGTATTGCCCGTACTCAGGGCACTCTGCTCAAGCTTTAACAAGTCAACGAACTGTTGAACGGCCTCAGCCTCGGACAGCAAAGTCTGCAGAAATGCCGATTTTGTTCCCGTTGCCACCGTGGCCAAGTCAGGCCTGCCGCTGGCTATCCACAAGCTCCTTGGCGAAGGTGATCAATCGGTCGGCAATGGTGCCGGCGTTGATCGCAAAGCGGCCCTCCGAGATAGCCTGCTTGATTTCCGCAACCCGGGTAACGTCAAAGGATTGCTGGTCATCCGTGATGCCCAACTGAGCTGCCAGTGCGCTCAACTTGACTTCATCGTTGGTCTGCGCCGCTGCTCTTTCGGCGGAATGACCGCGCGCTTCTTTGACTTGGGGCGCAACGACGGGCTTGGTCGAACTCTCGATCTTCATTCTGATGCCTCGAAAAGTTTCCTGTTCAAACTGGCTAACGACTGATACCGCCCGAACTTTAGCATTATTTTCTGCGCGCGTAAGGGTCAAGCGTGTTTCCGATACTCCTGCACGCGCTTCTGTTCAATGGGAAACTTCAACAATTCCGCCGGGCCGGGCAATCCCGCTGACCGTTTGCCCGGAGGCCGTGCGAACTTGAACAAGCTGGCCCGCAGTGGCGTTGTTCAGCGCCTTGCCTTCACTGCTTACGCTGAATCCGGGGCCGTTCGAGACGGTTTTTACCGTTTGCCCCTGCTGTACAACCCACGGGTCAATCAGCAGGTCACCACGAAGAGGCTGGCCGGCGGAGAACCCATTCTTTACAACTTTGCCTATGGCCTGTGTTTTGTCGGTCACGATATTCGCCGGCAGCGTACTCAGGTCACCGTTGCGAACAACAATATCCGCAGTACCCAGTACGTATCCGGCCGGCATCGTCCGGGCGGAAATGAGGTAGTTGCCCGATACGTTGACCTGCACTGGCACATAGATCGTCCAGGTCGATGGCCCGAGGCAGCGCACACCCACCGTTGATTTGCCCCAGAGCTTGCCTCCAGCCGGGAGAAAAGGCTCGAAAACTTCACACGGCGACAATTGGGCGCGTTCATCCAGGGAGCCAATGCGGTAGGTGACTTTGCCGGGCAGGCCCTTCGTCTGTGTGCGCAAATAGTCATCAAGCGAGTTGTATAGGGGAGTCTGTGCGAACGATTGCGCGGTGGCCATCGGTGGCAGCCAGACGATTCCACAGAAAATGACCAGAAGGTCTAGGATGAAATGAGTTTTCATCCTGCTATTTTGCCTGTACTCGACGGAATGTCGAAGCAATACGTCTTGGCCGCCGCCTCCCGATAGGATTTCCCGGCAATATTTGCCGTTTCTTCCGGCAACTTCCCGCCCTTCTCAGCAGCAACGGTCGATTTCAGGCCTTCGCGGTCAATGGCCTGATAATTGCTCAACACAAGGGTGTGTCACTGCGAATGGGGAGATCCCGTGGTCAACAAATTAGATAATGCCTTGTCCTTTCAGCAGCAAGCTCTTGGGCTGCGTTCGTTTCGGCAACAAGTACTTGCCGGCAATATTGCCAATGCCGACACGCCTAACTACAAGGCGCGAGACTTCGAGTTTTCCAAGGTGCTTAAAGCGACGGTTGCCGGGCGCCCTGGCGAAAACCTGCCGCTGGCCGTGACTTCCATGCGGCATATTCAGGCAGGCGCTGCGAACGGCCCGACGCGATTGATGTACCGCGTTCCTGCGCAAGATAGTGCCGACGGCAACACGGTTGATATGGATGTCGAGCGTGCCCAGTTTTCGGAAAACGCCGTTCAGTATGAAGCGGGTCTGACGTTCATTACGGGGCAGATCAAAACCTTGATGTCAGCGATACAAAGTTAAAATTTATGAGCGTATTCAACGTTTTCCATATTGCGGGCAGTGCATTGTCGGCACAGGCGATGCGCCTGAACGCGGTGGCCAGCAACCTCGCCAATGCGGACAGCATTAGCGGGCCGGATGGTCAGCCGTATCGCGCCAAGCAAGTCGTTTTCGAAGCTGCGCCCATGAACGGCCAAGTCGCACAAGGGGTGCGTGTAAAACAAGTCGTCGAAGACGCCAGTCCTGGGCGTATGGTTTATGACCCGCGCAATCCGGCAGCCGACGAGAAGGGCTATGTGACGATGCCGAATGTGAGTGTCGTCGACGAAATGGTCAACATGATTTCGGCCTCGCGCTCGTATCAGACCAACGCGGAGGTCATGAATACCGCTAAACAGATGCTGCTCAAGACCTTGACGCTTGGTCAGTAGTGATGGGATTTCGAGGAGATCAACATGACAACAGTGCAAGCAAGCAATGCCGCCAGCGATCCGTTTGCGGCGATCAATTCGACCGTTAAGAGCGGTGCAACGGGTCCAACCGCCGAAGATCCGCAGGATCGCTTCCTCAAACTGTTGGTCACGCAACTGAAAAATCAGGATCCTCTGAATCCTTTGGACAACGCCCAAATGACCAGCCAGCTGGCACAGATGAGTACCGTTTCGGGTATTGAAAAGCTCAATACAACGCTCGGTTCGCTGGTCGACAGCTTCGGCAACAGCCAGTCCATGCAGGCCGCAGGTTTGATCGGGAAGAGCGTACTGACGCCAGGTAGCCAACTGTCCTTGACGGCAGGTGTCGCCTATGGCGGCGTCAATCTGACCGCCGCCGCCGATAAAGTCAAATTGAATATCTTGAATTCAGCGGGGCAAGTCGTACAGACGCAGGATCTGGGTGCGCGCGATGCCGGCGTTTTCAATTTTGCCTGGGACGGGATGACTGATGCGGACACCAAAGCGCCCGACGGCAAATACACCTTTTCCGTTGAAGCGACTCAGGGCGCAAATAAAGTAGCCGCCGAAGCTTTGCAGATTGGCACAGTTTCTGCTCTTGTAAGGACGAACAGCGGATTCTTGCTGGATCTCGGGGCTGGCGGAACCGTCGATTTCAAGGGCGTTCAACAGATACTCTAAGGATAGGGGAAACATATGTCATTCCAACAGGCTTTGAGCGGTCTTAACTCATCTTCCAAAGCGCTGGACGTCCTCGGCAACAACATTGCCAATGCCAATACCGTAGGCTTCAAGTCGGCCGAAGTGCATTTTTCCGACGTTTTCGCCAACTCGCTCGCAGGTAGCGGCGCCTCGCAGGTCGGCATCGGCAGTACGATTTCGGGAATCCAGCAAACCTTCAGCCAGGGAAACGTGACGGCGACCAACAATCCGCTTGATATTTCAATCAACGGCGGCGGTTTCTTTCGCATGGATCGGAGCGGAGAAATCACGTATACCCGGAATGGCCAGTTCCACCTGGACAATGCCGGTTATATCATCAATGACCAAACGAGAAGGTTGATGGGTTACCCCGCCGATTCGAACGGAGTGATTACGGCATCCACTCCAGTCGATCTTCAATTGTCGTCAAGTCAGATAAGTCCGCGAGCCACCAGCGATCCTTTGGCGGGAAATTTAACGGCCAACCTGAACCTCGATTCCCGGCAGGGCGTTCCGGCAGTGGCACCGTTCAATTTCGCCAATCCCCAGACCTACAACTATTCGACCGCCTTGTCGGTTTACGATACGTTGGGCGTTCCACACACGATGACCATGTATTTTGTGCGGGCGGCCGGCGGATCCTGGAATGCGTATGGCACCTTGGACGGGGCAACGCCACAAGCCTTTCCTGCGGCTCTCGCCTTCAATACCTCGGGCGTGTTGACGACAGCGATGCCGTTAGTGCTCCCTTCTTGGGCACTGACCACGGGCGCAGCCACACCTTGGTCGCCTGGCTCCATGGACTTTACCGGAACCACGCAGTTTGGCAGTGCGTCGAGCGTCGATCGCTTGACGCAGGGCGGCTACACCACGGGTAGTTTGACCGGATTGAGCGTTGGCGCCGACGGTATCGTTCAAGGCAGGTACAGCAACGGTCAGGCGCGCAATCTGGGCCAAGTCGTATTGGCCACTTTCGCCAATGCCAACGGTTTGCAGTCTTTGGGTGAAAATCAATGGGCATTGACTTCGGTGTCCGGGCCGGAATTGATCAGCGCTCCAGGCACCGGAAGTCGAGGAGTTCTACAGTCCGCCTCGGTTGAGGAATCCAATGTCGATTTGACGGCACAACTGGTGAATATGATTACCCAGCAGCGAAACTACCAATCCAATGCGCAAACCATCAAGACACAGGATCAGATACTCCAGACACTAGTGAATCTACGTTAAGTTTTCTTGACGCGCAGCTGAGGCCACTATGGATCGCCTGATTTACACCGCAATGACTGGCGCGAAACACGCCTTTCTGCAGCAGGCTGGCGTTGCCCATAACCTGGCCAATGCCTCAACGACAGGATTTCGCGCCATGGAGCACAAGTTCCGCGCGGTTCCGGTGCAAGGCCCAGGTGCGCCAACCCGAGCATTCGTCGTCGATGCCTCCGTTGCCAATGACTTCGATCAAGGTCTGCTGGCGGCCACCGGCCGGCCCCTGGATGTTGCTGTGCTTGGAGCCGGATGGATTGCCGTCGAGTCTGCCGATGGGCGTGAGGCCTACACTCGGGCCGGTAACCTGCAAATCAACGCCAACGGTCAACTGCAGACTGCCAGCGGCCTGAACGTTCAAGGCGATGGCGGCCCAATCGCCATTCCGCCGGACAACAACATCACGATATCGCCCGACGGCACCATTTCAGTCGTTCCCCTCTTTGGAACGCCGAACAACGTCAGCGTCGTAGGCCGTATCAAGCTGGTCAATCCGCCGGAAAACGAATTGGTACGTGGCGATGACGGGCTTTTCCGCATCAAGAGCGGGGAGCCGGCCAACCTTGACGAAAACGTCAGGGTCGCTTCTGAAACGCTGGAAGGCAGTAACGTCAACCCGGTGGATTCGATGGTCAATATGATCAGCCTGGCCCGCCAGTTCGATATGCAGATCAAGATGTTGCAGACGGCCGATGCGAACGCCAACAAGGCCAGCCAGATTCTTTCGATGAACGCTTAATAGGAATTACGCATAATGATCCGTTCATTGTGGATTGCCCGTACTGGTCTTGATGCCCAACAAACAAGCATCGACGTGATCGCCAACAATCTGGCCAACGTGAGCACCAATGGTTTCAAGCGCGCGCGACCCGTATTTGAGGATTTGCTCTATCAGACCTTGCGCCAGCCAGGAGCCCAGTCTTCGCAATCGACTCAGATTCCGGCAGGCCTGCAGCTTGGAACGGGGGCGCGGCCGGTTTCGACCGCGCGCATCCATACCCAGGGCTCGCTGTTGCAGACGGGCAATTCCCTCGATCTGGCCGTTGATGGTGCCGGTTTCTTTCAGGTGCTGTTGCCTGATGGGACAACCGCCTATTCTCGCGACGGGTCTTTCCAAAGGGACAATCAGGGCCAGGTGGTTACTTCAAGTGGTTATCCGTTGCAACCCAGTATCACCATACCGGCAGATGCCCTGACGATTACTATCGCGAGGGACGGGGTTGTTTCGATTACGCAAGCTGGAACGACCGCGACGACGCAGGTCGGGACAGTGCAACTGGCCACCTTCATCAACGTGGGTGGTTTGCAAAGTGTCGGAGAGAATCTGTTTCTCGAAACCGCATCGAGCGGTACGCCAACTCCAAACACGCCGGGCACCAACGGTGCGGGAATTCTCAACCAGAATTTTGTCGAGACGTCCAATGTCAACGTTGCCGAAGAACTGGTCAGCATGATCCAGACGCAGCGTGCCTACGAATTGAATTCCAAAGTGATTTCGACCTCCGATCAGATGCTCGCGCGTCTGTCGCAGTTGTAAGGGAGGATGATGAAGCGCTTCTTGCTATGGATACTCGCGGTTTTGTCGGTCGGTGCCTGTACGACCGTCCCACCGACCAATGTGCATCAACCGATGACCGCGCGTCCGGTGCCACGTCAGGAAAATCTGGCCTCCACGGGAAGTATTTTCCAGGCCGGTGTTTCTCGAACGCTGTTCGAAGACCGGCGGGCGCGTTATGTTGGCGACACGATGACGATCAGCATTTCCGAAACCACATCGGCATCGACGAAATCGAACACCAAGGCCAGTCGCAATACCAGCATCAGCGCTACCGCGCCAACGATCCGAGGTTTGCCGGGCAAGAGCTTCCAGGGTATCGGGTTGTCGGCCGAAGGTGCGAACAGTCTGGATGGCAAGGGTGAAGCGGCAGCCAACAATGTCTTTACCGGAACCATAACGGTGACAGTGATTGAAGTATTGCCCAACGGAAATCTTCTGGTATCCGGCGAAAAGCAGGTTTCAATCGGCGCAGGGACTGAATACATTCGATTGTCTGGGATTGTGAACCCTTATTTCATCAATGCAGCGAATACGATCAGCTCCTCACAGGTTGCGGATGCACGCATCGAATACAAGGAGAGCGGCGTGATCAGCGAAGCGCAGGTAATGGGTTGGTTGGCGAGATTCTTTCTGTCGTTTCTGCCTTTCTAGGAGAATCATTGTGAGTCTTGTCTCGTGAACAGACGGTCAGGCAAGGCCCCTCGCTGGGCGGCAATTATTGCCTTGTGTGCCTTGCCGTTCCTCAGTGGGAATCTTTGGGCCGAACGGATCAAGGATCTGGCTTCGGTTCAGGGTGTACGCCTCAACCAATTGGTAGGCTATGGCCTTGTCGTCGGCCTCGACGGGACGGGCGACCAGACGACGCAGACCCCATTTACAACGCAAAGCATCATCAATATGCTCGCGCAGTTAGGCACGACCTTGCCGACGACGCAATCGCTGCAATTGAAGAACGTGGCGGCAGTCATGATTACCGCGAACTTGCCGCCCTTCGCCAGAATCGGCCAGCAGATCGACATCACCGTATCATCCATGGGTAACGCCAAGAGTTTGCGTGGGGGCACGTTGGTAATGACGCCGCTCAAGGGGGCTGACGGGCAGATTTATGCTCAGGCCCAGGGGAATCTGATGGTCGGCGGCGTGGGCGCCACCGCGCCAGGCAGCAAGGCTGTGATCAACCATCTGCTCGCCGGCCGCATCGTCGCCGGCGCGACGGTGGAACGTGAAGTGCCTACGGCGTTGGGGCAAGGGCCATTCGTTCATTATGAGATGGGCACGACCGATTTTGGTACGACGCAACGCGTGGTTGAAGTAATCAACCGGGAAGTCGGGCCAGGTACGGCGCAAGCGGTCGACGGGCGCCTGATACGCGTCAGAGCCCCTGAAGAGCCCAATCTGCGTGTGGCGTTCATGGGCCGCGTCGAAAACCTCGAAGTTCGCCCGATCAAGGGGATGGCCAAGGTCATCGTCAATCCCCGAACAGGGTCGGTGGTCATGAATCAGACCGTGACCATCGAATCATGCGCCATCGCCCATGGCGCACTGTCTGTGGTGGTCAATACCGACCAACAGGTCAGTCAGCCTAACGCTTTATCTGGCGGCGAGACCGTAACCACGGCTCAGTCGGACATTCAAATCAAGCAGACCGGAGGCGCCTTGATGGAATTGAAGACAGGCGCCAATCTGTCCGACGTCGTTCGGGCAATCAATGCGCTCGGCGCGAATCCCCAGGATCTTGTCTCGATCCTGCAGGCGATGAAAGCCGCCGGAGCCTTAAGGGCAGATCTGGAAGTGATTTAGCTGGCGTGAAAATTGCTGAGGTATGGCTCATGAAAGCCGAAAACCTCAATGCCAATCATTTTGTTCTCGACCTGAAGGCGACCGCGGAGCTTCGCTCCAAACTCAAACAGGATCCGCAGAATGGTTTGAAACAGGCGGCGCAACAGTTTGAAGGCATGCTGTTGCAGATGATGCTCAAGAGCATGCGTGAAGCGACGCCGCAGGATGGCTTGCTGGACAGCGATCAGGCGCGCTTTTTTACGACCGTCATGGATCAGCAACTAGCGCAGAATCTGTCGGCAGAAGGCAAGCTTGGTTTTGCCAAGATGATCGAGAAACAGCTTGGTCGCAGTCTGGCGGCCGGAGCGTCGATCGATCCGACCGCGCCGCTGGAGGTGTTGCAGCAGAGTCTGCTGCAACGTCAGGCGGCAAGTTCTGCCGGTTCCGTGATCGGTAGCGGCGCCGAGCGTATCCGTAGTAGGCCGACTGAAGCTGTATCCGGCGTGCCCCCGTTGCCCGACAGTGGGGGGGAAAGTGGCCGGGATTTTGTCAATCGGATCTGGCCGCATGCCGTCGAGGCGTCAAACGCCATCGGCGTACCCCCCCAGTTTCTCGTCGCGCATTCGGCGCTTGAAAGCGCCTGGGGCAAGAGCGAGATTCGCACACCTGACGGTTCGCCCACCTACAATTTGTTTGGTATCAAGGCCGGGCGTAACTGGCCGGGCCGGACAATTGAGGTCCAGACGACCGAATACGTTAATGGCGTTGCGCAGGCATCGCGTGAAAAATTCAGGGTATATGGGTCGTATGCCGAATCTTTCCGCGACTACACGAATCTGTTGCGCAGCAATCCTCGTTTTTCCGATGTGCTGGGTCAGCAGGATGGCACCCAGTTTTCTCGTTCGTTGCAACAATCCGGGTATGCCACCGACCCTATGTATGCAGACAAATTAAGCCGCATCATCTCCGGCGCAACCCTGCGGCGAGCGTTGTCCGGTTAGCAGTCAAAACTAAATATTCCGGCAAAATTGCCGTTAGAAGCATGGTAAAGGAGTTCTCTCCATGGGAATTGTCAGCACAGGCATAACGGGTCTACAAGTCGCTCAGCTCGGGCTACTGACGACAGAGCACAATATTACGAACGCCAATACGCCAGGTTTCAACCGGCAACGCAATGTTCAGGTGAGCAATATTGCCATGTTGACCGGTTCGGGCTTTATTGGGCAGGGCAGCCATGTGTCGACTATCGAACGCATGTATGACCAATTTCTGTCGACACAGGTGAACCGGACACAGACCACGAGCAGCGAACTTGAAGCGTACGCGACCCAGATCAAACAGATCGACAATATGTTGGCCGACCCCAATGCCGGCGTGTCGCCAGCACTGCAGGAATTTTTCCGGGGCGTTCAACAGGTGTCGGCCGACCCGTCGCAGTTGCCGGCACGTCAGGCGATGGTTTCTTCTGCGCAGGCGTTGGTGGCCCGATTTCAGGGCCTGGATGACCGGATCAGCCAGATGTACGACGGCTTAAACAGCCAGTTAACCACAGCAGTTGCGTCGATTAACTCGTATTCCGAGCAAATTGCCCAGCTCAATGAAAGCATCGTCAACGCCGGATCTTCCATCAATCAGCCGGCCAATGACCTGATGGATCAACGCGATCAACTGATTCTTGAGCTGAACAAACTCGTCAGAGTGACAACCACCACCAACTCGGATGGCAGCTTCAATGTCTATGTTGGTAACGGGCAGCAGTTGGTGACCGGAACGCAGGTGACCAACCTGACGGCATTGCCCTCGATCGCCGACCCATCGCGTTTTGCTATTGGGCTGCAAACCGCCAGCGGGCCCCAAGAGTTGCCGGAATCGCTGATTACCGGGGGAAGCCTTGGAGGCCTGCTGAGTTTTAGAAGTGGGTCCCTGGACCGTGTCGCCAACGACCTCGGGCGCAATGCCGCGTCGCTGGCGCTGACTTTCAACGCACAGCACGCGCTCGGGCAGGATCTGCTGGGGCAGTCGATTGGCGATGTGAACTTTGCGGCAAATTTCTTCACCGTGTCGACGCCGACGGTGATCGCCAACGGAAATAATAGTTCAGTTACACCGGGAACGATTGCCGCAGCGCTGGTGACGCCGCCACCGATCGACGGCAGTTATACACTGGGCTTGAACGGGGCAGGAACGCTCTACACGCTGACCCGGCAATCGGATGGAACGGCTTGGACTGGGGCAACGCTAGCGGCCTTGCAAGCCGCAGTTCCTGCCGGCGAAGCCTTGACACTGACAGGCGCCGTTGTGGCGGCCGGTGCATCGACTCAGGTGTTTAGCCCGGCAGCGAATGGCGCCAACTATTACACCAAACTGACCAGCTCCGACTATCGGCTTGACTACGATGGCACCAATTACTCAGTCACCCGCCTGTCAGACAATACGCAATGGTCGAATGCCTCACTCGCCACCTTGTCGACGACGGTCGCCGGGAGTGAGGGGTTCTCGTTTTCGCTTTCGTCTGGCACGGTAGCCAGTGGCGATTCCTTCATCATCCAGCCCGCGCGTGCCGCCGCCAAGAATATCGCAGTCAATCCGACGGTGGCGGCCGATGTCAGACTGATTGCCGCCGCGATGCCGATAAGAACGGCGGCGGCCAGTGCCAATACGGGAGCGGGAACAATCTCGGATGGGAAATCGCTGCACGGTTTCGGGACGCCGGCATTTCCGGCGGGCGGCGTCACGTTAACCTATGACAGTACCGGGAACACGTTAACCCTGGCTGGCCTGCCCGCGGGCGCCAACGTTTCAGTTACCGCCGGCAACACCACGACCGTTTATCCCGGACCGGTCATTCCCTACACATCAACGGCGATAGTAAGCTTTGCCGGTGTCAGCTTCAATATTTCCGGGAGCCTGGGCAATGGCGATGTGTTTACAGTCGGGCAAAATACAGGCGGGGTGTCCGACGGGCGCAATGCACTGGCTTTGGGACAACTGCAGACCCAAAACACGATGTCGGGGAAAACGGCGAGTTATCAGACGGCATATGCCCAGTTGGTCGGCGATGCCGGCAACAAATCACGCGAGATCGAAGTAAAAAGCCAGGCGCAAAATGCGCTGCTCAAGCAGTCTACGGATGCTCGCGACTCGCTCTCTGGCGTCAATCTTGATGAAGAAGCGGCAAACCTGATCCGCTATCAACAGGCGTATCAGGCATCGGCCAAGATGCTGGATATCGGCAGCAAATTGTTTGACGTCTTGTTGTCGATTCGATCCTGAGGGGAATTTCATGCGCATCAGCACGAACCAAATCTACGATACCGGGGCGCTTGGCATCCAGCGCAATCAAAGTACCTTGTACAAGCTGCAGAACCAGTTGTCCAGCGGGCGGCGCGTTCTCACGCCGGAAGACGATCCGGTTGCCGCCGCGCAGGCGTTGCTCGTCACTCAGACCAAGGAAGTCAATGGCCAACACGTGGAGAATCAGGGAAACGCCAGCGGCCAATTGGGGTTGCTTGACAGCCAGTTGAGTTCATTGACCGACCTTCTGCAAAACGTGCGGGAACGAGTGATCCAGGCGGGCAATACCGGAACGCTGAATAACTCGGATCGACAGGCATTGGCCACCGAGCTTGAATCACGCCTCGGTGAATTGCTGGGCATAGCCAATAGCCAGAACGGTTCGGGCGATTATTTATTTTCTGGATTCAAGGGGGCGACGCTTCCTTTCGCGATCGATGCCTCGTTGGCCGCGGTGGCGCCGGCAAGCACGTCGCCCTACGGATATTTTGGAGACGATGGCGAACGCCTGCTACAGGTCTCTGCATCACGGCAAATGGCTGTCAATGTGTCTGGCGCCGATCTGTTCATGAATGTAAAGGGCGGCAATGGTACTTTTGCCACAGCTACAGGCGGAAACATTGCCGGAGGGATCAACCAGGGCACGGCAATGATTGATGTGGGGTCGGTGCTTGATCAGCAGAAATGGCAAGTTGCGGTAAATGGTTTTGCTTGGTCGACGCCGACGAATCCCGCTTTGCAGATAAGATTCAGCGTTGCGGCCGGTGTAAGCACATACGAGTTGTACGATATATCGACGCCGGCGACCCCGGTAGCGATCAGCGCGCCGGCTCCATTCACGCCGGGACAGGCAATACCATTTGCATCGACCAGCCCACCGGCTGCGTCGGTCACCGATTTTGGATCTCAGGTCGTCGTCAAGGAGCAACCGGCGGATGGCGATACGTTTGTAATCGAACCTAGTAGCAGCCAAAGTCTCTTCCAGACCATGCAGAGTTTGATCGGCATTCTGCGCACACCCATCGCATCACCAAGCTACACGACGACGCAGTTCGGCAATGACCTGGGTACTCAGTTGACCAATCTTGACCAGGGGCTCAACAACGTGAGTCGTGTACAGGCAACCGTGGGAACACGCATGCGCGAACTCGATTCCCTGGGGAGTACTTCCAGCGATCTGGATATCCAATATCAACAGTCATTATCGAAACTCCAGGATCTGGATTTTGCCAAAGCAATTTCCGAGTTCACGTTGCAACAGACTTATTTGGAAGCGGCGCAAAAATCGTTTGCCCAGATCAGTGGTCTGAGCTTGTTCCAGTACCTCTGATACATCCGGCGCCAGAAAAATGCGAAACAACCGATGTCTTCCCGTTATGTTGGCTGTGTTATCCCTTGCCTCCTGCGGTACGGCGACGAAAACCGTCATTCCGAATACCGGGACGATATTGCCAAACGCTTCTTTCAATATATCGCCGCATATTGCGTATAGTTTTGAGCAGATCGCAGTGGGGGCAGTGGCAGGCGGGCTACTCTACATGATCTACGATCCCCTGGCGCCGAATTGGAGCATCGAAGAACAAATGCTTAACGAAGACACTTACTATCTTTCCCTAAAGGCAAAAAGCTTTCGTACGGGCGGCGATGGGGAAGCCATGCAGGTACTCAAACGGCGTGCCTTGCAACTCCAGCGTGAAAGGGGTTATGCAGGGTATCGGATTCTCGATTACTCGGAAGGAATTGAATCAAGCACGCCGCTAACGCACCGCGTTTCCGAGGGAACCATCCAGCTTGTTCGCGTGGGGATGTTGCCGAAGCGCTGAGTTGTCCGTTCAAGAAATGATGAAATAGCCCAGCATTGACTGCAGTCCGAATTCGAACAAGGTTTGCAGCGGCAAGCTGAGGTGCGACAGACTGACCAGCAATACGAAAAACCCCAAGGCCAAGGTAACGGGGAAGCCGATCGCCAGAAGGTTGAGCTGTGGTGCGACGCGCACCAGTATTCCCAGAGCAATATTGGTGATCAGCAGGGCGACGACCATAGGCAGGGCCAATAAAACTCCGGAGGAAAAAATGATGCCTCCCGCATTGGCGACGTTGGACCAGGTGCCTGCCGCCACGCTTCCAGTGCCTATCGGGAGGACAGTAAAGCTTTTTCCCAGGGTGGCGATGACCATGAGATGGCCGTTGGTGGCCAGGAAAATCAGCAGGGAAAGCACACCAAGAAACTCGGAAATTACGGGTGTCTGGGAGGCGCTTTGCGGGTCATAAGCGGTGGCGAAGCCCAGCCCCATCTGATTGCTGATCATCATGCCGGCCATGTCGACGGCGCTAAACACCATGCGCACCGCAAAGCCCATGGCGAAACCAATGATCATTTGCTGTGCGAGTACCAGTAGTCCCAGACCAGAGGCTGGGTCCAGGGCCGGCGCTTTTTGCAATACGGGGGTAATGGCGATGGCGATAGCCAGACCGAGTGACAGCCGAACTTGTACTGTCAACCCCGGATTGTTGAAAGGGGGGGCAGCAACCAGTAACCCCAGGATGCGCGCCAGCGGGAAAAAGAAAGCGACGATCCAGGCGTTGAGTTCTGCTGAAGTCAGGCTGATCATGAGCGATTCAGCCGATAAACTGCGGAATGCTCTCGAAAAGTCGCCGGATGTAGTCGACCATCATCTGCAACATCCAGGGTCCGGCCAGAATCAACACCACAAAAATACCCAACAGCTTGGGTATGAATGAGAGGGTTTGTTCGTTAATCTGTGTTGCGGCTTGAAAGACGCTGATAACAAGACCGATCAACAATGCAGACAGCAATAACGGACCGGCGAGGATCAAGGTCATTTCGATGGCCTGACGACCCATGTTCATGACTAGTTCGGGACTCATGTGGCAAAGCTCATGACCAGCGAACCCAGCAAGAGATGCCAGCCATCGACCAGGACGAAAAGCATCAGCTTGAACGGCAAGGCGATCATCACAGGCGACATCATCAACATGCCCATCGACATCAGCACGCTGGCAACCACCATATCGATGATCAGGAAGGGAATGAAGATGATGAAACCGATCTGGAAGGCGGTCTTCAATTCGCTGGTGACAAAGGCAGGAATCAGGACACGCATCGGGACATCGTTGGAGGTCTCAAGCCTGGGCAGATTGGCCAGCCGGGCAAAGAGTCCGATATCCGCTTCACGCGTCTGTTTCAGCATGAAGCCGCGCAGGGGAACAGCGCCAAGGTCGACTGCTTGCGCGAACGTGATTCGGTTTTCCGAGAGCGGCAGGTAGGCATCGGCGTAGACCTTCTCCAGCACCGGGGACATGATGAAGAACGTCAGGAATAACGCGAGTCCGATCAGGACCTGATTGGGTGGCGAGGTTTGCGTGCCCAAGGCATGTCGCAGTAAAGAAAGGACGATGATGATACGGGTGAAGCTGGTCATCATCAGTAGTGCGGCGGGAATGAAGGTCAGCGCAGTGAGCGTGAGCAGCGTCTGGATGGAAAGTGTGTAGGTCTGACTGCCTGCGGCGCCGGGCGTGCTGGTCAGCGCGGGCAGTCCGCCGGTTTGCGCGCAGCTCGCCGTCGAGGAGAGTAACAGCAAGATCACCAGCAACGGTGTAGACCAGCGAATGACCCTGTCGGCGTTCATTTCTTTCGCTCGGTCACTTGTTTCAACCACAGGCCAAAAGGTTTCTCGCCGGGATTGACGTCAGGTATTTCCCCCTTGGGCAGGGTAAGCAGCGTTTTGATCTGCCCTGGGACGATACCCACGACGATCCAGGTGTCACCCAATTCGACAAGGACGATTCGCTCGCGGACGCTGAGCATCAGCCCCCCCACCACGCGCAATGGGCCGGAATGACCAAAACTCCTGCCGCCATTGAGCTTGCGCAGAAAATAGGCACCAAAAAACAGGATGCCGACGATGAGTGTCAGGCCCAGCAGCATTTGAAACAGCGCCGTGCCGGAAACGCCAGGAGCTATGGCCGCTGCCTCTTGTGCATACGAAAAATCCGATAGCACGGCGAGTACCAGGATTCCGGAACCGGCAGCGCGAGTGAAAAAAATTCTGGAATGTTGAACCAAGTCAGTCGGCCAGTGAAGTCTCTGGCCGCTATCTTAAAGCATGCGGGCTTCCGGTGAAACCACAAGCACGAGAAACTCGCGCGAGTGGGTTTTCATCGCCCAACTTTCCGCATGCGTTCGGAAGGCGTAATGATGTCGGTCAGGCGGATGCCGAATTTGTCATTGACGACGACAACTTCGCCCTGGGCGATAAGGGTTCCATTCACAAAGACGCTCATCGGTTCGCCAGCCATCGCGTCAAGTTCAACCACTGAGCCATGAGCGAGTTGCAACAAGTTCTTGATGGTGATCTTTGTCCGTCCCAATTCGACAGCCATTTGAACCGGGATGTCCAGGATCATGTCGAGTTCGTTCATCATCGAAGCTTTGCCGTCGGTCTCCCCGAAGGCCTGGAAGATCTGTGCGGGCTGGGCATTGGCTGCCGGTGCCGCATCGGCAATCGCTTGCTCGGCCATCGCTGCAGCCCAATCGTCTTCAGCAGCGCTCGCGTTTTCGCCTATCTCGTTGTCGTCAGTCATGTGGTACTCCCTGAGCGAGGTCCTCGCTCTCCGGCGTTATGAATCTTTCGATCTTGAGTGCATATTGACCGCCCTGCTGACCGTAGCGGCATTGCATCAGAGGAACATCATCGACATTGGCGATAATCACTTCCGGAATGCTGATCGGAATGATATCGCCACACTTCATCTTGAGAATCTGATCCAGCGTCACCGTCGTCGTCGCGAGTTGTGCGGCAATTTCGACTTCGGCGTTCTTCAGTTGGTTGCGCAGCATGACGATCCAGCGTTGGTCGGTGGATAGCTGGTCGCTTTGCATCGTGCTGTAGAGCAGATCGCGAATCGGCTCGATCATCGAGTAGGGGAAACAGATATGCATATCGGCGACCGTTCCCCCGAATTCCAGCGAGAACGTCGTCGAGACGACGATTTCCGAAGGGGTGGCGATATTGGCAAACTGCGAGTTCATCTCGGAACGGATGTATTCGAATGAAATATCGAACACCGGTTTCCATGAGCGCGCGTACTCGGCAAAAATTACGCCCAGCAGCCCTTGAATGATGCGTTGTTCTGTCGGCGTAAAATCGCGGCCCTCGACACGCGTGTGGAACCGGCCATCGCCCCCGAACATGTTGTCGACGACGAGGAATACTAGGTTGGGATCCAGGACGAACAGCGAAGTGCCGCGTAAGGGCTTGGCGGCGACCAGATTCAGATTGGTCGGGACAACCAGGTTACGGATGAATTCGCTGTACTTCTGCACCCGGATCGGGCCAACGGAGATATCCGTCGAGCGATGCATGAAGTTGAACAGGCCGATGCGCAGATAACGGGCGAAGCGTTCGTTAATAAGCTCCAGCGTCGGCATGCGACCGCGGACGATGCGCTCCTGGGTACCCAGATTATAGGAACGGGCACCACCCTCATCATCCGCAGCGGTCTCAGTGCTATCGGTCTCGCCGGTGACGCCCTTGAGCAGGGCATCGACCTCGTCCTGGGAAAGAAAGTCAGTGGCCATTGTCCGCTACTGGATGATGAAAGAAGTGAATAGTACTTCCCTGACCGGGCCCTCACCCTTGTTGGCGCCCGGCTCGAGAACCCCATTCATCAGGTCTCGAACTTCGTTGGCCAGCGTTTCCTTTCCTTCCTTGGTCATCAGCTCGGCGGCCTTTTTCCCGGACAAGAGCAGCATTACGTTGTTACGCAGTTTCGGTGTGTACATTTTGAGCTTCTCGCCCACATGCGCATCTTCGACTTCCACCGAAATCATCAGTTGCAGAAACTGATCGCCATTTTCTGGAACCAGATTCACCGTAAAGGCGTCCAGCGCAACGTAGACCGGAACAACTTCTTTTTCACCTTTCTTCTTCCCGGATTTGGCCGTTTCCGCCGCAGCCTCGCCACCTTCGCCGTCGTGTGTGCTTCGCGCCTTCAGTACCAGGAAGGCGGCACCACCGCCAAGAATCAATACCAAGACAACGGCGACAATAATGATGATCAGCAGCTTTTTGCTTTTCTTGGGCGGAGCAACGGCGGCGACCTCGGCTTCAGGTTTTACGTCTTTGGCCATCTACGAATCCTCCCGTTTGTTTTTTTGTGCCCGCAGCATCCTGTTCGAATGGCAATTGTCCCTCTTCCCTCGTGTTGGCAAGACGCCATGCTGCGCATTCAGGCAAAAATGTCAATTAGTCCGTTCCCCTGTTTTGTTGAAAACATACTTCCTGGCAACGAACCAACCGAATCCACGGCAAGTATAGACCTATCGGTCGTCCATGGGGATGAGGGCCGGCCTTCATCGCCATTACCCGCTTGCCGCCCGAATGATTCGGCACTGACATTGGCCTGCCCCAGGGCAATACCGGCACTGGCAAACATGTCACGCAATCTTGGCAACGCCGAATCGATGGCATCGCGTGTTTCCCCGCTTGCCGATGCAAAGGACACAATGGCGTTACCTTTATCCAGGTTTAGCGATACCTCGATCGGGCCCATCTTCGGGGGATTCAGGGTGATGAGCGCGGTCTGTTTGTCATTGGCGGCCAGCCACACGATCTTCTGTCCAAATTCACTCGCCCAGCTTTGATCGCGAATGGGCGTCGCAATGGAAAGCGGTACGGTCTCATGATTCGGTAGCGTGTTGACGCTGGCAAGCGCATTGCCCGAAAGTGGCTGGACGGTTCTCGGAGACGTGTCGGGCGCGACTTCCTGCGTAATTTCGATCGCTGAACGCGTCGAACTTGGCGCGATTGCGGCAACTTTTGCCGGTTTGTCTTCAACAGGAGAGGGGGTGGATGAACTGGGTTCGGTTTTGGCGTCAGACTTCAAGCTATCGCCCAACGTCGGTGGGGCTGGCGGGGTTGCCAGGCCGGACGAGATTGATCTGTCCTTCGGGATAAGCTTTGAATCGGAAGCGGCATCTGCGGTCGCCAGGATTTGCGGTGCTATCGAAGCGGCCGCAAGCAGTGCAGCCGCATCCGTTGGAGTGGCTTCGGTGACAGGTGAATCGTCCTTCTTGACGGATGCAGCAGGAGTTTCCGAGGTGATGGGCAACAACTGGCCGAGGAGCAGGCTTGCAAAGTCGGGGCCGGCAATGATGCTGTCGCCTTCGGGAGGGGTGTCAGCAACGGCAGACTGCGTTGGTTGGGGTAACGAGGCAACAATGGTCACTGACATGGAATTTCCTTGAGTGAAGCGCTTGTACCGATCAATGCAATATTGGTGCCAGAGCGTCTTGCCTGTCCGTATTTCCCCTGATTACACCAGATCGCGCCGCTCCCTAGGCGGCATCCTTGGCTAATTCGACTCCTTGTCGTCCGTGCGTCGTGCGGCAATCTCGTCCTGGTTCTTTTGCTCCCTTTTCAACTCCTGAGCATGTTCTTTGCTGAAATGACGAACGGAAAGCGTATCGAATGCCTTAAGGTTCTTTCTTTGAAGCTGCCAATGCGTCTGGCCATCAATCGTATTCCTGGCCTGCAAGGCGACAGTCTGCCGCTGGGCATCGATAGCCTCGTCAAGACGGTTGAGAAACTCGCGATAATTGTGCCATTCACGCTGCGACAACCCGTTTTGTGCGGCTTGACGAAAACGTGTCGCGTATTCTTCGCGATACTGTTGCAGCATGTCGAGTTTGTTGTTCGCGTCACGTTCGTTGGCGATTAGCCGTGCGAGCTGGTGTGTTGCATCGTCGGCGCGTGCTTGCATCAAGTCGAGCACAATTTGCAGGGCGAAAGGCTTGGTCATGCCCGACCTCAGGAGTGCGTCGTGGATAGCGCGTAAAGTTGCGCCACGCTGCCCGAGAAATCGGCTTGCTCGCCCAGGGTTTGCTGAAGGAAGGCTTCAAAGGCGGGATAGAGCTTGATGGCTTGATCAAGCAAAGGGTCTGAGCCTGCCGCATAAGCACCGACGCTAATGAGGTCCCGAGATCGCTGATAGCGCGAGTACAGTTGCTTGAAATGGCGAATCTGCTCGAAATGGTCAGGCGGGATCAGACTGACCATGGCGCGCGAGATTGACTGCTCGATATCGATTGCCGGATAGTGACCCGCATCAGCCAGTGTCCGCGATAGGACCACGTGACCGTCAAGAATGGCTCTCGCGGCATCGGCAATCGGATCCTGCTGGTCATCGCCTTCGGTAAGCACCGTGTAGAACGCGGTAATCGAGCCGCCGCCATCGGCACCGTTGCCGGCGCGCTCGACCAGTTGTGGCAGGCGGGCAAAAACCGAAGGCGGGTAACCACGGGTGACAGGAGGTTCGCCGATGGCTAACGCGATCTCGCGTTGGGCCATGGCGTAACGGGTCAGCGAATCCATGATCAGCAGGACGTGCCGGCCCTGATCGCGAAAGTATTCAGCGATCGACGTGGCGTAGGCGGCACCTTGCAAGCGGATCAGCGGGCTGACGTCGGCCGGCGCGGCGACGACAACGGATCGCCGCAAGCCTTCCTGGCCAAGGATTTGTTCGATGAATTCCTTGACTTCGCGGCCGCGTTCGCCGATCAGTCCAACGACAATAACCTCGGCCGTCGTGTATCGGGCCATCATGCCGAGAAGGACGCTTTTGCCAACCCCGGAGCCGGAAAAAAGCCCCATGCGTTGCCCGCGTCCGACCGTGAGCAGCGCATTGATGGCGCGCACGCCAACATCCAGAGGCTGCTCAATCGGCGCGCGCAACATCGGGTTGATGGGGCGGCTTTGCAGGGGCCTCAGCGTGTCGGCGACAAGAGGACCATGCCTGTCCAGGGGTCGGCCCGCGCCGTCGACAATCCGGCCGAGCAATGCGTCGCCTACAGGGAGCATCTTGGCTCGATCGATGGCCCGTCGTCGGGTTGGCGGGGGTTGCCCCATTCTTGGTGAAACCGTGGGAGTTTCCACGGCAACCACTTTGGCGCCGGGTGACAGGCCATAGACATCCTCGGACGGCATCAGGAAGAGTCGTTCACCGTTAAAGCCGACGACCTCTGCCTCGATGGGGGATCCGCCGACGGGAAGTATCCGGCACGAACTGCCAAGCGGCAACTTGAGGCCCGAGGCTTCCATAACCAGACCATTGATGCGCGTCAAGTGGCCGCTCGACAGGAGCGGGGCAGCAAGACTGGCCGACTCACGGCAGTTTTCGAGAAAACCGGTCCAGCCTGCCAAATGATCGTTAAGCGCGCGGACGTTCATGGACATGATTTCTCATGGCTTATCGCTCAGCCATTCCTTGCTGATTCCGATGGATTCGATCACGCGCCGCCAGCGGGTTTCCAATGTCGCGTCGACTTCGCTGGCGCCAAGCTCGGCGCGGCATCCGCCGGCGCTGAGCGCGGCATCCTCGATGATGCGCCAGTTGTTGTGCGCGAGCTGATCGCCAAGATGCGTGCGGATCAGAGTGGCATCGTCAGGGTGGACAAAAAGCGCCGGGTGGCCTGTATGCGGATGAAGTATGGCGACGGCTTCCTTGACGACCGGCAGGAGCAGTTCGGGTTTGACGCGCAAGCTTTGGCGAAGCACTTGGGACGCGATTTCAAGGGCAGTGGCAAGCAACTGGTCGGCGACTTGTTGGTCGAGTTCCGCGATCGATTTTTGCAGGTTGGTCAGTAATGCATCGACCCGTGTGATGTCGTCGCGCACGCTAGCGAGGCCTTCGACTCGTCCGGCGGCATAACCCTGCTGGTGCGCTTCGATATGCATGCGTTCGATATCGGATGCCGTCGGCAGAACAACCGGGTCTTGCTCGGCCTGATCGGCGATCTCAGAAGGGTTGTCGTCGCTCCTCATCGCGGAAGAGGCTTTTGCTTCACGTTCGGCGGCCTGTTCTGCTTCGTCGAACGCAGCCACTTCCCAGCGCTGGTAGGCCGTAAGATTTTCCTTGGGAATAAAGCCGGTCATCGCGAGCGCTACACTCAGATCATGGCCTCGCCACCCGCGCCGCCAAGCACGATCTGGCCTTCGTCGGCCAGGCGCCGGACGATCTTGAGGATTTCCTTCTGCTCGCCTTCGACTTCGGAGAGACGCACGGGACCCCGTGACTCGAGATCTTCGCGCAACATTTCTGCCGCACGCTGCGACATGTTCTTGAATATCTTCTCGCGCAAGGGCTCGGAAGCGCCCTTCATCGCCAGAATCAGCGAATCGGACTGGATTTCGCGCAGGAGCAGCTGGATTCCGCGGTCGTCAAGATCGAGCAGATTTTCGAAGACAAACATTTCATCGAGAATCTTCTGCGCGAGGTCGGGATCGTATTCACGGATCGAATCCACGACCGTGGTTTCATTGGCGGTTCCCATGAAATTCAGAATTTCGGCGACTGCACGCACTCCCCCCATGGCGGATTTCTTGATGTTCGCTGATCCCGAGAGTAGGCGCAGCATGACATCGTTGAGTTCCTTCAGCGCCTCGGGCTGGATGCCTTCAAGCGTGGCAATGCGCAAAATGACATCGTTGCGCAGGCGCTCGGTGAAGTGGTTGAGTATATCGCTGGCATGGTCGTTCTCGAGATGCACGAGAATGGTGGCAATGATCTGCGGATGTTCATTCCGAATCAGATCGGCGACGGTAGGGGCGTCCATCCATTTCAGGCCTTCTATGCCATTCGTATCGCCCCCCTGAAGAATTCGCGAAATCAGGTTGGATGCCTTGTCATCACCCAGCGCCTTGGTCAGCACCGAGCGGACGTAGGCGTCGGTATCGACATGGACGGCAGCGGAGTCGCGGGCCGTTTTCCGGAAATCGGCCAATACATCTTCAACCTGGGTGCGCGGCACGGATTTAAGGGCAGCCATGGCGTGACCAAGCTTTTGCACTTCCTTCGGACCCAGATGCTTGAGCACTTCGGAAGCAAAATCCTCCCCGAGTGCGATGAGCAGGATTGCGCTTCTCTCTATGCCGTCCTCAGCTGGCATTGGAGCTGGTCCAGTCCTTGATGATGTTGGCGACGACCTTAGGATCCTGCTGCGCAAGTTCACGCGCCTGCGCTAGTTTTCGTTCCAGTGTTTCTGCCGCAGAGGGTTGATCGTCCTCGTCGCCCGCGAGAATATTGATTCTCTCGCCTAAGGGCCTGCTCGTCTGCCGCGGTGGAGTTTCAAGCATGGTCTTGCCGAGCGGGATAATGACCTTGAACAGTAGGTAGGCGACGATGGCAGCGATAACGGTATACTTGAATATTTCCTTCAGCAGTGAGTGAATCTCGGGGTCTTTCCACAACGGAATTCCGGAATCATCACGGTCGACGGCAGTGAAGGGAGCATTGGCCACGGAGATTGTATCGCCGCGTTCCTTGTTGAAACCCATGGCCTCTTTGACCAGCTCGTTGATCTGTTTCATTTCAACGTCGGCCAGCGGCTTGGTGACCCCTTTGGCATCCTTGCGGTGATTGATGACTACCGCAGCCGACAGCCGCTTGACCGTGCCCACCGCTTGTTTGGTGTGCAAGATCGTCTTGTCGACCTCGTAATTGATCGTCGAGTCCTTATGCGTATTGATTGGCTGGGCCACGCTGGCGATTGGCGCCTGAACCCCGGCAGCGTTCAATTGCCCGGGAAGCGGCTTGCCGGCCGGGGCTACCGCAGGGCCTGCGCCGGGCACGGCCGGTTGCGTCAGTGGCGCTGTGGCCGGCACGGGAGGCTGGTTGCTCAGCGCGCCCGGGATGCCTTGCGCCGAAGGTGTGGCGCTTGCCGATTCGCTGGTTTGCTGGCTGCGAATGCTGATATCCGCTGGCGTGGTATTCGGACGGTGCGTTTCAGCCGTTTGTTCACTCTGCGAGAAGTCGACATCTGCGGCGATCTGGACGCGTACATTTCCCTGTCCGACGATGGGCGAGAGTATGTCTTCTACGCGCTTGATGGCGCTCCCCTCGATTTCTCGAACATGCTTGATTTGTGTCGGATCGAGGCCGACCTCCATCAGCTTGCTCTTCAGTTGGGATAGCATCGCTCCACTTTGGTCGATCAGCGTGACGGCCGAGGCCGTAAGATTCGGAACGCTGGCGGCGACCAGGTTCTGGATCCCGGCGATTTGGGAAGCTTCGAGCATTCGGCCGGGATAAAGGTTGAGCAATACCGACGCCGAGGGCCTCAATTCTTCGCGAACGAAAACAGTGGGCTTGGGAATGGCCAGATGCACACGAGCGGACTGGACTGCGCCGATCGATTGGATTGTGCGAGAAAGTTCGCCTTCAAGGCCGCGTTGATAATTGACCTGTTCGGCAAACTGGCTGATGCCGAACTTCTGGTTTTCCATGAGTTCGAAGCCGACGCCGCCCCCCTTGGGCAATCCCTGCGAGGCAAGGCGCAGGCGAACTTCATGCACCCTTCCTCCAGGGATCATGATAGCGCCGCCGCTGTCATTGAACCGGTAAGGGACGTTAAGCTGATCCAGCGCGGCGACGATGGCGCCGCCATCGCGCTCCGAGATATTGGAAAACAGTATCCGGTAATCAGATTGCTTAAGCCAAGTGCTGGTGGCAACCAGTAGGGCAATGACCGCAGCGAACGACATCAGCAGCAATATCTTTTGCTGGTTGCTCAAACGTGACAGTGCGAAGCGCAGGCGGTCAGTCAGAAGAGCTGCGCCTGTTGGTGTATTGGTGTTGGTTCCGGTTGCCGCCATGCTTGCGATAATGAGTTAACTCTGAGAAAAATCAAGCAAAAAGCGAAAATTACAGAGAATTCTTCTACTATTGTAGCTGTTAATTGCACGGGATTTTCCATCGAATGAGTGAAGTGGCGCAAATACCGGCTCCGGAATTGAAGGCGCAAGAATTACAGCGAGCTTTCGACGTATTCAACCAAGTCTCGCTCGAGCTCACTCAAGCTTACGAGGGACTGCAGGAGCGCGTTGAATCGTTGACTGACGAACTGGCCGTCGCCAACGGCGCACTGCGTCGCCAATACCAGGAGAAAGAGGCGTTGTCAGAGCGCCTCACGCTACTGCTCAATGCCCTGCCGGCCGGTGTGGTGGTGCTGGATAGCGTCGCCCGGGTGAGTGAAGCGAATCCAGTTGCCAAAGACATGCTTGGACAAACAATCATCGGGGACGATTGGCCGGAAGTGACACAGAACAATCTTGTGGTTACCGATGCGCCGGACGAATGGCAGCTTGGATTGCGACGTGTTTCAATTGCCGAGAGTCCGCTGGATTCGGCAGGGGGGCGCCTGCTGCTGATACACGACATCACGGCGGCGCATGAACTCAAGGCCAAGGTCGAGCGCAACCAGCGATTGGCGGCAATGGGTGAAATGGCCGCCTCGCTGGCGCACCAGTTGCGGACGCCGCTGGCCACGGCGTTGCTCTACAGCGCCAACCTGGCGCAGCCGGACCTCTCCGATGAGGCGCGGACACGTTTTGTCGGCAAGGCAACCGAACAATTGAAACGCCTCGAACGTCTGATACAGGACGTCCTGCTTTTCGCGCGGGGCGAGAGCATCGGTCGCGATGTCATTCCCGTAGCAGCGCTGATCGCTGATTCGGTGCACATGATGGAACCCTTGTGTCTGGCCAAAGGCGTTGATTTATGTGTTCATGCCGAGGTTGAGCATGTCATGGTTACGGGCAGTCGCAAAGCGCTGACGGGAGCGCTGTTGAACCTGCTGGAAAACGCGCTACAGGCCTGTGAGGGGCATCAAGAATGCGTCGCCGAGATCAGGCTTGGCGCACGTGCCGCCGGTGGGAGTCTGAGGATCAGTGTACGTGATACCGGTACAGGAATCGCGCCGGAAGCGCAGCAGAGAATTTTCGAACCCTTTTTCACGACCCGTGGCCAGGGAACCGGGCTCGGTCTGGCGATTGCGCTTGGTGTCGCCCGGGCTCACGGCGGAAGCATCGAAGTCAGTTCGATCACAGGCCAGGGAACGGAATTCGCCATGGTGCTTCCCTGCGGGGAGGAGGGCCAAGCGCAAGCCGATGAAATCCGTGCGCGATGAATAAACGTCAGGAAGGCAGCTTCGAGAGGGATACACTTGAGCAGACCAATCGAAATGCCGTAATGAATTCCGATGCGGTATTCTTTTGCGTATTTGGCGGTTGAACCGATTCATCAACGAAAACTGGAATCTATGACTTCGGGCTTACCCATACTGGTTGTCGAGGACGATCCGAATTTGCGCGAAGCGGTGTGCGACACGCTCGAACTTGCCGGGCAGGCGGTTGTTTCTGCTCCGGGAGGCGAGGAAGCGCTCAACTTACTTGATGAGCAGGCCGTGGCGCTTGTCGTCAGCGATGTGCGCATGATGCCCATGGATGGCATCTCGCTCCTCAAGGAAATACGCAGCCGTTTCCCGCATCTCCCGGTGGTGCTGATGACTGCCTTCGCCGATGTCGATCGGGCGGTCGAAGCCATGCGTGCCGGTGCTTGCGATTTCTTGCTCAAGCCTTTCGAACCAAAATCCCTGCTCGAACACGTGGCGCGCTACCGTCTTCCTGAAGCGATGGATGACGATCGCGTAATTGCCGATGACCCGGTCACGCGCAATCTTTTTGCACTGGCCATGCGCGTCGCGCAGACGGACACGACGGTGTTGCTGACCGGAGAAAGCGGAGTCGGCAAGGAAGTGGTGGCCAAATACATTCATAACCATTCGTCACGACGATCCGGGCCTTTTGTCGCTATCAACTGCGCGGCCATACCGGACAGTCTGCTGGAGGCAACGCTTTTTGGTTATGAAAAAGGGGCATTTACCGGCGCCCAACAGGCACAGGCCGGAAAATTCGAACAAGCGCAGAATGGCACGCTCTTGCTTGACGAAGTTACCGAAATGCCGCTTGGCTTGCAGGCCAAGTTGCTGAGGGTTCTTCAGGAGCGCGAGGTGGAGCGGGTGGGCGGCAAGAAGCCGGTCGCGCTCGATATCCGCATTGTCGCCACGTCCAATAGAGACATCGCCGAAGCCGTGGTCAAGGGTGTTTTCCGTGAAGACGTGTATTACCGGCTCAACGTGTTTCCCTTGTTGATACCGGCGTTGCGCCAACGCCGCGATGACATCGTACCGCTGGCACGTCATTTTCTGGCAGAGCATGGTGGCCGTTCCGGTCGAACCGGATTGCGGCTGGCGCCATCGGCGGAACTGGCGCTGCGTCAAAATTCCTGGCCTGGAAACGTTCGGGAACTGGAAAACGTCATGCAGCGAGCAGTAATTTTTGCCGTGGGCGACATCGTTGGGGTCGATGAACTGCACCTGTCGGCGACTTCTCCATTGGCTCGGGAGTTAACGCCGGGGGCCGTTGTCGAGAACGCTGTTCCGGCATCCTCGGTTGCGCAGCCGGACTGGCAAAAGACCGAAAATATGAGAGACTTGGAACGCGAACACATCTTGGAGACGCTGGCTTCGGTCGGTGGATCGCGGAAACTCACCGGCGAACGTCTTGGAATGTCGGAACGAACCTTGCGTTATAAACTCAAACAGTACCGTGAAGCGGGTTTGTTCGACGAATGATGGCCAGTTGCGTCACTAAATAGTCGTCTGGCGCATTTATTGCAGCAGTTGATGTAATACGTGTTTGGAGAAGCAGATGGACACTCAGGGTATCGATCAGATGTTGAGCGTTTTACGGGCGACCGCGGCGCAAGCGGGCGGGCGCGTGACCGAGACGCAGAGCCCTTCCGCAGGCAGTTCGGACTTTGCTCAGATTCTTCAGAATTCGATAGCGCAGGTCAATCAGACGCAGCAGGAAGCGGAAGGCATGGCGGCAAAATTTGCCGCCGGCGACGGCAACGCCAATCTGCACGACGTTATGATCTCGCTGCAGAAGGCCAATATTTCGTTCCAGGAAATGGTCCAAGTGCGCAATAAGCTGGTTTCAGCCTATCACGATGTAATGAACATGCAGGTGTAAGGAGGCGTTTTGCGCAGACCGACAACGGCGCCCTTGAGGCGCCGTTGTTCTGCCAAGTCCCATCAGTGCATGCCGCTGAGTTGTGCTTTTCGTTCACGCTCGATACGCGTGATGTAGCGCTGAACCATGGTCAGCCGAAGCGCGGGCAATCCGACAAATTCGCACCCCAGCCGAACCAGACGCGCGCCATTGCGCGTGGTGACGTCGAACAAGGTGCGAACACAGAGCGTTGCGACCAGCAAACCTTCGTTGGGCAGCATCACCTTGCAGTCGGGCAAGGTGTCGCCTTTTTGAAAATACTGCGCTTGATCGGGCGTCGCCATCAGCCCAACACCGCCACCGCTGACATCGACGAGCCGCAGTTCGACATGGAGCACGCTATTGTCGTTGCGCCTGACCATGACATTGAGCTTGATCGGGTTGGCGATAGGGGTGGATAAGCGGAAATACTCACGGCGTTGAAGGCGGAGCAGTGTTTCGGGTACGACACCGAGAAACGCCGCCCGGCCTTCAAACTGTGTTGACGAAAGCTCGCCCAGGCTGAACTGAACCTTCACTTTGTCGATGTTCGTCACGAAGATCAGCTTTGTCGCCTGCAACGCCCTCTTGTTCATCTCTTCATTGCTGCCAAGATCGAGGATTATCTGGTTATGGTCAGTACTCAGGGCGATCATCGACGTGAGCAGAAAAGAATGTCCCTGGTCAAAATGAACAGTGATCATCGCGCCCTTGTTAATCAAGGCGCGGAGTACGGCCAGGATTTCCGCCTTCGAGTGCAGCAAATAGCGGGTGTAGTCGTCCGATTGATCGGGTTCGAATAGAGGTGGCGAATACTCAGGGTCCAACGGGGTCTCGGTCTCTGCCATCTTGTATCCTGATTAAGTCTGCGAGCGTGAGTTTAAAGCAAATATCACTCCCGGGAAAATCTCGTCAGATCAGGAAAAGCGGACGTACGGTCAGTACACAATTATTTTTCGAGTGCTTCGGGAAGCGCTGAAAGTACGGGGGCGGGGGCGATGGCCTGACCGTTTTCGAGGCGATAGATCCAGGCCAGCAGTTCCGCCACCGCGATGTAGAGCTGCGGCGGAATGCGCTGATCGAGATCGATCTGCATCAGCAGCGAAACCAATTCCGGTGACTCATGGACATAGATGCCATGCTCACGAGCGCGGGAAATGATCTGCTCGGCGATCAATCCACGTCCTTTGGCAACCACGCGCGGAGAGAGGTCGGTCTGGCTGTAAGTGAGCGCAACGGCACTTTTCAGCGAGTCACTCTCCGGCTTGGCCATCTTGGCTTTCTGTCGTGGCCTCGACCCCCATCGCTATCAGCGCCAGACCAGCACCCTCAAGCTGACTGCGTAAAGTCATGCCGGAAGCGCGCATCAGTGCGCGCGTTTCGGTCTTGCCAGCGCTCATGGACAGGTTGATCTGCTGGCCCTCCAGCCGAATCCGGGCGTCGATTTCGCCCAGGTTGGGAAGATTCAGATGGACACGCGTTGACCACTTGTTCGACGTTTCCTCGCCTTCCTGTCCTTGGCGTGCAGCGTCCTGATCGATTTCCCAGCGCATTTGTTGTCCGGGCCAGATTTGTCCTTGCCAGGAAAAATTCTGTGTGGCCAGTGCTTCCAGTTGCTGCTGTACGAGGTGTTGCGCCGGTGGGGCGACGACTTGTTCCAGCGCCGGAGCTGACGACGGCGTTGACGACTGCGTTGCATTCATCTTTGCGCCTTCGATCGCCAGGCTCGGCGACTGTACGGCTTCAGCAGCAGGACGAGACGCGGTTGCCGGTGCGCTGGAAATTATGGGGGCATTCTGGTGCGCTCCGGTAATCGCTTCGTCAACGTTTGCCTGTGCGAATGCAGCCGGTGCGGACAGTTTCCCTTGAGGTTCCTGGAGCAGTGCCGCTTTCGTAAAGCGTCCTTCGATCCATTCTGCCTGATGCGATTCGTAAAACATGCCACTCTGCGTGATCGCCTGTTTGAGTAAGGGCAGTAGGTCCTGTGCATTGGCGGGCGCAGGGCTGATCGGCTGGTTGGCGTTCAGCGTCAAAACCGGCGGACCGCCTTTGGTCTCGCGGGCTGCGGAAAAAAGGGTGCTGATCAATTGACCGGTGCGACTCAGGGTGGTTGATGCTGAGTCAGCCGCAGGCTTGCCGCCATCCCCCTCTCGCCGGGAGACCACGGCCAAGGCGAGTTTGCCGTCGGTTTCGGTCACCTGGAGTTCGAGCGCATCGCCACTCTTGGCCGAAAAAGGCAAAGCCAGGGTGATACTGCGCTGGTTGATCAACGCCCGATACGTGCCGTTAGGCAGCAAGGACTGTATCTCGGCCATGATTTTCTGGCCGACGACAAGCCCTGGAAGCTTGTCGGCAATCTCCTGCGATGGAGCAACCGGTCGCAATGCCGCGTCGGCGGATACCTGCTGGCGGCTGGCAACATCGGCGGGGATCATTTCGTCTCTGGACTGCCTGCCGGCATTGACAGTGTGGTCGAATTGGCCTGATCAAAAGCAGCCAGAAGCGTGGCGGTGTGTTCGAGCCAAGGACTGGCGTGGTCGGTGATTTCGTTGTGGAATGCCAGCATTTCTTCGATCAGCCGGGCCACTGGCTGTCTGTCCTGTACTGGTATGGAGGTTAAGGTCTCGGGTGAGATTTCAAGAAGCGCATCCCGTGCTGCGCCAGCAGCGGTCAAGGCTTCCCAGTCTTGAGCGCGCGCGGCCTCAAGCATGCGGCGTGTTAGTTGGGTTGCGGACTGGTATCTTTCCAGTACGGACATGGCGGTTTCAGGCGGCCAGCTCTTTACCCGGCGCAATCTGAGCCCAAGCGCCATGCAGCTCGCGTAACAGTTGAGTAACTTCATCCAGGGCTGCTGCATTGTTCTTCATGTTGGCCCACAGCAGGCGCCTTGCCATGTAGTCGTAAAGCGCACCCAGCTTGATCGTCAAATCACCGCCTGCCTCATGATCAAGGCTGGCATTCAGGCCGTTGGTAATAATGTCGATCGCCTTGGAAATCGAACTGCCTTTCTCGGCGATATTGCCTTGCGTCATGTGCATCTTCCCCACCGAAATCGCCAGTTCCGCACCTTCAAAAAGGAGCAGGATCAATTTATGCGGGTCAGCGGTAGGTACTGCAGTCTCTATACCAACGCTGGCATACGCGGCGGCCGGACTGCGGGGTGAGCCGAACATAAATGGTTCTCCTTGCTACTTGTAGTTGATGAGTGATGCGAGTCCAGCCAGCTGTTGCGTCAGGCTGGCACTTGTCGATTGCAGTTTTGATAGCTGCACGTCAAGCGCTGTGAATTGACGACGGTAATTGCTTTCGATTTTCTGCAACCTCAACGTCCATTCATCTCTGCGCTTGGTGATCTCCTTGACCGACGTGTTAATGCCATCGATTCGAGCCGAGACCGGGCCGCCCGCGGATACCAACCCGGATGCGGTGGCCTTGAATTTGGTGCCTATGCTGGCAACCAGGGTAGCTACACCGGCAAAATCGCTGGTGATGGCTGCGGTGAGTTTGCTGGAGTCGAGTTTGAGTGACCCATCGGTTTGCACGCTCACGCCAAGATCGGATAGCAGTTGCAGGTCGGGATTGCTGCCGCCGTTCGCGCTAAATAGCGTGTTACGCAGTTGAGTTTGTGCGGAGCGCAGCGTTGCGTCGCCAGTCAGGGTTGACGCTTTCTTGGTCGCCGCGTCGTAGTTACCCAGATTCTTCATCACAACAACCGCATCGTTGTACGCCTTGATGAACGCATTCAGGCTGTTGGCGATGGCCCCGTTGCTCTTGCTGATGGTCAGGGTTGTCGGGCCGACATCCTCTTTGAGTAAATTAAGCGACAAACCGGAGATTGCTGTTGTAATCGAGTTCGTCTGACTGGTAACCGGTATGCCGTTGATCGTGACCGAAGCGTCTGTTGCATCCTGTTGCTGAACCCAACTGTTGTTTGCGCCTGGTGGCGCGTAATCAAAGAAATCGAATTCCGTACCGACTCCCGTATTGGTGCCGGTGACTGTAATCATGTTGACATCGCCCGAGTTCTTGGCGGTAAAGATCAGGAAATCATTGGTGCCGTCATTGATGATCGAAGCGGATACGCCAGCACCGGATGCATTGATTGAGTCACTAATATCGGACAGCGTTGCGTTTGCAGCAATATTGACCGTTACGGCCGAACCGGTCCCGACAGTGATGCTTAACGTGCCGGCTTCGGCGGATGAGACAAAGCCTGATTTGCTGATTTGGTGCGCATGCGCGAGGACAATGTTCGAAAGCGAGTAATTGCCTGCAGCGACACTGTTGGTCGCACTTGCCGTCGCCAGGGTGTTGTCGGCAACCGTAGCGCTGGTCGATGTGTACTTGTCAGCGGGGGTGGTGCCGGTAGGCGGAACCAGTGTTTCCGATACGGTTTGCAGTGCTGATAGCGCGCCTTTCAGGGAACCTAATGCTGATATCTTGGCTTGGAAACTGGCTTCTTTCTGGTTCAGAATCAGCACGGGTCGCTGCTCAACGGTCATGAGCTGGCTGATCAGTGAATTGATGTCCAGGCCGGAGCCTATGCCGGGAGAAGAAAGAGTAGCCATATGAATCCTTTTGCGACAACGCGCGAATCGTTAAGCCAACTCTACACTGTTAGCACGATTCGTTCCATAAATCGTAAACCGGTCAGGCTTTCTGACGTATCAGCAGTCCTTGCAGGCGATCCAGTGCACGGGCTATCTCCAGCATTTCCTCAGAGGGTATCTGGCGAATCAATTCATTCGTAGAGCTATCGACGACCTTAATGACTGTTTTCCCGGTTGAATCGTCCATGCTGAACTCCAAGCTGCCAGACATTGGACGGACGAATTGCTGCACAGATCTGACAGCGGTTTCGAGTTGCTGTTTTTGTTCGGCCGGTGCGCTTGCCGGAACCGGGCGGCTGGAAACCGCCTCGGCAGGTGCGCCACGTTCCGGCAGTGGCGCGTCGGCAGCTTGTACTGCTGCGGCAGCTTGAGCAACTGGTGTTTGCAAGCTAATCGATTGGATAGACATGACATGCTCCTGATTTGATACGCCGAGGGCGCGGAGCGTCTCCGCCACCGCGCCCACCGGACTTTGGCGCTAAGTTGTTTAGCCGCGAAGCAGCGACAACACGTTGTTGGGCAGGGCGTTTGCCTGGCCCAGCATGGCAATACCGGACTGCTGCAGAATCTGCGCGCGGGTCAGGTTGGCCGTTTCCTGTGCGAAGTCAGTATCCTGAATCCGGCTACGCGCGGCGGAGAGGTTCTCCGACGTTGCCGAAAGACTGGAGGTCACCGACTCGAAACGGTTCTGAATGGCGCCGAAGGTGCTGCGCAGGGAACTGACTGCGCTCAGAGCTGAATCGATTCGCTGTATCGTGTTGTTTGCAGCGGTGACCGTCAGAACATTGGCAGAGGAGATCGTTACCGCATCCTTGGCAATTGTGGTGGTGGCAGCCGCAAACCCCATGATGAGGCCATCGCCTGTGATCGTGATGTCTTCAAGGGCACTTAAGGTGAGCGTTCCGCCATTCACTGCGGCGGCGGTCGCGCTGTTGTTGCCGGCTTGAGCAACCGTGCCCAACGTGCCATCCCGAAACACCACGCCATTGACGGTACTGTTGCCGCCTGCACCGGCAATGACGCCTGCTGCCGGACCGACTGTAATGTCTTGGCCGACGGCGATGTCGCGACCATCCGCTGCGGTGAGGCGTAGATTGGCGCCGCTCAACGCGGCAGTTACGCCGGTCGTCGATTGATTGGCGTTGATCGCGTCGGTGATTTGCTGGGCAGTAATGGCGGTAGATGCATCCGTGGCGGCAGCGTAGATGGCTACGCCGTTAATCATGAGGCTGTAGGTATCCGTTGCGGAACCGCCCACCGTGCTGATAGTGAATTCAACGTTGTTTGTTGCCGTTGCGGTCAGGCCGGGCACGGCGGCGGCATTGATGGCCAGGGCTTTTGCGTAGGCACTGCCAACCGACTGACCATTTTGCGTACCGATAGTCGAGGCGGCGACGGTTGTTGTTGCGCCAGTCCCCACCTTGATCGTGCCTGCGCCGGTGAGCGCCGCTACGGTTACCTCTGACGAGGACGTTCCAGTTGCAAGTGCGCCGAGAGCGTTCGTGCGCATACTCGTGGACAGGCCAATCGAGATCGTTTCGCCGACGTTCGCACCCACCTGGAAAGTGGCGCTGCCGAAGGTGCCGTCGAGAATCTTCTGGCTGTTGAAGGAGGTTTGGGTGGCTGTACGATCGATTTCTGCCAGCCGTTGCTGAACTTCCAGGTCCAGGGCCGCGCGGTCGGATGAGCTGTTGGTCGCGTTGGCGGACTGAACGGCCAGTTCGCGAATACGCTGCAGGTTCGACGTTACCTCGGCCAGCGCGCCTTCGCCCGTTTGTGCCAGGGAGACGCCGTCGTTGGCGTTACGGATCGCCTGGTTCAAGCCGCGAATCTGGGTGGTGAAGCGTTCCGAAATGGCCAGGCCGGCGGCGTCGTCCTTGGCGCTGTTGATACGCAGGCCAGAGGAAAGGCGTTGCAGGGACACGGACAGAGCCGTTTGCGACATGTTCAGATTACGTTGCGCATTCAGCGACGAGATGTTGGTGTTAATTACTTGGGGCATTTTGTTTCTCCTATCTCTTCCAATTGACTTTGGGTTCCCGTCCTACTTGCCTCGCGGCGTTCTGTCGGCCCGTTATGTGTTGTGATAATTCGCTTACGACTTCTATTACGACCAACTGATTGAGAACTTTAGCCATTTCTTCAGTGGGCCGTGTAAGCGCTTTACGGCAGCTCTTCTGGAGACTTTAGGTTCGGCGGATCTGGAGAGGCAATCGCTTCTTGATCGTTCGCCGGTTTCAGTTATTGGCGTCCCATGACTTGCTCTCTTATGTCAGAATCGTTCAGGAAACAGGTTTTCATCTGCCTGCTGTGTGAAGTATTCAGGACAAGCAAATGCGTAGAGACTCCAACCAGGCTTTACAAGAGAGCTTTCTGGTGGCTAAAGAATGCCATCAACGGGGGGATCTGGTTGGCGCCGAAGCAATCTATAGCCGTTTGCTGGTTCTCGATCCGGCCGATAGCGAAGTGCTTTATCTTTTAGGCTATCTGAAGGCAAACAAGGGCGAAATGGATGTGGGGCTCGAGTGTCTGAGCCTGGCGCACCAATTGACTCCCGACAATCCTCAGATTCCATACACCATGGGTGTTGTGCTCCAAGAGGCCGGCAAGTTGGCGGAGGCCGTAGATGCATACCAGAAAGTCGTGGCAATTGATCGCCGTCACGTGGCGGCTTGGGAGAACCTGTCAGCGGCGTTCTATGACCAGGAGGACTATGCCTCGGGGTTGGCTGCAGCCGAGAAGGTGCTGGCCTTCAATCGAGAGTCGCCGCTGGCGATCCGTGCGGCGGCCAATTGCCTGACCGCCCTTGGTCGGCGTGCCGAGGCGCTGGAAGTCCTCGATACGGGGGTAAAGTATCATCCAGCGCTTCCGGACCTGCGGATTCACCGCTCTTGGGAGTTGATGGCCAACGGGCGGTTTGCCGAGGCGTGGCCTGAACTGGAGTGGCGCCATGCGCGCCGGGGGCGGGCTGATACGCCTCCGCGATCCGTGCCCTATCCGCGCTGGAACGGCGAGCCGGCGGCGGGAAAGACCATCCTTATCTATGGCGAGCAGGGCGTCGGCGACGAGATCATGTACGCGCCTTACGTGCTCGGCCTTGTTCGGGCGGGAGCCAGATGCGTCTTTGAGTGCGACCGAAGGCTGGAGCGTTTGTTCGCAAAGGCGTTTCCGGATTGCCTGATCATGCGTCGCGAAAATCGCGATCAGATTCCCTGGCATTCCCGATTGCCCGAGATCGACTACTGTATTTCCGCAATGAGTTTGCCCTTGTATTTCTCACATCCTTTGAATCGGGGTTCCTTTCTCCAGGCCGATTCTGGGCGCACCGAGTATTGGCGTAGGCGCCTGCAGGAATCGAGTGCAGGACCGAAAATCGGCGTTTCCTGGCGTGGTGGAGCCAACGCCAAGGTGCGAGGAATTCGTTCAATTCCGGAACATATCTTTGGCGAATTGATTGACGCAAAGGCTACATACGTCTCGCTACAGTATGGCGCCTCGCGCGCAGAGGCCGCGGCGGTGGCGCCCGAGCTGCTGCATTTTTCCGAGATCGATCCGTTGACTGATCTTGATGATTTCGTGGCGCTGGTTGCAGCACTCGATGCGGTAGTCTCGATTGACAATTCGACCGTGCATTTTGCCGGTGCCCTGGGCGTCAGGACGCTGTTGCTGTTGCCCGTCTATTCGGAGTGGCGCTGGGGAAATCAGCCTTCAGGGATTTCACCCTGGTATGAATCTCTTGAGTTCATCCGCCAGAAGGATGCCTCTGAGCAGGGCTGGCGCGATCTGCTAGAAGAAGCCCGGCTCTGGCTGGCTGATAACAGCCGTTTAGAGCCGGAAACATCTGATGGCGAGATGCCGGCCTTACAAAAAGAGCCGGCAGAGGTCATTTCAAAGCCGATAAAGGAAGGTCGCTCGGCATTGTTGCTTGGTGACACGAATTATTGGTATCACTGGGGGTGTTCCTGTACTAGCCTTGGTTTGCATGAGGGCCTTCGTTCCCGGTTTGAGGAAATCAGCGTTTTGCCCTTGCCGCGCCTGTTGTCCGGGTGCCCGGTTCCGTCCGGGGTGGAGAGCCTCGATTCCGATGATTTCTTCAGGCAGTTCAGCCAGTCTTGCCCCGATATCCTGTCAGCGATTACGGCGGTCGATTGCGTAGTGGTCAATGGTGAAGGGTCGATTCACGGAGCCGGTCCGCTACCCCTACTGTTGCTGTATATCGCTTATATGGCCAAAAGGCGTTTCAATAAGCAGGTTGCGGTAGTTAATCATTCCTGCTACCCCGGCGATGCGTCAACACCGGTGGGGGTGGGTGGTGTCAGCGATTACTACGCGAGGGTGTACAGCGCTCTGGATTTGGCCGTAGTGCGTGAAGGTCTTAGTCTGGCTAACGCCTCGCTCTTTGCGGGTAAGGTTTCCCTTGGTTTCGATTGCCTTCCTCTTTTTCTCGAAAAGCACCGGCAACAGGCGTGTGTGCGGCAGCGAAAGCTGGTGTTTGGCGGTTCGGTATCCTGGTCGCCGGCGATGGTCAATTGCTTTGCCGATCTGGCGAAATGGGCGGCGGACGAAGGCTACGCTATCGAGATCCTCAGCGGTGCCAAGGCGTTTCTTGCCTCGGATGAAATAGGGTTTGTCGAGCAGATGGTTCGCGCACTGGAGGCGCGGAAAGTCGCGCATGTGCTGCATTTCCCTCCCAGCGAGATGGCCTGGCTGGACGGGATAGGAACAGCTGCGCTCGTCGTTTCAGGGCGCTTCCACTATTCGATAGCGGCAGCCTTTCAGCAGGTGCCGTTTCTCGTGGCCGAAAGCAACACTCTGAAAATCGCCGGGTTGCTTTCCGAGTTGGAGATCGAGTCGGCACTTGTGGGCCTGCCACGAGAACAATACCGCTCGGTTGTCGAGAAAGCTAAGCAACTTCTTCTGGGCGGCAGTGCCGGCCTGGTTGAGCCGGAACATCTCGCTGAAATGCGCCGGCGGGCAAGATTGAATTTTTCTTCGCTGTAGGCTTCGGATTCGGAAAATACATGGAGTTTAGATTGAAATGAGAGTGGGCCAGGTTGGTCAAAACGACAAATTTGCAGATCCAATCATGATCCGCGCTTACAACGACGGCCATAAGGGGGCGACCGCGTTTTTCCGTAACCGGCCTTTCCTCGATACCTTCTTTTCCACGTTGAGATCACGCTGTGCGGGGCGTATCAAGATTCTGGTTCATGCGTCTTCGGTAGGTGCGGAACCGTACTCGCTGGCTCAGTGGTGGCTAAACCGGGTCCTGCCTCGGTGCAACGAGGGTTGGGATATCGACATTGCAGCAACTGACATCGATTCCGGATTCCTGGCCTTTTCGCAGCAAGCCAGCTACCCGCATGGTTTGTTGGCGGGCATGACCGAAGAAGAGCAGTCCTGGTTTGAGAAGAAGGAAGGGCAGATTGTCGTGCCGTCCAGAGCGCGCAATCTGGTCAGATTTCTGCAGCCGATGAGTTTTGTCGATGGCGACCCGAGAGAAGTGTTTGACGCTGTGCTGGTAATGAATGCCTTGACTTATGTGTCAGCGGCCGATCAGTCATCGTCGTTCGACAGGTGGGTTTCTTACGCCCGGCATGTTCTCGCAGTTACGGCGTTCCACCCAGATTCAATACTGGACGATCTCGTTCGTTCCGGCTTTGCCCCTTGCATGGAAAATCATCGTCAAATCCACGAGGCGTGGGGAGATCGGTTGGTAAAGGAGCCGGTTGCACCAGACAGCGCTGATTATTCGTGGCGCCTCCCACCCTACGATACTGCTATTTCGGACTACGCCTATCGTTACGGATCAGTTTTTCTGCGCGAGAACGCCAATGCAGGCGTGTTGTAGGTCGTCTTTGGAAAGCAGTCCGCAATGTGGCAGTTTATGCGATCAGCCTTGAGGAACGGTTTCGGCAAAAGCCGGGCGCAGCATGAGCTTGGCGTATAGGCGGGCGAGATTGGGGTGCTTTTCGTTCCAGGCGATTTCCGGGAAGCGGAAGGCGAGGTAACCCAGCGCACAGCCCGTGGCGATATCGGCCAGCGAGAAGTGCGAGTTGGTACACCAGGTGTTTTCACCGAGGTGTTCAGCCATGTAGTCGAGGCCGCGAATGACCTTGCTTTCCTGCCGAGCGATCCAGTCGGCGCCTTGCTCCTTGGCGGGGCGCTTCTTCTCCAGGAAGATCAGTGCGGCCGCATCGCAAATACCGTCAGCGAGCGCTTCCCAGCGTTTGACTTCGGTCCGTTCGCGGTTTTGCGCGGGCATCAGCTTGTTGTTTGGGGCCACATTGTCGAGATACTCGGCGATAACCCGTGAATCGAAAAGAACAGTCTCGTCGTCAAGCACCAGTACCGGAATCTTGCCCAAGGGGTTGATGTTTGGAACATCCGATTCAGTCGTCCACGGTGAGTCGATGGCAAGATCGTATTCGATTTTCTTTTCGGCCAGAACGATGCGCACCTTGCGAACAAAGGGACTGGTCAGTGATCCGATAAGCTTCATTGGCGCCCTGCTGGTAAATAATTCGGTCGGATTATAGCATTTACAACGTGATCTTTTGGCTGGAGTTTTGGCCGGGCGAGTAAAATAGCACGCTTATCGCAACGGATGAGCTCAATGACTTTCAGCGCCCTCACGTCACTATCCCCCCTCGATGGCCGTTATGCCGACAAGGTCGACGCACTGCGCGCGCAGTTTTCCGAATTCGGGTTGATTCGCCGCCGTCTGCAAGTCGAGATTGCCTGGCTCAAGGCCCTGGCCGAGGAACCGCAGTTTGCCGAGATTCCTGCATTTTCAAAGGCAACCGTGGATGCGCTGGAGCAACTGGTGACCCAGTTCACTGTGGAGCAGGCCGCCGAAGTCAAGGCGATCGAGCGAGTGACCAATCACGATGTCAAGGCTCTGGAATACTGGATCAAGCAGAAGTTGGCGAACAACGCCGAGGTCATGCGGGTTTCGGAGTTCATCCACTTTGCGTGCACCTCCGAGGATATCAATAACCTCGCGCATGCCCTGATGCTCAAAGCGGCCCGGGATGAGACGCTGCTGCCCCTGTTCGACAAGCTGCTTGACCGCCTCAAGGCGTTGGCGCACGAGCACGCCGATCTGCCGATGATGTCGCGTACGCACGGGCAGCCGGCAACGCCGACAACGCTGGGCAAGGAAATGGCCAACGTCGTTTATCGTCTTGAGCGCAGCAGGTCGCGTATCGCCGTTGTCAGCCTGCTGGGCAAGATCAACGGTGCGGTGGGCAATTACAACGCCCATCTTGTGGCCTACCCGGGCTACGACTGGGAGCGTTTCGCGCAGCGTTTCGTCGAAGGCCTGGGTCTTGAATTCAACCCGTATACCATACAGATCGAGCCTCACGACGCCATGGCCGAGCTGTTCGACGCCTTTGCCCGTGGCAATACCATCATGCTGGACCTGGATCGTGACCTCTGGGGCTATATATCGCTCGGCTTCTTCAAACAGAAGCTCAAGGCGGGCGAGGTCGGCTCATCGACCATGCCGCACAAGGTCAATCCCATCGACTTTGAAAATTCCGAAGGCAATCTCGGACTGGCCAACGCCTTGCTCAGGCATCTGTCCGAAAAGCTGCCGGTTTCGCGCTGGCAGCGCGATCTGACCGACTCGACCGTGCTGCGCAACATGGGCGTTGCCTTGGGTTACACGCTGCTGGCCTATGACTCGCTATTGCGCGGCCTGAACAAGCTTGAGGCGAACCCGGAATGCCTGCGCAACGATCTCGATGCCAACTGGGAACTGCTCGCCGAGCCGATCCAGACCGTGATGCGTCGGTATGGCATTGCCAATCCTTACGAGAAGCTCAAGGAACTGACCCGGGGCCAGCGTATTTCACGCGATGAAATACAAGCTTTCGTGCGTACGCTGGAGATCCCGCAAACGGTCAAGGACGAATTGCTCAGGCTGACGCCAGGCGAATACACCGGAAAAGCGACTGAACTGGCGAGGAGAATTTGATGACCGATATGCTGCACAAACCCATGATATGTTCCGGTTGCGAGCGCGAAGTACCTGCGCAGTCGAGTTTTTGCCCTTATTGCTGCGGTGAGGATGGCCGCCGTGGCGCGTTCATGCGCGGTGGATTCATCGGCGGAATCTTCGGTCTGATGGCCGGCGGGCTGGCCGCCTCGCTGTGGTCCTCAGTCATCGGTCAGGATCGCGTGACCTGGAGCATGACGCTTGGTGCGGTGCTTGCCGGTGCGACGCTGGGGATGATCTGGGGAGTCTTTCATCAACGGCGGAAATGAAAAATGCATACAGTCCGGGCTGTTGTCCGGCACAGGCCAAAGGAGCCAATTAGGTGACGCAATTTGCCGACAATCTGAAGAAACTTCCGGGTATATCGCATCTGGTGGCGATCAATCTGCTTGATGCCGAGGGTCGCGTACTCGTATCCATCGAAAACAAAGCGGGCAGTCAGGGCTCGCTGGCCGTCTATAACCATCTGGCGCAGACTTTTGGCGCGATTACCCCCGAGGCGGCACGAAAAGGGCTGGAACTCTTTGCCGAACACACCGAGGATGCCCGTGCGCATCCGGGAAAGCACCCCAACATTGATCGTTTGCTTGAGCTGATCGAGAACAACGTCACCTTGCGCATCAAACACAAGTTTGCGATTTGAGCGTGTGGGCCGCTGTTTCTAGACGACGGCACCATCCTCGTTGGCGCCCTCGATCTGCTTCTTCGGTTTGATGAAGTTGCCGCGCGAGACGCCCAGCCACATCACCAGCGGGCTGGCCACGAGTACCGACGAATAGATCCCGAAGCAAATGCCGATCGTCAGTGCCAAGGCGAAATAGTGCAGGGTCTCGCCGCCGAACAGCAGCATGGACAGCACCATGAGCTGCGTGCAACCGTGGGTGATGATGGTGCGCGAGATAGTGCTGGTAATGGCGTGATCAAGCACCTGGGGCGTGGTCAGACCGCGCACCTTCTTGAAGGTTTCACGAACACGGTCGAAGACCACGACCGATTCATTGACCGAGTAACCCAGAACAGCCAGCACCGCCGCCAGCACTGAAAGCGAGAATTCCCACTGGAAAAAAGCGAAAAAGCCGAGAATGATGACGACATCGTGCAGGTTGGCGATGATGGCCGAAACCGAAAAGCGCCACTCGAAGCGCAGGGCGAGGTAGATGACGATCCCGACGACGACCAGCAGCAAGGCCAGCGAACCGTTTTCGGCCAGTTCCTTACCCACCTGCGGGCCGACAAACTCGACGCGGCGCAAGGTGGCGCCAGGCGCTTCGGTGTTTAGTGCCGCCATCACGGTTTCGCCAATCTTGGCGGAGCTTTGCTCGGCCTTGAGCGGCAGGCGAATCATGACATCGCGGCTGGAGCCAAAATTCTGCACGGCAATATCGTTATAGCCGGCCTTGACGAGTCCCTCGCGAATCTGCTCCAGATTGGCCGCCTGGGCGTAATTGACCTCGATCAGCGTGCCGCCGGTGAATTCGACCGAAAGATGGAGGCCGCGGTGGAACAGAAAGAACACCGCCAGCAGGAAGGTGAGCAGCGAAATGACGTTGAACACCAGCGCGTGGCGCATGAACGGAATATCTTTTTTGATGCGAAAAAATTCCATCTTTGCTCGTCCTTATTTGGCTTTTGCTTTGGCGTTGGTTTTGGCCGTAGCCGCGGCCGTGTTGGCGCCTGGCTTCCAGATCTGGCCGATGGCCAGCGTTTCAAGCTTGCGCTGACGGCCGTAAATCAGATTGATCAGCGCACGCGATACGACCACGGCGGAGAACAGTGAGGTCAGAATGCCCAGGCAGTGCACCACGGCAAAGCCGCGTACGGGGCCGGAACCGAAAATCAGCAGCGCAATGCCGGCGATCAGCGTGGTGATGTTCGAGTCGAGAATCGTGTCGAAAGCGCGCTCGTAGCCGGTGTGGATGGCGTGTTGCGGAGTCGAGCCGTTACGCAGTTCCTCGCGAATACGTTCGTTGATCAGCACATTGGAGTCAATGGCCATGCCCAGCGCCAACGCAATGGCGGCGATACCCGGCAGGGTCAGCGTGGCCTGAATCAGCGAAAGCAGGGCGATCAGGAAGAGCAGGTTGGAGGCCAGGGCAATCACCGAAACCAGACCGAACAGCATGTAGTACATGATCATGAAGGCGGAGATGGCGGCAAAACCCCACATCGTCGAATGAAAGCCCTTCTGGATGTTTTCGGCGCCAAGGCTCGGGCCGATGGTGCGTTCTTCAATGATTTCCATCGGCGCGGCCAGCGAGCCGGCCCGCAACAGCAATGCGGTGTCGTTGGCCTCCATGGTGCTCATGCTGCCGGAGATCTGTACGCGTCCGCCACCGATTTCGGTCCGGATGACCGGTGCGGTAACCACTTCGCCCTTTCCTTTTTCAATGAGCAGGATGGCCATGCGCTTGCCCACGTTTTCACGGGTGATTTCCCTGAAAATTCGCGATCCGGCCGAGTCCAGGGTTAGGTGAACCGCCGCTTCCTGGGTCTGGTTGTCGAAACCGGGCTGGGCATCGGTCAGGCGATCACCGGTCAATACGACTTGTTTCTTGACCAGCAGAGGCCGGCCACCGCGTTCGACGTAGAGTTCGGTCCCGAAGGGCACTTGCCCGGCCAGAGCCGCTTCCAATGCACCGGAAGTGTCGTCGACCATGCGGATTTCCAGCGTCGCGGTGCGGCCCAGAATGTCCTTGGCTTTGGCCGTGTCCTGTACCCCCGGTAACTGGACAACGATGCGGTCGGCGCCTTGTTGGGCAATGACCGGCTCGGCAACGCCCAGCTCGTTGATCCGGTTGTGCAGGGTGCTCATGTTCTGCTTGATGGCAAATTCCTGAATGCGCTTGATCGCCGTCGGCTTCATCGTGGCCACCAGCTTGAGGTCCGCGCCTTCGCCCTGATCGGCAAACTGCAGGTCCGGCTGATTGTCTTCCAGCGTTTGGCGCCCCTTGGTGCGGGTTTCCTCATCGCGGAAGCGGATGACGATGCGGTCGCCTTCCCGATTGACGCCGCCATGCCGGATCGTTTTGTCGCGCATCAGGCTGCGCAAATCCGCACTGATTGAATCCAGGCGTTTGGTCAGCGCTCCCTGCATATCGACCTGGAGCAGGAAGTGGACGCCGCCGCGCAGGTCGAGGCCAAGATACATTGGCAGCGCACCCAGGCTGGTGAGCCACTGTGGCGAACTCGAAAGCAGATTCAGCGCAACGACGTACTGCGGATCGCTGGCGTCGGGATTGAACTGCTTTTCGAGCAGATCCCTGGTTTTGAGCTGGGTGTCCGTATCCTTGAGCCGGACTTTGACGCCGTTGGCGTCGAGGAAGATACCAAAGCTTTCAACGCTCGCGGTCTTGAGCGTACTCTCGACGCGTTCCAGTGTTTTGGTATCGACCTTGAGCGTGGCTTTGACGCTGGAGACTTGTACTGCCGGCGACTCGCCAAAAAAGTTCGGCAGCGTGTAGATCAGGCCGAATACCAGCGCGAGCGCGACAATGATGTATTTCCAGAGCGGATAACGGTTCATGGAGGCTTAACAAATGAAATGTTGGAAGCGAGACGCGGGAAGCGTGCGATGCCTGGCGTAACGCCGCACGCGCTGCACGCAAAAAAATCAAAGCCCTTTGAGCGTGCCCTTCGGCAGAACCAGGGTAATCGCCGGCTTCTGCATCTGGATTTCGACGTTGTCGGCAATCGCGATGGTGACGAAATCGTCGCCGACCTTGGTCAGTCTTCCGGCCAGTCCACCTTGCGTGACCACCTCATCGCCCTTGCCCAGCGCATCGAGCAAGGCTTTGTGTTCCTTGGCCTTTTTCATCTGTGGCCGAACCATCAAGAAGTAGAGGACGACGAACATCAGAATGATCGGCGCAAATTGCATGATATTGTCCATCGGGCCGGCGGCGGCAGCCGTCTGAGCGTAAGCGTTGCTGATCAGCACTTGGGTCTCCTTGGGAAAGCTTGAATCGAAAAAGCGTCGGAAAATAAGCGGGCTATTGTATCACTCTGCCTATTTCGCTGCGCTTGGCATCGAATCGCGCAACGGTCTCGGCCAGATTTCCGGCGCTGATGGCGTCGCGTAGTTCGTGCATCAATACCTGGTAATAGTGCAGGTTGTGCAGGGTGTTGAGCTGCGCGCCGAGAATCTCGCCAACGCGGTGCAGATGATGCAGATAGGCGCGCGAAAAATTGCGGCAGGTGTAACACGCGCAGCTCTCGTCGAGCGGGCGTGGGTCGCTCTTGTGCTGGGCATTCTTAATCTTGATGTCGCCGCAGCGGGTGAACAGATGGCCGTTGCGGGCGTTTCGCGTCGGCATCACGCAATCGAACATGTCGATTCCGGTGAGTACGGCAGCCACCAGGTCTTCCGGCGTGCCGACGCCCATCAGATATCGCGGCTTGTTCTGCGGCAGGCGTGGTGCAGTGTGTGCGAGGATGCGGGCCATTTCGTCTTTCGGCTCGCCGACCGAAAGGCCTCCGATGGCATAGCCATCAAAGCCGATGTCGGTGAGGCCGCTGAGGGACTCATCGCGCAGATCCTCGTACATGCCGCCCTGCACGATGCCGAACAGGGCGTTGCTATTGGCGAGGTGGTCGTGTGCATCGCGTGAGCGTTGCGCCCAGCGCAGCGAGAGGCGCATCGAATCGGCCGCTTCGTCGACGCTGGCGGGGTAGGGTGTGCATTCGTCGAAGATCATGGCGATGTCGGAATTGAGTACGTGCTGAATCCGCATCGACTCCTCAGGCGTCAGGAACAGCTTGTCACCGTTGATCGGCGACGAAAACCTGACCCCTTCCTCGCCGATCTTGCGTAGCGCGCCCAGCGAGAAAACCTGAAACCCCCCCGAGTCGGTGAGGATCGGCTTGTCCCAACCCATGAACCGGTGCAGGCCGCCGTGCGCGGCGATGACCTCCAGGCCGGGTCGCAACCACAAATGGAAGGTGTTGCCGAGACAGATTTGTGCGCCGACCTCGTTCAGGTCGCGCGGTGTCATGGCCTTGACCGTGCCGTAAGTGCCCACTGGCATGAACACGGGCGTGTCGACGACGCCGTGCGCAAGCGTCAGGCGGCCGCGCCGGGCGGCGCCATCCGAAGCAAGAAGTTCAAACTGCATTGATTTCGTTTTGGTGTGCATTTTCGTGCGAATTTTCGTTCGCTCTTTCGAGAAGCATGGCGTCGCCGTAACTGAAGAAACGATAGCCTTCGGCGATGGCATGACGGTAGGCGGCGCGGATGATATCAGTACCCGCAAATGCCGAAACGAGCATGAGCAGTGTCGACCTTGGCAAGTGGAAGTTGGTGATTAACCGGTCAACCACCCGGAAATGGTAACCCGGCGTGATGAAGATGTCGGTTTCGGCGGCACCGGCGCGCAGTATGTTGCTCTGTGCCGCGGCTTCCAGCGCACGCAGGCTGGTGGTGCCGACGGCGATGACGCGGCCGCCACGTGCGCGGGTACGGGCGATGGCATCGACCGTAGCTTGCGGAATTTCAAAACGTTCCGCATGCATGTGGTGCTCGGCGAGATCGTTGACCCGTACCGGCTGAAAGGTGCCGGCGCCCACGTGCAGGGTCAGCCAGGCGAGTTCCGCACCGCGTTCGCCGAGTTGTGCCAGAGTCTCGTGATCGAAGTGCAGGCCGGCCGTCGGTGCCGCCACGGCGCCCGCATGGCAGGCAAACACGGTCTGGTAGCGCGTTTCGTCTTCAGGCCCGGCTGCGTGCGTGATGTAGGGGGGCAGCGGTAAATGGCCGTGGAGTTCTACCAGCGCGAAAAGGTCGCCATCGCCAAGCAGTTCGAGCGCGAAAAGTTCTGATTGTTCTCCGGTGCGGCCTGTGACCGCAAGGACAATGGCGTTTTCGAGAATGATCCGGCTTCCCGGTTTTGGCGACTTGCTGGCACGGATTTGCGCGGTGGCGTGAGCGTGATCGACAATTCGCTCGATCATCACTTCGATGTGGCCGCCGCTTTCCTTGCGACCCAGGAGCCGCGCCTTGATGACGCGGGTGTCATTGAAAACGAGCAAGTCGCCGGGTTCGATGAGTTGCGGCAGCTCGGTGAACTGCCGATCATGCTGCGCGTCATGGGCCAGATGCAGCAGCCGGCTGGCCGAGCGCTCCGGCGTCGGATGCTGGGCAATCAGTTCGGGCGGCAGGAGGTAATCAAAGTCGTCGAGTGTCAGCATGCGAAAATTTGTCTGCGGGGCGGCTTGTCGGTCCGTGTTGAATCAAGGATAATTCCGCCTCCTTCGGTTCGTCTCACGCGGACCCTGGCCGGGATGGCGGAATTGGTAGACGCACTGGATTCAAAATCCAGCGGTGGTAACATCGTGGGGGTTCGATTCCCCCTCCCGGCACCAACTAACTGTTTGAAGTAGTCCGAAATATTCCACAAACTCCTCTGAAACCCGCTTGAATGCGGGTTTTTTGTCTATACAGTCCGCAACTGTCCGAAGTGGCCCAATTGAATCCGGGTGTACCCCGGGGACACAATCGGGGGCACGTCGCCAAATACCCCGGTTTATCCTGAAAATGTGCCCCCAAAATTTGGAGGTTCGCACCTATGACTGACAGGCAGAGAGATAGATAGTGCAAAATCCGAAGACAAACCCTACAAGCTAGGTGATGGGGGCGGATTGTACATTGACGTTCAGGGGAACGGTTCAAAGTGCTGGCGCATGAAGTACCGGATGGCCGGAAGAGGTAGGCGGCTGGCCTTTGGTGCCTACGATTGACGACCTGCCTCAGTTTCTTGAACAAGTTACGCAGGACGTGACAAGAGCCCTCGTTTTCTGCACATGTTCGCGCCATCGACATGTTCCCATAATGTGTCGATAAAACGAAAAATAATAGACGCATCTTGTTGACGTGTTGATTTCATCGACATACAGTGCATTTGTGTCGAAGAAATCACCGGAAATAGACATGAGTGTGGAAGGCTGGAAACCCGAGCGTGCCTATAACGAACTGCCCCCCTTACCGCCGGTAAGGGAGATCGAAACGCGCGTGGTGCTGAAACAGTGCATCGCCGCGCGGGCGGCATTGGCCGAATTGAAGCAGGCGGCAGAGCTGATCCCCAACCAAGCCATGCTGATCAATACCTTGCCGCTGCTGGAAGCGCGCGCCAGTTCGGAAATTGAGAATATCGTCACCACTACGGACGAGCTGTTTCGTCATGTGGGCAATGAGGCGCAGGCCAATCCGGCTACCAAGGAGGCACTGCGCTACAGCCGTTCGCTGTTCGGCGGTTTCCGGGCGCTGAAACAATGCCCGCTCAATACGCGCACTGCGGAGCAGGTATGCACTACGATCAAGGGCGTGGAGATGTCAGTTCGGCGCACGCCGGGCACGACGCTGATAAACGATGCCACGGGCGCGACCATCTACACTCCGCCCGAAGGCGAGCGATTGTTGCGCGACCTACTGGCAAACTGGGAACGTTTTCTGCACAACGAGACCGACCTCGATCCCCTGATCCGCATGGCGGTCGGCCACTACCAGTTCGAGGCGATCCACCCGTTTACCGACGGCAACGGGCGCACGGGGCGGGTGCTGAATAGCCTGTTCCTGATCCAGGAGGGCTTGCTGACCTTGCCCATCCTGTACTTGAGCCGCTACATCATCCAGAACAAGACGGACTATTACCGCCTGCTGTTGCAGGTCACCAGGGAGCAGGATTGGGAGCCCTGGCTGCTCTACATCATCAAGGGTGTGGGGCAAACGGCAAGCTGGACCACAGCCAAGATCGCAACAATCCGCGCCTTGTCGGAACACACCACGGAGCATGTGCGCGCCAGTCTGCCCAAGCTGTACAGCCATGAACTGGTGAGTCTGTTGTTCGAGTTGCCGTATTGCCGCATCAGCAGCCTGACCGAGGCAGGCATCGCCAAGCGCCAGACCGCCTCGCAATACCTGAAGCAACTGGTCGGGATCGGGGTGCTGGCCGAGGTGGAAGCCGGCAAGGAGAAACTGTTCATCCACCCCAAGCTGATGCAATTGCTGACCCGCGACAGCAACGAATTTGTGCGGTACATAAAAGAAGGCGCAAGCGTTGCCTGATGAACGAAGTCACATTCCGTCAGAGTATCCGATCACGCTCGGTCGGCTGGAAGGCGCCGGCAAGCATGGCAAGGCGCTGACAGCGGATTGCTTTCAGCCTTCGCGTTGTCTCGGAATGCGGGAAATAAGGTACGCTACGTATGTTTCGCATGTGCCGCAAGTGGCATCCATGGTCAGCCGCGAAGAAAGAACAGCGTAGTCATGATCAAACCGGTAGAGACAATACCGGCACGCAGCACAGGCGCAGGTATCCGACGCGCAATCCGCGCACCGAAGTAACCTCCGGCAGTAGCCGCAGTCATCATCACCAAAGCTTGCGGCCAGGTAACGACACCGCCCCAGGCATAAATCGCGACAGCTATCGCGGTCAGCAATGCCGATACGACGTTCTTGATGCCGTTCATCGCATTCAGATTGGTTTGGCCGAGCAGGCCGAACAGTGCCAGCAGCAGAATGCCAAGGCCTCCATTGAAGTAACCGCCATAGATGGTGACAGCCAGCAGCCCTACGGCAGATTTTCTCGCCGAGGCGTGTCCGCCTTGGTTTTGTTTAACCTTGCTCAGCAGCATCGGGCTGACGGCAAAAAGTATCGTTGCAACGAGCAATAACCAGGGCACGATCTTGCCAAAGGTGCGGTTGTCGGTTAGCAGCAGCAGGGTCGCGCCAATCGCGCCGCCGATCAGGCTCAGGGCGGTCAGTGTGCGCAACGACAAACCGGGCGGAGCCTCCACGTCTTCACGAAAACCGAAGGCTCCGGAAACATAACCGGGCAACAGGGCCACGGTACCGGTGGCATTCGCGGTAACCGGTGGCATGCCCGTAAAGACCAGCGCCGGGAGCGTCAGGAAACTGCCGCCGCCGGCGACAGCATTCAACGCACCCGCAAGGAAGGCGGCAGTGAGCAACAGGATGAGGTTGAAAGGGTCGTTCAGCATTTGGGGTGAATGTTGGAATACAAGCGCCTATGAATACAGAAAATCGCAGTAAAGCCAGTGTTCAGGTCAAAAAGGGTGGGGGTGGCTTTGGTGCACAAGACCTTATGTCGACCTATGCTGAAGTTTCCCCAAGGCAAGTCGAGGGGCCACCATTGCTGATGTCCGGGCGCGGGGTAAGGAAAAACCAGAACCCAATGGTCCACCAGATGGCCGATTGGGACGAATTGTACATTGAGCGTATGACGCACGGAGCGAAGGAGAATCAAATGTTCAAAGGCATCCTGATCACAAAGGCCGATACCGGATACGAAGCGCAACCTCAGCTTGTTAGCGGGCGGACATAGGTAGAAATGTCCACCGCGTCGATCTGTTCGGGCCGCATGAAACGCGCGGCATAGTCACGATAGACGCCGGAACGCAGAAGCAGATCGAACAGATCGGGATCGATGTGCTGATCCTTCTTCATGAACGACATGATCTTCATGGCTTCCGACAGCGTCTTGCCTTTCTTGTAGGGGCGGTCAATGGCAGTCAGTGCTTCAAAGATGTCGGCGATGGCCATCATGCGTGCCTGCGGGCTCATTTCCTCCCGGTGCAGTCGTTTTGGATAGCCGGTGCCATCCATTTCTTCGTGGTGACCCGAGGCAATTGCCGGAACATTTCGCAGGTGTTTGGGAAAGGGAAGTTCGGAGAGCATGATCAAGGTCTGGACGATATGCTCGTTGATCTTGTAGCGCTCTTCCTCGGACAGAGCGCCGCGGGCGACGCTGAGGTTATAAAGTTCGCCCTTGTTGCAGAGCAGTTCAGGAACGGGCATTTTGAAACCCCATCGGTTGTCCTCCGGCATCCGGTCCTGTGCTGGCCGTTCCAGGCAGTGTTCGGGCTTGTCGGCCAGCAGTGGTTCCAGAACCGGGAGATCGGGTGCCGCGGTGCGTGTTTTACGCTCCTTCTCCTCATGGGAAATGCCAATCCGGTCATCGAGGGTGCGCAGCCAGGTGCGCGCCGCGGCCGATTTGAGACGCTCCTGCTTGTCGGCAGCCATGAACTCGTCGCCTTCATTGCAGCTCGCGACAAAAGCGAAGTCGTCGCCAAGCTGGGCCAGTTCAGCCGAAAGTTTTTCGCGTGCTGACGCCTCAGAGTTGCCGGCGGCAATTGCTTTGAGGCAGGCAATTTCCGCGTCACGTTTGAGCACTTCAAAGCGCATGCGGATTTCGTGAATACGGTCATCGAGCGTTTCGAGCTTGGTCGCCTTGTCGACAACGTATTCAGGGGTCGTCACCTTGCCGCAATCATGCAGCCATGCGGCGACGTGGACGGCTTCCCACTCGTCCTCGTTCAAACTGAAATCCTTGAACAATCCGCTGGTCTGGTCGCAAGCGGCGCGTGCCAGCATCTTCGTCAGTTCCGGAACGCGGGCGCAGTGCCCGCCGGTGTAGGCGCTCTTGGCGGCGATAGCGCCGGCGATCAGTTGAATCAAAGCTTCAAAAAGCAGCTTCTGGGCACGAATCAGGGCCTTGGCTTCCAGCGAGACGGCGGCCGAGCCGGAAAGGGCGCCGATGAAACTCGGGCGGGACTCATCCGTTTCGCCGCTGCGTAGCAGCACCATGGCACCGACCAAATGCAGCTGACGATTCGGCAGCGGCACCGCAATAGCATGACTTGCGCTACTGGCCTTTACTGCATGGATCTAGCCCAGGGCGTCAATTTCGGCCTCGGCAAGACGCGCCGATCTGGCTGTTCGGGCGTGGATGGCAGCGCGCATCAGCGGACTGCCTGTGGCCGAATCGGCACGCGGAGCGCTGGGTGGCAGTTCGCCTCCATCCGACAAGAGTCCGGTTGCGGGTAACAACGTATCCTTGTCGGTCAGGTACAGCACCCCCGCATCGGCGTCGGCGGCAGAAATGGTTTCGGTCAGGAGTTGCGGCAACAGTCGGTCGAAATTGTTTTCCGCCGCGACCGCCATGCTGATGTCAAGGAATCGGCGAATCGTGCGTTTCATGCTGTCCATGGTCAGTGCCAGTTTGCTAACTTCAAGAACAGGGGATTCGACGGTGGCCGGCTTCGAGAATTCAAAGTGGCGAATCGCGTCGGCTTCGCCCGCCAATTTCCGCAAGGATGCTGATATGGCCCGTGCCAGGCCCCAGGTAGCCGAGGCCGCCAGTCACGCCTCCGACAATCAACAGCAGCGCCAGGAACAGCGTCGAGATGTGGACATGCAGCGGGAAGCGGCGTTTCATGGAACGGCTCCGAACAATCTGGATGAAATATGTTACGCGCTAACGGTTGGCGCGCAGGGCGAGGCGAAAATCATCCCCGAATAATCAATAACCGTGATCGCCCGGTTGAGGCGGCGGGGCTTCCACGCAGGAAATCTGACGCATCGATGGGGGCTGTTTGATAGAATGGCGGGCTCCATTTCTCATCAAATTACTGGGAGCCTGTCGTGAAAATTGTCTGCCTCGATCTAGAGGGAGTTCTTGTTCCGGAAATCTGGATTGGTTTCGCCGAGCGCACCCAAATTCCGGAGTTCCGCCGCACAACGCGCGATGAGCCGAATTACGACACGCTAATGAAGTACCGTCTTGGCCTGCTCGCCGAACATGGGCTAGGCCTGCCGGACATCCAGAAGGTGGTTTGCGAGATGGGCCCGATGCAGGGCGCGCGTGAGTTTCTCGACAAGCTGCGTGAGGATTGCGAAGTCATCATTCTCTCGGACACCTTTTACGAGTTCGCCCATCCGCTGATGCGCCAGTTGGCCTGGCCGACGTTGTTCTGCCACAGTCTTGAAACCGACGCTAATGGCAAGTTGGTCAACTATCGCCTGCGCATGCCCGAGCAGAAGCGCGAAGCCGTCAAGCGATTCAAGGAGATGAATTTCACCGTGGTCGCTGCGGGCGATTCGTATAACGACACGGCGATGCTGGGCGAGGCCGACGCCGGGATATTTTTCCATCCGCCGGAAAACGTGATCCGAGAATTCCCTCAATATCCGGTAACGCAAAATTACGACGAGTTACGGTCGGAAATCGACAAGGCATTTGCCCGCGTGGCCGGGTAGGCCGAGATCATGCATTCCAAACGATTCTATACCTTGTCGGCCTCCTGCCCGGATCGCGTCGGCATCATTGCCCGCGTTTCCGGCTTCATTGCCGAACACCAGGGCTGGATTCTCGAATCGCGTTATCACGCTGACGAGGGCAATGGCACGGACCCCGATTCCGGACGCTACTTCATGCGCATCGAGGTGCGGGCAAATTCGCTGCCTTTTCATCTCGCCGAATTCCGCGAACGCTTCCGCCCCATCGCCGAAGAACTGTCGATGAACTGGAAGATTAGCGATTCGGCGGTCAGGAAGCGCGTCGTGATCATGGTTAGCAAACAGGAACATTGCCTGTACGATCTGCTCGCCCGCTGGCAATCCAAGGAACTGGATATCGAGATTCCTTGCATCATCTCCAACCACGATGCATTCAAAGGTTTTGTCGAATGGCACGGCATACCTTTCCTTCACATCCCGGTGAATCCTGAGAATAAGCAGGCAGCGTATGCCGAGGTGCAGCGCCTGTTTGAGGAAGTCAAAGGCGAGACAATGGTGCTGGCGCGTTACATGCAAATCATTTCGCCTGAACTTTGCGCCAAATATCCCGGGCAGATCATCAACATCCATCACTCCTTCCTGCCCAGTTTCGTCGGCGCTAGACCTTACCATCAGGCGTATCAGCGGGGCGTCAAGCTGATCGGCGCGACCTGCCACTACGTGACCAGCGAACTCGACCAGGGACCGATCATCGAACAGGATGTCATCCGCATTGACCATTCCGATTCGGTCGATGACATGGTGCGCTACGGCAAGGACATCGAAAAGGCCGTTCTCGCCCGTGGTCTACGCTATCACCTGGAAGACCGTGTGCTGGTTCATGGCAACAAGACGGTGGTTTTTAGATAGAACGATCTTTGACCACAACGCCACAGCGGCCACAACGAAGAACCAGAATTCAGGTTCTAACTCTTTGCCTTCGTTGTGCCCGTCGTGCTCGTTGTGGTTAATCGCTTTTAAGGCTCTTCCATGATTTTTCTAAAGGGCATCACTCTGCGCCGCAGCGCAAAAGTGGTGCTGGATAACGCGTCGGTTACGCTCAACCCCGGTGAAAAAGTCGGTCTGGTCGGGCGCAATGGCGCCGGCAAGTCATCGCTGTTTGCCCTGATCAACGGCACCTTGCATGAAGACGCCGGCGAATTCAGCATGCCGTCGCAGTGGCGTATGGCTCAGGTGGCGCAGGAGATGCCGGAAACCGCCCAGTCGGCCACCGAATTCGTCATCGAAGGCGATACCGCGCTGAGCGCCGCCCAGGACGAAGTGCATGCGGCCGAAGCCGGCGACGATGGCGAACGCATGGCGCATGCGTATATGGCCTTGCACGACGCCGGCGCACATGACGCACAGGCGCGGGCTCAGGCACTGATTCTCGGCCTGGGTTTCAAGACCACCGAACTGAACAACCCGGTGGACAGTTTCTCCGGCGGCTGGCGCATGCGTCTGCAACTGGCGCGCGCGCTGATGTGCCCTTCCGACCTGCTGCTGCTCGACGAACCGACCAACCACCTCGATCTCGACGCGCTGGTCTGGCTGGAAGCCTGGCTCAAACGCTACGAGGGGACGATGGTCGTCATCAGCCACGACCGTGAATTTCTCGATTCGGTCACCGCAGTGACGCTGCATATCGAGAACGGCAAGCTGACCCGTTACGGCGGCAATTACAGCACCTTTGAGGATACGCGAGCGCAGCAACTCGAACTGCAGCAGAACGCCTACGTCAAGCAGCAGGACAAGATTGCGCACCTGCAAAAGTTCATAACGCGCTTCAAGGCCAAAGCCACCAAGGCCAAGCAGGCACAAAGCCGGGTCAAGGCCCTGGAGCGCATGGAGCGTCTGGCACCAGTGCTGGCCAGCGCCGACTTCACGTTCGAATTCAAGGAACCGGCCAATCTGCCCAACCCCATGCTGGCGATGCAGGACGCCTGCTTCGGTTACCCGCCCGTGCCGGACGCGCCCGCCGGGACGCCGCCGACGGTCATCGTGCGCAATGTCAGCAAGTCGGTAAACGCCGGGCAGCGCATTGGCATACTCGGCGCCAACGGGCAGGGCAAGTCGACGCTGGTGAAGACCATCGCCCGCGTGTTGGCGCCGATCAGCGGTGTAGTTACCGAAGGCAAGGGGCTTTCCGTTGGTTACTTCGCACAGCAGGAACTTGACGTGCTGCGGCCGCTTGACAACCCGCTCGAACACCTGGTTCGGCTGGCCAGGGAAGGCTTGCCGGCCGGGCAAAGCGGTCGTGAGCAGGATCTGCGCACCTTCCTCGGTACGTTCAATTTCAGTGGCGACATGGTCAAGCAGTCGGTCGGCACCATGAGCGGCGGCGAAAAGGCGCGTCTGGTGCTGTGCATGATCGTCTGGCAACGCCCGAATCTGCTGCTGCTCGACGAACCGACCAATCACCTCGACCTGGCCACCCGTGAAGCCTTGTCGATGGCGCTCAACGAATTCGAAGGGACCGTGATGCTGGTCAGCCACGATCGTTCGCTGTTGCGTTCGGTGTGCGACGAGTTCTGGCTGGTGTCGCGCGGTGGCATTGCGCCCTTCGATGGCGACCTCGACGATTATCAGCGCTATCTTCTCGACGAAGCTAAACGTTCGCGCGAGGAACTCAAGGCTTCCTTGAAGGCGGTGAAGGAAGTCGTCTGGCAGGCGCCGCCGCCCGTCACGCCGGCCGGTAAAGCAATGTCGTCCGTGCTGAAGACGCTGAAGCGCGATCAGGGCAGGCTCGAACAATCGATGCTTGATCGGCAAACCCGGAAACATTTTCTGGAAGCACGTCTGTCATCGCCGCTATCAACCCAGGAAATCGGCGAGATCGGCCGGGAGCTGAAACAGATTGACGAAGAACTGGCCGATGACGAAGAAAAGTGGCTGGCGCTGTCCGAGCGGATCGAGGCTGAAGGAGCGTAGTTCAATGTCAAGAAACGCTCAAATAGCGACTCCAGCTTTGAGAATCCGGCACAGCCGGACGGTAGCTTCTTCGATCAGCGATTCGGCGTCCTGCATGCACTCAGCCAGCGAGAGCGGCCGGTTGCAAATGCTGAGGGTGGCGTTGATTCCGTGCGTCAGGACGTCGTCCGCACCCTCGCCCAGCCCGCCTGAAATGCAGAATACCGGCACATTGTATTGTTTGGCGATTCTGGCGACGCCCACCGGGGCCTTGCCGAAAGCCGTTTGAAAGTCGGTTTGCCCTTCGCCGGTGATGACGAAGGTGGCGTCTTTGACGATCCCAGCGAAGTTGACGGCGTCGAGAACGATGTCGACACCCGGCTTCAATTTGGCCGGCGTAAAGAACATCAAACCAGCACCCAGACCGCCGGCGGCTCCGGCGCCGGCCCGGCCGGCGACATCCCGTCCGGTAGCCGCCTGGGCGCACTCGGCAAAGTGCTTCAACGCGGCATCAAGTTCCTGCACCACCGCAGGCGCCGCACCCTTTTGCGGGCCGAAAACGGCTGAGGCGCCCCGTGTGCCGCACAGCGGGTTGTCCACATCGCAGGCGACCGTTATCTCGGTCTCCTTCAGTCTGGGGTCCAGCCCCGAAAGGTCAATTTGTGCCAGGCGGGCCAGCGCGCCGCCGCCGGACGCCAGCGTTGTGCCATCCGCCGCCAAGAACTTGACCCCGAGCGCACGCGCCATGCCGCAACCACCGTCATTGGTGGCGCTGCCGCCGATACCGACGATGACTCGCCGCAGTCCGGCGTCCAAAGCCGTGCGAATCAGTTCTCCCGTTCCGTAGGTGCAGGTGATGCGCGGGTCGCGTCGGTCCGAGGGCACCAGCGTCAGCCCGGATGCCGATGCCATTTCGATCACTGCGGTTGTTGCGTCGCCGAGAATGCCCCAGCGCGCTGACCGTGTTTCTCCGAGCGGGCCGCTGACCTGAGCCTCCTGAAATGTTCCGCCAGTGGTGCCGACCAGCGCCTCGACCGTGCCCTCGCCGCCGTCGGCTATCGGTATCTTGCACACACTGGCTGTTGTAAAGACCCTGAACACGCCGCGTTCCATCGCGGCGGCTACGCCCAGCGCCGATACGCTACCCTTGTAAGAGTCGGGGGCCACAACAACACGCATAGTCACCTCATCTGAAAACGCCCTGCGAAGGCCTGCTGCGGTTTGCCGCTTACGGCAAGAAGCATCGCATGAATTCAGTGCGCTTGCCGATTCTCTGCGCCGTGTCGTTCAGCCGAGCAAGGTGATTTTCAAGCGTTGAAGCCAACCGAGGCTCTTCCACCAGCGCATGCCATCGTCCCGAAAGCGCCTGCCGGTATCGGTCAGCGTAAGTATCCTCGCGCCGAATTCAGTGGCGCCGTTATCGGCAACAAAGCCGGCCTTCATGAGGTACTTGGCGATCGCCGGCTGTACCTGTTGTCCGTCGAGAACCCAGAGGATCCCAAAGCCATATTCTTCGTCCGGCAGCATCAACAAAGGCCGGTGCTTTTCGATCAGCCGCAGCACCTGAAGCGTTTGTGCCCGCTCGGGGATGAAGCTTGTCTTGGCGGCGTCCATCGCTGGCCCAGATTCGTCATTTCCGGTGCGTCGTGGGTCCGGAGGCTGTAGTTGGGAAGTCGACATCAGCTAAGTCCGGACGTTGGGGATTGTCATTTCCATTCCATTTAGATCAAAGCACGATGCCTATGTTATAAGATTTACGCGGCTGCTGCATCGTCTTACCCGTTCTTGTGTCTTGTTGACCGACTGAAGGATCGTTTGCAGCGCTGCTGACGAACTTTCACGTCGGAATACGTTCCAACGGTTCATCAATTCGAGTAGTCAGCAACTAAAGGCAGACCGAGGGAGGTTGGCAATGGAACGGCATATCCACAATATGAAAAACCTGTTTTCCCAACTCGGTCAGCCGAGCGATGACGAGGCCATCGCCCGGTTCTTGGCGAAGAATCGTCCGTTGCCCAACGGCGTGCCGTTGCACGAGGCGGATTTCTGGACGCCGTCCCAGGCAAGTTTCCTACGCGATGCCGTTAGCGACGATGCCGATTGGTCTGAGGTCGTGGAAGCGCTGAATGCCGAATTGCACGCTCGGCAACGTTCCACGCCGTGAGCTCCGGGCACTTTGCCCGGAGCTCAGTCCTCGCGGGCGTTGCAGCTTGCATCGAGAAGAAGTTGTGCCTGACGATTCTCAGGCCGCCTTGGCACCTTTCCCGATGCAACTGAGGCGATTGACGCCGCTCAGCAAGGCCTTTATCGATGCCGTCACGATGTTCGCATCCAGACCGACGCCGTAGCACTCGCGGTCACCACTGGTTTGCGTGACTTCCATGAAGGCGCAGGCTTTGGCGTCGCCGCCTTCGCGGCTGCTGCCCATCGAACGCTCCTCATAGCTGCGCACCTGCAGTGCGATGCCGAGTTTGCGCAAGGCGTGAACGGCGGCGTCAATCGGGCCATTGCCGACGCCGGTCAGTTCATGCGATTCCCCATTCATCTGCAGCGTGAGGCGAATACCTTGTGCCGTACCCTCTTCATAAAGATGATGCTTGATATAGCGAACGGGAGTGCCGGTCTCAAGGTAGGTTTGCGAGAAAAGCGCCCAGATGTCGGCGGCTTCCATTTCCCCGCCGTGCTGATCGGTGTGACGCTGCACTTCGGCCGAGAATTCGACCTGCAAGCGGCGCGGCATGACGATTCCGTACTCGGTTTCGAGAAGATAGGCCACGCCGCCCTTGCCCGACTGGCTGTTGATGCGGATGACCGAATCGTAACTGCGGCCAAGATCAGCGGGGTCAATCGGCAAGTACGGCAATTCCCAGCGCGCATCGGCCCCCTGCGCTGAAAATCCTTTCTTGATGGCGTCCTGGTGCGTTCCGGAGAAGGCCGTGAACACAAGGTCGCCGACATAAGGATGGCGTGGGTGGATCGGCATCTGCGTGCAGTACTCGAAGTTGCGCGCCACCGCGTTGATGTCCGAGAAATCGAGATTCGGCGCGACGCCCTGCGTATAGAGATTGAGCGCCAAGGTGACGAGGTCCACGTTGCCGGTGCGCTCGCCGTTGCCGAAGAGGCAGCCCTCGACGCGGTCGGCGCCGGCCATCAGGCCGAGCTCGGTGGCGGCTACGGCGGTGCCTCGATCATTGTGCGGGTGCAGGCTGATGAGGATGCTGTCGCGCTGCGCCAGATTGCGGTGCATCCATTCGATCTGGTCGGCATACACGTTGGGCGTGGCCCTTTCCACCGTGGTTGGCAAGTTGAGGATGATCTTGTTGTTCGGCGTCGCTCCCCAGGCTTCGGTTACTGCGTTGCAGATATCAAGGGCGAAATCGAGTTCGGTCGCGGTAAATGTCTCGGGGCTATATTCGAGCACCCATTCCGTCTCCGGATTCTGCTCGGCGAGCTGTCTGACGAGCGTGACGGCCGTCACGGCCATCGTCACCACTTCGTCCTTGCTCATGCCGAAGACGATTTCGCGGAAAGGCTTGGACGTGGCGTTGTAAATGTGAACGATGGCGCGACGAGCGCCTTTGAGCGCTTCGAAGGTGCGGCGAATGAGCTGTTCGCGGGCCGGGGCGAGCACTTCAATCGTTACGTCGTCGGGAATGTATTTTTCTTCGATCAGCTTGCGGACGAAATCGAAATCGGTCTGCGAAGCCGAAGGGAAGGCCACTTCGATTTCCTTGAACCCCACCTCGCAGAGTGTCTTGAACATGCGCATCTTGCGCTCGGCGTTCATCGGTTCGAAGAGTGCCTGATTGCCGTCGCGCAGATCGGTACTCATCCAGATCGGCGCCTTAGTGATGGTGCGGCTAGGCCACTGGCGGTCGTCGATCTTGACCGGCGGAAAGGCGGTGTATTTGGTGGCGGGTTGTTTCAACATGCTCGCGTACTCCCATGGTTGGCGCTAAGGCCAGTTTCGATGGTGGAATCATACGCAATGGCGGGCAGCAGGTGCTTGCGTTGTTCGATACAAAATGGCCATAGTTTGGAAGAAAATTGCCAAAAGAATATTATTAATGTAAGTTAATGTCACGATGTAAATAACTACGGCAATTATATGGAAATTGATCGCTTCGATCGTCAAATATTGCAGATACTGCAGACAGAAGGTCGCATCAGTAATCAGGATCTGGCTGACCGTATCGGCCTGTCTCCTTCGCCCTGCTTACGACGGGTCAGGACGCTGGAGGATTCCGGGGTGATTGCGGGCTACCGTGCACTACTCAATGCCAAGGCTCTCGGTTATACGCTGATGGCGCTGATCTATATTTCCATGGACAAGCACACGCCCGAGCGCTTTGAGCACTTTGAGAACGAGATTAGTCTGATTTCCGAAGTGCTCGAGTGCCTGCTGGTTACCGGCCAGGACGCGGACTACCAGATCAAGGTTGTCGTCAGGGATATGGACGCCTATCAGGAACTCCTGCTCAACCGTATCACGCGCATCCAAGGGGTGACGGGTGTGCATTCGAGCTTCGTGCTGCGCCGGGTTGTTGACAAGACGGCGCTGCCGGTTTGAGCAAGTCAGTCAACTTAAATGTCAATGTCGTCCATCGGCCGATGCAATAATACCGCTGGCGCATCGACGCGCGGGCACTGCCGTAGCTTGCCGATCTGGCGAAACCCTAGTGACTGCTGATAGTAACGGGTATGGCGCGGGTTCACTTCGATCACGGCATCGCTGGCCGCGAACGTATCCTTGCCATACTGTCGAGCGACCATGAATAGCGCATTCAGCAAGTCATGGGAACTGAAATCGGGATCGACGGCCAGCCTGGTTACTTCGCAGACGACCCGCCCTGGTCGTCGCAGGCCGGCAAGCTCGTCGGCGTAGAGGGAATCCGCCTGCAACCCGTCGGGGGAATCCCGGCCCAAGGTCAGGGTCGCCACGACTTCGTCATACTGCCAGGCGGCGAGCGTCAAGTGGTTCGGGTCGTCGAGTTGGTGATTGACATAGTCCGTACTGTAGCCACGCCAGGTGTACATTTGCTGCACCAGCATGTTGGCCATGCTTTGCTGGAGCGTGGTTTGCACGGGACGTATGTTGTATCCACGACAGCGTGGCAGGAGGCCCCATAAGGGCCTCAGCGATGGGAGCAGGCGATAGTCTTCGTCAAGAGGCCGCAGTGTCTGCCCGTCAAGAGAGAAAGCCATTTCTGGAAGTGGGTTGTTGTTGATGGCGATCTGCATCTGGTAGTTCCAGCGAAATGAGTCCGGAAAGCTTCGGAGTGTTGAGTGTTTTCAGCCGGCCGCCGAATTGAGCGCGACAAATGGCTCAACCGCAGGCCGCGCCGGGGCAACGGGTTTGGCGGAAATGACGTTGATTTCTCCGCAGAGTTCGCCGCCTTCGTCGGCAACCAATTTGCCATAGCGAATGGTTCCGCTCACTCGCCCGGTCGAATGAATGATCAGTTGGGAACGCGCGGTCAGTTCACCCTCGAAAGTGCCATGAATCTCGGCGATATCGATGCTCACTTTGCCAGCAAAAGATCCGTTCTCGGCAATTCGTATGACGCGGCTATCCATGGTGGCTTCTACGCGACCCTCGACGACCAGCGTGTCGCAGTCGAGGATTTCGGCCCCTTTGAGCTTGACGTCGGGACCGACGATCAAGCGTGCTCCCACGACGTTATCGGTTGATGAAGCGTCCTTTGACGCTAGGGCGACGGGCGCCGGGGAACTCTTCGCGGGTTCGGGTTGAGCGGGAGCCGGCTTGTCGGCCGTCGTGCTTTTCTCGGGCGCCAGTTTGTTGAGTTGAGCACCGTAGGCAGGTACGGGTTGGGCATCGCGACGGGTCACCGGTTCATTGCGGCCGAATACGCTGGGTTTATTGAACATCGTTATTCCTTCTTGGTGGGTAAAAACTTGGACGAGAAGGCTGGAGCGAGATACGTGCCAGAGTTTTAATAACATTGTTAAACAACGAGTTATATAAATATATTAAATAGAAATATTAGATTTTACCGCTTAGTTGTCGGGTAATAACGACATTTCCGTCGGGTTATTTGCAGATCACGATTCGACACAGGGACTTGCATTGTCGCTAAACAACGACAAGTCAAATAACCATCTGATAAAGAAGAAGAAAATACAAGTCCGTTTTCTTGTTTCCAGCCCTGCTCGGGTCATTTTGACCGGCAGGGTTGCTGGAAGCTGGTTTAAACTGTCGCCGTTCAGTAATGATTCTTCTTCGTTAACACCGATGTTGCACTGCTGGCAGAGTGATTTAACCGAGATGGATGGGGCGCACGTTGGCGTTGCTTCTCTCCAAAACCTCGGCTCTGGCCGGTGAGTCCTTCTCCAGCGCTGCTTTGAAATGGACAAATGATACGGATTTCGTTTCGCCAGAGTATGCTGTCCGGGTTTATGCTGATCACGCTGCTGCTCAGTTGGGCAGCGCTGCGGAGCTGGCTTGAGCTTGAACATTTTGTCGAACAAAGCCGGCGGAGTAGTGAACAGGCGCTTCAACTGAGTTCATCGATCCGTGAACTCGCTGAACGGACTGTCGATCTGGAGCGCAGCTCACGCCAATTCATTGTCCTGAACGATGCCGCCTTGCTTGAACGCTTTGACGAAAATGTCACCCACTCGCTGGAAGCGGTGAAGCGCCTTGAATCGGCCCGCGACAACCCTCTGGGCGAGCTTCCGGGAAACTGGCGACAGGCTGTTGTGCAACTCAGCGACAGCCTCCATCAATCCGTGCCGCGTGCCGTTCGGGCGCCCGAACTGGCATCGATTCTGAACAGGTTGTCTGACTTGAATGCCGAACTTGGGCTCAACGCGCGTCGTTGGATCGACGAGCGGCGAGCGACGATGTTGCTTGAACTTGAGCAGAGTCGCCAACATCTCACCCGACTGGTCGCCGTAGCGGTGGTCGGCGCCTTTATGGTAGCGCTGGCCATGAGCTGGTGGCTGGCCCGACCCATTGTTTGCCTCGAACGATCTATCGAGCGTTTGGGCCAGAGCCGTTTCGATGAACCGGTGTCGGTTCATGGCCCGGCAGACCTGAGACGTGTCGGGCGGCGTCTGGACTGGTTGAGACTGCGTCTGAGCGATCTCGAGTCGGGACGAGAGCGCGCGCTGCGTCATGTCTCGCATGAGTTGAAGACGCCATTGACGGCGTTGCGTGAAGGTATCGCACTGTTGCAGGAAGAGGTGGTGGGGTCGCTGCAGGGGGCGCAACAGGAAGTCGTCGACATACTGCATCACAACGTGATGGCCCTTCAGCGCGATATTGAAAGCCTGCTTCGCCTCAATGCTGTCTCCTTCGAAGCCCGCCGTCAATCCTGCCATCCCCTGGTCCTGCGAAAACTGCTAGACGATGTGGTGCGCGGTCGAGAATTGCAGATCCAGTCGCGCCATCTGACCGTACAGTGCGAAGCTCCGGCGATAACACGTCTCCTCGATGAAGAGAAACTACAGGTTGCCCTCGATAATCTGCTCTCCAATGCCATTGATTTCAGCCCTGAAGGCGGTGTCATCCGCCTCGAAGCCGCGCTGATCGAAAACTGCATCAACATTGCCTGTATCGATCAAGGGCCGGGCATTGCCGCTGAGGATGCCGAACGCATCTTCGAACCATTCGTCCAGGGGGGGCGTGCCTCACCGACACCGCGCCAGGGCAGCGGCGTGGGCTTGTCGATTGTCCGCGAACTGATGACGGCCATGGGCGGGCGGGTGCTGCTGGTGCCCTGCATCGGGAACGCGCCGGGAGCCATATTTCGGCTTGAGGTGCCTTGTGCGCCGTAAATATTCACGGATGGTCCCATGAAGAACGGTCGATTGATCAAGGCATTGCCGTCAATGGTACTGATTCTTGCCGTCTTGCTTACCGCCTGCGCCACTCCGCCGTCACCGACGCCCGAGCAACGCGCCAGCGTTGATGAGTCGGCGATGCTGCCACTACTGGGCCATATCCAGCTCCTTCATCGGATGTCGCCTTCTGATCTGTCTCGGGAACGCGCGGTGCTCGCAGTGAAGCAACAGACCCCGGCGACCCAGGTTCGCATGGCCGCACTATTGAGCCAGCAACGACCTTCGATGGATCTTGTCAGGGCGTTAAGCCTGCTGGAAAGCGTGCTGAAATCCACTGAACCCGAGGCGGTCAGCCTGCACCCACTGGCCAGGATATTGGCAAACCATTTTCAGGAGCGGCTAAAACTTGAGCAGCAGAACGAAAAGCTTGTCCAGCAGCTGAAGGACAGTCAGCGACGGGGCAGCGAGCTTCAGGACAAGCTTGATGCTCTGGCGGATATCGAGCGTTCGCTCCCGGCACGCCCGACGGCCGGCGATACGCTGCCCGGAGCCGCGCGATGATTCAGTCGAAAAGAGCCGATGTCAAGCCGCGCTTCGCCCATGTTCTGGTCATTGACGACGATCAGGATTTGCTCCGACTTCTTTCGATGCGGTTGCACGCCTGGGGATTCCGAGTTTCGACAGCGTCTTCCGCCGAGGAAGGCCTGGCGCGAATTGCCGTCGAACCGCCGCAACTGGTGGTCAGCGATATTCGCCTGCCGGGCAAGGATGGGCTGGCCCTGTTTGACGAAATCCGGACGACACGGCCGACATTGCCGGTCATCTTGTTGACCGCCCATGGCACGATTCCGGACGCGGTTCAGGCGATGTCACGCGGAGTGTTCAGCTATCTGACCAAGCCTTTCGACAGCAAGGAGCTGCACGAAAAGATTCAGCAGGCCCTGCAGCTTTCTCCCGTGTGTATCGGGCAGGAAACGGGTCAGGGCGATGACTGGCGGGAAGGCATCGTCTTTCGCAGCAGCTGCATGGCTGAATTGATGGAAGAAGCCCGGGTCGTCGCCGTTTCGGACGCCAGTGTCCTGATACGGGGCGAGAGCGGTACCGGGAAGGAGGTCCTGGCCCGGGCCATCCACCGGGCCAGCCGGCGCGCCAAAGCACCTTTCGTGGCCATCAACTGCAGTGCGATTCCGGAACAATTGCTGGAGTCCGAGCTGTTCGGCCACGTCCGGGGCGCTTTCACCGGCGCTACCAGCGCGCATCCCGGTCTTTTTCAGGCGGCCGACGGTGGGACACTATTTCTCGACGAAATCGGTGACATGCCGTTGGCACTCCAGGTCAAATTGTTGCGCGTGCTGCAGGATCAGGCCGTGCGGGCCGTGGGATCGACTCGCGCCGAGCCGGTTGACGTGCGGGTCATCTCCGCCACGCATCGCGATCTGGAAGTCGCCATGGCCGAAGGTCTGTTCCGTGAGGATCTTTACTACCGTTTGGACGTCGTCACCATGGTTCTGCCGCGACTCGACGATCGGCGCGAGGACATTCCCATTCTGGCCTCCTATTTCGTCCAGCAACTGGTTAAGAAATATGATAAAGGTATAACCGGAATTGCGCCGGAAGCGCTGGAAGTTCTGGCCAGTGCGTCCTGGCCGGGCAATGTCCGCCAGCTCTACAACGTGGTGGAGCAATCCTGCGCACTGGCGACCACGCCCCTTATCACGTTGACCCTCATCCAGCGCGCCTTGCGGGTACCGACCATGGAGGCGCTGTCTTACGCCGACGCGAAGCAACGCTTCGAGCGTAATTATCTGGTACAACTCCTCAAATTGACCGATGGTAGCGTCGCCGATGCCGCGCGGATTGCCGACCGCAACCGGACGGAGTTCTATCGTTTATTGCAGAAGCATGAGCTTTCGCCGGACATGTTTCGTGGCGCAGCCAACAATGCCGGCACCGCAGACCGCTGAGCGGAATGCTGCGCCGAGGCATGCTTCATGCGCAGGACGGCAGCGCAGCGAAGGGGTGTCGCGTACGCGAATGAATGGACCGCCAGCCTGTTGTTGCCCGGATGGTCAAGTCTTTCTGGAAAGCACATTTGCCCTCGCCTCAAAGGCCGAGACCATGCTGGTGGCCATCGGCATGATCAGCATCTGCATGACCGGTTTAAGCAGAAGCAGCCTTGTTTCGCAGTCGAGGGAGAATTCAACCTGGCAGCGATCATCGCCCAGAGGCGAAAAATCCCATCGAATGTTGAAACGAGAAAACGAACGATCCTGGGATACGACGGTGATTCTGCGAGGCCGTTCGAATTCCGTTCTCGTGCGGAAACGATGTGTCAGCAGGCCCAGTGACAGGCTCTGTTCGGTTTCGTAAGCGTTTTCATGCCGGTTTACTATCCTGGCACTGCTCACCAGGGGCAGGAATTCCGGATAGCGCTCCACGTCGGCAACGATGTCGAACAAGCTCTCGGGTGATTGCGCAATGGCGCGGCATTCGCGGTGGTTTGCCATGGGTTCAAGCCGTCCTTCAGTCTATGGTCCATCGATACAACGCTTCGGGCATCAAGAAATCCGGCCAGGGAAAATCAAGGCAATGTTGGCGTAAGCCGGGCCAGGGCGCCAACGACACGCACAGGATCGATCAGCCTCAGGGTAGCGAGGCTGATCGCTCAGGCAAACAGCCGACAGGCCATGCCGATGCCCAGATAGGCCTGACAAAGAAAGGCCTCGTCCCGCCGAGTTGGCATTATCCACGAATAGTGGCCCTTGTATTTTCGGAGCTGCTATCCAATTTGCCGTAGCGCGTTTCGCCGGGCAGGGACGGTCAAGGCAAGGCTTGGTGCATTGAGGCCGTGCGGACAAATGCCGATCCAATCAAAATTTGCGATTGACACAGGTCGAAAACACGCCGATTCTTCAGGGTGTTGTTGAGTTTCTTATCCTTTATTGATCACAATCAATTACAGAGATATTCGTCACTGTTATACCTCTCAAGATCGCTTTTAGGGCAAAAACCGTGTACTGCTTGATTGAGGCATGTAAGTTCGATCAGACCGCGATTCCCAATGGGCTGCAGCCCAGCTTGGGTTCCGTTTCGCATGACTTGCCTGCATAAAATTACTACCCCTTACAGGAGCCAATTGTGTCCCCTAAAGAGAACCCCTCGGCCGATTCCGTCAAGGACAAGCCTTCCCAATGCCAGACGCAGCTTGCGTCGGCAGATCCCTCCGCACCGGGCATAACAACCTCACGCCGCAGCTTTCTGAAAGCGGGCGGAGCCCTCAGCATGTCGTCGCTGATGGGTGCTGCGGCATTGATGGGTCAGTCAGGCGATGTCGAGGCCGCTATCGAGTGGGCCGAGCACTTCCAGAAGAACTATCGCCTGATGACGCCCGAGGAGAAAGCCGAAGCACGCGCCCGCCTTGAAAGGCGCTACTCCGCCGAGTACGACAAGAAGGTTTCCGTCGATGGCACCGAGTCGCAGCCGGGCGTGCTCATGGGCTACGCCCTGAACATCCGCAAGTGCATCGGCTGCCGCCGTTGCGTCAAGGCTTGCGTCGAAGAGAACAACCAGTCGCGCGGAAGCAAACCGGGCCAGCGCATCGAGTGGATCCAGGTGCTCCGGATGGAGCGCGGGGAGTTCTCGCAAGACAAGATGGACCACGGCTATCCTGAAGGACTGGGCATTCAAGTGGGCGGCAACGCCTACACCCCGGCGGGTCAGGTACTCGAAGGGCAATACTTTTATGAACCCGAGGCGGTCCCGGAAAAGGACGCCACCTACATGCCGATCGCCTGCATGCAGTGCGAGAAACCGCCCTGCGTCAAGGTCTGCCCGGTACGCACGACCTTTCGCGAGGGGGACGGCGTGGTCGTCATCGACTACAACTGGTGCATCGGCTGCAAGATGTGCATGAATGCCTGCCCCTACTGGGCGCGCCGATTCAACCTCACGACGCCCGTCCTGCCGAAGGAAGAGATGAACCCGGTGACGCACTACATGGGCAACCGGCCGCGCATGCGCGGTGTCGTGGAGAAGTGCCACTGGTGCCTCCAGCGCACCCGCCACAGTCGCTACCCGGCCTGCGTCGAGGTCTGCCCGGTCGGCGCCCGCAAGTTCGGCAACCTGCTCGACCCGGAAAGCGAAGTGAGCCTGATTCTGGCCAGGAAGAACGTGTTCCGCCTGAAGGCCGAGTACAACACCTTTCCGAAATTCTTCTACTTCTACGATTGAGGAGCGAGTCGTGCAACAACTGACCAGTTTCGCTGCGGATTACACACGTTACGTCCTCAAGGGCGGCACGAAGTTCTACGTCTGGATGGGCTGCCTCGCGGTTCTCATCGTCGGCATGATGTACGTGTTCTACCTGCAGAATACCGAAGGCCTCATCGTTACCGGCATGACCAGCCAGATCAACGACGGCCTGTACTTGGCCAATCTCGTCTTTCTGGTCGGTGTCGCCGCCGGTGCCGTGACCATCGTCTTTCCGGCCTATGTCTACCACCACGAGGGGATGCACAAGGTCACCGTCCTTGGCGAGATGCTGGCAATCTCCGCGGTGCTCATGGTGTTCTTGTTCGTTTTCGCCCATATGGGTCGGCCCGACCGGCTGTGGCACATGATTCCGCCAAGAGGCATCTACAGCTTCTCGTCGATGCTGGGCTGGGACGTACTGGTGCTCAATGGCTACCTGTTGCTCAACTTGGTCGTCGGTTTCTATTACCTGTACGCCAAGTACACGGGCAAGCCGGTGAACAAGAAGTTCTTCATGCCTTTGGTCTACATCTCGATTGTCTGGGCCCTGAGCATCCACACCGTCACGGCCTTCCTGCTGTCGAACAACCCTGCGCGCCCGATGTGGTTCCACAGCATGATGCCCATCCGCTTCATCGCAACGGCATTCGCGGCGGGCCCCTGCCTGATCATCCTGGCCTTCCTGATCGTCCGCAACAACACCAAGATGTGGGTCGAGGACAGCGCGATCAGCCTGCTGACGACCATCGTCACCTGGTGCCTGGGCATTGCGATCTTCCTGACGTTGTCCGAGGTCGTGGTCGAGTTGTACGCCCGCACCGAGCACGCCAACGGCCTTTACTACCTGATGTTCGGTTTGCACGGGCTGACCAATCTGGTGCCCTGGTTCTGGAGCTCCGTGGTCCTGATGATCAGCGCGTTCGTGCTGTTCCTGATCCCGGCCTTCCGCAACAACACGAAGCTGCTGCCCGTTCCCTGCGCGATGGCCTTCGTCGGCATCTGGATCGAGAAGGGCATGGGCCTCGTCGTGCCAGGCTACATCCCGACGCCAATCGGCGAAGTGACCGAGTACTACCCGAGCTTCGTCGAGTGGCTGCTGACCATCGGCATCTGGGCCTTCGGGTTCTTCGTCCTGACCATCCTGCTCAAGGGCGCCATCGGCATCCTGCAGGGCGAAATCAAGTACGGCGGCCAAGCCGCCGCAGTGAAGTGAGATGACGATCATGAAGAAACTTGTATTCCATACAGTGATCCTCGCCGTCTGCTGCGCTGCAGCCACCCCGGCATTTGCCCAGGAGGCGGCAAAGCAGGAAGCCAAGGAAACCATCTGTTTCGAAAGCCGCAAGGGAGCCTCGGAGATCACCAAACACGAGATCAAGCCCGGCCTGCCCAACGTGAAGTGTTCACCGACGACAGGCGCGACGCTCTGGTATGGCGACCCCTACGACGGTACCGTCCCGATGGGCAAGATGCCGCTGCTCGACGGTATCCCGGAAGGGAAGGCCGTCGTCAGGCCGCGCTCCGAGAAGCTGAATCTTCTGGGGATGTGCGCGACGGCCTGCCATAATGGCGTGGTCCCGCCGGGCTTCCCGAAGCACAAGAAACCGGTTCCGATCCCGACCATGGAAAGCCTGCTGCCGGAGGTGAAGAATCTGCAGCACGGCCGCGGCCGCATCTGGTGCCTCGATTGCCACCATTCGACCAAGCGCAACATGCTCGTCGACCACTTTGGCGACCCGGTCAGCTTTGACCAGCCGCAGCTGCTGTGCGGCAAGTGCCACGGCGACAAGCTGCGCGATTGGCGCGACGGCATCCATGGCAAACGCATCGGCGAATTCGTCAGCACAGGCAAGAAACGCTGGTTCGTGTGCACCGAGTGCCACAACCCGCACGATGTGCAGGACGGCGCTAGAAACAAGGGATTTGTCCAGATCGCGCCGGAGTCACCGCCTCAGCTACCCAATGGAATGAAGGACGCCAAGCACGAGAGCGTGCACGGCATCGCTCACTGATGCCAAATTCTTCGGATGAGGGGGCGTTGCCTCCCCAACTTAGTCAAGGCAGGGGCGACCCCACCTGGGTCGCCCCTGCCTTGACAAGGTCGGAGAAGACCCGAGTTGTCGGAAAGACCAACGTCTTTTTTGGGCCTCCGCTCGCGATTCTTACCGAGGGGCAAAAGAACACCCTGGAAATCAGCGGCAAGCTCAACCGCACGGCCGAGCGATACATGGAAATGCTGAAGCACCATGGACTGGAACTCAGCGAACCCGAACGTCAGTGCCTTGCCCATATTTGCCATATAGGCTTCATGTCGCCGCTGGAGATCAGCGAACTGTCCTTTGAAGCAAGTATCACCGCATTTGAATGCGTAGGGCTGGACAAGAAGGCTCTAGCGAAGAAACTCGAAGCCGCCAGCTTCGCCGACCTCGTCGCCATCGTCGAGTCGCTCGGTTTTTGACAAACGGGAGACCCGCAGTGCCGAATCGAGTGCAATGGAATCCACGCTACAGCGTGGGGAATGAAACCCTCGACGATCAACACCGCATGGTTCTGGAGCAATGCAATGCTCTTGCCGACCACGTTGTTGAAACCAGCCCGGAGAGCGACCTGAGATTCCACACGATCTTCAATGAACTGACGGCTGGGGCGCGCGAGCACTTCTCGAAGGAGGAAGAGTTGCTCATCCAATGCGCCTGCCCCACGCTCGAAGAGCACAAGAACGAGTGCAACGAGTTCGAATATCTGTCCGCCGAGATCATCACGACCGAAAACTTTGACAAACTCGAACTCCAGAGATTTCTGATTTTCTGGTGGGTCGGACATATTCTGGACTCCGGCGAGAGGTATCGCGCCTCCATCGCCGGTTCGCCCGCCGACTGAAGCCCGAGGCGGCGGGAATGCCGCAGCCCAAGCGATTAGGGGGTTGCGCAACGCCATCACTGGCATCTCGAAACATGGGCTTTCATGTCCCCTCGAGGCCTGCCGCGCAATGCCGTAACGACACGGCGGTGCCTCAGTGCGGCGATTCCGGGCCAGTGAAGCATTTCCCGACATCAAGCTCGTTGCCGGCCTTTACCGCCAGGTACTTCTGGAGGAAAGAGTCATCAATTTCGCGCAGATCGGATCGTTCCTTCGGCTTGCTGAAGCGTGTTAGGTGACTGGGCCCCCCGTTGTAGACCGCGTAGGTGCCGCGTGCAAGATCATCGGTATCGCCGACGGTGGAGTGCTCGCTTTTGCCGATCGCGTAGTCGCGCAGATAGTGATGAAGGATTTCTGCGCCAGCGCGGCCGTTGTAGCCAACATCGGTCTGCAGCCCGGACACATCGTAAAAACCGCGCCAGACGACCGGGTATACCTGCATCAACCCGACGGCTCCCACCCCCGACTGGATCGGTTGCACCTTTCCCTTCCGGCGCACGAACTGACGCCAGCAGCTCTCTTGCCAGGCCGTGGCGAGTACCAGATGACGGTACAGTTCGTGGAACGGCTCGGCGAGCGCTCGCCCCGCGCTTTCGCGCTGGTTGAGGGTGGTGTCCGCCGTACGCAGCAGCAGCTTGCGCATCTCGAGCAGATAGGCCGGCAACTCGCTCTGCGTCGGGAGCCAGTTATTCAAACGCTTGGCCAGCGCTGCTGTCTCGGAGTCGAACGGCAGTGGAGCGGCCAGTGGTGCCGCGAAGGCTGTCGGCATCAACCAGTTCAGGGGGTCGAACGGCGGCGACGGCCGGCTGGCGCTTAACAGCAGGCTGGACTCGGCGGGCGGGAGGGGTGCGCCGAAGCCGAAGACGCGGCGCAGTTCGGGATCGACAGCGAGATCATAGGCAAGAGGGTCTCCGGCCTTTGCGGGCAGGACCAGACGGGCCAGGTCACGCAAAGTTTCCGGGGTGATACGGAACCCCACAGCGTCACCGAAACGTTGCGCCCCCTTTAGCGCATCACCGGCTTCCGCGAATGCCCGAAAGGGCTTTGCCGCTTTCGCATCCAGGTCGTCGGCCAGACGCCGAAGGACAGGCGCGAGCCGTTCCCAACTCATCAGGAAAAGCTCACGCAGCGGGTCGGGAACGGCAGCCTCACTGGCCAACATCGACAAACCGTCGTGTCGGCCGTTGAGCAAGACAAACAGGAACTCCTGACGCCGGCTCGACTCACCCGACTCGCCGGCGGAGCGCTTGACCACGTTGGTCAGGAAGGCGTCCCACAACTCGGAAGCCTCGACCTTCGAGACCGGCGCACCCGAGCGCGCCGCGTCGGCCGGCGCCGGCTTGCTCTTGCGCAACACTTCGCCGAGCACCTCCCAGGGATTTGGCCCGGTGTCGCGTGCCTGAAGCGGTGTTACGAGACCCAAGAGTAGAACAAGGAGCAGCGGAACACGTCTTATCATGGCATCGTCCCCAAGTTCAGTAGTTTGAAGGATGCATCAGCAGGTCAGGAATCAGAAAGCCCAGACTTGGTTATCCCCAACCGTCGCACCCGGGTCAACTACGGTGTGTCTTGAGTATCCTCGACCACCGTACCCCGGTCAATGTGCGGTTTTACCGCAAAGCTTCCGAGAGCGTCTGAATTTCGCCACTCTCAAGCGGAGAATCGAAGACGCAGGAGATCGATTCTTAGCGATACGCCATAAAACGCGAGGGATAACGGTACGTTGCCCAGGCCAGGAAGACATATTTGACGATTTTGCCGATTCCGACAGCAACCAGCACGCCAAAGGCTGAAGGATCGGCCAGCGAATAGAAGAATAGCGCTGGTGTTTGTGGCATCGGCGATCCGGCGATTATTATCAGGGCAAAGAGGCCATAATTTTCCATCCAATCAATGGCGAATCGCCAGGTGTCTGTCTCGATGAGCTCAGGATAGTGCGAGACCACCAGATTCCAGCCGAAGTGATGGAAGAGTTCAACCAGTACGGCCGCCCCCATGCCGCTGGCCAGGCCGCACAACAGACCGAGCACCAGCCAGCGACGCGGTGCGATCAGAACGGCAGGAATCAGTACAATTGCAAAGGGAAAGGTAAAAGTCGTAGTCGACACGAAAGCGATGAAGGCGACCACCAGCGGGTAATAACGGTGTCGGGCACTCAGATTGAGAATGCGTGCCAGCCAGCGGGGAATGTGCAGCCTCTTCATGATGGCATTGACATTGCGCGTGATACGCCGATGCTTACCGACTCGACGGGCCTCAATCGTGCTGTATCGCTTGACGTTTCACCGCGATTGGGGGCAGATTTTCTGAAGGAAACATTCATGCGCTTCCATGGACAGTAAGCACGGATACAAAGCATTCGCTATGTCGGGGATTGTAAGCGTTTTGGAGATGAGTGCTCAGTCGGCTTCGGCCGAAAGGTATGTCCTTTCGATCAATATCGCGCATCCGCGCGCGAGTCGATGAACCATAGTGGGGTAAACGGTATGTTGAAACGACTTCTTGCTGGACTGGTCTCTGGGCTGATGGCGGCATTTCTTCCTGCCTGCGACGGCATCAATCTGCAGAAACTGAAGCCGGGCATTTCGACGGTTCAGGATGTGCGCGAGATCATGGGGCCGCCGAACATGGAATGGAACGACGCCGACGGCACGCTGACCTGGGAGTATCCACGCACCCCGGAAGGAATCGTCAATTACATGATCGTTTTTGGTCCCGACAAGGTCTTGCGTGAAGTGCGCCAGGTGTTGACCGAGGAAAATTTCGGAAAAATTCAGGCCGGCATGAGCAAAGAGGATGTGCGCCGTTTGCTCGGCCAGCCCGCCCACGAATTCTATTTTTCACTTAAGAAGGAACACGTCTGGGACTGGAAAACCAAGGTGGAATCGGGGATGGACTGGTATTTCAACGTGCATTTCGACGAGTCCTGGCGGGTCCTGAAGACGAGTGCGAATTTCAGCTCCAAGGGTTGATGGCGTAACAGGAAAGGCCAGTCAGACTCAGCGCCCATCACGGCTCTGGCCCGCGTCCTGGCATTCTGAAGAAGCGCCTTCGGATTGACAATCGATGGCTTGGCGCGTAGATTTGCGCCCTTGCCCGACGTCGCCAGCGGGTTCGCGCCGATTTGATCTCATTAGATTGCGGGCGCGTTAGAAATGCCGCTAAAGCGTGACCGGACACGAAACGAAAACCCGTCGAGCTTTGCGCCGACGGGTTTTTTGCTTTCCACGACGCATCGCCATAACATCTGACAAAATTAAGGTAATCAACATGCAGCCCGACCGTACCGCCGAACTCAAAACCCTGCTCGAACGGCGTATTCTCATCCTGGACGGTGCCATGGGCACCATGATTCAGCGCCACGGGTTGAAGGAAGCCGATTATCGTGGCACGCGTTTCGCCGATCACCCGCATGACCTGAAGGGCAACAACGACTTGTTGCTACTGACGCGGCCGGAAGTCATACGCGGCATCCACGCCGAGTATCTGGCGGCCGGTGCGGACATCCTTGAAACGAACACCTTCAACGCGACGGCGGTGTCGCAAGCCGACTACAAGCTCGAATCGATCATTTATGAGCTGAACGTCGCCGGCGCCAAGCTCGCGCGCGAAGCGTGCGACGCGTACACGGCAGAGAACCCGGCCAAGCCGCGTTTCGTTGCCGGCGTGCTTGGCCCGACCTCGCGCACCGCGTCGATCTCACCCGATGTGAACGATCCTGGCTATCGCAACACCAGCTTTGACCAGTTGGTTGAAACGTACAGTGAAGCCATTCGCGGTCTGGTCGATGGCGGCGCCGACATTCTGCTGGTGGAAACGATCTTCGATACGCTCAACGCCAAAGCGGCGCTTTTCTCGATCGAGCAGTTCTTCGAAAAGGCCGGAAGACGCTGGCCGGTCATGATATCCGGCACGATCACCGACGCCTCGGGCCGCACGCTTTCCGGTCAAACCGCCGAAGCGTTCTGGAATTCGCTCAGCCATATCCGGCCGATATCCTTCGGCCTCAACTGCGCACTTGGCGCCGCCGAATTGCGCCAGTACGTCGAGGAACTGTCGCGCATCTGTGACTGCTTCATCTCGGCGCACCCGAACGCCGGCCTGCCCAATCCGCTGTCGCCAACCGGTTACGATGAAACTCCCGAGCAGTTGGCGGTCGAAATCGTCGACTGGGCGAAGCACGGTTTCGTGAATATCGTCGGCGGTTGCTGCGGCACCTCGCCGGCGCATATTGCCGCCATTGCGCAGGGCGTTTCCGAGATAGCGCCGCGGATTGTCCCTGGGGTTGAAAAGAAACTGCGTCTTTCCGGGCTGGAGCCGTTCAACGTTGGCAAGGACTCACTTTTTGTAAACGTCGGCGAACGCACCAATGTTACCGGCTCGAAGGCCTTTGCCCGGATGATCCTTGAAGGCCGCTTTGACGACGCGCTGGCTGTCGCACGGCAACAGGTCGAAAACGGCGCGCAGGTCATCGATATCAATATGGACGAGGCGATGCTCGACTCGAAGGCGGCGATGGATCGCTTCCTCAAGTTGATCGCTTCCGAGCCGGACATCGCGCGCGCGCCGATCATGATCGACTCGTCGAAATGGGAGGTCATCGAGGCCGGTCTCAAGTGCATCCAGGGCAAGGGCATTGTCAATTCGATCTCGATGAAGGAGGGCGAAGCGGCCTTCCTGCACCAGGCCCGACTGGCACGCCGTTATGGCGCGGCAGTGATTGTCATGGCTTTCGACGAAGCCGGGCAGGCCGACACTTACGCGCGCAAGACGGAGATATGCAAACGTGCCTACGACTTGCTGACGGCATTGCCGGAGCAGGGCGGAGCCGGTTTTCCGCCCGAAGACATCATCTTCGACCCGAACATCTTCGCCATCGCAACCGGCATCGAGGAGCATAACAACTACGCCGTCGATTTCATCGAGGCCTGCCGCTGGATTCGTGCCCATTTGCCGTACGCGCAGATTTCCGGTGGCGTTTCCAACGTATCTTTCAGTTTTCGCGGCAACGATGCGGTGCGCGAGGCGATTCACACCGTATTTCTTTTTCACGCGGTCCAGGCCGGGTTGTCGATGGGGATCGTCAACGCCGGCATGCTCGGCGTCTATGACGATCTGGATCCGGCGTTGCGCGACAAGGTCGAGGACGTGGTGCTCAACCGCTGCCCGGAAGCGGGTGAAGCACTGGTCGAATTCGCCCAAAGCGTAAAGGAAGGCCGGGCCAAAGACAGCGGCCCCGACCTGTCGTGGCGCGAGCTGTCGGTCGAGGCGCGTCTCTCGCATGCGCTGGTCAAGGGCATTACCGATTTCGTTGTCGCCGACACCGAAGAGTGCCGCGCGGCGCTCGAAGCGGCCGGCCAGCCGCCGCTGGCGGTGATCGAAGGGCCACTGATGAACGGCATGAATGTTGTCGGCGACCTGTTCGGCGCCGGCAAGATGTTTTTGCCACAGGTCGTCAAGTCGGCCCGCGTCATGAAACAGGCGGTGGCGCACCTGATTCCCTATGTCGAAGCCGAAAAGCTGCGTACTGGCGCAGCGAGCAAGGGAAAGATCGTCATTGCCACGGTCAAGGGCGACGTGCATGATATCGGCAAGAACATCGTCGGTGTCGTACTCGGCTGCAACGGCTATGACATCGTCGATCTCGGTGTGATGGTTTCCTGCGACAAGATACTGCACGCCGCGAAGGAGCACGGCGCGCAGGCCATTGGACTGTCGGGCCTGATCACGCCCTCGCTTGAGGAAATGAGCCATGTTGCTGCCGAAATGCAGCGCCTTGGATTTTGTGACGGCGACAATGGCGAGGCTATCCCGCTGCTGATCGGTGGCGCAACAACGAGCCGTGCACATACCGCAATCAAGATCGCGCCGCATTACAACGGACCGGTGGTCTACGTGCCGGATGCGTCGCGTGCCGTCGGTGTCGTCACCAAGCTTCTTTCCATTGACAACGCGGCTGGTTTCAAGGCCGAAGTCGCCGCCGACTACGAGAAAGTGCGCACCCAGCACGCCCAGAAAAAGGGAGTTCAGCTTGTTTCTCTGGAAGCCGCGCGCGGCAACCGTTTCGCCTGGAATAGCGACCCCGCCTATCAACCCTTTGCGCCGATCAAACCCGGCTTGCATGTGCTGCGCAATATCGATCTGGCAACACTGGCGGAATACATCGATTGGGGTCCGTTTTTCCAGACCTGGGATCTGGCCGGCGCCTATCCCAAGATTCTCGACGACTCGGTCGTTGGAGAGACCGCGCGTTCCGTGTTCGCCGACGGGCAGGCCATGCTGCAAAAGGTCATTGCCGAACAACACAGCAACCCGTGGATCACCGCCAATGCCGTCTTCGGCCTTTACCCCGCCAACGCAGTGGGTGACGACATCGAACTCTACGCCGATGAATCGCGTAGTGAAGAACTGATGACCTGGCACAACCTGCGACAGCAGCACGAGCGCCCGTCCGGCAAGCCACATCAATGTCTCAGCGACTTCATCGCTGAGCGGGCTGATAGCGGCGGCACGGACGACTGGATCGGTGTCTTTGCCGTCACCGCCGGGCTGGGTATCGAGAAGAAGCTCGCTGAATACGAAGCAGCGCACGACGACTATCACGCAATCATGCTCAAATCGCTGGCCGACCGTTTGGCCGAGGCCTGCGCCGAGTGGCTGCATGCGCAGGTTCGACGCGACTACTGGGGATACGCCGCGAACGAGTCGCTCGACAACGACGCACTTATTCGCGAGCAATACAAGGGCATTCGTCCGGCACCGGGTTACCCGGCCTGCCCCGACCATACGGCCAAGGGGGCGTTGTTCGAACTTCTCGACGCCCCGGCCAACGCCGGCATGGGTATCACCGAATCCTTTGCCATGACCCCGGCAGCGGCAGTTTCCGGCTTCTATCTGGCGCACCCGCAGGCGCAGTATTTTGCCGTCAGCAAAATTGGTCGAGACCAGCTGGAGGATTGGGCACAGCGCGCTGGTTTTTCGTTGGCCGAAGCCGAGCGTTGGCTGGCGCCACTATTATGAGATCAGCCAGATATTGCTCAAGAAACAAAGCCGCCCTGATGGGGGTTGATCGCGTATCGGCCATTCCCGAGAAATGACAGCCAGCCTCTGTCCCTAAGTATTTGAAGCTGCTGCCGAACTTTGGCTTTTATGTAGCTGATTGTCGAGGGAAACAGTCGACCAGTTCCTTCTCGGCATTGCTGACATCTGGCAGATCGAAAAGCTTCGTATTCATTGTCGAAACGATCCCAAATGGTAACGGCCAGCCAGCAAAGTTCTTGAAACAGGTTTCCATCCTCCAGGAAAGCCGTACTTTCTTTGTCACGAATATTTCGTCCTTTCGATCTGCCAGGGCAAAGTTCTGCTTATCAAACAATTCGACGCCTTCCGGGGAAATTCGCCGATCTGGGCGGTGATCTTACAGCCCTGCCATCCAGCTCGCCGACAATGTTCTCCCAAGGGTTTTCTGGGGATGATTATTTCTTCGATCAGAAACCTGTTGGGAATCGCCACCACGCTTCTCGTCACATAATCCTCGGTGTAGCCCAGCAGAATCAGATTGGTGTCTCGCCCGGACCTTATTCTGGAGAGCATGGAGGCATATGCCCCATCAGGGACCGTTGGACCAAATGCCCCTCTTTTGCTTTTTAGCTCAAATCCCTGAGCACAAGTCCTGCATAGAAAATCCAATGCCCTTGTGTTATTCGGCATGCGTTGCAACGCGTCCGAGCACTGGGGGCATTTGAAGTTTTTTCAATCCAGCTTTCACTAAAGACTCTGGCGCGTTGCGTTGCACTCTTATATTGACTGAGGACATTCATGGGAAGACGTTCTTCACATACCTCTGGGTAGCTGGAGATGATGGTAGAAAACATGATTGAACCGACGAATCGAATCGCTGTGCACAGTCGCTACATGGCTAATTGGGATAATAGCGCCAAAGCCTAAAATATGTTTCTCCGCACCAAAATCGACGAAAATCGGGGTATGCATAACTGCCTTACCGATATCGACCTTTTCCCGTTTAACACCCTTGCCCTACCTGGTCGGGCTGCGCGCTACCTGCGGGTTACGGAGGCGAAGCAGCTGGCCGATTCAGCATTGGGCGATAGATATCGTTTCATTCTCGGTGGCGGCAGCAATCTGGTTCTGACCGACGACTTCGACGGTCTTGTGCTGCACATGGCGATATCGGGCCGCGAACTGGCGGGCGAGGATGCCGATGCCTGGTACGTGCGCGCCGGTGCCGGCGAAAACTGGCACGACTTTGTGCAATGGACGCTGGCGCAGGGTTGGCCGGGGCTGGAGAATCTGTCGCTGATTCCCGGTACGGTCGGCGCAGCGCCGATCCAGAACATCGGCGCATACGGGCTTGAACTGGCTGAACGCTTTCATTCGCTGGTCGCTTTGGACATGCACAGTGGCGAGGCTGTGCGCTTTGACGGTAAGGCTTGCCGTTTCGGCTATCGCGACAGTGTGTTCAAGCAGGAAGGTTGGCATCTTGAAGGCCGCTTCGCGATTACCGAAGTGACTTTCCGTCTGCCCAAGGCCTGGCAGGCGCTCACCCGCTACAGGGATGTTGCCGACGAACTTGCGTCACGAAATATCGTCGACCCTGATGCACAGCAAGTGGCCGCAGCCGTTGTTGCCATCCGCCAGCGCAAGCTGCCCGACCCGGCGCTGATTCCCAATGCCGGCAGCTTCTTTCATAACCCGGTAGTCGACGTTGTGATTGCTGATCGGCTTTTGGCCGCTCACCCCGGCATGCCGTGTTATCCGCAAACCGATGGCCGCCGCAAGCTTGCTGCCGGCTGGCTGATCGAACAGGCCGGCTGGAAGGGCAGATATCTCGGCCCGGTTGGCATGTACGAGAAACAGGCGCTGGTGCTGGTCAATCGGGGTGGCGGAACAGCGGCCGATGTGGCGAAGCTCATGCAGGCGGTACAACGCGATGTGCGCGAGAAGTTTGGCGTTGAGTTGACCCCTGAGCCGATCATTCTCGGTGCTCATTAGTCGCCAAATGGGTCGACAAACAGGGAATCTCCTTGCCCAATGACGATTGGATGTTGCATGAAGAAAGACGGTCGTTCATTTGACCGCAAGATGCCGGAAGAAATTCGGCTGATGGGGTCGCGCGCTGCCAAATAGCCCCAACCCGGCTATTGCAACATGAAGGTTTCGTACTCCAGTCGGCCCAGGCGGCGGTCGAGAAGGGCCAGCGCGGTGGCCAGGGTAACGAGCACTGAGAGGGCGAAGCCGTAGCCATAGAGCGCGGCACCCCACCATAGCGATACTCCGGTGAGCAGGATGTTGAGCAGCAGGAATTCGCTACAGAGCAGCAGAATGATGCGGCGCTGATCGAGATAGAAAAATACGTTGAGCACCGACAGCAGCACGACCTGCAGGCTGGCTCCGATGACCTGAACGTAGAGCAACGGCAGATAGAGCTCGGAAATATCGAGCGCCTGCAGCAAGAGCGGCCCGGCGACGAAAGTGACGAGCACGGCGAGCGTCTGGATCTTGCCGATTTCAGCCATCCCCTGCTTGATCGAGTAGACCATTTCGTCGCGCATGTCCTCGATGTATTCCAGCGAGCCGCCGCTGCGTACGGCATCGTAGAACTTGTCGTAGTACTCGACGAAATCGGTTTCGATTCGCACCATGAATACGGCCATGCCGGGGATGATCGACAGGTAGGCGAGGAAGACCGGCAGGTCGTAGATGATCGAAGCGCGCAGGGCGCCGATGATCGGTTCCGAGGTATCCGGGAAAAACCAGAACATGAACTTGTCGACCCAGATGCCGAGGTTGTAGAGCAGACCGATGGCGAGCAGGCTGGAAAACATCGCTCCGCGCTTGGCGAAGTCGAAAGCAATCAGTTCCTGCGGACGGAACTCGCGGATGGTCAATACCCACATGCCACCGAGCAGGACACTGTGACCGATGACGAATCCGGCCATCAGTCCTTCCAGCCCAAGCGGGCGCAGCAGCAGCGCCAGCGTTACTGTGATGGCATAACCGATGGCGAACAGTGCGACGATTGCCTTGTAGCGCTTCATCCCCGACAGAAAGATGGTCACGATCCAGATTGCGCACATCAACACGAATGCGGCGAGCATCAGGATGCGATAGACGACCCCTGTTCCGGGGAGCAGCACGAACAGTCCGATGATGCCGACAACCGAGGCGATGAGGATGACCAGCAGCAGCACCCCGTTGAGGTTCGGCGAGACGACTTCGTCCTTGTCTTCGAACAGGCGATCGGAGACGAAGCGCGTGAAGCCCAGTTGCAAACCGCCGCTCAGGATCAGACTGGTGGCGATCAGGTAGGTCACCGATGTCTGGAACTGCGTCACCAGGAACGATGGCACGACTACCGTGCTGCTCAACAGGCCGATGATCAGGATGCCGAGGATGGACAGCACCCAGGGGCCCGAGCCGATGATGCCGGCGAAGGTGTAGGCCTGCAGCAGGCCGACCAGCGTGTCCTTCTTCAGCAGCTTGCGCAGCTCGAAGCCGATGCCGGCCATCAGTCCGCCCCTCCTGCCGCCAGCGCCCGCTCATAGACGCGGCGATAGGCGCCGAACATGAGGTCGTCGGTGTAATAGCGTTCGACACGGGCGATCCCGGCCCGGCTCGCGGCGGCCCAGGCCTCGTGGTTGCCGAGCAGTTCAAGCGCTGCGTCGGCCAGCGCCTGCGGGTCGGCGATATTGACGACCGCGCCGGAAACACCGAGGTCGCGGTCGTCGTCGTCCAGCCCTTCGATCAGTTGCCGACATGAACCGACGTCCGTGGAGACGGTGGGAACGCCGGCGGCATAGCCCTCAAGGATGACCAGCGGCAGCGCTTCGCTGATCGACGAGAGAATGGTCAGGCCGATCTTCGGCATCAGGTTCTCGATCTTCTGGAAACCGAGGAACTTCACCTTGTCTTCAAGGCCCAGGCTGGCAACGAGATTGCGACATTCCTCGGCGTAGGCGGGGTCTTCGTCCTCCGGCCCGGCGATCCAGCCTTCTGCCGCCGGCATCTGGTTCGCCACCCGGCGCATGGCCCGGATGAAGGTTTTCACATCCTTGATCGGCACCACGCGCCCGATCAGGCACAGGACCGGCGGCGGCGCTTCGGGCCGTAGTGCGCGCAGGGGTGCGAACCGCTGCAGGCTGATCCCGTTGGGGACATTGAACGTTCGTTCTGCCAGTGCGCCGTCGGCAATCTGGCGCAGCCGGTTGGTTTCGTAAAGCGCGATGATCGGATCGGCCGAGTCGTAGCAGAGTCGTCCCAGCCATTCGAAGAAGCGGATCCACATCTGGCGAAAGTAGGAGAGTTCGGTCGGGTCGCGCTGAAAGATGTTCCGGTTGTCGCGAATCCACTCGCTCTTGAACAGGTCGATCTTCCGTTCCTTGGTGTAGATGCCATGCTCCGAGAGGATCAGCGGCCGTTGGCGCGTCTGCCGGAGCATGGCGCCAAGCAGCCCGGCATAGCCCGTGGAGACCGAGTGAAACGCTTTCACGGGAATCAGGTTGTGGGCGATGCGTGCGAGCGTCCAGACCGGAGCATGCATCATGCGTACGGTCCAGAAGAAATCGACGAAAGAGGGGTCGGTGCAGTTCTTGCGATAGCGGTCGGCGATGATGCGCCAGGCCTCCTCGCTATGCAGGAAATCATCTTCCGGCAGTCGGCCGCCGGGCATCAGGTCGCGGATGATTTCGCTGAACGCAGCGCAGGCGCCAGCCGGTGCGGTTTCTCGCAGGAAGCCGTCGTGCAGTCTGTCGGAAAGCGCGAAGGCATCTGCGGCACCCGGCCGCGGTTTCGGCTTTTCACTCTGACCGACGAAGTCATACAGGTAGTGCGCCTCCAGATGAACGACGTTTTTCGGCAGGGCGTATTTCATGTCGCCGTAGTCTTCCCGGCGGCTGCCGATGAACACGATCGCAAAGCGCAGTTCCGGAAAGGCCAGGATGATCTGGTTGACCCAGCTCGATACGCCGCCGCTGACATACGGGAAGGTTCCCTCAAGAAGGAGCGCGATGTCGGCCTCGCGAGCCTGGGGGAACGTCATACCCGGCTCCAGTAGGCAATCACCGGCTTGAGGCGTGGCAGGGATTGCCAGTTGCCAAGATCACGCATCAGCGCACGCACCTCGTCGTAGCGCCCGGTCTCGAATGCCACTTCCGCCAGATACGGCACGATACGGGTTTGCGGCATGCCCAGCGCCAGCGCCCGTTCGTAGGCCAGGCGAGCTTTCTCCGGCTGGCGCAGTGCCTGCAGCAGGCGGCCGAGGCGCAGATGCAGTGCGGCGTCATCGGCCGATTCGGACGATTCGGCGAGAGCGATCCGGGTGAAACGGAGCGACTCGCGCAGGGCGTGCGTGCGCAGGTCCCCCTGTGCCAGTTCCTGATAGACAAGCTCCCAATACAGGTCGGCGAGCCGCCGGGCGCCCTTCCACCGGGCATCGCTTCCTTCAGCCGCCGCCTGATAGCTTTGCGAGGCGCGGTGGATGTCGTCGTTGATCACCTTCTCCTTGTTGTCGAGCATGCCGTAGGCGAGCAGGCGGATATCCTCGGAAGGATCGGTGAGCACGTCACGCAGAAGCGGCGAGGCGACGTGCCCGGGTATTTTCTGCAGGGCGATAAGTGCACGCTGGCGGGCCGCCACAGGCGCGCGTTCGTTGCTGATGAAGGAGCGCATGCCGGCCTGACGAAAACCCTTGCCGGCGCGCTGGTGCGTGTCCATTTTGGGTAGCGACACCGCCTCGAACTGGCCTTCAGGTTTGGCGGGCGGCAGCGAATGAAGCATGACGATGCCGAGGATGACGGCAACAAAGCCGAGTACGGGGACGGCGAAGCCGGTAGCGGTGAGCAGCAGCAGGACGGGCATTCGCCTGCGGCGCAGGCTGGCGGGCAGAAAAGCGATCGCCGCAAGGCCCAGCAGGAAACTGGCCGCGGCATGCGCAACAAGATAGGCGAGCAGCGCAGCATCGCTGGTGCTGCCGAGCAGCAAGCCGGCCCAGGCCGACGACTCAAGCGTCAGCGCGTAGAGACCGAGCTTCGGCTGGAACATTGCAGATTTCGAACAACTGGTTGAGCAGCGGCAGCGGCGCTATTTCGTTGATATGCAGGACGTGCGGGAAAACACCGGCCTCGCTCAGCGAGCTACCACTCATCTGGCGAACCCACTCTTCGATGCGGGCGAAATAACCCTCTGCCTCCGCCGCGCCTGCCAGCGGCATCAGCGTTATGAGCACCTTGCGTTGCGGGGATTCAATAAGCCAGCTGACGTCCAGGGCGCGGCGCTGCCGGCCGATCTGGAAGGCCAGATAGTCGAGCTCCGGGCGCGGCAAGAATTCGAGCACAGCGATGCTGCTGACGGCCAGCGACCCCTGCCGGACACGCCACAGCCGCTGCAGCTCTGCGGCAAAATCGTCGGGGCAGGCCGGGAACTCACTCTGGATCTCTGCCGCCAGTTTGCGCGCACCGAGTCCATCGACGTAGTAGCTGATGAGCAGGTTCAGTGTTTGCAACAATTCCTCGTTCAGGGCGAAGAATGGGACGCGCTCGACGGCCAGCAGGCCGATCAGATCGTCATCAAAGGTTTTCATCGGAACAGCGATGGCATAACTGCTGGGCGAGGTGCCGGCGGCCAGCGCAGCGGCCAGATGCGACAGCGTGCCGGCCTCAATGGCATCGCGGACCAGTGGGTCGTCAGCGTCGAGTTGGCCATTGTTCCGGGCCTGGCCGATTGTGGCGACCGGTTCCGCCGTGATTTCTCCGTCTGCCGCCGCATGGATCGTGGCGATTTCCAGTTGGCAGTATTGTGCCAGCAGCCGCAACAGCCCCTGGGCACCGGGCAGCGGCGATGCGGCGGCGCCGGGTTCGTCCCGAATCAGCGACTGCAGCGTCGACAGCGCGTCACGCATGGCCATCGGGCGGCCGATCAGATCCTGCTCAAGACGATCGTGCGACAGGCGTAGCAGGTAGTACTGGTGCGTCAGATATTCCAGCCTCTGGTCGAGGTACATCTGGATGCCTTCGGCGCGCCGGGCACGTGCCAGCCAGAGACTGGAAAACTCGCCGGCGAGCATGACCAGGATCAGGCCACCGAGGTAATTCAGCTTCGGGAATTCACCGACGATCCAGCCGGATGCGTTGAAGGCGGCCCAGGCCAGCAGCAGCACACCCGCCCCGCCCAGTCCGGCGAAGGGGCCGTAGCGCATGGCGAGAATGGCCGGCGCGAACCAGGCCCACGGGAAACTAGCCTTGATCCACAGCGGGTCGAGCGGATTTACCCAGATGCCGATGGCTACCATCAGCAGCGGCAGGATCAGGGTTTCTCCGGCGACGGACCAAGGGTTGCCGAACGGGCCGAGGTGGCGGAGCAGGTTGTCCTTGAAGGCCAAGATTGATCTTCCGCTCAGTCCTTGCTCGCCGAAAGGCCATCGCTGATCAGCTTGCGCATCAACTGCTGCGCAACGGCTGCCAGCGAATCCCGACTCCAGCCGGCCTTGGCCCCGACACCGCTCCACAGGGTTTCCCCGGTCGGCACGTCGATGATCGACACGGCGATGCCAACGGCAGGCTCGCCGTCTACACCGACTTTATAGCGCCACTCTTCGACACTGCCGGTGAGCGCGTAACGCGCCCCTTCGGCCCGCGCCCATTCGAGCGCCGCCTCGTACTGCTTGCGATCGCCCGGTTCGAAAAGCGCTTCCTGCTGCAATGCAGCCGGGTAGCGCCGTAGCTTGGCGACGCCCTGCGCACGCAGCACGCCCTCCGCAACCGCCTCCGCCCGGCTGCCGGCCAGCGGTGTTTCAGTGAGGTTGGCGAAAGGCAGCAACACCCATGGTGCCTTGCTGCTGACGGCGGGTGCCTCGCTGCGGTCGAGCGTGGAGCAAGCCGCGAGCAGCAGGATCGCTGCCAGTACGGCGTAGCCTTGGACGGTACGTTTCATGGTGAGTCTCCTGTGGTTGATCTGTTCAATCCGTTCGTTCTAGAAGTGCAGCCGATAGTTAAAGCCAAATTCTCGCACCAGGCCGTCGGTGTTGGCGCCACCGCGACTCAGTCGCCAGCCGAGATTGAGGTGATCGGCGCCGAACACACTGCCGGCGATACCTGCGGCAAGGTCGTAACCCGGCCCTTCGTCACTGTGCCAGGTGCGGGCAATACTGGCATACGGGCGCCACGCACGCGTGTAGTCCTCTTCGAAATTCATGTCCGTCGACAGGCGGATTCCCTTGAAGTTGAATCCGGTCGGAACGAAGAAGGTGCCGACACTCGACGGGCTGTACTCACCCGCCGGGAACAGCGGAGCCAGCTGCGGGTCGTTGACGTAGGATTTCTGGCTATAGCGGTGCTGCGACCAGAAGACGCTGGCCTCGAGATTGCGTGGCTCGGTGCGCAATGCATGGCCGTATTCGAATCGCCAGACATGCCCGCTGCCAACCCCGGCACCGGTCTGGGCATAGAAACGATCGTAGCTGCGTTCGACCGCGAAGCGGTCGAAACGGGTCAGATGGTAGGCCAGCGATACCGCGGCCTTATCCTTCATGCCGCCCACGCGCAGCGCGGTCGACTCGTCGGCCGGCTGGTCGTGACCCAGCGCAAAGGACGCCGTCAGCCGATGGTCCAGATTCTGCTCGTGCTCGATCAGCAGTGGATGGTAGGTGTCGAAACTCTTCCGCTCGGCAACGGTGAGCTTCGTTATGCCTTCGTTGTGCATCCATACCATCCGCGCGCTGTTGGCGGTCTCATTCGGCGTTTCCCCCATGGTCGCGGGGTCCCGGTTGTGGCGCGTGATTGTCCTCATCTCGAAATCCATCGTCAGGCGCGGCGAGAGGGCGACGTGGGCGCGGATGCTGGCGTTTCGCTCATCAACCGAACCGATATCGTTCTGCCAGACACTGCCGCCCACGTGATGCGAGTGTGCCAGCAGGGTCTCGCTCAGTTGCAGGTGCAGCGGATCGTCTGCCGGCAAGTCGGTCTGCGCGTCGAAGGCTTCGCTCTGGGCCAGCCGCACATCGCCGGCCAGGCGTGCGGCCTCGATGCGGTCATTGCGCGGAATGAGCGGCGCAAAGTCATCCAGCAACTGACCGGACAGCGCCCGGTCGCCGGACTCCAGGGCGAGGCGCATTTCCCCCCACAGTGGCCGCGCCGCCGTTTTTGCATACTGCTGCCAGAGCCAGCCACGCGCCGCGTCGTACTGCTCGGCGTCGAGCAGCCAGGCGAAGGCCGCATCGCGCGCCGATGGCGACAACTGGCCATCCGCCGCACGATCGAGCCGGAGCATTTCGCGCAACGTGGCATAGGCCGGGTCACCGGGCCTGGCCAGCATCAGCAGCCTTGCGCGTGCGGCTTGACGCAGCGCGGCCATCTCGCGGGGCAATTGTTCGGCGGCGACCTGCTGCCGTGTCCGCCTTTTTTCATCAAGCAGCAATTGCTTGCGCAAACGCCAGGCGCGATCCACTTCCTGATTCTGCTCCAGCGCATCGGCATAGTTCATCAGCCACAGAAAGTCGTCGCGGTGCGCGGCGAGCCGGGGGGTCAGGTAGCGGCGCAGCGCAACGTCCGGAATCGACAGCGCGAGATTGGCGGCCGCCAGCACATCGTGCATCGCCGGGTCAGGCTGCCAATCGCGTTCGTGGGCGGCCATTATGCTGCGCAGGCGCTTCCCTTCACCACTCTCGACCAGCAGCCAGAGCAAGGCCTGCTGAACGTCCACGTTGCCCGCTGCGAGTGCAAATGCGGCATCGAGGTCGGCCAACGCGAGGCTGCGCTGACCGTTAGCCATCCGGTATTGGGCCGAAAGGCGGAGGAAGTTTGCCTGTTGGCGAAGCTGGGCGGATTCTTCGGCCGACAGCGTGCTCATCAGCTTGCCCATGTCCTGCCAGCGCCCCGCCGTGGCATAAAGACTGAGCGCCTGCAGCAGCAAGTGCGTGTCACGGAAGCGCAACCAGCCGTCACTGCTGACCCGAGCGGCTTCGAGCGGGTATTCGTCAAGCAGCAGTGTGGCCAGGTTTTGGTGATCGCTGGCCACCGCCCCCTGGCCGGCAAGCACGTGGCGATAGGCGGCGGCAGCCTTCTTGTCGTGACCGAGCCGCGTGGCGATGTCACCACGCAGTCGCCAGTAAGTGGTACCGGCGGTGTCGGCAGAGTTGGCACTACCACTTTCGGCGGCATCGTCGACGCGCTCAAGAATCGCCAGCGCGCTGGCCTGCTCGCCGCGTATCAGATAAAGCGTTCCGACGTGGACCGCTTGCGCCGTCGTCAACGCGTTCGTCGCCATGAAGCGTTGCCAAAGCTCCAGCGCCCTTTCGTCGTCCCCCATCCGTTCGGCCAGTTCGGCCATGCTGGCCAACAATTCCGGCCGTTTTTGCTGGCGGTATAGCTGTTCGAGAACGCGCATCGCTCCCCTGGGGTCGCCCAGACGTTCGAACGTCGCAACCAGTTCCGCGACCAGTGCCGGATTGGCGGGTTGCTGGCGCACCTGGTGCTCAATCGCTGCCAGCAAGGCTTTGTCGTCAAACAGGCCGGGCGCGAGCCGCAGAATCGCCTGCCAGGCTTCGTCGCTGCCGTTGGCGCGCGCCAGATACAGCCAGTGGGTGAGCGCGATCGCCGGGCGCCCGGTCCATTCCGAAACACGTGCCAGCCGCTCGCGCCAGACCAGATGGTCGGGCGCCTGACGCACGGCGGACGCGGCGACCTGCCAGGCATCCTCGAGCTTCCGATTGTCGAGGAAGGCTTCAAAGCCGAGGGTGTAGATGCGGTCGTCGAACGGCAGTTGCGGACCGCTCCTTTCGCCGACGGCTTGCCAGCGGATACCGTAGGCCGATGCCAACTGCTGCTGTTTCCACTGTCGCAGCAGCGACAGGCGCAGGAGCTTGCGGGCGTACTTGTCGGCCAGATCCGGGCGCCTGACCGAGCGCGCAAAGCGCACCAGCAGTTCCAGCACCTGAGCGCTTTCACCCAGAGACGGCGTCACGGCCAGCTCCTCTTCAGCAAGGGCCAGCGCCTCCTTCACCTGGTCGCCGGACTGGAGCGCGAGCATGCCATCGATGAAGAAACGGCGTTGTTCGATGGGTTCACTGGTACGCCGCACCGCGATCAGGAAGAACTTGCCCGCCGCAAGGTATTCGCCACCAGCCAGGGCGGCGCGTGCTGCCTCCGCGTACCAGTCGGCCGAACGCCCCTGACCGCTGGCAGCGACTCGCTGAAGCAATTCGATGCCAAGCTGGGTGTCGTTAAATTGGAGTGCCAGGCGGGCTATCTCGATTTTCCTGTCCTCAGGCCATTCCTGGGCAGCCAGAGTGCGCAGCGTGGAGCGCAGTTGCGCCCGTTGGGCTGCTCGTTGCGGTGTCCCGGGATCCATGCGGAAATAGCGTTGCTCGGCTGCGCGCCAGCTCAGCCAAGTAGCTTCCAGGCGTGTTTCCTTGTCCGGCGACTGGAGCAGCTTGGCCAGCGTAAGTTCCAGCTTGTCGTAGAGGCCGCTGCTCAGCTCATGGCGGGCCAGCGTGAGGCGGAGTTGCGGGTTTCCGGAATCGGTTCGCAGCAGATTCACCAGATAGGCATCGGTGAGCTCACTCTGCGGGGCTTCGATAATGCGATGAACCAGCGCCTTGTGCGGATAGATCGCGACCAGCACGGCAAGCACCAGCACGCCCAGCAACGCGATCGACCACGGCGGCGCCAGCCGCGGGCGCTCAACGGTCGCGGCAGCGAGTTTCGATCGTTGCAGCAGCATCACTGATACCGAAGGATTGAACGCCGCCGGAACGTTTCCGCGGCGTCAGCGTGCGCCCATTGGCGAGCACGCTGCAGTGGCTGGCGTTGGCCAGCGAAAACTCGATGGCTTGATACCCCTTGAGCGAGAAGCGCTGGCCAGCCTCGTGCGACTGCCAGTCGGTCAGTCGGGCGTTGGCATCGACAAGATAGACGGCGCCGGTCCGGGTTGCAGCAAAGCGCAGCAATGTGTCGCCACTGGCCAGGTGAATGTAGTTGCCCTCGTTGCCGGCGAGATATCCGGCGACACCGCCGGAAACCGGGCGCTCTGGGTAACCCATCGCTACCGGCGCGCGCAGCGTGCGCAAGTCGCCGTTACCGCGGATGCGCCAGCCGCCATCTTCCCGTGCCAATACCATCGTCTCGAAATCGAGGGCCTTGCGAATGAAGTCGGAGGCGTGGATCAGGTTGGGCGACTGCGCCAGCGACCAGTCGTAGACCTTGTACAGCGCCTTCAGCGACGCCTGCTTGCTGGCCGAGTAGGTGTGATAGTAGATGTCGATCGGCTTCAGTCGTCGCGGCGAATCGGTCATCTGGAAAGTCTCGATGACCCGCTCGAAGCCATAGTACGGGCCGTGCCACAGGTTGGTGTAGACGTTCTCGTTCATCACTGGTGCGAAGGTCTGGAAGATGCCGTCGATGGCATAGCCGAGCGGAGATACGGCGGTCAGGCTCGGAAACGAGCGGGTGATGATGGTATTGCCGCCGTTCATGTTCAGCAAGCCGGCATCTTCGGCAATGCGCAGGGCCTGTGCCTGTGGTGCGGCATCGCCGCTCCACAGCATGATCCGAACCGGTTTTCCGGGCGGCGCCAGATTCTTGCGGATGTAGTCGACCGAACCGACAATTTCCCGCTCCAGATTCATCTCGTAGCCGGGAATCTCCAGATGATAGCTGTCGTCCCCTTTCTTTTTTGGCGCGGCCAGCTCGGCGCGACTCCAGTCGAACGGGTGCGAAAAACTGTGGCTGGCGATCTCGATGTAGGGCAACGCGAAGGTGCGCCGGGCAATCGCCTCCATCTCGGCGGAGAGGGCCGGGTACAGTCCGTCCGGGGCAACCTCGCCTTCAATCACCGACATCGTCGTCGGCAGCCGGTAGCGCTGCAACACTTGGGTCAACAAGGCTTCGCCGGCCAATGGCGTGCCCGGCAACTCGGCGCGGGACGGATAACCGTCGCCGTCGATGTGGATGAACATCAGGCGACGGCCGTTCTCTGTCGTCGTATCGGGCAGCGGCAGGTCGGGCAGAGCCAATGCCTGCTGCAGGAAGGCGAAGGGGTCGATGATCCAACGTGACTGTTCGCTGCCAGGTACCCCGACCACGGCATAGGGGTCGAGGACGTAGCCTCCCCAGCGGGTCAGCGCGGCAACATCGAAGGTTTGCCCCCGGGCATCGGCCAGTTTCAGCAGGGATCGACCCTGCCCATCAGCCAGCTCCAACGGCGTCAGGTTACGACGGTCGGGTTGGGGGGGCGCCTCGAAGCCGATCATCGCGTCCTGGCTGGCGACGGTCAGGCGACCGGGAGTTCCCGAGGCCACCACGGATTTCAGGCCCAGGCGGTGTGCCAGTTTGCCTTCTGCGGCAAAGGGAAAGCTGCCGAATACGGCAACTTTCAGGCCCTGGTCGATTTGCTGCTGCAGCCAGTCTGCCACCTGGCGGCCGCGGGCAACCGGAGCGTTGGCCCAGATCACGATGCCGGCGTAGCGCGCAGCCAGCGGGCCGGCGGGCAGCGGCTTGCGCAAGTCGTGGAAATCGATCGTGTACCCCAGGTGCTGGATCGGCATGGCGCCAAAACGCATTGCCGGGTGCTCGATCAGCAAGCCATCGGGACTGCCGTCGTAAAGCATCAGCATGCGTCGTGGCACGATTTCCCGGCGCCCGATGCCGACCGTGCCGATCTGGCTATCGGTAACCCAGGGTTCGATGCCAAGCGCGCGAATGCGCGCGGCTGTTTCACGCATCTGGCCGCGTGCCTGCGGCGGCAGGTAGTCGATGGCCAGCACCGGCACACCGAATTCGTCGCGTACGCGACGCAATTGGCCGAGCAGCCACTCGCGATCAGCGGCGGACACTTCGACGTAGCGTCGGGAGGTCGCGTTCCAGCCGCGGAAGAGGGATTCGGCGGCGACCATGCTGATCTTGTCGCGAACGGCCGGCACGATCTCGAAACCACGGTTGAGAATCAGGCGAATGCCCGGAAAGCGCCGATGCAGGGTCTCGATGACGGCAATCAGCCCTTTTTGTTGCGCCGCTTCGTCGACACCGCTGGCCAGACGGTACGAATCCAGTGTGTCCAGGAAAAAGCCGCGGTAGCCTCTCTCCCAGAGCGGGCCGACGATGGCCTCGGCGACGAAGGTCGGCAGTTCCGGCCAGCTCAGGTCGATGACCTTCGATCCCCAGTCGGCATTGGTGGTCAGCAGGCGCTTGGCCGGGATCGCCGCCGCATAGGCGCGCGAGGGCTGTACTTCGCCAATGGCGATGTAGGCAAAAAGTTCGCTGTAGGGTTTCTTGTAGCGCTTCGGGTCAAAGCCGTGGTCTGGTTCGACGACGACGATGTCGAAGGCCTTGAGTTCCTCAAGCGGCGCGTCCGCACCATAGTGCAGCGCGACAGACGGGGATACAGCTTGTGCGCTGGGCAGCCACCCAAGCAGACACGCAGATAGCACGCAACGAAGCAGCCACCGCACAAAACCCGTGGTCCGGGATGCGTGGTTGCCTGCAACGAAGCAATTCATCTCAGTCGGCAAACGGTACCTTTCAGGATAAATCGGCTTCCGGCGCAGCTGCTGGCGGCGTTCAGGCGCGTGTAGCCCGAAATTCTAACGTGAATCACCTGAATTCGCGCCGATTCACGACGACATAGTGTCGGCCCTCTTTTCTGAATACCTTGCGCGTATTGCCGATCAAGCTATTCGATCCGCTCGAACCGCACCTGCCCGTACATTTCCGGATGCTTGCTGACGATCCAGTGTCCGGCTTCGGATTCGGCGCGTTCCCAGGTTGCCGCACGCAGGGAAATGCTCTGCAGGCGTCCGTCTTCCTCGGGCCATTCGAGCATGTAAGAACGAAACCCTCCACGTTCCTGCAGGCGTATCCGGCGTGACCAGCGCGGGGGCTCGCGGCGCAACGTCGATAGTGGAGCGGTTTCCTCAGGGGCTATTACTAACTTGTAAAACGGCCCCAAGCCGCGATGCTGAACGATGTATTCGCGGTCCTTGACGATTTCTTCAATGACGCGCCAGTCAGGGCAAGCCTCGACGTTGGCGCCGACGACCTGCCCTTGCTCGTCGTGAACCATTTCGGCCACAACGTCATGAGTCGCTTCCGGGCTCTCGACGAGGTCGTGCCAGGGCAAGCCCTGCCGCGTTGGCGGGGGAAAGGGGAGGGGTCGTTTGCCTTCCCTGATACGGGCAAAGAGCGCCGATTTGAGTACGTCCTCGAGTTCGACCAGAGGAAAGGCGGAACGCGGTTGCGACGGAAAACTGCCGGCGCCCATATAGCCGACGTTCCATAAGGTTTTCAACCATTCCGCCGCATCGAGCGCTACTTGCGCGAGTTGGGCGTCGAAGACGTTGTGCACGGTCTCTCCCGTTTCCATCGGAGCGGAAAGCAATTCGGCCTCGTGCATTCGCGCGCGCATGCACTCCTGGAACAGACGACCCACCCATTCGGCGTCATCGGGAGAAAGCTGTTCGATGCGTTCGGCAAAATTCATCAGTTCGTCGGCATCGAGCGGGTCGGCCGGGTCAAACGGGTTTTCGTCATCGGTCATGGATTTCGTGTCCCAAGGAGTAGCCGCGAGTCTAACAACTCACAGCCGCTTCGAATAGCGTCGGGTTTGGGCGGCGCCGGTGAAAAACCGTTAAAATCCACACCCTTTGGTACTGAATTTGAAACTCTGGAGTCGGTCGTGATCGGCAAAACGGTATTGATCACCGGGGCAGCAAAGCGGGTCGGTCGTTCAATCGCTCGCGAATTGCATAGGGCTGGTGCCAATGTCGTGGTGCACTACCGAAGTGCCGCCGAGGCTGCCGAAGGGCTGGTGGCAGAATTAAATGCCAATCGGCCGGATTCGGCCATTAGTCGGCAGGCCAACTTGCTGGATATCGACGCGCTTTCTGCACTGGTGGCAAACACGGTGACCCATTTCGGGCAACTGGATGGTCTGGTCAACAACGCATCCAGTTTTTTCGCCACGCCTTTGGGTGAAATCGATCAGTCTGACTGGGATGATTTGATGGGCAGCAATCTGAAAGCACCGCTCTTTCTGACTCAGGCGGCGGCACCGTATCTAAGAGCGTCGCGGGGGGCCGTCGTCAATATCACCGATATCCATGCCGAAAGGCCGCTGGCCGGATTTTCGCTGTACTGTATTGCCAAGGCCGGGCTGCTTGGTATGACAAAGGCATTGTCCATCGAACTGGCGCCGGAAGTGCGTGTCAATGCGGTAGCGCCGGGTCCGATCTTATGGCCTGACTCCGATGTTTTCGACACCAAAATGCGTGACCGAGTCATCGACCATACATTGCTGAAACGTCTAGGCGATCCGCTGGACGTCGCGCGCACGGTGCGTTACCTGCTTGACGAAGCCCCCTACGTGACGGGCCAGGTCATCAATGTCGATGGCGGTCGAACGGCCCACCTGTAACCCTTCAATTTTCATACTATCGAATCAGTCCGAAAGCTCCGGTGGAAAAATCAAGAACGCTTCAGCGCTTGGGGAAACACCTCGAGAGCAAGGTTGGCAAGGCCATAGCCGATTACAACATGATCGAAGAGGGCGACACCCTGCTCGTTTGCCTGTCTGGGGGCAAGGACTCCTACACCATGCTGTCGACCTTGATGGCGCTGCGCCAGCGCGCACCGGTGGATTTCCGCCTGATTGCGATGAATCTGGACCAGAAGCAGCCTGGGTTTCCCGCTGAAGTGCTTCCGGCCTACCTGTCCGGGCTGGGCATCGAGCACCGTATCGTCGAACAGGATACGTATTCAATCGTCAAGGAGAAGATCCCTGAGGGGAAGACAACATGCTCACTCTGTTCGCGGCTGCGGCGCGGCGTGATATACCGTACCGCCAGGGAACTGGGGGCCAACAAAATCGCCCTCGGGCATCATCGCGACGACATCGTTCATACCTTGTTTCTCAATATGCTGTTTGGTGGAAAACTGAAGGCCATGCCGCCCAAACTGGTCACTGACGATGGCACCCTGGTCGTGATTCGCCCTCTCGCCTATTGCAGCGAAAGTGACATCGCACGCTTTGCGCGTGGCATGGAATATCCGATTATTCCGTGCAATCTTTGCGGTTCGCAAAATAACCTTCAACGGCAAAAAATCCGCGAGATGATGGCCGATTGGGATCGCCGTTTCCCTGGGCGAACCGAGTCGGTATTTACGGCGATGCAGAACATCGTTCCTTCGCATCTGGCCGACAATGCATTATTCGATTTCAAAGGCCTGCACCCTGGAAATGAACTGTCCGACATGGACGGAGGGGATACGGTTTTCGACAGCCCGGGATTTGAACCGGAATTGGCGCAGCCTGAAACTTTCATACCACTTGTGCGCAGCGCGTGAAGCGCAAAGCGTGGTCTTTTGATATTATCCGGGAACCATTGCCGCAACGCGATTCGGCAAGTAACTTGGGGAAACCGGAAAGGGTGGTGAGTCTTTGGATCGGGCTTTTGACGGAACTGCAACCGAGTTTTCCGGTGCCGGGATACCTATAGATATGAACAGTGCAAATCAAACTCTGTCAGTGTTGTTCGCCGGCGTGTCGGGAAGTGCGCGGCTGCACGAGAAACTGGGGAGTGATGAAGCGGCACGTGCGGTCGATCGGTGTCTGAAACGCATGGAGCGTGCCATCGGTGCTTATGGCGGGCGCATCATCAAACGGGTCGGCGATGAGTTGATGGTGGTATTCAATCTGGCAGATGAAGCGTTTCAGGCCGCCATCGAGATGCAACAGCGCGTAGCTGATCTACCACCTGTCTCGGGAGTCAAGCTGGCCATACGCATTGGTTTGGCCTACGGCTCGGTCGATGAAAATGACGGAAGTCTGGCCAGTGAAACGGTCAAGGATGCCGCAGGGCTGGCCGGATTGGCCAAGCCTGGGCAAGTCCTGGCCAGCCTTCAGGCGCAGGCGGCACTATCCCCTGCATTAAAGAGTTCGACACGTGATCTCGGACCACCCGCCACCAAGGGCAAGTCGCCGAAGGGGATCGTCTTCGAAGTTGTGGCGCCCGACACAAGCCTCGCCGAGCCGGGGGGCGCCGGCGATCATCGGGAAAGCAAGAGCAGTAGCTTGCAAGGTGCACGACTCCAACTGCGTTATGCCGGCAAGCTGATAACTCTGGATGACGGCAATCCGGTAATCACCATGGGTCGGGACAAGGAAAGCGATGTCGTCATCCATGATCGACGGGCGTCGCGCAACCATGCGAGGATTGAACTGCAGGGTGATCGGATCGTGCTCATCGATAACAGCACCAATGGCACATTTGTGACGCTAAATGGCAACCCGGAGTTGTTTCTGCGCAAAGAGGAATGCCTTATTCACGCCAAGGGTCTGATCTGCTTTGCCGATTCGGCCGCAAGTCCCGGCGCGGATTGCGCTGAATTCGATCTGATCTGAACACGTACAGTTAAAAAAAACGACGGCACGGATACCGTCGTTTTTTTGTTGCTGTTCGTCAGTGGGGTTACGGCTTGTCGGCCTTGAGGCACTGGCTCATGAATTGTTTACGCTCGTCCCCTTTGAGCGCCTTGGTCTTGGCGTCGGCGTTGCAGGTCTTCATTTTGTCCTGTTGGGTGGCGGCAGGCGCCGGCTTCGAACCCAGGCACTCGCTCATGAATTTCTTCCGTTCAGCGCCCTTGAGGGCCTTGGTTTTGGCGTCGGCGTTACAGGCTTTCATTTTTTCCTGCTGTGCCTGTTGCGCGGGTGAGGGCGTTTTCTTCGCTTGATCATCTGCAGCGAAGGCGCTGCTCGTAACGAAGGCGAGGGCAACGAGAGCAATCATGGCTTTCATGGGTAACTCCTTGAAAAGTTGAAAACGTTCGCTAATTATAAACGGCATATTACAAGTCGTCGTCGAGAACGGCCTGTTGCTGGCGATTGATGAATTCGCTCATGCTGTCGATGCCACGCATTTGCAGGATACAGTTGCGCACCGCCGCTTCGAGCAACACGGCAAGGTTGCGTCCGGGAGCTACATGGAAAACGACCTTGCGCACGGGTATGCCGAGAATTTCCTGCGTCTGGGAATCGAGCGGCAAGCGCGGCGAGTCGTCGCCGGTGGCAAATTCCTGCAGATGGACGACCAGCTTGAGCTTCATCTTTCGGCGTGCCGCCGTCTCGCCGAAAATAGTCCGGATATTGAGCAGGCCAAGCCCTCGCACTTCCAGGTAATCGCGAAGCATGCTCGGGCAGCGGCCCTCAATCGTTGTCGGCGCTGTGCGTGCCAGTTCGACGACATCGTCGGCAACCAGGCCGTGTCCGCGCGAAACGAGTTCGAGAGCCAGTTCGCTCTTGCCAACGCCGGAATCGCCGGTAATCAGAATGCCCATGCCATACACGTCCATGAACACACCGTGCGCCGATACGGTGTCCGCAAACCGGCGCGCGAGATAGATATGCAGCAAGTCAATGACGACCGAGCACTCTTTCGGAGTGACAAACAGCGGGGTTTGCGTCGCTTCGCACAAATCCTTGGCCCCGGGGGGTATTTCCAGGCCGTCAGCGACGATCAGTGCCGGTGGCGACGCCGCCATGAGATCGTCGATCTGTCGATGCCAGCGCTCGACGCCGACGCGTTCAGCCCAACGCTGTTCAGCCTTGCCGATAACCTGGACACGATGGCTGTAGATCAGATTGAGATGTCCTACGACATCGGGGCCATAGATTCCTTGATCCTTGAGGACGACAAGCCGCTCGACGCCTACCGCCGCGATCCAGGTGAGCTTGAGTTTCTCAAGGTGGTCCGTATAGAGTTGGGTGATGCTCAGAGTGCGGGCTGGAATCATGCTGACGGCTCTCAATGAGTGAGCAGCTGGCGGATCTCTTCGGCACTGGCGGCGTTGGAGAGCCCCTCGCGGCAGGTAGGATCGGAGAATTTTTCAGCGAGTTCGGAAAGGATTTGCAGATGTTGTTCTGTGGCCTGTTCGGGAACGAGCAAGACGAAAAGGAGAGAAACCGGTCTTCCATCCGGCGAGTCAAACGGGACCGGCGCAGCAAGACGTAAGAATGCGCCAGTAGCCCCCTTCAGCCCCTTGATGCGTCCGTGCGGAATGGCGATACCCTGACCAAGACCGGTTGAGCCCAGTTTTTCACGGGCAAACAGGCTTTCGAAGACAGCACTGCTGGCGATGCCCTGGTTGTTTTCGAAGAGGAGACCGACATGCTCGAAGACACGTTTCTTGCTGCTTGCATCGAGATCAAGGACGATATTTTCAGTGGCGAGTAATGGCGATATCTGGCTCATGCTGGAAAGTATAAAAATCTTGGCGAGCGGTCGGCGTGAAAAGGGCTAACGGAAATAAGAAAGTTGTCGATCTGCCTGGCGTGTTGACCCAGCGAGGCCAATCACGCAAGGCATGGCATTCATTCCTGGACGATTTGGCTGATCTTCTGGCCACGATGATGGTTTTGCACTTTCTGCTTGTGCTTCTGGATTTGACGGTCGAGTTTGTCGACCAGACTATCAACCGCAGCGTAAAGATCTTCGTCAACGGCTTCGACGAAAACGTCCTTGCCGGAAAGGTGAACGGTGACCTCGGCCTTCTGTTTCAATTTGGCGACTGACAGAATCACATTAACATCGATGACGTTATCAAAGTGGCGCGTCACGCGATCAAGTTTACCAGTAACGTAATCGTGAATTGCCGGTGTGATATCGAGGTGATGTCCACTGATCTGCAGGTTCATGGTGAAGCTCCTTGTCAGAGTTATTGTCGCGTCAGCGATCGTCGAAAACCCCTTGCCCGCTCGTTAGAGCGGCCTCGGGGTTGTGGGGTAAGTACAGGGCGCTGCTTTCATCTTCAGAGGTGACAATACACGTAGTAGACCACTAAAAGGCTCTACGTAGTTTAACGGGCGGAATGCTGAGCCCCTCACGGTATTTTGCGATCGTTCGCCGAGCGACAACTATGCCCTGTTGACCAAGGATTTCGGACAGCTGGCTATCGGACAAGGGGGTTTTCTGTTCTTCCGACGCGATCAATTGTTTGATCAGCGCCCGGATGGCCGTCGCCGAGCATGCGCCACCCGCCTCGGTGGCGACGTGACTGCCGAAGAAATACTTCAATTCGAAAATGCCGCGTGGAGTCGCCATGTATTTTTGCGTCGTTACGCGGGAAATGGTCGACTCGTGCAAACCCAGAATGTCGGCAATTTCACGTAGCACCAGCGGTCTCATGGCCACCTCGCCATGATCAAAAAACTGCCGCTGGCGGTCGACGATAGACTGCGCCACCCGCAGAATGGTGTCAAAGCGCTGCTGCACGTTCTTTATCAGCCAGCGTGCTTCCTGCAATTGTCCGGCGAGTCCCGAGCCGCGCTGCCGGGACAGTATCTGGGCATACAGGCTGTTGATGCGCAAGCGAGGAAAAGCGTCGGAATTAACGTTGACGACCCATTGGCCGCGTATCTTCCGCACCACCACATCCGGGGTGATATAGCGCGCCTCGAGCGCGGCATATTTTGAACCGGGTCTGGGGTTGAGGCTGCGTATCAGCGACTGGGCGTCGCGCAACTGCACGTCGTCGCACTCGACGAGTTTTTTGAGTCTAATGAAATCGCGACTGGCCAGCAGATCGAGGTGTTTGCGCACGATTTTCAGGGCCAATACCGACGTATCGTCGCCATGCAAGGCCTCCAGCTGCAAAGCGAGGCACTCTTGTGCGTTGCGGGCACCCACGCCGGTCGGGTCGAAGCATTGCAGGTGATTGAGCGCGATCTGCAGTTCCTCCAGCTCGATTTCGAGTTCGGCAGGCAGTGTTTCTGCGAGTTCCTCAAGCGACAGGGTCAGATAGCCATCGTCATCGAGCGCTTCGATCAGACATTGCACCAAGGTATGGTCTCGGTCGGGAATGCTGATCAGCCCGAGTTGACTCGACAGGTGTTCGCGCAACGAGGTCGTCGCGACCTGTACGTCCTGGAAGTCGCCATCATCGTCGTCGAACGACCCGGATGAACTGGAACCGGAGTAATTGTTTTCTTCGTCGCCGAGCCAGCTCTCGTCATCGGCCGAGGAAACCGCCGTTTCGATGTCGTTTCCCGTGTTGTCGTCCGCAGCGGATTCGGAGTCCTGATCGCTGGGGCCAGGCTGAAGGGGCGCATACTCCTCTTCCACGCGTTCGAGCAGCGGGTTTTCCTGCAGGTACTTTTCCAGTTCCTGCTCAAGTTCGAGCGTCGACAGTTGCAACAGACGTATGGACTGCTGCAACTGAGGCGTCAGTGCGAGATGCTGCGAAAGCTTGAGTTGTAGGGATGGTTTCATTTACGGAGCCTGATCGGCCACCGGATTGCAGGAAGTCAACTCGTTTCGTTCTGGATTTTATTGAAGCAAGTGCCAGATTCAGAGGCGGAAATTTTCACCCAGATAAACCTTCCGGACGTTTTCATTATAAATGATTTCATCAGGCCGGCCAGCGGCGAGAACACTGCCTTCGTTGATGATATAGGCGTGATCGCAGATGCCCAGCGTTTCACGTACATTGTGGTCGGTAATCAAAACACCGATATTGCGCTCCTTGAGGAAGCGGATGATCTTCTGGATATCCAGCACGGCAATAGGATCAATGCCGGCAAAGGGCTCGTCAAGCAGGATGAAGCGTGGTTCGGTCGACAGCGCACGGGCAATTTCCACCCTGCGCCGCTCGCCGCCGGAAAGCGACGCCGCCGAGCTGTTGCGAATATGGCCGATATGCAGTTCTTCGAGCAGACGTTCGGCACGCAGTTCAACCTCGTCAGGCGTCAGACGCTGCAGCTCAAGTACCGCCTTGATGTTCTCGACAACGGAAAGTTTGCGGAAAACGGAGGCTTCCTGCGGCAGGTAGGACACGCCTAACTTGGCACGTCTGTGGATCGGCAGGTGGGTCAGTTTCTTATCGTCGAGGTGAACATCGCCACCGTCGCAGGACACCAGACCAACCACCATGTAGAAGCAGGTCGTCTTCCCCGCACCGTTTGGTCCGAGCAGGCCAACCACTTCGCCGCTTCTCACCTCCAAGGACACGTCCTGCACCACCGTGCGCTTCTTGAAGCGCTTCTTCAGGTTGTGCGTGGATAGGATACTTTTCGTACTTGGGTTGTCGCTGGTTTCTGGAATCATTCAATCGTCTTCGCAGTCGCCGCGCAGCACGCGACGGATAACTTCTCCGGGAAAGCCCCGGCTCATCAAGAAACGCACTTGTCGGGCGTGCTCGGCGGCACCGGTTGTGCCGGGTTTGCTACCGTATTTGAGCTGCCAGACCCGGCGTGCACGCGTCAGTTCAGGCGCGCAGGTAGCCAAGGCAGCGTTCGTTAAGGCGGTGGAAATGCCCTGGTTGCGCAGTTCGGATGCCAGCCGCGCGTTGCCAAGACGTTCGCTTCGGGCGTGCATGCGCGTCTCCACATAGCGCTCGTCGGAGAGCAGGTGGCGCGCGACCAGGTCGTCCAGCAAGGCGCCCAGTTCTTCAGCGGAATTGGCGTGGGGCGACAGCTTTCGTGCCAGTTCGGCCCGGGCATGTTCGCGCCGCGCCAGTAGCCGCAAAGCACGTTCGCGCAGGGTGCCGCTCATGTCTGTCGTTTCCGTTTACTCGGCTGCATTGAGCAGTTTGGGTGAGGGTACATTGACCGCCGCACGGATTCTAGCCTCGATCTCCACCGCGATATGCGGGTTGGCTTTGAGGTATTCACGCGCGTTATCTTTACCCTGCCCGATCTTGTCGCCGTTATAGGCATACCAGGAACCGGATTTTTCGACCAGTTTGTGATTGACCCCAAGCTCGACGATTTCGCCTTCGCGCGATGTTCCTTCGCCATAAAGGATGTCAAAAATGGCTTCGCGGAAAGGTGGCGCCACTTTGTTCTTGACAACCTTGACGCGGGTTTCATTGCCGATGACCTCGTCGCCCTTCTTGATACCGCCAATGCGGCGGATGTCGAGGCGCACCGAAGCGTAGAACTTGAGCGCATTGCCGCCGGTGGTTGTTTCCGGGCTGCCGAACATGACGCCGATCTTCATGCGGATCTGGTTGATGAAGATCACCAGCGTGTTGGTCCGATTGATGTTTGCCGTGAGCTTACGCAGCGCCTGACTCATCAGGCGGGCCTGCAGGCCGGGAAGTGAATCGCCCATCTCGCCTTCGATTTCGGCTTTCGGAACGAGGGCAGCCACCGAGTCGATGACAATCACATCAACGCTCGAAGAACGCACCAGCATGTCGGTGATTTCAAGCGCTTGTTCGCCGGTATCCGGCTGCGAAATCAACAGTTCGTCCAGATTGACACCCAGTTTCTGGGCATAGGTGGGATCCAGCGCGTGTTCAGCATCGATAAACGCGGCTGTGCCGCCGAGCTTCTGCATTTCGGCAATCACCTGCAGCGCCAGTGTCGTTTTTCCGGACGATTCGGGGCCGTAGATTTCGACGACGCGGCCACGCGGGAGACCGCCGATGCCCAGCGCGATGTCCAGCCCGAGCGAGCCGGTCGACACAACCTGAATGTCGTTGGCGACGCTGCCGTCGCCCATTTTCATGATCGAGCCTTTGCCGAACTGCTTTTCAATCTGGGCCAGTGCGGCGGCCAATGCTTTTGCCTTGTTGTCGTCCATTGCGTGTCCTTTGTCCTGGTTGGCGGGGATTATCTCATGTTCGACGACGCAGAGCCTGCGCGTTGCGCCCGTGTCGAATGCTGTAATTATATACAGTTATACCGATTTGGTTGCGTGACTGTTCGCGCTTGGACGTTCTTCGTCCCGTGCCTGGTCATCTATTGGGCACGTTAAGCGGACTTGAAGCGTTTTTCGAGGATGTCCAGCAAGAACAGCAGTTCGTTGACGGTGGACAGTGCGAATCCCTGGCGTTCTCCTTGGCGGTTGTCGCGCAGGAGTTTGTCGATATAGGCCAGGCTTTCCGCAGAGTCCCAGGTCCGGGCAATTTCGTCACGAACGTGCGTAATCTGGCCGATGCCGGGCAAGCGGGAAAGCAATGCCGCAAAGGGTGTATCGCCTTCATGGCCTGTTTCGGCAGGGCGCGGTGAGAGCGCGGCAACCGATTCCCAATCGCTTGGGGCCACGTTGAAATGCAGTTTGAGTCTCTGCGAGAGGCTTTCAAACTCCGGGCGCATGCCGTTCTGCCGGTAAATATCGAGCAACTTGACCCAGGGCTGCAGTGCTTCGCCCGGGCTGCCCTCAATGTATTCGAGCAGCGCTTCGGTGGCGCCCTTGATGCGTCCGAAGGCGAGCATGATGTCGGCCAGTTCGATGACCGGGTTGAACCCGTTCTGTTCGGCAAGCACTGTCGCATCGCGCGCCGCTTGCGGGTCGACTTCCCGCTCAGGTAGCGGGATTGGCAGAGGTTCAGGGCGATCGTCCAGAAATAGCGTCTCGTCGGTGGTTTGCACGGTTTCGCTGTTGGCCACGGAAGGCTTCCTGCCCACGGTTGGCTGAGGCATCGCTTGGACGACCGGCGACTGTTCCGGCACCAGGCCGGTGACGGGTTGCCCGGCCTTGAGGGCGTGCCTTCGCAGGAACCACACCAGTAGTCCGACAACACCGAGCAAGGCCAGCATCCCGGCGATCCCCATATACCGATTCCCGTTGTCAGCCGCCTTCGCTTGGGGACCTTGGCCCGCTTGCGGCACCAAATCTTTTTTTGCCGGAGGAATTGCGGCGGCGGCTGAAGGCGCTTGAGTTTGCAACGGAGCGGAGCCCAGGAGTTCGGTTTCGGCCCGCAATTCGGCAAACGAAGATTCCAGTTTCCGGACCTGTTCCGCTGCACTCAGCAACTGGCTGGACTGATCGTAAATTGCCGTCAGCACTTGGTATTCCAGGCGAAGCAGCGTGCGCTGGCTTTCCGATGCATTGGCGGATGCATTGTCCGACAGCTCGGTCGCCAGACGCAGGGGCAAGTCGTCACGCTGCGCCTCGTTACCGCTGATGTTGCCGGAAATACTCAGTCGATCCGATTTGAGCTCGGTGTCGGGCTTCACCTTCCGCGAAGCGCCCCTTCTTCTCTCCGTTGTCGGTGTGGCGGATTCCGGCGTTTCGGTTTTGAGGCGCTGTGGTCTGCCGGCAGATGTGGACAGGCGTCTGTGCTCTGTAGCGTCGCGGGATGAATCCATTTCCTGAGGGGAATCCTGCTCAGTGCGGTCAGCGGGGTCGCGTTTTGCCTGCTGAATAGCGTTGGCTTCGACCGGGTCGAGGATCAGCATGTAGTCGCGCAGCACCTCGGCATTACAGCCGGCACGCAGACGGATCAGGAGAACGGGATCATTAATTGTGTGATCGGAACGGATGAGCAGTCGCGGGTTTCCGTTCCGTCGATCGATCGACAGACGGCCCCGTGGCAAGGCAGGCACCCCGGATTCGGCATCGCTTGACGGGCTAAGGCGAAAACAATCGGGCGAGTTGATCGCTGGCGGTCACGCCGAGCAGTTCGATTTCGGCGCGCAAGCGCGCCCCCAAGGCGGAGTGCAAGGAGATGTCCCCGAGCCCCAGGGCCGCCGCATCGCCGGCGGCGAGCATGATGAACAAGAGGAAGAGGGGCTTGAAGCGCATGGCTGCGTATTCTAGTTTATTGACGGTCGTGGTTTCGAGAAATACTTAACATGACAGCCATCGTTCCGTGTGAACCGCGGCACCGGCAGGCTGCAAGAAGTCGTCGCCTAGGCCTTCATTCGTTGGGCATGCCGGAGGAGGCCGTTCAGCGCATATTCGACCGAGCGTGCGCGCACAACGTCGCGGCTGCCGTCGAAATGGCAGGTCTCGCAATGCACGGAATTTTCCGGCCCGGCCCAGGCGAAACAAACAGTGCCGACCGGCTTCTCCGGCGAACCTCCGCTCGGCCCGGCGATGCCGGTGATAGCCAGAGCCCAGTCGGCCCGGCTGTGGCGTAGCGCCCCTCGGGCCATGGCGATTGCCGTGGCCTCGCTGACGGCGCCATGCGCGGCCAGCGTTTCTTTGCTCACCCCCAGCATGTCCTGCTTGCCTTCGTTGGAGTAAGGAACGAAGCCGCGGTCAAACCATGCCGAACTGCCGGCGATCGACGTCAGGCATTGCGCGACCCAGCCGCCGGTACACGATTCGGCTGTCGCCAGCACCTGTCCATTGGTGGCCAGCAGCGAGCCGACCTGCGCGGCGAGGGCTTCGAGATTCTTCTGGTTCATTGAAACAAGAATTTCAGGAGAGCGAGGACGAGCACGGTGTAGCCAGCGGCGATCAGATCATCGCACATCACGCCGAAGCCGTTTTTGACCTGCTCGTCAAAATAGCGTGCCGGCTGCGGTTTGACGATGTCAAAGAAACGGAACAGCAGGAAGGCGGCCGTTTGCCACAGCACGTTGGCCGGGCAAAACACCAGCACCAGCCAGAAAGGAACAATCTCGTCCCAGACGATGCTGCCGTGGTCGACCACGCCAAGATCGGCGCCGGTCTTAGGTACCGCCAGTACGCCGCCGATGAAACATGCCAACAAAATAGCGAGCAGCTCGAAGTCGCTGGTCCATTCGCGGAGAATCGGGAAGAGCGCCCAAGCGAAAAGCGTTCCGGCTGTTCCCGGCGCGAAAGGCGAAAGACCACTGCCAAAACCGCAAGCGACCAGATGCGCCGGGTGCGACAGGAGGAAGCGAAGCGAAGGCGGCTTAAGGCGTGTCTTGAGCAAAATGATCGTATCCTTTTTCAGTCGCGGGCACAGGTTGCCCATTTTCATCCAGCATGATGACGTTTCCCGCGCTCGGACATCGCCCAGGCCCGGCCGCCTCGCCCGGCGATTCATCGGTGGCCTCGATCATACGACCGATGCGCCACAGCGGCAGGTCGAGCCGGGACGCCAGTTCAGCCAGTTCATGCCGTTGGCCGGGCGCTGCGGCAAACACCAGTTCGTAATCGTCGCCACCGGCCAGCTGGCAACTGCGCGCCAGCAAGGGTTCGGCCCCAGCAGGCAGGCCCGGAAGCTGGGGCAGGAATACCTCGGCATCGAGGCGCGAGCGTTTGGCGATGTGGCCCAGATCGGCGAGCAGGCCGTCGGATACGTCGATCGCGGCATGCGCCAAGCGCTGCGTCAGCAAAGCCATGCCGAGATCGACTCGCGGCCATGGACGCTGCAAGGCGGACCGGCAGCGGGCGGCGAGCGCTTCCGGCAAGAAGGTTCGGCCTTGCAGGTGCGCCAGCCCGAGAGCGGCCAGTCCGGGTTGCCCGGATACCCACAGATCGTCGCCGGCCAAGGCACCGTCTCGGCGTAGCGCTTCGCCGGCCGGCACCTCGCCAAGCGCTGTCATGCACAGATTGAGCGGCCCGCGCGTAGTATCGCCGCCGATCAGGTCGACGCCAAAGCGTTTGGCGCAGGCAAAGAGACCGTCGGCGAACGCCGCAAGCCACGTCTCGTCGGCGTCCGGAAGGCTGCCGGCGAGCAATGCCCAGCGGGGCCTGGCGCCCATCGCCGCCAGATCGGACAGGTTGACCGCCAGGGTCTTCCAGCCCAGTTGGCCAGGATCGGTGTCCGGCAAGAAATGAGTACCGCTGACCAGCATGTCGGTGGTGATCGCCAGTTCCATGCCGGGCGACGGCGCGATCAAAGCGCAATCGTCGCCCGGGCCGAGAATGGCCTGTGGCGTTGGCCGGGCGAAGTGGCGGGCGATCAGATCGAATTCTGAAGGAGGCATGGCGTAGGCCTCTGCGCACTCTGCGTCGAAGGAGCTAGCTCAGCCTTTGCGGGCCGCGCGCTTGGCTTCGACTTCAATCGGGCGCAATTTGGCGGCCAGTTTGTCGAGTACGCCGTTGACATATTTATGGCCGTCAGTGCCGCCGTAATCCTTGGCCAGTTCAATCGCTTCGTTGATGATGACGCGATACGGCGTTTGTGGGTAGTGCGCCAGTTCGTACGCCCCGGCCAGCAAAATACAGGCTTCGACCGGCGAAAGCTCCTTGAAGGGGCGGTCCAGATAAGTCTGAAGCTGTTCCCGCAATGCCTCATGCTGGGCCACAACGCCGCGTAGCAGACCGACGAAGAACTCGCTATCGGCCTTTTGAAAGCCGGCGATGTCGCCCATGTGTGCCTCGATCGCCGTCTCGTCGTTGCCGCCGATTTGCCACTGGTAGAGACCTTGCAAGGGCAAATTCGCGTGCGCGGCGACGTGGCGATTTGGCCAGAGGTTTAGCCGCAGACTTGCCCGGTTTCTTGGGCGCTTGGGTGGCGCCAGGGGGGGCGCCCGGCGTGGAGTTCATGCCGGGCGGTCTCCGATGGCACGGAGCAGGTTGGCCGTCTCAATGGCCGTGCGGGCGCAATCCGAACCTTTCTGTTGCATGCGTGCCAGCGCTTGATCGTCGTTGTCGCAAGTCAAAATGCCGTTGGCAACGGGAATGCCGGTATCCAGCTGCACATCCATGACGGCGCGGCAGGAATCGTTGGAAACGACTTCGAAGTGGTAGGTGTCGCCGCGAATGACCGCCCCAAGCGCGACCAAGGCATCGTAGCGGTCGCTTTGCGCCATGCTCTGCAGCACCAGCGGGATTTCCAGCGCGCCGGCCACGGTGGCAATTTCGATATCGCTATCGGCCACGCCCAGACGCTTGAGTTCAGCTGTGCAAGCGGCAAGCAGGCCTTCGCCAATATCCTGATTGAAGCGGCTCATGACGATGCCGACAGCCAGGCCTTCACCGGCCAGGTCGGATTCGAATTCGTAAATGTTGTCGTAGCGTGCCATGTCAGTGCCTTCTCTTCGTTACCGCAGTTTGGGTTCGGGTAATCAGTTTATTCGAGTTCGGCCGGCGAGCGGACGTAACCGGTCACTTCCAGGTCGAAACCGGTCATGCTCGGCATGCGGCGCGGGCTCGCCAGCAGCTTCATCTTGCGCACACCGAGATCGCGCAGAATCTGCGCACCGATACCGTACATGCGCGGATCCCATTTCGCTGCCGGGCGTTGCGCGGGCGATTGCTCGGTCAGCGCGGCAAGCAGTTCCTGACAGGTTTCCGGGCGGCGCAGAAGCACGATGACGCCGGATTCGACCTTGGCCATCGCTTCGCGTGCCTGATCGAGCGAAAAGGAGTGGCGACCACTGGTCGGGTCGAGGAAATCGAGCGCGGTCAGTGGTTCATGGACGCGCACCAGCGTTTCCTTCTCCGGGCTGATATCCCCCCGGGTCAGCGCCAGATGAACTTCATTCGAAGTGCGGTCGGTATAGGCATGCAAAGTGAATTCGCCGTGGGGAGACTGGACCTGCTTGGAGAAAGTGCGCTCGATCAGCGTTTCGTTGCGGCTGCGAAAATTGATGAGGTCGGCAATCGAGCCGATCTTCAGTCCATGCACTCGCGCAAAGTCGATCAGATCGTCCAGGCGGGCCATCGAGCCGTCGTCTTTGAGAATTTCGCAGATGACCGACGAGGGTTCCAATCCGGCAATCTGGGCCAGATCGCAACCCGCCTCGGTGTGGCCGGCGCGCACCAGCACGCCGCCCGTCTTGGCGATGATCGGGAAAATGTGTCCCGGCTGGACGATATCCTCCGGCCGTGCATCGCGTGCCACGGCAACCTGGATGGTACGCGCCCGATCTTGCGCCGAGATACCGGTGGTGACGCCGCTCGCCGCTTCGATCGAAACGGTGAAAGCCGTGTTGTACGCGCTCTTGTTGTCGCGCGCCATCGGCGTCAGGCCGATTTGCTTGCAGCGAGCTTCGTTCAGCGTCAGGCAGATCAGCCCGCGCGCGTGCTTGGCCATGAAGTTGATGGCTTCGGGCGTGACGTGTTCGGCGGCAAGGATGAGGTCGCCCTCGTTTTCGCGATCTTCTTCGTCGACGAGGATGACCATGCGCCCGGCGCGTATCTCGATAACGATTTCTTCGATGGTGGAAATGGCCGGTGACTGGCTGAGTGGTGACATCTAGAAGGCTTCCGGAGTGTCGGGATTGAGCATGCGCTCGACATAGCGCGCGATGAGGTCGATTTCGAGATTGACGCGGCTGCCCGGTTTCAGGCTGCCGAGCGTCGTCGCATCGAGCGTGTGCGGGATCAGGTTGATGGAAAAACAGGCGCCATCGACCGTGTTGGTGGTCAGGCTGACGCCGTTAACGGTGATCGAGCCCTTGCGCGCGATGTATTTGGCCAAAGCCTGCGGTGCGCGGATTTCGAGCAGGCGATTGTCGCCGACGGGATCGAAGCGCAACACCTCGCCGACGCCATCGACGTGACCGGAAACCAGATGGCCGCCCAGACGGTCCGACAAGCGCAGCGCCTTTTCCAGATTGACCGGGCCGGGCGCATCCAGCCCGATGGTGCAGGACAGGGTTTCCGGCGAGACGTCGACAGAAAAGCTGTTGCCGTGCTTTTCGACGACCGTAAGACAGACGCCGCTACAGGCGATCGAGTCGCCGACGGCGACATCTTCCAGGCTGAGTCGTCCCGCCTCAACGGTCAGGCGTACGGTCGGCGTGCCGTCGTTGCGCGGCGTCAGGGCGGTAATGCGGCCCAGTGCGGCGATGATTCCGGAAAACATGAAAAGGCCAGTCCGTGGGGTGTTGGGTGAGGCGGGATTCTACCACGCAGCGCCTTGATCCCGGCGGGCAGAGCGCTGATTGGACCGTCAGCTCAGCATGCCGCGCTCGCGGATGAAGGCAATGATCGGTTCGAGGCCCTCACCCGTCTTGAGATTGGTGAAAACGAAAGGGCGCTCGCCGCGTTGCGCCTTGGCGTCGTGCGCCATCACGTCGAGCGAGGCGCCGACCAGCGGGGCCAGATCGATTTTGTTGATGATCAACAGGTCCGACTTGGTGATGCCCGGCCCCCCTTTGCGCGGGATTTTTTCGCCGGCGGCGACGTCGATGACATACAGCGTCAGGTCCGAAAGCTCCGGTGAAAACGTCGCGGCGAGGTTGTCGCCGCCCGATTCGACGAGGATCAAGCGGACGTGCGGAAAAGCCCGTTGCAGGCGGTCGATGGCCTCCAGATTGATCGAGGCGTCCTCGCGAATGGCGGTGTGCGGGCAGCCGCCGGTCTCGACGCCGATGATACGCGCGGGTTCCAGCGCCGCATGATTGACCAGGAATTTGGCGTCTTCGGCGGTGTAGATGTCGTTGGTCACCACCGCCATCTCGATTTGATCGCGCAAGGCACGGCACAGGGCTAAAGTCAAAGCGGTTTTGCCGGAACCGACCGGGCCGCCAATGCCGACGCGCAGGGGAGAAGTGTTATTCATGATTTGGGCTCGAAAGATGGGTCAGGATATCGTCATAAACACACGGCAGCGAGTTCTGCACATCGCGATTGGCGTAGCGCACGATGTGCTGACCAAAGCCGTCGAGGAATCGGCTGCGCTGGGCGTCATATTCGATCTGGTCGGCGTGGCTATCGCCGTCGATCTCAATGACCAGACGCAGTTCAGCGCAATAGAAATCGACGATGCAGGAGCCAATGGGCTTTTGACGAAGAAATTTATGCTGGCGAAATTGCTTGCCGCGCAAGACCTTTTGCCACCCCTCCCCGTCCCTCCCCTTGTCGGGGGAGGGAGTCGTGCTCACCCCCCTGACAAGGGGGGCTGGGGGGGTTAAGTCCTTCTCCATCCTAAGACCGAAACAAACGTGAATACTGGGTTTCGTGCCGGGCATTACAGATGGCATAGGCCGGCGTGTAGTTGGACCATGCCGCTGGCGGCAGGCTTTGCGCGCCACCCACAACGGTGGGAATACGGGTGCCGAGTTCGGCCAGCAGGCGCTGGCCGGCGGCCTGGCCGAGCGGAACGGCCTTCAGCGCGGCCATCACCTGATTTTCCGCCCACGACCACAGGTACGCGGCGCAGGCCGCTGGTGGCTCGATGCTCCAGGCTGCGGCGATACCGGCCCAGGCAGTGGGGAAAGCGATCTCGGGCAGCAGTGCCAGGGTTGCTTGCACGCAGCCCAGCGTTGGGTCGCGCAGGTCGGCGAGCAGGCGATTGAGCGAAAAGCCCATCTGAACGGTTTCCGCCCGCAGCTCGGCGCTCTCGCGGCTGGCCAGGAAGTCGGCGTTCAAGCGGCCAACTTCGGCCGCGTCGGCTGCGGACCAGGCCGCCAGCAGACCGATCAGCAACGGTGCTTCAAAGCGTCCGACGGCGCCGGTCAGTACATCGCCGATCCAGGCTCCGGCGCTGGCTTCGTCGCGGATGCGGTCGCTTTCCACCGCCCATTCCAGTCCCTGCGAATAGGTGTAAGCGCCGACCGGCAGGGCGGGGCTGGCCAATTGCAGCAGGCGGATCAGAGCCAGGGAGTCCAAGCTCAGCGCGATTTGAACTGATGAATTTTCGGTACGGCGCGGTGCGGACCGTGGCCGGGGTCATGCGGGTCCGCCGGCGCCGCCGCATGATGGTGCTGGCCGCCATAGGCGCCCGCTTCAGGTTCGAACGGGACCTTTGTTTCACCGATGATACAGCCCAGCCCGCGCACCATCTCGGCCAATACGTGGTCGGCCTGAAAACGCAGAAGGCCGCCGCCCGCTTGGGCAACGATCTGCACCGGTACGTGCCGGTTACCCAGGTGATAGGCGGCACGGGCGAAAAGCAGCGGCGTATCGGCGTAGGCTTCGATCAGCGATTCCGGTGCGGCGTGGATTTCCACCACGGCGTGATCGTCTTCGGCGGCCAGCTTGTCGCCACCGTGCAGGTGCTCGCCGCGTTTCCAGAAAAATGCCGGCTTCCCGGCCCGAGGACAGGGTCACCTTGAGGCGGCTTCGCTTGCGCTCGTCATAGCCGAGGGCAACGGTGTCGGTGGCCGCTTGTTCGGTGCGTTGGTTGAGAATCAGCATGCCTTGACCCTTGCTCAAAACAGGAAGTAGCGTTGCGCCAACGGAAGCGAGACGGCCGGTTCGCAGACCAGCAACTCGCCGTCGGCGCGTACGGCGTAGGTTTCAGGATCGACATCGATTTTTGGAGTCGCCCCGTTCAGGCACCATGTCCGCCTTCTTCAGCTTGCGCGTTCCGGATACCGCGACCAGCGTTTTGCGCAGTCCCAGCGCCTCGACCGCCGGATTCTTCAACGCGGACTGCGAAACGAAAGTAACCGAGGTCTTGAGCGCCTGTCCGAAACTGCCGAACATCGGCCGGTAGTGCACCGGTTGCGGCGTCGGAATCGACGCGTTGGGGTCGCCCATGGCGGCGGCAGCGATCATCCCGCCTTTGAGGATCAGGCTCGGCTTGACGCCGAAGAAGGCCGGCTTCCACAGCACCAGATCGGCCAGCTTGCCGACTTCGAGCGAACCGACCGTGTGCGCGATACCGTGCGTCAATGCCGGATTGATGGTGTACTTGGCGATATAGCGTTTGACGCGGAAGTTGTCGTTGAGCATTGAATCTTCTGGCAGCGTGCCGCGCTGCACCTTCATCTTGTGCGCCGTTTGCCAGGTGCGGATGATGACCTCGCCGACGCGGCCCATGGCCTGCGAATCCGAACTCATCATCGAGAAGGCGCCGAGGTCGTGCAGGATGTCTTCGGCCGCGATGGTCTCGCGACGGATGCGCGATTCGGCAAAGGCAATGTCTTCGGCGATCGCCGGGTCCAGGTGGTGACAAACCATCAGCATATCGAGATGCTCGTCGATGGTATTCACCGTGTACGGCATCGTCGGGTTGGTCGAGCTGGGCAGCACGTTGGGCAGGCCGACCGCTTTGATGATGTCCGGCGCGTGGCCGCCGCCGGCGCCTTCGGTGTGGAAGGTGTGGATGGTCCGCCCTTTGAACGCATCCAGCGTGGTTTCGACAAAGCCCGATTCGTTCAGCGTGTCGGTGTGGATGGCCACCTGCACGTCCATTTCGTCGGCGACCGACAGGCAACAATCGATGGCTGCCGGCGTGGTGCCCCAGTCCTCGTGCAGCTTGAGGCCCATGGCACCGGCTTCGACCTGTTCGCGCAGGGCATCCGGCAGGCTGGCGTTACCCTTCCCGAAAAACCCCAGGTTCATCGGGAAGGCCTCGGCCGCCGAGAGCATCGCATGGATGTGCCACGGCCCCGGCGTGCAGGTCGTGGCATAGGTGCCGGTGGCCGGGCCGGTGCCGCCGCCGAGCATGGTGGTGATGCCGGACATCTGTGCTTCTTCGATCTGTTGCGGACAGATGAAGTGGATGTGGCTGTCGATGCCGCCGGCGGTGACGATCATGCCTTCGCCGGCGATCGCTTCGGTGCCGGGGCCAATGACGATGTCAACGCCGGGCTGAATGTCGGGGTTGCCGGCCTTGCCGATGGCCGCAATCCGGCCGTTCTTGATGCCGATGTCGGCCTTGATGATGCCGGTCACGGCGTCAATGATCAGCGCATTGGTGATCACTGTATCGACTGTTTCCGCCGAGACACGCTGGCTCTGGCCCATGCCATCGCGGATGACCTTGCCGCCGCCGAATTTCACTTCCTCGCCGTAGACCGTGTAGTCCTTTCGACTTCGATGAACAGTTCGGTATCGGCCAAACGGACACGATCTCCAGTTGTCGGACCAAACATCTCGGCATAGGCCTGCCGGCTGACTCTTGTGCTCATCCTAGCGGGATTTCCTTTGGTCATTTCAAGGCTCCCTGGATCATGCCGCGAAAGCCATACACTTTACGTTCACCGGCCAGCGCAACGAGCCGCACGGTACGCCGTTGCCCTGGCTCGAAGCGTACTGCGGTGCCTGCGGCAATATCGAGCCGGAAGCCGCGTGCCCTGGTGCGATCGAAGGCCAGCGCCGCATTGGTCTCGAAGAAGTGGTAATGCGAACCAACCTGGACCGGGCGGTCGCCGGTATTGTCCACCGTCAATTCGATCTGCTCGCGTCCGGCATTGAGTTCGAGTTCGCCTGGGGAAATCAGAAATTCACCTGGAATCATCGCGCGGCACCTCTCAGATGATCGGGTTATGGACGGTGACCAGCTTGGTCCCGTCCGGGGAAGGTCGCTTCAACCTGGATTTCGGGGATCATTTCCGGCACCCCTTCCATCACCTCATGGCGAGCCAGAATGCGCGTCCCCTCGCTCATCAGCTCGGCAACGCTACGGCCGTCACGGGCACCTTCCAGGATCGCGCAACTGATCAGCGCCACCGCCTCCGGGTAGTTGAGTTTCAGCCCTCGGGCCTTGCGCCGCTCGGCGAGCAGGCCAGCGGTAAAGATCAGCAGCTTGTCCTTTTCGCGGGGGTGAGTTCCATGCAGTCTCCTGAAAAATCAAGTGGTCCAGATGCGCGGCAAGACGGCGGCCCGGCCAAACAGCACCGGCCGCAGTTCCTGCCACAGCGCGGCAAACCACTGTCGCGCGGCCTCGCTGTGCTGGCCGAGGTAACGCGCGACGAGCAGGCCGGGCAGTGCCGTGACGCCATGCTCGGCGCCGTCGGTCGGCCGGATCGCGCGACAGGCGGCGAGTAGCGGTTGACGGGTGTGACTGCCCTCGTCGCCGGGCGGCAGCGTAGCCAGCAACGATCCGCAGACCGTGGCACCGGCCCAGCCGGCGGGGCTGTGCAGCAGGGCGTCGCCGCCGCGGATCTGCCCGCGTTCGAGCCAGAGGGGCTGGCCGTCGCGTTCGATGCGGGTGTGCAGCCCGATGTTCCCGCTGGCAAACTGTTCGCCCGGAGGCGCGCCGCCCGAGGCAAAGGATTTCCCAGCCGAGGTAACGGCTGTCGGCCGCCAGTTCGATGTGCGTCTGCATGCGGGCACAAGCGCCATCGAAGACGATCGTTTCCTGTGGCAGCCATTCCAGGCAAGCGCCGGCGGCCAGTTTGAACGTTATCGTCTGCGCCGCTTCGGCACCTCCCGAGCGATACCATTTGCCGGCGCCGGGAGTGGTGATCTGGGCGTGTGCCTGTGGGCCGAGATTTGCCGCAATGCGCAACTGGTCGCCGCCGGCAATGCCTGAGGGCGGATGCAGAAGAACCGTCTGGCATACCGCGCGACCTTCGGGGTACAGCGCCTTCTGCACGCACAGCGGGCCGCGGTGACGGCGACCGGTAAGGCAGGTCGCCTCGTCGCGGAACTCATACTCAAGCGCCAGTTCGGCTTCCCAGTGGGCGATGTCTTGCAGGGTGCGGTCGAGCGGGATCATGGGCGCAAGGATACTACCAATCACACGGCCAGGGCTTCGCGCACGCCATCCTTGTCCATGTTGCCGCCGAGGCCGCGCATGATGAATTCGCCGCGTTCCATGAGCAGGTAATGATCGGCCAGGTCACGGGCGAAATCGTAATACTGCTCGACCAGCAGGATGGCCACTTCGCCGGTGTCGGCGACCCGGCGAATGGCATCCTTGACTTCTTCGCGTTCCTCGGCGGACTTGCTGGCGCTTTCTTCCAGCCGCTGGCGCTGGGCGACGATGCGTATGGCGTGACCGATGTCCTTGATGATCGAGGGCTGGATGCCTTCGGTCGGTTCGTCGAGGATGAGCAGCTTCGGGCCCATGGCCAGGGCGCGGCCGATGGCGAGTTGCTGCTGCTGACCGCCGGAGAGGTCGCCGCCACGCCGCTTGAGCATGCTTTTCAGCACCGGGAAAAGATCGAAGACCAGATCCGGAATTCTGCTGCGGCTCGGCAAGGAGGCCAGCCCCATCAGCAGGTTCTCCTCGACAGTGAGCAGGGAAAAGATTTCCCGGCCCTGCGGGACGTAACCGATGCCCTGGCTCACCCGGCTGTGCGGTGGCGAGGTCGTGATGTCGCGGCCGTTGAACTCGATCGAGCCGCTTTTTGCGGGAATCAAGCCCATCAGGCACTTCATCAGGGTGGTCTTGCCGACGCCGTTGCGCCCGAGGAGGGAAGTCACCTGGCCCATGGGAACGTCGAAGCTGAGGTCGCGGAGAATGTGGCTGCCGCCGTAGAACTGGTTGAGCTGGCTGATCTGTAGCATGGCGCGAACCTCAGGCGTAGAGAGAGGCGTAGGCAGCGCCGGCATTGCGCGGCGCCCCAAAGACTATGCGATCGATGCGTTCTCGTTTCATCATCGCCCCAGATAAACCTCGATGACCCGTTCGTCGTTCTGTACGGTGTCCAGATCGCCTTCGGCCAGCACCGAGCCTTCGTGCAGCACGGTCACCAGGCCGCCGAGTTCCTTGATGAAGGCCATGTCGTGTTCGACGACGACGAGCGAATGCTGGCCGGCGAGCGACACGAAAAGTTCGGCGGTGCGCATCGTTTCATCGTCGGTCATGCCGGCGACCGGTTCGTCGAGCAGCAGAAGCTGCGGCTCCTGCACCAGCAGCATGCCGATTTCCAGCCACTGCTTCTGGCCGTGCGAGCAGCCCGGCGGGCCGCTCGGCTTCGGTGTCGAGGCGGATCTGGCGCAGCGTGTCGGCGACGCGGTCACGCTCCTCGTCGCGCAGCCGGGCGAGCAGGCTGCGGCGCACGCGCTTGTCGGTCTTCATCGCCAGTTCGAGGTTCTCGAAAACGCTGTGCTGCTGGAAGATCGTCGGCTTCTGGAACTTGCGGCCGATCCCGGCGTGGGCGATTTCCGGTTCGGAGAGGCGCGTCAGGTCGATGCTCTGGCCGAAGAAGGCGGTTCCCGAGTCGGGGCGCGTCTTGCCGGTGATGACGTCCATCATCGTCGTCTTGCCGGCGCCGTTCGGGCCGATGATGCAGCGCAGTTCCCCGGCGTCGATGGCCAAAGTCAGCTTGTTGAGCGCCTTGAAGCCGTCGAAGCTGACGCTGATGTCATCCAGGTAAAGGATGACGTTGTGCGAAAGGTCAAGCGTGCGCTGCTTGCCGGGATAGCCCACGCGATACTCAGGGGCGCATTTTTCCGGGTCGATGCCGACGACCTTGCGTAAGAACTCCCTCATGTCCGCGGTCCCCGGGATTGCCGCAGTGTCTTCCAAAGTCCGACCAGCCCGTGCGGCAAGAGCAGCGTAACGAGGATAAACAGCAGGCCGAGGAAGAACAGCCAGTATTCGGGGAAGGAAACGGTAAACCAGCTCTTGGCCAGATTGACGACAGACGCGCCGATGACCGGGCCGATCAGCGTGCCGCGTCCACCGACGGCAACCCAGATAGCGATTTCGATCGAATTGGCGGGGCTCATTTCCGAGGGATTGATGATGCCCACCTGCGGTACGTAGAGCGCACCGGCGATACCGCACAGGATCGCCGAGATGACCCATGCGAAGAGCTTGTACCACAGCGGGTTGTAGCCGATGAACATGACGCGTGATTCGGCGTCGCGGATCGCCGTCAGCACGCGGCCGAATTTCGAGGTGACCAGCCAGCGCGCAAAGACCAGGGTTGCGGCGAGCATCAGCGCGGTAAGCCCGAACAGCACCAGCCGCATATCCGGCGAGGTGATGCTGTAGCCGAGGATGCGCTTGAAATCGGTGAAGCCGTTGTTGCCGCCAAAGCCGGTCTCGTTGCGGAAAAAGAGCAGCATCGCCGCGTAGGTCAGCGCCTGGGTGATGATCGAAAAATAGACGCCCTTGATGCGCGAGCGGAAGGCGAAGTAGCCGAAGATGAAGGCGACAATGGCCGGCACGACGATAACCAGGAATGCTACCCACCACAGGCTGTCGCTGCCGCTCCAGTACCAGGGTAATTTCTTCCAGTCGAGAAACACCATGAAATCTGGCAGGTCGCTCTGGTAGCTGCCGTCGCGCCCGATCTGGCGCATCAGGTACATGCCGAAGGCGTAGCCGCCGAGCGCGAAGAAGAGGCCGTGGCCGAGCGACAGGATGCCGCCGTACCCCCAGATCAGATCCATGGCGATGGCGACAATGGCATAGCACATGATCTTGCCGAACAGCGTGATGGCGTAAGCCGACACGTGAAAGGCGTTTTCGGGCGGGACCAGGAGATGGAGCACAGGCACCACGACCAGCGTGACGGCAAGAAAGAGCCCCAGCGCCAGCCAGCTTTTTCGATTGAGCGACTTGAGCACGCGCAGGGTGAATGACTTTTCCATGGTGGCGCTCATTCGATAACCCGGCCCTTGAGGGCGAAGATGCCCTGGGGCCGCTTCTGAATAAAGACAATGATGAAGACGAGGACGGCGATCTTGGCGATCACCGCGCCGGCCCAGCCTTCGAGCAGCTTGGTAAAGATGCCCAGCCCCAGCGCGGCCCACACCGCGCCGGCCAGTTGTCCGACGCCGCCGACCACGACGACCATGAAGGAATCGACGATGTAGCCCTGGCCCATGTCCGGCCCGACGTTGGAAATCTGCGACAGCGCCAGGCCGCCGAGGCCGGCGATGCCCGCACCGAGGCCGAAGGCCATGGTGTCGATGCGCGATGTCGGCACGCCGACGCAGCCCGCCATGGCGCGGTTCTGCGTCACGGCGCGGACGAACATGCCGAGCCGCGTCTTGTTCATCAACACCCACACCAGGAGCAGCACGAACAGCGCAAAACCGATGATGACGAGGCGGTTCCAGGGCAGGAGCAGGTTGGGCATCAGCTCGATGCCGCCGGACATCCAGCTCGGGTTGGAGACTTCGACGTTCTGCGCGCCGAAGACAATGCGTGCCGCCTGGATCAACACCAGCGACAGGCCCCAGGTGGCGAGCAGCGTTTCCAGCGCACGGCCATACAGCCAGCGGATCACCGTGCGCTCCATGACGACGCCGACCAACGCGGCGGCAAAGAAAGCGACGGGAATGGCCGCCGGCAGATACCAGTCGATGGCGTTCGGGAAATAATTGCGGAAAATGCTCTGCACGGCATAAGCCGAATAGGCGCCGACCATCAGCAGTTCGCCGTGCGCCATGTTGATGACGCCCATCACGCCGTAGGTGATGGCCAGGCCGAGCGCGGCGAGCAGCAGGATGCTGCCGAGCGACAGCCCGGAGAAGACCCGCGCCAGATTTTCGGTCAGCTCCAGGCGGCCATCGATGGCTTTGACCGCCGAAATGGCCCCATAGCGCACCTTGTTGTCTGGCTCTTTCGCTTTGTCGGTGAGCGGCAGCAGCGCACTCCGGATGTTCGGCGACGAGCTACCCGAGAGCACCCTGACTGCCGCCAGACGTGCCGCCGGGTCGGCATTGCCCAGGTTGGCCTGCGCGTGCGCCATCTTGAGCAGGGCCTTGACAGCGTTGTCGGTTTCCTTGGCCAGTGCACGCGCCAGCACGGGAACCAGATCGGGGCTGACCCTCGTTTGCAGCTCCTGCGCGGAAGCCAGGCGAACGCCGACATCCTTGTCGAACAGACTGAGCGCGGCCAGCGCATTGGCCAGCTCGCCACGTATGCGGTTGTTGACCGTGATTGAATCCGGGTTGCCCGGCATCTTGATTGGCTCGCCGGTGGATGCATCGAAGGCCTTGTCTCCGTCGATGACGACGACCTTGTTGGCACTCAAGAAGAGCTGACCGTCAGCCATCGCCTTGAGTACGCGAGCCGCGTCCGGGTCGGCCGCCTCGGTCATTTTCTGGATGGCCGCCACCTTGACGCTGGAATCCTCGTTCGCCAATTGGAGAACCTGGCCAGGATCGAGCGCGGCGTGCGCCGATAGGCAGCAGGTGCAAAGCAGAAAAAGGGTGAACAGCTTGGTCATCAAAAAAACTTCGCAAAAGAGGCAGGTCGATTTCAGCTTAAGGACCCGAGCAACGATCAGGAATACGTTGAATTGCGTAGGGACGGAAAGCGTCCGATGTGCTCAAGGGTAGTGCGGCGGCATTCTATTATAGAAAGGCGGGAGATTAGGCGTTTGCGCCAATCCCAGGACCAGCATAGTATGCTGGACACCATGCCAATCAACTTTCTTTCGACCCTGTTGTCTCACGTGCTCCGTGCATTGGCGGTGGCGTTGGTCTGTGTCTCGATCGCCAATGCCGCCGACGGTCAGGGACGGCGAATAGCCCTTGTGATAGGCAACGGGAATTATCAGCAGTCCGTCCTGCCAAGACTGCTGAATCCGCCCCATGATGTTGAAGATATTGCCAGAGCATTACGCGGTTTCGGCTTTGAAGTCATCGAAAGAAAGAACCAGACGCTGGAAGGAATGAATCAGGCCATAGCGGAATTCGGCAGCAAGATCGGCGGCAGCGAAGCCGCCCTGTTCTACTATGCCGGGCATGGCATACAGGTCAAGAACCAGAACTACCTGATACCGGTCAATGCCACGATTGAAAGCGAAGCCTCGGTGCCTTATCAGGGCGTCAATCTCAACCAGATACTTGATGAAATGGATAACGGCAAGAGCGGTGCAAACATCGTGATGCTGGATGCCTGCCGCAACAATCCGATCAGCGGCAAATTTCGCTCCGGCCAATCGCGCGGTCTGGCCAGTCCCGGCAGCACACCGAAAGGCACCGTGATTGTCTACGCCACCGACCCCGGCAATGTCGCTGCCGATGGCAGCGGACGCAACGGCTTGTTTACGGCCGGGCTGCTGACCGCCTTCAAGGGAAAAGACTTGAGCCTTGACGGCGTACTGACGGTCGCCAGCGCCGAAGTCGAACGCGCCAGTGGGCATACGCAAACACCTTACGTCAATGGCCCCAAGACATTGCAGAAAAGCTTCCATTTCCACGTTACCGTGGAACCCGGTCGTGGAGAAATTGAAAAGACCTTCTGGTCCAGTATCGAGCACAGCACCGATGCCGCGGACTTCGAGGCCTACTTGCAGAAATATCCGGAAGGCAGCTATGCCGTGCTGGCCGAAAACAGGCTGAAGAAGCTGAAGGCCGATCAGCCGGCACCTTCTGCTATGCCGTCGTCGTTATCCCCTGCAACCTTCGATGGTCGCTGGGCTGTCACGCTCGTCTGCGAGGATGTTCGAAACAAGGAAAGTTTGGTCAAGGGTTACACGCACAGATTCTTCATCGACGTTCACGAAGGTCGGGTGACCGGGCAGCGCGGGCAGGTTGGCCAGCCGGACTCGGCAACCTGGACAGGTTTTATTCAGGCAGACGGAACGTCGGAGATCACCGTAAGCGGCCTCACTGGCCCCCCGGACTATTCGGTGGGCCATGTTCACGTGGGCGCCCCATACTCCTACCGTTTGCGCGGCACTTTCACGAAAGGGAGCGGAAAGGCAACGCGGGTCGAACTCAGACCCTGCGAGGCCACATTCTTTAAGAATTGAGGAGATTCCAGATTGTTGATAGCTCCAGTGATTTTTCAGGAATCGAGAGGCGGGCTTCGGCTCAGTTAGCAAATGTCCGCACTCCGTGTTTTGTCGTGGCCGAAGGTAGGCTGACGTCATTGCCCCGTAAAGACGTCAATGGGGTAATCAAGGTGCTCTGGAAAAGTGCGTTATCGGGCGCAATTGCCTACCGGCACTTTCGGCCAATTCCCGTCATTGGCTGAGTCTCAAAAACACCATACTCAAAGTCTGCTTGACCATACATAGCCGACACCCCGCCGCGTAGGTTTTGCTGTTGCCGGCCGTGCTGGCGCGCAGCGCGAGCACGCAAGACGGCTTGTAAGCGCCGATGCAACGCGGCGGCGCGGCCAAGCGGCGGGGCGCAAGACATAACAGGAGTTACGCGAACCCGAAGGGCGCGGAGGTGGCGCAGCCGCCGGAGCGGTTGGACCACCGAGCAAACCTGGTTTGCGAATGGGGCAACTTGGCGTAACCCCCTGTTATGTTAAAACGCGAAGCGATTTACCCCAGAGCGCCGGCCAAGGACACGCCGGCTCAATGCCGGCTTGGCCTTGAACTACAGCGGTTGCCGGAGTGATAGAGGTTGGATTTCCCACGGCGCAGCGACGGCGCGCGGGTTGCCCTGCAAGCCGCGTGACGGAACGGTCAGGAAGCATCCACTCATCCACACCGTCGCCCTGAAAGGCAATCAGGACGGGCTTCTTCGAATCAACTTCCTTGGAAGGAAATATCCATGCAGCTCTCGCGGCATGTTGTCGCAAGATCGCCTATTGACGGGCGTTTCGGGGCAACGAGAGGATTTATTAACCCTGGCCCCTTTGATTCTACTAATATTTTTCCAGCACTTTTAAGCATCGTGCCACTTCATCACGTGCCGTGCGAATAGCTTGAGCTTGTTGCGTCCAGTTGAAGTTGTCATCGGTACTCCGGTCAAACCAAGTGAAGACTTCCCGGCAGTGCTTCCACAGCAACTGTCGTTTCGCCCACCAAGTTAGATTGGAATGGTTTTTCAACGCATCGCTAATTCTGGTTTCACATTCTCGAATGCGACGACATTTCTCATCCAATTGACTCATAGTCAAGGAAACGTCGTAACCCGACCCTGGAACATCGACCCGGATATTGTCATTGGCATTTCGAAGGGCAGCGAAATGCTGCTGCAAAGCTCGCCAACATTCTTCCTCTGTCCCTCTCAAGGCTTGCTCCAAGGTGTACGCGTAGTTGTAACATTACTAGGTTTCACTGTGGAGTAGGAGTTGGGAATCATTGCCTGAGGCCTACCACCAGGCTGGTACCAGCCTATCGCATAGTTGCCCACCTGAAAGCTATGACCATTTTGCACCGCCATCGCTGCAGTCTCACCATACCAAGTCCAAGTGCTAGCTCGTTGAAGCGTGGCCACATCCGTGCCGGCATTGCCCCAATCCTTCAGCACCGAGTTGAACCCTCTCCAACGAGCTTCACTGGCAGGGATTTCGGTAGCCCAATAACGCCCTTCCAACGCAGCGTCTGGATTGCCAGCCTGATAGATCCTACTTAATTCACCCGACCCGAACTCACGTGGCACCGGCATACCGTTGAAGGTGTTTGTTTTATCGGCGGGTAAGGGCGGAAGTTTGCCACCAGAGATACCCGCACTATCCACAATGTCATAAGGCAACTCTGTTCCCAGTTGTTTGACCCCAAACCTCGCTCCCGGCTCTGGCCCTACAGCCCTTTCACCCAACCTCATCGAAGCGATACCAACCGTCAACCCACCGGCAAGTTCAGATGCCTTTTCATAGTCGCCCGCGTACAGTGCTGAGCCAAGTTGGTAGCCACCAATGCCAGCACCAACCACCGGCACATACCCCGCTACAATCGACGTTTTGGACTCGCCTGCATTGTAAGCGTTCGCCGCATTGCTGAGGTAGTTGCGCGGCTCATCCAACTGGCCAGTCAGCCAGTACTTGGGCAGCGTATATCCCCAGAGCTGAACGTTGTCGGCCACAAGTCCGATAGGTTCGGTGATGAGCCCAAGGGCTGCGTTACCGGCTCCAGAAAGGAACCTATTCACCACATTCTGGATCGGTTTTATATTTTCAGAAAATGCCGCATCTCCTTCCTTGGCGCGTTCAAAATAAGCCTGTTGGACGCGCAAAGATTCAGCCCCGTTCATCAGACTTCGTGGCGTCTTCTGGAAAAACACATCTTTACCCGCGAACGAGCTTTCGTCGGAATCCTTCAGCGGAGTACCATCCAACCCAAGTTCAATCGGCGCACGGAGCCGAGCACGAAGCTCATTCCGATCTTCAGCAACGGGAGTTTGTAGCTCACCTACCTGTGTCTCCAGACGCGGCAAGTTTTCCGAATCCGCTAACGAATAGCTTGGCGTGCTGTAGTTTGGTAAGTCATAGTTAGAAGCGAAGAACGGACGCTGGATGCCTTCGCCTGCTCCCAGTCGGACGCCATTACCGAGCGAAGCTGTGGCTTCATTGAGTACAGTTTCCTGCGCGCTGTTATTCACCGAGTTCGACTGATAAGCGAGCGATGAGCCAAGCGCATTGCCAAAGGCATCGGGGAGGTAGGTCGTAGCCGTAAGTGCTGTTCTTGCCGGGTGCGGAACCCTGGCGGTGAGCCGCTGCAAGAGCCATCTTCGGTCGAAGGTTTCAGCCACTGTCATAGACGTGCGGAGAGGCGATTTCGCTTGGACAGCAAGTCGACAGCCAAATGTGTCGCAACTCCGGCGTCAGCACAAGTCTTGGCGATGAGGTGAAGAAAACCGGGTGCCGCCCGATCATTGTAGGCGCATGTCTCCGCTGTAAGGAGTGTGACGCACTATATGGCGACCGGCCGCCCAACGCCTTGAAACGGCCAGTCAAGAACTTGCGCACCGAATGACGGCAATGGGCACAGAGTACGTATTCGCGCATTTTCGATGATTCAAGCAGTATTGTGTCGAGTCAATAGCCAACCAATAAACTGACGTCGCTTGGCAGCTTCGATGCGGAGCTGCGACAGACTACCCAATCCGACAGGAGCCGAAATGAACACAAACATAAGCAACAATCCGGGAAAGAGTGCGGGCAAAAGCGTGGAAAGGAAAGTTGCGATCATCACCGGCGGCAGTCGTGGCCTGGGCAGGAATACGGCCCTTCATCTGGCACGCAAAGGGGTGGATGTCATCATCACCTTTCGCAGCCGGCAGTCTGAAGCCGACACGGTCGTGGCTGAAATCGTGGAACTTGGAGGCAAGGCGGTGGCGCTGCCGCTCGATGTCGGTAACAGCAAATCGTTTGCCGAATTTGTTGAACGCATTGGCGCTACGCTGCGTACGCATTGGCAACGCGACAGCTTCGACTATCTGGTCAATAACGCGGGCATCGGCATTCACGCTAGTTTTGCCGAGACGTCCGAAGCGCAGTTCGACGAGTTGATGAACGTCCACTTCAAGGGCACGTTCTTCCTGACGCAAGCGCTGTTGCCATTGATCGTCGATGGTGGCCGTATCGTCAATCTCTCGAGCGGCCTGGCACGTTTTGCCTTGCCCGGTTTCGCGGCTTATGCGGCAATGAAGGGTGCCATCGAGGTGTTGACGCGTTACCTGGCCAAGGAGCTTGGCCCGCGCGGCATCGCGGTAAACACCGTGGCGCCGGGTGCCATCGAGACCGACTTCGGCGGAGGGCAGGTGCGCGACAACGCCCAGTTGAATGCGCAAATTGCCGCTCAAACCGCGTTGGGGCGCGTCGGGGTGCCGGACGATATTGGCGGTGTTATCGCTTCCCTGTTGTCGGACGACAATCGCTGGATCAACGGGCAACGCCTGGAAGCGTCAGGCGGTATCTTTTGTAGCCTTGGAATTGGCTGCGGATCGGGGGCGTCAAGGCGGCACGCATGGCGGCAGGGTTTGGCCAAGGCTCTTATGCCTCTGCTGCCGGCAGGTTTTCTGCAGTGAGGATGCCGTAGAGCGGCACGTTGATGTAGTAGTTGCTGCGGCCAATCTTGCGTTTCGCAAGGAAGCCGGTGGCCGTCAGTGCCTCCAGATATTTGGTGGCGGTCAGGCGCGACACCTTGAGGTCGTGCTCAACGAACTCGATCTTGGTGTAGGGATAGGAAAACAGGTTGTTGATCAGGTCCTGACTGTAGAAACGATGCGTGGCGCGAATGCGGTGCTTGTAGTCCATAAGCAGCGCTTTGATGGCCTGAATGGTGGCGATGCCTTCGGCGGCCGTGTGCTCGACAGCTGGTCATCAGCGCTTCGACCACGGTAGCGTCCTGCGGTGGGGTATAGACGGTGCGGCCGCCATCGCCCTTGAGCGCAGTGCCGGGCAGCTTGCGGAAGCCGGCGCGATTCTTTTCCAGCTCGGCCTGGATTTGCAGGATGTGATTGTTGGTGAGCAAGCCGCTCGTGCGTACGGCGTCGAAACCGACCCGCAGCGCCTGGCGGTAGTGCGCAACCTCCTTGCCGGCAGCCTCGGGAAAAGCGACTTCACGGAACAGTTCGTCGTGGGTGGTGACGATGTTCTCGATCTCGGAGCTGTCCTTGGCCTCCTGGAGGCCCAGCGTGCTGATCAGGATGCCTTGATTCGGCATCGAGGCGGCGACACCCTCGAGCTCGGCCAGCTGGCGGCTGGCGGCATTGAGTTGCTTGAGGATGTCCGGCCGGTCAAATCGATCCGGTCGCAGGGTAATCAGGGCTTGATATGTATAGAAATAGACGTATTTATATACATGTTTGTCTCGGCAAGTAAAGCTTTGTGCATTTGCGGGTTCATTTCCCCACCACGCCGTCAATCATCTTCGCAAGCTCGGTTTCGACCTTTTCCTCAAGTTTCTCCTGCATCTGGAACACACCGGCGAACTCGGCGAACGCCCAGCGCCCGTAGGTGCCGAGGAGATTCACGCCGGCGGCCCAATGGGTGTCCGTGGTCGATTTCTCTTCCTTGGCATCCTCGCGCCGATAGCCTTTGATTTCGACGACCGGTCGGAGCAATTCATCCGGCCAACGAATTGACGCTGCCCCTTCGACTATCTGGTCAATAGCGCGGGTATTGGCTGCGGCCGGGAACATCTGCCGGTCTGATAGACTGATGTCTGTCGATCAGGAGGAACACGCTGTGCAAAATCGTGACTACGATCTGTTTGTCATTGGCGCGGGATCGGGCGGCGTCAGAGCGGCGCGCATGGCGGCAGGGTTTGGCGCCCGGGTTGCGGTTGCCGAAGACCGCTATATGGGCGGCACCTGTGTCAACGTGGGGTGCGTGCCGAAAAAACTTTACGTATACGCGGCCGAATTCGGCAAATCCTTCAAGGACGCCCAAAACTTTGGCTGGAAGAATGGATCGCCCGCTTTCGACTGGCCCACCTTGCGCGACAACAAGAAGGCGGAAATTTCGCGCCTCAACTCAATTTATGACAAGCTATTGGCCGGCGTAAAAGCCGATGTGATCAATGGCCGTGCGCGTATCGTCGATGCCCATACCGTGGCGGTCGGCGAGCAGCGCTATACGGCCGAAAAGATTCTGATCGCCACCGGCGGCTGGCCGCATATCCCCAAGTTTCCTGGCAGCAAGCTGGCCATCAGCTCGAACGAGGTGTTCGACCTGGAGCGTTTCCCCAAGCGTCTGGCCATTGTCGGGGGCGGCTATATCGCCGTCGAATTCGCCGGCATCTTCAACGGCCTGGGCGCCAAGGTCACCCAGCTTTACCGCGGCCCGCTCTTCCTGCGGGGCTTCGACGCCGATATCCGCGCGCACGCCGCGCAGGAAATCAGAAAGACCGGCGTCGACTTGCGCTTCGACATCAATGTGCAGTCCATCGCCACGGTGCACAGCGGCTTGCGGGTTCATCTGACCGACGGCAGTGCGATCGAAGTCGATGCCGTGCTCTACGCCACGGGGCGCAAGGCCAATCTGGACGGCCTGGGTCTGGAGAACGTGAACGTGAAAATCGACGACGCCGGCACCATCGTGGTCGACGACGAATACCGAACTTCGGAACCCAGCATTTTTGCCCTCGGCGATGTCACCGGCGGTATCGAGCTGACGCCGGTTGCGTTGGCCGAGGGCATGTCGTTCGCCCGGCGCCAGTTTGGCGGGCTGGAAAACGCCGTTGATTACGAGTTCATCCCGACGGCCGTTTTCTGCCAGCCGAACATTGGTACCGTCGGGTTGACCGAGGACGAGGCACGCGCCCGATTCGGGAAGCTCCGCGTGTTCAAATCCGCCTTCAAGCCCATGAAACACACTATGAGCGGGCGCGACGAACAGACCTTCATGAAGCTGATTGTCGATCAGGCCAGCGACCGCGTGGTCGGCGCACACATGATGGGGCCGGATGCCGGCGAGATCATGCAGGGCATCGCCATCGCCCTGCGCGCGGGCGCGACCAAAGCCCTCTTCGACACGACCATCGGCATCCACCCCACCGCCGCCGAGGAGTTCGTCACCATGCGTGAAGTGTGGCGGGAAGATTGAGTACGGTGGTGGTCTCTCGTTAGCCGCTCAGCGGCCCTTGAGGTAGTTCAGCATCGTGTCGGCGTCGGAGACTTCGAAGGGGTCGGTCGGGCAGTTGTCCTGGAAGCCCGGCTCGATAAACATCTTCTTGATTTCTCCGTTTTCGACATACATCGAATAACGCCAACTGCGCTGGCCGAAACCGAGGTTGTTCTTGTCGACCAGCATGCCCATCTTGCGGGTGAATTCGCCGTTGCCATCCGGCAGCAGGAAGACATTCTTCGCGTTCTGACTCTTGCCCCACTGGAACATGACGAATGCGTCATTGACCGAAACGCAGACGACCGCATCAACGCCCTGCGCCTGGAAGTCGGCATAGAGTTCCTCATAGCGGGGCAGGTGAGACGTCGAGCAGGTCGGGGTGAATGCGCCGGGCAAGGAAAATACGACGACATTCCTGCCCTTGAAGATATTGTCGCTGCTCAGATCTTTCCACTCGAAGGGGTTTGGACCACCCAGCGCGTCATTGCGTACTCGGGTCTTGAAGGTGACGTTGGGGATATGGCTACGCATTTTGTTTCTCCATCGTTGGTTTGAAAAATCGGGGGCGCTCAGGCTTCTGCCCGGAATTATTGCATGGGGTGATTCACTGGCGTTTGCCTACCTTGATGCTGCGCGCCACACAAGTAATCCGATAACGATGAACCACGACCCGCCAAATATTATCGGAATCCACCTCGCCGGAAGTGCGCCAAAAAACTCGGTCAGGCGATCCGGGCCAAGAGGCGCGAGGGTTAGCCCGGAAATCCGGTTGATTTCGACGACCAAAGCCGCGCGTTCCGGCAATAAATCTCGCGATAGAACTTTCAACGCGGCATTTACTGCACCTAACACCACAAAGCAAAGACAAAGGCCGACGACTGGAATCGAAAAAAGGAACACCCTGGCAGCGAGATGAGCCGACGCGTAATCAGTCGTGAGCAAGGTCGCAACGGCGACAAACAGGAACGATTGCGACGTAGCCAGCCAACTGATTCGATGATTGATCAAATTGAGTTCGTGGCCGATCTTGACTTCGACCAGATGGCTTATCTCGAGCAAATGCTGACCACGATATTCGTCTGTGCTCATTTTGGTCGTTGCTGGCATTGCGGTTCTCCTGTTGCCCGCTTTCAGTCGTTTAGCATGTTGCCATAAAGCCGACGTTTGATAAACTGATCCACGGAGGATCATAATACAGTCAACGTCGATCGCTAGTATTCAGGTCGTCTGCTTCGCAAGTAGGCGCATCCTTTACCGGTTTCCCCGTTTCCAGGGCAGGACGTCAATCACGCCAATTGAGGCTGACAATGAATTCCTCGATATTGAACGAACGGCAACCGTTTTCACTGCACGCCTGGATAGCCGGCCTGCTTGTTGGCGCGGCGTTATGGGTAGTGGCTTACAGCCAGTTGACTCGTTTCGCCGATGCCGTGATCGGTCTGCTGGGCCTCCGTCATGGCAATCCTCTCGGCGAGGCGGTGCACTTCTTCTTCTACGATACCCCGAAGGTCTTGCTGCTGCTGACCGGCATCGTTTTCCTCATGGGCGTGATCCAGACCTTCTTCTCACCCGAGCGAACCCGGTCGTTGCTCTCCGGCAAGCGCGTCGGTGTCGGCAACGTTCTGGCTGCGTCGTTGGGCATCGTGACTCCGTTTTGCTCATGCTCGGCGATTCCCTTGTTCATTGGTTTTCTCTCGGCCGGGGTTCCGCTGGGCGTGACTTTTTCCTTCCTGATCTCGGCGCCGATGGTCAATGAAGTGGCGTTGGCGCTCCTGTTCGGGATGTTCGGCTGGAAGGTGGCGGGTCTCTATCTTGCCCTGGGCCTGTTTGTGGCCATCATTTCCGGCCTGATCATCGGCAGGTTGAAAATGGAACGCTATCTGGAAGACTGGGTGCAGGCCATCCAGGCCGGCGTAGCGCCCGAATTGGCCGGGGAGACCTATACCTGGCTTGAGCGTTTTCAAGCCGGCGCTCGCCACGTCAGGGAAATCGTCGGGAAAGTCTGGCCCTACATCATGGGCGGCATCGCCATCGGCGCCGCAATTCATGGTTACGTGCCCGAGGATTTCATGGCCTCGTTCATGGGCAAGGATGCCCCCTGGTGGTCCTTGCCGGCAGCCATTGCCCTGGGCGTACCGATGTACACCAACGCGGCGGGCGTCATTCCCATTGTGGAAGCCCTGATCGGCAAGGGCGCCGCGTTGGGTACGGTGCTCGCGTTCATGATGAGCGTCATCGCCTTGTCGCTGCCCGAGATGATCATTCTGCGCAAAGTGTTGCGGCTGCCCATGATCGCCACCTTCATCGGCGTGGTGGCCGGTGGCATTCTTCTGGTTGGATTGGTATTCAATCTGGTTCTATGAGCCGGGGGCACGCTTTTCACAAAGGAGATAGCATCATGAAAGACATCAAGGTTCTCGGTTCCGGTTGCGCAAACTGTCGCAGCACCATCAAGCTGATCGAGGAAGTGGCTGCCGAAAAGGGCGTGGCCATCACGCTCGCCAAGGTTGAGCAACTCCCCGAAATCATCAAGTACGGCGTGATGTCCACGCCAGGGGTGGTGGTCGACGGCAAGGTAGTCCACGCCGGCGGCGTCCCTGACCGCGCCAAGATTTCGAGCTGGTTGTAAATTGTTTGCGCCGGTTTCAGACGAAGGCGGCGAGAGGCGGCTGATCGCTCGGCGTCGCCAGCCATAGAATCGGCGACCCCCAATTGGAATTTGTCGGACAATATGGCCTTCCCAACTTCCGAATTGACGAGAAGTGTGGGTGCCGTAGCCGTGTTGAAGGCAACTCCAGGGAGAATCCGTCTGATGGAAAAACAATTTTCGAACCCAACCCTGTGTTGCTCCATACGCAACTTGAAGTCTGCAAAAATGACATCCGGCAACTGTGCGACCGCTGGCGGGGTTGGATAAGGCGTGAAGCGCGCATTGTGGGCCCCCCATTGCCTCGGTCTCGCGCAGATTGCCAGCCAAGCGTCCCCCAAATCGAGCGAGGCGAACCAGGCAGGCAATAGCATCGCAACATCAATGGCCCACGACAGCGGCCTCGAACTCATAGAAACCGACTGACCATGCTCTGGATCGCCCCCTCCGAAAAAGATGCCGCCTCCACTTCGCTCGAAAAGCGCCTGTGGGATGCCGCCGACCAGTTCCGCGCCAACTCCGGCCTGAAGGCGCAGGAATACTCCGGCCCCATCCTCGGCCTGATCTTCCTGCGCTTTGCCGAGGTTCGTTTTGCCATCCAGCGTGCCAAGCTGGAGAAGGCGGGTACGTCATCCCGCCGCGGCAGCCGAGTCGATGAACCCGCCGCCTACCATGCCGAAGGCATTCTGTATCTGGTACCGAATGCCCGCTTCGACTTTCTGCTGGCACTGCCCGAAGCCTCCAACATCGGCGCCAAGGTCAATGAGGCGATGCGCGACATCGAAAAGCACAACCCGCAGCTCGCCGGCGTGCTGCCCAAGACCTACAACCTGTTCACCAGCACCCTGCTCAAGGAACTGCTGAAAAAGGTCTCCGAGATTCCGGCCACCGTGGACTACGACGCCTTCGGCCGCATCTACGAATACTTCCTCGGCGAATTCGCCCGTACCGAAGGCCAGAAGGGCGGCGAGTTCTACACGCCCGCCTGCATCGTCAAGCTGCTGGCCGAGATCATCGAGCCCTTCCACGGCCGCATCCTCGACCCGGCCTGCGGTTCGGGCGGCATGTTCGTGCAGTCGGCGCGCTTCGTTGCAGAACATCAAAAGAATCCGGCCGCCGAGCTGGCGATTTGCGGCGTCGAAAAGACCGACGAAACCGGCCGCCTGTGCCGCCTCAACCTCGCCGTGCATGGGCTGGAAGGCGACATCAAGCACGGCGGCAACGTCAACAGCTACTACGACGACCCGCACAGCGCCACCGGGCAGTTCGACTTCGTCCTCGCCAATCCGCCCTTCAACGTCAATGCGGTGGACAAGGAACGGCTGAAAGACATGGTCGGCGCGAGGCCGCCGCTTTCCCTTCGGCCTGCCGCGCACCGACAACGCCAACTACCTGTGGATTCAGCTCTTCTACTCGGCGCTCAACGCCACCGGCCGCGCCGGCTTCGTCATGGCCAACTCGGCCTCCGATGCCCGCTCCAGCGAGCAGGAACTGCGGCAGAAGCTGATCGAAGCGCGGGCGGTGGATGTCATGGTCGCCGTCGGCCCCAACATGTTCTACACCGTCACGCTGCCCTGCACGCTGTGGTTCTTCGACAAGGGCAAGGCCAAGACAAAGCGCGCCGACACCGTGCTCTTCATCGACGCCCGCCACATCTACCGGCAGGTCGATCGCGCCCACCGCGACTGGACGCCGGCGCAGATCGGCTTCATCGCCAACCTCGTCCGCCTCTATCGCGGCGAGGCGCTCGAAGCCCCGAAAGTCAGCGCCGGCGAGACGGCGGCCAAGCTCATCGAAGTCTTCGGTGACACGCCGACCTATCGTGACGTGCCCGGCCTGTGCAAGGCCGCGACGCTGGCCGAGATCGAAGCCCAGGGCTGGTCGCTCAACCCCGGCCGCTACGTCGGCGTCGCGCCGGGCGAGGACGTCAGCGACGAGGACTTCAAGGAACAGCTCGAAACCCTGAACGAGGAACTGGAATCGCTGAACGCCCAGGCGCGGGAACTGGAGCAGACCATCGCCGCGAATGTGGCGGGGATTCTGGAGGCGTGAGGATGGCTGAATGGCGAACTGCAAAACTTGGTCGACGTGTTCAAGAAACGCTGGGCTAGGCGGCCCTTCGGATCGAAACTTTCAGAAAGCATGGCAGTGCAGCCGTCGTGTTCGGTTATCCCGGCAACTTTTCCGTCGGAAGGCGGCTTCAAGAGACGACAGTCATCGAAGTGGCACGGACGAAAAGGCGTCCGGCCGAGGTACTTGCAAACAACGGGCGACCTTCTTCAGGCGACGCGGAAACGATCGGCCGCTTGACGTTATCCCCGCAGGCCGTTTGCTTCCGCATTAACCATCGACCCGGCCTGTCCAAATTCGCCAGAACGACGATGCGATCAGCATTCATGTTTACTACCCGCTGATACCGTCCAGCAGATGACAGAACCTCGCCTTTGCCGCTGGTGCGAAGATCAACCTCGACATTCTTCGCAATTTTGAGGTGCCGCTGCCCCCGCTCCCCGTCCAGCAACGCATCGCGGGCATCCTGTCGGCCTACGACGAACTCATCGAGAACAGCCAGCGGCGCATCAAGATTCTGGAGGCGATGGCCCGCGCCCTCTACCGCGAGTGGTTCGTCCACTTCCGCTTCCCCGGCCACGACCAACCGGCAGCGCCGGTTGGGACAGCCGAAGGCTGCCCCGAAGGGGTGAGCGCCCGGCAGGGCGCGAATCAAAACCACCCCCTCGTTGCCTCCCCCCTCGGCGAGATTCCGCAGGGGTGGGCGGTGAAGACGGTCGCCGACGCATTTGTGATTTCTGGCGGCGGCACACCATCACGGAAAGAAGATGAGTTTTGGACGAACGGCACGATTCAGTGGTATTCGCCAACCGACCTGACCCGAGCAGGCACGATGTTCATCGACGACTCCAGCGACCACATTACGGAACGCGGGCTTGCGCAGAGTTCAGCACGGATGTTCCCGGCTCGTAGCGTGATGCTCACCAGTCGCGCCACCATCGGAGCAATCGCCATCAACACGCATCCGGCTTGCACCAACCAAGGATTCATCACTTGCCAGCCAAATGAACGGGTGCCGCTCAACTTCTTGTTCCACTGGCTGACAGAGGGCGTGCCGACCTTTCAGCGCATGGCGTCGGGCGCGACCTTCAAGGAAATCAGTCGGGGTGTATTCAAGACCATCGAGTTTCTTCAACCGCCGGACGATCTGGTTGCGCGGTTTGAAACCATAACCGCACCAATGGCCGAACAAGTTCTCGCTCTTCAACGCCAAATCCAAAACCTCCGCCGCACCCGCGATCTGCTCCTGCCACGCCTGCTCTCCGGCCAGATCGAGGTCGAGCCGGCCTGAGTCATGGCCTTGCCAATCCCTCCCCAAACGCATATATTCGCTATTCGCGAATAGCGAATGAAGGAGTTGTACCGTGGCCCGTTCAAAGTCCAACCCGCAAGTCGTCCTGCGTCCGCAGGATCTCGTGGTGCTGCTGCGTCTGGCGCTGGAGCGCGGTTCGGCGCCGACCTATGCGGCGCTGGCGGCCGAGTTGGGCATGACGGCTTCCGAGGTGCACGGGGCGGTCGAGCGTGCGGTGGCCGCGCAGTTGGCGCTCAAGGACGCGAGCGGCAAGGCGAGCGTGGTGTTTGCCGCGTTGCGCTCGTTCGTCCAGCACGGCGCACGCTATTGCTTTCCGGCCACGCGCGGCAGCCTGACGCGCGGCCTACCGACCGGCTATGCCGCTGCGCCGTTGAAGGATGTGATTGTGCCGGGTACCGATCCGCTACCGGTGTGGCCGCACAAGAATGGCACGGCGCGTGGCATGGCCTTCTACCCCCTCTACCCGAGCGTGCCGGAGGCGGCCGGCCGGAACCCGGCGCTGTACGAGTTGCTGGTGCTGTTCGATGCGGTGCGCGGCGGCAGCGCCCGCGAACGCGCCCTGGCAATCGATCTGCTGGACAAGCGCTTGCAACCATGAACGCCAACGATCCCAATGTCGCGCTGCTGGAAGTCGTCGCCGAGCGATTGGGTGATGACTTGCGTGAGGAGATGGTATTTGTCGGCGGCGCGGTCGCGGGATTGCTCATTACTGATCCGGCTATGCCGACGATCCGACCGACCGAGGATGTGGACCTGGTCTGCCGCGCCGTGGCGCTGACGGACTACCACCGGGTCGAGACGGCGTTGCGCGCCCGTGGCTTTGTGCAGGACATGCGCCCGGAAGCTCCGATCTGTCGCTGGCAAGTCGGATCAGTCATCGTGGATGTAATGCCCTCGCTGGAGAAGATTCTCGGCTTTGCCAACCGCTGGTATCCGCTGGCGCTGGAGACGGCCCAACCGGTTGCGCTGCCCAGCGGTCGCCTGATCCGCCTGATCGCAGCAGCAGTTTTTGTGGCTACCAAGCTGGAAGCGTTCGACGGACGCGGCAAGAACGATTTCCTGTTCAGCCATGACCTTGGCGACCTGCTCGCGGTGGTCGATGGCCGCGACGTGCTGCTGGAAGAGTGCCGGGGCAGCCCGCCCGAGCTCAGGGACTATCTGGCCGAGCGATTTCGGGGGCTGCTGGCGCTGCCTTCCTTCATTGATGCGCTGCCGGGCCATTTGCCGGGCGATGTTGCAAGCCAGGAGCGCCTACCCGAGTTGCAGGCCAAACTGCGCGAGATTGCTGGACTCTACTTGCCATGAGCACCCACGCCTACTCCGAAGACCAGCTCGTCGAACAACCCGCCATCGGGCTGTTCGCGACGCTTGGCTGGCAGACGGTGTCGGCGCTGGAAGAAACCTTTGGCGCGGGTGGAACGCTGGGACGCGAGACCCGAGGCGAAGCGGTGCTGGTGGAACGCCTGCGCGCCGCGCTATGCAAATTCAACCCCGCACTGCCGCCGGAGGCGATCCAGACTGCCATCGACGAACTGACCCGCGACCGCTCGGCGATGAGCCTGGAAGCGGCCAACCGGGAGGTCTATCGGCTGCTCAAGGAAGGCATCACGGTGTCGGTGCCGAATCTGGGCAGTGATGCGCGCGAACACGGCGGCCAGAAGGCCGAACGCCTGCGCGTGGTCGATTGGGAACACTCCGAGAACAACGACTTCCTGCTGGTCAGTCAGTTCAGCGTGACCGGCGCGCTCTACACCTGCCGGCCCGATCTGGTCGGCTTCGTCAATGGTCTGCCGTGGGTGGTGATCGAACTCAAGAAGCCCGGCGTGCCGGCGCGGGCCGCCTTCGACGAGAACCTCACCCACTACAAGCAGCAGATTCCGGCGCTGTTCTGGAGCAACGCGCTGCTCATCGCCAGCAACGGCACCGACAGCCGCGTCGGCTCGCTCACCGCCGACTGGGGGCGCTGGGTGGAGTGGAAGCGCATCGAGCGCGAGGACGAAGTGCGCCGCGTGTCGCTGGAAGTGATGCTGCGCGGCACCTGCGACCGCACCCGCCTGCTTGATCTGGTCGAGAACTTCACACTGTTTTCCGAGCACAAGGCCGGGCTAGTCAAGATTCTCGCGCAGAACCACCAATATCTCGGCGTCAATAACGCCATCGCATCGATGCTTGAAGCCCGCGCGCTGGGCCATGGACGCGGCGGCGTGTTCTGGCAGACGCAGGGCAGCGGCAAGAGCTTTTCAATGGTGTTCTTCGCACAGAAGGTGCTACGCAAGCTGGCCGGCAACTGGACCTTCGTGATCGTCACCGACCGCGTGGAACTCGACGAGCAGATCGCCAAGACCTTCAAGACCACCTGCGCGGTGAGCGAGGCCGAGGGCGACGAATGCCACGCCGCCAGCGGCGCCCATCTGCGCGAGCTGCTGCGCGGCAACCACCGTTACGTTTTCACGCTGGTGCACAAGTTTCAGACGCCGGAGCTGCTGTGCGACCGTTCCGACGTGATCGTGCTGACCGACGAGGCGCACCGCAGCCAGTACGACACGCTGGCGCTGAACATGCGCGCCGCGCTGCCCAGGGCGATGTTCCTGGCCTTCACCGGCACGCCGCTGATCGCGGGCGAGGAGCGCACCAGGGAAGTCTTCGGCGACTACGTCTCGATCTACGACTTCCAGCAGTCCATCGAGGACGGCGCCACGGTGCCGCTGTTCTACGAGAACCGCACACCGGAGTTGCAGCTCGTCAATCCCGACCTCAACGAAGACATTTACCGCCTGATCGAGGATGCCGACCTTGACGACGATCAGGAGGCCAAGCTGGAGAGGGTACTGGGGCGGCAATACCATTTGATAACCCGCGACGACCGGCTGGAAACCGTGGCACAGGACATCGTGCGGCACTTCCTCGGACGCGGAATGTTGGCAAATGCGGTCGGCAAGGCGATGGTGGTGTCGATCGACAAGGCCACCGCGCTGCGCATGCACGACAAGGTGAAGGCGCATTGGGCCGCGGAGACCGCGCGGGTACAAAAGGAACTCGGCGAACTGCACTACCAGCCTGGTGGCGGGATGACACCCGAACAGGCGCGGCGCGACCTGCGTATGGCCGAGCTGAAGCAGCGGCTGGAAGTTCTTACCAGCACCGACATGGCGGTGATCGTCTCGCCTGGGCAGAACGAAATCCAGCAGATGCAGACGCTCGGCCTCGACATCGAGCCGCACCGCAAGCGGATGAATTTGTCGTCTTCGTCCGGGCAGCCGGGGCTGGACGAGAAGTTCAAGGACACTGAAGACCCGCTGCGCCTGGTGTTCGTCTGCGCCATGTGGCTGACCGGCTTCGATGCGCCGAGCTGCTCGACGGTGTATCTCGACAAGCCGATGCGCAACCACACGCTGATGCAGACCATCGCCCGCGCCAACCGCGTCTTCCCCGGCAAGCACAGCGGCGTCATCGTCGATTACGCCAACGTTTTCACGTCGCTGGAAAAGGCGCTGGCCATCTACGGCGCCGGCAAGGACGGCAGGAGTCCTGTCAAAGACAAGCAGCAACTGGTTGAGGAACTGGGCAAGGCGGTGCTCGATGCAACGGCTTTCTGCGCCGCGCATGGCGTGATGCTGGGCGAGATCGAGGCAACGGATGCCGGCAGCATGGAGCGCCTGTCACGTATCCAGGACGGCATGAATGCGCTGATCTCACCCGACCCGCTGCGCCGCGACTTCTTTGCCCATGAGCGGCTGGTGAGCACGCTCTACCGTGCCGTGAAGCCCGACCCGTCGGCGCTGGAATTCGCCAGTCGTGTGGCCTGCCTGACCACGCTGGCCGAAGCTATCCGCGCCAAGCTAAACCCGAATCCGCCGGATGTTTCGCAGGTGATGAACGCGATCAACGGCCTGCTCGACGATTCGATTACCGGCCATGAAATCCGTCAGTCGGGACCGCCGGCACTCGACCTCTCCAAGATCAACTTCGAGGCGCTGGCAAAGCGCTTCAAGGAGTCCAGGCACAGGAACACGGACCTCGAAGTGCTCAAGGCCGCGATACGCGCCCAACTGGAAAAGATGATCCGGCTAAATCGCACCCGCGCCGACTTCGCGGAAAAGTTCGAGGCGCTGATTGAGAGCTACAACGCCGGCAGCCGCAACATCGAGGAATTGTTCGAGGAATTGGTGAAGCTGTCGAACAGCCTGAATGACGAACAAGAACGGCATGTGCGTGAAAACATGAGCGAGGAAGAGTTGGTGATCTTCGACATTCTCACGCGGCCGGCGCCGGAGTTGTCGGGCGAAGAACGCGCCGAGGTCAAGAAGGTCGCCCGCGAACTGCTGACGCGGCTCAAGGACTTGCTGGTGCTGAACTGGCGGCAAAAAGCGGCGGCGCGTTCGCAGTTGAAGTTGACCATCGAAGACACGCTCGACAGCGGCTTGCCGCGCGCCTATACGCCGGAGCTCTACAACCAGAAATGCTCGGCGGTGTTCGAGCATGTGTATGAGAGCTACCCGGAGCGGGATGCGGGAGTATACGCGTGAGGCGAGATTTGTTTGGCTGAACTGGCCATGTTCGGCCTAAAGTAGTAGACACGCCGACCACCGCGACCTCGACAGCCTATAACGGACGGCCATCTTTTTCCCGGCAGCTAACTGAGGGCGCATGGCCGTTTCAAGAACGGCAAATGGAGAACCTGAGCTCAGAGTGGGGAATGCATGCTCAAGTTCAGCGCGCTTTTTTCTCTTCTTTTATTTTATAGGGGCCGTCAGGAAACGCTTGAGGGCCGTAAAACACCTGGTAATTCGCCTGTTGTGCGAGAGGCAAGTAATTTGGCGCGGCACGCGTGATGGCGGCGCTGATCATTGAGGCGATCAGACCGGCTAGTGGCGAGCCGGACGAGTTGTTCTGCGGGGCATATACCATGCGCTTATTTTCTTTCCAGATCTCGGTGCCGTCACGACTGACCATCCGGTAATCGAGTTCGACGGTGACTTGTGTCGACAGTACGGCGTACTGGGCATCCCATCGGTTGATGGTGACGTAGAGAATCGCATCCGCATCGAATAGCTTGGCCAGAGTCTCGGGCGGTAACTGGTGGATTCGATCACCCTCGTAATAGCCTTCCTGTTCAAGGACAAATTTTGTCGTGTTGACCGGAAAAACATAGTAGCCCTTTTCGGCCAGAGGAATGGGCAAGGTGGTCAAGACGTAATTTGGAGCATCGACATCAAGCGATCTATTCACCGTCGGCACAACCAGAATCGAGCGCGGGGCGGTTGCGATGAAAGCGCTCATGTCTCTTTTGACCGGCTCCGTAACACAGCCGGCCAGCAAAGCAAGAAACAGGACCGATACAAGCTTCATGATTTGGTGTTGCCTTCGGCAAGGTCTTTGCGTCGTTCCAGATTCTTGATCATGGCATCCATCAGTCCCTTGCTTTCCGGCCAGGCATCACGTTCCTTTCCGTACATCGTGATGGCCTTGTCCTGCGAGCCGGCTTGGAGATAAAGCGTCCCTAATTCCGCATACAGGCCCGGAGGCGGCTTCATCCGGTTTTGCTCAAGCTGATTGATATGGTTTTCGAGGCTGATGGTCAGTGCTTCTGTTTTGCTCGGATCTTTATAGCTGGCATACAGCTTGGAGTCATAGTCGCCCCATTCGTATTGTCGGGTGGTGGTCACGCAACCCGACAGGGCGATTGCCAAGATCAGTAGGGCGGCGAGGCGCATGACAACTCCCTATTTGACGAGAAAGGTGCGACTGACGCCGTCGCCAAGATAGACCTTCTCATCAAGCAAGATCGTGCCCCCGGAGTAAATCTGTATCCGGTGGTTGCCGGACAGCACGCGAAGCGCAGCCGTATCCGCGGTGTAGTCGGCCAGGGCGCCAACATCCAGGCCATCGATAACGACGCGCGAGGCAAGCAGAGTCTCATTCGTTGCGGTGAATGAAATCTGTGGGCGCATATCCGAAACGCCCATTTTCTCGGTGGGCATCTGGACGCATCCGGTAAGCAGGAGCGTGCCGATCAGCGCGCACGATGCAACAACACGGTAAGCCGCCTTCTTCATTCCTTGACCCCTTCAAATCGAACGATCAACTGTTCTGGTTTGTATCCGGCGATAGAGCCCGCAATCACTGAAGCGATCGAGCCTTCGTTCAGTTCGTTGTCGCCGAAGCTGGATTCGACGCGGACTTGGGCGACCTGTCGTCCCGGCAAGGTGATTTCGGCTCCCGTTTGCGGGGATTTGAGTTTTTCACCCTGCGTCTGGACGGAGAAGACCATGCCGGGTCTGATCCCCTGGCTTTTCCCTCCGCCAATGAAGATTTGTCTGTTGTCTGCCTTCAGGATGAAGGTTTGCCAGGGGCGCGAACCCAGCTCGTTCGACAGGCGATTGACAACCTCTGACACGGCCTGACGGATGGCGGCATCGTTCAGTGTTCCGTCATAGGCGGCCTGCGATCCAAAGCCAAACGTCGAAGCCGTTTCTGTCGAGGCTTCACCCGCGCCCGACGTGGCAAAGAAGATTTGCCCGGTGCTGACATCCACTACGCGCACATCGACCTTGGCGAAGGCGATTTGCTTCTTGCTTGAAGAGGCAAACCCGGTTTGCCCCACGGTCTTCCGGCCGAACTCGGTCAGCGAGCCGATGACGAGGGCATCGACGCCGACGAGTTTGAGTCGGGTATCGGTCAAGAAGCTTTCCGATTGCAGGCGAGTGATGTCGGGTCGCTCAAAAACCAGATAGGCGCCTGATTCAGTCAGTGCTTTGCTCATCAGGTCAGTGACCTGTTTGCCTAACGGGTCACCATGATTGTCGCGCAGCAGCGAACGGCCATAATTCGTTTCGTTGGAGATCCGACCCAGCGCAATCTTTCTTTTCAGCGTGGGTGTCGCCGGCGCTTGAGTATTGATGGCTTGCTGTGCGGCTTTTTGGATGGCCGTGGGTTGTGGTGCCTCTTTCTGGCTGATCGGAGGTTGTTGCACGGCACACGCGGAAAGCAAAGATCCCAGACAACAGATGCACAACCGTAACACTCCAGACTGAACACGGGCGGGTTGATTCATCATGGGCTTTCCCTCGGGCGGTTGTGATAAAACAGCGACATATTATATTTGGCTTTTTATCGCAGCGCACGGGGAATCCGGAAAAGGCAAGGCGAAGTGCTGGCTACAAACAAAACGGGGGCCGCAGCCCCCGTCGAAACTTAATAGCCTGTTGGCCGAATTACATCCCTTCCGGCACATCCTTTTTCTTGTCGTTACCCGGAATGAATGGGCTCCAGGGCTGCGCGCGAACCGGTCCGGGCGTTTTCCAGACGACGTTGAACTGGCCATCCGCCTTCACTTCGCCGATAAATACCGACTTATGCAGGTGATGGTTTTTCTCGTCCATCTTCGACAGGATTCCGCTTGGCGCCTTGAAGGTCTGGCCGGCCATGGCGGCGATGACCTTGTCGGTATCGGTGCTCTTGGCTTTCTCGACCGCCTGCTTCCACATGTGGATACCGATATAAGTGGCTTCCATCGGGTCGTTGGTCACCACCTTGTCGGCGTTCGGCAACTTTTCCTTCTTCGCCCAGGCCTGGTACATCTTTACAAACTTGTCATTTTCGGCGTTCTTCAACGACATGAAGTAGTTCCACGAGGCCAGGTGGCCGACCAGCGGCTTGGTATCGACACCACGCAATTCCTCTTCGCCCACCGAGAAAGCGACCACTGGCACATCGGTTGCCTTCAGCCCGGCATTGCCCAGTTCCTTGTAGAAAGGTACGTTGGAATCGCCGTTGATGGTTGAGACGACGGCGGTCTTCTTGCCTTCGGAGGCAAACTTCTTGATCTTGGCGATGATCGTCTGATAGTCGGAATGGCCGAACGGGGTGTACTCTTCCATGATGTCAGCATCGGCGACGCCCTTGCTGTGCAGGAAGGCGCGGAGGATCTTGTTGGTCGTGCGCGGATAGACATAGTCCGTACCAAGCAGAACGAAGCGCTTGGCTTCGCCGCCGTCCTTGCTCATCAGGTATTCGACGGCCGGGATCGCTTGCTGGTTAGGCGCTGCGCCGGTGTAGAAGACATTCTTTTCCAGCTCTTCGCCTTCGTATTGCACCGGGTAGAAGAGTAGGCCATTCAGTTCCTTGTAAACCGGCAGAACGGATTTGCGCGAAACGGAGGTCCAGCAGCCGAAGGTGACGGCGACCTTGTCCTTGGTCAGGAGCTGGCGGGCTTTTTCGGCGAACAACGGCCAGTTGGAGGCCGGGTCGACCACGACCGGTTCGAGCTTCTTGCCCATCACGCCGCCGGCTTTGTTGATTTCATCGATGGTCATCAGCACGGTTTCCTTGAGCGCGGTCTCGGAAATGGCCATGGTGCCAGACAGGGAATGCAGTACGCCGACCTTGATCGTGTCGGCGGCATGCGCGGTGAAGGAAAGCAGTCCGGCGGAAGCCAACGCTACGGACAGCGCGGTTGCCTTGATAAAATTTCGACGATTGCTCATAAAAGCTCCTCAGGGGATGGGATCGGTTTGTGCAGCGCAAGCTCAGATTAAGAGGTTGGCAGTCACGCCGGAATACGTCAGATTGCGTAGGGGGCAATCTTCCGGGTTCGTGCCGTCCCAATAGGGCCGCTGCCGCTGTAGGGCGGCTACGGATTTCCCGATCTGCGGCAAGCTGGCGGAAGCTGCGTCGGTTTCAAGCCTTCACCGTTCGTACAGCTCCAGACGATGTGGCCGTTGGCGCCAACCGAGGGGATGAAGACAAGTTCGCCGTGGGCCGTGCCGACGGTGAGCACCATCTTGTTCGGGTCCAGCGATAACGGCGAGCCGTCGGGCAATTTCGAACCCAGACCCATCTGGTCCAGCGACGGGGGCACCCGTTGATTCGTCTCGTAGTAGTTGACCAGGGCCTCGCGAACGTTCTGCGAGTTGACGTAGGCGACGTTGACCACGGCCCTGACCTTGTAGTCCTGGTAGGCCGGAATGGCTATCGCGGCCAGAACCCCGGCGATGTAGATCACGATGAGCAAACCGAAGCCGCCGCCCAGGCGGCCGGCATACGGAATGAACGCCGCCAGCAGATAGGCCAGACCGTGGCGTCTGGGCATGGGCGCCCGCGTGTCCATCACACGGGCGGCGCGCTTGGTCAGCCAGGGATAGCCCGCGGTCAGCTCGTGGAACGACATCCAGAAACCGGACGAATGGCTGGCCTGGCCAAGATACGCCGATACGTCGAGATTCTTCCAGCGTGCGGCGCCGGCCGACAACGCAGACAATGCGCGCGCGGCCCCCTCGGGCGAGCTGCTGCAGGCCAGACCGTGGCGGTCGCAGGTGCTTTCACGGGCTCTGGAATACGCGGCGCCAAGCAGCGGAAGCCAGAGCGCCGGCCAGCGCAGCAGATGCCCGCTCAGATGCTTCATGCGCAAGTGGCCCAGTTCGTGGCCGATGTAGAAGCGGACGCCGTCGGCATGTTGGTCCATGGCATCGACGACATCCGACATCAGCACAACGTATTGCGTACCGAGGAATTTGGTGGCGAACGCATTCAAGCCACCATTGCCATTCAGGACGTAGGCCTGCGGGCGCGCGGCGATCTGCAGTCGTTCGCAACAGGCCTTGAATTGCGCGTGCAGGTCGGGAAACTGGGATTCCGACAGCTCGACGCCATTCCCCTTGATGTGGGCGATCAGGGTCGATTGGATGAACAGGTACAGCACGAAGCCGATGGCCAGCCCGATCAGTGCCATGCCGAACGTGCCGACGATCAGGCCCAGCCAGGCCAGTAATCCGAGTATCAGGGTGATATTGCCAAGCGTGCGTTCGCGCGGATAGATGAGTTCGCTCATGGTGTCGATTGCCTTTGCTTTTGTAAGGGACAAAAAAAGAGTTGAGCTTTGGTAATCTGGGTCTATCGAGCATCCCGGGAAGCCCGCCGGCATTATGACGTACGGAATTTGCCTTGCCAAGATGAGTTCTTCATCGACGACATTGACGAGCCGGGCGGCCATCCGTGTCCGTGAAAGCGAATCGTCGGTGCTCAAGACCCGCAGTTCGGGCCCGATGGTCTATTCTACAGGTGAGCGTAACCGCGCTTTTGGTATTAAACTCCTACTCATCCTTTCATGTCCTGAGTTCAATCGCCCTATGAATCCCTTATCAGCAAATCTCGTCTATCGGATCGTGCTGGCCCTGGTGCTGGCTTTCGTGACGTTCGTCCCGCTTCAGGTCACGGCTGCCGAGGCCAGTTCTGCGAATACAGATAGCGGCAAGCCTTTTGCCACGGTTTGGCGCCTGCGTGGCGATGTCTATGCGACGGGCAAGCTCGGGGTGCCGCGTAAATTGCGCGAAGGCGGTACGGTTTATGTCGGCGAAAAGGTGCATGCCACGCCCAATAGCGAAGCGGTATTGAAAACCGGCGATGCCGGCATCGTTGCCGTTCGCCCGGGCGCCGAGTTCGTACCGGAGCGTTTTGCTGCCGAGGGAAAATCCTCGGACCACCAGATCCTGCGTCTGATCACCGGCTCGCTGCGCGTAATCAGCGGCTGGATCAGCCAGCTCAACCGCAGCGAACATCGGGTCGTCACGCCGTCGGCCACCATCGGCATTCGCGGGACCGACCACGAACCCTATGTGTTGCCGGCCGAGATGGCCGATGCCACCTGGCATCAGGGCACCTACGACAAAGTCAATCGGGGATCGACGCTGCTTGACGCCAACGGCGGCAACGTCGCCATCGACAGCGGCAAGGTGGGTTTTGCCCGCGATCCGCGTGCTGCCGGCGGACGAACCCGAGGGCTGATGACGCTGCTACTGCCGGTACTGCTCACGAAAGTGCCTGAGTTCTTCGTTCCCGGCAGTTTCGACCAGGAAATGGACCGTTACTCCGAAACCGTCGATGCCGTCAGCCAGAAGCAACTCGAAACCCACGTCGGCAAAGCGAGACCGCCAGCCGAGCAAAAAGCAAAGCCGGTTGAGGAAGCGGCGGCAGCTCCCGAAACACGGGTCAGCGAGCCGTCGAGGCCTGAATCGGGCTGTTCGCCTGCGGCTATCGGCCGGGCCTGGCTCAACCGCTTTGATCGCGCCCTCGAAGGTCGGGATATCAAGACCATTCTTGACCTGTTTGCGCCGGATATCGTCGCAAAAGCCAACGTGCGCAGTGGCGACGGCACGTCCACGCTCGAATTCGGCCGCGTCGAATTTGTTCAGAGCACGCTGAATGCTCTTGCCGGACTCAAGGACTATCAGCAACGCCGCGTTTCGATTGACGCCGCTCTGGCCGAAGGCGAATCCGCAAAACGCTGCAAACGGATTACCGTCAAATCGGTCGCCATCGAACAGGGGCTGATGAATGGACAGCCTTATCGTTTCGAAGCGCTCGAGGACTATCTGCTCGAACAGCGCAAAGGGGAATGGGTGGCGGTCAAGGCACAGACGACGCAGCGTTGAGCTTCGGTTGCTTTTGATCCTGGATTGCTTGGGCTAACCGCGAAAGACGGCGCCCGGTCGGCTGCATCGTTACGCATATCTGCATGTCATGTCTGACCTTGCCTGAACGCGGTTGTCTTGCGTTGCCTTGGCCCGGCGAACACGATGCCGGTAAGGCCCGAATGATTACTTGAAGCGCTTTGCTCATGAATGGGGAAAACATGTCTACTCAAATCGCAACTTCCTTGGCCGCCGGGCTGATTCTGGTCGCCGGAACGGCTTCGGCCCAGTCGAAACCGCCTGTTGCCCAGTTCTGGATGGACGCGGCCACCAACAGCATGTCGATTCCCGGCATGGGAGATACCGATTCCGGTGCGGGCAGCATGTTCGGCGGATTCTTTGGTGGTACCAAAATGGGTGGTGGATCGCCAGGCCAGTGGCTGGATACGGCGCTCTACACGCGCAACAAGCCCTCCGGCACCGAGGGTTCGCATGCCATTCCACCCGGATTGCGGATGGGCAACAGCCTGCCGTTGATGCCGGCCGCACGGAGCCCGGCAGGGGAAGGGCATGAAGGTGGCGCGGAAAAGCCGAAGGGCAAGCTGGTGTTCTACTGGGGTTGTGGCGACAGGATTCGCCCCGGACAGCCGCGGACGGTTGATTTTTCCCGTTCAGGGCCCGACGAATGGTCGCGTTTCATGAATGGCCGCTTCGCCCCTGATCGGGGCGCCAAAGCCGTTGCGGGTCGCTCGGTATGGCCCAACGAGCGGGACCGTCAGCGCGTGCCGAACGGTGCTTCGCTCGAAGGCGACCACGCGGTCAGCGGTGAGGGCGTGCCGTCCGGACTCCGCTTCGCATTGCGTGATGCCTACGATTTCATGCCCAAAATCAGGATGAGCACCCGTGGTGACCCGAAAGCATCGGTCAACGTGAGTTGGCAATCCATCAATTCGGCAGAGGGCTACTTCCTTACGGCCATGGGTTCCCGAGGCGATGATGAAATGATCATCTGGAGTTCCAGCGAACAGCCGGACCCGGGTTGGGGATTGATGGACTATCTGGCGCCCGCGCAGGTCAGGAAATTGATCGGCGAAAAGGTTGTGCTGGCACCCAACATTCAGAATTGCGCCATACCTTCCGGCATCTTCGGCGCAACCGATGGCGCCATGGTGCGCATGATTGCCTACGGACCCGAACTCAATCTGGCCCATCCGCCGCGTCCCGCCAATCCCAAGGCGCCCTGGGACCCGGAGTGGGCGGTTCGCCTGCGCATCAAATCGACCGGAATGACCGTTCTTGGCATGGAAGAACAGGGCGGCACGCGTTCCCAGGGCAGCGAACAGGGTGCTCCGCCCCGGCAGGAAATGCCCGGTCTGGGCGGCGTCATCAAGGGCGTCTTCGGACTCTGACAACGACAGCGGGCGCCGAAGAATTCCAATGGGTATTGACGGCTCATCTGCATTGCCAGGCCCTGTCTTCGACAAGGACGACTTGCTGGCGCAGCTCGGCAAGGTTCTGCCCGAGGGTTGCCTGCTCGTCGATGAGGAGGATCTGCGCCCCTACGAATGCGATGGCATGACGGCGTATCGCCAGTTGCCGCTGATTGTCGCCTTGCCGGACAGCGAAGCACAGGCGCAAGCCATTCTCAGGATCTGCCATGCGCGCAAGGTTCCGATCGTTCCGCGTGGAGCGGCTACCGGCTTGTCGGGAGGCGCGATGCCGCATCGCCACGGGCTGGTACTTTCGCTGGCCAAACTCAAGAAAATCGTCAATCTCGATCCGGTCGCGCGAACGGCGGTCGTTCAGCCCGGCGTTCGCAATCTGGCCATATCCGAAGCGGCAGCGGCGCACGCGCTGTACTACGCGCCAGACCCCTCGTCGCAAATTGCCTGCACCATCGGCGGCAATGTCTCTGAAAACTCGGGGGGAGTGCATTGCCTGAAATACGGCCTGACGGTGCACAACGTGCTGCGGGTTCGTGGTCTGACCATCGAAGGGGAGATTGTCGAATTTGGCAACGCCGCGCTCGACGCGCCCGGCTATGACCTGCTGGCGCTGATCAACGGGTCCGAGGGCATGCTGGCGCTGATTACCGAGATCACGGTGAAGCTCACACCCAAGCCCGAACTCGCGCAGGTCGTGCTGGCGTCGTTCGACGATGTCACCAAGGCCGGTGACGCGGTGGCCAATATCATTGCCGCCGGCATTATTCCCGCTGGTCTGGAGATGATGGACCGGAAAGCCATCCATGCCGTCGAGCCTTTCGTCAACGCCGGTTACGACCTCGGCGCCGAGGCTATTCTGCTTTGCGAATCCGACGGCACGCCGGAAGAGGTGGACGAGGAAATGGCCCGCATGACCGGAGTGCTCAAGGAAAGCGGTGCGTCCGGAATACGCGTCTCGCAAAACGAAACGGAACGGCTTAAATTCTGGGCTGGACGAAAAGCGGCGTTTCCAGCGATTGGACGTATCTCACCGGACTATCTGTGCATGGACGGGACCATTCCGCGCAAGAATCTGGCGCGAATGCTGAAAGCCATCGCCGAGATGGAACAGCGTTACGGTTTGCGGTGCGCCAACGTGTTTCACGCCGGAGACGGCAATCTGCATCCGCTGATCATGTACGACGCCAATGTGCCGGGACAGCTCGATCTGGCGACAGCCTTTGGCGGCGAGATTCTGGAACTGTCGGTCGAGCTGGGCGGATCGATTACCGGGGAGCATGGCGTCGGCATTGAAAAGATCGTACAGATGTGCGCCCAGTTTTCACCCGCGGAACTAGAAGTATTTCATGCGCTTAAGCGCGCATTTGACTCCGACGGCTTGTTCAACCCGGACAAGGCGATTCCGACGGCGGCGCGATGTCGCGAGTATCGCCTGATACGCGATTCGGCTGGCGGTGCCGACCATTCCGCGCCGGGGGGGGCGTGATGCGCGGATTGGGCGACGCCTGCCTGGAGCGCTGGGCCGATCGCCTGCGCGCCGCGTCGGCCGGGCAGACTCCGCTGCGCTTATGTGGCAGCGGCAGCAAGGATTTTTACGGCCAGTCGCCGTGCGGCGAAATATTCGATACGCGCGAATACGCTGGCATCGTGGCTTACGAACCGACCGAACTGGTCGTGACGGCGCGTTGTGGAACGCCGTTGGCCAGGCTGGAAGAAATCCTGGCTGAAAAGGGCCAGTCGCTGGCCTTCGAGCCGCCGCATTTTGGCGCGGGAGCGACGGTGGGCGGCTGTGTCGCCAGCGGCCTGGCGGGCCCGCGCCGCGCCCAGGCCGGCGCCGTTCGCGATTTTGTGCTCGGGGTGAAAATACTTAATGGCCAGGGTGAGTTGCTCAATTTCGGTGGGCAGGTGATGAAGAATGTCGCTGGTTACGACGTGTCGCGGCTGATGGCCGGCAGCTTGGGCACGCTGGGGCTGATCGCTGAAGTCTCGCTCAAGGTTTTGCCTGTTGCGGTAGCCGAGCAAACTGTGTGCTTCGAATTGACGCAGGACAAGGCGCTGGATTTGCTCAATCGCTGGGGCGGCCAGCCGTTGCCTGTATCGGCGTCGGCCTGGTCGGAAGACGTGCTGCATGTCCGACTTTCCGGTGCCGCGGCGGCGGTGAGTGCCGCAAGCAGGACGCTGGGCGGGCAGCGCGTAGATCATGAGGATGCGTACGTATTCTGGCGTGGCATCCGCGAGCAGCAGCATGTTTTTTTTGCCGGCGAGGTGCCGCTGTGGCGCATCAGCGTTCCTTCGACAAGCGCGGTGCTGGCGTTGCCCGGAGCGCAGCTCATTGAATGGGGCGGTGCGTTGCGCTGGATGCGCGGCCCCGACGCAGTGGCCGATCGGGCCGTACGCCGGGCAGCGGAGCAAGGCGGCGGTCATGCCACGCTGTTTCGGGCCGAGCAGACGCTGAAGGCCGAGTACGGCGTATTCCAGCCGCTTTCCGCGCCTTTGGCGCGAATTCACCGTCAACTGAAACACGCCTTCGACCCGCAGGGAATATTCAATCCCGGCCGCATGTATCCCGAATTCTGATCTTATCCGACCATGCAAACAAATCTTGCCGACTTTATCAGGGATACTCCGGAGGGCCGTGAGGCCGACGCCATTCTCCGCAGTTGCGTTCATTGCGGTTTCTGCAACGCGACTTGCCCGACGTATCAATTGCTGGGCGACGAGCTGGACGGACCGCGCGGGCGAATCTATCTGATCAAACAGATGCTGGAAGGCTTCCCGGTCACCCGGCGGACGCAAAATCACCTTGATCGCTGCCTGAGCTGCCGCTCTTGCGAAACGACCTGCCCGTCGGGGGTGAACTATCACCGTCTGCTCGATATCGGGCGCGGCGTCATCGAACAGCGCGTTCCCCGCCCTTTCGTCGAGAGGATGACGCGTTATACGCTTTACACGACGATACCGAATCCGGGAATTCTGAAGAACGCGGTCAACATCGGCCAGCTCTTCCGTCCGCTCTTGCCAACGGCGTTGTCGGAGAAATTGCCCGATTCTGCTGCAAGCCAAAGGCCGCGCGTGGGTCGGCCAGCCGCACCACGCCAACGGCGGATGATTGCGCTGGCCAGTTGTGGCCAGGCGTCCTTGACGCCGAATACCGCCGCCGCGGCTGGGCGGGTACTCGACAGGCTCGGTATCGAAATGGTCGAGCTTGAATCGGCGGGTTGTTGCGGGGCACTGCGTTACCATCTCGACGCGCAGCAGCAGGCGCTCGACGACATGCGCCGGGTGATTGACGCCTGTTGGCCGTATATCGAGGGGATTCATTCCGGCGGGGTCGAAGCCATCGTCATGACCGCCTCGGGCTGTGGCTTGCAAGTCCGTGCCTACGGCGAATTGTTGAAACACGACCCGGCGTATGCCGATAAGGCGGCGCGTATTTCGGCATTGACGCTTGATCTGTCCGAGGTGCTGGCCGCCGAACGGGAAGGACTCATGGAGTTGCTGCAATTGCCGGCCAAGGACAGTGCCGGCGAGCGTCGGCGTGTTGCTTTTCACTCGCCCTGCACATTGCAACACGGTCAGAAAATCCGTGGTGTGGTTGAGTCGCTCCTGGCAGCCGCTGGTTACGTGCTCACGCCAGTAGTCGATGCGCATCTTTGTTGCGGGTCGGCGGGGACTTACTCGATTACCCAGCCCGAATTGTCCAAGCGACTGCGCGACAACAAGCTGGCGGCCTTGAGCGAAGGCTCCCCGGATGTTTTTGTCACGGCCAATATCGGATGCCAGACGCACTTGCAAAGCGGGTCGGCGATACCCGTACGGCATTGGATCGAACTGATCGACGAGCGGATCGACGAGCGGAGAGACGACTAGCATCGCTTTTCGCGCGCGTTCAGTCCGCACGGCGAATATGACAGACTGGACCGGGATTTCCGCTCTTCCTACGCGGAAAAAAAGAACAAATCGAAGTGCAGCCTGTTTGGCTATTCAGTTTTTTTTCTAAATTCATCCAAACTGAGCACTATTTAACAGCCAGCGTTGCGCGCCTTCGGCACAATCGGCCTGTATGAAATTTGGGAATTTTGAAATGAGTCCAATCAAACGTACCGTAATTGCCACGCTGATCGCCTGTTCCTTGACGCCGGTGACGGCTGGTGCCGTCGGCCTTGGTGAAATCCGCATCACCAGCAAGTTAGGCGATCGCTTCCATGCGGAGATACCGCTGTTGAACTCGTCGCCCTCAATTGTTCCCAGTTGTTTCAATCTGACCTTCCAGGCTGCCGATGCCATGGCCGACGTACCTTGGCTCAAAGATGCGCAGATTGCGCTGATGTCCTCGCCGCCACGCCTGGTGATCAGCTCGCGTCGGCAGGTCGTCGATCCGGTCGTTCAACTCGCCATCTACACCGGCTGCGGGACGTATCTGACACGTCATTACACAGCGCTAATGTCGCCACCCGAGGAGGTCAAGGCGGCCCCGATGCTTGCTCCCGTCACCGCGGCTCGTCGTGAAGATGCGTTTGAAGGGCCACACGGCCAGACCGTCAGCGACCGGGGGCATGCTGCCAGTTCGCGTATGGCGCGAGCGGGCGAAACCGCTTCCGATATGGCGCGTCGGCTGTATCCGCGCAGTCCCCGAACCCAGCAGCGATTCATTCGACGGATGATTGCGCTCAATCCTGAATGGTTGTCATCCGTGGCGGGTGACGAGGTCTTGCCCGATGGTGTAGAACTGCGTTACCCCGCCCCGCCGGCACGCTCCGTCGTTGCGGTTCGGCCGAAAATCAAGACGGTGGCAAAAAGCAGCAAGACCGTAGCGGTTGAGGCCAGTAAGGACCGATTGGTCTTGACGCCCAGTGACGAGCCCCTGGCGCCGGTGAAATCCGCGGCAACGGTGGGTTCAGGCGAGATCGACAGCCGGCTCGTCGACGTCGAGCAGCAAATCGTCGCCATGCGCTCGCAGTTGACGGCGCTGCACGCTGAATATCCGACGCCCCTGCCGGCGATGCAAACGGTGTTCGTCGAGATGGAATCCCGCTTGCTGGCCGTGGAATTGAATGTCGCGCGCATAAAGCTTTCCTCCCTGGCGGCAGAGGCACAGGCGAAAGTGCCGGTGGCCGATACGTCTGCCAACGCTGCAGGCAACGAAAAAGCCGACTCCGTTCCTGTTTCGCCTCCAATTGCCTCGGTTTCACCGCCGGCGCCCAAGGCGGAAGCTCGGCCGTCCGCTCCCGTGGCGGATCAGGGGCAACCGTATGCATTGGGCACGGGTCTGGCTGCGCTCGGTATTTTTGGCCTGGGCCTGGGCACCTACCTTTTCCGTCGGGCCAGGCGCGTCAAAGTCGGCACGACTCCAGGCGGTTCACTGAACAATCCGCCGCGAGTGGGCGTGCATCCCAAGCGCGAGTTGCCAGAACAACGGACGATCGCCCCGCTAGACATCGATCTCGACGATACGCCGATCGCCAAGCCGGCGCAGATCGACAAGATGCCGACCCGTGTATTCAAGGAGCCCCGGAAAGAAGAGATGGACTTCAGCCCGATTGAACTGGCCAACATCATGCTCAGCTTCGGACGCGCCCAGGGTGCCGTGGAAGTTCTCCAGGACTTCATCAAGGATAGCCCGGCGGAGTCGCTACAGCCAGGTTTGCGACTGCTTGAAATCTACAAACAGACCGAAATGCGTCGCGAGTTCGAGCAGATGGCCGGGCAACTCGCCCATCGATTCAATGTCGAGCGCGTTCACTGGAACCAGGATTTTTTGCCGGCCACCGAAACGCCGGCCGTGAGCATGGATTCGAGCCGGACGCCAGTGACGATGAACGTCATGCCGACGCATATCAAGGCCCGCATTGCCGCCAACTGGGGAACAAGCGAATGCCTCGATTACCTTCATGCGTTGCTCCGCGATACGCGCGGCGGAGCGCGCAAGGGATTTTCGGTTCTGGTGACGCAGGAAATTCTGGGTGTGATCAAAACGCTCGAAGAGAAGATGAAGTCCAGAAAGACCGCCTAGTCATGCGACGATCCCGCTTCTTGCGGCACTTCGCCATTGCCCCGACACCCCCGGCGGCCTCCTCGCGATCCGGGGGCGTCGGGGGTGGGTGGTATAATCGACGGCTATCTTGGCTGATCGCTTGCCCCAACTTCCGCGTATCGATCTCTGCATGGCGATTTACTCTATTGGCATCAATCACCGCACGGCGCCGCTTGCGCTCCGCGAGCAGGTGGCATTCCATTCCGAAGAGCTGAGGCGGGCGCTGACCGATCTGTCGGGCGAGGGACGCGTTGTTGAAGCGGCAATCCTGTCGACCTGCAACCGTACCGAGCTTTACTTTCAGGCGGAAAGTCCGAATCGTGCGATGCACTGGCTGGCCGAATACCGCCACATGCAGCACCAGGAAATCGAACCGTTCCTTTACCACCATAGCGATCGCGAAGCGGTGAGCCACGCTTTCCGTGTCGCCAGTGGCCTCGATTCGATGGTGCTTGGCGAACCCCAGATTCTCGGCCAGATGAAGGAGGCCGTACGAATCGCCAGGGAAGCGGGGACGCTCGGTTTGACCTTGAACAAGCTTTTCGAGAATACCTTTGCCGTGGCCAAGGATGTCAGATCGTCGACGGCCATCGGCAGCAATATCGTGTCAATGGCAGCCGCTTCGGTCAGACTGGCGGAGCGTATCTTTGAGAGTATCGCCAACCAGCGTGTGCTCTTCATTGGAGCCGGCGAGATGATCGAGCTTTGTGCCACCCACTTTGCGGCGCAACAGCCGAAACAAATGGTCATCGCAAACCGGACGGTTGAACGCGGGCGCGCGCTTGCCGACCGTTTCGCCGCGACGGCGATTCGCCTGGAAGACGTCGGCGAGCGCCTGGCCGAATTTGATATCGTCATTTCATGCACCGCCAGCCAGTTGCCGATCATTGGGCTGGGCCTGGTCGAGCGTGCCGTTCGTGCGCGTCGCCACCGCCCGATGTTCATGGTTGATCTGGCCGTGCCACGCGATGTCGAATTCGAAGTGGGCGAGCTTGACGACGTATTTCTCTATACCATCGACGATCTTGCGCAGGTGGTCGAATCCGGTCTGGAGTCGAGACAGTCGGCCGTGGTCGATGCCGAGGCCATCATCGCGGCGCGGGTTGACGGTTTTCTGCAGTGGTTGCAGACGCGCGAGACCGTGCCGGTCATTCGTTCGTTGCGCGATGCCGCCGAACGCACCCGTCGCCACGAAATGGAACACGCGTTGAAGTTGCTGTCCAAGGGAGAAGACCCGGCGAGCGTGCTCGATCAGTTGTCGCACCGCTTGACCAACAAGTTCCTGCATTCGCCGACACAGGCGCTGAATCAGGCCGATGGCGACCGCAATGCGTTGCAGGCACTGGCCACGCGTTTGTTCCGCCTGCATCCCGATGTTCATTCCGGTGATTAGCCTGATTCGGCGTTGTCGAGCCGGATTCAAAACCTGCCTTGGGCTTTCCAAATGAAACAGAGCATTCGCGACAAACTTGAGACGCTGACCGGGCGGCTGGATGAGCTGGATCGCATTCTGGCCAGCGGCGACGCGACGCATGACATGGACCAGTATCGCAAGCTGACGCGCGAGCATACCGAACTGGGCCCGGTCGTCGAACTTTACCGGACCTGGTGTCTGACCGAGGCCGATCTGCAATCGGCGCTCGATATGATGAGCGATCCGGAAATGAAGGATCTAGCCGAAGCCGAAGTCAGGTCCGCGAAGGAGCGATTGCCGGAAATTGAAAGTGAATTGCAGAAATTGCTGTTGCCCAAAGATGCCAACGACGAGCGCAATTGCATTCTTGAAATCCGTGCCGGGACGGGGGGGGACGAATCAGCACTGTTCGCCGGGAGCCTGTTTCGCATGTATGCGCGTTTTGCCGAGCGCCAGCGCTGGCAGCTTGAAATCATTTCCGCCAGTGCTTCCGATGTCGGTGGTTACAAGGAAGTGATCGCTCGCGTCAGTGGCCAAGGAGTGTATTCGAAACTCAAGTTCGAGTCGGGCGGACACCGCGTGCAGCGTGTACCGGAAACCGAAACGCAGGGGCGTATACATACCTCGGCGTGTACGGTCGCGGTGATGCCGGTCGTCGACGATCTGGCCGAAGTGCAGATCAACCCGGCGGAAATCCGCATCGACACGTTCCGCGCATCGGGAGCCGGCGGTCAGCACATCAACAAGACCGACTCGGCGGTGCGCATCACGCACCTGCCTACCGGCATCGTTGTCGAATGTCAGGACGGGCGTTCGCAACATAAGAACAAGGCGCAGGCCTTGTCGGTGCTGGTGGCGCGGATCCGGGATGCACAGCAACGCGAGCAGAACGCCAAGATCGCTTCGACACGCAAGGGGCTGATCGGCAGCGGCGATCGCTCCGAACGCATTCGCACCTACAATTTTCCCCAAGGTCGGGTGACCGATCATCGCATCAATCTCACCTTGTACAAGATCGATGCGATCATGGAAGGCGACCTCGACGAACTGATTTGCGCGCTGTCCAACGAGCATCAGGCCGAACAGCTCACTGCGCTGGGGGGTGAGGAATAGTGGCATGAATGTGGCTGAACTGAACGGAAGCCTGGGCGAAGCGTGGCGCCTGGCCTGCCAGCGCATCGAGCGTCAGGATGCCAGGCTTCTACTGCAACACGCCAGTGGCGCGACACATGCCGAGTTGATCGCCCATCCTGAACGCGCGCTATCCGCCAAGCAGGGCGACCGGTTTGCGAAGCTGGTATCGCGTCGTGCGTCAGGCGAGCCGTTGGCCTATCTCTTGGGCAGCGCTTATTTTTGCGGGCTTGAATTTGTCGTTTCGCCGTCCGTGCTGATTCCCCGGCCGGACACAGAAATCCTCGTCGAACAGGCCGTTAAACGGGTGCAGGCGTGGCATCAAGCGCCAACGCAAGTGGCTGCGCGATCAGGCGATAGGCTCCGCATCGTCGATCTGGGGACCGGTTCGGGTATCGTCGCCATCATGCTGGCCCGGCGTTGCCCGTCGGTCGAACTGACGGCGGTCGATGTTTCGGCTGCGGCGCTCGATGTGGCGCGCGCCAATGCGGATCGGCATGGCGTGCAGATCCGTTTTCTCGAAGGTGACTGGTACGTGCCGCTTGGCGATGAACGCTTCGATCTGATCGTTTCCAACCCGCCGTACGTGGCTGCCGGAGACGCGCATCTGCAAGGCAACGGACTGCCCTTTGAGCCCTTTGACGCGCTGTCCGACGGCGTGGCCGGCAGCGACGGGATGGCGTGCATACGCACGCTGGTCGAAGGCGCGTGGGCGCATCTTTTGCCCGGTGGCTGGCTGTTGATTGAACATGGCTACGATCAGGCGGTCCAAACCCGGACGTTGCTACTGCAGGCGGGCTTCGACACGGTGTCATCCTGGCTCGATGGCGCAGCAATTGAAAGGGTCAGCGGCGGCTGCCGTTCGCCTGACTGACTCGGAATCATCCGGATTTTTTGTCAACCCAATGGAGGTATTGAATGGATGTGCAACAGCTGATCAAGGAGCAGGTCACCGGCAACCCCGTGGCGCTCTACATGAAGGGAACGCCGAAAGCACCGATGTGCGGCTTTTCGGCGATGGCCGTACAAATCCTGCAGGCCTGCAATCTGCCGCTGTTTTTCAGTGTCAATGTGCTTGAAGATCAGGTCGTCCGTGAGGGAGTCAAGGAATACTCCAATTGGCCGACCATTCCTCAGCTCTACGTACGCGGCGAGTTTGTCGGTGGCTGCGACATCATGCGCGAGATGTACGAGAGTGGTGAGCTGAAATCCCTGCTCGAAGGGATCGCCGTTCCGGACTGATCAAGTGGTGTCGGGCCCTCCTCGTCTGTCTGCATTGCCCGGCACGATGCGGGTTGCTCATCTCCTGGCAGCGCGCGCGTTCATCGTCGCCGCCTTGTTGCTGCTTGGCGCCTGTGCCGGTTACAGCGGCAGCAATCTGAGGCCGGGGATTTCCACTCTGCCCGAAGTGGTAGCGGTCATGGGCGAACCGGCCTTCCGATGGCCTTCCCCCGGTGGAGGCGAGCAGCTGGCCTATCCGCGGGGGCCGGCCGGCACGCAGACCTTCATGGTTTTCGTGGGAGCCGATGGACGTTTGCTGCGGATTGAAGGCGTCTTGGACATGGCGCATTTTGCCCGTATCGAACCCGGCAAGAGCGACAAGGCGGCGGTGTTGCGCCTGCTCGGACCGCCGCAACCGGAATGGGCGGCGTATTTCAAGGCGCGCGACGAACTGGTGTGGGAATGGCGCTTCTGCGATAGCTGGAACCAGGTTGCGCGCTTCGACGTGCTCTTCGACGCAACGACCGGCATCGTGCGTACGTCATATCAGCGCCCGGAATACAACGGGTGGAAAAACGACACCTTGTCGTGCGCCCATTGATTCTCTTTGTGCGGTGCTGAAATTACCCGGGAGCCGGTATCAATACGCGGCCAGCCGCGCGTTGGAGAGTTCGAGGCGATTGGTCAATACATCGAGGAAGGACTGGTAGAAGTGCATTCGACAAGCTTCCGAGGCCTGCTGCAATGCTTTTCCCTTGACAGTGAGAATCTTGGATTGGGTCAGCGCCACGACATCCGCCCCTCGGGTCTGCCTGCTCTTGCTGATGACAGCCATTTCACCAAAGCAGTCGCCGGTGGTCAGCAGGTTAAGTATCCGGCCATTTTTGGTGACCTTGAGCTCACCTTCGGCGAGGAAGCAGAAGAAGTCTCCGGGGTCGCCTTCTTGCAATATTGCTTCGTCCGGGGCAATGCTTCGCCATTGCGAAAAACCCAACACTTCCCATAACTCGGCATCGGAAAAGTCGGCAAAAAAAGGCAGTTCGCGCAAGGTGTCGTATTTCTCGGAATCCGAAAATATGCGTTTCGGCACCTTGACCTGCTTGTTGCGAAACGCCTGCGCCAGATCGTGCGAGAACTCTTCCCAGGTTTGATAGCGCTGCCGTGTGCTCTTGGCCATGGCCCGCGTAACGATGGCGTCGAGCGCATCGGGTATCTTTTTTCTCAGCGCGGAAGGCTTGGTCGGTTCGGTGTTGATGATCTGATAGATGATGTTGTAGTTGGTACTGGCCTGAAAAGGGAGTTGGCCGGTAAGCAACTGGTACATCACCACGCCCAGCGAATAGATATCGGTTTGATGATCGAGCGGCTGCTCCTTGACCTGTTGCGGCGACATGTACGCAGGTGAGCCGATCCCCGAGACCTGGGTGCGTTCAAGATCGTCGATGATGGCCGCGCCGAAGTCCGAAATCTTGATGTCGCCGGATGTCGGGGTGTTGCCGGGGAAAAGGATGTTGGCCGGTTTGATGTCGCGATGCGTGATGCCAATGCGATTAGCGAAGTCGAGCGCGCGGGTGCACTTGAAAATGATTTCGACGACGCGTTCGATCGGCAGCAGCTTGTTCGGTGAGGTGAAATCTTCCAGCGTGCCGCCAGGAACATATTCCATCACGATATAACAGAGACTTTCGTCGACGACTGCGTCGAAAATCTGAACGATGTGCGGGTGCAACAGCTTACCAACCAGCGAGGCTTCGTTGAGAAACAGATGGGTGTACAGCTTGCCGCGCTCGGGGTTTTTCAGTATTTCCGGAAAGGCCACCTTGACCGCCACGTCCCGCTGGGTGAAGGGATCGTAGCCCAGGAAAACCGTGGCCGTCGCGCCGCGGCCCAGTTCGCGGACGATGTCGTATTTGCCGATCTTATCCATGCCGCTTGCACATTCCAATGCGCCTCACAGTAGATTCCGGGCGCGCGCGATTGCCGCCCGAACCCGTTCGGGCGACGTTCCGCCAGCGTGATTTCGCGCAGCCAGCGAGCCTTCGACGGTGAGCTGGGCAAATACGTCATCCGAGACGAGCGGCGCGAACCTTTGTAGCTCGACGAGCGACAGTTGCGGCAGATCGATGCCGAGTTCTTCCGCCCGCCGCACGGCCAACCCCACGGCTTCGTGGGCATCGCGGAAAGGCACGCCTTTACGGGTCAGGTAGTCCGCCAGATCGGTGGCGGTCGCAAAGCCCTGTCGTAGCGCATCGCGCATGCTGGCCGGGCGAGCCTTGATGCCGGCAATCATCTCGGCAAAGATGCGCAGCGTGTCGCTGACCGTGTCGACCGTGTCGAACAGCGGCTCCTTGTCTTCCTGGTTGTCCTTGTTGTAGGCCAGCGGTTGCCCCTTCATCAAGGTCAGCAGGGCCGTCAGGTGGCCGTAGACGCGCCCGGTCTTGCCACGGGCGAGCTCGGGCACGTCGGGGTTCTTCTTCTGCGGCATGATCGAACTGCCCGTGCAGAAGCGGTCGGCAATCGTCACAAAGGCGAAACGCGGGTTCATCCACATCACAAGCTCTTCGGACATCCGCGAAAAATGCATCATGAGCAGTGCGCTGGCCGCACAAAATTCGATGGCGAAATCGCGATCTGAAACCGCATCGAGCGAATTCTCGCACAGGCCCTCGAAACCAAGTTCGGCGGCGACGAATGCGCGATCGATCGGGTAGGTGGTGCCGGCCAGCGCGGCTGCGCCCAGTGGCAGGCGATTGGTCCGCCGGCGGGTGTCGATAAAGCGTTCGGTATCGCGCCGGGTCATCTCGAACCAGGCCAACAGATGATGGCCGAAGGTGATCGGTTGCGCGACCTGCAAATGGGTGAAGCCCGGCATCGGTGTCGCCGCTTCGCGTTCGGCGAGATCAAGCAGCTTGTGCTGGAACTGTCCAAGCAGCAACAGAATGTCATCGATCGAGTCGCGCAGAAACAGACGGATGTCGGTCGCGACCTGATCGTTTCGCGAACGGCCGGTATGCAGTCGCTTGCCGGCGTCGCCAACTATCGTGGTCAGACGTTTTTCAATATTGAGATGAACATCCTCAAGTTCGGTAGACCACGCGAATTCCCCAGCTTCGATCTCGGTGACGATTTGCGCCATGCCGCGCTGGATATCCGCGAGATCCTCTGCTGAAATGATGCTTTGCCCGGCAAGCATTTTTGCATGGGCCAGCGAACCACGAATATCCTGTCGCCACAATCGCTTGTCAAAATCCACCGAAGCCGTGTAGCGTTTGACGAGCTCGGACATGGGTTCGGTGAAGCGACCGGCCCAGGTGTACGGCGACGATGATTCGGGTGGCGATTGAGGTTGCAAACGAGGTGGCGATGGGCTCATGATGAAAGCAAGTTGGTGGGCTAGAATGGACCATGGGACCCTGACAGGCGCCACATTCACGATATGTTGAGTATAAAGCATAATCCGGCGGGTCATCCGCTGCCGGACTTTCGCAATTTCGGTGTCATGCTGCGCATCTTGCTCGGCGTGAATCTCCTCGCGTTTGCCGCAGCGCTGGTGCAAAGCACGGGCATTGACGATTGCGTTCAACGTTATGTCGATATGGCGGCCTGGGTTCAGCCCCTGTTGCTGTTCAATCTGCTGCTGCTGGCGCTTCTCGGCAATCCTCTCAGGCGATTGCGGCCGTGGGTCGGGCAGAGCGTCGTAATCCTCCTGGCGGCGGTTGCTTCCGCCCAGTTGTTCGATGTATGGAGTGCGGTATCGACCGAAGGCGGAGGCTGGCAGCGCATGGTCCGTGCCGCCATGCTGGGCGGGCTGGTCGCCGGGACGATGCTGGCCTATTTTGCCTTGCGCGCCAAGGCTTTTTCGCCGGCGCTGGTCGAGGCGCGCTTGCAGGCTCTGACGGCGCGCATCCGCCCCCATTTCCTGTTCAACAGCCTGAACGCCGTCTTGTCCCTGATTCGCGCCGAGCCCAGGCGTGCCGAAACGGCGTTGGAGGATTTGGCCGACCTCTATCGGGCGCTGATGCGCGATCATCGCGACTTGCTGCCGCTGGCCGACGAGATTGCCCTTTGTCGCCAATATCTGGACCTCGAAAAGCTGCGCCTGGGCGAACGACTCAACATCGAGTGGGAGATCGCCGAGATGCCGGACGATATCCTTGTGCCGCCACTGATGCTGCAGCCCCTGCTGGAGAACGCGGTATATCATGGTATCGAGCCGTCGGGCGAAGCCGGTACGCTACGCATCCGCATTGCCCGGCACGGGGACGAACTGCACATCGACCTGGCCAACCCCTGTGTCCGACGCGAGATAGCGAAGGGGGGAAATCGCATGGCGCTGGCCAATATCCGTGAGCGCTTGGCGCTCTATTACGATCTCGAGGCCAGGCTGGATACGCATGAAGTGGCGGTGGCCAATGGCCAGCTGGAATACCGGGTGCATATCGTGTTGCCTTGCCGGAAGGTGAAACCATGAGCGCTTTGCCAACCCTGTCCGTAATGATTGTCGACGATGAGGCTCCAGCCAGAACGCGCTTGCGCGACCTGCTTGCCGACGTGGCGGCCAAAGTGCCCAACGCCGTGGTCGCTGAAGCGGCCAATGGCCTGCTGGCGCTGGAGGCCGTTGAGGGACGTCCGGTTGACGTGGCCCTGGTCGATATTCGCATGCCGAAGATGGATGGCATCGAACTCGCCAGGCACATGGCGCGACTTGAGCATCCCCCGGCGATCGTTTTCGTTACGGCTTACGATAGCTATGCAGTCCAGGCTTTCGAACTCAATGCCATCGACTATCTGGTCAAGCCGGTGCGCGCACAACGGCTGGTGGACGCCCTGCAGAAGGTTCGCCAGAGCAGGCCGCCTGCGCCGCAGATTTTGTCGCGGATCCAGCAGGGGGCGCGAACGCATCTCTCCTGCCACGAACGTGGACGCCTGCTGCTCATTCCGCTACCGGAAATACTTTATTTCAAGGCCGATCTGAAATACGTGACAGCGCGCACGAGCAGCCGGGAATACCTGCTGGACGAGTCGCTGACGCATCTGGAGGAGGAATTCAGCGAGCGCTTCATCCGCCTTCATCGCAGCGCCCTGGTGGCCAGGGAAGCGATTGCCGGGTTTGAGAAGAGCGCAACCGACGATACGGAAACGCAATGGCAGGCGTTGTTACGTGGTGTTGCCGACAAACTTCCGGTCAGCCGACGGCAGTGGCCTTTGGTCAAAAAATACGCCAAGAAGCTCAGCAGCTAGACGTGCCGGCCACTCTGAACATGCCGGATTTTAGCAATACCTTGTTGACCAAGTTGAAAATCATGGTCGAAAGTTATTCCGCCGTGACCGGCAATCGTTTGCTCGATGACCCTACGCCAATTCGCCTATGGCATGCGCCTTGCGTGATCGTCGCGCATGGCACCGAGGCCGAACCGGTCTTTTTTTATGGCAACAGGATGGCGCTCGAACTCTTCGAAATGGACTTCGCGCACTTTACCCGGCTACCCTCGCGGCATTCCGCCGAACCGGTCGAACGTCAGGAACGGGCTCGTCTGCTCGAGCAAGTCAGCCGTGATGGCTTCATCGACAATTACGCCGGCGTGAGAATTTCGGCGACGGGCAAACGCTTTCGTATTGAACAGGCCGTTGTGTGGAATCTCGTCGATGGCAACGGTGGATTGCATGGCCAGGCGGCAACTTTCGATCGCTGGAGGCCGATTTGAGAAGTCGGGGCACCAACGGAAAACGGACTGTCGGGCGTTTGTTGCCAAGCACCTGTCCGGGCCGGTCAATGCCCGCTGCGCCTTGGCGCGCTGGGCGGTCAGGCATGTTAGAATCGTCGTCCTGAATGCGCTCGGCCGAATGCTCAAAGCCCGCATGTACCGCTCACTGACTGGCCACCGGGCCGGGAAAATGTCTTGAACGTCTTGAATTCCTCAAACTCTGTTCCTTCGCATCTCGTCATTGCTTCGCGTGAATCGCGTCTTGCTCTGTGGCAGGCCGAACACATACAGGCGCGTTTGTCCGACCTTCATCCGCAATGCGATGTCCGGATTCTCGGCATGACGACGCGCGGCGACCAGATCCTCGATCGTCCGCTGTCGCAGATCGGCGGCAAGGGCCTGTTCATCAAGGAACTCGAAGTGGCCATGCAGGAAGGCCGGGCCGATCTCGCCGTGCACTCGCTCAAGGACGTTCCGATGGAGATGCCGGAGGGCTTTTCGCTGACGGTCATCGCCAAGCGCGAAAACCCGTGCGATGCGTTCGTTTCGAACACGCACGAAAGCATCGACGCGCTGCCGGCGGGCGCTGTGGTGGGCACCTCCAGCCTGCGCCGCGAGTCCATTTTGCGCGCCAGCTACCCGCAGCTCAGGATCGAGCCCTTGCGGGGCAATCTCGATACCCGCCTGCGCAAGCTTGACGAAGGGCAGTACGACGCAATTATTCTTGCCGCCGCGGGCCTGATCCGCCTCGGTCTGCAAGGCCGCATCAGAGCCATCCTGACACCCGAGCAGTCGCTTCCTGCACCGGGCCAAGGGGCGCTGGGCATTGAAGTATTGTCTGAACGAGCGGATGTGATTGCAGCCTTGTCGCCGCTCGACGATGCGGAAACCGCGCACTGTGTGCGTGCCGAACGGGCCTTCTCGCGCGCACTGGGCGGCAGTTGCCAGGTGCCTCTCGGCGGTTATGCCGTCCTGGAAAACGGGGTGCTTCGTCTGCGCGGTTTTGTCGCCACGCCGGATGGCCTCCAGATCGTCAGGGGCGAATTGACGGGAAGGCCGGAGGATGACGAATCCATCGGTCGGCGATTGGCGCAGCAACTGCGTGATCGGGGCGCCAACGCGATTTTGGCGGCCGTGACGACCGGCCAATGAATCAACCGCTGCGAGGTAAGCGGATTCTGGTGACGCGCCCGGAAGCGCAGGCCGGTAATCTGGCGGACATGATTACGGCCCAGGGGGGTCAGCCAGAGCGCTTCCCGCTACTGAAGATCGCGCCAGCGAACGATCTATCGCCTCTACGGCAAGCCGTGGCGCGTTTCGACGAGTATTCTCTGGTCATCTTCATCAGCCCGAATTCCGTCAATTTCAGTGTGCCGTACATTCTGTCCCGGCGCCCCTGGCCGGAAACCGTTCAGGCCGCGGCCATCGGTCCGGGTACGGTCGCTGAACTCGCGTCCCATGGCCTCAAGAAAATAATTGCGCCGTCAGAACGCTTCGATTCGGAAGCACTCCTTGAACTGCCAGCGTTTCAGGCTCACCGCGTTGCCGGCAAGCGCGTCCTGATTCTGCGCGGAAGCGGCGGGCGGGAGTTGTTGGCCGATACCCTGCTCGAACGCGGCGCCCGAGTGGAAGCCGTGACTTGCTACCATCGCTCGGCACCCGACGACGGCACGCCGATCATGTCGCTGTTGCACAACAGGGCTATCGATGCGCTGACGATTTCTTCGAGCGAGGGTTTGCGAAATCTTTTGTCTTTGCTCGATACTGAGGGCTGTGAACGTTTGCGCGTCCTGCCGGTTTTCGTGCCGCATCGGCGGATCGCCGACATGGCCATTGCGCTTGGTATGCAATGCGTTGTTCTAACCGGGCCGGCGGATGCCGGGATAATCAAGAGTCTGTACGAATTCGATTGGCTTCACCATGAACGAAACTGTTGATCAACATCCCCCTCGCACAGAGGATTCGGGCTCGTCGGTAGCGGAGGCCGCTGTTCCGGCGGCACAGGTCACGGACAAGACATCGTACGGCGGATGGAAAAACCCCTGGCTCTTCATTGCCCTGATTGCGCTTGGGCTGGCCGGTTGGCAGTGGGTCGAGACACGCATGCGCCTTGCCGATACGCAGCAGGAGCTGGCGCGTCGCTTGTCCGAGAGCGACACCGTGGCCAAGGAGAGCCGGGCGCTGTCCAGGCAGGCTCAGGAACAGTTCTCCGTATTGCAGGGAAAATTCGGCGAACTTGAAGGCAAGATCGCCGAGTCGCAAAGCCAGCAGGCGGCACTGGAAACGCTGTACCAGGAAGTGGCGCGCAGCCGGGACGAGTGGGCTCTGGCCGAGGTCGAGCAGAGTGTGACGCTGGCCGCGCAACAGTTGCAGCTTGCCGGCAATGTGCAGGGTGCCGTCCTTGCCTTGCAGACCGCCGAAGCCCGCCTGGCGGGCAGCGGCCGCCCGCAGTTTGTCGGCTTGCGCAAGGTGCTGGGGCGTGATCTGGACCGGCTCCGCGCATTGCCGCAACTTGATCTGACTGGCACGAGTGCGCATCTGGAGAGCCTGATCGCCGCCGTCGATACGTTTCCGCTCGCTGTGGCCGCGCATCCTCCAGTCGAAGCCGACGAGAAGACGAAGGCCGCCGCCGAAATGCCCGCAGCATCAATCAGCACGCAGGCTTTCTGGCGGCAATTGGCCTTCGAGTTCTGGAGCGAGTTGCGCAGTCTGGTGCGCATTCAGCGTTTCGACCGTGACGAGCCGATATTGCTGGCGCCGGGCCAGGAGTTTTTCCTGCGTGAGAATCTCAAGTTGCGGCTGCTCAATTCCCGTCTGGCCTTGCTTGCGCATGAGGAACGGATATATCGCAATGAACTCAAGCAGGCCCAGTTGTGGATAGCGCGCTATTTTGACCCGGCCGACAAGTCGGTACAGGCTGCACTGGCAGCGCTCAAGCAGTTGTCATCGACCGAGATCAACAGCGAATTGCCAAGTCTTAACGAGAGCCTGTCGGCGGTCAAGAACATCAAGCTCGGCAAGGAGCGTCAATGAAAGGCCTGCTCTGGGTACTGACCTTATTCGCTCTGGCGGTGGGCGTCTCCCTGGCGGCGCATTTCAACGAGGGTTATGTGTTGCTGGTGTTTCCTTCGTATCGTGCCGAAGTGACGCTCAACCTGGCCATCCTGGCCATCCTGGCCGGTTTTGCAATCATTTACGCTTTGCTGCGTACCGTTGCGCTGACACTTTCCTTGCCCGGGCGCGTGCGCGAATTTCGTGCACGCCGCCGTCGTGAAAAAGCGGCCAAAGAGTTTTACGACGTTGCGCGACTCATTTTCGAAGGACGCTATACCCAGGCGATGAAGAAAGCGGTGGAGGCGCATGCCACCGGCCAGTCACCGGCGCTGGCGGCGCTGCTTGCCGCTCATTCCGCGCAACGCTTGCGCGAACCTGACAAGCAGAGAGCCTGGCTTGAGCGCGCGGCCCTGGATGATCCGAAGATGCAGGTAGCATGCCTCATGCTCGAAGCCGAAATGCATGTCGAGATGCGCAACTTCGAAGCAGCGGTCGCGGTGTTGAAGCGCTTGCAGGACAAGGCCGGGCGACACATTGCCGCACTGCGTCTCGAAATGCGTGCGCATCAGGGCTGTGGCAACTGGGACGATGTGCTGCGCCTCGCGCGGCTGCTGGAAAAGCGCAACGCGCTGATGCCCGAAGCGGCGCAAGAGATCAAGCTCAAGGCGCATCAGGACAATATTCGCCAACGACAGGCCGATTTGTTCCAGTTGCAGGCCTATCAGAAAAAGATACCGTCCCGCGAGCTCAGTCCGCGCCTGGCACTGATATACGCTGAAGCGCTGACGCGCCTGGGAGCGGATGACGAAGCGCAGCGTTTTATCGAATCGCAGCTCGACCGGGAATGGGATTCCAGGCTCGTCGACCTGTACGGACTGTCGCGAAGCGGTGATCTGAGCTCGCGCCTTGCCCGCGCAGATCAGTGGTTGGCGCAGCATCGCGACGATTCGCGGCTGTTGCTGGCACTGGGGCGGATGTGTCTGTCGCTGCGCCTGTGGGGCAAGGCACAAAGCTACCTGGAGGCTTCCTTATCGCTGGCCGACACGCGCGAAGTGCGGCTTGAACTGGCCCGCTTGCTGGAGCAAACCGACCGTGTTGACGAGGCGGCGCAGCATTACCGGGCCGCTGCCGGAGAATCCGCCGGGTCGGTTTTGGAAGTATCGTAACAACAGCGGCGGGTAAGCGCTGATGCCGTGAAGACCATCGAAGCTTACCCGCGAATTACAAATCAAACCCCCGCATCGGCTTTCAAGGCGGCGGCCTTATCGATATTCTCCCAGGTGAACTCTGGCTCATCGCGGCCGAAGTGGCCGTAGGCCGCGGTTTTGGCGTAGATCGGGCGCAACAGATCGAGCGCCTGGATAATCCCCTTCGGGCGCAGATCGAAATGGCGGCCGATCAATTCGGCGATCTTCTCATCGCTGATCTTCCCGCTGCCGAAGGTACTGACCATCAAGGACACCGGCTTGGCCACGCCGATGGCGTAGGCAATCTGTACCTCGCAGCGCTCGGCCAGGCCGGCGGCCACCACATTCTTCGCCACATAGCGCGCCGCGTAGGCCGCCGAACGATCGACCTTCGACGGATCCTTGCCGGAGAAAGCGCCGCCGCCATGGCGCGCGGTGCCGCCATAACTATCGACAATGATCTTGCGTCCGGTCAGCCCGCAGTCCCCGTGCGGCCCCCCGACAACGAAGCGCCCGGTCGGATTGACCAGAAAGCGGGTCTTGTCCGACACCAGCTCCTTGGGCAGCACCGGCCGGATGATTTCCTCGATCACCGCTGCGGAGAGCTGCGCGTGCGAGACCTCCGGACCATGCTGGGTGGACACCACGACGGTATCGATGAATACCGGCCGGCCATCGACATAGCGGACCGTCAGCTGGCTCTTGGCGTCCGGACGCAACCACGGCAGGCGGCCGTCCTTGCGCACTTCAGCCTGGCGTTGCATCAGCCGGTGCGCGTAGTAGATCGGTAGCGGCATCAGCGATGGCGTTTCGTTGCAGGCGTAGCCGAACATCAGGCCCTGGTCGCCGGCGCCCTGGTCCAGATCAAGCCCCCTGGCCTTCGTTGACGCCCTGTGCAATATCCGGCGACTGGCGGTTGATTGCCGTTAAAATGGCGCAACTCTTGTAGTCGAAGCCGATGTCGGAGTCGTTGTAGCCGATGCGGCGGACGGTTTCCTGGGCGATTTCGCGGTAGTTGATGTGGGCTTGCGTGGTGATTTCACCGGAGATGACGACCAGGCCGGTGGACACCAGCGTTTCGCAGGCGACCCGGGCGCGTGGGTCTTCGGTCAGGATGGCGTCGAGGATGGCATCCGAAATCTGGTCGGCAACCTTGTCCGGGTGGCCTTCGGAGACCGATTCGGAGGAGAAGAGGTAGTCGTTGGACATGTGCGTGTGCTCCCTAATGGAAAAACCCCGTGGCGGCGGCGTTGCCGGCTCCGGGGTTTGAGCAGACGACGCTTTAGCAGTATTTTGGAAGCCTTGGTTGGCTTCGCCCGCCCTGCAAGTTGTCCTGATTAACTCGGCGGTGCGGGCAATTGTAGTTTTTCGTGGGCCACGGGTCAAACCCGCTTTGAACAAGGTGATTTGTGATCCTTCTTTTTCGCCTCCTCAGTCATTTGCCTCTGGCTGCGTTGCACGGGTTGATCGAGGCACCACAGGCGACGCCGGAGCGTATCTGATGCGGCTCGCCTTTCTGCTTTACAAATATTTCCCCTTCGGCGGGCTGCAGCGAAATTTCATTCGCATTTCGCAGGCCTGCCAGGCGCGCGGGCATGCCATCCGGGTTTACACCCTGGAGTGGAGCGGCGATATCCCGGACGGCTTCGAAGTAATTCGCGTTCCGGTCAAGGCATGGAGAAACTTTCGGCGCTATCAGAAATTTACCGACTGGGTACAACGGGATATGCGCATTCGTCCCGCCGATCGCGTGATCGGTTTCAACAAGATGCCTGGCTTGGATGTCTATTTCGCTTCCGACCCGTGCTACGAACAAAAGGCACGCACGCTGCGCAACCCGCTGTACCGGTATACCGGACGTTACCGGCATTTTTCATCCTACGAGCGCGCCGTGTTCGCGCCACAGAGCACAACCGAAATCCTGATGATTTCGTCGCTTCAGCAAGTGTTTTTCGAAAAGCACTATGCGACGCCCACCGGACGCTTTCACCTATTGCCCCCCGGTATTTGGCCCGACCGACGGGCACCAGCCAATGCGGCTGAAATTCGCGATGAGTTTCGCCGCGAGTTTGGTCTGGCGGAAGAAGACTTGCTGTTGCTGCAAATCGGTTCGGGATTCAAAACCAAGGGACTTGATCGCAGTCTAAAGGCGCTTGCCAGTTTGCCCGAGGCCCTGCGCGCGCGAACGCGCCTGATGGTCATCGGGCAGGACGACCCGACGTTCTTTCGGCGTCAAGCCGGTTCGCTGGGGCTGGCCGAAAAGGTCACCATCCTTCAGGGGCGCAACGATATTCCCCGATTTCTCCTGGGCGCCGATCTGCTAATCCATCCGGCATATAACGAGAATACCGGGAATGTGCTCCTCGAAGCGCTGGTCGCCGGGCTGCCCGTGCTGACAACGGCGATTTGCGGCTTTGCCCATTTCATTGTCGAAGCGGAAGGCGGTCTGGTAACGTCCGCTCCCTTCGAACAGGCGCAACTGGACGCGCTGTTGGCCCGGATGCTGGCCGACAAGGATGCGCGCGCACGCTGGAAAGCCAACGCCCTGGTTTTTGCGCAGACCGCCGACATTTACAGCAATGCGGAACGCGCGGCTGACTTGATCCTCGATACAAGCCAATGAGCGCGCCGCTACTCGTCATCGACGAACCCTTTCGGACGCTGTGGCATGGGCGCGACCCGTTTGCTGCGGTCGAGGCGCTTGAAGGCGAGCTCTACCGCGAGCTGGCCGCGCGGCGGACGCTGCGCTTTGAAGTGGCCGGGCGCGGCTATTTCGTCAAGATACATCGCGGCGTCGGGTGGGCTGAAATCCTGAAGAATTTGCTCATCCTGCGTCTGCCTGTGCTGGGGGCGCTCAACGAATGGCTGGCGATCAAGCGCCTGGGCGAACTGGGTGTCGACACCATGCACAGCGTCGCGTTCGGGCAGAGCGGGAGCAACCCGGCGTCGCGTCATTCATTCATCGTGACCGAAGCGTTGGCGCCGACGATCAGCCTGGAAGACTTTTGTCGCGACTGGCCAGTGCAGCCGCCCCCGTTGGCGCTGAAGCGCGCGTTGATCCGACGGGTTGCCGAGATGGCAGAACGGATGCATCGTGGCGGGGTCAATCATCGCGATTTCTATCTTTGCCACTTTCTCTTGCATCAGGCGCCGGTGCCGACGGCCGCCAATCTGAAGCTCTCGATCATCGACCTGCATCGCGCTCAACTACGACGGGAAACCCCGCGCCGCTGGCGCGATAAAGATCTCGCCAGCCTGTATTTCTCGGCTCTTGAAATCGGCTTGACGCAGCACGATCTGCTGCGGTTTTTGCGCATCTATTTCGGCCGGACGCTGCGTGAAATTCTGCGCGACGAAACAAGGCTGCTGGCGTATCTGGTTCGCGACGCCGAGCGCCTGCGGCTGCGCTATTTGCGCAAGTTCTCGAACAGCGATTCGTGATCCACGCCCGCTCATGAGCGCCAGTCCAGGAAACCCGAGCAGACCGATCGATGCGGCCGGCTTGCGTACTGCGGGACGTCGGCCGGAAACCCCGTTTTCAGTGGTTCTGCCCGATGGCAGTGCAGTGCTCTTGCGTCGTCTGTTGCGGGTTTTACCCGCCAAGCGGATTGTCGGCGAGGGCGAATGGAACGGCCGGCACGTCTTGATCAAGCTTTTTGTCGATGGCCACAGCTCGCGGCATTGGACCAAGGAGAAAGCCGGGATCGATGCCTTGCGTCAGGCCGCTATATTGACGCCAGATCTGATTTTGGCCAGCCACCTTCCAGCGGGAGGGCATGTTCTGCTGTCCGCCTATCTTGACGATTCGCAGAGTCTGGCCGAAGCCTGGAAGGGCGTTGCTGCGCTGCCAGTGGGAGACCAAGCGGCGCTGGCCGTATTGCGCCCGGCGTTCCGGCTGCTCGGTTCCATGCACGCGGCCGGGCTGGTTCAGGATGACCTGCACCTGGGCAATTTCCTACGCTGCGGCGATCAGCTATTTGTCATCGACGGCGACGCCGTGCGCGCCATTTCGCCGGGCCAGCCGCTGGGCGAAGAACAGGCCGCCAGCAATCTCGCCATCTTGCTCGCGCAGTTGCCGATACGCTGGGATGGCTGCCACGAAGCGCTTCTCGTTGCCTACCGTGAAGGAGGAGGGCGCCACCTGGTGGATCGGTCGCGCCTCGAGAGCGAGCTCAAACACGTGCGCTCGTGGCGGCTGAACAACTTTCTCGGCAAGACGGTGCGTGACTGCAGCCGATTTGCGATCGAGCAAAGGGCTTTCCGTTTCAGCGCCGTGTGGCGCGCCGAGGCGGAACGCCTGGCGCCCCTGCTGGCGTCGCCAGACCAGGCCATGTCCCAGGGCAGGCTGCTGAAGGACGGGCGAACCAGTACCGTCGCCTTGGTCGTGCATGACAGCCGCCAGTTGGTGATCAAACGCTACAACCTGAAGAACCTGAAACATGTGCTCGAACGGTTCTGGCGGCCGAGCCGGGCCTGGCACTCCTGGCGCGAAGGTCATCGGCTGCAGTTCTTTGGTATCCCCACGCCCACGCCGCTGGCGCTGCTTGAGGAGCGCATCGGGCCACTGCGACGGCGAGCCTTCCTGGTCAACGAATTCTGCCCGGGCATCAGTCTGCAGGACTGTCTGTCGCCGGATACGGAACCCGACAACGAGGTGGCGCTGGCCATCATTTCGCTGTTTCAGGACCTGCACGACTTACGTATCAGCCACGGCGATCTCAAGGCAAGCAACCTGCTCTGGCATGACGGCCGGGTATTGCTGATCGATCTCGATGCCATGGTGCAACACCGCTCCGAGAGTGGCCATACGCGCGCCTGGCGGCGGGACCGGGTACGTTTGCTGCGCAACTGGCCATCCACCTCGGTGGTGCACCGGTGGCTCGATAAGCACTTGCCGTCTGCCACCCAGCTCAACGGCCAGAAAACGTAAATCTATTGGCATATAACCAATCTGGATTTGCATTTCGGAAGCGATGCCAGGCGAGCGTGCCAGGCCAATGCAAAGGCGGTTTGCGCTAACGGCCGGCCCGGAAAACCTGCATGACAGGTGGTTCTGACTCGTCGGATGGCCAGCGGAATACACGTTTGGTATCCGGATGGCGATCGAGAATCCCGAAGTCTTCGATGCTGGTTTTGCCGAGGGCGAAGTCGACCGGTGCGCTGGATGTGACGATGATTTCTTCGAGCCGTTCGCGGGTGATGAACGGGTTGTACGTGCCAAGGTATAACTGCAAGGTCATCGGTGTGTCGATGTGATACAAGTGCTTTGCGTCCAGGCCACTGGCCAGGAAAGCGTCTGCCGCGAGTTTGGCGTTGGTGGCGAGTTTCAATTCTCTGGCATAAGCGGAATTGTTGTCGGTCGTCGTGCTTTTGGCCTCGTTTGCATTCACCGCGGCGTAGGTCGAGCCGATCAGAACGATGCCGATGACCACGCTCATGCCGGCAAAACGGGTTTTTCCGATGCGCTCGGCGAAGCGGGCCATTTCTCGGCCGGCGAGTAGGGCGCAGGCCGGCCACAGGGGCAGGAGGTGGTCGGCGCGTTGATGCTTTACCAGCGAGAAAATCAACAGGCCGACCAGTAGCCAGCAGGTCAGGAAGCGTTCGAAACGACGCTCGCCGGGGTCGTCCGCCGGCTTGCGGCAGACTCGCCAGAGGGCAAAGACAAAGGCCAGGCTGAATGGCAAGAAGCGGAGCAACAGGAAAAAGCTGGGCTTGAGCAGATCGGTGGCCCGCCAGCCGCCCTGGTGTTCGACGACAGCGTGGTAATACATTTCGGAATAGAACATCTTGTCAATCAGCGCCTGCCCTGCGCTGATCCAGGCGGCGAAAAACCAGCCGAGCGTGAGCGCCAGAAACAAGGCGATTCCGGGCAGATGGGCCTTGCCAAACTGGGGCTGTTGTGGGGTGCTGCGCTTTTCCCAGAAATGGACGAGCAATCCCCCAGACGCCAGCACGATACCCAGCGGGCCTTTGATCAGCGTGCTGATCGCGGCCATGATCCAGAACAGGAGCCAGCTCTTGCCGCCCTCCTTGCCACCTTCCCAGGCGCTGAAGGCGGCCAGTGCGGCGAGGGTGACGGCGAGGGTGAATGCCGGGTCGGTGCGCACCAGGGTGATCTGTTTGGCCATGATGGGCGCCAACACGATGGCCAGGGCCGCGAGTCCACCCGCCAGTTCGCCGAAACGCCGCCGACCGATGTCAAAGACGAGCAGGCCGAGGGCCACGACGGAAAGAAAGGACGGCAGGGTCAGCGCCGGCCGATTGAGACCGAACAGCCAGGTAAAGGGTGCCATCAGCCAGGTGTGCAACGGCGGCTTGGACATGATGGTACCTTCCAGGTCGTGTTGAACAATCCAGTGCCCTTGCTTCATCAGATCGAGGACGTAGCCGACGTTCATGAACTGGGCATAGCTTTCCAGGTCGCTCGGTCCGCTAAGGCGGATCAGGTAAATGAGGCTCCCGAGGGTAACGATCAGGACCAGCCAGCAGCGGTAAGAGAAAGAGTTGTTATCCATGCCCGATGCGCTGGTTTCAGAGCGTCTTGCGGCGTTGTCGCGATGCCCAGAAAAGGATGGCCAGCAGGAGTATGCCGGCGATGCCAATCTGTGCGGCACCCGCCCACGGAACGTCTTCGGCCATGCCGCTGCCGATAATGACAGCGACAACGCCCTGCGGCAGGAAGCCAATGAGCGAGCCGATCAGGAAAGTTCGGTCGCCGACATGGCTGAGCGCCAGGCCGAAATTGATGATGGCGTTGCTGACCGGCAACATGCGGATCAGGGTTACCGATGGAATGGTTGGTTTGGCGTGGACGATGCGCCCAAAGAAACGCCGCTGGCCGAAATGCTCGGCCAGCCATGCACGCCCTCCCCAACGGGCTGCCTTGAACGCCAGGAACGAGCCGATCAGGCTGCTCAACAGCGACCAGGCCAAGCCTTCCCAGAATCCGAAGGCGAAGCCGCCCAGGGCGCAGAACAGCAGACGCGGCGTACCGACCATGATCAGAAACGAACTGATCAGGACGAAATACATTTCGGCCTGCAGACCACCGGCCTTGAACAACTCGGCCAGCGAATCCCAATTGCGCACGTGCTCGCCAAAGGGCGTGTTATGGATCAGCAGCAGTAGCAGTGCGCCGACGACCAGCAGCGTCAGCAGCTTGCGCGAGGTGTCTTTGGCGACTTGATCCAGTTCCGGTGCTTCTTCTTCCAGGCTGGCTTCCCGGGTTTCCTCGCTGGTGTCTGGAATGGCCGATCCGAGTGGTTCGTCATTCATTTTCGGGTTTCGTCCAGACGATCCGAACGCACGGCGCGCTTCAGATACCAGCGAATGCCGAAACAGTCGCGGATGCCACGCCAGAGTCGGTTGTGAACGCCGTATTTCGACGTGCCGCGTAGCCGTTCACGGTGATTGACCGTGGTTTCAGCAACGGTGTAGCCCTGTCCGCGCAGCAGCGTCGGCAGAAAGCGGTGCATGCCGTTGAATACCGGGATTTCTCGTAGTGCGGTGCGGCGCACGACACGGATACCGCAGCCGCTGTCGCTGACCTGATCGCCGGTAATCCAGTTGCGGAAGCCGTTGGCTACCCTGGATGAAAATCGGCGTATGAAATTGTCCTGGCGCTTCCTGCGTACACCGGTGACGCAATCGACGCGGTCATGGGCCGCTTTTTCGAGCATGGCGGGCAGATCCGCCGGGTCGTTCTGCCCGTCACCGTCCAGGGTGGCGACCCATTCGCCACGCGCTGCCTGGAAGCCACTGCCAACGGCCGCGCTTTGTCCGCAATTGATGCGGTGATAAACGGCACGGACCCGAGGGTGCTTGAGTTGCTTGATCCTGTGGGCGGTCGCGTCCGTGCTGGCGTCGTCGACCAGTATCAGTTCGAATCCGCCGGGCAATGTCGTGAGTGCCGCGATGATTTCCTCGGCCAGGGGAACGACATTTTCTTCTTCGTTGTAGGCCGGGACGACGACCGAAAGATACGGTCGTTCAGGGTGCTCAGGGATGTCGAGGTTTGGACTGATCATGATCGGGTTTCTGGAATGGCGTGTAAGAAGACTTCGTTGCTGACCTGGAATGCACAGGAAAACGCGGAATTGTAGCGTAGCGCCATGCAATCACGCTGATTGTTGCGTCAGTTGTGCGTGTTCCCGGAACCATGTTGCCCATTGTGCGATGCCTTCGGAAAGCGGAGTCTTCGGTTCGAAACCGACATCCCGCCGCAAATCCTCGACGTCGGCGTAGGTCGCGGGAACATCGCCCGCCTGCATCGGCAAAAAGTTCTTCTGTGCTTCCCGGCCCAATGCTTTTTCGATGGTTTCGATGAAGGTCAGCAATTCCACCGGCTGGTGGTTGCCGATGTTGTACACCCGATACGGCGCCCGGCTGCTGCCGGGATCCGGATGATCGCTGTCGAATTGAGGGTTGGGCGTGGCAATGCGGTCCATGGCTTTGACCGTACCTTCGGCAATATCCTCAACGTAGGTGAAGTCACGCCGCATCTTGCCATGGTTGAAGACGTTGATCGGGCGGCCTTCAAGAATGGCGCTGGTAAACAGCCAGGGTGACATGTCCGGTCGCCCCCAGGGACCGTAGACCGTGAAGTAGCGCAGGCCGGTGGTCGGCAAACCGAACAGGTGGCTGTAACTGTGCGCCATCAGTTCGTTGGATTTCTTGGTTGCGGCGTAGAGGCTGACCGGGTGATTGACTTCGTCATGCACCGAGAACGGCATCCGGGTGTTGGCACCATAGACGCTTGAGCTGCTGGCGTATACAAGATGCTCGATGTCATGCTGACGGCAGGCTTCGAGCACGTTGGCGAATCCGACCAGATTGCTCTGGATGTAGACCTGCGGGTTGGTCAGCGAGTAGCGCACGCCGGCTTGAGCCGCTAAATGGATGACGCGGTTGAACCGCTCGGCGGCGCACAGTTCTCCCAGCGCGGCGGAATCGGAGACATCCATGCGCACAAAACGGAAGTTGTCGAATGGCTTCAAGCAGTCGAGTCGCGCCAGCTTGAGTCGCGGGTCGTAGTAATCGTTCAGGTTGTCGATACCCACGACTTCGTCTCCGCGCGCCAGAAGGCGGCGGGCGACGTGCAGGCCTATGAACCCGGCAGCGCCGGTAACAAGGATCTTCATCTCAGTTGACCGTTCCGAAAGTAATAGAAAGATTGAAAACACAGGGCGACAAGAATGCAAAAGCCATAATAGTTTCCGGCCTCTCCCAGTGGTTCTTCATGGTGTGGTTAAAGTTATTTCAAACGGGTAAAAGATTCTTGCGCAAGTGCCGGATCGGGTTCGGCAGCGTCTTCCGACACGCCTGCGTCGTTGAACTGCATGGCGTGCAGACTCGCATAATGATTATTCAGGGCCAGCAACTCCGCGTGGGTGCCTCGTTCAACGATGCGTCCCTGATCCATCACCATGATGAAATCGGCCTTTTCGATGGTGGAAAGGCGATGGGCGATGACCAGCGTGGTCCGGTTGGCGACAACTTGGTCCAGCGCATTCTGTATGTGCCGTTCCGATTCGGTGTCGAGTGACGACGTGGCTTCGTCGAGAATGAGGATAGGCGCATCTTTCAGGATGGCGCGAGCAATGGCCAGCCGTTGCCGCTGACCGCCGGAAAGCAGGACGCCGTTTTCGCCGACGAGCGTATCGTATCCGGCCGGTAACTGGTCGATAAACTCCCGCGCATAAGCCGCTTCGGCGGCTTTTTCAATGTCCGGTCTGGGCGTGCCGGCCAGGTCGCCGTAAGCAATGTTGTTGGCGACCGTGTCATTGAACAGGGACGTTTGCTGTGTTACCAGCGCGATATGGCTGCGCAGATTGCGCAAGGTGTAGTCCTCGACGTCGGTGCCGTCAATCAGAATCTGTCCCTGCCAATGATGGTAAAAGCGCGGTATCAGGCTGGCCAGCGTCGATTTGCCGCTCCCGGAACGGCCAACAAGGGCGACCATCTGTCCCGGTTCAATGGTGAAACTGACGTCATCCAGAACGTTTTGCTCGCTGCCCTGGTAATTGAAACTCAGATTTCTGACTTCGATCCGGCCGGAAACGCGGTCATGTTCAACTCTGCCATTGTCGGTTTCAGGGGCTTCGTCCAGTTGGGCGAAAATGCTTTCCGCGCCAGCGAGTCCTTTCTGGATCGTCGCGCTGATTTCGGAAAGCTGGCGAATCGGCTTGGGCAGCATGCCGGCTGCGGTGATGTAGGCAACCAGATCGCCGGCCGTCTGGTTGCCACGAAGCAACAGCACCAGTAGTAGAAGCACGGACATCGAGCTGAACGTGACGAGTTGGAGGGCGGGCGTAAACGTTGCCGCGATCTTTGCCATGCGCAGCTGTTTCCTGGTGTTGACCTCGCTCGACGTCTTGAAGCGTTGAGTCTCGTAGTTTTCGCCGCCAAAACTTCGCACCACGCGATAGCCCTGTATGGTTTCGGAAGCAATATGGGTCAAATCGCCCATGGCCGACTGAATCTTCCTGCTTTGCTTGCGAAACTTGCGACTGGCGCCGCTGGCCATCACACCGATGATCGGCAGGATGGCGAGCATGACCAATGTCAGCTTCCAGTTCATCCACAGCAGGTAGCCGAAAAGGAAAACGACAGAAAGACCTTCGCGGATGAACACTTTGATCGCGTCGGTCGCCGCGCCGGTAACCATGGTGACGTTATAGGCAATCCGCGAAATCAGGTGCCCCGAATTGTGATGATCGAAATAAGCATTGGGCAGGTGCAGCAGGCTTTCAAAAAGCGCGCGTCGCAAGTCATTGATCAGACCCAGCGATACCCTGGCAAGGTAGTAGTTGCCAAAGAAGGAGCCGATGCCCTGCCAGACGACAATGAGCACCAACAGTAGCGGCACGCCATACGCCAGATCGAGTTTGCCGACCAGGGGGATGTCATGGAAGGTTGACCCGGATGGCAAGGTCAGGCCATCGACAAAATATTTCAGGACGGCGGCCAGCAAAGGCTGCGATGAGGCAAACACAACAAAGCCGACCAGGCTGATGGCGAACAAGCCAACCATGGGCCGCAAGTAGCTCAGCAGGCGAAGGTAAATTTTCAGGGAGGAAACGGGCTTTCTGCCGAGTTGCTGCATCGATAAGGTGTTCTTGCTGGAGAGTTGATCCGGCAGTTTAGCATGGCGGAGATTTCCCCATGCAGATCGGGTCAGCCGGCAACATGCGAGCTGACGGATTGCAGCGGCGTCAGGGTATACTCACACGTTTCATAACGGAACCAGGGTGCGAAATCTGCAGGCCGGTTTCGTGCCCTGGACCGCCTGCTGCGCCTCGTGGAGATGTCTCGCTTGCTAACTGTCCCCCAATTACGACGTGTTCTGGCTTATTTTTTTCTATTGACCTACGTGGTGCTGCTGGGCATCACCTGGGACGGGATTGATTTTGCCTGGGCACGCAGCGAAGGGGCGCTGACCTTCGGGTTTGCCGTAGCGGTATGGCTGACCTACGGCCTGATCTACCTGCTACCGGCACTGCTCATCACCGGGCTGGTCGAGAAACTCGTGCATCGCCAGCGCGAACACGGGCACAAAGCGGTCTTCTACCCCTGGCCGTACTCAGCACCGGCATCACCACCCTGTTCTTCTACGCCAACGCCAAGCTCTATACGCTCTACGGCATGTTCATCAACAGCTTCGTCATCAACCTGGTCTCCACCCCGGGTGGTCTCGAATCGCTGGGCGCCAGCACCGCCTCCAAGCTCACGTTCGTCGCCATCGCCGCCGCCTTCCTCCTGCTGCAAGCCCTCCTGCTGGCGGCCACCCTGTACGCTTACCGGCGCTTCGGCGAACCGAACTGGATCCCGCGCCGCTTCTTCACCGGCCTGCTGATCCTGTTCGCCGTCACCACCGTCGGCGAGCGCCTGGTGTACGCCTACACCACCGCCACTGGCGTCGCCAGCATCAGTTCCCTGACCCTCAAGGTCCCCTACTACCTCGGCCTGTCCGCGCGCGGGGTGCTCCACAGGCTCGGGGTCAAGGTCAAGCGCTCCCAGACCTTCCAACTGGCCCAGGGCAATCTGAATTACCCCCTGCACCCCCTGGAGGTCACCACGCCGGCCGCTCCCCTCAACATCGTCTGGCTGGTCTCGGAATCGTGGCGTGCCGACACGCTAGACGCCGAAATCATGCCCCACACCTGGGCCTTTGCCCAGAACGCCCAGCGCTTCACGCACAACTACAGCGGCGGCAACGGGACGCGTGTCGGCATGTTCTGATGTTCACCGGCATTCCGGGCAGCTACTGGTTCCCCGTGCTGGCCGAACGCAAAGGCGCGCCGCTCATCGACGTGCTCAAGAGCCAGAACTACCAGATGAGCTTTTACACCAGCGCCAAGTTCTCCTACCCTGAATTCGATGCGACCATCTTCAGCCAGGTGCCGACCGAGCAGTTGCATGAGATCGCCGGAGGAGCGCCCGGCTGGGAAAAGGACCAGCAGAACGTCGCCCACCTGCTCAAGTTCATCGACACGCGCGACAAGCACCGGCCGTTCTTCACCTTCATGTTCTTCGAATCGCCCCATGCCCGCTACTACTTTCCGCCCGAGAGCGTGATCCGCACGCCGTATCTGGACGATATCAATTACTTCACCCTGAGCAAGACCGAACTGGCCAGCCAGATTCATCTGATCAAGAACCGTTACCTCAATTCGGTGCATCATCTGGACAGTCAGTTTGGCCGTGTGTTCGATTACCTGAAGCAGCATGACCTGCTGAAGAACACCGTCGTCCTGATGCTCGGCGATCACGGCGAGGAGTTCTTGGAGAACGGGCGCTGGGGGCATAATTCGGCCTTTACCGATCAGCAGACGCGTACGCCGCTGGTCCTCTGGGTGCCGGGTATGAAGCCGTCGGTCTATGAGGGGATGAGCAATCACATGGATGTGATTCCGATGCTGATGCCGATGCTCGGGGTCAAGAACCCCCAGCAGGACTATACGACCGGCTTCAATCTGCTCGCCGGGGAAACCCGGGATCATGCGGTCATCGCCGAATGGTCAAGCACCGGTTATATCGATCGCGATGCCAAGATCACCCTGCCGCTGTCGGTCGTGGCAGCGCAGCACCCCCTGGTCACCGGCCCCCACGATGAGGTGCTCTCTCCCCAGGAGCAGGATGCCCTCTTCGCCCGTAAAGCCAAAAACCTCGCCGCTATGTTGGAAGAATTGGGGCGCTATCTCAAGAAATCTCAAGCGAAGTAATGCCATCGATCCTCATCTAGGAAGAATTGCTTCTATATGGAACAAGCAGAAAAGAAGCTAGGAGTGCTCCCCGAGTGCCCTATTTGCGATACGCCGTCTCGCTACGAATTCAGCGGACGTGATTTGATGTTCGACTTGCACGAGCGCTATGACTATTACGCTTGTCCCACATGCGGGGGGGTTTTTCAAAGCCCAATGCCGGATATGGAAACCATAGCCACGTTCTACCCGGAAACCTACACAGTGTTCGATCAGGAGAGTCGGACAAGAAGCTTGAGCAGATTGAAAAAGGCGGTATTGCAGAGGGTACGCGGCTACGATCACTTGCAATCGACGCTGTTCTATCGTCTGCTGGCAGCGGTTACCGCCTTATTTCGGCAACCGACAACACCGGCCTGGAATGGCGGTGGCCGCATGCTCGACGTAGGTTGCGGCAACGGGCGCTTCTTGACGACCATGCGCACGCTGGGCTGGGATGTGCAGGGAGTGGAACTTAGTGAAAACGGAATGAAGGCTTGTCGCATGAGCGGGTTGTCGGTGCATCACGGCGATCTGGCTTCTGCTCAATTTCCCGACGGGTACTTCGATCTGGTTACGGTGCGCCATGTCATCGAGCATGTGCCTGAGCCTCGCTCTTTCATGGCCGAGTTGACTCGAATCCTGCGACCGGGCGGGTACTTAGTGGTTGAAACTCCAAGCAGCGAAGCGCTTGGTCGACAGTGGTTCAATACGTACTGGTATGCCAACGATGTGCCAAGACATCTTTTCCTTTTTTCGCCTGCCAATCTTGAACGTTTGGGTACAAGTTTTGGATTGCGGAAATCTGGTTTGGTGATGGAGGCGTCCCCAAAAATATTCCTCAACAGTATCGACTATTTGAATCGCAACGATCGCAAGCCGTCGAAACGGATTCGCTGGCGCCGCTTCCTTGCAAGTGCATATACTTGGCTGGCGCAGCGCGAGGGACGTGGTGACACGATGCAGATAACTTTCATCAAACCAGCAGCGTAATCCAGTGCTGACAGACGCATAACCCGATATGACAAAGAACATATTGTTTCTTTCAAAAGGAGATGATTCGGCTTCCTCCCGTTATCGCGCGCTGCAGTATTTTCCTTTGCTACAGCAAGCAGGTTTTGCAGCTGCTCATACCGCAGTTTCTGGGGGAGTTAGCGCATACCTTTCTGCGCTACGCAGCGCTGCTGTTGCCGATATTGTTGTCGTCCTTCGTAAGACCTTTCCGGCCCCGATACTCTGGCTGTTGCGTCGGTTATCTGACAAACTGGTATTTGATTTTGACGACGCGATATTCTGTAATACCGACGGTTCGCCTTCTGCCACACGCATGCGCCGTTTTGCAGCAACGGCCGGTGCCTGCGACCACATACTTGCAGGCAACGGTTTCCTGGCAAGACAAGCCGCACGTTTCAATCCGGCTGTCACAGTGATTCCGACTTGTGTGGACGCGCGGCGGTATTCCGCGGAGGCTGGAAAACCTGAGGGCATGATCGATCTAGTCTGGATCGGCAGTCGCTCAACAAGGAAGTACTTGCTGGAAGCGCTCCCAGCCTTGCGCCTTGCATCTGCGAGCACACCTCGACTACGCTTGAAAATTATTGCCGACTTCGATTTGCCTGACGCTGGTCTTCCAACACTGGCGGTACCATGGCGTTCGGCAACCGAGGCGAATGAACTCGCCTCCGCTCATATCGGCATCGCCCCGATGCGCGACGATGACTGGAGTCGCGGGAAGTGTGCCTTGAAAATACTGCAGTACATGGCCTCCGGGCTTCCGGTCGTTTCCTCGAACGTCGGAGCCAATGCCGAAGTGGTTGATCACGGAAAGACAGGCTACTTGGTCAATTCGGATGAACAATGGTGCGCGCGCCTCGTCGAACTGGCTGGCGATGCAGATTTGCGTCATCGGTTTGGAGAGGAGGGGCGAAGACGGGTGGAAAGTGACTATTCAGTTGAGCCCGTTTTTTCCCGGATACGATCGGTTCTGGACGCGTTAGTGTGACCCTTTCCCGATATCGGTTCGGCGATGACGACCGCGTCACCATCGGTCAAGGCGAATCGCCGGATCACACGCAAGCCGATGCGCGTCAGCCAAGGGGTAACGTCCGGTTCCCTGCGCGACACTTCGAGTACGACCAAATCGTAGCGATCCTGTCCGAGCGCGTCCGGCAGAAGTGAGCGGTCCGGCTCAGCAAGCCGGGTCGCAAAACGCCAGCCTGCATAATACGCTGCGCGCGGGCTTTCGATATAGACGCGGGGTGATTCGGTTGCGTTCTGCGCAAGCCAATGCCCAGCCTCGACAAATTGCTGCTTACTCGGGTTGAGCGCAATGACGTTGTTGGCCATGATGACCAAGGCAAGCAGAGTCATGGCATGCTGCCAGCGCGGAAACCGTCGTATCAGCAACCAGAAGCCATAGCCGATCAAGGGGGCCGATAGCAGGCCCAAGACCGTAACGTAGCGACCTGCGAGAAACTGTTGGTCGAGAACAAAAATCACCAATACGAAGATATGGGCGATGAAAGCCCATGCAAAGGGCTGCCAGCGCAGCATGACCTTGCGGAATAACGGTGTGGAAAAAAGGTATACCAACGGGATGAGGAATGGGCCAAGTTGTTTGGCGAATTTTATTGGGATGATAGAAATCGAGCCAAAGAACAATATGGCCTTGGCCTGGTCACGAGCGTAGGGGATCAAGGCGGCCGATAACGCCTGCGCTTTCATATCAAATCCCGCAAGCTTGAACCGGGAGAACTCCCCCGAGAGTCGACTACCGGATTCGAGTTGTCCGAGAAAATAGAGCAGCGCAAAGGCGGCAATTGCAAGAGCAGGCAAGCCGGCAATCATGAACATACGTTGGCATTTCTTGCCACTCGGCGAGGCGAACCATTGCCATAGAAGCAACGCTGGAAAGAATATGAGCGCTTCAGGGCGGAAGAGTGCTGAAATCCCAAGCGCCAGCTGTATTAGCAGAGCAGTTCCCCAGCGCGGCGTGTCTGACCAACGCAGGGAGAGCCAAAATGCAAGCATGAAAAAAAACCAGCAACCGTATTCGCGTAAGATTTCATCGCGATAGTGATTGAGTCCAGGCAAGGCAAGAAGGACGAGACAAATAGGCCACACGGCTTCAGGAAACATGCGCTTAGCGCAATTCACCATCAAACCACATGCTCCAGCAAAAAACAGGGTGTTCAAAAGGTGCCCGGACGTTTCCAGGCCAAGGCCTGTCAGTTTTGAAACCAATCCCATCAGTATGGGCAGGAAAGGCCAACTAAAAGTCATTCGGGCGGCACCAAACCCTTCATCCAGGAAAACGCGGGCCGTATCGACGTAGAGCATGCCATCCTTGTTAAGCGATCCGCTGGTCGAAATGGCTATCCATGAAATGACGAGGCTGGCAACAAACGCCACTCTTGCTGGGGTTGCCCAACCGGTAAATCGATTGAATAAGGATGAAGACGAGGAAAACATACGGGTTCAGTCGTAGGTGGCCACAGCGGGTTTGTTCCGATAGCCGATCATTTCGATGGTTGTCGGTGGTATCAGATAGCGGTGTTGCGTCAGCCAACGAAAAAGTCCAACGTATCCCAGAAGAGTGAGTAAATCTGCGCTGAAGCTGCGTAGAACCTGCCCCCTCTTGCGAAACCACGATCCTTTTAATCGGATTCTGGAAAGGTCTTCGTCGATCATGCGAAAGTCATCTACTACGTCTGTAGTAAGACGAGCGGCTGACTCGTCAAACAAGAGGTCGGGAAAGAGCTTCTTGACGCCTTCGGGTGTAAACCGCCAGTAATCCGACGGGTAGCCATGAAACTTCCATGCGTGAGGCACAGAGACGTACAAACAACCATTGGGTTCAAGAAGCCGGGTAATGTTCTCTGCCATCAGAAAAGGTTGATCGCAGTGCTCAAGAACGCTTAAGCAGAAAATGGTATTGAATCGTTTTCCCCCCAAGGTGGCATCAATCTGATCGAAGGGGCTGGTAAAGTCGACGACCAGATCTACACCTTTCCCAGGCGACATGTCGACGCCAACATAAGATTCATTGGGGAAAAGGCATCTCAGATTTACAGTGGAACCATAATCTCTTGCGCCAATTTCTAGAAAGGAGCCCTTGAATTGTTTCTTGTTCTGTTGAATGTATAGCTCGTGGTTCTTGAATCCCATCTCGATTCACTCCTGAAAAATGGTTTTAGTGGCCCAAATGTCCTCCATCACCAGATACTCAAGATCCGATCCGTAGAACATGTTCAGCGCATCGGTCGGTGAGCAGATCATCGGCTCACCGCGGCGATTTAGCGAAGTGTTGAGTACGACCCCGTTGCCGGTGAGTTTTTCGAGCTCGACCATCAAGTCGTAATAGCGGGGGTTGTGTTTCCGCTCAAGAACCTGGGCGCGGGATGTGCCATCCTCATGTACGACTTCGGGAACGCGATGCTTCCACTCGTCGGTTACATTGAAAGTAAAGGTCATGAAGGGCGCGGGATGCTCGCATCCCAGCATCTGCGGACCAACGGTATCGAGCATGCTCGGGCAGAACGGACGCCAGCGCTCGCGAAACTTGATTTGCTCGTTGATGCGGTCTGCCACTCCGGCCGCACTCGGACAGCCAAGGATCGATCGAGCGCCCAGAGCGCGCGGGCCGAATTCCATTCGCCCCTGGAACCAAGCCACGGGGTTGCCGTCAGCAAGGATTTTCGCGATCCGTTGCGGGACGTCGTCGATCTTCTCCCATCGGGGCTTGGCCGGATGTTTGGCGCAGGCGGCGATCACGTCCTCGTTGCTGTACGATGGGCCGAGGTAGACATGCTCCATCTTTTCGACGGGCACGCCGCGTTCTGCCGAGATATAGGCGGCGGCGCCCACGGCGGTGCCCGCATCGCCGGAGGCCGGCTGGACGAACAGTTCCTTCAATTCCGGACGGGCGATGATTTTCTGATTGAGCTTTACGTTGAGTGCGCCACCGCCGGAGAAAGCCAGTCGGCCGGTTTCGCGCAGGATGTCGCCAAGGTGGTAGTCGATCATCTGCAGCGCCAGATCCTCAAACAGCTTCTGCATGCTTGCCGCATAGTGGATATAGGGGTCGTCGGCGATGTCGCCAATCCGCTTGGGCCCCAGCCACTCGACGAGTCTTGGCGAGAAGTAATAGCCCTTGCCGTTTTCCTTGTAACGTCGGAAACCGATCACGTTGGCGTAGTCGGTGTTGACCTTCAGTTCGCCGTTCTCGAAAGTTGCCAGGCGCGAGAAGTCGTACTTTTTCGGGTCGCCGTAGGGCGCCATGCCCATGACTTTGTATTCCCCATCGAGCATTTCAAAGCCGAGGTACTCGGTAATGGCGCCGTAAAGGCCACCGAGCGAATCCGGGTCGTAAAATTCCTTGAGCTTGTGAATCTTCCCGTTTTCGCCGTAGCCAAAGAAAGTAGTGGCGTATTCGCCTTTGCCATCGATGCCGAGAATCGCGGTCTTTTCCTTGAAACCCGAACAGTGGTAGGCGCTGGCCGCGTGCGCCAGATGGTGTTCGACCGGTACGATCTCGATCTTCTTGAGGTCAAAGCCAAGCTGCGTGAGGCACCATTCGATACGTTTCTTGTAGCGGTAGTAGCGGCGATTGCCGGCGAAAATGGCGTCCAGCGCCCGATCCGGGGCATACAAGTAGCGCCGGGCATAATGCCATCGGGCTTTTTCGAGAAGGCTGATTGGCGCATAGGGAATAGCCACGGCGTCGACATCCGTGGGCCGGATGCCGGCAAACTCCAGACAAAATTTGGCGGCTTCATACGGCATGCGGTTCTTGGCATGTTTGTCGCGCACGAAACGCTCTTCCTCCGCTGCCGCGACCAGTTTGCCATCGATATATAGCGCCGCCGAGGGATCATGGGTCAACGCGCCGGATAGTCCGAGTATTGTCAATGCCACAGTTTGTGTCTCACAGAGGGTCGCTTCGCTCAACCGAGCTGCATTCTAACTGGAGTCGCCAGTAAAGGCGGCAAGTATACCCGTCTGTCTGCTCGACGGTTTGAACGGTCTTCACGGGACAGTGTGTTTCTTGCCTCATCGCTGTCAGAGGCGGGGTTGAAGATGTGTGATGCAAGATCGTATGATCCGACGGAAGCGCTCATTTTGCTGCATTTTCAGGCCAGTTGGGGCATTATGGCGGTCTTTGCTCAGAGTGTTTCAGCTATGACAGACGACAGTATCAACACACCGCATTATGAGTTCTCCGAAAAATACAATCCGGAGCACGCCAGAAAATATTTCGAGAAGCATAATAGTGGCTTTTGGCGGCAGCTTTCGACTTGGCGCGAAATTGGTATGGCGCGCAAGGCTCTTGCCCTTGCCGGAAGGCCCCGTTCTGTACTGGACCTGCCTTGTGGAACCGGGCGGTTCTGGCCCATGTTGGCGGAGGAGCAAGGGCGGAAAATATATGTTGGCGACAACAGTCAATCGATGATTGATACTGGATTGCAGTTCCGACCACACGACGTGACGGCCCGTATCGAAAAATCCTTCCAGTGTTCGGCGTTTGAAACGGGTTTGCCAGACAAATTTGTCGAATGCGTGTTCTGTATCCGACTAATGCATCACATCGATAAGAGCATGGATCGAGTCCGGATGCTTAAGGAATTTTCCCGCATTAGTAACGGAACGGTGATCGTTTCCCTTTGGGTGGATGGAAATTTCCGGGCCTACCGGCACCGCGTCAATGAACAGCGCAAGTTACGTAAGCGCGGCGAGAACCGGGCGATTGACCGTTTCCTTTTCAGCCGGAACGAAATTGAGAGTGACTTTGCTGCCGCCGGGCTGGATATCATTGGGCACGTTGACTTCATCAAGTACTGGGACAAGTGGCGCACCTATGTTCTTTCAGTCAGGAAATCCTGATTTTTGATTGGTAATATTGCAGATGAAAGTCTTCATTAACGAGCGATGGCGATCGATTCTGACGCATAACGGCTTGTCCGATTTTGACGCACTTTGGAAACTGGAAGCGGATTGGTTTGAGGAACCCAATTTTCGACGCGGCGGTTGGAGCGGTGTGTCGCGGTGCGAACTGAACTTGCCCGAAGGGGGTAAGTGCGCGATTTTTCTCAAACGTCAGGAAAATCACCGAGCGCGGCTATGGACGCACCCGATTCACGGTGCTCCGACTTTTCTGCGCGAGTTTCGTCACATTATTCACTATCGAAAATGCGGCGTGCCAACGTTGGAGCCTGTGTACTTTGCAATGCGTAAAGTGGGCAAGGATCATCGCGCCATACTCGTTACAGAGGAACTAACCGGTTTTGTTTCCATGGAGGATCGTGTTCAAACATGGCTCAAGGAGGGGGCACCTCCACGTGCGGTACGTCTTGGAATGCTCGCAGAAATTTCCAAACTCTTACGGACCATGCACGAACATGGAATCCAGCACAACTGCTTCTTTCCAAAGCATGTTTTTGCTCGTATCAATCCAGACAAGAGCGTTGATGTTCGCGTCATTGACCTTGAGAAGTCCCGTTGGCGCCCGTCAAAGACCGTTTGTGCCATTCGCGATCTTTACACTCTGAACTATCACTCACTATGCTGGAGTCGAACTGACCGCCTATGGTTCTTCAAGTCGTATCTTGAGCTCACGCGATTGACGTCGTTCGCCAAATGGTTGTGGCGAACCGTCACGGCGCGTTCGGTCAGGAAGGGACGCGTGAGCGCCCAAGCGCCCCGGTTGCTGTCCGTCAAGGAGAAATGACGTTTCATGGCAAGTGCTCGGATGTCCTATAGGGCAGTCTAATAGGGGCACGATTCACCCCGGGGACGCGTCTTGAAGCGGCGATGAACCCAAAAATACTGTTCCGGCATGGTACGAACAACGGATTCGATCCAGGCATTCATCCGGGTTGTGTCGGCGACGACATCATCGGTTGGAAAATCGGCCCAGGGGTCACCTATCTCGACACGGTAGCCCTGACCACCCGGAAGCATGCGTGTAACGCAGGGCACAACGGCGGCACCTGCCGCTTTGGACAGGCGTGACAGGCCGCTGATGGTGGCCGTTTGTATTCCAAAAAACGGAACGAAGATCGAATCGCGACGACGGTAATTCAAATCCGGCAGGTAGTAGAAGGGCCTTCCGGACTTCATGGCCTTGACGGTGGCGCGTGCGCCATCCTGTCTTGTCAGCATGAGCTGGTTGCCGAAACGGCGACGGCCCTTATAGAAAACGCGCTCGAAGACGGCATTCCTCTGCGGGGCATAGATCGTGACCACATCAAAACGCATGGACATCGCCATGGCCCCAGCGTCGAGTCCAAAGAAGTGCGGTACGAGCAGGATGATCGGCCGTTTCGCCGCCAGCAAGGCGTGTAACTTCTCTTCACCGTCGACCTTGATCAGGCGCAAGATTCGCTCACGGCTTCCCCACCAGATAATGCCTCGATCCAAAATGCTTCGCCCGAGTGCCTCGAAGTTGGCCTTGGCAAGCTGAATTCGTTGTGCTTCGTTCAATTCAGGGAAGCACCAAGCCAGATTGACCGTGGCAATCATCCGCCGCCGCCGGGCAAGGTAATAGAGAAGCCGCCCCAGGCCGCGCCCGAGGAACGCCAGAATTCTCAGCGGCAGAAAATGCAGCAGCCAGAGCAGGGCAACCGCAGGCGGGCTAAAAAGGCGACTTAGCATAGGTGTTGACGGCCAGCGGGCTTGCATCCGCAGGGCCGGTGCAATTTGAATTGCAAGCGAGGATAAGTATAGTCACGGAGGTGCGGCGGCAAACAGTATCTGGCGGCATCATCGCTCGCAGATTGTTCCTTTTGTCTGGGATTCAAATCGCGGCATTGTATTGCCTATCGCGCCAACTCACCACTCTTGCCTCAGAAGAATTGTCATGAATATCCAGATCTCACCAGTCATCGACACCGATGTCGACGCCATTGCCGCACTGGCAAAGGTCGTTTGGCAGGACACGTATCCGCAAATCATTTCGCAAGCGCAAATCGACTTCATGCTGGCACAGCGCTACAACGCTCCGCGGTTGCTTGAAGAACTGGGCGTGCCGGGAGTTTGTTGGGAAAAGGCGATTGTAGACGGGCAATTGGCTGCTTTCGCGTCCACGCTTCCGGGTGCAAAGCCGGGTGAAATGAAGCTCGACAAACTCTATGTCGACCCGGATCGGCAGCGCCTAGGCATCGGGGGGCGACTGATCGACCATGTCGTCAAACGGGCCCGTTCTCAAGGCTGTCATGCGCTAACTCTGGCCGTCAACAAACGCAATGTGCGGGCCATTGCCGCGTATAAGACGCGGGGATTTGTCGTTCGCGAAGCGGTGCGTCTCGATATCGGCAACGATTTCGTCATGGACGACTTTATAATGGTGCGATCGCTGCTGTAATACGGATAGTGCAGGCCGGAAAGCTATGAAACTCAAATTTACCAAGATGCATGGGCTGGGCAACGACTTCGTTGTGCTCGACGGTGTTCGACAGTTGATCGCGTTGACTGCGGATCAACTGCGCTACCTCGGCGACCGGCATTTCGGGGTAGGTTGTGACCAGATTCTGCTGGTTGAAACGACGGAGCATCCCGAAGCCGATTTTCGCTATCGTATCTTCAATTCGGATGGCGGCGAAGTCGAGCAGTGCGGCAACGGCGCGCGCTGCTTCGTCCGCTTTGTCCATGACCAGGGTCTGACCGAGAAGAGCGAGATTCGCGTCGAAACACTGAGCGGGATCATCCGCCCCCGTCTGGAAACCGATGGGAGTGTCACGGTTGACATGGGCGTACCCGTCTTCGCACCGGAGAAGATCCCCTTCCTCAGTGAGGCCGACGAACTCGTTCAGCCACTCATGATTGGTGGTGAGGAGATCGCCATTACCGCAGTTTCGATGGGTAATCCTCACGCGGTGCAGATTGTCGCCGACATCGACACGGCACCGGTCGCATCGCAAGGACCGCTGATCGAGTCGCACCCGCGTTTCCCGCATCGGGCCAATGCCGGGTTCATGCAGATTGCCGGACGGCAGGCGATTCGCCTGCGGGTCTACGAGCGCGGCGCCGGGGAAACGCTATCCTGCGGCACGGGTGCCTGCGCTGCCGTGGTTTCGGGAGTTGCGCGCGGCCTGCTCGATTCGCCGGTGCGGGTGACGATGCATGGCGGCGATCTCAAAATTGCCTGGAACGGTGAAGGAACGACCGTGCTGATGAACGGCCCCGCAGTGACTGTTTTTTCCGGAGAAATCGAGATATGAAATCAGAAGAAATTGCCAGATATTTGCAGGACAATCCCCAGTTTTTCGAGGAACACGCGGACCTGGTCTCGCGTATCGTCATCCCGCACCCGCATGGTGGGCGAACCATTTCGATCACCGAGCGGCAGATGCTCAGCTTGCGTGACAAGAACAAGCTGCTTGAAGGCAAGATGGACGAGTTGCTTCAGTTTGGCGAGGAAAACGATTCGATCAGCGAAAAGATGCATCGTCTGGCGGTAGCGATGATCGCCGCATCGACCTTCCAGGCGGTGCTGCATATCCTCAATTTTCATCTGCGCGACGACTTTGCCATTCCCCATGTTGCTCTGCGCCTGTGGAATCGACCGGAAAATATCGATGAGTTGCCGGAATTTGCCAACGTGAGCGAAGAGTTGCAAGTGTTTGCCGAGACATTGGGGCAGCCCTACTGTGGTTCAACTGCGGGGTTCGAAACGTCATCATGGTTCGGCGACGCCGCCAGTCACTTGCGTTCTCAGGCCTTGATCGCCATGCGCAATGGAGGCGGCACCATCGGCATGATTGCACTCGGTAGCGAAGAAGCGCAACGGTTCTATGTGGGCATGGGCACTTTGTACCTCGAACGGCTTGGCGAGATGGCTTCGGCGGCGCTGGCGCGGGTCTTGCGCTGAACTTTCATGGACTCTTGCCGCGAGTCAGTCAGCGCTTACCTCGACGAACTTGCCCAGCAAAGGCGGCAGTCTCCCCATACGGTGAGCAACTATCGGCGTGACCTGGGTGTTCTCGACCGTCTGATCGACGAGTTGAACGACAATTTCAAATACGGCACGATCCAGACGCATCACATTCGCCGCTTCATCGCCCAGCTGCACGCCCGCGGTTTGGGTGGACGTTCTCTGGCCCGCATGCTTTCGGCATGGCGAGGGTTTTATCGCTGGCTTGGGCAGCACGGTATGGCGACAGTCAACCCGGTCGAAGGCGTACGCGCGCCGAAAACCGCGAAGGCTTTACCGAAGGTTTTGTCACCCGACGAAGCCAATCGTCTCCTGGATTTTTCGAGTGATGTGGCTACGGAGCTTCGCGATCAGGCGATGTTCGAGCTTTTCTACTCGTCAGGCCTGCGTCTTGCCGAACTCGCCGCGCTGGATCTGGCCAATCTGGAAGATATTCTGGCTGGCGAGGTTCGAGTTCTCGGCAAACGCAACAAGCTGCGCCTGGTCCCGGTCGGGAGCAAGGCACGCGATGCGGTCAGGCTGTGGTCGCAGCGCCGTGGCGAAGTGGCGCTTCCCGGGCAATCCGCGCTGTTCGTTGGGCAGCGCGGCGGAAGGATCAGCCCCAGAGTCGTTGAAGAGCGCCTGAAGCGTCGCGCGCTGGCCAAAGGCCTGCTGACCGGCGTGCATCCGCACATGCTGCGTCATTCGTTTGCCTCGCACGTTTTGCAATCCTCCGGCGACCTGCGCGCAGTGCAGGAGATGCTCGGCCATGCCAGCATCGCCTCCACGCAGGTCTATACCCATCTTGACTTCCAGCACCTGTCCAAGGTTTATGATTCGGCACATCCTCGTGCCAAGCGGAAATAGCAACAGCTCACTTCTTCCCCCAAAGCGCTTCCAGTCGCGCATCCCGGCCGCAACCATGCCGGTAATAGTTGTATCGGATGGGGTTCTTCTTGTAATAGTCCTGGTGGTACTCCTCGGCCGGATAGAACTTGCTTGCGGCAATAATTTCAGTATGGATTTCCTTGAATTTTCCGCTCGCCAATAGCGCGTCGCGGCTGCCTTCGGCAATTTTCCGTTCGGACTCGTTCTGCCAGTAGATACCGCTGCGATACTGATTGCCGCTGTCGCAGAACTGCCTGTCCTTGGCCGTCGGGTCGACGTTATGCCAAAAGTATTCAATCAACTGGGTATAGCTCACCTTGGACGGATCGTAGGTGACGCGAACGGCCTCCGTGTGTCCGGTGCCACCGGCGCTGACCTGTTCGTAGGTCGGGTTAACCGTCTTGCCGGCGGTGTAACCTGACTCGGCACCCGTCACTCCAGGCAGTTTTTCAAAATCGGACTCGGTACACCAGAAACAACCACCGGCAAAAATGGCGGTTGCCAGGTTTGCCGCCTTGCCGCTCGGTGCATCTGCCGCGACGGCTACGGTGCCGAAGCTGAAGATCTCGAGTGCGATCAAAGCGGCCGCAATGGCCAACCGGCGGATCATGTCCGTAACTCCGGAAGCTTGTCGGTTCGCGGTACGAACTGCAGCGCGACCCCGTTGTTGCAGTAGCGTTTGCCCGTCGGCTTCGGGCCGTCGTTGAATACGTGCCCCTGATGGCCGCCGCAACGTGCGCAATGGTATTCGGTCCGCGGATAGATCAGTTTGAAATCGGTCCTGGTTTCCAAGGCATTCGGAAGAAACTGCCAGAAACTCGGCCAGCCGGTACCGCTTTCATATTTCATGCTGCTGTCAAAGAGGGGCAGAAAGCATGCGGCGCAGACAAAGGTGCCTTCGCGCTTTTCGTTGTTTAGTGCGCTTGTTCCTGAGCGTTCCGTATCTTCCTCAAAGAGAACGCGATAAGCGGCCTGGGGCAGCAGAGCCGCCCATTCAGCCTTTGTCTTGACCAGTTGCATGCTGTTGCCCTCCTTGGCGATGACCATTTTCATGGCTGGAATGGGGAGGAAAAGGGTGGATAAGCCACCGAGCCATTTGAGCGATTGACGACGGTCCATGATGTTCTCCAAAATCTTGTTAGTCGATAGATAGTTAAACACAGGCAGGCATTGAAACCGCCTGCAACACTTCACCCCCTTGAGCATCCTGAACCAAAGCCGCAATACCCAGGTTCTCGCGTTTCCATGCCGCAGGCAGGGTAACGACCTGTTTCCATTCCGCCTGACCGGTCTTGACGTCTATCGTGACCGGTTTGGACCAATAACGCACCACATTGTCGTGCCTCAATTTCGCGCCACGGTTCTCGCCGGCGCTGACCTCGCTGGATAACTGCTTCTCGTACACGATAACGATCCCCTGCGCCATTCGCCCCGGTCGCGCTGTTTCATCCAGGTCGAACCGTGCTGACAGATCGACATCAGCGCTGCCCGATGACCGCATCTGTACGGAAATTCTGGCACGGGCCGGCTGGCGGTTAATCGTCTGGATGCGGTTCTCGAAGCTGTCCGGACTGCGCCATCCCCGAATTTCCTTCATTCCGACAAAAACTTCCGGTGTGTAGATGGTTGCGGTTGAGCCCAACTGACTCAGCCAGCGCTGACGTTCGGAAAAACGGGCTTGAGCGTAAGGGTCTTGCCAGCCGATATAGTCCCAGTAATCCACATGCAATGAAAGCGGTACCAGGCGGTCTGCGGCGTATCGCTGCGTCAGTTCGCCGAGCCAGCGGTCTGCGGGGGGGCAGCTGCTGCATCCTTCGGAAGTGTACAGCTCGACCAGCGCCACGGTATGCGCCGGGCTGCTTATGCTGCAGCTGGCGGCTTGAGCGGCCAGCACGGGCAGGACGAGGCTAAGCGCGACCGTTGCGCGAGAAAGCTTATTCATTCGAGACACGGGGTTCTCCTGCATGAGGGTGTATTCCTTGGTCGTTTGAAGCGCCAAAAACTTACATTGAACAGCGGGACTGTGCATCAGAGGTGTTGCACCCGTTTTATCCATCATCACACCGTTCTTGGTCGGTACTGGCCTGGCGACCGTCGGCAAGGCAAACGTTCAACGGCAAGGCTGATGTGCCTGATTCATGACCGCAGTCCGGGGATGCCGAACTGAAATTGCAGTGTGCAGGGTGATGTGTTAAAACCCATATTTGCTTTAGGTCTCGGAACGAACTGGTCGCTCATGGTTTTCTCATTCTTCAGTAAGAAAACGCCGGAAAAGAAAATGGTTGCCAAGCCGGCTGCCGTTCCGCGTGGCAGAGACGTGCGTGAAGATGCGTTGCCGTCCGTTGATATGCAACCCGAGCCTTCCGACGAACCATTGCAGGCCGATTTGGTTTCTACCCCCGGCGGCGCCGCCGACGATTCGTCTTCACTTGATTTTAGCGGGTTCGAATTCAGTCAGAGTGCTCCGGATTTCCAGATCGAGCAAGATCTCGATCCGGTGGACGCCGAAGCTGAAGAAGCGGCGATTCTTTACGCCAACGGTCAGGACGAAGCGGTGCGCGCTGTCCTGGAGAATGCGGTGCGCATTCATCATTTTGGACCGGGGGAACGTTTGTGGATGATGCTGTTTGACCTGTACAGATTAACCGGCCAGAAGGCGGCTTTCGATGCGCTGGGAATAGATTATGCGCGCTCGTTTGAAAAGTCGCCTCCGGTTTGGCGCGACAAGTCTCCACGCCCGGCGAAGGCGAGTGAAGTGGTAGCGGGAAGCCTGCTGTTCAAGGGCGATCTGATTGCCGAGAACAACGCGGCGTTTGAAGCCGTCCGGCAGGCGCTGGTGAAGAATGCCAGGCTGCGCCTCGATATGTCCAAGGTGAATCAGATCGATGCGGTGGGTTGTGGCCGCCTGTTGAGCGTGTTGCAACAGGCGAGAAAATCCGGGCGTGAATTGGAATTGCTGGCCCGTGATACCCTGAGCGGTCTGGTTGAACAGCGGGTCGTCACCGGGAGCGCGGAAAACAGCGAATGCTGGTTGCTGCTTCTCGAACTTTGCCAGTTGCAGGGCCAACACGAGGCCTTTGAAGAATTGGCGATCAATTATGCCGTGACTTTTGAAGTTTCGCCGCCTTCATGGGAATCCGGCCGGGTGGCCGCTCCCGAACCGGTCGCGAGGGTCGCAACCCAGGCTTCCAGTGATGAAGAGGCCGCTGACGCCTATCGCGTGCAAGGGGATATCAAAGCCTCGCGTTTTGGCGACCTGAACGCACATGCCGATTTGCATGATCCTGTCGTTCTCGATTGCGCGGCGCTGGTACGTATGGATTTCATCAGTGCCGGCGCACTGCTCAATGTGTTGTCGACAATCCGGAAGCAAGGAAAACAGATCGTGTTTCGACACCCCAATCATCTGGTCGCCGAACTGTTCGGCGTTGTTGGCCTGCGTGCGGTAGCGGCCATCATTTTTGCAAAACACTAGGATCGCACATGGAGCAATACCACGGCACCACGATTCTGTCGGTGCGACGCGGCGACCGGGTGGCCATGGGCGGTGACGGCCAGGTGACTCTCGGTAATATCGTCATCAAGGCCAGCGCACGAAAAGTCAGGCGTATACATAAAGGTGAAATACTGGCCGGATTTGCCGGCGGGACGGCGGATGCATTCACGCTCTTCGAGCGCTTCGAGGCCAAGCTCGACAAGCATCAGGGCAATTTGTTGCGCGCTGCCGTGGAGCTGGCCAAGGACTGGCGCAGCGACCGCGCGTTGCGGCGGCTTGAGGCAATGCTTGCTGTAGCCGATCGGGAAAATTCACTGGTCATCACCGGAAACGGCGATGTCCTGGAGCCGGAGTACGGGATTGTGGCCATCGGCTCCGGTGGTGCTTTCGCCCAGTCTGCGGCGCGCGCACTCATCGAAAATACAGCGCTTGAACCGGCCGAAGTGATCCGCAAGTCGCTTGAAATCGCCGGAGACCTGTGCATCTATACCAATCACAGCGTCACCATTGAGACGCTGGATTGAGTTAGCCGACGTCCCCGCATTTTTCGGATGGCCTACCAGAGATCGAAGTAATTGGCATGCCCTGATCGTCGCCGCACATTCGCGCACGATAACGCCGATGTAGCGTCGACGGGGGCATGAAGGATTTCAAATCATACTTACTAGCGCAGGATTCCCATGTCGCAAATGACCCCGCAGGAGATTGTTCACGAACTCGATAAGCATATCGTTGGACAGGGAAAGGCCAAAAAGGCCGTTGCCATTGCTCTGCGCAACCGATGGCGCAGGGCGCAGGTTGAAGAACCGTTGCGCCAGGAGATTACCCCCAAAAACATTCTGATGATCGGACCGACGGGGGTGGGCAAGACGGAGATCGCCCGACGTCTGGCTCGGCTGGCCAATGCGCCATTCATAAAGATCGAGGCTACCAAGTTTACCGAGGTCGGTTATGTCGGGCGCGATGTCGAAACGATTATTCGCGACCTGGCCGAGATTGCCATCAAGAACGGCCGGGATCACGCGATGAAGGGCGTTCGCGAACGCGCGGCCGATGCCGCCGAAGAGCGCATTCTCGATGCCTTGCTGCCTCCGGCGCGTGGCAATTTTTTCAACGACACTCAGGCGGCGGAGGAGAATGCGACGCGCCAGAAATTCCGCAAGAAGCTCCGCGAAGGCACGCTGGATGACAAGGAAATAGAAATTGAAGTGGCCGGGCCAGCGATGCAGGCCGAGATCTTCGCTCCGCCTGGTATGGAAGAACTGACGTCACAAATTCAGGGCATGTTCCAGAACATGGGTGGCGCGCGCAAGAAATCGAGAAAGCTGAAAATATCCGAAGCGCGTAAATTCTTGATCGATGAGGAAGCGGGAAAACTGGTCAACGATGATGAGGTCAAACTGAACGCGGTTCGCGACGTCGAGCAGAACGGCATCGTATTTCTTGATGAGATCGACAAGATTACTTCGCGCAGCGAGGCTCACGGTGCCGATGTCTCGCGTCAGGGAGTGCAGCGCGACCTGTTGCCGCTGGTCGAGGGGACGACGGTATCTACAAAGTACGGCATGATCCGTACCGATCACATACTCTTCATCGCCAGCGGCGCTTTTCATCTGGCCAAGCCCTCGGATCTGATCCCCGAGTTGCAGGGCCGCTTTCCGATCCGGGTTGAACTGGATTCACTGCTCGTTGCCGATTTCGAGCAGATCCTGACCCAGACCGATGCCTGCCTGACCATGCAGTACCAGGCGCTGCTCGCCACCGAAGGAATGACGCTTGAATTCCAGCCGGATGGCATCCGGCGCTTGGCCGAAGTCGCCTGGTCGGTCAATGAGCGAACGGAGAATATCGGTGCACGCCGCCTCTATACCGTCATGGAACGTCTCCTGGAAGAGGTGTCGTTCAGTGGCGGGAGCGGGGTCGCTGAAACGATCCGGATCGACGCGGCCTACGTCGATGGGCGGTTGAGCGAACTGGCCAGTAACGAAGATCTCTCGCGCTACGTGCTTTAACTGCTAGCCCAGTCCCGCGGCCGAAGCGCCTCGTAGAGCTCTGCCTCCGGCGTTCCCGCATCGGGCTTCCAGTCGTAACGCCATTTGACGACCGGTGGCAGCGACATCAGGATCGACTCGGTGCGGCCGCCCGACTGCAGGCCGAACAGGGTGCCGCGATCCCAGACGAGGTTGAACTCGACGTAACGGCCGCGCCGGTAGGCCTGAAAATCGCGCTCGCGATCGCCAAAGGGGGTATTCCGGCGCTTCTCGATGATCGGCAGATAGGCTTCGGTAAATGCGTCGCCAACCGCGCGCGTCAGCGCGAAACAGCGCTCGTCGCCACCTTCGTTCAGGTCGTCGAAAAAGATGCCGCCCACACCGCGCGGCTCATTGCGATGCTTCAGAAAGAAATACTCATCGCACCATTTCTTGTAGCGCGCATGAACGTCGTCGCCGAAGGGCGCCAGCGCCGTCCGGCAGGTGGCGTGAAAGTGGCGAATATCCGCTTCGAAGGGATAGTAGGGTGTCAAATCCATACCGCCGCCAAACCACCAGAGGGTAGCGTCCTTGGCAAATGCCGCCGTATCGCTGCGATTGGCGAGAACATCGTTGCCGGGATGCGCCAGCAGGCAGCGCACATTCATATGCGCTGTCGGACAGTAGGGGTTTTCCGGATGAAGGACCAGTGAAACGCCCATGGCTTCAAAGGGACGACCAGCCAGCTCGGGTCGTTTGGCGGTGGCCGAGGCCGGCAGGGCCGCTCCGCTCACGTGCGAGAAAGATACGCCGCCGCGTTCGAACACCCGGCCGCCTTCAATGATGCAGGTCAGCCCGTTGCCATCGAGCGGCTGACCGGCTTCCTTGTGCCACGGGTCGGCCCGGAAACGCGCCCCACACCCGCCTTCCAGCGCTTCGACGGCAGCGACGATACGCGACTGCAGGCCGGAAAAGTAGGCCCTGAGCGTGCCGGTCTCGATCATCGCGACGTGGCGCGATGCCCGATGTCATGCCGGTATTGCATGCCATCGAAATGGATGCCGACGAGCGCATCGTAGGCGTGCTTCTGTGCCTGTTTGACGTTGTCGCCCAAGGCGGTGACGCACAGCACGCGGCCGCCCGATGTCAGAATCTTTCCGTCCAGCGTCTGCGTTCCGGCGTGGAATACATGGACGTCCTCGTTCTCGTCTGGCAAACCGCTGACGACATCGCCCAGGCGTGGTGTGTTCGGGTAATTGGCTGCCGCCAATACGACGCCCAGGGCAACCCGGCGATCCCATTCGGCATCGATCTGATCGAGCTTGCCGGCCACGGCGTGTTCGAGCAGCGTGAGCAGGTTGGACTTGAGGCGCATCAGGATCGGCTGCGTTTCCGGGTCGCCCATGCGACAGTTGAACTCCACCGTCTTGACCGATCCGTCCTTGCCGATCATCAATCCGGCATAAAGAAATCCGGTATAGGGCAGGCCATCGGCGGCCATCCCGCGCACCGTCGGCAAGATGATCTCGCGCATGGTTTTGGCGTGGATCGCCGGGGTGACGACCGGGGCCGGTGAGTAGGCTCCCATGCCTCCGGTGTTGGGGCCGGTATCGCCGTCGCCGATGCGCTTGTGATCCTGGCTCGATGCAAGCGGCAAGACGTTTTTGCCATCGACCATAACGATGAAGCTGGCTTCTTCGCCCTCCAGGAATTCCTCGATGACAACGCGCCGGGCGCCTTGATTCCCCGCTCCTGCTTTGTTCCCGGATAGCATATCGTCGATGGCGTTGTGTGCTTCATCCAGCGTCATGGCGACAACGACGCCTTTGCCGGCCGCCAGCCCGTCGGCTTTGACGACGATAGGCGCCCCCTGCTTGTCGACAAAGGCATGCGCGGCGGCGCTATCGGTGAAGCTGGCAAAATCCGCTGTGGGGATGTGATGACGGACCATGAAACGCTTGGCAAAATCCTTCGAGCTTTCAAGCTGGGCCGCTTCACGCGTCGGTCCGAATATCTTCAGCCCGCGAGCACGGAAGATGTTGACGACGCCGGCCGCCAGCGGGGCCTCAGGACCGACGACGGTCAGATGAATGCCTTCCTTTTCCGCGAAATCGGCCAGTGCCTCCGGTTCGGTGATATGGATGTTCATGACTTCGGCTTCACGTGCCGTGCCGGCGTTGCCCGGCGCGACGAAAATACGTTGAATGCCGGAGAGTTTGGACAGGTGCCAAGCCAGCGCATGCTCGCGCCCGCCGGAGCCTATGACGAGTAACTTCATAAAAACCTTTTAGCTTAAAATCACCAAGACAGAGATAAGCCAAGAATTTTGGCAGCGGGTATTCCTGGCGCCCTGGGAGTGAGACAAATCAATGCCTGAAGTGACGGGCGCCGGTAAACACCATCGCCAATCCGTGTTCGTTGGCCGCCGCAATGACTTCTTCGTCGCGCACCGAACCGCCAGGTTGTATGACGGATTTGGCGCCGGCTTCCGCGACCACATCGAGGCCATCACGGAACGGAAAGAACGCATCCGAAGCCACGCAGGAACCCGCCAGCGAAAGGCCGGCGTTCGATGCCTTGGCGGCCGCGATACGCGTTGAATCGACCCGGCTCATCTGGCCCGCTCCGACGCCCAGCGTCATGCCGCCGCCGCAGAAGACAATGGCATTGGATTTGACGAACTTGGCGACGCGCCAAGCAAAGAGCAGGTCGTCAAGTTGTGCGTCGGTCGGTGTGGCATGGGTTACCACCTTGAGGTCGGAGGCGAGAACGTTAAACATGTCCGGCGTCTGCAGCAATAGCCCACCGCCAACGCGTTTGAACTCGAAGGCGTGGTAGTTATTGGACAGCGGCAACTCAAGAACGCGGAGATTCTGTTTGGACGCGAGCATGGCCTTGGCTTCTGGCGTATAAGCCGGAGCGATGAGGACTTCGACAAAATGCTTGCGTTCATTCATGGCCTTGACGACCTCAGTATCGACCGTGCCGTTGAACGCGATAATGCCGCCGAAAGCCGAGCTTGAATCCGTCTTGAAAGCCTTCTCGTAGGCAGAAAGCAAATCAACGTCGATGGCCACGCCGCAGGGGTTGGCGTGCTTGATAATGACGCAGCACGGCGCCTGGAAAGTCTTTACGCATTCCCATGCGGCATCGGCATCGGCAATGTTGTTATACGACAGTTCTTTGCCCTGTATTTGCTGGTAATCCGCGATGGTGCCGGGAGTCGGTATCGGGTCGCGGTAGAAGGCCGCCTTCTGGTGTGGATTTTCGCCGTAGCGCAAGGTTTCGACACAATCGAAGGCGAGCTGGAGTTTGTCGGGAAACAGTTTCGGTTTGTTGTCTTCGTCAAGCGCAGTCAGCCAGTTGGCAATCGCCGCGTCGTAGCGTGCCGTGTGGGTGAATGCCTTCTTGGCCAGCCCGAATCGCGTCGCTGGAGTCAGCGCACCGTCGTTGGCCTGCATTTCGGCGAGCAGCGCGGTGTAATCCTCCGGGTCGGTGACGACGGCGACGCTGGTGTAATTCTTCGCCGCCGAGCGGACCATGGCCGGCCCCCCGATATCAATGTTCTCGATGGCCTCTTCGAGCGTCACGTCGGGCTTGGCGATGGTTTCGCGAAAGGGATAAAGATTCACGCAAACCAGATCGATGGTCGGGATGCCGTGCTTTTCGATCGTGGCCAGATGTTCGGGCAAATCGCGGCGGGCAAGGATGCCGCCGTGAACCTTCGGATGCAAGGTCTTGACACGGCCGTCCAGCATTTCCGGAAAGCCGGTGTAATCCCCAATGTCGGTGACCTCAAGACCTGCGTCACGCAGCTGTCTGGCCGTGCCGCCCGTGGAAAGCAGTTTGACTCCCTGGGCGGCGAGTCCCCGGGCGAACTCAAGCGCGCCGCGTTTGTCGGAAAGACTGATCAGGGCTTGACGGATTTTCATGGAGAGCTTTCAGGTGTAATTAGTCAATGGCAAGGTCGCGGGACCCTCGAGTATGCCAAACGGGCAAGAAGTACAATTTTTCAATTTTCCATGCGCATTGCCCTATCGAAAGCATTACTTCCGGCAGAAAACAAACCGCTTCATACGAGCTTGTAATCGACCAGCTTCTTGCGCAAGGTATTGCGGTTGATGCCAAGCATTGCGGCGGCTTGTGTCTGGTTTCCGCCGGCCTGCCTGATGATCACTTCAAACATCGGGCGTTCGACGCTTCTAATAACCATGTCATATATCGGGGCGGGCATTTCGCCATCCAGATTCTTGAAGTAGGTCTCCAGGGCAGCGTAAATACAGCTTGAAATATCATTGTGTTGTTTCATGCGGCAAGCTCCTCCAAATTATTATTTTGATCCATCTGGATGTAGTTCAGGCGTTCGCTGTTTTCGGCAAGAGAGCAAAAGAAATCATTGACCGCCTGTTGTTGCTGGATGACGTCAGGCAGCCGGTTCATCTTGTGACGGAAAGCGGCAGAATCAGCCAGACCTCGCGTGTACCAGGAGATGTGTTTGCGCGCGACACATACTCCGGTCTCGATTCCATAGAAGTCGTAAAGATCCTCAAGGTGTGCGAGCAGTATGGCGTGAATTTCGCTGACCCGGGGCGGTAGCAGGTGAGCGCCCGTTTTCAGAAAGTGTTCGATCTCGCGGAATAGCCAGGGGCGGCCTTGAGCGGCACGCCCGACCATCAGCGCGTCCGCACCCGTGATTTCGAGCACATGCCTGGCCATTTCCGGTGTGTTGATGTCACCGTTGGCAATAATCGGGATGGCTGCCACCTGCTTTACCATGGCGATGGTTTCGTATTCTGCTTTACCGGTGTAGCCGCAGGCGCGTGTCCTGCCGTGCAGGGCCAGGGCGCGGATACCGGAGTGCTCGGCGATCTTGAGAATCGACAGCGCATTGCGCGAAGACTGGTCCCAACCGGTGCGGATTTTGAGGGTCACCGGCGTGCCGGGCACGGCATTGACCACGGCTTCAAGAATCCGGCCAACCAGCGATTCGTCCTTGAGCAGAGCCGAACCCGCCATGACATTACAGATCTTCTTGGCCGGGCAGCCCATATTGATATCGATGATTTGTGCGCCGCGATCGACGTTGTAACGAGCGGCGTCAGCCATCATCGAAGGCACCGCACCGGCAATCTGGACTGAAATCGGTTCGGCTTCGCCATCGTGGTTGGCGCGCCGCTTTGTCTTGGCGCTGCCGTACAGAAGCGAGTTCGACGTGACCATCTCGGACACGGCCAGTCCGGCGCCCATCTTCTTGCACAACTGCCGAAAAGGACGGTCAGTAACACCGGCCATCGGGGCGACAAACAAATTGTTTCGCAATGAAAAGCCGACGAAATCCATGGCAGTGGAGTGTGCAGGGTGTGGCTGGGGAAGGGGGAATTCTAACCTGAATGCCGCGCGATAAACAGTCGATTACCAAATCTGTGCTATAGCTTGATCTGAGCGGCTCAAGGCCACGCGCGCGCGCCCCAGATCATGCGTTTGGCGACAAAATTCCGCAGGGGCGGGCAAAGGTCGAGCGCGAGCAGTCCGACGCCTCGGACCAGATTCAGCGGCGCCACGTTGTTGGAAAACAGTCGGACGATGCCATCGGTAAACGCCATGCTTCCCCGCCGGTCGATTTGGCGGCCTCGAGCGTAAGCCTTTAGTGCCGAAGGGTCACCGGCATCGGCACGATCGAACAGCGATTCGGCGAGTTCCCAGGCATCGCGCAGGCCAAGATTCAAACCCTGGCCTGAGACCGGATGCAGGGTTTGCGCGGTGTTGCCGATCCACACCTGGCGATGCTGCACAAGTTGCGTTCGATAACGCAGCGTCAGCGGGAAGCCGATGCGCGGTCCCGTAGCAATAAAATCGAGGCGCTGTCCAAACTGATCCCGTAGCGCGGCAAGGAAAGCTTCATCGTCGAGTGCGAGTAGTCGCGCAGCTTTCCCGGGCGGTACGGTGAATACGGTCGAATAGTCTTGATCGAGCGGTAGCAGGGCCAGCGGCCCGTCCGGTGTAAAACGTTCCCAGGCGCGGTTGTGGTGACCCGTCGCCGGGCGTACTTCGGCAACGATGGCGTGCTGATGGTAATCGCGGATCCGGATGTCGGGCCCGCGATCCGGCGTCCCTTCGGCATGCACGATCAGTTTGGTCTTGATGGTCCGCTTTTCGCCCAGGTGCGTGACCGTCACCGTGGCCACGTGCTCTTCCGTTTCGATCTTGTCGACGGTGCACAGCTCGATGCGCTGCTCTGGCGGGATGCGGGCAGAGAGGCCGGCGGCAAGGTCGCGGTAACGCATGACGTAGCCCAGTGCCGGCAAGCCGTAGTCCTCGCTGGAGATCAGGGTGCGTCCGAAACCGCCGCGTTGCGAAACGTGGATCTGCCGGATCGCCGTGCCGGCAGTCGCCTGCCATGCATCCAGGCGTTCAAGCAGTTGCCGGCTGCCCTGCGAGAGCGCCAGCGCCCGCGGGTCGGTGGCCCATCCACGCTGGCGGCTGTCGACAAGCAGCACGCGTTGCGCGCTGCCAGCCAATGCCGCTGTTAGCGCCATGCCAACCGGGCCGGCCCCGACAATGAGTATGTCAATGTCAATAACGGCATTAGGTGCCATCGTCGGGGACTGTGCGGCGTGTTCAGTCACGGCGCATGACCTCTTCAATCTCAGCTATCGACTTCGGCGCGGTGGTGTAAATCTCGCAGCCTTCCGCCGTGACGAAAACATCATCTTCGATGCGTATGCCAATGCCGTGAAGGTGTCCCGGCACGTTGTCGCCTGGGCGGATATAGAGACCAGGTTCGACGGTCAACGCCATGCCCGCTTGCAGCGCTACCCAATCGTCGCCGGTTTTGTATTCGCCTGCGTCATGTACGTCAAGGCCAAGCCAGTGACCGGTGCGGTGCATATAAAAGGGTTTGTAGGCTTCACTTTCGATGATGCCGTCAATGCTTCCAGAAAGAAGTTTCAGATCGATCATCCCTTGAACCAGAACGCGCAGCGCAGCATCGTGGTAAGCGATGAATGCCGCACCCGGCTTGATCTCGGCAATCGCTGCCTCCTGTGCCGCCAGGACGATTTCATAGGCCTCGCGCTGTGCGCCGACGAAGCGACCGTTGACCGGAAAGGTTCGCGTGATGTCGGAGGCATATCCTTCCACCTCGCATCCGGCATCGATGAGGACGAGGGCGTGTTCCGCCAGCAGCTTGTTATTCTCGACATAATGCAGAATGCAGGCATTGTGGCCAGACGCGACAATTGGCGAATAGGCGTGGCCGTCGGCGCCGCGTTTTCGGAATTCGTAACCAAGTTCGGCTTCGAGCTCGTATTCGGCCATGCTGGGGCGACAGGCGCGCATGGCGCGGACGTGTCCTGCCGATGCGATGCTGGCGGCGCGGCGCATGATACCGGCTTCGTAAGCATCCTTGATGAGTCGCATGCGGTCGAGGGCTTCGCGCAGATCGTGCATCTCGCCGGGCGCGCGCTTGCCGGCCCGGGTTTGCGTGCGCACCGCGTTGAGCGCCGCGATGATCTTGGCGTCCATGGACGTATCGTGACCCAGTGCATGCCACAAGGTGCGGCGATTGGCGATCAGTTCGGGAAGCCTCTGTTCGAATTCGTCGATGGCATACGCCGCATCAAAGCCAAAGGCCGTACACGCCGCCTCGGGCCCAAAGCGGAACCCGTCCCAGACTTCGCGCTCAGCGTTCTTTTCACGACAAAAAAGGATTGACCGGGCGAAGGGATTTGATTCGTTGCAGCCAAGGAGAACGATGATGGCTTCGGGTTCGTGAAAACCAGAAAGGTACCAGAAGTAACTGTCATATCGGTAGGGGTGGTGCGAATCTCGGTTTCGCACGCGTTCCGGCGCGGTCGGGACGATGGCCACGCCGTCACCGATCTCCTTTAACAGTGCGCTGCGGCGTGTTGAGTAGGGTTCATGTTTCATGGTGCAGGGTTCAGTTCCGATTTTAAGTCCCGGTCAAGTTCGGCAAGACGTTCGGGCGTTCCAACGTCAAACCAGCGTCCGGTATGGCGTTCCCCGGTGACCAGGCCACGGGCGATCCCGGCATCGAGCAGGGGGCGCATTTTCAACACTGTACCCGCAGGCACAGAAGCAAAGAAATCCGGTGAAAAAATACCGGTACCGGCGTAGGTCAGCGTTGGCCCCGTAGCCTCGCTGGCATACCTGACTGTTTCGCCGTCCAGGCAAAAATCGCCACCCGTATGCTGCGGGGGGTTGTCGACCAATACCAGATGGGCTCGGTTACCGGTAAGCAGCGGCGTACGGCGGTGTGCCCGAGAAAAATCCCAGTCGCACCAGACGTCGCCATTGACCACGAGAAACGGCTGTCGACCCAGCAGCGGTAGCGCTTTGGCGATACCGCCTGCCGTTTCCAGCGCACCGGGTGGTTCTGGCGAGTAACGAATGTTCAGGCCAAACCGGCTGCCATCGCCCAGTGCTGCTTCGATCTGCTCGCCTAGATGCGCATGATTGATGACGATGTCAGTGAAACCACTGGCCGCCAGCCGCTCGATATGCCAGACGATGAGCGGTTTGCCGCCGGCGCGCAACAGGGGTTTGGGTAGCGTGTCGGTGAGCGGCCGCATGCGTTCGCCGCGGCCGGCGGCAAGAATCATGGCTCTCATCGTCGGGGGGCGTTTTCCCGCGTCGTGTTCTTTGTGCACGTTCTCGGTTGAAAAGTCGATCGTCATCAGAAAGTGAACCCAGTTTCTACTTGGCGGTTTTCGAGTTGATCGAGTAAGCGGGCCAGCGGACGCAGTTCGCGATAGCGCTCGCAAGTCCGTCGCAGGTAGCTCATGACCCGGGGCATGTCGTGCAAATAATCCTCTTTTCCATCGCGGTGACAGAGGCGGGCAAATATACCGAGCACCTTGAGTTGACGCTGCGCGCCCATCCATTCGTAATCACGATAGAAATCGTGGAAGTCCGCCTGCACCGGCAGGCTGGCTTGGCGTGCCATTTCCCAGTAGCGGATGACGAAGTCGAGTTCCTCTGCTTCTTCCCATTGAATGTAGGCGTCGCGATAGAGTGAAACAGCGTCATAAGTGATCGGGCCGAAAACGGCGTCCTGAAAATCGATGATCCCGGGATTCAATCGATAGTTGTGGGCTACGGACGCCCCGTCCCTGTCGCAAACCATCAGGTTGCGTGAGTGAAAGTCGCGATGCACAAAAACCTGCGCCTGCGCCAGATTGTTGGCAAGGAGTGTGTCGAACACCGAGCGCAGCATCACGCGCTGATCTTCGCCGAGCACGGCCCCGAGGTGGCGGACGACATACCATTCGGGGAAGAGATTCAGCTCGCGTTCAAGCAGAGCCCTGTCGTAGCCAGGCAAAATATCGCGTCGACTGGCGAGCTGGATGCGCACCAAGGCGACATTGGCGTCGTGGTAAAGCTTGGGCGCCGTGGTGTGGTCAAGAGCATCAAGGTAGGTGGTACGGCCGAGGTCGGAGAGGAGCAGAAAACCATGGTCCAAATCTTTGTCATAAACTACGGGAACATGCACGCCAGCGGCGGCGAACAGCGAGGCCACTTGCAGGAACGGGCGGCAATCTTCGAATTCCGGAGGGGCGTCCATGACGATACGGCTGTTGCCGTCCGGCAGGCTGACGCGGAAATAGCGTCGGAAACTGGCGTCGGCTGAAGCCGGTTCGAGCTGGAATTCCTGGTTTGGGTGCTGGCGTGAGAGCACGCCATCCAGCCAGTCGCGCAACAGGGCGGTACGCGGCATGCCGCTACTCCTTGGTCTTAGGTGCTAAAATGCCGTGATTTTAACACTCGCTCCCAAGGCTTCTGCGCCAACGGAATCAAATCGGGTTTGCTACGCTTTTTGTATTGAAATTTCCGCATGAATTTTTCCTGCCGGCGCAAAGTGCGCGCGCTGCTCATTTGCTACGGTGTGGTGTGCTTTCTATTTGGCGGTCCACCCGCTGAAGCGCAGGCGCCCGCGCCCCTTCGCGTAGATCCGGTGTTGCTTGGGCTGCCACCGGTCAAACCGGCTGAAATGCCGGCACCTGCTTCCGCTACCACGCCAGCCTCTCCCACGACACCCGCAGACAAGGCGCGCAGCGAAGCCAAGCCCGTAGAGGTCAAAGCTTTGGACGCTGATACCGTTGAGACGCGTCCTCTAACGAACGAGCAAGTGGCTAGCCCGCCGGCAACGGCCAGCCAGAAAGCTGTGCCGAAAATTCCGGAACGAACTGCTGCTCCTCCGTCGGCGCCCTCGGTATCGAAGCCGTTGCCTACAACCACGCCGCTTTCGCCAGTACCCGTGATACCGATGCCTACGCCGCCAGCACCCGATCAGCGTGAGGAAGGACGTCAAGAAGCGAAACCGGCGCCTGTGCGGCAGGTGGAGAAACAGCCGGAGCCTGAAGCACAATCGCCAACGCAATCCACCAAGCCGGTTACCCGACAACAGGCACAGGTGGTATCGGCTTCGCCGAAAGCGTCTGCAACGCCTGTTGTGGTCTCGTCATCTGCACCCTTACGTGTCGATCCGGCCTTGCTCGGCCTTCCGCCCGCCGCAGTGACGGTGGCGCCCCAACAATCATCCGTCGTAACCGAGGCGGGTCGTTCCGCATCTGCCCCGAATGTGACAACGGAACGGTCGTCGGGGCGGAGAACTTCGACGTCTTCACCCGCCGCAAAATCTGCGGAAGCCGACAGGTCCTGGTACCAGCGCGTGTGGCACCCGATTGCCAATGCCTACAACAATGGCGCGTTCGAGTTTTATCTACCACTGGAAACGTATCATCTGCGCAGCAAGTATTCCGCTGAAAAAATCGCGACCTTTCAGGAAAAACCTTTCGGTTTCGGTGTCGGTCGTGGCGGGTACAACGAACATGGGAACTGGGAGGGCGTCTATGCGATGGGTTTCCAGGATTCACATTTCAAGCCGTCATATATAGCGGGGTACGGCTGGAAAGCCATCTGGCATCCAGCGGAGGACGTTCGTCTGGGCTTGGGGTATACCGCCGCTTTGATGACGCGGGCAGACATTGCAAACTACATACCATTCCCAGTCGTTTTGCCGATGGCATCATTGGCGTACAAGAATCTCAGTCTGGAGACGGTCTTTGTGCCGGGGGCTGCCGGGGCAGGCAATATCTTTTTCATCTGGGCAAAATGGGAGTTGGGGAAAAAGGGAGAAGCCATCGGCACGCCCGCGCAACCAGTGCAACAGAATCCGGCTGTCATGGCGAATACTTCTTTCGGCCCGTCTACGCCGGTGGCCCGACAGCGCGTGCCGTATGGCCCCGTTCTCGAGCCCGGCTCTACGCAACGCCTGGCTTCGTCAGCGCAAACCGAACCGCCGCGCGTGCCGGCAACAGGTCGTCGAGATGAGGAGGAGGTTCCCGATCCGCTGCCGCCCCTGGCTTTGCGTTATTCAAAGAAGATGGTGCCACCACCGAAAGAAAGCGCGGTCCCACGGCCGGTGTTTCTCAGCGCTTACCGCATGGGTGGAGAAGTCGATCGGGAATTTTCCGCCGAAGGGGAGGCCGAACTGCGCAAGATCGGCACCGTAGTTAATGCGGATCGTTTGACCTACTGGCCGATCGACGATGAAGTCGAAGCCGAGGGCAATGCGCGTCTCGAGCAAGGCGAGGATCTGATTACCGGACCGAAGATGCGCATGAAGCTGGAAGATCAGGTGGGCTTTTTCGAGCAGCCGTCCTATACGCTCAAGCGGCAGCCGGCACCAGGCAGCAAAGCGGCAGCCGATAAGGCGTTCGCGGCCAGATATGCACAGCAACAGGACGAAAATTCCTGGCTCACTTCGGGCTTTGCGGCGCCGCGAATGCTTGATATCAAGCCTGGGCAGACAAAGCTGAAAGACACCACGCACGTCCGAACGATGACCGAAGCACGGGGCGAGGCGGACCGAATCGATTTCGAGGGCGAGAATCAGGTTCGCATGACCAATGCCACCTATACGACGTGCGCTCCGGGCAATGACGACTGGTATGCCAAGGTTGGCAGTCTCAAACTCGACTATGACCGCGAGGTCGCCGAGGGTACGGATGGCACCGTCTATTTTTTCGACACGCCCATTCTGTATTCGCCGTGGCTATCCTTCTCCCTCAACAACCAACGGAAATCCGGCCTTCTTGCACCGACATTCGGTACCAGCAGTGACAGCGGTATTGAGCTGTCATTGCCTTATTACTGGAACATCGCGCCGAATATGGACGCGACAGTTACGCCGCGCGTGATGTCCAAACGTGGCCTTCAGGTCAGTAATGTATTCCGCTATCTCAATACGGGGTTGGGTGGTATGTATCGGGGACAGGTTAGTGCCGAGGTGCTTCCTGACGATAACTTGCGTAGTGGAGATACGCGCTACGGTTTCTCTGTTCAGCATACCCAATCGACATCAAGCGGATTCGGTGGCCTGATCAATTACAGCAAGGTGTCGGACGACAAATACTTTACCGATCTGTCGAGTCATATCACCAATACCGCGAACACACAGCTCTTGCAGCAGGGGATGTTGACCTACGGCGGAGGCGGCTGGTGGAGCGCGACCGCGAATTTCCAGCAGTACCAGACCTTGCAGCCCGATATCAAGAATCCTGTGCTGGAGCCGTACCGTTTGCTGCCGCAGATAACAGTCAATGCCCGCAAACCCGATTGGAACATGACCGACAGCAGTTTCTTCGGGCAGTACACCAATTTCACGATCAAGGATCGTATACAGAATGTCAATGGCGTTGCCAAAGTGTATCCGGATGCGCAGCGAACCATACTTTACCCGCAAGTCGCGCTGCCCTATGTGACGCCGGGTTGGTATGTCACGCCGAAGGTCGGCGTTAACGTCCGCAACTATTCCCTTTCGGGCCAGACGGTAGGCACGCCGGAATCCATCAGCACGACGCTGCCGATCTTCAGTCTGGATTCCGGGATGACCTTCGAGCGGCCGAGCAACTGGTTTGGACGGGACTACACGCAGACGCTGGAACCGCGTCTTTACTACGTGAATATTCCATACAAGAATCAGGATCAGATTCCGATTTTCGATACGGCCCTGGCTGATTTCAACTTCGCGCAGATTTTCTCCGAGAACCAGTTTTCCGGGTGGGATCGCGTCAACAATGCCAATCAGCTAACGGCCGCTGCGACGAGTCGGTTGCTTGAGCCCTCATCGGGTAACGAAATCATGCGCGCGATGCTTGGCCAGCGGTTTTACTTCTCGAGAAGCAAGGTTGGCCTGACGGCGAATTCACTTGCCGCCACCAATGATCGCAAATGGGACAAATCCGATTTCCTCGCCGCGTTCAGCGGGCAAATTCTGCCCAAGGTCTACGCCGATGCGGCCTGGCAATACAACTTGGGTGATCGCCAAGTCAAACGCTATTCGATGGGGGCGCGCTATCAACCGGAACCAGGCAAGGTTTTCAGCGCGAGCTATCGCTATAATCGCGATTCCAGTGCGCCGTTGGACCAGGTCGACTTTTCCGGCCAATGGCCGATAACGGGGCGCTGGAATGCGGTCGGCCGGATCAACTACTCATTCAAGGACGACGCAACCAATGTCTCGTCGAACACCCAGGGCGGGCGTTTGATCGAGTCGATCGCCGGTCTGGAATACAACGGCGGATGCTGGGTTCTTCGCGGAGTCGTGCAACGGATCGCCCTCACGCAAAACAATGCTTCAACTGCATTCTTCATCCAGCTTGAGCTGAATGATTTTTCGCGAATCGGTTCCAATCCGCTGAACCTTCTCAAGCGCAATATTCAGGGCTATAGCCTGATCAATCAGACGACAGCTGACCCTGTCTTTGGTGAATAGGAGGCTCGTCAATGAAGCTAATGATGCTACGTACCTTGATCCTGTATTTTTTCTGTGCCGGACTGGCTTTGGCCCAATCACCCCGACGGCTGGCAGGGGAACCGTTGCCAGCTGATCGAATCGTCGCGGTTGTGAATGACGATGTAATTACACTGCACGAGTTGCGTACGCGACTGGATATTGCGCTCAGTCAGCTCAAGCGGCAGGGCACCCCATTGCCACCACGCAATGTTCTCGAGCATCAGATGCTTGAGCGTCTGGTGACGGACAAGGTGCAACTTCAATTTGCACGCGAAACCGGTTTGCGTGTTGACGATGCGCAGCTTGAAAAGGCTCTGCAGCGCATAGCCGCCAACAACAAGATGTCGCTCTCCCAATTTCGCGAGGCACTGCAAAAGGACGGAATTCCATTCGCAAAGTTTCGCGAGGATATCCGTGACGAGATAATCCTGTCGCGTGTTCGTGAGCGTGAAGTGGAGAACAAGATCTCAATTTCGGAAGGTGAGATCGACAACTACCTTAGCGGCGATTCGACGAAGGGCGGAGCGGGTGAAGAATACGAAGTTGCCCACATTCTTTTTCGTGCGCCCGAGTCGGCAAGCCCGGAGCAGCTTCAGAAGCTCAAGGCCAAGGCCGACGACGTTTTTGAGCGGGTGAAAAAGGGGGAGGATTTTGCTCAACTGGCCGCGGCTTATTCGGATGCGCCGGATGGCCTGAACGGTGGCAATCTGGGCCCGCGGACTCTGGACCGCCTGCCAGGAAGCTTTGCCGACGCTGTGACCAAGCTGCAGGCCGGCGAGGTTGCGCCTGTCCTGCGCAGTTCGAACGGGTTTCATATCATCAAACTGCTGACGAAACGCGGTGGTGCTTCGGCCATGCCGGCGGTACAACAAACGCATGTGCGGCATATTCTGATCAAGGTCAACGAGCTGGTTTCCGAATCTGATGCCAAGCATAAACTGGCCGGTTTGTATGAGCGGATCAAGAATGGGGCGAGCTTTGCCGAGTTGGCCAGGCTCTTCTCGCAGGATGGTTCGGCCTCCAAAGGGGGTGATCTGGGCTGGATCTACCCCGGTGATACGGTTCCGGATTTTGAGCGGGCGATGAATGCGCTCAAACCAGGCGAAGTCAGCCAGCCGATTCAATCGCCTTTCGGTTTTCATCTGATTGAAGTGCTTGAACGTCGTGTGCAGGACGTTTCGGCCGATCGTCAGCGTGCTGTGGCGCGTCAGGCGCTTCGTGAACGCAAAATGGATGAGGCTTATCAGGACTGGTTGCGCCAGGCGCGGGATCGCGCCTATGTCGAAATTCGCCTCGAGGAGCCCTGAGCCATGTCGGGTCGGCCCCTGATTGCCGTAACCTCGGGTGAGCCGGCTGGGATAGGGCCGGAAATCTGTCTGCGCCTGATTGAATTCAATTCAGCCGCAGGCAACGCAGATCTGCTTATCCTTGCCGATCGAAAGCTGCTGGCCGAGCGTGCTGAAGCCGTCGGTTTCGCAGGCAAGTTACGCGAATGGACAAGCGGATTACATCCGGCACCAGGATGCCTCGATGTTCTGCACGTTCCACTGTCCGTGCCTTCACACCCTGGGCAGCTCGATCCGGCCAATGCGGACTATGTCCTTCAATTGCTCGATCGGGGTATCGAGGGTTGTTTGTCGGGAATCTATGCCGCCATTGTAACGGCGCCGGTCCATAAAGGCGTGATCAACGATTCCGGAATTCAATTTACCGGCCATACCGAATATCTGGCTGAAAAGACGGGTACGCCGCATGTCGTGATGATGTTGGCAGGCGGTGGTCTGAAAGTCGCCTTGGCGACAACCCATCTGCCCCTGAAAGCGGTGTCACCGTCATTGACGCAGGAGTCGCTCGAACAGACAATACGCATTCTGCATGCGGAAATGGTCAGAAAATACGCCATCACAAAGCCGCGAATTCTGGTTGCCGGGCTGAACCCCCATGCCGGCGAAGGCGGTTATCTCGGGCATGAAGAAATCGAGGTCATCACGCCGGTGCTGGAGCGATTGCGTGCCGAGGGTCTGCAACTGATAGGCCCATTGCCTGCCGATACGATGTTCACTCCACCGATGCTGGCGCAGGGTGATTGCATATTGGCGATGTACCACGATCAAGGGCTGACGGCGCTGAAGTATGCGAGTTTTGGCAACGGAATCAACATAACGCTCGGTTTGCCGATCATCCGCACCTCGGTCGATCATGGCACCGCCCTCGAGTTGGCCGGAAGTGGACAGGCCGATCCGGGGAGTCTTTTCGCTGCTGTCGAACAAGCCATAGCGATGGCAAGCAGACACATGTGATGCGGAGAGTCCGGCATGCCGAACATGAAGATCATGTCATTTCGCGTTGAGGGAAAAGAACAAGCATCCGGGCCGGCAGGATGAGCAAACACATTGCCCGCAAACGTTTTGGGCAGCATTTTCTGGTTGACCCGCAAGTGATCGCAGAAATCATCAACGCCCTGGGGTTGAAGCGCGATGATTTTGTCATTGAGATCGGGCCGGGTCTGGGCGCGCTGACCGAGCCATTGCTAACACGGCTGGATCACTTGCATGTCATCGAGATTGACCGCGACATCATATCCCGGCTCAAGCAGTGGTATGCACCTGAAAAACTCACCCTGCACGAAGGCGATGCCCTGACCTTCGACTTTTCTTCGCTTTCCCAGAACGCAACCCCAAGCCTACACATTGTCGGCAATTTGCCCTACAACATTTCGACGCCGCTCCTGTTTCATCTGGCGGGTTATGCGAAACATGTTACCGGCATGCATTTCATGCTTCAAAAAGAAGTCGTCGAGCGCATGGTAGCTGAACCCGGCACCAAGGATTTCGGGCGTCTGTCGGTCATGCTTCAGTATCGTTTTGTGATGGACTGGCTGTTTGACGTTCCTCCAGAGTCTTTTGACCCTCCGCCTAAGGTCGACTCTGCCGTGGTGCGCCTGATTCCCCGTCTTCCTGAGGAATTGTCGGCACGGGATGAGGCGATGTTTGCGGCGCTGGTTTCCGCCGCTTTCTCACATCGCCGCAAGATGTTGCGCAACAACTTGAAGGGGATTCTTGACTTGGCCGAATTCGAGCGACTTGGTGTGTCTTCATCGGCGAGAGCTGAGGAGCTGTCGGTCGAAGATTACATCCGCATGGCAAATAGGTTGACCGGGAATCCTGAGACACGTCAACGCCTAGTCCATGGCGCTAAGGAAACGACCCGCCTTTGAGGAGCGTCGCTTCTCAGGATCGGGCCTGTTCGTTCAGTGTTGTTTGTTGGTCGGACAGGTATTCATGCCGAGAAGCGGGTAAGCCGGGCACCAGCCGATCAACCCGGTCAAAAAGGGTACAACGCCGATCCAGCCCCAAACACCAATGATGCCCATCGCCGCAAGTGCCGTCAGGACAATGCCCACAGCAATGCGCAGGATCCGATCAATACCACCAACATTTGCTTTCATGATTGCAATCACTCAAGGAACGATGTGGGGTAGAGTCTATGTCCAGAATGTCGTGCTGTATGTAACCTAGGTCACAGAACAAGAGTTTTGATAATTCGGTTGTGCTGTTGGGCGTGTTGCACGGCTCTACCCGTCAATCGGTGGTGGCCGATCGAGGCCTGCCACTTGCCTCAGTCCGTTGCGGTCAAGCACGCGGATCCGCTCACGCCCCAGGGAAACGAGTCCTTGCGCGGCAAACCCTTTCAGCAGTCGGCTGATCATTTCCCTGACGCTGCCCAGTTCATCGGCCAGCAATTGATGCGTGGCCTGGATCGGTTCGGCCTTGGCGAGCAGCAGCTTTGCCAGTCGCTGGTCCAGACGGTGAAAGGCGACTTCCTCGAGGAGCAGCATCATATCGGCCAAGCGCTCGGCGAACAGCCGAAAAACGAAGTCGCGGAAGGCGGCATTCTGTGCGATCAAACACTCAAACACGCGTTCCGGCAGGACGACCATGCGCAGGGATGTCTCGGCAATGCCGCAGGCCGTATAAGTCACATGGCCAAGCAGACAGCTTGAAGTGATGACGCATGAATCACCCGGTTCGACACGGTAGAGCAGCATTTCGCGCCCGGCAGGCGTACATTTCACGATCTTGATGGTTCCCGATATCAGCAGGGGAAAGCCGTGACAGGGTTGTTGCTCGGCAAATAATTCCGCACCTTGGTTAACGCTGACCACAGCCTTCGGGTCGCACAATGCGGCAAGTACATCGCCATCAAGCGCACCAATCGCCGGGTAGAGCGCCAGCAGCTCGGTGGCCGGGAGAGACGGGCTCATCCGCCGGATATTTCTGCCGTCACCGGCGCATGGTCGGAGGGGCGTTCGCGTTTGCGCATCGCACGGTCGATTCCAGCCGCATGGCACCGTTGCGCCAGCGGTTCGGTGAGCAGAATGTGGTCAATGCGCAACCCCTCATTCTTTTGGAAACCCAGCATCCGATAATCCCACCAGGAGAAGCTCTTTTCCGGTTGTTCAAAAAGACGGAAACTGTCTTTCAATCCTAATGCCAGCAAACGCCTGAAGGCGTCCCGTTCTGGATCGGAACAAAGAATCTGGCCAGCCCAGGCGGTTGGGTTATGGACATCGCGGTCGTCCGGAGCAATGTTGAAGTCGCCGGCCAGCGCCAACAGCGGGTCGGCTTGTAGCAGCTCGCCCAGCCAGACTTCCAAGCGGGCCAGCCAAGCGAGCTTGTAACCGTACTTGTCGCTGCCGACGGCCTGTCCGTTGGGTATATAGGCGCAAACGACACGAATGCCATTCACCTTGGCGGCGATCAGCCGTTTTTGCGGGTCGGGAAAATGAGGGTTGTCGCGAATGATATCGCTCAAAGGGTCGCGCGACAGCAAGGCCACGCCGTTGTATGTTTTTTGTCCGGAAAACTCAACCTGATAACCGGCCGCTTCAAGTTCCTTGCGTGGAAAATGCGGATCGTCCAGCTTGGTTTCCTGAAGGCAGACCACATCGGGATTTTTTTCTGCCAGCCACTCAAGCAATTGCGGCAGGCGTACCTTCAGCGAATTGACGTTCCACGCCGCCAGTTTCATTGGGCAAAAGTGCCCGACGGCTTGGCGCCATACGGCGCGGATTTAGGATAGCCGGCGAGATCGAGCAGGTTGTTCCAGGCACCAGGTTCGAACCCTTTGAAAGTCTGCAGACCGACGCTGATGCTGGGAACGCCGGCCGCGCTGCCGAGCTGCCGTGAAAGATCGGCAATTTCCTCCTCGGTCTTGAGCATTTTTTCTGCGAAAGGAACAGCGCGCCCATTGAGCAGACCTCGTGCGGCATTGCATTCCTCGGTACAACTGGCAGTCGTATATAAGGTAACCGGAAACTTATCAGCCGCCTGGCGCGTCGCATACGGTAGCTGTCGATCCTCGGCGGCCCCGCGGCTTCCGACTTGAGTGACCTGTTTGGTGCCGGACGGTGGCGGCTTGTCGGAGAAGATGGTCTGCCCCGTCGTCTTGTCGATCCAACGGTATGTCGACGTTTGGGCATAGACAAATGAAGCACTGAACAACGCGATGAAAATTAGAATATGACGTAGCTTGAGCATGGCTAAATCCTCCGAAATTACGCTGGGATCATACCACTGTGCCGCAGCAATGCTTCGACCTGTGGATCGCGGCCGCGAAATGCCCGAAAGTTTTCCAGTGCCGGTCGTGAGCCACCGACCGACAGGATTTCATCGAGATAACGCTTGCCGGTGGCCGGGTCGAATGCATTGCCGGTTTCTTCGAAGGCCGCATAACAGTCGGCGGAGAGAACCTCGGCCCATTTGTAGCTGAAATATCCTGCACCGTAACCGCCCGCAAATATGTGCGAAAAGCTGTTCGGAAAACGGTTCCATTCCGGGGGCATCATGACGGCGACCTCGCGCCGCACTTCGTCAAGAAGGTCGAGCACGCCCGACCGGCCTACATCCGTTACCGTCGGATCGAATTCGCTATGCAAAAGCATGTCGAACAAGGAGAACTCGATCTGGCGAACGATCTGCAGCCCGCTCTGAAAGTTTCTGGCGGCCATCATCTTGTCGAACAGTTCCCGTGGCAGGGGAAGGCCGGTGTCGATGTGCGCGGTCATTTCCTGCACAACGCTCCATTCCCAGCAATAGTTTTCCATGAACTGCGAGGGCAGTTCGACGGCATCCCACTCAACGCCATGGATGCCCGAAACGCCAAGTTCCTCGACCTGAGTCAGCAGGTGATGCAGGCCATGGCCTGCTTCATGAAACAGCGTGGTGACTTCGTCGTGCGTGAATGTGGCGGGCCGCGGCATTCCATCCTTTTCGCCGACTGGGCGCGAAAAGTTGCAGTTAAGGTAAGCGACCGGCTTCTGAATACTGTCGATCGAATTGTTGGAGAGACGTCGACGGGTAATCGCCTCGTCCATCCAGGCGCCGCCGCGTTTGGTTTCGCGGGCATAAAGGTCAAGGTAGAACTGGCCGATGAGCTGGCCGGCGTGGTCGCCGCTACCGGCTTCGATGCGGAAGAAACGCACATCCTCATGCCAAACGGGAGCGGTATCCGGCCTGATGCAGACACCGAACAGGGTTTCGATAACGTGGAAAAGGCCGGCCAGCACTTTGGCCTCGGTGAAATACTGCTTCACTTCCTGTTCGGAAAAAGCGTAGCGCGCCTGCAACAGCTTTTCGGAAGCGTAGCCGACATCCCAGGGTTCGAGTGTTTCAATATCCAGTTCCAGGCGAGCAAATTCGCGCAATTCAGTCATGTCCTTTAGCGCGAAGGGCCTGGCCTTGACAGCCAGGTCGCGCAGGAAGGTGAGCACCTGGGGCACCGATTCGGCCATTTTTCGAACGAGTGACACCTCGGCGTAGTTAGCGTAACCGAGCAGTCGCGCTTCGTCTCGGCGAAGTTCGAGAATGCGCTGGATGAGTGGGGTATTGTCCCATTGGCTCGGGCCGAATTCAGAGGCACGGGTGGCACTGGCGCGGTACATTGCGGCACGAAGGCGTCGGCTATCGGCGTATTGCATTACCGGTAGATAGGACGGCATATGTAAGGTGAATTTCCATGCCGGAGCGGATTGGGATTCGTCATCCTGTGACGCCTTGAAGTGTTTTTCTGCGGTTTCCCGGGCGGCCTGTTTGACATCGTCAGGCAAGCCGGCGAGTTCGGCTTCGTCGGTCACGATTTCGCTAAAGGCATTGGTCGCATCGAGGATGTTTTCCGAAAACTTGGCAGCGAGGCTGGCCAGTTCTTCGGTGATCGCCTTGAAAAGCGGCTTCTTGTCCTCCGGCAGTTCGGCCCCGGCGAGGTGGAAATCGCGGATTTCGTGATCGACGATCCTGCGCTGAGCCATCGATAACTCGGCATATTCGCTGCTGTTCCGGAGTGCCTTGTATTTTGCAAACAGCCTGAGGTCTTGGCCAATCTCGGCATTGAAGCCTGAGACTTCCGGCAGCATGCGATTGTAAGCTTCCCGCCATTCGGGGATATCATTCACGGCATGCAAATGACAAACGATTCCCCAGGCGCGTGTGAGCTTTTCGAAGCAATCACTTAAGGGCGCAGCAAAGGTCTCCCAACTGGCTTCGACAGCGTCATCGGTAAGCTGCTCGACGAGTGCGCGAGCTTGTGTCAGCAGTGCGCCAACCGCCGGATGAACATCGGCAGGGGTAACAGTATCGAAACGTGGCAAGCCGGAAAAATCGAGCAGAGCGTTGGTATGCATGGGAACCAGGGAAGTGTTGTTTAGAAAGCGGGTCGGGCACAGCCGTCCGCAAGATTCGTCAGGATCATTTGTCCACGAGATCGCGATAAGCGTGCCATGAGGCATGGCCAAGCAGCGGCATGGTCAATGCCAGGCCGAAGAGTACGGTGGCAAAACCAGCCAGCGTCAGAATTACGACCAGCAGGGCCCATAACGCCATGACTTTCGGGTTGAGCACCGTGGCGCGAAGGCTGGTAATCATGGCGGTTACAAAGTCAACGTCGCGGTCGATCAACATCGGTATCGAGACGGCGCTGACGGCAAAAACAAGCATGGCCAGACAGCCTCCGACGACAAACCAGGCCAGGGTTACACCGGCAAATGCGGGATTAAGCAACACGTCAAAAATGAAGGCCGAAAGATCCGGCGTTATGCCGGGTACGAGCAATGCGAATATCACCGCCGAGGTGCGCTCCCACACGATGGCTACAAGGGTTAGCAACAGGCCAAACATGGCCATCGACTGGCCATTGCGGCGCCAGCCGTCCAGGGATTCGTACAATGTCGTCGCTTTTCCTTCAGCTTGGCGCCGGCTAATCTCATACAGCCCACCAGCGAGCAGAGGAGCGATCAGAATGAATCCGGAAACAGCGGCGGTGAAAAGATACGGCCTGCTCCAGGAAAAGATCAGCACCAAGGCGCCGGCCAAGGCGAACAACAGGCCATAAGTCATGCTGGTCACCGGGTTGGCGCGCACGTCCAGCCAGCTAGACTTGAGCCAGGCCAGTGGACGATTTAGTCCGACCCGACGCACGACAGGGAAGGAAAATCCCTGATCGATCGGGGGTTGTGAATCATTCATGCTCGCTACTCCGCAGGTCTTATTGAAGCCGTCCGACTACGAATTTGGGTGCAAGTTCGGGTGTACGAGTTCGCCTTGGGCGTAATTCAGGCGGTTCGGCAGAGCGCAGGCCTTCATATGCGGTGCCTGGGTTCCAGAATGATAGAAAACCAGCGAACTCGCGTGATTATGAATCAATCGGCGTGGTTAGTGTCTTCGACTTCGAGCGCCAGGGCTTTTCGCATGCGCTTGATGCCGAAAAGCGCGAGGATCGCGATCAGGGGTATCGATAGGGCGGTGACGATTGGCGGGGAAATGCCGGGAAAAACGTGTTTGCCACCCTCGGCAAGATATAGCACAAGCTGCGCACCATAATTGGTGATGGCTACAATCGATAGCCCTTCAACGGTTTCCTGCAGGCGGAGCTGAACTCTTGCCCGCGTATTCATCTGGGTCAGTTGTTCTTGATTCTGCCGTTTGAGTTCGATATCGACCCGCGTGCGCAGTAACTGGCTATTGCGCGCAACGCGGCCAGACAGGTCTTCCTGTCGTTTGGCCATGGCGGCACAGGTGTTCATCGCCGGCAGGAATCTGCGCTGCATGAACTCATGCAGCGTTTGGTACCCTGAAACGCGAATCTCGCGCAATTCTTCGATGCGTTGCCAGACGAGGCTGTTGAAAGCGCAGGAGGCGCCAAAGCGAACCGTGGTGCGCGCCACCGAATGCTCCACTTCTGCAGCCATCCTGGAAAGATCGGTCAGAACGGCACGTTCGTCATCGGGCGAATTGGCATGTACGATGTGGTCCATCAACTCGGCCAATCGGCTTTCCGCGCCGTTCAACCAGTGACCGACTTCGGTGGCAACCGGCAGTCCGAGCAAGGCCATCATGCGATAGGTCTCGATCTCGAACAGACGCTGAACCGCGCGGCCGGGCTGGCGACCGGCCAGGCTCTCATCGAGCAGGAGGAAGCGCGAAAATCCGTTGTCAAACATGAAATCGGTGAATACCCAGGCGGCCCCATTGGCAATTCGGGAAACGACCATTTGCCGCCCGGACTTTGGCGAAAGGCCGGCAAAAACGGACTCGGGCGAAAGGTCTGCCGTCGAGCGCAACTCGATATGCGTGGCCACAATCAGCTTGCCCGGAATCGATGACACCCAGTCCGGGAATACGCTGTCAAACGCCGTGGCATCGGGGTCACGCGGCTCGCCGGCACGCAACGGACGAAAGAAAGTGTAACTCGAATATTCAGTATGCAGTTCCCAGCGCATCTGAAAAATTCCGGCATCCAGCATCAGATGTGTGGCCGAATTCTCGATAAATTTACAGGGACTGGTCTGGCAGATACGCAAGACGTTTTCGTGTTCTTCCTGAGCGGACAAACCGTCATGCTGAAAGGCAAGATGCGAGACCAGCGCTGGGCAACTCAGCGGGATGGGCGTACGTGCATGAAACTCGTTATTCAGATAATCACGTAAAGGGTGTTTCTCAATAGCGGAAAAATTGAATCGAACGTGCATTAACTCTCCTGGAAATAAGAATCGCGATATATGTTCCGGCTCACATTTTGGGTGCGGCTCGATCGCCGATACGCACGATGGTCAGCGTATTCGTTCCTCCGGTAAGCCCCATTTGGTCTCCGTAGGAAAGGACGATCAAATCCCCCTTGGTGACGACGCCTGCCTCCACCAGTCGTTGTTCGGCCTCGTAGCGCAATACATCGGGATCCTGGTGCATTTCTTTCATCAGTAGCGGAAATACCTCGCGAAAGAGGGTCATCTTCGACTGGGCAACCGCATCGGGCGTCAGCGCGAAAATCGGTATGCCACAGTTCAGTCGGCTCATCCAGAGGGCCGTCGCGCCCGAGGAAGTCAGCGCGGCAACCGCTTTGACTTTAAGGTGATAGGCGGCAAAAATAGCCGCCATGGCAATCGACTGATCGATCCGCGTGAATACGCGGTCGAGAAAGTCGCGGTCAAGGGTAATCAGTATGGATTTTTCGGCTTCCAGGCAGATCCGCGCCATCGACTCGACCGTCTGCACCGGATAGTTGCCCGCAGCTGTTTCGGCAGAAAGCATGACGGCGTCCGTGCCGTCGAGCACCGCATTTGCCACGTCCGAAACTTCGGCTCGTGTGGGTGTCGGAGAGAGAATCATCGACTCCATCATCTGTGTCGCTGTAATCGCCAGCTTGTTCTTGGCTCGTGCGAGATGAATCATTCGCTTTTGTAATGCCGGCACAGCGGCATCACCGACTTCAACAGCAAGGTCGCCGCGCGCAACCATGAGACCGTCTGATGCATCGAGGATTTCTTCTAGCGCAGCGACGGCTTCGACGCGTTCGATCTTGGCGATGGTCAGCGCATGCCCTCCGCAGGCCAACATCAATTGCCGCGCCATGTACATGTCGGGCGCGCCCTTGGGGAATGAGACAGCCAGGAAATCGGCCCCGATTTGCGCGGCCGTCTTGATATCATCCATGTCCTTGGCGGTAAGCGCCGGCGCTGATAATCCGCCACCCTGGCGGTTGATCCCCTTGTTGTTTGAAAGTTCACCGCCGTGGCGCACCGTGGTGTGAATTTCCTGGCGGATGACGCGTTCAACGTCAAGAACGATGCGTCCGTCATCGAGCAACAGAACGTTGCCGGAGCTGACGTCGCTGGGCAGGTTTTTGTAGTCAAGGCCAACACGATCCTGATTTCCCAGTTCGCAATTGGCATCAAGAATGAAGTGATCGCCGCTCGCAAGCGTAATTTTCCCCTCCGCGAATTTGCCGACACGAATCTTGGGACCCTGCAAGTCCGCGAGAATGCCGACCGGGCGACCGACCTGAGCAGCAATTTTTCGTACACAGGCCGCGAGAGCGATATGATCGTCCTTGTTTCCGTGCGAAAAGTTAAGCCGCACGACATCTACGCCGGCACGGATCAAGGTTTCGATGATGACTGGGTCTCGTGAGGCTGGGCCGAGGGTAGCAACGATTTTTGTGTGGCGTGACATTTACTTCCTTTGAGGAAACTGACCGAAAATACGGGTTCAAATCAGGTGCGGTTACGGTTTACAAGCGGGTCGCAGGGTGGCCGTGCGCCGGTGGTTGCGAGGCCAAAACTGTAAAGTCTGGCGCGAAATCGTATAATCCTACGCCGTTTTTGAGCAAAGAAAATAGCGGAAGAAAATCCCGAGTACACCTGGGGGAAGTCAACAGAGCACGAATTTACTTCGAGGATGTTGCAGAAAAATGACGCGATGTTCAGGAGGCGTTGCGTGATTGACCGGCCATCCAGTGGCCAAGCTGTATAGTGGGACCGCGCACGACGATCCGCTCCTTGCTGTCTTGTTCAGTTATTGGTGCAGGGCTTTGGGGGAAGTTAAGCAGTTAGGTAGATGTCGGCGATTCCGGACGGTGTCAAAGTCCGGAATCGCGATCATCAGCCGTCAACCCAGAAAACAGCTCATGGAAAAGCGACGGGCAAGCAGTCCAACGAAATCTAAAGCTCAAACGCAGGACGGCTAAATATTGGCCGAGCGCCACCACTGGTTGTGGTTATCGCGAAGGACGCGATGATTAAGCATGGGATAAAAAGCCAGATCGGCGCCATTGCCAATATAGAAGCCCTTCTTGATCATGCGATAGGGGAACTCGAGGGAATGCACGCGATGGACCATTTTGCTGTCTTTGGTCGTCGGCTTGTCGTCGGTTCTGGGTTTCAGCACCATCAAGGCTTCACGCAGGTGATGCATGAATGAGTAAGGAAGATTGTTGGCCTGGCCGTTTTCCGGATCGGTGGCCAATTCATCCAGCTCAAGTTCGACAAAGCACAGTGCCGGGAAACGGATGAACTTGGTCGGGCTGGTGGTCACGCTCTGGTAAAACGTGACGGGGTCCAGGTTGCTGACAACCAGACTGTTGGTTGGGGTGAGATCCTGGTACAGGTGAAGGACCGTGTCACTTTCCTGAATCAGTTCGCCACGGTCCAGCCCCAGCGTGTGACCGTAGGCGGTCGTCAGATAGAGTCTGCCGAGTGCGCTCAAAGGCAAGTGTTCCATGACCCGATAGACCGAAATGTAAACCGAGTGCTTCGGGGTTCCGTCGGCAGCAGGAACACAGCGCTCAACAGCGGTATCGATCTCAAAATAATCATTTCGGAAATTTGGATCGAGTTCGAAGAACAGGCTCTGCCCCTTCGACTTGTAGCCGCTGCCAGTCGAGTAATACTGCCCAAATTTCTCGGGTGGAAGATTTGAAGCAATCAGCGCCTCGGGAATGAGAGAAAAATAAAGATGAACGGTCATGGCTGCATACCCTTCCCACTATTGAATTGATAACAACTGAATGAATCGGACTAAACGAAAATCACGCTATAGAAATTGAGCTTGTTAACTTTATTAATGGGGCAATTATAGGGCGACAATGCGTCAATGTCATTGGGTAAACATGCGAAATGTCAATGCCGGGAAGAATAAGCTGGCAAACAGGATAAAGTGACGGCTCCGGGCAGCGTTCGGCGGCACACCGCGGCTTCGATTGAATCGCCGCTTCGGTCACAACACGGTCGAGGATTGCCAAAGAAGCGCCTGCTAGGGCGAAGGAGATGCCTCGCAGGCGGTCTTTCCCTTAACGTAATAACGCGATATAAACCCCGGTAATGATGGCTGTAGTGATAACACCACTAATATTGGCGCCCAGGGCCTGCGGCAGGATGATCGCTGACGGGTTGACTCCCGATGCGATTTTCTGCACCACCTTTGCCGTTGTTGGTACACAACTTACGCCGGCGATACCGATCATCGGGTTGAACCTCTTCCCGGTTGCAAAGTACAGGACATAGCCGCCGAGAATGCCGCCCAGCGCGGAGATCAGTAATGCCAGTATGCCGAGCAGCAGAAGCTTGAGCACCGTCGGCTCAAGCAGGGTATTCGCTTCGCAGAGCACGCCCAAAGTCAAGCCAAGAAAAAACGTTGCGCCATACAGGAAAGTTTCACCAATGACATCGGCGAAGTTTTGCAGTCCACTTTCGCGGACTGCTACGCCGACAAAAAGGGAAAAGAAAAGGGGGGCGGCTACCGGAAACAGCAAACACAGCAGTGTACAGGCGACTACGGCAAAAATGAGTTTCTGAGAACGGTTGATGGTCGGACCCACATCGCCCGACATATTGATCCCACGAAGCTTTTTCGGAATCAACCATTTGATAAGATAAGGGTAGCCGCCGTAAGTCAATCCGAGATACAGGTAGCCGACGACGGTGATCGGAACGAACAGGTGTTTGGCTAGAACGAGCGATGTGAAAAGCACCATCGGGCCGTCGGCCCCACCAATCGTGGCCACAGCAGCAGCTTCCTGTTCGGTTAAGCCAAGGCTGACAGCAATCGGGAATACGGCAATGGTTCCCAATTCGGCAAACAGGGCAATGATCATGCTCTGGAAAGGCCGTGCCATGACGTAGCCGACATCCAGCAACACGCCGATGCCCATGAAAACCAAACAAGCAATCAGACCGTTGCTGAATGTCAGCGTGTAGATCGGTTGCAGCCAGTTGATCTGCATGATGTTGACCAGGTCCGTCGGGTCGGACATCAATGGGTCGACGAATAGCGTGCCCATCTTCCCGCCGTCAAGAAACATGACGCCTGCATTGATTGTCGACATGCCCAGACCCATCGGAATCATCAACAGGGGTTCAAGGATATTTCGCGAACCGAGATACATCAAGAAAAAGCCAAGCAGCATGAGAAAGATGCGGCCGATCATGATTTTCGGTTCGGAGGCAGCCAGGGTGGCTATGCCCTGAAAAAGGTCGAGAAAATTAATGGTTTCCATGGGATCCAGACCGGTAGGCGGGCGGTATCATGCCTGCAATGTATTAATGCAAAAGCGCAAAAAGCGGGCGAGAGGGTAGAGGCCGAAGACGGCGCTGCTATGCAATGGTAATCAAGGGCTGTCCGTTTTCCACGCCGTCGCCTACAGCGACAAGTATGCGGGTAACTTGTCCCGATCGGTTGGCGACGACTGGAACTTTCATTTTCATGGCTTCGAGTTCGACGACCACATCGCCTTCGTTGACGCTTTGGCCTTGTTTGACGTGAATATACACAACCACCCCGCCCATCTGGGCGCATTGGTCGCCTGTGCCGGCGGCGGCAGGGGCCGTTGAGGTCGGGGCGGCTGCGGCGGCCGGAACCGAGCTTATCGGCGCCACCGCGGAAACGGTCGGGGTGTAAGCAGGCATGACTTGCGAGGTGCCTGCGCTGATTTCAAGAACGTCAACGTCATAATCGACGTTATTGACGGTGATTTTAAATTTTCTTGGCATGATGATTACCTTTGTCGATTAGTGTCGTGGCTGATGGGAATGCTGGGCGATACGGCCTTCGCTGGCCCAGGAGCGTTTGCTTTCGGCGATACGTAAAACATGATGTGGTCCGGTGACAACTGATATCGCCGCCGAAATTGCGGCGACCACCTCGGCGGGAACTCCCGCCGCCTTGACGGGTTCAGCAGTTTTGTGAACGGCGGTCACCGGTTTGGCAACGGGTTTGGCCCGGCTTGTAAGCACAACCATCAACTTGATCAGAACGGCAACAAGCATCGAGATGACGATGGCGATACCGTAAATCTGAAACGCTTTAATCGTGGCAAGGCTAAACATGTTTGTAGGCTCTCAAGAGTTTATAACGGCATGTTGCCATGCTTCTTGCTGGGTCGTAATTCTCGTTTGTTCAGTGTCTTTCGCAGCGCCAGTGCGATTGCCGCCCGGGTTTCGCAGGGTTCGATGACATCGGTGATATAGAAATTGGATGCGGCCTCGTAGGGTGAGGCAAACTCATCTCTGTACTCCTGAGCCAGTTCTGCGGCACGTGCGGTGCGATCTTCCGCCTTGTCGATTTCCTTGCGATAGAGAATTTTGACTGCGGCTTCGGATCCCATGACGGCAATTTCCGCAGTTGGCCAGGCAAACACCATATCGGCGCCCAATTCCTGGCTGCACATGGCGAGATAGGATCCGCCGTAGGATTTGCGCAATAGGATCGTAATCTTGGGTGTCGTGCAGGAGGCATAGGCGTGCAGCATCTTGGCGCCATGGCGGATAATGCCGCCACGTTCCTGCTCGACGCCAGGTAAAAAGCCCGGGACATCGACCAGCGTGACCAAGGGAATGTTGAACACGTTACAGGTACGTACGAAACGCGCCACCTTGTCTGCGGCATTAAGGTCAAGGGCTCCGGCCATTACCTTGGGTTGGTTGGCAACGATGCCGACGATCACTCCGGAAAATCGGGCGAAACCAACGATGACGTTGCGCGCAAAGCTGGCATGTACCTCAAGCAACTCACCGTTGTCGACCAGACGCCGGATGATCGATTCCATGTCCAGTGGTTCGGATGGTGTTGCCGGAACCAGTTCCTCCATGCCGAAATCGGGTGAGAAATCAATCTCCGTGGCAAGATTGTGCGGCGGATCCTCGGTATTATTCGCCGGCAGAAATGAAAGTATGCGTTTGACCAGATCAATGGCCCCCTGATCGTCTTCGGCGATGAAGTGGACATTGCCACTGACGGAAGCATGCATTTCAGCACTCCCGACCTCTTCCATGGTCGTCGTGCGACCCGTGACGGCCTTGATGACTTCGGGCCCGGTCAGGAACATGTGCGAATTCTTGCGAGTCATGATGACGAAGTCCATCAGCGCCGGCGAGTAGGCCGCACCTCCGGCACAGGGACCGCAGACGACAGCAATCTGGGGAACGACACCGGATAGCATAACGTTGGCGTAAAAGACGTCGCCGTAGCCTGAGAGCGCATCGACGCCTTCCTGAATGCGCGCTCCGCCGGAGTCTTTGAAGGCGACCACGGGTACGCCGGTTTTAAGGGCGTAACGCATGATGCGGGTAATCTTCCGCGCTTGCATTTTGCCAAGAGTGCCGGCGAGCACGTTGAAATCCTGACAGTACGAGGCGACTTGCTCATCACCGATATAGCCCGACCCGGTGATTACGCCGTCGGCAGGGAGTTCCCGCGCCGCCATGCCGAAATGGACGGCATGGTGTTTCGCGTGCATGCCGACTTCCTGAAAGGTCCCCTCGTCAAAGAGCTCGTTAATCCGTTCGCGCGCCGAAAGAAGCCCTTTGGCGTGCAAGGACTCGAGTTTCTCTTGGCTAACGTGCTGGCTTATCTTTTCCCGCCTTTTGCGCAGGTTTTCTATCAGTTCGGGTTTGATTGTCATGGGAGTCTTTGCCAAATGGTCTTTAAAGTGGATACGTTCGGTGCGGTGTTGCCTGGCTACTTAAAACAATTGAAAATGAATATCGATAGAAAACACTGGTGCATCCCGTCAGATAACAGGGTTAATGAGCTACGCTGGTTAGATAGTCGGGGAAGATGTCGGGGAAGGCCGCGGTTGGTCAGCCTTCCCCGAGTTTCAGTGGACCAATGATCAGTTGCTGAAGCGTGATTCGAGGATGTCTACTGCCGGAAGCCGCTTGCCCTCGAGAAACTCGAGAAAGGCGCCACCTGCCGTTGAGATGTAACCAACTTTGTCTTCAATCTTGAAGACATTGATTGCCGAAACCGTATCGCCGCCGCCCGCCAGGGTAAAGGCCTTGGAACTTGCCACTGCAGCAGCCAGCGCTTTGGTGCCATTGGCAAACGAGTCCATTTCAAACACGCCGACTGGGCCGTTCCATACAACCGTGCCCGCCTTGGCGATGATGTCGGCCAGAGCCTTCGCCGATTCCGGACCGATATCGAGGATCATATCGTCATCGGCCACGTCATCGACGCTCTTGACCGTCGCCGTAGCGGTTGCCGCAAATTCCTTGGCGCACACCACATCGGTTGGAAGGGGCACCTTGACCTTGGCCATCACAGCCTTGGCCTGGTCGACGAGATCGCGCTCGGCGAGTGATTTGCCGATATTCTTGCCGGAAGCGAGCAGGAAGGTGTTGGCAATGCCGCCGCCCACCACCAGTTGGTCAACTTTGGCCGAAAGGCTTTCAAGTACGGTCAGCTTGGTGGAAACCTTGGAGCCGCCGACGATGGCCACCATCGGGCGGGCCGGGCTGGCAAGCGCCTTGGTCAGGGCTTCGAGTTCGGAGGCGACGCAAGGTCCGGCGCAGGCGACCTTGGCATATTTTCCCATGCCGTAGGTAGTGGCTTCAGCGCGGTGCGCGGTGCCGAAAGCATCCATCACCCAGACATCGCAGAGCGCAGCCATTTTCTGCGAAAGTTCGTCATTGCTCTTTTTTTCGCCTTTGTTGCAACGGCTGTTTTCGAGCATGACCACCTCACCCGGCTTGACTTCGAAGCCGCCATCGACCCAATTCTGGACGAGGCGAACATTCTTGCCGAGCAGCTCAGACATGCGTTTGGCCACGGGCGCGAGGGAGTCATCGGGTTTGAACTCGCCCTCGGTGGGGCGGCCAAGGTGGGAGGTAACCATTACGGCGGCACCTTTCGAGAGCGCGTATTGGATGCCGGGAAGGGCAGCACGGATACGCGTGTCGTCGGTAATGGCGAGGTTGTCGTCTTGGGGGACATTCAGGTCGGCGCGAATGAAAACCCGCTTGCCGGAGACGTCAAGGTCGGTGAGACGTTTGAAGGTCATGGCGATTCTCGATTCAAAACTGTGGTTGTGTAAACGAACAGGGGCACCCTGAAGTGCCCCTGACCCTGCGTATTACTTGGACATGACGCGGACCATTTCGAGCACCTTGCACGAGTAGCCCCATTCATTGTCGTACCAGGCCACAACCTTGACAAAGGTGCCGTCCAGCGCGATACCAGCGTCGGCATCGAAGGTGGACGTGCAGCTTTCGCCACGGAAGTCGGTAGCAACGACTTTCTCATCAGTGTAGCCCAGGACGCCTTTCATCGGCCCCTCGGAGGCTGCCTTCATGGCGGCGCAAATGTCTTTGTAGCTGGCCTCTTTGTTCAGCTCAACGGTCAGATCGACCACGGATACGTCAGACGTGGGAACGCGGAACGCCATGCCGGTGATCTTCTTGTTGAGTTCGGGAATCACCACACCAACAGCCTTGGCGGCACCGGTAGAGCTGGGGATGATGTTTTCCAGGATGCCGCGTCCGCCACGCCAATCCTTGTTCGACGGGCCGTCAACGGTCTTCTGGGTCGCGGTTGCCGCGTGCACAGTGGTCATCAGGCCACGCTTGATCCCAAAGGTGTCGTTCAATACCTTGGCAACCGGGGCGAGGCAGTTGGTCGTGCAGGAGGCATTGGAAATGATGGTTTGGCCGGCGTACGTCTTATCGTTGACGCCGAAGACGAACATCGGCGTGTCGTCCTTGCTCGGCGCGCTTTGGATGACTTTTTTGGCCCCGGCGGCAATGTGTTTCTGACAGGTTTCCTTGGTCAGGAAGAGACCGGTGGACTCGACGACGATATCGGCACCGACTTCGTTCCACTTCAGTTCGGCCGGATCCTTGACGGCCGTCAGGCGGATCTTCTTGCCGTTGACGATCAAGGTCGTGCCTTCCACGGATACTGTCCCCTTGAAGCGGCCGTGTACGGAGTCGTACTTCAGCATGTAGGCGAGGTAGTCAGGCTCAAGCAGGTCGTTGATACCAACAACTTCAATGTCGCTGAAATTCTGAACTGCCGCACGGAAGACCATGCGTCCGATGCGTCCAAAACCGTTGATGCCTACTTTGATAGTCATAATTCTCTTCCCTTATAAAAAAACGAGCGTTTAATGATCAATGCATCCACAAGTGCTGATTATGCAACTCTGGCTTCACTATTTTGAATAAGCCACAAAAACCAGTTCTGGAAATTAACCCCGGCGTGGGACGCCATCCATTGGAAGAAGTTCCGCAAGCATCACCTTTTTGTATCGCCGAAATCGTTGCGAACCACCACTCTAGGCGGACGATTATCCGCTATATCGAGTGACATTTCCAGTGCGTATGGGTGAATCCATTTCACAAAGCGAAATTGCTAGCTGCAGATACACGCTCGAGTCTTAATTGATACGTCAACGATTCTCCCGTTTTATCCCTGGTGCTTCAATAGAGCCAATTCGATAGCACGAACAGGTGTGGTGCGTTGTCGCCAGCCGTCGATACTCGAGTGCGTTTCAATAACAGGCGAAAAAAACCTTTCGAATGACCATGTACGCTGACCGGCATCATCGACACATCTGATGCAGGTGCGACTAATATCATTAAATAAAGCAAGTGTAAATGACTCTTTGTTAACGTGAAAAATACTTAACACTTACGCTATATGCCATAAGAATAATAATTCTTGATCGCAAATGATTTTTAATATATAAGTCACTGCTCCAATTGACAGATATCGGTTTGGCAAAATGCAATTTGGGATAATGCATCGAGTTTATGGATATTCCATATCGGTATGTTCGCGAAATTTCACCGCGTGGCTTCTGTAATTTTTGTTTCGTTAGCCGCTGGATCTTCTTTTTGTCGTTGGGGTGAGTCGAGGCGTATTCGCCTGCCAAGAAGTAACTGTGAGTCTGGCGAACAGTAGCGAACAGTATTTATTTTTTCAGTTCCAAGTGGAGTCGTTGGAAAATGGATTTCGGCCTTTTCTGCCCGGATTCAATGGGGGCCGAATTTTGCACCTTAGAAATGAGCCAAGGAGCATGTATGGCAATACGCAAAGAACTGTTAGCAGAGTTGACCGCTCGCCGCGAAGAGGCGATGGCTGGAGGTGGTCTCGACAAGCTCGAGAAGCGCCGCAAGAAAGGACTACTTACTGCGCGCGAGCGTCTTGATGATCTTTACGACAAGGGATCGTTTCAGGAACTCGGAATGCACGTTGACCATGACACTGCCGGCATCGATCACAAGAGATTGCCCGGCGATGGCGTGGTAACCGGCATTGGAAACGTCGACGGGCGTCCGGTTGCCGCCTTCTCCCAGGACTTCACAGTATCAGGTGGCTCGCTGGGCCGCATGCATTCGGAAAAGATCTGCCACATGATGGAAACTGCGGCCAGTCTCGGGCTTCCCGTCGTGGCCATCAATGACTCGGGTGGCGCCCGCATCCAGGAAGGTGTTCTCTCGCTTTCGGGCTACGGCCAGGTGTTCTTCCGCAACGTCGAACTGTCCGGGCTGGTTCCCCAGATTGCCATCATTGCCGGCCCCTGTGCCGGTGGGGCGGCGTACAGTCCGGCGTTGATGGATTTTTTGATCATGACCCGCAAAGGCTCGCAGATGTTCATCTGCGGCCCGGACGTGATCAAGGCCGCGACCGGCCAGGAAGCACCGATCGAACAGTTCGGAACCGCAGATGCCCATGCCTCGGTGAGTGGCAACATTCATTTCGTGGCCAATGACGATAAGCATGCTCTGGAGATCACCCGCAGGCTGTTGTCCTTTTTGCCGCTGAACAACATGCAGGATCCACCGCATCGCATTCCTGACACCATCAAGGTCGAAGTGGATACCGCCATGAATGACCTCGTCCCGGAGGAAAACAGGACGCCGTTTGACGTAACCAAAGTGATCGCCCGCCTCGTCGATGGCGGCGATTTCCTCGAAGTTCAGCGCGATTTCGCGAAAAACATTGTTGTCGGATTTGCCCGTATTGACGGTATGGTGGTCGGCATCATCGCCAATCAGGCGCTGGTCAAGGCCGGCACCCTTGATTGCGATTCCTCCGATAAAGGCGCCCGTTTCATCCGCTTCTGCAACGCCTTTAACATACCGATCGTTACCCTCGTCGATATTCCGGGCTTCATGCCGGGGCTGGCCCAGGAACGCGGCGGCATTATCCGCCACGGCGCCAAAATGTTGTTTTCCTACGCGTCGGCAACGGTTCCGAAGATCACGATCATCCTGCGCAAGGCCTACGGCGGTGCTTATCTCGCCATGTGCTCCAAGGACTTGGGTGCCGATTTTGTATACGCGTGGCCTTCTGCGGAAATCGCCGTAATGGGGGCCGAAGGCGCCGTTCGGGTGATCTACAAAAGAGAAATCGATGCCGCCGAGGATCCGAAAGCGATGGAGGCCGAACTCAGAGCTCGCTACGTCAAGGAGTTTGCTTCGCCGTACCAGGCCGCCGAGCACGGTTTGATCACCGATGTGATTGCACCTTCCGAAACGCGTTCCAAAGTGGCGATGGCGCTACGCATCGCTCTGACCAAACGTGTTACCCGTCCACCCAAAAAACACGGACTGATCCCCTTATGAGCTTACATGACTCCTTCACTGGTGTGCTTGCCGTAGCCAAGGATACGGTGTTTGCCGTGGCCGACTCTGCCACGGTTCAGGACGCAGCGAAAGCGGTCTCTCAGGGTGCCGTAGCCACGGTCGCCGATGCTGTCGAGAATACCGGATTCACAGCCAAGGTGACACTTGGGCAGGTCGTCGAGTTTCAGTTGACCGGCTTGCTTGTGGTTTTCACCGTGCTTGGCGGGCTGACCCTGATGCTCTATCTGCTGGCCTGGCTTCTCAAGACCTTCGCGCCGGATCAGTACCATTGCAGAAAAGCGGCTCCAGCTGCGCCGGCGGTGCGGGCGGTTGCGGCAAGCGCCCTGCCTGCCGTGGCGAGCATCCATCCCGGATTATCTGACGAAGAACTGGTCGTCATTCTGGCCGTGGCCGCTGCGGAAGGCATGGGGCATTCGGTAACCGTTGTCAAGTTTCGCCCCATGGACAGCATGGACTGGACATGGTCGGTACAGGGCCGGGTAGGCCTTCACTCATCACGCAAACTCTGAGCCTCATCTCCGAGTCGAACCATAAAGGACGCTTAACATGAAAATGCTCAAAATTACCCTGCAAGGCAAGACCTATGAAGTGGGTGTCGAGGTCATTGATGGCGCCGCCCCTGCGGCGTCGGCTGCGGTTCCTGTTCAAGCAGCGTCTGTCGTTGCAGCGCCCGTTGCTGCGTCGGCGCCACCTCCTGCACCTGCGGTTGCGGCGCCAGTAGCGGCGGCCGGCGGCCAATCGGTGACCAGTCCGATGCCCGGTCTGGTCATGAAAATTCGCGTCGCCGTGGGTCAGCAGGTGACTGCTGACCAGGAAGTTCTCGTTCTGGAAGCCATGAAAATGGAATCTCCAGTTTATGCGCCCGGCGCGGGTACTGTTGCGTCGATCCTGGTCAAGGAAGGCGATGCCGTGTCCGAAGGCCAGGTTCTGATCCAACTAAGCTGAGGTTCATATGTCCGGAATCTTTGAGCAGTTCATGTTGATGATGACCCATTCGACCGGGTTCTCACAACTTACGGGTGGTATGTTCATCATGTGGGCAATCTGCGTAGTTCTTTTCTACCTGGCGATTGTCAAAGAGTTTGAGCCCTTGTTGTTGTTGCCGATTACGTTCGGCGCCTTGCTGGCCAATATTCCGACCGAGGGCGTACTCAACGCGCCGACTGTCGATGGCCTGATAAACGTGCCGGGTGGTTTGTACTACTACATTTCTCAGGGTATCCATCTGGAGCTGTTTCCCCCCATCATCTTCCTTGGGGTCGGTGCACTGACGGATTTCGGTCCGCTGATCGCCAATCCGCGCACATTCTTGCTTGGTGCAGCGGCGCAACTGGGTATTTTCATTACCATGTTTGTTGCCGTGATGAGTGGTGTGTTTACGCCCGGAGAAGGCGCGTCAATCGGTATCATCGGCGGCGCCGATGGCCCAACGTCCATTTTTACGGCCAACAAGCTTGCGCCGCATCTGATCGGACCGATCGCCGTGGCGGCGTACACCTACATGTCCCTGGTTCCGCTGATTCAGCCGCCGATCATGAAGCTGCTGACTACTGACGCCGAACGTAAGATCCGCATGAAGACATTGCGTCCCGTGGGGAAACTGGAACGCATCCTATTTGCCATCGTTGTGATGGTGGCCGTGTGCCTGGTGGTGCCGCCGGCTTCCGCGCTGATTGCCATGCTCATGCTTGGTAACATCATGCGCGAATCGGGTGTCGTCGATCGTCTGACCAAGTCTACCCAGAATGAAATCATCAATATGACGACCATCTTTCTTGGAACGTCTGTGGGGTTGACCATGGGCGCAGAGAACTTTCTTCAACCCAAGACGCTGATGATCATCGTAATGGGCGTAGTGGCTTTCGGCTTCTCGACAGTAGGTGGTGTTTTGTTGGCCAAACTGATGAATAAGTTGTCGCCGGGCAATCCGATTAACCCGCTGATCGGGTCAGCCGGCGTATCGGCAGTGCCGATGGCCGCTCGCGTTTCGCAAGTAGTCGGTGCGCAGTATGACAAGCAGAACTTCCTGCTGATGCACGCCATGGGGCCAAACGTGGCGGGTGTTATCGGCACGGCTGTTTGTGCCGGCTATTTCATCTCGCGTCTGGGTTGACCCCTGAATGTGACTGTGAATGGACGCGGCTCCAGCCTTGGGACTGGGGCCGCGCCTCTCACACGTATATTTGCCAACGAATAGAGCGTTTTGGTTGAATGCTGCCTTGAGCGAGCACTGGATATATCTCGGCTGATCTGATCAGGCATCGGAGCGAGTTGTCATCTAAAGTGCAAGGCAATCGTTAGCCAGACCGGTAAAGTGAGCATGGCGGCGAGGGTGTTCGCTGAAACCAGCCAGGCGACGCCGGGCCCATCGCCCCCCATGCGCACGGCCAGGATATAGGCGGATGTCGCCGTCGGAAGCGCGGCGAAGACTATCGCGGTATCCAGGTAAACACCGTACAAATTCAGGCTGGATGCTGCCCACAGCGCCGCTGCCGGAACCGCCAGCAACTTTACCGCCATCAAATACGAAGAGGCTGCAGGCCATCCGCCGGTGTGGCGCAGTCGAAGTGCTGCGCCTACTGCCAGCAACCCAAGCGCAACCGCGGCTTCACCCAGCCGGCTCAGGAAATGCGTGGCGGAATCCGGCAGGAAAATGCCGCCGATGCTGAACAGAAAACCAGCCAGCGTGGCCAGGATCAGCGGATTTCGTGCCATCTCGCGTATGGCATTGAGATTGCCGTGGCGGGCCAGCATCCAGACCGAAGCAAGGTTTGCCAGCGGCACCATCGCGCCGATCAGGAGGCCCATCGCCACAATGCCTTCTGTGCCGTGCAGTTTGCCGATGACCGCCAGTCCGATGTAGGAATTGAAGCGGAATGCACACTGGAAGCGTGAAGCGTACGCAGTCTTGTCGTGCCCGAAAAGCGGGCGAGAAAGATAGCCGAGAACGATGCCGCTGCTTATCGCGGCAGCGCCGCAAGCGAATAGCGGGGCCGTTGCGATGAAATCGATGCGTGTCCTGGCCAGCGCGTTGAACAACAGGGCCGGAAACAGGACGAAATAAACCAACTTTTCCAGCGAACTCCAGAATTGATCGGGAAGATCCATCCAGCGATACAGCGCCGCGCCCAGCAGGATCAAGCCGAAATCGGGAAGCAGCAGCAGGACGCCTTGCATGCCTTGAGGCCCTGTCGGACTGGCTCAGATTGCTTTCCGGGATCGCAGGATGGCAATCTCGTCGGCACTGTAGCCCGCTTCCCGAAGGATGTCCTCGCCATGTTCACCCGCAGCTGGCGCCGGCAGGCGGACTTCGAACGGCATGTCGCTGATCTTGTAAGGCGGGGCGAATTGCTTGATGCCATCAGATTCAACGACCATCCCGCGCGCCAGCAATTGTTCATTCTTGAGGCTCTCCTCGAAACTCAACACCGGCGTGACGCAACAGTCTATGTCTTCGAATAGGGTTGTCCATTGAGCGAAAGTGCGCCGGGCAAAAACGTTTTCAAGTTCGCCGCGGATACGCAAACCTTCGGCGCCCATCGCGTAGGCAAAGGGCTTGAGGTCCGGTCGGTTGATGGTCTCGCAAAAAAGTTGCCAGAATTTTGGCTCCAGGGCGCCAACGGCGAAATGGCGGCCGTCGCTTGTGGCATAAACGCCATAGCAGGGCAGGCCGCCGGAGAGCACGTCATCCCCGCGGGGCGGGGCCTGCCCCAGACCGAGAGCAGCCAAAAAGGGGAACAGCGTGTGCGCGAATACGGCATCGGTCATCGACACGTCGACGTAGCGGCCCCGGCCACTGGCGCGGGCATCGACGATAGCCGCGAGGATGCCGACCAGCGCGGTCATCGATCCGCCTAACAGATCGCCGATCTGGAAGTTCGGCACGGCGGGAGCGCCGCCTGGCGTGCCGATCTGGTCGAGCAAGCCGCTGTAACCGAGATAATTCAGGTCATGGCCAGCACGCTCGCGGTACGGACCGTCCTGGCCGTAGCCGGTAATTGCGCAGTACACGATCTTTGGGTTGATCGACGATACGGTCCCGTATCCGATGCCAAGCTTGTCGACGACGCCGGGCCGAAAGCTTTCGATAATGACATCGGCGTTTGTGGCAAGACGCAAGAATACCTCGACGCCAGCGGCCTGTTTGAGGTCCACTCTCAGGCTGCGTTTGTTGCGATTGATGAGCTGAAAGTAGTTGATGCCGCCATGAACCGATGGCGCCGAACGCGCATAGTCGCCGGCGCCGGTGTCTTCGACCTTGATCACATCGGCGCCGAGATCGGCAAGATGCAGGGTGGCCATGGGCCCAGGCAATAGCCGCGTAAGATCAAGCACACGGAGGCCGGCGAGAGGGAGTGAGCGCATTGGAATGGTCTTTCGGGATGGTCAGAAAAGTTTGGCAGCGGGTGGTGATAGTTGGTGAGCTTATTTACCGTCATGAACGTCGGAGTGAAGCGTACCGCATGCTGCAGGCAAGCAACTACGGATTTTATCGAAGTTCCCGGGGCTCACTTTGTTGGACACGCGCCGAGGAAAAATCTATCCGCACGGAACTGACTTATACTCATCCCCATCGGAGGGCGCTGGCGGGAGCCGGCGCTCTTTTTTTACGGGATGTCGAACCGAGTGGTAATGAAACACGAAAATTGCTATCACTGCGGGCTACCGGTGCCATCCGAAGTCAAGTTGCCGGTGGTTATCGATGCGCAGCCGCGTGCCATGTGCTGCGTCGGTTGCCAGGCGGTGGCACAGGCGATCGTTGATCACGGTCTGGCCGATTATTACCGCCATCGCGACGCCTTGCCTGATTCCCCGCGCGAGGCGGTGCCAGCCTTTCTGGACGGGCTGATCTTTTACGATCATGCCGATTTTCAGAAAAGCTTTGTGCGCGAACTCGATGAAAACGAGCGCGAAGCGTCGCTGATCATCGAAGGCATCACCTGTGCGGCTTGTATCTGGCTCAATGAGCGGCATGTGGCAAAGCTGGACGGCATCGTCGGAATGGAGATCAACTTCGCCACGCGGCGCGCCCGCGTGCGCTGGGACGAGCGCAGAATCAAGCTTTCCGCGATCCTGGCGGCCATCGCGGCCATTGGTTATCGCGCCTATCCGTACGATGCGGCGAAGAGCGAGGAGCTGGCGCAGCGGGAACGGAGACGAGCGCTGTGGCGCCTGTTTGTTGCGGGATTCGGCATGATGCAGGTGATGATGTATGCGATTCCTGCCTATCTTGCCGGCGACGGAGAGATAACGCCCGATATCGCATTGCTGTTGCGTTGGGCGAGCATGGCATTGACATTTCCGGTGGTCATGTATTCGGCGGCTCCATTCTTTCGTGGCGCCTGGCGCGATTTCCGATTGCATAAGGTCGGCATGGATGTGCCGGTTGCTCTGGGCATCGGCGCGGCTTTTGCCGCCAGTGTGTGGGCAACATTGAGCGCGTCGGGCCAGGTCTATTTCGATTCGATCACCATGTTTGTTTTCTTCCTGCTCGGCGGGCGCTACCTCGAGATGACCGCCCGGCAGCGCGCCGTCAGCGTCACCGAAGCCCTGGCCAGACTGCTTCCAGCGTTTACCACACGCGTTGCCGGCTATCCGCAGGGCCGATCGCTTGAGCGCGTGATGGTCGCCGATCTGGTCCCTGGCGATGTGGTGCTGGTCAGACCCGGAGAAACGATTCCGGCGGACGGCCAGGTCATCGAGGGCGTCAGTTGTGCCAACGAATCCTTGCTTACAGGCGAAAGTGTGCCCTTGCCAAAACGCCCAGGGTCGACAGTGACTGGCGGCGCCATCAATGTGGAAAGTCCTCTGTTCATCGCGGTCGGCCAGGTCGGCGAAGCAACACGCTTGTCGGCGATCATTCGTCTGATGGAACGTGCGGCGATGGTGAAGCCGCGCATCGTGGAAATCGCCGATCGAATCGCCGGCCGATTCATCGTTACCTTGCTCGGTGTTGCTTTGGGAGTCGCCGTGGCCTGGTGGTTTATTGACCCCAGCAAAGCCCTCTGGGTTACCGTTTCCGTCTTGGTCGTGACTTGCCCGTGCGCCTTGTCGCTGGCCACGCCGATTGCCCTGACCGTGGCCAGTGGCGTCATGGCCCGGGCCGGGCTATTGGTAACCCGCAGCCACGCCATCGAGTCTATGGCGCGGGCCACGCATATCGTCTTCGACAAGACCGGAACCTTGACCACCGGGCAGTTAGTCTTGCTGGATGTGTTGCCCATGGGCGGTCTCGACCGGGCGAGTTGCCTGTCGCTGGCCGCAAGCCTGGAGCAAGCTTCCGAGCATCCGATCGGGAAGGCGCTGCGTGCGGCGGACGCCGCTGGCGACCGACCCGCTGTGGGGGGGGGCGGCAACGTACCGGGATGCGGCATCGAGGCGCGGCAAGCGGACAAAACCGTGCGCATTGGGCGCCCGGACTACGTGGCCGAGCTGCATGGCCAACCTCTGCCTGCATTGGCGGAGGCTTTCGCGGCAAGCAGCGATACCGTGGTGGCGCTGGCCAACGATACCGGCTGGCTGGCACTGTTTCGTTTCGGCGACGAGTTAAGGCCACAGGCCGCGGCGATGGTTCACGCTTTGCGTTCCGACGGGCTGCAGATCGTTCTGCTCACCGGGGATGCCGAGCCGGTAGCCTTCAAGGTGGCACAAGCTTTGGGCATCAAGGAGTGGCAGGCCGGCATGTCTCCGCAAGGCAAGCAGGATTATGTCAGTCGCCTGCAGGCCGCCGGAGCGATTGTCGCGATGGTCGGCGATGGGATCAACGACGCGCCCGTGCTGGCTCAAGCGCAGGTGTCCGTGGCCATGGGAGGAGGATCGCAATTGGCGCGGACACAGGCCGATCTGGTGTTGTTGTCGGAGAATCTTGATCACCTGCGCCGGGGATTCGTTCTGGCGCGACGTTCGCTGCGGATAATCAGGCAAAACCTGCTGTGGTCCTTTGCCTACAATATCGTCGCGCTGCCCCTGGCGATGTCGGGTTTGATTACGCCCTGGATGGCCGGCATCGGCATGTCCGGCAGTTCGCTCCTGGTCGTGCTCAATTCGCTCAGGTTGCAGCGACCCACCGAATCCGGGTAAATTTTTCGGTTACATTCTCCCATCATGGAAAGTCTTTACCTGCTGATTCCGCTTTCAGTGCTGCTCGTTTTTCTGATCGGCATCGTTTTCTGGTGGTCGGTGCGCAGTGGCCAGTTCGACGATCTCGAAGGGCCGGGCTACCGGGTGCTGATGGACGACGACAAGCCGGTCGAAATTTCCGAATCGCTGCAAGTCGAGGATGCCAATCAAGCGCGCTCGACGAGCGGAATTGTGAAAACCGACACACTCCGTTAAACCTGTTTCGATAAAGTGAATCGGCCATGAATTTGATGGCGATTTATCTTCTTTCGAAGGCGATTGCGCTATCGGGCGAAGGAGGCTTCGGTTAAAATATCGGGGTTTTCTAATGCAGCCGAATCGTGCTTTTCGGAAGCGGGTTGTTTGTTGCGTCTGGTTTTCTTCTTCGACAAATGAGGTGTATTCATGTCGCAAGCTTTGTCTACGTACAACTACAAGGTTGTGCGGCAATTCACAGTGATGTCTGTGATATGGGGCGTCGTCGGCATGCTGGTTGGTGTGATCATCGCCGCTCAGCTGGTCTGGCCTGAGTTAAATCTCGGCTTTCTTCATTTCGGGCGCTTACGGCCCTTGCACACGAACGCGGTCATTTTCGCCTTTGGCGGCTGCGCACTGATGGGGAGTTCGTATTATGTAGTGCAACGGACTTCGCATATCCGGCTTTTCTGCGACAAGCTGGCGGCATTCACTTTCTGGGGATGGCAGCTGGTCATTGTCCTTGCCGCCATCACTCTGCCTCTGGGTTATACGCAAGGTAAGGAATATGCCGAGCTCGAATGGCCGATCGACATCCTGATCGCTGTGGTTTGGGTCTGTTATGCGATTGTTTTCTTTGGCACCATTGCCAAGCGCAAGGTAACGCATATTTATGTGGCCAACTGGTTCTACGGCAGCTTCATCCTGGCCGTTGCCTTGCTGCATATTGTCAATAGCGCGGCGATTCCGGTGTCGCTGACCAAGTCCTACTCGGCGTATGCCGGCGTGCAGGACGCCATGATCCAGTGGTGGTATGGTCATAACGCCGTCGGTTTTTTCCTGACTGCCGGTTTCCTCGGCATGATGTACTACTTTGTTCCCAAACAGGCCGATCGGCCGGTTTATTCGTACCGCTTGTCGGTCGTTCATTTCTGGGCGTTGATCTTCACCTACATGTGGGCGGGGCCGCATCACCTGCACTACACCGCCTTGCCGGACTGGACGCAATCGGTTGGCATGGTCTTCTCTCTGATTCTTCTGGCGCCTTCGTGGGGGGGTATGATCAACGGGATCATGACGGTATCCGGTGCCTGGCACAAATTGCGCGACGACCCGATCCTGAAATTTCTGATTACTTCGCTGTCGTTTTACGGCATGTCTACGTTCGAAGGGCCGATGATGTCGATCAAGACGGTTAACGCCTTGTCGCATTACACCGACTGGACGATCGGCCACGTACATTCCGGGGCGCTGGGCTGGGTCGCCATGGTGTCCATTGGCACGATTTACTATCTGTTGCCCCGTCTCTTCGGCAAGCAGGAAATGTACAGCATCAAGTTGATCACGGTGCACTTCTGGGTGTCCACGATTGGCGTCGTCCTGTACATCGCTTCGATGTGGATTGCCGGCGTGATGCAGGGCCTGATGTGGCGGTCGGTGAACGCCGATGGCACGCTGGCCTACAGCTTTGTCGAGTCGGTGAAGGTGTCTTACCCGTTCTGGGGTATCCGTTTCCTTGGGGGAGTGCTCTTTCTGTCAGGTATGTTGATCATGACCTACAACATGTTCAAGACGATGGCCGGTGGCAACACGGAAGAAGCACCTGTGCTGGTTCCGACTGGTCAACACGCTTAACAGGGAGGCATTCATGAAATTTACTCACGACTCGATCGAACGCAGCGTCGGCCTGTTGATCATACTGACCGTGTTGGTGGTCAGTATTGGCGGCCTGGTGGAAATCGTCCCGCTGTTTTTCCAGACTTCGACAACAACGCCGGTGGAGGGATTAAAACCGTATGACCCGGTTCGACTGACTGGTCGCGACATCTATATCCGCGAAGGCTGTTTTCTTTGTCACTCGCAGATGATCCGACCGTTTCGTGCCGAGACCGAGCGTTATGGCCCTTACTCGGTGGCGGGTGAGTTTGTCTATGACCATCCTTTCCAGTGGGGGTCGAAGCGAACGGGTCCGGACCTGCACCGCGTTGGCGGTCGATATTCCGACGAGTGGCATCGCGTTCACTTGAGCAATCCACGCGACGTGGTGCCCGATTCGAACATGCCGGCTTTTGCCTGGCTGGCCAAGAATCCGGCAGATGCGGCGGGCGTTGCCGCGAAAATGCGTGCTTTACGTAAAGTCGGCGTGCCCTATACCGATGAAGAAATCGCCGGAGCCAGCAAACAGTTGGAAGGTAAGAGCGAGATGGATGCGTTGATCGCTTATTTGCAAGGGATGGGACTCGAAAGGAAAGGCGCCAAGTAAATATATGGATATCAACGATTTGCGCTCCATCGTGACAGTTTTGTCCATGCTGAGCTTTCTGGGAATCGTGTGGTGGGCCTATGGCGTCAAGAGCAACAAGAAGCGATTCGAAGAAGCCGCCAATTTGCCGTTTGCAGATGAGGAAACAGACCGAGCCGAACTTGGCCTTTCTTCCGGTGATGAACTAAGGAAAACATCATGAGCGATTTTGTCAATGAATTCTGGAACTGGTATGTCATTCTCGGCGTGCTGGCAAGTATTCTGGCTTGCGGCATCATTCTCTGGATCCAAAGCATTCACCACCCGGTACACGAGAAAACAACGGATACGACCGGGCATGTATGGGATGAGACGCTAGAAGAATTCAATAATCCGCTTCCCAAATGGTGGATGTGGCTGTTTTATGCCACTATTGTTTTTGCGTTGATTTACGCGGTGCTTTATCCGACCTTGGGCCGTTTTCAGGGTGTCCTTGGCTGGTCGACAGCCAGTGAGCATGCGCTGGAAGTTAAGACCGTCGAGGACCAGGTCAAGCCACTCTTTGACAAATACCTGAAAATGGATCTGAAGGCGGTAGCTGCCGACGAGAAGGCCATGGAAATGGGCGGGCGGCTATACCAGACCTATTGCATGCAATGCCACGGAGCGACAGCTCAGGGTTCGAAAGAACAGGGGTTTCCCAACCTGACCGACAAGGATTGGCTGTGGGGAGGAGAACCGGAACAGATCGTGGAAACCATAGCGAATGGCCGCGCGGGAATGATGCCCCCTTACGGTGGCAATCCGGACGCCATCGGTGGTGAAGCGGGTGCCAAGGAAGTGGCAAACTACGTTCGCTCGCTCTCAGGCTTGAGCCACGATAACGGCCTGGCCGCTAAGGGTAAAACCAAGTTCGAAAGCGTTTGTGTCGCCTGTCATGGTCAGGATGGAAAAGGAACGCAAGCCATGGGCGCACCCAACCTGACGGACAAAGTTTGGCTGTACGGCAGTTCCGAGTCCAAGATCGTGGAAACCATCACCAAGGGGCGCACTAACCAAATGCCAGCCTGGAAGGGTTTCCTCGGTGAGGCCAAGGTTCATTTATTGGCCGCCTATGTGCTCAATTTGAGCGCAGCCGTCGACAAGAAGTAATTTTCTAGTCACGGGCGAATGTCTTGCTCGTGACTCTTTCCTTTCAGGGGGCGTCGGCTTCCGGCCTTTTTCGCAGATGCGGCGTTTCTTGCTTGGAATATTAGCGAAATATGTAATACTTAAGTAGCTTAGGATTGGAAGTCATGAACAAGGTGGTGAATACACCAAACCAGCCGATAGTGGTCGACTCCGACGGACTGTACGAGAAACACAAGACGGTTCATGCGCGAAGCGTAAAGGGGATTTTCAACACCTGGCGCTGGATCATGGTTTATTTTACCCAGGCCTTGTACTACGGACTTTGCTGGATCGATTGGGATGGTCGTCAGTCGGTTCTCTTTCATCTGGTCGAGCGAAAGTTTTATATTCTTGGCATGGTTTTCTGGCCTCAGGATGCCATCTATCTGGCGATCCTGTTGGTCATTTCGGCCTATGCCCTGTTCCTGGTGACGGCTGTCGGTGGTCGTCTGTTCTGCGGTTATGCCTGTCCACAAACGGTTTATACCGAAATATTCATGTGGATTGAGAAAAAGATCGAGGGCGAACGGCCGGCGCGTATGAAGCTTGACGCGCAGCCGATGTCGATGCGCAAGTTCCGCCTGAAATTCATCAAGCATGTCATGTGGCTGATCGTTGCCCTTTGGACGGGTTTCACCTTCGTTGGCTATTTCACGCCGATCAAGGAATTGGGATTCTCGGTCGTATCATTCGCGCTGGGCTCCTGGGAATCATTCTGGATCCTTTTCTACGCCGGTTTTCTCTATATGATGGCCGGCTTCATGCGCGAGCAGGTGTGCAAGTATATGTGCCCCTATGCCCGTTTTCAGGGAGTGATGTTTGATCCCGATACTCTGATCATTACTTATGATGTCGATCGTGGCGAGCCACGTGGCCGACGCCGGAAGAATGCCGGGGCAGGGGCTCAAGAGACACTCGGAGATTGTGTCGATTGCAGTATCTGCGTTCAGGTCTGCCCGACCGGAATCGATATTCGGCACGGGTTGCAGCTGGAGTGTATTGCCTGTGCTGCGTGTATCGATGCTTGCGATGAAGTGATGGACAAGGTGGGGTCGCCACGTGGCCTGATTCGCTATTCCACCGAGAATGCTCTCGCCAAACATTACAAGGCGCACGACATACTGGCCCATCTGATGCGGCCGCGCACAATTCTTTACGCGTCGATCCTAATGGCGGTCATTGTCGCCACAGCCTGGAATTTGACCACACGCATTCCACTCAAGGTTGATGTTCTGCGTGATCGCTCGACTTTGTACAGAGAAGCAGACGATGGACGTATCGAGAATGTCTTCATGTTACAGGTCAAGAATACGGACGAAGCTCCCCACCGCTACCAGATCAGTGTCAGTGGAATCGACGGGATTGACATCGTGGGCGAGCGGATCACAGAAGTTCCAGCCGCTTCGAACAAAAGTATACTGGTCGTCGCATCGGTGAAGGAGGGAGTCGCGGGCAAGGGGTCCAACAAAATCAGTTTCGAGATCCGCTCGACAAGCAACGACAAGATTGCCGTGCACGAGAAAACGACTTTCTTCATGCCATGAAAAATACGCCGACGTATCAAAATAAACCGTGGTACCGCTTCCCCTGGCCCTGGATGCTCATGGCAGGGCCTTTCATTGTAATTATCGCGGGAGTGGTTACCGCGTATTTGGCCATCCGTAGCAACGACGGTTTGGTCGATGAGGATTACTACAAACAGGGTTTGGCCATCAATCAAACGACAGCACACATCCAAAATGCGATCAGATTGGGTTTGCGGGCCGAATTGCAACAGAATGACGATGGAACGCGTATCCGGATATTGCTGCATGGGAACCCGAGCACGGTATTGCCAGAAGTGCTGAAATTGCGCTTGGCCCATCCAACGCGTGCTGGAGTAGATCAGAATCTAATCATGCGAGCAGATGGTGCAGGATCTTATTCGGGGAAGCTGAGCGGCCGTCTTGACCATCGGTGGCATGTCACTTTGGAAGATGAGAAAAGTGAGTGGCGTTTGGTCGGCGACTGGATGGTTGTAAATGACAAATCGTTACAATTGCCAGTCGAGTTGAACGCAGCCCTCAGTACCTACTCCAGCGACAAGGGACGTTGAGTTTTGCCTTGGAAATGTCGTTTTCAGGTGCTTACGGGCTGTTCGGTCCCTTCGTCTCCCCACGTATCGTAGGCATCCGCGCAGGATTCGCGCACGGCGATTCCGAGGTATTGCGTGAGGCTGCCCTCGCCTGTTGACCTTCTTAAGCCATCGGTTTGACACGTGCCGTTCCTGCTCAGAACCAATTCTGCCCGCGCTCGGGCCGGATCATGCCAAAGTAATTTATGTGCCGGCACTGAAAATTTTCAATACAATGGCAGCAAGTGGCTTGTGGAAACAGGTGCATGCATTTGATTTTCATTGAGGAGATTGGAATGGGCAAGAAACTTAAAGCACTGGCGGGAAGTTTGACCGAAAACCAATTCGCACAAACTGTCAAAGGTTCGGCGCAGCAGATCTGGCTTGCCGGTCTCGGAGCATTTGCCAAAGCGCAAGAAGAAGGCGGCAAGGTGTTTGATGTGCTGGTCAAGGAAGGCGAGTCCGTTCAGACCAAGACGCGCAAGATGACAGATGAGAAGCTGGCCAGCGTTGCCAGCAAAGCGGTCGGGACGTGGGATCGTCTCGAAAATGTCTTTGAGGACCGTGTTGCACGAGCACTGGGCAGTCTGGGCGTGCCCAGCCAGAAGGATCTCAACAAACTCTCTCAGCGCATCGATGAGCTGACCGACATTGTGCTGAAGCTAAAGGAGGTCAAATCGGCTCCGCCAACGTCTGCCAAGCCGGCAGCCAAAACGTCCACGAAGGCCGTAACCAAGAAACCGGTCGTCAGGAAATCCCCTGCAAAGGCCGTGGCGCAAAAATCGCAGTCCTAAGTAAGCTGCTCCAGCAAGCGCGCCCACCATTTTTCGTTCAATGGTCGCCGTCGCCAGGCAGGCAACCCCGGTTGGGCGACGCCATCTTCTTTGTGCGTGTGGCGAAGGGCCTGGCGTTGGATGAGTCGAGAGTCCCCGTGAACGGGGCTGTTGGGAATCGAACTCTTCGACCGAAGCAAAGCACCGGTTGGTTATCGTTCGAAATCCCTTTGTTTTTCAAGGTGTTTTTCCGGTTTGCTAAAGTATTGCCTGTGGAATACGTTATATCCGGGAGCAAGGGTGTTTGGCAGTGCCAAGCTTGCTCGTCGGATCGTCAAAGGACAATACCGTGACAACTCGCAGTGAAGAGCCGGAAGTCGTCGTAGAGGAAAAGGCCGTCAAGTCGCGCCTCTCGATTGTCGTCATCTTGTCGATACTGCTGGGGATACTGCTGACGATTTTTGCCGCAGGTGTGTCGTTTCATTTCCAGCAGCGCAGGGCGATGGAAGCCGAAGTCACGGCGGCAAGAGTCGAACTCCAGGAAAAAGCCAAAGCGCTTGACGAGATGAAAGCGCAATTTGAAGTGCTGTCCAAACAGGTATATGCCCTTCGAGAATACTCGATTGCTCGTTCGCATAAAGCGGTTGACGCAGACAAGACCAAGGCGACTGCCGGGGCTTCGGCTGATCCTGCAGCAAATTCGCCGCAGCCGTCTGTAGCCAGTGGAAAGTGCGACACCTCGGCCACGCCGGACTCGCGCAAGCCAAAGAAGAAGCCCGACTCGGAGAACTGCGAACTGGTGGGCAAGACTCCGGAAGAACAGGCCGCAACGTTGAAACGATGCGTGGGCCTGATGGATTCACCCCGCGATAAGGCACGTTCTCGCTGAAGGGCAATGCACTCAGCTGGCCTGGAAATTCTCGTCGAAATACTTGTGAACTTCGCGCTCTATGCTGGGTTTCAGCGCCGAAAGCAGCAAACCCAAACGGATTTTCAGGGCGACTTCCTGGTTGTCAAGGGTGAGCTCACCGGAAACGCCGGGACGCTTGAAGTGCATCACTTCGCCATCCCACGCGTAGTCGAGGTCAAACTCCGATTTGAGCTGGGCGGCCATGTTCTCGGCAGCGCTGCGAGCATCGGATGGGCTTTTTCCATGGTTGCGGCGGATGATAATTTCACTCATGAGGAGATTCCTAAAGGATCAGCCAGCTTCGCCAACCAACGAACGGAAAGCCGCGTAACGACGCGGGTCGATGTCGCCCTGTCGAACTGCGGAGAGGACCGCGCAACCCGGCTCGCGGTTGTGCAGGCAGTTGCGGAAACGGCATTGGCCGAGTAACGGCCTGAATTCGAGGAAACCATGCTCAATCGTGCTCGGCGGGAGATGGCGCAAGCCAAACTCTTGCAGTCCTGGAGAGTCGATCAGCGATGATTGTGCATCAAAGCGGTAGAGCGTGGCATGCGTCGTGGTGTGCTTGCCGGATCTAAGCGCGACAGAGATCTCGCGCGTCGGCGTGTTGGCATCAGGAAAAAAAGCATTGATCAGGGTTGATTTCCCCATTCCGGACTGACCGACGAGAACACTTGTTCGACCGCTTAAATACGGCCGCAATGCGTCGACATCGTGGCGCGCTGAAATTCTAAGTACCTGGTAGCCCAATTTTTCGAACGGCGCCAAAGCCATCATGCCCGGCTCAACACGGTCGGCCAGGTCGCATTTGTTGAACACAATGAGCGTCGCGACATTCTGGCTTTCTGCGGCGACAATGCAGCGGGTAACCAGTTCATCTGAAAACGGAGGGTCAGCCGCAACGACGACGATAATTTGTGCCACGTTGGCGGCGATCAGCTTCTGTTTGAATTCGTTCGAGCGATAAAGCAGCGAACTTCTCGGCATGATTGCCGTGATAACCCCCTGGGTATCGCTGCTACGCTCAACTTGAACGTGGTCGCCGCAGGCCAGTTCGCTTTTTTTCCCTCGTGGAAAGCAAAGCAACAATCCGCCTGACGCCAACTCGACCCGATATTGTCTTCCATGCACGGCAACGATAGTGCCTTCGTGCATCATGTACGACTCAACATTCGTTCAGGCGTGCAATGCGCAGCGCGGCGGGGGGGTGGGAATCGTAGAACAGCGAATGCAGGGGGTCAGGCGTCAGCGTCGACGCATTGTCCTCATAAAGCTTGACCAGCGCCTCAATGAGGCTCGCCGCCGAGGCGTGATCGGCGGCGTAGCGGTCAGCTTCATACTCGTGACGCCGCGAGATCAGGCTGGTCACCGGCGTAAATATGAAAGTGAACACGGGCACAACCAGAAAGAAAAGAATCAGCGCCAGGGCCATGTTTTTCGTTGTGACTCCAAGTCCGTAAAAGAACCAGTCCGCATCGATGGCCTGGCCGAGCGCGGCAAGAAATGCCAGCGACAAACCGAAGATCAGCACGATGCGTTTGATCACATGACGGTGTTTGAAATGACCGAGCTCGTGCGCCAGCACGGCTTCGACCTCAACCGGCTGCAGGCGGCCAAGCAAGGTATCGAAGAAGACAATACGCTTGGTTTTGCCAAATCCGGTGAAGTAGGCGTTCCCATGGTTGGAGCGCTTGGAACCGTCCATGACAAACAAGCCGGAAGCGGCAAAGCCGCAGCGCTGCAGCAGGGCTTGAATGCGCGCTTTGAGCGGTTCATCGTCGAGCGGGGTGAATTTGTTGAACAAGGGCGCGATCCAGCTTGGATAGACAAAGAGGATGAGCAGGTTGAAGCCGCACCAGAACAGCCAGACATGAAGCCACCAATAACTGCTTCTCTGCGCCATCAACCAGAGAACGGCGGTCAGCACCGGCGTGCCGATGACCATGCCAAGCGCCGCTTGTTTGGCGAGATCGGCGACAAACAACCGCAACGTCATGCGGTTGAAGCCAAATTTTTCCTCGATGACAAATTGCGAATACAGCGAGAACGGAAGGTCGACGATGCCCGATACGAACATCACGCTGAAAACCAGCGCAATGTCATAGACCAGCCCGGATAACCTGAGCGACCAGAAGTCATGAAGCGCCTGCAGTCCTCCGGCAAAGGTAAAGGCCAGCAGAAGCAATATCTCGACGGCCAGTCTCAGTACGCCAAAGCGCGTACGATCAATGGCGTAGTCAGCCGCCTTCTGATGCGCTGCAATCTCGACACGTCCGGCAAACTGCGTGGGAACTTCGCTGCGGTGACGCATGACATGGGAGATTTGTCGCCATGCCAGGATCAGGCGAAGCACGATCATCAGGGCAAGAGCGGCCAGAAATAGCAAGGAAAAATTATTGATCTTCAAGCTGTGACAGAATGGGGTTTTAAATGATTGGACAGATTATATGGCACAGGACGCAAATCGCCTTGTCTGGCTGGATATGGAAATGACCGGACTCGATCCCGAACGCGAGCGCATTATCGAACTGGCGATGATCGTCACCGACAACGATCTGCAGACCGTTGTCGAATCGCCGGTGTGGGTTGTCCATCAGTCCGATACTCAGCTTGCCGCGATGGACGAATGGAACAAGCTCACGCACGGCCGCTCCGGCTTGGTCGACAAGGTCAAGAATTCGGTGCTTGACGAAGCCATGGTTGAGGTGGAAGCGCTGGCCTTCCTGAAGGATTTCGTGGCCAGGGAGGCCAGCCCGATGTGCGGCAATTCGATCGGCCAGGATCGCCGTTTCATGGTGCGCTACATGCCGCAGCTGGAATCCTGGTTCCATTACCGAAATCTTGATGTCAGCACGCTCAAGGAGCTTTGCCGGCGCTGGCGTCCGGAGCTGGCCAAGGGATTCACGAAGAAAGGCAATCACACGGCACTTGCCGATATCCGTGAATCAATTGAAGAGATGAAGTACTACCGCGAACACTTCATCAAGATGTCGTGAGCGGGGTGCGTTGGAGACGTATGCCCATGTTTTGTTTGGCGAGCGAACGTTGGGAGGCATGTTCGCTTGCCATCCCGTGTCACCTTCGGTATAGGTGAAACTTATCGCTTTCGTGGCGATCGCCAGGCCGTTTGCCTTCCCATACCTGGCGCCATACTCCAGGCGAAATTTTGGCAGGGTTACGCGTTTCACCCTGGGCCAGAAGCCAATGACATTTAGCGGCTTCAGCGTTTTTCGGCGGCAGAGTGCGGATTCCGTCGAAGTAGTCCAATGACGCCAGAATGGAATCGGGAAGGTTGGCATTGACAATGCAGTCGAACCCGGCCGGAAGCGATCTGGCCAGCGAGGCGGAAAGCGGACGATACGATTTGCCATAGTCGATCCAGGGCATCCACAGCATGGCGATGAGCAGCCAGAACAGGGTCAGACCGGCCATCCAGTGCATGATGCCGCGCATCGGCGAACGAGGGCTGGTGACGATCAACCAAACCCATATCACCGTGACACACGCCGAGACAGCGAAGGAAAACAGGCCGAAGTGCCCAACGAAACCGGGTTCCAGTTGGACTGTCTGACGAGCCAGTCTTTCCGGCCAGCCGAAGACCATTGCGCTCCAGACGATCCAGGCGACGGCCGATAGGAAGGTGAAGGTCATCATGCCAAACCAGTCGAATGCGTTTGCCGCGCCACGGCGCAGTGTGGCGACGCCGGGTACGGCCAGCAGAACGAGCGGTGGCAACAGTAGCAAGGCCGCAGAACTACGCGTCTCGACATTCAGGCCCAGAATGAGCAGCACCATGACGAAAGAGAAAATTGGCAGCGCCAGCGCTTTGCTCCGCAGAACGCGACGTTTAGACCAAAGCGCCCATGCCGCCAACGGCAGCGCCGGCCAAGCGTACCAAAGCAACAAATTCAGGTAGCGCAGGGTGTTGGAAAGAGGGGGTACTCTTTGCGTCAAGGGGCTCCACTCGCCGTAGAAAAAGGCCTTGAAATTTTGTGGTGAGATCATCCACAGGGGAAACAACCACAATGCGGAAATAACAAGCGCCAGGACGATGGCCAGGGCAAGCCGCAGCGCGCTTGCTATCCTGGATTCGGACTGCCATAGGGTATACACGGTAACCGGAAGCAAGGTCAGCACGGGGAGCAGGCCATTGGCGAGAAAACCAATGGCGATGGCAACGCCCAGGGTCAGGGTCGCCAAGGCAGGCCGTCGCGGCAGCAAGCAAAGCGCACAATAGGCCGCCGTATGAGCCGTCAGCGCGGCCAGCATCGGCTGCGCTTCGTGGGCATGGAACAGGAAACCAATACTCCCGGCAAGGATCAGCGGCGCGGCGGCAGCGTGGTCTCGGCCATGCAGTTCCCGCGACGCGAGGAGGATGAATTCAAGCGCCAACAGAGTGAATATGCCGCTGGCAAGACGGGCGGCGTCATGTACCGGCAATAACCAGGAAAACAGACGGGCAGTGACTGCTGAAGTCCAGTAGTAGAGTGGCGCATCCGGATACGGGTTGCCAGCGAGGTGAGGTACGAGCCAGTTCCCGTTGTTGACCGTATCGAAGGCTATGCCGATCGAAACCGCGTCGTCGTGTTTCCAGGGGTCATGGCCGATCAGTCCAATGAAAATGTAGGTGACCAGCAATAGGGCCAACACCCAGCCGCTGGGTGGCAAGGCTATCCCCTTGAAGCGCGGATGTTCAGGTAAGAATGGCATGGCCAGACATAGTGATCGGCGTTTGACTGTCGCTTAAATAAAAAAGGCAGCCCTGCGGCTGCCCTTTCGTTGAGTCCGCATGAACTCGGTACGAGACTCAGGCCGGCTTGTGCATAGCGCCATATTTCCGGTTGAATTTCTCGACGCGGCCGGCCGTGTCGATGATTTTCTGTTTGCCGGTGTAGAACGGATGGCAGGCGGAACACACTTCGACATGAAGCGCTTTCTTCATGGTCGATTGAGTCTTAAACACGTTGCCACAAGAGCAGGTGACCTCAATGTTTTGGTAAGCGGGGTGGATATCGGATTTCATCTGGAGAAATTCCTGTGAGTCAAATCAAGCCGGTTCGGGGTAAAGCGCCGGAAATAAGTTTCCAGCTTTGAGCTTCCGGTAGTTCGGTTCCGGTTCCGGAGGACGGCGCATTATCCTCGATTCCTCGCCAATTTGCAAACTAGCGGCGCATCGAGTCGAAGAACTCACCGTTGTTTTTCGTGGCTTTGATCTTGTCGAGCAGAAATTCCATCGCCTCAAGATCGTCCATGTTGTAGAGCAACTTGCGCAGTACCCACATTTTTTGCAGTACGTCGGGCATCAGCAGAAGCTCTTCGCGTCGCGTTCCTGAACGATTGACGTTGATCGCCGGATAGACGCGCTTCTCTGCCATGCGCCGATCCAGGTGGATCTCAAGGTTTCCGGTGCCCTTGAATTCTTCGTAGATCACATCGTCCATTCGGCTGCCCGTATCGATCAGGGCCGTGGCGATGATCGTCAGCGAACCGCCTTCCTCGATGTTGCGCGCCGCTCCGAAGAAGCGCTTCGGCTTCTGCAGCGCATTGGCATCGACACCGCCGGTCAGAACCTTGCCGGACGCCGGTTGAACCGTGTTGTAGGCGCGAGCCAGACGGGTGATCGAGTCGAGCAGGATGACCACGTCTTTTTTATGTTCGACCAGACGCTTGGCCTTCTCGATGACCATCTCGGCGACCTGGACGTGGCGGGTCGCCGGTTCGTCAAAGGTCGACGCGACCACTTCACCGCGTACCGAGCGCGTCATCTCGGTGACTTCTTCCGGGCGCTCGTCGATCAACAGCACGATGAGTGTAATGTCCGGATGGTTGGTGGTGATGGCATGCGCGATATGTTGCATCATCACGGTTTTGCCGCTCTTCGGGCTGGAGACCAACAGTCCGCGCTGACCTTTCCCGATCGGCGCGATGATGTCGACGATGCGGCTGGTGGTGTTTTCCTCGCCGCGCATATCGCGTTCGAGTTTGATGTGCTCGGCAGGATGTAACGGCGTCAGATTCTCAAAAAGGATCTTGTTTTTCGAAGCTTCCGGAGGCTCGCCATTGATCTTGTCGACTTTGACCAGCGCGAAATAACGTTCGCCGTCTTTGGGCGTGCGAATTTCACCTTCGACCGTGTCGCCGGTGTGCAGGTTGAAACGGCGTATCTGGCTGGGGCTGACATAGATGTCGTCGGTGCTGGCCAGATACGAGGTGTCGGGCGAACGCAGGAATCCGAAACCGTCCTGCAAGGTTTCCATGGTGCCGTCGCCGAAAATCGTTTCTCCCTTTTTGGCCTGATTCTTCAGCAGTGCAAAAATCAGTTCATGCTTTCGAAGTCGATTGGCACCTTCGATATTGTTGGTGACAGCCATGTCGAGCAACTGGCTTACATGTAGGGCTTTAAGTTCGGATAGATGCATGAGTGGAGTATTTAAAATTGGGAAGGCGTGATGCGCGGTCAAGAACGACACGCATGCGGAGGGGGTAATGGGTGTGGCCGGACGTGCTGCGACCGGGTGTTAACGCCGAGCTATGAAACGCAAGTGGGAGTCAAGCTTCCAAGTTCTGTGCGGACCTTGTTATGAGTGTTTTCAGGTGCCGCACCGGAATGAACCAACAGGCCGAGGGTAGCGACTTTAAAGTTGGCTGTCAATGAAAGTGCAAAGTTGCGATTTGGAAAGGGCGCCTACCTTGGTCGCCTCGACGTTGCCGTTCTTGAACAGCATCAGCGTGGGAATGCCACGCACGCCGTAACTCGCCGGCGTATTCTGGTTGTCGTCGATGTTCAGTTTGGCAACTTTCAAGCGCCCGGCATATTGAGTGGCGATTTCATCGAGAATCGGCGCGATCATTTTGCAGGGGCCGCACCACTCTGCCCAATAATCGACCAGTACCGGTTGCGTTGCCTGCAGAACTTCGGCGTCAAAGGTGTCATCGGTAATGTAATGGATGTGTTCGCTCATCATGAAGCCTTCTGGGTAACAAAAAGGTGGGAGGTGGTTTGCCTGTAGATGCAGGGCTCGGCAGACGGGTTCCATCCTAGCGAAAAATGTCCGTCAAGGGAAGCGAGCAGGCAAATACGCTATAATTTTGTGCGCCAATTCTGAAAAGCAGGAAATATGACTTACGTTGTCACCGAGAACTGTATCAAGTGCAAGTACACCGATTGCGTCGATGTATGCCCGGTCGATTGCTTTCACGAAGGCCCCAACTTTCTGGTCATCGACCCGGAAGAGTGCATCGATTGCACGCTGTGTGTGGCCGAATGTCCGGCTGAAGCCATTTTTGCCGAGGATGACGTGCCTGAACCCCAGCACAAGTTCATTGCGCTGAATGCCGAGTTGGCCAAGAACTGGCCAGTAATTTCCGAACGCCACGAGCCGCCGGCCGACGCCGACGAGTGGAACGGTACGCCCGACAAGCTTGAGCACCTCGAACGCTGATTCGGTTCACCCGGTTTCCCTGTTGCCCCGGTTCCCGTGCAGCAGAACGCTGAGCGGCTGATTTCTACGGCCTTGCCGGCGGGCGAAGCGTTCCTCGATACGCTCGCAATCGCCCTGTTCGCCTGTTGCGCCGAGGCCGTCGATTCTGGCGATCTTTCCTCGGTACGCGTCCTGGCGCCTTCGCTGCCGGTCGCCTCCGAGTTGCGTTCCGCCATACTGCGTGCGGCACCCCGGCCGCTGCTCTTGCCGCGCTTCGATACATTGGCGCGCTGGGTCGGGTCAGCGTCCTTCAGCGCCATTCCAGAGCCGATGCCGGACAGCGAACGGATCGTGCTGTTGCGCGAAGCCCTGCGCGAGCGCGGCTGGTTTGACGAGTCGGCGCTGTGGGGCATCGCTTCAGAGATGACCCGGCTATTCGACGAGTTGACGACAGCCGCCCTTACCCTGCCGGACGATCAGGCCGGATTGCTCAGGCAACTGCAACGCGCCTATGCACAGCACGTCTCTGCGCCGCTGGCGTTTGAGGCGCGTGTCGTGCATGAACTTTGGCGTGCGCAGGCATCAGCCGGGCGGCCCGATACGACGGCCGTCTACCGGATGCGTCTGGCCGCATTGGCGAAACAGGTCGCGCTGGCGAATGCGTCGTCACATCCGCTGCTGGTTCTGCTCAAAGCCGCTCCCGAGGAGTCCCTCGATCCGGCCGAACACGATTTCCTCTTGCGCTACGGGCAGGTGCAACCCCTATTCGTATTTCATCCGGCGCCCCGCAGCGCATGCGCTTCGCCACTGATGGCGACGCTTGCCGCAGCCTGGCCGGAGGAAAGCCACGAATCAGCCTTGCGCGGTTCATCGTCCGTCACACCATTATTCGACCGGGCCATCGAGCTGGCGACGAAGTGCACGGAAAGCCCACTGATCGGGCGCTTGCAACTCGTCCCGGCAACAGGCCGGGAGCAGGAGGCGGCGTTTGCGGTGGCGCAAATCGGCGCGTGGCTCGAGGCGGGCAAGCGGCGCATCGTCCTGATTTCGCAGGATCGGCTGACGGCGCGGCGCGTTCGTGCGCTGCTCGAACGCGAGAACGTGCTCGTCAGCGACGAAACCGGCTGGAAACTTTCGACGTCCCGCGCGGCGGCGGCGGTCGATGCGCTCATTGAAACGGTTGCCGGTGGCGCCTACCACCGCGATCTACTTGACCTGTGCAAGTCGCCCTTCGTCTTTTCCGACTGTGACGTTGGCATGCGCAAGGCGGCGGTATTCACGCTCGAAACGGCAATCCGCACGGCATCGGCCAAATCCGGCTTGTCGCGTTTCCGGCGTTGCCTGATCGAAAACAACGACGCGCGTGCCGCCGCGAAGGAACTGGGGCTGGGCCTGCTCGATCGCGTCGAGGCGGCAGCGACGCTGTTGCTGGCGCGTCCCGCCCCGCTGGTGCGCTGGATCGCCCGGCTACTCAAGGCGCTGGAAGCGCTGGGCGCACTGGAACCACTGCGCCAGGATGCCGCCGGCAAGGTGCTGATCGATTTGCTCGAATTGCGACGCCAGGAACTTGAAGACAGCGCAGTGCTTTTTGCCTTTGCCGCGTGGCGCGACTGGCTGAACCGCGAGTTCGAGTCAACAAATTTTTGCGACGACAGCATCAGCAGCCCGATCGTGCTCACCCCGCTCAATGCTATCCGCATGCGCGGTTTCGAGGCCGCTCTCTTGCTTGGCGGCGATGCACGCCAATTGGCGCCGACAGCCGATGGGCTGTTCTTCAATCAATCGGTCCGGCGGGAGCTTGGATTACGCACCCGCGACGACGTCGAGCGCGACTTGCGCCGCAATCTCGAAATGCTGCTTGCCACCGTGCCGCAGGTCACCGTGACCTGGCAATCCGAACAGGACGGCGAAGCCAATCTGCTGGCGCCCGACCTCGCGCTATTGTCGACCCTGCACCGCTTGGCCTGGCAGGACGACCTGCTGAGGCCACCGTTGCCAGTGCGCGGCGATCCTGCGGTAGACCAGGCAACGGCGCCGCGGAATAGCGGGATGGCGGCGCCAGTTGTCCCGCCTGAACTTATCCCGCATCGCGTTTCGGTGAGCGCTTATGCCAGCCTGGTCGCTTGCCCCTACCTTTTCTTTGCCCGCCATGTGCTCAAGCTGGGCGAAATGGACGAGGTCAGCGAGGCGATGGCCAAGCGCGACTACGGCGCGCTGGTGCATCGCGTTCTGGAGCGATTCCACGAGCGCCATCCCGTGCTCGCCGAGCTCGCTGAGGATCAGGCGCTGACAGCCATGCAAGACTGCGTTGCCGAAGTCTTCGCGCCGGCGGTCGATGACGATTTCCTGGTGACGGGCTGGCGCCTGCGCTGGGAAAAGCGGCTGGTGGCCTATCTCGATTGGCAACGCGATCAGGAGGCGCAAGGTTGGCATTGGTCGCAGGCCGAAACGCGGGTTAGCCGCATACTCGCGCTGGACGATGCTGGATGCACGGATGGTCGCATCGAGCTTTACGGCCGCATCGACAGAATCGATCTTGGCAATCCGGGGGCGACGAATACCGATCGCGCCTTTCTGCTCGACTACAAGACGCAGGCGGCCAAGACGATTCGCGACAGACTGCAGGACGACATTCAGCTCCCGACCTACGTGCTGCTGCATGGCCATGCCGTGAAGGCCGCCTATGTTGCACTCGACGACGAGCGTGTACTGGCCGTTGCGGCGGGCGATGAGGAGGCTGCCTTGATGGCTGCGGCCGACGCACAGGGCCAGCGCCTGCAAACCGTCGTGGCGTCGATATACGCAGGCGCCAGACTGCCGGCACAGGGAGTCGACAACGTATGCCAGTGGTGCGAGATGCGCGGACTATGCCGAAGGGATTATGTTCCAGTGTCTGGCGCCGCCATCCCCGAATGAATGACGATGCCTGCACAGCTTGTTTGACGCGCCGTGACTGACGCTGCTGCCCTGATTCTGCGCGCCCTCGACCCTTCACGCAGCGTCGTCGTCGAAGCCTGTGCCGGTAGCGGCAAGACCTGGCTGCTGGCGTCACGCATCGTGCGTCTGCTGCTGGCCGGCGTCGCGCCGGGCGAGATTCTGGCGATAACTTTCACGCGCAAGGCAGCGCGGGAGATCGAAGAGCGCGTGGTGAACTGGTTGCACCAACTGGCCACGTGCAGCGCAGCGCAGGTCATCGAATTCCTGGCCGAACGCGGGGTGCCGGTTGGCGCGACCGACGAAGCCGAGGCGTCCACGATACGTACCGCACGCGGGCTGTACGAGCGGGTGCTGACCGCACCGTCCGGGCTGGCGGTCAATACCTTTCACAGCTGGTTTCTGCAGCTGGTCGATGCGGCGCCGTTATCAGCGAATCTGGCCGGAGCGATGCTGGTCGAAACCGACTCGCGGTTGTTCGACGAACTCTGGCAGTCCTTTGCCCGCAGTCTTCAGAAGATGCCTGCGCATGAAGTTACGCAGGCTTTTGTCCGGCTGTTGGACGAGGCGGGGCTCGACGCGACGAAGCGGCTGATTGTCCGGGCGATGGATCGGCGCAGCGAATGGTTGGCATACGCCGATGCGGAATCGGGCACGGCGGAAAAGATCGTCGCTGGGTTGCGAGCGCAATCCGGTGCGGGAGAGACAGGCCAGGCCCTCGGTGAATTCTTTGCCGGTGAATGGCAGCAGGAATTTCAGGCCTATCTCGGTTTCCTTGAAATGAGCAAGCTCAAGAGCGATCAGGACGCGGCCGCGAAACTGCGCATGGCGCTGGATGACGCGGATCGGGCAAGGTCCTTCGAAGGATTGCGTTCCGTGTTCCTGATCAAGGAAGGCACGCTGCGCGCGAAGCAGGCGGGAGGCACCCTTGATCAGCGCTACACGCCGCAAGGTGCGGCGCGTTTCATCGAACTGCATCGCCGGCTCGGCGAGCGCGTGATCGTTTGTCTCGAACAACAGACGGCGGAGCGTATTCTCGCCTTCAATCGCGACGCCTGCACGGTGTTTGCCGCTTTCCTGGCGCATGTCGAAGAGTTCAAGAAGGCGCGACGGCAGATCGATTTTATCGATGCCGAATGGAGTGTGCTCAAGCTGCTGCGCGACGAAGAAACCGCAGCATTTCTGCAGGCCCGCCTGGATGCGCGTTACAGTCATGTGCTGCTCGACGAGTTTCAGGACACCAACCCGTTGCAATGGCAGATTCTGATGGCCTGGCTGGCGGCGTATTCGGACTCGCAGCGTCCGGTGATCTTCCTGGTCGGCGATCCGAAGCAATCGATCTATCGCTTTCGTCGCGCCGAGCCAAAACTGTTCTCAGGAGCCGCCGATTTCCTCGCGCAGTCGTTTGGCGCGCTGCGTTGCGAGCAGGATGCCTCGCGGCGCAATGCCCAGCCGATCATCGACGTGGTCAATGCGATTTTCATGAATGAGCCCAACTTTGCACCGTACCGCGAGCAGACCTCGTTGGCTGGCGAATTGCCGGGCCGGGTCGAGTTGATGCCGTTGTTCGGCAAGGCGGAAGATGCAAATCCGGTTGGACGTGAAGGCGTGACTGCCTTGCGCAATCCACTCGTCGAACCGGACAGCATTCCCGAAGACCGTCGCTTGCGACAGGAAGCCGAATGTCTGGCCGAAAAATTGGGCAGCATCGTGGATACCTGGCTGATCGAGGAGAAAGGCGCGGATGGTTGCCTGCAGCAACGCCCCGCCCGTTACGACGATATCATGTTGCTCGTGCGCACGCGAACGCATCTGGCGTGTTACGAACGGGCGCTTAGCGCCGCCAACATTCCCTATGCGGCAGGATCGCGCGGCGGATTGCTGACGGCACTCGAAGTGCGCGATTGCGTGGCGCTGCTTGAGTTTCTGGTGACACCGGTGGACGATCTTAAACTCGCCCACACACTGCGTTCACCGATATTTTCCTGCGGCGATGACGATCTGATGCACCTCGCGGCGCGTCAGGAATCGACCTGGTGGCAGCGACTCCAGGCGCTGGTTGCGCAAGGGTGTGCGTCGCCTCATCTGGTGCGTGCGGCGCGTTTGCTCGAAGGCTGGCTGCTGGCCGCCGATCGCCTGCCGGCGCACGACCTGCTGGATTGCCTCTTTCATCAAGGCGAAGTGCTGGCTCGCTATCGTCGGGCCGTGCCGGAAGCGGCCAGCGCGAGCGTCCTCGCCAATTTGCGGGCCTTGCTGCTGCTCGCCCTTGAACTTGACGGCGCGCGCTATCCGAGCCTGCCGCGCTTTATCGACGAATTGCGCGAACTCCGTGAAGCCGACGCCAACGACGCGCCGGATCAGGGCGTGATCGAGGCGCCGGCGGGTGTTGAAGCGGGACGCGTGAGGATTCTTACCCTGCATGGTGCCAAGGGACTGGAAGCGCCGATTGTCTGGCTGCTCGGAGCGAATTCCGCGCCACGCTCGCAGGATGCGTGGGATGTGCTGGTCGATTGGCCGGCCCAGGCTTCAGGCCCGCGGCACGTCTCGTTCTACGGACGCAAGGCGGATCGCGGGCAGGCACGGCAGCCCCTGTTCGAAGCAGAAAGTGCGGCCGCGATGCGCGAGGAGTTGAACCTGCTCTATGTCGCCATGACCCGCGCGCGGCAGGTCTTCTTTGCCAGCGGCATCGAGAACGGCAAGGCGGGAGGGCGAACGCCTTACCGGCTGATCGAAGCGGCCTTGCAAAGATTGGTCGATTCGGGAGAAGGATCGGCACACGGACTGGCGTACGGCAACAGTTTGCCGGTGAGTTGTGCAGCGCCCGGCGAAAAACGCCGGCCTGGGGCAACGGCGGTTTACGCGCCCTTGCCGCAGATCGGTGAACGCCGGCGCGTGGCGGATGACGCCACCCGATTCGGTATCTTGTTTCATGCTCTGCTCGAACGACGCACCGCCGGGGAAGAGCGGACAGGCTGGTGGAAGGAACTCGGGTTTGACGAGGGCGACTACCGGCGTGTGCTGCCGGCGGCCGAGCGGCTGCTGGCCGCAGATGCACTGCAACGCTTCTTCAACCCGGCCTTGTATCGTCGCGCGTGGAACGAAGTCGAGATCTCGACGGGCAAGGGCGAACTGCTACGGATCGATCGCCTGGTCGAGTTCGATGCGGAGGTCTGGGTCCTTGATTACAAGAGTTCGGGAACCGACAGTGCGCGTCTTGAAGAATATCGCACGCAGATCGCCGGCTATTGCCGGGCGCTTGAAGCCGTATCTTCAGGCAAAGCGGTGCGCGGGGCCTTGATCTTCGCCGATGCCTCTTTGCTTGAAACATACTGAGGCTATCGGCAATGTTCGGGACCGTTCGGTACTGGCCGGCGCGCTTCGGGTTCGGAGCCTTCCCAAAACTAGCCGAATGGAATAGCATCGCCGGAAGTGGGTCGTAGGACTTTCATCGTGACTGCAATCAGGGGAAATCAAAGCACAAACATCATTCCCTGAGCTTTCGGAGGATGGCAAGTGGACAGAGTCTGGCTACAGAGTTATCAAGCGGGCGTGCCTGCCGAAATCGATCCGAACGAGTTTCAGTCGCTGGGTGACTTGTTCGAGAAAAGCTTCTCGCTGTACCGTGACCGTATCGCCTACATCAACAGGGGCATCGCCATGAGCTACGGCGAACTCGACACGCGGTCGCGCGACTTTGCCGCCTACCTGCAAGCGGTGCTCAAACTGCCGATCGGTTCGCGGATCGCGCTGATGATGCCCAACATCCTTCAGTATCCTATCTGCATGTTCGGCGCCCTGCGTGCCGGGTATGTCGTGGTGAACTGCAACCCGCTCTACACGCCGCGCGAGCTGGAACATCAGCTCAAGGATTCAGGAGCTGAAACCATCGTCATACTTGAAAACTTTGCGCATACGCTGGAACGGGTTATTTTCCGGACACAGGTCAAGCATGTCGTGGTGGCCCGGCTGGGCGACATGTCGACATTCCCGAAAAGCGCGGCCATCAATTTTGTCGTCAAGTATGTCAGGAGAATGGTGCCGGCGTGGCGCCTGCCTTTCCACGTCGGTTTTTGCACCGCGCTGTCCAAGGGCGCCGAGTGTGACGTCAGCCCGGTCGGTGTGAATCATGACTCGCTTGCTTTTCTGCAATACACGGGCGGCACGACCGGTCTGTCCAAAGGCGCGATGCTAACCCACCGGAACATCCTGGCTAACCTGGCCCAGGCGCATGCCTGGATCAAACCGGTGATCACCGAGGGTGGAGAATTCATCGTCACCGCCTTGCCCCTGTACCATATCTTTGCCTTGACGGCGAACTGCTTCACCTTCGTCAAGATTGGTGCAAGCAACTTGCTGATCACCAATCCACGGGATATTCCGGCCTTGGTTGCGGAGCTGGCCAAGTATCCGTTCACCGTCATCACCGGGGTCAACACCCTGTTCAATGCGTTACTCAACAATGAAGATTTCAAAGCGCTGGATTTCAGCAAGCTGAAGCTGTCTATGGGCGGTGGCATGGCCGTGCAGCAAGCCGTGGCCGAGAAATGGAAACGCACCACCGGACTGCCGCTGATCGAAGCCTATGGCCTGACCGAGACCTCACCCGCGGCAACGATCAATCCCTTGCACTGCGCTGAATACACCGGCTCGATCGGGCTCCCGATTCCATCAACCGAAGTCGTGATTCGCAATGACGATGGCGACGATGTTCCGCTGGGACAACGCGGCGAGCTGTGCATCCGCGGACCGCAGGTCATGAAAGGCTACTACAACCGGCCTGAGGAGACTGCCGGCGTTCTGATGCCCGATGGATATCTGCATACCGGCGATATTGCGGTGATGGACAGCAAAGGGTATGTGCGTATCGTCGACCGCAAAAAGGACATGATCCTCGTTTCCGGCTTCAACGTTTTTCCCAGCGAAGTTGAAAACGTCGTGGCGATGCATCCCGGGGTGCTTGAGGTTGCCACCATTGGCGTACCCGACGAGAGGTCTGGCGAAGCGGTGAAAATCTTTGTCGTCAAGAAGGATTCGGCGTTGACAGCGACGGAACTCGTCGCGCACTGTCGCGAGCTCCTTACCGCCTACAAGGTACCCAGCCATGTCGAATTCCGAACGGATTTGCCAAAGAGCAATGTCGGCAAGGTGCTGCGACGCGAGCTGCGCAGCGCGGCATCGGGCAAGAGCTGATCCGACGAAGGCAGAGACCGTGCTGCATCTGTTTTGAGCAGTGCCTGCCGTTCTGTGACCTGCCTGGATTCGAACGGCCAGTTCACCGTATCCCCACCGTTTTGTCGACAGCTTTTGTGGATAGATTCGTTCTGGGGCAAGGCATCGACCCGCGTGCGTTTTCAAACGCCGTAGGCCGGTGTTATATTCACCATCAATAGAGGGCAAAGGGTGGTGTTTCTTCTTGAAGCGCCGATAGGGTCAAGTATTCAGGTAGGGACTATGTGGAAGTCGATTCTGGCAATTGCTTTTGGAGCTGCGCTCGGCGCCTTGTTGCGCTGGCAGCTGGGCGCCAGGTTCAACAGTCTTTTCCCAACCATTCCTCCCGGAACCCTGGCCGCCAATCTGATCGGTGCCTATGTCATCGGACTGGGCATTGCATTCTTCGCGACCTATTCGGCGATTTCTCCCGAGTGGCGCTTGCTGATCATCACCGGTTTTTGCGGCGGCCTGACCACCTTCTCGACGTTTTCGGCCGAGATTACGACGCTGCTTCAACAAGGCCGAGTTACCTGGGCACTGGGGGCTGTTGCGGCGCATGTCGTTGGATCCGTCGTGATGACCTTCGCCGGCATCGCCACCATTTATCTGTTCAAGAGTTCAACGTGAAGCGGAGGTCGAGGTATGCCTAAGTCGGATCGGGCAGGCGAGCTGCTCAGGATCTACGTTGCGGAAGAGCAGACGCATCGCGGCGTCCTTCTTTGGGAATGGCTGCTGCAGCAGGCCAGTGCACTGGGTATGCAGGGTGGATCGGCCTTTCGCGCCATCGGCAGTTTCGGACGACACCATTTCCTGCAGGAAGCGCGTTTTTTCGAGCTGGCCGGGAGCACCGGGATCGAAGTCGAATTCATCGCCGGCGATGAAGAGATTGAGCGTTTGCTGGCGCTCGTCCGCACCGAGGGCATCCGGGTTTTCTATGCGCGCATGCCGGCGGCTTTTGGCATTATCAACCCGGATTCAGACGACCCGCTTGGCGTATCGGCCGACGAACAAGCAACCGGCTGATGGACGTCAACGCGTGCCGGTGCTGTGGTATTTTTGGCAGACAAGGAGGTCGTCTTTGCCAATACGCTGGCAAATCTTCGAGTATTCCGTTGTATAGTCACACTGTTGTCGTTGCCTCACGTTTTTTTCTAACTTCTCGCATGGAGTACAAACATGGCCAAGGTCGTAAAAGCTGCAACCCCCAAGAAAGCTGCCCCCGCTAAAAAACCTGCGCCTGCCGCGAAGGCTGTTGCAGTGAAGAAGGTTGTTCCCGCCAAGAAGGCAACTCCTGCCAAGAAGGCAGCCCCCGCCAAGTTCATCAAGATCACCAAAGTCGTCGGCCGCCAGATTCTCGACTCGCGCGGCAACCCCACCGTTGAAGTCGACATCACACTCGACAACGGTTTCATGGCCCGTTCCGCCGTTCCGTCCGGCGCGTCCACCGGTGAATTCGAAGCCTGCGAACTGCGCGACGACAACAAGAAGGTCTACCTTGGCAAGGGCGTGCTCAAAGCCGTGGCCGCCGTCAACGGCCCGATCGCTGCATTGCTCAAGGGCAAGAATCCCCTCAATCAGCGCGAGCTGGACGACGCGATGATCGCTCTGGATGGCACCACCAACAAATCCAAGCTCGGCGCCAATGCGCTGCTCGGCGCTTCGATGGCCATCACCTTGTGCGGTGCCAACGTCAGCAAAATGCCGTTGTGGAAGTACATCGGCAAGATCCACAAGAATAAGGAATTTGTAATCCCGACGCCGATGGCCAACATCATCAATGGCGGCAAGCACGCAGACAACCTGATCGACTTCCAGGAATTCATGATCATGCCGATCGGCGCGAAGACCTACACCGAAGGCCTTCGCTGGATTACTGAAATCTTCCATGCCCTGAAGAGCATTCTGAAGAAGGCGGGGAAAGTTACCGCGGTCGGTGACGAAGGGGGTTTCGCGCCTGACATGACCAACGATGAAGCGCTTGAAGTTGTCATGAAAGCCATCGAAGCAGCCGGTTACAAGCCCGGCAAGCAGATCGGCATCGCCCTCGATTGCGCATCGTCCGAGCTGTTCGACGAAGGCGGCCGCAAGGGCTACAAGTTCTGGAAGTCCAACCCGGACAAACTGTTCACGGCCGACGAGATGATCGCCATCTACGCCGATTGGTGCAATAAGTACCCGATCGTCTCCATCGAGGATGGTCTCGACCAGAGCGATTGGGATGGCTACGTCAAGTTTACGCAAGCCCTTGGCAAGAAGGTTCAGATCGTTGGCGACGACTTCTTCGTGACCAATCCGGTTCGTCTGAAGAAGGGTATCGACATGGGCGCCTGCAACGCCATTCTGATCAAGGTCAATCAGATCGGCACCGTGACCGAGACGCTGGATGCGATCAAGATGGCACAGAAGGCCGGTTATGGCGTGATCTCGTCACACCGCTCAGGTGAGACGGAAGATTCCTTCATTGCCGACCTTGCTGTGGGTACCGGTGCTGGCCAGATCAAGACCGGTTCGCTGTCGCGTACCGACCGCATCTGCAAGTACAACCAGCTGATCCGCATCGAAGAGCAACTTGGTGACAAGGCCATCTACAAAGGCCTCAAGTCGATCAAGGGCGCAGGCTACTGATCAACGTCGGGAAAACGAAAAGCATCGCCTCGGCGATGCTTTTTTTTCGACCGGCGTCACTGTTTGATCGGTAGCCTGGCGCCCGGTTTATAATCCGGCGATCTGCCACTTGTCATGCCGGGGTTGCCATGCCATTCACGACTTCCGTTTTGTCATCGCGTCATGGATTGATCGTTCGCATTCTCGGCGGAATTATCGCCGGCCTGTTGTTCTGCGCGGTCGCCAGCGCGGCCGGGGTGAGCCAGTTTGCGCCGCAAGGGCAAATCGATCAACAGATTCGGGCGACAGCCGTGTTCAGCGAAGACATGGTGCCGCTTGGCCGCGCCGGCGCGCCGGCGCCATTCAGCGTCGATTGCGGCGAAGTCAAGGGCAGCGGCCGCTGGGGCGATGCAAGGAGCTGGTCCTATACCCTGCTGCGCCCGTTGCAGCCCGGCGAGCGTTGCGATTTCCGGCTCAGGCCAGACCTCAGGTCGGCCAAAGGCGAAGCCGTTGCCGGCGAATCAAGCTATGCTTTCTTTGCTCCCGGCCCCTGGCCGCGATCGTTGACACCGCGCCCCGGCGGAGCCATTGAGGAAGATCAGGCCTTCGTCATCGAGGCCAGTGGCGCGCTGAAAACCGATTCGGTCGAGCGTAATGTCTGGTGCGAAGCCGATGGCGTCGGCAACCGTATCCCGGTGCGCATCCTGCCCGAGACAACGCGCAACGAGATTCTTGCCACGTTGTATCGGACGGTGCAGCCTGGAACGCTGCTTATCGCCTGTACCGAGCGGCTACCGCCCGGCGCGAAAATGCGCTTGGTGTGGGGTAAGGGCGTCGAGGCGCAAGGTGGCGCCAAATCGAGCCGCGACGAGAGTTTTCCGTATGTCGTCCGCCAGCCGTTCCGTGCCAGTTTCAGTTGCGAGCGCGAAAAGCCCGGCGCCCCGTGCTCGCCGCTCTCCGATCTGCGCATCGAATTCTCGGTGCCGGTCGCTGCCAAACAGGTGGCCGGCGCGCGTCTGATCACTGCCGAGGGGCCGCGCGCACCGCAAGGGCAGGCGCAGGAGGGAAGCCGCGAGAATACCGTGCACGACCTGGTGTTCAAGCGACCGTTCCCGCAGAACGCCGAGTTGACCGTCGAGTTGCCCGCCGACATCAAGGACGAAGCGGGCCGCGCTCTGAGCAACGCCACGAGCTTTCCGCTCAAGATACGCACCGGCACTCTGCCGCCGCTGGCCAAATTTCCCGGCGCTTTTGGCATCGTCGAATTGAAGGAAGGTGGCGTGGTGCCAGTGACCCTGCGCAACGTCGAAGCCGCCCTGCCTGTAGCCAATCTGCGCCTGCCATCGGAAAACGCGCATCGCTTCGCCACACAACGCTTGACCGACGATGCCGAGGTGATTGCCGCAATCAAGGCGCTGGCCCGCTTCGAGCAGCAAACGCGCCAGATCAAGATCGGCGAGGGCAAGGAGCGGCGCGACTACGACGATCCGTATTACGCCCGCGAGCTGTCGTTTCTCAAAGGCAAGGCCGGGGTGCTCGGTCGCGAATTGCCCAAACCCGGCGGCAGTAGCGAATTCGAGGTGATCGGCATACCGTTGCAAAAACCCGGCTACCACCTCGTTGAAATTGAAAGCCATATGCTCGGCGCCGCATTGCTCGCCGCGCCGGCGCCAATGTACGTGCGCACTTCCGTGCTGGTCACCAACCTGGCTGTGCATCTCAAGCGCGGCAAGGACAACGCGCTGGTCTGGGTGACCTCGCTCGATGGGGGCAAACCGGTGGGCGGCGCCGAAGTGCGCGTGTCGAACTGCGATGGAAAATCCTTGTGGCAGGGCCGCACCGACAACGAAGGGCGGGCGCTGGTCGATGTTGCTTTGCCGGAGAACAGCTGCAACGATGCCAGCTTCATCTTTGCCAGCGCCCGCCTGGGCGAAGATTACAGCTTCGTGCGCTCGGACTGGAACGAGGGCATCGAACCCTGGCGTTTCGGTGTTGAAACCTGGGGCGAATATGAAACGCGCAAGATCCACACGATCCTCGATCGTAGCCTGCTGCGCGCCGGTCAGACGGTATCGATGAAGCATATCGCGCGCGACCGTAGCAGCCGCAACTTTGCCTTCCCGGATGCTCAGACCTTGCCGGCTGAACTGGTGATCCGGCACGAGGGTAGCGGCGACGAATTTCGCCAGCCCCTGAGCTGGGACAGCCGGGGCGTTGCCACCAATCAATGGAAGATTCCGGCGGCGGCCAAGCGCGGCACGTATCAGATCGAGTTGCGCGGCCCGGCCAATGGCAGGGGCGGGAGCCTCAACACCGGCAGCTTCAATGTTTCCGATTTTCGCTTGCCGGTGTTCTCGGGCAGCGTGCAGGGCGTTCCCGGACGTCTGGTCGCGCCCAAAGACGTGCCGCTGGCGCTCGGGCTTGCCTTCCTCAACGGTGGGGCTGCCAAGGGCGCCAAGGTCGACGTGTCGGCCACCTTGCGCCCGCGCTGGCCGGAATACAGGGGCTACGACGGATTCAGCTTCCTGGTCAATTTTGACGAACCGGGTCGTTCGGCTTTTGCCGTCGATGACGGTCGCGAGCACGAAAAGCTGCTCGTCAATCGACAACCCGTGACCCTCGATCAGGCCGGCGCCGGGCGGCTGGTCGTTCCGCTGCAAGCCAAGGTCAAGGGGCCGAGCGAGCTCTACGCCGAGATGACCTTTGCCGACCCGAATGGCGAGGTGCAAACCCTACACGGATCGGTTGAGCTTTCCCCGTCCGGCGTCGTCGCGGGAATTCAGGTCAAGGACTGGGTGTCGGTCAAGGACAACGGCTCGGTCGAGATCGTCGTGCTCGATACGCAAGGCCAGCCGGTCGCCGATGCGCCGGTCAAGGTCAGCGCCAAGCGTCGCGTGGACTACTCGCATCGCAAGCGTATCGTGGGTGGCTTCTACGCCTACGAAAATCACACCGAATTCGCCGACCTGGGCGTCGTATGCAAAGGGCGTAGCGATTCGCGCGGCAAATTCCTCTGCCAGCCACACACGAGCGAACCGGGCAACGTCTACCTGCTCGTCGAAACCAGCGACAAAGCCGGGAATGCCGCCTTTGCCGGCACCAGCTACTGGGTATCGGGCGTCGGCGATCTGTGGTTCACCGCCGGCAACCAGGATCGCATCGACGTGATCCCCGAAAAGCGCAGCTATGCGCCGGGCGAAATCGCCCGCTTGCAGGTGCGCACGCCGTTCCGCCAGGCAACGGCTTTGGTCTCCGTAGAAGCCGCTGGCATAATCGACACGCAGGTCATTCCCCTGTCGCGCTTCAAACCGGTGATCGAGCTGCCGGTCAAGGGCGAATGGGGGCCGAACGTGTTTGTCTCGGTACTGGTCGTGCGCGGCCGCGTCGAGCCGCTGAAGTGGTATTCGTTGTTTCAGTGGGGCTGGCGTGAGCCAAGCGCATGGTTCAAGGAATGGTGGAATCCCCTGCAGCCCACGGCCATGGTCGATCTGGCCAAACCGGCCTACAAGCTCGGGCTGGCGGCCATCGACGTGGGCGTCGAGGCGTTCAAACTGAAGGTCGACGTGACGCCGGAAAAAACCGACTATCAGGTGCGCGAGCAGGCGCAGGTGCGCGTGAAAGTTGCCCAACCCGACGGCAAGCCCGTTCCGGCCGGAACCGAGGTCGCTTTTGCCGCGGTCGATCAGGCGCTGCTCGAATTGCGCCCGAATGAAAGCTGGAAGCTGCTTGATGCCATGCTGCAGAAGCGGGCTTATCAGGTGGAAACGGCGACGGCGCAATCGCAGGTCATCGGCAAGCGACACTTCGGCAAGAAGGCCGTGCCCGCGGGCGGTGGTGGTGGGCGTGCACCCGCCCGCGAACTGTTCGATACCTTGCTCCTGTGGAACCCGCGCGTGGTCCTCGACGCCAGCGGCAGTGCCACGGTGAGCGTGCCGCTCAACGACTCGCTGACCGAGTTCAAGCTGGTCGCCGTCGCCGATGCTGGCGTCGGATTATTCGGCACCGGAAGTGCCAGCCTGCGCACGAAGCAGGATCTGCAACTGATTTCCGGGCTGCCGCCGCTGGTGCGCGAGAAGGATCGTTACAACGCGCTGCTGACCCTGCGCAACGGCACGGCCAAGGCGATGACGGTAAGCGTGACCGCTCGTCAGGGCGATCGCGCCCCCGCCAGCCAGGAAGTGAAACTCGAAGCCGAAAGCGCCGCCGAACTGGTTTGGCCGGGCGAAGCGCCGGAGAACGTCAGAGCGCTTGTCTGGGAATTCGAGGCCAGCGAGGTCGGCGTGGGCGGCGGCACCGGCAAGGATCGATTGCGCATCACGCAACAGATTGCGCCTGCCGTGCCGGTTGCCGTGCAGCAAGCCAGCTTCGCCCGAATTGACGGCAAGCTGGAGATTCCTGCGGCGCTGCCGGAGGGCGCGGTGGCGGGCAGCAACGGCCCGCTCGGCGGTATCGAGGTCGGCCTTTCGGCCCGGCTGTCGACCCCGCCGCCCGGTTTGAAACGCTTCTTCGAGGAGTACCCGTTTGTCTGCCTCGAACAGAAGGTGTCGGTCGCCGTCGGTCTGCGCGATGCCGAGCGCTGGCGTCAGATCGTCGACGCCCTGCCCACCTACCTTGATGCCAATGGATTGGCTCGTTATTTTCCTGGCGAAGGGAGCGGTGGCAAAAGCGCCAACGCCGGCAGCCCGGCGCTTAGCGCCTATTTGCTCGATGTCAGCCTGGCCGCTGGATTTGCCATGCCGACGGAATTGGCGCAACGCATGGAACGCGGGCTGGCTGCGTTTGCCGAAGGGCGCATCAAGCCCGAGCACTGGTCGCCACAGGCCGATCTGGTGGTGCGCAAGCTCACGGCGATCGAGGCGCTGACGCGGCGCGGCGGGTTATCCTACTCGCCGCTCCCGGCCATTTCCAGCCTCGAAATCGAGCCGTTGCGTCTGCCCACATCGGCGTTGATCGACTGGTATCTGATCGTCAAGCGCATGCCAAATCTTCCCGACCGGGCGGCCCGACAAGGCGCCGTCGAGCGCGAATTGCGCAACCGCTTGTCCTACCTCGGCGGACGTCTGGTGTTTACCAGCGAGCGTTCCGATTACTGGTGGTGGCTGATGGTCAGCGGCGACGCCAACGCCTTCCGCCTGATCGAAGCGGTGGTCGACGATCCGGCGTGGAAAGACGAGCTGCCGGCGTTGGTGCAGGGCGCCATGCTGCGCCAGCAACGCGGACGCTGGCTGACAACGGTGGCCAATGTGTGGGCGAGCATCGCCCTCGACCGGTTCGGCAGCAGCTTCGAGCGCGATGCGGTGAGCGGTACAACACGCGCCGCCTTGGGTAATGCGCCGGCGCAGAGTGTCGCCTGGCCAACCGGTGCGGGCAAGACCACCGATGCGCCCGGAAAGTTGCTATTGCCGTGGCCGCTCAAGACCTCGACAAACGACAAGCTGCAACTCGTGCACGAAGGCAGCGGCAAGCCCTGGGCGTCAATGCAGGTGCTCGCCGCCGTTCCGGTGAAGGAACCCAGAGCCAACGGTTTCCGCGTCACGCGCGAGATCACGCCGATACAGGAGAAGCAAAGCGGCAAGGTGTCGCGTGGCGATGTCTGGCGCGTGCGTCTCACGGTCGAGTCCGACCAGGAGATGTCGTGGGTCGTGCTCAACGATCCGATTCCCGCCGGAGCGCGCATACTCGGTGAAGGGGATGGGCGCGATTCACACATTGCCGGCATCGGCGAGCGCGAAACGGGTGTGGCCTGGCCAGCCTACGTCGAACGTACTTTCGGCGCCTACCGCGCCTATTACGGCTATGTGCCACGCGGCAAGTTTTCCATCGACTACACACTACGTCTGAACAACGCCGGCGAGTTCTCGCTGCCCGCCACCCGGGTCGAGGCGATGTACGCACCGGAAGTGTTCGGCGAATCGCCGAACAAGAAGGTGGTGGTCGGTGAGTGACGATGCGCCGGGAGGCGCATGAATAGCGGGGCGACACGTCCGAACCGTGGACGCTGGCGTTGCTGCCCGGCAGCTTGCCCATGGCACCGGTACTGAGCCCGGGAAATTGTGCCTGCGCCTCTTTTGTTCTCGAAGATGGCCTCGATCGTTTGGAAGTCCTTGCGCGTTGCCTTTGTCGTTTACCTGGCCGTATTGATCGGGATCGCCATGTTCCAGGATAAGCTGCTCTACTACCCCGAACCGGCCAGCGTTATGCAGATGGCTTCCGGAGGCCTGGTGCCCTGGCCGACGGTCGACGATTTTCGCGGATTGCTGGCCGAAGCCGATGATCCGGTACGGGCCACGGCAATCATTTTCCACGGCAATGCGGGGCATGCCGGCCACCGCCAGTTCTATGTCGGCGAACTCAAGCAACTTGGTCTGCGGGTGATCCTCGCCGAGTACCCGGCTTACGGCCCGCGTGGCGGGGCGGTGGGTGAAAAAAGCCTGGTGGGCGACGCCGAACAGACGATTGCGCTGGCTTACCGGATGTACGGCGGACCGCTGCTGATTATCGGCGAATCGCTGGGCGCCGGCGTTGCGGCGGCGGCCAGCGTGCGGCAGCGCGATTCCATTGCCGGCCTGCTGCTGATTACGCCCTGGGACAAGCTTGAGCATGTCGCCGAACATCACTATCCGCTACTGCCGGTGCATTGGCTGCTGCACGATCGTTACGACAGCGTTACTCATCTGGCATCCTTTCGGCGCCCGGTATGGGTCGCCGTTGCCGCCGAAGACAGCATCATACCGTCACGGTTCGGCAGGGCACTCTACGATGCGCTGGCCGAACCCAGGCGACTGGCGATGATCAAGGGCGCCGACCACAACGACTGGTTCGACCGCCTCGACGATACATGGTGGTTGCAGGCGGTCGATTTCCTGCTGGGCAAAACGCGGCCCTGATGGCAGAAGAGGGCCTCAGAAGGCATGTGCCGGCGAACGAATTGTCCGACAATCCCGCTGGCCCGTTTTGCTCGCGGCTGGCTCAGGTACTACGCCGTTCGGACGGCCGGCACGATCGCAATCCGTCAATGCCCATTCGTTGACGTTTATTCTGCGTTCGCAACCCGTTATCATTGACGCATGAAGACACGCATCCTATTAGTCGAGGACGATGATCGCCTCGCCAGACTGACCGCTGAATATCTGAACAAGAATGACTTTGAGGTCGCCGTCGAATCACGGGGAGATACGGCCATATCCCGGATACTCGATGAGCAGCCCGAGCTTGTGGTCCTCGACGTCATGCTCCCCGGCAAGGACGGATTCGATGTCTGTCGCGCCGTTCGGACCGGCTACGCAGGCGTGATCCTGATGCTGACGGCACGTGACGAAGATCTCGACCAAATCCTCGGGCTTGAGCTCGGCGCCGACGATTACATCGCCAAGCCCGTGCAGCCACGACTGCTGCTGGCGCGCATCAGGGCCCTGTTGCGTCGTTCGCCTGGCGCTGCGGGCAGCCCGCCAAAGGACGGCCACGGGGCTGATGAAAAGGCTCAGCTTGTTTTTGGCAAGTTCAGCATCAGTCAGTCTACGCGTAGCACCCAGTTGGGCGATGAAACGATCGACCTGACCACCGCTGAATTCGATCTTCTGTGGCTGCTCGCGTGTCATGCCGGAAGCATTCTGTCGCGCGACGATCTTCTCAAGCAATTGCGCGGGATCGGTTTCGATGGGCTTGATCGCTCGATCGATGCGCGTATTTCGCGCCTGCGCCGCAAGCTGGGCGACGACCCGGAAAACCCCACGCGCATCAAGACGGTTCGCGGGAAGGGCTATCTGTTCAGCAAGCATGACTGGAAATAGCCACAACAGCAGCCTGCTTGACATACTCGGGCGATACAAACCGGCGCCGTGGCGCGGTCGCTACAGCCTGTCACGGTTGTTCTTCAACTTCTATCTGCTGGTGATGGGCTCTTTCGTCGTTATCGCCTTTTTCGCCGACTTCGTCATTTCGGCCGCCGTAAAGGGCATTACCGACGACTACACCAGCCGCTTCATGCAAGGCACCATCGTTCTCATTGAAGATGAGCTGTTTCGCAAGCCGCGCTCGGAATGGCCAAATACCATCAAGGCGCTTGATAACAAGTTTTCCTACCGCCTGGAGATTGTCGATCGCTGGTCGCTCAAGCTGTCCAAGAAGCAGGCGGAAAAGCTGGACGCCGGCGAGCTGGCGATCGATTCTGATCGCGACATTCTGTACCACCGGTTGAAGCTCACACCCAAGATACTTGTCGTCGGCCCGCTTTCGCCCGACGCCAACCCGGATCGTCCGCGTGCGCTTCCGCTCGAACTGCGCATTCACCTGCTGACCTGGAGCCTGATCAGTCTGATTCTGGCCATCGCCGTGTGGCTCTGGGTGCGGCCCGTGTGGCGCGATCTTGAGACGCTGCGCCAGACCGCCAGAGCGCTCGGCGAAGGTCACTTTGAAACACGTGCCCCGAATGCGCGCAACCAGGCTTTCGACCTGCTTACCGAAACCTTGAATGGCATGGCGGAGCGCATCCAGCGCCTGATTGCCACGCAAAAGGAACTGTCCAGCGCGATTTCGCACGAGCTGCGTACGCCCATCGCGCGCATGCGATTCGCCCTCGAAATGCTCTCGGAAGCTGACGATTGCACCGACCGGCAGCGCTTGATGCAGATGATGGACGTTGATCTTGACGAGCTGGATAGCCTGATCGACTCCAGCCTGACTTACGCCCGATTCGAGCGTGAGCAACCGGAGTTGCAACTGTCGTCGGTCGAATTGCTGCCCTGGATAGAAGACGAAGTCGACTCGATGCGGATTCTCGGAGGGGCGATTCAGATCGCCGTCGACAATAGCGGTTTGCCTGTCGGGCAACGCGTCGAACTGGATCAGAAGAGTATGCCCTATGCCGTAACCAATCTTCTGCGCAACGCCATCAAGTATGCCAAATCAAAGATTGTCATCAGCGCCGAAGTCGTCGGCGATCGGATTTGCCTGCATGTCGACGACGATGGCATCGGCATACCGCCCGAGGAGCGAAAGCGTGTCTTTTACGCCTTCACGCGACTGGATCGCTCGCGCGACCGCGCGACCGGCGGTTATGGGCTGGGTTTGGCCATCGTCCGCCTGGTTCTCGAACAGCACGGTGGATCGGCCACCGTGGAGGAATCGCCTCTCGGTGGAGCACGGTTTACGCTCAGCTGGCCGCTGTTACAGAGTGTCACGCAAAGCTGACGAAAGCGCTGATGACGCATGGGACACAACCGGCTACCATCGGCACGTCCCATGAATATTCCGAAGGTGAATGCCGATATGTCCCAATCCAATCAGATTCGCGAGCGCTTTCTCGCCTGCGCCCGTCAGCATCTATTTGCCACGGAAGCTCAAAACTGCGCGTGCAAGGCTGCATGCATACAGAATGAACAGACAGCCCATGCTGTCGAGATACTGCCATCTGCCGGGACCATGGAAGACTGAGCACGATGCCGTTGCCACGAACGACATTCCCGATCGCCGAAGGGATCGGCATCTTCGTGGGCGTCGTGGCCTGGGATTTTCTCGCGGATGGGCACATGGAACCGGGCAGAGCCCTACTCATTGCGGTCAGCTGTTCGTTGGCCTGGTATGGCGTGCGCTGCTGGAAGGAAAAGAGCAGGAACAGGCAGGACTGACGGGTTTGTGCGATGCGTTACACGCCGTCACGCAAAGGCTGAACAAGCGCCACAGACACACAGGGCTCTTCTGCCTAGAATGCAGTTGTTGCTTCAGCGTTCCCCCGCTGGCAATGTTTGACCCTCCCTGACCCATCGCAACGATGGGCTTTCAATCCCGTGCCACACTGGCACGGGATTTTTTTCATGAGCCATCCGGTCGGTCAGCGACGTTCCATCACGGCCGAGAAAAAGCCATCGGTGCCGTGTCGATGCGGTAGCAGGCGCAGGTATTGATCGCGATCGCCGAACGCATCGCCCGCATCGATTTCGATGCCCTGCTGGCGCAGCACTTCGGTTGCCGACAGGGCAACGAACTCGGGATGCTTGCTCAGAAACGCCGTTATCACCGCATCGTTTTCGGCCGCGAGCAAGCTGCATGTCGCGTACACCAGGCGCCCGCCCTGTTTTACCAGTGCAGACGCCGCATGCAAGATCGCCGCTTGCTTGGCCGTCAACTCAATCACGCTTTCCGGCGATTGCCGCCACTTCAAATCGGGGTTGCGACGGAGTGTGCCAAGGCCCGAGCACGGCGCGTCTACCAGCACACGATCTAGCTTACCGGCCAGCCGCTTGATCTTGATGTCATTCTCGGATTCGATGCGGACCGGATGCACGTTCGACAATCCGGAACGCGCCAGGCGCGGCTTGAGCTTGGCCAAGCGTTTTTCGGCCACATCGAAGGCGTACAGCCGGCCTTGAGAACGCATCAGGGCGCCCAGCAGCAGCGTCTTGCCACCAGCGCCGGCACAGAAATCGGCGACCATTTCGCCGCGTTTCGGCTGCAACAGGAAGCCCAGCAACTGGCTACCCTCATCCTGTACTTCGAAGCTGCCGTCGAGAAACAAGGGGTGCCGGGCCAGCGCCGGTTTGCCGATCAGGCGGATGCCAAGCGGCGAATAGCGGCAGGGCGTTGTCACAAGCCCGTCGGCATTGAGGCGATCGAGCACCTGCTCACGCCCGGTCTTGATCGAATTGACGCGGAGATCGAGCGGCGCCGGCTGGTTGAGGCCAACGGCCAGCGCTTCCAGATGCTCGGCGGCATATTGTGCCAGCAGCATTTCGTATAACCAGTCGGGCAAATCGAGTCGAACTGCCGTCGGCATATCCTCCAGTTTGAGCCCCTTGGCAAGCGCCAGCCACTTGCCCTCGGCTTCGTTCAATACCGCATCCAGTTCCCGCCGGTTCATACCTTGCACACAGGCCAGCGCGGCGAGCAAGAGGCGTCGCGAGGTCACGTCTCCGAGGCAACGTGCGGCCAGTGAGCGCTTGCGGCGAAGCACGGCATAGACGCTCTCGGCGATAAAACCACGATCGGCATGGCCCAGTTCGCGATGCTGGCGGAAGTAACGGGACACCACCCGGTCGGCAGGAAATGCAGAACGCAGCAACTCGGCGAGCAGCGCTTCGGCATGCGTGAATTGGGCAGGGGACATGCGCATCAGTTCGGGCTCACTTCGATTTTTGTGGCGACCTGGACGAGGCTATCGCCCTTCTTGTCGACGTGACGGATTTTACCGGGAGCATCAGGTATTCATAAGCCAGCCAGAGTTCGGTTGTATTCACGCCCGGTGCACGCAGATGCAGCGTGCGCAACGTGCCTGCCGGCACAACGATTTCCTCGTCGCCCAGAACCTCAAGCTGGTAAATGCCATATTTCCGGCCGGTGGCGATGGACAGACTTCCACCGGCCTCCGGATACGGCAAGAAACCGAGCTGGTAGTTGAACGAAAGGAGGTCCTGCGCGCCCTGATCAAGGGGTTGTTCGGCTTGATCGCCGACGCGGACTTTCATGCCGTCCCAATCAAAAGTAGCCTTTTCATCGGTTTCTTTGCCGTTCCGGCGAATGACAAATGATTCCGGGCGAAAGCCCTGGGCCGTCATCAGGCCACGGCTTTCCATCTCGATGCGATAGGCCTTGAACATTCTGACCAGGCCGGTAGTTTCGATTGCCGAAAACAGGCGGTAATGGCCATCGGCGATTTCCCAGTCATGCTCCGACACGCCGATTTCGAAGTTCATGTCGCCGCGATCCACCCTGAAGCGTATTCTTCCATGCTCCGGCAAACGCGATTCGACGATAGTCTTGGCGTCGGTCTGCGCTTCAGCGCTGGGCGTTGACTCAACTGGCGCGGCCACCTCCGCCTCGGGGGGCATCGTCGGTGTACCGGGCAGCGGCGCAGCACTGGCCGGCGCTGGCGGCTTGCGACGTGGTGGTTTCGCCGCGACGCGTACCTGTTTCTCGGGCTTCTTCAAGGGGGCCACCAGTGGCTGCGACTTCGGCATCGGTTTCAGTTCGGCCACCAGCGGTGGTGATTCGGGTTCGGTGGACAAATCGATATCCACCCCGAACAGGGCCGCCGCGTGAATGCCAAGCGATGCGGCTATGGCCAGGAATAATGCTACAGGCATGAGTCGTTTACCGTCCGGTCCGAATTCGCGGCGCAGTCAGCAGACCTTCACCATCTTGCGGGGCATCGAGCCTGACCCGGCCATCAACCAGCTGCAGACGACCGTCGGCCAACCAGCGTACAGCCTGGGTGTAGATCGCGTGTTCCTGGGCCAGAACGCGCGCCGCCAGGCGTGTTTCGTCATCGTCATCGAGCACCGGCACGGCCGCCTGCACGATGATCGGGCCATGATCGAGTGCGGTCGTGACAAAATGAACGGTGCAACCGTGCACCTTGACGCCCTCATCCAGCGCGCGCCGATGCGTGTGCAGGCCGGGGAAGGACGGCAGCAACGACGGATGGATGTTGATCAGCCGGCCAGTGAAACGCGTTACGAACCCGTCGCTCAGAATCCGCATGAAACCGGCCAGTACGACGAGATCGGGAGAAAGAGCATCGATTACCTCGGCCAGGGCGGCATCGAAATCTTCACGACGGGGGAACTGCCGGTGATCGACAACTTGCGTCGGAATGCCCCTTTTCGCGGCTGTTGTCAGCCCTTGCGCGTCCGCACGGCTTGATATCACCGCAGCCACACTGACCGGCAGCGCGCCCGAATCCACCGCGTCGAGCAAGGATTCCATGTTGCTGCCGCGGCCGGAGATAAGGATGACGATGGATTTCATCTGATTCCCAGAGCGCCAACGGGCAGGAATACCGCGGTGGCGAGATTCTGTGTGAACCGCGTAATCGCTCTGCCGTTCTTGTCCGCGACGACCTTGGACAGAAAATCCAGCAACCCGATGATGCGGCCGAACTCGCGTTCAAAACTCAGGTTGGGATTGTTCGGATCCAGTTCGTTGGAAAGCAAAAGCGGCTCGCCTGAATCGGTTCGCGTCGATGACATTTTCCAGATGGCAATCTCGATGTTGCGGGCGCAATTGTAGAGCTTCTGCTCGTCCAGGTTGTCGAGCAGGTAAAAATCGTCCTTGTGCTCGAAAGCCGCATAGACCATTCCCAGCAGGCCCGCCATCACGCCAAGCACGCGGTCTCCCTGGTAGTTCGCGCTGAAGGCATAAAGCGCTGCGGCGCCTTCCCGGCGCCCCTCCAGTTCGGGGAAATCCACGCCACCGGCAAACAGGCGGGCCAGCGCGGCGTCCGCACTCGGCTGACCTGACTTCTTCCATTCTTTCGGGTTTCGTTTGTACAGTTTCACCGCAATACGGCGCATTCCGGCCACGACTTCGGCGCGTTCGGTATCGACCACACGGTCGATCTCGGTTTTGGCCAGATAGCGCGGATCGAAGCGGGCTTCTTTCTGCCCGTCGGAGCCGACGCGGGTCGCGCAGGACGAGCAAAGCAACACCGACAAACCGAGCAGGAAAGTGACGAGGCGTTTGGGCATCCCGCATGATAACGCACCGGCTGATTTCTGGCCCGCCACTTGCTGCGAGTGTGGCGGGTTGACTACCTGAGGGTCGCCGAACGGCTCTTGAAAATCGAACCCGACGAAGGGCGGGTGTGCTGAATATCGAGTTCTGAAGGTCCGTCCGTTTGATTCTCTGTCGACGGGAAAGCGAGGATTAGAAAGCGCGGGGCTGTTTTCCCTAGTCTGTTAAATGACTTAGAATACCAAGCTTCATTGGCTGGAGGGTGTATGTACGCTGGTATTGTCGATTGGCCTTGGTGGGCTTATGTGTTTGTGACGCTGGGCCTGACCCATGTGACGATTGCTTCAGTGACCATCTTCCTGCACCGCCATCAAGCGCATCGCGCGCTGGACTTGCATCCGCTGCCAGCTCATTTTTTCCGTTTGTGGCTGTGGCTGACGACCGGCATGGGAACCAAGGAATGGGCCTCCATCCACCGCAAACACCATGCCAAGTGCGAAACGCCCGACGATCCACACAGTCCGCAGATCTATGGCATTAACCGCGTGTTGTGGGGCGGTGTGTTTCTTTACGTCAAGGAGTCCCGCAATGCCGATACGCTCAAACGTTATGGGCACGGTACGCCGGATGACTGGATCGAGAATCACCTATATACCCCCTGGCAGAAGCTCGGTGTCTTGCTCATGCTGGTCATTGATGTGGCCGTCTTTGGTTTTGCCTATGGCGCCATGATATGGGCTGCCCAGATGGTCTGGATTCCATTCTGGGCCGCGGGTGTGATCAATGGTCTGGGGCATTTCTGGGGCTACAGGAATTTCAATACACCCGATGCCAGCACCAACATCTTCCCGCTCGGGTTTTTGATTGGCGGCGAGGAGTTGCATAACAATCACCATACCTATGCGACATCCGCCAAACTCTCAAGTAAATGGTATGAGGTCGATATTGGCTGGGGCTATATTTGTATTCTCACCGCACTGGGATTGGCGAAGGTGAAAAACGTGGCGCCTGTCCCGGTCATCGGAAAACTGCGCCAGACCGTTGATTTCGATACGCTGCAGGCGGTGATCACCAACCGCTACGAAGTCCTGGCGGGCTATGCCAGGTCGATCGGACAGTTGTATCGCGAGGAGCTGGCCAATACACAAGACGGCAAACAGTTCAAAGGGCTGAAGCGCTGGTTGGCCGTCGATGCCAGTCAGGTTCCCGAAAACTCCCGTGGTCGTCTCGAACAGCTTCTGAAGCAGAGCAGTGCGTTGCAGACTTTTTATACCATGCGCGAGGATCTGGTCGCCCTGTGGGCGCGATCCAACGCGTCACGCGAGCAACTGATCAAGGAATTGCAAAACTGGTGTCATCGCGCGGAAACCTCGGGCGTCCGCCAATTGCAGGAATTCTCGTTGCACCTGCGCAGTTATTCGCTGGCCTGATCAGAGTTTCAATGCGCCTTAGCACGCGTCAGGCTTTTGTCATTCTGGCAAGCGCTTCGCTTGGCCTGGTGGCGGCCGGCTATTTCCTTGGGGAATGGGCACGCTTGCAACCGTGCTATTTGTGCATCTTTCAGCGTCTGCTTTACCTGCTGTTGGCCGGCCTGGCGCTATGCGGCGTGCTCCTTCCCCGGTGGCGCACGCTGTGGTGCGTGCTGATCGGTTTGACCGCGATCGGCGGCGTGCTCACTGCCGCCGAACAGAGCTGGATGCAGTACGCACCGGAACGCGTTGTCGAATGCGGTTTTTCCGACCCGACGCTGCTTGAACGCATCGTTGACTGGTTTGGTGTTCAATGGCCGGCCATGTTCATGGTGACGGGGTTTTGCACGAACAAGGACTGGACCTTTCTCGGCTTCTCTTTGGCGAACTGGTCGGTCATTTTCTTTCTTGTGCTTCTTTGCGCGGCCGCGAGACTGGGTTGTCAGCGCAAGGATGACAAATGTCCTTTGTTTCGCTGACAGCTGAGAGACGGTGCAAAATTTTCAGTCTGTCCTGACGCTGACTTTCCCCGTCTTTGCGCTGGTGCTGTGCGGCTATGTGGCGACACGCCGCACCATGTTGCCGATCGGCGCCATCCCCGGACTGAGTGTCTTTGTCCTTTATTTTGCGCTCCCGGCCATGCTTTTCCATTTTGGCGCCGTGACGCCGCTGGCGCAGTTGCTCGACCTTAGATTGATTCTGCTCTATTCCGCTTGTTCGCTGATATTGGTTGCCGCGACGGTGCTGGCCAGTCGTAACGAACGGATCGGTATCAAGGATGCGGCTTTCGGTGGGTTGGTCGCTGCTTTCCCGAATAGTGGATTCATGGGCATCCCGCTGATACTGGCGCTGCTCGGCCAAAAAGCCATTGGCGTGGTGATCTTGACCATTCTTGTTGATATTTTCCTGACCAGCTCGCTGTGCTTGTCGATGGCACGGATGCAGGGCGTTGCCGGTGTTCGACGCCACTGGCCGACTTTGATCAGGGCCATTGTCCGTTCGCTCAGAGGCGCGGCATCGAATCCGATGCCCTGGGCGATTGCCCTCGGCGCGCTGTTTGGCTGGTCGGGCCTGGTGATGCCTGAGCCGGTGGGCAAGACCATTGCACTTCTGTCGGATGCGGCGTCGCCAGCGGCCCTGTTCACTATCGGCGCCATCCTCGCCCGCAATGCGGTCAGGGAGACGCACAGCAGCCGTTTGGTGGATTACGTGCCGGTCGCCCTGGCGAAATTGTTCGTGCATCCGCTCTTGATTTTTCTGGCCAGTTGCGTGGCCCAGAAAATTGGATTCCCGATCAGCGCGCAGAATTTTACGACGGTCATGCTTGTCGCGTCGCTACCGAGCGCCAGCAACGTATCGATGCTCGCCGAGCGTTTCGGCGTCGACTCCGATCGCATCGCCCGGATCATCATGGTGTCTACGGCGGCTTCCTTTGTCACCTTCTCGGGGATGGTGTGGCTGCTGGGCGTTCAACCCCCGTCGTGATTGCCCTATACCGTAGTCATCGGAAGGCTATTGACGCTTCAGGTGTTCGAACTGCGGCCTGAGCTTGTCCAGCGTCGCGACGAAATCAGCCAGCCGCTTCTTTTCCTGCTCGACGACCTGCATCGGTGCGCGGGAGACGAAACTCTCGTTACCGAGTTTGGCCTGTGCCTTGACGATCTCGCCTTCCAGCCGAGCGATTTCCTTGCTCAAGCGCTCGGTTTCAGCGGCAATATCGATCTCGATCTTCAGCATCAGGCGCGTTTCGCCCACAACGGCAACCGGCGAATTGGCGTCTTCCGGCAAGGTGATTACGGTCTGCATGTCGGAGAGCTTGGCCAGCGCCTTCAGGTAGGGCGCAAATCCGGCCAGCGTTTCCGTATCGCCACTGGCGATGAGTGGAATCTTCTGTGCCGGTGAAATATTCATCTCGCCGCGCAGGTTGCGGCAGGCGTAAGCCAGCTCCTTGAGCTGCTTCACCTTTGCTTCGCTGGCCTCGTCGATCTTTTCCGGCTGCGCTTTCGGGTAGGCGGCGAGCATGATCGAGTCGTGCGTCTTCTTTCCAGCCAGTGGCGCAATGGTTTGCCAGAGTTCCTCGGTGATGAAGGGAATCAGCGGGTGGGCGAGACGCAGCACGGTTTCCAGCACGCGCACCAGGGTGCGGCGCGTGGCGCGGGCCTGCGCCACAGTGCCACCGAGCATCTGCACCTTGGCCAGTTCGAGATACCAGTCGCAGAACTCGTCCCACACAAACTCGTAGATGGCGCGGGCCAGCAGGTCGAAACGGTAGTCGGCAAAGTGCTGCGTAACTTCGGCTTCGGTACGCTGCAGCTTGCTGACGATCCAGCGGTCGGCAAAGGAGAAATCGAGCTGCTTGGAGCATTGGTCGGGCGTGCACGCGTCGATGCCACAGTCCTGGCCTGCGGTGTTCATCAGGACAAAGCGCGTGGCATTCCACAGCTTGTTGCAGAAGTTGCGGTAACCCTCACAGCGGTGCAGGTCGAACTTGATGTCGCGGCCGGGACTGGCCAGCGAGAGAAAGGTGAAGCGCAGGGCGTCGGTGCCGAAGGCGGGTATGCCGTTCGGAAACTCCTTGCGCGTGCGCTTTTCGATCTTTGCGGCATCGTTGGGGTTCATCAATCCGGTCGTGCGTTTCTGGACGAGCGATTCCAGGTCGATGCCATCGATCAGGTCGATCGGGTCGAGCACGTTGCCTTTCGACTTGCTCATCTTCTGGCCTTCCGCGTCGCGGATCAGGCCGTGTACATAGACGTGCTTGAACGGGATTTTTCCGGTGATGTGCTTGGTCATCATGACCATGCGCGCGACCCAGAAAAAAATGATGTCGAAGCCGGTAACCAGTACGGTCGACGGCAGGTAGAGGTCAATCGCCGAATTCGACTTTGCCGGCCACTCGGGGGTCCAGTCGAGCGTCGAGAACGGCCACAGGGCCGACGAATACCAGGTGTCGAGTACGTCCGGGTCGCGCGTGAGGGCGCCGGTGTAGCCGGCCGCCTTGGCCTGCATTTTGGCTTCAGCTTCATCATGCGCGACGTAGATATTGCCCTGTTCGTCGTACCACGCCGGAATCTGGTGGCCCCACCACAACTGGCGTGAAATGCACCAGTCCTGGATGTTGTTCAGCCACTGGTTGTAGGTGTTGACCCAGTTTTCCGGAACGAACTTGATTTCGCCGGAAGCGACGCATTCGAGCGCCTTGCCGACGATGGTAGTGCCATCCGCTCCGGGCTGGGACATGGCGACGAACCACTGATCGGTGAGCATCGGCTCGATGACCACGCCGGTGCGGTCGCCGCGCGGGACTTTCAGTATGTGTTTATCGATCTTCTCAAGTATGCCGAGTGCTTCAAGATCGGCGGCGATGGCCTTGCGCGCATCGAAGCGGTCGAGGCCGCGATATTTCTCCGGCGCATTGTCGTTGACCTTGGCGTCGAGCGTCAGGATCGAAATGATCGGCAGCTTGTGGCGCTGGCCGACGGCATAGTCGTTGAAGTCGTGTGCCGGCGTGACTTTGACGCAGCCGGTGCCGAATTCCTTGTCCACATAATCGTCGGCGATGATCGGGATTTCCCTGTCGGTCAGCGGCAGCTTGACCGTCTTGCCGATCAGGTGCCTGTAACGCTCGTCCTCCGGGTGCACCATCACGGCGGTGTCGCCGAGCATGGTTTCCGGACGGGTGGTGGCGACCGTCAGGCTTCCCGAGCCATCAGTCAGTGGGTAGCGGATGTGCCACATGAAACCGTCTTCTTCCTCGCTGAGCACTTCGAGGTCGGAGACGGCGGTGTGCAGCACCGGGTCCCAATTCACCAAGCGTTTGCCGCGGTAGATCAGGCCTTCCTTGTGCAGGCGGACGAAGGTTTCGGTGACGATCTTGGACAGGCCGGCATCCATCGTGAAGCGTTCGCGTGTCCAGTCCGGCGACGTGCCGAGGCGGCGCATCTGCCGGGTGATGGTATTGCCCGAGAACTCTTTCCACTGCCACACTTTTTCGACGAACTTTTCGCGGCCGAGGTCATGACGCGCGATACCCTGTCCCTCAAGTTGCCGTTCGACGACGATCTGCGTCGCGATGCCGGCATGGTCGGTTCCCGGTTGCCATAGCGTATTGTCGCCGCACATCCGGTGATAGCGCGTCAGTGCATCCATAATCGCCTGGTTGAAGCCGTGCCCCATGTGCAGCGTTCCAGTAACGTTGGGCGGCGGCAACAGGATGCAGAAGGCGTTCGGGTTTGTGGCGTCGTGGCCGGCTATAAAGTAGCCCCGGTCTTCCCATTCGGGATACCAGCGACGCTCGATCTCGGCCGGCTCAAAGCTCTTGGCAAGTTCCATGGGGTGGGAAGTCAGATTGTCGAAAACCGGCGATTATACCGGATCGCGCCAGGGCTCTGGGGCTCACTTCCCGTGGTTTGGGCTAGTTGCCCGGATGCGGTTCGTCGAGCGGCAGACTGAGTTGGTGGCGGCGGGCGAGAAAAGCTTTCAAGGCCATTTCCAGCGTGGCATTGATACCGCTGTGCAGCTCGTGCTGAGCGCTAAGCAAAGCGGCTTCGACCAAGGTCGGCAACTCTTCGGCCAACTGACGTTCCAGCGTACGCACCAGGTCGGTGGCGAGGATGGTGAGCAAGGCTTCTTCGTCATAACGGTCGGGCCGGGTTTCGGGAACGACCGTTTCCGCGGACACGACGTCGGTGAGTACCGGCAGATCCTCATCCTCATTGACCGGCGGTGATGTGCTGGCGTTTTCTGCTTTGCCAGCGTAAGAGGCGACAAAGCTGCGCCGGCGCCGCATCAACGAATCGGCGCGGTCGACAACGTCGGAGTGGTCAGCCATCAGAATTTCTCCAAGAGGTCGAAATACTTGATCTCGTAGCCCCGGTCTTTATAAAACTTCACACGTTCGCGACCGTCGAGCCGCTCCGTTTCTTGCTGCCCGACGACTTCAATGACGCTGTTGAATCGGGAAAAGCCAGGAGGAATTTCGGAAGACAGATTGAATAAACGTTCATTGTGCGGCGTCGATTCCAGTCGGTCGGATATGAGTACCGGGGTTTCGTCGGCAAGCGGCGAATCGCTGCGCACGTGGGGGACGAAGCCGGTTTGCGGATGCATCCACAGTTGGCGATCGAGCGTTGCAGCAATTTCAGCGTCAGGCGCATAGACGAGCAGGGTTTTCTTTTGCAGGTAGGCTTTTCCAATCAGCGCGACGACGGCAGCGATACGGTCGGCGGCGTTATGGTAGAAGTAAATCTGCGTCAATTGAGTTTCCCGGAACGCGTGAGCAAGTAGTGCACAAGCAAAGGAACCGGGCGGCCCGTGGCGCCTTTATCCGCTCCCGATTTCCAGGCGGTACCGGCAATGTCCAGATGCGCCCACGCAAACTTCTTGCAGTACCGCGAGAGGAAGCAGGCGGCCGATACGCTACCCGCTGCGCGTCCGCCAATGTTGGCCATGTCGGCGAAGGGGCTCTTGAGGAGATCCTGGTAGTCTTCCCACAAGGGCATCTGCCAGGCGCGGTCCTGGGCATCGTCGCCCGCCTGGAGGAGTTTGTGGGCCAGGCCGTCGTCGTTGGCGAACAGGCCCGTGGCGACATGCCCGAGGGCGATGACGCAGGCACCGGTGAGCGTGGCGACGTCGATCACCGTTTCCGGATTGAAGCGCTCGGCATAGGTCATTGCGTCACAAAGGATCAGCCGCCCCTCGGCGTCGGTATTCAATATCTCGATCGTCTGCCCGGACATCGAGGTGACGATGTCACCGGGCTTGCTGGCGGAACCTCCGGGCATGTTTTCGGTCGTGGGCACAATCACGGTGAGATTGATCGGCAGCTTCATCCGAGCGACGGCCTTGAGCGTACCGAGCACGCTGGCGGCGCCGCACATGTCAAACTTCATTTCGTCCATTTCCAGGCCGGGCTTGAGCGAAATTCCACCGGAGTCGAAGGTGATTCCCTTGCCGATCAGGACGATGGGCTTTCCTGATGTCGCCTTGTCACTGCCTTTTCCAACTTTCATGCCTTTGTACTGCATAACGATCATTTTTGGAGGGATGTGCGAACCCCTGGCTACCGAAAGGAGCGCTTGCATGCCGAGTGCTTCCATGTCGGCGCGTTCAAGTACCTGGCATTCCATGGCATGTTCTTTGGCCATCTGCTGGGCCGTTTCGGCCAAATAGCCCGGGGTGCATACATTGCCGGGCAAATTGCCCAGAGTCCGGGCCAGCGAAACGCCTTCGGCTGTGGCTAATCCCTGGGCCAGTGCTTCTTCGGCCTGCGCCAGAGATTCTCGGCGTTCAATGGTGAAGCTAAGTTTCCGCAACGGGCGGATGCCCTCGCTTGCCGTGCTCTTAAACTGGTCGAAGCGATAGACGGTTTCCTGCGCGATCATCGCTGCCTGACGAATGCGCCAGGAGACACCGCGTTTCTTGACGGGGTTTTCAGTCAGAAAGATCGTCCCGTCCGTCGCGCCCGTTTCGTTCAACGCCTTGACTGCGCTCCGTATTGCGGCACAGTACGCTTTCTCGTGAAATTCCTTCTCCTTGCCCAGCCCGACCAGCAGGACCCGTTCGCAGAGGGTGGACGGTACGTTGTGAAGCAGCAAGGTCGATCCGGATTTACCTTCCATGTCGCCACGGTGGATGATGTCGGAAAGATGCTTATGCGCTATATTGTCGATCGACTCGGCACCGCGGGTCAGTTTGCGCGGCTCGAAAACGCCAACCACGACACAAGCGCCGCGTTGCTTTTCCGGGCTTCCTCTTTTTATGCTAAATTCCAACGGCTACTCCTCGGACAGTACGGTTTTGTCCCAAACGTCGATTATCACTGCAGTTTTTCTTTAAAGTCAAAAAATGATCTTTCAGCATGCCACACGTCGCGAGTTCACTCACGCGGCTGCCGGTGTTTTCGTGGCCCTCTTCGCCATTATGCTGACGACCCAACTCATCCGCCTTCTGGGCGATGCGGCTCAAGGCGCGATTTCCCCGGAGGCCGTGGTTGCCTTGCTTGGTTTCTCTGCGCTGCACTTCATTTCGGCTTTACTCTCTTTATCGTCATTCATTGCGATTTTGCTGGTGTTGTCGCGTAGCTATCGCGACTCCGAAATGGTGGTGTGGTTTTCTTCCGGCATGTCACTGCTCGCCTGGATTCGACCCGTGCTGACTTTTACACTGCCGTTGGTAATGGCGATTGCCGTCTTGTCTCTTGTCGTTTCCCCTTGGGCGCTGTCGAAGAGTGCTGAATACCGCGGTAAGCTTGATACGCGCAAGGACGCCGGGCAGGCTTCGCCAGGCGCGTTTCAGGAATCGTCGTCGGGGGATCGGGTGATTTTTGTCGAAGCAGTAGCCGACGATGAGAGCCATGTCAGAAACGTATTTGTGAGTTCGGTTCAGAATCAGCGTCAAGGCGTGACGATGGCGGCATCAGGCCATCAGGAATTTGCCGAGAACGGTGATCGATTCTTGGTACTGATCAACGGTCGACGTTACGAATTCCAGCCGGGTACCCTCGAATTCCGAATTCTGGAATACGCGCGTTATGCCATACGTATTGAAACTAGAGAGGCGCGGGGCATCGAGAAAACTCCGAAAAACTCACCAACACTCGAATTGCTGAAGAATGACCTGCCAGTCTATCGGGCCGAACTGCTTTGGCGGTTAAGCGTTCCGCTATCGGCCATCGTCCTGTCTTTGCTGGCTATCCCGCTTTCCTTTGTCAATCCACGTGCGGGTCGCTCGGCAAACATGCTTCTGGCTTTGTTTACCTATCTCCTATACAACAATTTAATGACGATCAGTCAGGCTTGGGTTGCCGACAGCAAGATATCATTTACGTTAGGTTTGCTTGCCGTCCACCTGTTCATGCTGTGTCTTCTGCCACTGCTTTTTTACCGCCGGATCGCGGTACTTTCGTTTGCGTTGTTTTCCAGATGAAGATCTATCGTCGGTATCTGGCACGTGAGGTCAGCGCTGCGGTCGTGCTGGTACTTGCCGCATTTCTGGCTTTGTTTGGCTTTTTCGATATGATCACCGAAGTCAAGAATGTCGGCGTCGGAAACTACCAACTGCACCATGCCGTTTTGTTCGTATTGTTGAAAATGCCGGGCCGCATTTATGAACTGTTGCCGATTGCCCTATTGATCGGGACGCTTTACTCCCTGTCGACGCTGGCCAGACATTCGGAAATTACCGTATTGCGCGTATCGGGAATGTCCACGGGAAATCTTCTCGCCGGGTTGCTCCAGGTAGCGGCAATTTTCGCCTTGATTACCTTCCTGATCGGCGAATTTGTCGCGCCGCCATCTGAGCGTGCAGCACAGCAATTGCGTCTGCAAGAAAAGGGGCAAACTGTAGGGCAGGACTTGCGCAGTGGCTTCTGGATTAAGGATGAGCGTAGTTTTATCAACGTGAAGGTTGTGCTTCCGGATACGCGTCTGCGCGGTATACGAATCTATGACTTTGACGAGAGCGCAAAATTGCGTTCGGTCACCGATGCCGTCGAAGGGTCGTATATTCCTCCGGCCAGTTGGCGTTTGACAGGCGTCGTTCGGACCAACATCAGAGGCGAACGGACCGAGATTGTCAGTTTGCCCGATCAGGAATGGCGTTCTGCAGTCAACCCGGACATTCTCACTGTATTGATGGTAGCGCCCGAGCGCATGTCCCTGTTGCATCTCTCGGCGTATATCAAGCATCTTGCGGAGAACAGTCAGAAGACACAGCGCTACGATATCGCTTTGTGGAAAAAGGTGCTCTTTCCATTGGCTTCGCTGGTTATGGTTGCCTTGGCTTTGCCCTTTGGCTACACCCATAACCGGGTCAGCGGCGTCAGCCTCAAGATATTCTCCGGGGTGATGATCGGTGTGTTCTTTTACATGCTGAATGGACTGTTTTCGAACCTCGGCGCGATCAACAGCTGGTCGCCCTTCGTCAGTGCGATGGCGCCTTCGGCCCTGTTCATGCTGACGGCGGCCGTGATGATCTGGTGGGCTGAACGGCGCTGATTCCCGGTCGGTCGACGGCAAGCGGTTTGGTGGCGGCGAGTTTTGCCCTGGCGCTAGACGAACAAGGCAGAGTTAAGCTGTGGATTTCTCTGTGACAAGTTGGGTTCCCGCAATCCTGTCATGCAGGAACTGCCCGTCCCGGTCAAGCAGGGCCCAGAAAATACCCACCCCCACCAGCCCCAGGCTTGGCCAGCAAAGAAGATAGCGCAACAGCGCCTGCACTGGACGAACCGGTAGGCCACGACGCGTTACCAGGCGGATCCGCCACGTTTTCATGGCCAGCGTTTGACCGCCATGACTCCAGAAGCCGATGAAATAGATAAGCAGCACGAGAAAGAGGTGTGCCCATAGCAACGTGGCCATTGCCAGTCGATGCGCGAAGGCGCCGATCAGCACATGGGGGAGAACAAAGGTGACAGCAAGCACGGCAAACATCAACAACGCTTCGTAGAACATGGCCGCCAGACGGCGCGGCACCCCTGGACGGACGGTGCAGTCTGGGGCGGGCATCAAGGTTTGGAGGGCGTTTCGTTGGCGGAGCGAGTGACGGCAGGTACCGTCGCCGCTGCGGTTGCCGGCGTGTTCACGGGTAGCGCACGCGAGACGGCCGGGGTGTTCGGGCTTTCAACGTTGCCAGTCACGGGGAACAGTGGGGGCGTCGTCGCCGGGCGGCCGGGTTTCGGGATCAGGTTGCTGGTCGCTTGTTGCTTCAGTTTTTCCTTCTCATCTTCCGGAAGATTGGAATACTCCTCCCACTTCATCTTGAGTTCCTGTTTCTGTTCCAAGGGCAGTTGATTGGCGGTTTTGAAGTTCTCGCGAGCCAATTGACGTTGCTCAGGCGTCAGCTTGCCCCATTCCTGCATCTGCCCTTGAATGCGGCGTTGTTCTTCAGGTTTCATGTCGGGGAATCGCGCGGCAATGCTCAGCCATTTCTTCTGGCGGTAGTACGCTAACGAGTCCCAGTCATTGCTTAGCGGAGCCAGAATAATCTTCTGCTGTACGGTCAACTCGCTCCACATGGGCTGCGGGGGGGTCGCCACAAGCGAAGGGCTGGACGTTGACGCCCAGCCCGCCGTTGCAAAAGAACAAATTAAACCTACTGCGAGGAGCCGCGTTTTAACCATGCATCGAAACCTTTGTCGGTGAATGCGCTGATTGGAAGATCATCGGCAAGCAGTGCGCTATCAATGGCACTGAGCTCGGTGACGCGTTGATCGGCCATCCAGTAGGCGGATACGACGAGGCATAGGAGCAATACGAACGCGGAAAGTACCTGCTTGATGCGCAGGTTGTCAAAATAGTGCAGGGCAAAACCACCCGCAGTGGCGAGCATCGACTGACTTACTGCCTGTCTTTGGCGGGAAATGGCGCTTTGTCTGGCCGTAGCGAGACGGGCAGCAGTCTCGGGGCGCAGTTCATGCAGCCCACGGTTCAAATGCTGCCTGATCTTGTAGGCAAAGTGCAGTTCATTCATAGCGTGATTCCTTTTGCTTTCAAAGCAACTGCCAGCGTGTGTGTGGCACGCGAACAGTGAGTCTTAACACTGCCCTCCGAGCAACCCATGGCGGAAGCGGTTTCCGCCACATCCATGTCCTCCCAGTAACGCATGAGGAAGGCTTCCCGTTGACGCGTGGGCAGCAGTTTTATCTCGCTTTCGATTATTGCAAGGACTTGGGCTTGCTGCAACTGCCCGTCCGGGGCATTGGGTGTGTATGACCCCGATTCGACGGCAATGGTTTCAAGCGGATCGTAGTCTTCGTCGTCGTTTGGCGTCAGCGCAGAAAATAAGGTGGTCCACAGCGAGCGGACTTTGCTGCGCCGATAGTAGTCGCGAATCGTGTTCTGCATGATGCGCTGGAAGAGCATTGGCAACTCTTCCACCGGGCGGTCGCCGTATTTTTCGGCGAGTTTCAGCATCGAGTCCTGCACGACATCAAGTGCCGACTCTTCGTTTCGCACGGCATACACCGCCTGCTTGAAAGCGCGTCGCTCTGAAGCGGCAAGAAAATCCGACAGTTCGCGTTGGCTGGCCAGAACTGAAATCCTTGATGTTTTCGGTTGGGGCGTTATCCCTGATATATCGGCCGTTTGGGTGGAAGCCTTGACCAAACATGATCCAGGCTTTAACGTTACAGGCTTTTTCGACCATTTAGCCTATTAAGGCGAGGGCAACTAACATGATAACCGGTGCTGAGATTGTAATCAGGTGCCTGCAGGAAGAAAAGGTCGAATTTGTTTTCGGCTACCCCGGCGGTGCAGTCCTTCATATCTATGATGCGTTGTTCAAGCAGGACAAGGTAAAGCACGTCCTTGTCCGTCACGAACAGGCTGCGGTGCATGCTGCGGATGGGTTGGCACGTTCAACGCATAAGGTCGGCGTGGCTCTGGTTACCTCGGGGCCCGGTGCAACAAATGCCGTGACGGGTATCGCCACAGCCTATATGGATTCGATTCCGCTAGTCATCATCACCGGGCAGGTGCCGACACACTATATTGGTCAGGATGCTTTTCAGGAATGCGATACCGTCGGGATTACCCGTCCCTGCGTGAAACATAACTTCCTGGTCAAGGATGTGAACGATATAGCCATAACGATGAAAAAGGCCTTCTACATCGCCAATAGCGGTCGGCCCGGTCCGGTCGTGGTCGATATTCCGAAGGACATTACCGCTGCTATATGCAAGTTTGATTACCCTAAAGACATCCAGATGCGCTCGTATACCCCGGTCGTTAAAGGGCATCTGGGTCAGATAAAGAAAGCAGTTAAGCTCTTGCTCGGCGCCAAGCGCCCGATGATTTATACGGGTGGTGGGGTGATTCTGTCCAACGCGGCGGAACAGCTGACCACGCTAACGCGTCGCCTGGGTTTCCCGATTACCAACACCTTGATGGGGCTTGGCGCCTACCCGGCGACCGACCCGCAGTTCCTTGGCATGCCTGGCATGCATGGCACGTTCGAGGCCAACATGGCGATGCAGAACTGCGACGTGTTGCTGGCGATCGGTGCGCGTTTTGATGATCGGGTGATTGGTAACCCGGAGAACTTTGCCTTGCAGCCGCACAAGATCATTCACGTTGATATCGATCCTTCATCGATTTCGAAGCGCGTTCGTGTGGATGTTCCAATTGTTGGCAACGTTCCGGATGTCCTTGAAGACATGCTCAAGTTGATTGAAGCCGAATCAAGCAAAACCGAGATTGCCGACTGGTGGAAGGAAATTGAGGGGTGGCGTTCAAAGCTGTGCATGAAGTACACGATGAAAGACGTCATCATGCCGCAATACGTCATTGAGAAGCTCTATGAGATCACTGGCGGGAACGCGATCATCACTTCCGATGTGGGCCAGCACCAGATGTGGGCTGCGCAGTACTATAAGTTTGACAAGCCGCGTCGCTGGCTGAACTCGGGCGGCTTGGGAACGATGGGTGTGGGCTTGCCTTACGCCATGGGTGCGGCCTTGGCAAATCCGGGGATGCAGGTTGCTTGCGTCACCGGCGAAGGTTCCATCCAGATGTGTATTCAGGAGCTTTCGACGGCTAAGCAATTTCGTTTGCCGATCAAGATCATTAACCTCAATAACCGTTACCTCGGCATGGTTCGCCAGTGGCAGGAAATGTTCTACGGAAGCCGCTACGCCGAGTCGTACATGGATTCTTTGCCGGATTTCGTCAAGCTCGCCGAGGCCTACGGCCACGTTGGCATTCGTATCGAGCGTCCTGAGGATGTCGAGGGTGCGCTCAAGAAGGCCTTCGTCGACCACAAGGACGACCTGGTGTTTCTCGACATCCTCACTGACCGGGAGGCAAATGTTTTCCCGATGGTAGCGGCAGGCAAGGGCCTGTCCGAGATGATTCTGGCCGAAGATCTGTAAGGGAACGACAACATGCGACACATTATTTCGATTCTGCTGGAAAACGAAGCCGGAGCGCTTTCGCGAGTGGCCGGCCTGTTCTCGGCCCGAGGCTACAACATCGAGACATTGACAGTGGCGCCAACCGAGGATCTGTCATTGTCCCGGCTGACCATTGTAACCAGCGGTAGCGATGAAGTAATCGAGCAGATCACCAAGCAATTGAACAAGCTGATCGATGTGATCAAGGTGGTTGATTTGTCTGAAGCGGCGCATATCGAGCGTGAGCTGATGTTGATCAAGGTTCGCGCCACGGGGAAGGATAGGGAGGAAGTCAAACGTTTGGCGGATATATTCCGTGGCCGAATCATTGACGTTACCGAATTGACCTACGTCATCGAACTGACCGGCAGCGGGTCCAAGCTGGATGCGTTTATTCAGTCGATCGAAGCGGATTTGATTCTTGAAACCGTGCGCACTGGCGTCAGCGGGATTGGCCGTGGCGACCGTATTCTGAAAGTTTAAGCGGAAGCAAGTCCGCATATTTATGGCAAGAAAGGAATGACATGAAGGTTTTTTATGACAAGGACGCCGACCTTTCGCTGATCAAAGGCAAGAAGGTTACCATCGTCGGCTATGGTTCTCAGGGTCACGCCCACGCCCAGAATCTCACGGATTCCGGGGTCAAGGTAACCGTGGGCCTTCGCCAGGGCGGTGCGTCCTGGGGCAAGGTTGAGAAGGCTGGCCTTAAGGTTGAAGAAGTGGCAAAAGCCGTCAAGGGCGCCGATGTCGTGATGATGCTGTTGCCCGACGAAAACATTCCCAGCGTGTACTACAACGATGTTGAGCCGAACATCAAGAAAGGTGCCGCACTGGCGTTTGCCCATGGCTTCAACATTCACTACAACCAGGTGGTGCCACGTGCCGATCTGGATGTCATCATGGTGGCACCGAAAGGTCCGGGTCATACCGTTCGATCCGAATACCTCAAGGGTGGCGGCGTGCCTTCGCTGATTGCGGTGCATCAGAATGTTTCCAAGAAAGCCAAGGACATTGCCCTTTCATATGCGGCGGCCAACGGCGGAACCAAGGGCGGCGTAATCGAGACCAGTTTTCGCGAAGAAACCGAAACCGATCTTTTCGGCGAGCAGACCGTCCTTTGCGGTGGTGCTGTTGAGCTGGCAAAAATGGGTTTTGAGACACTGGTCGAAGCCGGATACGCACCGGAAATGGCCTATTTCGAGTGTCTGCATGAACTCAAGCTGATCGTCGACCTGATGTATGAGGGCGGCATCGCCAATATGAACTACTCGATCTCGAACAATGCCGAGTACGGGGAATATGTGACCGGCCCCTCGGTCATCAACGATCAGTCGCGCCAGGCCATGCGTGACGCACTCAAGCGCATTCAGAACGGGGAATACGCCAAGATGTTCATTCAGGAGGGAAAGACCAATTATCCCTCGATGACGGCGCATCGCCGCCTGATGGCCGAACATCCGATCGAAACTGTCGGTGCGAAGCTGCGTGACATGATGCCATGGATCAAGAAGAACAAGCTCGTCGATCAATCCAAGAACTGATTTTTGTGGACGCTCGACGGGGCGTTGTTGCTTGGGCTCGCCGTACTTGATGTACGGCCTGCACCCGCGCCCCTAACCCCGTCTTCGCTTTGGGCGGTGTCGGATTCTGACCCGCCCAAATGCTTTCAAGGATTCAAATGAATTATCCGCATCCGATTCTCGCCAAGGAGGGCTGGCCGTTCATTGCGGGCACGCTTGTTGCGGCTGCTCTGACCTCCTTTGCCGGTTTGTGGTCGCTACCCTTCTGGCTGATCTTCATCTTCTGCGTTCAGTTTTTTCGTGATCCACCACGCGTCATTGCCGGTGGGGAAAAGAGTGTGCTTGCACCGGCGGATGGCCGGATTGTGGTTGTCGAGGAAAGTGATGATCCCTACCTGAACCGTCGCGCGCTCAAGATAAGCGTGTTCATGAATGTGTTCAACGTGCATTCGAACCGCTCGCCGATAAAGAGCAGCGTGCAACAGAAGTGGTACAAGCCGGGCAGTTTCCTCAATGCAGCACTGGACAAAGCTTCGGCTGAGAACGAGCGTTGTGCCCTGCATCTGAAAACGATTGACGGGCGGGACATCACCTGTGTCCAGATTGCCGGCTTGGTCGCCCGGCGAATTCTCAACTATGTCGAAGCAGGCACGAGTCTTGACGCAGGCCAGCGTTTTGGATTTATCCGGTTCGGGTCGCGAGTTGACGTCTACTTGCCGCTTGATAGCAAAGCAAAGGTTGTGATTGGCGAAAAAGTGTTTGCCTCGAATTGCATCCTGGCAGAGCTTTCCTAGCAGTAGCGGGTTGCTCTGACATAGCCTATCGCAGCGCTGAAAAATGCGATCGCCAGCAGAATTTCGCCAACCGCCAGGAATTGCCCGATTCCGGCGTCAGTGCTGGTACGCACGATTCCCTCGGCGAAATAAAGCAGAATCAGCATTGAAGACCACTGGTAGGTATATCGTCGACCATTCAGGATGCCGAAGAGCGGCGCCAGGAGCGGAACACACTTCAAGACCAGCCAGGATCCGCCGGGATGAATCGGTGCCAAACGCAATTCCCAGGCCAAACACAGGAAGATGAGTCCGATCAAACTGCCGCAAGTGGTCAGATAGAAAAAGCGTGGGGTCATCAGGATGCCATGGGTCAGGCCGGATACGCCAAGTGTTTCGACCTGACGTGCTCAAGCGGAATTATGTTCCTGGATGGAGAGGCTGCTGCTCAGGAAGGGAGCGAGTCAGGTTCAATGGAAAAAACTTCGATCTGGCTGTTTTGTTCGTCCAGATGGGTGCTCTTCATCTCACGTACTTCAATATTATCCATTTCGATAACCAGGACAAGCTTCAAGGGTTGATTCTCCAAAGCGCCGGAAGGTACAACCAGCATTTCCGATGAATGCAGCGCCTGAATCTTGGGCAGTACAAGAACGGATACGCGGCTGAGTGTATTGATTTCAGCGGGCAGCGCCAGGAGCGCTGGTACCGCGCGCGTTGCCAGAATTTGCAGACCGAGTTCCAAGTGTTCCTGATTCTCGGATAAGGCCCAGCGAACGATACAAACTTGCCAAGCGCTGTCGGCCCCGATCTTGATTGCCGTAACGTCTCCGACGGATATATCCCCTATTTTCCCAGACACATGCATGACCGCATAACCATCGGGGCTTTCATTGGTTATCATCCAGCTCGATGTATCGACGGCCGCCGCTTCGCCTTCCTGGAACAGGTGCCACAGATTATGCAGACCGGAACACAGAACAGCGCGGTAGTTTTGTCGGCGGCGCGGGAAGCGGCGCTTTCCTGGTTCGCCCCAGTTTACGATGAGCCGACGCATGACGCCTCGCCCGGCGGTTGTGCCTGAGAATTCCGGCAAATCGATCAGTTGCGGCGAACCGCCGTTCTCGAGCAAAGCAAGTTGTTTCCGGAGCTGTACCGCCAGCCTGTCGCAGGAAAAATAGAATACCTGCGTTTCAGCCGGTGCTGCTTTACGCGAGCAGGCCATGGCGGCAGCATCACGCGACGGGTCAATCCAGAAAGTCGCAGGAGATGCCGCATCGTTGGTCAGATCGATCAAATCAATGGCATGCTCTAAATACGTAATCACAAAATCGATTTCACGTGCGGTAAATGACGCCGGCTGGGCGCAACCGAGCAGAACTGCAGAGAAGTAAACGTTCTGCAGCGTACTTGCGGTGCCTTCGGGTACATGGCTAGCAAGACCGAGGCGGCGGGCGGTCGCAAAGGCCTGATGCAGTTGTTGCCATATGCCGCTGCCCGCTGGCGAAGCCGCCAGATTGCTGATCGCCAGGTGTTTGCCGAGCCCGTTCAAGCATCTCCAGAGGGCAAGACCCAGTTCCGGCCGCAGCTCATTACTCTGCTGAGCCGCATCGTCGTCCAGTGTGGCGTATAAGTCATCGGCCAGTGCGCGCAGCAATTCCTGCAAGCTGCGTGCCAATTGTCTGGTTTTTCTTGGAATGGGGACGTGAAGCGCAACGCCGGTAAAGGAGGGTAGCAGGGATTTCAGCACTGACATGCTGCGGGCATACAACCGCCCCAGTGCCGCGGTGCGTTGCTGGGCTGTTGCCTGACTGTCGCGCAAGGTCTGCAGATGATTGAGCAGAGGCACCAATTCGTCAGTGGCATTGAGCAACGGCGGTCCGTCCAGCCAGGCAAAAAGGGCTGAAATGTCCGGCTGCGCGTGAGCATCGGTTTCGATACGGCCTGAGTCTATAAGCAAATCGGTCATAGGGTTGGGCGTAAAGTGATTTTGTAAAGTACGTCAGAATTATAGCTGTCGTCGCGGAGTATTGTCAGAATTCGTCTGGTCTCGGGCTGGATCAACGCCATCGCGACAGGAAAACCCTCCGGTGGCCACCTGGCTTGAACTATTTTCACGCTGGCGTATCAGTTCTGGCTTCAGCTTCGGTAGGTGGGCGAACGCCCTCGCCGCTATCGCGCAAGGTTCAAGTTAAATATCAGCTTGATTTTTCGTGCTTTCTGGTTATAATTGCACGCTTTTTCTGAATTTGGAATTGATCCTATGGTTGTTATTCGTCTTGCTCGCGGAGGCGCGAAAAAGCGTCCTTTCTACAATCTGGTGGTAGCTGATTCACGCACACGCCGTGATGGTCGCTTCATTGAGCGGATTGGTTTCTACAATCCGATCGCTACCGACAAAGAAGAAGGGTTGCGCGTCGTCGCCGATCGTTTGAGCTACTGGCTGCAACAGGGTGCCCGTATGTCCTTGACGGCGGCCCGACTGGTCAAGCAGTCCAGCGCCAAGGTTGCCGCCTGATCTGCAATCAGACAATGTCTTGCCCGAATCTACCGGTTCTGCCGTAGCTTCCGATATTGTTGTACTGGGCAAGATCGTAGGCCCCTACGGGTTGCACGGTGCAGTAAGGGTACATCCTTTTGCCGATGACCCCAAAGCCTGGGCCAGATTGCAGTACTGGTGGATCGGGCGAGAGGGTAGTCCTGCAAGGTTCTGGCAAAAGACCCGAGTGATCAAGTGCAATATTCAGGGCGACACGCTGATTGCGAACTTGGAATGTCTGCCTGATCGCAATGCTTCCGAAGCGGTGCACGGCGTGCTGGTCGGCGTGCCGCGAGCCGAGTTGCCACCCGCCAGCCAGGGAGAATATTACTGGGCCGACCTGATTGGTCTTGATGTATTCAATACCAGGGATGAATTGTTGGGTCAGATACTGGGCCTGATCGATACGCCAGCTAACGCGGTGTTGCGGGTTGGCGATGGGCTGAAGCCGGAGCAGCTCCTGCCATTTGTGGCAGCCGTTGTTGTCGACGTCGATCTTGCGGCAAGGAAGGTTTGTGTTGATTGGGAAAGTGATTGGTAACCCTGGCGCCCTGTAAGCTGCTTTTTACGGCCGATGTGGTGACCTTGTTTCCCGAAATGTTTGTTGCCCTGTCGAATTCCGGCGTGACGCGCCGGGCGCTGGAAGCAGGGCGCTGGAGTCTGGCGCTATGGAACCCTCGCGATTTCACCGAGGACAATCACCGCACCGTCGATGATCGCCCCTATGGCGGCGGACCGGGGATGCTGATGCTGCCGGAACCGTTGGAAGCTGCGATTGCTGCAGCGAGAGTAAAGCAACGGGCGGCAAAGGTGGCAAACAGTAGGGTGGTGTATCTGTCGCCGCAAGGGGCGCCTCTGACGCACCAGCGGGTAATGCGCTTTGTCCAGGATGCGGCGGAGTTGAACGAGGGAGTGATCCTGCTCTGTGGTCGCTACGAGGGGATTGACGAGCGTTTGATCGAGCGCTGTGTCGATGAGGAAATTTCGATCGGGGATTTCGTCCTTTCGGGCGGCGAAGTTCCGGCGATGGCGTTGCTCGACGCCGTTGTCAGGCAGTTGCCGGGCGTGCTTAACGACGCCGAGTCGGCAACACAGGATTCGTTTGTCGCGGGCTTGCTGGATTGCCCGCACTATACGCGACCGGAGGATTACGAAGGTCGGCGGGTGCCGGATGTACTGTTGTCCGGGCACCATGAGCAGATTCGTCGCTGGCGTCTGAAACAGGCGCTGGGGCGGACGTGGCAGCGACGGCCGGAGTTGTTGGCGGGACGTTCGCTGTCGAAAGAGGAAACGCAACTCCTGGTGCAGTTTCAGGAGCAATGCGGTCAGGATAATAAAACCTAGCTTGCAAAATGGAGTTTATATAATGAATCTGATCCAGCAACTTGAAGAAGAAGAAATCGCCCGTCTGGGCAAGACCATTCCTGCGTTTGCCCCGGGCGACACCGTTGTCGTCCAGGTGAAAGTCAAGGAAGGCGCCCGTGAGCGGCTTCAGGCCTATGAAGGCGTGGTGATAGCCAAGCGTAACCGCGGGCTCAATTCCAATTTTATCGTGCGCAAGATTTCGTCCGGTGAAGGCGTCGAGCGGACGTTCCAGACCTATTCGCCCTTGGTTGCGGCGATTGAAGTCAAGCGCCGTGGCGATGTGCGTCGTGCCAAGCTCTACTACCTGCGTGAACGTTCAGGCAAGTCGGCACGCATCAAGGAAAAGCTGACTCGCAAGCGTAAGGACTGATCAACGCAGATCAATCCGTTGACCCGCCTTGTGTCTGGGGGCGGAGTTGAAACGCCTCCCCCGGGCGGCGCGCCTGCAGGTATCAGGCCGGCTCGGGGTTGCGATTCTCGATCAGTGCATACGCCGAGTGGTTGTGGATCGATTCAAAGTTTTCGGATTCGACCACGTAAGAGAAGATGCGCGGCTCGGCGCTGAGTCTGGCCGCAACGTCGCGAACCATGTCCTCCACGAACTTGGGATTGTCGTAGGCGCGTTCGGTGACGTGCTTTTCGTCAGGGCGCTTGAGCAGGCCGTACAGCTCGCAGGAGGCTTCAGCTTCGACCAGCTGGACTATTTCCTCAATCCACAGATGATCGTTGATCCTTGCGGTCACGGTAACGTGCGAGCGCTGGTTGTGCGCGCCACGGTCGGAAATTTTCTTGGAACACGGGCACAGACTGGTGACCGGCACGACGACCTTGATCGTTGAGGCGATTTCGCCATGGCAGATCTCGCCGATCAACGTGACGTCATAGTCCATCAGGCTTTGCACACCGGATACCGGCGCCGCCTTATTGATGAAGTACGGAAAGTTCATTTCGATATGACCGGTCTCCGCTTCCAGCTTGTCGACCATCTCGCGCAACATGATCGGGAAATTTTCGACTGAAATTTCGCGTTCGTGGCTGTTCAGTATCTCAACAAAGCGCGACATATGCGTGCCTTTGAAATTGTGCGGAAGACCGACGTACATGTTGAACATGGCGATGGTATGTTGCACGCCGCCGGATTTGTCGAGTACCTTGACCGGATGGCGGATCGACTTGATCCCGACACGGTTGATGGCTATTTGCCGGGTATCTGCCAGGTTTTGGACATCGACCATGGCTTTCGGGATGTGCGGGGCTTGAGGAGCATTCATTGCTGTTCCTGATGGGTTTCTACGCCGGTGCAGCTTGTTGAACCGTCGTTGGGGTGATGCCGAGTTGAGCGCGCGCCGTTCGGGCAATGCCGTCCTTGTCGAGCCCGACTTCCGCCAGCAACAGCGCCTGATCGCCGTGATCGATGAAATGGTCGGGAAGACCCAGGCGAACCAATCGCACCGTACTGCCAAGTTCCTGCAGTATGCGCGCAACTTCGGAACCCGCGCCACCAATCAGGGCATTCTCTTCGACGCTGATTAGCACAGAATGTTCCCGTGCCAATTCAATGATCAGGTCCCGATCCATCGGTTTGATAAAGCGCATGTTGGCGACCGTGGCATCGATTTCCGCCGCAGCCTCCAGTGCCGGAGTCAGCATGCTGCCAAACGCAAGCAGGGCAACGTCCTTGCCGTGACGGCGAAGTTCCCCCTTGCCCACGGGAAGTTCGACCAGCGATTTTTCGACGGCGACGCCGGGACCCGCTCCACGCGGGTAACGGACGGCACTTGGGCCATCGATGCGGAAAGCAGTCGTCAACATGTTTCTGCATTCCATCTCGTCCGCCGGCGCCATCACGACCATATTGGGTATGCAGGTCAGGAATGAGAGATCGAAGGTGCCGTGATGGGTGGGGCCGTCCGCGCCCACCAGCCCGCCACGGTCCAGTGCGAAAACGACCGGCAACTTCTGCAGGGCGACATCATGAATCAGCTGGTCATAGCCTCTTTGCAGGAAAGTCGAATATATCGCCAGTACCGGGCGCATTCCTTCGCAGGCCAGGCCGGCGGCGAATGTAACCGCGTGCTGCTCGGCGATGCCGACGTCAAAGTAGCGTTCGGGATAGCGTTCGGCAAAGCGGATCATGCCAGAGCCCTCGCCCATTGCCGGCGTGATGCCGACCAGCCTGGGGTCGGCGGCGGCCATATCGCACAGCCAGTCGCCAAAGACCTGAGTGTAGCTCGGCTTCCCTCCACCTGTTTTTCCGCCTTCAATGCCCACTTCCGGATGGAACTTCGAGACGCCGTGGTAGAGAATCGGGTCGGCCTCGGCCAGCTTGTAACCCTGTCCCTTGCGGGTAATGACATGCAGAAACTGGGGCCCTTTGAGCTTCTGGAGATTTTGCAATGTGGGGACCAGGGAATCGAGGTCGTGACCGTCTATCGGGCCGATATAGTTGAAACCAAGCTCTTCGAACAGCGTTCCCGGCGTCAGCATGCCCTTGACGTGCTCTTCAACCCGGTTGGCAAATTCAAGCAGTGAAGGGGTGCCGCGCAAAACTTTTTCACCGGCCTTGCGCGCCGCGTTGAAGGCACTGCCGGAAAACAACCGGGCCAGGTATTTGTTCAGCGCCCCCACCGGTGGCGAAATGGACATGTCATTGTCGTTGAGGATGACGAGCATGTCGGCATCGGCTACGCCCGCATTGTTCATGGCTTCAAAGGCCTGCCCGGCAGACATGGCGCCATCGCCAATGATGGCCACGGTTTTGCGCGTTTCACCCTTGAGCTTGGTGGCCAGAGCCATGCCGAGGGCAGCGGAAATCGAGGTGGAAGAATGCCCGACGCCAAAGGTGTCGTATTCGCTCTCGGCGCGTTTGGGGAAGCCCGAAACGCCGCCATGCGTACGTAACTTGGCCATTCCCGCCCGGCGGCCGGTAAGCACTTTGTGGGCATAGGTCTGGTGACCGACATCCCAAATCAGCCGGTCATGCGGGGTGTCAAAGACGTAGTGCAAAGCGATTGTCAGTTCGACTGTGCCAAGATTTGACGAGAGGTGGCCTCCGGTCCTTGATACGGACTCGACAAGGAAACTGCGCAACTCTTCGCTGAGCTGCGCTAACTGCTTACGGTCCAGCGCACGCAGTTGCGCAGGGGTGGCGATGGTATCAAGCAGAGGATAGGAGGTCATTTATATACGGTGTCCAGCGTAAACAGCAGCTTCCGGCCTCAAACAAAGGCCTTGGGCGTCATCTAAAAATTTCGGCAAGTGATGAAATGGGTCAACTCAACCAGACGCTGGCCGCGTTCGCCGAAAATGGCAAGTGAATCAAGCGTCTGTTTACCAAGGTCATCGGCGAATTCGCGGGCCCGTTCCAGTCCTAACAGGCTGACATAGGTCGGTTTATCCGCCAGCGCATCCTTGCCGGCTGTTTTGCCGAGCGTGGCCGTGCTTGCCGTACAGTCCAGGATATCGTCGACGACCTGAAACAGCAGTCCGGCCCGCTTGGCAAAGCGATCAAGCGATTCGCTGGCTTCCTCGGTCAGCACTTTCCCGCACATGGCGCCAAGCATGACGGCCGCGCGGATCAATGCCCCGGTTTTCAGAGCGTGCATCAGGTCGAGTTCCGGCTGATCCAAGGATCGGCCTACCGCGCCCAGGTCGATCGCCTGACCGCCTGCCATGCCGTTCGAACCGCTGGCATGGGCCAGCAGGCGAATCATTTCAAGCTGACGAACAGGATCGGCGAATTGACCGCCAGGGTCGGACCGAGCAAGCAGTTCAAAAGCCAGGGATTGCAAGCTGTCACCCACTAATAGGGCGGTTGGCTCGTCATATTCGACATGGCACGTTGGTCGGCCACGACGCAGCACATCGTCGTCCATGCAAGGAAGATCGTCATGGACCAGGGAATAGGCGTGAATCAATTCGACTGCACTGGCAACAGTTTCGAGTTTTTCAGACGGAGCCCCAGTCAGTTCGCCTGCGGCAAAAGCAAACAGCGGGCGTACGCGTTTGCCTCCGTTAAGGCAGGCGTAGCGCATGGCCTGATGCAGGCGTACCGGGATATTTTCCGCAGCGGGCAGGAGCATTGAAAGCGTTGTTTCAATTCGTGCCTGAACGGCACGCATCCAGTCGGGAAAGGGCAGATGCTTGCTCGGGCCGTCGGGATGAGAAGGAAGATTCACCGCGATTCTCCACTGGCCGCGTCAAAATCGCGCAGGATCCCATTTTCAAGAACCTGAATCTTACGTTCGGCGTCAATGAGTTGCTGCTGGCAGTGGTTAAGCAGTTCGCATCCGCGTCGATAGGCTGCTATCGATTCCTCGAGCGGCAGTAGACCGCCTTCCATGTTCTGGACAATTTTCTCCAGTTCGGCCAGAGCGACCTCAAATTTCATTGCGTCAGCCGTCGGCAACGTTGACGAGAGTTCGCTGTTTTCAAACTTGTCGGCAGAGTCGGAGCGTGCCATGTGAAAATTTCTGATAAAACGCAGCAAAATAGCTCAAGAAGGGGTCGCCGGTCAAATGAGCAGCCTCAATGGCTATGCTTCCGAACGGCCCGAGTGACGCATCGGCCGACCAGTTCGGCCGGAACACGCGGGTCTCTCGGAGTCTTGCACTGATCCCCTGGGGTGGGACTGGTGCTACACTTTGACGAATACTAGGGGAGACAGTCATGATCGTAATCCAGCATCAGCCGAGTCGCGTCGAAGTCAATGTTTATGGGGAATTTACCCTTGCCGACTATAAGGAATTCGAGGACCTGGTCAACTACAAGCTCAAGTTCGAGGGGCCGGTCGATCTTTATTTTGATTTGCGTGAAATGGCTGACTTCACCCTCGACGTGGCGTGGGAGGATATTGTTTTTTCACGCGCACACGCCAACGATTTCAACCGCATCGCGGTTCTGACGCACAGTCAGTGGGTGGCCTGGAGCGCATGGCTGTCGCAGATTTTTGTCCGTGCTGCGATGCGCGTTTTCGATGAGGAATCCGCAGCGCGTTCCTGGCTGGACGAGACCAACGGGGACGCCGGCTCGGTGTGAACTATTCGACCTTGATATCCGGCGAGGAACTTGCTGGGCGGCTGAGTGACCCGGACTTGCGGATTTTTGACTGCCGCCATCAACTGTCGGATGCGGCCTATGGTGAGAAGGCTTACGCTGAAGGGCACTTGCCCGGAGCGTATTTCTTGCATCTTGACCGCGATCTGTCCGGTCCGATGAATGGCCGGAACGGTCGCCACCCTCTGCCCGATCCGCAACGATTGGCCCGCACGCTGGGCTCAGCCGGCGTTTCGCGTGCGACACAGGTCGTTGCTTATGACGATGCCGGCGGCATGATCGCGGGACGCTTGTGGTGGCTGCTGCGCTGGTTGGGGCATGATCGCGTGGCCTTGCTCGACGGTGGCATCAACCGGTGGCTGGAACAGGGGCGGGAGTTGACGACCGATCGGCCCGCATCGGAACCCTGCGACTTCGAAATCGCACTTCGCGAGTGGGTCGTCGACACCGACGAGGTGCTCCTCAACCTTGACCGGCGCGAGCTTTGCCTGATCGATGCGCGTGCTGCGGATCGTTTCCGCGGCGAAAACGAAACGCTCGATCCCGTGGGCGGCCATATTCCAGGAGCGCGTAACCGGTTTTTCCGCGATAACCTGGACGACCAGGGTTGTTTTCGTCCCGCGGCTGATTTGCGCCAAGCGTTTCTTGAGTTGCTGGCTGGTGTCGAGCCCGACAAAGCCGTCATGCAATGCGGTTCGGGCGTCACGGCCTGCCAGAACTTGCTGGCCATGGAAATCGCCGGACTACCCGGGGCGCGGCTCTATGCCGGGTCATGGAGCGCGTGGTGTGCCGATCCGTCCCGTCCCGTTGAGCGCTGAGAATAAGCGCTCAATCCGAGCGCAAGGTTAACTGGCGTTAATCGATTCGAGCGCGCCGCTTAACGCACGTTCGAAAATCGGTTCATCGGAAACGATGTTGGCTTTGCCATCGCGTATCTGACGAGCCAGTGCTTCAGGAGCGATGGAAATCGCTTTGGCCGAACGGTGGTTGCTGAAAAGCAAAATGCCACGCTGTGGGCTGATCCAGTTGAGTCGTTCCCGAACGATGCTTTGCTTTTCGCCATTCGGACCTTCGGATTCGTGGAACTCCACCCAGTCGCCACGCTTGAGTTCGCTGACCCGACGAAAGATTTCACGATCATCGGCGCGCCAGATCGGGCTGGCGCCAACCAGGATCACTTCTTCGACCTCGACGCCATTGTCGACGCTGCGCGTGACCAGCAAGTCGCCCTCTTCTGAGGAACTGAACGACGATGAAGCTTCCTCAGCCGCCGGTTCCGCAGGCGATTCGGCTGCCGGGGTGGCGTGCATCTCCCCTTTGAGCGCGGCCGAATGGCATTTCACCAACTCGTCGAAGAAGGCGCTACGCAGGGCATGGCTGGTATCGATGCTGTCCAGCCCTTTGTTGAGCCGGCCGAGTAACTTGGGCAACAGGCTGATCAGCCTGAGACGGTCATCCGGTGTCTTCTTGGCCACGATACTCCAGGCCAGATCATTCATCACCTCGACGGCTTCCTGCCATTCGGCCTCACTCGGATTATCATGAACGGCAATGGCATGCAGAACACCAACCCAGTGTTCGCGCAAGAACGCGTCAATCAGCCCCGGTGGCGTGTGCGTGGTCAGGAAGTTCTGGACGGACCGTTGAGCACGATCCCAACCATCGGCATCCCGTTCGCGCAGGATGACGATATTGGCCGCCGTCAGTGCCGTGCTATCTTCTTCAACTTCGCGTTCGTCGACGAACGTCTCCAACTCGGCGAGCGCTGTCCCGAAAATTTCAATGTCATTTTCGAACTCGATTTGTATGCGTTCGACGAGTTCGGCAAGTTTGCAGTAAAAGGGATCGGTCTCATCGACCATGCCGCCCCAGCGGATGGAAATCCCGGAAACGCTGCCAAGAAATCGGCGCGTTGGATGTTGACGGTCGGCGAAGAACCCCGGGTTGAGCATGGCCACCTTGAGAACCGGGATCTGGAGGCGGCTGATCAGCGCCTTGATGGCGACGGGAATGTGCACATCGTCGAAAATGAAGTCGAAAAGCATGGCCACGATATCAATCGTGACCGCTTCGAGTCCGCCAACGCGCTGGGCGGTTTCCGAATCGCGAACCAGACGCACCTGGTTGACGATCAGTCCTCCAGCATCACCCGACGGGGCATGCTGCAAATCGTTCAACGAGGAAAACAACAACTGATTGATGCTGGCTGCATCAAGTGGTTCGCCAGCCATGGCAGGTGTCATGCCACCTGTCATGGTGAGATCGCCACCGCCGGAGAATCCCGCGGGCAAACGGCTAACACGCGCTAGAGCCAGACGTTGTAGTGCTTCGAGTATGTTTTCACCGGAGCTTGTGCCAGAGCTTGTTGCGCCAGCTGAGGTCAGAGTTTTGGGTAAGGTGGTTTCAGGCGCGGATGACGTCGTTGCTGCAGCGGTCGAGCTGGTACTCCGCCGATAATTCCGTTTGAGGTCGGGCAGGATGCCGCGTTCGATCAGATAAGCATTGATTTGTTGATAAATCGGGGGGAGTGCCAGGTGCAGATGCCGTTCCAGACGGCGCAGCAAGATCAGTCGCTCTTCGGCATTCGATCCTATCGTTGCACAGGCGTCGGAAAGCGCCTGACAAACGACCGGTGGGGCAAGGGGATTGGCGCTCTCGATGAGTTCGTCATGCCCGAGCAGTGCGGCGACGCGACGGTTAAGTGCGTACAGCTCGTCATCGCAGGACTCCGACAGTTGAGCTGAAAATTCGCGCAGGACGATATGTTCGGACAGGTCGTCGTCTTCGAGTAACTGCAAACCTTCAAAATCCGGAATTTCGAGCGGTGCTTCGCGATTGCAGTCTTTCTGGAGTTCCTGATTCTGGCAACGCTCGGCTGCGGCGGAAAGGTCACGGCGGAAGGTTTCAACCAGATGTGACCAGTCCTTTTCGATATCGGCCCGTAGGTCCAGATAGCGGGTCTGTAGCAGGCGTTCCCTGGTTGAATCGGCAAGCACGAAAAGCTCTTCAGAAACCGGCGTGGCCACCTCGCGTAGCCAGACATACAGGCTGTTGACCAGCTGATCCCGGCATTCGGCGAGAATCCGACGCCCCGGGCTGCGGTCACGACCCAGACTGTTCAGGGAGATCACCCTGTTGGCCGCGCTATTCGGGGAGGATTGGCTCATGATGACGTCCTTATTGAAATCCAGTTTGACGGCAAACAGGATGGATCAACAGGGCGTTCAGGCATGCCGATATGCCGGCAGGCCGAGAAACCGGCTTGACTGAATTTGTACGGAAAACTTTGAATCACGATCAACCCCGCTTTCTGGTAGCTCCGCTGCCGTTGCCGTTGTAATCTGGCGGTAGGCCGGTAACTTTGCGACGCCGTCTTTCGACGGGTTTGCCTTGTTTCAGAGGCCGGAATGTTGTCACGGCCATGGTCAATGGTATCGTCCGGTTAATGAACCAGGAGAGAGACAGGTCTCACGCTCGTTTCGATACAGCATGTCAACAGGATAATAGCGGAAAACAGAAGGAAATCAAGGCTTATCTGCTTGAATCCGGGCCAACGCCCAGGCGACATGTTCGCGCACCAAGGCGGAAGGATGGTCCAGGCGCGAATTGAGTGCGGAATGCGTCTCCGGCGACTTCCGCGCATTGCCCAGAGCGACGGCGAGGTTACGCAACCAGCGCTCATATCCGATGCGGCGAATCGGACTTCCGGCCAACCGGGTTTCGAATTCCTGTTCGCTCCACGAGAAAAGTTGAACCAGCGAAGCCGCGTCGAGGCCATGACGCACCGCAAAATCCGGATCGCCAGGTTGCGCCGAATCATTCCACGGGCAACACAACTGGCAGTCGTCGCAGCCATAGATGCGATTACCGATCAGCGGTCGCAGGGCGACTGGAATCGCGCCTTTCAGCTCAATGGTCAGGTAGGAGATGCATAGACGGGCATCGACCTTATAGGGGGCGACGATGGCCGCTGTCGGGCAGGCCGCAAGACAGCGTTCGCAGGTACCGCAGTGCTCACCGATGGGCGCATCCGGCGGCAGCGGCAGCGTGGTGTATATTTCGCCGAGGAAATGCCAGGAGCCTTTGCGGGTCAATGACAGGCTGTGCTTTCCGCGCCAGGCAATACCCGACTGGCGGGCAAATTCGACCTCCATGACCGGCGCCGAATCGGAAAAAACGCGGTAAGTAAAATTGGGACCCTGTTCCGACCGCGCCATTTCGGTGTGTATGCGCTCAGCCAGCTTTTGCAGCCGGTTGCGAACGGTCTTGTGATAGTCGCGTCCCAGGGCATAGCGCGAGATGTAGGCCAGTTCGTCGTTGCCCAGCACCTGCGCACTCTCGGTGGCCGACGGCCAATAGGGAAGTCGGGCCGTAATGACCGATGCGGTGCCGGGCACCAGTGACTCCGGATGGGCGCGTAGCGCGGCGTGTTTGGCCATATAATCCATCTCGCCATGGTGGCCGAGTTCAAGCCAGCGCAACAGTTCGGGTATTGCGGCCGAAACGTCGGCGCCGGCGATGCCAAGTTCGTCAAAGCCGAGTTCTTGCCCCCAGTGTTTGATTTTTTTGACGAGCGCAACAAGATCAACATTTTTCCAGTCGGTTGTCGTCAGCGTACTTGGATTGGAGCGCTTCGCTTGCATAGCCCGAATCATAGTCCCGTTAATGACCCGCCTCGCGGTCAATCTGCCTTGATCCTGCCATTGCCGAACCCGGAAGCGACCATGGCGCTTGGGAATCAGCTGGCGCCGTTGCTGGGGTCCGGCATGGTTATCTGGCTCAGCGGCGAACTGGGTTCTGGAAAGACCACATTGGCGCGCGCCTTGTTGCGAGGTGTCGGCCATCTAGGCCCGGTCAAAAGCCCGACCTACACACTGGTTGAAGTTTACGTAGTTTCGAGCATATACTGGTATCACTTTGATTTTTATCGTTTGAGTGAGCCAGAAGAGTTTGACGATGCCGGTCTTGGCGAATATTTCCGTGACGATGCCGTGTGCCTGGTCGAGTGGCCCGAGAAAGCGGCGGGCCATGTGCCACCCGCCGATCTTTGCCTCGTCTTCCGCTTTGCCGATAATGCTGCGGATTCCGGGCGTGTGCTCGAACTGGCCGCTTGCACAGAGGCCGGACAAAAATGTCTGAACGCCCTGAAAAACCTTGGGCTGGACGTCGGGAGCTGATTAAATTCGCTGGAGCATCCCTGTGTTTATTGGTCAGCCCGGTCGGTCGCGCCGCTGTGGATCGGAAACCGGGCATTCTAGCCGTACGTGTCTGGCCGGCCGAAGATTACACGCGCGTGGCCATCGAATGTAATTCGCCACTCAAATTCTCACACTTTACAGTCAAGAATCCGGATCGTCTGGTCGTCGACCTCGAGGGTATCGAGTTCAACAGCGTGCTCGATTCGCTGAGCAACAAAGTGGCCCCGGATGACCCGAACATTAAGCTGTTGCGTGCCGGCCGTTTCAAGCCGGGGGTCGTGCGGCTGGTCATGGAACTCAAGAACGAAGTCAATCCGCAGGTGTTCGAGCTTCCTCCGGCGGGGGAATACGGGCATCGTCTGGTGCTCGACGTTTATCCGCTGGAAGCCCCCGATCCTTTGCTGACGCTGCTCGAGAAAAAAGAATTGCTGCCCGGCGACCCGGGCAAGCCACTTGCAGAGAAACCGGAGCAGAACGTCGAAACCAAATCCGGACGTCCACGGCAGGGCCAGCCGGTGGTTGACCGGCTGATAACCATTACGCTCGATCCCGGGCATGGCGGTGAGGATCCTGGCGCTGTCGGGCGGGGCGGCAGCTATGAAAAACATGTCACGCTGTCCGTCGCCAAACGCCTGAAGGCCAAGATTGACGCCGAACCGAACATGCGCGCCGTGCTGACTCGAAACACCGACTATTTTGTGCCATTGCACATGCGGGTGCAGAAAGCGCGCCGCATCCGCTCCGATCTCTTCGTGTCGATTCATGCCGATGCCTTTACCCGTCCGGATGCCAACGGATCGTCGGTATTTGCCTTGTCCGAAAGTGGTGCGTCGAGCTCGGCGGCGCGCTATCTGGCGCAAAAAGAAAACGCATCGGATCTGATCGGCGGCGTCAATCTGGATGTCAAGGATCCGATGCTGGCGCGTACGCTGCTCGATCTATCGCAGACGGCGACGATCAGCGACAGCCTGAAACTCGGCAAGGCGGTGCTCGGTGAAATTGGCAACATCAACCGCCTGCACAAGGCCAGTGTCGAGCAAGCTGGTTTTGCCGTGCTCAAGGCGCCGGATATCCCTTCGATCCTCGTCGAGACGGCCTTCATTTCCAACCCGGAAGAGGAAAGGCGTCTCAACGACGACGCGTATCAAGACAAGATGGCTGAGGCCATCATTGCCGGCATACGCAAATACTTTGCCAAGAATCCGCCGTTGGCGAAATCGAAGCTGGCAAGCGTGAATTGACCGCGCCCACGGGCGCCACGATCTACAGTCTGGATCGGAGCAATTTGATTTGCGGCCTGTCCTTGCCGTTTATCGGTTCCAGCGAAAGTTCATAGCTTTCTCGCCAACCGCCGCCGGCCCACATGAACCAATCGACGCAGGCGGCATCGGTCATATCCAGAAATTTCGTCAGTGCCGCCAACCAGCGCGGATCGTCCTGCGGGACGCCTGTTTCTCCAATGGCGCCGCGCTGCCCATGGGTCGTCAGCCAGCTCAGAAAGGGTTGCAAGCGTTGCGTGGCACGGGCGGCGACGTCGGCATCGCCGAGCGGTGTCTTGTATCGTCCGCTGAAATCGTCGTCGAAATAGATATGTGCCTCATATACGATCTTTTTCGAAGGATCGTTGACAAAGGGAAGCGGGTTTTCCTTGGGCCAGTTTTGCGAATTGCTCCAGCCGTCGCCATCGACATAGATGGGACGAACGGCGTCGATCTCGCGAATCCCGTCCACCCCGGACTGGGCCACGGTGTGCCATAGCCCGCCCGTATGGTGCGGCTCGTTCATCAGGCCATAGGCAAAGACGGCCGGATGATTCACCAGCGCCGCAGCCAGACGCTTCCAGACATCCCGAAAGGCGCTTGCCGGCACGGCCGGTGAACCGACCAACTGGTTGCGATAGCGCGCATAATTGTGCAGGTCGATCAGCACTTTCATGCCCTGGGCATGTGCCTGGTCAAGAAAATCGACGGTATGTCCGATGAACCGCGCATCGAGATCGTTACCGAGAATCGGTTGCAAGTCTTCCCAATGGATCGGCAAACGAATGGAGTTCATGCCGACCGACTTGTAGTAGGCAATTTGAGTCGCTGTGGGAAATTGCATTTCGACCGCCCCGTTGTACCAGCCCGACGGAAGCGGAACGAGGTTGATGCCCCGCATGCGGGGAGGGCAGGCGGCGAACGCTTCAGTCAAAGACATCAGCAACAGAATCGTCAGGGTCAGGTTACGCATAAACGACATTTTCATTTTCTCCCAGTTCGACAAAACGGTATTTCAGGAATACTGCATATCCATTCTGGATACGGAGCAGTGAAGGATGCGCGCGACCAGCAGGATAGCCAGGCTTTCACCGCCGATAACCGAGACCAGCAGCCACGCTGATTGGCCGAGGAGGCAGGCCAGCATGACGATCAGCGCAGAAATCAGCGCTCCGTAGATCGTCGCCAGGGTCAGCTTGCGGAACTGGCGCAGGGCCTGAGCGCCGACGCCAAGACAAGAGCGGACCTGGATGACAACATTCGCGACGCCCCAGCCGGCGACCAGAAATCCAAGCCCCTGGTATTTGTCGCCGAACAGCGTAGCCGAAAGGTAGGGCCAGGCAGCCCAGAGGATAGCCAGAAACAAAATGTTGAACAGGACGAATGAGCACAGGGCCATGCGCAACAAGGCATTGAAGCGCAAGGTGTCGCCAAGGCCGGATAGCCTGGCCAGTTGAGGGCGCGCGATCCTGGACCAGGCGACAGTCAGGAGGCCGAGGGGGCCGAAGAATATTCGTCCCGCCTGCAATTGCGCGACAGTCGCCGGGCCGAAGAACACGGCAGCGACGTAGACATAACCGCGGTTCAGAATGTCGGTGGTGATGGCTCCCAGAAGACTCCAGCGGATTTCATGGATCTGTGGCCTGAAGACAGCGTCCATCTCACCAGGAAAGTCTTTCAGCGCGGGCCGGTCTTCTGTGAGCAGATGCCAGAACATGCTCAGCATGCCTGCAATGCTCAGTATTAGCAGGAAAGTTGAGAGCGATTGCCACCGAACGGCATCATCCTCGTGCAAAACGATCAACGCGGCAGACGCCAGAGCCACATAGGCCGTATCAGCCAGCAGTAGTGCGACCAGTTGGCCTTCCACGGCGAGCAACCCGCGGTAATACTCGCGCACAAACTGCGAGACGATGTACAGACTCGCACTGAGAATCAGCGATTCTTGCGCCAGCCCCAGGCATAGGGCCAGCCCCCCCAGGCTGAATACCAGCACCAGCAAGGTCAACAGCAGGTTGGCCGTGGAGAATGTGCGGCGCAGAAGCGCTTTCTCTGTTTCGTTAAGCGCGATCGGAAGATGTACTGCCAGGGGCGTGTTGATCACTGCATTCTGGATCATCACTGCGAATAGCGACACCGCCGAAACAATCGTGAAAACACCGAAATCCTCTGGCGTCCACAGTTTGATCAGCGTGATGTTCAAGCCGAAATTGAACGCCGAAATCATGGCCTGATCGGCAATCGCGTGAACCAGCCGGCGCGTCATGCCACTCTTTCGGGTATTCGGGATGGGCGTTGTTGCCGGGAACCGAGACGACGGCGGATTAGCCGTTGAGCCGGCAGTTCAAAGTATCGCCAGCTAAGAAAACTGATTCCCAAAAGCCCAGTGATAAACAGGACGCCGGATACGGGGGCAAACCCCGCTATTTTCTGTCCGGAGAACTTCTGGCAGGCGCCCGCAGCGAAAAGCATGGCGGGTGTTTGCAGAAGGTACACCGAGTAGGAAATGTCGCCGAGCCGGCCGCCGAGTCGAGCCCATAGGCCCGTGAGATGACCTCTTGACGCAAGCAATAGGAGCAATGGAAAAGCCAGGATGACGAGCGCGCAGTCGACAAGCCAGTTTCCGTTCAAGAAGAAAGACAGTGCAAGGCCCGCGCCCGGAACGAGGGCCGCCGGCCCGTCTGAGTGAAACCGCAGGTGCCGGCCGATCAGATAGACGGCCATTCCGGCCGTGAAGCCGAACAAAACGCGCGCCGAGCCGACATGAAATGTCGCTGCAGACCAGCCGCCATCAAGGCTGCCGTTTGCTTGAGCCATGACGCTCAAGAAGCCGGCAAAAGCCGCAGAAAGAATGCACATGGTTTTCAGGGGCTGAGTGCGCAGGAACGCAAAGAAGACGAGATTGATGAGCACTTCAAAAAAGACGGACCAGGATGCTCCGTTGAACACAAAGAGACGGTCCACGCCATAGGCCTGAAAGAAGCTCGGAAGCATCAAGCCATTGACAGCCAGCGAGGAAAGCACGCCGTACGCATCAAAATAGCCGGAATCGCGGGTCAGTTTGACTACCACGGCAACAGCACCCAGCAGCGTGGACAGAAGAAACAGCGGCCAAAGGCGGGCGACCCGTACGCTCAAAAAATCAGGCCAGGAGATCGAGCCGCGCACCGTTGCGTGATAGTTTGCCGAAATCACAAACCCGCTTAACATGAAGAAGAAATCGACGGCGAGATATCCTTTGTGCAGATTCAGCGCATACGACCCTAGCATATAGTTCGCGTGATACAAGAGGACAGCAATCGCCGCAAGTCCACGCAACAGATCCAGAACGATGTAACGCGCCGATTCTTTGCCTGTCAGCAATATCAACGAGTCATTTGCCATTGACAGTCAACAATCCGTCAATGTAAGCGTTCAACCCGGATTGCTTTCCCAGGGTTCTGCTGCCGCGTGGCGTGAGATGTCCTTCGTCGCGGTATAGAGACACGCCGTCAAATTCAGGTCGGCAGCGTTTGCCGTCACACAGCAGCGGCCTGAATGAAAACGAATAGACGCCTTCGAGCGGTGAAAGATGGCGAATCAGCGCACTCAGGCCGGCGTCCTTGAGCATTGCCGCCGCCTCGTCGATCTGACAGCCATCGGGGGCGCCGACGTACGGCAAACCCTCACGTTCGCGTTGAAGACATTGGTATATATTGAAGTCGGATGAGGGTGGAGGTAGTACGATCAGTACCTTGCGCCCCGAACTGGTAGTCCGGCTAACCAGGGTGCGAAGATTCGCTTCGACGATGTTCCGATCAAGCATGGTCGTGAACGCCGGCACGGCATCGCTCATCCGCCGTACGAGAAACCCATCCGCATTCCCAGAAACAAAGTACTGGCGCCATTTTGACCCCAGTATCACCAACCGGATTTCGGGATGGGCGTCCAGGTAGCGTATTACCGAGTCGTTGAACGAGAGGCAGGACTGTGCCCAGGATGCGTTGTATGCCCCCGTCACGGGCGCTACTCCGGGCACCGGTCCGCACAGGCTCTTGGTGGCCTGAACGAATCCGAAGCGTTCTTGTTGCGCCAGCGCGTCGGCCAGATGCATCGCATACGAATCGCCCCACAGCAGGACGGAAGGCGTCGGTGAAGACTGGCACGCGGGACGTGCAACGAATTCGGCATCAAAGGCGCAGGTTCTTCCAAGACCGTAATTGGGAGCATCGCTGGCAGCCCGTCCGCCGGGCAATGGGTTACGGGCGACATAGAGTCCGGAGGCGAAGAGCATGACCAACGCACCGATCCCGCTGGCCAGCATGAAAACCCGGCGCCGGGGCGTAGAAGCGACGGCCCGGAAAGGCTGTTCGACCAGCCGGAACGACAGATAGCTCAGCGCGACCGCCGCGATCATCAACCCCAGCCTGACCGGAATCGGCACGATATCGGCATAGACATGGTTGGCGACGGCGATCAATGGCCAATGAATCAGGTAGAGCGAGTAGGAGATATCGCCGAAAAAATACATGCCTCGGGCCAACGGGCTGTGCCCGAAATCGATGGCGCCGACCATCAGTATCGCGGTCGATAGCACGACCAGCAAGGCGCTGGGTCCGGGATGTGGCGCTGTCGGTGGAAAGATCAGGGTCAACAGCAAGACGGCCAGGGCGGCCAGCTTGAAAACATGAGGAACGGTCGGCGCGCGCTCCCGGAGCATCAGTACGGCGCATACTGACCCCGCCAGCAGTTCCCAGGCGCGGAACGGCAGCAGATAGAACACCGCACTCGGCTTGTACAGGATTCCGCTGAAGCAGGCCGCTAAACTTCCGGCAAAAAGTAGCAGCAGCAGTCCGAGCGTGTTCCCTCGCCTGCCGAGATAAAGGATGGGCGGCAACAACAGGTAGTATTGCTCCTCCAGCGACAATGACCAGGTGTGAAGCAGCAACTTGAGCGATGAAGCGCCGTCAAAATATCCCGACTGACGCCACAGAACGATGTTGGAGGAAAAGGTCAGCGTGCCCAGGGTCTGCTTGACGAATTCGGCCATGTCCTGGCGTGTGAGAAAGAACGTGGCCAGCACGGCCGAAAACAGCAGCATGGCGTAGCACGCGGGCAGCAGCCGACGGAAACGGTCGGCAATGAAGGCGCCGTAGGAGAAGATGCCGCAGCTGACAGCTCGGTAAATGTTGCGCGTGATCAAGAAGCCCGAGAGAACGAAAAAGACATCGACGCCCAAATAGCCTCCCGGCAGCAGCGATTTGTCGGCGTGGTAAAGCAAGACCGCCAGCACCGCCACGCCGCGCAGCAACTGGATGTCATCACGGATGACGTGGCCATGTTCGACGCGCCGCGCCAGAACAGGCGAGAAGGGAAGCGCAGGCCTTATACCGGTTTCAGTGACGCTGGGCATAAAACTTCATGAGCGTGAACATCAGGCAAACGATCAGCAGCGTGACGAAGCGGCTGATGGTTTGTCCGCTATAGCCAATCATCATGACCACCAATCCCAGCACGACGTACGACAGTGCGCTGGTCCGGTCGTGCCGGTCGGCGATGGCAAGAGCAGACCATGACAGCCGTAGATAAAGCGTCAGGAAAACCGTCAGGACTGCGCTGCCGAGCAGCCCCATCTTGAGCTGGAAGTACAGGTACGCGTTGTGGATGTAGATTTCCTCACCTTCGAAGTGGCCGTGGATTGAAATGGCCGGCTTGTAAGCCCCATTGAATCCGATCCCGAGCCACGGGTGTTTCACGATGGATTCGAGCGCCAGCGAATTTTCCTTGCCGCGCCAGCCGAAAGACTCGCCAGATTTGATTTCCTGGGTGATGCCGAAGGCGCGCTCGTAAGCCGCTTCCCCGATACGCGGATTCATTGCGAATACCATCGTTCCGAGGAGAAGAACAATGGGCACCACGGCCGTTGCCAGGCGCAGGCTGCCCTTGATCCCATGGGCGAACACCGCCAGCAGAATTGCCGCGACTGCGGTTGCCACCCAGAAGCTGCGCGTATAGGTGCCCATCAGACCGAGCAGCAGGGCGACGAACGCCGGTATCGGCCACAGGTGGCTCAGGCAATAGCGCAGGCCATGCCGGCCAATCAGGAATAATGACAGGATGATCAGCAGTTCCGGTCCCCACAGTACCGTTCGGGTGATGCCCGTTGTCTGATTCAGCCCGAGATCTTCCAGGCGGCCGGTGAGCAGCGAGATGCTGGTAAAGGCTTGGATGGCGATGAACAGCGCGATGAGTATGCCGAAAGCAATAAAGACATTCTCGACCAAAACGATGCGTTGCCGCGTCGACAGAATCGACGGAAGCAGCGGCAAGATGGCCAATGGCAAGAAATTTCGCAACACAGGGAATGCGAAATCGTTCTGTCCCAGATAGAACTTGCCGACGACGATCGAAACGAATAGCGCGACGTAGGACAGCAGCGCGGTCATCACGAAGTCGCGGTGCACATCGATGAAGGGGCGCCGTCCGCTGACACCGTTAAGGAAACAGGACAACAGCGTCATCAGCAAGGCGATCTCGCAAGGCAGTATCTGTGCGCCACCCAGGGGAATGTTCGGGATCAGGGCACCAGGAATCGCCTGTGTTGCGAGGGCCAGGGTCAGCAACAGACCAAAGAGCGGATCCCGGACGGTCAGCGCCAAAACCGCACTCCCCAGAATCAGACCGACCGCCACCCACCAGGGCGCGAGCGCCGCAATGAGCCCGGCGATCAGCGTGACCAGCACGACGCCGACTTCAGGCAGTCGTGAGCCAAGCCTGACGCGGGATATGCTGTAGTCAGTTGCGGTGGCGGGCATGATTCAGCACCTCTCGCGCCAGGCATGCCAAAGAAACGTGAGGTTGCCGATCAGGTAGCGACGCCACAAACGGCCGGGCTCTTGTGCCAGGCGATATATCCACTCGATCTTCAGGCGACGAATCCATAGGGGCGCCCGATCGACTTCGCCGCTGAGGAAATCAAAGAGCGCACCGACGCCCACGCACAGCGCGGCACCGGTTCTGGCTGCGCAGCGGTCGATCCAGAATTCCTGAAGGGGATTGCCCATCGCCACCAGCAACAGGTCCGGTTTCAGGGTACGAATGTGCGCACACAGTGCAGCCTCGTCATCCCATCGGAAATAGCCGTCACGATAGCCCAGCCATTCGTGCCGGGCATAACGCCGGCGCGCAACGTCAAATGCCCGCTGGATGACGCAGGGCTGCGAACCGAGCATGAAAATGCGAAGTCTCAGCGCACTTTGCGAGAGATAGGCGGGAACAAGATCGGTCCCGTTCAAGTTGTCGGGGAATCCCTGTCCGTAGCGCACGCGGCTGGCCAGATCGACGCCAACCCCATCGTTGAGCACCGTGAAGCGCGACAGGACCTGGCGGTACCGGGCGTTGCCACGGGCGATGTTAAGCGTGTTGGCATTGGCGATAACCACCCTGGTCGCGATAGGTCCCACGGCATGGGAATCCAGCCATTCGATGGCAGCGCCGGTCGTTTTTACGCTGAAGGGAATGCCCTGCAGCAAGCGAATCTCGTCGTGGCCGTTCAACCTAGAAACCCCAGGGGGGGGGGGGGGGGGGGGGGGGGGGGGGGGGGGGGGGGGAAGGGGGGGAGGGGGGGGGGTGGTTCGCCCCCCCGGGGGGCCCCGGGCCCCCCCGCGGCGCCCCCAAGGCGCCCCCCGCCCCCCGGCAGGGGCAGGGGGAGGGGGGGGAGGAGGGGCAGAAGGGGCCCCCCCCCCCCCCCCAGGGGGAGGGGGGGGGGGGGGGGGGTCCGTGGGGGTCTAGGTTCCAGGTGCCTGCGCTTGCCATCATGCCGCCGTGCGTTCGCGATCGAGCCGGATTTGGTCGTATTCTTCGTGCCGGTAGCCGTGTATTCCCGAGACGATGCCGATGCCTCTCAGCAGATGTACAGCGGCGCTGGTTCCCAGGCGGGAAGATACAGCCAGCAATGGCAGTGTGATGAAACCCAGCATGGCGCGGGCGAGGCCCACGGCATAGAGCGACGCGATGCGTGGAAGCTGTCGGGACAAACGCGCGTCCACGGCAAAGGTGTTGCCCAGTCGTATCTGGCGTTGGGCCATCCAGCGCCATTGAGTTCGCGAGTGAGGGATGTCTTCGAACACGACGGCTGTGCTCGACCAGTTGATTACCATCCCGGCATGGACGCATTGCCGGAAGAAGCGGTAATCGGAGCCGCCGCAGGCCTGCATTCGCAGGTCAAATTCGATCCGGTGCTGGCGTATGAAATCGCTGCGCACAAGAACGTTGTTCGTGGCCGCTTCCGCGATCTGGCTGCGGTCGGCGTGATTCCAGCCTTCGAAGACGCGACTACGGCGTACCCACGCCGGGGTCCCTTCCGGATAGACGGGTTTCACCGGTCCCAGGACGGCATCGCTGTACAGCGCAATGGCTGTATCGAGCAGCTTGCGCATCCAGGTTGGCGTCGGGTATTCGTCATCGTCGATGAAGGCGAAGTAGCTGGTGCCTGTCAGCGCGTGCTGCATGCCCCGGTTGCGGGCAAACGGGATGCCCCGGCGTGGTTCAAGCAAATAGGTCAAACCGATGCTTCCGGCACGCCCGTGTTCAGCGGCTTCCGTAACGATCTGTGCTGCACTGCCTGCCGGATCGTTATCAACCACGATGACATTCAACTCAACTGCCGGTGCCCCCGAAAGGTCTTGCCGTTTCAGTTCGCGCAGCAATTTGCTCAGGCCTTCCGGCCGTTTATAAGTGACGATGACGACGGCAACTCTCATGATCCCACCCCGGCACTTGGCACTGTCAATACCCGTTATCAATACAGATTCCATGCCGGCAATCCCAGGAAGAAGATGAGTTTTCCGACGTTTCCGGAAAGGCGTAGCACGAAACGCATGGCCGTCGCAGGCAGGGCAACCGACGATACGGCGGCCATCACAAAAAATGCCATGGTCAAAGACAGGGCCTTGACAAACTCGGCCAACTTGCGCAGCAGCCCTTGCCGGGCCAGCACCACGCACGCATAGGTATGTCCGCCGCGCGCGTAACGTCGTACCAGATGCCGCAGATCCAGACGCGCACGCGGAACGATTTCATAAACCACCGCGCCCGGCGAACAGACAATAACGCCACCGCTGGCGGTCAGCCGATAGCACAGATCGGTGTCTTCGCCGCCGCTTTTGCCGTAGACGGCGTTGAACTTCATGGTCCGGATAACCAGTGACGAACGTCGGAACAGCAGATTGCTGGTCGACCCGACTTCAATGCGCGCGCCCGCCTGCCCGTAGGATTTATCGAAAGGGCGAAGCTTGACCGCCCAGCCAGGCGAGTCGCTCGGGTAGATTCCGATCACCGTGCCCTGTACCGCGTCGGCGCCGCTGCTGTCTGCGAGCTGTACCAGGTTGTTCAGCCAATTGACGTCGGGGACTTCGTCGTCGTCGATAAAGGCGATGAAATCGCCCCGTGCGTGCGCCATGCCGGTGTTGCGTGCAACGGAAATATTCTGCGATGCGCTGGTGACGACCCGCACCCGCTTTCGCGCATCGCTGCAACACAGCAGTGCCAGGGCGGCTCCCGTAAGGCTGTCGTCAACCACCACGATTTCCAGCGCCATATCCGCTGGTCGTGCACAGGCGTAGATGCCTTTGATCGTATCCAGCAATGAAGGCCGCCCGATGCTTGCGATGCAAACCGAAACCAGTCTATCTGTCATGACTTCACCTTTCATTGTCCTGTTGCAATGGTCCTGCCGAATCCGATGGCCTGCGCTCACCAGTCTTCAAAGCTGAAACGGTATCGTCCGCCCTCGACATCGTCGGCGATGGACCGGATCGGCCTGGCCGGGAAGCCCGAAATCAGCGAATCGGACGCTTCAATCTTGCCTAGCACGACGCTACCCAGCGCCACGATGTTGCGGTTACCAACCGAAGTGCCGGGGGCGAAACGCACGGCCGAGCCGATATAGTTCTTTTCGCCAATGCTAATGTCGCGATCCATCACGCTCAGCCCGTGTGTCCAGAACTGACTGCCGTTACCGGCGATCCAGCTTTCATGGCCAATGGACAGGTGCCCGTAGATGTCAAAGAAGTGCGAGTTCAGCACCAGGGTCCGATTGCCCATGTCGAAGAACGGCGTATAGTGCCGTTCGCTGAACTTGCTGTCGGCGATATGCCATGAGCAAAGAAACTGGTTGAGACGGCCAACCTTCGCCTCTTCGCCGATGCGCACGCGAATGGGGCCCTTGAAGATATTCAACGGGCCGATCATGGTCTGGGCGCCGACTTCGAATGATTGAACGCAGATCAGCGTGCCAAAACCAATCCGAACCCCTTTGCCGATCTTGTAACCAAACAAGACGCGATACAGGAATACCCGAAAGCCATTCAGCGGCATGATCGAAACCAACAGGGGAAGCAGCATTCTTTTCATTCATTTCCCCGTGTGTCGTTCAGTACCGAACCCACCAGAAGAGTGCCGGATTGTTGCAGGCTGCTGGCCAATTCGGCCAGCTCGCTCATCGAGCTGTGGTCGTTACGCGCGATCGGCAGCGCAGAGCCAGCCAGCGCGGCAACGGTCAAGGCGTCGGCGCAATCGCTTGCGGCCGGTGTATCGATGATAATGACATCGTAATCGCGGCTGAGTGTTTTCAGGACCTCGTTGAAAGCGGGGCGGCCGAGCAATTCCTGCGGGTTGGGCGGCACGACGCCGGCGGGTAGCACGGAAAGTCCTAGCAGCGCAGGGATGCGGGTCACAGCGTCGAAGCTGGCGCGGCCGGACAATAGCCCGGAAAGCCCCGTGCGTTCGCCCAGTTTGAAGAGCTGGTGCTGTCTTGGTGTTCGCAGATCGGCATCGATCAGCAGTGTACGTTCGCCCAATTGCGAGAAGACGATGGCCAGGTTGGCGGCGATGAAACTGCGCCCTTCGCCGTGCTTCGGGCTGACAATGGCCAGTGCCTTGCGCCTCGATTCGACGTCAAGCCAGCGCAACATCAGTTGGCTGCGCAAGGCGCGCATCTGCTCGACAACCGGACTGGAAGGGGCGTAGGCCGCGACAAGCTCCCCACTCAAGCGGGTATCGCCAGCCGGAAGATAGGGATATTCAAACTGGCTGGCCAGGGCAAAGCGAATGTCTTCGGCATCGAGTAGCCCAAGCTCGATGCCAGCATCGCCAAAGCGATTGCCCTGCTCTTTTTGCCGCCGGAGTATTTGTTCGGCCTCGAAGATGGATAGACGTCCGGCATCGATCAAGACCGCGCCGATCGAGCGCGGGCAGGCGCTGGAGCAGGATACAAGCGTGGCGATTCGATCCATGCTGGATTCAGGCCTGTTCATGGCCGGGCTCCACCCGAAGATGAGGTGGCCGCTTTCCAGGCGACCGGCTTGTACGGTGACCGGTGCTTGAAGATAGTCGCGAACCTGCCGCGTCGTCTCCCGGATGGCGCCGCCGCGTGCGGAATTGCGGCCAGTACCGGCAGCTTGAGCGCCAAAGCGAGATCGCTTGTCGAGCGCACGCGGACGTTTGCCAGTTCCTGCATCAGGGCATATCCGCCGCCGAAAAGTGTTCCCAGAAAAAGCGATAGGAGAACATTCAGCAAAATCTTCGGACTGGCGTGTTCCGTCGGCACGAACGCCGGATTGAGGATGATCACATTGGTCAGCACCGACAGGCTTTCCAGGCGCGTTTGCGAAGTACGCAGGCTGACTTCCTCAAAAGCGCGCTGGGCCATTTCCACATCGCGTTTCAATACGCTGATGTCGTCACGCTGGCGGCTCACGCCGAGCAAGCGTGCTTTCTGCTTTTCAATGGCATCGCGCAACCCGCTCTCGTTCTGTTTGCTGACCTCATAGGCGGTGCCGATGCTGTGGATGATTTTGCGCGTTTCACTGGCCAGGCGCGCGTTCAGCGAGGCCAGCTCGGATTGCGAGCGCAAGGTCTGCGGATGGTTCTTGCCGAGATTGATGTTGCTTTCCTGAAGCTTGGATTCGAGCCGCGAGATGTCTGCCTTGAGGCTGTTGATCAAGGGGTTTTGCAATACTTCAGACAGGGTTCCAGCATCTCCAGCGGCCAAGCTCTTGCTGTGGCTTTCGGAGCTTTGTCCCTGAACGACGGCCAATTGCGTGGACAGTTCGTTGAGCCGTGCAGTTTCGGAATCGAGTCGCTCATCGCTCGCCACGATGCCGGACTTCTGCTGATAGTCGGAATAGGCCTGTTGCGCCGCTTCGAGACGTTCGCGGACAAGTCTGGTCTGCCCCTCGAACCAGGCGGCGTTTTGCCGGGCCGGTTCAACCTTGAGTTCCAGATTGACGTCTATGTACGCCTGCGCAAAAGCGTTCGCCGCGCTGGCGACAAAGGTCGGTTCGGGGCCGCTGAAATTGATGTTGATGACATTGCTTTCCCGCGCCGGTTTGACATCGAGCTTTTTCTGAAGCTCGTTGGCCAGCCAGACGCCAAGCTCGCCTTTGCCCTCGGTGGCGTCCTGCCACTTTTGCCTGAAGCTCGGGTCGTCGGCCAGGTGCAGCAGCTTGACGGCGCGTTGTGCCACCCGGTCGCTGTTGATGATATCGACCTGGGTGGCCATGTAGCTGGGCGAGATCATTCCGGGTAGAACCATGCCGGCGATGGGGTCCGGCGACTTGACGTCAATCACCATGGCGGTGCCGGCGGTGAACTTCTTTGGAATCACCAGACTCACGGCCAGCGCCGTGAGCATAGTGCCGATCACGATGGTCAGCACCACGCGAATGCGTGCCCGCAGGGTGAGCAGGAGTTGCAGGAAAGTCATGGTTGCGCCTCTCTCAAAAAAGGCTTTCGCGGACGTAGATCACATCGTTGGCTTGTACGGGGTCGCTCATTTCGGGCGACAGTTTCTCAATCGTGCCGTCGGCGAGCTTGCGGTGCAGGCGCAGGCGGTATTCGCTGCCGCGGGGCGTGGGGCCGCCGCCCTGAGCGAGTGCCTGCATGACCGTCATGCCGCGTTCGATGCGATACTGACCCGGGCGTTGCGCTTCGCCGTAGATATAAAAAATCGGAGCACGATCGACGAAGATCGTGTCTCCTCCGAAGAGCACCGTATCGTTTTCCTGCGATTTCCCCCGGTACAACTCCGGAATGTCGATTTCTTGGCGAAACGGCTGGCCGTCGCGCCTGCCGGTCAGGATCACCACATCGTCGCCGGCCGCCGTCGTGCCACCGGCAGCGGCCAGCATGTCGCTGACGCGCGTATTCAAGGTCTCCAGCGGGAAGCGCCCGGGCCGGTTGACCTGGCCGAGTACGCTGACCTGATTGCCGCGCACCTGAATCAACATGATGTTGACCTGCGGTTGATTGACGAAACCGCCTTGTTTCAGCGCCTGGGCAATTCTGCTTTCGGCCTCGGCGATCGATAGGCCGCCAATCCTGACCGAGCCGATCAGCGGGTAAGAAATCGCCCCGTTTTCGGAAACTCTGGCTTCCACGGTCAAATCGGGGTTCTGAAAAACCTGAATGCGAATGTCGTCGCCCGCGCCAAGCGGATAATCGCGTTGCGCTGACTTGTCCTGTGCGCCGACAAGCAGCGGCAGCATGATGGCCAGCAGGCAAAGCATACGGAGCGACAGCTTGATCATGGCGTACTCCAGCGATTGCCGGCGGCACAACGAAGCTCGCAAAACAGGTCAATCAGCCCGGGCGACACACAAGGTACACGCATGATTTTCCTTTGCTAAAAAGTGAATTGGGCCGAAATGGCAGCCATCTTGCTGTCATAGTCGTAGCCGGGAAGGTTCGACGTGCGCCGGTCGTTCTGCAACGAGGCGTTGAGGGCAAGGTCGTGCACGGGTTGCCATTCGAGTGCGAGCATCGCCGAGTGCTGGGTGTCGAACCGATCGTTGAGGGGAGAAGCGGTAATGGCACCTTGAAAATCGCGCCGGGCGTAGTCGTAACGCGCGCGCAGCGCTGTTTTCATGCCGATCTGCCAACTCGGGCTGATCACCAAACGGTCGGTGCTGATGGCGCTGCTGGCCAAAGACTGATAGCTGCTCAGCTCGCGCCCCAGGCTGGCCGTAAGAGAGGTCTTGTCGGTAATTTTCAAGTACAGGCTGACCGCTCCAACCGGCCCGGCGAAATCGCGCTCGCTGAAATGGGCGTGCGTGCGCTCGATCCGGGCAGCGCGCAGGTCAAGCGTGGCCTTCCCGGTAAGTGGCCAGTGCAGCCGTATTTCGCTTTCATTCTGGTCGAAGCGGTTGTCCAGGACCGGAACGGTCAACGGTTCGCCGCGATTGAAATACTCGCCGCGTCCATTTCTGGCAAGTGCGCTGAGCGAAGCCCCCGAACGGAAATCGTAACGCAGGCCGCCCTCGGCAGAGATCAGCCGGTTATCGCCTTCCTGGCTGAACAAAGCGCTGTTGGTGCGCGTGGTTTGCACCACACCGGCCAGAATGCGCCAGGCACTACCCACTTCAAATACACTGTCGAAGCGCTGGTTCTCGTCGGTTCGCAGGTTGCGCGTGCGGTAACCCGTATAGTCAATGAAGCTGTTCAGCGATTCCGTGCGGTCGCTGCTCAGCTTGCCGTGGAGATAGGGCGTGACCTGCCAGCGCCAAGTGGCGGCGTAATTGCGGGCGAGGTAGTTGAGATAGTCAAAGGTGCTGTAACGATGGTCCGACAGGCTGGCCTCAAGCTCGACGCGTTGCAATGAAACTTGTTTGTTCAGCTTGAGCGCAACTGAGGTGACGGTAATGTCATCCGCTTTGGTTGGCTTGCCGAGCGCCGTGCGGGCATTGGCGCTCGATGACAAACGGAACAAATTGTCGTCATGCTGCACGGCGACCCCGGCGGACAGATTGAAGGTGTCATCTGTTCCGGCGGTTGCCGGCGCGACAACCACCAGCAGGGATAAGACCGCAGCCAGCCCTAGCCGGGCTAGGCCAATGGGCCGCATGCTGCCCGCTTCGCCTGGCAAGCGCTGACTGGAATGCACCTCCGGGCCGCGATTGGCGCCCGCTGGAGCATGGACCGGTATCGAGCGCCTGGTCATTGTGATATACGGTGCGTCGGTATATTCGATGTATTCGATATAGTCGATGTCTTCGGTTTCCAAAATTGCCTTGACCGCTTTCTCAGTACGCCGCTTTATCCTTGAACAGGACCAATGCGGTCTTCAACATGATTTTCAAATCGAGCCTGAGCGACCAGTTGCGGAGGTAATCCAGGTCGAAATCGATGCGCGACTGCATTTTTTCGAGCTTGTCGGTTTCGCCACGGTAGCCATTGACCTGCGCCCAGCCGGTGATTCCCGGCTTGACCTTGTGCCGGATCATGTAACCCTTGATCAGGCTGCGGTACTGTTCGTTGTGCGCTACCGCATGTGGACGAGGGCCTACAATGCTCATGCGGCCCTGCAGGACATTGAAGAACTGGGGTAACTCGTCGAGCGATGTCTTGCGCAGGAAGGCGCCGATGCGGGTAATCCGGCGGTCGTTCTTCTGCGCCTGCACGATCGTTCCGCCGTCTTCGCAAACCGACATCGAACGGAATTTATAGACAAGAATTTCTTCGCCGTCGAGCCCGTAGCGACGCTGTTTGAAGACGATCGGACCGGGCGAGTCGATCCTGACCGCAATAGCGATGATCAGCAGAATGGGCGAGATCAGAATGAGAATGAAGGACGCGATCAGCATATCGCTTGCCCATTTGGCGATCCCGCTGCTACCGGTGAAAGGGGTTTCGCAAACCGCGATGACCGGCATGCCGCAGACGGCGCCGCTATGCCCCTGGATCAGGTCGGTGACAAACACGTCGGGCACGAAATAGATTGAAGCCGTGGTGTCCTTCAGTGCATTCAGCACGTGCAGGATGCGCGGTTGCGATGTCATCGGCAATGACAGATAGATCAGCTGAATGCGGTTCTTCTTGACGTAGCCGGGCAACTCCCTGAGCTTTCCAAGCAAGGGAAAATTCTCGACGCTTTCCAGTCTCTTTCCTTTTCGGTCATCGAAGAATCCCAGGATTTCGATTTGCGAATAAGGCGAATTGCCAATCCGGTGGGCCAGTTCCCTCCCGTGAGCGTTCATTCCCACAACGATGGCCCTTTGCGGTGCGGTCTGCAGCTTTGACAGAAAGGGGGCAACCGAGCGCAATGCCAGATTGGCGCCGATCTGGCAAAAAGGGGCAGCCCAAGACCAAATGATCAGCGCCCGGGTGGAAAATCTGCCTATCGTGTTCGTGACATATCCGAGCAACAGCAACAGGGTGGCGATACAGATCCAGTTGAAGAGGATGTCGGACATCATTTGCTCAGTCGAAACCTGAAGGCGCGACCTGCCCGGAAAATACAACGCAAATATCAGCACGGACAAATTGAGGTAAGGCGAGGGCAACTCTCCTTCAATGCCAACGCCGACCAGGACCAGCGAAAGGAAAAGTGCGAGCGGTTCAAGAATCGTTTCAATCGCGTACAGCCGTTTGGTCTGGCCGAGATCATGCGACGAATTTCGCGGTGAAATTCCCGATATGGAAAGGGCCAGGTTGCTTTCGCGGAGTTGTTGGGCATGTACCACTTTTATCGTTCGCCTTGTTTGCTTTGTTGTTGGAACGTCGTTGCTAGAACGCCTTTGCTGCAGTAGCAAGTGCCATGCCAAATGAGAATACGCAACAAAAACAATGCGTTGGGCGTGTTCATTGTTCCTGTTCAAAGGTTCGCGCCATTTTTTTGTCGGCGGCAGGCGACGGTTTTCCAATGGAATTCACATGCCATTGATATGACAGGGAAAATTCTGTCGCTATATGACGACGGCGAAAACCGTGGGCGTTGCGGGATGATCGGCTTACGGATGTGCGGGGGATGCCTGCGTCTGCGGTAACGCCGCCGGTCAGGGGGCTGCGGGTTAAGGGCGCTTGCGGACGGGGCGGGCGAAGGAACCCGACCGCTTGCCGCGGCCGGGCTATGTCTCGTAAGAGAGCAGAATCACCTCGGCCGCTTGTTGCCGCAGAGGAATCAGCGCTTGATAGGCGGCTGACTGGTACCAGGAATTGACAGCCGCGCAATCCGGAAAACGGATGACCACAATGGAAGAATGGCAGTCATCGCCCGCCAGGATGGCCGCCCGATTGCCTCGAAAAACGAGTTCGGCACCCCAGGGCGCAAGCGTGGCGGGTACCTGCTGGCGATATCGCGCCCATTTTTCAGGGTCTATGACGTTGATGTGTCCGACCACGTAAGCTTCGTTCATGGCATGTCTCCCGCAAGAGTCGATCCGATCGGAAGATCAGGGTACGTGGCCCGAAATTTCGCGGCGGCTTGCACGCCCTTCGAGCCGCGTCCTGTCGTGGGCGTAGCGCGGCGATTGACGCCGTTACGCCACCCGGCCGGCCAGATAATTGTTCTTCAGGCGCACGTAGTGTTCAGCGGAGTAACGCAGATAGCTGAGTTCGGATGCGCTGAGCTGCCGTACCCGTTGTGCCGGCCGGCCGACGTAAAGGAAGCCGCTTTCCAGTTGTTTTCCCGGCGGCACCAGGCTGCCGGCGCCGAGCATGACCTGGCTGGAAATCCTGGCGTCATCCATGACAATCGAGCCCAGACCGATGAGGCACTCATCGCCGATTTCACAACCATGCAGAATCGCGGCGTGTCCGATGGTCACGTAGTTGCCGATGATCAGAGGCGAACCCTGGGGTTTGCTCTCGGTCTTGTGCGACACATGACACATGACGAAATCCTGGATATTGGTGCCGCGTCCAACAACGATGTGATTGACGTCACCGCGCAAGACGGTGTTGCACCACAGCGAGACGTCGTCGGCAAGACAAACGTCGCCAATGACTTGAGACGATTCGTGCATGAATATTCTTTCGCCCAGTCGGGGCGACGAATCCAGATAAGGAGCAATGGTCATGATGTTGAACCCAGGTGAGAGTGAAGAAAAAACGCTATTCGACATGAATTCCGAAGCTATACGTATTGGCCCAGGATCAATGCGGGAGCCATCGAGGCGGCCGCTCAGACGCGGCCCTCAGTCCCCGGCGGCGCTGCCGTTGACCCAGCGCAGGGACTCCACCAGGCAAGCGTTCAGCGTATTCAGGCTCAGGTTGGTCGCGGGCAATTCGCCGAGCACGCGCAGACAACCCTGTTTGTCGTCGGCATCAAAACACTCAAGCAGCGCCAGGGTCTTCCCGAGGGCCCCGGCATGCGAGGAGAGCGCGTCCATCACCGACGTTTCGAGCGTGATCTGCTCGAATATCTCGTTCATCGGCAGGCCCAGTGCCGCGGGCATCATCGACATGATGCCGGTGATGAAAGCCTGATCGGCGAGCTTGCCGTCACGGGGGTAGCCTTGTTGAATCAGCATTTCCATCATCCGGCCGCGTAACGCGGCGATCTGCAGCAGGGGCGAACGGCTGGCGTCGGGTGTTCCCCCCGCCGGGGTCATCAGCAGCAATTGCAGCCAGCGTTGCAACTGGCGTCGGCCGAGCAGGGTGATGGCGTGGCGCAGCGAACTGACGCGCCGGTTCAGGCCGTAACCCACAGAATTGACAATACGCAAGAGGTTAACCGCAAGCGCCGGCTCGTGTTTGAATCCTTCTTCGATCTTGGCCGTGTCCGTATCGCGGCTGGCGAGATTGATCAGTTGTATGAGGCTCATCTGGGAGGCCAAAAGACGTCGGCCACTGACGATTTCGGGACGCGCGAAATAGTTCCCCTGAAAAAGCTGGAAACCGATCTTCTTGCAGCGTTCCATCGTCTCGCGCGATTCCACGCCTTTGGCCAGCAGTTTGAGCGGGAGTCGGGCCAGAGGTCCGGCGAGTTCGGCCAGCCCGTCGTCACCGTGCTGACGGACATCGATCTTGATGACATCAAGCAGGGTCAACAGTGGCCGGCTGCGTTCGTCAAGACCGGTGTAGTTGCCGAGCGCCAGCGGGTAGCGTCGTTCGCGCAGGATTCGGCAGCGCTGCAGGGTGCGCTCGTCCGGTGCGGCGTCGAGCACGAGTTCGAGAACCACGGCGTCGGGTGGCAACACTTCGATCGCATCGTCATGGATGAACCCAGGGTCGATGCGAAGAAAGGCGATATTCTTCCCCAGAGCGCTGTTGATCCCGAGATCGGCGTAGGCAGCGCAGATCAGCGCAGCGGCCTGCGAAGCATCGTAAGCCGGTGGAAGGGCGGCATCCGCCACCGATTGCAGCTTCAATTCGTAGCCGACAAGCTCGTGGTTCGGGTCGAGTACCGGTTGCCGGCTGAGCAAGGCATCGTTGATCACGTTTTCATTCATTTCTGGCCGCGCCGGGAAAGCGGCTAGGCTTCCGCGCTTTCCGAATCCTGTTCCTGGCCGAGGTTGTTGGCCCAGGAAAAGGCCCGGGCCAGGCAGTTGCTGAGAAATTCCGGATGGATGGCCGGGAGGCGCTGCAGCGCGTCCTGCAGCGCCTCCGGATCGGTCAGCTCCGTGGCTTCGACGATGAGCAAGAGTTGGCCTAGCTGGCCGCACTGGTCGGGGTTTTCGATCAGGGCCTGCTTGACGCGCTGGGCGACAGGCAATTGGGCGAGGATGTCTGTCATCGCCATCCCCAGCAGAGTCGGCATCAACGACATGATGCCGACCATGAACGCATGGTCGCCTAACTCGCGGTTTCGCGATTGCAGCCGGTCGGCCAGCAACTCCATTAGTCGCCCCCGGCTTGCGGCCAATTGCAGCAGCGGATTGTTGGCCTGCGCATTGCCTTTGGGATTGGTGTAGATCAAGAGCTGCAACCAGCGCTGCAATTGCCGCCGTCCGAGAATCGTGATGGCGTGCCGCAGCGAGGTGATTTTTGTCGACAGCCCGCAACTGACCGAATTGGTCAGGCGCAGCATGTTGACGGTCAGCCCCGGCTCGACCTTGAAGGCGTTTTCGATTGCGTGCGTGTCCGCATCCTCCATGACCAGCGCCAGCAGACGCAAGAGGGCGGCCTGTTCGGGATTGATTCTTCTTCCGACGATGATCGTTGGTCGGGCAAAGTAATACCCTTGAAACAGTTCGAAACCGAGATCCTGGCACAGCGACAATTGCGCATTCGACTCCACCTTTTCGGCCAGCAGCTTCTTGCCGAATTTCTTGAGCTCGCCGGTCAGCCCGCGCAGGCGGTCGACGTCCAGTTTCAGGATGTCGACCTTGATGATGTCGGTCAATTCCAGCAGCGGCAGATAGGCCGCTTCGATCTGCACAATGTCATCGACGGCCAGGACGAATCCCAGGTCCCGAAGCTGCCGGCAACGCGCGATCACGTCGGGCGCGGGGAAAATGCTCTCGAGAATCTCAAGGACAACAAGCTGGGGCGGCAGGACTTCGATGAGGTCGCTGAACAGCAGTTCGCGGTCGATGTTGATGAATCCGGTATAAGGGCCGAGCGCCGCGTGCGCTGCCAGTTCGGTAAAGGCGTTGGTAATGACCGTGGCGGTGGCCTTAGTCGGATCGACGATTTGAGCGCCTTGGTCGGCGGCAAGAACGCCGTCGCGAAAGAGCAGTTCATAGGCGACCAATTGCTGCTCGCGCCCGAGAATCGGCTGGCGTCCAAGAAAAATCTGTGGGCTGTGGGGTTCGGACATCTGTCGTCAGATTGCTGGCCTAGGAACGATGAATTGAGGCAAGGCGCATCGGCGGCGCCAGCGGCGTGCGGGACAGCTCAGGAACACTCCCTGGCGAGGTTGTTGGCCCAGCCCAGCGCGTTGGTCAGGCAGCTGTTGGCATATTTCGCATCGATCCCGGGAAGGCGCTGCATCATGCGTGCAGCATGGGCGCCATCCTCTTCCTCCAGTGCCTCAACTAGGCTCAGTAGATCGCCCAGTGCGCCGTTGCGGCTGCCCAGCGCATCCAGAACGGGTTGGGCGACAGGAAGTTGCGTTAGGATTTCGGACATGTTGTGACCAACGAGCGTAGGCATCAGCGAAAGAATGCCGACCATGTAGGCTTGATCGATCAGATTCTGGTCGCCGGCCTTCGCGCCGGGCGTTCTTACGACCAGCAGCTCCATCAGCCGGCCGCGCGTGGCCGCCAGTTGCAGCAACGGATTGACGGCCTGCCGTGAACCCGAAACGCCGCTGTAGAGCAGAAGCTGCAGCCAGCGCAGCAATTGCCGCCGGCCCAGCATGGTAATGGCGTGTCGCAGCGAAGTGATTCTTGTGGTCATGCCGGCACCCACCGAGTTGGTCAGGCGCAGCAGATTGTATGTCAGCATGGGCTCCTGCTTGAAGACGGTTTCGACTTCCGCATGGTCGGCGTCCTGGCTGAGCAGACCGAGCAGACGCAGCAGCGACAGTTCGGAAGTGTGCAGGCTCTTGCCCTTGATGACCACAGGATGGGCAAAGTAATAACCCTGAAAGAGATCGAAGCCCAAGTCATGACAGAGCTGCATCTGCTCGTTGCTTTCCACTTTTTCGGCAAGAATCGTCTTTTCCAGCGGCTTGAGGTTGATGGCCAACTGCTTGAGCCGGGTTGGGTCGACGCGACTGATATCGACCTTGATGACTTCGGCCAGCTTCAGCAAGGGGCGGGACTGGTCGAGCGATTCCGGACGTTCCCGGATGGCCAGGATATAGCCTTCGCCACGCAGCTGTTCGCAACGCGTCAGCATCTCAATCGTAGGCGTTACGGTTTCAAGGATTTCAAGTACGACGGAATGCGTCGGCAAGGCGTAGATCAGGTCGCTGAAGAGGAGCCCATGGTCCACCTTGATGAAACCCTGATAAGGGCCGAGGGCGTCGGCCATCGAAAACTCGGTAAATGCGTTGGTAATGACAGTGGCGGTGGCCTGATTGCCATCGACAAAGCTGGCGAAGTTTCCGTTCTCCGCGCTGCCGCTGCGGAAGAGCAGTTCATAGGCAAACAGTTGCTGGTTGCGATCCAGGATGGGCTGACGGCCGAGGAAGACTTCCTGCAGGTCATTGTCGGTCATGTTGTTCCTCGCTGAAATTCGGGATAGGCCTTGTCGTTACTGGCAAATCTTAGCACTACCCAACGCGAGGTGTACAGCTACAAGCAACAGTTTGCTGCGCTTGAGCGGAGAAACAAACACATAACGGCCTATGCGACATGGGCAGATTGCTTCATTTGCAATGCATAGACTTGTCGGACCGGGCCTCTGTCCGGTCGGCGTGGAGGCTGTATTGCGTGAACAGCAGCCGCTCGACCATGCACGTTAATCTTCCTGGGTGGTGCACTTTAGCGGCCGCTATCGAAGGATGCTACTGGCACTGTGTGCCTAAAGGCGACGTTCGTTAAAACCTTGAACTCCCGGTCCAAGTCTTCCCCTAGCTTGGGGTCCTTCGCTCTAGCACTGGCGATCAGGTTTGATAGACGGGACACAACCACTCCATTCATTTTTCCGATATGCCGATTCTAACGGATAGGACAAAGGGGTACGGAATTTTGTGTAGACCAACCATTGCATATACCAACCCTGTAACGTTTGGTTTGGCCGCAGAGCACGAATTTGCTATCCGGCAAGTTCTGGAGTACAGCTGCTGTCTAAATGACGGCTTTGGGAAAGTGGCGAACGGCGGCAGTTGGCCGGTTCCGGAAATGTGGAATGTTGCCATAAAGCTGTCGTTGGATAATTGGGCATGGATTTCGACTGGCGGCTTTGAAGAGTTAATGGTTGCCGCAGTCTCTGGCCAGAAACAGACTTGGCGACACCATGAATTCGGTAGTCGCCATCAGCAGTTAACTGGTCCGAAACCCTTCGGAAGACGCTCCTCTCCCGATAATCTTGTCTCTATGCGTCCCTATTCGCCTTGCCGGTCAATTCTGCCCATTCCTCATCGGTAAACAGACGCGAACGCGTATGAAATGCCTTGCCTTCCGGCCCTTCGAGGGAGAAGGTGCCGCCGGTGCCTTCGATGACGTCGATGATGAGTTGTGTGTGCTTCCAGTATTCGTACTGGGACTTGCTGATATAGAAGGGGAAGCCGCCGATATCGCCGAGGTATTCGTCACCGGCGCCGATGGTCAGCTCGCCGGGCAGGTAGCAGTTCGCGGCACTGTTATCGCAACACCCGCCCGACTGGTGGAAAAATACGGGGCCATGTTTGTTCTTGAGCAACTCGATCAGTTCGAGTGCGGCTTCAGTGGCGACGACTTTTTCAACCATGTTGATCTCCATGGAAAAAGGGGGCGGTTGAACGCCCCCGTATGCTCAGCACATTATCGGGCAGAGAATCAGAAGAAGCCCAATTTCTGCTCGGCGTAACTGACCAGCAGATTCTTGGTTTGCTGGTAATGATCGAGCATCACCTTGTGCGTCTCGCGACCGATGCCTGACTCCTTGTATCCGCCGAAGGCGGCGTGGGCCGGATAGGCATGGTAGCAGTTGGTCCAGACGCGACCGGCCTTGATTGCGCGGCCCATCCGATAGGCGACGTTTCCGTTGCGGCTCCACACCCCGGCGCCCAGGCCGTAAAGCGTGTCGTTGGCAATCGCGAGCGCATCGGCTTCATCCTTGAAGGTGGTCACGGCCAGCACCGGGCCGAAGATTTCCTCCTGGAAGATGCGCATCTTGTTGTGGCCCTTGAACAGCGTTGGCTGAACGTAATAACCGCCGTCGAGGTCGCCCCCGACTTTCGCTTGTTCGCCACCGACCAGCACTTGCGCACCCTCCTGCTTGCCGAGGTCGAGGTAGGTCAGGATCTTGGTCAGTTGTTCCTTCGAGGCCTGCGCGCCAAGCATGGTATCGGTATCGAGCGGATTGCCCTGCTTGATCGCTTTTACGCGCGCCAGGCAGCGCTCCATGAACTTGTCGTAGATCGATTCCTGGATCAGCGCGCGTGACGGGCAGGTGCAGACTTCGCCCTGATTGAAGGCGAACAGCACCAGACCTTCGATGGCCTTGTCGAGGAAGCTGTCGTCCTTGTCCATGACATCGGCGAAGAACACGTTGGGCGACTTGCCGCCGAGTTCCAGCGTGGCCGGGATCAGATTGTTGGCGGCCGCTTGCGCGATGACGCGGCCGGTGGAGGTGGAGCCGGTGAACGCGATCTTGGCAATGCGCTTGCTGGTAGCCAGTGGCATTCCGGCTTCACGGCCATAGCCATTGACGATGTTCAGCACGCCCGGCGGCACGATGTCGGCAATCAGTTCGGCAAGGATGAGAATGCTGATCGGGGTCGATTCGGCCGGCTTGAGCACCACGCAGTTGCCGGCGCCGATGGCGGGGGCCAGCTTCCAGGCCGCCATCAGGATCGGGAAGTTCCACGGGATGATCTGGCCGACGACGCCGAGTGGTTCATGGAAGTGATAGGCCACGGTGTTCTCGTCGAGGTCGCTCAGGGCGCCTTCCTGTGCGCGGACACAGCCGGCGAAGTAGCGGAAGTGATCGACGGTCAGCGGAATGTCGGCGTTCAGCGTTTCGCGAATCGGCTTGCCGTTGTCGACGGTATCGGCATAGGCCAGCAGTTCGAGATTGGCTTCGATGCGATCGGCGACCTTCAACAGGATGTTGGCGCGCTCGGCGGGTGCGGTCTTGCCCCATTTGTCGGCAGCGGCGTGGGCTGCGTCGAGCGCCAGTTCGATGTCCTCGGCGCTGGAGCGGGCGACCTGGGTGTAGGGTTTGCCGTTGATCGGGGTGATCGCGTCAAAGTATTGGCCTTTGACCGGGGCAACCCATTTGCCACCGATGAAGTTGTCGTATTTGGTCTTGAACTGGACTTTGGCGCCAGCGGCGCCGGGTGCGGCGTAAATCATGGGGGTCTCCTCGCTTGAGTTTTCTGGAATGGCAGGCAGTTGTGCCTATCCCCACAGTGCAGGGAACGTGCCAAGGCCAACGATCCATCCAAGTTCATGATTCACAATGAATAACAAGTGCATGGGGCTGCGATTTGCACAAGTCGGTGACGTGCCGCTTTGGCACACTGTCACGAAATGACACAGTTGCCCGGTCTTTGGCCGCGGATGTCTTGCATCGTGTCAGGTGGCCGCGTATGGTGAAAATAAAACAAGGACTCGCCCTATAAGGTGGGCCACTCAACTGGAGGAAAGAGACATGTTGACCACCCCCACCGGTGCGGCATTGCGGCGCGCGCGCAGTCAGCTGATCGAACGTGGCGAAATGCCGCCCACAACGCTCGTCGGCCCGATGGTTTCACGTTCCTGGCGACGTTGCCTCGATGCCGGCCTGGCGCCCTTGGGGCGCCTTCAGGAAGCGCCTCACCTCGATGGACCCCAGTTCAGCCGCGTCGCCGAACGACAGCGCGAGCTGCTGGCCCATGCACGGCCGGTCATGGAATACCTGCGCGCTCAAACATGCGATTCGGGCAGCCTTGTTCTACTTGCGGACAATCGTGGGGTGGTGCTGCATACCTTGGGGGACAGTGATTTTCTCGGGCGTGCCGAACGCGTGGCGCTGATGCCCGGGGCGTCCTGGCATGAGCGCCATCGCGGCACCAACGCCATCGGTACGGCACTGGAAGAAGCCGGCCCGGTGGTTGTGCACGGTGCCGAACATTTTCTTGACCGCAACGGCTTCCTCACCTGTGCGGCCGCCACGGTGACGGCTCCGGACGGTCGCCTGCTGGGCGTACTGGACATTTCCGGCGACCAGCGAGGACGCCACCCGCACACCTTCAGTCTGGTTCGCGCGGCGGCGCAGATGATCGAGAATCGTCTGTTTGAAGCGCGCCACGGCGACGCGCTGCGTATCCGCTTTCATCCACTCGCCGAAGGCATCGGTACGGTCGCCGAAGGGGTGGCCGCGCTTTCGGAGGATGGCTGGATCGTCGGTGCCAACCAGTCGGGGCTGGCGCTGCTGGGTCTGTGCCCGGCCGATCTCGGTGCCACGCCGATTGCGCGGGTACTGCAATTGCGCCCCGCGGATCTCGTGGACTGGGGGCGCAGACGCGGCATTCAAGCGATGCCGGTCGCGCACCATACGGGCAGTCGCTTGTTCGTGCGCGTCGAACCCGGGCGCGCGACGGTTCGGGTGGTCGTCCCGTGCGTGTTTGAGGCACCCAGGGATGCGCTGTCCCTGCTCGACTCCGGGGATGCGCGACTGAAATCCGCCATCGACAAGGCGCGCCGCATCATTGGCAAACCCATTGCACTCGTGCTTCAGGGGGAATCGGGGGCGGGTAAGGAGTTCTTTGCCAAGGCGTTCCACGACTCGGGGCCGCGTCGCGCCAAGCCTTTCATTGCGCTGAATTGCGCCACCCTCCCGGAAAACCTGATCGAGGCGGAACTCTTCGGATACGCTCCCGGCGCTTTCTCGGGGGCGCGCAAGGAAGGTTGTCCCGGCCGCATCCGCGCCGCGAACGGCGGCACGCTGTTTCTCGATGAGATTGGCGACATGCCGCATGTGCAGCAGGCACGGCTGCTGCGCGTCCTGCAGGAACGCGAGGTGGTGCCGGTTGGCGGTGGGACGCCCGTTCCCGTGGATTTTGTCCTGGTCTGCGCCACACACCGCAACCTGAAAGCGGAAATGGAGGCCGGACGCTTCCGCGCCGATCTCTACTACCGCATCAATGGCTTGACACTGATCCTGCCGTCCTTGCGCGAGCGCGGTGATTTTGCGTCGTTGACGGCACGCATGCTCAAGGAGATGGCGCCGGACCGTGATGTTTCACTCAGCGACGCTATCACCACCGCCTTTGCCCAATACGCCTGGCCTGGCAATCTGCGGCAGCTGGCCAACGCGCTACGCACGGCCTGCGCGCTGCTCGATGAAGGCGAAACGCAAATCGACTGGCAGCATCTGCCCGACGACCTCGTCGAAGAGTTCAAGCGACCTGTTCCGCGCGCGTTCAACCCGGTCGAGATCGATCCGGTGAGGGAAAATCTTCAGGATCTTTCCGCCGCGGCAATCGCGCGGACAATTTCTGTCAGCCGGGGGAATATGTCTGAGGCAGCAAGGCGTTTGGGGATCAGCCGCAATACCTTGTATCGACGGTTGAAGAGCAGGGCATCCGCTCCGCTGGCGTAGCCCCGGTGCGTTGGCTTCGGTTGTTACCGGTTCAGGGCGGGCTGCCTAAGCGTCGGCCGCTCGATCATTACAGATGAAAATCCTGGGCCCTTGCCTGATCGATGGGTCCGTATTCCGATACAGAAGGCTGAAGTGATCTCATTTATGACGAGATTACTGAATACGGTAGCTGCGATGGCAGGCGACGCAGGCCCCAGTTACTGCCGTAAGTGAACCGAGCGCTTTGGTGGTGTCGCCACTCTTGGCAATTTTGGCAAAGTCACTGCTGGCGGCGTGCATCGAGCGTGCGATGGCATGCATATCGTTGGGCATGAACATGCCGGGACGCGCATTCGGTGGCGCATTACGATGGCGTCCCATGGCAGAAATGCCCATTTTATTTTCAGCGATTTCTGCGGCCGTAGCGAATTGCTGCTCAGCCAGCGCACCGACGATCAAATGCAGTGCCGTTTGAAAATCGAGCATTTCAGCGCGCAACTCGGCGCGCGCTTCAGGCGGCATTTCGACAAGTTGGCGACCGTCCGCCTCGGCCGCGTGAATCGGTGCTGACCACATGGCGGCAAAGGTAAGCAGAAGTGTCGGCAGTGCAAGTTGGGTTTTCATGTAGTGACCTGTCAAGGGACTGGGAAGCTCGCGAATTGATGATGATAACCCGATCAACCTTCGGTCGGTGGCCATGCCGGACGGCATATCGCCTGGTTGTTGGCGATACGGTCAAGAGGGCAGACGCGGCAGTGCGTGCCCCGCCGCATCGAAGGGGTGGCAGCGTTCGCCGCGCAGGAACAGGCTGGCTGGCCGTTCCCTGCTGTTGTCGGCGTCGGAATCGACCGCGCCGCGCTGATTGGAAGCCGCAGCGCAACCTGGATCGCAACTATCCGAAGTCTATGCGGGCATCGGCTGGCGTGCGTTGAGGCGCAACCAACCGCGCGCGACGCGGTAGATGGCCCACACGCCGAGAATGAACAGGCCGACTACCCAGGTCCCGAAGCCGATGATCACCAGTGTCAGCGGCAGAGAGATCAGGCCGACCAGCAGCGCCCAGGCCAGCGCATACCAGAAGGTGCGGATCTGCCAGTCGAAATGCGATTCGAGCCAGGTGCCGCGCGCATCACCGCGGTAGATGTAGTTGACGATCACCGCGATGATCGATGGCCAGCCGAACAGGAAGGAGCCGATCACGGTGGCTGCGCCGAACGCGCCCAGCGCCAGGCCCAGTGCGTGCAGCGCGTAAACGATATGCGTCGTGCGCTCCAGCGCAGAAGAGGTTTCGATGGTCATCACCGGATTGTTCATGCAGCGCGCTCCTCGGGAGTGGGTAGAGGCATCAATGTGGGGGTCAGCGCCAGAACTGCAAGGGCCATTGCCAAAGGATCGGAAATTCGATGCAACTTCTGCCGGAGTATTCGGGAGTATTTTGTCGCGGTCAAGGGTCGACTTGACGTGCGAAGGGGGTAAAGATGCTATCCGGAAAAGCGCGCCATCGTGCTCGAGGCCACGCAAGGGACGGTTTCTGTAATTGGTCGGCTCCAGCACGCGTTTCCCCTGGCGAGCAGTGCCGTAGTTTCAGCAACCTGCTTAGACTCCGTTACGACGGCCGGACTGACACCGTGTGACCCAACATTTGAATTGAGCGGACTGCGCGGCTTTTCGCGCAGGTCCGCTCGAATGATGGGTGTGCGCCCAGCATGGGCGCGATGTGATGGGGTGAAAGTCCCCTGTGGGAGTGCCGGAATTGATTCGCCATATTGAATCGATGATAACCACTAGCCGAAGGCAAGGGCAAGCTCGCGAGGGCGTGTCTGGAGGAAGCCGGAGTGCAAACGTGCGAGGTGACGGACAGAAACTGCATAGAAGGCCTGGTCTGCGGGCGAGTTGGCACCCCATGACGAAGCCCTCCGGATACAGCGGACAAGGTAAATGCAGCGCTTGTGCACGGAAACATCGCGTTCTTACCTGGGGAGACCTGAACGGCGAGCGATGCGCCGACGCTTCGTAATTGCAGTGGGGATCGCTGCGTAACAGAACGATCCGGGCGTTGCGGCAGGCTGTCGGCCGCCAACGAGCGAACAGACAGCGAACGAAGCGAAAGCCATAGCGCGACGGCGAGCAATCGCCGGCGTGACCGGTCAGGAGTCAGCAGAAGCCATAGTAGCTGTCCTCAAGAAGCGAAGGGCCGAACATGAACAGACAAGGAAGAGCCGTGAGACACTCGAATCCGACAACGAACCCGGAGGAGCCGGAGATCGGCGTGGTCTTGCCCAGCCAGCCTTGCACGACGCCCCGAAGGAAGTCCTCTTGGGGGACGACCTGATGGAAGCAGTACTCATATCGCATCGCCGTTGACCTCGACTTGGCGAAATTCTTCGACAACGTCGATCACGACATCCTGATGGCCCGCGTGGCCAGAAAGATCAGCGACAAGCGCTTGCTGGCCCTCATCGGCCGCTACCTGCGGGCTGGCGTCATGAACGGAACAACGCTTCAACCCAGCGAATTGGGAACGCCGCAAGGCGGCCCCCTCTCGCAGCTGCTGGCCAACATCCTGCTCGACGATCTGGACCGGACACTGGAAAGGCGAGGCCACCGCTTTGCGCGGTACGCCGACGACCTCATGGCACGGGTCAAGAGCGAAAGAGCCGGCCAGCGCGTCAAGGCCAGTCTCACCGCCTACCTCGGCCGGCAACTCAAACTGCCGGTCAACGAGAAGAAGAGCCACGTGGCGAAGATCGAACAGTGCGTCTTTCTGGGCTTCACCTTCCGGAAGAACAAACTGCGTTGGTCGGATGCCGCCTTCGCCGACTTCAAGCACCGCCTTCGGGAACTGACGGGGCGAAGCTGGGGGTGGAGCAGGGGTTTCGGGCAACATGTTGCCCGCCTGCGGAACGGGACGGGCATGCAAGCCCGTGCGCGCCCTGCAAGGGTGTCGATGGAACATCGGTTCGACAAACTCGGGCAGTACCTGCGCGGCTGGATGGGCTACTTCGGCATCTCCGAGTATTACCGACCGATTCCCGAACTGGACGAATGGCTACGTCGTCGTGTGCGCATGTGCTACTGGAAACAGTGGCGTTTGTGCCGCACGAAGATCAGCCACCTTCTGGCGCTGGGCGTCGATAAGTGGGCGGCGATTGTTACGGGAGTCAGCGGCAAGAGGTGAGTGGCGGGAGGGCGTCCTGCGGACGGCCTCCAGGCCGCGAACGGCACCTGTCACGGTCAAAGGCGACGCAAGTGGGGATGACGAACGATTGGTTGAGGGCACAGGGGCTGGTGAGTATCCGTGATCTCTGGATGAGGGCCCACGGCTACGCTTGAGAAATCGTGTGCGCCCTGTTCATGAACCGCCCGGTGCGGACCCGCATGCCCGGTGGTGTGGGGAGGGCCGGTCAGAAGCCGGCCCTTACCCGATTGGGCGTCGTGTCCGAACGCCTTTGCTGGACAAGTGACGGTTTGTTATGTACAGTAATACGTACATATTCGGAGGCACATCATGGACGCAATGACCTACACGACCGTTCGCGCAAATCTCGCCAGCACTATGGATCGGGTTTGCGACGATCACGAAGCTTTGATTATCACCCGTAACGGCGAACAAGCCGTGGTGATGCTCTCGCTTGAAGACTACAAGGCTCTTGAGGAAACCGCTTATCTCTTGCGCACGCCCGCAAACGCCAAGCGCCTTCTCTCGGCGGCCACGCAATTAAGCGCCGGGAAAGGCGTTGAGCGGAAGCTGGAAGAGTGAAGCTGATTTTCGCGGATGAGGCATGGGAAGATTATCTTTACTGGCAAAAACAAGATAAACGCGTGGTTGATCGGATTAACAAGCTGATTCGGGAAACCCAACGCGAACCCTTCTCTGGCGTTGGGAAACCAGAAGCATTGAAGCACGCACTATCAGGATTCTGGTCACGTCGCATCACCGATGAGCACCGCATGGTATACCGCGTTGAAGGAAATGACCTGCTGATCGCTCAATTGCGGTTTCATTACTGAGACGCCCAACTCCGGTTTCTAGGTCTGAAAGCGCCTGACCATTCACTATTCCTGTTCCGTGAAGAAGCGAAGTATGCGGTCGGGCAACCAGTCGAGCGACCCCGGCGGACGGCCGGTAACAAAGCCGACATGTCCGCCTTCGTACGGGAAATCGAGCGTCACTTCCGCGGCAACCTGATCCGCTCCCGGCAGCGCGCGCTCGGGCAGGAACGGATCGTTCCGGGCGTTGAGCAGCAGGGTCGGCACACGGATGCCGGCCAGCCAGGGCCTGCTCGATGCGCGCCGCCAGTAGTCGTCGGCATCGATGAAACCATGCAGCGGCGCAGTGACCACGTCGTCGAAATCGTGCAGATTGTTTGCCACGCGCATGCGCCGTTCGTCGAAGAGTCCAGGGTGGCGTTGCAGCATGATCGCGGCGCTTCGTTTCAAGGTGCGCAGGAAGTGTCGCGTATAGAGCCGGTTGAACCCGCGCGCCAGCTGATGTCCGCAGGCGGCGACGTCAATCGGGGCGCTGATTGCCGCGGCGCCGGAAAGCAGGCGCGTGGCGGAGAATTCGCGTTCGCCCAGCCACTTGAGCAGCGCGTTGCCGCCCAGCGACACGCCGATTGCGTAGAGGGGGCGTTCGGGATGCTCCCGTTTTAGCCGGCGCAGTATCCAGTCGATCTCGTCGCTATCGCCCGAGTGATAGGCGCGTGGCTGGCGGTTGGGCTCTCCGGAACACCCACGGAAATGGACCACCACGCCACCCCATCCCAGGGCGTGCAGCCGCTGCATGAGGGAGCGCGCATAGTGGCTGTTCGAGCTGCCCTCCAGCCCGTGGAATAGAATCGCCAGTGGAACTGCGCGGTAAATCCGCTTGGTCCGTTCCCGCCAGGCCGATCGCCGCCCCGGCCGCTTCGTGCCAGTCGAGATCGATGAAGTCCTGGTCCGGTGTGTCCCAGCGCTCGCGTCGATAGGCCAACGGGCCGGGCTTGATGAACAGCGGGTAGATGGTCTGCAGGTGGCCGCCGGGGAGCCACTTGGGCGCGCTGTAGGCGATCAATGCAGTGTCCGCTGACCGCCTTCGGGAGACTCGCTGGTGGTGGGGTCCGTGATGGCGGAGGTGGCGGCCGTTGAGCTATGGTGCGAGAGCAGGCGCCAGCCGTTGGCGCCGCGCTGAAAGACGTTGGTCGACAGCATCGGGCCGTGCGGTGTCGGCGCATTGCCGAGGAAGATCGTTTCGACAACGCTATGCACGGCGAACAGCACGCCTTCCCAGCAGATGTTGCGCTTGACGCGCACTTTCAAGCGCGGATTGTTAGCCAGTATGTCCTGCCAACTGCTGCGTATCGCCAGGGCGCCGATCAGGCATTGCCCGGTCGGATGAATGCAGACAATCTCGTCTTCGTCGGCCCAGACGCTCATCAGCGCGTCGAGGTCGGCGCGGCTGATCGCGTCATAAAAGGCCTCTTCGGCGGCTTCGGCGCTGGTGAAAATGATGCTCATGACGAGGGTCCCGCCCGACAGGCTTCGAGCACGCGTTGAGGATCAAGCTTGTTCAGGCAGTCGAGGTGGCCAAGCGGGCATTCGCGCTTGAAGCACGGGCTGCATTCCAGTTGGAGACTGACGATCTTCGCATGCGCTGAAAGCGGCGGCGTAAAACCCGGTGACGATGAACCATAGACGGCGACCAATGGGCGGCCCAGCGCGGCAGCAACATGCATCAGGCCGGAATCATTGCAGACGACGAAACTGGACGCGGCGATGAGGTCGATGGCCTGCGTCAGCGTCGTGTTTCCGCAGTGGTTGATCAGCGCGCCGGTCGGCCCAGCCAGGCGCACAATGTCGTCGCCCACGGCCTTGTCCTTGGGCGAGCCCAGCAGCCAGACAGCATAATCGCGGCGGATCAATTCGTCCGCGAGCGTCGCGAAATGCCTTGCCGGCCAGCGCTTGGCCGGGCCGTATTCGGCTCCCGGACAGAATACGGCCACTTTTTCCGGGCGCTCGATGCCAAGCGCATTCAGTGTGGCGGCCTGCTGCGCTTCACTCGAACGCAGATGCGGTTGCGGCAAGGGGCGCGGCAACGGAGCACCGGGCGCCTCGGCGAGCTGCGCAAAGCGTTCGACCATTTGCGGCAGCTCGGCCTCGTTGAGCCGATGGCGGCGATTGATCAGGCCATAGCGGGCTTCGCCGGTGAAGCCGATGCGTTCGGGGATGCCGGCCAGGTAAGGCACCAGCGACGATTTCAGCGAATTGGGCAGGATATAGGCGCGGCGGTAGCCCGCCTGTTTCAGGCGCGAAGCCAGTTGCCGCCGGGCCGCCAACGCAAGTTCGCCGTGTACAAACGGGCTGTCGATGACGGCATGGATTTCCGGCATGCGTTCAAGGACCGGCGCGACCCAGCGCGGTGAAAGGGCATCGAGCTGCAAATTGGGGATGTGGTCGTGTAGCCGCATGAACAACACCTGCGCCATGACCGTGTCGCCAACCCAGGCGGGCGTTACCACCAGCGCACGCAAGCGACTCGAAGCCGGAGGGGGGCGGAGCAGGGTATCGGGGAGGACAGGCCCCATGCCGCTACTCATCAGGCCTCGACCCTGACCCAAGGACCCGCGAGAAGTCAATGCCCTCTGGGCGCCTCGCCCTTGAAGACGTAGTGTGCGCTGCAATAGGGGCAGACCACTTCGCCGCTCTGGGTGATATCGAGAAAAACACGGGGATGGCGTGCCCACAGGGGGGCGTCCGGCATCGGGCAGTGCAGGGGCAAGTCATGCGCGGTAATGGCGATTGCTGCGCTGGATTTTGAGGCGGTGTTTTCGGCCATGGTTCAGAACCTTGGGATTTGAAATTGAACGTCCGGGTTACGCCTGGTGAGTCTAAACGTAAGTGAGCCAGTCTTCATGCGCCGGCACTCTGCCATTCACGCAGTCAAAGAACAGGCTCTGAATCTGTGTCGTGATCGGGCCGCGATGACCGGCGCCGATCTGCCGGTTATCGAGCTCGCGGATCGGCGTGACTTCCGCCGCCGTGCCGGTGAAAAAAGCCTCTTCGGCACAATAGACTTCGTCACGCGTGATGCGTTTTTCGACTACCTTGATACCCAGTTCCTCAGCCAGGGTGAGTACCGAGGCGCGCGTGATGCCTTCGAGACACGAGGTCAGGTCCGGTGTGTACAAGATGCCATTCTTGACGATAAAAACGTTCTCGCCGGCGCCTTCGGCAACGTAGCCATCGACGTCAAGCAACAGCGCTTCGTCGTAGCCGTCGTGCGCGACTTCCTGGTGCGCCAGGATCGAATTGGTATAAGTGCCTACCGACTTGGAGCGGCACATGTTGATATTCACGTGATGGCGAGTGAAGGAAGACGTCTTGACGCGGATACCTTTTTCCATGCCCTCGGCGCCAAGATAGGCGCCCCACGGCCAGGCGGCAATGGCGACGTGCGTGCTGATGGCCGTGGCGGCAATGCCCATGGCCTCGGAACCGTAGAAAACGATCGGCCGGATGTAGCAGGATTCGAGCTTGTTGGCGCGCACGACTTCCTTTTGTGCCTCGATCAGCGTGGCTTTGTCGTACGGCATCTTCATCTGGAAAATAAAGGCCGAGTTGAACAGGCGGTCGGTGTGCTCGCGGAGGCGGAAAATGGCGCTGCCTTTGTCCGCCTGGTAGGCGCGAATGCCCTCGAAAACGCCCATGCCGTAATGCAGGGTATGCGTCAGGACGTGAGTGGTTGCCTCGCGCCACGGCACCAGTTTGCCGTCGTGCCAGATGAATCCGTCGCGGTCCGCCATGGACATGGTTTGCTCTCCGTCTGCTGCAAATTTGGAATGCGGAATTCTAGCCGATTTTGCCCCCCCGTTGGCGGTAAAATAGGCGCTTTGCATCGTCACCTCACCCCAAATGATCTGGAAACCCCATGCCACCGTTGCGGCCGTTATCGAGCGCGACGGCAAATACCTGCTCGTCGAAGAGGAAACCAACGAAGGAATTCGTTTCAATCAACCGGCCGGCCACCTCGAATGCGGCGAATCGCTGGTCAATGCGGTGATCCGCGAAGCGCTTGAAGAAACGGGTTACCGCTTCGTGCCGCAGTATCTGGTGGGCGTCTATAACTGGCGCAGCGAAGCCAAGGATGTGACCTACCTGCGCTTCGCCTTTGGCGGCGAGATCGCCGGGCACGATGCGCAGCGCAAGCTGGATCAGGGCATCATCGCGGCGCACTGGCTGACGCTCGACGAAATCAGCGCGCTTGAATCGCGGCACCGCAGCCCGTTGATTTTGCGCTGCATCGAGGATTGGCTCGCCGGAAAGCGTTATCCGCTCGATTTGATTACGCACTTCGAATGAAGTTCCTGGCCGCCGTCCTGCTGCTCTGCGCACTGAATGCCGGGGCCGATGAACGGGTGACGGTCTGTTTCAACTACGGGTGCCTGACGCAGGCCGATGTGATCTACAGCGATGCGCAATTGCGCGTGCTCGGCATGTTGCTGGGGGGCGCGCGCGATGCGGCCGAGGAGCGTCAGGCGATCAGCGTCGGCGTCGGCCTCATGCTCGGTTGGGCGGGCCAGCAAACGGCGATATCTGCGGACCGCGGCGGCAATTACGCGGACGATGGCGTGCATGGAAAGATGGACTGCATCGACCATTCAAAGACCACGACGCGCTTGCTGCAACTGATCGAGAAGCAGGGTCTGTTACATTATCACCGGGTGCTCGATCGCGTATTGCGGAGTCGTTTCCTGGTTTTCGAACACTACTCGGCGCAGATCGAGGAAACCGGATCCCTGGCAAAGGGCGGTGAGGCGAGTCGTTACGTGGTGGATAGCTGGTTCGTCGATAATGGCCAACCGGCGGTCGTCATGCCGTTGGCAAGATGGCTTAGGGGAGAGGGTCCGAATGTCGGTCAATGAAAATAAAGGCAGGACGGTTGTTGTCGGCTTGTCCGGCGGGGTCGATTCCGCGGTGGCGGCGATGCGGCTCAAGGAACAGGGCTGGAACGTGCTCGGCCTGTTCATGAAAAACTGGGAGGACGACGATAGCGATGAGTATTGTTCGTCGCGTCAAGATCTGATCGACGTAATGAGCATCGCCGACAGGCTGGGCATCGAGGTCGACGTGGTGAATTTCTCCAAGGAATACAAGGAGCGCGTCTTCGCCGGTTTTCTCAGCGAATATCAGGCGGGACGCACGCCGAATCCCGATGTCCTGTGCAATTCCGAGATCAAGTTCCGTGCTTTCCTGGAACATGCCATGGAGATGGGGGCCGAGAAGATTGCCACCGGTCACTATGCCGGCGTGCGCGAGTTCGCCGGCAAGTTCCAGTTGCTCAAGGCCGAGGACGGGACCAAGGACCAGAGCTATTTCCTCTATCGCCTGAACCAGCAACAGCTATCGATGACGCTGTTTCCGCTGGCCGGGCTGTACAAGCGCGATGTCCGGAAAATGGCGCAGGAAGCCCATCTTCACGTCGCCGAAAAAAAGGACTCCACCGGAATCTGCTTCATTGGCGAGCGGCCGTTCAAGGAGTTTCTGATGCGCTATCTGCCACAGCAGCAAGGCGAGATCCGGTGCCTTGATAACGAGAAAGTGATCGGAGAACACGACGGCCTCAGCTATCACACCCTCGGCCAGCGCAAGGGCTTGCATATCGGCGGGATGAAGGGTGGGAAAACGGGCGCCGACGGTGATCATGACGCCTGGTTTGTGGCCAGGAAGGACATGGCCAACAATGTGCTCTATGTGGTGCAAGGCCATGATCACCCGGCCTTGTTGGTCGATGAATTGAAGGCCGAACAGTTGTCGTGGGTCTCTGGCGAGATGCCGCATACGCACTGGGTCTATGCCGCGAAGACCCGATATCGCCAGGCCGATTCGCCCTGCGAAATCGAGCGCGTCGATGCCCGGTCCTGCCAGATCAGGTTTGCCGAGCCGCAGTGGGCCGTGACGCCGGGGCAGTCGGTGGTGGTGTATGAGAGCCGGGTATGCCTGGGTGGCGGAGTGATTGCTTGAAGATACGAAACCTCTTTCGACGCAGAGCGCGCAGAGACGCAGAGAGCACAGAGAAAAACCGGAAAATAAGAACTCCGCGCTCTCTGCGTCTCTGCGCTCTTTACGTTTAAGGCGGTTTCTTTTTGTGAACTCCCCGTCCTCCCTGAAGCTGCCGCTGCGCGCCGTTCTGTGGAGCGTGGCCCTTGCTGCCGTGGCGTATCTGGCACTATCGCTCTGGGCCGGTTGGCGCGACGTGCTGTCGGCGCTGGTTCAGGTCGGTCCTTGGGTCGTGCTTGGCCTGCTCTCGCTTTCGCTCGGCAACTACGTTTTGCGTTTCGTGCGCTGGACGCGTTACCTCGCGTTGCTCGACGCGTCGCTGCCCTGGCGCGAGCATCTGGCGATTTATTTTTCCGGCTTTGCGCTGACCACCAGTCCGGGCAAACTGGGCGAGATGTTGCGCTCGGTCTTGCTAAAGCCGTATGGCGTCCCTTCGGCATCCAGCCTCGCGGCGTTCTTTGCCGAACGAGCGAGTGATCTGTTGTCGATTATCGTACTCGCTGCCGTTGGCCTGTGGGCCTATGCTCCGGCGCGACCCGTTGTCGGGCTGGCTTTGTTGGTGGTGTGTCTGATGTTGGCGCTAGTGCAATGGACTGCAGGGATTGCTGCCGTGGATCGCTGGGCAATGTCGCGCCCGCAAAAGTGGGCGAAGCTGCTGGTCAGACTCTGCGAAATCGTCCTGCATTTTCGCCGCTGCTTTTCGCTCCCGGCGATGACCATGGGGCTGGCCATTGGCGTTCTCGCGTGGTTTGCCGAGGGCTTTGGCTTCTGGTGGCTACTGACAGCGGTGGGGCATCCTCTGCCGCTGACCACGGCGGTTTTTATCTATGCCTTTGCCATGCTGGTCGGGGCGCTCTCCTTCCTGCCAGGTGGCCTGGGCAGTAGCGAAGCGGTGATGTTCGGGCTGCTGGTGCTCAATGGCATACCTGAACCGGCGGCAGTGACGGCAACCCTGATCTGCCGTATGGCGACGCTGTGGTTTGCGGTGGCGCTCGGTGCCGCCTGTCTGGCGAGGCAGCGCTAATGGCGCTGCAGGCCTGGGGGCAATTACCCGCCGCGCCGGCTGCGCAGGAGCTGCGCTGGGCCGATCGAGATGCCGATCTGCCGGAAACGGGGAGCAGCCTGCTGGCCTACGGCAACGGGCGCAGTTATGGCGATGTCTGCCTGAACAGCGGTGCGACCTTGTTGCATACGCGGAGCATGGACCGCTTCATCGATTTCGATGAAGCCAGCGGCACGCTGATTTGCGAAGCCGGCGTATTGCTCGCGGACATTCTCGCGCTGTTTGTTCCACGCGGCTGGTTTCTGCCGGTCACGCCAGGAACGCGTTTCGTCACGCTGGGCGGGGCCATCGCCAATGACGTGCATGGGAAGAACCACCATGCGGCAGGCAGCTTCGGCCGCCATATCCGCCGCTTCGAACTGTTGCGCTCCGATGGCGAACGGCGGGTGTGTTCGCCGGCGGAAAACCCGGAACTTTTTGCAGCAACGGTCGGCGGCCTCGGGCTGACGGGGCTGATCACCTGGGTCGAGATAAGCCTCAAGCCGGTTGCGGGCCCGATGATCAGCGTCGAGAACACGCGCTTTAACGGGCTCGACGAATTTTTTGCCATCAATGCCGCTGCCGAAGCCGCGCACGAATACACCGTGGCTTGGATCGATTGCCTGGCCGCAAAGCCGCGCGGCATTTTCGTGGCGGGCGATCATGCTACGGCCGACGGTCGCTGCGCCGAGACTGGAAAGCCACTGGGCATCCCGTTCACGCCGCCCCTGTCCTTGATCAACGGCGTGTCGCTGCGCGCGTTTAATCAGGCCTATTATCACCGCCCGCTGGCAGCCGAGACGAAGATGTCTTACGCTCCGTTTTTCCATCCGCTCGACGGGGTCTTACACTGGAACCGGATCTACGGGAAACAAGGGTTCTACCAGTACCAGTTTGTTCTGCCTTTTGCGGCGCGCGCGGCACTCGACGATATCCTGCGTAGCATTGCGTCCAGCGGGCAGGGGTCTTTCCTCGCCGTGCTGAAGACCTTTGGCAACTTGCCCAGCCCCGGATTGCTGTCTTTCCCCATGCCGGGCGTCAGTCTGGCGCTCGATTTCCCGAATCGGGGCGCAGTCACGCGGGCGCTTTTCGATCGCCTCGACGCCATCGTTGTGGCCGCCGGTGGACGGCTCTATGCCGCCAAGGATGCACGCATGAGCGGCGAGTTTTTCCGGCGCAGTTACCCACAAATCGACGCGTTCATGCGTTTCGTCGATCCACGGTTTTCGTCGGATTTTGCACGGCGTGTTTTCATGTAAGGTTGATGGCGACGAAGACAAGGGAGACGATCTATGCACAGGATTCTGATCATTGGCGCCACCTCGGCCATTGCCGAAGCGACGGCGCGTCTCTGGGCGGCGCGTGGAGAGGCCTTGTTCCTGGTGGGTCGAAATACGGCGCGGCTGGACGCCATCGCCGCCGACTTGCGCGTGCGCGGCGCGGCGTCGGTGGGGTGCTTCGCGATGGATGCCTGCGATACCCCGGCGCATGCCGCCATGCTGGAAGCGGCCGAATCGGCGATGGGCGGGCTGGATGTCGCGCTCATAGCGCATGGCTCGCTACCGGACCAGAAGGCATGCGAAAGCTCAGTCGAAAAAGCGCTCCACGAAATCGACATCAATGGTCTTTCCGTCGTCGCGCTGGCGACCCGCCTGGGAGAGAAATTCGCTGCGCAGGGTCGGGGGAGCCTGGCGGTGATCGGCTCGGTCGCCGGAGATCGCGGCCGGCAGAGCAACTACGTTTATGGCGCGGCCAAAGGCATGGTCAGCCTCTTCCTGCAAGGTCTGCGCAACCGTCTGGCAAAACAGGGAATCCAGGTGCTGACGATCAAGCCGGGGTTCGTCGATACGCCGATGACAGCGACGTTCAGCAAGGGCGCGCTGTGGGCGAAACCGGAGGCTATCGCCCAAGGGATTGTCCGGGCGATCGACCGGAACAAAGACGAAGTGTATCTTCCCGCTTTCTGGTGGTTGATCATGACTATCATCCGGCACGTTCCGGAGCGGATTTTCAAGAGGCTGTCTTTGTAGACGGCATGGCGTGGATACGGGAGAGTGATGTGCGGGTTCTTCAACCATCGATTCTGCCTATTGGGCGCCGGGCATGGGCGAGCATGCTGTCGGGCGCACTGATGGTGATGGGGTTGTCGGCCTTTCCGGCCACAGCCACAGCGCACGCGGAACACGTGGTGTGCCACTACTCCTATGGGGGTGAAACGAAAGAGCTGGTGGCCGAGCCGACGTCATCGCCCTATACGGTCCACGGCATTGCCGTCGGCTCGTACTTCCAGTTCCGGGTTGTCTTCAGGAACAAGCCCGTGGATAGCGCCTCGGTCAAGGTCTATGTCTATGCCAGTCGCAATGAAGGCGCGGCTCTGATCCACCAGGCAGTATTCCCCTATCCACCGTCGGCAAGCGGTGCCAAGCGCTACGGCTTCAGCGGTCTGCATATCGTGTATGAGCCGATGCGCGATGGCGAACTGCAATATTGGTGCGTCATGGCGAAATCACCCAAGCCGGCCAAATCGGCGCCGGCCGCCATGCCCGACACGAAAGCGACGCGATGAAACGATTCCTGCGGCTGAGCGCCTTGCTGGCGCTATGCGGGTGCCTGTACGCGCAGGCCGAACCGGTACGCCTGATCTTTGTCGGCGATGTCATGCTCGATGACGGCCCCGGGCGGGTTGTCGCCTCCGGGCGCGACCCCTTCGCCCCCTTTGCTGCGCAACTTCGCGATGCCGATTTCACCATCGGCAATCTGGAGTGCCCGATCGCCAGCAGCGGCAAGCCGCTCGACAATAAAATCTATTCCTTTCGCGCCGACCCCCGCGTCGTCCCTCTCTTGAAGGGGCGATTCGATGCATTGGCCGTCGCCAACAATCATTCGGGCGACTACGGCAAGGGGGCCTTCCTCGAAACGCTGGAGCATCTCGACAACGCCGGCATCGCTCACTTTGGTGGAGGCCGCGATCTGACTCGGGCGCATGCGCCGCTGTGGATCGAACGACGTGGCCTGCGTATTGCCGTATTGGGTTACAACGAATTCAAGCCCCGGTCGTTTGAGGCTGGCCCGGACCAACCGGGGATCGCCTGGAGCGAGGACGACCAGGTGATCAGCGACATCCGCGCAGCGCGTGCTGCCGGCGCCGACCTGGTGATTCCGTTCATGCATTGGGGATGGGAGCGCGAACCAAAACCGAGCGAGCGGCAACGGCAACTGGCGCACACCATGATCGATGCCGGGGCCGATGTGGTGGTTGGCGGACATCCGCATGTCACGCAGGGCGCGGAGTATTACCACGGCAAGTTGATTGTCTATAGCCTCGGCAATTTTGTCTTTGACGGGTTCAAACTGCCGGCCGCAAAACGCGGCTGGTTACTGCGCCTGACGCTCGATCGCCAAGGGCTGGTGGCCTGGGAGACGCTGGCCGCGCAGATGGACGAGGAGGGTACGCCCCACCCGGTGCCCGGCGCACTCACGCCGTGCGGAAAGCTCGACCGCGGCGCGGGGCCGGCTCGCGTTCGGGAGTGTGCCAACCCATGAGCGCGGCAGGAAGACATCGCTATTGCGAATCAGACCGTGCAGCCGATTCGGCACGGCGTCGCTGCGGGACTTCTCAACCCTTTTCTCGGGCCAAGGATGCCAAGTGCATCTTGGGCGACCTTGTGCTGACATTTCATTGACTCTATTGGAGAACAGCCGTGACGAAGCCCATCATCAACATTGCCGATGTCGAGCTTGAACCACGCCCTGGCGCATTCACGCCCACCGGTTCGGCGGCCGAACGCTTCGACGCCAAGATGGCGTACATTGGCCCGCGAATCGGTGCTCAGAAGCTCGGCTATAACATCACCGCCGTGCCACCCGGAAAGCGTGCGTTCCCCTTGCACAACCATCGCGTCAACGAAGAGATGTTCTTCGTTTTGCAAGGCACGGGCGAAGTCAGCATAGGTGACAGCACCTATCCCATCCGCTCCGGCGATGTGATCGCCTGCCCGGCAGGGGGCAAGGAAACGGCTCATCAGATCGTCAATACCGGGGCCGACGAGCTGCGGTATCTTGCGGTGAGCACCAAGCTTTCGCCCGAGATCGCCGAATATCCGAACTCAGGAAAATTTGGCGTCCTCGCCGAACTGCCCGCTGGCCCCGATGGAAAACCGCAGCGCTTCATGTTTGTCGGACGTGAATGCGGTTCATTGAATTACTGGGAGGGCGAATGATCGCCGTTCTCTGCTCTACGTATCAGGTTGCCGGTACGCTTCCGCAAATCACGAACGGCAAAGGTGAGCACGGCAAGGCACGCTCGACGCGCAATATGTCGCGCGCCTCGACGCCGGGGTCGTCCACCCGCTTGTGCAACGCCTGCCTGCGCTGGGTCAAGATATTCTCCTGAAATACCTGCTCCAAATGGATCAGGCCGGGCTGGCGTGGGTAACAGCAGCAGTGCCGGAAGGCGGAAATGGCAATGGGATCGGGCGTGTCAGACACGGGGAACCTCTGCCAATGTCCTTGTAATGGCAAACCCCGACGCGTTCGATTACGATAGAGCTACTTTGCACCAAGGAGCCTGAAATGATCACAACCCCGCTGGAAGAAATCGAAGCGATGGTACTCCAGTTGCCCGCAGCTGACCGCAGCCACCTGACGGAACGCCTTCTGGACAGCCTGAGCGAAGATGACGAAATCATGGCCGCATGGGTGGAAGAGGCAGAGCGCCGAAGCGACGTTTTTGACCGCGGCGAAATGGGCGCCATCGATTTTGATGAATCCCTGGCTCGCTTGCGCGCCAAGCTGCCTAAAGGCGCATGAAACTGATTGTCCTCGACGCGGCGCAAGCGGAACTCGAAGAGGCGCGCGACTATTATCTTGAACATGCCACATCTCGTATTGCAGCAGCTTTCGCGGGAGAGTATGAACAAGGCGTCATTCGGCTCTTGGAATTTCCGTTGGTTGGCGCCCCCCGATCTCGCCAACAGCGCGCCCTGCCTTTGCGGCATTTTCCGTACTCGATCATTTACCGGATCGTTGCTGACACCATCATCGTGAGCGCAGTCGCACATCAGCGCCGCCGTCCGGGGTATTGGAGCGGTCGGCGCTGAGCGGCGCGATTTGAGTACTATCGCCATTTCGATCTTCGTGCCGATTGATTTTTCATGAGCGACGAGCAATCCGGACAGGCGCAGGCGATGGTCGACGCGGTTTATCGCAGCGAATCGCGACGCGTTCTGGCTACCCTGATACGCCTGCTTGGCGATTTCGATGTCGCCGAGGAAGCCATGCACGATGCCTTCAGGGCAGCGCTGGAGCAATGGCCGCGCGACGGCGTGCCGTCCAATCCGCGCACCTGGCTGGTGTCCGCCGGGCGCTTCAAGGCGATCGATGCCATACGCCGTCATTCGCGCCTTACACCGCTCGAGGAGGTGGCCGATGCGGTCGAATCCATCGCCGCCCAGACCCAAGGCACGGATGACGATGGAATCGAGGACGACCGTCTGCGTCTCATTTTCACCTGTTGCCATCCGGCATTGTCGCCCGATGCCCAGGTGGCGCTGACGCTGCGTGAAGTGTGCGGCCTGACCACCGAGGAAATCGCCAGCGCCTATCTGACGCCTGCACCGACGCTGGCACAACGCATCGTGCGGGCCAAGGCAAAGATCCGCGAGGCGCGGATTCCGTATCAGGTGCCGGCACCCAGCGAGTTGCTGGAACGGCTCGACAGCGTGTTGCGGGTGATCTATCTGGTGTTCAACGAGGGCTATTCGGCGTCATCCGGCGCGTCGCAGACGCGGCACGATCTTTCGGGCGAGGCGATACGCCTGGCGCGACTGCTCGTCGTTTTGCTGCCCGAACCTGAACCGGAGGCGGAAGGGCTGCTGGCCTTGATGTTGCTGCACGAATCGCGACGCGAGGCGCGCAATTTGCCAAACGGCGATCTGGTCCTGCTCGACGACCAGGATCGTTCGCTGTGGAAGCGCGAGTTGATCGCCGAGGGTTGCGCATTGGCCGAGCGTGCCTTGTCGTCGCGCCGTTTTGGCGCCTATGCGTTGCAGGCGGCGATTGCGGCCGTGCTGGCCGAGGCGCCGAGTGCGGCTGAAACCGATTGGCCGCAAATCGTCGGCTTGTACGACGTGCTGCTGCGCTTTGCAGCGTCGCCGGTGGTGGCGTTGAACCGAGCGGTTGCCGTGGCGATGCGCGACGGCCCCGAATTCGGCCTGACCTTGATCGACGCCCTGCTGGACCAAGGAGAGCTTGCCGATTACCGCTGGGCGCATGCGGCACGCGCAGACCTGTGCCGTCGCCTGGGGCGCAAGGAGGACGCACGCTCGGCGTACTTGCGGGCACTGGAGCTGACCCGGCAACTGCCCGAGCGGCGATTTCTGGAGCGGCGCCTGGCTGAACTGGATCGCTGAAATTCTTTTCCCGGCATTGTCGAATTGGCGCCGCGCCGTTCGACTAGGGACAGGAACAGGGCTTTTGTCGATCGCCACCGTGGTTTCGCGAACTCCACCGCATGCCGCCTGTCCATCCGTTTGCCGGAACAGATCCATCGTTCCATGCGCCTTCTTTGTCACACCTTAAACGTGGCTATTTTCAAGGAGAAGAATCATGACAGAGTGCAACAAAAACAACGCCGTCGGCTGGTTTGAGATCTATGTCGAAGATATGACACGGGCGAAGAAATTTTATGAATCCGTTTTCCAGGTCAAGCTCGAAAGGCTCAATACGCCCGATATCGAGATGTGGAGCTTTCCGATGCAGATGGGCAACTGGGGAGCAGGCGGTTCGCTGGTCAAGATGGAAGGCTTCTCCTCGGGCCGCAATAGCGTTCTGGTTTACTTCATTTGCGAGGATTGCGCTGTCGAAGCGCGCCGCGTCGTGGCGGCCGGGGGCCGCATCGAGCGCGAGAAATTCTCGATCGGCGAATACGGTCATATCGCTTTGGTCTACGATTCCGAAGGCAATATGATCGGCCTGCATTCGATGCAATAGTTCCTTTCACGATTGGAGCGAACGATGAAATACCTGTGCCTGGTCTACCTCGACGAGAATCGGCTGGACGAACTGCCGGACGAAGAATGCGTGGCCTATGACCGGTCGATCCGTGCGAGCGGCCAATGCATCGCTTCGGAAGCGTTGCAATCGGTGCAGAGCGCGACTACCGTGCGCGTGCGCAGCGGCAAGCTGGCCGTTACCGATGGACCTTTCGCCGAAACCAAGGAACAGCTTGCCGGCTTCTACATGATCGAGGCGGTGGATCTCAACGAGGCGATCCAGGTTGCCGCGAAGATTCCTCCGGCGCGTGTCGGCAGCATCGAGGTGCGACCGATCCGGCCGATCCGCGAGTCGGTCGCTGCGGCCGAGGCGCGGCAGCAGGGCCACAAGCAGTCGCTCTGAAAATGCCAATTCCCAAAGGACCCATGCGATGACACGCAATCACTCGACCGCGATATCGAATCGTCTCACCTTGTTGGTCGCCACGCGCAAGGGGGCGTGGCTGTTTCACGGCGATGCGCAACGCCGGGCTTGGCGCGTCGACGGCCCGCACTTTCTCGGGCATATCATCAATCATCTGGTGCTCGATCCGCGTGACGGCCGGACGCTGCTTGCCTCGGCCAAGACCGGCCACCTTGGCCCGACGATCTTCCGGTCGACCGATCTCGGTCAAAGCTGGCAGGAAGCTACGCAGCCGCCGGCGTTCGCTCCCGCCGTCAACGGTATGGAAGCCCGCGCCGTCGATCACACTTTCTGGCTGACGCCGGGGCCGGCCGACGAGGCCGAGGTCTGGTATGCCGGGACGTCGCCGCAAGGCCTGTTTCGTTCCAACGACGGCGGCAATACCTGGGCGCCGTTCTCGTGTATCAATGACGATGCGCAATACCGCAAATGGATGGGCAGCGTACAGGACGGCACGCCGGATGGGCCGAAGCTGCACTCGATCATCGTCGATCCGCGCGATTCCAAGCATCTGTACTTCGCGATGTCGGGCGGCGGGGTACACGAGTCGCTCGACGGTGGTGCAAGCTTCGCACCGCTGGTCAAGGGCATGGAAGTCGTTGCCAGTTTCGACCCGGCGGAAATCGCTTTCCACGATCCGCATTGCGTGCGCCTGTGCCCGAGCAACCCGGATCGCCTGTACCAGCAGAACCATTGCGGCATCTATCGCCTTGACCGGCCATCGGATCGCTGGATCAGGATCGGCAACGCCATGCCGAAAGCGGTTGGCGACATTGGTTTCCCGATGGTTGTGCACCCGCGCGACGACAATACGGCATGGGTGTTTCCGATGGATGGCACCAAAGTCTGGCCGCGAACGAGCCCGGACGGCCGACCGTCCGTTTACGGAACGGCCGACGGCGGGGCGAGCTGGCAACGGCTCGACAACGGCCTGCCGCAAAGCCAGGCGTGGTGGACCGTCAAACGTCAGGCGATGACGGCCGACCGGCAGGATGCGGTGGGCCTGTACTTCGGCACTACCAGCGGTGAACTTTGGGCCAGCCGCGACGCGGGACGCCAGTGGGAATGCATCGCCCGGCACCTGCCGGAAATCTACGCGGTGGAAGCCGTCGAACTGGCGTAGGGAGGAATTTCCGGTGAAGGTGCTGATTCCCAGCGCGCTTGATTCCTATACCGGGCAGAGTCAGGTTGAAGCCGTTGGCGCCACGCTCGCCGACGTCCTCGCCGACCTTGACCGGCACTACCCTGGAATACGTTTTCGCATGATCGACGAACAGGAGCAAATACGCCGGCACATTCGCATCTTCTTCGACGGCGAACAGATTCGCGATCTGACGCTGCCGCTATGCGCTTCGGGTGAGCTGATCATTGCGCAGGCCCTGAGCGGCGGCTGACATCGGCCTCGGCGGCTGCTTTGGCTTCGGCTTTGGCTGCTTCGCGGGCCTTCTTGGCTGCGCGTTCGGCGTCTTTTTTCGCTCGTTTTTCCTGCCTAGCCTGACGTTTGACTTGTTCGGCTTCCCTTTTCCGCCGCCCTTCGGCCGCCTTCACGGCTTTGTCGGCTCTCTTCTTATCACGCGCGGCGGCCCTGGTGGCCTCGGTGGCCCGATAGTTCTCGGCCTGCTCCTTCTGTTCGCTCTCCCGGCGTGGAAGATCGGCCGCCCGTTGGGCTTCCTTGGCCTCGACGTCGGCGCGCTTTGCGTCGCGTTGAAATTCGCGTGCCGGGATGTCCAGTTTCCGCGCTTCAATCATCGTTCGGGTGTAGCGCTTCTTGGCGTCATCCAGGCAGCTATTGACCAGAAATTTCTTGTAGCAGGCCGTCTGCTCGGTTGTATAGCGTTGTTCTGCCTCGCTGCGCATCTGCTTCACGCGCTCGCGCTGAGCGTCGGCTTGTTCGAGCGTCTGTGGGGTTGGCACCGCTGCCGCAGGTGCGGACGTTTGCGCCCAGAGCATCGGGCTGAATGAAAGCAACGCCAAGCACGCAAGACGCCGGCATAAGTCTTTGCGAAAGTGTGCCGCCGGGCTAGGCATAAAAGAATTCCTCCGAAGCCGACTGCATGAAGGCCTTGCGTACGGGCACCCGTCGATTCGGCGGCGACATCCGGCGTACATGAACCGTATCGGTGCGCATGGCTTCCGGGTTACGCGAGTGCGTTCCGGTTTTCAGTGTCCAGAATTGGCGCGTACCACGCCAGCTTTCGATGCAGGCTGACGACGGTGCCAACAATGATCAATGCCGGTGAGCTGATGCCCGCTTCCTTGACTTTGTCCGGCAGCGTCGCGAGGTCGGCGGTGACGACGCGCTGGCGTACGGTACTCCCGTTTTGCACCACGGCAGCCGGGTGCGTGCCCGGCAAGCCGTGCGCCATCATCTGGCGGCAGATTTCGCCGATTCCGCCGATGCCCATATAGAAAACGGAGGTTTGCCGGGGCCGCGCCAGGGCCTGCCAGTCGAGGTCTACGCTGCCGTCCTTGAGATGACCGGTGGCGAAGCTGACGGTTTGCGCGTGATCGCGGTGGGTTAGCGGAATTCCCGCATAGGCGGCGCAACCGGCGGCGGCGGTGACTCCCGGAACAACCTCGAAGGGAATGCCGCAGTCGACCAGGGTTTCGATTTCTTCGCCGCCACGACCAAAAATGAACGGGTCGCCGCCCTTGAGGCGAACGACCATTTTTCCCTCGCGCGCCAGGCGCACCAGCAGCCGATTGAGTTCATCCTGCGGCACGGTGTGGTTCGAGGCGCGTTTCCCGACACAGATCGTTTGCGCATCGCTGCGGGCGAGTTCGAGAACGCCGTCGGCAATCAGGTGGTCATGGACAATGACATCGGCTTCGCCAATCAGGCGCGTCGCGCGAACGGTCATGAGGTCGAGTGCCCCCGGACCGCTCCCGACGAGATATACGGTCCCTGTATGTTTGGGGCGTTGATTCGGGTTCATTGCTTTTCAGGTGTTTGATCGAGGTGTAAGCATAAGTGCCGCTTGCCAACTGTTCAACAGTTCTTTGTGTATTTATGGACTAATGGCCCCGAGGCGAAGCAATATTTGATGTGCGTCAAAGAAACCGGCATGCATCGCGACGGCAACCGAGGAAGGCAAAATCGGGTTGGCGGCGGACACGTGGCGACGACCTGGGTTATCATCGGCACGTGTTCCCGTACAACTGCAAGCGGAGTATCTTGTGCTGCCATACCCGGCCAGTCGACCATATGTTTCTCAATCCGGTTTGAATCGTTTGTCATGGTTCTCCGGTTCGTTTATTGCCGTCGGCTTCCTGCTGCTGTCCGGCGTTGTCCAGGCGGAGGTGCCAACGCCGGAACGACAGCGCGAACTCGTGCATCTGGTCCGTCAGGATTGCGGCTCGTGCCATGGCATGACGCTGCGCGGCGGGCTGGGCCCATCGCTCAGACCGGAAGCGCTGCGCGACAAGCCGGTCGAATCGCTGGTCGCCACCATCTACAATGGGCGGCCCGGCACCCCCATGCCCCCGTGGCGCCGTTTTCTGACCGAAGCCGAAGCGACATGGATTGTCGAGCAGTTGATAAGCGGGTTTGCCAGCGAGTGATTGACGAAGAGTGATTGACTAAGACAGGCTTGATCGAGGATGGCTGCCATGGAGATGATGACAAACATCGTTGCTGCGGAAGAAGATGAATATTCGGCTGTTGGCGAGTCGAGCAATCCCCTGGACGAATGGAGTGGAATCGAGGCTCCCGGGCTCGATTCGATCAAGATCGCCACGCTGCACTCCCTGTTGACCAGCGATCCGCTCCAGGTGGCGCTTGATCGCTACGAGCCAGTGTACGTGGCCGAAAATGAGATCATTGTCTTGCGTCTGGCGGACGAAATGCTGGAAAAGCTGGCCACCATCGATGAAGACGCCCTGGAGAGCATTGCCATCGAGCTCGCCGCCACCGAAGAGTTCGAAAACGAGCATTGGGAAACCGAAGACATCGTCGAGCAGCTGATCTCGCTCGTCGACCTGGCCCAGCTTGCGGAATCGCAAGGCCAGGTCCTGTTCGTGTGGATATGCCCGGTCCCGGCTTGAATACTGCGATGGCCCGCGAATTTCGCATATACTGTAAATATGAACAGTATCCGGCGTATCGCCCATCTCGATATGGATGCCTTCTTTGCATCGGTCGAACTGCTCCGCTATCCGGAACTACGGGGCCGGGCGGTGGTGGTCGGCGGGCGCGCGGATCAACAACCCTCAAGGCAGTCGGACGGTAGCTGGCGTTTTTCAAGACTGCGCGATTATGCCGGGCGCGGTGTGGCGACGACGTCCACCTACGAGGCCAGGTTACTGGGCGTGTTTTCGGGCATGGGGCTGATGAAATCGGCCCGATTGGCGCCGGAGGCGATTCTGCTTCCGGCCAATTTCGATGCTTACCGGGATTGCTCGCGAAGGTTCAAAGCGGCGGTGGCGGCCATCGCGCCCAGAATCGAGGACCGCGGCATCGATGAAATCTATATCGACTTGAGCGATCATTCGGAAGAGGCGAATACCCTGGCCCGGCGCATCAAGCGAGCGGTTCGTGAGGCCACCGGACTGACCTGTTCCATAGCCATCGCCCCCAACAAACTGCTGGCGAAAATCGGCTCCGACCTGGACAAGCCGGATGGCATAACCCTCCTCGGTTGGGAGGATATCCCCGCCCGGATCTGGCCTTTGCCGGCCAAGAAGGTGAATGGCATCGGCCCCAAATCGGCCGAGAAACTTGCCCGGCTCGGAATCAATACCATCGGCGAGCTGGCGGCGACACCCCTCGATGTTCTGCTGAAGAATTTTGGCCCGACCAACGGCGCTTGGCTGCACGCGGCGGCGAACGGCCTCGATGAGCGGGAACTGGTGACAGAATCGGAACCCAAGTCGATCAGCCGTGAAACGACCTTTGAACGCGATCTGCACGCCAAACTGGACCGGGCGGAACTCTCGGCGATCTTCACTGGCCTTTGCCTGCGCCTTGCCGAAGACCTCAATCGGAAAGGATATGCCTGCAAGACCGTCGGCATCAAATTGCGCTATGCGGATTTTCATGCGGTGACACGGGATTTGACCTTGTCTGCCGGCGTGTCTGGCGGTGAGCGGATCCGCAAGGTTGCCGGAGAGTGCCTCAAGCGCGTTTCCCTGACGCAACGAATCCGGCTGTTGGGCGTGCGGGCCAGCGGCTTGACACCGCTCGTGAAGGCGCATTCGAATGAGCTCGGCGGTCAGTCCGAACTACCGTTTTGATCGGGACTCGGCGGCTTTATCGCGCGGCCGATCGGTGGAATGAGCCCCGATGTTTCGTGACATTACCGGCCCGCTTAAGTTGCTTCTAAGTGTTCGGGCAGTACGATAAGCCCATCGCCGAGCACCCCGTGTGCTCATGTGGAACGACAGGAGAACGAAAATGACCGTGAAGACTCTGAAAAAAAGCGTAATCGCCGTGGCGATTGTCGCGGCGCTGACCGGCGCCTACTCGATCAACAGCGGGCATGCGCTATGGCCGCCGCAGGCCGCGGCGCAGCAAAGCCAGGCAGTTTCCTCCGGGCCAGCCGCTTCAACGACCGGTACTGCGGCGCCGGTGAGCTATTTGCCGGACATGAGCGCCATCGTTGCGCGCAACGGCGCGGCCGTGGTCAATATCAGCGTAACCGGTACGGCAAAGAATTCTGCGGCGTCGCTTGGTTTTCCCGAGCTTGATCCAAGTGACCCGTTCTATGAATTCTTCCGTCATTTCCGTGGGCCGAGGTCGCGTGGCGATGTGCCGACGCGCGGGCAGGGATCGGGATTCATCCTGCGCGAGAACGGCATCGTGCTGACCAATGCCCATGTTGTCGATGGCGCCGACGAGGTGGTGGTCAAGCTGATCGACAAGCGTGAATTCAAGGCCAAGGTGCTGGGCGTCGACAAGGCCAGCGACGTGGCTGTGCTCAAGATCGATGCCAAGAATCTTCCCACCCTGAAAATCGGCAGCGCGGCCAATACAAGAGTGGGCGAATGGGTGTTGGCCATCGGCTCGCCATTCGGCTTTGAGAACAGCGCCACCGCCGGCATCGTTTCGGCCAAGTCCCGTTCCCTGCCGGACGAAAATTATGTCCCTTTCATTCAGACCGACGTGGCGGTCAACCCCGGCAATTCGGGTGGCCCGCTGTTCAATATGGCCGGTGAAGTCATCGGCATCAATTCGCAGATCTACAGCCGTACCGGAGGCTATCAAGGACTTTCGTTTGCCATCCCAATTGATGTCGTGATGAAAGTGGAAGAGCAGATAGTCCAGTACGGGAAAGTGCAGCGCGGCCGGCTGGGGATTTCGATTCAGGAACTGAGCCAGTCCCTGGCTGAATCGTTCGGGATAAAGAAGGCCGGAGGCGCATTGATCAGTTCGGTTGAGAACGGGAGCCCGGCGGCCAAGGCCGGGCTGGAACCCGGTGACGTGATTCTGGCGATCAACGGCAAGGAGATATCCAGTTCAAGCGAATTGCCGCCGCTGGTCGCCGATATCCGGCCCGGCGAACCGGCAAAGCTGCAGGTGTGGCGCAAGGGCAGTTCGCGCGACATCGAAGTGAAAGTCGGCGCCCAGAAGGACAGCAGTGTTGCCAGTGCTGACGATAAGGCGGCAGGGCAAGGACGCCTTGGCCTGGCACTGCGGCAACTTACCCCCGAAGAACGCCAGCAGATCGGTGGCGGAAACGGTCTGCTGGTGATGAATGCGGCCGGCGCGGCGGCGCGCGCCGGAATACGCCCGGGCGATGTCGTGCTATCGGTCAATGGCGAGCCGGTCAGCAGTGTTGAGCAGTTGCGAAAACTGATTGCCAAATCCGGCAAACGGGTGGCGCTGCTCATCCAGCGCGACGAGGCGAAACTGTTCGTTCCTGTCGATCTGGGATGATCCTTTGCCGGGCGGAGGCGCGCTTTGGCCATTGTTTGGCCTTGGCCCGACTATTTTCGTCCGCCCTGCGAGCCCCCTTTGTCCCAGCCATACCGAACCGTCCGCTGCCAGCGGCTTTGCACCTGCTGCAGCGGGTTCGGCACGGCCGGGCGGGTGCCTGCCGCCTGAGCCTTTGAGCGTGTTCGGGCCGGTGGTTTCTGCTTGGGGGTCATGCCTTCGGAAGGTTGTGTTTGGACGTTGGCGGGCGCGGCTATGATAGACTTCAGGCGCTTTCCACCCATTCTAACGCTCCCGGGAAATCCATGTCCGGTAACACACTCGGCACTTTATTTACGGTGACCTCCTTCGGCGAGTCGCACGGCCCGGCCATCGGTTGCGTCGTCGATGGTTGCCCGCCGGGACTGCCTATCAGCGAGGCCGAGATTCAGGTCCAACTCGACCGTCGCAAGCCGGGAACGTCGCGCCATGTCACGCAGCGTCGCGAACCGGACACCGTGGAAATTCTTTCCGGTGTATTTGAAGGAAGAACGACCGGTACGCCGATTGGTTTGCTGATCCGCAACGAGGATCAGCGCAGCAGGGATTATGGCAATATTGCCGAGAGTTTCCGACCGGGCCATGCCGATTACGCCTACACGCAGAAATACGGTTTTCGCGATTATCGTGGCGGTGGCCGTTCGTCGGCGCGTGAAACGGCCGTGCGCGTGGCGGCCGGAGCGATTGCCCGAAAATGGCTGGAAGAACGCTACGGCGTCACGATTATGGGCTGGATGAGCCAGCTTGGGCCGATCGGGATTCCCTTTACCGACGCCGGCCAGATCGATAAGAATCCTTTCTTTGCGCCGAACGCGGCGATAGTCGCGCAGCTTGAGGATTACATGGACGCCTTGCGCAAGTCGGGCGATTCGGTCGGTGCGCGGATCAACGTTGCTGCGAAAGGCATTCCCCCCGGCTGGGGCGAACCGGTCTATGACCGACTTGACGCCGAAATCGCCTATGCAATGATGGGTATCAACGCCGTAAAAGGCGTCGAGATCGGCGCCGGTTTTTCCAGTATCAGCCAGAAAGGCAGCGAGCACAGCGACGAAATGACGCCGCAGGGTTTCTTGACCAATAACGCCGGAGGCATCCTGGGCGGCATCTCCACCGGTCAGGAAATTCTGGTCAGTTTGGCGATCAAGCCGACGTCAAGCATTCGCCTGCCGAGACGCACGGTGAATCTGGCGGGCGAGCCGGTGATCATCGAGACGCATGGTCGGCACGACCCGTGCGTCGGCATCCGCGCGACGCCGATTGCCGAGGCCATGCTGGCGCTGGTTTTGATCGATCATGCCTTGCGTCATCGCGCGCAGTGTGGTGATGTCGTTTGCGCCACGCCACGCATTTGAGCTCTGATTTTGGTCTTCACGGAGGGGGCTAAACAGTCGGCCGGGGAGATGTTAAAGTACGCAATCAGGCCGTCAGGCCTGTCTTTTTCAACCACGCTGGCTGTGCCGTAGGTAAGCCAGGATCAGTGAGAGGGCACGATCATGCAAGTTGAGCATCATGAGCTTCACCGCGAATTCCCTGAGTTTCTGGAAGTCATGCAAACATTGAGGGCTTCGGACAGCAGTTTCAGCAAAATGTTTGACGAGTACCACAGTCTGACAAACGAGGTCGAGCGCCTGGAAGAAGAAGACGTGCCCGTCGACGATTTCACAATCGAAGAAATGAAGAAAGTGCGCGTGAAGCTCAAGGACAAGGTTTACCAGATTCTGGTGGCCCACAAGAACGGCAACTGATTTTCTGCCTGGTCCGGTGCATCCGGTAGAATTGCCGGATGCACCGCATCCCCTACTGGCGACTTTCCGGGTTTTATTTTTTCTATTTCGCCTTTATCGGCGTGTTTCTGCCGTACTTCGGGCTGTATCTACAATCCCTGTCTTTTTCGGCTCTGGACATCAGTATTTTGATGTCGCAGATGCAGTTGATGCGGTTGTTCGGGCCCTATCTGTGGGGGGCGCTGGCGGACCGGATCGGCAAGAGGGTGCCGATCGTACGACTGGCTTGCCTGATGGCGTTGCTGGTTTCAACGTCCTTCTTCCTCATTCGGAGTTTTGAAGCTTTTCTTGTCGCCATGGCGGTGCTGGCCTTCTTCTGGTCGGCCTCGCTGCCACTGGTCGAAACGCTCACCTTTGAACATTTGCGTGAAGGTCCGGAGCGCTACAGCCGGATCAGGATCTGGGGATCAATCGGCTTCATCGCGACGGTCATGGGCGCTGGCGCCTTGCTCGATCTCCTGGAAATCACCAGCCTGCTGTGGATGATCGTGATTCCCCTGGTCGGGACAATGGCGTATGCCATGGCAATGCCCGAGGCAGAACCCGGCTTGCACCCGGCCGATCATCCCCCTGTGTGGGATATCCTGCGCCAAAGGCGAGTCCTGGCGCTTTTTTCGGCCTGTTTCTCGATGTCGGCAGCACACGGGGCGCTGTATGTTTTCTTTTCGATTTTCTTGTCCGACCATGGCTACAGCAAATCGGCAGTCGGCGGTTTGTGGTCATTGGGGGTGTTGGCCGAAATTGCCGTTTTCTTCTATATGTCGCGTTTGCAGCGCGTTTATTCCCTTCGCACCATTCTCTTGCTGAGTTTTTCTGCCGCTGTTTTGCGTTTCCTGATGATCGGCATGGGCGTTGAACTGCCCGTCATCATCGTGTTAGCGCAGCTTCTCCATGGCCTGACATTCGGCTCCTTCCATGCCGCAGCCATAACGGCGGTCAATCGCTGGTTTCCGGGACGCACCCGTTCGCGGGGGCAAGCGCTGTATTCCAGCCTGACCTTCGGTGCGGGCGGCTTGGTTGGTGGATTGATTAGTGGTTGGACCTGGGATCATCTTGGCGGCGCATTGACTTTTGCCCTGAGTTCATTTTTTGCGCTGGTCGGGCTGGTCCTGGTGACGATCTGGATTCCCGAAAAAGATGTTGTCATGCACCGGGCTTCCGCCGCGATTTGAGCATCATTTCAAAATGCAATGGCCGCATGTTTTCATGGCAATCGGCCGCGTCCGGGGCAGTGTCCGACGCGGGCGGATTTCTTTGTTTTAATCCCGAGCAGAGTATGATAACGGCGGGTTCATCGGGTGCTCGCTGGTTGGAAGGTGCGAGGTGGCAGGGTAAACGCTGGGGATGGGATGCCCATTCAGCGCTGTCACACCTTGCCTCGCTTCCCTCATAAGCGCACACTCCTTCTCGTCCAGCCGAGATTCCAGTACAACATAATGCTGTCGGAGAGGGATTCAATGCTTAACAAGTTTCGTTCGAAAACACGAAAACTCATTCATGTATTGATACGAAAACTGATTTCCTGGTTGCCACGCAACCAGCGGTTTGCTGTGTTTCGTTCGTTTGCAGACTGCGATCCCGCGCCCAGCAAGCGGTTGATATTGAAGATCGCCGAAACCAAGGAGGAGCTCGAAGCCTGCTTCTCGGTTCTGCACGATGCCTACGTCGACAGCGGCTTCATGAAGCCCGATCCATCGGGCATGCGCGTGACGATCTACCATGCGCTGCCGACGACGACCACGCTTTGTGCCAAGTACGATGGCGAGGTGGTCGGGACGATTTCGCTGGTTCGTGAAAGCGCGCTGGGCGTTCCATTGCAAACCATCTTCGACATCACCCCCTTGCGCCAGAAGGAAGGCCATATCGCCGAAGTTTCGGCGCTGGCGATCCATCGCAAATTTCGGAAGACGGGGGGAAGTATCCTCTTCCCGTTGATGAAATTCATGTACGAGTACTGCACGACATTTTTCGACACCCGGCATCTGGTCATTGCCGTCAATCCCAGTCACATCGAGATGTACGAATCGCTCCTTTTCTTCCGGCGATTGACGGCCAACATGGTCGAAAACTACGACTTCGTGAATGGGGCGCCAGCGATCGGCGCTACCGTGGACCTTAAAGAGGCTCTTGACGTCTTCCGCAAGCACTATTCGTCGAAACCGCCGCACCGTAATTTGTATGCCTACTTCACGCAAGTCAAAATGCCCAATATCCAGTTCCCCAATCGCCGGTTTTATACGACCAACGACCCGGTACTGACACCCGAACTCCTCGATCATTTTTTCAATGTGCGTACGAAGACATTTGAGAATTTAAGCGAACGCAAGAAAGCTTTGCTCCATTCAATCTACGATCTGCCGGAGTACTGGGCCGTGCTTCCCGCGCTGCCCGACAGTGCCGACGTCATACCAATTCGTCGTCATCAACGCTTCTCGGTGAAATGCCCAGGCCGTATCGCTATCGCGACCCCCGCCGGCGGTACGCAGGAAATCGTGATTGAAGTAATCGAAGTGTCCCGCTACGGATTTCAGGCGCGTGCACGTGCCCCCCTTCCTCTCAATACCTGGTGTGACATGACCATTCAGGTGGGGCGAGCCGATATAGCGCATTTTCGTGCGTTGGCACTGCGCGAAAATGAAAACGGCTTCAATGGGTTTTACGGTTTTCGTCTCGGCGAACCCGATATCATCTGGCAAAAATTCGTGTCCGCGCTGTATCGGAGCGTCACCTACAACGACCTGGACGCCGCGACACGGTTTCTAAACTGAGCAGTGATCGATTTGTGGTTGTGCAATACACAAGGTTGACGGGATGATTATCAAGATGTCCCAGTTCGGCCAATAACGGCCCCTCAGAAAACTGCGCCATTGCGGACACTCGCACTCAACCAGAGCAGCAGAATGAAGTCTTGATATTCTATATGGTTCACGGCACGATGCCGCCAATGGATGATATTTTTCTACAGCGTCGTTGGACGTCAGAGTTTCCGCCGCAATTGAACACGCGTGGCGTTGAATCTTGAGACCTACTGTTCTTCTGGCGTATTGTGTAATGTCTCTTCCGGTTTTTGCTCAAGTGGCGACTCCGGAAGCAGCGTTGACCTTCTCATGTGACGTTGCAAAAGCGACGCGATGCCTCGCTGGCGCGTACGCCCCCGGCCGGAAAGTTCTGATCGCTGCGTGGTCCAAGCAAATCTGTGAAACTCGAACAGACAAGGTTGTGTCGCTCACTGGACCAGAGGGAACGGAAACAGTAACAACTCTCGAAAATAGTCCCGGTTGCGACTACGCTGAGCGGAGCCTTCCTGCCGCGCTCCTCGACGCCCCAGCGACCACAGCGGTTTTGCTCCCCACCGAGGATTCAGATTCGCCCTTGGCCGATCAGGCATTTGCCTCCTCAGATCTGCGAACAACGATCAAAGAGATGTACAACGGAAAAGGCCCGGATATTGGAGAAATGCCCAAGGTGATTGGGTTTGGGGATGACGCGAGCTTTCGCCTGATTCAATTCAGATACCGAGAGTACAACCTGACGATGGACTCGGAGTCTGGAGCCGCCGCCGCATGGCTCCACGAGGAAGACTTTCAAGTCCTGGATGGCCTATTCGGAAACACTCGCAGCATGTACCTGCTTGCTGCTGGTCAAACTCGATTTCTTGGCTATCTTGCTATGGATGGTTCGCGCTGCGAAGACATAAGGGCAATCATTTACGAGGTGGGCGACGACACTTTGGTAAAACGTCTCGACACAAGGATGTCGCGCTTCATTTCTTGCCCGCAGAAGCAAAAGCCTTCGAGTAGCAAGCTCAGTCACAATGCAAGACCTGATCTTGGTACATAGCGCGGGGGACCGTATGAAACTGACGTCCAAGCCGCGCTTCGAGGGGGGCTTCAGACTAAACGCTGAACATCCGCTTTTCCAAAGCTTGACAGGCTGCAACGGGCACAACTGAGGCAGTCAAGAAGACCACAAGCCCATCATAAATCGCCGCTACATGCTGCAACACGCAATGGTTGCCGAAGGTGAAACACCGAATACCGGTCCCCTTCACTTTGTCGTGATTGGTGCGCAATGCACCAATCCTGAAATCGTGCACGCCACATTGCACAAAAACGGTGCGAACGTACCTGTCTGGTCCCCCAGGTATTTACTAAAAGCCCTATGTAACAACGTGTTGTGAGGGTGGCACGGCGATTGCAGTAAGTCCCTTATCAATAGGGAATTACTGGAGTCTTGAAGATGAGCAAACCCAAACTGGTGATGGTCGGCAACGGCATGGCGGGCGTGCGCACGCTCGAAGAATTGCTGAAGATTTCACCGGATCATTACGACATCACCGTCTTCGGTGCCGAGCCGCATCCGAATTACAACCGCATATTGCTTTCGCCGGTGCTGGCCGGGGAAATGTCGGTACAGGACATCATTCTGAACGATCACTCATGGTACGCCGACAACGGCATCAAGCTGCATGTCGGGAATGCGGTTTCGAAAATCGATCGCGTGAGACGCAAGGTGATCGCCGAAGACGGAACCGAAGAATCCTATGACCGGCTGCTGTTAGCCACCGGTTCCGTCCCGTTCATGCTGCCCATTCCGGGCAATGAGATGCCTGGCGTCATTTCGTATCGCGACATCAAGGATACGGATGAAATGATCGATGCGGCGAAGCGCTACCGGCATGCGGTCGTCATCGGCGGGGGGTTGCTCGGTCTGGAGGCGGCGAACGGCCTCAAGCTTCGTGGCATGGATGTGACGGTGGTGCACGCCGCCGGCTGGTTGCTGGAGCGTCAGCTCGATGCTACCGCCGGGAAAATGCTGCAAAAGTCGCTGGAAGATCGGGGGCTGAAATTCCTTCTGGAGAAAATGACCGAAGCGCTGATTTCAGGTGAAAGCGGTCGGGTTGCGGCGGTTCGTTTCAAGGACGGCATGCAGATCCCGGCAGATCTGGTGGTCATGGCTGTGGGCATTCGCCCGAATACGGCGCTGGCCGAGTCGGCCGGAATTTATTGCAATCGCGGCATTGTGGTCAATGACACGATGCAAACCTACGACCCGAAGGTCTATGCGGTTGGCGAGTGCGTGGCGCACCGGGGGGTTGCCTACGGATTGGTGGCGCCGCTTTTTGAGCAGGGCAAGGTGGCGGCCAACCATCTGGCCAACTTCGGCATCGGTCGGTATACCGGCTCGGTGACTTCGACCAAGCTGAAAGTCACGGGGATCGATCTGTTCTCCGCCGGCGATTTTACCGGCAGTGCGGATACCGAGGAAATCGTCCTCAACGACGCCGGTGGGGGCGTTTACAAGAAGCTGGTCATCAAGGACAACAGATTGGTTGGCGGCGTGCTCTACGGCGATACCGCGGACGGACCGTGGTACTTCCAGATGCTTCGCGATGGCCAGGATATCCACGAAATCCGCGACCATCTGCTGTTTGGCCAGTCGCATGTCGGCGACGTCGGCCATCAGGGCCATAGCAAGGCCGCGGCAATGGCCGACAGTGCCGAGGTGTGCGGCTGCAACGGCATCACCAAAGGCACGATCGTCAAGGCGATCAAGGAAAAAGGTCTGTTTACGCTCGACGATATCAAGAAGCACACCAAGGCGTCATCGTCCTGCGGTTCCTGCGCCAACCTGTGCGAACAGATTCTTTCGGCGACCATCGGCGGTGCTTACACGCCGGCGGCGTCGAACAAGAAGGCGGTGTGCCCGTGTACCGATCATTCGCATCAGGAAGTTCGCGACACGATTCGCAAACAGCATCTGGTGCGGATCGCCGACATCATGCACTTCATGGAATGGAAGACGCCCGACGGCTGCGACAAATGTCGTCCGGCGCTCAATTACTATCTGATCTCGACCTGGCCGAAAGAGGCCAAGGATGACCCACGTTCGCGTTATATCAATGAACGTGCCCATGCCAACATTCAAAAAGACGGCACTTACTCGGTCGTACCGCGCATGTGGGGAGGCCTGACGACTTCGGCCGAGCTGCGGCGGATCGCCGATGTCGCCGAAAAATATCAGGTGCCGACGATCAAGGTGACCGGCGGGCAACGCATCGACCTGCTCGGCATCAAAAAGGAAGATCTGATCGGCGTCTGGAGGGATCTCGACATGCCATCCGGGCATGCCTATGGCAAATCGATCCGCACGGTGAAAACCTGCGTGGGCATGGAGCACTGTCGCTTCGGAACACAGCTGGCGATGAGCATGGGCATCAAACTGGAAAAGATGCTCTTCGACATGTATGCGCCGCACAAGGTCAAGCTCGCCGTTTCGGGCTGCCCGCGCAATTGCGCCGAAGCCGGAATCAAGGATGTGGGCGTGATCGGCGTCGATTCCGGTTATGAGCTTTATGTCGGTGGCAACGGCGGCATCAAGACCGAGGTGGCGCAATTCTTCGTCAAGGTCAAGAGCGACGAGGAGGTGATGGAGTACTCCGGCGCCTTCCTGCAACTCTATCGCGAAGAAGGCTTTTATCTCGAACGCACCTGTCATTACCTCGAGCGCGTCGGTCTCGATCACGCCAAGAGCAAAGTGGTCGAAGACGAGGACAACCGCAAGGCACTTTATTCGCGTTTGCTGGCCGAATTGAAGGATGCCAAGGATCCCTGGGCTGAACGCGTCGCCGGGGTGGCGAAGCAGGAATACGAGGCGTTGTCGGTTTGAGGTTTCTAACCGCTTTCAACACGGAGAGCACGGAGGCACAGAGAACACAGAGAAAAACATTGCACGACATCGAAACGACATTGCTTGTCCTGCTTCTTTCTTCTTTCCGTGATCTCCGTGTCTCTGTGTTTTCTGTGTTGAAGGAGTTTGGGTTTCAAGTATCGGAGAAAGAAATGGCTGACTGGAAGATGATCTGCACCCTTGAGGATATTCCGCGACTCGGGTCGCGCGTCGTGACATCGGCAGAGGGCGATATCGCTGTCTTTCGCACGTCGAGCGATGAAGTCTTCGCGCTACGCGACAAGTGCCCGCATAAAGGGGGGCCGATCTCACAGGGGATGGTTCATGGGACGCAGGTCACTTGTCCATTGCACGGCTGGAAGCTGCATCTCGATTCCGGCGAGGTGGTCGCACCGGATATCGGGTGCGCGCGTCGCTACCCGACCCGAATCGACGGCATGGCCGTTTACCTTGAAATCTGAAATCTCGAAAGGACACTGAACATGGCTGCTGATAGATCGTTCTGGCAGGCCGGGCATCGCCCGACGCTCCTTGCCGCATTCCTGTATTTTGATCTGGCTTTCATGGTCTGGGTCATGCTCGGCCCGCTCGGCGTCCAGATCGCCAAGGATCTTGCGCTGACGCATTCCCAGAAGGGATTGATGGTGGCGACGCCGGTGTTGTCCGGCGCCATCCTGCGTATCGTCATGGGGCTGCTGGTTGATCACCTCAAGCCGAAGATGGCGGGCGCCATTGGTCAAGTAACCGTCATCGCCTCCCTGTTCGTCGCCTGGTATTTCGGCATTCACAGCTACGAGCAGACGCTGGTTCTGGGCGCATTCCTTGGCGTAGCCGGAGCCTCCTTCGCGGTGGCGCTGCCACTGGCGTCGCGCTGGTATCCGCCGGAACATCAAGGCACGGCGCTGGGAATTGCCGGCGCCGGCAATTCGGGTACGGCAATTGCCGCATTGATTGCGCCGAGCCTGGCCATTGCCTATGGCTGGACAAACGTCTTTGGCCTGGCCTTGATCCCGCTGGTTCTGGTTTTCGTCTTTTACCTGATAGTCGCCAAGGATGCGCCGGAGTGCCCGGCGCCGAAGTCGCTTGCCGAATACATGAAGGTCCTCAAGGACAAGGATTCCTGGTGGTTCATGTTCTTCTATTCGGTCACCTTTGGTGGATTTGTCGGTCTGGCCTCTTCGCTGACGATCTACTTCAATACCCAATACGGCCTCGACGCCAAAATGGCCGGATTCTTCACTGCCGCCTGTGTCTTTGCCGGCTCGCTGGTGCGCCCGATTGGCGGCAACGTGGCCGATCGCATCGGCGGCATCAAGAGCCTCTCGGTGATGTATGTCGTGGCGGCGCTGTTTCTGACGCTCGTCAGTTTTGGCTTGCCGGAGGCCTGGATGGCGCTTGCTGCCTTTGTTTGCGCCATGCTGGCTCTCGGCATGGGCAATGGTGCGGTGTTTCAACTGGTGCCACAGCGCTTCCGCAAGGAAATCGGCGTGATGACCGGCCTGGTCGGCATGGCCGGCGGCGTAGGCGGCTTTTACCTGGCTTCCTCGCTGGGTTACGCCAAGCAGGCAACGGGCAGCTATCAGATCGGTTTCCTGATTTTTGCCGCACTGGCTGTTCTGGCGCTGGCCGGCCTGACCGGAGTGAAAACCCGTTGGAGAACAACATGGGGCGCTGCACACCTGACCGCTGCTAGAATATAAGCCCTTTCAATGCGGGGTGGGCAAACCCACTTATGCCGTTATTCGTCAGCCTCGGTCACTCTTCACTTACTGGCCCGCGTCAACGTAATGAGGACTTCTGCGGCGTTGTCACCCCGGAAGGCGTCGATCTGGAGAACAAGGGGCTGATCGCCGCAATTGCCGATGGCATCGGCGGTCACAAGGGGGGGCGCGAAGCGGCGGAGTACACGGTACGCGGCCTGCTGTCCGATTACTACGCGACGCCCGATACCTGGAGCGTGCCGCACGCGCTGGAAAAAGTGATCGTTCCGCTGAACCGCTGGGTGATGGCCGAGGCCGGCCGTCAGCCCGAACTGGCCGGCATGGCGACGACGCTGACCGTGCTGGTCTTGCGCGGACGGCGCTACGTCTGCGCGCACGTTGGCGATTCGCGCTTGTATGTGCTGCGCGATGGCGTCATCACTCGACTTACGGTCGATCACGTGTGGGAACATCCCGAGCTGAAGAACGTACTGTCGCGTGCGGTCGGGCTCGACCGGCAGTTTCACCTGGATTTTGTCGATGGCGAACTGCTGGAGGGCGACTGCTTCCTGCTCTGTACGGACGGTGTCTGGGCAGTCCTCGGTGACGAGCGTATGCGCGATACCTTACTCGCCCATCCCGATGCGCAGCAGGCGGCCGCATCGTTATCCAGCCTGGCACTGGCCGCCAACGGGCAGGACAACGCCAGTGCGGTGGTGGTGCGGATAGAGACGCTGCCGCGACAAAATCTGCGCGACTCGCTGGAAGGCGCGGTGCGTTTGCCTCTGCCGCCGCGGTTCAAACCCGGACAAGTGTTCGATGGCCTGCGTATCGAGGAAATACTGCACGATTCGCGCACCACCCTGCTGTATCGCGTGACCGATATGGAATCCGGACAGGCAAGGGTCATGAAGACCTTGCGCCCGGAAAGAGCCGACGATGCCGATGAAATCCGTGCCTTGATCATGGAGGAATGGCGCGCGCGCCGCGTCGTATCGCCGTATTTCGCTCAGATCGTGCCGGCAGAAGGACGTAGCTGCCTGTATTACCTGCAAACCTGGCACGAGGGTGCGACGCTACAGCGGATGCTCGATACCGACCTGCACTTTACCGTGGCGGAGGCCATTCAGCACGGCATCCGTTTGATGAAAGGGCTATCCAATCTGCATCGCCTGGACATCGTGCACCGCGATATCAAACCGGGCAACATTCACATCGGGCGGGACGGTCACCTGCGCATTCTCGATTTGGGCGTCGCCGTCAGCCTGTCGGAGGACGATGCCCAGGTCGGTAGCCCCGGCACGCCCAGTTTCATGGCTCCCGAATTGTTTTCCGGCGAGGAGGCTGTGGCCCGGCACGATCTTTATGCTGCCGGGGTGACGCTCTATCACGTGCTCACACGCAAGTACCCCTATGGCGAGGTCGAACCGTTCCAACACCCGAGATTCGGCGAACCGGTGGCACCGACACGCTACCGCCCGGACATTCCGGGTTGGCTGGAGAATGTATTGCTCAAGGCCGTGGCGAAGGACCCGAAACATCGCTTTGAGACCGCCGAGGAATTTCTGTTGGCGCTCGAACGGGGAGCCAATCGACCGGTGAGCCGGCCGCGCATCACGCCGCTGGCGCTGCGCAATCCGGTGCTGACCTGGCGTATCATCGCAGGTGTCTCGATTCTACTGAATCTTCTGCTGCTCATGATGCTGATGCATTGATCACGAATTATGCCAAAGACCGCCCTGATCCTGTTTGCTCATGGCGCCCGCGATCCCGAGTGGGCATCGCCGATGCGGCGCGTTGGCGCCGCGGTGCGCGCGCAGTCTCCCGATCTGCGCATCGAACTCGCCTTTTTGGAGTTCATGACACCCAACCTGCTCGACTGCGCTCGTACCCTGCTGGCTGAACACTATCAACGCATCATCGTGTTGCCCATGTTCATTGCCCGAGGGGGTCATCTGAAAAATGACCTGCCGCAGTTGATCAATGAATTGCGCGCACAGAATCCGCAGGTCACTTTTGAACTGGCGGGCGCGGTGGGCGAAGCGGAGAGTGTCGTGCAGGCCTTGGCGGCGCATGTGCTGGCCATTGCGGGCGATCAGTCCGACCCGCTTGTCAAATGACCAGTTTGCCTTCTGCCAGTTTCTCATCGATTTGCAGCCTCGGGATCGTAGGCTTCAGATTTAATCCGCTGGCCTTGTCAATGCGATCGGCACGCGTTATCAGCTCGTCGAGTGTAACTTCAACGGTCTTGCCGGATGCCGCAAAGGCGATGGTGTTGCCGCTGCTGCATGAGGGGAAGACCAGCGAACGGCCATCGAACGCGGTGGCGATACGCTCCGTACTGGCCTGAAACCCCCGGCTGCGGCCCAGCAGATTAACCGCCAGCAGCCCGTCTTCCGATAGCCGAACGCGGCACGCCTGATAGAAAGGCAAGGTGTCGAGCACGCCGGCCTTTCCGCTCTTGTCGAAACCATCGACGAAGATATAGTCGAATTTCATGCCGTCTTCCAGCATGTACTGCGCACCGTCGCCGATGATGATGCGCAATCGCTCCTGATCTTCAGGCAAATTGAAATGATATTGGGCGATGAGCTCGACCTGCGGGTCGATTTCGACGATCGAGATTCGCGTGCCGGGCAGCTCGTGGTAAATGTATTTGGCCAGCGATCCGGCACCGAGGCCGATCAGAAGCGCGTTTTTCGGCCAGGGCGGCTCGTGAAACAGCAGGCCGGCCATCATGTCGCGCGTATAGGGCAGTTCCAGCGCATTGGGTCGCTGAATACGCATGGCGCCCTGCACCCATTCGCTGCTGAAATGAAGATAACGAACGCCGGATTCTTCGCTCACTTCGATCAAGTTCTTGGTCATTGGCGGTTTAGGCTTAAATATTTTTCGATTTGCCGCATCATAACGTGTCGTTGAAAATGGCCAACAAATTGTCGTTACGCGGACGCGCCTTTATTGTCTTGACTTTGGCGGGTTGCTGTAGGTGTGGGCAGAAGGTGCGTATTTGCTTATGCGGAGTTCAGCGTGGTGTTAAAATTCGCGCCAATGTCACACGAATGAAACAAGTCCATGTTTGCTCGGTTCATGCCCCAGGAGGGCAAATTCTTCGATCTGTTCAATGCGCACGCGGAACAGATCGTGCTCGGAAGCCATGCGCTGGTTACCTTGATGTCCGTTCTCAACGACTCCGACAAGGAAGCCGCCGAACAGTGCGCCATCATCGATGCCGTCGAGAATTGCGCGGATGGCATCACCCACGAGACGATGCGCCAACTCCACAAATCCTTTATCACGCCGCTGGATCGCGAAGAGATTCATCAGCTGATTACGAGCCTCGACGACATTCTCGATCTGATCCAGGATGTGGCGCATACCGTAACGCTCTACAACGTCCGGCGTATCACTTCGGAAGCGATCAATCTCAGCGAGATTTGCCGCTCCTGTTGCGAGCGGGTCCGTTCGGCGGTGGCCTTGCTGCCTTCGATGGACAACGGGGTTGAGATTCTCAAGCTATGTCAAGAGATCGATCAGCTTGAATCGGTGGCCGACCGGGAGATGCGCGCGGCCATGTCCCGCTTGTTCCGCGAGGAACCGGAAGTTCGCGAGTTGATAAAATTCAGGGCGATCTACGAGCTTCTTGAAGGCGTGACTGATCGCTGCGACGATGTGGCGAACATCATCGAAGGTATCGTCCTCGAAAATTCCTGACAGGCGCAAGGTATTGCATGGATACTGTAGGGATCAACCTGGGCGTCGTTATTTTTCTCGTCATTCTTGCGCTGGCCTTCGATTTCATGAACGGGTTTCATGATGCGGCCAACGCCATTGCAACCGTTGTCTCGACCCGTGTCCTGCGCCCTCAAACGGCAGTGCTGCTGGCGGCGTTCTTCAACGTCGTGGCCATTTTTGCATTCCAGCTCAAGGTGGCAACCACGGTTGGCAAGGGGACGATCGATCCGGCGATCATCGATCACTATGTCGTGTTCGGAGCGCTCGTCGGTGCCATTGCCTGGAATTTCATCACCTGGTACTACGGTATCCCGTCCTCCTCCTCGCATGCCCTGATCGGCGGTCTGGTCGGCGCAGCGCTATCGAAGGCCGGGCCTGACGCACTCATTGCCGGTGGCCTGATCAAGGCGGTTGTTTTCATTGTGGTATCGCCCTTGCTGGGCATGCTGCTCGGTTCGCTGATCATGGTTGTGGTGTCGTGGACTTGCCGGAAGATGACGCCGCGCGGGGTCGATAAATGGTTTCGACGCATGCAATTGATTTCGGCCTCGATGTACAGCCTGGGGCATGGTGGAAACGATGCGCAAAAAACGATGGGAATCATCTGGATGCTGTTGATTGCCTCCGGTTTCTCGCAATCCGGCGAACCCTTGCCGTTGTGGGTCGTTCTCTCGTGCTACCTGTCGATTGGCTTGGGCACTATGTTGGGCGGCTGGCGCATCGTGAAGACCATGGGGCAGAAAATCACCAAACTGAAACCGGTGGGCGGTTTTTGTGCCGAGACGGGCGGGGCATTGACTCTCTTCCTGGCGACCGCACTGGGCATTCCCGTTTCGACGACGCACACGATCACCGGCGCCATTGTCGGCGTCGGTGCAACAAAGAAGCTTTCGGCGGTTCGCTGGGGGGTCGCCGGCAACATCGTCTGGGCCTGGGTTCTGACCATTCCCTGCAGCGCGCTGATCGCCGCCGTGTTCTGGTATCTGGGGCGCTTCATCCTGTAACCGCTGCAGTGGGTAGCCCCTGGTCCAGTTGCCGAAGCGCGCGGGTTGGACGGTGGTTTGTGGATGAGCGGATTTAGGGTCAGGCTTTGATATCCGGCACCAGAAGGCTTTCAAGGTGGTAAATCTTGTCTTTGAGCAATAACTTTCGCTTCTTCAGGCGGTGTATCAACAGTTGATCCTGTTCGGGCAATGGCGTGCCGACCAGGTGTTCGATGACCAAGTTGAGATCGCGGTGTTCGACGTGAAGTTCATTCAAGGTGGCGCGAGCATGTCGAGATTCTTCTTCAGTCAGCATCATTCGTCCATCCGATAGTTGACAAATTGGGCACCCGGTTTTCTTATACCATGCCCATGAATTCGAAACGCCGACTCGCTTTACCGCTTGCCAACCGGGCAAGTCATCAAGGGCGACGGGTAGGAACGGTGAGCAACCTGAGGCTATGTTAGGCGCACCCTCTGGAAAATACAACGTCGCGTGCTACCGGTCCTGGAAACAAGAGGCAAGGTTTGCAGGACCGGAGTCTGCGCAATTCATTTCTATCGCACAAGACTTGTGGCAATGGCTTGTTTTACGAATAGAATAGTGCCATAGGTCGTCATTCCTGACACGGGTTGGAGAAGACAAATGCTTTATCACGTTACTGTTTCGTTTGGTAAGGACAAACAATACCAATTCAGGTTTTCCCAGGCCGAACTGGCTGAAAGCACACCGGAAGAGGCTAGGCGCTGGTTTGACAAGGAGTTTGCGGATCTGCAATGCGAAGCCAGCAATCCGATGGGCAAGGTGCTGATTATCGACAAGATACTCAACATCGCGCGTTATGCTGGCGAACAGCGTTTTATCGACGGCAAATCATGGGCATCACTGTTTGCGCGATATACGGCCTTGGCCTTGGCGCGCGATACCATACGGGTCGATGTCGAGGCATTCAACATCGGGTATTGAGGCATTGAAGCTGCTTACGGCGGTTCAGGAAAAAAGGCCTGTACCGTCATTGGCGGATTTTCTGGCGTTATCTCATGAGCAAGGCGTTTGCCAGAGAAATAGACGACCCTGATGAGGGCGAGCAGGAACCTGCACTGGAACTCCCGCAGGGAACTCGCAACTACATCACGCCGGGCGGGTATGCGCGCATCAAGGGCGAGCTTGAACACCTGCTCCGTACCGAACGACCGCAGGTCGTGGAGACTGTTCATTGGGCGGCATCCAATGGCGATCGCTCGGAGAATGGCGATTACATCTACGGCAAGCGGCGATTGCGCGAGATCGATCGCCGTATCCGTTTTCTGACCAGGCGACTGGACCAATCCGAAGTCATCGATCCGGCCAGCCGGGAGAATGTTGACCAAGTTTTTTTTGGTGCGACGGTCACGCTTCGTGAAGCGCAGGGGCCTGAACAGATATATCAAATCATCGGTGTCGACGAAACCGATTTTCAGCGCGGACGAATCAGCTGGGTGTCGCCATTGGCGCGCGCTTTGCTCAGGGCGCGGGAAGGCGAAGTCGTGCGTTACAAATGCCCTTCCGGTTGGCGGGAGGTGGAAGTGTTGGAAGTCGACTATCGGAATATCGAGCCATGAGCGTTGATTTGCCCGTTGCCGAAATCATGAAGCGGGATCTGCTCGAGTGCGTGCCTACGCTGTCGTTACACGAGGCTTCGGCGCGCATGTACGAAGCGCGCTGCGGGTCGATCATTGTCGTCGACAAAGGCCAGCCGATAGGCATCTGGACCGAATCGGACGCACTCTCGGGGACATGGAAATGTGCGGCAGACCTCGATCGGCCCGTATCGGATTTCATGAGCACGCCGGTTAAGAGCATACCGGCGCACACCACCCTGGGCGAGGCCGCGAAGCTCTTTCGTCAGGCCGGAGTACGGCATTTTCTGGTCACGGATGCTTCGGGTGTGCATCGGGGAATCATTTCCCAGACTGACGTGGTGCGGAACCAGGGCGTCGCCTTCTTCATGCGCGCGCGTGTGGTGGCCTCGCTGATTCAGGAAGCGCCGAATTGCGTTGAGCAAGATATGCCGTTTGACGAAGTGCTCCAGCTCATGCAAGAACGCAACGTCGATGCCGTCATCGTCCGCGCGGCTGCACAGTACGGGATCATCACCAAGCGGGACGTGGTCGGCGCGCTGGGTCAGCGAAACACGAAGGCCAACGCGGGAGAACTGGCCAGTTTTCCCTTGTTGACCATACACCGCGACGCGACGCTTTTTCAGGCACGCGATTTGTTCGCTGAAAATCAGATTCGCCATCTGGGCCTGATGGATGACCAGCTGGAACCGATCGGATTGCTGACCTTTCGCGATCTTTTCGATACCGTTGAGCATGAATACGTTAACGGCCTGCTCCCGGAATTGGAACTGCAGACCGAAAAACTGCTGCAGTCACGGCGTGAAGTCATCCGGCAGGTGAGTTTGACCGATGCCATTCTCAACGCCTTGCCGATCAATATTTATGTCAAAGACGAAGCCGGGCGATTGATTATTGCCAACGAAATGACCGCACAGACGATCGGCCGGCCGCTGTCCGATATCGTTGGTCGGACGGATGAAGAATTATTCCCGGCAGAACTCGCACAGCGTTTCGTCATAGACGATGCGCGGGTGCGCTCGACCAACCAGACCCTGGTTCGCGAAGAACAATTGCCTGATGGGCGAATCCTGCTGGGACACAAGCGCTTGATCAATGTTGACGGGGCGGCGCTGCTGATTGGCGCGTCCATGGATGTCAGCGATTGGAAGCGGGCAGACACCTTGATGGTCAGCAGCCATCATGTGCTTGAGCTGATCGCCGGCGGAAGCGAACTGTCCGTGGTGCTTGAAGCCTTGTGCCGGCGCATGGAGACGCATCTGCCCGGTGCGCTGTGTTCGATCCTGCTGCTTGATGCCGACGGGCGGCATTTGCGGCATGGCGCTGCGCCGAGCTTGCCGTTGAGTTATGCGCGAGAGGTCGACCAAATTGTCATCGGACCATCGGCAGGCTCAAGCGGTGCGGCAGCCTTCCTCGGTGAGCAAGTGATCGTCGAGGACATTGCCAATAGCCCATTGTGGGTCGATTTGCTGGATTTCGCCGAGCATTTCAATCTGCGCGCCTGTTGGTCTACGCCATTTTTCTCGGCGGCACGCAAGGTATTGGGGACCTTCGCCATTTATTATTCGACGACGAAATTGCCCGATTACAACGATTTGAAAGTCATCAACCATGCCACGCGAATGGCGTCGGTTGCTGTCGAGCGCTGGCAACAGATCTCCGAACTGCAGAGGCTGGCGACGACCGATCAACTGACCGGTCTGGGCAACCGTGCGCATTTCATCGAGAGCGCTGAAATCGAATTGAGGCGCGCCGGCCGGTTCAATCGCGATCTGGTGGTGCTGATGATCGACATTGATTTCTTCAAACGTATCAATGATCGCCATGGTCATGCTACGGGCGATGAAGCCTTGCGCGTTTTCTCCCGGGTGCTGGGTAGGGAAACACGGGCATTCGATTTGCTGGGCCGAATTGGCGGCGAAGAGTTTGCCGTCGTGTTGCCGGAAACCCCGATCGAAGCCGGGTTGCAGATCGCCGAACGTCTGCGGGAAGCGGTTGAGCAGTCCAGCTTCATCTTCCATCATGGACCTTCGATCCGTTTTACCGTAAGCATTGGCGCCACACCCTTGCAGGCCGGTGACAACCTGGACAGTCTCCTGGCTCGCGCGGACGATGCGCTGTATCGCGCCAAGCATGCAGGGCGCAACCGGGTGAAACGGGGTTGATCGCCCGCTTCGCCGGCGGACAGCATCCGCTTTGACCGCAGGGCTTGAAATCGGCCCGATTGCCCCAACTTAGGCGAACACCGCGGGGCATTCAACCGATTTGCCAGGCATTCGTTTCGATCCGTTCAAACCCGTACGTTTTCATTTATCAACGAGAGCATATTTTCCAAGGAGTTTTCAATGGGCGCCAACAAGGAGACGCTCGGCTTTCAGGCCGAAGTCAAACAACTGTTGAATTTGATGATCCACTCGCTGTATAGCAACAAGGAGATTTTCCTGCGAGAACTCATTTCTAACGCTTCCGATGCCTGTGACCGGCTGCGTTTCGAGGCGTTGAATAATTCGGCGCTGTATGGGGATGAACCAAACAGTGACACGGAGCTGAAGATTCGTCTGTCCTTTGACAAGGCGGCACGCACGCTGACCATTTCCGACAACGGTATCGGTCTTTCGCGGGATGAAGCCGTCGAGCATCTGGGCACCATCGCCAAGTCCGGCACCCGGGAGTTTTTCTCGGCCTTGACCGGCGATCAGGCCAGAGATGCGCATCTGATCGGGCAATTCGGTGTCGGTTTTTATTCGTCGTACATCATCGCCGACAAGGTCACCGTGATCTCGCGGCGCGCCGGTCTGGAAGCCAATCAGGCCGTCCGATGGGAATCGGCGGGCGAGGGTGAGTTCAGCGTTGAGATGGTCGAGAAAGCCGGTCGGGGCACCGAAGTGACCCTGCATCTGCGCGAGGGCGAGGACGAATTCCTCTCGGCCTGGAAGCTGCGCCAGACGATCCGCAAGTACTCCGACCATATCACCCTGCCGATTCTGATGAAGAAGGAAAAATGGGACGAGGAGAAAAAGGAACAGGTCGAAACCGACGAGGACGAAACCGTCAATCAGGCTTCCGCACTATGGGCGCGACCCAAGTCGGACATCTCCGATGAGCAGTACAAGGAGTTTTACAAGCACGTCTCCCACGATTTTGAAGACCCCCTGGTCTACGTGCATGCCAAGGTCGAAGGCAAGCAGGAATACACGCAATTGCTCTACATTCCGCAACGCGCCCCGTTCGATCTGTGGGACCGCAACGCCCGCCACGGCATCAAGCTTTACGTGCGTCGCGTTTTCATCATGGACGATGCGGAACAACTGATGCCGCTCTACCTGCGCTTCGTGCGGGGTATCGTCGACTCGAACAATCTGCCGCTCAACGTATCACGCGAGATTCTTCAGGAATCGCGTGATATCGAGACGATTCGCGGTGGCTGCGTGAAGAAGGTGCTCGGTATGCTGGAAAGCCTGGCGGACAGCGAAGACGCCGCCGAAAAGGAGAAGTTCGCCAAATTCTGGAAGGAATTCGGTCGGGTACTCAAGGAAGGAACGGGCGAGGATTTCGCCAACAAGGAGCGGATTGCCAAGCTGCTGCGCTTTGCCTCGACCCATGCCAACACGACCGACGAAGTGGTCTCGCTGGCTGACTACGTATCGCGCATGAAAGAAAACCAGGAAAAGATTTACTACGTTACGGCAGAAAGCTTTACGGCCGCAAAAAACAGCCCGCATCTCGAGATCTTCCGCAAGAAGGGGATCGAGGTTCTGCTGCTTTCGGACCGCGTTGATGAATGGGTGACGGGCAGCCTGACTGAATTTGACGGCAAGCCCTTGCAGTCGGTAGCCAAGGGCGGACTCGATCTGGGCAAGCTCGAAGATGAGGCCGAGAAGAAGGAGGCCGAACAAGCGGCCGACGAGTACAAGGAACTTATCGACAAGGTAAAGACGTCGCTCGGCGAAAAGGTCAAGGATGTTCGCGTTACGCATCGCCTGACCGATTCGCCGTCGTGCATCGTGGCCGACGAACACGACGTGGGCGGCAATCTGTCTCGCATACTGAAGGCGGCCGGACAGAAAGCACCGGAATCCAGACCGATACTTGAAATCAACCCTCGGCATCCCGCCGTACAGCGTCTGAAATACGAAGAGTCGCGTTTCGACGACTGGGCCAACCTGTTGCTCGAACAAGCCACGCTGGCCGAAGGTGGCACGCTTGACGATCCGGCTGGTTTCGTCAAGCGGATCAACGACCTGATGCTGGCCTTATCGGGCAGCGGTTCGTAGCGCGTCCCTCAGGCAGGCTTTGCCGTTTGACCGACAGAGCCTACTTTTTGGGGGTCAGGACATTGCGCAGGCACTGACGGTGCTCCGGGCCAAGCTTGTCCTGACATTGTTCACGGGCGCGCTGGTGTTGTTCGCAACGTGCGGCGTCGGCAGATAGGCTGCAATCGACGGCGGGCATGTTCTGCTGGACACACTGTTTGAATTGCGGGCCGGTCTTGGCCTGGCACGTGGCGTAGGCGAGTTTCCGGCTTTCGCACCGCTGCGGATTTCGTGCCTTCGAGCAGTCAAAGTTTTTCGCTTGTTGATGCATGCACTGGTGGCGTGCCGCACCGGACTTGTCTTTACAGGCCTCCCGCGCCGTCCTGTGGGCTTCCTGGCGCGCCTTGCACTGTTCAATGTCCTTGCCTCCGCTGCAATCCGGCGGACCGCGCCGGCCATGACGCGCTTGAGTAGCGGGCGGGGCGGCTTTGGCGGTTTCGGCAAGACCGGGAGCGCCGGGAACGCCAGCCGGGCCTTGTTGAGCGGAAACCGGCAGGGCGAGGAGCGCAGCGGTCATTGAGGCAACGAAAATCATGCTCTTCATAAAATTCTCCTGGTCATTTCAAAACGGTTCATGGCGATCACGCGAGTGAGTTGCCGACGATTGTAGTCTCTGAAAAAGCGAACGGCCAGAATTGATTTCGTCGGCCGGATTTCGCGGGTCCAGGTTTTTGCGCAGGACGCTTTATCTTTCCGGCATAGACGGGGCGTATTTATTCTTACTGCGATACCATGACGTCTCGTTAACATTGAGCCGCCAACGGCTTGTCGGGTATAGTCTCCCCATTCCTGCTCTGGACATGTTCTGATGCTCGATACGAAAGCCAATACCGTTCCAGAACACCGTCTGACGGTGGCGGAAATCCTGGGTTTGCTGGTGGCCGACGGCATAGTCCCCAAGACGGATGCGGATGCGTTGATCGCCGAGTGCCGGCTGAAGCGTCTGGTGGCGCATCCCCTGACGATCATCGCCGACCAGAAGTGGAAGTCGCTTCAGGCACCCTTTCGCCCGTTGACGCTGGACATTATTGCGGAATGGTTTGCCGGCAAGCTTGGCCTTGAGTACTACCACATCGATCCCCTGAAAATTGATTTCACGGCGGTGACCGACGTCATGTCGAGTGCGTATGCGACCCGCTTCGGCATTCTCCCGGTGCAGGTCACTTCCCTGGAGGTTGTGTTCGCCACAATCGAACCTTTCCTGCGTGACTGGGAAAATGAAATCAAACCGATCATCAAGAAGAACATACGCCGAGTCATCGCCAACCCGGTCGATGTGGCACGCTATCTGATCGAGTTCTACAACCTTGCACGCTCGGTCAAGAAGGCTTCGCAGCAGGGCGGGCAAAGCGCGGGTCTGTCCTCATTCGAACAACTGGTCGAACTGGGGCGGAGCAATCGCCAGTTCGATGCCAATGACCAGCACATCGTCAATATCGTTGACTGGCTCTGGCAATATGCTTTTGATCAGCGGGCCAGCGATATTCATATCGAACCACGGCGCGAGATCGGAATCGTACGTTTTCGCATCGATGGCGTATTGCATCAGGTATACCAGATCCCGATGAGCGTGATGGCGGCGATGGTCAGTCGCATCAAGATCCTGGGACGCATGGACCTGGTCGAAAAACGCCGTCCTCAGGATGGGCGCATCAAGACGCGAACGGCAGACGGGCAAGAGGCGGAGATGCGCCTTTCAACGCTGCCAACGGCGTTCGGCGAAAAGCTGGTGATGCGCATTTTCGATCCTGAAGTGCTGGTCCGAAACTTTACGGATCTCGGTTTTTCCGAAGAAGATCAGGCACGGTGGAAGTCGATGTCGGAAAGCCCCAACGGCGTGATCCTGGTGACCGGCCCTACGGGTTCGGGAAAGACGACGACCCTCTACTCGACCCTCAAGCAGTTGGCGACTCCTGCGGTAAACGTTTGCACGATTGAAGATCCGATTGAAATGGTCGAACCGGCGTTCAATCAGTTGCAGGTTCAGAATGCGATAGACCTGGATTTTGCCCAGGGCGTGCGGGCGCTGATGCGCCAGGATCCGGACATCATCATGGTCGGCGAAATCCGCGATCTGGAAACCGCCGAAGTGACCATCCAGGCCGCACTCACCGGCCACCTCGTTCTATCCACACTGCATACCAACGACTCTCCTGCGGCCGTCACACGGATGCTCGACCTGGGCGTACCGTCCTATCTCATCAGCGCCACGGTACTGGGTATCATGGCACAGCGCCTGGTGCGCCTGCTTTGTCCGTTGTGCAAGAAGTCGAATCCGGCGAGCGCCGAAGACGAAGCCATGTGGGATCGACTGGTCGCGCCATGGAAAGCCAATCGCCCCAGCCATTTCCATCAGCCGGGTGGCTGCCTTGAATGCCGTATGACAGGGTATCGCGGGCGAGTCGGCATTTATGAAATTCTCATGCTGACGCCGGACATGAAACAGGCGATCACGGACAACGCCGACGTGGCAAAGATTCGCGATCTGGCGTATCGCGAAGGCATGAAGCCCTTGCGCATCTCAGGCGCGATGAAGGTGGCTGCGGGCATCACCACGCTGGCCGAAGTCTTCAAGGTGGCGCCGCCGTCGGAACGCGCCTGATCCCGACATCATAGAACCGACCCAACTGCCGGCCTTCATTCAGGCCTGTCCGGGTTGCCCCAGATTGGTGGCGCCCGCGTTTCGGTCAATGCACGGGAGCTTCGAACAGGAAAGGTATGGCCATGCGCTGGCGGTCGGTTTCAACGATCAGTGTCGCTCGCCAGATCATGCGCCCGGTAATGCATACGGGTAATGTCGCATCGCCAAGATAAGCGTCGTTGCCGTCATGTATCAGGGGCCAGCGGTTGTAGCCCATGTTCATATTTTCACCGGATAAATCGATTTCGATCCTGTTGGCGGAGAATCCGGCAATTCTCGCGCTGACGTGCAAGGGCTTCGAGACAGGGATCGGATGCGGCGAGATATTCAGTTCGATGCGGCCGCCGGCGGGGATGCCTACGGAACAGCTCTGTTTGTTCAGGTCGCAATCGGTAACTGGCGCGAGGGTCAGATCGGTTGTTGGCAGCAGTCGGGGCGCGTACCGGTAGCCCACCAGGACGACGAGGACCAGCAACAGGACGATGGAAAGGTCGAGCAGTATCCGTGTTCTGCGAGCGACACGACGACGAAGACTGCGCATGGCAGGAAGATTCCAAGGTTTCAGGCACAGGCGAGCTGAGCCGGTGTCGCAGGGCAGTGGCCGTGATGCTTGCGCGATGCCCTTCGAGTGTTTAACTCACCGTCTGACTCGCCACGATCATGAGTTGTTCAATGTGGGAAATCAGTTGTTCTTCAGAGTAAGGTTTGCCGAGGACCACATTGACCCCGGCGGCTACTGCTTTGCCCAGCAGCTCTTCGCTATCGGAGGTGATCATGATGATCGGGATACGCGCGGTTCGTGGATTGCCACGCAGTTGCCGCGTCAGTTGCAAGCCATTCATGCCGGGCATATCGACGTCAGTCATCAAGAGATCCGGTAACGCATTTTCGATCTGTCGCGCCGCATCCAGGCCATCTTCAGCCATTTGGACCTGGTAGTTGTGCGCGGCAAGCAATCGGCCAGTCTTGATCCGTACGACTTTCGAATCATCGGCCACCAGCACCAGGGTTTGTTCTGGTGTCTTGGGCTTAACCGGAACGGCTTTTGAAGCTGCCGCGAGAGTCAGGCGTCGCTTTTCGTCGGCCTCGCGGCGAGCGGCTTCCTCGACAACAAGGCGTTCGGCCTCGCGGCGCGCACCTTCTTCGGCGGCCAAGCGTTCGGCTTCCTGGCGAGCGGCTTCCTCAACAGCAAGGCGTTCGGCCTCTTGGCGAGCGCCTTCCTCGGTGGCCAGGCGAGCGGCTTCTTCGACAGCAAGGCGTTCGGCCTCGCAGCGTGCAGCTTCTTCGGCAGCTAGGCGTTCCGCTTCTTGGCGCGCAGCTTCCTCGGTGGCCAGGCGAGCGGCTTCTTGGCGAGCGGCTTCTTCGACAGCAAGGCGTTCGGCCTCGCAGCGTGCAGCTTCTTCGGCAGCTAGGCGTTCCGCTTCTTGGCGCGCAGCTTCCTCGGCGGCCAGGCGTTCGGCCTCGCGGCGGGCAGCTTCCTCGGCAGCCAGGCGTTCAGCTTCCTGGCGCGCAGCTTCGGTCTTCGTGGAACGGCGAAACATGAAGGCACGCAGCAGGAGTATGGCCACAAACAACGCAATGGCGATATACAGCAGGCTCTCATACATTGACATGATCCTTCATTCGCTACAAACACACATTAGAACGCGTCGAACGGAACCAACTCACACACCTTGACACGAAGCTTGCAGTCCGTTGGGGACCATGGCGGCAGGAAGCGGGCGCACCAGGAAATCTATTTCAGTAGTTTGCCATCCCGATTGATGATGGTGATATCGACATAGTTCACCCCAGCATGATTGCTCGGCGTAAAACTTACGTACAGATCGCCGGCGTCGAAATCCTTGATTTGTTCGAGGGCATCGCGAAGTTTCTTCCGGGTCGGGTTGGGGCCGGCACGACGCAAGCCTTCGACAAGCACTTTGGCGCCCACATAGCCTTCCACAAGGGTCTGATTGGGTTTGATATCACCCGCAGGCTTGTACTTGGAAATGTTTTCCATGATCTCCCGCGTCAATGGTATCGAGCGTGCTTCGGGGTCTGGAAACACCTGGGTGAGCGCGAGGCCGCTCGCCACCTCTTTGCCGATACGTTGTACAACTTGCGCTGCGTCGGTCACGGAGATTGTAATGAACTGGGCAGTGATTCCCGCCGCTCGGGCTTGCTTGAGGAATTCTGCGCTCGCCGCCGTGTTTGAAATCATGATAATCGCATGCGGCGCGGCGGCTGCGATAGACTTGACGGCATCGGAAACTTCGGTTGTGTTCTTCTTGTAGCCGGCTTTGGCAACGATCTTGCTGTCAAACTTGCTGATCAATGCTTCAGTGCTGCCCAGCACGTCGAGACCAAACGGGTCGTCCTGATAGAGAACGGCATAGGTACGGTAACCGGTGAGACTGTATTGCTGGATGATCTTGTTTATTTCCGCCTCATAGCTGGCGCGAGTGATGAACAGCCAGGGGTTGCCGCTCTTCATGACAGCCGAGGCGCCAGTACGGACCATGACCAGTGGAATGCCGGCGTTGGTCAGAACCTTTTCCTTCAACATGGCCTCCGCATTGCCTGTTCCGACGAAGCCGAACAGCGCAAGCGGTTGTGCTTCATCGAGCAACTCCTTGGCCAGCCGCACGGTTTCGGCGGCTTTGTAGGCGTCGTCCTTGCTGATCAGGCGGATTTTCTGGCCATGAACTCCGCCACTCGCATTGACGGCGTCGAAGTAGAGTTGCGCTCCGGCGCGGATATGGCTTCCCGTGGGAGCGAGTGGGCCGGAGAGCGGGGTGACCTGGCCGATGACAATTTCGGCGGTTGATTGCCCGGCAAAAACAAGTAAGGCAAAAACGAGCGCCGCATGCTTGAGCGTGTTAATCATCGTCGAACCTGCTCCTGTGGGAATAGACGGGAAGAATCTATGCCATCGGGAATGTTAAGTCAAGAAGCAGGCGACAGTAGCAGGCGACATAACGACGATGACATGACGATCCACGTCGATCCGGAAAAAAGCTCAGGAAATCAAAGATGAATCAAGCGGTCTCCGTTTTCGCGGCGATCAGGCCGGGCTCAGCTCAAGTTGATAACGCTGCCAGTTCTGAACGTAGCGCTCGGCACTGCCGGGCAGGCTGGCGACTTCCTCGTCGGTCAGTTCGCGGACGACTTTGCCCGGCGAACCGACGATCAGAACGCGTTCAGGAAAAATCTTGCCTTCGGGAATCAGCGTGTTCGCGCCGACCAGCGAGTTCTTCCCAATGACGGATCGATTGAGCAGGATTGAACCGATTCCGATCAGCGATCCGTCGCCGATCGTGCAGCCGTGCAGCATCACCATATGGCCGACCGTGATATCGCGGCCAAGGTTGAGATGGATGCCCGGATCGGTGTGCAGCACCGAGCCATCCTGGATGTTGCTGTTTTCGCCGATGCTGATCAGATCCTTGTCGCCGCGCAGGGTGGCGTTCCACCAGATCGAGACGTTTCTGGCCAGGTGAACCTGGCCGATGACTGTTGCATTGGGGGCGATCCAGCACTGCGGGTCGATGTGCGGGGTATGGTTTCCGAGTCGGTAGATGGGCATGGTGTTTGTAGGATGAATAGGTTGGTTTATTGATACCGCAGCGCTTCGATCGGATCGAGCGCGGCGGCCTTGCGTGCGGGATAAAAGCCGAAGAATACGCCAACTCCGGCGGCAACGGCAAAGGCGACCAGCACCGAGCTGCCCGAAATGACGATCACCATGTCGGTGATGGCGTTGGTCAGCAGGGCGCCGCCAATGCCGAGCATGAGGCCGATCAGGCAACCGGCGACGGATATCAAGAGCGCTTCCAGAAGGAACTGGGTCAGGATGTCGCGCTGGCGCGCGCCAACGGCAAGGCGGATGCCGATCTCACGAGTGCGCTCGGTGACCGAAACAAGCATGATGTTCATGATGCCGATGCCGCCGACGAGGAGCGATACCGACGCAATAGCGCCCAGCAGTAGCGACATCACGCGTGTCGTTGCCGCCGCCGAATCGGCAACGGCGGCCAGGTTGCGAATGAAGAAATCGTTATCCATGTCATCGCGGATACGGTGCCGCTGACGGAGCAGGGCCGTTACCGTTTTTTCGACCATCGGCATCGCCTCGGACGAGGCGGCCTGCACCATCACCACGCGCACCGATCCTTGGAACGGGGTGCCGAAAACCTTGCGCTGCGCGGTGGTCAGCGGAATGATCAAGGTATCGTCCTGATCGCGGCCATCGAGATTCTGCCCCTTGCTGCCCAGCACGCCAACGATGGTGAACGGGCTTTGCCGGATGCGAATCGTTTTCCCAACCGGATCGTCGTCGCCGAACAGATTTTCGGCAGCGGTTTTTCCGATCAGGGCAACACGCGAAGCCGAGCGCACGTCGGATTCGCTGAAGCTGTAGCCATTAACGATGGTCCACGAACGGGCGTCCAGATAAGCGGGCGTCGTGCCAACGACCAGGGAACTCCAGTTGTTCGGCCCGAAAACGAGTTGTTGCGTGCCTTGATGGATAGGCGCGACATGAGTGACCCCATCCAGTTCGGCGATCGCATCGGCATCGGAGACATTGAGCGTCGGTCCACCGCCGCTGCCGCTGCGTACGCCGGCCGCGCTGGTCGAGCCGGAGATGACGATGTACAGATTGCTGCCCATGGTGCTGATGGTTTGCGCCACGGCGTATTGTGCCCCTTGCCCGATCGCCATCATGATGACCACCGAGCCGACGCCAATCACCATGCCGAGCATGGTGAGAATCGTGCGCATGCGGTTGGCGCCCATCGCATGCCAGGCTTCGCCGAGCATGGCGCCTAACATTGGGCCGGTTCCCGCTGCGGCGTGGCGAGATCGCTGACGATATGGCCATCGAGAAACCGCACCTGCCGCTTGGCATGCGCCGCAATATCGGGCTCGTGGGTCACCAGCACGATGGTGATGCCTTCCTGGTTCAGCGTTTCGAAGAGCGACATGATTTCTTCGCTGGTATGACTGTCCAGGTTGCCGGTTGGCTCGTCGGCGAGAATCAGTTGCGGCGAATTGACCAATGCACGGGCGATGGCCACACGTTGTTGTTGCCCGCCAGAGATACGCGACGGCAGTGATTTTGCATACCCCTCGAGACCGACCCGGGCGAGCATCTGCCTACCCTTGTCGTGGCGGATTTCACGCTCGATGCCGGAATACACCAGCGGTAAGGCAACATTGTCTTCAAGATTCATGCGCGGCAGCAGGTTGAAGCCCTGAAAAACGAAACCGATGGTCCGGTTGCGTAACGAAGACAGCTCATCCGGAGCGAGCTGCGCGACATCCCGGTCGACCAGGAAATAGGCACCGCTGCTCGGTGTGTCGAGGCAGCCAAGCAGGTTCATGAAGGTCGATTTTCCGGAGCCCGATGGCCCCATGATGGCTACGAATTCGCCGCTGTCGATGACCAGATCGACTTCCTTGAGCGCCGGAAATAACCCGGCCGCCGTGACATAGGACTTGCCAAGTGCGCAAACACGGACGACGGCGTCGGCCATCAGAACAGCCTCATGCCTACGCTGCTGGGCTTGCTGTTCGCGTTGCTGCTGATCTCGCCGGTGATAACGCGGTCGCCAGGATTGAGATCGCCGCCAACGACTTCGGTGTTGCGATTGTCGGTAATGCCCAGCTGAACGCTGATCGCTTTCAAAACGCCATCGCTGACGATGTAGGCCGTGCCGTTGGCCGTGTCGCGCTTTTTCCCGGCAGACTTTCCGCTGCCTGCGCCGGGGCGCTCTTCGGGTGTGTTAGACGGCTTGTCCTTGTCTGTAGCTGCGGGAGCGTCGGCAGGCTTGAAGCGCAATGCGGCATTCGGTATCAGCAACGCGTCCTGACGATGATCCACCGCGATATTCACGTAAGCCGTCATGCCCGGAAGGAGAATCTGCTCCGGGTTCGAAAGCGATATGCGAACGTTATAGGTGACGACGTTTTGCTGGGTCGTGGCGTTGAGGCGTATCTGTTGAACTTCACCCTGGAAGCTGCGGTTGGGGAAAGCATCGACGGTAAAGCGAACTTTCTGACCTGCCTTGATCCTGCCGATGTCGGCTTCGGCAAAGCTGGTGTCGATGCGCATTTCCGAGAGATCCTGGGCGATCTGGAAGAGCGTTGGCGTCTGCAGACTGGCGGCGACGGTTTGTCCAAGATCGACGACGCGGTTGACCACGACGCCGGAAACCGGCGAACGCACGGTCGTGTAGGCGAGATTGACGCGATCCTTGTCGGCTGCTGCGCGGGCCTGCGCCAGTTGGGCCTCGGCGGATTTTCGCGCCTGAACGGCCTGATCCAGTTCCTGGCGGGAGACGTATTCCTGTTCGAAGAGTGACTTCATGCGCGATTCATTGGCGCGCGCCAGATCGACAGTGGCATTGATGTTGATGACGTTGGCTGAAGTCTGCCGTGCCTGCGCGGCAAGCAGTGACGCATCCAGTTCGAGCAGCGCCTGGCCTGCCTCAACCTTGTCGTTGAAATCGACGTAAAGCTTGTTGACCGTACCCGACACCTGCGTGCCGACGTTGACCAAAACGACCGGATTGAGCGTGCCGTTCGCCGAGACCGTCTGCGTCAGGTTGCCTCTTTCCAGCGCTTGCAACTTGTAGCGTTTTTCGGGTTCCTGAGCTGTCTTGCTGCGATATCCGTAGATGCCGCCCCCGACGAGGGCAAGGGCGACGACGACGAAGAGAGACGTCCTGAAGATTGGTTTCATTGGGTATGGGTTCCCGCGGCGGAGTTCAGCAGACTACCGTCGAGCGTGCCGATGGCTTTGGCCAGCGCGGCGCGAAAGACGTTCCAGTCGAGCGTCGCCTGAATGCGCTGCAGCCGGGCGGCCGCCAGCGCGCTCTGGGCATTGAGTAAATCGAGGATCGTACCGACGCCGGCCTTGTAGCGCCCGAGCGCGACGCGTTCCGACTGTTCGGCACTGGCCAGCAGATCGGCGCTGGTCTTGACCGACTGGGTTGCCGTGATCAGGCTCTGGTAGGCGCTCCACACATCAAGCGCGACCTGCAGCCTGACGTTATCGCGTTGGGCTCCGGCCACTTCGGCGGAAGCCTGTGCCGAACGCACCCGGTAGCTTGTGCTGAAGCCGGAAAAGAGCGGCAGGGTGAGCGTTACGCCGATGGCGCTGCTATGGCTGGTTATGCTCCCTGAATCTGTCCACACCGGCCCGGTGCTGAGGGCCAGCGTCGGCAGGCCGGCGGAACGGGTGTAGTCGACGTTGGCCTGGGCGGCCTTGAGCTGTGCTTCGGCGGCTTTGAGATCGGGCCGCCGCTGTTGTGCTTCGACGATCAGCGCGTCGATATCGCGCTCGATGTCCGCACTGGGAGTGATTTCGGGAATATCGGCCAGTTGCAGCGATTGGCCGGCGTTCATGCCCATGACATTAGCCAGCGTGCCATAGGCAATTCGGGCGACACCCTCGGCCTTGATCCGGTTGAGCGTCGCCTGAGACCAGGCGGTTTGCGCCTGCAAGCGGTCGGCCGGGGTGCCGGTGCCGATCCTGTAACGTGCTTCGGCGGCAGTGAAGCTTTCACGGCTGGATTTTTCCGATTCCTGTGCGGCAATGACGGCAGCACGTGCCGCCTGGGTGTTGTAGTAGGACTGGAGTGCGGCAAGAAAAACACTTTGCACGGTAGCATCGAGCGTCGAGGTGGCGGCGCTAAGAAGTTGCCGGGCGGCTTCAAGGTTGGCCGAACGTGCGCCGAAGTCGTAGATCAACCAGGAGAGCGTCAATGAGGCGCTGCGTAAAGTGGTGTTCTCACCCTGCTTGCGCACCCGGCTGGTCGCCAGATTGCCATCCAGCTTGGGCAGGAAAGCCGATTGGGCGACACCGACCTGCGCTGCCTGGACGCGTGCATTGGCCCAGACCTCATGCGTATTCGGGTTCTGGCACAGTGCCTGGTCGACGACTTCAAGCAGGCCATAGATCGATCCAGAGGGAATTGCCTTGCAGGGAGCATAACTGCCCTCTGCCGTGGCGCTCAGGTTTGGGCGTGGTGGCGTGATCGCCGAGGTGTCGAACGGGTCGATCGTTCCAAAGGCCAACGCGGCATTTGTGCATACGCCGGTCAGGGTGGCAAGGGTCAGCAATCGGGCATTTGAACGCATTGTTTCGCGGCAGGGAACAGTATTTCGGCTAGTATAGCGGCCTTCAATCGATCCCACGCGACCTCACCCCCGCCAACAGTTAGCAAATGTTTCCGGTGGCGCGCGAGTGTCTCCCTCATTCAAGGTCAACGCCGATGGCGCTCAAAGCGACGATATTCAAAGCCGATCTGACGATTTCGGATATCGATCGCAACCATTACCAGAACTATACGCTGACGCTGGCACGCCATCCCTCAGAAAACGACACGCGCATGATGGTCCGGCTGTTGGCCTTCATGCGCTATGCCGATGAGGCGTTGGCCTTCGGCAAGGGCTTGTCTTCCGACGAAGAACCCGATCTCTGGCTCAAGGATCTGACCGGCGCGATCGATCTTTGGATAGCCGTCGGCCAGCCCGATGAACGCTGGCTGCGCAAGGCGTCGGGGCGGGCCGGGCGGGTGGTGGTGTTTACCTACGGTGGACGCGTGGCGGAAATGTGGTGGGAGCAGAATCGATCATCGCTGGAAAAACTCCCCAAGCTGACCGTATTCCGCTTGTCGCCGGAAAGCACTCAGGCACTGGCCACACAGGCGCATCGCATGATGACATTGCAATGCACGATCCAGGACGGCGAACTGATGATTTCAGGATTGGGCCAACTCGTTCACGTCGAGCCCGTTGTCCTGATGGATTCGGGAAGCCACGGATAACGAGCCTGCCCGGAGGGCCGTCATTTAGCGTTGTTGCTGCCGCTTCATCATCTCCTGCATCTTCGGGTCTTTCATCATTTCGTTGACGTTGACGGTGCCCATGTTCGGCATGATCACGTCACCGGGCTTCTGGCCGGGTTTGCAAGGGCCAAGCCAGCGCGCTTCCTGGGTCATGCTGGATTCGCTCATGCCATGCATGGGCGGGCTGTATCGCGTTTTCATCGTTCCTTTGTAACTCGAATCGAAAGCGCCTTCGAAAACGCCATCCGTCGTCGCGGTCGAGCCTTCTATCTGGCATACCGAATGGACGGCCACCCTGTTGCCAGAAGGTTTGACGTCCATGACGCTGCAATCGGTCTTGCCCTTTTTTGCCTGTTGCTGCATGAGATTGTCGGTGTTCTGATCGATGCATTGTTGCATGGCGCCCATGTTGGGAACGCCTTCCATGTGCATGTTGATTTCCCACAGGCCGGCTTTGCGTTTGGGCATGTCGGCGGATAGCGCCATCCCGGCCTGGCTGGCGGTGACAAGGCCGATGACAAGCATGGCGAGGGTGTGGCGGATCTTGCGTGGTGAGTTCATAGGGGCTCCTGGAGTCGATGGCACAGTAAGAAATTTTCTGGAAGTCTCGTTGCGGATAATAAACCGATTGTTCATTTCCCGAAGAGTTTGCCGAGGGTGTCGCCTATCCCTTTGGCCGAACCACTGCCGATGCTCTCGACGCCTTTGGCCAGCCCTTCGATGCTGACGCCGAGCGTGTTGGCCACCGAAGAGCCGATACGGGTCATCAGGTTTTCGTTGAGGGAAAAATGCGGATCGTTGATGTTGCCGTCGAGAACAAATTTAACCGAGATTTTCCCCGCGCGGTTCTTCATCATGGCAATCGCCGCACTGCGCGGCATGCCCATGATGGTGCCGGTGGTCGACGACGACGCCAGCTCCATATCGCTCAGCGTCAGGGTGCCGGGAGCGTGCAGCAGGCCTTTGTGTACGGACGATGCGAGGTCGAGGTCAAGCGTTCCCTTCTTGACGCCGCTCTCGGTGGCCTTGATCAGATACGGTTGCAGTGACACCAGATCGACGCCGCTCAGTCGTGTGGTGATTTCCATTTCTTTGCTCGCCAGTTCGATCCAGCCGTTGATTGATATTTTTCCGTCATGTCGAACACCCTTCAGGACAGCGTCAAGCTTGATCGGGCTCTGGCCTTTGAGGTCGGGCAGGTGGATTTTTCCGATGCTGGCATTGATCTGCTCAAGAGTGAGTTTGAGGGGAGGTTGCCGGATGGTGGCATCAAAGAATTCGATTGCGCCATTGACCAGTTCAACCTTGCCGATGCTGATTGGGGTTGTGTTGCTGGCCTCTGCCTCTTCCTTCTTGCCTCCCGATTTCTTGGTGTTGCCCGGTTCATTGGGGGGGGTGGCAGTGCCCAGCAGGCTGGGCAAAACGTGAATTCGGCCATCCTTGGCGCGCAACATCGAGACGTAAGCGCCTTCAATCCTCAGGGTGTGTAATACCACCCGGGCACTCAGCAAGTCACGAATCGCCGGAACGACCAGGATGCGTTCTGCGCGCAACTGATCCTCGGCCGGCCAGGCATTCTTCACGTCCGGGTTGCTTTTGACTTGCGGCGCACGAATGCGGATGCCGATGATTTCGAGTCCGGTCAATCCGACGCGTATTTCCTTGATTTCACCATACGGCCCCAAGGCTTTTTCGACCTGCCCCTTGAGCGATTGAACGGCAAACTGGAAGGCGGCAAAGCCGGCTATCAGCAAAACAAGCGTGGTGCTACCGAGGATTAGTACCCAGCGTCTGGCTCGTGTGCTCATGATCGACCCTGAAGAATGCGTGAGAGTAGTCGGACTGCAGAACCCAGGGTGAAAGAATACTACGACTTTCCGCGCACCGGATGACGCGTTTGCTCGTTGGGGGCGGTTGATTCGTGGGGGAGAAACCCGCCGCTTGGGCAAACATCGCGGCTATGGTCTATGATGGCAGTCAGGGGCTTGTTCAGGCCCGGAGCAGGAGGGTCCAGTTATGGAAGTCGGTTCAGTATCATCTGGCATCAACGCCGCGTTGACCTCGGGTCTGCAAGCGCAGGCGGGCGTGCGTCAATCGGAGCAGACGCAACAGACCCAGCAGGCACAGCAGAATCAACAGTCAGCGCAGACCGAGCAGACTCAGAATACCCGGTCCGTTGACGAGCGGGAAGCGGCGGACCGTGCGCGAAGCGAAGTGGAAAACGCGCGTCCAACGGTCAATGCCAATGGGCAAACGGTCGGAACGCGGGTCAACACAACAGCCTGAGGCGTTGTGCCCGGCGTTTTTCAGCCGCTATCCGGCGATTCGTGCCTCGGTCCACGCCATTCCACCCATCACGGCCGCGAGGGAAACGATCAGCAATGCAAGGCGGATCGCCAGGTAAACCCTGGGGTTTGCGTGACGGTCTGAAATCGCGAAAATGTGCAGGGCGCCCCAGGCGACGGCAAGTCCAATCAGCAGCGGGATGCCGATAACTTGTAATTCGGTTCCGTTGAGCGCCAGCAGGCGTGCTTCGCGCCAGGGTACGGCGACGAATACGCCAAACGTCCAGAACAAGGCGGCGCTACCGGCGGCGCAGAGTGAAGCGACGATCCGGGTGATCCAGTTTTCCACGATGTTTCCTTGATTTCGACAAAACGGTTAAAGCGCGTGGCGGGCAACTAAGCGCCAGAGTAAACAAATCGATCACGCAATGCATCGACATTCAATTCGTGCAAGATCGCTTCCAGTCGCTCCACGGCGTTGTTGCGCACATGACCCGACTGCCTGGCGATGATCAGTTCATTTTTCAGCGAGTGCTCCCAACCGACCAGTTCGGTGACCTGCACCTGATAGCCCTGAGCTTCGAGCTGCAGGCAACGCAGCACGTTGGTGAGCTGGCTGCCGAATTCCCGGGTATGGAGCGGGTGGCGCCACAGTTCCGAAAGCGGTGTTTTGGAAAACGAGGCATTCTTGTTTCGACGCAGAGCAGCGGCGACTTCGGCCTGGCAACAGGGTACTAGGACGATAAAGCGGGCCTGCTTGCGCAGGGCAAAGCGGATGGCATCGTCAGTGGCCGTGTCGCAGGCGTGCAGTGCGGTAACCACATCGATTCGCTCGGGAAGGGCGGAGCTATGGACGGCGTCCTCGATACTCAGATTGAGAAAGCTCATTCGCTCGAAATTCAGCCGTTGAGCCAGTTCGCGCGATTTTTCGACCAATTCCGGGCGCGTCTCGATGCCGAAAATATGCCCGCCGGTACGCGATTTGAAGAACAGGTCGTAGAGGATGAAACCAAGGTAGGACTTGCCGGCGCCGTGATCGGCCAGCGTCATGGTTTCATTGCCGGCCAGCACCTCGGCGAGCAAGGGTTCGATGAAGTGGTAAAGGTGATACACCTGCTTGAGCTTGCGGCGGCTGTCCTGGTTCAGCTTGCCGTCGCGCGTCAGAATGTGCAGTTCCTTGAGCAGTTCGATGGATTGCCCGGTCTTGATCTCGGGCAGAGATGGCTGGTGTTTCATCGTGCGAGTTCGCGATAAACGCCTATTTTAGGCGTAATCACGTGAATGGACGAAGCAATGGGATAATGGCGTCCTTTTTACCGGTATATATTCTTCATGGCTGTTCAGTGGTATCCAGGGCACATGACCTCGGCGCGCAAGAAGGCGGCCGAAACCATGGCGATGATCGATGTGGTGATCGAAGTGCTCGACGCACGTCTGCCCGAAGCCAGCACCAACCCGCTCGTTCGCGAGCTCCGCCTGCACCGCCAGCGTCCTTGTCTGAAAGTGATGAACAAGGCCGATCTCGCCGATCCGGAGGTCACCCGAGCCTGGATCGATCATTACAACCGGCAGGAGGGGGTGAAAGCCGTGGCGCTGTCGAGCAAGAACTCGGGCGAGGTAGCACGCATTCCCCTGCTCTGTCAGCGTCTTGCGCCGCATCGCAGCGACAACATCAAGCCATTGCGTATGCTGATCATGGGCATTCCCAATGTCGGCAAATCGACCCTGATGAATGTGCTGGTCAAACGCAAGATCGCCAAGGTCGGCGATGAGCCGGCGGTAACCAAATCGCAGCAGACGCACCAGATCAGCGTTCGCCACACGATCACCGATACGCCGGGTCTGATGTGGCCAAAGATCGAACATCCGAGCGACGGCCTGATGCTTGCGGCGAGTCACGCCATAGGCCGCAATGCCGTGATCGACGAGGAAGTCGCGGTTTTTCTGGCCGAGCTATTGTTGGTGCGCTATCCGGCGCTGCTCTCGGCGCGCTACGGTTTCGCCGTCGACGGCGTCGACGCGGTGGGCGTCATCGAAGGCATCGCCGGGCGACGATCCTTGCTCCTGCGTGGCGGCAAGCCCGATTTCGAGAAAGCTTCGGCTGTTTTGGTGCAGGATTACCGCGATGGCAAGCTCGGCCGGATCAGTTTGGAAACGCCCGAAACACGCCACAGGATGCTCCTTGAGCGCACCGGGGCACCGATACACGGCGCAGAAGACACGCCGTCTTGACACAGCATGACGCGGGTATCGAGACCGCAGGTTGTCATCTGGTCTCTGACGGATGCCCGGACTGAGACTGCTCGGATTGGGGTTTGGCGATGAATTGCTTGATGACGGGAACCACGTTGCTCCAGACGTACCAGCCGCCATAGCCGAGAAGAACCAGAATAACGATAAGTTGAATCGCAAAATTCCGCGCATTGCGCTGCTGCCGGCTGATACTTTTCGCCGGGTCGGTGGCGCCGCAACCAGGGCAGGCCAGCGCAGACGTATCGACCTGGTGACCACAGGCACGGCATGGCTCGAGCGACATTCCGTTCTTCCCTTCATAATGACTGAGGGATTATAGTCCGGGAGATCGCCGGTTTGCCACATCGGCGCTTGCTCCGCTCAAGCGGCCGATTGACCATTGCACTTGCTGCGCATCCGTCCCGAGCCGAAAGGGCATGCCATGAAAGACCGACTGACCGAGCTGGAAATCAAAACGAGTCTGAACGAAGATCTGCTCGAAGAACTCAATCGTACGGTGTATCGGCAGCAGCAACAGATCGAATTGTTGCAGGAACAGTTGCGGTTCCTCTTCAGGCAAGTGCAGGCCCATGATGAACCGGCCGAACCCCGCAGCCTGCGCGATGAAATCCCGCCACATTACTGATCAAAGCCGGGTAATCACCTGATCGCCAGCGGGATTGTCCGGCCTTTCTTCAGCTTGCCGATGACATGCATTTCGCAGGGCCTGCAATCGAAGCGCAGGGTCAACTTCTCGGCGCCGTTCATCAGGATCATCGGGTCGGGGCGCAAGCCTTTGACCTGTTTGGGGCATAGATTGAAGCTGAAGCGCAGACAGTGCTTGGTGATCATCAGCGAAACCTCACCTTTTTCCACGTTGCACTCATAGGCCGGCTCGATGACGCTGACCCCGTGTTTTTCATAAAAGGCGCGTGCTTTCTCGTTGAGCACGTTGCCCAGATAGCTCAGCGCATCCTCCGGGTAAGGTATCGGAGGCTCAATCGCGGCATGGCGCATCGGGCGTCTGTAGGCGGCCATTCGGGCGGCATCGAGCGCTTCGATGGCGTTTCGGCGCAGTTGATTCAATGCCGAGTCCGGGATGAACCAGGCCGTGTCGATGATCAGATCGAGCGCATGAACACGGTAGTGGGTACCGCCCAGCTTGCCCAGATTCGCGCGCAGCCGGGTCATCGCCGACGCCGGCTTTTTCGCCGCCACCTTGTCATGGACCAGGCGGGCGGTGGCGCCGACGCCTTCGTCGTCTTCAATTTGCAGAGCGAAACCATCCCCGGTTTCCTCGAATCGCAGGCTTGCCGGAATCAAGCGCTCGGCGGACTTTTTCTCCAACTGACGCTCGAATTCCCGATCCAGGTTGCGATAGATCGTCGCGCCGATCTTCAGGTCGGCGGGCAAGCTTCCGTCATTGAAAGCCGGGAAGAGGCGGTAGCCGGAGCCTGCCGCTTCGACACGGTTGATGCGCAGGCCGACGAGCTTGGAATCGTCATCGAAGTAGGTGATGCCATCGCCATTATGCAGCGGCGCATCGCTGTCGACGTCAAAATTGTCGCGGCCGACGCGGGTGACCGCGCCGATGGTCTCGCCGACAAACTTGGGCGAATCGAAGGCGCCGATATCCGCCTGGCGGTCGTGCAGAAAATAGTCCGTCGAACCCCGGTTGAAGGTTTTCTCCGTCTTGGGCGTGAACAGGAAGTGGCTTTGTCCCGAGGAGCTGCGCCGATAACGGGGCCGCTCGGTCATGATCTCGTCAAGGCGCTGCCGGTAATGCGCGGTGACGTTCTTGACGTAGGAAAGATCCTTCAAGCGCCCTTCGATCTTGAACGAGCGGATTCCGGCTTCGATCAGCGCACGCAGGTTGTCGCTCTGATCGTTGTCTTTCATCGACAGCAGGTGCTTGTCTTCGGCGATGATCCGGCCTTCCTGGTCGGCCAGCGAGTAGGGCAGCCGGCAGGCCTGCGAACAGTCGCCACGGTTGGCACTGCGCCCGGTGTGCGCGTGGCTGATATTGCACAGGCCGCTGTAGCTGACGCAGAGCGCGCCGTGCACGAAAAACTCAAGCGTCGCCGTGGTGTGATCGGCGATGCCGCGAATCTGCTGGAGTGAAAGTTCGCGCGCCAGAACGATCTGCGAAAAACCCACGTCTTCGAGAAAGCGAGCTTTTTCCGGCGTGCGGATATCGGTCTGCGTGCTGGCGTGCAGTTCAATCGGCGGCAGGTCGAGTTCAAGCAGGCCCATGTCCTGCACGATCAGCGCGTCGGCGCCTGCTTCGTAGCACTGCCAGATCAGCCGCCGGGCGTCTTCGAGTTCATCGTCCTTGAGCAGGGTATTCAAGGCGACCAGAACCCGGCCGTTGAAGCGGTGTGCGTGGTTCGCTAGCCGCTCGATATCGGCAACCGGGTTGCCGGCATTGGCGCGCGCGCCAAACGCCGGCCCTCCGATATACACGGCATCGGCGCCGTGACTTATCGCTTCAATACCGAATTCGGCGTTTTTGGCTGGGGCCAGGAGTTCCAGGGTGTTGCGGCTATTTGGCATGATGTTGCTCGGAGGCAGAGGGTGACATTGTAATCGTGTGCTGCATGGTCCATTGACGAAGCGTCTGAGAAAAGAGTGAGGGTAGGTTGGTGAGGTAAAGGCCTTCTATGGTGGCGTCGCGGTAGCGACACGAACTAGCGGAGGGCCTTTTGGCCGTCCGTTGGTTCGTTGTAGCTCCCTCTCTCACCCCGGAAAGCTATAATCAGGCACCGCTGAAATTCCCGCCCAGCCTTGGCTTCGCGGGAATTTTTTGTCCAATTTCCGTTTCAGAAGAGCAGCATTTGCTCGGCGGTCACCTTCTTTTCCTGAAAAAGTGGCATGCCGACGAGCAGGCGGATGCCGGCGAACTGCTTTTCGGTGACGGTCATGCAGCGTATCGAACCGGCCGGTGGCAATGCATCGACAAGACGTTTGAGGTGCTTTTCCTGAGCGTCAGCGCCATTGAGCAGGCGTCCATAGACCGACCACTGGATCATGTCGTAGCCGTCGTTGAGCAGGAAGCGGCGAAATTGCACGTAGGCGCGCTTCTCGGCCTTGGTGACCATGGGCAGATCGAAGAAGACGAGCAATCTCATGAAGCGACGCGTCTCGCTGCCCACCGTTCAACACTCCAGCCGGTGTGGCTGCAAACCGATCAGAAGAGGGAGTTCGAGGTCGCTGTCGTCGGTTTCGAACAAGCGCACCAGGCTTTCGACGGCATATTCAACAGCGGAAAGTATCGACATTTTGCCTTGCGGCATGCCAACGTCGACGTTGAGCAGAGCAACCAGGGCTGCCTTGTCAGTGGGTGACAGGTCGCCTTCCACGACAGCCGCATTCTTCCTTACATGCAAATCGACGAGCGGGCGGTAAGGCTCGATCAGGTCGTCGGCAAGGTTGAAGGCATTCTGTTCGCTGTCGTGGAACAAACCGATAGTCGGGTGCAGGCCGTGGGCCACCAGTCCGCGCGCGATGGCGCCGCGCAGGACGGCGTAGCCATAATCGAGCGCGCCGTTGACCCAGCGTTCCTCGCGGCGATGAAAGCCGGGGCCGTACAGTTGCAGGAAATAGAATGCGGCGGCCTGACCTTCCAGATTTTCGGGATCGCCGGAGCGGACGCGCCGGGCATAGGACTCGAGCCGATCCACGCCTTTGCAACCGGCAAGGCGCAGACAGGCGGCCTGGTTCTCGATTTTGCGCCGGACGATATTGGCCCAGGCCTGCTTGGCCAGCGGACGAGCAATGTCGAGTTGTAAGCGCAGCAGCCGGTTGGTGCGCGAATGCGACAGGAAGGGCAGGAAAACGCCGCTCGGTTGGTGATTGTCGCCCGTGGAAAAAAGACTGATACCGTATTCCGCACAGGCTGATAGCACCGGGTGAGAAAGGTTAATTTCGCGATGGTTGAGGACGATCACAGCAATATCCTCGAAGGGGACAAAAGCCGTTTGTTCCTGCTCAATGGCCAGTGAGAAATGCTCCCGACGCAGCTTCGCCGGGCGGGAGATCATCACGCTACGCCAGCCCACGACGCGGCTCTGCATGGGCTGGATAAGTATTACCGAGGACGTCCACGTGGAATTTTTCGACCGAGTGCGCAGTCTTTACACCAGTGCGAATCAATCCGTCTTTTCCGACCGACGGATTGCGATCATGTGCCCAAAGGCCAACATTGCCCGTCGAGCGATCACAGCCGGAGTAATAGCCGAGATAGGTTTCTCCTTTCAGTTTGATCTGTACCAGGTCATTCGAATACAACGAGAAACGCCATTCAAAACTATCATCTATCAGTGTCCATTCCTCCTCATCCTTGAACGCCACGATCGCTCGATCTGGCAAGGATCCAGTCGCCGCGTGGTGCACATACACCGGCACCAGATGGAACTTGCCCGCCTTGGTGAACACATCGACCCGTAGCATGGTGTCGTTCTTGGCAATGCCGCCGCGTACCGGGATACCCGAGAGTTTGTCGATGACCTTGGTAACGGTGCGAACGACCGGCCCGGTTGGATTGCCTTCGCGATCCGGTTTTCGTAGTGGGTTGTCGGCCGGGAATGCCTTGTCTGCCTTGCCACCATGGGCTTCAAGCCTTGTGCGAATGGCGGCATAAAGCTTCTCGTTGCGGTGCGGGTCAATTAGTTGGTCGAGATCTTTCAGCGTCAGGCTGGAGAGCACTACCCTTTGCGTTACGCCGCCTTGTGCTTTCAGGCGTTCCGGTTGCGCGTAAATCGTGTCCTTGTGCGCCGCGCCGCTGTTACGCCGTTGCGGTGCGCGCGAAACAAACAAGGGCCGCAGCGCCGCCAGCGCTTCAGCCGGATACGTGCCCAATCGTTCTATTTCGCTGCGCAACAGCGCTGGATCGTCGATCTTCAGCCGCGCTTCCAGTTCATGGCGGAAGTGTGACCACGGTTCGGGAAAATGCAGCTGCAATTGCTGAAGCATGGCCGGGTTGACGATCTCGCCGGTATCAAAATCGATGAAGCCGTCGCGCACTTTCTCCAGCTCCTTGCGTCGTGCGTAATCCGCCAGCCGCTTTATCATGCCGTGGCTACAGGCCGCCACGACGGCGGCATCGAGCGCATGGTGGCGATCGCTGTCGCCGCGCACCTTGAGCAAACCCCAGCGGGCGCGCAGGAACGAAGTCGTCTGGCCGCTAAGGACAACGCAGTGCTTGGCTTCGCTGTCGTCGGCGAGTTGCAGATAGCGTTCGACATAGTTCTTGAAGAATTTGCAGATATAGCGTGTGTCGTTGAGGTTGCGCTCGCGGAATTCTTCGGATTCCTTAACGCCGAAGTCCTTTCTGAGCAGGCGGCTGCGCTTGGCAAGGCGATAGGCCTTGTTGCTTTCGACAAATAATCTGAATGCTTCCCAGCGCGGACTATTGCTTTTGCCATCCAGATACTCGAAGGGCGTCTGGTTGCCTTTGTTGCGATTTTCTCTGGCCAGCACCAGCACCTTGTTGTTCTTGCTGTCGTCGAAGCTGCGCGAATAGGGCAGGGCGTGGTCGATTTCGACATAACCCGGTTCAAGCAGACGGTGGAGGTCAATGGGGTCGATGGAGTAGGCGCATTTTCCTTGCTGCTCACGGTAGAGGCGCCATTTTTCGAACTCGGCACCTTTGGGTGGCTGGTCGAAACTCTCGGCAAAGAGGGCCTTGTCCTTCTCGTTGCGGTCGCGGTATTCCTTTTGTTCCTTTTCGATGTCGCGGCGTTCATCCAGTGGGCGCGAAAGATCGCGCGCCATTTCGATATGTACGCTCTGCGGCGATCCGTGTTCGCGGATGATCGCATTGACGACCTTGCGCGCCTGATTCAGCGAGCGCAGCACGACCGGGTTGCGTGGGATGTCCATATCCTCGCTGAACAGCATGCGCCCGTCCTTGCCGCGCCCTGAATAAAGCGGTGGTAGGAATTTTTGCTTGCCGTCTTCCGGCTTTTGCAATTGGCTGTGATGCCCGTATTCCGGAAGGGCGGCCACGGCTTCGTCGTAGCGCAAGCCTTTCTCCATGTGCGGTACGATGCGGCGCAGCGCCTTGAGCGAGAGGGCGTGAAATTTGTCGAAGCTGATATCGAGCAGCGCCTGAACGGTCGTTTCACCGCCGGGCAGACCGAGCGAGCGAAGTTCGCGCTCAACTTCCTCGCCGTCCTTGAAAACGCTCAGCACCCACGCAATTTGATCGAGAGTCTCGGGGCGTCCGTCCATGGCTGCGCCTGCAAGGCCTCCCCATTCTGTTTCGAGGCCGGCCTTTTTGAACCCCGCGCGTAACTCCTGCCAGGCGGGGAGTCGGACGAGCTTTTCTCCTTCCGGGTCTTTCGCTTTGCCGCTTTCCTTTTGCGCCTCGGTGGGATACGAGAGTCCGGCAAAACGGAAGCTGTCCGGCAGGCGACCCGCCCTGACCAGCGCGGCGCGAAGCTGCTTGTAGGTGAAGTCGCCGACTTGCTGGTAAGGTAAGGGCAAGACCAGTTGCCGTTCCTGTTCGTTCAGGGGGCGCGTGATGTCGTCACAAACGATGCGCAAGTTGTTCAGGCGTGTCAGCCAAACGTGGCGCTCGGCAGTGAAACTGGCTTTTGGGGCGCGGTATTCGGATTTTTCAAAGGTGCAGTGGCCGAGCATTTTCAGGAGATCGGCACCGGATAGCGCGGGTTTTTGCGACCAGAACAGGCCGCTCTTGCGGTCGGCATTGCCAAGCACCGCGTTTTTCAATCCGGCGTCCGCATAAGGATTTCCAAGCGCCCGCTGCCGCTCGAAAAGAAGCGATAGTTCGTTGCTCAGCAGGACGCGCGACAGCGATTTTCCGTAGTCTCCGCCCTTGTTGCGTTGCGCATCGGGGAACTCGGCCAGCACCATTTCGGCGGCTGTGCGATAGCTTTTTCGGCTATCAGTTTTTGTGTCCCAGCGAGACCTTTCTTGACCTTCCCTCCTTCGCCAGCCTTGTCGCCCTCCGCCTTTTTCTCCTCGGCGCGGCTGATCCAGTGAAAGCCGCGATGTTTGCACAAGTGATAGATGACGCGCGCCCATTCTTCGGGAGCAAGTTGCCGATCCAGTGCATCGACCCGGAGTTGCCAGAGCGACTGCCCGAACGGGTGTTGTGGTTGAAAGATATTGGTATCGGCGACGACACCGTGGCGTTTGAGGGCGCGCGCCAGCTTAGTGAGTCGCCAGGAACGGCGACGCAGTCGGCGGCGCATCAATCGGGCCGTTCGCCGCACCAAGTTGAGTGAGTCGCCTTCCTTGGCCGTTTCGGCCTTGTCAAAGGCACGCACGCCAAGATCGATGATATGGTCTTCACCCAGAACACACCAGCCAACTGATGCAATGCCTATGTCCAGCCCAAGGGAATATGTTTGGATTTTCGTTTGCATGGCGTAACCCAAAAGACATAGAATATCTCCATTGTAGCTTTCCGGGGTGAGAGCCGTTGCTGCAATAAGGTGTCACCTTCGGGTGACGACCGAACCCGACCCGACAGGCTTGCCTGTCGGGTCTTTCATTGATGACTACGGTAGTGTGAGTTCATCCATGCCTGGAGTCCTGTCAAACCAGATCTGAGGTTGCCGGTTTTAAATAAATCCTTTGACGTAAACCAAAGTATTCCGATAATAGAAGGCGCATGATCCTGATAGTGCAGTATTTGTATCGATGAACCGATGATGAGACGATTGTGAGACATTTCCCGCCCAGATTTTTCGTACTGCTGTTCGCATTTTTGCTTTCCGCCTGTGCCACGCCGCAATTGCGCGGTACCGGCGATCTCGGTCTGGTGATCGAGCGCGCCAGTGGCAGCGTGACGCTGGTCGATACCAGCAAACGCGCGCCTTATGCGCACATTGAAGGCCTGGGCGATCTCTCGCATGCTTCAGCCGTCTATTCACGCGACGGGCGTTACGCCTATATTTTCGGTCGCGATGGCGGCTTGACCAAGCTTGATTTGCTCGAAGCGCGAATCGTCAAGCGCGTGATGCAGGCCGGCAACTCGATCGGCGGATCGATTTCGCAGGATGGCCGGATTGTCGTAGCGCAGAATTACACGCCGGGAGGCATCAAGGCTTTCGACGCCGAGACGCTTGAACTGCTTTCGGAGGTCCCGGCCGAGTATGCTCCAGGGAAGTTTTCCAAAGTCGTTGGGCTGGCTGATTTGTCTGGCGGCCGGTTCGGCTATGCCTTGTTTGACGGCGGCGAGATCTGGGTCAGCGACTTTTCCGATCCGCACCATCCCAAGACGCAACGCTATCCTGCCGGCATACAGCCTTACGACGGGCTGGTGACGCCCGACGGACGTTATTATCTGGCGGGCCTGTTTGGCGAGGATGGCGTTTCCCTGCTTGACACCTGGCTGCCGGCGCAGGGCGCGCGCAAGATTCTGGAGAACTACGGGCGTGGCGAAGAAAAGCTGCCCGTATTCAAGATGCCGCATTTGCGCGGCTGGTCGGTGGCGCAAGGCCGCGCCTATCTTCCGGCTGTCGGCCGGCATGAGGTGCTGGTGGTCGATGCCGATACCTGGAAAGAGGTCGGGCGGATCAAGGTCAAGGGGCAACCGGTATTTGCCATGGCGCGGCCGGATGGCCGGCAAATCTGGGTGAATTTCGCCTTTCCGGACAACTCCTGGGTGCAGGTGATCGACACGCTGTCCGGCCAAGTCATCAAAACCATGGAGCCGGGCAAGGTCATTCTGCACATGGAATTCACGCCGCGTGGCGAACATGTCTGGATTTCGGCGCGCGATGACAACAAGGTAATGATCTACGATACGGCGACACTAGCCAAGATCGGCGAGTTTGCCGCCAAAAGCCCCAGTGGCATCTTCTTTACCAGCCGCGCCAATCGTATGGGATTCTGATGGGTATGCAGGAAGAGGCGCTCGACTTTAGTTTGCTCAACGATTTTCAGCGGAATTTTCCGCTGTGTACGGCGCCTTTCGCCGAGCTGGCCGCCCGCCTCGGCGTGGCCGAAGGCGTGATTCTGCGTTCGCTTGAGCGCTTGCGCCGCGAAGGAAAAATTGCGCGGGTCGGTGCGGTCTTCGCGCCTAAACGCATCGGCGCCAGCACCCTGGCAGCGATGGCCGTGCCGCCTGAGAAGCTGGGCAGTGTTGCCGAAGCCGTCAACCGCTTTCCGGAAGTCAACCACAACTACGAGCGCGAGCATCGCTATAACCTGTGGTTTGTCGTGACCGCCGGTTCCGAAGGACGGTTGCAGGCGGCCTTGGGCGCCATCGAGCAAACTGCCGGTTATCCGATCCTTAGACTGCCGCTGTTGCAGGAATACCATATCGATCTCGGTTTTTCGCTTGATGGCAAGGCAGAGAAAACTTCGGCGCAGGTGCGTCCCTATTCGCCTCCGACGCCGCTGGGCGAACTGGAGCGACGGTTGGTGATGGCGCTGCAGGAAGGCCTGCCGCTGTTCATTCGTCCTTTCCAGGTGTTGGCCAGCCGTATCGGTTGCGATGAAAGCGAAGTGCTCGGTCGCATTGGCCACTGGGTTGAGGAAGGCGTCATCAAGCGTTTTGGCGTAGTCGTTCGTCATCATGAATTGGGATATACCGCCAACGCCATGTTGGTCCAGGATATTCCGGACGATCGGGTGCGCGATCTTGGCGCGGCGCTGGCGCGCGAACCCGGCGTTACCTTGTGCTATCAGCGTCCCCGCGTGCAGCCGGACTGGCCGTACAACCTTTTTTGCATGATTCACGGGCAGGTGCGTCACGAAGTCGAAGCCAAGATTGCCGAGCTGCGCGCCCGGCTCAATTTGACCGATTACGTGTACGACACGCTGTTTTCGCTGACCCGGTTCAAGCAGACGGGCGCGCGTTATGCGTGAAGCGGTTGCGGCCGATCGGATCGATGCGATCGACCGTGCCATCATCGATCGTCTGCAGGGCGATTTTCCCGTGTGCGATCGGCCCTATGCAGAAGCTTCCGCCGCCTTGGGGATTGACGAAGCGGAGTTGCTGTCGCGTTTGCAACGACTGCTTGATACGCGTGTATTGACGCGATTCGGCCCGATGTTTCAGGTTGAGCGCATGGGTGGCGCATTTGTGCTCGCCGCGATGCGCGTGCCCGAAGCCGACTGGGAGCGTGTCGTAGATACGGTCAATGCCTTTCCCGAAGTTGCGCACAATTACCGGCGTGAAAGTGAGCGAAGCAGCGACTTCAACATGTGGTTCGTGCTCGCCACGGAAACCGCGGGCGGGATCGAAGCTGTGCTCGGAAGAATTGAGGCAGCGAGCGGGCTGCCGGTCTATGCCTTCCCGAAAATCAAGGAATACTTCGTCGAGATGAAACTGCAGGCACGCACATGAGCATCGCGAGCGGCGACGATCGCCTGGACAGCGACATCGATCGCCGTCTGGTTCTGGCGACACAGGGCGGCCTGCCGCTGGTGCCGCGCCCCTACGAGCAACTCGGCGAGCAACTCGGCATTCCGGCCGACGAAGTCATGACCAGGCTGTCGCGCATGCTGGAGCGGGGCGTCATCCGGCGCATTGGCGTGGTGCCCAACCACTATGCCATCGGCTACACGGCCAACGGCATGAGCGTATGGGACGTTCCGGACGAGCGCGTTGACGAACTGGGCGAGCGCATAGGCGAGCTTGAATTCGTAACGCATTGCTACCATCGCCCGCGCAGCCTGCCAGAGTGGCCGTACAATTTGTTCGCCATGACGCACGGCAGTTCTCGCGAAGAGGTGTGGGGCAAGGTCGAACGGATTGCGACGCTGCTCGGCGCTGATTGCCGCGCCTACGATGTGTTGTTCTCGACCAGGATACTCAAGAAGACAGGTTTGCGCATCGGCGGCTGATGCGCAGCGCGGGAAACGCCCGTTCTGTGCACTAATTCCTTTTCGCCCGATTGCACAAGTCTTATGATGGGCGCACGAATATTGGTATCGAATGTGAATCGCCGTGAGCATCAGGAATCAAGCCGACTTATCAACAACGGAAGTGCGTTGCGAAAATTGCCAGCACAGTGTCTTTGTCCGAGGCATCGATCTGGTCGCCTGCCTGACCCACCTGGATATGCGCGATCCTGAAATCGGCAGGATTTGTGACGAATTTGAGCAACAGAGCAAAGGGCACGCCTCCGCAAATGACACCTCGCCCGCGCTGACAAGTCAAACGGAACAAGCCGAACAAATCGAACAAGCCGAACAAACCGAATCCGGGTAAGCATGGCCCTTGCACAGGCGATGCGCCGGGAATCCCGAACCCCTGATCCCGGGTTGATCGGCCCACCGAATTGCTACAGACTGTTGCCTCGCCACTGCAGTATTTCCTCTTCCGATCAAACCGTGAGTGCGTCTTGCTTTCCCTTTACCCGCGCTGCGCCGAACTCATAGACCACGCCGACGGGCTGTTGATCACCGCCGGCGCCGGCATGGGCGTCGATTCCGGCCTGCCGGATTTTCGCGGCCCCCAGGGGTTCTGGGGCGCCTATCCGGCGCTTGGCCGGGCGCGGATACGCTTCGAAGGCATTGCCAGCCCGGCGGCCTTCAAGACCCATCCGAGGCTGGCTTGGGGCTTTTACGGGCATCGCCTGACGCTTTACCGAACGACCGTGCCGCACGAGGGATTCTCTATTCTGCGGCGGATCGGCGAGCGCCTGACCAATGGATATTTCGTCTTCACCAGCAATGTGGATGGCCAGTTTCAAAGAGCGGGGTTTGACGAACAACGTATCGACGAATGCCATGGCTCCATCCATCACCTGCAGTGCCTGGAAGCTTGTGCCAACGAAATCTGGCCTGCCGATGATTGGCATCCAGCGGTTGAAGAAGAACACTGTCTGCTGACTTCGGGTTTCCCCGAATGCCCGAATTGCCATGGGATAGCCAGGCCAAACATTCTGATGTTTGGCGACTGGGGCTGGGTGGACCGGCGAAATGCCATGCAAAGCCGGCGTCTGAATGCCTGGCTGAACACGGTCGAGCACTTGCTGGTCATCGAGGTGGGTGCCGGCACCCACATTCCAACCGTACGCATGATGAGCGAATCGCAGCGCGGCAGGCTGATCCGCATCAACCCGACCGAGCCAGAACTGGGTTTGGCCGAAGGCGTTTCGATTGCCGGTGGCGCGCTGGAAGCGCTGCGCGGCATTGAACAGGCGCTCGACGACCGCCAGGCCCAGGGCGCGCAGTCTTAGCGGATTTGATTGACCTTCAGGGCGCGCCGCTTATTTGAGCAGCTCGATGTGTTCAATCATCAACTGTGGCGTCTGCACCCCCTGGTATTCGTTGATCGCCAGCCGGAAGGCGGCGCGCAGGGTGTTTCCGGGCGTTACGCTGAAATTGAACTGGATCGCCTCAAGACGCTGCTCGCCCTTGCGCAGACGCAGCTTGAGATGCTTTTCCTTGAGGATGCGCTGACTCTCGACGACGAACTCATCCTCGAACAGCGGCGCTGGAAAGCCTTGCCCCCAGACCTCATTCTCCAGCAGGCGCGCGGTGGCCAGCGAAAAATAGCTGGCTTCAAGCGGGCCATCGGTGTCCAGCGTTCGTGTGAGGTCCGCCGGCGACAGCAGTTCACCGGCGATCTGCGCGAACAGTTCGCGAAAGCGCCGGAAGTCGGCTTCCAGGATCGTCACGCCGGCAGCCATGGCATGCCCGCCAAAACGCAGCAACAGGCCGGGAGCGCGTTTGGAAACCAGATCGAGCGCATCCCTCAAGTGCAGGCCGGGGATCGAGCGGCCGGAGCCCTTGATTACGGCTCCGTTGTCGTTCGTCTCGCCGCGGGCGAAAACAAACACCGGCCGGTGCTGCTTGTCCTTGATGCGCGAGGCGAGGATGCCGACCACGCCCTGATGCCAGAGGGGGTCGAACAGTGCTATGCCGGCGCCATGGCTGGTGTCGATCGATTCGAGGTGGCTCAGGGCCTGGTCCTGCATGCCGGATTCGATATCCTTGCGTTCGCGGTTGAGCGCGTCGAGCTGCTGCGCAATATTCAGGGCGCGTCCTTCATCGTCGCTAATCAGGCATTCGATGCCCAGCGACATGTCGGCGAGCCGGCCGGCGGCATTCAGGCGCGGTCCGACGATGAAGCCCAGGTCGAGGCTGGTGGCTTTGGCCGGGTCACGCCCGGCGGCGCGGAAGATGGCGCGCAGACCGGGCGACAGCTTGCCTTCGCGCATGCGGCGTAGCCCCTGATCGACGAGGATACGGTTGTTACGATCGAGCTTGACGACATCGGCCACCGTGCCGAGTGCCACCAGATCGAGCAGTGCCGCGAGGTTCGGCTCACGGCGCGTGCCCCCATCGGCAAACCAGCCGCGCTCGCGGAGTTCGGCGCGTAACGCCAGCATCACATAGAACATCACGCCGACTCCGGCCATGGACTTGCTCGGAAATTCGCAGCCCGGCTGGTTGGGGTTGACGATGCAGTCCGCTGCCGGCATCTCGTCTGCCGGCAGGTGATGGTCGGTGATCAGCGTGGCGATGCCCAGTTCATTGGCCCGGGCAACGCCTTCGATGCTGGCAATGCCATTGTCAACCGTCACGATGAGGTCGGGAGTCAGCGTGGCGGCCAGATCGACGATCTCCGGCGTCAGTCCGTAACCGTAGGTAAAGCGGTTCGGCACCAGGTAGTCGACGACGGCACCCGAGTCGACGCACAGGGCGCGCAGCGCGCGGATGCCGACGGCGCAGGCGGTGGCGCCATCGCAATCGTAATCGGCGACGATCAGGATTTTGGCTGCTGCCTCGATGGCGTCGGCAAGCAGGGTCGCCGCCTGGTCGGCGTGGGTCAGCAAGGTCGGTGAGAGCAGGTGCTTCAGCGCGTAGTCAAGTTCGTTGCGCGTCTGGATGCCGCGCGCGGCGTAGATACGGGCGAGCAAGGGGTGCAGTCCCTGCTGCTCAAGTTGCCATTGAATGCGCGGTGGGACCGTGCGGGCTTTCAAACGCGTCATGCGGCGGCTCCCGCCAGACGTCGGGCAAGCTGGCCCAGTGGCTGGGGGCGGCGCCACAGCTTCCATTGGTCATGGCGTCGGCATTCCCATCGCAGGGCTGCGTAGGCGGTCGGTGCTTCAAGGCGCAGGCCCGTGATCTGTCCGGCCATCAGCGCCCGGCGTAGCGGCGCGAACCAGCGTGTTTCCAGGCCGTTCGGCCCGCACAGCGCGGCACGATACGCTTCGCTGTTTTCGTACTGCACCGCGGCCAGCAGGTCTTCGAGGACAACGAGATGTCGCGTATCGGGCGCGGCATGGCCGATCAGCGTTGCCGCCTCGGTTGGCAGCGGATGTGCCGGCACACCGGCGGCGCGGGCCAGCCCCAACGCCAGCGGGTTCGTGCTCCACACCCCGTCATAGTCCGATTCAATACGTGCGGGTATCGATCCGGCGCCCCACAGCCACAGGCTGTTGATCGGCAACTTTCCCTGCCCTTCGCGTTGCTGGTTGACCGCATGCGCATGCAGCAGCATTTGCGCTTCGGTCAACAACTGGCGCAGGCCATTGCTTTGCGCCGACGCCAGCAGCAAGCGTTCAATGCTTCGACCGGCGACGGCGGAGAGCGGCGGCGTTTCAATCTGCCCCACCATGGCTGGGTCGGCAAGTCGCAGATACCAGCGGTCGGCGCTGGCTGCATGGAAACGCCCGATAGCGGAAAAATGGCGATTCAATTCGTGGATAAGGGTTTGTGCTTCGCCCGCAGCGATGTCGAAACCGCCGCTGTCGGCGAGAATCAGGCTCTCCTGATGAAAACGCAGATGCACCGGATCGCTGCAAAGCCAGCAGGTCTCGGCCGAAATGGCGGGTGCGTCGGTGGCGTCCGGTGCGCGAGTTTCGCCGAGCAGTCGAAAGGCGGCATAAGGAGCGCCCGCGGGCTGTCCGAAGAGGTCGGTCAGCGCGGCTTCAAGCGACTTCGGCGGATCCATCGTGCAAGCGCCACGAGCGAGCAACACATCGAGCGACGGGCAGGTCAGATCATCGAAGGTGTTGCGGTCGTTGGGTTCCGGCCAGACGAGTTCGGGGGCAAGTAGGGTGAGCTGCATGCGGCCTTGATTTGGGGTTGAGCGGTGGTGAGGTAATGCGGGCAGGCAAGTCAAGCAACAGGCCCGGCAAAAGTGTAGCACGTCATTTCAACGGGCCGTCTTCCCCGAAGTGTGCCCAGTAGCTGGCATCGCCAAAGGCGTTTTTCAGTTGATCGAGAAACAGTCGGACGCGCAAGGGCAAATGCCGGCGCTGCGGGAAAACGGCATAGATGCCCACCGGCGGCGCCGCGTATTCGTCGAGCAGGGATAGCAGACGACCGTTACGCAGGTCGCCACCGACCTCCCACATCGAACGCCAGGCCAGCCCTTTGCCGGCGAGCGCCCATTCGTGCAGCACGGCGCCGTCGTTGCACTCGAAGTTGCCGGATACCTTCATCAGGGCCGGTTCGCCGCCCGGCGAGGCGCGCAGCGTCCAGCCGCGCTGCTGGCCGAGCGACAGGCAGTTGTGCGCGGCGAGGTCGGCGGGCAGCCGCGGTGTGCCGTGCCGATCAAGATACAGCGGGCTCGCCACGACTACCCGGCGCATTTCGCCCAACTTGCTGCTGACCAGGCTGGAGTCGGCCATTTCGCCGATGCGCACCGCGCAATCGATGCCTTCGTTCAACAGATCGACCAGACGATCCGTCAAATCGAGCGTGACCGTGACGCCGGGGTTGTCCTGCATGAATGCAGCCACTTGCGGCGCCACATGACGCCGACCGAAACCGGCCGGCGCAGAGACCTTGAGGTGTCCGCTGGCGCGAACACCGCCCAGCGATACCGCCGTTTCCGCGTTGGCCAGCTCGTTCAGGATACGCTGGCAATCCTCCAGAAAACCCTGTCCCTCAAAGGTCAGCGTCAGCTTGCGTGTCGTGCGCACCAACAGTTTTACGCCCAGACGCGACTCTAGGGCATCCAGCCGGCGGCCAATCACCGCGGGCGTAATTCCCTCGATCAGCGCGGCGGCGGAGAGGCTGCCCCGCGTTGCCGAATTGACAAACGCTTCGATTTGCTTGATCTGATCCATGGTGGCGATTGCATACTTGCAGTAAAAGATAATTTGATTCTAATCGCTCTTATAATTCACTGTGGCATCAAATACAATCAGACCGTACCTTTATAACTCTTCAACACAGGAGCACTCGCATGGGCCTCAACTTGCCAGCCGGAATACAAATCACCGGGCCGATCAACCCCGGTTACGAAAGCATCCTCACTCCCGACGCCATGGCGCTGGTGGCCAAGCTGCACCGCGCCTTCAATGGCCGCCGACTGGAACTGCTCCAGGCGCGTGTCGTTCGCCAGGCGCGTATCGATGCCGGTGAAATGCCCGACTTCCTGCCGGAAACGAAGTCCATCCGCGAGGGCGAGTGGAAGATCGCTCCCTTGCCCAAAGCGCTTGAGCGCCGCCGTACGGAGATCACCGGCCCGGTCGAGGCCAAGATGATCATCAATGCCTACAACTCCGGTGCCGATTCGTACATGACCGACTTCGAGGATTCGAACAGCCCGAAGTGGGAGAACCAGATACAAGGCCAGGTCAATATCTATAAAGCCATCCGCCGCGCGCTATCGTTCAAGAACGAGGCGGGCAAGGAATACGCGCTCGACGACAAGATCGCCACGCTGCAGATTCGTCCGCGCGGTTGGCACCTTGATGAAAAGCACGTGACAGTCGATGGTCAACGCGTTTCCGGCGGCATCTTCGACTTTGCCCTGGTGCTCTTCCATAACGCCAAGGAGCAGATCGCCCGTGGCGCTGGCCCGTTCTTCTATCTGCCGAAGATGGAATCGCACCTCGAAGCGCGCCTGTGGAACGACATCTTTGTCATGGCGCAGGATCACATCGGCCTGCCGCAGGGCACCATCAAAGCCACCGTGCTGGTTGAAACCGTGCTCGCCACTTTCGAGATGGAAGAAATCCTGTATGAACTGCGCAACCACTCCGCTGGCCTCAACGCGGGTCGCTGGGACTACATTTTCAGTTGCATCAAGAAATTCAAGAAGAACAAGGACTTCTGCCTGGCCAATCGCGGCGCGATCACCATGGAAGTGCCGTTCATGCGTTCCTACGCGCTGCAGCTCGTCAAGATTTGCCACAAGCGCGGCGCGCCGGCGATGGGCGGGATGAGTGCGCTGATCCCGATCAAGAACGACCCGGAGGCCAATGAGAAAGCGCTGGCCGGCATCCGTCATGACAAGACGCGCGACGCCAACGATGGTTTCGACGGCGGCTGGGTGGCGCATCCGGGTCTGGTGTCGATCGCTGCCGAGGAGTTCCAGAAGGTGCTCGGTGATCGTCCAAACCAGTGGGAAAAACAGCGCACGGAAAACTTCACGGCCAAGGATTTTCTCAACTTCCAGCCCGAGCAGCCGATTACCGAGGCCGGTGTGCGCAACAACATCAACGTCGGCATCCACTATCTCGGCAGTTGGCTTGCCGGCAACGGTTGTGTGCCGATCCACAACCTCATGGAAGACGCGGCGACGGCCGAAATTGCCCGCTCGCAGGTCTGGCAATGGGTGGTTTCGCCCAAGGGAGTACTCGATGACGGCCGCAAGGTCACCGTCGACATGGTGCGCCAAATGATCGGCGAAGAGCTGCCCAAGGTCAAAGCCACGGTCGTCGCCCAGGGTGAGGACACGGCCACCTACGATCAGGCCGCTGTCATTTTCGACAAAATGAGCCTGACGCCGGAATATCCGGAGTTTCTGACGCTGCCGCTGTACGAGGCGATGGACTAACCAAAGGCACGGGTGGGGTGGTGATCGGGATATTGAACCCGCGTCGCCACTCCCCTTACAGCACCACTTGCGTTCCCAGTTCGACCACGCGATTGCTGGGGATTTTGTAGAAGCTCGTCGCACTGCCAGCATTGCGGAAAAGGTAGATAAAGAGCTTTTCGCGCCATAAGGCCATTCCCGACCCCACCTGGGGAATCAACGTCGCCCGACCAAGAAAAAAGGACGTCTCCATCATATCGATGTCCAGCCCCTGGGTTGCGCAAAATGACAAGGCCAGCGGAATATCGGGCTCGTCCTTGAAACCGTATTGCACGGTCACCCGGTAAAAATCGCCCTTCAGCCGGGTGATTTCGACGCGGTCAATCTCCGGAACGTAGGGCTCGTCGAACACCTTCACCGAAACGATCAACACCCGTTCGTGCAACACCTTGTTGTGCATCAGATTGTGCAGCATGGCGTTCGGCACGCGCTCGTTGTTCGAGGTCATGAAGACCGAGGTGCCCCGCACGCGCGCAGGCATCGAAACCAGCAGGGCATCGATAAAGCTTTCCAGTTCGATGGCTTCGCCGCTGGTGCGCTCGGTCAACAACTCGCCGCCACGTTTCCAGCTCGACATCACCAGAAAGATCACGGCGCCGGCCGCCAGTGGAAACCAGCCGCCGTGAGGTATCTTCAGGACATTGGCAAACAGGAAGGTGAGTTCGACGCAGAGGAAGACTGAAAATAGTGCGACCGCTTTCCCCCATCCCCAGCCCCAGTTCTTGGCGGCGATGAAGGTAGCCAGAACCGAAGTGATGACCATGTCGCCGGTTACCGCAATGCCATAAGCCGCAGCAAGATTGTTGGTCGATTGGAAGCCAAGCACCAGGACGACCACGGCCAAAAACAGGCCCCAGTTGACGCCCGGCAAATAAACCTGCCCCTGCGCCTTGTCGGAAGTGAATTGCACTTCCATGCGTGGCAGAAAGCCAAGTTGCATGGCTTGTCGAGAAACCGAAAATGCCCCCGAGATTACCGCTTGCGATGCGATCACCGTTGCCAGCGTCGCCAAGCCCACCAGTGGGTACAACATCCATTGCGGCGCGAGTCGATAAAACGGGTTGTCCAATGCCGCCGGATTGACGAGCAGCAATGCGCCCTGCCCAAAATAGTTGAGGACCAGCGACGGCAGCACAAACCCGAACCAGGCCTGGCGAATCGGTTTGCTCCCGAAGTGCCCCATGTCGGCGTAAAGTGCTTCGGCTCCGGTGACCGACAGCACGACGGCGCCCATCGCGACGATGGCAATGCCGCTGTTCTCAATCAGGAAATCCAGGCCATACACCGGGTTGAACGCCTTGAACACCATCGGATTCGCCGCGATATTGGACAGACCGAGCACGCCCAGGGTGGCAAACCAGATCAGCATGACCGGGCCGAAGAGGATGCCGACCGACGCCGTTCCCCAGCGCTGGAAGTAGAACAGGCCAAAGAGGACCAGCAATGTTGCCGGAATGACGAAGTGGCTGAAGGCCGGGGCTGCCACTTCCAGCCCCTCCAGCGCCGAGAGTACGGAAATGGCCGGGGTGACCATGCCGTCACCATAGAACATGCCGGCGCCGAGCAGTCCGACCATCGTGATGGCCTTCAGGCGCCGCGGGTTGCCTCTGGCGTTGTGCAGGGCCAGCGCGGTGAGCGCCATGATGCCGCCTTCGCCCCGGTTGTCGGCGCGCATGATGAACACCACGTACTTGATCGAAACGATGAGTATCAGGGACCAGAGAATGAGCGAGAGGATACCGAGAATGTTCTCCGGCAACAGTGGAATCGGGTGATTGCCGGCAAACACCTCTCTCATGGTGTATAGCGGGCTGGTGCCGATGTCGCCATAAACGACACCCAGCGCCGCCAGCGCAAGCGCGGCCTGTTGCGACTTGCTCAGGTTACTGGCCTGATGCATCCGAGGCTCACCATTCCAATTTCCCCTTCGCCATCCGTCAGTCCGACAGGTGGCTTTTGTCGGTCAGGAACGCTTTCCTGTCAAGGGTTGAATGTCTGTGAAGGCGCGAAGTCCGATCCGTTCCTGAGAGCGCAGGGAGCTGGAAAATGAGCGCTCGGTGGCGGAAGCAGGAACCGGGTGCGGAACATGTCAATGTTTCCTGCACCCGGTTCCATTATCGCCAGGCGATCACTCGATGACGCAGAGTACGGCGCCTTTGGCGACGGTATCGCCGCTCTTGAACTTGATTCCCTTGACTACGCCATCGCACGGGGCGACAAGCGCGTTCTCCATCTTCATGGCTTCCAGGACGAGGACGGCTTCCCCTTTGGTGACGGCGTCGCCAACGTTCTTCAGGTACTTGATGATCATCCCGGGCATGGGTGCCAACATGCGTGTGCCGTGCGCCTCGGGTGCCGCAGGGGGCGGGGCGGCGGCTGCAGGCGCCGCCTTTGGCGCTGCGGCCGGCGCGCTGGCCGGTGCGGCGACCATTCTCGGCGCGGAGATCACCGGGCTTTCACCCGTGGGATCCACTTCGACGCTGAAGTATTCGTTGTCCAGGAATACATTGAAAGTGCGCACTCTTTCCGACTTCGCCGGCGTTTCGGATTTCCGCTCGACCAGTTCACCCGCCAAAGCCTTCTTGACCAGAGCATCCTGCTTCTTGACGAATTCCATGGTGATCGGCTTGACGCTGGCCGGAACTTCGGAGCGGCCGTATTTCCATTCGAGGAATTTCTTGCCGGTCACCGGGAACTGGGTATAGATCAGCAGATCGTCCATATCGACCGCCAGATCGCCGATTTCGGCCTTGGCCTTTTCCAGTTCGGGTTCGAGAACTTCGGCCGGACGGCAGGTAATCGGCGTCTCGCCGCGCGGATAACCCTTCAGGGCCTTCTTCTGAACTTCAGTATCGATGGGCACTGCCGTCTTTCCGTACAGGCCGTAACACAGATCCTTGACCTGCCCGGTGATCATCTTGTAGCGCTCGTCGGGCGTGTCGTGCAATACGTTGTTGACCGTCTGGACGCCGACGATCTGGCTGGTCGGCGTGACCAGCGGGATCTGGCCGAGATCACGGCGTACGCGTGGCAGCTCCTTGTACACGTCGTTGATGCGGTGGAGCGAATCCATTTCACGCAACTGGTTCACCAGATTGGAGAGCATGCCGCCGGGCGTCTGGTGCAACAACACGTTGATGTCGATGATCGAGACCTTGGAGTCGTCCAAAAGATGCTTGTACTTCGGCATCACATCTCTTTCAAGGATTTCGTTGATTTCCGCCAGCTTGCGGATGTCGAAACCGGTATCGCGGTTGGTGCCGAGCAGCGACATCACCAGCGGTTCGACCGCCGGATGCGAGGAGCGATAGGCGTAAGGCGTCATGCAGGTATCGACGATATCGATCCCGGCCTCGATCGCCTTGAGCTGGGTCATCGGCGCCATGCCGGAGGTGAAATGGCTGTGCAGATGGATCGGTATCGTGACCACTGCCTTCAGCGCCTTGACCATGGCGTAAATGTCATAAGGCGCGCTCATCCCGGCCATGTCCTTGATGCAGATCGAATCGGCGCCCATATCCACCAGTTCCTTGGCCTTGCCGATGTAGTAGTCGAGGTTGTAAACCTCGCCGCCGAGCCGCGGTTCGGTCAGCGTATAGCACATGCATCCCTGGAAATGCTTGCCGCTCTTCTTGATCTGTTTGACCACCGTCTCGAAGTTGCGGTAATCGTTCAGTGCGTCAAAGGTGCGGAAAATGTCCATGCCATTTTCGGCGGCACGATCGACGAAGGCCACGGCTACGTCATCGGCATAATTGCGGTAGCCGACCAGATTCTGGGCGCGCAAGAGCATGCTGAACGGGGTCTTCTTGGCGTAACGCTTGAGCGTCCGCAACCGCTCCCAGGGGTCTTCGTTCAGGAAACGGTGCATGGTGTCGAAGGTTGCTCCGCCCCAGGTTTCCAGCGCCCAGAAGCCGACTTCGTCAAGCAGCTCGGCGACGGGAATCATGTCTTCGGTTCGTCCTCGCGTGGCAAACAGGCACTGATGCCCGTCCCGCAAAGAGAGATCCATGATCTTCACCGGATTGCTTGCTGGCGGACGGTCGCTATCGTAATTCATTGCGGTCATTACCACGTTGTCGCTCATTTGTATGCTCCACAAAAAAACTTGAAAATGAATGTCAGAACCTATCGTGCGTTGGAGAAAACGCGCAGTTGAATCAACCGGCGCCCCTCCATCATTTCAACGCGACCGGAATGCCCCCACTGACTGGGTTCATTCGTCATGTTTCGACCGGTCGATACCGGTTGCACCTGAACGCTGGCGGCCTCTTCCTCTTCCTGTTGCAGGTAGAATTGGACTGCCGTCAGTGCCGCCGCTACCTTCCTTGTTGCTTTTTGCATCTGTCCACCCTTTGAAGTCTGGTTCACCGCATCACATCGGAATGTTTCCGTGTTTCTTCATGGGATTGGTGTCTCGCTTGTTATGCAACGTACCCAGCGCCTTGATGATCCTCGCCCGCGTGTTGGCCGGCACAATGATGTCATCGATGTATCCGCGTTGTGCCGCCACATAGGGGTTGGCAACCATTTCGTGATAGTACTCTTCCTTTTCGGCGAGGAATGCGGCCGGGTCGTCCGACTCCCTGGCCTGACGGCCATAAAGAACCTCGGCTGCGCCCTTGGATCCCATCACGGCGATTTCAGCGCTCGGCCAAGCGTAGTTGATGTCTCCGCGCAGATGTTTGGACGACATGACGCAATACGCGCCGCCATAGGCTTTGCGGGTAATCACGGTCACCTTGGGCACGGTCGCTTCGGCATAGGCATAAAGAATCTTGGCACCATTGCGGATCACGCCGCCGTATTCCTGCGCCGTTCCAGGCAGGAACCCTGGAACATCGACAAACGTGACGACCGGGATGTTGAAGCAATCGCAGAACCGCACAAAACGCGCCCCCTTGATCGACGAGTCGATATCGAGCACGCCGGACAGATAGGCGGGCTGATTGGCCACGATGCCCACGCTGACGCCGTTGTAGCGGGCAAAGCCGACAATCAGGTTCGGGGCAAACTGTTCCTTGATTTCAAAGAAATCGCCGTTGTCGACCGTTTCGCGAATGACATCCTTCATGTCATAAGCCGCGTTCGGATTATCGGGAATGATCGACTGCAGTACGGTGGACTGCCTGCTCGTAGGGTCGGTGCACGCCACGACAGGCGGCGCCTCGAAGTTGTTCTGCGGCAGGAAGGAAAGAAGACGCTTGATGTAATCGATGGCGTCGGGTGTCGATGTGGCGGCATAGTCGGAAATTCCGCTCTGCGATGAATGCATGGCGGCGCCGCCCAGTTCTTCGACCGTGACGTCTTCGTGCGTTACCGACTTCACGACCTTGGGGCCGGTCAGGAACATGTACGAATTGAGTTGTTCCATGACCACGAAGTCGGTCAGCGCGGGTGAATACACGGCGCCGCCGGCGCAGGGGCCGAGGATCGCGGAGATTTGCGGGATGACGCCGGAGGCCATCACATTGCGCAAGAATATTTCCGTGTAGCCGGCCAGGCTTTCGATGCCCTCCTGGATCCGTGCGCCGCCCGAGTCATTCAGGCCGATAACCGGCGCGCCGTTCTTCATGGCCTGATCCATGATCTTGCATATCTTCTCGGCAAAGGTCTCCGAAAGCGAGCCGCCGAGAACCGTGAAATCCTGGGCAAAGATGTAGACGATACGTCCGTCGATCGTCCCGTGACCGGTGACGACGCCATCGCCCGGAATGGTGGTCTCCTCCATGCCGAAATCCCGGCAACGGTGGACTTTGAACATATCGAATTCTTCGAATGAACCCGGATCGAGGAGTAGGTCGATCCGCTCCCGGGCCGTCAAGCGCCCCATCGCATGGTGCTTGTCAATTCTATCCTGACCTCCACCCAGACGAGCTTCTGCCCGAAGTTGCATAAGGTGGTCTAACTGCTTGTTTGTATCCATTCTGTGTCCCTGACAAGGAGAAAACTGCATTCGGAGGTGGACACTGCGGAAGTTCAAGAAACCTTAACGGGTTCCGCATCCAGCGCGTTATCCCGGTTCCTGGTCCAGCAGACATTCGCAGAGCCGAGATTTTATCCGTTTTCGCAAAATTGTTGGAGTTCTTCTCTCGAAAGACCGCAACGATCGGCTACCGCTCGATTGCGCCTGCCCCGCCATGGGCATCACCCGGCGTGCATTCAGGTCGCTGACCTGGTCGTGCCTTTTTAAGGGCAAACTTTCCGGGTAATCGACACCGCACATTCCGGCCTATGCCATCGGCACTTGATCGTTGACGTGCTGATGATGTGGGCATACACGAATTTCTTGCTAGCGCTGTATTGCGGGAGCCGTCTCGCCAGCAGCAAAGGTCAAAAGTAAGGGTTTGGTAAGTCTATGATTAACAAAAAATAAAATGCAAAAAAATATCACTTCCTGTCAAGAATTGTCAGTCGACTGTAAGTTTCGATAACGAGACTGCCGGCGTGACTCAAGCAGGCGTTTGGGTTCAAGTCCGGTTATACACAGGAGGAAGTAAACATGAATGACAAAATCATGGATGAAAAAAGCAAGGCCTATTGGTCAGCGACGCTGGGACTGCTGACCAAGATCATGCTGGCCTGGACCTTTGTAACCTTTGGTTGCGGGATCCTGCTTGCCGACATACTCAACACAATCCATCTGGGTGGTTACCCCCTGGGCTTCTGGTTCGCCCAGCAGGGAGCAATCTACATCTACATCGCGCTGATTTTTATCTACGCCAAGAAGATGGGCGATATCGACATCAAATTTGACGTTCACGAATAAGGAGCCCTACATGGATCTGCAAACCACCATTTACCTGGGTGTTGGCGCCAGTTTTGCGCTGTACATCGGCATCGCCATCTGGGCGCGTGCAGGTAGCACCAGCGAATTTTACGCCGCCGGCGGCAGCGTTCCCCCGGTCATAAACGGCATGGCGACGGCAGCCGACTGGATGTCGGCCGCATCGTTCATCTCGATGGCCGGACTGATTGCCAACATGGGATACGGCGGCGGCCTGTTCCTGATGGGCTGGACCGGCGGTTACGTTCTGCTGGCAATGCTGCTCGCACCTTACCTGCGCAAGTTCGGCAAGTTTACCGTGCCGCAGTTCATTGGCGACCGTTACTACTCGAAGACGGCGTCCTTGGTGGCGGTGCTCTGCCTGCTGACCGCGTCGCTGACCTACATCATCGGCCAGATGACCGGTGTGGGCGTTGCTTTCTCGCGCTTCCTCGGCGTTTCGTCTGCCACCGGGATTTATGTCGGTCAGGGCATCGTCTTCCTGTACGCGGTGTTCGGCGGCATGAAGGGCATCACCTACACGCAGGTGGCACAGTATCTGGTACTGATTGCGGCCTACATCATCCCGGCGATCTTCATTTCGCTGCAACTCACCGGCAACCCGATCCCGCAGCTGGGCCTGGGTTCCAATCTCGTTGGTCATGACGTTTCGTTGCTGGCTACCCTGGACAAGGTGGTGACGGACCTCGGCTTCGGCAAGTACACGACGTCATTGCCCGGCAGCACGCTGAACATGTTCGTCTACACGCTGTCGCTGATGATCGGTACGGCCGGTCTGCCGCACGTCATCATGCGCTTCTTCACCGTTCCGACGGTCAAGGATGCGCGTAGCTCGGCCGGTTGGGCACTTGTTTTCATCGCTCTGTTGTACACGACGGCACCCGCCGTAGCCGCGATGGCCAAGACCAACCTGATTCGCACAATCACCCCGGGCGTGGTCATGCAGGGCTCCGATCCGTACGCTGCCGATTCGCAGATCAAGTTTGACGAGCGTCCCGACTGGATGAAGCGTTGGGAAAAAACCGGCCTGCTGAAGTTCGCCGACAAGAACGGCGACGGTCGCATCCAGTTCTACAACGACAAGTCGAAGAACCCGGAGTTCGTGAAAAAGGCTGAAGCCGCCGGTTGGAAGGGCAACGAGCTGGAGGTCAACGCCGACATCATCGTGCTGGCCAATCCGGAAATCGCGCTGCTGCCGAACTGGGTGATCGCGCTGGTCGCCGCCGGTGGTCTGGCTGCTGCGCTATCCACAGCCGCTGGTCTGCTGATGGCCATTTCGTCGTCGGTCTCGCACGATCTGATCAAGGGTATCTTTGTTCCGGACATCAGTGAAAAGAACGAGTTGCTGGCCGGCAAGATTTCGATGGCGGTTGCCATTGTCGTCGCCGGTTATCTAGGCTTGAACCCGCCGGGCTTCGCTGCCGGTACCGTGGCGCTGGCCTTCGGTATTGCCGCCAGCTCGCTGTTCCCGGCGATCATGATGGGCATCTTCTCCAAGAAGATGAACAAGGAAGGCGCCATCGCCGGTATGTTGTCGGGCCTTTTCGTCACCCTGTTCTACGTGTTCGCGCACAAGGGCATCTTCTTCATCAAGGGGACCGAGTACCTGCCGACGATTGGCGGCGCAAACGCCTTCTTCGGCATCACGCCGGAAGCCTTCGGTGCGGTCGGCGCCCTGGTCAACTTCATCGTCGCCTTCCTGGTCGATAAGGTGACAGCGGAACCGCCGGAGCACATCCAGCACATGGTCGAATCGGTGCGTACGCCGCGCGGCTCCAAGCTGGTGAATGGCGCACACTAAGCGGGTCACTGCTTCGAAATGCCCGGTATCTCGGGCGTTTTGTTAAAATCAAACCCCGCCGGCTGTGCTGGCGGGGTTTTTTTATGAAGTCTTACGATGCGCGGCGTTTGCGGCCGACTTCAGCCGACGCATCCGGAGTGGTCCATGGTCTTTGATATCAGCGTCGCCATGACGTGGATTCTGTTTCTGGCGTTGTTCCCCATTGCTTTTTTCTGGCTGCGCCGTGCCTGGCGGATACTAGCGCGCAGCGACTATTCGGAGGTGGCGCTCAAGCGTGGCGAGTCTCCGGCCAACCCGAAAAAATTCGCCCCTTATACTGCCGTAATCAATCTCGTCGGCGGCGGCATTGTCATCTGGGTCATCATCAACGTCGTCCTGGGCAGATTGTCTTACGATGCCTGGTCGGCGGTTGCCGGAGTAACGATCTGGTTCAAGTTCATCGCCGATTTCATTCTCAGTCGCCATGCGCATCCGTGGGGCAAGAAGAATGACAAGAAAACCTGATCCCGCTCGCAAATGCCGCATTCACGAACGGGCATGATGTTGATGCAAAACTTACTGTACAAAATCGGCGCCGGTGCCGGTCTTTTCCTGTCGAGTCCCTTGGCCCTGGCCGCCGAACGGATCGATCTGACCGGTCATGGTGTTGGTTACGCTGCGCTCATTCTTTTTGTCGCCGCTTACCTTCTCGTCATGGCGGAAGAGTTCACCCACCTGCGCAAATCCAAGCCCGTGGTGCTGGCGGCGGGAATCATCTGGGCCTTGATTGCCAGTGTCTATGTCGGCGAGGGGAATACGCATGCGGCCGAACAGGCCGTTCGGCACAATATTCTCGAATATGCTGAATTGATGCTGTTCCTGCTCGTCGCCATGACGTATATCAACGCCATGGAAGAGCGCCGCGTCTTCGATGCGCTACGTTGCTGGCTCGTTCATAAAGGTTTCAATTACCGGCAGTTGTTCTGGATGACCGGGCTGCTGGCCTTCTTCATTTCGCCGGTGGCTGACAACCTGACCACCGCTCTGCTGATGTGCGCCGTCTTGCTGGCGGTGGGCTCGGGCAATCAAAAATTCGTTTCGCTGGGTTGCATCAATATCGTCGTTGCCGCCAATGCCGGCGGCGCTTTCAGCCCGTTTGGCGATATCACGACGCTGATGGTCTGGCAAAAAGGCTACGTGGAGTTCTGGACATTTTTTGCGCTTTTCATACCTTCGGTCATCAATTGGCTCGTTCCTGCCTTGCTCATGAGCTTCGTGGTTCCTCGTGGTGAGCCGAAGCCCTCCGACGAGGTCGTGGCCATGAAGCGAGGCGCGCGCCGGATCGTCGTTTTCTTTCTGCTCACCATCGTCACGGCCGTGAGCTTCCACAACTTCCTGCACCTGCCGCCCATGCTGGGCATGATGACCGGACTCTCTTTCCTGAAGTTTTTTGGTTTCTATCTGAAAAAAACCCACCACAAGGAATCGCATCAGAGTCGCGGCAGCGCCGATGCCGACGAACAGCGCCTGGGTGATATGGCGGTTCCCTTCAACGTCTTCAGCAATGTCGCGCGCGCCGAATGGGATACGCTGCTGTTCTTTTTTGGCGTGGTGATCTGCGTGGGCGGACTCGGTTTTATCGGTTACCTCGAACTGGCTTCGAACGTGATGTACCTGGGCTGGGGTGCGACCTACGCCAATATAGCAGTCGGCATTCTTTCCGCAATCGTCGATAATATTCCGATCATGTTTGCCGTCCTGACCATGAACCCCGACATGTCGGTGGGCCAGTGGCTGCTGGTGACCTTGACGGCGGGCGTCGGCGGCAGCATGCTCTCCATTGGCTCAGCGGCCGGCGTGGCGCTGATGGGGCAGGCCGGGGGGCGTATACTTTCTTCAGCCATCTGCGTTGGACACCGGTCATTGCCTTGGGTTACGCGGCGAGTATCGCGGCGCACAGGTTGCTCAACGCGGCGATGTTTTAGGCCATTTCAACTAAGGAGTAAAAGTAAGGATGGTAAGCCGACTGCTCATCGTCGAGGACGACCGGGATCTGGCCAGGAATCTGATCGATTTCCTCGAACTACAGGGGTATGCCACGCACCACGCCGCGGACGGCCAGACCGCACTGAGTCTGCTCGCAGCCAATGACTACGACCTGGTCATCCTCGACCTGATGTTGCCTGGCGTCGACGGCATGTCCGTTTGCATACACATTCGGAATCAGCTCCAGAGCCGGGTGCCGATCGTCATTCTTACGGCGAAATCGGAAATCGACACCAAGATATCGGCCTTCGATATCGGCGCCGATGACTATGTGATCAAACCCATTTCGCTGCGCGAGATCAATGCCCGGGTTCGGGCGCTGATCAGGCGGGCCAAGCAGGCCGATGACAATGCGATTCTGACGATCGGCGGGCTGAGTCTGGATACCGGCACGATGCGCATCGAGCGCGACGGCGTGCCGATCACCCTGCCGCCGGGGCCGACCAAGATCCTCGCGTTGTTGATGCGCAACTCGCCCAATGTCGTCCACAACCTGGCCATCCACCGTGAACTCTGGGGCGAGGAACGCGGCGATACGCATGCCATCGTCGTCCATATGCATACCCTGCGCAACACCATCGACAAGCCCTTCGACAGGCAACTCATTCATACCGTACGCGGTTTCGGCTACCGGATCGCTGATGAACAAACGTCCTTATGACAGCCTGAGCAGAAGTCTCGTATTACCCTTTGTCACCTTGGGTTATGTCGTTAGCGCGGTATTGAGTCTGGTCACCTTCGGCATCGTTTCCAATCTGGAGGAGCGGGCCATTCACCGCGTGCTTCAGCTGGAAATGGAAAGCTTTCGCAATCGACAGGCGCTGAACCCGGCAGCACTCCTGCCCTCATCCGCCATCCTCACCGGTTACCCTTTGCCGGTACCCGGCTTGCCTGAATTGACTGGCGTTAAACCTGGCGAAGAGCGCATCGAGATATTCCTGCACGACGAGCACAACTACTCGGTACTGCTCGCCGAATCGAACGGCAAGACCTACGCGCTGGTCTATGATCGCACCGATATCAATTCCAGTCTGGGAGAACTGGCCTTGTTCCTGGTCTTCGGCACCGCAATAATGACCCTGCTTTCGGCCCTGGTGGGGCACCACCTTGCCGGGCAGGTCATCCGCCCGATTCGTATGCTGTTGCGTGAAATATCGGAGAAGGCGGACGGACTTAACCCACAAGAAAGCAGACCCTTGAGTTTCGCGTCCGAGGCCTATCCCAACAACGAGATCGGCCGTCTGGTCCAGAGTATGGACCAGTACGCTTTGCGGCTCCAGGGATTCCTGGAGCGGGAGAGTTATTTTGCGGCCGACGTCAGCCATGAATTGCGCACGTCCGTGGCGATCGTTCGTGGCGCCGCCGAGTTGCTGGTCGAGTTCCCGTATCTCCCGGAAGCGGTTCGCCATCGCTTGCAAACCATCCTGCGTCAGTCGATACGCATGGGGCATATCCTCGAAGCCATGCTTCACCTGGCCAGAGAGGATGGCGATCAGGATGACCCGGCCTGTGCCATGGCCGAAGTCATAGAAGATGCGGTAGCGGATTGCCGACCCGCTTTGGCCGGGCGCCCGATCCTCATTGTCGTCGATGTGCTGGAACGCTCAATTCTTCCTGTGGAACGTTCCATGGCCTGGGTGGTGGTCAGCAATCTGTTGCGCAATGCCTGCACCTATACCCGGGAAGGCGTGATAAGCGTTCGCCTGGATGGCAACCAGCTGGAAATCGCCGATAGCGGCATCGGCATACCCGAGGACCGTTTTCCTACACTGTTCAAACGGCTCGACAAAGGCGAGGATAGCCCGGGGTTCGGTCTGGGCTTGTCGATCGTTTCCCGTGTGGCCCACCGGCTTGGCTGGACAGTCGACATTCAGAGTGCTCAGGGGGCGGGAACCCGGGTATGCATTACCTTCCTGTCGCCGAAGGACGCGAAGAATCTACACCGAATTGGTGAGCGCTCGACGACCTGACGCGGTAAATCGCGCAGCATTGCCTACGGCGAATTTAGCTTTCCGGGTCAGGGGAGATAATTCAGTTCGACGCGGCGCATTCTCTGCCGACACTCCGCCGTTTTGCAGATTTCCGGTTTTTTCCCGTTGCCGGCGCGATTTCGTCGCACCTGTCTGGGCGGCGCTCCGTAGGCTTTGAGTAATTTACCGACATTCGTCATCCGCTCTTCCGCGATGGCCAGATTGTAGTTGATGCTCCCCAAATCGTCGGTGTGACCGGCGATCGTCAGTATTTTCTTCGGGTTTTCCTTCAAGTATTCGGCATGTAAGCGGAGTTTCGCTTCGCCTGCGAGATCTACGGTCGTCGCCCCCGAAGCGAAATAGATGATGTTCTCCTCGGCAACGGTATCGACCGCTGCATCCGCAGAAGCCGCTGGCGAATCGTCCTTGCCCGCGACCGCCGATGGAACCTTGCTTGCTTCGGCTGGTGCCTCGTTTTCGGACAAGGGCGCGTGCTGCGGCACGCCGCTGCAACCCGAAAGCAGCAGGATGCAGACGAGCAAGCGGATGCAATGACCGGCGGGCAAGTTCAGCATGAGTGGGCGCATTTATCGAATTTCATGTGGATAAAAGGTCAGGCCGCATCCGGCGACCGGAAAGACACCATGGCGGACAGGGGCGTATTGGCAAAGGAGGCGTTTTTGCCCGGCAGATGCCGAATCAGTTCAGATAGATTGATATTCAATGTTTTAAGGACGACGTCTGGTATGGCCCAGAGTGCTTCAGGCAGGATGCCTTCCGCCGGGCCGGGAAGCGTTGCAATGGCCTTGAGACCATCGTCGGCAAGACAAAGCCCCACCCGGCGTTGATCTTCGCACTGGCGCTTCTTTATCAGGTATCCGCGGGCAACCAGCTTGTCGACCAGCTGGCTGCAGGTGGATTGATGTATCCCCATGCGGCAAGCCAGGCCGGACACGCCCAATTCGGGGTGGCGTTGAATTTCCTGGAGTATCCACATCTGGGTCCCCGGCAGGCCGCATTGTTCTTCGATCTCGCGGAAGTACTGGCGCATCGAGCCGTAGATCACACGGAATTGCTGGAGCACTTCAAGGGCAAGTTGAGGCGATGCCGTCGTTGTTTGCATGCAAGCGAACCTGTCTGTGTTGTTCGTCTCAATTATATTGAAAATAAATGTAGTTTACAATACGCCTTATTGACTTATTTTGTCGTGGGGCGGTCCATCCGTCGATCATGTTTCCTACGGAAGCGCTTTCCGCGTGCGTTCGCCAGGCCCGGTGACGAAACCGCTCTATTCGGAAGGTTTGTCTTCAAGGCTTTGAGTACAATACGCAACATGCATCAGCTCGAAGTGAATTCACATCGTCGTCAAGCCATCCCGAATATTTAATCAACATGTCAATGGCTCCACCGCTGGCCCTTGGACTTCAGGATCGATGAGGCTAGCCCAGGGCCGCGCAGAATGCGTGTACTGCAACTTGAAGGTCGTTTGAAAGCATAAACAATGGCTCGTCTCCTTGGCACAATCAGCACGCTGCGCTGGCAGACCCGGATCAAGCTGTGGCTCGCCGCATTGCTGGCGGGCCTGATGGTGGTGGCCTTTGCCAAACTGGCGGACATGGCGCTTGGGTTTTTTGCGTATCTCACAAGCGGACGTGCCTGGGTGCCCTTGATATTGACGCCGACCATTGGCATGTTGACGGTGTGGCTGACGCGGCGCTTCTGCCCCGGCGCCGAAGGCAGCGGCATTCCTCAAGTGATCGCCGCCACCTGGCTTGCCGCCAAGGGCAAACCGGTCAACACCTTGTTGTCGCTGCGGATCGCCTTCGGCAAGATTTTTCTGGGCGCGCTGGCGCTGGTGGGTGGGTTCTCGGCGGGGCGCGAAGGTCCTTCCGTTCAGGTCGCTGCGTCGGTGATGCATTCAATCCACAGTTTTTTTCCGCATTCAAGAGCATTGCGCATGCAGGATCTGATTCTTGCGGGTGGCGCGGCGGGCGTGGCCGCAGCGTTCAATACGCCTCTGGCCGGTATCGTCTTCGCCATTGAAGAACTGGGTCGCCGGCTTGAAACGCGCACCAGCGGTGTCCTGGTCAGCACCATCATCATTTCCGGCCTGGTCGCCGTGGCCCTGCTTGGCAACTACAATTACTTCGGACATCTCAAAGTAGGCAACCTGGATCGGACCATTATTTTGCCGATCATTGTTGCCGGGCTGCTGACCGGCTTGCTTGGCGGGCTATTCAGCCGCCTGATGTTATGGCCGCAACAGCGAAAGGATCTCAAGGTGTGGCGTTGGCGGAACGAATATCCGATCTATTTTGCCGGGCTCTGTGGATTGCTGATAGCCATTATCGGTTTGGTCGGTGGAGGCCTCTCCTACGGCAGCGGCTACATGATCACGTCGCAGGTCGTGTCCGGTGAACTGGTGCTTCCCTGGCACGCGCCGCTGACACGTTTTCTGGCCACCATCGTCAGTTACTACTCGGGTATTCCCGGCGGGATTTTTGCCCCGGCGCTGGCCGTGGGCGCTTCCTTGGGCTCCAATCTGGCGCAATTGCTGGGCATACCGGCGGATACCATCCCGGTGATCGCCCTGTGCATGGCGGGATTTCTGGCTGCCGTCACCCAGGCGCCGATCACCTCGGCCATCATCGTGATGGAGATGATCGATGGGCATGAAATGGTCATTAGCCTGATGGCGGTGACCTTGATCGCCAAAGCCGTCAGTGGCCGGCTGAGTCCGGAGCTTTACCAGCATCTGGCGCTGGGGTTCCGGACGACAAATGAACCTGCGGGCCCCTGAATGCGCCGCCGCCAGACTGTCGTCGGACCACTCCGTTTACGCGCCTTCCTTTGACGTCGGGCTGCCTTGTGAACCCTTCGACTGACTCGTCCTCTGTCGCTATCCTGCATGAATTGTTCGGCTACAAGGCCTATCGCGGGGCGCAAGCAGAGATCGTCGCGCATGTGATCGGCGGTGGTGACGCGCTGGTGCTGATGCCCACCGGTGGCGGCAAGAGCCTGTGCTACCAGATGCCGGCGATCATGCGCCACCGCGCCGGTCGCGGCGTGGCGGTTGTTGTGAGCCCCTTGATTGCGCTCATGCATGATCAGGTGGGCGCGCTCGAGGTGGCCGGCGTGCACGCCGCTTTCATCAACTCGACTCTGACGCTGGACGAGACGCAGCGGATCGAAGGCGAAATGTTGAGTGGCCGTTTGGTGCTTCTTTATGTGGCCCCCGAACGGCTGACTACGCCGCTCATGCTCAGGCAGCTCGATTCGCTACGCGAGCGCGGCCTGCTCAGCCTTTTTGCCATCGACGAGGCGCATTGCGTGAGCCAGTGGGGCCACGATTTTCGTGCCGAGTATCAGGCGCTTAATGTCCTCCACGAGCGCTACCCCGGTGTGCCGCGTATCGCGCTCACCGCGACGGCCGACGATCTGACGCGCGCCGACGTCATTGAACGCCTCGCATTGACTGAAGCCCGCGTTTTCATCAGCAGTTTCGACCGGCCAAACATCCGTTACACCGTCGTCGAAAAGGCCGATGCACGCCGGCAGCTCTTGCACTTCATCCACGACGAACATGAGGGAGATGCCGGCATTATTTACTGCCAGTCACGCAGGAAGGTCGATGAGACGGCGGACTGGCTCGATCGTCAGGGCATCAATGCATTGCCGTACCACGCCGGGCTCGCTGCCGAGGTGCGCCGAAGCCACCAGGACCGCTTCTTGCGCGACGAGGGCGTCGTCATGGTCGCCACCATCGCTTTTGGCATGGGCATCGACAAGCCGGACGTACGCTTCGTCGCGCACCTGGACTTGCCGAAGAACATCGAGGCTTACTACCAGGAGACCGGTCGAGCCGGCCGCGACGGCCAGCCTGCCGATGCCTGGATGGCCTACGGCCTGGCCGATGTAGTCAACCAGCGGCGCATGATCGACGAGAGTCCGGCCGTCGAGGCGTTCAAGCGCAGCCAGCGTGGCAAGCTCGACGCGCTGCTGTCGCTGGCCGAAGCGCACGATTGCCGGCGCGTCCGGCTGCTCGCCTATTTTGGCGAGGCGAGTGTCGCTTGCGCTGCGCACCAGAACGCCTGCGACAACTGTCTGAATCCGCCCGCCACCTGGGACGCCACCGAGGCCGCGCGCAAGGCGCTCTCCGGGGTCTATCGTTTCCACCAGCAGCGCGGTCAGCACTTCGGCGCCGGGCATCTGATCGATGTCTTGCGCGGCAAGCCGACCGAGAAGGTTGTGCAGTTCGGGCATGGGAGCCTCAGCACCTTCGGCATCGGCGCCGACGTTAGCGAAGCGCAGTGGCGTGTCGTGCTGCGTCAGTTGATCGCGCTCGGCTACCTGCAAACCGAAGGCGACTACAACACCCTGGAACTCACGTCGGCAGCGCGCCAGGTGCTGCGCGGCGAAGTGCAGATATTGCTGCGACAGCCCGCTGTTGCGCCAAAGCCCGGGCGGGTCGCGAAGCTTGGCAAGGGCACCAGTGCCCAGCGCAGCCGGGCCAAGTCGCCGCCCTTGCCGCTCGATGAAGCGGGCCTGGCGCGTTTTGAAGCGCTGAAGGCGTGGCGCGCCGAGCTTGCGCGCAAACACAAGCTGCCGGCCTATGTCATTTTCCACGACGCGACGCTGGCAGAGATGGCGCATGCGGCACCCGACTCACTGGAGGCCATCGAAAACATCAGTGGTGTCGGCGTGAAGAAACTTGAGACCTACGGGCGCGACATCCTGCGCGTCCTGGGTAGCTGATCGGGCGACAATTTCGGTTAAGCTGTCCGCATGGATTTTCTGGATCTTCTCGGGCTTCTGCTGCTGGCGGCGACTGGCTGGATATGGTTCGATAGCCTCAACGCCCGCGAGGCGGCGGTATCGGCCGCCAGGGCCGCCTGCCGTTCGGAGGACAGGCTGCTGCTCGACGACACCGTGGCCATCCAGCGCGTCGCCCTGGGTCGCGATGACGACGGCGTGTTGCGCATTTGGCGACGTTATGGATTCGAATACAGCGATACGGGCAATGACCGCTGTGCAGGACGCATTGTCATGCTCGGCGGCCAGGTACAGGTGATCACGCTGTGACCCGGTTGTGCTTTAGACGGCAGGGAACCATTCAGAACACATGAAGACGTCCGAGCGAAAGAATGACTGGCATCAGTTGCCGGTCGACCGGGTGGCAGAACACCTGGAGACCGCGCTGGGCGACGGCCTGTCGGACGAGGCGGTCAACGCCCGGCGTGCGCTGCATGGCGAGAACCGCATCACGCCAAAACCAGGGCGGGGGCCGTTGCTGCGTTTCGCCCTGCAGTTCAGTCAGCCGCTGGTCGTGGTGCTGGTGATCGCCGGCGCGGTCACGGCTTTCCTGGGCGAATGGGTCGATTCCGGGGTCATCTTCGGCGTCACGCTGATCAATGCGCTGATCGGCTTCATTCAGGAAGGCCGTGCCGAAAGCGCGCTGGTGGCGCTGGCGCGCTCGGTGACGAGCGAAGTCACGGTGCTGCGCAGCGGCGCCAAACAGCGCCTGCCATCGACCGCGCTGGTACCCGGCGATGTGGTGCTGCTGGCGGCTGGCGACAAGGTGCCGGCGGATTTGCGCCTGTTTCGCGCGAAAGAATTGCAAGCGATCGAGTCGGCGCTGACCGGCGAATCCACGGCAGTGAGCAAGCACCACAAGGCGCTGTCGCCGGATACCCTGCTCGCCGAGCGCGGCAACATGGCGTATGCCGGCACGGTGATGATCCGCGGCCAGGGCGCCGGCGTCGTGGTGGCGACCGGCGACGCAACGGAAACGGGGCGTATCTCGCGCCTGATCGCCGAAGCGCCCGATCTCAGCACGCCACTGACCAGCAAGATGGCGGTATTCAGTAACTGGCTATTGATCGCCATTGGCCTGCTCGCCGTGTTGACCTTCCTGATCGGCTTGTGGCGCGGCGAATCGGCTCTTGAAATGTTCATGGCCGCCGTAGCACTGGCGGTCGGGGCCATCCCCGAGGGTTTGCCGGCGGCGATGACCATCACGCTGGCCATCGGCGTTTCGCGCATGGCCAGACGCCGCGCGATCATCCGCAAATTGCCGGCGGTCGAAACGCTGGGCAGCACGACGGTGATCTGCTCGGACAAGACCGGCACGCTGACCGAGAACCAGATGACCGTGCGCGAGATTTTTGCCGGTGGGGTGAGCTACCCGGTGAGCGGCAGCGGGTATGCGCCAACGGGAAAGATTGGCGACGAGGCTGACTTGCCTGACCTGGATTCGCCGGACGCCGTTGCGCTGCGCCAATGCCTGCTGGGCGGCGCGCTGTGCAACGATGCCGGCTTGCGCAAGTCCGAGCGGCATTGGGAGATTACCGGTGATCCGACCGAAGGCGCGTTGCTCGTTGCACTGCGCAAGGGCGGGCTTGACGAAGGGACACTGCAGAAACAATTCCCCCGGCTCGACGAAATCCCCTTCGATTCGGCTCGCCAGTACATGGCCACCCTGCACGAAATCGAAGGGCTGCGCATGGCGTATTTTAAGGGCGCCATTGAGCAGTTGCTGCCGCGCTCGACAGGCATGCTCGATGCGGCGGGAACGCCCGTGCCGATCGATCGCCGGCAGATCGAGCAGCGTGCCGGCGAGATGGCCGCCGCCGGTTTGCGCGTGCTTGCGGTCGGGCGGCTGGTCTGCCTTGCAGGCAGTGCGCTGGATCGCGAACAGCTTGAGCGGGATGGCTGCGCGCTTCAGTTCGTCGGCCTGTTCGGGATGATCGATCCGCCACGGCCCAAGGCGATTTCGGCAGTAAAGGCCTGTCATGCCGCGGGCATCGTGGTCAAGATGATTACTGGCGACCACGCCCTGACCGCGCTTTCGATTGCCAGACAGATCGGCATCGTCAAGGCGGGGGGAAAGACCGAAAATACCGCACTGACGGTACTCACCGGGCGCGAGCTGGCTGAACTCGACGACGATGCGCTGCGCCGCGCCGCGCACGCCGTGCATGTCTTCGCCCGGGTCGAACCGGAACAGAAACTGCGACTGGTGCGTGCCCTGCAGGCCGATGGCGAGGTCGTGGCGATGACCGGCGACGGCGTGAATGACGCGCCGGCACTCAAGCAGGCCAATATCGGCATCGCCATGGGTCTGGCCGGTACCGAGGTGGCCAAGGAAGCGGCCGACATGGTGCTGACCGATGACGATTTCGCCGCCATTGAAGCGGCCGTCGAGGAGGGCCGCGGCGTCTATGACAACATCGTCAAGTTCATCACCTGGACGCTGCCGACCAATTTCGGCGAAGGCCTGGTCATCATGGCGGCCATCGTGGCCGGCGTCACCTTGCCGATCACGGCGCTGCAGATTCTTTGGATCAATATGACGACCGCCGTATTTCTTGGCCTGCCCCTGGCCTTCGAGCCAATTGAGGCCGGGATCATGCACCGTGCGCCGCGTCAACCGGGGACGCCGATCCTCGATGGGGCGTTGATCGCGCGCATCGTGCTGGTCAGCGTGCTGTTGCTGGCCGGTTCTTTCGGCCTCTTTCTGCTCGAACTTGAACGCGGGCACACCCTGGCCGAAGCGCGCACTGTGGCGGTCAATGTCTTCGTCGTGGTCGAGGCGTTTTACCTGTTCAACTGCCGTTCGTTTGAACGCTCGGCGCTGAGTATCGGATTCTTTTCCAATCCGACGGTCTGGTACGGCATCGGGACGATGGTCGTTCTGCAACTGGCGCTGACCTACGTGCCGCTGATGAACCGGCTGTTCTCAACCGCCCCGATCGATGCGCGGGCGTGGGCGGAGATACTCGCCCTGGGTTTTGCCGCAATGCTGATCGTCGGCGTGGAAAAACGCTATTTGCATCGGCACAGGCGCGGACCAACGTAAAATCGTTCGAGCTTACTGGTTGGGGCGCCGATGTGGGAAAGCGATGATTTACCCAGAACACGCTTTCGACGCCAGGGACGATTCAGTTGAAATATGAGATTCTGACCCCATGTGATGTGCGCTTGCGTTGCGCGCGCTGGCTGTCATCGACGGAGCGGGCGTAGCCGGTGGCCCCCCAACGCAGTCTTGAACTCCATGCGCACTAAAGGAATGACGATGAAACGTATTTTTCTATTTCTCGCGACCAATCTGGCCATCGTGCTGGTGCTCTCGGTCACCATGCGCCTGCTCGGCGTCGAGCCTTATCTCAACGCCAACGGCCTGAACCTCGGTTCGCTGCTGATTTTTGCCGCCGTCATGGGCTTTGGCGGCTCGTTCATCTCGCTGGCCATATCCAAGTGGTCGGTCAAGAAATCGATGGGCGTGCAGGTCATCGAAACGCCGTCGAACTCGACCGAATTCTGGCTGGTCGAGACCATCCGCAAGTTCGCAACCGAGGCGGGAATCCAGATGCCCGAGGTCGGTATCTACCCGGCGCCCGAGGTCAACGCGTTTGCCACCGGGATGAGCAGGAACAGTTCGCTGATCGCCGTATCGACCGGCCTGTTGCAGAACATGTCGCGTGCCGAGGCCGAGGCGGTGCTCGGGCATGAGGTCACGCACGCGGCCAACGGCGATATGGTGACGCTGGCGCTGATTCAGGGCGTGGTCAATACCTTCGTCATGTTCCTGTCGCGCGTTATCGGGCATCTGGTGGACCGGGTGGTGTTCAAGACCGAGCGCGGCCACGGCCCGGCTTTCTTTGTCACGATGATCGTTGCCGAGCTGGTGCTGGGCATTCTGGCGTCGATCATCGTCATGTGGTTTTCACGTCAGCGCGAATTCCGCGCCGATCGCGGTGGCGCCAGCCTGGCCGGGCGCACCAACATGATTGCCGCACTGCAACGCTTGAATGCGCTGCACCCGCAACCCTTGCCCGAGCGGATGGCCGCCTTCGGCATTGCGGGGGGCGTCGGTAGCGGGCTGAAACGGCTGTTCATGACCCATCCGCCGCTGGAGGAGCGTATCGCCGCGCTCAGGGCCGCGCAGGAATAGGTGTGCCGCCGGTAAGCTGTCGCTTGGCCTATGCGCCGATCATGCGCTTGTAGAGCGCCGATATTTCGCCAACGATGCCGCGGCGGAAGAGCAGCACGCAGATGACGAATATTGATCCCAGAATGACGGTCACCAGCGAACCGACCTTGTCGGCGAGCTCGTTCTGCAAACTGACGATCACCGTCGATCCGACCACCGGGCCAAACACCGTGCCCATGCCGCCGAGGATGGTCATCAAGACCACTTCGCCGGAGCTGTGCCAGTGGGCGTCGGTCAGCGTGGCGAATTTGAAGACGAGCGTCTTGGTGGCGCCGGCCAGTCCGGCCAGTCCGGCGGAGAGAACGAAGGCGAGCAGCTTGTATTTGGCCACGTCATAGCCGAGCGAGATCGCCCGTGGCTCGTTTTCGCGGATGGCCTTGAGAATCTGGCCGAAAGGCGAATGGATGGTGCGGTGAATCAGGCAGAAGCCGAAGACGAATACCGCCAGCACGAAATAGTAGAGATTGATGTCCTTGGAAAGGCTGATCAGTCCCAGCAAGGTTCCGCGCGGCACGCCCTGGAGGCCGTCTTCGCCGCCCGTGAAGGGCGCCTGCAGGAAGACGAAATAGACCATCTGCGCCAGCGCCAGCGTGACCATCGCAAAGTAGATGCCGGTGCGGCGTATCGCCAGGCTGCCAAAGGCCCAGCCCAGCAGGGCGGACGCGGCGGTGCCGACGAGGATGCCCAGTTCGGGCGGGAACCCCCAGCCCTTGATGGCAAAGCCGGCGACGTAGGCGCCCGTGCCGAAGAAAGCGGCATGGCCGAAGGAGAGCAATCCGGTATAGCCGAGCAGCAGGTTGAAGGCACAGGCGAACAGGGCAAAACACAGCACCTTCATGACCAGTACCGGGTAGATAAAGAAGGGCGCAAGCAGACCCAAGGCCAGCAGCGCGATGTACGCGATCGCCTGTCTGCTCATTTTTCTTTTCCGAACAATCCGGCTGGCCGCACCATCAGGACGATCGCCATGATGACGAATACCACGGTAGCGGAAGCCGCCGGGTAAAGCAGATTGGTGAGCCCTTCGACCACGCCGAGGCCGAGGCCGGTGAGAATCGAGCCGAGGATCGAACCCATGCCGCCGATGACCACGACGGCAAAAACGATGATGATCAGATGCGAGCCCATCAGCGGGCTGACCTGGATCGCCGGAGCCGCCAGCACGCCGGCGAAGCCGGCCAGCGCCGCGCCGAAACCGTAGGTCAGCATGACCATCAGCGGCACGTTGATGCCGAAGGCCTGGGTCAGCTTGGGATTTTCGGTGGCGGCACGCAGGTAGGCGCCGAGGCGCGTCTTCTCGATGCCGTACCAGGTCCCGAAGCACACCAGCAAGGAGGCAAAAATCACCCAGCCGCGATAGTAGGGCAGGAACATGAAGCCGAGGTTGAAGCCGCCGGTAAGTTCGGCGGGAATCTGGTACGGTTGTCCCGAAACGCCGTAACCGTTGATGAACAATCCCTCGATGACCAGCGCCAATCCGAAGGTCAGCAGCAGTCCGTAAAGATGGTCGAGCTTGTAGAGCCAGCGCAGCATGCTGCGCTCGATCAGTACGCCGAACAGGCCGACCGCCAGGGGCACCAGAATCAGCGACGGCCAGTAGCCGATCCCCAGGTATTCGAGGCCCATCCACGCCAGGAAGGCGCCCATCATGTACAGGGCGCCGTGGGCGAAGTTGATGATGTTCAGCATGCCGAAGATCACCGCCAGACCCAGGCTGAGCGTGGCGTAGAACGAGCCGTTGACCAGGCCGAGCATCAACTGGCCCATCAGCGCCTGGATCGGAATGTCAAAGAGTGCGGTCATGAGATAGCGTCACAGCGAATTGGCGGCACGGCACGCAAGGTGCCCAAGGGACTCTCGGCACTCAACGTACCACTCGCCGTGCCGCCGAAGCGGGTTATTTTTTCACCAGCGGGCATTGTGACGCCGACAGCGGTTGAAACGCGTCTTCGCCAGAAACAACGGCCTTGATGTCGTAATAATCCCAGGGGTATTTCGACTCGGACGGCTTCTTCACCTGCATCAGATACATGTCGTGGATCATGCGGCCATTCTCGCGGATCTTGCCGTTCTTGGCGAAGAAGTCATTGATCGGGGTTGACTTCATCTTGGCCATGACTGCGCCTGCTTCATCCGTTCCGGCGGCTACGACGGCCTTCAGATAGGTGGTGACCGCTGAGTAATCTCCCGCCTGCACCATGGTCGGATTGCGCTTGGTCTTGTCGAAAAAGCGCTTGCTGAACTTGCGCGTTTCGTCGTCCTTGTCCCAGTAGAAGCCTGATGTCAATAGCATTCCCTGGGTGGTTTGCAGGCCGAGGGCGTGAATGTCCGTGATGAACATCAGGAGTCCGGCGAGTTGCTGATTCTTGGTGATGCCGAATTCGCTGGCCGCCTTGATCGAATTGATGGTGTCGCCGCCGGCGTTGGCCAGGCCGATGATCTTGGCCTTCGATGCCTGCGCCTGTAGCAGGTACGACGAGAAGTCCGAGGCGTTGAGCGGGTGCCGCACCGTGCCCAGCACTTTGCCGCCGTTGGCCTTGACCACGTCCGAGGTATCCTTTTCCAGCGAGTGGCCGAAGGCATAATCGGCGGTGAGGAAGAACCAGGAGTCGCCGCCGTTCTTGACGATGGCCTTGCCGGCCACGTTGGCCAGTGCATAGGTGTCATAGGCGTAATGCACCGTATTCGGCGTGCAGTCCTGGTCGGTCAGCCGCGTCGAACCGGAGCCGACGAATATGGCGATGCGCTTCTTCTCCTGCGTCACCTTGCCAACAGCCAGCGAAACGCCCGAGTTGAGCAAGTCGGTGACCATGTCCACGCCCTGGGTGTCGTACCATTCGCGCACCTTGTTTGAGCCGACGTCGGCCTTGTTCTGATGGTCGGCATAGACCATCTCGATCGCGAACTTCGGCTTGTATTGCGCCTTGAAGTCGTCGATGGCCATCTGCACTGCGGTGACCGCGCCCTGGCCGCCGAGGTCGGAGTACACGCCGGACATGTCGGTGAGGACGCCGATCTTGATCATGTTGTCCGAAAGTTTCATGGCGGCGGGTTTGGATTGTGCCCAGGCGGTGGTGGCGGCCGGGATCAGCAGTGCCGCTAGCGCGACGTTAAGCAATTTGCATTTCATGGTGTTGTCTCCTGTGGTTATAGTGCGCCGGAATGAGGATCCGACAGGTAAAACGCCTTAAACGCCAAGATATTCCTGCAATAAGTCCTGCTTGGTTTCAATTTCGTTTTGCGCAATTTCGGCGGCGATCTGGCCGTGTTCGACAATGTACATGCGATCCGCCAGCGGCGCCGCAAAACGGAAATTCTGCTCGACCAGGATGATCGTAAACCCCTTGCTTTTGAGATCGCCGATGACCTCGCCGAGCTGCTGCACGATCACCGGTGCCAGTCCCTCGGAGATTTCGTCGAGCAGCAGCAATTGTGCACCGCTGCGCAGGATGCGCGCCATCGCCAGCATTTGCTGTTCTCCGCCGGACAGGCGCGTGCCCTGGCTGTGACGGCGTTCGGCAAGGTTCGGAAACATGGCGTAGATCTCTTCCAGCGACATGCCCCCGCTGCCAACCACCGGCGGCAACAAGAGGTTTTCCTCGCAGCTCAGGCTGGAATAGATGCCGCGTTCCTCCGGGCAATAGCCCACGCCGAGCCGGGCGATGCGGTGCGTCGCCATGGCGATGGTTTCGTGACCATTGAGCATGATCGACCCCGATCTCTTCCCCGTCAGGCCAAGAATGGCGCGCAGCGTGGTGGTTCGTCCGGCGCCGTTCCGGCCGAGCAGCGAGACGCACTCGCCGCGGTTCACCCGTAGATCCATGCCATGCAGGATATGCGATTCGCCATAGAAGGCATGCAGATCCCGAATGCGCAGATATTCAACGGGAGCGGTCATGCGTGGTTTCCCGAGGGCTCGCGGTCGGCGGTGCCCATGTAGGCCTCGATCACTTGCGGGTTCCTGGCCACTTCGGCGTAGGGCCCCTCGGCCAGCACGGCACCGCGCGCCAGTACGGTGATGGTGTCCGAGATGCCGGCCACAACCTTCATATTGTGTTCGACCATGAGGATGGTGCGCTCCGCCGAGACTTTCTTGATCAGCTGCATCACGCGGTCGACATCTTCATGACCCATGCCCTGGGTCGGTTCGTCGAGCAGGATCAGTTCGGGCTCCAGGGCCAGCGTTGTCGCAATCTCCAATGCGCGCTTCTGGCCATAGGGCAATTCGACGGCAACCATGCGGAGGTGCGCTTCAAGTCCCACTTCGGCCAGAAGTTCGACGGCGCGACCGTCGAGGCGGGACAGCGTCTTGTCCGAGCGCCAGAAATGGAACGACGCGCCGAGCTTCCGCTGCAAGGCGATGCGGACGTTCTCGAGCACGGTCAGATGGGGGAAGACCGCCGAAATCTGGAAGGAACGGACGATTCCGCGCCGGGCAATCTTCGCCGGCTGGTCGCCTGTAATGTCAATGTTGTTGAATCGGATGGCGCCGCGGGTAGGTTGAAGAAACTTGGTGAGCAGGTTGAAGCAGGTGGTCTTGCCGGCGCCATTCGGGCCGATCATCGCGTGTATATGCCCACGCCTGACTTTCAGACTGACGTTGTCGACGGCGACAAAGCCCTTGAACTCCTTGACCAGATTGTCCGTTTCTAGAATGTATTCGCTCATCATCCCGGATTATGCCTAGAGTCTACCGACGCCGCAGCGCCCAGCGTGTGGGCACACCGAACAGAAAGTTCGTCGGGCGATTATCGGGCAGCTGTTCTTTTTAGGCAAGCAGAGCTAATTGATAGAGTAAGAAAAAATGCGAGATGGATATCCCGGGTCTTCTGGTTTGCGGTGACAACGAACCCATTGCCCGTTTCCTTAAATCTCGGTGGCTCCGGCGGGTGCCGCAACAAGGTCGGAGAAATAGCGGATGGTTTTTTCCAAACCAGCCTGCAAGGATGTGCTGGCTTGCCAGCCAAGTGCCGACCTCGCCAGACCCAGATCGGGTTGTCGTTGCTGCGGATCGTCGGTGGGCAAGGGCTCAAAGATGATTTTGGATCTGGCACCGGTCAGGCGGATTACCTCCTGAGCCAGGGCGATCATGCTGTACTCATCTGAATTGCCAATGTTGACGGGCCCGGTAAAGTCGTCCGGGCCGTTCATCATCCTTACCATGGCTTCGATCAGATCGTCGACATAACAGAATGAACGTGTCTGGCTGCCATCACCGTAGATCGTGATGGGTTGTCCGGTCAGAGCCTGGACAATGAAGTTGCTCACCACCCGGCCGTCGTTGGGGTGCATGCGCGGACCATACGTGTTGAAGATACGGACGACCTTGATGCGCAGCCGGTGTTGGCGGTAATAATCGAAGAACAGCGTTTCGGCGCAGCGTTTGCCTTCATCGTAGCAGCTGCGCGGGCCGATCGGATTGACTTTGCCCCAGTAACTTTCCGGTTGGGGATGGACATCGGGATCGCCGTAGACCTCGCTGGTCGATGCCTGGAGAATCTTGGCCTGGAGGCGTTTGGCCAGCCCCAGCATGTTGATGGCGCCATGGACGCTGGTCTTGGTGGTCTGTACCGGATCGTGCTGGTAGTGCACGGGCGACGCCGGACAGGCCAGGTTGTAAATGTGGTCTACCTCGACATACAGCGGAAAGGTCACGTCATGGCGCATTACTTCGAAGCGTGGCTGTCCGAGCAGGTGATTGATGTTGGCTCGCCGGCCAGTGAAGAAGTTGTCGACGCACAGCACTTCCTGGCCATCGGCCAGCAGGCGTTCGCAAAGATGCGAGCCGAGGAATCCAGCTCCCCCGGTGACCAATGACCTAATTGTATCCATGGAATGTAACCTCGATTCGGGTCAGGGGCGGAACCGGTCAGCGATCTGCTGGACCAGGGTGTCCCAGTCGTGGAGAGCCGCCTGATGCTGGCGGTTGGTAATAGCGGAAGACGCGTTGGCTTCCACCGAGAGGGCATCTTCAAGGGCCAGCTCCCACTCCTGAAAATTTCCGGCAATCCTGACCACATGTTCCAGCCCCAGCACCGAATCGATGGGCGAACATACGACTGGCCGGCCTGTAGCCAGGTACTCGTTGAGTTTGAGTGGATAGATGAAATGGGTGTAATCGCAGACCTCGTAGCACATCAAGCAGACATCCATGGCCTGCATGTAGGCCGGAAGATCGGCCAACTGGCGATTCCCCGTAAGGTACACGTTGGGCAACGCTGCCAGCTGGCTGAGCAGCTCGGCCTTGTCGCCGAGGTGTCCCTGCGGGCCAACCAGCACAAATGACCATTCGGGCCTTTGGCGCGCAAGTTGAAGCATCAAATCCAGGTCGAGTTGCGACTTGACCACGCCCACATAACCCATACGTGGCCGGGGAATATGGGCCATGTCAGCCGGTTCTGGCGCGGGTGATGCGTAGGCCGCGTAGTCGACGCCATTCGGTATATGCATGGTGCAGGGATTGGCACTCCCCTTCTTTTCCAGCAATTTGCGCGAATGGATGATGACCTGGTCAACGCGGCCGATCAACGCCATTTCGCGCGGGTCGTTGGGCAGATCATTGACCGAGAAACGGTATTCGTCGTCAATGTGGTAGCACGTGAAATCGGCTTTGATGGCATCAAGTGCCCAGTCGAACTCAGGCCGCCACAGGTAGAGCACGATATGTGTGCAACCGCGTCGCTTGAGCATGCGGCATGCGCTTATGACACGCTGTTTCCTCACCCAGTTGGCCAGTGCCTCAGGGCGATAGAATTCCGGTAACCAGCGACCGGGGTCATAAAGGGTCAGGCCGAATTCCTCGGGGGGCGTGGACTGGATGTCCGCCTCTGGCGTCGCGCCTGGCAGCCAATATTCACGCCAGCCGGCGGCAGGTTCGATCCAGATTACGTCGAAGTGGCGGGCCAAGCGGCCAACGACATGATGGCGAGGCATCCAGATGCCACGCCATCGATCCGGAACCAGGGCGATTACGCCGACTTTTGCATTAACTGACATTGGAGAAGGAAAACGGCGATATGTCGAGCAAGTTGGCGGGGCGGCGTTCCTGATTGTCTGCCGACGCCGTAGCGCCCAGCGTGTGGGCACGCCGAACAGAAAGCCCGTATGGCGATTGTCGGGCAGGGGTTCTTATTAGGCAAGAAGGGATAAGCGAAAATGCAAGCCGGTGAACGACAGGGAAATAAGGGGAGGGTTCCGTCAAGGCAGTGTAGCCGAATTCTTCAGCGCCTGAGTGCGTCAAATATTCCGACGCTGCTGGATCAGATCGTGTGCAAGCTGGATCTCCCTGGCTTTCTCGCTGGCCAAGGCGATCATATCTTCCGGCAGGCCTTGCCCGATCAACTTGTCCGGATGGTACTGGCTGATCAGTTTGCGATAGGCGCGCTTGATTTCCTGGTCCGTGTTGTCTTTGGTCACCCCCAGCGCTTTATACGCATCGTCCAGTGCCGCGTCAGTACCGGACGGCCCCGCGGCGAAATGGGCCTGATTCAGCACCATGTCCATCAGTTGTTTGTACGTGGCCGGGTCAAAGCCAAGACGGCGGGCAATATCGGCGAGCAGCGCCTCTTCCGACGGATGAACATGGCCATCCGCCGTCGCCATCACGATCAGATAAACCAGCAGCACCTGCTTCAGATGCCGGGTATGGCCACAGACCGAGATGAATTTGTTGTACGTCGATTCGAGTGTGAACGCTGGATCGGCACCGCGTTTGAACAACGCAATGGCCCGAGCGCGATGTTCGGGGGTCATGCCCAGTTTCTGCATCAACAGCTCGACATGGGCGATCTCATCTTGCGATACCCGACCATCGGCCTGGGCCAGTTTGCCCATTGAGAGAAACATCGTCTCAAGGAAGACGCTTTGACGTTGCGCATTTTGCAGCGGGTTCATCCCGCCGGGACCCAACGCGCGAAGGCGGTCGATCATTGAGCCGATCAACAGGCCGAGGAGCGCGCCGAAGAATCCGAAAAAGTAGAATCCCGCGATGAAACCGATGAACTTGAACAAGGCAGCTCCAGACTGTGTTTGGGGTCGGAAAAGTGTGGCTCACTGGTCGCGACGAATGTTTTTGGCGCACCTTCTTCGGGTAGGCATTGGGTACGCCGAGACTTTCCTGTCGCACATCCATGCCGGGCTTGTCGGTGGCGTGTCGCACGAGCCTCGTTGAAGGGCGCGACAATGTGGGGGGTGCGGGGTGGGGTGGGGGGGGGGTGGTGGAGCGCCGGGCGGTTCTGGGGGGCACCACCACCCCGAGGCGGTGGCGGCGCGTCGGCTCAAGACCCGGGGGCTTTCGGCCCGGGGGGGGCCCTCCGCGCCGCCGGGGGGGGGGGGGGGGGGGGGGGGGGGGCGAAGAGTTTCTTCGATGAGGCCATCAGGCTCGATCCGAAATCGATTACCCCGTGGCTGGGTCTCGCGGATGCGGCGATGCTTGCCAACGACTCGGCGGCAATCGAGGCGGCTTTGAAAAAGGCGACTGAGTTGGCGCCGGACCGAGCCGAGCCGGTAATTGCGATGGCCCGTTACCGCTATTCCCGTAAGTTTTACGACGATGCAGAAGCCATGCTGCGCAAGGCGGCAAAGATGGATCCGCAGTCGGCTGTGCCGCTTGTCGACCTGGGCGACCTATATGCGGGCACACGGCAGAACCCCGACAAGGCAATGGAATTCTATCGGGAGGCCATTAGAGTGGCACCGACGCACGCCGGTGCGAATTATGCGCTAGGATCCCTGCTCTTGGCACGTAAAGACGCGCTTGGCGCAATACCGTTCCTGCTGGCCGCCCAGGAATCTGCTGGCGACAAGAATCCCCTACCGTCTATGGCCCTGGGGCGTGCCTACGCTCAGGCGAAAAAGTGGAAGCAAGCCCAGGAGACCTTCACCCGCGCGCTGACTATTGAGCCGGATCTGGCCGAGGCCTACCTCGGCAGGTCGGCCACTTATATCGAGAAGGGTAGCCGTGACACTATGATCGCGGACCTGCGCAAGGCCGAAGAACTGAACCCCAGGAATCCTGAGGCTGCTTTTCGAATCGGCATGCTCCAGCAGGAAGCGGGTGCTGCCAAAGAGGCCTACGAGTCTTACGAACGGGCGATACGCATTGAACCGAAACTGGCGCTGGCTTACAACAATCTGGCTTGGTTGGCAGCAACCAGGCGGGAGCGATTGGCTGAAGCATTGGCCTGGATACAGAAAGCCCGATCTCTGGTGCCGAAAGAGCCTTCCTTCTACGATACTCATGGGTGGGTATTACGTGCCAAAGGCGATCTGCCTGCGGCCGTTACCGTTCTCTCGCAAGGCATTGCCCTGCGTCCGAGTGCCGATTTATATTATCACCTGGGGGTCGTGCAGATGGAAATGGGTCATTTCGACGAAGCGCGCGGCAACCTTCTCAAAGCCTTGCAGATTCAACCGGATTTCGGTGACGCAGGTGATGCAAAGAACCGTCTGAAGCAGTCGGAGCTGTTACCCAAGGCAAAATGACAGCGTTGGCGATACGTTGCCGATGGTTAGTTCACCCAGTACCACTCTTGTGCACTCGGCCCCGTGCCCGAAAATCCCATCCAAGCAGCGCTGGCACAACCCGTTACGGGGCTACGCCGAGCGCCAGGTGTTTGTGCTGCGTTCGGGCCGCAAGCCATCGACCGGGCTGGCCGTGATAAGCAAGTTTGAATCGAAGAAGTGACACGCCAGTTCCTGGCAGACCGCCGCGTAGGCGCTGGCCAAGCCGGCGCACTTGCTTTCACCGCCTTCAAACTTCGGGGCAATCGGCCCTTTGGGATTGCGAATGCGAGGTGGGGCGATGACCAGCACGGGAGGCACCGGCATGCCCGGTTCGATGGGCGCGCTGCGAATCGCGCTAACCAACGCGGCAATTCCTTGTGACGAATGCCAGGCGTTATGTTCGTGCATCGACTGGAAATCGTTGGTGCCTAGCAACAAGATAACCAGCGCCAGCGGCGAGTGAATTTCAATGCGCTGCGCTAGGCCGATCAAGCCGTTTCTGCCGGGCTTGAAAGGATCCTCCCAAACGGTGCGCCTTCCGTTGAGGCAATCTTCAATGACGCGAACTCGTGCACCATGATCGGCAAGTCGATCCTCCAACACGCCCGGCCATCGCGGAGCGAAAAGCGCCGCCCGGGGGGGGGGGCCCCCCCCAAGGGGACCCCCCAAAAAAAAAGCCCGCCCTTGAGATATGCTCAAACGGACTCAGCGGTGTCGCTTATCGGTGTTCGCTGGAACCCCTTGCTCGGCGTTCCTTATTTCATCATCCAGCTGCTTCAGCTGATCGATAATGCCAACCAGAGTTTGACCATTTGCGGTCAGCGAATACTCTGTCCTGGGAGGCATTTCTGCATAGACATGCTTGGCGAGCAAGCCATACATGGTCAGTTTACGCAGCCGCTCAGACAGTACCTTTGTCGAAATGCCGTGAACGTGGCGTTCCAGCGCACCTGGCCGAGTGATGCCGCCAGCGATAGCCCGCAGTACCGAGACGGACCACTTGCATCCCACCACATCTTCGAGTTGCGAATACACGGATTTTGCTGCGGGCGACATTTATTTTTCCGCAAGTTACACCAAAAGTACCGGGGCACCGAATGGACCGCGCGGGGGGGGAGGGGCCCCGGTCCACCGCCAGAAGGGGAGGGCGGGGGCGGGCAGCCCGCGGGGAGGAAAAAAGAGGCGACCCACACCACCCCCCCCGCCGGGCGGCCCCCGGGGGCGGGGGGCCGGACACGCCCGGGGCGGGGCCCGGGGGCCCGCGGGAAAAAACCCGGGGGGGCGGCCCCCCCGGGGGGGGCCAAAAGGGGCCGGAGGGAAGCGGAAGCCGCTGGTGTCAAATCCGTGCCGGCTCTCGTTATGGATGGGGCCGCGTTCCATATCAACTTTGGAGCTGATATCGCGGCATTGCAATAGCTGTTTGATCTCGCGTGGCCCCCCCGGGGGGCGCCCCAAGCCGGCCCCCCGGGGGCGGGGCGGCGGGGGGGGGGGGGGGCCGGCGGGGGGGCCAGGGGGGGGAGCCGGGGGGGGGGGCGCGCGGGGCCACGGGGGGGGGGGACAAGCCAATCCGGCGACACACTCAGCCGCAAGTACCAACCGCCCCGCAAGCAGTACAGAAATCACACCCGTCCTTGCGGATCATCGTGAAATTTCCGCATTCGCCGCACAGTTTTCCGGCGGTGGGCCGGGCCGCCGTGCCGCCGGCCGGGGTTTCGAGGATACCCATCTGTTGCAGCGGTATGCCTTTTTCATCGAGGATGCCGAGCATCGCGTAGCGGTGGATCATCAGTTGCGCGAGGTAGGCGACGGTCGACGGGTAGTTGGTCTGGCGGCGGGTGCCGGGGACGAAGGCCATGAAGTCGCCAAGCGGCTCGGGGTAGTCGAGCAGCTTGCGCAGCTTCATGCCGATCCACGCCGGGTCGAGGACGCGCATGTCGAGCGAGAGCAGCTTGGTCAGGCCGTCGAGCGCGCGCGGGTAGTTGCCGGAAAGCCACATCGAGTAGGGGCGGGTGACGCCGTCGGGCAGGGTGATTTCCTTGACGCCGAGGACGAAATCTTCGTCGGTGGCCGGGTTGAAGACGTCGACCGTCCACGACAGCGTGCCGTCGGTACCGGTCTTCGGTTCTTTCAGGCTGAACAGGGCGTCGAGCACCGGCGTCGGGCCTTCGGTCTTGAACGCACCGATCTGTTCGACGCGGAACTGGATCAGCCGCGCCATGGCGGAGACGACAGACGGCATGCGTTTGCGTTCGCCGTGCGGCGGGAAGGCCATGTCGAAGCCTTCGCCGTTCGGCGTCTTGGCCAGCGATTCGAGCTTGAGCGCCAGCCAGCCGTGGTCGTTGGCGCGCATGTCCATCGACAGCGTCTTGGCGACGGCGCCGAGTCCGCGCGGTTGCGCCGGCCCGTTGACCCAGGCCTCGAACGGCCAGGAGCGGCCGTCCTGATCAATCTGGCCGACAAAGAGGGCGAACTTGCCGTGCTCGTGCTCGATCATGTAGGTCCACGCCATATTGCCTTCCGGCATGTCCGGGCGGTCGGGCCAACGCAGGCTGGAGAGTACCGGGGCGGGCAGGTGCTTGATCGACAGGCGGCGGTTGGCGTCGCTGGTGACGAAGTCCTGCGGCGACTTGGCATCGGTCTCGGCGCGGGTAGCGCTTTTGCCAGATTCGACGGATAGCACCGAACCCAGCACGCTGTTCGGGCGGTAGGTCGCCAAGCCCTTGAGGCCGGCTTTCCAGGCGCTCATGTAGAGATCCTGGAAGTCCTCGTAGGGGTATTCGGCCGGGACGTTGACCGTCTTCGAGATCGAGGTGTCGATGTACGGGGCGACCGCGGCGACCATGTTCTTGTGCGCCTGGGCGGAGATTTCCAGCGCGGTGACGAAGTAGTCGGGCAGCTTCTCGACATCGCCGCCCATGTGCTTGTAAAGACGCCAGGCGTAGTCTTCGACGGCGTATTCCTTGAGCGTGCCGTCGACCATGCGCTTCTTGCGGCTATAGGTCCAGGAGAAGGGCGGCTCGATGCCGTTGCTGGCGTTGTCGGCGAAGGCCAGCGAGATGGTGCCGGTGGGGGCAATCGACAGCAGGTGCGAATTGCGCAGGCCGTTCTTGCGGATTTCACTCTTGACCTCGGCAGGAAGCCGCGAGGCAAAGTTTCCGCCGGTGAGATACAGTTCGGCGTTGAACAGCGGGAAAGCGCCGCGCTCCTTGGCCAGCTCGACCGAGGCGAGGTAGGCGGTATTGCGCATGTATTCGGAGATGCGCGCGCCCATGGCGGTGGCTTCCGGGCGGTCGTAGCGCATCCGCAGCATGCACAGGGCATCGCCCAGGCCGGTGTAGCCCAGACCGACGCGGCGCTTGTTGGCGGCCTCCTGGCGCTGGCGTTCGAGCGGCCAGGCGGTGACGTCAAGCACGTTGTCGAGCATGCGCGTCGATACCTTGACCACTTCGCCGAAGCCGGTGAAGTCGAACTCGGCGCGGTTGGTAAAGGGGTGCTTGACGAACAGCGTCAGGTTGATCGAACCGAGGCAGCAGCAACCGTAAGGTGGCAGCGGCTGTTCGGCACAGGGGTTGGTGGCTTCGATCTGTTCGCAGTAGTAGAGGTTGTTGTCCTTGTTCATGCGGTCGAGAAAGAGGATGCCCGGCTCGGCATGGTCGTAGGTGGACTTCATCACCTGATCCCACAGATCGCGGGCGCGAACCTTGCGATAGACCCACATGCCATCGTCACGCTGGTAGGCGCCGGAGATTTTCATGTCGGCATTCGGTTCGGCGCGGTGTTGAAGTTCAACCTCCTCGTCGGCCTCGACCGCCTGCATGAAGGGGTCGGTCACACCAATCGAAATGTTGAAGTTGGACAGGTCGCCATGGTCCTTGGCGTGGATGAAGACTTCGACGTCGGGATGGTCGCAGCGGATGACGCCCATCTGCGCGCCGCGACGGGCGCCGGCGGATTCGACGGTTTCGCACGAGCGGTCGAACACGCGCATGTACGAGACGGGGCCGGAAGCGCGCGATTGCGTGCCCTTGACCAGTGCGCCCTGCGGGCGGATCGACGAGAAGTCATAGCCGACGCCGCCGCCGCGACGCATGGTTTCTGCGGCTTCGGCGAGGGCGCTGTAGATACCCGGCTTGCCGTCAACCACTTCGACGATCGAGTCGCCGACCGGTTGCACGAAGCAGTTGATCAGCGTCGCTGCCAACGGCGTTCCGGCGGCCGAGTTGATGCGCCCGGCAGGAACGAAACCGTTCTCCTGCGCCCACAGGAAGCGTTCCTCCCAGCGGGTGCGAACCTTTTCGTCTTCAATGGCGGCCAGCGCGCAAGCGACACGGCGGCGCACGTCATGGACGTTGGTTTCGCTGCCCTTGGCGTATTTTTCGATGAGGACTTCAGCAGAGATTTCCTGCTCGGCCAGAGGAACGGTTCCCGGCGATTCGGCAATGGCGGTAAAACTGAGTTGCTGTGCATTCTGATTCATTTCTTTCCTCCTCCGTTATTGTGGCTGCGTTGCGGCGTCAAAGGCACAGGGGCCCCGTTTACACAAATCTGCTGCTGCCTTGTGCGACGGAAAACTGGCTGAAACTGGCGTATTGCACCGGCGATTATTTTCAGAATCAACTGCAAAACTACTACATACAGTATTGATAGGCAAGAAATTAACTAGATATAGTTATGGTGATCTGCGTGCAGCAGGCCAAAAAAGGCCGTGAATTCACCGAGCTGTGCGCTCTAAAAAATATTTTTGCTGCGTCGCACAAGGCGTGGCTGCTGGGGCGTTGATGGCCAGGGTGTACGGCGCTATTCGGCTTTGGCCTGCTTGATGCGCTCACGGTTGGCGTGGGCGATCAGCGTGGCGATCACGCATGAGGCAATACGCGTTTCGGCGGTATCGGCGCGGCTGGTCAGCACGATAGGCACCTTGGCGCCGAGCACGATGCCCGAGGTCAGCGCGTTGGCCAGATATTCCAGCTGCTTGGCCACCATGTTGCCCGATTCCAGATCGGGAACAACGAGAATCTCGGCACGCCCGGCCACGGCGGAAACGATGCCCTTGGTCCTTGCGGCGTCGATCGACACGGCGTTGTCAAAGGCCAGTGGTCCGTCGAGCAGGCCGCCGCGGATCTGGCCTCGGTCGGCCATCTTGCACAAGGCGGCGGCGTCGAGCGTGGATTGAATTTTCGCGCTGACGGTTTCGACGGCGGAGAGTATGGCGACCTTGGGTTCTGGGATGCCGATGATGTGTGCCAGGTCGATGGCGTTCTGGATGATGTCGACCTTTTCGTCGAGCGTCGGCGCAATGTTGATCGCCGCGTCGGTGATCAGGATCGGGCGAGGATAGGTCGGCACGTCCATCAGAAAGACATGGCTGATGCGCCGTTGAGTGCGCAGCCCCGAGCTGTGCGAGACCACTTCGGCCATCAATTCGTCGGTGTGCAGGCTACCCTTCATCAGTGCCTCGGCGTCGCCGTTGCGGATCAGCGTGACGGCCATGGCTGCGGCATCGTGGCTGTGCTTGACGTTGACGATGCGGTGTTGTTTGAGATCCAGGCCGTGTTCGGCAGCAATGGCGCGAATCTTTGCTTCGGGGCCGACCAGGATAGGGTCGATCAGATTGGCGTCGGCGGCCAGCAGCGCGCCCTTGAGCGATTCCAGATCGCAGGGATGCACCACCGCCATGTCGATCGGCGCCAGTCCGTCGGCCCGGGCGACCAGATGCTGCAGCCGCGCGTATTTGTCCGAGATGGTGATATGCGGCAGGTCAACGCGCTTGGTTTTGACCTTTTCCGCCGGGGCCAGGACCTCGGCCGTGCCGTGGACCACCTCCATGTTGTCCTGGTTGACGCAGGCGCAGTCAAAGACGATATGCCGGTTGTGGGCAAACATCTTCTTGACCGTCATGGTGACGGTAATCGTGTCGCCAAGGCTTACCGGTCGCGTGAAATGCAGCGCCTGATCGACCAGGATGGTGCCCGGTCCGGGGAACTGCGTTCCCAGCACGGTGGAGATCAGCGATGCGCTCCACATGCCGTGGGCGATGACTTCCCTGAACATGCCGCTGTTGGCGAATTCCTTGTCGCCGATCGCCGGATTCATGTCGCCGGACATGATGGCGAATAGTTTGATGTCTTCGGCGCGCAGGGTGCGAACCAGAACGGAACAGTCGCCGACATTTATTTCGTCGAAAGTCCGGCTTTCGAGAAAGTTTTGTTGGGTTTCTATGCGCATGATTTAGCCCGAACAAGAAAGTGGAGCGGTCGGCGGGGAGTGGCTGGCCAGGTGACCAAGTGACTGTGTGGCCAAACTTACCGCCATGATGCGGCCCTTGAGGCCATCATCATAACGCATACCAATCAGGCTGGGCAGCGCGCAGAACGTGTTATCGCGTTTTCCCGGCGTGTGAAGAGCGCTTGGAAAACGCCGCCGGGTCAGGTCTTCAGGATTTGATTGTAGGCGGCCAGCGCCTTGGCGACCTGGGGTGATAGCCGGGCCGGGTCGCCCAGCCCGAACTCGGCTTGCAGCGAGGATTTGTTGCTGTCGATGTAATGGATCACCCGATCCAGATTGCCCAGCCGGTTGGGAATGAAATTGTTGGCCGAATTGAGCAACTCGGCCGATCGGGCGAAATTCGCGCCGAACTCGTGAATGGCGTTGATCGCGCCACTCTTGTTGCTGGCCAGCGCGGCATCCAGCTGGCTGGCGTCCAGCGTGGCAAGCCGGGAATTCGGGTCGATGCTCAGACCGAGGTCGCGCATGCCGTGGAAACCGTCCTTGGCGCCGTTGAAGATGTTCTTGACGCTCTGGTCGAGTTCGTAAAGCGAGATCTCGGCGGCCTGCGTCCCGGCCAGCAGCCCGTTGCCTTTCACCGTCCCGTCAAAACGCGCGATCCAGGCGTTGTATTGCTCGGCAAAGGACTGCAACTGCGTCTTGATCGACTGGTTGTCCATCGCCGCGCTGACGCCATCCAGCGTTTGCCCTGCCTGTTGCAGGCCGGCCACCTCGGTCTTCATAACGCTCATTTCGGAAAACTGGGCTTTGTAGGTGACATCGTCGGTGTTGATGACGCTCATCATCCGGTAAGCCGATTCCGGGTCGAAAAGCGACCGATTGCGCCCGTTTGTCGAAAGGCCCGTCGTGCCGTTCGACAGGCCAAGTAACGATAACGGGTCGTTCGAGCTTCCCTGTGCGCCGGTCAATTGGCCCAGAAAATCGATATTGGAAGTTCCCTTGTTGCCGCTGAACACCGAACCGAGCAGGGTGTTGACCGATTGCGCCTGAAGCCCAGCGACCTGCAAGGCCAGCGACGACGAAAAATCTTCCTTGCCCTGAACGACGATATGTCCCGAAGCCTTGGGGCTCGATTGGGGGCTACTGTCGCTCCCGATCGATTTGACGAGACTGAACAAACTGCTGGCGATTCCAAAAGGTGACATGGCAACTCCTGCTGAGTAGCTTCGGCGGCAAGATGCAAACCGGCAAACCGGTGATTCGGGTGCCGTTTGCTGAAGTGTTCGCAATATTCGAGCCAGTTTTGACCGGCGTCGCCCAAACCGCGCAACCACGGGCTTTCAAGCAGTGCGCGCGCAGCGCCGGAATGCTGTCGAGAGGCTGGGGAAAGGTCATTCGACGACCAAGCGGCAAATCTTGCCGTATGAAAGGCGCTGGGTCTCTGCGATCACCACGCCACCGCCGGCCGTGGTGCCCGCGACTTGTTGTGGCGAAATCGGGTCGAATTGCTTCGAATCGGGTGCAATTCCCCGTATTTGCGGCGTTTCGACGCATGGCACGGCAGTTGCAATACTCTCGGCGACAGCCCTGCTCCAGGGCTCCAAACGGTGCAGCGGAGATGTAATGAACGATAGATCAAACCCGGAAATGAGGGCCGGCAACGCCAGGCCAAAGACGGTGCTGAAGTACGCCGCGTGGTTGAAATTCAGCGGCGTCAGCGTCGATTTCTTCAATCGCGTCGTACGGCGCCTGATCTGGCCCAAGGCGGATCTGGTGATTCGACTGTGGCTGGCCGAAATCTTCTTTGTATCCGGCGTACTGAAGCTGACCGCCTGGCATACGGCGCTCGATCTGGCCACCAACGAATATGCGGTCAGCTGGATGAACCCGGTAAGCGCCGCGTACACCGGCGTCGGCATCGAAGTATTGGGCGGCGTTCTGCTCGCGATCGGGTTCATGACGCGCTACGCCGCCATCCCGATGCTGATCCTTTCACTGGTCATACAGTTCGCCTATCTGCCCTTCGACAACCAACTGTTTTGGGCCCTGCTGTTTGCTTGGTACGCGATTCAAGGCGCCGGCCCGCTTTCGATCGATAGTCTGCTCCGGCGCGGCCTGGCGGATAGCGCCTTGCCTCTCGTGCCGTCCATTGTGCGCGCCTCGGACCGGGTACGCGTTCACCTTGGCCCGATCATCTTGTCGGCGATGCGCCTTTGGCTCGCTTCAACGCTGCTGTTGGCGGTGTGGCCGGGTTTCCTGGACCAGAACCAACTGGCGGCAGCGGGAATGTGGCTGCCGCTGCAAACCGTCGCCTATATGCCGGTAAGCGTTGCCCTCGTCGGCGGCGTCTTGCTGCTGATGGGTTTTGCCACGCGTTACGTCAGCATCGCGCTGATTCTCGCGCTGTTTGTCGGGACGATGATCGACCCGCGCCTGAACGATGCGGCTTATTTGTTGATGTTCTTCGTGATCTTCATCGTCCATGGTGCGGGAGCGATCTCGGTCGATCATATCGTCGCGCGGCTGTTCGAGAAATTCCTGCCACATCTTCATCTTTCGGCCGAATCGCTGGCCGCGTTGCCGCGCGTCGTCATCGTCGGCGCGGGCTTTGGCGGCATCAGTTGCGCAGCGGGACTGCGTGGCAACGCTGCTTCGGTTACCGTGATCGATCAGGCCAATTACCATCTGTTTCAACCGCTGTTGTATCAAGTCGCCACCGCGGCGCTTTCGCCGGGAGACATTGCCGCGCCGGTGCGCCCCCTGTTTCGCGACTCCTTCAGTACGCGGGTATTGCTTGGCAAGGTCAGCAGCATCGATACAGAAAAGCAAGTTGTGTCCACCGGTGAAAAGGAAATACCGTATGACTATCTGGTGCTGGCGACTGGTGCCGCGCACAGCTATTTCGGCAAGGACCAGTGGGCGCCCTATGCGCCGGGCCTGAAACGGATCGAGGATGCCACGGACATCCGGCGCCGGATCCTCACCGCTTTTGAGCGCGCTGAAGCCGCCGAAGACAGTGTGGCACGCGAATCGTTGCTGACCTTTCTGATCGTTGGCGGCGGGCCGACGGGCGTCGAACTCGCCGGAGCAATCGCCGAACTGGCCCGTTTCGGGATGGAAAAGGAATTCCGCAATTTTGACCCGGCCCATGCGCGCGTGATCCTCGTGCAATCTGCGCCGCGACTGCTGCCTGCGTTCCCGGAAAAGCTGGCCGCCATTGCGCAACGCTCGCTCGAACAACTGGGTGTTGACGTGAGAATCGGTAGCCGTGTCGAACACATCGATGCTGATGGTGTAACGGTAAGCGGCGAACGCATTCCTGCCAAGACCGTTTTGTGGGCGGCGGGCGTCACCGCCTCGCCAGCGGCGAAATGGTTGCAAGTCGAAGCGGACAATGCCGGCCGCGTGATAGTCGGGCCCGATCTGAGCGTGCCGGGTCTGCCCAATGTCTATGCCATTGGCGACACCGCTGCCAGCAATGCGTGGAATGGGCAGGGCGTTCCAGGATTGGCGCCTGCGGCCAAGCAAGGCGGTGCCTATGTCGCGCGACACATTCGCGCGAGGATCGCCGGCAAGACAACGCCGCCACCCTTTGCCTACCGCCACCTCGGCAGCCTCGCCACCATTGGCCGAAAAGCTGCGGTCGCCGATTTTGGCTTCTTGCGGCTATGGGGTGCCCCGGCGTGGTGGTTGTGGGGCTTCGTCCATGTCGGCTTCCTGGTCGGATTGCGCAATCGTCTGAGCACCATGGTCAATTGGTTCTGGACCTACCTGACCTTTGGTGGCGGCATTCGCCTGATTACCGGCAGCGATACGCTGCCCGTGGCGGAAAAGGCGGTGAAGCCGTCGGCGTGACGGAACGGCGACAACGCAGCTGCTATTATTGATATTTCCATAACTCATGACAACCGTTAATCATCTGAAACGTTGTATCTCCAAGAGCGATATTGGAGAATGTTGTCATGGCACAAAAGCGGTTGAGCGAAGCAAAGAAGCGATTGAAGGCAGGACGGATGCTGCTCGCGGGCAAAGGCTGTGCAGACGTGGCCAAGGCCGTGGGCGTGGCACGACAAACGGTATAACGTGGAAAGGGCTGCTCGATGAAGGCGGCATCGATGCCCTGCGCGCCGTGCCAGAACGAGGCCGCCCGGCCCAACTCGATGAACAGCAGTTGGCGGCGGTACGAGCAACGCTCCTGCGCAGTCCGACCGAGTACGGATTTGGCACCGAGTTATGGACACTCAAGCGCGTGGGCGCCGTCATCGAACGTCTGCATGGCGTGCGCTTCGGACAAACACAGGTCTGGCGAATTCTGGGGTCACTGGGCTTCAGTCCGCAGAAGCCTGAGAGGCGCGCCATCGAACGCAACGAAGACGCCGTACGCAATTGGAAGCGCCGTACTTGGCCCAGTCTTAAAAAAAGCCCAGCGAGACGGTCGGCTGATCGTTTTTGTCGACGAGTCCGGCATCAGCGAGCGCCCAACCCGAGTGCGGACTTGGGCACCCAAGGGGCAAACACCGATTATTCAGTTTCATTTCAACTGGACCCACGTTTCGGTTATTGCCGGAATCACGCGAACCAACTGTTTGTTTCGTTTGCACGAGTGTTGACGCTGACCGAATAGTGACCCAGCAATAGGCGAAATGCTGACGTAAAACTGACCCAGGTGTTCCACTAGTTCCGCCTAATTTTTAGGCGGGAGATAAAAGGTGATCACCATGGAAATGATAGGCAAGATTCGACGGATGTATTTCCGCGACAAGCAGTCGCTGCACGAAATCACAAAGCGCACGGGGTTGTCGCGCAACACGATCCGCAAATGGGTGAGAGCCCAAGGAAGCTGCCCCACCGACTTACCTCAGGGTTCCGGGACCAAGCCGACTCACGCGGTTCCACGGAGTCATTGAGCAGGCGCTCAAAGCCGATTCGCACCGCGCCAAACAGAACCGGCGCACTGCCAAGGATTTATTGGCGCAAAAGCGGCAGGGAAGGCTTTCATGACGTCCTTCATGGTCGCCTGGCCCTTTTTATCAGCGGCCATCTTGTCGAACACCTTCGATTGGTAGGCGAGGTACTCGTCCTTCTCGATCATGCCGTTCTTGTTGGTGTCCATCATTTTCATCATGTCGTCGGATTTGTCGGCAAAGGCAGGGGTGGCAACCATGCCGCCGGCCAGGGCCATGGAAAGTGCGAGGATTGAAGCAAATTTACTTCTGTTCATGGTGATTCTCCTTAAAGTAGTGAAGTGGTTGCCAGTCGGCTGACTGGTTGTTTGTCGGGTAGGGTGCCTTGTCCGCAACTCTTATCCGATGTGGTTACTTTAGGCCTTCGACATGGCCTTGAATATTCGTACGGCTACTTAATCGGCATGCGTTGACTACGTACACGTGTCGGCACGACGGCGGCTAGACCAGCTCTTCGTCCATCACGATGCCGGCGCGCAGCGCAAGGCTAACAAGTTCGGCGACCGAACCGGCCTGCATCTTCTGCATCACACGTGCCCGATGAGCCTCCACCGTCCTCGGGCTGAGGTCGAGATCACGCGCGATCTGTTTGTTCGACTGGCCCGCGACGATTTGCTTCAGCACAGCCAGTTCGCGTGACGTGATCTGCGCTACGCGCGCGGCCATGTCGCCGCTAAGCGCCTGCGTCCAGCCGCTGACAGGCGGCCGGTTGATCGTCGAATTCACTGCGTCGAGCAGATCTTGGTCGTTGAACGGCTTCTCGACAAAGTCGCTGGCGCCCGCCTTCAGTGCGCGCACCGCCAGCTTGACGTCGCCATGCGCGCTGATGACGATAGCCGGCAGGTGGCAACCGCGTTCGCGCAGGGCCTCGATCAGATCGATTCCGCTCATCATCGGCATGCGCAAATCGGTGATCAGGCACCCGCTGTCTAGTTCGTCGGCTCCAGACAGTGCGGCGCTCGCATTCTCGAACTCGACCACCTTCATGCCGACAGACTGAAACAGCAATCGCAGCGCATCGCGCACGCTTGGTTCGTCGTCGACGACGTAGACGACCGGCGTTCTTGCGGGCGTCTCAAGCATCCCGGAACTCCTTGAGGGTGAAAGTGAATGTCGCACCACGGCCAGGCTCGGCGGCGCCATGCAGTTGGCCGTCGTGATCCTCGATGATCGATCGACACAACGCCAACCCGATACCGATGCCGTCCGGCTTGCTGGTGTAGAACGGATCGAATATTTTTGCCAGCTCGGCTGGAGCGAAACCGGGCCCCGAATCGATGACCGCGAACGCAACGCCATCGGGCGGGGCGCTGACACTTTTCAGGGTAATGAGTCTGGTCGCCGACCCGGCCTCGCCGATGGCTTCGGCAGCGTTGCGCACGAGATTCAGCAAGACCTGCTGAATTTGCACCGGGTCGACAAGAACCTTGCAACCGTTAGCGCACAGATCGGTACGCAATTCGACGCCATGCTGGCGGACCTCCGGTTCGGCGAGTTGGGCGACTTCGCTGACCAGAAGGTCCGCCACCTGTGGCACGCGCTCGGACTTCCTGTCTTGGACGAAGCCGCGAATCCGCCGGACGATTTCCGATCCGCGACGCGCTTCGCGTTCGGCGCCATCAATGGCCTCGCGGGCCGGACCGATGGCGCCTGAGCCAGCCGACAGGAAGCGCCTTGCCGCTTGCGCATAGCTGGTGATCGCGGTCAGCGGCTGGGAGATCTCGTGGGCGAACGCGATCGCCATTTCGTCCATCGACTGCACGCGATTGGTGTGCGCGATCTGCTGCAGTCGCAAGCGGGAGAGCTCCGCAGCCCGGCGCGATTCGGTAATGTCGGCGACGACGGCCATGATTCTCGCCGGCTGTCCTTCGGAGCCGGCTAAACGGCGAGGTGCCACCGATGCCAGCATGGTTCCTTCGCCCGCGCGCTCCAGCGCGACCTCAATCTGGACGTCCTGTCCGCGTTCGGTATCGGACAACGCCTGCTCAAGGCGAAGACGATCCGCGGTGGCAACCAACTGAGTGAAGGGGCGACCAATCAGGTCTTGGCGTTGCCAGCCTGACAGCGCGCAGAAGCGATCTGAAACGAAGGCAAGGCGGCGCATACCGTCGAGTGTAATGACCCCTTCCCGCATCTGCTCGATCAGCATTCGGTGTGCTAGTTCGCTTTCCTCGACGCGTTGTGCCGATGCAGAGCGTTCGCGAGCGGCCGCCGCGAGCAACAGCGCCGTGACAGTGGCGACCATGAGAAAGAGGCTCAAGGAATACAGCGCCTCGATCTGATTGCTGATGATGAACGGGCCACTGGCGCGCCAGGCCGCCCAGGTGGCGAAGATAGCTGTCAGCAGCATCACGTCGGACGTCTCGCGGGGACCGAAGCGCAATGCGGCCCACAGAACGACGACGAACACGGCATAGAGAAGCGCCGACGCCGGACCGCTTGGAGTCGCCGTGAAGGCAGCGGCGTTGAGCAGCACGGCCGCCAGTAGCAGCAGATAGAACTCGGCAGATGGCTTCAGAAGCGGTCTTTCGGCCGTCCATGAAAGAATGACCGGCGCCACCAGCAGCACGCCAAGGCCGTGTCCCAGCAGGCCAACGAGAACGGTTTGCGCATTCGGTGCAGGCGTTGGCCCGGCGCCGTCCATGACCGCAGTCAACAACATCCGAGGAATCATACAAAGCATGGTCGCGGGCAGGACGCCGGCAATGACAAAGGCAGTCACATCCTTGATGCGCCTCAGCCGCGGGTCGAATCTGGCGATACGCGTAAGCAGGTACCAAGCGACCAGCGCTTCGCCGACGGCGCCAGTGGCCAGTAGTAAGGCGTGGCCGGTCGGCAAGCCGGTATTCAGGCCGACGAGAAAATCGCTAAAAAAAATCGCCAGTGAAACCGAAGGGCCAAACAGCAGCATGGTGGCTACGGAAAGGCCTGCGGCCGGCCAGATACCAGCGACTCCATTGCCGATCGGAAAGACGGCAAAGGCAAGCATGCCAGCGCCATAATACGCAGCTGCCGTAAGAAGATGTACCAGCAAGCGGGTGGGCAACGCCAGCGAAATGGATGGATTGTAGTAGCCGGCGCCCAGTTGTACGGACTGCTCACTCATCGCGGCCTGTTCCGTGTGCGAAGGTTGTGGCCGAGTCGCCCGAGCGCGCGTGGTGCGCGGAAAGCACGCCGCAACTCGGCAAATTGCAACGCTTGCCGCTACGCGCGACGGAGCACCACAATTGGCGAAGAACCGGAATCAAAATCATCAAAATTCGGCGATGCGACATTGGCTAACTCTCGGTGGCAATATGGGTCAATGAAGAGCATTGAAAGGTTCAGATCGGGTTGGATACCAATCAATCGGCGTCCTTGCCTGCGCCGGCGCCATCGGCAAGCCGGCCCGCTTAGGGTTGTTCAAGCAGTGCCGCATGCCCGTCCGGGTCGCGGATCATCAGGCCAGTCCGTTGCGGGTTGCTGCCAAAGCGAATCGTTCCTGGAGAGATGTGATCGTAATGCTGCTGCCGGGCGGCGCTTTCAGCAGCATTGACGTCGGCCCGCATGTTGATATGCCAGCTCCAAAGATCGTTGCTATGCGTATCGACGGGTGCGGGTCTTCCCGTGCGCGGCGCAATGTATTCGAGCAGTTCGACGCCGGGCCCGGAGGCGGCACGAAGTGCGGTGATGCGCAGACGCGCGCCGAAGACGTTGTTCAGGCGTTCCTGCTCGACGCCGTAGTTTTCGCTGTTGCCCGCGACGCGCAAGCCGAGGGTATCGCGGTAGTAACGCAGGCTGGCATCGGTATTGGCGACGACGATGGCGGTGTGGTCGATGCCGAGGAACAGCTGGTCGGTTTTGCGCTGCCATTTGGTGTCGCCTTTGCCGGCGGGGAAGTGCAGCACTTCAAGGGCATGTCCGTCGGGATCGCGGAAATAGAAAGCCGAAATGCCTCCTGCATTGGGGTTCCATTGCGGCAGCAGTTGCGGGCCGGTTGAGGCGTGTTGCACCTGATGCTCGCGCAACCAGGCGTAGGCTCGGCCCATATCCGAGACGATAATCGCGACATGCTGAAACCAGCCGTCGTTGCTTTTCGAATCGACCGGAACGGGGCGGCCGGGCGGGGCGATAAATTGCTCGAGTTGCAGGGTTTCGTCGCCGAGCCTTAGCTTGACGATGCGGATGCGCGCGCCGAATACGCCGTAGAGATGTTCGTAATCGTCGCCGCTAACCTCGCTGTCGGAAACCGGTTCAAAGTTCAACACGTCGCGATAGAACGCCAGGCTGCGGTTCATGTCGCTGACCGTCATCGCGATGGAATCGACAGCGTGGATGATCGGCTCGCTGGCCGCAGCCAGCCCGGTGTAGAGCAGAACCGCGATGGCCAAGGCGGCACGCAATTGGATCTTTAGAAAAGCCTTCATGTTGTTGCCTCCATTGGATCGGGCATCGAATCATATGGTGAGGGCATCGCAGGATGCGCTGGCATGGCTGACCAATTGTTCGGCCAGATGTCTTGAAACGCGCAGGCTCCAGGCGTAAATCGTCAATGATGGATTGACGCGGCTGGAACGCGGCAGGATGCTGCCATCGACGACGTAAAGCGATTTCAGCCCATGCACCTGTCCCTGTGCATCCACAACCGAGCTGGCCGGATCGTTGCCGGTCGTCAGCGTGCCGCTGACGTGCGCCGTCCCTCCCAAGCCGATGCGCTCCGAGAAGGCTAGCAGTCCGCTGCGTGCAAGGCTGTTGCGGAAGCGTCGAACCAATTGCTCATGCTCCAGCACCGAAGCCGGAGTGCGCGCGGCGTCGTAATCCAGGATCGGCGGTTCTCGGTCGGATGCGGCCAATACGCGATTCTCGGGGTGCGCGCCGTCCTCGGTTTGCAGAAAGAAGCCGTAGGCGCGGGCGCCAATCTGACGGGCCAGGAAGCGAGGTACGGCCTTGGGGATGAGCGTGCTGATCAGTTCGCCATCGAAGCCCAGTGGCTGCACGCTGCTATGCGGCAAACCCGGGTCGAGAAAGAGCGTTGTCTTGCGAATCAGATCGGTCTTTTTCGTAAGCGAGATAGCGACCATCGCCGTCAGCAAATGCAGTTTGAGATGGCGGCCGACGCTGGCATAGCACGGGAGCAGCGCCGTCAATCCCTGGTTTTCGATGAACTGCTGGAGAAGTCGGGGCGAATGCAGGGCGCCGGCCGCCAGGAGCACCGAACGACCGTGGCATGTCGTGCCATCCGTGAGTTGCACGCCGCAAATGCGTGCAGGGTCACGCCCTTCCGCGACCAGCTTGGTGACAGCGACGCCGGTCATCACCTGGAGATTTGGCAATGCGCGGACCGGCGACAGGAATGCCGTTTCGGCGTCCCCTTTAAGATTTCCCGGCGAGGCAAATCCGTCGAAATGCCGCGCCTCGGCGTCATTATCCAGAATGGATTTGGACAACCCGAGCGGCAATGGTTCGCTTACCCAGTTCGGCGTGTGCTTCGCCAGACGGGAGACGATCGCCTGCAGATCGGGTTCGCAGGCAAAGTGGCGCACGCCAAGCATTGCCTCGGCCTGCTCGTAGTACGGCGCCAGGTCATCGTAATCGATAGGCCAGGCCGGGCACCGATGCGCCGGGTCTGCCGCGAATTCATGACGCCCGTAACGCAACAGTGCCGCACCGTACCATTTGGTCTTGCCGCCGAGGTTGAAATACTCTTCGGGCCTGATTTGGTGTCCGTGGCCGTCTAGCCAGTCTTCCCGGCTCTTGAAGCTTCCGTCATGTACGACTTTCTGGACGTCGAGCGTGCTGGCATCGCGCGGCAGGACTTGCCCTTTTTCGATGAGCGCGACACGCAGGCCGGCGCGCGCAAGATTGTAAGCTGCGGCACAGCCACCTGCGCCGGAACCGACGATGATTGCGTCGTAAGGATCGTGGATTTGCGGAGTATTCATCGTATGCTTTCTGACTAAGGCAAGGGAGGAACATAGCCGCAATGTATGCAGCGCTGGGTTCTTGAATGGAGCAATTTGGCGCAGCCCGCTTCATGACCGCAGCGTGGCCGCACATACCAGGCTGCAGCGCACTGCATGCCGAAGACCGGTGCCGTGAGGTAGATCCAGAAGCCGGTCCAAACCTCTGCCGGCCAGGCCGAGGCAAAGCTTCGCGCGGGGTTCATGCTCATGCCTGACAACGGCGCTTCAAGCGCGATATAGACGGCGACCATCAGGCCCGCGCCGAGGCCGGTATACTTACCGTAACGTTCGGAGTTGGAGACCAGCAAGACCACGGCCATCAACAACGCCGAAATGGCGAACTCGGCGATGAAGGCGAGCAACGCGCCTTGCGGACCGGGGACGGTGATTACGTAACTTACCGGCGCTTCGGTAAAGGCGCCTTGGCATACAGCCATGACCAGCAATACACCCAGCGTGCCGCCGATGAATTGCGCGGCGATGTACATTGCGGCGTCGCAGCGGGCAATCTTCTTCAAGCGCAAGAAAGTCAGCGTCACTGCCGGATTCATGTGCGCGCCTGAACGTTGGCCCCATGGCGAGTAGATCAGGGCAATGGCCGTCAGCCCCATCGCCATGCCGATCATGACGCGTCGCGCATCGGCATTGTCAAACGCGTGGCGCAGCGGTGAGCCGGGATATTCGAACAAGGTGGTGAATATCCCGGCCGACACCATGAAACTCCCCAGCGCCCAGCCTTCGATGAGATATTCCGGCCAGTGCTGGCGCAGTGCGGACCTGATTTCCGCCATCTCAACCTCCAGTCTCGAATCCGGGGTAGAGACACATGCCGCCGTCAACAAACAGGCTGATGCCATGTACGTAATCGGCGTAATCGGATGCCAGCCAGACCACCGCGCGCCCGATTTCGTCGGCTTCGCCGATGCGTTTGTAGGGAATCAGTTTCAGCAGTTCGTTGTACGCTTCCTGGGTTCCCCAGGCTTCCATGTTGATTGGCGTCCGGATGGCGCCCGGGCAAATGCTGTTCACCCGGATGCGATAGGGCGCGACTTCTTGCGCCAGGCTTTTCATCATCAACATCACACCGCCCTTGGAGGTTGCGTAGTTGACATGTCCAGCCCAGGGAATCACTTCATGCACCGAGCTGATGCACAACACCTTGCCCGCCGCGCAGGACACCGCCGGATTGACGCCCCGACGCTTGAATTCGCGTACCGCTTCGCGGGCGCACAAGAACTGGCCGGTCAGATTGACGCCGATGACCTTGTTCCATTGCGCCAGCGTCAGGTCTTCGAATGCCGCATCTTGTTGCAGGCCGGCGTTGTTGACCAGAACGTCGATGGTGCCGAAATGATCCAGCATGCGGCTGAACATCGCCTTGACCTGCGCTTCGTCGGATACGTCGGCGCGAATCGCTTCGGCACGCACGCCGAGGTGCCGAATTTCTTCACAGGCATGCTGCGCCTTGTCTTCGTCGGCCACGTAGTTGATGACGACGTCCGCGCCGGCTTGGCCCAGCGCCATGGCGATGGCCAGGCCGATGCCCGAGCTGGCGCCGGTGACCAAGGCCTTTTGACCCAGCAGCATTTGTTGCGGCGGAACCTGCGGCATCACTGGTTTCGGCAGATAAGAGGGATGTACTAAGGTATCCATGGTTTTCTTCCTTGGGTTGGTTAGGAGGTAAAGGGTTGGCCGAACAATCAGTGCGTGCTGGCGTGCCTCGGTTGCAACAATTTGGCGACCAGTCCTGTCCAGCCGGTTTGATGCGTTGCACCGACACCGCGGCCGTTGTCGCCGTGAAAGTATTCGTAAAACAGGACATGGTCGCGGAAGTGCGGGTCATCTTGCATTTGCGGGTGATGTGAATACACCGGGCGCTTTCCATCCTGGTCCTTGAGAAATATCCGGGTCAGGCGGCGGGCGACTTCATCGGCGGCTTCGTTGATCGATACGAAATTGCCCGAACCCGTCGGACACTCGATGCGGAAATCGTCGCCGTAATAGTGGTGAAACTTCTGCATCGACTCGATCAGCAAATAGTTCACCGGGAACCAGATCGGGCCGCGCCAGTTCGAGTTGCCGCCGAATAGTCCGGAATTAGATTCGGCCGGCAGATAGTTCACCGACAAATCACTGCCGTTCACATTGAATACATAGGCATTGCGGTCGTGATACTTTGAAATGGCGCGGATCCCGTAGTCGGACAGAAACTCGGTCTCGTCGAGCATGCGTTTCAACAAGCGCTTCATGCGACGGCCGCGCAGTAGCGACAACAGCCGCCGTTGACCTTCGCCTTTCTCGTTCCAGTGGGATACCAACGCAGCGAGTTCGGGGCGGTAGTCGAGAAACCATTCCAGACGGCGCTTGAATTCAGGCACCTTGTCGAGCAGGTCGGGCTCCAGCGTCTCGACGGCGAACAGCGGTATCAGGCCGACCATCGAGCGCACCTTGAGCGGCACCATGCGGTCGTCGGGAAGGTGCAGAACGTCATAAAAGAATTCATCCTCTTCGTTCCACAAGCCGTTCTCCGCATCGCCAAAATTGTTCATCGCTTCGGCAATGCTCAGGAAGTGCTCGAAAAACTTGGTGGCGATGTCCTCATAGACGTGGTTATGCTGCGCCAGCTCAAGCGCGATGCGCATCAGGTTGAGCGCATACATGGCCATCCAGCTCGTGCCGTCAGCCTGGTCGATATGGCCTCCGGTTGGCAAGGGTGCGCTGCGATCGAAGACGCCGATGTTGTCGAGGCCGAGAAAGCCCCCCTGAAATACATTGCGTCCTTCGGCATCCTTGCGATTCACCCACCAGGTAAAGTTCAGCATCAGCTTATGGAATACGCTTTCGAGAAACGCCAAGTCGCCCGTTTGGCAGCCGCGTTGCTTACGATCCATCTGAAAAACGCGCCATGTCGCCCAAGCGTGCACCGGCGGGTTGACGTCGCCGAAGGCCCATTCGTAGGCCGGTATCTGGCCGTTGGGGTGCATGTACCACTCGCGCGTCAGCAGCACGAGCTGCTCTTTGGCAAACTCCGCATCAATGATGGCCAGCGACAGGGTGTGGAAGGCCAGATCCCAGGCGGCATACCACGGGTATTCCCATTTGTCGGGCATCGATATGATGTCCGCGTTGTTCAGGTGCTGCCAATCGCGATTGCGGCCATGCTTGCGTTGCGCAGGCGGTGGCAATTGCGCCGGATCGCCTTTGATCCAGTCGCGAACGTCGAAGTGGAAAAACTGCTTGCTCCAGATCATTCCGGCAAAGGCCTGGCGCTGAACCAGGCGGGCATCTGCATCGACGATGTCCTTTTGAATGTCGGCATAGAACGCATCGGCCTCATGCAGGCGTTCGGCGAACAGCGCATCGAATTTGGCAAACGGGTCCGGCAAAGCGTTCTTGCTGAGTCGTAATTCAAGCGTAGCCGAGCCGTTCGCCGGAACGTTCAAGTAGTAGCGGGCCGCTGCCTTGGTGCCTTGCCGGGCGGGATTGACGGCAGCGTCACGCGAATTCACGACATACTCGTGAAATGCGTCCTTGAAGTAGCCGGGAGTATCGACTTTGTACAAGCGCTGAACATTGGTTTCATTCTCGGTAAACAACCATTCGCATGGCCCATCGGCGTAGCAGTGGTAGGTGCCCACAACGGGGTCTTCGATGCTGACGTGATTGTCGCGCAGTTGCATCTGCGGTTTCGGCTGGTCCTGCTTCCAGCTCCAGGTATTGCGAAAGAAGAGTTGTGGCAATGCCTGCAATTCGGCGGCTTCCGGGCCACGATTGTGAATCGTTACGCGCATCAAGATATCTTCGGGTTCGGCCTGCGCGTATTCGACGAATACGTCGAAATAACGGTTGCCGTTGAAGGCGCCGGTATCGATCAGTTCGTATTCGGGCGCGTCCTTGCCGCGCCGCTGGTTTTCATGCAGCAGATCGGCGTAAGGAAATTCGCATTGCGGATATTTGTAGAGCATTTTCAGATACGAATGCGTCGGTGTGGCATCGAGGTAGTAATACAACTCCTTGACGTCTTCGCCGTGATTGCCCTCCTCGTTGGTGAGGCCGAAAAGGCGTTCCTTGAGTATCGGGTCGCGCCCGTTCCAGAGGGCCAGCGACAGGCATAGATGTTGTTGGTGGTCGGAAAACCCCATGAGCCCATCTTCACCCCAGCGGTAAGCGCGGCTGCGGGCGTGATCGTGGGGAAGATAATTCCAGGCATCCCCTTGCGGGCTGTAGTCTTCGCGTACCGTGCCCCACTGTCTTTCGCTCAGATATGGCCCCCAAAGTTTCCAGGCGGGCTCCTTCGGTGAGCACTGCGCGAGGCGTTGGCGTTCAACGGGAATTCGTTGCTGCGCATTCAGTGTTTCTTCGGTGACATCGGCTTTCATCGGTTTTACTCCAGGTCGTAGAATTTCAACCACACGCCAGACTGGCGCTCGGCCGCCGCTGAGCATCATTGGTAACGGCGTCTTTTCTGTGGCGTGACTCCTGTCTGATTTTCGGCTTGAGCCCTGCGACTCGTTCTTGTCTACGCTGCGCAGGTCTTGCGTTTAGTAATAGCAATGCGTGTGCCAGTCCGAATGAAATCGTCGATTTCCCCACGGATACAGGGACGCCGCAGACATGGGGTGTGCCGAAATATGCCGTAGAAACCAGCGCTGGCCACCACCTGAGACGGCTCCGCAATATTTGGCGGTGCTGTTGGTCGGATTTGAAGCGAAAAAAGACTTCGACGCGCGCCACATGAGTTGACGACATGCGCCAGCCAGTTATTGCTCCGAGCAGCCCGGAGTCTCGGGGAAAGCCGTTAGCGAATAAAGCGAACTTGTTGGCTCTTACGGTTTCGATAGCGCCAGCAGACCGGCGATGAAGCCGGATTCGCCGATGAGCTCAAGGCCATTCTGGCGGAGAGTACGCAGCAGTTCGGCGCCTTGCGGGTCAACATAACGCAATCCGGAAAGATTCACGCGCACCGCTCCCTGTGCCTGAGCACCCGCAATGACGGAGCGTACTTCATCCAGCCACGGGCTGAGCAGCTTTCCTTCGAGATGGATCGTCGTGATCTGAACGGCGGGGGTCTGCGTAATTCGTAACATGAGAAAGCCTTTGTGCGAAGTTCAGGATTGCGCCCCATGAAAGGCATGAAGGCACTAGAGCACCGAGCAAATCCCGTACCAGTTGGCGCATCAAAGGCGAGACTCTACGCATCGCCCCAAAATCGGGCCTCGTCGCCTGGCGGCTCGGGAACACATCCGGAAGGGCCTTGCGTCCGCCGCAATAAGAGGCGGAAATCCGCGATGGACGACGGCGGCGTGAACCAGGTCAGTGCTCGCCGCTGCGTGCGATTCCGAGCTTCTTCATGCGGTGTCGCAGCGTACCGGGTTTAAGGCCCAGCAGACTTGCGGCGCCCCGACTGCCCTCGATCACCCAATTGGTTTCGCGCAACATGGCGACGATGTGTTCGCGCTGCACCGAATCGAGATCGTCGCCATTGGTCTTGACGTGTATGCCTTGTGGCACGCCGGTGTCGGGTGTCTGGGTCGTCGTGACCGTAGAATGAGCGCTGGGCTTCGGCAGCACGTCGGTGTCGATTTGCAATGAACGACCGCTGCTCAGAATGAGCGCCCGCTCGATGATATTTTCAAGCTCGCGAATATTGCCTGGCCACGCATACTGCATGAGCCGTTGCAAGGAATCGGCATCGATGGTGTCGACATGGCGACCGATGCGTGGCGCATATTTTTGCACGAAGAAATGCGTCAGCAGCGGGATGTCGTCCTTGCGCTCGCGTAGCGGCGGCAATTCGACCGGAAATACGTTGATGCGGTAGTAGAGGTCGGAGCGAAAAATGCCCTCGCCGATGCTCTTTGCCAGATCGCGGTTCGTCGCGGCAATGACGCGAACGTCGGTCTTGATGGTCTGACTGCCACCGATACGCTCGAACTCGCGTTCCTGCAGGACGCGCAGGAGTTTGACCTGCACGTCCAACGGGACTTCGCCGATTTCGTCGAGAAAGATGGTTCCGCAATGCGCCAGTTCGAATCGGCCCAGGCGCCGCTGGATCGCCCCGCTGAACGCTCCCTTTTCGTGGCCGAACAATTCGCTTTCGACCAGGCTGGCGGGCAATGCCGCGCAGTTGATCTTGATGAACGGCTTGTCGGCGCGATTGCTGGCGGAATGGATGGCGCGGGCAATCAATTCCTTTCCGGTGCCGGTTTCTCCAGTGATCATGACCGACGAGTCGGTAGCGGCGACGCGCTGCACACGATCCAGCACCTTGAGCAAGCCGCCGCTGGCGCCGATGATCTCCTCGAAGTTGTGGACCGACTTGAGTTCTTCCTGCAGGTAGACGTTCTGCGCCTTGAGCCTGGCTTGTTCCTGCTCAAGCAAGACGCGTTCGGTAATGTCGACGAACATCGTTCGCGTGTAGTTGCCATCCGGCGCGGGGTTGGACCACCACTGAATCCAGATCGGCTTGCCGTTGTCGTGGCGGCGCAGTTCCAGCACGACGCCGCCGGTGTCGGTGCCCTTGCCGATGGACTCGAACGCCTCGCGCACGCGGCGTTGCGCATCCGGGGTGTTGGGCACCAGGTCTTTGCCGATCATGTGAGGAACTTCTTCGGGCCTGACCCCCAGGATATTCAGCGCCGCTCGATTGGCCCGAATGAAGCGCGAATCGAGCGTTTCATGCACGTAAGCGATGGGTGCCTCCTCAAACAAATCGCGCAGGCGCACTTCCTGATCGCGCAATTCGGCATCCATGCGAAGGCGATCGAGTTCCGAGGCGGCGCGCCCGGCAAAGATATGGAACAGGTCCAGACGCCGCTGTTCGTAAGGCAGGGGTGACTCATCCAGAGCGCAGAGGTGCCCCAGGATGCGACCGTCGCGCGCCAGCAGCGGAACGCCAAAGTAGCTCTCAATGCCGGGTTCGGTTTCCGGATATTTTTCCTGCAGACCGGAGGGATAAAAGCAGAAGCCCCCGTCAAACACCTCCTGGCATGGCGTACCGGGCAAATCGTATTCGATGTTGGGAACGATCTTGCCACCCGACCAGAAGGCCAGCGTGCGGATTCTCTGCGGTGGCGTGAACTCGGAAATGAATGCGTGGTTGGTGCCGATTGCTTTGGCCAGGTATTCCACCAGGGTACGAAAATAATCGTCGCCCGTGGAACTCGCCGTGCCCTCGATAATGACGCGCAGGAATTTTAGATCGGCCGCGGTCATGGCCGAGTTGCTTGTCGCCGGTGCGGAAATGGGTGGCATGATAAGTTGACCGTTTGTTCACTTTCATCTGAGCGGCGCAGATTGCAGATACTGATCGAGGCTTACCCATTGGTCGCATCCGGCCCTGATTCCTTACGGTTGTTTGCCATGGATCGCGAAACAATGCGGCGACGATATTAGCATGATGCTTGACGTGGGCAACAGGCAGGCTGCCGGCTGTTCACATCGGACGGCTTGCGGCAGCCAGAGGCTGCTTATCCTGGTTCTTGAACCAGAATCGTTCCAGCGCCAGGCTACCGTTGCCGAAGAGGGCAATGGTCACCAGCATGAAGCCCCACAGCACGTGTTGCGCCAGTGCCGCTTCCGACCCTTCGGCCAACAACACGTAGGCATAGGAAATCACGGCCATGAGGTTGACGGCGGATAGACCAAGCGCTCCGATACGGCCGCCCAGGCCGAGCACCAGCAAGACCGGAAAGAACAACTCGCCGAAGGTGCCGACGACGGCCGCCAATTCCGGCGGCAAGACAGGGACATGATATTCGTCGCGGAACAAGGAAAGCGTGGTTTGCCAACTGCTGAACTTGAGCCAGCCGGACTTCAGGAACTGCCAACTGACATACCAGCGGGTCATCAGCAGGAATAGGGGCTGCAGGGCATCCAGGGCTTGCGCCAACAGGTTGTGCAGTTTGGTGATCGTTGTCGTGTTCATTGAAGTCTCCTGAGTGTGGTGTAGCGGCTTAGTCATTCCCGCCAAGGTGAAAATCGGTGATTGTTTCGAGCGACAAGAGTTGTTGCAAGGTACTGCCCAGATCGAAATCGGCGTAGTTGGCGGCAACGGCATCTGTCGCCGTGCCGAGTGCAACTTTTCGCACAAACTGCTGCAACAAGGCAAAACTGGCCGGGGGCAATTCGCGCAGTTCGATATGATCGTGACGCCGAATCAGCAGGATTCTGCTGTCGCCGGCATCCAGGCGAATCTCGGCTTCGTCGGTCGAAGCGGTCTTTGCACCGGCTTGATTGGCTTTCCAGATCGCCAACAGGGGATAGGGCGATGCGATCAGGCGCAATTCGGGGCGAAGCGCAAAGACCAGCCGCCCGTGATCGTCGGGAGCAACGTTGCCGAGCCTGGCGGGATCGAGCGGCTTGCTGTCGGCGGAAGTCAAAACCTCCTGGTAGGCCCACTCGAGAGCCGCCACATCGGCGAAGTATTCGTAGTCCGTTCCGGCCAGCTCTTTCTTCAGGAAGCCGGGGTAATGCTGCCCGAGGTATTGCAGATCCCCACAGCGCGACGGAAACCGCAGTTGATACTCTCGTGCGTTTTGCTGGAACCAGTCCGCATCGCCCAGGCGCTCGATGACCGGATAGGTCGCCTGCAACGTAGCGTGGAATCCGATCCGGTTGTTGTTGCGATAAATCTGCATGCGCTGACCGGCGGGAATACCCTGGTTGCGCAGCAGCTCCACCATGCCGCCCGCCTGCCCCGAGAGCACGGCGTCACAAAACGCGCGTTGCGTTTCACGCAGCGAGTGCACAACGTTGCTCCAAAACACGATCCGCTTTGTGGGCTTCGGCGACCAGCACATCCAGCGCGGGAATGTCGTTGTCCCACTCGATCAAGGTGGGTACGGCGCCAAAGCAGTGCAAGGCATAGGCATAGAGCTCCCATACGGCAGCGCATACCGGCGCGGAGTGAGTATCGATGAGAATCTCCCGGTCGCCATAGCAATTGATCGAATGCCCGGCGAGATGCAATTCCTGCACTGCCTGGGCTGGGAGCATGGACAGGAAGTGGTAGGCGTCGAAACCATGGTTGCGGGCATTGACGTAGATGTTGTTCACATCGACCAGCAATCCACACCCGGATTTTTCCGACAGCGCCGCGAGAAATTCCCACTCGGGCATTTGATCGCCTTCAAATTCAAGATAACTTGAAATATTCTCGATCAGGATTTGCCGGCCAAGAAGATTTTGTACTTGATCGACGCGCTGGATCATATGGGTCAGCGCCTCCTGCGTATTGGGCAGGGGTAACAAGTCATTCAGAAATCGGCCATCCACGGAGGCCCACGACAGGTGTTCGGATACCAGCATGGGCTCGCTCCAATCGACCAATCGCTTGAGTTTGCGCAGATGCTCCGCGTCAAGGGGGTCGGTGGAACCCAGCGACAGGCCGACGCCGTGCAGACTCAAAGGGTAGAGTTCACGCGCCTTTGCCAGACTTTCGATCTGCGCGCCGCCGTCGGAAAAGTAGTTCTCGCTGTGCGCTTCGAGCCAGGCGACGGGCGGACGCTCAAGCACGATCTGCTCGTGATGCTGCGTCCGGAGACCGATCCCCGCGTGCGCGGGAATCGGTCCCTTCGCGGCTGCCACAATATGCCGCAATGCATTCATCACTTGGCCGTGGGGCTGCCGCCAACCAGACGTTCGCAAGTTCCCTTGGGCAGCTTGATGAACTCTTTGCCCGAACCGTCGGCCTTGGATTGACCGGCACAGGCATGACCCGCACCGGCGCAATCGTTCTTGGCGGCCTTGGAAACGCCGTAACATTTTTCGGTGTTCTGATCTTCAGCCGAGTGTGCCGTCAGGCTGATCGCGCTCAGGGCAATGATGCTGCCAATGGCAGTCGAAATAAATGCAGCTTTCATGGGTGACTCCTCAATAATAAAAAGTGGTTGTGGGGTTAAGTTCGGTTGTGTGCGACCGGCTTTCGCCAGAACACACTCCCTGTCCAGTAATTAGCAAACGCTGTGCCATGTAAGAAAATACATACATAACAAATAGTTACGATTTTCGGAGCGTTTGATGCCTCAACCGATGGTGGCCAGACCCGCAATCTATTGCGGGTACGCTTCAAGATGGAGAGAATCCGGGCGGCGGGTTCAGGAACGCAGGAACGTAAAGTAGGTTTGCTGTCGGTTCATCGACGCCTGGCGCGTTCCGGAGACGCATGATCGTCGGCGAATGCCTTGGCTTCGCCAGTCGATTTGCCCGATACCCTGGTGGCGAGCACCACGGCTTCGACTCTTCTCCCGCCTTGGGCCAGCGCGGCGATAGATTCTTCCGCGCTATCGACCAAGTCGACGCCCAATACTTGCTGTATCCGCGTCGCCTCGCGCAACGCCTGGGATTTCCTTACGTAGAGATTCCGGTTGAGCTGAACCGTGCGCCGGTCGAGGGAAAGGGCAATGCACCAGCGTTGGCGCTGCACCTCGGCGCCTTGCAGATTCTCGACACTTTCGGATGTCGTCAACACCAACACTCGCTTGATTTCGTCGAAGCCAATGCTCTCGGAACTCGCCTTCCCGATCCGCTGGTCGCCAATGGCAACGGTACGGCATAACGGGTCGATGACGATGCGGCGAACCGGGAGTGCGAAGCCGCAAAAGCCAAGCAGCAGGGCGCCCGACAGGCTGAGGATGATTTTCTCGACATCATGTTCCGGCGCGTTAAACGTATTCGCTGCGAGGATCAACATGCCGATGGTCGCGGCAAAAAACACGTAGCGCAGCCAGGCGCTGTTCTCTCTCAAAATGAGTACATTGTTACGCGCGGCGGATATCATCAGATCAGGATGTTCCGGGTTTCTGCCTGCGCGCTTGATTGCTGCGCATGATCGCGCGCCACGTCAGGTATCCAAATGGCGTAAATATAACTATTGCAAACAGCCAAAGCCAGACGAACGGTGCAACGAAAGCGGCGTTGATCGCCCAGCGAATCCCGTAAGGCCCATGCACCATGAGCAATTCCATAACGCCGACGAGGGCCGGGAGGGCTGTTCCAGCGAAGAACAACGTGGACTTGCGCTGCCAGGGCAAGAACAGGGTCCAGCAATTCGCGATCAGCAATGCCGGCACGATCACCAGCGAACCGAAAGCAATGGCCATCCCGTCCCAACCGCCGCCACTGTCCAGCGATACCAACAACACAATCTGGTAGATGACAAAAACAACGGTTGGAAGAACGATGCCGCAGCCGAGTTTTGCGGCGCGTGAAACGGGTGAGCGTGGCGTCTGTGCGTTCATCGCCAGCGGATGATTGTCGTTCTGGATCATCGGCCACTCTCACTGGTGTCGTGCTTTCCTGCGGGCTCGGTATTCGCCTCGGCTGCCGGGTTGATTTTGCGCCATCCGACATGCGCCACGACGCCAGCCAGGTACCCGGTCAACCCCAGTAGGCCGCCGATTCCCGTCGTCACGCATCCCAGCAAGAACCACGACCGATCATGGCCCGGCAAAAGCAGGGCAAGGGCCTGCCCGACCCACAGGCCGAAGAACACCGCCCTGGCTTGACCTGGCAGAGTGAGGCCCAAGGCTGTGCCACCCACCAGCATCACGCCGGAATAGTAGGGCCAGTCGGCGTCCCACGGTTCGAGCTTTCCGACGACAAATCTGGAACTTGCCCATAACCCGAAACCGAGAAGGAATGCCCAGAAGGCTGCGGCGTTTCTATTGGTCATGGCGGCCATTTTGTTCATTCACCTGAAATCTGGCAAGAGGCCGTCTTGAAAACACCGAGCATAAGGCACTTTGAAACGCTATACGCGACAATGGCTTGCAAACACCGTTGGTGATTGAGCAGGATCGCCGGGCTTGTTAAAATGCTCTGTGTTTGACTGGCCTTTCGTTCAGACCTCGTTCGATTCAGGGAGGTAGCCAATGAATCCTCGTTTTCGCCGCGCCCTATGGGTTCTCGGATTGACTGGATTTTGCAGTACTGCCAGTGCGAACTGCGACTCGATTATCAATGTCGACTATGCATCGGCGCTGTCGACATCCAACGCGACGCTTGCCGCGCAAATCATTTCATCTTCGCCCGAGTGTTTTGGCGGCGGCCCGACGACGGCCCTGGTCCAGATGAACGGCACGATGTTCCAGCAAGCCATGGCCATTTCATCGGCGCTGACCAAGCGCCAGCTTGCCGACGGCCCAACGCCTCAGGTTGCCGAAGGGACCCGCGGTGCGGCGGCAGGGGCGACCATCGGTAAATTCAATGTGTGGGGTAATCTCGGCGAAACCGATGCCAAGCAGAAATATGCCGCGCTACCGGGTTACAGCAACGGCTTTGCCCAAAACGACATGGGTATCTTCAACACCGTTCTGGGTATCGACTATTCGTTGTCCCCGACCGTGGCGGCCGGTCTGGCCGTCGGGCTGGATCGCGGCGATGGAAGCGGCGGCAACAGCGACCCGGGCTTCGCGAAAAACGATCTTAGCTCCAAAGGGTATGTTTTCTCTCCCTACCTGGGGTGGCAGATCAACCGCGAATTTTCGCTCGATGCCAGTGCGGGTTTCGGTGTCGGCGAAATCAAGATGTTTACGACCAATAAAGTCGATTCCGATCGCTGGTACGCTGCGGCAAATCTCAATTATTCCCATTGGATGGGAAATCTCCAGCTCACCGGTCGGGCCAGTTTGCTGCATGGCGTCGAAAGCTACGGGAACATCAAGGTTTCCGGTGTCACCCAGGGCGGCACCCACGCCAGGAATACCCTCGATCAAGCCCGGCTGATGGGGCAGATTGGCTATTGGATGAACGGTGTGATGCCTTTTGCCGGCTTGGCTTACGTGAGCGATCTTGATCGCAAGAGCACGCAGTTCGGTGCGCCTTCGAATCCCATCGGCAGGGATGCCTGGGAATGGCGTTTGGGTGCGAATTTCTTCTCGCTGGCTTCAGGTGCAACCGGCGGTCTTTATTACGCTCAGGAAGAGGGGCGCTCAAACCAGAAGAGCAGCAGCATCGTAGCCAATATAGATATTCGCTTTTGACGCGCATCGCTCGTGCCGCTTCGCCGGAATGCGCGCATCAGTTGGGCCTGCCTGTTGTTCCTGGTCAGTGGCTGTGCCGAGTTCGCGTCGTCAAGCACCAACCCGATCCGGGCAGACGTCGAGTCATGGGCGGCGGAACGTGGCTTTCAAGCAGATTCGATCACGGCCGGGCAGTTCGAGGTTTTCTCGTTGTTGCGGAAAACGGCCGCCAGTTCCGATCTTGCGGTCTATATCGAGGGCGATGGCGCCGGCTGGCCGTCGATTTTTGCGCCGCCGCGAGATCCTACACCGCACCTATCGACGGTGCTGCAGCTGGCCAGCAGCGACGCATCTGCCGCGGTCGCCTATCTGGGACGACCCTGCCAGTATCTCTCGGATAATGCGCGTGGGCGTTGCGGTAGCCACTACTGGAACGAGCGCCGCTTTTCGACAGAGGTGCTAAGGAGTATGAGCGCAGCCATTGACGATCTGAAGCGGCGTAGCGGCGCTCGCTCGACCAGCCTTATCGGCTACTCGGGCGGCGGGGTCGTCGCCGCTCTGCTGGCGATGGAGCGCAATGATGTGACGAACCTGATCACCATTGCTGCACCGCTCGCGCTTTCCGATTGGGCGGCGATCAAGAAATTGACGCCGTTCGACGATTCGAGCGACCCCTACCAGCGCAGGCGTTCACCGATCATTGGGGCGGCCACCCATTTTGCCGGGAGCAAGGATGACGTTGTTCCGTCATCGATCGTCAAGCGTTTCGTCGATGCACAGGGTGGACGTCTCTTGATCATGGAGGGGTACGATCATCAATGCTGTTGGGTTGAAGCTTGGCCGACGCTTCTGCGGCGTGCCGGAATCAAGGAGGTCGTTCAATGAATCGATTTGTCGTTCTCGCGGCGATTTCCGTCTTCGGATGCGCTTCAGCCGTTGCCCAGGTATTTCGTCCTCCTCCCTTTATCTCGGGTGTTCCGGGCAAAGCGCAAATGCAGGCGGTCGAGATGCAACGCCACCAGGCGCGGACGTTGCTTTATCGCGAGGCGATCGAGGAGCTACGCCGTAATCCGGCGATCGTCGATATTCGCGAGTGTGTGGACGGCGGTGACGATCAATCGGTGTGTCTGCCGAAGTTCGCCAGCGCTGCTGTCCCGCCGGCAATCGCCGGGCGTCCGACGGCCCACCGGATAGCCTTGCTGATCGGCAACCTGAACTATCAATACCCGATACCGTCGCTCCTGACGCCGGCCAGAGACGTCGACCAGATGGCGCTTGTTCTCCGGAACCATTTCGGGTTCGACGTGCGCGTGCTCAAGGACGCCAGCAAGTCCGCGCTGGTACGCGCCTTCGCCAAACTGGCGCGCGAGGCGACGACCGAGGACAGTGTTCTCGTTTACTACGCCGGTCATGGATACGTGATGGACGACACGGGCATCGGCTACTGGATACCGGTGGATGGCTCGGTCAAGAGCGCTGCGCAATGGATATCGAATTCGACGATAACCAAATTATTGGGTGCGATTGCCGCGCGACAGCAACTGCTGGTTTCAGATAGTTGTTTTTCCGGTCTGCTGGCGCGGGAAGAGTCGCTGACGGAACGGCGCCGCGCCGACCCGGATTTGCTTCGGAAACGCAGTGTCCTGGTGATGTCCTCCGGGGGCGAAGAGCCGGTGTCCGACGAGGGCAAGGATGGGCATTCGATTTTTGCCTGGCACCTGCTTCGCGTCCTCGGACACGTCGATGCCGTGACGGTCGGCTTTGACATTTATTCGGCCGTTCGCGCCGGCGTCAGCAGCGACTATCCTCAAGCGCCGCAGTACGGTGCGGTACTTTCCGCAGGGCATGAAATGGGCGGGGAGTACTTGTTCGATGTTTCAGCGGGGTCGGTGACGCAGCGCACCGATTCGACAGTCGCCCAGTAGCCGTTTCGATTGACGGCGCTCATCCCGGCCGTGGATACTTCTGCCAGTTGCCAATACTCCGGCACGTCAGGTTTCGACCGATCGTCTTTTGCGGGGAGTCCGGACATGAATCCGTCTTCATTGTTGTATCGCTGTAGTTTCGGTTGCTTTGGCTCCGGCCACCTCCGGCGATTATTTGCCGTGAGCCTGGCGGCGCTGTTTCTGGCCTGGACAGTGCCTTGCGCGCATGCGCAATCCGATCTTGAGGAGAGCGGTTCGGTGAGTTTCAACGATGCCGATACCGGCAGCGTCAAGCTGACCCCCGACGAGGCTGCGCGCATACTGGCCTCGCCCTTGCCCGAAGCGGCGGACGCCCGCTATGCCGCATTGCAGCGCCAGTACGAGGCGGCACGCCTGCTTGAGGATCAGCCGCGCTTGATCGCCACGTCGCGCCAACTGGTCGATGCCGGGCGGGGTCGCCCCGGCGGCGAAGAGTGGATCATTGCCTACCTGAATGCTGAATTCATCTGGGGTAGTTCAGGTACGGCACTAAACGCCTGCGAACCCTTCATTGCCGATGCTCGTTTGTCGCCTGGTACGCGTGCCCTGGTGGCTTTGCGCCAGACCTATTTTGCCGCCCAGGGCCGTGATCGCGTGCTGCTTTCCCGATACTGGTCAAGGGCCGACGAGCTGTCGAAAAAGGCGATGAAGCAGGCGGCCAGTATGCCCGTACGCTTGCCGGTCGACCGCTTGCAGGTGCGTTCCGAAATCGAGCGATGGGAGGGCGATTCGGCTGCCGCGGTGGCCACGCTGCGCGAAGCGATCGGTGTCGCGCGCCGCGATTTGGCGGCCGAACTGGCGCGAACCGGCAATCAACGCGCTCCGGCCGTCCTCGATGCCTACAACCGGCTCGACGGCTCGCTGGGCATGCTCACCTACGCCCTGGTGCGTCAAGGTCGCGCGCAGGAGGCAATCGATGTGGCGCAGGAGAATCTCGCCTTGTGGCGCGCCGGCAAGCTCAACGATGTTCTTGGCGCGCGCTGGAACTATCGTTTGGCCACCAGCCTGATTTCGACCCAGCAATACGAGGCCGGCCTTGCGGCAGCGCGTCTTTCCGACGAGATGTTGCAGCGCGCCGGTTCCAGCGCCGCCAGTCACACACGCTGGCTGGCCCGCCAGGAAATGGTGCGTGGGCTGATCGGCCTCAAGCGCTGGAAGGAGGCCGACGAATCGTATCGCGAGTTTCTCGCCGTCATGCCGGCCGATGTGCTGGCCCGAACGCGCGCGTCCGACTGGCGTCTGCTGGCCCTGCTGGCGGCGGAAAACGGCCGCTATGACGAAGCACTGGAGCTGGCCGAGCGTCACTACCGCTACAGAACGCGTCTGTACGGATCGCGCCATCCGCAAACGCAGGAGGCCGCCGGCGTGCGTGCCGTCGTCCGCCTGTTGCACGGCGATATCAAACAGGCGATGAGCGACTATGAAGCGTTGTTTGCCGCCACGCTCGACAATACGGCCGGCTGGCTCGATCTCGATCTGCGCGGCGTTCGGGGTTATGTGCTGGGCATCGCCTTCGACGAGTTCATGCGTTATGTCGCCGAACGGGCGGTGAAGGGTGAGGCGGTCGACACCGCGCTCACCGATCGCGCCTTGCAGATTGCCGACCGCAGCAACCTCAGCGTGACGCAGCGCGCGCTGACCGACAGCACCGCCCGGGTTCTCGCTACGACACCGGCATTGCGGACCTTGCTCGAAGCCGAACAAACCCAGCGGCAGGTCGTGTCGACGCTTTTTGGCAAACTCAACACGACGCTGACCGAGGAGGACCGGCTGCGTCGCGAGGGGCGTGCGGATGCGTTCAAGGCCTTGCCCGAGAGTGAACGCAAGGCGCATGCCGAACGATTGAAAGCGGTTCGCGATCTGATACCAATCCAGCAGGACGAAGCGGTGACGGCACGGTCGGCACTGAACACCCAGCGCGAGGGAATCGCCCGGCAATTTCCGGCGTATGCCGATCTGGTGACGCCGGCGACGCCCCGTCCCGAACAACTGCGTCGATTGCTCGATCCTGGCGAAGCCATGGTCGTGATTTATCCAACCGACACCGCCACGCTGGTGTGGCTGCTTGGTGCCGAGGGCCATAACGGTTTCAGCGCCAGCAAGCCGAACCGCGACGACCTCAAACGACGCGTCGCCGAGTTGCGCGCCATGTTCGATATCGGCAATGCGGCGCCGGGGAGCGCGCCTGCCCTGCAACCGGCGTTGTTGTACGCGTTCTATCGCGATCTGCTGGCGCCGCTGGATGCGTCGCTGCGCGGCGTGCGATCACTGATCGTTGCCACCAGCGGACCCCTGGCCAGTCTGCCGCTGGCAGCGCTGGTGACCGAACCGCCCTCAGGCAACGCCGCGCCAGCCTGGCTGGTCCGGAAAATGGCCGTAACGCAGCTCCCTTCACCTTCGTCCTTGCTGGCCTTGCGCCGTGTGGCGCAACCGCAGGTGGCGGCACGGCCTTTGCTCGGCTTTGGCGACCCGCTGTTCAAGCTGGCGTCGACCGCCAAGGGCAAGGCAGGAAAGACGGGTTCGACGACCGCCACGCCGCCGCAGAGCGCAACCTTGACCACGGACGCGACGCGCTATGACGCCGAATGGGGTTTCCGTTATGCCGACATGCCGCCGCTTCCTGAAACCCGAATTGAGCTGCAAGCCGTGGCCGCCGCGCTCGGTGCCGATGCCAGCAAGGATCTGGTATTGGGCGCCGATGCCACACGCCGTGCCGTGATCAACGCCAACCTGCTGGATCGGCGCGTAGTTGCTTTCGCTACCCATGGCCTGATGCCGGGCCAATTGCCGGGAATATCGAAACCGTCGCTGGCCATGGCAGCCAACGTCGACGAGCGCGAATCGCCGCTGCTCGAACTCGACGATGTGCTCGGACTGCGGCTGAACGCGCAGTGGGTGCTGCTGTCGGCGTGCAACACGGCAGCGGGCGAACAGGGCGGCGGCGCCATGTCGGGTCTGGTGCGCGGCTTCTTTTTTGCGGGTGCGCGTTCGGTGCTGGCCACGCACTGGGCGGTTGAGTCGGAATCGGCGGCGGCGCTCAGCACGGCGACCCTGAAAGCCCAGGCGAATGGTGCCATGTCGCGTAGCGATAGCCTGCGTCAAGCGCAGGTGGCGATGATCGACGGCCAGGTCGGCGGCGGGAAGTGGACCCATCCCTTCTACTGGGCGCCTTACGCGCTGTTTGGCGACCCGGCGCGCTGACCCTGTTCGGCATGCCGGGCGACGGCACGGCGGGAAGCGGCCGCCGGATCCGGCTCGTCAGCGACGTTGAGGCCGTACAGGGCAACGGAGAGGGTCAGGACAACATCATCGATCGGCAAAGGCAGTTACGTGAGTTGTCCGCAAGGTGAACGGTCGATAAGACGACCGGAACACCACATCAGCCTTGACTCGCCACACCGTACTATTCTATTCTCATAAAAGCTTGCAGGACGACGCCTTCGAAGTTGAATAACAATTGCGCCGACGCGACTGCTCTTCCGAGTATCCTCGTCAGCGCCCTACAAATCTGGCCCGAAGAAGCCCTGAAAATGCTTGAAAAAGCGATGGCGATGTTGCCCGTACGGATGCTGCGTATTGCCCATACGATCATTCTTGCGATTGTGCTGCTGATGATCAGCCAGGCTACCGCGCTTTGGTGGTCACTTGACAGCAAGCTCAGACTGCAACCCGGCGCGCTTGACTCTTTCGGTGTCGCGATACTGGTCGGCGTCCTGGCCATATGTGGCGGCATGGTCATCCTGTCACTGGTGATTGGACGAATCGAGCGACTTTTCCAGCGCTATGCGCAGCGTGGACTGGAAATAGCACAGCAGGATTCCGAGAACCTGGCGCTGATCGCGCAAACGATCGATGCGGCAGTGATCGTTACTGATCGGAATGGTCTCATCACCTGGGTGAACCAAAGTTTTTCGCGCATCACCGGCTATGGTCTCGACGAGGTTCGCGGTCAGATTCCCGGTCGACTGCTGCATGGAAAGCGCACCGATCGGGGGACGGTGGCCAGGATGAGAGAGTGCATCCACAAAGGCGAGGCAGTGCGGGCAGAAATCATCAATTACGCAAAAGACGGCCGCGAATACTGGCTGGACCTCAATATTCAGCCGGTACGTGACAAGTACGGCAACATTAGCCAGTTTATCGCCGTCAACAGTGAAATTACCCTGCAAAAAAGACAAGAGGAGGAGCTACGCCAGACCCGAAACTTTCTTCAGGAGGTCATCGACCGGCTGCCGATGGCCTTGCACGTCAAGGACTACAAGGAAGGTGCCGGAGGGCGATTCAAGCTCTGGAATCGCAAGGCGACGGAGTTTTCCGGTCTGGAGGCGATGACGACCGTCGGCCGTAGCGACTTCGATTTCTGGACCAAGGAACAGGCCGATTCGTTTCGTGCCCAGGACATGGAGACCTTTCGAGACGGCCGCTTGATCGAAATTCCGGACGAATCGATCAATAGCCCGGTGCTCGGTCATCGCTGGTTGCACACGCGCAAGATCCCCGTCTTTGACAAGCTGGGCCGGCCGGATTATTTGCTCAGCATTGCGGAGGACATCACCGAGCGCAAGGACGTGGCGGATCGCTTGCAGCGGCTGGTGGCCTTCCAGGATCAGCTGATGGATACCATTCCCAGCCCGATCTTCTACAAGGATTCGAACGGGGTGTACCAAGGCTGCAATCGCTCCTTCGAGGCTTATCTTGGCCGTCGCCGCGAGGAAATCGTCGGCCGCACCGTTTTCGAAATCAGCCCGAGCGAACTGGCCGAGCGCTACCATGCCCAGGATCTGGCGTTGATTTCTCAGGGAGGGTTCCAGAACTACGAATTCAATGTTCGGCATGCCGACGGCAGCCTGCACGACGTCATGTTTCAAAAGGCCACGTTTACCGACGAAACAGGCAAGGTGGCGGGTCTGGTCGGTGTGATGCTGGACATCACCGAGAATAAGAAGAACCAGGCACAACTGGCGAACGAGAAGTCGCTGCTACGCGCCATCATCGACAGCATACCCGACTCCATTTACTTCAAAAACGCGAACGGAGTTTACCTGGGTTGCAACAAGTCTTACGCCGCCATGAGGGGGCAACCGGAAGCGGAACTGATAGGCAGGACCGAGGATGTTCCGACAGGTCTCAAGACCGCCGATATTATCCGCGCACAGGAACAGCTCATCCTGGCCACAGGGAAACCGTACCACGCCGAAGAATGGTTCACCTATCCCGATGGCCGGGAGATTCTTCTCGAGACCCTGAAAACATTCTATTGCGATGACGATCGGCAACTGCTGGGTTTTATCGGAATCAGTCGCGACATCACGGAACGGAAACGGGTGTGGGACGCACTCAATACGGCGAAGGAAGATGCCGAGAAGGCGAACCGCGCGAAATCGGTGTTCCTGGCCACCATGAGTCACGAAATCCGCACACCGTTGACCTCGATCATCGGCTTCGCCGAATTGCTCGCCGATCCATCGATCGATCGGGAGATGCGCCGGGATGCCGAATGCACGATATTGCGCGGTGGCAAGCACTTGCTCAGTATTATCAACGATATTCTCGATCTGTCGAAAATCGAGGCGGGGCAACTGGGGTTGGAAAGCATCCCGTTTTCCCCGCTCGAAATTCACTCTGGCCTTGATTCGGAGCTTGGCACGCTGGCGCGCGAAAAGGGGGTCGAATTCCATACGGCGGTCGAATACCCGATGCCATCGTTGGTATTGGGCGATTCCACGCGATGGAAACAGATCTTGCTCAATCTCTGCGGAAACGCTGTCAAATTCACGGCGCGGGGAAGTGTCACCGTCACCGTTTCCTACGATAGGTCCAAGGCGCGACTTATCTGCCGCGTGGCCGATACGGGCATCGGAATTTCGACCGAGCAAGCCGACAATCTGTTTCGGCCATTTGCGCAGGCCGATAACTCCATTACGCGCAAATACGGTGGCACCGGTCTGGGTTTGCATCTGGTGCGACACTTGACGGACGCGATGGGCGGAAATGTCACGGTCAAAAGCGAACCCGGGATTGGCTCCGAATTTCTTGCCCAGATCAGTGCGCCGATGGCCGAGGGGGCGCAAGTTCTGACGATCGGGCCGAAACCGCGTGACAGAATAAGCTTGCCCGCAAAGGTGCCATCAAGGCACCTGTCGGGCCGGGTCCTGCTGGCCGAGGATGGTCTCGACAATCGCAAGCTCATTTGTGCCTTTCTTGGCAAATTGGGGCTGGAGATGGTGACCGCTGATAACGGCGAACAGGCCGTCGAGCAGGCGCTTGCCGGCAACTTCGATGTCATTCTGATGGATATTCAGATGCCAGTGCTGGATGGCGTCAGCGCGACCGAGTTGCTGCGCGCGGCAGGGTATGGCCGACCGATCATTGCCCTGACGGCCAATGTCATGACCGAAGACGTCCAACGCTATCTGCGCTCAGGCTGCACGCACTGCGTCGGCAAGCCGATCGATTTCACTGCCCTGAATCTTCTGCTGTGCGAGCTGTTGCAGCCAGAAGCGCTTGAGCATTCTCGGGTGATGGGCAATGACCAGATTCCGGGCTACGCCGAAATCAAGGCGGAGTTCGAGGCGCGGTTCCCGGACCGGATTCGGCAGCTTAAGGTACTCATCGGCGAAAGCGACTGGGGTGGTGCTCGCCTCGTGGCGCATACGCTTGCCGGTACGGCGGGTTCGTTTGGCCATGCCGAGGTCGGCACGGCCGCGCGCGTTTTGGAAAGGGCGTTGGTCGAAAACAAGCCGGAGCAGATCGGCAGTGCACTTCTCGCGCTGCTGGATCTGCTGGCGGTTCGTGATCTTTGCACGAACAAGGGGAAGGTATGAAAGAACAAGTCGAGATACTCGTCGCCGATGACGAACAAGAAATTAGAAGCCTGCTCGGGTTGATGCTGAAGAATCGCGGCTACACGAATATTACGTTCGCATGCGATGGTTTGGGTGCCATCGACGTAATGCAGCAAAAGTCGCTGGATCTGGCCTTCCTGGACATCAATATGCCGGGCATTGACGGGATCAGCGTGCTCAAGCATGGGATGGAGCTCAATGCGTCGTGCTTTTATGTCATCGTCAGCGCCCAGAGCGATCTTCATAGCGTCAAGGACGTCATCAAGGCCGGTGCCCGTGGCTTTATTGTGAAACCGTTTACCGAGCGGAAAGTGGTCGATCTGCTTGGCAAATTCGAACAGACCTATGTTGACGCCGCTCAGAGTTTCGAAGCCTTATTCAAGAGCGGGGCCATTTGACCGTGGGCCGTCGCTCCGACACCGCCGGTGACTACACCCGCAAATTACATCGTGAGCTGCAATTTTTCGAGTGTCTTACGGTGCTTCATCCCGAGCACGCACTGGGGGCGGTGAGCCGCAATCATTGTCACGGCATCATCGACGCTGGCTGCGTGCCTGCCGAGTAGCAGCCACGCAGCGACCGCGCTCGCCGAACGCGAGAAACCGAGCGCGCAACAGACGAGCAAAGGTCCCTGACTGCGCAATGACTCAATATGCTGTGCGGCCATGCGTAATTGCGTTGCATCAGGCGTCACGAGATCGAGCCAGGGCAGGTAATGCACAGTCCAGTCACCCGATGGTGCGGAAAGTTCGGCGGTCAGGTCAAGCAAAGATTCAAATCGACCATCTCTCATGTCTTTCCGGCCGGGCATTCGGCCAAGCCAGATGCCATCGACAATCTCCACCGGATGTGGACATCTGATGGTCCAAATCCGCGAGTTGAGCCAGGCCATGGCGATGTAAGGCGCGAGTATCCAGCGAGTGGAAATGGCGAAGCGTCCTTCGCATTTTTGAAAACCGTCCGGGCCGAACCCAAAGTAGTTCAGGGCGACGAGTAGTAAAGCAGTGGCTGGCCAGAGCAGCCAGAGTAGCCATCCGTGACCGTCACCAAAAAGCGCAAACACGGTACATAGCGTGGCTCCCGCCAGATAACGGGTGCCCAGCCGAAGGCGCTCTGGAGAAGTGGAAAATCTCCAGCAAGAAAATGGTGTCGATCCTTGGTCGGGCCACAGCCACAGGCAAAACAGACCAAGCAGTGCGCCGGTTGGCACATCGATGAAATGGTGCTGATACGTTGTCAGGACGGACAAGAGGATGAGGAAGGACCAGAAATCTGCGAGATGCCTCAAGACCCCGTGGCTGACTGCTCGATAACGCACCCAAAGAATCAGCAGCAGGGCGATATGCAGTGAGGGTGCCTGGTTGAACGGCTTGTCGAATCCAGCCAGGGCGGTGTAAAAGGCCGAATAAATGCTGTCGTCCAACGGCGGCTTTTCAAAACTGAAGCGAAGCGGGAATGCCATGAAACAGGTGATGGCGATGACTTGCGCACTGCAGAGCCGGCGGGCGTGGCAGTCGACTTCGTCCCGGCTTCGGCAAAGCAGGAATGAAAGTCCATAAGACAGATCGATCGACCAGTAAGGAATAATGGTCCAGGCGACGAACGGGATGCTGCTTTCCCAGGCAAAGACGACCGTGCCCGGGTGTGAAAACGTCGCTGTCCACCAGTTGGCGAATCCGTAAGAAAGAAAGAAGAAAGGTCCGAGAAAGAGCAGCCATGCCATGCCGCGTTTCCAGGGCCGCCATGGCGGCGCGGCGGAATGTGCTTCTGCCAACGATTGTCCCGTCATGCGCTTACCTTCGTCTGGCCAGGGACACGGTGAACATGCCCCACGCGTCGATGCGTTGCTCAAGCTTTTCAAAGCCGGCATCGGCGACGAGTTGGTCGATTTCAGACTGAGTCCGGCGACGCATGACCCAGAGCTTTCCGTCGCGATGGCTGGTCAGGGTGCGCGCAATGAGTTCGAGCTGTGGATGCCACGGCTGGCCGGTGTAGATCAAATACCCGCCGGGTTCGATGGCCTGTGAAAGCCCATCCAGCGAACGGCAGACCGCGTCGTTCTCGGGAAACAGTTCATACAGGCCGGATACGACGCCGACATTTGCCTTTGGCGTTGTCGCGGCAAGTTCGGCGGCGTCAAAAGCGTCGCCAGCAACGAAGCGGGCAATGTCCGCCAAGCCGCTGGCCTGGATCAAGGCCTTGCCTTCTCTTACGTTCAGGTCGCTGAAATCGCGCAGCAGAACCGACGCCGGGCGCCGTGCATAGCGTTGCAAGGCTTCGATAATGTAGCGGCCGTGCCCTGCGGCAATATCGAGGATTTTGACGGCGCGCCCCTGCGAGTGCAGCTTATCCATCGCCAGCAGCAATAGGTCCATGATGTAGATTTTGCGCTGGCGGATGCCGCGCCAGCCGATGGAATTGAGATAGGTTCTGTCGATCAGGCGGCCAATGATGCCGCGGCCGGCTGGCGAATTGCGATAAACATAATCAAGCGAGCTCCCCGAATCGAAACCCGTCTCATGGCCAAGTCGGAGCCCGCTTGACCATAAACTGCCCAACTTGATACTTAAGCGGGATAACGCCCAATAAAGTCCGCGCGGCGTCGGCAGTGATAGCGGACGCGCAAGCGATAGGGCTTCGTCGTATGTGGCGCCGTGTTTGTCTGCCGTACGCAGATCGGGTCGGAACGGTGGCGCGGCAAACTGGCCGAGTATGAAGTTTCGAGTTGTGTCGATGGCGACCTGACGATCAAGTTCGCCAAAAGTGTCGTGCAGAAAACCGGGAAGAACATGCTTTTCCTTTGTCGGGCTGCCGAGTCGGGAAAAGAACTCGTGCTGCGGGCCGTGATGCACGACCCAGTCCTTTTCGGAAATCAGCAGCAATGTCGGTGCGGTGATGGCTTGTGCGTCGGCGATGATGCGCGGAGCGGTTTTGTAAAGATCCAGCAAAACGTTGACTGAAATGGAGCGGCTGATCAGCGGGTCCGCATCGTACGAATCCTGGCGCTGAACGTCATGCGTCAGAAACCTGGATTTGACATAACTGTTGACGAAGAAATTACCTCTCAGGCCTTGCATGAGGCTCAGGCCGGGAACCGCCCAAGGGACATAGAGCCTGACCTTGAAGGCGGGCGAGGCGAAGACAAGACAACGGACTGGCGGGGCGTAGTCATGCGCCCAAATGCCGATCAGCACGGCGCCAATGCTTTGGCCAAGAATCGCCATGTCCTCGGTTGCAATGCCGTAGCGCGAGTGAATATGCTTGACGAAAGTATCCACGTCGCGCACCGAACAGGAGAGGCTGGGTGAATACCCCCGGGCTCCCGGCGAGCGTCCATGACCGCGCGCATCCCAGGCAAAAAAATCGAAGTCGAGGAGGTCCAGCTCGCTGGCAAGATGTGCCATGCGCCCGGAATGTTCATGTCCCCGATGAAACATGACAATGGCCCCTCGTCGCGGCGTACGTTCTGCCGGCCAATGGCGATAAAAAAGCGAAATGCCATCGTGGGTTGTGAAGCCGGATTCCAGCATGAGGCGAGAGGCACGCATATCCATATTTGTAAACGAGCTAAGAGTCTGTCAAGCCGCCGCGAATTCGGCAGATGACATTGATCAGGATCAGTACGGCAGTTGTGGGCATGATCCAGAAAGCCCACGGTGGCAATTGACCGGCAGCGCCATAAACGAGCCCAAGGACGCCGAAGACAACTGCCCGGTCGCTTTTCCCCATCGGCCCATCGTAACGACGGCCTGTCGTGCCGATCGATACGCCGAGTGCGCCGGCGAATTCAGACAACGATGATAAAAAAATCACGGCGCCGACACTGGCCCAGCCAAACGGCGGAAGGATCACGAAGGGCAAATACAAGGCGGCATCGGAGACGACATCGGTCAGTTCGTTCAGATAGGCGCCAAGCCGCGATTGCTGGCCATGCTCGCGGGCCAGCATGCCGTCGATGGCATTGAGCGCCATGCGCAAGAACATCCACAGAGGTAGCAGCAGGAACAGCGTCGCCTGCTCGCTGGCGAACAGCAACAGGCCCAAAAGGCATGAAATGGCCGTCGTAGACAGCGTAACGGCGTTGGCCGAGATATTCGTCTGCGCCAGACGCACAACCCATGGCCGCAGACAAGCCTGGAAGCGCTGCTTCAGGGCATAGGTCGAGATCATGGAATTTGCGTCAGGAACATGCCGGTGGCAAATCGGGCGTGAAGTTTCGTCGCACGCTGCGTTCTCTCTGACGTTGTTTCTAGCGCCGTCGCAAGAAGACAAACAGGCCTGCCGCCAATACGCCAAGAACAAAGCCGCCGGCGCCCGCGAACCAGATCCAGCGCTCGGCTTCGGCCATCAGGGGGTTGGTGAAAACGTTGGCAGACAGGTTCAGTGTGACGATCTTCCACGTGCCGTCGATCTTGCCCAATGTGGAACTCCAACGTGAATCGAGGTGGAAAGGATCGCGTTTGTGGGGGTAAAACGCATCGTCCGCTATTCCTTCGGCGACGGCCACATCGCCGTAAAAGCGCGCCGGTGCGCCGAGCGACACTTTGGTTTCATATTTCTTCAGAATGGCGCTTTCACCACCTACCATGCGTGAATAATAGGCTTTGACTTCGGGCTTGCCGCGTGAAACTTCGGCATTGAGCCAGGTCACCGTAACGTCGTCGGCCATCATTGCCGTCAGGCGATCAACGCTTTGTGCGTTGATCCCGGCTTCGACTTCCGCCATCAGGGCACGCAGTTGTTGGCGATCTTCGTCATGAGTCCGTTCAGTGCCGCTGGCGAAAACGCTGGCTGAGGACAGGCTAGCGCAGACAACGAACAGGGATAGCAGGTAACGCCACGAAAATCGTGTCGCAGCGAAGGTCCCAAAACCAATGAATTCTTTGCTTTGAGGTGAGCTGTTCATGATGACTCCGGAAAAATAAATCACAACAGGAAAGTGCTTGGTGGCGAAAGACCTTCAGGGGTATTGCATCTCCCGCCAGGGGAGCATGCCGTAAAAAAGCAACGGCGCCGTATAGATCAAACTATCCACACGATCGAACAATCCGCCATGGCCGGGCAGAAGGTTGCCGGCATCCTTGACTCCAGCGATACGCTTGAGCCCGGATACGGTCAGGTCGCCCGCAACACCGGCGAGCGCAATGACAACACCAACGACGGCGGAAATCAAACTATCCATCGGCGTGAGCAATGGGCCCAGCAACGAGGCAAGTGCAGCCGTGGTCAACATTCCGCCGAGCATGCCTTCACGCGTCTTGTTTGGGCTCAATGTCG
>JADJLB010000005.1 GCA_016705685.1 Propionivibrio sp.
GAGCTGAACGGCGTCGATCAGCGAGGCATGGTTGAGCTTGTCGGAAAATACGGCATCGCCACGCCCGAGCAGTGCCGGCACGATGCCGAGGTTGGCCAGATAGCCGGTGGAGAAGAGTAGGGCACGCGGGAAGCCGGTGAAGGCGGCCAGCCGTTCTTCAAGATCTTCGTGCGGACGCATGTGACCACTGACCAGATGCGAAGCGCCGCTGCCGACGCCCCAGACTCTGGCACCGGCGGCCCGGGGCTGCTTCGACCAGCTCCGGGGCATTGGCCAGACCGAGGTAATCATTGCTGCAGAAACTGACCAGATCGCGGCCATCGACGCGTGCCAGTGGCCCGCACGGGGTGTCCAAGGTGCGTCTGCGGCGTGCGAGGCCATTGTCGGCCAGTTGGCGCAGCTGCGTTGCAAGTTCTAAGTACAGTGAGGATTCAGACATCAATGGTCAGTGGCGTGGAGGGGATAGCGGGCAGAGCGAACATAGTGGGCAACGCGGGCGTCGAATCGGTCACCGAAGCGGACGCGCCGACGCATGCGACGAATTCCGCCGTAATACCTCTTTCCGGTTTCAAGCGGTTAGGGCACGCGGCGACGTGCCGAGGGTGAAGTAGGCCGTATCGGGTGTCTTCCCGTCAAGTGTTTCAGGTGTTGAATGCGGGAGACGGCGTTTGACCGATAGAGGAATACCGGTGACAGAATGCGTGACGGCTGACACGGCATTGTAGCCGTTCGGACGGACTTCTACCCCAGCATTCTGCCAGGATGGCGGCGAATGCGCGGGGAGCCCGGGCGGTGAGCTGTCTGCGCTACAGAAAAAGCTCGGCTCGCTTGAGCAGTTCTTCAAGCCCCGGTTCGTTCGGATTGCGCGGCTTGCCAGGGTGGATGATCGACACCTGGCAACTCTCGGCGGCTTCAACCAACTGGGCGTAGGTTCCGGCGCCGGGATCGGCGATGTAGGCCTGCTTGTTTTCATCATAGGCAAACATCTTGTCGTTGATCTGCGTGCATTCGTTGCAGGTCGAGCAGCGCGATGTTTCGATATAGGCCTCGTCGGGCGATCTTTCCGCCTCCCTTTCCGCTGCCTGATCGGCGGGTGGCGGGTCGGCGGGAACTGTTGCCGCCGACGGTACGGCGGCAGCGGCTGTAATCGCCGTAATAGCGCTGGCTGCCGCGGCGCCTGCCAGGTCGACGGTTTCCAGCCAGATTTCCTTTTCGCGTGCCAACAGCCGCTCCGCGTGGGAGTTATGGATGCCACCGAGTTCTTGCAGGCTGTTCCACATGTCTCGGCAACGGCGTGCCTCGCGGATCAGCTTTTCATCGACGATGACCTTTTGCAGGCTGTTTTCCGGGTTGACCATATTCAGGCTGGGTACACTGTCAAGGTGCCCGCGGTCTTCGCGCGCCAGGACATCGCCAACCGGGGTCAGGGCGCCGTTCCAGCGCGTTTTCGGAATGCGGGCGAAGTGTTTGCTGTAACGTGCATCGCAGGCGACAAAATCGATCAGAGTGAAGGGCATCCGCTCGGCGACGGTCTGGAGGTTTTCGTCTTCATAGGCGAATTCCCGCAGGGGCCAGTCCAGCGTCGCCTGCGGATTCGTCTCCAGCGAGAAACGCGACGCCCAGTCACGTCCCGCCGCCGGGTCAAAAGTGAAGGCCGGGAAGACACGGGATTCCAGCGCCGCTGCCCCGACCAGATAGGGCGGAAGTTCGCCGCAGGAAGGTGATGCGCCCGAATAGATGCTGAACAAGGCGGGACCGGGATAATCGAGTCCGCGCCGAATCTGCTGATGAAGCTGACAGAGGTTGGATGCAGGCGATTGCAGCACGAACACGCCGTTCATACCCATGGACATGCTGGCGAGTTGCCGGCTGCGCAGGGCAAAGGCCAGATGCCCGTTGCCCAGTGGCGATTCCTCGATGACGTCATCGGTCTGAAAGAGAATCTTGATCGGTAAATCGACCGCAAGTATCTCGGTCAGGGTGCTGTGCTCCAGTCCCGTCATGTTGCCGGCATTGAGGCGTACCAGATAGTCCGGGAAGCGCGCCAGATCCCCGGCTTCAAGTCCGTTTTCCCCAAACGAGTCGAACAGGGGGTCGTGCTTGGCGTCGTTGTATTCACCCTTAATTTCCAGTTCAGCGATGGCTACGGCCCTGGCCAGTTCAATAAGCTTGGGCAGGCGCTGGCGGTACGCCGCCAGGGCGTCGACGCAACTGTCAAAGTCGAAGCCGTACGGCTTTCCGGCATTCGCTTCCGACATCGGGAAGAATTGTTGCGACTGAAGCGTCGCAAGGAGGTTCGTGACCCGATTTCGACGCGTCTCGGACAGACTGTCGCGGCGGGAAGACTTGGCCAGGATGCGCGACATGGCTTCGAAATCGAAGTGATCCATCGGACCAGTGCCGAACGAAGACCGGAGGACTTCAGCGCTTTTCCCGGCGTCGGAATTGACAAAGTCGGCCTTGATGATGTCCGTAAGCTTGAGTTCCAGCCGCTTGATATCCCTGCCAAACTGCAGCGCTCGCTGCGTCTGGTTGATGTGCCAGGCATGGCCGAGCAGGCGGTACGGCAGGGCGGCGTTGCAATCGACAACTTCACCGTCGATCTTCAGATTGGCGCGGGCATGCGACAGGCTGTCGGCGATCAGTTGGTCGCCCTTGCCCAGTGGGAGCGCCGCCTGATCCCACAAGGCCGAGAACCGGCCGCTGGCACCACGCGTCACCTGCGTTCGGATATCCTGCTCGAGCCGCAGGACATGCTTTCCGATCCGATCGCTGTTGGCGCCTTTGGCAACTTTTTCGAGGATGTCGTCAATCAGTCCGGAAAGCGGTTCGAAACAGGGGCCATCGGAGGCGCCATCTTGCCTGCTGTCGACCAGTACCAGCGGAAAGTCATAGCGCAGGCTGGTAAGGTCGCGGTAGCCGCTGAACAGAGCGGGGCGAAGATTGAGGCCGTCGACCGCATCAAGTTGATCGTTCAACCTCTTTCCGGTCAGGTAGAAAGCAAGGTTCGTTTGCAGATCAATTTCCATAGGAGTTCCGCGTCCCAATTAAGTCGTTCGGTCGATTGCTACATGTCGTGCCATGCCGATGGTCTCGCAATCGCTCAGACCGTGTATTTGTCGAGCTCGGCTTCAAATCCTTGGCGCACCGTCTCGATGGTGCGCAACACGCCGGTCTGCCGCGTTTCCTCATAACGGGGTATTTCCCGGTTCTGGTAGAGGATTCCCACCGGAATCACGTCTTCGCTGGATGCGATTTCGCGCGCCCGGTTCATGTCCAGGGGATCATGCTCGCGCTGATTCCGATAGGTCTTGGACAATCCGGCGCTGAGGCGCAAAGCGTTCTCGTGATGCAGCAGCTGAATCCGGTCCGTATCCTGCATCCACGGGTCAAACGATTTTGACAACCATTCGGGACAGCGTTGTAGGATGCGCACGAAGGAAAGCCCCCGGTGGTGATAGGCTGCCTTCACGATCTCGAACAGGCTTTCCGGTATCCAGTCGACCGCTTGTGCGACAAATGAAGCGTTTGCCACCCCAAGGGTCACGCTCAGCGGATTCAATGCATCCAGATAACTTCCGCGTGGCGTGGTATTGCTCTTGGTGCCGATCGGCGAGGTTGGCGAGGCCTGTTTCTTGGTCAGGCCGTAGATCTGATTGTCGTGCAGAAAGACGGTCAGGTTCATGTTGTAGCGGACGGCGTGGATCCAGTGCGCGGCACCAATACTGCAACAGTCGCCATCACCGGTATTGACGAACACGGCAAGGTCCGGCCGGACCATCTTGATGCCTTCGGCAATCGGCAGTGCCCGCCCATGAATACCGTGGAATCCGTACGTCTTCATGTAGTGGGGGAAACGGCTTGAGCAGCCGATACCCGATACGAATACCGTCTTCTCGGGACGCAAACCCTCGTCACGGCACAGCCGCTGGACAGCGGCGAGAATCGCGTTATCACCGCAGCCGGTGCACCAGCGCGGCACCCCACTCTGATAGTCTTCCAGTTCGTGTTGTTCGTCGTACAGTTCGAGCAGGCAGTCGGTCGTGGAACAGCTCATGGTCTTCTTTCCGTTAGGCGTCGAGTTTGGCGAGGAGAACGCGGCGGATGGTGCTTGGCTTGACCGGCTGGCCGCGGACCTCGCTCCAGCAGTCGACGTCGATCAGGCAGCGTGAGCGGAGCAGGACCGCCAGTGACGAATAACGACGATTCGATTCGTCGATGATTTCCTCGTCGGGTTTGTCGCTCCAGTTGGTTTCAATGGTCATGACCTTGCCGAAGCGCTGCATGATCTCCTTGATTCCCGGCTGCATCGGCTGCAGGAAGCGCAGGTGAATCGAGGAGACTTTTCGGCCCTCGGAGCGCAGGGATGCAACGGCTTCCTCGATGGCGCCCTTGGTGCTGCCCCAGCCGACGACCAGCAGGTCGCCACTGGCCTCGCCAAAGACCTCAGGCGGGGTCAGCGTCTTCTGCAAGGCGGCAAGTTTGAGGCTTCGCGCGCGCAAGCCCTCCTGATTGATGTCCGGATCGTAGGCGACATGGCTGTCGCGGTCGTGGGCGAGCCCGGTGACCGTGTGCATGCCGCCCGGCTGGCCCGGAACGAATCGGCGAGCGAGGCCGGTCGATGCATCCCAATTGTAGGCTCTGGCACCTTCGGGAATCGGGCTCTGGTCAAACGGCGGCGCCAACCATGACGCGTTGAACCGCGGGCGCGTGAAGGGCTGTTGTGACGACGACAGGCTGGCGTCGGTCAGGATCACGACGACCATGTTGAAGGCCTCCGCAATCTTGCGTGCGGTGATGACCGCGTAGAAACAGTCCTCGATGGTGGCCGCTGCCATCACCACCTTGGGTGCGTCGCCATGGCTGCCGAAGATGGCACACATCAGGTCGCCCTGTTCGACTTTGGTCGGTTGACCGGTGCTCGGGCCGCCACGCTGGACATTGACGACGACCAGCGGGATTTCGGCCATGACGGCCAGGCCGATAGCCTCCTGCTTGAGCGAATAGCCCGGCCCGGAAGTGATGGTGACGGTGCATTTGCTGGCATACGAGGCACCGATGGCAAACGCGCACGCGGCGATTTCGTCCTCGGCCTGATGCACGATGCCGCCCACCTTTTCGAACACATCGGACAAGTAGTGCGACGCCGATGTGGCGGGGGTGATCGGATACATCGAGCACAGGTCCATGCCCGACGCCATGACGCCCAGCGCCAGCGCCGTGTTGCCGTTGACGACGATCTGCGATTGTGAAGTCGGTGTTGCCGGTACGCTGAAGCAGAAGTCGAGATGAGCTTCGCCCCATTGGTGGCCGGCTTCGAGCAGCTTGACATTGGCATCGATGACGGCTTGCTCTTTCTTGCCGAAGGTCAGTGCGATCTGGTCGCGTGCCATCTGCAAATCGAAACTGTAAAGGTAGCAGAGCATTCCCAGGGCAAACATGTTCTTGCCGCGTTTCGGGTCGGCATTGAGCAGCTTGCACTCCTGCTCCATCGGGAATTCGATGACCTTGTAACCGGCAGCGACCAGCCTGTCGTGAGCCTCGATGTAGGCCATGGAAATGTTCAGATCCGTGTGCTTTCGCCACATGTTTTCAAGAAAGATGATGCAGCCCGGCTTCAGTTCGCGGGCCCGCACCCGTCCGAGCAACACCTGTTCGTTGAAGGCAACCACCAGATCCGTCTCGTCACCCCCGTTGGTGATGTAGCCGGAACCGATGCGAATTCGGTTGCCGCTGGCACCGGCCACACTGCGCGCCGGCGGGCGAATTTCGGCCGGAATGATTTCAGTCGTCCAGATGCCGTTGCCCATGCGGGCGGCAATGGAACCGAGCGACTGCCCGCAGCGTTGGGCGCCTTCGCCGGAATCGCTGATGATCTCGACAATGTGCTCCGTCAGCGTGGTAATCGATTTGCGATCAGCGTTCGGTGAGGTCTTCAGCAGGTTCATTTCGGTTCTTCCATAGTCACTGCAGGGTGTGGTCATCAGACAGCTTTCCGCAATCAACCGGGGCGTTGCGCGTCGGCTCCGGTCTAGCTACGAATTTCCAGGCAATCACGCAACGCGCACGCGCGCGAAATTGCGTTCCTGGACGTCGATGCCGAACAGCTTTTCATCGCCACCGTCATAAGGTTTTGCGCCGTCGCGAATGCCGAGGTAGGACTTCATGCTGGCGGCTGCCCTGCGTCCGGCGCCCATGGCCTCGATGACGGTTGCTGCGCCGGTGACGATGTCGCCGCCGGCGAAAACGCCGGCCATCGACGTCGCGAGGCTCTGATCGGTCCGGATGTAACCCCACTTATTCAGCTCCAGCTTCGAGGTTTGGCCCATGATCGGATTGGCATTGGTGCCGATGGCATAGACGATGAGGTCGGTTTCGAAGTCGAATTCGCTGCCCGCAACCTGAACCGGGCGGCGGCGACCCGAGTCGTCGGGCTCGCCGAGCTCCATGCGCACACAGCGCATGCCGCGCACACTTCCCTTGCCATCGTCCAGAACCGCCACCGGGTTCGTCAGCCAGTGGAATTCGATACCTTCCTGTTCGGCATGATGTACTTCTTCCGCTCGCGCGGGCGCTTCCTTGCGCGAGCGCCGGTAAATGCAGTACACCTTCTCGGCGCCCAGTCGGAGAGAGACGCGCATCGCATCCATCGCCGTGTTGCCGGCGCCGACCACCGCCACCCGCTTGCCTATCGGTTGCGGCGTATCAAAGGAGGGAAACTCCTTGGCGCGCATCAGGTTGCAGCGCGTCAGAAGTTCGTTGGCCGAGAGGACGCCGTTGAGGGAATCGCCAGGGATGCCCAGCATCGTCGGATAGCCGGCGCCAACGCCGACAAAGACCGAGTCATATCCCAGCTCGGTAATCATCTGCTCGACCGTAAAAAGGCGCCCGACCAGCGTATTGCACTCGAACCTGACGCCAAGCTTTCTAAGATTTTCGATTTCAGCGTCGATCACGGTATTGGGCAATCGGAAGTCGGGTATCCCGTAGCGCAATACACCGCCCGGCTGATGGAATGCTTCGAAAACGGTGACTTCGCAACCCGCTTTGGCCATGTCGGCCGCGCAGGCCATTCCCGCCGGGCCCGAGCCGACGATGCCGACCTTGAAACAGTTGGTTTCGATATACGGGATATTGGCCCAGCCTTCCTTGATCGCGGCATCGCCGACGAAGCGTTCCAATCGGCCGATGGCTACCGGCTCCAACGAATCGCCGACGGTGCATACGCCTTCGCACTGGTTCTCCTGTGGGCAGACGCGGCCGCAGATGGCGGGCAGCAGACTGGTTTCGGTCAGGATGTCATAGGCGCCGCGCAGATCCTTCTCGCCGATCTTCTTGATGAAGCCGGGGATGTCGATGCCCACCGGGCAGCCCGAGACGCAGGGCTGGTCGGGGCACATCAGGCAGCGCTCGGATTCGCGCATGGCATCATCGGGATGATAGCCGCAGGCAACTTCTTCGAAATTCTTTGCGCGCTCGACGGGGTCCTGCTCGCGCATCGGCGTGCGCTCCTGTGGAATCGTCCGGATCGTTTTCTTCTTGGCCATGGTTGCCTACCGGTTTCTATACTTGATTGGCCGACTCGACACGGGCCCCGACTTCCCGCTGCAAGCGGCAACTCTTTTCCCAGTGTTCGAGGGCTTTTCGTTCGGTTTTTGTATATCGACCCAGACGCGTCATCAGGTCGTCAAAGTCAACCAGATGGCCGTCAAAGTCCGGCCCATCGACGCAGGCAAATTTCACTTGATCGCCGATCTTGACCCGGCAGCCGCCGCACATTCCGGTTCCGTCGACCATCACCGGGTTGAGGCTGACCATGGTCTTGATCTTGTACGGGCGGGTCGCGTCGGCACAGCCTTTCATCATGATCGGCGGGCCGATGGCCACCACTTCATCGATGTCGGGGTGCTTTTCAATGGCTTGCTGAATTCCGGCGGTGACCAGACCCTTGATGCCGACCGAGCCGTCGTCCGTACAGATGATCAGTTCGTCGCAACAGCGCTTGAACTTTTCGTCCCAGAAGACCAGGTTCTTGTTGCGGAAGCCCACGACGCCGATCACGTAGGCGCCGGTCTCCTTGAATCCGCGCGCCTGGGGAAAGATGGGGGCGACGCCTAGCCCACCGCCGACGCAGAGCACTTTCCTGGCGTGGCTGATCGGGCTGGGGACGCCCATCGGGCCGACCAGGGCATACAGCGAGGTGCCAACCTGACATTCGTCCTGCATCTGCCGCGTGGTCTTGCCCACCGCCTGGATCACCAGCGTGATCGTCCCCTTGTCGCAGTCAAAATCGGCGATCGTCAGCGGAATCCGCTCGCCTTGCTCGTTCAGCATGACAATCACGAACTGACCGGGTTTCGCCGCCCTGGCCATCATCGGATGACGTATTTCAAGCAGATAGGTCACGTCGGAGAAATCTTCCCGACTGACGATTTCATAGTTGGCCATTTTGCTCGCTTTCATAACCTGCTGCGCCAGATGGAGGAATCGGACCCGCGTATGCTTTTCCCCGGACAGTTTTCGAGGGGATGAAAGTTGTGCTTCTATTGCGTAGCACTTCTTGTGCCATACTAAAAAAGACAGAAAAAACAATTTGTTACGACGAATGCCTGAATCGGGGACGTGGAATATGCACTTTGCTGAATCATTGGCGCGGGGCGTTGCACCAGCGCGGTGCCGGAATGGTGCCCTCGTTGTCGGTGCCGTTCAGGCGGTCGAGGCGGGCCATGAGAATCCTTCCACAAGGAAACACGCTTGTGAAGCACGTCCGTGAGACTTGATATCCCGATTCGTTCCTCCGAGAATGAGCGCACGAAAGGACTCTTTCTACGGTGTCATCAGGTGTCCGCCGAAGCGGTTCGCCGGCAGACACCCCTCGGCTACAGGCAAGCAAAGGATGATCATGGCAAAACTCTTCGCGGTGTATCGACAGCCCAAAGATCCGGCTGCCTTCGACGCTTATTATTTCGGGAAGCACGTGCCACTCGCCAAGACCATACCGGGACTTCGCAGCGACGAAGTCACCCGAGGAGATGTCATGGGCATGGAAGGCAAGCACCCGGTTTACCTGGTCGCCATTCTGGAATTCGACTCGATGGAATCTATGGGCGCCGCGATGGCCTCGCCACAGGGCCAAGCGACCGCAGCCGATCTTGCCAATTTTGCGTCGGCAGGAGTCGATGTGATGATGGGTAATACCATGATGGTGTAGCGACAATCGCAGTTCTCGTGCCAAAGTCCTGCCTGCTACGGACGTCGATTGCTGTTTCTCTCAAGAAACACGGCCCACGTGATTGATTGAAATGATGGCGGCGACGAAGAGGGCCATACCCATTTTGCCTGAGGTATTCATCCGCCCGAAAGAATGGCCGAAACCCCTTGACGCGAGGATTCAGCCATCTCAAGAAGTTGATGTCCGGCCTAGAATTTCAAATTGAGGCCTACATACAGGGAGCGTCCAGCGCCAGGAACGGCAATGCCCCACGGCATGTTTGCCGCGTTCAGCGTCATCGTGCTGCCCTGACCCACATAGGCACCACCCAGTGGCAGGTCATAACGTTTGTCGAAGAGGTTTTCCACACCAAAATCGATGCGCGTTTGCCGCCACAGATAGCTGGCGCGCAGATTCACCAGGCTATAGCCGGCGGTCTGGATTTCATTGCGCACATCCGACACCTGATTCTTGGCTTTCACCATCACCAGTTCGGCGCTGTTATCCCACGCGCCGAGTTGTTGCGTGAGCGTCAGCTTGGCATTGAATGGCATGACGTTGTACAGATCATCGCCGGTATCGCGGTTCTTGCCATTGGTGTAGCTCAGCAGACCCTTCAAGCCGAACTCTCCAAAGCTAGTCTTGGCTAGCGGCATGTGGCCTGACACATCAAGGCCGTACAGCCGCGCTGATTGATTGGCAAATTGGAGTACGTTGAACTGGTTAGCCGTGAAGGCAGCCGTCTTAATGGCGTCAATATAGTCGCTGACTCGCGTGTAATACGGTGTCGTCTTGAATACCCATTCGCGGTTTGCGGCATGCCAATCGAAAGTGGCGCTGATAGCGTAAGCTATTTCCGGTTTGAGGTTGATGTCGCCGATGTAGCCGTTGCCGTCTCCGACATAGTTGTTCATGGTCGCCATCATGCTAGCCGTCGACCAGGAGTAACGCTCATACAGGTTCGGCGAGCGAACCTTTCGTGCAAGGCCGAATTCGATGTCGTGGTTGGCGTTGACGGTGTAGCGACCGAGAGCGGTGAGATCCAGATTATTGTCGGTCTTGTCACGATCGGCATTGTTGAAATTGGCGGCGTCCCGCGTCTGGTTCAACATTCCCGCAGGTACGCCTACGGTCGGGAATGTCGCCAGATTGTAGCCATGCACCGGACCTGCATCGGTCGTCACGAACTCATAGCGCACGCCGAGCAGTGTCATCCATTGGGGGCTCAGCTGCTTTTCCCATTCGCCAAAGAGCGCGGTGCGGTTGCGTTCGCCATCGTTGATGTTTATGAACGTATTGGGAGACATCATGCCGGTGCCTGACGGTGGCCACCAGTCATTGAGCGTGTAGTGCTGCACTTCGCCGCCAATACGTAGGAGGTCCTGCATACCTACGGCAATACTGGCTTTGATGCTGGCCCCGGTCGTAACGCCTTTGGTGTTCATCGGCATGCCATTGACGGCTGTTGCATAGGCCAGTTGCTTGTCGGCACCAAAGTTCATGTAATGCTCAACCGTTTCCCGATACGCCCGAGCTTCCAGCGAACCCCAGTCGAAGTCGCCGACATAGCGAAGGTTGGCGCGATGCTGGGTGTTTTCGAGCATATCCATGCGCTGGTTGGGGAAGAGTTGCTCGGGCACGTTCTGATAGCCGAATTTGGCTTCGATTCGGTGCTGGCCGCTTTTGAAAGCCACGCCGATGGTTTGGTTTTGCGTATCGTAGGCTGTGGAGCCCACCTCATCCAAAGGCAGGGAGTGGCCGGCCCGGCCCGTGTCGGTGCGGGTCTTGAAGTTGCCACCCGCTTTGTAGTTGTCCGATTTGGCTGCGGAGCCCGAGTAGCTCAAGTTGAAGGATTCAGTTGCCACGGTCGCAGATATGTTGCCGCCGTTCGCGCCGCCATTGCTGCGGTAAAAGGCACCCACTTCGCCCTTGAGCAAAGTACCTGCACCTGCGGCGGCGAATTCTGGGGTGGGTGTTTCCGCAAGAATGGTGCCGCCGATGCTGTCGCCACCGACGCTGACCGGTGAAATGCCTGCATAGACTCTAAGCTTGGCAACATTGCTTGGGTCGAGGTAAGACAGTGCCGGGTTCATATGGTTAGGGCAGGAGGCGATCAGGTCCATGCCGTCGACCTTGATACGAAGCCGGTCGTCAGCCAGGCCATGGATGACGGGAAGACTCGATGCGCCACCCGCGCCGTACAGGCCGACGCCAGGCACATCCCTGAGCAGGCTGGCCGTGTCGCTGGTCGCTGCTTGCTGGGCACGCAGCGTGTTGGGAGCGATGGCTATCGCATTGGGGGTTTCATTACTCTTGGTGGTGACAACGATGTTCGCCGGGTCGCTCTCTACGGCCAAAGCGAACATAGACGGCGTGATGATGCCGCAGAAAATAGCAATACGTTTCATTTTTAATCCTATCGAAAGATGTCAGTGGATCGTGCGCTGCGGGCACTCTTGACAAGCGCACTTCTCGTATTCAGTGCGCAACGTGATTGCTGTGGCCCGTCGGCGCGGCGCTGGTCGACAGTGTCTTGGCCGCGGCGGTGATATCGAGGGTCTGGCGCTTGCCATCCTTGTATTCGATGATCAGAGTCAATGGCACTCGGTCGCCTTCCTTTACTTGAGCCTTCAGATCCATGAGCATGATGTGGTAGCCGCCCGGTTTGAGCTCCACCGATCTGCCGGCAGGCAGTTCGAGGCCGTCAGGCATCGCTCGCATCTTCATGACGCCGCCATCAGTGCTCATTTCATGCACTTCAACCGTTCCGGCGCCCGGTGATTTGGCCGCGACCAGACGGGCATCCTGTGTGGCGGTCAGATCCATGAATGCGCCGGTGGCTTTTTGTGCGGGCACGGTAGCGCGCACCCAGGGGTTACTGACGCTGACCTGGGCGGCGGCCGATAGTGAAATGAGCGTGGCGGCCAGGGAAAAGGCAATACGGGTCGTACAAGCAGAGAAGTTCATAGGTAAGTCCTTGATTAGGAATGTTTGAGGCATTAAGAAGCCTGAAGAGGCAGTTTTTTGAGCGCGTTCATTACGATGACACCGTGGCTGCGACCTTGTCGGGTGAGGATGCCCAGGCGGCGCAGTTGGCTGACGACCCGGGATACGGTTTCCTGCGTCAGGCCGGTGATGTCCGCCATGTCCTTCAGGCACGGGATAAACACCGGACTGGTTTCCTGCGCCGTTTCCCCCGAAAGAATGACGAACAAGCGCCGGATGCGATCCATGGCTTCGCCGGCTCGCAGGGAAATCGCCTCCACCGTGCGGCGTTCCGCAGCGGCAATTGTGCGTAGCAGGCTTCGGGTGTCGGCTTGGAGCCAGGCTTCCAGTTCAACCTCTCCGATGGGATAGGCGTCACAGGTGTAGGTGCCAAAGAGCTGAATCTCGCTGCCGAGAATATCGCCGGCTCTTGCAATGCCGGCAAAGACGGGGTATTGCCGTCAGGAGATGGGTGACTCAGGCGTACGACGCCGCGCCGAATGCGCCAACTGGGTCCGGTCGTACCGGCCAGGTAGATCGGCCGATCATCGCTGAAATAGAAATGGGGTGATGCATTGGGCGTAGCGGCGACAGGCGCGCGCCCGTCGCTTTCCGCAGAAAGTGCCGTCATGGTCTTCTGTCCTTCCGAGTAATGACAAAGCACAGACGCCGGCGTCAGCCGGTCAGTCTGTCATCGTGATGACGCAGGATCAGAAGTGCGGTGGTGCGTGGGAAGGCGGCAGGCGGTATCGACCCGCAGGCAGATTTACGCCAGAGTCGTTCCATGTGCGGGCAACGAAAGCCAGCGTCTGCGAGACGGCGCCGGGACCGGCCAGAGCAAACAAGGTGGGAGTGCTGCCACAGTAGGTGCAGCAGCTATGGTCGCTGTGATTGTCGTGTGATGGGACGCTGTCGCCCGACCCGGCCGTTGGCAATTGAACCGTTATCAAGCCATTGACGGTACAGATCTGGCCTACGACCGAACCGTCTGCACCGGCCTTGGGCATGATGCCCAAGGCCGCCCAGAGCTGAAGGGCAACCGCTAACAGGCCAAGAACCAGGAAGGTCCGGCCGCGTCGTCGGAAGTGCCAGAATAGTGCGGAAGAGTCTGTATTCACGTGCGCGGAATTGTATAGCAGCCGCGTGATATCCACCAAGAGCTTGCGCGTCGGGCGCCGCTCAATGGTCGGCTGCGCTTCGTGCATGGGTTCAGGAAAAGCTGAGAAGTGAACCGCGATATACCAATTTGCTCAGCAAGGGGTTGACTCTTGGCGCAACGGCCATACATTAGGCATGTCTAATACACAGGTGCCTTATGAGCGAACAACTGAAACTGGTGTGTCCCCATTGCGATACCGTCAATCGGGTGCAGGCGGATCGCCTTTCCGATCGTCCGGTCTGCGGTCGCTGCAAACAAATGCTGATCACCGGCGCACCCGTGGAATTGAATGCCGCAAATTTTGATCGTCATGTCGCTCAATCCGATTTGCCGGTACTGGTCGACTTCTGGGCGCCGTGGTGCGGTCCCTGCCAAACGATGACGCCGGTGATTGCTCAGGCGGCCAGGGAGCTTGCAACTAGGGTGCGCGTAGCCAAGCTCAATACGGAAGTGGAGGGTGAGATCGCCACGCGCTTCGGCATCCGCAGTATTCCGACGCTGGCCGTGTTCCAAGGCGGGCGCGAGGTCGCGAGGCAGTCCGGAGCCGTCAATCTGCCTACGCTGCTCGATTGGGTCGAGTCGGCGCTGTCGGCGCGTCAAGCCAAGCCATCCTGAATGAAGAATATAGAAAGGCCGCGCAAAGTCGAGCGGCCGCAAGAAATAGCCTTCGTCATGAAGGCATGGGCAGAGTGATCAGCGTAAAGCTGTTGCTTTGGGTTCTCCGGATTCTGAAAGTGCGCCTGTTGATGGCAGGCCAACTGGAGGCGCCTTACTCTCAGTTGCAGGATCCTGCAAAACAGGATCGGATACACCGGCCGGGGGTGGAGTCGCAATTGTGTGCGATTCGCCCATAATGACCGTGATGAGCGATGGGTAGTCATACGCCGCTCCGGTGCCTATGTCCACTCCAGCGCCGATAATTCCGCCGAAGAGGATATTGCCGAAAGCCATCGCCTTTGTGGTTGACTTGACTGACGCCAAACCCGGTTCAAGCGCTTCCTTTTCGCAGGTTACGCCCAACTCCTCGTAGCTGCGCTGTACGGTCGTCGAGCCTGGTGTGGTTACGAACCAAGTACCCTTGTTATTCGACAATCGGCAGGTTGCGCCTGTTACCAGAGAGAGTTTTTCCCCCGACCGTGTTTCTACGGAAATGCTTTGATTTTGTCCGTTGACGATCGACGCGCAGCCGACGAGTTGAGCGATACATACAGCGGCAAAACAGGAGCACGGTTTCATTTTCAGAGTCTTGACCAGAGTTAGCGCGCCAATATGCTGCGGAAATCGCGGTCATCAAACAATTTACCTGCCAGTTCCTTATACAGAGCGGTGTACTGGTTCATGGCCTCAGGAATCGCGATCGCGCCAACGAAAGACGAGTCCCAGCGCGAATCGACGGACAACGTTTTCTCGAACAGTCTCTGGCCCGCTTTGTCAACCGTGAAGTTAGCGCCTAGCCTGGCGGTTCCTGTGCCGATTGCCGCATCCACTTGGCTATCAGTTAATTGAGCGCCGATTTGAAATGGTGATTTCTCATCGTACAGTCCGGCAGCATTTAATTCTGTCAGGATGACGTCCTTAAGTTGCTGTGAAAAACTTCCGCTGGCTGCACGCACCGACGATCCTCGCAAGCCGCCGAGCGTCTGATCGATCTCTGGATTGACACCAGCTGCAAGGCCAAATTTACCAAGTCCGGCCGGGGCCAAGTTAGCCGCGCGGAGCTTTTCTACGTTGCTTGCACTGGCGGTCGGAGGGGGCATCGTGACCGATGCACAACCAACCAATGTCGCGCAAAAAGCAAGGATCACGGAGCGAATGAAAAGGCACTGGGTCACCGACTTCATGTCAATTCTCCTATTTAAACTGAGGATCGTGCGAAAGATCGTTCAGAACGTTGCTGACGATCTGGCGGGTCATCTTGGTGACGGCATCATTCGCGTCAGCGGCTATTGTCGCATTTTGAGGTGCCGTGGCATTGCCGACGGTGGTGTGTATCGCATGTCGAGCCTGCTTAACGAGCGCTGAGCTGCTGCCATCCGTCATAAAGCGCGCCGTGCAGACATAGCCGTCCGTAACCTGTGAACCGACTAGACCGAAAGTCAAGCCGGTCGCAAACCCTTTGCTGAACGCGTCATCGCTGATCGGAACATTGTTAAGAGTAATGCTCAAGAAAGCATTTCCGCTAACAGGATTCTCGGACACTTCGCTGAACAGACCGCTGGTCTTGATCTGATCAATCACGTGGGCCTTCAGGTAGTCTGTTGCTCGCGCGTTCGCAACCCCCTTGGTCTGAAATTCGAACAAGGCTTGAACCGGCCGTTGTGGCTCAGGTTTCTTGAACTCGGACGCAGATACTTCCCGAGTAGCATTGTCTACGTAGATATTTGCGCAACCCGTCAGCAGGATTGCGCAGAATATGAAAATACAGCGACGTGTTGACACTGCAAATCCTATGGCGTGCTTCATGTACCCTCCCATTTTTCTTGGTTGAACAAACCCGTTTGGCCAAATTTCTTGGTTGCCGAACAATAAACAGGCCGCAAAGAACGCGGCATTTTGCATCAAGAAAAACGAATTGCATAGTACGACTACGATTTGCAATTTGTGGCGCCAACAGGCAACAAAGCGCTATCGCTGTGGAGACAAATGATGGAGATTAAACGTTCCTTGGTGTTAGCTTTCTCAAGCCGGCAATTTCCGTCTATAGTCAGTGGGAGCCAATCGGCGCTTGCCGCCGACGCACCTTCTGACTGAGCTGCCTCAGCCCCTCAGCCGCTGCAACCCCAGGACAAAGTCCACCCCATCCGCCACGTTCCGCACGCAGATCGTCCCGCCCATCTTGGCCATGTAGGTCTTGGCGACGAAGAGGCCCTGTCCGCGGTTGCCGGCGGCGCCGGCTTCAGGCTGGTCGGAGACACCGTATTCGAAGATCTTGTCGATCAGTTCGGCGGCGATGCGCGGGCCGCTGTTGTGGATGGTGACATTCGCCGTGGATTCACTGGTTTCCAGGTCGAGAATGATCGGTGTGCCGGGCGACCGGTAGCGGTCGGCATTCTTGAGGATGTGCGAGAACACGTCTTCTAGCGGATATTCGTCGGCGCGCACCGGCACCGGTCCGTCCGCTCCGGTGCAGCGCACGTCGGCAATCCCGGCGTTATCGGCGACGTTTCGAATGAATCCGGCGATGTCAATGGCCTGCACCTGCAGGCTGGAGGTCTGAAACCCTTCGCTGGGGCTGGCGCTGCCGTAAAGGATACGCACGGCCTGCTGCATGCGGCTGATGTAGCGGTGGCTGGCATCGTCTTCGCTGCCGTGCAGGGCCAGCAGCGATTGCAGCGGCGACATGATCTCGTGGCCGACGGCATGCCACATGTCCTTTTCCTGTTCGGCGCGTATTTTTTCACGCCCGGCGTCTTCCTTCACGCGACGCAGCAGGTCGTTGAGGCCGGTGGCAAGGATGCCCAGTTCATCGCTGCCGCGCAGGTCGGCAAGGTCATAACGATCCAGCCCGCCGTCGGCATGGACGGTTTTCGACAACCCGCGCGTGCGTTTGGTGAGCTGCGCAATGCGCCGGATGATGCCGATCTCGATGACCAGCCAGGCCAGCCCGATGGCGCCGAGCATGGCGCCGACGAACCACGAAACGCGCGTGGCGACAATGCTCAGTGCCTTGTTCACGCTGCGTGCGTCGCCCTTGAGTTGCAGTTGGTAATTGCCCAGCGGCGTGGCGATCTCGTCGGACAGTTCGACCACCGGCGCATCCAGGCTTTCCACCGGTAACACGCGAATCAGCCGGGTGAGCAGCGGTGAACTTTGCTCCAGCGCTTCATCCTTGCCGGAAAGCTGGATGACATCAGCGTTCTTGCCACCGAGCTTGCTCAGGGTCAACGATTCGCCGGGCAGGAGCAATGTTGTCAATTCATTGAGCGAAAACGGCGGTATGGCAGCCGCATCGTGGTTATCGAACAGCGCCACACCATCACTCGGCGGCAGCACTTCGACGCGCACGGTGAACTGGTCGAGATCGGGTGGCGGCCATTGCGGCTTTTCGCGCTGGAAGAGCGCCTCGCGCAAGGCATCGACAGGCAGGCGCAGCGAGAAGAATGATTTCTTCGGGCAGGTTTCGTCGTCGTATTCTTTCCCTGCTTCAAGACATTTTCCTGCCTGCCACACCCAGCCGCGGAATTCCTTCACGGGCTTGGCACCGGTGTAGTCGCGGCCGTCCTGCTCGACGTAGCCGGTAAAGCGTCCACGCACGCCTTCGGCTTTGGGGCCGGGCGGGGTCGCCAGGGTTTCGAAAGGCGCGATCCAGCGCCAGCTCTGGTTGCGTAGCGAAACGGTCACACGCAGGCGATGTGCACCATCGAGAAATTCGTCGCCGATGCGGTGCGCTTCCAGCGGACCGCTGGCAAAGGTGCCGGCGGCATAGATGAAACCACCAGCCCAGGGGTTGTTGCCGATGGCCACGCAGAGGCTGCCGTTGTTCCGGTACTGAACGAGGCAACCAGCCATTTCGACGGCATTTCGCACCTTGTTCTGGTCGTCGAAATCGATGGCGGAAAACGGTAGCACCACCGGTCGCCCCACTGCCGCCGATTGGGCATCCCAGCGCGGGTTGAGCAAGGCCAGAAGGCCGGAAGGATGATGCAGGCGACCGACGATCTGGGCCTGGGTCTTGGCAAAGCTGGCCTGATAGTTATCGTAGCTGCGCTGCTTTTCCTCCTGCAGCACGGTGACGGCCATGGCGACGACGGCCAGGATGAGCAACAGGAATGACGTGCGGAAGAGGATGCGCAAACGGAACGATGCCAGCCACGCCAGAAACGCCTTCATTTGCCGCCACCGGCCAGCGCCCGAGCGGACCAGCGGAAGCCGCGCATGGGAACGTTCTCGATGCCATCGAAATTTTCGTCGAGTTCGCGGAAGGCCTCGCGGATGGTGCTGATGTGCTTGCGGATATTGTCGCGATTGCGCCCGCTCTTGACCACCTGGAAGAGGTCGTCGTAGGAGACGACCTCGCCGCGCCGCTGGTACAGCGTGGCGAGAATGCGCTGGGCGGTGAGCGGCAGGTTAACTCGTTTGCCCCGCCACAGCGGCGTGCTCTGGCGGATAGGGTCGAGCGAAAGTTCGTCGCTCGGCACGTCGCTCGCCTTGCCGGCTGCGCCGTGGCCACGGTCACGCGCGGCGCGCAGGATTTCGAGGAAGGTGTCGATGAAATCGGCTTCCCCGAAAGTGGTCTTTTGCAGATAGTCCCAGGCGTCCAGCGCCTTCATGATGCTACGGTAGATGGCTGCCGGCATGGCCGAGACGACCAATACCGGCGTGCCCCGCCCGGTCTTGTTGATGGCGTTGATGATGGCCACGCCGGCATGGCGTTCGCGCCCGAGTTCGATGTCCAGCGTGACAAGGTTATAAGCCTCGCGGGCGATGGCGACCTCGGCATCGTCCCGGTTGAACCACTGGTCGACCTGGATGCCCGGCCGGGCCGCGAGTATCCACTCCTTGAGCTGGTTGCTGGTGGGCTGGTCGTCTTCAATGACGGCGACTTTGAACATGAGGGCTTCCTGAGTTCTGTCCATTCCTCGATGGCGCTCAGTATCGCCTTTTCTTCCGGGCAAATCACGCCGTCGGTGTGAGTGTTTGTTCACGCCGCGGAAGAGGCTTGCCGTTCGAATAACGGAAGTCACCCCGCGCCGGTATGGCGTCTTCCGCACGACCCCCGGCAGTATGTGCTTCATGCAAACCGGATGCGGATCGATCTTCCCGCCGCCGGTTCGGGGCAGGGGCATCAGCACTACCCCATCGAAGAAGATCGCAACATAGTGGAGGACATCATCATGTCGGAACGTATTCAAACCCTCGTTGAAACTGTGCGCAAGGTCATCGTGCCCGTTGGCGGCCGGCTCAACCGCTCGCGCTGCAGTCTGATCGCCCTCGGGCTGGTGGCCGTCGCCGGCTACGCGCTTTACAAGAACCCGCCGATGCAGAGCGTCGGCCGGGGTGAAATCGGCATGCGCCTCAACCAGTTGACCGGCGCGTCGACCGAAGTGCAGGAAGGCGCCATCGTCGTCATTCCCGGCCTGCACAGCCTGCGCCGTTTTTCGCTGCGCGACCAGATCTACCGGCCGGAAGGCGGCGAAGAGGCCACCGGCTCGGCGCCTTTCCAGACGGTTGAAGGGTTGTCCATCGGGCTCGATGTCTCGGTGCGTTACGCGCTCGATCCGAGTCGGCTGGCCAGCATGGCGCGGGCGCTGCCGGAAAACATCGGCGGCGAAGTCGTACAGCCGGCGGTACAGGGTGTTCTGTACAAGACACTGGCTCGTTACACGGTGCGCGAAATCTTCTCGACCAAGCGGCAGGAGATCAAGGAAAGCATCGAGGGCGAACTGAAGCCGCTACTGGAGAAAGACGGCATCAAGCTGCAAGCCGTTCTGGTTGGCAAAGTGGATCTCCCCGCAGACTACAAAAGGGGGATGGAAAGCCTGCTGGCCGAGGAGCTGGCCACCGAGAAGATGCGTTACACCCTGGAACTGAAGGAAAAGCAGGTCAAGCAGACCGAGCTGGAATCGCAGGCTGACAAGGTGCGCCGTGAGAAGTCGGCGGAGGCCGCGGGCGAAGAACAGATCATTGCCGCCAAGGCCCAGGCAGAAGCGATGAAGCATGTGCTGCCCTTCAAGCAGAAGCAGATCGAACAGCGCGGACTCGAAGCCGAAGCCGAGAAGGTGGCTCGCATCAAGAACGCCGAAGCCTCGTCGCAGGCACGCCAGATCGAGGCCACCGGCGAGGCGGAATCGCGCCGCAAGCTGGCCGACGCCGAGGCCTACCGTCAGGAACGCATGGGTAAGATCGCCAGCGAACAACTGGCCAGGGACGGCGCATTGATCCAGAAGAACCCGCTGCTCATCCAGAAAACGATGGCCGACAAGCTCTCCGACAAGATCACCGTCATCATCGCCCCACCTCCGTCGGATGGAGGGTTCATCGGCTCCACGCTGCTTGGCAGAGCGGGCCGCACCCAGGCGAGCAACGCGAACCAGCACGCCGTCGAAAACGACCAGGAAGGGGAATGATCATGCTTACCGCAGCGCTTGCCGTCATCGCCATCGTCACCCAGGACCAATCCGCCTTGCGCGCTGCGCCGCGCGATTCGGCACCGCAACAGGCGGTGCTCTGGCAAGGCGACAGTCTGGAAATCCGCGGCCAGAAGGGCGATTACCTGCAGGTCTATGACCATCGCCGCGAACGCGCCGGCTACATCCGCGCCACGCAGGTACGCCAGCAGTCGCTCAAGCCCGAGGACGCGCCGGAACTGCTGTCGATTGTGCGCTTCCTCAAGGATACCAGCGGTTCGGAAGCGCTAGGCATCGGCTATGCCGCCGCCTACCTGCATGCGGCACCGGCCGAAGCGATCACCGGTGAAGCGTTCGACGCGCTCGGCACCATGGCCGAACGACTGGCACGCCGCGCGTCTGCCCGCCAGACCAAGTCCGGAGGCGAGGCGATCGCCGCCCATCTGGAAGTCGCCGCCGGCTACGGGGTGAATATGACGAGTTTCGAGCGCGAGACACAGGTCCAACTGTGCTACAACGGCGACGCACATCGGCGCGTGCTGGCGTTGCCGTCGACCGACCTGCAGAAAGCTCAAGCCGCGCTGGCGCTCACCAAGCACGAATGCGTTTCGCCTGCGCTCGCTCCGGTTGAGCGGTTTGCACTCGATAACTGGCGCGCCGAGGTGCTGGATCGCGTCGAAACCCGCGATCTGCCGGAGGTGTTGAAAAATCGTCTGCATTTGCGTAAAGCCGGGGTGTGGGCCAGCCTGGCTTACCAACGGGCGCGGCGGCCAGAGTTTGGGCAACCGGCAGTACAACTTGCCGCTCAACGCGCGCTGGACGAACTCGCCGCGGTCAACAAGAGCGAGTTGATGGAAAGCGACACACCGACCTACAGCGATGCGGCCATTCGTGTCGGCGCTTCACGTTGGGCGGCGAATCCGGGAACGCCGATGGCTGCCACCAAGGCGGCAGTCAAGCTTTCTGTCACGACCAGCCCCGGCCAGCCGGGCGAGACCTGTATCCATCTGGTCGACGCCAAGCATGATGCCCGGAACCCGCTGTTCACCCGCTGCACCTACGGCGTGGTGTGGACGGCCTCGGCCACGGCCAACCGCGAAGGAACGGTGCTGGCGCTCGCCGTACAAGCGCTCGACACATGGCGGGAGATGTGGGTCTTCCGGCAAGGCGCGGAAGGCTGGGGAGTCGATGTCGTACCGCCGGGGCTGGACGCGCCAAATCTCGGCTATATTGAGTTTTCCGGCTGGGTGCCGGGCAACGCGCAGCTGCTCGCGACACGCGAAATCAAGGCCGACGGGCATTACAAGCAGAGTTTCGAGATTCTGCGCATGGCCACGCTGACGGTTGAAAGATGGGCCGACAAACCGAACAACCTGAGTCTGTTCTATCGCTGGCAGGATCCGGTGTGGAAAGGGCAAACGGTGAGCCTGCGCTAGTCTGCCCAAAGCCGGTGTGCGGGTAAATGGACAGGCGGTCGAGGTTTCCCGGTTTAAGCCAGTGCCTCGGCCAGAGCCCCGGAAACCGCCCGCCCCAGATGGTCGATTTCCTCGTCGCTGACGATATACGGCGGCATCAGATAGACGGTCGTGCCGATCGGGCGGATCAGCGCTTCGCGTTCCAGCGCGGCGCGATAGAAGCGGCGGGAGAAATGCGGGTCATCGCTGTCCACATCGAAGGCGAGGATCATCCCGCGTTGACGCAGGTGTCTGACCTGCGGATGGCTGCCGAGTGGTGCAAGTGCCTTGGCAATTTTTTCGGCACGGCCCTTGTTGCCCGTAAGCACTTGCTCGGACTCGAAGATTTCGAGGGTTGCCAGCGCGGCGCGGCAGGCCAGCGCATTGCCGGTGTAGGAGTGCGAGTGCAGGAATCCGCGCGCGGTGACGTCGTCATAGAAAGCCTGATAAACGTCATCCGTGGTGAGTACGACGGACAAGGGCAGATAACCACCTGAAATGCCTTTTGACAGGCAGAGAAAGTCCGGTTTGAACGGCTGGCCGTCGCTGGCGGCCTGTTCGTGTGCGAAGAAGGTGCCGGTGCGGCCGCAACCGACGGCGATCTCGTCACAGATCAGGTGCACGTCATAACGGTCGCATAAGGCGCGCGCCAGGCGCAGGTATTCCGGGTCGTACATCGTCATGCCGCTGGCACACTGGATCAGCGGCTCGACAATCAGCGCAGCGATGGACTCGTGATGCCGTTCAAGTTGTTGTTCGAGTCCGGCGGCGGCGCGACGCGCCACGTCGGCCGGCGATTCGCCCGGGCGGGCGTGGCGGGCGTCGGGCGTCGGCACGGTAGTGGCCGGGCGGATCAGCGGCGCGTAGGCGTCGCGGAAAATCGCCACGTCGGTCACGGCCAAAGCGCCAACGGTTTCGCCGTGGTAGCTGCCCTCCAAGCAGAGGAAATCCTGCTTCTTCTCGCGGCCGCGATTGCGCCAGCTGTGGAAAGACATTTTCAACGCAATCTCGGTCGCCGAGGCGCCGTCCGAGGCGTAGAAGCAGTGTCCCAGGGTGCCGCCGGTCAACGCTGAAAGGCGTTCCGACAGTTCGACCACCGGCCGGTGCGTGCAGCCGGCGAGGATGACGTGTTCAAGTTGTTCGAGCTGATCGCGCAGGGCGGCATTGATGCGCGGGTTGCAGTGGCCGAAAAGATTGACCCACCACGAGCTGATGCCATCGAGATAACGTTTGCCGTCAAGATCGTACAGCCAGGCACCCCGGCCGTGGCTGACCGGAATCAGGGGCAGCGATCCGGCGCCCTTGTCGGTGTGCTGCTTCATCTGCGTGCAGGGATGCCAGACGGCTTTCAGGCTGCGATCCAGCAGGTCGGAGTTACGCATCAGGGTTGATCAGTGCAAGGTTTGCGAGGGTGCGTTGCTTTGCTCCGGCAATTCGGCGTGGACCGTTTCACCTTCTGTGTTGGGGTAGAGCGGTGCCCCACAATCGTCGCAAAACTCGAAGGGAAAGCGCTGACCATGCACCAGGACTTCCTTGATTCCGGACTCGCGCAGAATGCTCTCAACTTCATTGGCCACATCGGTCGTTTCATCTTCAGCGCCGAGCAGCGGCCAGACGACGCCATGAAAAATCGTATCGCTGTCGCGTGGCCCGAAGCCGATTCGATATTCTTCCAGACGCTGGTCATGAAACCCGCCGATTACGGCACGCAGCGTTTCAGCGGGTTTGCCGAGCGTGGTTTGAAGAAAGGCGACCGAAGCGCGCAGGGAGTAGGGGCGCGAGGCCATATCCGCGGCGCGACAGGCGGCATGATAGGCATCGGCGATCAGCAGTTGAAAGGCGCATCCGGTCAGCAGCGGCTCCAGACAGGGGCTTCCTTGTTTTACCCACTCCTTGAGTGCCGATTCGCGTGAACAGCGATCGGATTCGTTCCAGCGAAAGAGCGGCGTGCCGTGCGGAACGGCGATGGCGCCGACCAGATACCGTGCATCGGAGAGAAATTGATTGGTTTCGGGCAGCGACGATATATCCAGTTTCATCGGGGTGTTGCACAGCGCCGCACCGCCCAGTTCGCGCATCAGTAACCAGGTGTCGACAAAAGTGCGTGGCAACTGGTCCGGGCTGTACAGATAGTCGGCCAGCGCCATCTTTGCGTTAGCGGAAAACAGGTGCGCCCCAAGCTGAGTCTTGAGCGTTTGCATCGTGCCCTTGGCGATCGTTCCCGCCGGAATCGAGAAACGCGACCAGACAAGCAGCGGCACATTGAACAGCAGGATATCGTAGTCCTGCTCTTGCAGGCTCATGACGCAGGATTCGGCGCAGGATTCAAGAATGTCGGCGAGGTTGTCGTGGGCCAGGGCGTGGGAGTCGAACAAGCGGTCCAGCGATGCGTTCAGGTCGTCTTCAGCGCCGTCGTGAAGCAGTTTGTTGACCAGTGCTGTAAGTTGTTTTTCCCACAGCATGGCCTCCAGGTGGCCGCCCGATTCGGCGAGCCCGATCGCCAGACGGCCCAGCTCGTTGGCATGGTCCGAGATGCGTTTGCGTGTGGAAAGGCGGGTACGTTTCATGAGGGTGGTCCTGCGGCTTATACAATCCGCCATTGTACCAAGATGGGGGTAGGTCGTTGTCGGCAAGAATGAATCGCTGGCATTCGGCCGTGTCGAGGCGGACCCGTGCGGCGATGAAGTCAACTCCGCATTCGCGGATTACGGGGTAAACGGGCTATCCTTTCGTTCTGGCGTGCGATGCGATTCTTGCAACACGAACCACGGTTAACCTGACCCGTGATAACTCCGAAACCCGAGGAAAGAAATCATGCTGAAGGCAAGCGATTCATATCAGGATATCCGCGACGCCGTGCGCGATCTCTGCGCCCAGTACCCTGCCGCGTATTTCCGCACGGTCGACATGGAACGCGCCTATCCCGAAGCTTTCGTCAACGCGCTCACCCAGGCCGGCTGGCTGGCCGCGCTGATCCCGCAGGAATACGGCGGCTCCGGCCTCGGCCTGACCGAAGCCTCGGTGATCCTGGAGGAAATCAACCGCTGTGGCGGCAACTCCGGAGCCTGCCACGGCCAGATGTACAACATGGGCACCCTGCTGCGTCACGGCTCGGAAGCGCAAAAACAGGACTACCTTCCCCGGATCGCTTCGGGCGAGTTGCGCCTGCAGTCGATGGCCGTGACCGAGCCGAGCACCGGCACCGACACCACCCGAATCAAGACCACCGCCGTGAAGCAGGGTGACCGTTACGTGGTCAATGGCCAGAAGGTGTGGATCTCGCGCGTCCAGCACTCGGATCTGATGATTCTGCTGGCGCGCAGCACGCCGCTCGCCGAGGTGAAAAAGAAATCGGAGGGCATGTCGATTTTCATCGTCGATCTGCGTGAAGCGATAGGCAAAGGAATGACCGTGCGACCGATTCCGAACATGGTCAATCATGAAACCAACGAACTGTTTTTCGACCAGCTTGAAATCCCCGTGGAGAATATGATCGGCGAGGAAGGTCAGGGCTTCCGGTACATTCTCGACGGGCTCAATGCCGAACGCGCGCTGATCGCTGCCGAGTGCATCGGCGATGGCTACTGGTTCATCGACAAGGTTAGCGAATATGTGAAGGAACGTGTGGTCTTCGACCGACCCATCGGTCAGAACCAGGGCGTACAGTTCCCGATCGCCGAGGCGTACATCGAAGTCGAAGCCGCCAACCTGATGCGCTACGAAGCCTGCCGTTTGTTCGACGCGCACCAGCCCTGCGGCGCCCAGGCCAACATGGCCAAGTATCTCGCCGCCAAGGCGTCGTGGGAAGCGGCCAACGCCTGCCTCCAATACCATGGAGGCTTTGGCTTTGCCTGCGACTACGACATCGAACGCAAGTTCCGTGAGACGCGTCTGTATCAGGTGGCGCCGATTTCGACCAACCTGATCCTGTCGTACGTGGCCGAGCACGTACTCGGTCTGCCAAGATCCTTTTAAGTCTTGACCATGACTACCGCAATTCGTCCGTTGGACGGCGTCACCGTCGTGTCGCTGGAACACGCGATTGCCGCACCTTTCTGCACCCGCCAGCTCGCCGATCTCGGCGCCCGCGTGATCAAGATCGAGCGCCCCGGCTCCGGCGACTTCGCCCGTGGCTATGACGAACGCGTCAAGGGGCTGGCCTCGCATTTCGTGTGGACCAATCGCTCGAAAGAAAGCCTGACGCTCGACGTCAAGCACGTCGAAGCGAACGGTGTTCTCACGCGGCTGCTAGAGAGAGCCGATGTGCTCGTACAAAATCTGGCGCCCGGCGCCGCGGCGCGTCTCGGACTGTCATTCGAGACGCTGCACGAGCGCTATCCGCGTCTGATCGTCTGCGATATTTCGGGCTATGGCGATTCCGGCCCGTATCGCGACAAGAAAGCCTATGACCTGCTGATCCAGAGCGAATCGGGCTTTCTGTCGGTCACTGGCACACCCGACGAACCGGCCAAGGCCGGGTGCTCGATCGCCGACATTTCGGCCGGCATGTATGCCTACAGCAATATCCTCGCCGCACTCATCCAGCGTGGGAAGACCGGCGAAGGCTCGCGCGTCGAAGTCTCGATGCTCGAAACCATGGCCGAGTGGATGAGCTATCCTTTGTATTACGCCTACGACGGCGCTTCGCCGCCGCCGCGTTCCGGTGCCGCACACGCCACCATTTATCCCTACGGCCCGTTTACCGCCGGCGACGGAAAGGTGGTGATGCTGGGATTGCAGAACGAACGCGAATGGGTGGTTTTCTGCGAGAAGGTCTTGCTGCAGCCCGAGCTGAGCGCCGATTTGCGCTACGCGTCCAGTTCGAAGCGCACGGCGGCCCGTGGCGAACTCAGAGCGCTGATCGAACGGGCCTTTTCCGGACTGAATGCCGAGCAGGTAGTGGCGCGACTCGATGCCGCCGGCATTGCCAATGCACGCGTCAATGACCTGCACGATCTGTGGCAGCACGAGCAGTTGCGTGCAAGAGCACGCTGGGTGGAGATCGAAAGTCCGGCAGGCCCGCTGTTGGCCTTGCTGCCGCCCGCGCTGCCGGATTCGGTGCAGGCCCGGATGGACGCCATTCCCGCACTCGGGCAACATACGCGCAGCATCCTGATCGAGCTCGGCTATACGCCGGACGAGATCGCGCGGTTGCAATCCGCCCATGCTGTGTGAATTGCCGCCAATTCCCGGAAGAGGCCCCGCTCGCTTCCGGTCACGGATTTTCCCCCAACTCAAACAACCCACCCGATGAGGTCAACATGAACAATGCAAATTCCCTGCTCTTCGTCCCCGGCAGCCGTCCCGAACGCTTCGACAAGGCACTCGAAGCCGGTGCCGATGCCGTGATCATCGACCTGGAGGACGCGGTCAGCCCGGCCGACAAGGACACGGCGCGCGCCGCGCTGGCCGCCTGGCTGGACCCCGCCCACCCGGTTTTGGTCCGCATTAACGCGGCGGAAACCCAGTGGTTCGAGGCGGATCTTGGGCTGCTGGCGAGCGCCGGTATTGCCGGCGTGGTGTTGCCCAAGGCCGAGCGGCCGGAAGACATCGCCGCGGCGAGCCAGGCGGGGAAGGGCATGCTGGTGTTGCCCTTGGTCGAATCTGCACGCGGCTTCGAGCAACGCTATGTGCTGGCGCGCAGCGCCAATGTCGAGCGCCTGATTTTCGGCACCATCGATTTCCAGGCCGACCTGAACATGCGCTGCGGTGAGGATGAGTTGCTGCCATTTCGCACCGAGCTGGTGCTGGCTTCGCGCGTGGCCGGCATCGCCGCGCCGATAGACGGCGTGTGCACCGCAATCGACGATGTCGATTTGCTGCAGGCCGAATCGCTGCGCTCGCGCCGTCTGGGTTTCGGCGGCAAGTTGTGCATTCATCCGCGCCAGGTGGCCGTCGTCAATCGCTGCTTTACGCCCACGCCGGACGAGGTGGCCTGGGCGCAACGCGTGATCGACGCCGATGCGCGTTCCGGCGGCGCCGTGGTCGCGGTCGATGGCAAGATGGTCGACCGTCCGGTCGTGCTGCGCGCCACGACGATTCTGCGCGAAGCGAAGGCACGGCAGTGAATGCGGCGCCGATTGACAAGCTTGCCGCCTTCTGGAATCAGCGCTACGCCGCTGAAGAGTTTGCTTACGGCATCCAGCCAAATGATTTCCTCGTTAGTGTCATGCCACAGTTTGTTCCCGGTGGTTCGTTGCTCTGTTTGGCGGACGGTGAAGGGCGCAATGGTGTCTGGCTGGCCCGGCAGGGTTTTTCCGTCACTTCGATCGATATTGCCGAACGCGGCCTCGACAAGGCGTCAACTCTGGCAACACGGTACGGCGTTTCGATCCAGACGCGTCATGCCGATCTGGCAACGTGCGACCTGGGCGTCGAGGCCTGGGACGCCATCGTCTCGATATTCCTCCATCTTCCAAAACGGGTTCGGCAAGACCTGCATCGTCGTTGTGTCGCGGCGCTCCGTCCGGGCGGGCTGATGGTTTTTGAGGCCTATGGGACTGGCCAGGCCGGGCGAGGCACCGGTGGCCCTCCCGAACCGCAACTGCTGGCGGCGATCGACGATCTGGAGCAGGAGTTTCCCGGCTGCCAGTCGCTGCATCGATTTGTCGGCCTGCGCGAAGTGCACGAAGGGCGTCACCATGATGGCCTCGGCGAGGTGGTCCAGATTCTGGCGCAAAAGCCGGGGCGATGATTCGCGATAGAAGCTGCTAATGCGCGCCAAGAACAACGATCAGTCATTCATTGTTTTCCTATGTGGCAGGGACGTGCAGCATCCTGCGTAACTGGGTTATGCACCGTAAGCCATCGCGCCTGGATGTGGTTTATGCCGTTTGTGTGGCGAGACAATGCCTGCTACGAGCATCGTCTCTTCATGTCGGAATCCACGTCACTTTGCCGTCAAGATGCGCACCCGGCAAGCTACGGTTAGCGGAAAGAGTTCGGTCTCATACTTCGTATAGCACCCCCGGGATGATTGCAGCCATTGCAATCCAAGACTATATGGGCATGAGCCCGCACCGACAGAGGTGGTCATACGTTTGGTCATAGTACGAAGTGCGTCGCGTGGGGTCATCCAGACTGCCAACGGGAACATAAATCACCATGCCTTGACGTGCGCGAGTGAGAATCACGCGATAAGCGTTCTTGAGATAAAGTTGCCGCTCCTTGGCATTGACTCGTTGCCAAGTGGTGCCACGGAAACTGAAGTGCTTCCATGCCGTTTCTTCATATCTGAAGTCAGCATCCCAGCAGACACCTGACCAATCGAGCTCCAGCCCTTGAACATCAAATTCTGTGGCAACTTCTTCCATGTAATAGGAAGCGCGGACATCAGTGCGATTGTTCAGGAACCAAGTTGGCGCGTCGATTTTGGCTTTTATGAAGATTCCTTCTGGTCGAAGCCGGCTTGCTCCTGATGAGGCCAGAAGTCCATAACGTTCGCTGCCGCGCGCACGATTACGCAACCAAGTTCGTGCGCTTTGTAAGTCTCTGGTCAAAACGATGGGGTAGCGATCCGCGATTTGGGCGTACGCTTCTCGTGCGCATGCTGAGCGATTTTCGACTACATGGCCGGCAAACTCAGAAAGCGATTCGGCACGAAATGAACGCATTGACACGGAAAGGTGCAATGCTTCCCGTCGGTCCGCTTTGAGACTGGCCAAGGCCGATGAGGTCTCGCTGTCCCATATGTAATCCCGATCTTCAAGGCGATTTGAGATGTAGGTATCCCATGTGGAGAAATGCCGAGAAATGGAAGATAGCCATTCCGCGAGCCCGGCTTCGCCAGTGTTGATCTCTTGTCCTCCACCAACCAAGCAAATGATGACGCACCAGTCATCATGACGGTCCATCACACTGATGAGAAACGCTGGTTCCGATTCATCAAAATCGAAGTAGCCTCGTTTCTGTTGCATGAATTTCGCGGTTTGATCCCGATCCCAAGCCCGTTGCGCTTCGTCAAAGATGACCACCTTTTCGGCCGGTGCTCGCGAGTCTTTCAGTGCTTCATCTCGAAAGTGATGGATATTCTGGACAAAACTCGCCACTTTTCGTAGGGCATCCTTTTTTGATATTCCCTCACGTTCAGATTGATCACGCGCAAGAGCCTCGCGTAGCACCTCGACTAGAGGACCATTGCCCGACAAGAAGACAGCGTGCTCATCGCTATGATCCTTGGCGCGCGCAGTGGCCACATTTAGCCCGGCAAGAGTTTTGCCTGAACCCGGCACGCCTGTTACAAAACAGATCGCTTTTCTGTGGCCTCGTTTTGAATGCTCGATGATTTCGGCAAGACAGTCTGCGGTCAAGCCCAAATTCTTTGCGCCCGCATCAGATCGCGAAATCTCGCGAACATCGTGGTCTCGATAGAGTGATTGAGCAGCCTCAACGATAGTTGGTGTCGGCTTATATCCTGATCTCGCCCAGTTTGGAGCATCAATGGGGGCCGCATCCAATCCCGTGAGGGTCAAAACGATCAGCGGGTGTAGCTCGGGCGGGCTTACGCCAATTGGTTTTGCTACGCCATCGCTGGCCCATTCGATGGAGCGGACTGTCTGACATGGCGCCTGGGTAGCAATCAGGATAGGTAGGATTGCGTGGTGGTGACTTCCTCGGTGGAAATTCTTGAGGTCCAGCGCATAGTCATGCACTTGCTCCATTGCGGCCCGGTCGAACGAGTCCGACCCAACCTTGAATTCGATGACAAGAATTGCGCTACCAATGAGTAGTACAACGTCGGCACGCTTACCCATCCGCGGAATGGAGAATTCAAAGAATATCAGCCCGGCATCTATACCCGTCAGGCAAATTTGCAGTAGCCGAATCTGTTCCTGCCAAGCAAAGCGCTGGTGAATTTCAAGCGAAAACCCATGGTGTTCCGCCAAAGCGCCCAAAACTTCTTGCTCGTTTGCTTTGCAAAATGAAGGAATGTCGGTCTCGTAGTAAGCGATATGTAGCAAATTTTCCGATCAGTTGTTGTCAGTGAGTTTATCCGTCGACGTGATTGATTCATTGAGTCCTCTTCAGGATGGTAGGCGAGAAGTGGCCCTGCGAAATCGGACATCCGGACGAATAGGATACTTGTATCAATAGGTGATGCAAATCGCAAGACAAGGAGCAGATTCCATGGGAAGACACGCTTGTAAGCACGAAGTAATATCTATTTGTTGAGAATCGCCCCCGTATCGACCTATTCGGCCAGCGCTGCCGCCAGCGTTCGGGCGTTGTGCCGCATCAGGTCGAGGTAGGTTGCTGCGGGTCCGTCGGGTTTGGAAAGCGCGTCGGAATACAGGGTGCCGCCGATTCGGGCGCCCGATTCCAGGCGAATGCGTTCCAGCAGACGCGGGTCCGAGACGCTTTCCATGAATACGGCACGTATATGCTCCCGGCGAATCTGCCGAATGATGCGTCCGACATCGGCGGCCGACGGCTCGGCGTCGGTGTTGATGCCGACGGGTGAGATGAAGGCGATGCCATAGGCGCGGCTGAAATAGCCGAAGGCGTCGTGCGAGGTGACCACGCGCCGCTGCCCCGAAGGGATGGCGTTGAATGACATGCGTATTTCGCTATCGAGCGCGGAAATCTCGTGCTGGTATTTTGCCGCATTGGCCTGGAAGAACTGCTGGCCAGCCGGATCGGCTTCGCTCAGTGCCCGGACAATGTTATCGACATAACGCAGGGCATTCGACAGATCCTGCCAGGCGTGCGGATCGACTGCGCCGTCGTGCGTGTTGGGGTTCTGCATTTCGTCCGGGCTGTGAGGCCTGGCAAGCGTTTTGACTCCGGCGCTGGCTGTCAGGACCTTGCCGCGATAGCCGGAGGATTTGATCAGACGCTCGATCCAGCCTTCAAATCCATAACCATTGACGATGACGAGCCGGGCCTGCGCGATCATCTTGGCGTCAGCGGGCGTGGGTTGGTAGACGTGGGCATCGGCGTTCAGGCCGACCAGGGTGTGTAGCTCGATCCGCTCGCCGCCAATGCGTTGCGTCATATCGCCCAGGATGCTGAAGGTGGCGACGACCTTGAGCGGTTCCGCGGCGGCATTTCCCGCGATGCCGACAACAATGAGTAGTGAAGCGAAGACCAGGCGACGAAGGAGCGTTTGCATCAAACTTTCCATGGGACTCGCCTGCTGCCTTCAGCGCTCGAAGTGCCAGCGCGGCCGCAGGCGGTTGACCAGCGGTCCGAGCGGACCGAGGGCCATCGACAGCACATAGAGCCCGCCCAGCGTCAACACGATGGCCGGGCCGGCCGGCAGGTTCACGTAGTAGGAAAGCAGCAGGCCGATCAGCGCTCCGCCGAAGGCGATGACCACCGCGGTCAGGAGGAGGGGAACGATGTTGCAAACCCAGAAACGTGCCGCTGCCGAAGGCAGAATCATGATGCCAACGGCCATCAAGGTGCCCAGCGCGTGGAATCCGCCGATCAGATTGAGAACCACGAGCACCATGAAGCCGTAATGCGCCAGCGGGCTGAGGCGGCTGATGCGCGCCAGATGTTCGGGGTCGCTGCATTCGAGAACGATCAGGCGCAGGCCGACGGCGATGGCGACTATCGACATCGAGGCAAAGCTGGCCAGCAGGAAGAGCGCGGCATCGTCGAGCGCCAGCACGCTGCCAAAAAGTACGTGCAGCAGGTCGACGTTGCTGCCGCGCATGGAGATGATCAGCACCCCGGCGGAAAGCGAGATCAGATAGAAGGTCGCCAGGCTGGTGTCTTCCTTGATCACCGAATTGCGCGCCACGCCACCGGCCAGCACCGCCACGGCGATGCCGGCGACGAGTCCGCCCAGCGTCATCGCCGAGAGCGAAAGCCCGGCGATCAGATAGCCGACGGCGGCGCCCGGCAGGATGGCGTGCGAAATGGCGTCGCCGGCCAGGCTCATGCGCCGCAACATCAGGAATACGCCAATCGGCGTCGCACCGAGCGAAAGCGCCAGACAGCCGGCCAGCGCACGGCGCATGAAGCCGAATTCGACGAAAGGCGAAATCAGCGGCAAGCCGGCGAGCGTGTCGATCAGGCTCATCCGTGCTGGTGCTCCGCGGTGTCGTGGGTTTCGGCGTTGCAGATGGCCGCACCGGAAGCTTCACCCTGCGCCTCGGCCAGATGGCGTGCACGGTGCAGGTTGTCGTCGCTGAGAACTTGCGTCGTGGCGCCGCGCGCCACTTCTTCGCGCGCCAGCAACAGGGTTTCCGGGTACTCCTGACGCACATGCTCGAAATCGTGCAGGACGCTGATGACGGTACGACCTTCGTTATTCCAGCCGCGGACCAGCGCCGCCAGGTCGCGTACCGTATTGACGTCGATCGCACCATAGGGTTCGTCGAGCAGGACCAGCGGCGAATCCTGCAAGGTCAAGCGGGCAAAGCGCGCGCGTTGCAACTGGCCACCGGAGAGCTGGCCGATGGGGCGGTTTTCCAGCCCACTGAGGCCGACGGCTCCGATGGCTTCCTCGATGCGTTGTTTTGCCGCGCGATTGAAGCCGCGAAAAGCGCCGAATTGCGCCCACAGCCCCATGGCCACAAAATCGTAAATGACGATGGGAAAACTGACGTCGAGCGTCGATTGTTGGGTGAGGTAGGCGATATTTTCGCGCTGGAGCCCGATCAGCTCGACGCGCCCCTGCATCGGGCGCAGTTCGCCGACGATGCCTTTGAGCAGTGTCGACTTGCCCGCCCCGTTGGGGCCGACCACGGCCAGCAGGCTTCCGGCGATTACCTCGCCCCGGAGGTGGTGCACGGCCGGATGCCGGTTGTAGCCCAGCGTCAGATTGTCGAAGCGCAGAATCGGCCCGCAAGCGGAATTCATGACAGTGCCCAATGGATCGTTGTCCACAGCAGAAGCAGCGCGCCGGCTGCCCACGACAGTCGTGAAAGCGCGCCCGCACAAAGCGCCGGGTTGGGGCGGACGACGGGCCTTGATGGCGGTGCTTTCATTCGGGATAGCCTGGTTCGATGCGGTTTCAATCGACAAGCGGAACAGTGTAACAAATCGGCATAGACGGCATACGCGGCATTCAGTCAGCCCTGCAAAAAGCCCGGCCCTTGCATCATTCGCAGACCGGTCCGGCCGGGGATTTCGGCAAAGCGGACGACGTGGCGCGGCAGCGTCGCCAGGTCGAGCGTCGCGCAGACGTCGCGCAGGGCGCCGAGTCGGTAGCCGTTCTCTTTCCATCGGCTGAGCAGGCGTTCAAAAGCGCCGATGAATGGCATGCCTTCCAGCTCCGCGCGCAGCGTGACAATATGGTCGCCGGGTATCGCGGCAGACAGTTGCAGAATACGATCGACAGCCTGGTCCGGCGAAAAGCCGGTTTCCATGACGAGGATTTCATCGAGCGTGGGCAGCGTGGTGGGAAGTTGCGGACAGGCCACGATTTCACCGTCGATGACCGGGATGAAAGGGTGATCGCCCCGGCAATCGCTGGCATAGGAGAATCCGAGCCGCTGGGTCAGACGCAGGGCATGTCGATTCGTCTGCCATCCAGCTGCGGCGTGCGCTTTGGCCGGCTCGGCGAAGATGTCCGAAAACCGCGTGCAGGCCTTGTCCATCTCGGACTCGACCCACGGATTCCCGGCATGTTCGATGCGCTGTTCCCAGCGCACACGATCCCAGGCATGAATGCCGGCCTCAAAACCGGCAGCGCGGGCTTGGCGCATGATCTCGCCGCAGCGTTTGCCGATATCCGGGCCGGGCAGCAGGCGTCCGTACAGCCGCGTTCGCAGGTCATAGTAGCGGCTCAGCGAGGTGGCGTGTATTTCACGGCCGCCGTGGTCGGGGCCCAGCGAGAAGAAAAAGCTGGCCTGGGCCTGATGCTTCAGGAGCAGGTCGATCAGGGCGGGAACGCCGGTCAGCGTTCCCCGGCAGGTATCAACGTCGATCTTTAAGGCAATGTGTTTCATTCAGGAAGGGTTCTGGCGATGGGTTTGCCGAGCGGAACGATCATCGGGTGGTAACGAAAACCGGGGAATACAATCAGAAAAAAATCAGTCCTGCGGCAACCTTGCGCCCCTCGCCGACGAGTACGTTATAGGTTCGACAGGCGGCCTGAATGTCCATCACTTCCAGTCCTTTTCGCGCCGCCATCAGCGGTCGCAGGAGTTCGGGCCGGGGAAAGCGGATCATCATTCCCGTGCCGAGTAGGACGATCTCGGTATCGAGCGATGCCAGCAGTTCGAAGTCGGCGATGCCGAGCGTGTCGAAATCAGCCTTCGTCCAGTCGGGGATCAGACGGTCGGGAAGGACGACCAGGTTGCTGGTGTGGCGGACGGCATTGACGCTGACATAGCCGTCGCCGTAGGCGGTAAAGGTATTCTGGCCCACCGTTTGGGCGAGTTGCATCTTCATTAAATTGCGGTGCACATGGCGATAAAGTAGGATTATAGCTTTTTGCCCGATGCGATTTGAAGTTGCGCGCAGGCGGAGCGGAATGTAATTCCCAGGACGCATTTGGAAAGGACGGTTTGCCGCAGGGCAGCCGCAATGGTCGATCACGATGAAACCCGTACTTAAATCAGGAAAACTCGCCAACGTCTGTTACGACATACGCGGCCCGGTATTGCAACAGGCCAAGCAGATGGAGGACGAAGGGCACAAGATCATCAAGCTGAACATCGGCAATCTCGCCGCGTTCGGTTTCGATTCGCCCGAAGAAATCCAGCTCGACATGATCCACAACCTGCCGCATGCGGCAGGGTATTCCGAATCGAAGGGCATTTTCGCCGCGCGCAAGGCGGTCATGCACTACACCCAGCAAAAGCACATCAAAGGGGTGACGCTGGAAGACATCTACATCGGGAACGGGGCATCCGAACTGATCGTCATGGCCATGAACGCCTTGCTCAACGCGGGCGACGAGGTGCTGGTGCCGGCGCCCGACTATCCGTTGTGGACGGCCGCGGTCAGCCTGTCCAGCGGCACGCCGCGACACTACCGCTGCGATGAAGACAATGAATGGTTGCCGGATCTTGACGACATACGCGCCAAGATCACGCCGCAGACCCGCGCCATTGTCGTCATCAATCCTAACAACCCGACTGGCGCGCTTTATCCGGACAGTTTGCTGCTCGATATCATCGCCATTGCCCGCGAACACAGCCTGACCATCTTCGCCGACGAGGTGTATGACAAAGTACTTTACGATGGTCGCAGTCACACGGCCATCGCCTCGCTGACCGAGGACGTGCTGATGGTCAGCTTCAACAGCCTGTCGAAGAATTACCGCTCCTGCGGCTACCGTGCCGGGTGGATGGTCGTTTCCGGCGATTTGCGCGATGCGCGCGACTACATCGAGGGGCTGGATATGCTCGCCTCGATGCGGCTGTGCGCCAACGTTCCCGGACAGTACGGCATCCAGACGGCGCTCGGCGGCTACCAGAGCATTGACGACCTGATCGCGCCTACGGGCCGGATGTGTCGCCAGCGCGACCTGGCGCATGCATTGATCACGGCCATTCCCGGCGTGACTTGCGTCAAGCCCAAGGCCACCTTGTACATGTTTCCCCGCCTTGATCCACAGGTCTATCCGATCACCGACGACCAGGAATTCATCGCCGAGCTGCTGCGGGAAGAGCGCGTCTTGCTGGTTCAGGGCAGTGGGTTCAACTGGCCCGCACCGGATCACTTCCGCCTGGTATTCCTGCCGCACGAAGACGATTTGCGCGAGGCGGTTGCCCGCATCGCGCGTTTCCTGGAGGCATACCGTAAACGGCATGGCACTTGAGATGCATGTCGTTGCCGTTACCGCTGCCTCGGGTGAAGTCGTGGCCCCAGACTGGCTGATCAAGGCCGAAAGCGTACACCGCCAGTTGCGGCCGCAACTTCCGGCGGATTATCTGTCGCGCATGCACGAGGTGTTCGCCAATGGTGCGCGCATGGCCGTGGTCGTCGATGATGATGCCGATGCAGTGGTTTGCGTTGCCCTGTGGCGGCTGATTGAGAATACTTCCGAGGGACGCCGCCTGTATGTCGACGACCTCGTGTGTGATGAGACTCGCCGCTCGCAAGGCATCGGCAAGTTGATGATCGACTGGCTTGCAGCGGAGGCGGCGAAGCGGGGCTGCCATGTCCTGGCGCTCGACTCCGGCGTGCAGCGTCAGCGCGCGCACCGATTCTATTTTCGCGAGGGCATGCACATCCCCTCGTTCAGTTTCAGGAAGGCTTTGAAATGAAACCGATCAACGTTGGACTTCTCGGCATCGGCACAGTCGGTGGCGGAACTTACACCGTGCTCAGACGCAATGCCGAGGAAATCACCCGCCGCGCCGGGCGGCCGATCCAGATTACGCTGGTTGCCGACAAGAATCTCGAGCTGGCCACGGCAGTCACCGGTGGCGCCTGCAGACTCACCGACGACGCGTTTTCCGTAGTGTCCGATCGGCAGATCGATATCGTCGTCGAACTGATCGGCGGTTGTGGCATTGCCAGGGAGTTGGTGCTGAAGGCCATCGAGAACGGCAAGCATGTCGTGACGGCGAACAAGGCCCTGCTGGCGACGCACGGCAACGAGATATTCGCTGCGGCGCAGAAGAAGGGCGTGATGGTTGCGTTCGAAGCCGCCGTTGCCGGCGGTATCCCGATCATCAAGGCCTTGCGTGAAGGTCTGACGGCCAATCGCATCGAGTGGATCGCCGGCATCATCAACGGGACCACCAACTTCATTCTCTCCGAGATGCGCGACAAGGGGCTCTCCTTCGCGGCCGTTCTCAAGGAGGCGCAACGCCTGGGTTATGCCGAGGCAGACCCGACCTTCGACGTCGAAGGCGTCGATGCCGCGCACAAGTTGAGCATCATGAGCGCCATCGCCTTCGGCAATTCGATGAATTTCGACAAGGCGCACATCGAAGGCATCAGCCAACTCGAGGCAGCGGATATCAGGTATGCCGAACAACTCGGCTACCGCATCAAGCTGCTCGGGATCACCAAGCGCACGCCCGAAGGGGTCGAGCTGCGCGTGCATCCGACGCTGATTCCGGCCAAGCGGCTGATCGCCAACGTTGAAGGGGCAATGAACGCCGTACTGGTCAAGGGTGATGCGGTGGGCGCAACGCTCTACTACGGCAAGGGCGCCGGCGCCGAACCGACGGCCTCGTCGGTCATTGCCGATCTGGTCGACGTCACCCGCATGCATACCGCCGACCCCGAACATCGCGTTCCGCATCTGGCCTTTCAGCCGGATGCGATGGTTGATCTGACCATTCTTCCTCTGTCAAAGGTCATCACCAGCTATTACCTGCGCATGCGCGTCGAAGACAGGCCGGGCGTTCTGGCCGACATCACGCGCATTTTGGCCGATCAGCAGATCTCGATCGACGCCATGATCCAGCGTGAGCCGGCCGAAGGGGAAGACCAGACCGACATCATCATGCTCACGCATCAGACGCGCGAAATGAACATCGACGCGGCGATTGCCCGGATCGAAGCGCTCAGTGCGGTCAAGGGCAAACTGACACGCCTTCGTCTCGAAGAATTGCTGTAAATGTTTGCCGGGCTTGCCAGAGCGTAAATCCGACATGCGCCAAGGGCTATCGCCGGTCTACATCAAAGACCTTGGGCGGCACTTGCGGGAAAATGAATGTTCGTTTTAGTCTTGTCATATTTCGGAGATGTTCATGCACGCCTGCGACCAACCCACCAAAGAAGCCGTTTATCCGTTCGATGCGCGTGGCATTGCCAAGCGGTTCCGCCACGCCGCCATCTTTGGCGCTTTCGATGCCTTGATGCCAGGCGAAACCATGCGCTTTTGCAACGACCACGACCCCTTGCCGCTACTCGGCCAGTTGCAGTCGCGTTATGGCCAGAGCATTGGCATCAATTATGTTCAGCGCGAACCCGGCGCCATCGTGATCGATTTTGCCAAATTGGCTTGAGGCCGGTCAGGCGAGGGCATGCTGATCTACCTTGGCTGTTCCGCTCTTGCCGTTGTTCTTTCCACCTTTGCCCTGCTCATTTTCGGCGAACTGCCCTTGCTGGCGGGGGCGCATCTCGTCCTTGCCGTCGCCATCCTGCCGCTGATCTTCGGGGCCATTGCCCATTTTGTCCCGGTATTGACCCGCAGCGGCCAGCCGCATCGTGTCGTTCTGCTGTTACCGCTGCTGCTCCAGGCGAGCGGCCTGCTGGTCTTTCTCCATTTTGACGGAAGGTTGGGGCCCGGCGCCTTGCTGGCCGCAGTCTATATCTCGCTGCCGGTGTGTCTGGTTTTCATCGGTTGGTTGATGGCCAGAGCCCGGCATGCCCTGGGCAAGCCGCATCCAGGCTGGCGCTGGTATCTCGCCGCGCTGGTTTTTCTGGCTCTCGGCTTGGCACTGGTTCCCGTCATGCAATTCTGGCCGGAAGTACGGCAGGAATTGCGCGGGCTGCATCTGCATCTGAACCTGTTGGGGTTCATCGGCTTGACCGCCATCGGCACCCTGCAGGTTCTGCTGCCGACGGTGCTAGGCGGACCCAATCCCGAGGCCGCGCTCCGCCTGCGCCAGGATCTGCCGTTGGCGGTTGCCGGCGTACTGTTGGTGGGTTCAGGCGCGGTGTTCGGGTGGCCGCTTGCGCTGCTCGGCGCCGGCGCGCTGATCGTAGTCCTTGGCCGACTCTGGTTATCCTGGCTGCATCGCTATGGCTTGCGCGCGATGGTCAGCGATGGCGCGTCGGCGTCGCTGCTGGCGGCATTGTGCGGCTTTCTGCTGCTCCTCGTGTTTGGCATAGCCCATGCCATTGGCGTGATGGATGGGCACGCTGCAGTAGCGGCCTTCATCGCCGCATTTCTCCTGCCGCTGGTGACCGGCGCATTGTCGCAACTGATGCCGGTATGGCGACACCCAGGCCGGCGTACGCTGGCCCGGGACCGGATGCGGGCCGTACTGGTCAAGGGAGGGGCAATACGTGCGCTGCTCTTTGTGAGTGGTGGCGGCCTGTTGGCTTTTGGCCAAAGTTCAGGCTACTGGCTGACCGCTACCGGGCTGCTGATTTTCCTGGTTGTGCTTGTTCGTGCGTTGCTGTTTCCGGGGCCAGAGCAGAAGCAGCTTTGATGCTGCACAAAAGCGGTTTCAGTCCCTATACGGATACCCCTGAAGATATCTCAAGATTTCGTCATTCGATCCGTTGATGTACTTGAGCGCCCTGACTGTGGGGCGCGACCAACGGAACGGAACGCCATGCACCGCAACGAATCACAACTGGCTTATCAACATCGACCGGCATCGCGCCGCTTGCATCGTCGCTCGGCACATCCTGGCGTGACATCGTGTGTCCTGAGATCCCGCGTGGCGGAACATTCCCCCGTCGTTGTTGGCGGCCTCCCGAAAGCCATCATTCGCGAGGCCGGCATGTTCGAGCTGCTGGCGGCCGAGTTGCGTATCGCCGAGCTTGAAAAAGCCTTGGCTGAAGCGCACGAAGCGGCGTGTACCGACCCGCTGACCGGCGCGCTGAATCGCCGCGGTTTCGAACAAGTCTGTCAGCGCGAACTGGCGCTGGCGCGTCGCAGTGGTTGCCGGTTCGCTTTGGCCTTGCTGGACATCGACGATTTCAAGCGTCTGAACGACCGCTACGGCCATCAGGCGGGGGACGTGGCGCTGGTCCATCTGGTGGATTTGTTGCGCCAGTCGATGCGTCCGTCGGATGTGCTCTGCCGCTTTGGCGGTGAAGAGTTCGTGTTGATGTTGCCGGCGACGACTCTGGACGAGGCGTCCAAAGCCGTTGCCCGCGTGCTGCGCGAGTTTTCGGCGCAAGCCCTTCCCGGAACCGATTGCGTCATGACGTTCAGTGCCGGCGTGGTTGTCCATGGCTTCGCCGAATCGCTCGATCAGGCCATCGGGCGCGCCGATCAGGCGAACTATGCGGCCAAGCGCTCCGGCAAGAACCGTATCGTCACCGGGTAGGCGACTGCGAATCGCTTCCCGACGGAGGAAGCGCGTTAGTGGGGCGTGGTAAACTCGCCGCTTGGCGAAGTTTGCCGTAATCCTTCTGGCTATGACCATGCACTACATCTCGACTCGCGGCGACTCCCGGAATTCGATACAAAGAACATTCACCGAAATTCTGCTCGGCGGCCTGGCGCCCGATGGCGGACTCTATTTGCCGGAATCCTATCTGCAAATAACCCGTGTCGAACTTGATCGCTGGCGCGGGCTGTCCTACGCCGATCTGGCGTTTGCCGTGCTGTCGAAATTCATCGACGATATCCCACCCGCCGATCTGGCAGCGCTGGTCGGCAAGACTTACACGGCCGAGGTGTATTGCAATGGCCGTGCCGGCAGCCTGGCGTCGGACATCGCGCCGATACGCTGGCTGGAACCGGGTTTGGCGTTGCTGGAATTGTCCAACGGGCCGACGCTGGCGTTCAAGGATATGGCCATGCAGTTGCTCGGCAATCTGTTCGAGTACGTCTTGGCGAAGAAGGGCGAAGAGATCAACATCCTTGGCGCCACATCGGGCGACACCGGCTCGGCGGCGGAATATGCCATGCGTGGCAAACACGGCCTGCGCGTGTTCATGCTCTCGCCACACGACAGGATGAGCGCCTTCCAGCGTGCCCAGATGTACTCGCTGCAGGATGCGAACATCTACAACATTGCCGTGCGCGGCATGTTCGACGACGCGCAGGACATCGTCAAGGCGGTGTCGAACGATCTCGCCTTCAAGGAAAAATACAGGATCGGCGCGGTCAATTCGATCAATTGGGCGCGTGTTGCGGCGCAGGTCGTGTATTACTTCAAAGGCTATCTTGCCGTGACGAAGTCGTCCGACGAGCAGGTCGATTTCGCGGTGCCTTCGGGCAACTTCGGCAACATCTGCGCCGGACATATCGCCCGCATGATGGGCTTGCCGATTGGTCGTCTGGTCATGGCGACCAATGAGAATGACGTCCTCGACGAGTTTTTCCGTACGGGAGTTTATCGCCCGCGGAGCACGGCCGAGACGCGGACCACTTCCAGCCCGTCGATGGATATTTCCAAGGCGTCCAATTTCGAGCGCTTCGTCTTCGATCTCGTCGGGCGCGACCCAGCGCTCATTCGTCAGTTGTGGACGAAGATCGATGCCGGTGGCAGCTTTGATCTATCGGGCATGCCGTGTTTCGCCGATTTGCCCAGCTTCGGTTTTGTTTCGGGCAAGAGCACGCACGCCGACCGTTTACGGACGATCAGGCAAACCTTTGAGAAATACGGGGTGATGGTCGACACACATACCGCGGACGGTCTCAAGGTGGCGTTGGAAATGCGCATGCCGGAACGGTCGATGGTCGTACTCGAAACGGCGCTGCCGGCCAAATTCGAAGAAACCATTATCGAGGCGCTGGGACGCCAGCCGGAACGTCCGGCCCGTTTTGTGGGGATTGAAAACCTGCCGCAGCGGGTTAAGGTGATGGATGTCAGCGTCGACGAAGTGAAGAGGTATATCGCGCATCAAATCGACGTCCGTTCCTGAATGCCTTGCAGTGCCAGGAGGTCAGGATGGACGGTGGCGCTTGTATCAAGATGTTGGCTGGTGATCGGGCTAAAGGTAAATGACTGCCGGGAAAACGGCGGCGGCCAGTACAAGCACCAGCCACTCCAGATTGTGTCTTGCCAGAAACCCGGTGAAATGCATCACCAGGATCGTAATGGCAACCACATAAAAAAGCGCAAACAGCATGAAACGCCCCTTTCTCTTGTCGTTCAGCCGGCTTTTGCCGGCCCGTAATTTTTTTGTTGAACCAATTATAGCGGCATCATTTGCCGCGCAAGTTATTTTTTGATGATCGCGCGAAGATCGATTACTTATCCTGAAAAGCGCATCGACAGGTCGATGGCGCGCGCGTCTTTGGTCAAACCGCCGACCGAAATGCGGTCCACGCCGGTTTCGGCAATGCTTCGCACCGTGTCGAGATTGACGTTACCCGACGCCTCCAGCAGCGCACGACCGGCATTGAGCGCAACGGCGCCGCGCATCTGATCGAGCGTCATGTTGTCGAGCAGGATCATTTTTGCCCCGGCCTTCAGTGCCTGACCCAATTCATCCAGGGATTCGACCTCGACCTGAATGAACTTGCACCGTCCGTTGGTTGTGTCGGACACCTGTTTTGCCGCAGCCATGGCCGCCGCAATGCTGCCAGCAGCGAGGATGTGGTTTTCCTTGATCAGGATGGCGTCGTAAAGCCCCAGGCGATGGTTGCCGCAGCCGCCGCACTTGACGGCGTATTTTTGCGCCCGGCGCAGGCCGGGCAGCGTCTTCCGCGTATCAATAACGATGGCGCGGGTGCCGGCAACGGCGTTGGCGTATTGACTGGCTTTGGTGGCTACGCCGGAAAGCAATTGCAGGAAATTGAGTGCCGTACGCTCGCCGGTGAGCAGGGCACGCGCCGGGCCATCAAGGTGGCACAACACCTGGTCAGGAACGACGCGATCGCCGTCAGCGGCCGACCAGGCAATCGAAATGGCGGAATCAAGCTTGGCGAAACAGCGCTCAAACCATGACGTGCCGCACAACACCGCGTTTTCGCGGGCAACTACCGTGGCGCGGGTCAATACGCCGGCGGGAACGAGCTGGGCCGTGAGGTCGATATTGCCGACATCTTCGGCCAGCGCCGCGTCGACATTGCGCTCGATTTCCGCATCGAGCGTGTCAGCGGGAGCCGCTGCAGGTGGAGCATTCATAGGAAATCCAAAGCGCTGAACTGCGGAAGACAAATAGTACCATCGGGAGCTTGTGGCGGCGGTGGTCAGCGCAGCACATGGCGCGTGAGTTGAACGCCATCCCAGCACAGGTATTCGCCCTGATCTTCATGCCAGTCCGACATCACCCAGCGCTCGACATGGATGCCGTCTACGAGGTGGTCGTGGGTTGCCGGGCGATGCGTGTGTCCGTGGATGAAGGTGGCGTAGCCGTGCTGGCGCAGAAAATCGTCCGTAGCACCCGGATTCAGGTCCAGCGGGTAATTCGCCCGGGTGAGTTTCTCGAGCTTGGCCATCTCGCTCTGCTGGCGAAGCACCGTGGCGAGCGCTTTGCGCTCCGCCAGCGGCTGTTGCAGGAAGGACGCACGCCAGACTGGAGCGCGCACCCGGGTGCGAAAGGCCTGATAGTCGGTGTCGTCGGTACACAGGCTGTCGCCATGCGAGAGCACAAACTGCCAGGCGGGCAGCGACAACACATAGGGATCGGGCAGCAGGCTGGCCCCGCTGCGGGCGGCGAATTCTTCCCCGAGCAGGAAGTCGCGGTTGCCGTGCATCACCGATACCTTGACGCCCGTATCGGTCAGGCTTCGCAAGGCATCGACGATGGCTTGATTGTACGTATCGTCCGGGTCATCAATGCTGTCGTCGCCCGGCCAGACCTCGAAGAGATCGCCGAGAATGTAGAGCTGAGCAGCGTCGCGCGCTTTGCCGCCGATGAAATCAAGGAAACGCCGGGTGACGCCGGGGGCTTGGGGCGACAGGTGCAGATCCGAAATGAAATGGAGCACGGAATTTCAGACCGGGCAGGGCGATCGCCTTCAGCAGACTTCGGCGCGCTCGATGATGACGTCCTCTTTCGGAACATCCTGATGGAAGCCCGAAGTGCCGGTCTTAACGCCCTTGATCTTATCGACCACGTCGGTGCCTTCGACGACTTTGCCGAACACGCAATAACCCCATCCGTTGGCGTTGGCTGCCTTGAAGTTCAGGAAAGCATTATCGGCGACGTTGATGAAGAACTGCGCGGTTGCGGAGTGCGGATCGGAGGTGCGCGCCATGGCGACAGTGTAGTTGTCGTTCTTCAAGCCGTTGTCCGCTTCGTTCTTGATCGGTTCCTTGCAGGGCTTCTGTTTCATCCCCGGTTCGAATCCGCCCCCCTGGACCATGAAGCCGGGAATAACGCGGTGGAAGATGGTGTTGTCGTAATGGCCGGACGCGGCGTAGGCGAGAAAATTCCTGGCCGATTCCGGTGCTTTTTCGGCGTCGAGTTCAAGGGCGATAACGCCGAAATTGGTGTGCAGCTTGATCATTTGGATTCCTTGTTTTGTTCGGGGATGATGGTGACGGACCCGATGACGACCGGTTCGAGCGGCACGTTCTGTTGTCCGCTGCGGTTGCCGGTCGGCACCTTGGCGATCTTGTCGACGATGTCCATGCCCTGCGTAACCTTGCCGAAAACGGCGTAGCCCCAGCCGTCTCGCGAAGGGTAGTTGAGCGCCGCGTTATCCTTGTGATTGATGAAAAACTGCGCGGTGGCCGAGTGCGGGTCCGACGTGCGCGCCATGGCGATGGTGCCGCGGTCATTCTTCAGCCCATTCTTGGCTTCGTTTTCAATGGGCTTGCTGGTTTTTTTCTGGGTCATGTCCTGCGTGAAGCCACCGCCCTGGATCATGAAGCCGTCCATGACCCGGTGAAAGATCGTTCCGTTGTAAAAACCGGCCTTGGCGTACTGCAGGAAGTTCTTTACGGTGAGCGGCGCTCTCTCCGAATCGAGCTCGATGACGATTCTCCCCAGGCTGGTATTCATTTCGACTGTTGGCGCAGCGAGTGCCGTCAGGGAGAGGAGCAGTCCGGCGGCGAGCAACAGGCCTCGGCAATAAAAGCGGTTCATGATGAGGCAGCTCCTTCAAAAATGATTTTCCAGTCTCCGTCTTCGCGGACCCAGTACTGCTCTTTTTTCATCTGATTGTTCAGGTTGTTGCTTTGATAGTCCTGTTCGAAAGAAACGATCACCAGTTCCTCCGTGCCGGGGTTACGGAGCATGGACAGATTCGACAGTTTGACCTTGATCCACTCCTTGCTGGCATTCACCTGGCGTTTCTGCTGCGTGAACTGTTCCAGATTCTGATCCTTGGTCTGGAATTTTTTCGAGTAATGCTTCAGATAACGGCCGGTGTCCCTGCTTTCCCAGTCGCTGCGCCATTCGTCGATGCTCTTCCTGAGTTTGCTGCGCTCGTTTTGCCAGTCGTCGAGCGAAAGCCATTCAATCGAATTGCTGATGATGACGGGCGTCAGGCCGATCTGGAGGTTTCTTGAAAGCGCTTCGAGGTCCATGTTGGCCAGCACGACGCAACCGTCGGAGGCTTTTGGCGGGCGCGAAAAGGTGTTGGAAGGCGTGCCGTGCAACCAGATGCCGTGGCCGTTTCGTCCTTGGCGCCTGTCCAGCTCGTTGGGGTAATTGAGCGGGAAGGCGCCGCTGCCGTAAAAGTCGCCCAGTTTCTGTATCGGCAGGCTGGACGTGACATGATAGACGCCGACCGGCGTTTTCTTGTCGCCTTCGCGGGTTTTGTCGGCACCCAGCTTGCCGTGCGAGATGTAGTAGTCGGCGACAAAGCGTGGACGGCCGCCCGCCGTGGTGTCGTTCTGATAGAGATAGAGCCGCGATTTTTGCGTATCGACAACGATCGCGTACTTCTGATCCGGTGGCATCTGCATCAGATAGCGCGGAACGTAGTTGGCTGTGGTGCTGCGGCTGCGATAGGCTTTCAGGCGGGCAATGGCCTCATCCCGCAGGTCGGCCAGTTTCTCTTTGGGGGCATTGTTGGCATTACCGAAGGTGGCTAGTGGCATGCTTCGGGCCAGCAGCAGATCGCCTTTGATCAGGTAAGCCAGGCGGAAATTGGGGTATTGAGTGAGGAGTGCTTCTGTCTGTTCGAGCGCCGCGTCGAGGCGGTTTTTTTCAATGGCGTCGAATATTCTGGAAAGTTGGGGTTCCGGGCCCGAGTCAGAGAAGGTGACCGGATGGGAAGTCGTGCCGGTGACAGCGGCTGGCCCCGATAGGCAAACGGCGATCAGGACAACGGCGAGCAGCGCCCGCCGCATTAACCGATGCGTTCCTGCTGTATAAGCCATTTGCCTCCGGACTTGACGAAAACCAGGGTCTTGCTGGCCGAAGATTTAAGCGTTGCCGAAGTGTAGTGCTGACGGAATTTGACAGTCGCTTTCTCTCCCTCAAACGAGATGCTGACGTCGTCAATGCTGACCTGAAGTTTCCCCGGCTTGTCGATGCGCTTGGATCGCTCGGCTTCCCAGTCCTTGCGCGACATCCCGTTGGGAGTCTGGAAATCCTTGGCGTAGTGGCTCAGGTAGCTCTTCACATCCTTGTGGGTCCAGGCGCTGGCCCACGCATGCAAGGCTTTGTTGACATCGGCTTCATTGCCAGCGGATTCCGGGGCGGCCGAGACAGGTGCTTTGGTTTCAGGCGGCTTTGTCGTGGCGACGGGTTCGGGTGTCTTCTCAACGGGCGTATTCGCTGCGGGAGTCGCTGCAGGCGTCGCCTTGGGGGGCGATTCAACCGCCGGAGTTTTCACCGCTTCGGCAACCGGGCGCGTGGTCGGGGCCGCCGTCTTTGCGCCGGGCTTCGACGATGTGCTGATCAATTCCCGGATCATCGACAGCTTGGTCTGCGTGGCGGTATTGGACGAGTCAAGTTGCAGCGCCTTGTCATAGGCCTGGCTGGCCAGCTTGGCGTAAACGTCGCCCAGGTTTTCGTGGGCGATGGAGTAGCTCGGATGCGTCCGGATGGCCATTTCAAGCGCTGCGCGCGCCTTGTCGTACTGTTTCTGCTGGGCATAGAGCACGGCAAGATTGTTGTAGGGTTCGGGCAGTTCGGGAAAGTCCTCGGTCAGCTTGGTGAATATGGCTATGGCATCCGCCGGCCGCCCCATTTCCGTCAGAATCAACCCCTTGAGAAAACGTCCCTGAGCGTCCTTGGGCTTGGTCGAAATATAGATATCGACTTTTTCGAGTGCTTGCGGCATCTGGTTTTGCTTCACCAGACGTTGAATGTCGGGCAGTGTTTGGGCGTTAGCAAGGGGAATTGAAGCACACAGAACCAAGCCCAATAAAACGGCTGGAAGGCGCGCCAGTAAAGGCATTTGGGAGTTTGGTCGCATCGTTATGGTATACTTCAAAGGGTTTGGTGACTCAACCGGACAATTCTAACAAGAAGCACGTCGAAACCAAAGTAATCCTTATGCCCCTGTTTTTCAAGGGGCGCTCGCGAGTTGAAAATGCTGAGAATCTACAATTCCCTGGCCAGGGAAAAGCAGGACTTTGTCCCCAAAGAACCCGGCAAGGCGGGGATGTATGTCTGCGGTATGACCGTCTATGATTATTGCCATCTTGGTCATGCCCGGGTACTCGTGGTCTTCGACATGGTGCAACGCTGGCTGCGGGAAACCGGCCTGCAGGTGACCTACGTTCGCAATATCACGGACATCGATGACAAAATCATTTTGCGCTCCCTCCAGAATAACGAGACCATCGGCGAGCTGACCAACCGCTTCATCCAATTCATGAACGAGGACGCGGCGGCATTGGGGGTTGAGAGACCCCAATTTGAGCCGCGAGCGACCGAATATGTCCCGCAAATGCTCGGTTTGATCGGCATGCTTGAGAGGAACGGACTCGCTTACAAGGCCGCTAACGGCGACGTGAATTTCTCGGTGCGCAAGTTCCCCGGTTACGGCAAGTTGTCCGGCAAGTCGCTGGACGACCTGCGCGCGGGTGAGCGTGTCGACGTGGATACGGCCAAACAGGATCCGCTTGATTTCGTCTTGTGGAAACATGCCAAGGAGGGCGAACCTTTCTGGGCGTCGCCCTGGGGTAACGGTCGACCGGGCTGGCACATCGAATGCTCGGCCATGAGTTCGGAAATTCTGGGGCAGCACTTCGACATCCACGGTGGCGGGCAGGATTTGCAATTCCCGCACCACGAAAATGAAATTGCCCAGTCGGAAGGCGCTCACAACGGCGAATTCGCGAACTTCTGGATGCACAACGGCTTTGTTCGCGTCGACGACGAGAAAATGTCGAAATCGCTCGGCAATTTCTTCACGATCCGTGAAATTCTCAAGAAATACGACGCCGAGGTCGTTCGCTTCTTCATATTGCGTGCGCACTATCGCAGCCCGCTGAATTATTCCGATGTGCACCTTGACGATGCCCGCCATGCCCTGGCGCGCTTGTACACGGCGCTCAAATCGGTACCTGCCGACGCAGCTCAACCCGTCGATTGGAGCGAGAAGCATGCCGTTCGCTTTCGTAACGCCATGGACGACGACTTCAATACGCCCGAAGCCTGCGCCGCGCTTTTCGATCTGGCCGCCGAGGTCAACCGCAGCAAGTCTGCCGACCTGGCCTCGCAGTTGCGCGCGCTGGCCGCTTTGCTCGGTCTGCTGCAGCGGGACCCGCAGCAGTTTCTGCAAGCTTCGCCGAATAAGCTGGATGAGCTGAGCGTAGAAAATATCGAGGCGCTGATCGCCGACCGGGTGGCGGCCAAACACGCGAAGAACTATGCCGAAGCCGACCGCATTCGTTCCGCTTTGCTGGCGGCTGGTGTGATGCTCGAGGATGGCGCCCAGGGAACCACCTGGCGCCGCGCTTGACTGTTCTTGTCCAGGGGATAGACCACAGACCAAGTTGACGGCTCGCCGGAATCGGCGACCGGACAGACTCGCCGCTCTGGAAAAACAATGGTTTATGGTCTAGCCTGAGTGGCGAGGGGCCTTGTTCTCAAGGCATTTTTTCCAGACGGGTTCTATACTGCATCTCCCATGAGTCAAAGCGCGGCAATTGTCTCGACCCAGACGAGTCCCGGGACTGAGAATTCAGCGCGTTTCGCATCGCAGGCCACGAAACGCGGGGGTTCGGGTGATCGCTCGGGCGTGTCATCGGGTGCGGTACCGGGCCAGACGGCTGTGCTCACGCCCGCCGAGCAACAACTGGTTCAGCAGCTCAAGCAGACCGACCGCAAGGTTCGGGATCACGAACAGGCGCATCTGGCTGTGGGGGCCGATCTGGTGCGTTCCGGACCGAGTTACACCTACCAGACCGGCCCGGATAAGCAACGCTATGCCGTTTCCGGGGAAGTTTCGATCGATGTATCGCCCGGCCGGACGCCGGAAGAAACGATTCCCAAGGCGCAGCATATTCGTGCGACTGCGCTTGCTCCCGCCGATCCTTCCCCGCAGGATCGCAGCGTCGCGGCGACAGCAAGCCGTATGGAGGGCGAAGCGCGTATCGAACTTGCCGTCCAGCAGCGGGTCGAGACAAAAAATCCCGGCCAGGGAAACGCGGATTTTTACAAAAATGGCGACAGCAACGGGTCGACCCGTGGCCGGATTGGCGGGCGCCTGGACCTATTTGCCTGAACTCCTGCCAAGCGCCGCGATCGGCCGTGCGCTTAGGCGGGTCCGGTTTTCTCGATGGCGTCCCGGTGCAGGCAGGCTTCCTTGGTGCATTCCGCATAGAGGTACAGCGCGTGCTCCTGGATGGCAAAACCGCGATCTTTGGCGATTTTTTTCTGGCGGCGCTCGATTTCCTCGTCGTAAAACTCCTCGACACGGCCACAATTGATGCAGACGAGATGGTCGTGGTGTTTTCCGGCCTTGATTTCGAATACCGCCTTGCCTGATTCGAAATGGTGGCGTTCGAGCAGGCCGGCTTGCTCGAATTGGGTGAGCGCCCGGTAAACGGTTGCCAATCCGATTTCAATATTTTCATTGAGAAGCAGGCGATAGACATCGTCGGCGGTCAGGTGGCGCACTTCGGCATTTTCGAAAAGCTCGAGGATCTTCAAACGGGGGAACGTTGCTTTGAGCCCCATGCTGTTCAGTTCGGTGGATTTGCTCATGGCGTGGACTTATCGGCTGAGGAAGGTGGCGTGCTTTTCGGGTATGATATACCGCCTGACACGACGAAAAGAACTCTGGCTTCATTACGTGACGGATTCCCGACCATTTACCAAGAAACAGCCACAGTATGACACTTTCCCGACTTGCCGGAACGGCACTTCTGCTAGCCGCCATTGCCGGTTGTTCTTCGGTGCCGCGTATCGTCAATGAGTACAAGATTGACATACAGCAGGGCAATGTGCTGACGCAGGACATGGTTTCCCAGCTCAGGCCCGGCCTCACCAAAGATCAGGTCCGCTTTGTCCTGGGCTCGCCGGTGCTGATGGACATGTTTCATGCCAATCGCTGGGATTATGTTTATCGGTTCCAGAAGGGGGCGTCAGGCAGTGTCGAGATGCGAAAGTTTTCGACCTATTTTGACACCAACGACAAGCTGGTTCGGGTCGCCGGCGACGTGACGGCCGCGCAGGAGTCGGATGCAACGGCGGCGCCCGAGAGCCGAATGCGGGAAATCGACCTCGGTTCGATTGCTGCGGACAGTACTGCGCCGCCACCTGTGGAGAAAGGTTTTTTTGGCAGGATGATGGAAAGCGTGGGTTTCTGAAATGAGAGGGATGAAGATCGCGGTCGTTGGCGCCAGCGGGCGCATGGGCCGGATGATAATCGAATCCACCTTGAAGGATGCCGACGCCGCGCTGGTATCGGCGATTGACCAGGCGGGCACGCCGGCGATCGGCAGGGAAGCCGGCGAACTGGTCGGGATTCCTTGCCCTGTGCCAGTTACCACCGACGTTGAGGCCGGGATCGCCCAGGCCGATTGCCTGATCGACTTCACGCGCCCTGAAGGCACGCTAGCGCATTTGGACATTTGCCGCCGGCATAAGGTGGCTATCGTCATTGGTACGACCGGCTTTGACGACCATGGAAAGAAATCGATCGTCGATGCGGCACGCGAAATTCCGGTTGTGTTCGCGCCGAACATGAGCGTGGGCGTGAATGTGGTCTTCAAATTGCTTGAAACGGCGACGCGCATACTCGCCGAAGGTTATGATATTGAGATAGTCGAGGCGCATCACCGGCACAAGATCGACGCGCCCTCCGGAACGGCGTTGCGCATGGGGGAGGTCGTCGCCCAGTCGCTCGGGCGCGACCTGAAGGCTTGTGCGGTCTATGGCCGTGAAGGCGTAACCGGCGAACGCGACCCGTCGACCGTCGGTTTTGCCACGGTGCGCGGCGGCGACATCGTGGGCGATCACACGGTCATGTACTGTGGAACGGGTGAACGCGTCGAGATCAGCCACAAGGCAGGCAGCCGCATGCCCTATGCACTGGGCAGTCTGCGTGCCGCCCGTTTTCTCGCCGACAAAAGCAGCGGCTTGTTTGATATGCAGGATGTATTGGGCTTGCGCTGAGTTTCCACGGTAAAGCGGAAACCAGGACGCTGGAATGAAATCCAAACTGTTTGCCGGCAAGCTGCGCGACGCGTTTGGTGGCGAAGGCGAGGCCGAGTTAAGGCAGCTGCTGGCCGGGGCGGGGAAAGAACATCCGGCGCTGGTACGCGGCGTGGAGAAGCTTCTCGACCTTACGGACAGTCTGATCGTCCAACTGCTCAGCGTGCATCGCATCCAGACTGAACTCTCTGGCGATGCTTACTCGAACTGGAACCTCAAGAGCGGACGGATCGAATCCGGCAAGCAATGGAAAGCCATCCTGGGTTATGCCGATGGCGAACTTGATGACAGCGTTGATGTCTGGCGAAGTCTGGTACATCCGGATGATCTGCGTGGACTGAACGAAGCGATCGCGGCGCACGTGCAGGAACAGAGCCGTTTTTTTCAGGCCGAGTGCCGCCACAAAACCAAAACGGGTGCCTGGAAGTGGCTGTTTCTCAAGGGCTTGGTTATCACCAGCGATGTCCATGGCGAACCCTCGCGCCTGCAGTTGCTGCATCGCGATATCAAGGATTTCAGACAGGCCGAAGCCGAAGCACTGACGGCCAGGGAAGCCGCCGAGACGGCCAATAAAGCGCGAAGCTACTTCATGGCGAATATGAGCCACGAGATTCGCACGCCGATGAACGGGATTATCGGCATGACTGAACTGGCGCTTGACACGCAGCTTGACGCTGAGCAGCGGCATTATCTGAAGACCGTCAAGTCGTCAGCCGAATCGCTTCTGACCATCGTCAACGACATTCTCGATTTCTCAAAGATCGAAGCGGGCAAGATGCGCTTTGAAGAGATTCCCTTCTCGCTTTCCAATCTGGTTTATGAAGCTGTTCGCACCCAATCCGTCGAGGCCCACCATAAAGGCCTGGAGGTTATCGTTGCGCTGGATCCAGGCGTCCCGCAGCGCGTCATCGGCGACCCAACGCGCGTTCGTCAGGTGATATCCAACTTGGTCGGTAACGCTATCAAGTTTACCGAGCAGGGAAATCTTTCAATCGAAGTGACGGTCGAAGAAGAAACGCCTGCTTCCGTGTTGCTCCGCTTTGCTGTCCGGGATACCGGGATTGGTATTCCGCTGTCCCGGCAGGAGTTGATCTTCGAGGCTTTTTCACAAGCGGACGATACGACAACGCGCCGTTTTGGCGGAACCGGGCTGGGCTTAACCATCTGCTCCCATCTGGTGCAAATGATGGGTGGACGGATCTGGCTGGACAGCATTGAAGGCCAAGGTTCTTGCTTCTTCTTTACGGGGCGGTTTGAAGTCGACCCCGCCAGTATTTCATCACAGCCTGATCAGCAGCTCAGCGGTCGACGTGCCTTGCTGCTCGAAACGAATTCCTTGGTAGCCGGCCAGTTGCAAGCACAATTCGCCCGGCTCGGAATTCAAGCCATGCCCATGACGGACCCCTTGGCGGCCGTTGAGGCGATAGACAAGGCCCGGGCATTTGGCATGCCCTACGACTACGTGCTGGTGGATGCGCAGATGCCACCGCCGGGGGGGATGGCGCTGGCCGAGTCATGGTGCGTTGGCGACCATCCCGAGAAGCTGGTCATGGTGCTGAGTACCGAGCAACAACGCCAGAATTTGAAACATTTGCGGGAACTCGGTGTCCAGGCCTATCTGATCAAGCCGGTTGCGCCAGAGGATCTGGTTGAAGCCTTGAAGCTTGAATCCAGCCCGCCAGGTGACGAAAGCTCGCAATTCGGATCCTTTGGTTTTTCCGAACGTTTTGCCGGCGGCGAAGCGTCACAGACCGCCGTGCTGCTGGTCGAGGATAACCCGGTCAACCAGGAACTCGCCGAACGGTTGCTGAAGAAACGAGGTTACCGTGTCACCCTGGCCAATAACGGTGCCGAGGCCGTCGATTGTTTCGAGAAAAGTCACTTCGATCTCATCCTGATGGACATGCAGATGCCCGTCATGGACGGCATCGAAGCCACCGAATCGATACGCTCCAGGGAAATGCGGCGAAGCTGGGTATTCTCGCACGACGTCAATCAGGTCCCTATTATCGCCATGACCGCCAATGCCATGGATGGCGATCGTGAGCGCTGCCTGCAGGCGGGTATGAACGATTACGTCGCAAAACCGATTCAAACGCAGGAACTCTACGCGGCGATAGACCGCGGGCTCGGCATGCAGAGCAGCACGCAGGTCGAGGACTCATCCCAATCGCATAGTTCATCGGGCGATAGCTCGCTCGATCTCGGCGCTGCGATGCAAGACCTTGGTGATCGAGAACTCTTGCAGACCATGGCCCGAATGTTGCTGAATGAGTGGGATCAGCATCTGTCGCGGATTCAGTCGGACTTGCGCAACAAGGACGCGGCACAACTCTGTCTGGATGCGCATACGGTGAAGAGTCTTCTCGCCATTTTTCACGGCGAAACGGCACGGCGACTGGCGCTCGATCTTGAATCCGCCGCCAGGGCACTCGAAGGCACCGACTGGAGGCGTTGCGCTCTGTTGGCAGACGATCTGATGCTGGAAATGCAGCGACTGAAACCTGAGCTGGACCGTTTCGCTGTGGATGGCGCGAAGGCGTAGGGAACGCGTCTTCGCGCCTTTCTTACACCTTACGCTTTCTCCAATCGCATGATGCCGTTCTTGCAGGCGACGTGGATTGTATCGCCCGCAGCGAAACGACCTTCCAGTATTGACTTGGCCAATGGATTTTCGAGCTGCGACTGGATCGACCGCTTCAACGGCCGTGCACCAAAGACCGGATCGAATCCGGCCGACGCCACTTCCGAAAGCGCGCTGTCGTCGATCACGATCTTCATTTCGAGTTGCGCCAGTCGTTTTTCCAGATAGCCAAGCTGGATCTTGGCGATCGATTTGATGTGCTTTTCGTCAAGCGCATGGAAGACGACAAGCTCGTCGATGCGGTTGATAAACTCCGGCCGGAAATAGCTCTTCACTTCGCCCATCACCGCCAGCTTGATCACCTGATAATCGTCGCCGGACATCTGCTGGATCATCTGGCTGCCCAGATTTGACGTCATGACGATCACCGTGTTCTTGAAATCCACGGTGCGTCCCTGTCCATCAGTCATGCGGCCGTCGTCGAGCACTTGCAGCAAGACGTTGAAAACATCCGGGTGCGCCTTCTCGACCTCGTCCAGCAAGATCACGCTGTAAGGCTTGCGCCTGACCGCTTCGGTCAGATAACCGCCTTCCTCGTAGCCGACGTAACCCGGTGGCGCGCCGATCAGGCGCGACACCGAGTGCTTTTCCATGAATTCGCTCATGTCGATGCGCACCATGTGATCTTCGGAGTCGAACAGGAATGTGGCCAGCGCCTTGCACAGCTCGGTCTTGCCGACGCCGGTCGGGCCGAGAAAAAGGAACGAGCCGTACGGCCGGTTGGGATCGGCCAGTCCGGCGCGCGAGCGGCGAATGGCGTCCGACACCAGACGCACCGCTTCATCCTGACCGACTACGCGCTGGTGTATGCGTTCTTCCATTTGTAATAATTTTTCACGCTCGCCCTGCATCATCTTGGAAACCGGGATGCCGGTGGCGCGCGAAACCACCTCGGCAATTTCCTCGATGCCGACCTGTGTGCGCAGCAGCGTGTTTTTCCGATCACCGTCGTTCGATTTCTCGGCGGCTTTCAATTGCCCTTCAAGCTGCGGAAGCTTGCCGTATTGGAGCTCGGCCACCTTGTCCAGCTTGCCCTCGCGTTGGAGGCGGATTATTTCGGCCTTGAGCTTGTCGATTTCTTCCTTGATGTGCGCGCTGCCCTGTACCTGAGCTTTCTCGGCTTTCCAAATTTCCTCAAGATCGTTGTATTCGCGCTCGAGCTTGAGCAGTTCATCCTCGATCAGACGCATGCGCTTCTTGGAGGCTTCGTCCTTTTCCTTGCGCACCGCTTCGCGTTCGATCTTGAGCTGGATCATGCGGCGATCCAGTTTATCCATCACCTCGGGGCGCGAATCGATTTCCATCCGGATCCGCGCCGCCGCCTCGTCGATCAGATCGATGGCTTTGTCCGGCAGGAAACGGTCGGTGATGTAGCGATGGCTCAACTCGGCGGCGGCCACGATGGCCGGGTCGGTAATGGCGACGCCGTGGTGCAGTTCGTAGCGATCCTGCAGACCGCGCAAGATGGCGATGGTGCTTTCGACCGACGGCTCGTCGACCAGCACTTTCTGGAAGCGTCGTTCGAGCGCCGCATCCTTTTCGACGTACTTGCGGTATTCGTCGAGCGTGGTCGCGCCGACGCAATGCAGCTCGCCACGCGCCAGCGCCGGCTTGAGCATGTTTCCGGCATCAATGGCACCTTCGGCTTTGCCCGCGCCGACCATGGTATGCAATTCGTCGATAAAGACAATGATGCGCCCTTCATCAAGGGCGATTTCCTTGAGTACGGATTTCAGGCGCTCCTCGAATTCGCCGCGATATTTCGCGCCGGCCAGCAAAGCGGCCATATCCAGGCTGAGTACTCTTTTGCCTTTGAGTGTTTCCGGCACTTCGTCATTGACGATGCGCTGCGCTAAACCCTCGACGATCGCCGTCTTGCCGACACCGGGCTCGCCGATCAGTACCGGGTTGTTCTTAGTGCGCCGCTGGAGGATCTGGATGGCCCGGCGAATTTCGTCGTCGCGGCCGATCACCGGGTCGAGCTTGCCTTGGCGCGCGCGCTCGGTGAGATCGATGCAATATTTCTTCAGTGATTCGCGTTGCCCCTCAGCTTCCTGGTTATCGACACCCTGGCCGCCACGAACTGACGCTACAGCCTGTTCCAGCGCCTTGCGGGTCAGGCCATGCTGTTTGGCCAGACGTCCCGTTTCGCCTTTGTCGTCACAAATGGCCAGCAGAAACATTTCGCTGGCGATGAACTGGTCGCCGCGCTTCTGCGCCTCCTTGTCGGTCAGGTTCAGGAGATTGGTCAGGTCGCGACCGATCTGCACCTCGCCGCCGTGGCCCTCGACTTTGGGAAGGTTAGCCGCAGCGTGGGCCAGCGCGGCCTTGAGCGACTGGACATTGGCCCCAGCCTGCGCCAGCAGCGAGGCCGTTCCGCCATCGTCCTGCTGCAGCAGGGCCAGCAACAGATGTTGTGGCTCAATCATCTGGTTATCGTGACCAACCGCCAGGCTTTGGGCATCGGCCAGAGCTTGCTGGAACTTGGTCGTCAGTTTGTCGAGGCGCATGAGAAACCCTTTGTCAAGTATCTGAATGTAGTTCAGGTGGGGGAAGCTGTCCGGATTTCAAGTGGCAGCGTTACATTGTCATGGTCTGGAACCGCAAGCAATCAATCTGGCTCTAAGCGGCTCTAAGCGGCTCTAAGAGGAATTGCCAACGCGTGGCTTAAAGGGTAGATTGAGCGCAGGGCGGGATGTGCAATACCCTTCACGGCTTCCGGACGGTTAAAGGAGAGAAAATGAGCATCGAAAACAAAGGGGTATCACTACGTACCAAACTGAATGGGCTCACGGTGGTTACCGTCGTGGGTTTGTGCATTTTGGTGGCCATTGTTCTGCTGGGTGAAAAAGCCCAATTGCTTACCGATCGCAAGGATAAGATCCGCAACCTCGTCGAGGTCGCGCAAGCCACGATCAGCGTCTTCGAGAAGCAGGCCAAAGAAGGCAAGGTCAGCGTTGAAGACGCGAAACGGCTTGCCATCAACGCTGTTCGTGGCATGCGGTATGACACTTCCGAGTATTTCTGGATCAATGACCTCAAAGCGGTCATCGTCATGCACCCGATCAAGCCGGAACTTGACGGCAAAGATCTCGCGGATTTCAAGGACAAAAACGGGAAGCTCATTTTTACCGAGTTTGCCAAAATTGCCAAAGAACAGGGCGGTGGTTTCATTGACTACGTCTGGCCAAAGCCAGGTCTCGAAGCCGCGGTGCCGAAAATTTCTTATGTCAAGCGGGTGGACGGCTGGGATTGGGTGGTCGGTAGCGGCGTTTATGTAGACGACATTGATGCCCTGTTCCGTCAAAATGCCATGAAGCTTCTCGCCTGGGTGGCGGTGATTGGCGGTTTCATCGCCGTTTCCCTGACGTTGGTCTCGCGCAACCTGCTCAAGCTGTTGGGGGGCGATCCGCAAGTCGCCAGGCAGATCACGCAGCGTATCGTTGACGGCGATCTGAGTGCCGAGATCGACTGCGCGCCAGGCGATACCAGCAGCCTCCTGCACGGCATGAAGGAGATGCAGGAGACGCTGCGCAAGATGATCCGCAGCATCCTGGTCAATGCGGATTCGCTGTCGACAGCCTCGACCGAGCTTCTGGTGACCTTCGAGAATGTGTCCGAGCACGCCCAGCAACACGGCGAGTCGGCCTCTTCAATGGCGGCGGCCGTCGAGGAAATGACGGTCAGCATCGATCAGGTTGCTGAAAATGCTCAAGAGGCGCATAACATTTCGATGCAGGCCAGCGAACTGTCGACGGCGGGAACGCATATCATCGAAAGCGCTGCGAGCGAAATGCAGAAGATTTCCGACGCCGTGCAATCGTCATCGACGGTCATCGAGGATTTGGGGCGCCATTCCGAGCAGATTTCTTCCATCGTCAATACCATCAAGGAAATTGCCGATCAAACCAACTTGCTCGCCCTGAACGCTGCCATCGAAGCGGCGCGTGCCGGCGAGCAGGGACGCGGCTTTGCCGTGGTGGCCGATGAGGTTCGCAAGCTGGCGGAACGCACCAGCCTGTCGACGACCGAAATTGCCAGCATGGTCGGCAAGATACAGAACGGCACCCGGAGCGCCGTGAGCAGCATGCAGAGTGGTGTCGTACAAGCCAGCAAGGGCGTTGACCTGGCGACTCAGGCCGGCAATTCGATCAATGAGATCCGCGCCGGTTCGATGCGCGTCACCGAAGTCGTCAACAGCATCTCCGAAGCCATCCGGGAACAAGTGACGGCTTCCAGCGAAATCGCCAAGAGCGTCGAGCACGTGGCGCAGATGTCCGAACAAAGCGCGATCGCCATGAAAGACACGACACAAGCCGCGCATAACCTGAAACATCTTTCTTCTTCGCTGAACGATTCGGTCAGCCGTTTCAAGTTGAACTGACCCAGGGGACAAGTCTGCACCCGGTTTACGTGCAGACTTTCTCCCCGCCCTGGCAGGAGACAGGGAATACGGCAGCAAAGCCTCCGCCCGGTGTGCGGAAGTTTGTTGTCTGTCCCTCATACAGGCGGGCCGAAACGAGCTGGACAGCGCCCCGATAGACGTAATTACGCAAGTCCAGCTTGAGATCGCGCTCGACGCCATCGACCAGCAAACGTCGCTCCGAAGGCGGAACCAGTGCCTGAGCAACGTAGCCGCCACGCGATATTTCCGCGAACACGCGCCGCGTGAGTTTCTCGCCGCGGTACGCCGCCTTACTGCCATAACCCGCCGCCGGTTTGAAGAACCATGTCTTGCGATCTGCCCAGAACGACGCGGCATTCTCCGGCAAGACCTCCCGGGTTTGCGGGATGCCTGCCTTCAACCGGTGACGCTCGGCCGCACCGACGCCAATCGTGCGTAACCAGGCGTCGTCGGTCAGGGCCGCCAGATTTCGCTTGTCGGCGTGAAGCGCATGTGCCTGCGGGTGTGGCGTCAGGACAATGGCATCGGCCAGGTAAGCGGCGCGCAACACCGAATGGCGGGCGTCAGCGAGCGAAAAATCCGTGAGCCGGTTGTAGACCAGATCGATTTCCATCCCTTCGTGCGACAGGTGCTTTCCGTTGAACAGGAGATCGTCGGGATCGGCAATCACGGCAGAAAATCCATGCGCTTCGAACAATTGCCGGAACAGCTCGAACTCGGGTTGAAGGTATTGTGTTGCCGGCGAATCGTCGACCAGGGCGATGCGGCGAAGTGGCGCATCGTGACGCGCCAATCGCCATTCTTCGCGAAACATGGCGACGAAAGCCGACTCGACCCTCGACTGTTCAGGAAGGATGGCCTCTTCCCGCGAGCAACAGGCACGTTGCGCACGGAGCAATCGGGCGTTGAGTAGGCCGCCGCCGGCGTTGGTGTTGATTTCGATGAGCTGCGGACCGGTCGCGCCGAGGTGAAAGTCATAACCAAGAAAGACGCCCTCGGCCATCGAGCGATGCCGGGCGATAGGCGGGGCGTGGGAAAGAACGCGGTCGCGCCACGCCGGCAGCTTGCTGATGCCTTCGATGACAGCGATCAGGTCGGCCATGCTCTGCAGATGCGCCTCGGCAACATAGACCTTGGTGTCCGAAAAGAGATGCGGGCGAGTTGCAACGATATCGGCATATGACAGCGCGGATCCATGATCCACGCCTTCTTCGAGCGCGCGGCGCAACGCCGCCTGATCGACCGAGACACAGACGCAACCACGGTTGAGCAACGCCGCCATATCGCGGCAATCGGCGGGAGGCGGGGTGGATGGGTCGAAACCGGCGGGCGGGGTCATTGCGTCACGGCAATCGTTTTTTCTGCATTGAAGAACGCCAGCACATCGTCGAGTTCCCGAGTGCGCGTCATCGGCGGCAGGCTGCGCCAAATGCGTTTGCCATAGGGCTTGCTGATCATGCGCGGGTCGCAGATCATCAGCACGCCACGATCCGCTTCATCGCGGATCAATCGTCCGGCCCCTTGTTTGATACTGATCACGGCGCGTGGCAATTGGTAGTCCATGAAGGCATTGCGCCCTTCGCTTTTCATGCGCTGGATGCGTGCCGAGAGCACCGGGTCGTCGGGTGGCGCGAACGGAAGTTTGTCGATGACGACGAGCGACAGGGCTTCGCCGCGAACGTCGACGCCTTCCCAGAAACTCTGGCTGCCCACCAGAATGGCGTTGCCGAGCCGGCGAAAACGTTCGAGCAATTCGTTCTTGCTGCCCTCGCCCTGAAGCAGCAGGGGAAACTTCAAACCGGCGCGATCCAGAGCGTCGCCCAACAGTTCATGGGTGCGCCGCATGGCGCGCAGCGAAGTGCACAGGAAGAACGTCCGGCCGCCACTGGCCACAAGAACAGGAAATGCGGCATCGACCACCGCTTCGACATAAAGGGGGCTATTCGGGTCGGGAAGGTTTTGCGGTGCGTAGAGCAGCGCTTGCCGCTCGAAATCGAATGGGCTGTCCCAATACGCGGCTTCGGCTTCATTCAGCCCCAATTCCGAGCAGAAATGAGCGAAGTCTTGTTGCACGGCGAGCGTCGCCGAAGTGAAAATCCAGGCACGGGGATGGCCGCTCATCTGCTTCTGCATGATGTCCGCTATGATCAACGGCGTCGCGTTGAGCTGAAGGGCATGAGTATATGTTTCACCCCAGCGAACATAATCCGCGTCGGCACCGCTTTGCCAGCGGCCCAGTTGCGTGGCCAACTCGACAGCGCGGCGCCAGCAATTTTCCACGCCTTCGGCGCGCTGCGCCTGCGACTCAAGCAGCGTGGCTAACGATTGAATTTCACGTATCAGTCCGGAGAGGCCCGGATCGAATCCCGTCCGGGCCTCCAGTTGCTGCAGGGGATAACGCGACGGTTCAAGCGGCATCGTTAGTCGTAAATCTTTTGCCGCTTTCTCCACCGCGCCGCACAGTCCGGGCAGATCGAGACAATCGCGTGCCGACGCCAGTCCTTCAGCCCGGGTGTCGCGCACCAGATCGAGAATCTGCGCGGTCGACACGTTATTGCCAAAAAACAGGCTGGCGGTTTCCGGGAGCTGGTGGGCTTCGTCAAAAATGACGGCGTTGCAGGCCGGCAGCAATTCGGCGGTGCCCTCGTCGCGCAACATCACATCGGCAAAGAACAGGTGGTGATTGACGACGACCAGATCGGCCGCCAGGGCTTCCCGGCGCGCTGCCAGTACGAAACAATCCTTGTGGTTCGGGCAATCCTGACCCAGGCAGTTTTCGCGTGTCGAAGTGGCCGCGCTCCAGACGGCTGAATTTTCAGGAACGTCGTTGCATTCGGCCTTGTCGCCGGTTTTCGTCTTCTTGATGAAGCGCGAGATGCGCAACGCGTTCGCCGCGTCCTCGCGCGAGAGGAAACGGCCGTCGGCCAGCGAGCGTTCCAGATGGTAGTGGCAAACGTAATTGGCTCGACCCTTGAGCAGGGCGATGCGCACGGGAGATCCCAATAACTTGCGAACGGTGGGGATGTCGCGAGAAAAAAGCTGATCCTGCAGATTCTTGGTGCCGGTCGAGACGATCACTTTGCCGCCTGAAAGCAGCGCGGGCACGAGATAGGCAAAGGTCTTGCCGGTCCCCGTTCCGGCTTCGGCAACGAGCACGCGGTTTTCAGCCAGCGCAGACGAAATACGCTCGGCCATCTCGATCTGCTGTGCGCGCATCCGATATCCTGGAATTCCGCAAGCCAGCGGCCCGTTGGAAGAGAAGACTTCCTGGATGGAGAAGATCGCCATGCTGAGTACCTCAGCCCTTGGGTTTGCGCACATGGCGAGATACGCAGCCACGCGGCGAGGGCGCTCTACGCGCCATTGCGGACGCACAGAGACTCATTTCAGACCCGCCAGGAAACGATCGAGATGCCCGGCGAAGGCCTGACGATCGGCGGGGCTCATCGCTGGCGGGCCACCAGTCTGGATGCCGCTGGCGCGCAGATTGTCCATGAAGTCGCGCATGTTGAGCAGCGGCCGGATATTGGCCGCCGAATACCATTCGCCGCGGTGGCTCAGGGCGTGACCCCCTTTTTCGATGACCTCGGCGGCGAGAGGAAGGTCGCTGGTGATGACCAGATCGCCCGCTTCAAGCCGCTTGACGATTTCGTTGTCGGCCACATCGAAACCTGCGGGGACCTGCACGCTGCGAATCAAGGGTGACGGCGGAACGGAGAGCATCTGGTTGGCAATCAGCGTCAGTGGAATCCCGGTGCGAGTGGCCGCACGAAAGAGGATATCCTTGATCACCTTGGGACACGCATCGGCATCGACCCAGATGTGCATCAGAGCAGCTCGCGTGCTTTGAGTTCGTCTTTCAACCAGGCGTAACAGATCGGCGCGGCGACGAGACCGGGCAGGCCGAAGGCGCTTTCCATGACCAGCATGGCGGTGAGCAACTCCCACGCCTTGGCGCTGATCTGGCTGCCGACGATGCGCGCATTGAGGAAATATTCCAGCTTGTGAATGACGATCAGATAGACGAGCGATGACATCGCCACGGCGGGCGAGTGTGCCAGACTGACGACGAAGATAACTGAATTGGAAATGAGGTTGCCGATGACCGGCAGCATGCCGGCCAGAAAGGTGACCACGATCATCGTCTTGGTCAGCGGCAGATGAACGCCGAACATGGGCAAGACGACGGCCAAGTACATTGCCGTAAAGGTGGTATTGAGCGCCGAGATGCGCACCTGGGCGAAAACAATCCGGCGAAAGGCCTCGCCCATGCGGAATACGCGCTCGGCCAGCGCGCTGGATAGCGGCCCGTCGTGGTCTTTGTCGCAGGCTTCGCGAAGTGACACCATGGCGCCGATAACCATGCCGATCAGCACGTGTGCCAGCATGTGCCCGGTGGCCTTGCCGATCAGTTGCAGTTCGGCGGCGTGTTCGCGCAGCCACTGGCTCATGATGTCGCGTATTCCGCCGGTATTTTTCGGCAAGAAAGCCGCCAGTGCCTGGGGCAGCGTGGCGCGCGAACTCTCGATGATGTCGGCCATTTTGGCGAGCAATGCGGAGAGACTGCCGCCTTCGCTGCGCATGAAGAAAACGACACCGAAGCTTGCCGCCGTGACGGCAAGGATTACCAACAGCGCGACCAGGCCAACGGCCACGAGCTTGGCCCGTCGGGTCGATAGGTGCCGGGTAAATAGCGGGAAGAGGGCATGGACCAACTCATAGACCAGCAGCCCGGCGATCAGCGCCGGCAGGAGATGGAAGATAAGGACAAAAAAGATTCCAAACAACGACAACGCCCATGAGGCACGGTCGAAGTGGGTAGCTGGTGGAAGTTTGCTCATTCGTGTTTCCATGAGTCGTCGAATTTTCGCCAAAGACGCAGCACGTCAAGGGTAGCATGCGCCTTGTGCCGGTCGGTGGCTGTGGTGTCAATCACTCCGATTGTCTCGATGCCTGGGTGTGCGCTTCGACGAGTGCGGCCATCGCCAGGCTGCTATCGTTGCCCAGATTGCGCAGGCCGTCGATGACGCTCGCCTGGTTTTTCCGTGGCTGATTCTGGCTCACTTTCCATTTGCCGGCGAGTCGGGTGATCTGAATTTCGATGCCGACAACGGCAGCGATCAGCTTCTCCGTATAGTCGTGCGGCGCGTCCGCGACTGACCAGGGGTTCGCGAGTGCGGCTTCGTTTTGGGTCGTCAGCGCCTCGATCTGTGCGCGTACCCAGTTTGCCTCATCGACGATGCGCAGTGTACCGTGGGCATGGACAACGGCATAATTCCAGGTCGGGACGACTTTGCCGGTTTCTTTCTTGGTGGCATACCAGGTCGGCGAGATATAGCTGTCCGGCCCCTGGAAGATGGCCAGGACCCCCAGGTTCTTGTCGAATTCCCGCCACAAGGGATTGGCCCGGGCGACGTGCCCCTGCAAGGATCCATTCAGCGTGGGTCCTGCGGCAAATAGCAGCGGTATATGGTTGGCGACCAGTCCGCTTGTCGTGAGCGTGACCAGCGTCGCCAGCGGATGCGCGCGGATCAGCGCATGCATCACATCGACTCGCGACTCTTCGAAATGTTGGGGCAGGTACATGAGGATATCCTCGATCCGGATTCAGACGGCTGTGTGCCGGACGGGAGCCGCCAGTTTTCCGGTCAGCCAGCGCAGCCCAAGCGCCGGAAGCGCGGCCTGCAAGCGTTCGGGATGGGCCGTCGCCAGCAGGGTGAGCCGGCCAGCACCCCGCGCCGAAGCACCGGCCAGGCGCAAACACTGACGAGCGACGGCATCGGCAACGTCGACCAAGGCGGCGCGACCGGCGACGATGGGCGCGAGCGACGGGCTGAGGAAAGTGAAGTGCGTGCAACCGAGCACGATTTGGTCTGCGCCCGAGTCCAGCGACGGTGCGAGATGGCGGCGGGCGCTTTCGACAAATCCGGGGTCGTCGAGATGCACGGTTTCGACCTTGGTGGCCCAGCCGGGGCAGGGCAACACGTCGACCTGAACCGATCCGGCGTGTTGCCGGATCAGTCGGGAGAGCCGCTCGCTACGCGCCGTTGCCGTCGTCGTCAACACGGTGATGCGGCCACTTGTCGTCGCGGCGGCGGCCGGTTTGATGCCCGGCTCGACGCCGACCACCGGGATGCCGGGCAGCGCGTCGCGCAACGCCGCAACTGCGGCCGCAGTGGCCGTGTTGCAGGCAACCACGATAACCTGGCAACCCTGATCGACCAGATGACGACCGATGCGTAGTACACGGCGGCGGATGAAGGCATCGTCCTTGTCGCCGTAGGGGACGTGCGCCGTGTCGGCAAGGTAGGTGAGATCGGCCTGCGGTAGCAAGGACGCGACGGCCGACAGCACCGAAAGGCCTCCCAGCCCGCTATCGAATATGCCAATCATTCTGGAAACCGCTGTTGTACAAGGCAGAGTATAAATTGGCCCGCATGCCAATACGCAATCCGCTTAGGTGTGGCACGAGAAGCCTCGAACCTTCTGCGGGTCACCGTTACTGAAGCGGCCGAGGAAAGGGTCACGCAGGAAAGATTGGCCAAAGGCGTTTAGTAACATTATCCTGAAATCGAGTGGCGACTTTCTTTGGTATGATTCATCGAGTTTCGAAAACGGGTTTGATCAAAGCCACGCAAGTGGCGTTGCGAACAATAGCTTACTCGGGAAACAAGCCTGAGGAATTCGTATTACTGGTGCCCCCGAACGGAATCGAACCGCTACCTGATGATTACAAATCAACTGCACGACCTTCATGCTACGGGGGCAGACCTGACGGCCGCGGCGAGGATTATAGCCGAAGCAGACGGCTGAGGCGCATCGGCGAGCGCACAATGGCATGGCTGTTTCGAATCGGGAACAGTCAGACGCATCCCACCCATCCTGTCGAGTGAACCATGGCAACATTGACCAATCCTTCCGAAATCGCTCGCGAAACGCTGAAACAGCTGATGTCGCAGCGCAAGGCACCTTCGCCCGAGAACTATCGCGCCATTTACCACGAAATCGCCGGCATTGCCGGCAAAGCGACCGAAGCGTTCCCCGAGCGCGAACTGAAGGCGCTTGTGCTGGCATTGCCCCGCGAAACGCCAGTGCAACAGCGCCTCTCAAGGCAGCTCGATCAATCGCTCAAAGGCGCCAACTGGGAAGAGTACAAGAAGGCCCTGGTGGCATTCATCACGGAACACAGCGCGGAATCGGAGCTCAACTGGGGCGAACTGATCGCCGAATTCCTTCGCCAATGGGAAGCCAAGCAATCCAATCTGACGCCTGCCCGCAAACGGGAATCGCTGGAGCACGTTCTCGCCAGCACTTCAAAAAACAGTGAAATCCTGTTCGGCCGGCTGCAAAGGCTGGTCAAATCGTGGTCGCTGAACAAAGCGGAGCCCGATGTCGTCGCTGAGCTTGAAGACGACGTCGCAGCCGGGACCGAACCTCTTTCAGAGTCACCACCCGCTGTCCCCGCATCAGCAGCCCCGGCCAGCCGGGCCGCCGAATTGCTGCCCGAATTGCGCAGCCTGTTTGCCTATACGCTGGAATTCGTCGTCGCCCCGCAGCTCGACGACGAACCCGACTTGGCGGCTCAGGCCAAAACAATTGCAGCGGCGGTCAACAGTGCAACGTCACTCAAAGCCGTGAATGAACTGATGGCCGAGATAAAACGCTTTGCTTACCGGCTGGAATTTCTGGCCGAGGATCGTAACGAGTTGCGCGGCGGCCTGCTTAAACTGCTGCAACTCATGGTCGACAACGTCGGTGAGCTGGTGGTCGATGATCGCTGGATGCAAGGCCAGATCGCCGTCGTCAGCGGCATCGTCGCGCAACCCATGAACACCCGCACCATCAGCGACGCCGAACGCCGTCTCAAGGAAGTCATCTTCAAGCAAAGCCAGCTCAAACACAGCCTGATCGAAGCCAAGGAAGCGCTGAAGCAGATGCTGGCCGGATTCGTCGATCACCTGGCTGAATTTGCTGATTCGACGTCGGATTACCATGACAAGATCGAAGTCTGCGTTGAAAAAATCGGCCAGGCGGAGGATATTTCCCAACTGCAGGACGTGCTGGCCGAAGTCATCGGCGAGACCCGGATCATCCAGATCAACGCGCAGCGATCGCGCGACGATCTGCGCGTAACCAAGTTGCGCGTCGAGGAAGCCGAAAAACGCATCAACGAGCTGGAGGAAGAACTCGACAAGGCCAGCATGCTGGTTCGCAACGACCAGCTCACCGGCACGCTCAACCGTCGCGGCCTGGAAGAGGCTTTTGACAGCGAGGTGGCGCGATCGCAACGCAGGAAATCACCGCTCTGCGTGGCCATGCTCGATATCGACAACTTCAAAAAACTCAACGATACGCTCGGCCACGATGCTGGCGACGCGGCGTTGATCCATCTGGTCACCATCATTCGGGAAACCTTACGCCCGCAGGACACCCTGGCGCGCTTTGGCGGCGAGGAATTCATCATCCTCCTGCCCGATACGCCGCTCGAAGACGCACAAAAAGCCATCGTGCGCCTGCAGAGGGAGCTCACCAAACGCTATTTCCTGCATGGAAACGAAAAGGTCCTGATCACTTTCAGCGCCGGCGTCACCGATTACCGTCGGGACGACACTCAGGCGAGCGTCACCAAACGGGCCGACGACGCGATGTACGCCGCGAAAAAAGCTGGCAGGAACCGCGTCGTCACCGGGAACAACTGAAATGTCAGGTGAATGAGACTGTAAGCGAACGTGTTTCCGTCACCACGAGCTTGGCAACACGAGGTTCGGCGCAGCTGCTGGCGTATCTGGGACGTCATGCGCATCGGGTGGCGCGGGACACACCGAAGGGGATGCCCGGAATGCGGTGAATCTGGCCCTCTTGCTCCGCCGCACTCTGAATATTCCCCTGCCAATTGCTATGCCAAACGATTGACTTCCGCCGCGCCTTCCTTACAATTCCCATAACCACCGCCCTCCCGGCGGTTCAGTCCAACAAGGTTTATTCGCCGATATGACTCCGCCCTCTCTTTTTCCTCGCCCGCGTCAACGGATAAACGCTATTCGTTGGACCTTTCATCCCCTAACCTGAACACGCCCTTTCTGGAGGTGCTTATGTTGCAACTCAGGCCGAATTGCGAATGCTGTGACAAAGATCTACCGCCCGAAGCTTCGGAAGCGCGTATCTGTTCATTCGAGTGCACGTTCTGCGCTTCGTGTGCCGAAAATGTGCTTGGTGGGAAGTGCCCAAACTGCGGAGGGGAGTTGGTTGTCCGCCCACGTCGCCCGGCGAACAAGCTTGCCAATAATCCGCCATCCGCCGAGCGCATCCACAACCCGGTTAGTTGTGCAGAGGCAGCGCAGTCGTGCCCTTACTAGCCCTCGCAAAGACGGCTCCGTGACTTCTACGTTGACCGTCAGATAGTTCGCTGCCGGGATAAGCCGTGTTTTCACATGTGTTCATTGGCGTCAGCGACTTTGATCGTGCCCTCGCCTTTTACAATCCACTTATGGCTACGCTCGGTATAGAGCAACGCTTCTGTGAATCGAGCAGGCCTTGGGCTGGCTGGCAATCCAGCCCTGGGCCAAGGCCGCTTTTTCTAATAAATAGGCCCTACGACGAAGAGCCACCGCAGTCTGGCAACGGCCAAATGGTTGCTTTCTTGGCAGTAGAGAGAAGCGTCGTTGACGAAGCATTTGCAGTCGCTATCGCCCATGGTGGAACCTCAGAGGGTAGCCCCGGCATGAGACCCGAATATCATACGCATTACCATGGCGCATATTTTCGCGACCCGGATGGAAACAAGCTCTGTGTGGTTTGCCATTCGCCACAAAACCAAGTCGAAAGTTAGGGGCACGTGATAGAGCATGCGTCTCTGGTCATTGCATTCCAAATATCTCGATCCTCAAGGGCTTGTCGCGCTGTGGCGGGAAGCCCTCTTGGCGCAGGCCGTTCTGCGTGGCGAAACACGTGGTTATTTGAATCATCCGCAGTTGGACCGCTTCAAGAACCATCCCGCGCCCCGCGCAGCCATCTCGCTTTACCTACAGGCCATTCACGCCGAGGCCAAGATGCGCGGGTACTCTTTCGACGCGAGCAAAATCAAACCGACCGGGAAATCGGCAACCCTGATGGTTACGTCCGGCCAAATGGTGTATGAATGGGTGCACCTTCTGGCCAAACTGAAGGGGCGCAGCCCCGTGCTTTATCGGAAGTGGCTGGCTACTGAGGTACCGGAGGCACATCCCCTGTTTGAAGTGCGAGCAGGTGACGTTGAACCTTGGGAGCGCCAATGAACAGGGCGCCGAACTCGGCGCCAATCCCGCCGGTCACCGAAGCTGCGTATCAAAGCCGCGCAGCTTCGGTGATTGCCACGGTTTCTGAGCTTCCGCTTTCCCAGGCTGCCTATTTCTTCTTGGTGGGGGGGGTGTCGGTGCAGCTACCGTGTGCGACTTCAGCAGCCATGCCGACCGTTTCGCCGAGCGTCGGGTGCGGGTGGATGGTCTTGCCGATGTCGATGGCATCGCAGCCCATTTCGATGGCCAGGCACACTTCGCTGATCATGTCGCCGGCACTTGGGCCGACGATGGCGCCGCCGATCACGCGATGTGTTTCAGGGTCGAAAATCAGCTTGGTAAAGCCGTACTCGGCACCGTTGGCAATGGCGCGCCCCGAGGCCGCCCACGGGAACCGGGCGACTTCGATCTTGCGGCCTTCTTTCTTGGCCTGATCCTCGGTATAGCCGACCCACGCCACTTCCGGATGGGTGTAGGCGACGCTGGGGATGACTTTGGCATCAAACGCCACCCGCGCCAGTTCGGCGTTGCCCTTCAATTCGCCGGCGGCGACTTCGGCGGCAACGTGCCCCTCATGCACGCCTTTGTGCGCCAGCATCGGCTGTCCGACGATATCGCCGATGGCGAAAATGTGCGGCACGTTGGTGCGCATTTGCTTGTCAACCGGGATGAAGCCGCGTTCGGTAACGGTCACGCCGGCCTTGTCGGCCGCGATCTTCCCGCCATTGGGCGAGCGTCCGGGCGCTTGCAGGATCATGTCATACATCGTCGGCTCGGGCGACACGCCGTCCGCTTCGAACTTCACCAGGAGACCTTCGTCCTTCACTTCGACGGCAACCGTCTTGGTCTTCAGCATGACTTTGTCAAAGCGATGCAGATTCTGCTTTTCCCAGACTTTAACCGCATCGCGGTCCGGCCCTTGCATCAGTGAGTCGAGCATTTCGACCACGTCGACCCGCGTGCCGAGCAGGGAATAGACCGTCGCCATCTCCAGGCCGATTATGCCGCCGCCGATGACCAGCATCTTTTTCGGCGCCGCCCCGTTGACCGTGCGCAGTTCAAGCGCGCCGGTCGAGTCGACGATGCGCGGATCGCTCGGGATGAAAGGCAGATGGACGGCGGCCGAGCCGGCGGCGATGATGCACTTCTGGAAGCGGACGACCCTCTTTTCGCCGGTTTTCACCTGCCCGCTGCCTTCGGTCGTTTCGACTTCGACATGGTTGGCGTCGAGGAAGCTGCCGTAGCCGCGAACGACCTCGACCTTGCGTCCCTTGGCCATTCCCGCCAGGCCGCCCGTCAGCTTGCCGACAACGCCGGACTTATGCGCTCGCAGCTTGTCGATGTCGATTTGCGGCGCGGCGAAGCTAACGCCGCAATTGGCCATGTGTTCGGCTTCGTCCATGACGACGGCAATATGCAGCAGCGCCTTCGAAGGGATGCAGCCGACATTCAGGCAGACGCCGCCCAGGGTGGCGTAACGCTCGACGATGATCGTTTTCAAACCGAGGTCGGCCGAACGGAAAGCCGCCGAGTAACCTCCGGGGCCGGCGCCGAGAACGAGCATTTCGCATTCGTGGTCGACCTTGCCGGTGAACTGTCCGAGTTGTGGCACGATCTGTGGTGTCGCCGTGCTGGCGGAAGCCGCAGGCGCGGTCGATGCGGCCGTAGCCCGCACAGCAGCGGGGCTTGCCGAGTCCGTAGCTTCAAGCAGCGCGATCAGCGAGCCTTCAGATACCTTGTCGCCGACCTTGACTTTGAATTCCTTGATCATGCCGGCGGACGGGCTCGGGATGTCAATCGTCGCCTTGTCGGATTCGAGTGTGACGAGCGCATCTTCGGCCTTGACGATGTCGCCCACCTTGACGCACAGCTCAATGATCGGAACATCCTTGAAATCGCCGATATCCGGGACTTTTACTTCAATGACTTGACTCATTTGGATCTCCCGATTAAATCAGCGCGCGACGCATGTCGGCGAGCAACTGCGCGAGATAGACGTTGAAGCGGGTGGCCAGCGCGCCGTCGATGACGCGATGATCGGCAGAAAGCGACAGCGGCAGGATCAGACGCGGTACGAATTCCCTGCCGTTCCAAACCGGCTTTGTCACCGACTTATTGACGCCGAGAATGGCCACTTCCGGCGCATTGACGATCGGCGAGAAGTAGGTCCCGCCGATGCCGCCGACGCTGGAGATGGTGAAGCAGGCGCCGGACATTTCGGCCGGGCCAAGCTTTCCGTCGCGGGCCTTTTTGGCCAGCTCGCCGCATTCGACAACGATTTGCGTGACGGATTTCTGATCGACGTTCTTGACCACCGGAACGACCAGTCCGTTTGGCGTGTCGGCGGCAAAGGCGATGTTGAAGTACTTCTTCATCACCAGGTTTTCACCGTCCAGCGAGCTGTTGAATTCCGGAAACTTCTTGAGCGCCAGTTCGCAGGCTTTGATCAGGAAGGCGAGCATGGTGATCTTGGCGCCCGATTTGTCGCCGGGCTTTTCGCTTTCCTTGTTCAGCTTGAGGCGGAAGGCTTCCAGCTCGGTAATGTCGGCGTCCTCGTGGTAAGTCACCGCGGGAATCATCACCCAGTTGCGCGCAAGATTCTGTCCGGAAATCTTCTTGATCCGGGACAGCGGGAGAACTTCGATCGGCCCGAACTTGGCGAAGTCGACCTTGGGCCAGGGCAACAGATCCAAACCGCCGCCCAGGCTGGCGCCGCCGGGCGATGCGCCCACGAGTGCCGTGCGGCCGGACATGACGCCTTTGATGAAGGCAGCGACGTCTTCCTTGACGATGCGTCCCTTCGGCCCCGTTGCCGGAACTTTGCTCAGGTCGACGCCGAGTTCGCGGGCAAACAGGCGTACCGACGGGCTGGCATGCGTTGCCGCGCCAAGCGCGAGGCCCGGTGTGGGGGCTGGCGCGCTGGTTGCGGTTTGCGCAGCCGTGGCTGGAGCAGCGGGCGTTGGCGCGGGTCCGCTCGGCGTGGGGGCTGGTGCGGGGGCAGCCGCTGCGGGCTTGGCCGGCTCGGCCGCAGTGTCGGCACCGGCAGCTTCGACCACAGCGACGATAGAGCCTTGGGAAATCTTGTCGCCGAGGGCGACCCGGATTTCCTTGACAACGCCAGCGACCGTCGACGGAACATCCATCGTCGCCTTGTCTGATTCCAGCGTGACCAGGGCGTCGTCAAGCTTGATCGTGTCGCCGACCTTGACGCAGATTTCGATAACCGGAACGTCGCTGTAATCGCCGATGTCCGGGACTTTTATTTCAATGGCTTGGCTCATGAACTCGCTCCCTTATACCGACATCGGATTCGGTTTGTTGGTGTCAATGCCGTACTTGGCAAAAGCCTCGGTGACCTTGCTGCGCTCGATGACGCCGTCATCGGCCAGGGCCTTCAGCGCGGCGATGGCTACCCATCGACGATCCACCTCGAAGAAGTGGCGCAGCTTTTCGCGCGTGTCCGAGCGGCCAAACCCGTCGGTGCCCAGCGTGACATATCTGCGGTTGAGGAAGGGGCGAATCTGTTCGGCATAGAGGCGCACGTAATCGGTCGCCGCGACAATCGGTCCGCGCGTGTCGTTCAGGCAGTTTTCAACGTGCGAGCGCTGTGCCTTGGCCGTCGGGTTGAGCAGATTTGTGCGGGCGACGCTGTTGCCGTCGCGCGCCAGTTCGTTGAAGCTTGGGCAACCCCACAGATCGGCGTCGACACCCCAGTCGTTCTTGAGCAGGTCGGCAGCGGCGATGACCTCGCGGAAGATGGTTCCCGAACCGAGCAATTGCACGCGCGGCGCGGCTTGCTTGCCGTCCGAGATCTGGCCTTTGCGCAGCAGGTACATGCCCTTGATGATGTCGCCCGCCGTGTCGCCGCCGGCACCCTTTGGCATTTCCGGATGCTCGTAGTTTTCGTTCATGACGGTGATGTAGTAGTACACATCTTCCTGTTCCTTGAACATCCGACGCAGGCCATCCTGCATGATCACGGCGATCTCGAACGAGAAGGTCGGATCGTAGCTGATGCAGTTGGGAATCAGCCCGGATAGGACCAGCGAGTGACCGTCCTCGTGCTGCAGCCCTTCGCCATTGAGCGTCGTGCGGCCGGCCGTGCCGCCGATCAGGAAGCCCCGCGCGCGCTGGTCGGCCGCCGCCCAGTACAGATCCATGGTGCGTTGCAGGCCGAACATCGAATAGCAGATATAGAAGGGAATCATCTGCTCGCCATGCACCGAGTAAGACGTGGCGGCGGCGATCCAGTCGCTCATGGCACCGGCTTCGTTGATGCCGTCCTGCATGACTTGGCCGTCCTTCGACTCCTTGTAGAACATCAGTTGATCGTGGTCTTCGGGAACGTATTTTTGACCCTCCTGGTTCCAGATGCCGATCTGGCGGAACAGACCCTCCATGCCGAAGGTTCGCGATTCGTCGGCGACGATGGGGACGACGCGCCGGCCGATCTTCTTGTCCTTGAGCAGGATGTTGAGGATGCGCACGATTGACATCGTGGTCGACACCTCACGCCCTTCGCCGGAGCCCTTGAGCAGCGATTCAAATGCTGAAAGTTCGGGAATCTCCAGCGGGGCGGCCGTGCGTCGGCGCTGCGGAAGGAAACCGCCTAGCGCTTCGCGCCGCTCACGCATGTAAATCAACTCCGGTGAACCTTCCTCGAACTTCAGGTAGGGCAGGGCATCGATCTGGTCATCGGGCACCGGCAGCTTGAAACGGTCGCGGAAGCGCATGACCGCCTCGCTGTCGAGTTTCTTTTGCTGGTGTGAGATATTCATTCCCTCGCCGGCCAGCCCCATGCCGTAGCCCTTGACCGTCTTGGCCAGGATCAGTGTCGGCTGGCCGGGGTGTTCGACCGCCGCCTTGAAGGCGCTGTAGATCTTGAAGATGTCATGGCCGCCGCGGTTGAGCGCCCAGATGTCGGCATCGGTATAGTCGGCGATCAGCTCCTTGAGTTCGGCCGTATTGAAGAAATGTTCGCGAACATAGGCCCCGTTTTTGGCTTTGAAGGTCTGGTATTCGCCGTCGACCAGTTCCATCATGCGCTTCTTCAGCAGCCCCTTCTTGTCGCGCTCGAACAGCACATCCCAGTGGCGACCCCAGATCAGCTTGATGACATTCCAGCCGGCGCCGCGGAAGGTTCCCTCGAGTTCCTGGATGATCTTGCCATTGCCGCGCACCGGTCCGTCCAGACGTTGCAGGTTGCAGTTGATGACGAAGATCAGGTTGTCGAGCTTCTCGCGCGCCGCCATGCCGATGGCGCCGAGCGACTCGACTTCGTCGGTCTCGCCATCGCCGAGGAAGGCCCAGACTTTGCGATCCTTGGCTTCGATCAAGCCACGGCTCGCCATGTACTTCATGAAACGCGCCTGGTAGATGGCCTGAATCGGCCCGAGACCCATCGATACCGTCGGGAACTGCCAGAAATCCGGCATCAGCCACGGGTGTGGGTACGACGAAAGTCCCTTGCCGTCGGTTTCCTGGCGGAAATTATTCATCTGCTCGTCGCTGAGTCGGCCGAGCAGATGGGCGCGGGCATAGACGCCGGGAATGGAATGCCCCTGAAAGAAGATCAGGTCGCCACCGTGTTGCTCGGTGGGCGCGCGCCAGAACCAGTTGAATCCGACGTCGTAGAGCGCGGCTGCCGAGGCGAACGATGCGATGTGGCCACCGACGTTGGTGTCGCGGTTGGCGCGTACGACCATGACCATGGCGTTCCAGCGGATGAAATTGCGGATCCGGATTTCAAGGGTGGCGTCGCCCGGATACCTTGGCTGGCGATCGAGCGGGATGGTGTTGACGTACTGGGTGGTCGCGCTGTACGGGAGGTCGATCCCTTCTTCGCGTGCCTGGGCGATCAACTGTTCGATCAGGTAGTGCGCGCGGTCTACGCCCTCCTTTTCAATGACGCCGGTAAATGCGTCCTGCCATTCACGCGTTTCTTGCGGGTCGCAATCGCCGAGGTCAGGTGTCTGAATATTTTCCGGTAGTACTGACATGAGTTATCTCCTAACAGGTGGGGCTTGCCGTTCGCCATCCATGAGCCTACGCGGCAAGGTTAATACGTCGTTGCAGCGTAAAGTACCGCGGTGCAACAATCTGCATAATATCACGATATGAAATAGCATTTTGCGATGTGCAATGCAAAACGATGATTCAGACCATGAGTCGTGCAAAAAAGTTCAAATATTTTTGTTCTTTTTCGGGAAAATAGAAAACCAGGATCTTGACGAGCTGGCAGTCAATACATCCGATGCGGGTGGGATTGGCGCGTCAGGTACCTCGCCGTCGGCCGGAACGGCATCGACGGCGGAAAAAAGCGAGGGATCGGCTCCGGGAAAAGCGGACTTCACGCGGCTGGGGCGTCACCGGAGCGTCGGGTGATCGTCCTCCCGGGAACCTAAGGCCGGCCTGAGATTGACCTAGCGATCCGGCACACCGGGGGGGTGTGCCGGTGCAGTTGCGAAGCTTAGTCCGTCAGGCCGGCAAACAAGGCCGTACTGAGATAACGCTCGCCGAACGAAGGGATGATCACGACGATCAGCTTGCCCGCGTTTTCAGGCCGCAGAGCGACTTCACGGGCTGCCCACAGCGCGGCGCCGGACGATATGCCGACGAGCAGGCCTTCTTCGCGAGCGGCGCGACGGGCGAAATCGAATGCATCGTCGTTCTTGACACGTATTACTTCGTCGTAAATTTTGGTATTGAGAACTTGCGGCACGAAACCGGCACCGATGCCCTGGATCGGGTGGGGTCCCTTGGCGCCGCCGGAGAGAACCGGCGATGCATCCGGCTCGATGGCGATGGCCTGGAACGAGGGTTTGCGTTCCTTGAGTACTTCGCCGATGCCGGTAATCGTGCCGCCGGTGCCGATGCCGGCGATTAGGATGTCAATTTTGCCTTCGGTGTCGCGCCAGATTTCCTCGGCTGTAGTACGGCGGTGAATTTCCGGATTCGCCGGATTATTGAACTGCTGCAGCAATAGATAGCGCGGAGCGGAAGCGGCCAGCTCCTCGGCTTTCTTGATCGCCCCACCCATGCCGTCGGGGCCGGGAGTCAGAATCAGTTCGGCGCCAAAGGCGCGCAGCAGCGCACGCCGTTCCTTGCTCATGGTTTCCGGCATGGTCAGCACAATTCTGTAACCGCGCGCTGCGGCGACCATGGCCAGCGCGATACCGGTATTGCCACTGGTTGGTTCGACCAGAATGGTGTCCGGCCTGATCTGGCCTGCCTTCTCGGCGGCGGTGATCATCGACTCGCCGATACGGTCCTTGACGCTGTGCGCCGGATTGAAGAATTCAAGTTTCGCGACGACCGTCGCACCGGCACCAGCGGTCAGTCGATTGATGCGGACAAGCGGCGTGTTGCCGATCAAATCGGTAACCGTGTTGGCGATTTTCATGATGATTCTCCTGTTTGATTCATGAGAAGTCTGCTTCGATTCGGGGGGCGCGTGCCTTTGCCGGGGTCGCGCCGGTTCGGGTTAAGTACGCCAATGATACTCCGGTGAGGTGAAACAAGCAGCGTTGGCCAGTCAGTTTGAGCCGGATCCGGTCAGTAGCGATTTTCGCCCAATCGGTTAAATTCACCGTCGAGCAACGCCGTCAGGCGCGGCTCGCCGTTGCTGCCCACGCGAAATTCCCCATAGCGCGCATCACGGAATTCCAGCCCGTGCCCTTCCTGAAAGAAGAAGGCGTTGGTGGCGATTTTCAAACGATGATTGCGGACGCGGAAGTGGAGGGCGACTTCATTGGCCGCCTGTGGCTCCCCGGTCGAACGGGCGAAATTCGATCCGGATTGGATACGCACCAGCGTTGCCACTCGGCGGGAATCAAGGCGAACCACGGCAAATCCATCGTCGCGCGCCTGCGCCAGACGCAGTGCATTGACGAGAGCATAATTGAGCATCATGTAGTCACCCTGCATCAGCGAACGCGGGTCGGCGGGGGCCAGTTCCAAACGCACGACTTGCCCGTGGGCGAGAATGCGCTCGTTCGACCAGACAATCCAGCCGGCGACGCACAGCACGCTGGCCAGGCCGATCCATACCGTTATCGTCCGCCTCACAAGGCCTCTGGCTTGCAGATCAACGCTCTGACCACGAGCAACAGGGCACCGCCGAGAACCATCAGGCCGGCTTTGTGCAACAAGATCAGTTGCAGGTCGTAGTAAAAGCGACCGACGCCGAAAACCAGCATGGCGCCGCCAAGCCACATCAGCCAGCGATGTCCATGGGCGAAGCCAAAGACCAGCGCCAAAGCACCCATGCCGATAGCCGGCGCCTGCCAGGTCATGCCAATGGCGATAGCCAGCAAGACGGCGGCAAACAGATGCCGGATGTTCTTCAATTGTGGCCGGGCAAGAATCAGGACGAACGCGACATTCACCGCTCCACTCAACGCGGCGTCGAAATGGAAGGTCCTGTGCATGCCAAACAGATTGTGCGAGAAATAGCCACTCAACGCATAGGAAAAGCATAGCAGGGTGAGCGCGCAGGCCAGGGCATAGGCGGATTCCCCAAAACTCCGCGCTTGCCAGGTTGTCTCCCGATACCAAAGCAGGCAGACAGCGAACCAGTATATCCCGACCCAGTAGCGCACCAGTTCCAGCGAGACGGCCATATCGACTGCGGTCAACAGGGCCGCAGAGCCGACGAGTGCGGCCACGATGCGGTGTGGCAGCCAGGCCACCCATAACAGCAGAGTGGTCTCGTAGATGGCAATCATGAAGAAGGAGGTGCTGCCTTCTTCTTTGCCGAACAGTCCGGCGCCGACTATCAGGGCACCGTGCCCGGCTAGGCTGGCCACCAGCAGAAACTGGCGCAGAATCGTGCTACCGGTATGCACGACGCGCCCCATCAGCACTCCCGTCAGCGCGGTTACGCTCAGTCCGATGACGATCCAGTTCGCCGCACCCTTGACCAGAGGCGCCGCTCCCATGCCGAGAAAAAGCAGCATGAAAACGGCGGCAAGCCAGCCACCGAACATCTGCAGCGCGAGAATCCATTGCGAAACACCGGCTTCGGGCGCTAGCGGGGGTAATGACTCGCTGCGCAGGAAGCCCTCGGCGCGCAGTTCGTTCAACACCGTCTCAAGCACCGCGCACCTCCCTGATTTTCGACCAGCGACTGGACGTCAATCTGAGCCACGCGGCGGCGGCGGCAGTCATCGTGGCGACTGCCACACCGATCACGAAGAATGAAACGACGTCGAAATGCCTGCTGCCAAACAACGTGGAAATCAAACCGGCCGTAAGAACGGCAATACAGGACAGCGCGGATAGCGCGAGAGGAACAATATCCTGACGACGTTTGCCGTAATGCCAGATCGTTACAGACAGCCAGATCAGGTAGCCGATAGGGGCAAAGTGTATTAGCTGCCACTCAACCCGTCTGGTAAGAAACCACCAGCTTGCGCCGAGCCCGGTGGCGGCAATTGCGGCCAGAAACACGATGAACCGCGGCGCATAGGTGACACGCATCCAGTCGACGCGCGGCCAGAGGAATTCCCAGACCGATAGGGCCAGTGCATTGAACAACAGCGGTCCCCAGAACATCGCATCGGAATAGAAGAAAACCATCAAGATGTCGATGCGTCCGACCAAGAATAAAGCCATCGCCGTGTTGACCAGCAGGAGCCAGAACAACCAAAGCCAGGGCGCACAGGAAATGGACACCCAGGGCAGGGCGAGCAATGCCCAGCCAGCAAAGAGCGATTCCGTATCGGCGCCTGTCTGGTAGATTTGCCCAACTACCGCCAGCAGCAGACCGATGAATACGACTCCCGCGCCAAGCCAGACCTTACCCTCGGCGCGTGCCGGGCCGGTATATGCCATCATACTTGCCGATATGAACAGCAGTAATACCACAAGCGAAATCTTCGTAAAGCGGTGAAGTTCGTTCCAGTTGAAAGCAAAAAAGTACAGTACGCCGGCCAGTATCAGGAGCGTTCCAGCGACGAGAAGCAGGCGATCCGCAAAACGCAGCCATTGCGCGGAGTTCGGGAAAGCGCCAATACGTTTGAGGGCGAATTCCAGCCCCGGGGCAGACAGCTGACCGCTGCGTGCCAGAGACTCAAGATAACGTCGTGTAGTGATCGGCGTCACGGAATCAACAGGATCGGAAAACTTGCATCATAGTACGTATTCGGTCGGCCTCCGGCTGTTTCACGCCATGCTTGGCAGCGACAACCGCGCGGTTCGGGAATCCTTGGAATGGGTGTGCCGGCGTTCAGAAACAAGGCGGCCCGCTGGACATTGGCCATCCGTACATAGTCAATAAATGGCTATTGGGTGGTTCGGGGGTGCTCAAGGGTTTGACCCGAACAGGAACATAGTGCGCGCCGCAAGTCGCGTCGTCCGGACGATATGGACAGCATGCCGTGACATACCCGTGCCGCGTCCAGAACGTCATTTCCCGATGGTCGACAAGCGTTGTCGCAGATCCTCAGGAATCATGACGGATCTTCCGCTGGCCACATCCGTCCATACGATCTTGGCCTCACCGGTCGCATAAAGCGTGTCGTCACCCTGCAGACGGATTTCGTAACTCGACAAAAAGCTGCTCCGTCCGGGGGCACCGAAGAACATCATCACCTCGACATTGCCCGGATAGGTCAATGGAAGCAGGAAAGTGCAACTGGCGTTGATGATGACCGGCGCAGTGTCTTGCGGCACGATGGCGTATCCGATGCGTTCCAGGTATTCGACCCGAGCCTGTTCCATGTAACGGAAATAGACCGTGTTATTCACGTGGCGATACGCATCCATGTCGCCCCAGCGTATGGGCACAAGGGACTGGTGAACCATCATTCTTGGTTTATGCGATTGTGGCATATGCGCTCTCTGGATCGTCTGTCAATTCAATGCTGCAAAGAATGACGTATGCAATATCACGCATGGCATGGGTTGCGCTGGGTCCGGCCGAAGTGCGCCGGTTGCGTCAGCCGTGAGTCGTCCCCTGCGACAGGCCCAAGCCTTAGTTTTTGTTCGCTTCTTCAGCCGCCCTTTTGGCGCTTTCTTCCGTAGCCTTGGTCGCCGCATCCAGATTCGCCTTGAAAGTCTCCATTTGCTGCTTGCCCTGTTTGGCTTGTTCTGCCTGAAGCTTGCCAACGGTCGCTGCCGTACCGGCGCTCTCGACGCCGCATCCGGCAAGTGCCAACACTATCGATATTAATGCAGCGGTTCGCATGCGATTCTCCTCAAAATACGTTTTCGCCCTGCGTGCTCAGGATTCGAGGGCGATAACAATCGAGTAAATTTCGTCGCCGGAGGCGGCAATGACTTCGGATACGGTGCTTTGATCGAGTCCCAGGGCAACCCCACTGTTGGACAAGGGAATCACCCGCGCATCGAGTTCGTCGAACGGATCGTGGCGTGGCGATACCACACCGGCAATGAACAGGAGGTCGCTCAATGATGCCGGAGGCATTGATCCGCTGAATTGCTGCGAGGCAAGCACGGCATCCACAATAGACGCTGGCAGCTTGAGTTCGCCGAGTACCATCTCGGTGGCGTGACTCGCCAGGTCGTTGATGGTTTCGGCCATCACCACTGAATTTTCCAACAGGACAGGGAAATCGGCCAGCCTCGAGAGCAGATAGAATCGTCCAAGATCATGGACGATCCCGGCAAACATCGCTTCGTCGGCATTGAGTTTCGTGAGTTTACGGGCCAGAACATACGAAAGCGCGGCGATATGAACGCTGCGTTCCCATAACCGATTGGAGATGTCGCGACTGCCGCTGTGCCGGTGCGACTGGCGCAACTGATCCATGATCAGCACCATGGCCAAGCCCTTGATCGGATCCATGCCAACACGCATCACCGCATGTCGGACGTCACGCACGGTCTGATTGGTAGGATTGAGCGCCACGGAATTGGCGAGACGAATCACTTTTGCCGACAACAAGGGCTCGGCTACAACAATCTTGGCTAATGCCGCCATGCCAAGATCGGGGTTTTCCACGGCCTTCAATACGCGCCTGCTGGCGTCCAGGCTGGTTGGAAAACTGAGATCGCCCACCGTCGCGGTGGAGACCGCTTGGCGAAATGCTTCGGCGGCTTCATGTATCGTCTGACTCACGCTGCACTCCTTGTCAATGGCAACAACTGCGCACATTCTAAACTTATGCAGGTCGTTTTTGAGCAATCGGCAGCGATTTGTCAGGTTCGACCGGGCACGGTTCCCTCGAAACCGGGCCACGGATGCGGTGATAACGGATACCGATTCCGGCGTCAGAACTGATCATCCGCGAGTGCCATCACGCCCGTTGCGCCATCGGTGACCGAACTGGCCAGGCCTTCGGCGCGTGACATCAGGTGGTCGGCAAAGTAGCGGGCGGTAATGATCTTCGCCTGGTAAAAAGGGTCGCTGCTGCCGCCGTCAATCCTAGCCTTGGCAATGAGTGCAGCGCGCGCCATTTGCCATCCGCCGGCAACGATCCCGAACAGCATGAGGAATGGCACGGCGCCTGCCGATGTTGCGCGCACGTCGGTGGCATACGTCGCGACAATCCAGTTCCCGGCCTTGGATAGCGCTTCGATGCCGGCGGCAAAGCGTTTGTGAATGGCCGCCAGATGCGCGTTGTCCTGCCCGGCCAGTTCGGCGTTCAGGGAGCGCATCACGTCGATCACGGCATTGAAGGTCTTGCCACCTTCCCGGGCCATTTTCCGACCGATCAAATCGTTGGCCTGGATTCCTGTCGTGCCTTCGTAAATTGCCGAAATGCGGGTGTCGCGGAGGTGCTGAGCGGCGCCGGTTTCCTCGATGAAACCCATCCCGCCATGCACCTGAATGCCTGTCGATGCGACCTCAATGCTGATTTCGGTGCTCCAGCCTTTGACGACAGGGATCAGCAGATCGACGAAGGCCTGATTCTGGCGGCGCTGAAGCGGATCCGGATGGTGGTGCGCTCTGTCTTGAGTACCTGCCACGACGTACGCCAGCGCACGGCTCGCTTCGGCCTGCGCCTTCATGCTCATGAGCATGCGGCGCACGTCGGGGTGGGTGATGATCGATACCTTCGGACCATTCCGGAGGCCAATGTCCGTTCCTTGAATGCGCTCCTTCGCGTAGTCGCGGGCACGCTGGTAGGCGCGTTCGCACGCCGACACGCCTTCCATGCCGACCGCGAAACGTGCGGCATTCATCATGATGAACATGTATTCGAGGCCGTGATTTTCTTCGCCGACCAGATAGCCCGTGGCGCCGCCCCGGTCGCCAAAGGCCATTATGGCCGTCGGGCTGGCATGGATTCCCAGCTTGTGTTCGATGGACACGCAGCGCACGTCATTTGGTTCGCCTGGACGACCACTTGCATCAACCATGAACTTTGGGACAACGAAGAGCGAAATGCCCTTGATGCCTTCCGGCGCCGTCGGGGTTCGTGCCAGCACCAGATGGATGATGTTATCCGCCAAGTCGTGCTCGCCGTAAGTGATAAAAATCTTCTGCCCAAAAATCCGGTACGCGCCATCGTCATTTGGCACGGCGCGCGTGCTTACGGCGGCGAGGTCGGAGCCGGCGCCCGGTTCGGTGATATTCATCGTCCCCGTCCATTCGCCGCTGACCATCTTTCCAAGGTATTTCCGCTTGAGTTCGTCGGAACCCGAAAGAACCAACGCCTCGATGGCGCTGCTGGTCAGCATCGGGCAAAGGGAAAAGGCGTGATTGGCCGATTTCCACATCTCGGACACCGGCGCCGCGACGAGTTTGGGTAGGCCTTGTCCACCCCATTCAGGTTCGCAGTTGAGCGCGGTCCAGCCGCTCTCGGCAAACAGTTTGTAGGCATCGCCAAACCCGTCGGGCAGGGTCACCGCGCCGTCATGGAACAAGGCACCCTCCCGGTCGCCAACGGCGTTGAGCGGCGACAGGACGCCTTCGGCAAACTTGGCCGCTTCTTCCAGAATGGCGTCGACCACATCTGCCGACGCCTCCTCGCAGCCAGGCAGGAGCGCAACCTCCCCAATTCCGGCCAATTCTCTCAATACGAACTGCATGTCGCGAAGCGGCGCGCGGTATTCGCTCATCTTGATCTCCCGTCAGAGTTTCTAAAGTTCAGCGTAGAGGCACATGAAATGGGGCACATACATTCATCGCAACAGCATGGAGGCGCTCGTTATCCGTCGCCCTGTTCGGGTTGGTGCCGACGCCGGCAGGAAGGGATTTGACATCGCCAGTTCCTGACCGTACCCTATTCCATACGACAGAGTACGGGAAGCGTACGGTACAGTATGGTAATTGTCAATACGCCTCGGTTGTCAGTGCGGTTCAATGCGCGTTGCAATGATGGCATCAACCACGTCTTTCAGGAAACGATCATTAACAATGAAGTCTGATAAACCAGCGACGCGCGAGCAGCTCGGGCGCACCGAATGGATCGCCGGTGCGATCGAGACACTGGCCGACGAGGGCATGGCGGGAATGCGTGTTGAGGCGTTGGCCAAGCGCCTGGGCGTCACGAAAGGGAGCTTCTACTGGCATTTCAAGGATCGGCAGGATCTGTTCACTGCCGTGTTGCATACCTGGAAAGAAGGCCGGATACGCGATATCGACAAGCAGAGCAGTGCTTCTGAAGGTCAGCAGGGGAATCAGCTAATGCTGATCATCGATGTCTACAGCACCAATCGAAATCGCAAAGGCATTTCGATAGAACTTGCCGTTCGCGATTGGGCAAGACGTGACGCACAAGCCCATGCAGTCGTCGAGGAAGTCGACACGTATCGGCTGGAATGCACGCGCAAGCTTTTTGTCGCCTGCGGATTTACCGACCAGGAAGCCAAGAGCCGCAGCCTCCTTCTCTATGCCTATGTGTTTGGTCAGAGCCTGATGGCCTATGACCGCTATGATCCGAAGATCATCGATTTCAAGCGCTGGATCGCCGAGCATATTGTGTCCAGCCGATAGCCAGTACATGATTCTTACCGGCGGCGGAGTTTTTTGATCATTTTGCTTGTCTTTTTCCATAAAGCTGTATAAAAATACAGTTTGCTGAAAAGAGGCCATAACGATGATCAAGCTGACCCCGCGACAACAGGAAATACTCGATTTCATCCGCAACACCCTGGAGGTGCTTGGTGCACCACCAACGCGTGCCGAAATCGCCAACGCCTTCGGATTTGCTTCGCATAACGCCGCCGAAGAACACCTCAAGGCACTGGCCAGGAAAGGCGTCATTGTTCTCGAACCCGGTTCGGCGCGCGGTATTCGTTTGGTCGAGCAGCTGGGTTTGCCGCTCATCGGCAGCGTGGCGGCGGGCAGCCCGATCCTCGCCGTGGAAAACATGCTCGGTCGTTATGCACTGGATGCCAATCTGTTCAAGCCGCGTGCCGACTTTCTGTTGCGCGTGCGCGGCCTGTCAATGATCAACGCCGGCATTCTCGATGGCGATCTGTTGGCCGTGCACCGCAGTAGCGAGGCCCGCAACGGCCAGATCGTCGTCGCTCGACTGGACGACGAGGTCACGGTCAAGCGCTTCCGCCAGCACGGTCGCATCGTTGAACTCATTGCCGAGAATCCGGACTTCGATCCGATCATCATCGATACGCGCGAACATCAACTGGATATCGAAGGGATTGCCGTCGGGCTGATTCGCGGTGGTGAAGCGATGTAGACCAAGTCGACGGTTCAGGTTCGCCGCTTGACGTCCGGGGCCGCACTACTCGACGAATTGTCGTATGGCAGCCGCGGTGAGCGGATGGTTGTTCTGCTCCGCGTAGGACAGGGGCGTTTTTCCGTTGGCGTCTTTTATTTTCGGATCCGCGCCTCGTTCAATCAGAAACTTCGTGAGTTTCGGCTGCCCCGTCGCAGCGGAAAGGTGAAGTGCGGTTTGGCCGTCGTCCGACTTGATATTGATACCCGCGTTCTTGCTGAGCAACATTTCAACTTCGCGTCTGCCGCCCGACAGTACCGCAGCATGGAGAGGCGTCATGCCGACACGATCCTTGGCGTTGATATCGGCGCCGCTGCCGATCAGAACTTCGGTGGCCTTCAGGTGACCGTAAAAGGCGGCCATATGGAGCGGGGTTCGACCCAGAGCATCTCGTGAGTCGATTTCTGCGCCGGCGTCAAGAAGCCCCTTGATTTCGCCCGGGTCGCCTTGAATAACCGCTTTGGCCAGTGGCGATTCAGCGACGGGCGGCGTGTCTCCCTGGGTCTGCTTGTTGTTGTCGTTTTCCTTGCTGCACGCTGCGATATTCAGCGTCAGCGCGCCAATCAATAGCAGTACGGCCAGGCGCCAGACGCTGCCGGGGCCGGGCCTGGTGTTGTCGGTATGGCATGTGGGGTAACGGTGGTTCATGTTTGCCTCGGTGTCGCGCATTGGCCAGATACGAATATTAATCATAAACGATTGTTGTGGGAGTGGCTTGTCATTGATAGTTGCGAATGTGCTTCGATGGGTTGTCACTGTCCGCCAGGCCGTGGCCGTCTGCAATGGCGTCAAGGCACAGCGGGAATTGGTGATCGTTGCCACCGGATTTCAGCGAACACTTGAGCGATTCTAACGGACTCCAAGGTCCGGACCCTTTGCCGCGTGTGGTTTTGGAGCGCATGTTTTTCGGCTACAATTCGACTTTCCCGCTGCAGATATCCTCATGACCAAATATGTCTTCGTTACCGGCGGTGTGGTGTCCTCCCTCGGGAAAGGCATCGCCGCTGCATCCCTGGGTGCGATTCTTGAATCTCGCGGTATAAAAATCACCCATCTGAAGCTGGATCCCTACATCAACGTCGATCCGGGAACGATGAGCCCGTTCCAGCATGGTGAGGTGTTTGTCACCGAAGACGGCGCCGAAACCGATCTGGACTTGGGGCACTACGAACGTTTCACCAGTGCCAAGATGGGCAAGCGCAATAACTTTACCACCGGTCAAATATACGAGACGGTGATCAAGAAGGAGCGGCGTGGCGAGTATCTAGGCAAGACGGTGCAGGTGATTCCGCATATCACCGACGAGATCAAAGCGCACATCCGGCGCGGTGCCGAAGGCGCCGATGTGGCGATTGTCGAAATTGGGGGCACCGTCGGCGACATCGAGTCGCTACCCTTTCTCGAAGCGATTCGTCAGATGGGTTTGCAGGAGGGGCGCAGCAACGCTTGCTACATGCATCTCACGCTGGTGCCTTACATCCCGACTGCCGGCGAACTGAAAACCAAGCCGACTCAGCACTCGGTGAAGGAGTTGCGCGAAATCGGTATTCAGCCCGACGTTTTGCTCTGTCGTGCCGATCGCCATATACCGGACGATGAGAAAGCGAAAATCGCGCTCTTTTGTAACTTGCAGCGCGAGGCGGTGATCGAGGCGCTCGATTCCGATTCGATCTACAAGATTCCGGCCATGCTGCACGACCAGATGCTCGACGAGATCGTTTGCCACAAGCTGAATATTCTGGCCAAAGCCGCTGACCTCACGACATGGAAGAATCTTGTTCACGCACTCGAACATCCGGAACACGAAGTCAACATCGCCTTTGTCGGCAAGTACGTTGATCTCGCGGAGTCCTACAAATCATTGACCGAGGCTTTGGTGCACGCGGGCATCTATACGCGCAGCAAGGTCAGAGTTCATTACATGGATTCCGAAGAAATCGAGAACAAGGGCTGCGATTCATTGCAGGGCATGGACGCTATTCTGGTGCCGGGGGGGTTTGGCCGGCGCGGCACCGAGGGCAAGATCATGGCGATTCGTTATGCGCGCGAGGGCAGGGTGCCCTATCTGGGTATCTGTCTCGGCATGCAGCTCGCTGTTATTGAATACGCCCGCAATGTCGTTGGCATGACAGGAGCGCATAGCACCGAGTTTGAAAGGACGACGCCGTTTCCGGTGATCGCCTTGATAACGGAATGGCAGGACGTTTCGGGCAAGATCGAAAGGCGCGACGAGAATTCCGATCTGGGTGGAACCATGCGCCTGGGCGGTCAGGTTTGTGCGCTCGGCGAGGATACGCTGGCGCGTGAAATATATGGGAAGGCAGAGATCGTCGAGCGACACCGTCATCGCTATGAAGTCAATAACAATTTGATCGGCGCGCTGGAAGCCAAAGGTATGATCGTGGCCGGACGTGCGCCGGTTACCGACCTGTGCGAGATGATCGAATTGCCGAAGGAAGGGGAAAACGCCCATCCGTGGTTTGTTGGATGCCAGTTTCATCCCGAATTCACCTCGTCGCCGCGGAACGGGCATCCGCTCTTCACCTCGTTTGTCCGTGCGGCGATTGAGCGCAAGGCCAGGGCATGAAGCTGTGCAATTTTGACGTCGGCCTCGATCGGCCGCTATTCCTGATTGCCGGTCCGTGCATGGCCGAGTCGCTGGAACTCTGCGTCGATATCGCCGGCCAGATGAAAAGCATATGCCAAAGTCTTGGGGTGCCGTATATTTTCAAGGCCTCTTACGACAAGGCCAATCGCAGTTCAGGCAAGTCGACGCGCGGACCCGGGGTTGAAGGCGGGTTGCACATCCTCTCCGAAGTGCGCCGTCAGGTCGGCGTGCCGGTGCTCACCGATGTTCACACCGAAGCCGATGTCGATATCGTCGCCTCCGTCGTCGATGTGCTGCAAACACCGGCTTTCCTGTGTCGCCAGACGGATTTCATTCGCGCGGTCGCCTCATGTGGCAAACCGGTGAACATCAAGAAGGGCCAGTTCCTCGCGCCGGGAGACATGACAAATGTCGTGACCAAGGCCAAGGAGGCCAACAACGGTGCAGACACCATCATGGTCTGCGAGCGTGGCGCTACGTTTGGCTATAACAACCTCGTTTCCGACATGCGTTCGCTCGCCATCATGCGACAAACATCGTGTCCTGTCGTATTTGACGCGACCCATTCGGTTCAATTGCCGGGTGGGCAGGGCACCGTTTCTTCAGGGCAAATCGAGTTCGTGCCGGTGCTGGCTCGTGCGGCCGTCGCCGTCGGGATTGCCGGTCTGTTCATGGAAACGCACCCGTGTCCCGAGCGGGCGTTGTCTGACGGCCCCAACAGCTGGCCTCTTGATCGTATGGAGCGTCTGCTGACGGGTCTGGTGGCGCTTGATCGAACGGTTAAGGCCGGTGGTTTTGAGGAGATGAGCAATTGACTGCCTATTTGATTGTTGAGGCCAAACTGAGCGATCCGGCGTGCTACGAGAAATATAAAGAGCTGGCTCAGGAGGCGATCAAGCGACACCAGGGGCGTTATCTCGTCTGCGGTGGGGCCGTCGAAGTGCTTGAGGGCGAGTGGACGAAACCGGAACGCCTCGTCGTTGTGGAGTTCGACTCGATCGCCCAGGCCAAGACGTTCTATAATTCTCCGGAGTACTTGGCAGCACGCACGTTGCGTAAAGATGCGGCAAGCATGAACATTCTGGTTGTCGAGGGTGTGCCTCAGTTGTCTGAATCGATATAAAGGAACCAACATGAGCTCTGTTGTTGATGTCGTTGCACGCGAGATTCTGGATTCCCGTGGCAATCCCACGGTCGAATGTGATGTTCTCCTTGAATCCGGCGTCATGGGGCGCGCCGCCGTACCGTCTGGGGCGTCAACGGGCTCGCGTGAGGCCATTGAACTGCGCGATGGCGATGCGACCCGCTACCTGGGCAAAGGCGTCATGCAGGCGGTTGAAAACGTCAATACCGAGATTGCCGAGGCGATCATCGGCCTGGACGCGCAGGAACAAGCTTTCATTGATCAGACGCTGATCCAGCTCGATGGCACCGAGAACAAATCGCGCCTTGGCGCCAATGCCATGCTTTCGGTGTCGATGGCGGTGGCCAAGGCCGCTGCCGAAGAATCCGGTTTGCCGCTCTATCGTTATTTCGGCGGCTCCGGACCGATGCAGATGCCGGTTCCGATGATGAACATCATCAATGGCGGCCAGCACGCCAACAACAGTCTTGATTTTCAGGAATTCATGATTCTGCCCGTCAGCCAGAATTCATTCCGCGAAGCCCTGCGTTGCGGCGCCGAGGTTTTTCATGCACTCAAGAAACTGCTCGACAAGAAAGGCTTCTCTACCGCCGTGGGCGATGAGGGCGGTTTTGCTCCCAATCTTGCCAGTCATGCCGAGGGTCTGCAGATGGTTGTGCAGGCCATCGAGGCGGCCGGCTACTTTCCGGGTGAAGATGTGCTGATCGGACTCGACTGCGCTGCTTCCGAGTTCTACAAGGACGGCAATTACAACCTCGCCGGTGAAGGTTTGCAACTCAGTTCGGCGCAGCTTGTCGACTACCTGGCCAATCTTGCCGACCAGTTCCCGATCGTGTCGATCGAGGACGGAATGGCTGAAGGCGACTGGGATGGCTGGAAGCTCCTGACTGACCGCCTGGGCAAAAAGATCCAGATTGTCGGCGACGACGTTTTTGTGACCAATACGCGGATATTCAAGGAAGGCATCAAGAAAGGCATTGCCAACTCCATACTGATCAAGATCAATCAGATCGGTACGCTTTCGGAAACCTTTGCCGCCATCGAAATGGCCAAGCGCGCGGGGTATACCGCGGTTATCTCGCATCGTTCGGGTGAAACCGAGGACAGCACCATCGCCGACATTGCGGTTGGCATGAACGCGCTTCAGATCAAGACAGGCTCGCTGTCGCGCTCGGATCGGATCGCCAAATACAACCAGTTGCTGCGCATCGAGGAGGACCTCGGCGATACGGCCGGTTACCCGGGGCGCGACGCATTCTACAACCTCCGGTGAGCAGTCTGGAGACAAGGGCGATGCGTCGGTGTCATGGCCGTCATTCGTTTTGCTCTTGGCTCCTGATACCGACTCCAAGCTGATCAATGCGCTGGCTATCCGTCGCGCTGGTCGCATTGCTGGTGCTGCTGCAGTATCCGTTATGGCTGGGCAAGGGTGGCTGGCTTCGGGTCTGGGATGTGGACCGGCAGTTGCAACTGCAAAAAGAAGGGAATAAGAAGCTCGAAGAACGCAATGCGGGCCTGGATGCCGAAGTGCGTGACCTCAAGCAGGGGTACGATGCCATTGAAGAGCGCGCGCGCTTCGAGCTGGGCATGATCAAACAGGATGAGATTTTTGTCCAGATACCCGAGAAACCGCTCCCGGATCAAAAAGCCGAGCAATCCGTCCCCAAAAAGAAATGAAATCGAAATCAGCTCGGTGATGCCTCAGGCTTACTCAAGTTCGATCTGACCGGAGATGTTCACGTTGACTTGCGTATCACCGGCTTCCATGGGCATCGGCGCGGAATCCAACGCCATCGATTTGGCTGCGGCGCGAAATACCGGTTGATTGAGCTGGCTACTGCTGTTCACCGAAAGTTGTTTGATGTGATAGCGCTGCCCCAAAGCATCGGCAATCACTTTGGCACGAACCTTGAAAGCGGTAATGGCATCGAGTATGGCTTCGTTTTCGGCCGTCTTGCGCGTTTCAGGGGAAGGCAACAGCACAAGGCTGGAGACGCCTAGCGTGGATTGCAGTTTGCCAAGCAAATCCGACATCGCCGCCGTGTCGCTGGATTCAAGAAGCAGATCCGAACGCATGCGCCATGAATCGATCTTCCCGCTCTTGGAATAGTTCGGGTAGGTACTGGTGCCACTGCTTTGCACCTTGATGCCGGGGTATGATTTTGCCGTTCTCAGTGCGTCGGCGATCAGCTTGCTGACCTGCTTCGACAGTTCGTTGGCCGTCGATCCCGTGGCTTCCGCAAAGACCGTCGAACGAACCAGGTCGTTAACCGCCGGCCGATTCGCGTCGGCGGTAAGCTCGATGAGGGTCGGAGCAGAAAGCGCGTGGATCGGTTGAATCAGGGCGAGTACGACCACCGTGCCGATCAGGCGAAGTTTGCAGTTCATGAGTGACCTTTCTATACGGAATGGGGTATTTCCCAGGCGCTTGGTTGCGGGCAGTGGTCGTTATCGTGCACCGACGATCACTGGCGTGTCGCAATGCGTGTATTGTACCGCGACGAATACTTGGATTTATTGTAGTCAGGCGCTATAAGCTTGGTTAGAATCCGACTGACTTGATCGCTATGGCGCGAACGAGTGTGGTCACTGAGGAGGCAAAATGCTGAAAGCTGGTCAAGCGGCACCGATGTTCGTCCTCCCTGATTCGGATATGGAACCCATCGATATTGCCGAGTTCATAGGCAAGAACAATGTCATCCTTTTTTTCTACCCGAGAGACGATACGCCAGGCTGTACGCTCGAAGCGACGGATTTTTCGGACCACGAGGATGAGTTTTTAAGACACGACTGTGTCGTGATCGGCATCAGCCGCGACGATTGTCTGAAACATGCTGAATTTCGCGACAAACATGGAATCTCCGTACGTCTGCTCTCGGATGTCGAAGGCGAGGCGTGCCAGCAATATGGTGTGTGGCAGGCGAAGGAAGTGGATGGTGTCAAGAAATATGGCATCGTTCGATCCACCTTTGTCATTGACAAACAGGGCGTGCTTCGTATCGCACTTTACGGAGTCATCGCCAAAGGCCACGCGCTGGATGTGTTGCGCGTGGTGAAGGAACTCAACTCATGAACATGCAAGTGGTAAAGAATTCCGTTGTAACCCTCGACTACAGCGTCACGGACCCCGATGGCGTACTTGTCGATGCCGGGCAGGAACCGCTCGTCTATCTGCACGGTGGCTATGACGATATCTTCCCGAAAATTGAAGAAGCCGTGCAGGAAAAAAGGATTGGCGAATCGGTTATCGTGAAGATGCAGCCGGACGATGCCTTCGGTGAGTATGACGCCGAATTGATCCAGGTCGAGCCGCGCAAGGATTTCCCCAAGGAGCTGCAAGTGGGTATGCAGTTTGAAGGTGTTCCGGACGGCGATGACGAAGACGATATCCTGATCTATCGCGTCACCGAAATTGCCGATGACAAGGTGGTTCTCGACGGCAACCATCCTCTGGCTGGCATGGCACTGGTGTTTACCTGTACGGTGACGGCGGTACGTCCTGCCAGTGCCGACGAGATCGCGCATGGGCACATACATGACGCGGAATGTGACCATGACGATTGATTGATGTAGGGGCTGCTCTGCCGTTACGGCGCAATTTCTGCCATGCACATGGGAGACAGATGTCGCCCGGTCACTTAGCCTTGTAGGGATGAACGTCGTATTGAAAGAGCGACGGATCTTCACTATCGATGGTGACGTTGACCCAGCCCATGAAAGGGTAACCAAAGGTTTCGAGACGGGTGAAATTGGCGATGCGTTTTTTTGTTGCCGGGTGACGTAGCGGGCGATCGATGCGTTGCCAGTGCGTATCGCCATGCACGAGAAGCACCTGGCCAGCGTAACTTAACGTTTCGCTACGCAAAACTTCAAGCAGTTCGCGATAGCCGCTGTGCGTCAATCCGGCCGAGAAATGCTTGAATCCCGGATTGCCTTGCATGACGATGACGATGCCAGAATCATTTTCTCGTTTGGCGATGGCGAAACCCTGTTCTAGCCAGTCGATCACATGCGGGTTGCGGGTCAGGAACTCTTTGCGCGCTTGCCGACCCATGCCGAAATTGTTGTTCGGGCCGGGAACGTTGAGTGAGACGAAGAGAACCTTTCCGAGATGCCAGCGGAGATGTTCCGGGAATGCGGCCGATTGCCGCTCTACCGGGATTCTGATTCTTCCCAGCGAGAAGGGTTCGGCAAAAAAAAGTTCACGCAGCTTGCCCAGGCGTTCCAGCTCGTCGAAATGGCCGGCTTCCAGCCGCTTGCAGTCGGTCCATTCGTTGTCCCCGGGAACATAAATGAACGGTAGAGGGGAGTCGTTGAACAGCGCATGACGGTCAAGAAACAACTTGTCGCTACAGACGGCGTTGCTCAGCTTGAAATCCCCCGCATGAACGACGAAAGCAGGATGTTCATCGGCTATGCGTTGGAGCATGTTCGGCAGTTCTCGTCGTTCCTCGTCGCTGTATGGCGTATCGCCGATGACGGCAAAGCGCCAGGTTTCGGCCTGTACGGTGAGAGCCATGAATAAACCGAGAACCGATATCAGACGTTTCATCGAGTGTTTGATCGAGTGTGTCATCGAATCAGCGCTTTGAGGTCGTAGAGGGCTTCAAGCGCCTGTTTCGGCGTCAATTCGTCGGGGTTGATCGCCGCCAGCCGCTGCATAGCCGGTATGACGGCGTCTTCAAGCGGCTCCGGGCGCGAGGACCAGGTCGGAACAAAAAGATCCGGCTGCACCGGGTTGATTGACGCTCGTTGCTCGAATTCACGCAACTGACGGCGTGCCGCCTTGACCACGGATACCGGTATACCGGCCAGCGCGGCCACCTGAATCCCGTAGCTCTGGTTCGCCGGGCCGTCTTCCACGGCGTGCAGGAAGACGATGCGCTCGCGGTGCTCGACGGCGTCGAGATGGACATTGGCCAGATCGGCGTATTCGTTGGCCAGCCGCGTCAGCTCGAAGTAGTGCGTGGCAAAGAGCGTCAGGCAACGGTTCTTTTCAAGCAGGTGGCGGCAGATGGCGAAGGCCAGCGCCATGCCGTCGAAGGTCGAGGTGCCGCGCCCGACTTCATCCATCAGCACCAGACTGTTTTCGGTGGCATGGTGCAGGATGGCTGCCGATTCGGTCATTTCGACCATGAAGGTCGAGCGTCCGGAGGCGAGGTCGTCGGACGCACCGATGCGCGTGAAAATCTGGTCGAGCGGGCCAAGCACGACACGGTCCGCCGGAACGAAGCAACCGATATGCGCCATCAGGGCGATCAATGCCGTCTGTCGCATGTAGGTCGATTTGCCGCCCATGTTCGGACCGGTGATGAGCAGCAGACGGCGATCTTCGGCAAGTTTCGTGTCGTTGGCAATGAACGATTCTCCGCCGGCCAGCTCGCCTTCAACGACCGGGTGACGTCCGCCTGCAATCAGCAAGCCGGGCTCTGCGCAGAACAGCGGCCGGCAGTAGTTGCGCGTGTGCGCATTTTCGGCAAAGCAGGCCAGCAGATCGCTCATCGCTACGGCACGGGCGATACGCTGCAATTGCGGTAGCTCGGCTTGCAAATCCGTCAGCACGCTTTCGTAGAGCACCTTCTCGCGCGCCAGTGCACGGTCCTGCGCCGAAAGCGCCTTGTCCTCGAAGGCTTTCAGCTCGGGCGTGATGTAGCGTTCGGCGTTCTTCAGCGTCTGCCGGCGTCGATAATCCTCCGGCACTTTGCCGGTATTGGCGTGGGTAATCTCGATGTAGAAGCCATGCACGCGGTTGTACTCGACCTTGAGGCTGGCGATGCCGCTCCTTTCGCGCTCGCGTGCTTCGAGATCGACGAGAAAGGCGCCGCAGTTGTCGTTGAGTGCGCGCACCGCATCGAGGTCGGCGTCAAAACCATTGGCGATAACGCCGCCATCGCGGACCTGTGTGGCGGGTTCGGGAAGTATTGCCCGTGTGAGAAAGTCGAGCGTAGCGACCGGCGTGGCCAGCGCAACGCAAAGTTCGGTGAGCAGTGGCGATGGCGTATCCTCCACCGCTTCGCGCAGTTCCGCCAAACGGTGCAGGCTGGCGCGCAGACTGGAGAGGTCGCGCGGACGGGCGCTGTAGAGCGCGATTCGGCCGGCGATACGTTCAATGTCGGCGAATCCGCGCAGCGCTTGACGCACTTCCGAGAGTCTACGACCACGGCCACCATGGCTTTCGTCAAGCAAGGCTTCGATGGCGGCGTGGCGGGCAGCGGGAATCGATGGGTCGCGCAAGGGGTGGTGGAGGGCGTGCCGCAGCGTGCGTGCGCCCATCGCGGTGATGCAGGCGTCAAGCAGGCTGAAGAGCGTCGGCGACGGCTGGCCGCGCAGCGTTTCGGTGAGTTCGAGGTTACGCCGCGTGGCTGTGTCCAGACCAAGATAGATGCCGTCACGCTCGACGACGAAAGCCTTGACGTGAGTCAGCGCACGCGTTTGCGTAGCCTGCGCGTAACGCAGCAGGGCCCCGGCCGCAGCAAGGCCTGTGTGCAACCCGTCGGCGCCAAAGCCGGACAACGAAGCCGTCTGAAAATGAGCGCAAAGGTCGCGTGTTGCCGCCTCGCTATCGAAATGCCAGTCCGGCTGGCGGGTGAGCGCGGCTTCGGGAGTAAAGGCCAGTTGAAGGCTTTCGGCAACGACAATTTCGGCCGGGCGGATGCGCTCTAGCGTGGCTGGGAGCTTGTCCGGAGCTACCTCCGAGATGCGGAATTCGCCGCTGGCCAGATTCAGCCAGGCCAGCCCGGCATGTTGCCGGCTTACGACCAGCGCCATCAACAGGTTGTCGCGCTTTTCGTCGAGCAAGGCCGCGTCCGTGAGCGTGCCGGGGGTGACGATCCGCGCCACAACGCGCTCGACCGGCCCCTTGCCGCTCTTGCTGGCTTCGCCCGGATCTCCGACCTGTTCGCAGATCACAACCGATTCGCCAAGCTTGACCAGCCGAGCCAAATAGGGCTCAAGCGCATGGTAGGGTACACCGGCCATTTTGATCGGCTGCCCGGCCGACTGACCGCGCGTGGTCAGCGTGATGTCGAGCAGGCGGGCGGCCTTTTCGGCATCGTCGAAAAACAGCTCGTAGAAATCGCCCATCCGGTAGAACAGCAGCGTGTTCGGGTGCTGTCCCTTAAGGCCCAGGTACTGCTGCATCATCGGCGTGTGAGCATTCAACTCGTTGTTGCCTGGCATAGCGCCTCAGTAGTTTCCGGATTGATTTACGGGAATCGACTTTGCGTTCAGTACGAATATCATGTAAATGGAATTGTGATTGTTGGCGCGCGATCATGAGTCTTGCCGGAATCGCGAGAACGACAACCGCTCTAACCAATCAAGAAATCCCCGAGATTTCAGCGATCGTCGGCCTGCCTACTTGAGCGCGAAGTTTAGCAGCTTGTGTATCTGAATCAAAAGATCATGCAAGTCCGCTTTACATCTGCAAGAAACAGGCTTTCACCATGGCAACCGATCCGATTCCTCGGGTCAAATGACAATTAAGGCGTTCATCCTTCGGGCTGCCTGTCCGGTCGCTTCCGTATTAGTTTCGGATAGTGACGTTCCTGTTGATTGTGTCTCTTTGTCTGGTGAGAGAATACGTACTTCAGAATATTGCCCACAGGGGAAACGAGATTCACTGGAGCGAATATGGCGGACGATGGCAAAAATGTTTTGGACGATATCGACGAAGATACCTTGAATGAGCTGGACCAGCTCTTGTCAACCGAGGATGTTCTTCAGTACAGGAATTGGGATCATTTTCGTCGAGTGACGGGCTATCCAGCCTCATTTCTAGGCTCAGACGAAACAAGGCGCACGGCAGGCCCCGTTTATGCACCAATCCAGACTTCCATTGAGCTGGATGCCGGCCCAGCGGTGCACGATGAGAGCAGGGCCGACGGGTTTCTCGCTGAACTTGAGCGGGAAGTCGCCGAACTCGATCAAGAGACGTCCGCCAGTGAGGATCGTATTCGGCAGTCCAAACAACTGCATGAGGCGCTGTCCCGCATATTTTTCTTCCTGCACCGGATGTCTCATCACGCAAACCGATTGCAGCCAAAGATTTCGCGAAGTTATCGTCTTGATTCGCAAACCTTCTACCGAGACCTTCGGTGGAAAGATGCGTACGCTGATTCCCGAAAGCAGGATTCATCCGACAAATCGTTTCTGTCCCACGTCAGTTTTCGCGTGCGTCTGGTAGCACCGCAACCCATAACTTTGACCCGGCGTTGGCATCAGTTGGACTTGCTGAGAAGAGATCTGCACACGCTTAATTTGCGTGCCTTGGACGAGTCGGTGTTTGACCTGAAGACCGAGCAGGAGTTAGTAGAGGTGCAATTGGCCCCGGATTTCCCGGTTCAGATAAGATTCCAAGGGAACTACAAAGAACAATGTATCGACGTCTTGAGCCGCAACCTTGAGGGGTTCTATATTTCGGCCTTTATTCTCGAGGCGCACCAGGTGAATCAAGCGATGCTGGACGGATTGGGGCGGTTTCTTCTCTCGCGTATCGGCGCACTGCCCGAGGAGTTCCGTCGCATCAATTACATACCGAAAGCGGAAACGGTCTACCGGACCTATTGATCGGAAATCGAACCTTTTCGGGCCGAGTGTGTAGTTCACCCCCAGGTAAGGCCAAGCTAGTCCGTTCCGAATCGCGTTGCGCAGATAGTTCGGTGGAAATATCAGATACAGAAAAAGAGTGCCACTGAAACAGTCTGTGATAGGAATAGATGGCGGGGCAGAAGGTATGCCAACGAACCTAAACAACACAAACTCCCCCGGACTTAGGATTCTCTGCCAGCCACGCTGCAAACTCACCTCGCTCCTTTTCAGTCCGGTAATGGGGTTAGAGGCGGGAGAAGGCAGGAGTCTCAACCATTGCCGGCACGCTGAATTGTGCGTCAATGACGTGTAGTTTCCTGGGAATTTGTGTGGCTACCGATTTTGTACCCCATCGCTCGATGGCCCCGTTGCCGCTTTTCCCGCATCCGCAGCAACGCCCGATGCCCGGTGTCGACAAAATCGAGAGCCGGCGTTCAACATCCGGGCATAGCGCCAACAGGCATCATCAAGTTGCGGAGACTATCTCCGATCCCGTTGAAGCCTCTCCCAGGCTCGCCGGGCGGCATCCTCATTGCTGATGCCGGGAGATTGCTGAAATTCGTACGTCTGCAGGCGTTCCGCCAGTTGTCGATCACCGCCACAGGCGATCACCAAGCGGTCACGCGGAGTAAGTCCGTGCCTGATGGGTTCGTCGGCCAGTCTCGAACGTAGCGTTGGCTCCCGGTAAGCACTTAACGTCTGGCGTCGTCGAGATTGCCGTGTTTTGTCCAATAGGGCCAGCAGAACAATCAGGGCCACCATTCCGCTCATCCATTTCCACATTGGTATGGTCAACAACCAGGAGCGAAGCGGGGCGGAGACTTCAATCGACACGACCATCTCAGGTGATCCCGCTGCGCCCGGTTGTTGGGCAGCCGGCGGGGATGCAGTGGCGACCTGGACTTGGCGTCCTGTCCCAGGCAGCCGACCCGGTGACGAATACTCGGCGGACACGCGCATGCCGAACTGGGGAGCGAACACTGCTGGCGGATTACCCACATAAAACTGGAATGGCACGGAAACCGTCGTCAAACGATCACCGGACTGCACCACGGTCTGAACAACGAAATGCAGGTGCGGTCCCGAGGAATAACCGGTGGAGCCAGCCAAACCGATTTGCGTTCCCGCTGTTACTCGTTGGCCGGGGTAGGCAAACACGCCTCCGTGGGCCAAGTGTGCATATGAAGCAACCGTTCCGTCAACGTGCAGTATTCGGACCTCGTTGGCCTTGGTCATCATGTCTGGGCTCTGGCCGCCATAAACCTGACCGGCCTCGGTGTAGATCACTACGCCGTCACGGGCAGCAACGACGGGCGTACCCTGCGGCATTCCGATATCGACGGCAAATTGGCTGTCCGGTGTCGTGTGCGTGGTGATTGGGCCGCCGGCCGCCTGTCCGATGGGATATGCCGTACCATCCTGATAGGGAAGGCGATACAGCGCGTCGGGACTCTGCCTGGCGTTGAAATCACCCAACATCCACCCGGTCTGGGTGCTGAATGTGTAGCCGGTTCCCGGCGTCGCTGAGCGAATTCGCGCCAGATACAGTGTCCCGCCGCCGGGGGGAACCACGGCAAACACCGGGAACGCACGGTCAGGAGCAATGTTCCGCGAATCGGTTATGGAAACCTTGACCGAGATCGGTGCCGGGCCATTGTTGTGTGCGACGATGCGATGCCCGTCGCCTTCCTTCTCGGTTTCAATTGAAAACGGGTAGTTTTGGTTCTGGTCGGCCAACAGGCCCAGGCTGATGAGCAGCCCGGCGAAGACAAACAGGACGCGCTTTAGCACGATGTTCCCAAGGTGTTTTGTATGCCGTGATGATACAACACAAGGGCCGGCCGCTTTTCATCGCATCCCTATTCTGGCGCATGTTTTCTGTAACAAGGAATTTTTCGCGTTGACGGACTGCGTATTGCAGTTGCATCGGCTTCTTGTTCCCGCGGCCTCAATCGTTCCGCATTGCATCTTGCTTAAAGAGAGCGGAGCCAGAGCACGGGTTTCTTCTCTGGTATACGTTGCCTGTTTCTGTGTCGCAGCGGGTCAGCTAAGCGCAAAATAAACGGTGGTTACTAAGGTAGACAGAAAACAAAAACGCCACGTAAGTGGCGTCGTTGATGCATCACTGGCGGAGACGGAGGGATTCGAACCCTCGATTCAGGTTTTGCCCGAATGCTCCCTTAGCAGGGGAGTGCCTTCGACCTCTCGGCCACGTCTCCGGAAGGGCGCGATGATAGCCTGTCCACCTCGCCCGGTCAAACCAATAGCGTGTTCAATCCGCCTTGTCCAGACCAAAGGCTTTGTGCAGGACGCGCACGGCCAGCTCAAGATATTTTTCTTCGATGACCACCGAAATCTTGATTTCAGAGGTCGAAATCATCTGGATGTTGATGCTTTCAGCCGCCAGTGCGCCGAACATCTGGCTGGCCACGCCCGGATGCGAACGCATGCCGACACCGACCGCCGACACCTTGCAGGTCTTGTTGTCGCCGACGACGCCGCGCGCATCCAGTTTGTTTTTGACGGCTTCAAGCACACTCAGTGCCTTGGTGTAGTCGGCGCGGTTGACGGTGAATGAAAAGTCGGTCGTGCCGTCATGGCCGACGTTCTGAATGATCATGTCCACGTCGATATTGGCCTCGGCAATCGGGCCCAAAATCTGGTAAGCGATGCCGGGGCGATCGGGAACGCCGAGCACGGTCAGCTTGGCTTCGTCGCGGTTGAAGGCAATTCCGGAAATGATCGGTTGTTCCATTTTCTTGTCTTCCTCAACGGTGATCAGGGTGCCTTCGCCTTCGTCCAGGAAACTGGATAACACCCGCAGTTTGACTTTATATTTGCCGGCGAATTCGACCGAGCGAATCTGCAGTACCTTTGAACCCAGGCTGGCCATTTCAAGCATTTCTTCGAAGGTGATGGTGTCCAGTTTGCGGGCCTCCGGCACCACCCGCGGGTCGGTGGTATAGACGCCATCGACATCGGTATAGATCTGGCATTCGTCGGCCTTTAGCGCTGCGGCCAGTGCGACCGCCGAGGTGTCGGAACCGCCTCGGCCAAGCGTCGTGATATTGCCATTCTCGTCGGCACCCTGAAAGCCGGCAACGACAACGACATGACCTTCGGCCAGATCCTTGCGGATCTTTTCATCATCGATTTGCAGAATACGTGCTTTGGTGAAGGTGCTGTCGGTCAGTACCCTTACCTGCGGGCCGGTATAGCTCTTCGCCTTGAGTCCTTCTTCGTGCATGGCCATGGCCAACAGGGCAATCGTCACCTGCTCGCCGGTCGAGGCAATGACATCCAGCTCCCGAGGGTCGGGAACGGCTGATATTTCCCGGGCCAGGCCGATCAGGCGGTTGGTTTCGCCGGACATGGCCGAAGGAACCACGATGACATCGTTCCCCTGGGATTTCCAGCGGGCCACGCGTTTGGCCACATGTTTGATCCGGTCCGTCGTGGCCACCGACGTACCACCGAATTTCTGAACGATCAGCGCCATGCGCAATCCAACTTTTAATTACGAAAGGACGCGATTTTACCCAATGTCGGCTTGAAACGTAAGGGTCACGCTTTCGCGCTGGCTCAAATCCCGGTTAGTTACATGGTCTTTAATCATGCTACTTGCAAACATTTATGTGGTCGTTCTATACTGTACCCACTTAAGACAATCACATGCCCCATGTGATCGACCGAGGTCTGTTAATGCCTCGACTTCCCAATGGCACGCCTGCCGCACGAAAGGATCAAAATGACTAATAGCAAATCTACCGACAAGACCGAACCCCGAGAGATACGTCGGAAGCTTGGTTTGAATCAGCAGCAATTCTGGTCAAAGATTGGCGTCACGCAAAGCGGCGGTTCGCGCTACGAAAGCGGGCGCAACATGCCACGCCCGGTGCGCGAGTTGCTCCGTCTTGTTCACGTCGAGCAGATCGACATCCAGCGCATCAAGCGTGAAGACATGGATGTCATCGAGTATTTGAAGAGTGAAGAATCCGAGCTCTACAAGACACTCAAGAAATCTGCCAAGCTGAAGAAGAAAGCATCCTGATTTAACAAAGGCTTAGGGAAGTCATTAGGGGTTGGCGACAACCTCGATGCCCAGCGCGGAAATGCTTTCGGCCAGGTGCCGGAAGTGTTCCGGGGGCAGGTTGGATAGCCTTCCTGCATCAGGTTGCATCGAAGGGCGTGCCAAACCGTAAAGGTGCACGCCCTTTATCTTGTCCTTGAGCGATTCGATCAGCGCAAGGTACGCCGATCGTTCGGCCTCATTTATTTCTTGGCCATCGATGGCAAAGCAACAGGTTTGAATCCAGGTCGGCGCTAGTGTCGAGCAGAGCAAGAGCGATTCCCTGATCTTCTGCGGTGCGATCCGGATACCATTGATACGTTCGATTTCACCCTCAGTCGCCCGATCAAGCTTGAACCAGACCTCGCCATTGAGCGCGCCTATCCTGGCGATTCCCTGTTGTACGGCCAACCGATGCATGAGGCTGCCGTTGGTAATCAGTCTGATCTTGACGCCTTCCAGCAGCCCGAACTCACGCAACAGGCGTCCGACGCGATCAACCGCTTCGGCAAACTCCGGCGCACTGGTCGGTTCGCCATTTCCCGAGAAAGCCACGTCAGCCAGCCGTCTTGAGTCCGGCGGCGCTATTCGGAGCAATTCGTCCTCCATTGTCGTCGCCTTCAAAAAACGGCCTAATTCGGCTTCGAGGAGATCGAGATCGACGGGTGGCGGGCCGCCACGCGAAAGATCGGGAACCTGACAATAGACGCAGGCCCAGTTGCAGGCATTGTTAACGTTGAGATTGATGCCGACCGAAACGCCGCCCGCCCGTCTTGACAACACGGGGTAGACGTAGGTCATTCCCGCGCTGTCACGGCTATGGTTGTTGATATTCAGCATGGTCGGCTCTCGATGGCGTGGCGTGCTGGATCAGCTCCAGAAAGACACTCCGCTGCAGTTTAAGGTGTCCAAATGGTCAATGATATAATCCGCGGTCGAAAATCTTCCGAGTTTCTTAATGTTGATCACCCGCCGCCTCGAATTTGATGCCGGTCACCGTATTCCGGATCACAAGAGCCGGTGTCGTCATCTGCACGGCCATCGCTACGCACTCGAAGTCACCCTCGGCGGCGATATCATCCTGCAAGCGGGTGATCCATCCAACGGCATGGTTATGGATTTTGCGGAAGTCAAAACACTGGTTCAACAGCACCTCGTCGATCATTGGGATCACGCTTTCCTGGTTCATGCCGGTGACACTCAGGTTGTCGAGTTTTTGCAATCGATACCAAACCATCGAACCGTGATTCTCGGTTGTGTTCCGACTTCGGAAAACCTTGCCGAGTACGCCTTCAATCTCCTCGACAGCGTGTTTCAAGACACCTACGGCAATCATTTGCGCCTCGAGCGGGTTCGCCTGTACGAAACGCCCAACTGCTGGGCAGACGCAGTCCGCAAGTAGGTCTATCGGAATTGACGTGTCGAATTCCAGCCATTTACCATGATTCTAGTGCTCTCACCTGCCAAGTCACTGGATTTCAAAACACCGGCCAGACTTCGAGACTTTACCCAACCCGAATTCCTCGATCAATCGCAACTGCTGGTCAATCGCCTCCGCACGTTGTCGCCGCTCGAAATCGGCAAGCTGTTGAGTATCAGCGACAAGCTTGCGGCATTGAATGCGATACGCTATGCCGATTGGACTCGGCCTTTTACGGCCGAAAACGCAAAACAAACCGTGCTGGCCTTCAACGGCGACGTATACGAAGGTCTGGATGCAAAAACGCTGACGCGTGCCGATCTATTGTTTGCGCAGGATCGTCTGCGAATCCTTTCGGGACTTTATGGGGTGCTGCGACCGCTCGACCTGATGCAAGCCTATCGCCTCGAGATGGGAACGCAACTGGCCAATCGACGCGGCAAGGATCTCTATGCCTTTTGGGGGAAGCGTATTGTCGATTCGTTGAATGTTGCCCTGCAACAAGCCGCGGCGCCCGCGTTGATCAATCTGGCGTCATCGGAGTACTTCAAATCGATACAAACAAAGCGCCTTGTCGTGCCGGTGATACAGCCGGTTTTCGAAGACTGGAGCGCGGGCCGGTTCAAGGTCGTCAGTTTTTTCGCCAAACGCGCTCGCGGGCTGATGGCCCGCTTTGCCATTACCGGTCGTCTGCAGGCGCCTGGGGACTTGCAGCAATTCGAAGAAGAAGGTTACGCCTACGCCGCGCTGGCCTCAGATGAAACCCGCTGGGTGTTCCGGCGCAAGGTCTAACAATCGGCACGCGGCTTCCGCCGTGACGATGGGGCAGGGGGGCGGCTTGTGTCGGTGTCCTGCCAGTTTGAGCAAGCCCTTGTCCCGGGTAATCAGCAGGTCAGCCTTGCAGCGGGCGGCAAGAATCAGGAACTTCTGATCGTCCGGGTCGCGGCAGCATGGCAGAAGATAATCTTCATGGCCGGAAGCGTTGCAGATCGCGGCGAATTTCCGGTAATTCTCGATCAGGGCTTGGCGTGCGCGAAGATCGAGCCCGAATTCCGGATAGCAGACGATTCTTTCCAGCTCGGTGAGACATTCCTTGTCGCTGAAACACAGCATTTCCCCGGCATCAAGGGCTGTCTTCAGGGGTTGGGCGTGATGATTGCCGAAGTGCAGCATGTCCATCACGATGTTGGTATCTAGCACAAGGCGCATGGGGAAAACCCGCAAATGGATTGATTGGAGTTGTACCGTGCGTCATACGCACATAGAATTACTTCGATTATCTCTGTTGAGATCGCATTTCAGGCAAATTTTGAGCGTTCAAACCGTGTTGTCCCTGTTACGCAGCGTTGAAGAAATCTCGTCGTGCAGGGACCGGAGCAAATTGCACCGATCCCTGATGCGTGCGGTAGCGGCCCTGCTGGGTGACGGGGCAGACGTGGGTGTATTGTCACGCGATACGCAGGGCGAAACGGAATTGCGGGTGTTTTCAGGGACGACCATCATGAACTCGGCCGTTTTTCTGTGGCCCGAGTTTCTCAATGAGGTCAAGAATGACGGCAAGCTGGTAACCCGCTGTATCCAGGGCCGAAATTGCGGTGCCCTGATGTTGCAGGCTTCCGAGCTCGGGTCCGACAAGATGATTCTGGCGTATGACGTGAATCGCTCGGACACCACCGAGCATGCCGAAGAAATTGTCAGTCTGGCGCGGATCTATGGCAATCAGATCAAGCTGCTCGATTACAGCGAACTCGATTCGCTGACCCGCTTGCTCAACCGCAAGACATTCGACGAGACGTTCGACCGGTTGCTTACAGCGTCTTCTCCGGATGCGCCTGACGATGATTTTGATGATCGACGTTCGGGTTCCGACGCGAGTTCTCCGGCGTGGTTGTGCGTCGTCGATATCGATCATTTCAAACGCGTCAATGATACGTTCGGCCATCTGTTTGGCGACGAAGTATTGCTGCGCATGGGCAACCTGATGCGCGACACCTTCCGTGGCGCCGACCGATTGTTTCGTTTTGGCGGTGAAGAATTCGTCGTGATCCTGAATGCGCCGGACGAGACCATGGCGGCCGCAGGCTTCAACCGCTTCCGCAACTCTGTGGAAAGCCACGAATTTCCCCAGGTTGGCCAAGTGACCTGCTCGATCGGGTTTACCGCCGTTTTGGCGATGGATGTGCCTACCGATGTGGTCGGGCGTGCCGACGAGGCGCTGTACTACGCCAAGGAACACGGCCGGAACCAGGTCTGCTGTTACGAGCGGCTGGTGATCGAGGGCGCGATTGCCAAGGCGCCGGAAGCCGAGGCACCGGTTGATGAAGCCTTTGACATTGACGCCCTGTTTGGCTGATCGCTAGCCAGCGAGTCCGATCGCACCCGATCGTCGAAAGACATTCCCGGCCATGTCCGTTCGATTCCCGCAAATCCTGTTGCTTGAGGAAGAAGTCGAATTCTTCGCCATTCGGGCGCAGGGCGCAGGCGGTCAGAATGTCAACAAGGTATCGAACGCCATCCACCTACGCTTCGATATCGCTGCTTCGTCGTTACCTGAAGAAATCAAGAGGCAACTGATGCTGCTACGCGATCAGCGCGTCAGTGCAGACGGCGTTGTGGTGATCAAAGCGCAGTCGCATCGCAGCCTGGAACGCAATCGTGTCGACGCCATGACGCGACTGAGGGAACTGATCGCCCGTGCGGCTCATGTGCCTGAAGTTCGTCGGCCGACCCGGCCGACGCGCGGTTCGCAAAAGAAACGAATCGACAGCAAAGTGAGGCGGGGCTTGGTCAAAGTGCTGCGTGGACGGGTAGATACCGAGTAGCGGTGTAAATTTTGTGCCATCGGCAAACGCCATTGGATAGAATTAGAGGTTCCGCAGCATGAAGGTTGATTGAAGTCGTCGGACCGCCAGCCAAAAAATCAACTCGTAGAACTTTCATCATAAACACAAGCGCTCAAAGCGCACCCGAGGGAGTTATGCATTCTCGCCATGCACTGCCCGCACTGACCATCAGTGCCATCGGTGTCGTTTTCGGGGACATCGGTACCAGTCCTCTTTACGCGATGAAGGAAATATTCAACGGGCACCATCCGATCCCGGTGACGCCCGAAAATATCTTCGGCATCCTGTCGATGGTGTTCTGGTCGATCATGGTGATGGTGACAATCAAGTACGTCGCGGTCATCATGCGTGCCGACAACCGGGGCGAAGGGGGGTCGCTGGCGTTGTTGGCCCTGATTACCGATCGCGCCAAAAGCTCCGGATTGACCTGGATCATCACGCTCCTGGGCATTTTTGCCGCCGCTTTGTTTTACGGCGACAGCATGATTACCCCGGCCATTTCGGTGCTATCGGCCGTTGAAGGCCTTGAAATCGTCGCGCCGACGCTGAAACCTTACGTTGTGCCGGTAACACTGGGCGTGCTGAGCGGACTCTTCTTCATCCAGAAACGCGGAACCGGAACAATCGGCATGCTTTTTGGGCCGGTCATGATTCTCTGGTTTGCCATCCTCGGTGTGCTCGGTGTCATCAAGGTGGCTCATTTCCCGGGTGTACTCGCGGCACTCAACCCGGTCTATGCCGTCAATTTTATCAGCACGCACACCGGCCTCGCATTTCTGGCCTTGGGTTCTGTCGTACTGGCTGTAACGGGTGGCGAAGCGTTGTATACCGACATGGGGCATTTTGGACCGTTCCCCATCCGTCTGGCGTGGTTCGGTTTCGTCATGCCGACGCTGGTGCTCAATTACTTCGGCCAGGGGGCATTGCTGCTCTATGAACCGCAAGCCATCGAAAATCCGTTCTTCCACATGGCGCCGTCCTGGGCTTTGGTACCCTTGGTCATTCTGGCGACGATGGCCACAATCATTGCCTCCCAGGCAGTGATTTCCGGTGCGTTTTCGGTGGCTCGCCAGGCCATCCAGATGGGATTTCTGCCGCGCATGCTCATCGTCCATACGTCGGGCAAAGCCAAAGGGCAAATCTATGTGCCTTTCACCAACTGGACCCTGTATCTGGCTGTGATCGCCCTGGTCATCGGTTTCAAAAATTCTTCCAATCTGGCGGCTGCCTACGGTATTGCCGTAACCGGAACGATGATGATCGATACCATTCTTGTCGCATTCGTGATGGTGCTGATGTGGCGCTGGCACTGGAGCATTGTCGCCGTTGTTGCCGGCACCCTTTTCATGTTCGATCTTGCTTTCTTTTCGTCCAATATCCTCAAGATTCCCGCTGGCGGCTGGTTTCCGATCGCCATTGGACTGGCATCATTCACGGTATTGACCACCTGGCGGCTCGGCCGTCGCCTGATCGGCGAGGAGATGGCCAAGCAAAGCATTCCGATCGATGCGTTCCTGGACTCGATTTTCGATGTGCATCGCGTCAATGGCACGGCGGTATTCATGACCAGCTCCAAGGAGGGAGTCCCCGCAGCTCTGCTGCATAACCTGAAACACAATCAGGTGCTGCATGAGCGCGTGGTTCTGGTCACCGTTCAGACGACCGATACGCCCTATGTCCTCGAACTCGATCGCATCTATCTGCACAAGATGCGCCAGGGATTCGTGCGATTGATCATCCGTTATGGCTTCATGGAAGATCCGGACATTCCCGGTGCCCTGATGAGTTGCAAGCGCTTCGGCGAGAGTTTCGATTTCATGGAAACGACCTTTTATCTGTCCCGTGAAACCATCGTGCCAAAGCTGGCGCATCAGATTTCGCCCTTGCGCGCCCGTTTGTTCGCACTGATGTCGAAGAACGCCACCAGCGCGACCGAGTTCTTCAAGATTCCAACGGACCGGGTGGTCGAATTGGGTACCCAGCTCGAAATCTAGGCCGGATTCCCGATGTGTGCATGACACACGCTTGCCGTGTACGCCTACAGCGTTTTCAGGTACTCCACCAGCGCCGCTTTTTCCTTGGCCGACAGTCCGGTGCCGAACTCGTGGCCCTGATTGCTGCCGCCTTTGCTTGAGGTATCCAGCCGGGTGCCAACGCGCTGGGCTTCCGGAGTGTCACTGACGAAGCCGACGCGGGACTGATCGAAAACATCGTAGCCGCGCCAGAAGACCTTGGGACGCTTGCTCGCCGGCTCCAGCAGATCCTGCAGCGTGGGAACCGAACCATTGTGCAGATAGGGCGCCTTGAGCCAGATCCCGTCGAGGAAGGCCGCCACATACCCTTGCAGATCCTCTTCCACCAGGCCGCGGCGTTCCAGTCCCATTTCCTTGACCACTCGATTGGCTTTGATGGCGGCGCCTTTGTTCCACGAATCGAGGCGGCCGCGGTCGGTACCAACCTCGGCCAGTGGTAGCGGCGTGCCGGTCTTCTCGCTGGCGTGGCAGCGGGCGCACTGGGCGTCAAACAGCGACTTGCCGGCTGTCGCCCTGGCCGTATCGATGGGGAAGGGGTATTTGGGCGGCGGCAATTCGGAGAGGTAGTCCTTCAGCCATTTCACCTGCCCGACGAAATCCGCCTTGTTGGCCGGCGCCGCGCCGAGCAGCCCGAGGGCCGAATCCATGATCACCGAGTAGGGGTCGTGGCTGTCGCCCGCATAGTTCATGCGGTGGCCCTTTTCCCAGACATATTTTTTCAGGTTCCACACCGAGGGCATATCGGTAGGGCCGAAGGTGTCGTCCATCGGCGATTTGATCATGAAATATTTCGTCAGGTTCATGGCATCGTCGCGGCCGCGACCCCACTCCGGGAAGTCCTTGCGGTAAATCCAGGCGAACTGGGCTTCACGTTCGATCAGGCGCTTCTTGGTGATGGGAATGATGAAGAAGCGATAGAGCAGTCTGTCGACGATGTCGAGATCGGTAACCCGGTTGATTTCGGCCATCAGGATGTCGGCGTTGAAACGCGGATCCTTGGCGCAGTCGACCAGGTAGCGGAAGAACCCTTCCACATTGGTCGTGTGCGACGCGCCGCCAACGACGAAGACCGGGTTGCTGTCAGGCGACTCGCGGTAGCTGGTCGTGTGGCAGACGGCGCAATTGTTGGCCACGCGGTCAAAGCCGATGGTTTTCTTGGTGAAGCCCATCGGCAGTTCTCGGCCCTGTTCCCAGGGTACGCCGAGTGCGGCATAACCGCCGGGAACGACTTTTCCGTCCTGGGTCAGCTTTTCCGGGAAGATGCGCGGCAGTACGTAGAAGATCCAGTAGGGAATCCCGGCGTCATGTTCGGCGCCGATGGAGCCGTACTTGAAACGCATCTCCGGCGTGGCGTTGACCCAATCCGGTTGCGGATGTTCGCGGAATCCCCGGTCGTAGCCAATCATCGCGCCCAGAAGGCCAAGAACCACCAGGGCCAGGCCGGTCACTTTGAGCCAGGTCTTGCAGGTAGGGGTCATCATGATTTCATTGCCTCTCAGAATGTCTTCAGGAACTCGACCAGCGCCGTCTTTTCTGCGGCGGTAAGGTCGGTGCCGTAGGCCTTGCCTTCGTGCCCGCCGTTGCCGTTGCCGGGCAGCGTGGTATCGAGGCGGAAGAACGTCTTGCCGTTGGCTTGCGGCACGTTGGCGACGAAGCCCAGTTTCACCGGATCGTAGACGTCGTTGCCGCGGTAGAAGGCCTTGGGTCGCTTCGCCGCAGGTTCGAGCAGATCGCGCAGACTGGGCACCGAACCGTTATGCAGATAGGGAGCACGCAGCCACAAGCCGTCCAGCGGCATGTTGGCGTAGCCGTGGGTCTTCTGGAAATGCGTAAAACGCCACGGGTAGCCGGCATAAAGCGTGGCCTGATTCACCGCCAGCGTGTAGGTGTAGGAATCCAGGCGGCGCCGATCGGTGCCTATCTTGGCCAGAGGCACTACCTGGCCGACATACTCGCCGGAAAAATCGCTCCCTGAAGCGCCATGGCAGTCGGCGCAGTATTCCTTGTAGATGGGTTGCCCCCTGGCAGCGAGCTTGGCGTCGATCGGAAAGAAATCACTGAAGGGTGGTGGCGTGACGTCCATGATCCAGCTTTCGACACGGCGGATGCGGGCGATGTCGATGGTCGGCGGCGTGGTGCCGGTACCGAAGGCGGCGCTCTTGTTGCGCTCCTCGACGGTGGTGTTGTTGCCGTCCCAGTGCAATTGCATTTCCTTCGGCTCCTTGCGCTGGCGCTGACGCCAGATCGACGGGAAGTCGGCAGGCGCGTCGAATTCGCTGGGGTCGAGATGGGCCATGGGGAAATTGAAAATGACCTTGGCCGAATTGAAGGTGTCCACCCGTCCCGGTCCCCACGCCTTCTGCCTGAACACCCAATCGAAGCGTCCGGCCAGCGCCAATACCCGATCACGCATGATGGCAATGGCCACCGGATAAACCAGGTAGCGATCCAGCAGATCCAGCCTGGCGCCCTGCCGCTGGATTTCGGGAACGATGTATTCCTTGGAGAACTTCGGATCGGCAGCACAGCGGAAGAAAAACTCTTCAAAGCCCATCATGTCGAACGTCGCCGCTGGCATGCCGAGGACAATGTGGGCTGGCTGATCGGCGGCGGTGCGCACCGTGCTGGTATGACAGACGGCACAGTTGACAAAGACCCGGTCGATACCCTGAAAGCGGCGTTTTGATGTACCGATGGGCAGATCCTTGTCGCTGCCGTCCGGGCTTTTTTCATAGACCATGCCCAGTGACTGATACCCCTTGCCCGGCAGATACTGTGGACAGATTTCAGGTAGCGCCTTCCAGATCCAGTAAGGGAAGCCCATTTCGTGCTCGCCGCCGGTGGAACCGTACTTGAAGTGTTCGGTCGGGCTGGCATAGTCGACCGGCATATCACCGGCGAAGCGTCTGAGCAGCATGAGACCGACAAAGGCGGGAATCCCGACCAGCACGATCAACAGGACGACAAAACGTCGTTTCCAGGGATTTTCCGCTTGCTCGCGTGGCGTGTTTTCACGTTGCATGGTGTTCACCTTGGTAATGAAGGAGAGGCGGTATTGCGGTTGGCCAGGCACGGGCGTAGCGCCTCGTAGCCGCCGGCCAGCAGTTGCGACAGACTCGGCGCGCGACCACTTTCGGCGCGCAACCAGTCACCTACCTGGGCGAGCAGTGCGGCACGAACCGGGCTGGTGCGCCAGCCTTCGGCATCGGTGCCAAAGATCGGCAGAAGACTCTCCGGTGGCATCGGGGTCTTGTCCCTCAGTGCCGGTGTCAGTTCAGCCATCGACAAGCGAACAAAAAGCCTCGGCGCACATTGACGTAGCTGGGCATTGACCTCGGCTTCCGTGCCGCTCAAAAAACTGGGTGGGAAAGTTTCAGGGGTGTAATGACAGGTGGCGCAGTAGGGGTAAAACTTCTGCACGGCCGAGTTTATCGATGCCGATGCCGGATTAACTGCGCTATCGGCGTGAGGCGGGCTCAGCGGCACAGCGGGCGACAAGGTCGGCTGCTGGCCTGTTCCGGTGAGCTCAGGCGGCGAGTGTGGTTTCTCCTTCTGGCAGCAGCGTACGCCATCCGCGGCACGCAGTTTGGCCAACAGCGCAGCAAACAGCGCTTCGCGCGGAATGGGTCGAGCGCCGAACAGCGCCAAGCCATCCGGGCCTTCAAGCAGCGCAGTGACAGCCTGCTCCACGCGGCGGAATTCCTGACGGAATTCGATGGAGACCCACCCTGCCTCCGGATCGTTCGATGAAAGCTGGAAGGCGATGCGGGCCAGGGGGTTGCCGTCGGCGCCGCGGGGCGTGGATCGGCTGGATGGGACGAAAGCGCTGTGTTCGCCGTTCAGACGGGTGCCAACAGCCAGCGCGACGCCGTTGATGGTGCCGCCTTCAGGCAGGGACAGACGGTCGATTCGGCCACCGGAAGCCCGGCCCTGCTTCAACTCCAGGGTAGCCGCCAAATTCGGGCCGCTTTCTCCGGAAGCCGACTGACAACGCGCCGACCACCGCGACGCGCGCGTTTCAAAGCGGCACGAAGCGCGGTACGGAAGACGTTCCGCAGGGCCTGCGGAAAGCGTCGTGGCGAGCCGCTGGCGGTCGTTGTCGGCGACGAATTCAGACAAGTCGTCGACCAACCGGCTGACCGCGTCGCCGGCATCGGCATGCCAGATTTCCTGTGAGGGTCGAAGGGCCAAGGGTTCGAATCGCGCCGCAACGTGTGCATAGCTCGCTCTGAGTTGCGCGTCGTCTGGCCAGCTGTTCGGGCCGTTCAGGCCCTGCAAGGGGTTGCGGTTCGGAATGTCGGCGGTGCCGACGGCCAGTCCGGCAGGCCACCGTCGAGTGGCGTGGGAACGCAAGGGGGCATCGACCGTGGCCATGAAATCGCCAGAGCGCATTCCCTGGCGTCCGCCGGAAAGGGCATGCTGCAAGGCGGCGGTGAACAGACCGGCACGGCAACGCAGGGCTGGTCTGTCCTCCCCGCCACAACCCTCACGCCACAAGCGCTGGGTCAGGGCAAATCGGTTGGCGCGCTTGACGGCGATATCGATTGCATACGGCACATCGACCCCCCGATCCGGCGATATGCCATAGAAGTTCTTGCCACTGGCCCGGAGCAACGCGGCAACGGTTGCGTTTGCATTGGTTTCATCCCACAAGGCACGTGAAAAGATGGGCGCGCCGTTCTGGTGACACCCATAACAAAGCGTGCGATTGGCGTAAACCACCTGGGGCTTCGCACCGGCCCGATAATTCTTGACCAGCTGGAATTCGAAGCGGGCGGCCGATTCGTTGTAGCTGATGACCTCCAGCACGTCCGATTTCTCCTGGTAGCCGATATAGAGGCGATCCTTGAGCAACAGCGTCGAACGCTGGCTGGGTGACGAGTCCGCCGCGACCACGACGCGTGGAAAAGCGAAGTAATCGGGTGCGGCGGCAGTGCGCTGAAGCGAACGTCCGAGCGGGATCAGCACGCGCTTGGCCGGCGGGAGCAGGCTGCCGGAATCGCCGCTCAGTTGGGCGTCGAGCCGGGCGAGCAGGGCGGCAAAGGGGAAAGGCAAGTCGTAGTCGGCCTTGCCGTGGCGTACGGAGACGAACAGACGGTCGAACAGCGAACGCCCGGCTGCGGGCAGATTCTCTCCCGGTTGTGCCGGGTCGAGCACCCAGACGGGATCAGGCGATCCGCGGGCCAAGGCTTTTCCCTCGCCGTTTTCGCTTCCCAAGCTTGAACTGCACAGGGCGGTTGAAGCGAGCAGCAACAGAAGCACAACTCGCTTCGTGGTGAATCCGCATGTGCGTTCGCCCGGCACCGGTCAAGGTTTGGCGGCAGTGAGCAGGACCCGTGCCTGCGTTCCCGGCCAGCAGTCTTCCTGAACCTTTCCGGTCTTGACGAAATCGTCCCGTGCCTTGTCATCGGTGGCCTGGTCGTAGAGCGTGAAATTGAGCGCAAAGCCACGATCCAGGTAGGCTCGGCCGAGGTAGAAACCGGGCCGGATCATGCGGATTTCATCGCGCACGCGCAAGCCGCGGCGGCCGGCTAGGAAATCCGGCTTTTCCTGGTAACCCGGTATTTCGTCGGTGAAAAAGTAGTCGATGATGACCGATTCACGACGGCCATCGAGCAGGCTTTGGCCGCAGTAGAGTTTGGCCGGAAACAGCAGCCAGGTTTCCTTGCCTCCGTAACTCATCTTTTTCGGCTCGCCTTCGACCAGGCCGATCTTCTTCAGGACCGACAGATCGTCGATGCGATTACGCAACACCCGTTCTTCGCGGAAGAACACTTTTCCCCGCCACAGAGCTTCGCCGATATCTTCGACCACCAGACCTTTGAGGTGCAGCGCCATGCCGGCAAAACCGCCGACGATTTCGGAAAGCCGGAACTTGCCGCTGCTGCCCCGGGGCAGCAGGATGCGGCCATCGAAAGCCCCGTCGGGGATGGGGCCTGCCGTGAGTCGGGCGTAAAGCTGGTCAAGCTGTTCCTGATCCAGGGCCGCCAGGTAGTCCGGCGTGATTTTGGCCAGTTCGCTGGTGGCCACAGGATACTTGTAATCGACCTGGGCCAGATCGAGCTTCGATGCGTAGGTATTGTCATAGGGTGCAAAGGCGATGTTCGGTGGTTCCGGCTTGTTGCAGGCGGCCAAAGCGATGGCGGCCAGGGTAATCAATCCGGTGCGCAGCGAATCGGTGTGCGGCAGTCTCATGGTGTAGTCTCCCTGGGCCTTAAAGCGTAGCAAGGAAGGCGGTGAGCGCCTTCTTGTCGGCTTCGGACAGGTCTTCGCCGAAACGGTGACCCTCGTTTTCGATTTCCTGCGTGCAGGTCAGGTAATTGGCTTTGATGAAATCGCGCTGCTCGTGCAGGATTTCCGCAAAGCGGGCGGGATTCTTCAGCACTTCGTCGGCGATCGCCAGTAGCGTCGGTATCCTTTCCTTCTTCCCTGCCGCTTCGAGTTTGGCCGGCTCTCGCTTGGCGAGGAAAAGATCGGCGACAAGCTGTTTGTGTTCGAGTCCATTGAGGAAGCCAACGCTGCTACCTGCCGGAATCTTGACCTGGCCGAAACCGAGCAGCGGCTTTTCGGTATTACCCTCAAGCGGACGGATGCCAACGTCAATGAGCAGATCGGCGTTGGTCAGCGTGCGTTTGACGCCCCGCTCCTTCGGGTACAGCAGGTCATGCATCGAACGTTTGTAGAGTTCGAAGCGGCCCTGGACGGTGGGGTCGTAGCGCAGGCATTCGGGTTGTTCCGGGAGCAGTTTGCCGTCGGCATCGACGTAGCGCACGCGGTCAAAGTTGTTTTCCTTGTTGGCCGGTTTGCCGCAGATTTCCGGGCCGATGGCGTTGTTATGCATGAACGGCGCGGTGGCCCAGACATTGACCAGCGAGACGTTGCGCATGTACCCGCGTCCGCCATCCTTGAGCTCGTTGCGTTCCGGTAGGTCGGCAACGATCGGGCGCTGGCGCAGGGTGTCCGATTCGTAACCCATATACAGACGGCCCGCTTCATGATTGGAGTGCAGCGAGCGACAACGGAAGGTGCCTACCTCAGTGACCGGAGTCGATTGATCGTTACCGAGGAAATCGGCGCGGACCTTGCGTGGGTGAGCGTCGTTCGGCGCGGCGAAGTCGCGATTCTTGAATGCGCCGCCCTTGCTTTCCGGGATGCTCGAATGGCAACGCGCGCAGTTCTCGGCGAACACGGTCTGACCGCGGCTGACGGCGCCTTTACCAAATTCAGCATCCAGTTCGGCGACCAGATCGGCCGGACCGTATTTGTCTGAAGGATTGCTGGCTTTGCGCTGATTGGCGCGCGCCGCGTAGAGGTCGGCCTCGTCGGATTCGGCCGAGGCAAAGAAGTCGAGTACATTTTGCAGACGGTCTTCAACCGCCCGGAAGTTGGGGCAGTCGCGGCGGCATTGGCCGATGTCGAACGGCGTCTGGTTGAAACCGCGTTGCTGCGGATCGACCTGGCGCATCTCGGAAAAATGATTGACCCAGCACTGCTCGGAACAGGAGCCGATGTTGAAATAGACTCGCTGGATGGCTTCCAGGGCACCGATGGAATCCTCACCGCCCTTGAGAATATGATGAACGCCCGGCAGCACGACTTTCTGGCCGCCCAGGTTGACCGGCGTCGTATCGTCGGTGCGCGTGCTCTTCACCCAGCACTTGTTGTTGCGGCCGGGTTCGCACCAGCATTTATCCTCATCCTTCTCTGCGCCGCAGGTCGTGGTCTTACGCCACTTGGTGATCGTTTCGCCTTGGAATACCGGGCGCTGGGCGACATTGATCAGGGCGTTGATAGTGCCCGGGTTGTTGACCTGATCGTTGGATATGGCCGAAGTATCGGTCACACCCGGCCTGGCGTGGGCAAACATCTGGAATTCCAGGCTGCTCCGCGACATGCCGGACACCAACAATTCGGACATTCGCGTGTATTGGTTCCCGATCAAGCCCTTGATGTTTTCCCACTTGGGATGGGTAGGGTCGGCTGGCGGGTTCAAGGGGTCAAAGGCGATGTGACACGAACCGCATGAAGTGCCGATCAGGAAGGGCGGTTCGACCGAAGCGTCAGCCAGCTTGCTTACCCGCTGGTCGGAGTCGATGCCCGTGCCGGCGGCTTTAGCCGCGTCGAAACCAGCCCAGGTTGCCAGACTACCGTTGAGTTTCTTCCATTGCTCTGCGTTGAATCTTGGATTCGGGAATTTGCGCAGCCCGAGTGCTCCCGTCGAGGTGCCAAACTTCAGGTCGCAGGCCGAATGGCGCTGGTCGACCTTGCCGCCCTGGCTGTGCGGGTCGTCATTGTCGAGTGCCGCGTCCTTCAGGCCGCAAGCCGGGTCGACGTACCCGGGTTTGCCGACAAACTTGAGCAGCACGTCGTCACCGGGGCACCAATCGAAACCGTAGGTGTCCTCCGCCGATTTGGCAGGGCAGTCCGGATCGCCGGGCTTGCAGCATGCCGGGTCGTTGATGATGCCCCACGCCCAGAAGCGGTCGTCGCGTTGATCGCTGCGCAGAACGCGGAACCAGTCGATCAGTACGCCGACGCGTTGCTGGAAGGTATACGTGTTGAAACGGTCATTGCCAGCGGTCGCCTTGAACCAGATCAGTCGCCCGACACATTCCGATTCACTGAGTCCCTCTCGGGCGCAGGCCTCGTAATAGGGCGCATCCTGGTCGACGGACGAGGCCTCGGGGAGCGGTTTGCCGGGAACGCCGGCGGATGATGAAGGCGCATTTTCCGCGTGCGCGACGCCGGAGTTCTGGTACTGGATTGCCCCGATACCGGCAACCAGGGTCACGAAAGCCGCGGCAGCGGCCCACTGAGCAAGTTTCATTCGTTGTCTCCCGTTCAACGTTTTCATCCCCCGGTCTTCCGGGGTACAGATCTCCAGTCAGTGACACCTATATTTTTTTGAAGTTCAAAGACCGTAAAAGTTTCGCATTCTATTTCCCTATGAAGCATTCGGGTTCAAAAAACGGTCAATTTTTTGCTGTATCTTGCGCCGGCGACAGCGGCCTGATCCCGATTATGCCATGCGATATCCCGCTGATGGCATGCGCATCTAATGCAGTGCCAGCGGAAAATCCATTCCATTCGAGCTGACCACCGGGTATTGCTCCTCGGAACGATAGCGTCGCGTGAGTTCGGGCATCGCCTTTTCAACAAAGACCATCAGTTTTCGCGCCGTTACATCGCGTTCGCCGCTTCCTGCCTTGCCCATCAGGCCCTCCAGCAAGGTATAGGTGAATACGCCGTGTCCCAGCGTATCGAGTTCCGACGCCGGCTGGTCCTTGGTGGTCGCCGCAATCATGTGCGTTCCGGTGGACCGAGACAGTTGGGCCAGCGAGCGTCGTTCTTCGAGACCACGAAAGCCGACCGTTGCCGCTCCCGACTTGCAGGCGTCGATCATGATCATCAGCTTTTGCGCCGGGATCGATTTCACGGCTTCGGCCAATTCGCGCGAGGAAATGCCGCCGTGCTGCAAGGCTTCGGGATGCTCGGGCGTGACCAAATCGTAGGGGATGAACATCCAGTCCTCGTTCAGCGTTTCACCGTGGCCGGCGAGATAGATGACGACCACATCTTCCGGGCGGGCCTCGCGCAGTGCCTTCAGGCGCAGGCGAATATTCGCCTGCGTCGCATCGAGATTGTATATTTCATCGACATTGACCTCCTTGAACAAGTGGCCGAAATTGTTGCGAAAGAATTTGGCCACACCTTGTGCATCGGGAACTGAAAAGCTCAGGTTCAGGACGGCGTTGCGGTAGGAATTGATCCCGACCACCAGAACATGCAAGCGTACGCGCTGATCGCTGACGGCGTACTCGATGGCACGTTCGACCGCTTCGGATTCCGTCCGGTCTACGCCAAGTGCAAGCGCGCGAAACTGGTTCTTCCCCGCTTCAAGAGGAACGTCATAAATCTTGACGACATGGCCCTGGCTGGCGGTGCGGGTCGTTTTGGTCAGGGGCGTGTCGGCAACAATCTTGCCATTGTGATACAGGCGTATCTCATCGACCCCGCTGCCCCGGTCATCGGCCACGATTTCGAGGCGTACTCGCCCACTTTTCGCTGATTTGCCCGAATCGGGCGTGAGCAGCGTCACCTTTGGCGGCAGCCGTATGCCCTTGCGAATGTCGGCCGTTTCGGGAGGCGGAGAGGCCGGCGGCCGGATCGGTGGCGACAATACGGCGGCAATGGCCGCCGGGTTGAAATAGCGCTCGCTGAAACGCGCAACCGGCAGGAACTCGGCGGCTTGATCGGCACCGCGATTGACATGCCAGCCGATCAGGCGGTCCCCCCCGGTGCTGGCGGAAAAGCGTCCATCCGGCGTCCACATCACCCAGCGTTGGCGATCCGCGTGCGGGAAGAGCGCCAGCTGTTCGACACCGTCGTGGCGCCGGTACCAGCGAATGGTTCCATCGCCGAGCGCAGCGACCACCCAGGGCTTGGCCGGGTCGGAAGTGTCGAAAGCCACGGCCCAGCACGGGCCCGGCGTGGCGGTGCGCCACACTTCCCGACCGCGGGCATCAAACAGCCTGACGAACCAGTTGCTGCCCAGGGCGGCGGCATCGCCGCTTGCGGCCACCGCCATCGCGACGCTCATCTCGCCGGCTTCAAGGGCCACGGCTTGACCGTTGATCATCGGCTGCAACGAATCCTTCCAGTTGCTCACTTCGATGGATTTACTCATCGCAGCAGGGGCCGGAAGCGGGCGCTCAGAAGTAACCAGCACCTGATTGTCGAGATCGAAAAGGGCCGGAAACCGACCGCCAAAGGCGTAAGCAAAACCGACGGCGTGACGCGAGGGCTGCATCCCGAAGCCCGTCCAATTGGCCCGGAAATCGGCCAGTGGTGCATTCTGGCGAAGCTTGATTACCCCCCTGGTATCGACGATTCCCCAACTGGCGTCGGTGGCGGTGAATACGACCCGTTGATCGGGCAGTGCAGCGAGGTCGGTGACGCTGTCGCTGGCGACGGCGGTGTCCGTGAATGCGCCACGACCGCCGTCCTCCCAGCGGCGCAAGCCGTGCTCGGCAGTCTTGTTTCGCCAGGTACCGGCCGCGTAGAGCGTTCTCCCGTCCCGCGACCAGGCAACGCTGGCCAGATTCCCGCCGGTGATACCGCTGATGTCGGGTGCGTAAGCCGGCGTCAGGTCATCCGCCCGCACGACGGCAACGCGCCCGTTATCTTCGAAACCGACCGCCAGAAGCTTTCCATCGGGTGAAAACCGTGCGGCATAGGGATGCTGGCCGCCACTGACGTGCGATTTGGCGATCGGGCGCAGGCCGGTCGATGTCAGTTCGTATAGACGAATGAAACCGTCATACGCGGTACTCACCAGGCGCCGCCCATCGGGGCTGAAGCTGACGCTGTACGAATCACCCTCATAGGCGCTGTCTTCGCCCAACAGCGACGCACTCGACCAACCATTACGGCTCGTATATACGCGGATGCCGTGGCCGCCCCAGAGCGCAACCGCCAGCATTTTCCCATCCGGCGAAAATGCCAGGCGGTTGATCGCATTGGGCATCCCGCCGAGGCGCAGCAGCATGGCGCCGCTGTCGCGGCGGAAGATATACACGTCATTGTCCGCGCTCCAGCCGCCGAGCGCGGCCAGATCGCCTTGCGGTGTCAGTGCGGCGGCGTAGAGCTTGCCTTCGTTCCCCGGACCGATGGGCGGCCGCAAAACGCCGATCGGCTGGCCATCGGACAAACGCCACAGACGCGCCGTCTTGTCATCGGATGCGGTGAGCATGATCTGCCCGTCGGCGTCTACCGCGAGACTGCGGATAGATGCCGTGTGCGTACCCGTTTCGATGCGTAGCAGGGGTGCCGTATCAGCGGCGCCCGCCAACAGGCTGACGCCCAATAGCCAGGCAGCAAAGGTATGACCCAGCCAGCGAAATGGCGCCCCCTTCGCGGCAAGCGCCCCCGTTGGATTCGGTTTGTACGATGCTGACTTCATCGTCACCGCCAGTTCAACCTTGGCAGGCCAGGAGACGGAACTCGACACGGCGGTCGAGGGCATCACTGGCGTTGTCCTTGCCGGTGCCGATCAGATTTTCCCGCGACCCGTATCCGGCTGCCAACAGGCGTTTTTCCAGCGCCGGCGCTTCATCGACCAGTCGTTGCCGGACATGCTCGGCGCGCAAAGCCGACAAGCGCTCGTTGACCGGTTCCGGTCCACCGCGACTGGCGTGGCCGACGACTTCCATGCAGGAACTGCGCTGTGCGGCGTGCTGGGCGAGGGTCTTCAGCCACATGTCGTAAGGCGCCGTGGCGGTGCCACCGTGCAGCGAAGTGGCACCCGGGCGGAAGGTGAGCAGTAAGGAAAGTTTGCCGGCATCCAGTCCGTAGTCGACAATCTTGCCGAAGGCCTGAGCGTTTTCCTGACGGCGGCCCAGTTTGCCGGTCGCCAGATAACTGCCCGTCAGGGTGCGCAATTGCTTGCCGGCGGGAGTGGCTTCGGCCTTGACGAAAAGCGCCAACGCGTCTTTGTAGTGCGCGCTGTTGTAGGCACGAATGCCTTCATTGATCAGGGTATCGGCAACCAGTGAATCGACATAGGCGGGATTGACTTCATCGCCCAGTTTCGACGCCTGGCAGGTGGCGACATACGCCTCGCCGGTCTGGTCCCGCGCCCACACCGGCGCATCGCTAAAAAATGGCAACGGGGTCGGATCGACACTTTCCATCCGCGAACGTGCAACGGCCTTGCTGACGATGCGCCGCGATTTGAGGTCGACGAGGACCAGACAGAAGCGGTACATCTCGCGCACGCCCTCCGTTTTGCCTTGCTGGTTTATCGGCGTAAACGTGCCAACGACCAGCAAGGGGGACTGCCCGACATTGGCTGCAGTAAATGGCCTGACATCGAACTGGGGAAATTTCGACTGCACCAGACCGGAAATCTTGCTTTCCATTTTCCGTGTCGTGGCAGTTTGCATCCGGGAAACGCCGTCGACCAAGGGATCGATGACCACCGGACGGCGTGGCTGTTGACCGGGCGTGTCGTTGGCCAATTGCGCCTTGGAGAAGAGGTCGTTGGCGGCTTTCAGGACAGCTTCATCGTGCGCCAGAACCGGGATCGGCACGGCCTGGGGCGCCGCCGGGGGGGCCGAGGGCGCCGTTTTGTCTGCGGATGCCTGGTTTTCCGGAGGCTTGATTTCCTCACTGGAACAGGCTGCCAGCAGAGCGATGACCGCCAGCAACGAAACCAAAGCCAGTCGGACCTGCGACGGATTCTTGTTGTTCATCTGCCTCTCCCCATACACGCCAGTGTCGCGATAATCAGAACTACAGAAGGTGGCAATACAGTGCTTTATCGGCGTTAGAGCGTACATATCGCCCCAAGTTCAGTCCTTGGATAAACGGATTGCCCGGCGTTGCAACACCCGGCTCGCAGAAATAGGCTGTCGTTTCGGGAATCATTCGCGTTTCAGCCTGTCGACAGGTGTGCACGCGAGGCTGAGGGCCGGTTTGCCATGCTACCCGGTTCAGCGGGTTACCCGAACGCCAGCCGGCGACGTGACAATCAATTACAGGAGGAAGTATGGGCATGCGCATCAAGATGTTGTTGGCGACGGCTTCGATTTCGGTCTGCGGCATGGTGCATGCCGATGTGACGGTTCAGATGCATGCCGTTGACGAAAAGGGGATTGGTCAGCCGGTAGGGCAGGTTGTCGTGAGCGAAAGCGCGTATGGCCTGGTGTTCACCCCGGCACTGAGCAGCCTTTCGCCCGGGGTTCACGGTTTCCATGTGCATGAGAATCCGAGCTGTGAGGCCAAGGAAAAGGATGGCAAGATGGTTCCCGCGCTGTCGGCGGGCGGGCACTATGATCCGGCGGGCAGCAAGCGGCATGGCATGCCCTGGGGTGATGGCCATCTCGGCGATCTGCCAGCGCTTTATGTCGATGCCAACGGCGCGGCCAATGGTTCCGTGTTGGCGCCACGGCTGAAGATGGCGGACATCAAGGGTCGCGCCTTGATGGTTCATGCCGGTGGCGACAATCACTCGGATCATCCGGCGGCACTGGGTGGTGGTGGCGCACGCGTCGCTTGTGGTGTGATTCCGTAAAGCTCCCTCATGTCGCGCTTTCGACCGCAATGACTGTCGCTTATCGGGCGCCCCAGGGCATGACCGGAACCGTGGAAATGCTGTTGGCGGGAGCGCCGTCGATCAGCTTGCGGCTGATGGCCAGATAAACCAGCGTACGGTTGGCTTCATCCCACAGGCGGATGACGCGGGTTTCCTTGAAGAAGATCGAGGTGTCCTCGGTGAACACCGTGGCCTCCTTGGGTAGTTTTTCGGGTAGCGTAATCGGCCCGGTCTGCCGGCAAGCCAGCGAGAATTGCGAAGGATCCTGCGCCAGACCGAACGAGCCGCTGATGCCGCCGGTCCGCGCCTGACTGACGTGACAGGTCACGCCAGGTATCTTGGGGTCGCCGAAGGATTCGACGCATACCTTGTGATTGGCGCCTACAAGCTTCCATTCGGTGGTCACGCAGCCGATTCTTTCCGCGAAAGCAGTACCGGCAATCAAGGCGAGCGCGAGGAGCAGGGCAGGTTTGAGGTTCATTGGTTCAGTTTCAATTGTTTAGAAAATCATCAGTCGCTGATACAACCGATCATACCGGAGATGAGTCGAAACCGGTTTCTCGGTTCTGTCGGGAATCCCATCGCCTAATGCCAGCCCTTCGACGAATGTTCAGACTCAAACTGCTCTCGGTCGCGGGCAAACAGGGCAGCGAGTTCGTCGCGACCTGCCTTGACGGCGGAGACGCGGCTGGCCTCGTCCTGGAAAACGGGGATGAGCGCTTCCAGGCCGCGAACGTTGTGGCGCCGAAAGATATTGGCCATATCCCTTGCCCGAAATCGATCGATCCCCAACGTTTCCAGGACATGACGGCCTGCCTTGAGCGCCGCTTCGAAGGTTTCCCGCTCGATGACATCCACGCCGCGCGAACGCAGCTCGACGTAGTGCGTGACGTTGCGCGCGCGGGCTATGATTTTCAGGTTGGGGAAGTTTTCATGCACGATATCGGTCAGCAACAGACTGTCTTCGATGTCATCGATCGCATTCACAAGCAGGGTGGCCTGGTCAGCGCCAGCGGCGTGCAAAAGATCAACACGCGCTGCGTCGCCGTAAAAGACCTTGAAACCAAACTTGCGCAGCTGCTCGATTTGGTCCGGATCGTGATCCAGAACCACTGCATTGATGCCATTGGCAAACAGCAGGCGGCCTACGATCTGCCCGAAGCGGCCAAAACCGGCGATGATGATGCGCGCTTCTCTTTCGTCGATTTTGTCGGCTTCGTCATTTTTACCGGCGGCGCATTCGACGCGCGCAATCCACCAATCGTGCAGCATCAGTAGCAGTGGCGTGGTCGCCATTGAGAGCGCGACGACCATGTTGAGCAACGCCGTCCATTCGCCGCTCAACACGCCAGCCGTGTGCGCGGCGGCAAATACGACAAAGCCGAATTCACCTCCTTGCGAAAGCAGGATGGCAAACAGCCAGCGCTGGCGAGAGGTCACGCCAATGATGCGTGCGGCGAGCCACAGCGTTGTCAGCTTCAGGCCCAGAAGACCCAGCAACAACATCGCCACCAAGTCGGGTTGGCTGAGCAGCAGCCCGAAATCGATCGCCATGCCGACCGAAATGAAGAAAAGACCCAGAAGCAGGCCTTTGAATGGCTCGATGTCTGTCTCCAGGGCATGGCGGTACTCCGAGCTTGCCAGCAACACGCCCGCGAGAAAGGCGCCCAGGCCCATCGAAAGGCCGACGAACGACATGATTTGCGCGATGCCGATTACCAGCAACAAGGAAAACGCAGTGAAGACTTCACGCAGATGGGTTCCGGCCACCACGCGCAGCAGTGGTCGCGTCAAATAGAGGCCGATCACGATCACCGTGGTGATCGCTGCAAGCGCTTTCGCCACGGCCACCCAGCCCGGCTCATGGGCACCAGATACGCCTCCCGCAGCTGCTATACCCAACAGCGGAACGATGGCGAGCAAGGGTATGGCCGCAATATCCTGAAAGAGCAGAACCGCAAAGCTGGACTGGCCGGTAGGGGTCGACAGGAAGTTGCGCTCGTTCATGGTGGCTATGGCAATCGCGGTCGACGACAGCGCCAGGGTCAGGCCAACGACCAGCGCGGGCTTCCAGCCCAACCCTGCGGCCCCGGCTGCAAGTGAGAGGGCTATACCGGTTAGCCCGACCTGAAGCGTTCCGCCGCCGAAGACACTTTTGCGCATTTCGATCAGGCGCTTGGGTTCAAGCTCCAGTCCGATCACAAACAGCATCAGCACGACACCGAATTCGGAGAAGTGCATGATCGACTCGACATCCGTAACCAGGGTCAAACCCCATGGCCCGATAATGGCACCGGCGATCAGGTAACCCAACACCGCGCCGAGCTTCAATCGCTGTGCGATGGGTACGCAGATGACTGCAGCGGCAAGGTAGATCAGCGCATCGGTTAGCATTACCGGGCCTCCGTATTTGCCTCTCCCGCTACGGGAGAAGGGGCCCACGCGGCCAATCGTTCTCGAAAGGCGTTTGCTGCCGCTTCGAGCGCATCATTCGAGACTACATTCGCGCCATGCAGCACGATGGGTGGCTCCCACACCATGCCGCAGAATTTGGCCGTCTGCCGAATCGGTGCCTCGAAAGCCGCAAAGGGCAACTGATGCGCGCCGGACTCAGCAAACGACGACGCGTCCCCGCCGGTGGTCGCCACCCAGAGGCAGTGTTTCCCGCGCAGCGCAGCGCCACCGTCGCCGTACGCCCAGCCGCGCAGGTGCACCACGTCAAACCAGTGTTTCAGCATTGCCGGTGCGCTGTACCAATAGATCGGGTGCAGCCAGACTACAAGATCCGCACGCGCCAATGCGGCCTGCTCGGCAGCGACATCGATATCAAAATCGGGATAGAGATCGTAGAGCGAGCGCACTTCGAGATCGGGGAGATCGTGCACGGCCTCAAGCAAGGCTCGGCCGGCGCGGGAGCGTTGCGGATAGGGATGGGCGCGGACAATCAAAATCATTCGCGAAGCTTATCGCACAACGATGGACAGTGAGCGACGGTGCGATCGGCGTTGTCCATTGATCCGCTGCAAATGTTGCATCGCGTATCAAAAACAATAAGTGCTTTCAGACGCAGGCATACTGAAAATTTCCGTCATGGTTCAAACGTTGAAATAACTTCTGCATGTCGAGCAATTCTTCTTCGTCAACCCTTGTCAGGTCGAGTTCATAGGCGTGCAATTGCGTCTTGATGCTTACCGTCCTCTCATTTTTTGAGTAGACGACGTGTTGCACGAAATCGTTCATATCTTCGGTGCGGCCCTCCAGAGAGATGTTCACGCCTCGATCTTCCACCGGCAGAAGGGGTTCGAATTTCGGCGTACGTATGAGCGTAAGGCTGGTAATCGACATCGGGTCTTGCCCGTCTGAGATGGCGAAGGAGAGGATCAAATCATCTCCGAATTCAGTACTGATAAAGGCCACGGTATGCATAGCAGTCGTTATTCCAGATTAGAGTTCGGGTACGCCGGGCAAGCTTAACGGATGGCGCGATCTATTGGGTGCCGGTTGATCTCTTGCCTGGTGAGCGCGATCCGGAAAACGCCGCAAAGACTTCAAGACCAATCAATACGCTGCCACCCATACGTCGGCCGACATGACTTGTTACGCGACTAACAATCCGGCCGCGGAGTGTTGATGTTGGTGCGACTGCGCCAAAAGCCGGAGCGTAGACACTGTCGGTTGTTGCGGCGATTGGTACGAAAAGGGAAGCCAGCGCCATGCAGCCTCCTACGTGTGAGCGGGCTGAGCCGACGTGGTAAACAAGGTCACAATATCCTGCCAACAGGCCAGGGGATCATGACTCATGCGCGCAACGGACGCTTCGAAGGCGATCCACATGGATTCAGTAATCAGCTCGTACGAGTGACCCCAGAAGTAAAACACGCCGCCGTTACCCGCGCTGTCTCTGGCTCGTTCATAGCGCTCCCAGAAATCCGGCGCGAGAAAGTGGCAACACGGATGGAAGGCCATTGCGTCAACTGGGGGGAAGGGATGCCTTACGTTTTGTACTGTTCGTGCGTAGACGTGTCCGGTTTCACGTACCGCGGACATGACGGCTTCATTGTAGGTGCCAAAGGGATAGGCGAATCCGGCCACCGTCTTACCAAAGAACTGCTCCAAACGATCGCGTCCTTCAGCGATTTCGAGGCGAGCCGCGTCAGATGGCATGTCATCAAGATGCGGGTGCGTCAAGCTGTGGTTGGCAATGGCAAACCCGCTGTAGACCTCACGCATTTCATCCAGCCCGAGCTTCCAAACCTCTGTCCCCTGGTAGATCCAATCGAGTCGGCGCGGCTTCTCGTGCAGGCCGGCGTTGAGGTTGAAAGTGGCCTTGGCGCCATGGCGCCGGAAGATATCCACCAACCGGGTGTCCGTGCTCACGCCATCGTCCCAGCATTGGATCAGGGTCAGGGGTTTAGGGCTCACGTCGGTTTCCATTGATCAGGGGATATCATGGCGCAGGGCCCGCCGATAGACAGCAAGATCGGTAGCTGAAAAGCAACAGAACGACACCTCTCGGATTGTTTCGGACTCGCTCAATGCGGCCCTGACAGTACTGATCGCCACCACCGAAGCCAGTTCAATCGGGTATCCGTAAATCCCGGTGCTGATGCTGGGAAAAGCCAGCGATTTCACGCCGGCGTCAATGGCGATCTGGATCGCGCGACGGTAGCAGGACTCAAGCAGACGGGACTCGCCACATTCGCCGCCACGCCAGACCGGCCCCACGGTGTGAATGACGAATTTCGCCGGCAGGCGATAGCCTTTGGTCAATCTGGCATCGCCCGTCGCACAGCCACCCAAGCGCCGGCATTCGTCCAGCAGATCCGGGCCTGCGGAGCGGTGGATGGCACCATCGACGCCGCCGCCGCCGAGCAAGGAGGGATTGGCCGCATTGACGATCGCATCGACAGCGAGGGTCGTTATGTCGGCATGGAGCACATCAATGACAATGGGCATGTTTGTTCTGCTGAATAAGGTCGAAGAAGGCAATCATCACGCCGCTAATGCATCAATCCGGAGCACTTCCCAAATACATATTTTCTGAGAGTGCCGACCAGCACTCAGGGTGACCTGTACCACATGAATCAACAAGACATCGGCAACGTCCTGATAGATCACGCGCGCCCTGAGGTGCCCGACGTAGGGAATCAGGGGTGAACCCGCTGGCTGGCGATCCCCTGGGTTGAAGTATTCGGCACCTGTAGGGACGAGTCATGCGGCTTGCAATAAGAACTCAACTTTTACCGCCTCAAAGGGAAAGACAATACCTCCTCCTTCTGCACGGTCAAGTACGCCAGCCTTTAACAAGGCTGTCACATCGCCATGCACGGCTTTGACATCACGATCAACCCGCCGCGCTGCTTCGCGAATGGAGACAGGGCCTGCACCGCACAGTGCTTTGAGTAACTCCCAGGGTCATCCAACAAAGGGTTAGATCGTGGCTGCGCACGATCTAACCTTGTAATTATGCGGCGCGGCCAAGTGGAATCTCCCAGCCGGGAAACACAAGCACGGCCGGATGGCACTTGAGGGCACGGGCGAAGACCTTGGCACGCTCTACGCCCAAATTGACCCGCCCATTTTCGATTGCCGAGATGGTGGCCTGTGGGATGCCCGTGAGTTCGGAAAGCTGGCTTTGGCTCAACTCTTGGAGCTCCCGCAGGATGCGAACAGACTCCCCCACCGTGACCTCGACTCGTTTTTTCGCAGGACGAAACTCCTTCATTTCATTGCTTCCTGTAATTGTGGGCGGTGACATGGATAACCTGAATCTGCAACACGTTTGGGGCGACTCGGGAAATCACCCGCCACTGAAGCCCGAGCCGAGACGACCGAAAACCCTTCCACTCGCCGGAAAGAGCTTCATCATGAAACCCCTTGATGGCTCGCAAGCCTTGCGGCCCGGAGAGCCCGGCAATGTCCTTCCATTTCTCGTAACGCTTCAAGACTTCTATAGGCACGGAGCCAGAAAGCTGTTTGTCGACGCGACGGTGTTCTTCGATTAGCCACATGCCACATTATGAATATGCTATTTATGGTATGTCAAGGGCGACGACGAGTTGGTGACGCGTAACGATCGAGGATCGGGGGCGCCGAGCGAGGCGGATGGATCGGAGAGAAGCCGCTCTTACGGCGTCCCGCTCGATTGATGGGATGGACTCCCCCGTTTTTCGAGCGCCAAATAAGCGCCACCGGTGCTCGTGGGGACGGGGATCGGTCTTCAAGGAAAGGTGGGCTTGTGTCCAGGCACCAAGATCACCGGCGGAAAGGTGTTGAGCGGCAAGACCAAGCGCTGTGCGAACCGTGCGGCCCAGGCTCTGCGCTTGGCGGCCGCCGCGCTGCGCAGTAGCCAGTCCGCCTTGGGCGCGTACTTCCGGCGCATGTGCGCGCGCATGGATAAGCCCAAGGCCGTGACCGCCGCCGCCCACAAGCGCGCCCGCCTGATCTACACGATGCTGACCGAGGGCGAGGAATACACCGATCAAGGTCAGGACTACTACGAGGAGCGCTACCGCCAACGAGTGCTCCGGCAGCTGACCCAGCGTGCCGAAAAAATGGGCATGAATCTCGTTGCCTCCGAACAACCCACTTGAACCCATCATTGCAAATCAATCACTTGGGAGGTGTTTCTTGAGAGGCCGCATTCGCGACACTCACCGCAGCCGTTGGCCAGCGGCACAAGCCTCAATCAGCTTGATGAACCTTCTCTGGCGAGTCTCGGGCTTCTTGGCACCGCAGACCCAATGCAGCACAACCTTCTTGTGGCTGGGCGGAGCGCTCTCGAAGAAGCGCCAGGCTGCCTTGTTGCGCTTGAAATCGCGTAGCTCGTTCGGTGAAAGCTCGGCAGATAACTCCTGCTCGTATGAATACACCACAGACTTGGCTTCAGTTCGGTTCTCGAATGCTGCCACTCCTGCGGGCGCCATTCGCCCCTCGGCTTGGAGCTTCTCGAACTTGGCGATGTTGATTGCGCTCCAGATCGAAGTGGGCCTCCTGGGTGTGAAGCGGATCTGGTACGTCTCGTCATCGATCCGCTTGCGGACACCGTCTATCCAGCCAAAGCAAAGTGCTTCGTCGACGGACTCCGACCAGGACATGCTGGGTTTGCCCGTGGCGACCTTGTGATAGCCCACGAGTAGCTCCGCGGCACTGCCCGCGTTGGCTTCAAGCCACCGACGAAAGGCTTGTGCATTTAGGAAGAACTTCGGAGCGGGCATCTGAGGCAGCTATGCGGCCTAACGAGGCTGTAGAAAAAGTCTATCCATAGCCGCATCGTGCCGTGAACCGAATGGAATATCAACGATCCAATGGCTATTGGATACGGAGGTAATTCATGGCGCGCTACAAGATAGTGGATTTGAGTCCGAGGTTTCTCGCCGTCGATCTGGAGAAACAGCTTTTACCCGGCAGCTTCGCCCATGTCGTCCATCACCTGCTCGACCACGATTTCGAGCGGCGCCACCTTCCTCTGGCTGATCCTGCAACACGTCCTGCCCAAGGGCTTTCGGCGGGCACGCAACTTCGGCTTTCTGCATCCGAACAGCAAACGCTTGATCGCGCTGTTGCAGGTGGTGCTGAAGGTGATGCCCAGCACCGACCTGACTTGGATGAAACCACGGCCGCCGTTTCTGTGCGCGTGCTGCGGGGCGCCGATGCAGGTGGTACGAAGGCGTATTCCGTCGGTACGCGACCGATGGCGTGCCGCTAGCTCGGCCGAGGGCGTGAGCGTGTAAGCCGCTCGCCATCAGGTTGCGAATGCGCCATTCGGCGCCACGGACGTGCTCGGCCTGAAATCACCAGGAATCGTGGATTCGGTCGGCAAAACGGCTGAATCTGGCGACGCGCCGTTGCAATGACGGTGCAGTGACCAGTGTCCGAGGGCCTTCTATTGCGAAAAGCCCTTGGGCGCGGTCAAGGACAAAAAGATATTTCCAGAGGGCATTACCCAACGACCGAACCGGACCTGTCCAACAACCGGTTCAGATCGTGGCTCGCTTCGCGATCACGATCTAACCTTGATCGTTATGCGTCTGATTACGCGGCAAGCTTGATGACCTTGAGTGCTTTACGCCCTTGCTCCGCGTGCCACAGGTCATACTGCACTTGCTGGCTCAGCCAGCTCTCTGCGCTGGTGTTAAAGGCAATGGATAGGCGTACTGCCATTTCAGGACTGATACCCGAGCGCCCATTAAGGATTGCTGAAAGGGTTTTACGGCTTACGCCCAGTCCTTCCGCAGCCTCGGTGACCGTAAGGCCTACAGGCTCTAGGCAAAGCGCCTTGATAATTTCACCCGGATGAGGGGGGTTGTGCATACGCATAGTAAGTTACCTCAGTGATAGTCCTCGTAGTCCACCAGTTCGGCGTCCCGTCCTACGAACTGAAACGTGATCCGCCAGTTGCCGCTTACCCACACCGACCAGACGCCTTTGCGCTCGCCCTTGAGTGCGTGGAGGCGCAACCCGGCCAAGTCCATATCACGGGCGGCAGTGGCGACACTTAGTCGACCGAGTATGAGCCGCAGCCGCTCCGCGTGCTGAGCTTGGATACCCGACTTGGAGCCGTGCTCGAAGAAGCGGGCCAAGCCCTTGTGTTTGAAACTTAGGATCATGCATTAGCGTAACCCGAAACGTTACGGATTACAAGACGCCGAACGAATGAAAGGGACTTCCCCGTCCCGAGGCTGCGGCGGAAGCCGCAAACGGCAACGAGTGCCATGATGGGATTTCGAGAGCACATCAAAACCACGAAAGGGGAAGTCCATGAGCATTATCACGGTTGGAATCGATCTGGCCAAGAATGTGTTTGCCGTGCATGGCGTTGATGATAATGGTAAGTCCGCGCTGGTCAAGCCAAAAGTATCGCGAGAGCATCTTCTGCCTCTCGTCGCACAGTTGCCACCCTGTGTCATCGGCATGGAAGCCTGCTCCGGCGCGCACCACTGGGCACGGCTGTTTCGCCAGCACGGCCACACCGTCAAGCTCATGGCCCCGAAGTTCGTCACGCCCTATCGCATGGGCGGCAAACGCGGCAAGAACGACGCGGCCGATGCGGCCGCCATCTGCGAAGCCGTGACGCGTCCCAACATGCGCTTTGTCCCAATCAAGGAAGAGCATCAGCAGATCATCCTCTGCCTACACCGCACGCGACAGGGATTTGTCGAAGAACGCACAGCGACCTATAACCGCCTGCGCGGGCTGATCGCCGAGTTCGGCATCGTCCTGCCACAAAAAGTCGCCAATCTGCGCCGGCACATTGGCGCGCGTCTGGAAGATTTGCCGGGTTTCGCCAACCAGTGCGTCGGCGATCTGCTCTCGCACGCCGATCAGCTCGATGTGCGCATCGCCGAGTACGACCGGCTGATCGCCAAAGTAGCCCGCGAGGATGCCCGCAGCAAACGCCTGATGCAACGTCCCGGCATTGGCCCGGTCACGGCCAGCGCGCTACTGGCCAGCATTGGCGGTGGTCACGACTTCAAGAACGGGCGTCAGGTCGCGGCGTGGATCGGCCTCACGCCGGGTCAGCACAGCAGCGGTGGCAAGGACCGGTTGGGGCGAATTACCAAGGCCGGTGACCACTACCTGCGAACGCTACTGGTATTGGGCGCGCGCACCATCCTCAATACGCTGGGCGACAAACAAGACCATTTCAGTCGCTGGGCACGCAATCTCGTTGCTCGACGGGGGGGTATGGGCGCGCGGCGGTCGCCATTGCCGCAAAGAATGCACGGCTGGCGTGGGCGGTGTTGAGATATGGCGAGGATTTCCGGCTCAGTCCGAGCGCCGCCTGAACCGCTGACAAATGCGTCTGTAGGGAAAGATACTGAACGGAACAAGCGTGCCGCCAGACGGCGGCCAGGGATCACCGACGCCCCGAAGGAAGTCCCCTCGGGGGATGTGTGCTGCATGCGTTGATGTGAAGCGGGTTGGACCCGCGCCGGGAGTGCCTGATTAGCTCAAGGGGAAGCGGTTATTCCCGACTAACGAGAAAGGTCCCGGCGCGCGTCTTTCATCAGGGTCCGAGCTTGATGCTCAACATGACCGTTTGTAGTTTCGCAGTCCGCCATCTTCTCGACCAACGACAGCAGCGCAAACATGAATCAGATCAGGAAAAACGATGAACTGAAAAACCATCACGCGCACTTGCGAATTTGGGGAAGCCCTTGTAGTAGAGCTAACCGGCGCTGCGCGGCTTTATCGCGCAGCGTCCAGAGAGCGAAGCGAACGAGGTTGAGCGCCATGTTAGGGGACTGGCGTTTGAGGCTACGCATTGGTTTTGCTCCAGCTTTTAATTGCCGCAGACAAGTTCTTGGCATGCGCCTCGGAAACGTCTCTGCCTTTGTATGGTGAGTTGCTAGCGGCCAAGATAGGTGCAGTGTTTTGGATGTCTTGAGCTAGCCAGCTTAGGTAACTATGGCCTCTGGATTTGTATTCGGTTTGTTCCATCGGTGAGAGCTCGATCATGAATGAGTAGCCCACAAAACTGTGATTGCAATTTGCATCAAGAAATAGTGAGCCGCCTTCTTCAGTTAAGAACCATAACTGTGGCTCGTGATCGAGGACTTTCATCGTAACCCTAACGTAGCTATAGAAAAACTCTGTTCATCTGCGCATTTTGCTGTGAACCGAATGGAATATCAATGATCAAATGGGTATTGCCTTTTGGATACCCGACATGGCCCGTTACAAAGTCATCGACACCAGCCCGCGTTTTCTCGCGGTGGATTTGGAGAAGCAGTTATTGCCCGGTACCTTCGAACATGCCCTGAACTACCTTGTCGATCACGAACTCGATCTGCGCCGTTTCGACGCCCGCTACCGGAACGACTTCACTGGTGCTAGCGCCTATGCACCCGCACTGTTGCTCAAGGTTGTCTTGTTCGCCTACAGCCGGGGCATTGTCAGTAGCCGGGAGATCGAACGTGCCTGCCGCGAGCAGGTCACCTTCATTGCACTCAGTGGTGATTGCGCGCCACACTTCACCACCTTTGCCGACTTTGTTTCTACGCTGGGCGCCGAGATCGTTCCGCTGTTCAAGGAAGTCCTGCTCATCTGCGACCGGCAAGGCCTGATCGGCCGCGAGATGTTCGCGATTGACGGCGTCAAACTGCCAAGCAACGCCAGCAAAGGCAAGAGCGGTACCCGCGCCGACTTCGAACGCCAGGCCGAAAAGCTCGAACAGGCGGCTCAGCAGATGCTCGCCCGCCACCGCGATAACGACGCCCTGTCGATTGAACCAGATCTTACGGCCAAGGCGGCCCAACGTATCGAGCGGCTTCAGCACGGCGCCGCCCAACTGCGCCGCTGGCTCAAGAAGCATCCCGAGGATCGCAAAGGCGCCAAAGGCAAGGTGATCAAGAGCAACAGGACCGATAACGACTCTGCCAAGATGGCCACATCCAAGGGCGTCATTCAAGGCTACACCGGCGTCGCCGCCGTCGATGATCGCCACCAGATCATTATCGAAGCGCAAGCCCATGGCACGGGCAGCGAGCAGGCGCTCCTGATGCCGGTGGTCGCCGCCGCCACACCCCTGTGCACGCTCGACACGCTAATCACGGCCGACGCCGGCTACCACAGTGAAGCCAACCTCAAGGCACTGGCCGAGACGCATCGACCGGCGCTGATTGCCGACAGCCAGATGCGCCAGCGCGATGAACGTTTCAAGGATCAGGCCACGCACAAGGCCCAACCCGATCCGCTCTACGACAAGGCTCACCCCAAGAAGACTGCCGGTCACTACCGGCCCAAGGACTTCGACTACGATCCGCAAGCCGGTACCTGTATCTGTCCGGCGGGCAAGAAGCTCTACCAGAACGGCGCCAACTGCCATCACAATGGCCAGGTCGGTACCAAGTTCCCAGGGCGCTACGCGATTGTCTGCCCTGTACGTTACGCGAGAAGTGCCTGAGGAAGCCCGAGACGACGAAGACCCGTCAGGTGATGTTCTTTCGCGGTAAGGCGGATAAAACGGCGGTGAACTATAGCGAGATCATGCGGCGAGCGATTGATTCGGAGCGCGGAAGGCAACTCTACGGGAAACGCTTCGCCACGGTGGAACCGGTGTTCGGCAACATCCGCCACAACAAAGGGCTGGACCGCTTCACGCTGCGCGGGCAGACGAAGGTCGATACGCAGTGGAAGTTGTTCTGCCTGGTACACAATATCGAGAAGCTGGCGCATCACGGCTATGCACAGTAGGCGAGGAAGGCAAGGCAGACCCTCCCCAAGGGACATGCCGGCGATTTGAGACAAACGTAGCCGCTGGCGGGACGGCGAAGCACCTCATCAAGAAGCGAAATGACCAGTGGCGCCGATGAATCCGGCGCCATTCCTTTGTCAAAAATTCGGCTAAAAAGGGGTTTTTCTACAGCTTCAACGTAGAGCTAACCGGCGCTGCGCGGCTTTATCGCGCAGCGTCCAGCGACCAAGATTCGAGAGTTCCAGGAACTGCAACGCTCGGACTGTTCTTGATCCGATCAGTACAAAGCTCAAGAGCCTTTCTTGCCACTTCTGCCTTTATGTCCTCTTGGCTCATACGTTCAAGGACTCATAACGTCGTAGGTAAGGGGCGGCCCGCTTGCGGGACGTCCAGCGACCGAAGGGAGCGCCTTTGACCGTAATGTTAGAAGCCATAGCGCTACATTGAACTGTAAAACTGCAAATTAGAAAAAATGAGCGACTCCTGGCGGTAACTGACAACTTCGTGTGCCTCATTGGAGAGACGTTCAATAAATTCGATTTCTGGTGCGGTTAAGTTACGTTTATTAAGAGCGGCCTCGCGATGAATTTTTCCGGCAATGTTTTGTGAGCGGAATGCGTCGATCATGAATATAAAAGGTTGCCCTTTCACGATAAGTAGATACCAGTAATAGCCCTCACGCATTTCGTAGGAGCTGTTGATCAACTGTGTGCAAAGGAAGTCATTTTCAGTATCTATTGCCCAATCCCAAGAACTAGGTGGAACTCGTTCTTTATTTACGCCAAGAGCGTCCCAATTGATCTTGGCTAATTCGCTATCAGTCAAATGGCGCTTAACGAACGGTACTGAACTTCTTTCTTGGCTTCTAACGTTTGAATTCACCGGCGCTGCGCGGCTTCATCGCGCAGCGTCCGGTGGAATGATGGGTTGGGCATTGCCGTCAAGGCGAAGAAGAGTGGTCATCTTTGTTGGGTACACGCACATACTTAACAACGTGAGAGCCCGCTGAACAGTATCCAGATAGCACTCCAGGCGCGCGACGGCGAATCGGCGACCAAGGCTATGATGATCGACACAGTATACCGACTTTTCATTTACGTTCCGCCTGTCATACTCATACTCGACGATTTGTTTGTCTGGCAGTTTTTTTACCGATCCATCGGCTTCGACAAAAAATCCTTGGCCGCAATTCAGGCAAGCCTTTCTGATCGCCCTGAGAACGTTAGGTTGCGCATCGAATTTTTCACCGCATCCACATTTGATCGTTACCTTTCCTACGCCACCAGTTGATTGGGTTTTATGGCCAGGGACTACAGCAAACACCTTTAGATCCTTCCCGCGATGCGCATGAAAACTCTGCTTGCATGTCGAACATGTTGGAGAGGCGCTAGCGGGCGGTTGTTCTCCGATAAGAATCTGGTTCTCAGTTCCACAGTGAGGGCATTTGACAGGTTCGCTAACGCGTTTGTAAACATCTGGGTGAATCGCGGCAAGCGTATCCTTCGCCGCGATAATCAGTGCCTTTTCTTTTGGTCCCCGCGAATAGCGACTGAGGCTTCCAAGTAACTTGTCTAGTTCTTCCACTTGGTGTGCCGTTTGGTAAAATCGTGTTGGGGTCAAATCGCTCTCCGACAAGATCACTCGATATCCGTCATTGCGCCAATTAGATTTGGTGTTAGTTGCTCAATCAGTTTCATGGCTTCGTGAGGCGTTGTCTGATTGGATTCAGCCCCTCGAATAATTGCCGTCATTTCTTTGGCAAGACTGGCGAGATGCCTATTAATCGGATTGAGGCGCTCAGAGAATCTCTTCGACACTCGCTCTTCAATAGCAGATGTTCCCTCCAGAGCCTTGCTCAGCATTGCTCCTCCGAAAGCCCCGAAGATGGAAAAAAACATTAGCAGTTCAGTATTTCCCTTTAGCGCTTCAACGGTCGGCATGAATACGCCCGCTCCGATTGCTAGCACCGCTATTGAAGTTTGAAGAAAGTTCTCCTTGGCGTTGATTAGCAACTTCATATGTAACTCCTGTTCGTTAAGAACGGTACCTGCAATGCCCAACGTGGAGTTGAGGCGCCTGCGCGGCTTTTCGCGCAGGTCGCCTCGGGAACCAGTGTTGACCTCTTACCTTTGCCCTTAGAGCGAGCAGACTCCGAGGGCTCAAGACCTTGGAAAACCAGTGCCGAATATGGCCCCTTGCACTGAGTGCATGTCTTTACGACGGACTTCCAAGAGTAGCCGTACCAATGCTTGATGAGTTCTAGAGACCTCTGACGGTTCTCCTCACTGATTAAAAATTGACCAGGCTCCGGGTGTGGTGGTAGTACTGCCCGAAAGTATCCAAGCAGAAGTTACATACCACTGCGTGTGGAGAA
>JADJLB010000003.1 GCA_016705685.1 Propionivibrio sp.
CTTCAGGCGGCGCGCATAATCGATGCCGGCCAGCGGATCGTGGATCGAGCAGGGGCCGACGACAACGAACAGGCGATGATCCTTGCGCTCAAGAATATTGCGCAAAGCTTCACGGCCTCGCATGACCGTCCTGGCGGCCTGCGCCGACAGCGGCAGGCGCTTGAGGATTTCCGCCGGCGAAGGCATCGGATCGAAGGCCGATACGTTGATGTTTTCGATGTCGATGGGGGTCATAGGCTGCATTTTCCGTGCTTATTTTCTGGTCAATCGGTGAAGCAGATCCTTCACGGCCGAAACGCGATCGGCCAATGTCGGGCACTGGCGCTTCAACGTCAGTTTATCCTGTCCGGCGAGCCGGTAGTTCCGGTCATTCTGGATCAGCTCGATGATGCGGGTCGGCTCGATGGTCGAGTATCTGGCAATTTCCGGATCGAATTGCACGGTAATCTGCTCCGCCGTGGCGTCAAGCTTGACGATGCCCAGCGGTTTGCAGAGCAGACGCAGGCGATGGCTGTCGAGCAGCGACTGCGCCTGCGGCGGCAGTTCGCCAAAGCGGTCGACCAGTTCTTCGTGCAATGCCGCGATACCGTCGAGCGCCTCACTGTTGGCCAGACGCTTGTAAAGCGTGAGGCGTTCGTTGACATCCGGTGCGTATTCGCTCGGCAACAGCGCCGGGATGTGCAGGTTGATTTCGGTGGCGATGCCCAGCGGTTGCGAAAGATCCGGTTCCTGGCCCTGCTTGAGCGCGGCGACGGCGCGCTTGAGCATTTCCGTAAACAGATTGAAACCGATTTCCTGCATCTCACCCGACTGGCTTTCGCCAAGCACTTCGCCGGCACCGCGGATTTCCAGGTCATGCATGGCCAGATAGAAGCCGGCGCCGAGTTCGTCCATCATCTGGATGGCTTCCAGCCGCTGGCGGGCCTGTTTGGTCAGGCCGGCGAGTTTGCCACCACTCTCGTCGAAGCCGGCTTGGGTGAGCAGATAGGCGTAAGCCTGATGGTGCGAGCGCCCGACGCGGCCGCGCAACTGGTGGAGCTGGGCGAGGCCGAATTTCTCGGCGCGGCTGATGATGATGGTGTTGGCGTGCGGGTTGTCGATGCCGGTCTCGATGATCGTCGTGCATAACAGGAGATTGGCGCGCTGCTGGGTGAAGTCGCGCATCACGCGTTCAAGCTCGCGTTCGTTCATCTGGCCGTGGCCGACGACGATGCGCGCTTCGGGGAGCAGCTTGCCAAGCTTCTCGCGCATGTTCTCGATGGTGTCGACTTCGTTATGCAGGAAGTACACCTGCCCGCCACGCTTGAATTCGCGCAGCAGCGCTTCGCGAATGATGCCTTCTGAGTAGTTTGATACGAAGGTCTTGATCGCCAGCCGCTTTTGCGGCGCCGTGGCGATCACCGAGAAGTCGCGCAGGCCTTCGAGCGACATGCCCAGCGAACGCGGAATTGGCGTGGCGGTCAGCGTCAGCACGTCGACTTCCGCACGCAAGGCTTTGAGCGCCTCCTTTTGACGTACGCCGAAGCGATGTTCTTCGTCGATGACCACCAGGCCCAGGCGAGCGAATTTGACGTCCTTCTGCAGCAGCTTGTGCGTGCCGATGACGATATCGAGTCCGCCTTCTGCGAGTTCCTTGAGTGCTTGCGCCGATTCCTTTCCCGTCCTGAAGCGCGAAAGTTCGGCGATACGGACCGGCCAACTCTGCCCCAACTGGGCGAAGCGATCGCTGAAGGTCTGGAAGTGTTGTTCGCACAGCAGGGTGGTCGGGCACAACACGGCGACCTGCTTGCCGCCGGCCACGGCGCAGAATGCCGCGCGCAGGGCGACTTCGGTCTTGCCGAAGCCGACATCGCCGCATACCAGCCGATCCATCGGGCGACCGGATTTCATGTCGTCGATCACGGCGTTGATGGCGGCCGCCTGATCGGGCGTTTCCTCAAAGCCAAAACCGTCGGCAAAGGCGTCGTAATCGTGCGCGGTGAACTCGAAAGCGTGACCCTGGCGCGCCGCACGCAGCGCGTACAGCGCCATCAGTTCCGCTGCCGTGTCGCGGGCCTGCAGGGCGGCGCGGCGTTTGGCCTTTTCCCACTGCGGCGTGCCGAGCGTGTGCAGCGGTGCCGCGTCCGGGTCCGCACTGGAGTACCGCGAGATGACGTGCAACTGCGAAACCGGGACGTAGAGCTTGGCTTCGTCGGCGTAGTGAAGTTCGAGAAATTCCATATCGCCTTCGCCCAGATCGAGGTGTACCAGTCCCCGATAGCGTGCGATGCCGTGTTGTTCGTGCACCACCGGATCGCCGACTTTCAGTTCGGTGAGATCGCGCAGCCAGTTGTCGAGCGTGGCTTTGCGTTGGGCGGCCTGTCGACTGCGGCGCGAAGGGCTTCCGGCGTAGAGTTCGGCTTCGGTGATGAAAGCTAGCGGAGTGAGGCGGCATTCAACCCCCCCAGCCCCCCTTGTCAGGGGGGTGAAGAGCGTCTCCTCCCCTGATAAGGGGAGGCTGAGAAGAAAGCCGTCGTGCAGCGGCGCGACACCCAGCGCCAGTCGGCTGTCGCCCGTCAGAAATGTTCCGAGATCGGCGCAGGCATCGGGCCTCAGGCCATATTCGGCGAAGAGTGCGGCCAGGGTTTCGCGGCGCCCGGCCGATTCGGCCAGCAACAGAACGCGGCCGGGGAAACCGGCCACAAAGGCCTTCAGGGCGCTCAGCGGGTCGTCGGCACGACGGGCGACGGCAATTGGCGGCAGGGGAGCGGTCGGGCCGTCGGTGCCTGCGCACAGGACCAGCCGCGCATGCGGCCTGGCGGCGATAAAGAAAGACTCTTCGCTCAGAAAAAGATCGGCAGGGGGCAGCAAGGGCCGGCTGCGTTCGCCGGAAAGCATGGCGTAACGCGACTGCGCATCGCGCCAGAAACTGCGGATCGCTTCGGGCACGTCATTGTGCAGGCAGATCAGCGTATCGCCGGGCAGGTAGTCGAACAGCGTTGCCGTTTCTTCAAAAAACAGGGGCAGCCAGTATTCGATGCCTGCCGAAGCGACGCCGTTCGATACGTCTTTGTAGATCCCGGAGCGCGCCGGATCGCCTTCGAAGATTTCGCGAAAGCGCTGGCGGAAACGGGTGCGGCCCTTGTCGTCCAGTGGGAATTCGCGTGCCGGAAGCAGGCGGATTTCCTGAACCGGGTAAAGGGTGCGCTGGGTATCGATGTCGAAGGTCTTGATGTTCTCGATTTCGTCGTCGAACAGGTCAAGCCGATAAGGCAGCGCCGAACCCATCGGGAACAGATCGACCAACCCGCCGCGCACCGAGTATTCGCCGGGCGCGACAACCTGGGCGACATGCGTGTATCCGGCCAGCGTGAGCTGGGCGCGGAACTGCCCGGCGTCGAGTCTTTCGCCTTTCTTCAGGAAGAAGGTGTAGGCCGCCAGGTAGGCTGGGGGCATCAGGCGGTAAACCGCCGTCGACGCCGGGACCAGCAACACGTCGCATTCGCTGCGCATCACGCCGTAGAGCGTGGCCAGACGTTCCGAGACGAGATCGTGGTGCGGCGAAAAGCTGTCATAGGGCAGCGTTTCCCAGTCCGGCAGCACGCGCACGCGCAGGCCGGGCGCAAACCACGGTATTTCTTCGAGCAGGCGCTGGGCGTCGCCAGCGCTGGCGGTCAGCACGGCCAACAAGGTGCGTTGGCCCGCCATGGCGGCCAGTTGCGCGATGTGCAGCGCGTCCGCCGAGCCGGCATAGGGCGGTAGCGGGGTGCGCTCCCCGGGCCTGCACGAAGGCAGTGGCGCCCCTAACATGACGGCGGGAGGATCGGAGGCAGGCAGGGATTTGGGCACAAGTGGCGAACAGCGGCGATAGGAAGCGTGGATGGCGATACGGGAAAGCGCAGCATTATAGAGGAGGGTGAGGATCCCGGGCGGATTCAGTGATCGCCACGCGGATGCCTGTTAACGCTAGCGTTGTTCGCGTCAGAACGGACGGTCGATCTTTCTCGTACCGGCTAAAGTTTGGCAGTCATGACAGCCGGTGCTCAGCCGTACAGCTTCAGGGAGTGCGTGCGGACCCAGGGAACATACTCCACGTCCGCTTGAAGGATATGGTTGTAGAACCATCCGTAGATCAGGTATTGCACTTCCTTGGCGATGTCGTCGAGCGAAAGTTGCCTGGCGTTATCGAGCAAGCGGATCAACATGCCCTTGAACTCCGCATGAAGCAGCTTGTGCGTGTCGAGGTCAGGGTAATTGAGCGACGCCAGCATCGCTTCTTCCTCACGCAAATGGACCTTGGCATAATTACTCAGCATGACCAGGGTCTTCATCACGCGGATCTGGTCGCCATTGCCGGCGAACGTGGCCGCCAGGTCAAAAAGCTGTTTGTGCTGGCTGTCAATCTTGGGCAGGCCGAACTCCAGTTTCTCCGACCATTCAGCCAGATGCATGTCCATCGATATCTCCTGTGTCAGATGTGCAGTGAGGATTTTAACGGCTTTTGATCGGAGTGAAGAAGCCGTGGTTCCCGGAGAAGGCGTATTTTTTCACTGCGGCGCTGCGTGGCTCGCGGCCAACCGGTCAGTGCCCCCGGCCACGCGTTGCCGTCCGCCGAAAATTACAGATTGACCATAAGCGCCAAGTTTAGCCATACTCTCAGCCTGTTACGGGTTGATGTTGAGCGCCAATCTGAGTTTTGTTTCGGACAATCGCTCGATCGGCTTTAAACTTGGTCGGGAGTCGTAAATAGAATACCAATACGGGAGGTGACAAATGAATGGCGTTTCTTGGAAGCTACGTGGTGCGATGCTCTTGCAGGTGGCTTGTGCCGTGTTGGCCGCCTGGCTTGCCGCCAACGTCTTCGGCGGTGGGATGCAGGGCTGGGGTCTCGCCGTTGGCTTGTTGGTCGTGGTCTCCATCGCGCTCGTCCTGCTTGTCGAAAGCGGGCTGGTCCAACGCCTGAACGCCCTGCGCGGGGTGATCGGGCAGATGTACATGGATGGCGACCTGACCCGACGCGCCGCGGCCGAGGGGAGTGATGAAATCTCGCAGACCGCCGCCGAGTTCAACAAGCTGATGGAGAGTATCCAGACAATCATCGGCAAGGTGTTTTTCAACTCGGTCGAAGTCGCCCATGCCTCGCAGAAATTGATCACCGAAGCGAACCGCGTCGCAGCAGGGTCCAACCAGCAACGCGACGCGGCCATGGCGACTTCCGGCGCCATGACCCAGTTGACCGAAAACATGAATCAGGTCAGCCAGAACGCGACCGAGACGGCCGGTATTTCCGAAACGTCCAGCAATCTTTCGGCAGAGGGCATGACGATCGTGCACAACGCGTCCACTGAAATGGAGCGTATTTCGTCTTCCGTTACCCAGTCGGCGCAGGTGGTTTATGCGCTTGGCGAACGCTCGAAAGCGATCAGCGGCATCGTCCAGACGATCCGCGAAATCGCCGATCAGACCAATCTGCTGGCGCTCAATGCGGCCATCGAAGCCGCCCGCGCCGGCGAACAAGGGCGCGGCTTCGCGGTTGTCGCCGACGAGGTGCGCAAACTTGCCGAACGGACGGCCAAGGCGACCGGCGAAATCAGCCAGATGATCGGGGCGATCCAGGGCGAGACGCAAAGCGCAATCACCAGCATCGAGGCAGGTACGGGGCAGGCGAAGAACGGCGCCGAACTTGCCCAGCAGGCGGCATCGTCGCTCGAGCGGATCAACAGCGGCGCGCGCGTGACCATGGAAAAGGTGGATGCCATCGCTGCGGCGGTCGCCCAACAAAGCCGGGCGGGAAACACCATCGCCGACCATGTGACCAATATCATGCAAATGGCCGAGAACAACAGTGCTGCCGCTGAAAAGGCGCTCTACGAAGCCAATCAGCTCGATTATTTGGCCGCCAACCTCAAGGAAATCGGCAACGTTTTCAAACTCGGGCCGGCCGGCGACAAAGCGGTAGAAACCCACGCCAAGATGCCCGCACTGATCCAGCACGCGGCGCAGACCGTTGGCCAGATGTTTGACAAGGCGGTTGATTCGGGCCGGATCAAGATCGAGGATTTATTTGACGACAATTACCGACCGATTGCGAATACCAAGCCACCGAAATTCAAGACCCGTTATGACGACTTCACTGACCAGAACCTGACGCCGGTTCAGGAGCAGTTGCTGGAGCAAAACAAGTGGGTGGTCTATGGGATTTGTTGCGACAAGAAAGGTTATGTGCCGACGCACAACCGGAAATTCTCGCAAGCACTGACCGGTGACGAAAAAGTCGATTTTGTGAACAACCGCACCAAGCGGATGTTCGATGACCCGGTCGGGCGCCGTTGCGGCAGTCATGACAAGCCCTTCCTGCTGCAGACCTACCGTCGCGATACGGGGGAGATCATGCATGACATTTCGGCACCGATTTTTGTGAAGGGACGGCACTGGGGCGGGTTCCGCATTGGTTACAAGACCGAGGTCTGATACGCAAGGCGGTTGAAGTACCAGCGTAGCGGTGTTTGAGTATCGGGTAACAGGGGGATCGGCCTCTCTTGAAGAAGTACCCGTGACGCACCGATCAACCGACGTTAGAGCACCATGATCGCTGAAGGTATTCAGCTATCCTGTCTTGCATGATATCATCATGCTCGGCCTATTCGGAGGGTAGAGGTGAAAATTGCGCTTAGCGTACTCAATGCCCTGAGTCTTCCTGCCTTCGTGCTGGATACCGAGCATAAGGTGGTTGTCTGGAATGCCCCCTGCGAGTTGTTGACCGGCATCCCCGCGAAAGACGTCATCGGCACGCGCGATCATTGGCGGGGTTTTTATGACGAGCCCCGACCGTGCATGGCCGATCTGGTGCTCGACAGCATGCTCGACGAAGCCTCGCGTTTTTACAGCCGACATGAGAAAACCGAATTTGCCAGCGATGGCCACAAGGCGGAAGGCTGGTTCGACGAGATCAACGGCAAGCGACGCTATCTGAGCTTCGAGGCAAGACCCGTTTTCGATGAAAATGGGATTGTCGGCGCCATCGAAGTGCTCCAGGACATCACGCATCACCAGGAAGCCGAAGACCAGTTGAAACTGTCAGCCAGCGTCTTCGAGAACAGCCTGGAAGGCATCATCATCACGGATTCGGACAATCGCACCATATCGGTTAACAAGGCGCTGGAAAGCCTGACCGGGTATGGCCGTGAGGAGATCATCGGCAGGAACCCGAAGCTGTTCGCCTCGGATCGACTTTCCGATAGCTACTACCGAAAAATGTGGACAACTTTGAATCGTGTTGGCCACTGGCAGGGCGAGATCTGGAACAGGAAGAAAACGGGCGAGGAATACCTCGTCCGCGTACACATCAGCGCGGTTAAGACCGGCGACGATGTGACCAACTACATCGGCCTGCTTTCGGACATCACCGAATCGAATCAGGTGATGGAAAAGATGGAATATATGGCGCATCACGATTTTCTGACGGGACTGCCCAACCGCAGCCTTTTGGAAGACCGTTTGCGGCAGGCGCTGGCGCGTGCGGTGCGCAATAAATCCCGGTTTGCCGTAATGTTCATCGACCTCGACAAGTTCAAGGCGGTCAATGACTCGCTGGGTCACCATGTCGGCGACGCGCTGTTGAAGGAAGTGACCCGTCGTATCCAGAGCTGCCTGCGGGCGAGCGACACCATCTCCCGCCAGGGCGGCGACGAATTCGTGCTGCTGCTGGAAGATATCGGCGATGAGGTCGATATCACCCATACGGCGAGAAAGCTTCTGGCCCTGATCGGCGGCAGTTGCTATCTCAACGGCCATGTCGTCACCGTCACGCCTTCGATCGGCATCAGCCTGTATCCGACGGACGGCGTGACCGTTGCCGATTTGTTGAGCCATTCCGACGCCGCCATGTACCACGCCAAGAATCAGGGGCGGAATAATTTCCAGTTCTTCACCGAACGCATTAACGCCAAGGCCCTGGAAACGCTGATGGTCGAGAACGGGCTGCGCAAGGCGATTCCCGATGGCTTGTTGCTGCACTACCAGCCCCAGCTCTGCCTGGTCAGCAAGAGCGTTCATGGCGCGGAGGCTTTGGTGCGCTGGGCGCATCCGGACCTGGGGATCATCGGCCCGTCGCGTTTTATCTCGATCGCTGAAGAATCCGGACTGATCTGCCAAATCGGCGAATGGGTATTGCAGGAAGCCTGTCGCACCATGCGCAGTACCGGGATCAACATGTCCGTCAATCTGTCCCCGATGCAGCTCACGCAAAGCGACATCGTGGCCAAAGTGATCGAAGCATTGGATGGTATGGCCGGCTATCGCTTAACCCTGGAAATTACCGAAAGCTCCTTCATCCATGATTTTGAAAAGACCAAGACCACTTTGCTGGCCTTGAAGAAAATCGGCGTCAATCTGGCACTGGACGATTTCGGTACGGGCTACTCTTCGCTTTCCTATCTGTATCAGCTTCCCTTCGATTTCCTGAAAATTGACCAGTCGTTCATCAGCGAGCCCAAGAACACGCCCATCGTGCTGGCCATCCTCGAAATGGCCAACAAGCTCAACATCATGACCGTCGCCGAAGGCGTTGAAACACCGGAGCAAATGGCTTTCCTCGAAGCCAATGGCTGCGATGTCATCCAGGGCTATTATTTTTCACGGCCGCTGCCGCTGCCAGACCTGACCGGTTTTGCCAAGAATCCGCCTTACCAGGTCTCGGCAAAGCCAAGAATCAAGAAACTCGCCGTGGAAGAAAGCAACCCCATGCTGGCCTGGTCATTCACCTACGAAACCGGCCACGCCGGTATTGACGCACAGCACAAGGAATTGCTGCGCATGCTTAACCGGCTTGATTCAAGTACTCGGTCAGGCCAAGACGAAAGCAACTCGAGAAAAGTGATGAAAGCGTTGATCGACTTTGTCATCGACCATTTTTCCTTTGAGGAAAAACTCATGCACGACCGCGGTTATCCTTATGCTCAGGCGCACCATTCGGAGCATTTGAATCTGGTCGAAACGCTGTCCAGTTACGATCTGCAACTCAAAGCCAACGCCCAGGTCAACCCTCACCAATTGACCTCGTCCTTGCACACCTGGCTGATGCATCACATCCTGGACAGTGACAAGAAGCTGGGGGAGTTCTTAAGCAAACAGCAGGTGGCTCCAGCACAGGCCTGAGGCTGACAGAGCCATCCGGTGAAGTTGCGCGCGCTCAGGCAGGTTGGTTTGATGCTTTTGGACTACTTGAAACGCATATTTGGCCTCGGCAGGAATCGAATAGTTTGCTGTAAGCCTGTATGAGCAAGGGTTACTCTTTTGAGAGTAGTAGAGTTGCCCTCAAAGTTACCCCCGTCGGAACGTTGCTGTAGCCTGACTGGCCACACTTTAGACGACCAAGTATCTAACTCCCCGGATCGAATAAGTTTACAACGGGCTGCCTTTAAGTTTACGATGTGAGCACTTTAAGTTCACAAAGACAGCATGCCTAAGCCCTCAAAATTGGACGATCTTGTTCGCTCGGTTACCAGAGACGTCATTGAGCATCCACGCGACCTCACACGGCAATACATTGAGCGACTAGGAATTTCAAGGGTAGCAGCGAACAATTACATCCAGAAGCTTGAAGTCAAAGGCTGGATTGCACGTAGCGGTCCTTCAACACACCCAGTTTTTAGCCCCGGCTATCGGCGACGCGTAGGGCGTCGTTACGATCTGCAAGGACTGGAAGAGCATATTGCGTGGCAGCAAGACTTCAAGCCCTACCTTAGCCTGCCGCCAAACGTGCAAAGCATTGTAGGTCACGGTTTTACGGAAATATTGAACAATGCGATTGACCATTCAACTGGGTCTTCCGTATTCGTTTGGGCCGACCAGGATGAGAAATCGATTACCCTGGTCATTTCGGATGACGGCGTAGGAATCTTTGCGAAAATTGCCCTCGCCCTCGGATTACCGGATATGCGTCAAGCGTTATTTGAATTGTCGAAGGGCAAGCTGACAACGGATCACAGCAAACATACGGGGGAGGGAATCTTTTTTACCTCGCGGATGTTCGATCTGTTCGACATAAGCGCCAATGGCTTGCGCTATAACCACAGCGCACATTCGCCCAATGATTGGTTACAGGAATCGGACGGCATTTTTCCTGAAGGCACAGCCGTATTCATGCAAACTGCACTGAAGAGCCAGCGCACTACTTCCGAAGTGTATGCGCAGTTTACGAACGCGCCAGAGGACTACGATTTCTCGAAAACAATCGTTCCCATGAAACTTGCGACCTATGGAGACGAGCAGTTGATTTCCCGCTCACAAGCCAAGCGGTTAATTGCGAGATTTGACCGATTCAAGACCATAATCCTGGACTTCGATGGCGTCAGCGAAATAGGACAAGCTTTCGCTGATGAGCTATTTCGCGTCTACAGCAGCGAGCACCCGGACGTCGAATTATTACCTTCGAACATGACAGCACAAGTTGAGCGAATGTGGCTTCGCGCATCAGCACCAAGGTCTTCGTGAGCCAAATCCTAACGTCATATTTACGGGTTCGATGCTACCGTGTGGTTACCAGCGTGACGCTTTGCAAACTTCTTGGCAGGCTTTAGCCCGCACGCTTCAATTCGTCTCATTGTTCGCGGAGCAAATGCGCCAGCTCCCGCAGCATTGGACGATCCCGGCTTCCCAATTCAGTCGCGACGCCGGCCGGGTAAGGGTTCTCTTTCGCCGGTTCGGTCACGGACGCAAAGTGCTTCGATTACGTGGGTTTCAGTGCGCCGCCCAAGTCGGCGGAAATATCGCGCTTGAAGCTCGGCAAGAGCGGATGTTGCTGGACTGCTTTAGATGCTCACTTGGCCTCCTCGACAGGAATCGAACCTGTATCTCACGCTTAGGAGGCGCGTGCACTATCCATTATGCTACGAGGAGGTCGGGGCGTATTCTAGCAGCCTGTCGGACCGGATGGGTCGAAGCACAGGCTTGACCGGCCCTGTCAGTTGTAGTGATGTTACGGCCAGACCAGACTGACGTCGTTCGTTTGCCCGTCGTCGTCCTTTCAGAATGGTTTGCGAGTTAAAATCGCGCCAATTCATTTTAGGGTCACGACCTCGCAGCATGGCGCTGGGGTTGTCGTCGGCACCGAACGTTTGTCAACCTGTTCCTGGAAAGCACTGCTTATTCATGCCGCAGCTGATCCTGTCCGATGCGTCACTGGCCTATGGTCACGTACCCCTTCTCGACCACGCCGATTTCCAACTTGATCCGGGCGAACGCGTCGCTGTGATCGGGCGCAACGGCACCGGCAAATCATCGCTGCTGCGGGCGCTGGCCGGGCAGGGTGCGCTCGACGACGGAACGGTGTGGCGGCAACCCGGTATGCGTTTGGGTTATGTGCCGCAGGAGCCGCCCTTTGATTCCGAACTCACGGTGTTTGAAGCGGTGGTGGCGGGGATGGGCGAGGTTTCGGCGCTGCTGGCCGAATATCACGCCGTGTCGTTGGCGATGGCCGATGATTCGGCTGATCACGATCTGTTGCTGGAGCGCATGAATCGCTTGCAGGGTGAGCTTGAGTCGCGCCATGCCTGGTCGTTTGAGACGCAGGCCGAGCGGGTGATCCAGCGCTTTTCGCTCGATCCCGATGCGCGTGTCGGCACGCTTTCCGGCGGGCAGAAGAAACGCTTGGCGCTGGCGCAGGCCTTGGCCGTTTCACCCGAACTGTTGTTGCTCGACGAGCCGACCAATCATCTGGATATCGGCGCCATCGAATGGCTGGAAGAAATGCTGGTTTCATCAAGTATATCGCTGGTTTTCATCACCCATGACCGGCGTTTTCTGGATCGCGTATCGACGCGGATCGTCGAACTCGATCGCGGTCGTCTGCTCTCTTGTCCGGGTAATTTCAGCGCCTACCAGACCAGAAAGGCGTCGATCCTGCACGACGAAGCCATTCAGAACGCCAAATTCGACAAGTTCCTGGCACAGGAAGAAGTCTGGATACGCAAAGGCGTCGAGGCGCGGCGCACGCGCAACGAGGGTCGCGTTTTGCGCCTCGAACAGTTGCGACGCGAGCGCGCCGCGCGGCGTGATCGACAGGGCAAGGTTGAACTGGCACTGGATGCGGGCGACAAAAGCGGCAAGCTGGTGGCCGAACTGGAAGGCGTGAGCAAAAGCTTCGGCAAGGGCAAGCAAACGCTGGCGGTGGTGCGCGATTTTTCCTGCCGCTTGCAGCGCGGCGACAAGATCGGGCTGATCGGGCCCAATGGCGCCGGCAAGACGACCCTGCTGCGTCTGATTCTCGGCGAGCTAGCGCCGGATTCGGGCCGCGTTCATCTGGGCACCAAAATCCAGACGGCGTATTTCGATCAGTTCAGGACGCAGCTCGACGAAGAGGCGGCTTTGGTCGATGTCATTTCGCCGGGGTCGGACTACGTTGAAATTGGCAACGAGAAGAAACATGTGATCGGCTATCTGGGCGATTTTCTCTTTCCACCGCAACGCGCGCGCTCACCGGTGAAATCGCTGTCCGGCGGCGAGCGCAACCGGCTGTTGTTGGCTCGTCTGTTTGCCCGTCCGGCCAACGTGTTGGTGCTTGACGAACCGACCAATGACCTCGACATTGAAACGCTCGAACTGCTCGAACAGTTGCTGCAGGACTATGCGGGAACGCTGTTCCTGGTCAGTCATGACCGGGCGTTCATCGACAACGTCGTGACGCAAACCATCGCGTATGAAGGCGACGGTACGTGGCGCGAGTATGCCGGCGGCTATCAGGACTGGGCGGACTTCCAGGCCAGGCGGCGCGCCGAAGAATCCGTTCAGCAACGGGTGAAACACGATGCGCCCGTGGCCGCACAAGCTCCCAGGAGCAAAGCGGACGGCAGCCGCAAACACAGCTATAAGGAGTCGCGCGAATTGGCGGAGCTACCCGGGCGTATCGCCGCGCTTGAGCAGGAGCAGAGCGTGATCAACCAGCGCCTGGAAGACGCGACGATCTATCGGACCGACCCGCAGGAAGCACAGCGCATTTCATTGCGGCTGACCCAGATCGACGATGAGTTGATGCATTTGCTGGAGCGCTGGGAAGCGCTGGAACAGTGAGGTTGTTTTGTTGGCGGCTGGCTCAGATTCCGGAAGCCTTTCTGATCGCCTCGCGGATTTGCGGGAGCGCTGCCTGAGCGGCCTTTTCGCCTTCGAGAATTGCGTCGTAGCGTGCCTGGAAATCGGTCGATCCGACGTTGCCAACCTGCGGGCGAATGACGACGTCGGCCTCTTTGAGTTCGTATCGGGCGAGGTTCTGCCCCATGATCGTGAAGGTTTGCAGAAGGATGTCGAGGGTGCCGCGTACGGCCTGGTTGCCGGGGCGCGCCGAGATGTCGACGGCGATGACCACGTCGGCACCCATCGAACGCGCACTGCGTACCGGGACCAGACTGGACAGGCCCCCGTCGACGTATTCGTGCCCATTGATGCTAACGGGTTTGAAAACTCCGGGGACGGTCGCCGAGGCGCGTACGGCCATGCCGGTATTGCCGCTGCGGAAGAGAATGCTTTCACCACTGTTCAGATCGGTCGCGACGACAGCGAAGGGCTTTTTCAGAGCTTCGATCGGCCGCTGGGCTACGGCGTCGTTGACGAATAGCTGGAGCGCTTCGCCCTTGAGCACGCCGCGATCGGGAACAGACCAGTCGCTGATCTTCGACTCATCCAGCTTGTGGGCCAGCTTTTGCAGCTCGAAACCATTGTTTCCCGAGGCGTAAAGCGCGCCGACCACGGCGCCGGCACTGGTGCCGACGATGACGTCGGGGACAATACCCTGGGCTTCGAGAACTTTGATCACGCCGATGTGGGCGAATCCGCGTGCCGCCCCACCGCCCAGCGCAAGGCCGATTTTGACCGGCTTCGGCGCCATCGGCTGTGGTGCCGTTGGTCTGGTCGCACAGCCCGATAGGGCCAAGGCCAGCAGGGTGACGAAACGGGCGAGGATGGCGACGGGGCAGGGTAAGTGGCATTTGCGCATGCGATTCTCTCTGAATGAGGCCGGATTGTAACGTGCCTGCTTGTGGATACGAGTGCGTATCGCGTTCAGAAATGCTGCTGCCAGATCCAGGACAGGGCAGCAAGTGAACCAAAGAATACCGAGAGGTGGAATAAAGACCACCACAGATAGCGTCGGGAAATCTTGTCCGGACCGATGTTTGAGAGCAGGTACAGTTGACCGTTGGTCGGGCAGCGCAGGGTGTGCACATCGGCCTCGTTGCGCACTTCACGGTGCGATTTTTCGACTTCGCGGCGCGCTGCCTGCCGCGCCAGCGCCCATTCGGTCATGCTGATGCTACCATCCCCGTCAAGATCGAAGCGTCTGAGCAGGCTCGGCTGGTCTTTCTTCCATTCGGCAAGCAGGCTATTGATATCGCGATGGGCATTCAGTTCGAGCCGGCTTCCGCCCAGGGTGATGAATTCACCCAAGGCGTAAACCCCGTCGTCGATCAAGAGCTTCCATTCGGTATTGCGGTAACGGCCATTTGTCCAGGTTTCCTTGTGACGGGTCAGAATTTCGGCATTTTCCACATCGACCACACAGCGACCGCTACCGTCATCAAGGATGAATGAGACTTCGCTCTCTCCGCTGCTGACGGTTTTCCATTCGTCATTTCCTGATTTTTCCTCGACGCGGTAGCGATACCATAGGCACGGCAGCGACGTCAGGTGCGACAGCAAGGGCGGATAGTCGAGTGGCTTGCCTTGACCGCTCAGTTCGACATAGCCCTGGGCCGCCGAGGCGATACGCGACGTTGGCGTGTCGGCAACGGTGCGCCGCCGTTGCAGCGTGGAAACCCAGGCGATCAGGCTGACGAGGGACATCAACGCGACACACGTCAGCCAGGCGCCGCGCGTTTCGAGTTCTGCGCCGATGGCCAGCAGCAGCAGTTGCGCGCCCGACGTGATGAACTGGCCGTACTCTCGCCGGATGCTGACGATCATGAGGCGAATGAGCTACTTGCGGAGCTGGGTTGGTGTGGCGATCAACTGAAAAGTTGCTTCATATCGACATCGGCCTTTTCGACCGTCGAGAATTCCAACAGAGCTTTGCTCTCGAAACTGAACAGGCGGGCAATCACGGCGTCGGGGAATTGCTCGACGCGCACGTTGTTGATGTTGACGGCATCGTTATAAAGTTCGCGCCGGTCGGCGATGGCGTTTTCCAGGCTGGTAATGCGTTGCTGAAGCTGCATGAAATTTTCGTTGGCCTTGAGCTCGGGATAGGCTTCGGCGATGGCAAAAACCTGACCAATTCCTCTGCGCAGCATGCCTTCGGCTTCACCAAGCGCGCCGATATTCTGCGTTTCACGCGCCGTCTGCACACGCGAACGGGCCTCGATCACGCGTTGCAGGGTATCCTGTTCGAACTGCTTGTATTGCTTGCACACCTCGACCAGTTTGGGCAGTTCATCGTGACGCTGCTTGAGCAGCACGTCGATGTTGGCCCAGGCTTTGGCGACCCCATGTTTGAGCGCAACCAGTCCGTTGTAGAGCATGATTCCATAGAGTGCGACGACGGCGACAGCGCCAAAAAACAAGATGCTCCCGATGGCCATATGGCTCTCCTTGAAAAATCCGGTGAATAAAGCAACAAGGTCGCCGTGTCTTATTGCGCGTGCTTGACTGACAGTACATCGCCATGAATTCTGGGTGGACAGGCGGCCAGCATCTCTGAAAATTCCGTTGGTATTTCAAGTCGTTCAAGCAGCGATTCACGCCGGCAATGCAAAAGTTTTTCGATGGCGCTCAAGTCGTCAGGCAGCGCCTGGTCTTGCCAGCCGTGGGCCGAGTGGCGGGCCAGATCGACCGCCAGGATCACGTTCTGCACGCGCGGCAGGTGGGCATTGGCGTCATCGATCAGGGTGTTGAGCAGTTCGGGCAAGTGCCAGGCGCTGCATAGCGCCATCTGCAAATCCGCGAGACGAAGTCCAAGAACTTTCTCCTGGGCGGCCGAGCTGCGCAGGGTCTGGTCGGCAAGCTGCAGGTCGCGGATTTCGATGGCCAGAGCCGGCGCAAAACACCACAGCAGAATTTCGGCGAGATCGTGCAACAGAGCGGCCAAGGCGACCTCTTCAATGTTCATGTCGTGCCGATCAAAGGCCCAGTCGTGCGCATAACGCGAGGCCCGTTGCGCACGGCGGATGACCTGCAATACGCCGAGCAACGCCTGCGGTTCGTTCTTGAGCCGGGCTTCGATAGTGACGGATACTTCGAATTTCTTGAAGAAAGGTTCGATGCCGAGCATCATGACCGCGTTGGCGATTGTTGTGATGTCGGAACGAAGGTGCTTGCCGTGGAAGGTCTGAATGTAAGCCAGAACGCGGACGGCCATCAGGGGATCGAGCAATACGATATTGGCAATATCGCGGCCACTGACCTTGTCGATTTGTTGACGCGCCTCATCCAGCCGGCGCGCTGTTTGACGCAAAATCGGCAGTTCAGCGTTACTGAAAAAACTCACCCACGATTCGAGGTCCAGCAGCGGCTTTTTGAGCATCGGCGTTTACCTGCATTTGTGCACGAATTAAACACGCTAACTACTTGATTATTTTTTTATCTGTATTCAATTCTTGGCCATGTTACTCGCCGCGGCCGCGCTCTGCAAGCTGAGTTTAGGGGGCAATTTTTTTGATACAATTCGAATGATTTCAGGATGTTGGTATTCCCGAAGCGGTGGCGAGCTTCTGTGCCAGTTCAACTGCCGTTCTGACGCCCATCTTGTCGAAAACACTGGAGCGGTGAACTTCAACGGTACGCATGCTGATCTGCAAATCGCTGGCGATGACCTTGTTGAGCTTGCCGGCGAGAATCAGCGCCATGACTTGCCGCTCACGCGTTGTCAGCAGGCTGATTCGCGAGTTGATCGAATCGGCGGACGCGGCGGCTTCGCTCCGGGCCTTGTCCGTTTTCAAGGCTTCGACTACGCGATCGACGAGCTCGTTGTCATTGCAGGGTTTTTCGACAAAGTCGAAAGCGCCGTTTTTCAGGGTTGACACGGCCATCGGTACATCGCCATGCCCGGTAAGAAAGATAACCGGTATGTTGCAACCCATTTCGAGAAGTCGTTCGAACAACTCGGTGCCGCTCATTTTGTCCATGCGAATGTCGAGCAGAATGCAGCCGGTAAGCGCGGGTGTCCAGGCTTCAAGAAACGCTTCTGCCGACGAAAAAGTGAGATTGTCAACGCCACGCGATTGCAAGAGCCAGCTCAGTGAGTCGCGAATGGCTTCATCATCATCAACGATATAGGCATATTGAGTCATGGTGTCGTAATCGGGAGTGAAATGACAAAGATGGTGCCGCCTTCCGGGTTGTCTTCTACCCATAGGCGGCCGCGATGAAATTCGATAATTGAACGGCAGATGTTAAGCCCTATGCCCATGCCTTCGGACTTCGTCGAGAAAAAGGGGGTGAACAGCTTCTTCTGGATGTCCGGAGAGATGCCCGGGCCGCGATCGATCACGCGGATCTGCATGTGGTCGCCGATCTGGTAAAGCTTGACCGTCAAACGGCGATTTTCCACGTCCGCATTGTTCATGGCTTCGATTCCGTTGCGCATCAGATTGAGCAGCACCTGTTCGATCATGACCTGATCGGCCATCAGTTCAGGGCGCATACCCTGGATTTCGCGCACGATACGAACGTTGAGGAGCTTGGCGGCGGCGTCGATAAAACCAATGCTATCGTCGATAACTTCGGCCAGATCGCAGGGCGCAAGCTTGGGTTCGCTCTTGCGGACAAAATCATGAACGCGCCGGATGATACGGCCCGCGCGTTGCGCCTGAACACCGAGTTTGCCCAGGGCATGCTTGAATTCTTCAGAGTTGAACTGGCCCGATTCGAGCTTGTTCAGGCAGCCGGCGTTATAACTGGTAATGGCAGCAAGCGGTTGATTGAGCTCGTGTGCCAGTGTCGAAGCCATTTCGCCCATGGTGATCAATCGCGAGGTGAATTGCAGCTTTTCCTGTTGTTGACGCGCGAGTTCCTCAGCGTGCTTGCGGGCAGTGACGTCGATGATCGAAGCCATCCACCCGGTTTGCCGGCCATCGGCATTAATCAGCGGGGCTTCGTAGATCAGCGCATCGAAACGGCTGCCGTCCTTGCGCATCAGACGCACTTCGAATCCTTCAAGTGGCACCTTGCCTTCGATGATGGAATTGTGAATCGCCTGGATTCGTTCAATATCTTCAGGTGCCCAGTAGGGCATCGGTGGTTTGGCGTTGATCAGTTCCTCGGCAGTGAAGCCGACCATCTGGCAAAAAGCCGGATTGGTATAGGTGACGCAGCCTTCAAGATCGCGGGCGCGCATGCCGACAGTCAAGGAATCTTCCATAGCTTTTCGGAATGCATATTCCGAGCGTAAAGCCTGTTCGGCGGCAAGACGGCGCTGAATATGCCCGCGCATGACCCACAGGCTCGCCAGCACGGCGGCGGCGAGCGCAATGATCAGCGTAGTGATCAGCGTCTGGGCGATATTGCCGGCGCTGCGATACGCGGTGACCTGGAAAGTCATCCCGTAGCCCGGCGGGTCGAAAGGAAGGGTATAACTCAGGGTCGTGGCGTCGTTGCTGACCTTGGATTTGCTGACCAGGGTATTCCCGTTGGCATCGAGAATGCGCACCTGATACTTTTCGGTAAACCACCAGGGAACCAGTTGCTTCAATAAGGTGTTGAGCGAATACACGCCGACCAGCGAACCTCGGTATTGGCTGTTCTGGAAGATTGGAAAGAACACCTCAAACTGAGGTGAATCCGAGAGTTGATAGGCTTCAGTGTAAACCGGCTTGCCGAGTTTGCTCGCCCGTTCAATCGCCTGCGTCTGAGTCTCCTCGCCCAGGCCGGCATAACCCAGGCGAGGGAGATTCTTGGTTGGCAGCGCATCCAGCATCCGTGTTGCGGCGTCAAGCCAAAGCAATTGCTGGAGTTCTGGATTGTTTTTCAGGAGGTGCTGGCTGCGCAGCCTGAAAAGTGCATCTTTGTTCTTTTCCGGAGTCAGCGCCAGATCAAGCGCCAGTTGCTGAAACTGTTCCGCGTTTCCTTCCAGGTGAAAATTGACGCTTTGTTCCAGCCAGAGCACATCGGCAATCAATGTCGAGCGCTGTTCGTTCGCTGCATTCTGGCGAAGCAGCCAGAACAGGACGATGAGCAGAGTGAGCAACAGGGCCACGGCCAGCTTGAGTGTGGTCAGATACCAGTTTGACCACTTCATCTGCGCTGGTGTGCGTCGCTGAGTGAAACCGGGTGCGGGAACCTCTGCCATGGTGGCCCATCTTACCCAAGTTACGTTTTTTCGGGGTGTCGGGATGTTTTACATAGGAAACTATTTTGCTTTCCAGTGTGATATATAACCTTCACTTGTGCGCAACGAGTTACGTGTTTTCCACAATAGCCCAACGCCGTTCATTTTGTGATAGTGCCACCCGAGTGTCGGGCAACGCCCGTTTTCGTAACGTAGTCGATTGAGGAGATAACAATGAAACCAGTAAAACTGCTTGTCAGCCTGTTAGCTGTGGCCCTGTCTGCTTCGCCTATGGCGGCATCGGCTCAACAGCCGACGGTGATCAAATTCAGTCACGTAGTCGCCATCGATACGCCCAAAGGCAAAGCCGCCGAATTTTTCGCCAAACGTGCCGGCGAGCTGACCAAAGGCGCGGTGAAGGTCGAGGTCTACGCCAATTCGACCCTGTACAAGGACAAGGAGGAAATGGAAGCGTTGCAACTGGGCGCCGTGCAGATGCTCGCGCCGTCGCTGGCCAAGTTCGGCCCCCTGGGTGTCAAGGAATTTGAAGCGTTTGATTTACCCTTCATTTTCGATAACACTGCCGAACTGCACAAAGTGACACAGGGTCCGCTCGGGGCAGCTTTGCTGTCAAAGCTTGAGCCCAAGGGCATCAAGGGCCTGGCCTTCTGGGACAATGGCTTCAAATCGTTTTCGGCCAACAAGCCCATCTACAAACCGGCTGATTTCAAAGGGCTCAAGATGAGAATCCAGTCATCGAAGGTGCTCGAAGCCCAGATGCGTTCGATGGGCGCCATACCGCAGGTCATGGCGTTCTCCGAGGTTTATCAGGCGCTGCAGACCGGCGTGGTCGATGGTACCGAAAACCCGCATTCCAACCTGTATACGCAAAAGTTTTTTGAAGTGCAGAAGAACATGACGTTGACCGATCACGGCTACCTTGGTTATGCGGTCATTACCAACAAGAAGTTCTGGGAGGGATTGCCCGCCGACGTGCGCGGTCAGATTGAGGTGGCGATGAAAGAAGCTACGGTGTACGCCAACAAGATCGCACAGGAAGAAAACGACAATGCCCTGGCCAAGGTGAAAGCATCGGGCAAGACGGAGATCCATACGCCGAATGCTGCCGAACGTGCAGAATTCAAGAAGGCCATGTTCAAGACGCACGCCGAAATGGCCTCACGTATCGGCAAGGAAACCATCGATGCAATCTACAAGGAAACAAACTTCGATCCGGCAAAAATGTAAAAGTCATAATATAAGCGAAGCACGCTCACACTGCCGCGGTGGGCGTTCTTTAATCATGGGAAGGGGAAGTGGAATTCATGAAACTACTGAATCATCTTGAGGAATGGATCATTACTTTCCTCATGGGGACTGCGACATCGATCATTTTTCTCGCCGTACTCCATCGATACACGGCAGGTCTGCCAATCCCCGGTGTGCAGGACTGGCTGCTCAGCCTGAATTTTGGCTGGGCGCAGGAACTGTGCATCATCATGTTCGTCTGGATGGCCAAGTTCGGTGCGGCGTACGGCGTGCGTACCGGCATCCACGTCGGCGTAGATGTACTGATCAATCGGCTGGACGGGCAGTGGCGATCCAGATTCATCATCTTTGGGCTGCTTGCCGGCGCATTCTTTACGGGTATTGTCGGCTCGCTTGGCGCAAATTTTGTCTGGGAAAACGGCATGCATTACGCCTCCTTTCACCTGTTCGGCCTAAACACCGGCGATCTTCCAGAAGGGCCGACCACGCCTGATCTCGAGTGGCCGACCTGGATGGTCTACAGCGCCATTCCTCTGGGTTCCTCGCTGATGTGTTTCCGCTTTCTGCAAGTCGGCTGGAACTTCATAAAAACCGGTGAGCTGCCGCACCATGATCATGGACATGTCGACGGAATCGAAGAAGTCGAGATTCCGGACGAAGTCAAGATTTTCGAAATGGAAGATAACCTGCATCCTCGTGACCAGACGTACGAGATGCGCCATCCTGATGATCACTCGGGCAACGGAGACAAGAAACCATGAACGCTTCAGTGATCTTCATCATCTTGCTGGTCCTGATGCTGACCGGCATGCCCATCTCGATATCGCTGGGCCTGACTGTCCTCAGCTTCCTGTTCATGTTCTCCGAGGTGCCTTTGGAGTCGGTGGCGCTGAAACTGTTTACCGGCATCGAGAAATTCGAAATCATGGCCATTCCCTTCTTCATCCTGGCCGGAAACTTCCTGACCCACGGGGGGGTCGCCAAACGAATGATCCGATTTGCCACCGACATGATCGGGCACTGGTATGGTGGCTTGGGTCTCGCCGGGGTAATGGCTTGCGCGCTGTTTGCCGCCGTATCCGGATCCAGTCCGGCGACGGTCGTGGCGATCGGTTCGATACTGCTACCGGCGATGGTTAAAGCCGGCTTCCCGAAACGATTCGGTGCTGGCGTCATTACGACTTCGGGTGCGCTTGGGATTCTGATTCCACCGTCAATTGTTATGGTCATGTATTCGGTAGCCACAAATACTTCGGTCGGTGCCTTGTTTATGGCGGGCGTCATTCCGGGGATTGCGCTGGCCTGCACGCTGGGTGGCGTGACCTGGTACCGGGCAAGGAAGTTTAACTATCCGCGCATGCCAAAGGCTGATTTTGCCGCACGCTTGAAGAGCTTTCGTGAATCGATGTGGGGCCTGCTACTGATCATCATCGTCATGGGCGGTATCTATTCCGGCCTGTTCACGCCAACCGAAGCGGCTGCGATGAGCGCTGTCTACGCTTTCGTTGTTGCCGTGTTTGTGTACAAGGACATGGCGCTGAAGGACGTACCCCGCGTGCTGCTCAACTCGGCCAATATGTCGGCGATGCTGCTCTATATCATCACCAACGCCGTGCTGTTCTCATTCATCATGACCAACGAGAATATCCCACAGGCCCTGGCCGATTGGATGCTCGGTAACGGTCTGGGGATGATCGCCTTCCTGCTGGCGTGCAACGTCATCTTGCTGTTGGCGGGCAACTTTATGGAACCGTCGTCGATTGTGCTGATTTTTGCGCCGATTCTTTTCCCGGTCGCGCTAAAGCTGGGAATCGATCCCGTGCATTTCGGCATCATCATGGTCGTGAACATGGAAGTCGGCATGTGCCATCCACCGGTCGGCCTCAATCTTTATGTGGCGTCGGGAATTACCAAGATGGGGATTACCGAACTGACCGTGGCCGTTTGGCCGTGGTTGCTGTCGATGCTTGTCTTTATGATGGTAGTGACCTATTGGCCAGGGTTGTCGATCTGGCTGCCAACAAGGCTGGGCATGATGTAGCCCGTCAGCCTCGGGCCATCGAGCACGTGTAAGCGCGCGCAAATAAACCTGCGCGCGCTTCTCATTTGCCGGTCCGGATCAGGCGTTTTAGGTAATCCCGCTGGAGTGTTGGTACAATAAGCGGTTACCAGTCCATCCAACGGTTTATTTGTTGTCTTTCCCGACATTATCTTAAGGAGATTGATTCATGGCTATTGAACGCACGCTTTCCATCATCAAACCTGACGCTGTTGCCAAGAACGTGATCGGCAAAATTTATTCGCGTTTTGAAACCAATGGTCTGAAGATCATCGCTTCGAAATTGGCCTGGTTGTCACCGCAGGAAGCCGGTGCATTCTATGCCGTACACAAGGAGCGTCCTTTCTTCAAGGACTTGGTTTCCTTCATGATTTCCGGGCCGGTAATGATCCAGGTGCTTGAAGGCGAGGGCGCCATAGCCAAGAACCGTGACCTGATGGGCGCTACCGATCCCAAGAAAGCCGAACCGGGTACCATTCGCGCCGATTTTGCCGAATCGATCGACGCCAACGCCGTGCATGGCTCCGATGGTGAGGAAACGGCGAAGAACGAAATTGCCTTTTTCTTTCCGGCGATGGCCGTATACTCGGGTCGTTAAGCGAACCTAACTTTCCGGGATGACTGTAAATCTGCTCGATTTCGATGCGGCTGGCCTGACCGCTTTCTTCGCCGAACAAGGTGAAAAGCCGTTTCGCGCCAGGCAGGTGTTGCACTGGATTCATCGATCCGGTCTGGCCGATTTCGATGCCATGTCCGATATTGCCAAGAGCCTGCGCGAGAAACTCAGGAAGATTGCATCGGTCATCCCGCCCGCATTCGTTTCGGATAGTCTTTCCGATGACGGAACGCGCAAGTTCCTTTTTGATGTCGGCGGCGGGAATGCCGTCGAAACCGTATTCATTCCCGAGGACGATCGGGGAACACTGTGCATTTCAACGCAGGCGGGCTGTGCGCTGGATTGTTCCTTTTGTGCTACCGGCAAGCAGGGTTTCAACCGCAATCTGACAGTGGCTGAAATTATCGGGCAGCTTTGGCAGGTGGGGCGGACACTCGCGGCGGATGCCGGTAGCACCGAGCGAATCATCAGCAATGTCGTTTTGATGGGCATGGGCGAACCCCTGGCCAACTTTGAAAATACGGTGACCGCATTGCATTTGATGCTCGACGATCATGCCTATGGACTATCGCGACGTCGCGTGACGGTGTCGACTTCTGGCCTGGTGCCGGCGATGGATCGCTTGGGAGCGGAGTGCCCCGTCGCTCTCGCCGTGTCGCTGCATGCGCCGAATGATCGGTTGCGCGATCAACTCGTGCCGATCAACCGGAAGTATCCGTTGCGCGAACTGATCGCCGCTTGCAATCGTTATCTGCCGAATGCGCCGCGCGATTTCGTGACTTTTGAATATGTCATGCTTGACGGCGTGAATGACACCGATGCTCACGCCGACGAACTGCTTGAGCTGACGCGCAAGGTGCCCTGCAAGATCAACCTGATTCCGTTCAATCCGTTCCCGGGATCGCCCTACCGCCGTTCTCCGGCTCACCGTACCCGGCGCTTTGCCGAGATCCTGATGAACGCCGGCGTGGTCACCACGACGCGAAAGACGCGCGGAGACGACATTGATGCGGCCTGTGGTCAATTGGCTGGTCAGGTCCTGGACAAGACGCGACGCATTGCGCGTCGGGTTTTCGAACTGCACGAGGTGAGACCATGAAAGCACTTCGCTGGAGCACGGCTTTATTCTGTTGGCCTGCCGCCTTGCTCTTCCTGGTGTCGGTTCCTGTAGCGCAGGCTCAGCAGTCGGTGGCGCCCCCCCCGGAAATTCTTTCGACGGTGACGCCGAAGGATGTGCACACGCGGGCCAAATTGCATACCGAACTGGGTTCGCTTTATTTTCAGAATGGCAACGTAATTGTTGCGCTCGAGGAGCTAACCATTGCCATCTCGATTAATCCGAACTACGCCCAAGCTTACAGTACACGAGGAATCGTGCTTTACCAGATCAAGGAATACGCATCCGCGGAAAAGGATTTTCAGCGCGCTTTGGACCTTGATGCCAAGGATCCGCAAATCAATAACAACTATGGCTGGTTCCTCTGTCATACCGGAAAAGAAAAGGAATCCATTGCCTATTTCCAGCGTGCGATCAAGGAGCCGCTGTATCAGACTCCGGAAGTCGCCTATCTGAATGCCGGTGCCTGTTATGCAAGAATTGGCGAGCTGGATCTGGCCGAAGAGAGTATTCGAACGACATTGCGTTATATGCCCGACAATCCGCAGGCGCTGTACCAGTTGGCCTACATCAGCTACAAGCGAGGCAATTTCGATGCAGCCAAAGAGCATCTGAAGAAAGTGATACGCCTGAGCAACCCGGATGCGGAAGCCTTGTGGTTGTTTTTGAGGGTTGAACGTCGGCTGGGCAATAACATGGACGTTGACAGTCTGACGGCTCAGTTGCGACGCCAGTTTCCTGACTCGCCTCAGTATCAGGATTATCTGAAAGGCAATTTCGAATGACAGGAGTGAACGCGCCGTCATGCGAAGCCGATAACGAAAGCCGAGTCGGACCGGAAATGCCATTGAGTCCGGAAGCAACCGCAGAAGCTGTGGATACCCTGGAGCCGAGCGTGGGCCAGCAACTTCGTACGGCTCGCGAGGCCAAAGGTTTGACCACGGATGATGTTGCCAAGGCGATCAAGTTAAGCCTTCGACAAGTCAAATCGCTTGAAGCGGATGATTGGCCGAACCTGCCGTGCAATACGATCATTCGCGGATTTGTTCGCAATTATGCCCGATTGCTCGGCCTCGATTCCGACCAACTGATGGGGGTGCTGGACCGGTTGACCATGCCCCAGCCGCATGAGCTTGGCATTCCGACCGGGCCGCCTGTCAACCTGCAAAAAGATGGCAAAGCCGATCGACGGGATTATTTCAGGGTGTTCGCTGGTCTTTTTGTCCTGTTGCTGGCCGTATCGGCCTACTTCCTGGTTTCGCAGGATGTCTGGGATTCGGCCTTGTCGGCGATAAAGTCTGCAACCCAATCGCCAGTCGCTGTTCCGGCACCAGTCGTGGCCCCTGGAACGGTTGAGAACAAAGCGCCGGAGGCGGGTCAAGCGGCAACCACGACCGCCGTTCCTGTCCAGGAGTCTACGTCATTACCATCGGCTCAGCCGGCACCGACTGCCGAACCTTCTCCGTCCTCGGACTCCGGATTGCACTTCGGCTTCACCCAGCCGGCCTGGGTCGAAGTCCGTGACCGTCATGGAAGCGTCATTTTTTCGCAATTGTGTCAGGCCAACAGCCAGCGGGACATCGAAGGCTCGCCGCCGTATACGCTGGTCATTGGAAATTCGTCCCATGTCACGCTGAAGTACCAAGGCAAGGTTGTTGATCTTTCCATGCGCAGCAAGGACGACGTGGCTCGCCTGACGCTCGAATAGCATGTGCCATGTCGCAATCTTTGGCGAGTAATCAGTGAGCCTGCCTAGCGCTGTGCGTCGCTTGACGCGAGTTGTCGGAATCGGCCACGTGAAGGTGGGTGGCGAGTCACCCGTGGTCGTCCAGTCAATGACCAACACCGACACGGTTGATGTATTGAAAACGGCGATCCAGTGCGCTGAACTTGCGCGTGCCGGATCCGAACTGGTCCGCATTACCGTCAACACGCCGGAAGCAGCCGCAGCGGTCGCCAAGATCAGGGAGCATCTCGATCGCATGGATGTCGATGTGCCGCTGATTGGCGATTTCCATTACAACGGCCACCGCTTGTTGACCGATCATCCGGAATGCGCGCAAGCGCTGGCCAAGTACCGCATCAATCCGGGGAATGTCGGCTACGGCAAGAAGCGCGACGAACAGTTTGCGCAGATGATCGAGATCGCCTGCAAGTATGACAAACCGGTGCGCATCGGGGTGAATTGGGGAAGCCTCGATCAGGCTTTGCTGGCGCGCATCATGGATGAGAACGCCAACCGGGACCAGCCGAAGGACGCCATCGAAGTAATGCGCGAGGCGATGGTGACTTCTGCGCTCGAGTCGGCGGCCCTGGCCGAAAGCCTGGGATTGCCGGGCGACCGCATCATCCTGTCGTGCAAGGTGTCCGGTGTCCAGGATCTGATCGCCATTTATCGTGACTTGTCCCGACGTTCGGATTATCCGCTTCACCTCGGGTTGACCGAGGCGGGCATGGGTTCGAAAGGCATCGTCGCTTCTACAGCCGCCATGTCGGTACTGCTGCAGGAAGGCATTGGCGACACCATCCGCGTTTCGCTGACCCCGGAGCCGGGAGGCAGACGTACCCAGGAAGTCATCGTTGCGCAGGAAATGCTTCAGACCATGGGCATACGCGCCTTTACGCCGATGGTAGCCGCCTGTCCGGGTTGCGGGCGCACGACCAGCACATTTTTTCAGGAACTTGCCCACTCCATCCAGGAGCATGTGCGCAGCAATATGCCGCAGTGGCGCATTGAGTACGACGGCGTCGAAAACATGACGCTGGCGGTTATGGGTTGTGTGGTCAATGGTCCGGGTGAGAGCAAGCATGCCAATATCGGCATCAGCCTGCCGGGAACCGGCGAAATACCGGCGGCACCGGTTTTCGAAGACGGCGCCAAGACGGTTACCTTACGCGGCGACAGGATCGCCGAAGAGTTTACCGCCATTGTGGATCGCTACGTGGCACGAACGTATCAAAGAAAGTTTGCCTCAAAATCATGAGCCAGAATATCCAGTCCGTGCGTGGAATGAACGATATCTTGCCGGGCGAGGCCGAGTTCTGGGATGTTTTCGAGGAAACCGTGCGTTCGTGGCTGAAGAGTTATGGCTATCGGCCGATCCGCTTGCCGATCGTCGAGCCGACCCCGTTGTTCAAGCGGGCCATCGGCGAAGTGACCGACATTGTCGAGAAGGAAATGTATTCTTTCGTCGACAGCCTGAACGGAGAGCAACTCACCCTGCGTCCGGAAGGCACGGCGGGTTGTGTGCGCGCACTGATCCAGAACAAATTGGCCGCGCAGCACCCGCAGCGCTTGTATTACCTCGGTCCGATGTTCCGGCACGAGCGGCCACAGAAAGGACGCTACCGCCAGTTCAACCAGGTTGGTGTCGAGTCTTTCGGTTTTCCCGGGCCCGATATCGATGCCGAGCAGATCCTGATGGGCGCTCGTCTGTGGGATGACCTCGGGTTGGAAGGCATCAGGCTGCAGTTGAACACGCTGGGTCAGGCGGAAGAACGCGCCAGTCACCGCGCCGAGCTGATCGCCCACTTGGAAAAGAATGCTGATATCCTGGACGAGGAAGCCCGGCGCCGTCTGTACACCAACCCGCTGCGCATTCTTGACAGCAAGAACCCGCTGATGCAGGAAATGCTAGCCGCGGCGCCGGTACTGTTCGATCACCTGGGCTCCGCTTCGTTGGCGCATTTCGAAGGCGTTCAACAGGTGTTGCGCGATGCAGGCCTGGCCTATGAGATCAATCGGCGGTTGGTACGTGGGCTCGATTACTACAACCTGACCGTCTTTGAGTGGGTGACCGACCGTCTTGGTGCGCAGGGAACGGTTTGTGCCGGTGGTCGCTACGACGGCCTGGTCGAGCAACTCGGTGGCAAATCGACGCCGGCATGTGGTTTCGCCATGGGCGTTGAACGCTTGGTCGCGCTGATCCGCGATTCAGGCGGCGAACCGGCGCTTGGCGGGATCGATGTTTATCTTGTGCACCAGGGCGAAGTGGCGGCGCGTCTGGCGCCCCGGGTCGCGGAAGGTCTGCGTGATCGGGGTATCGATGTACTGTTCCATTGTGGCGGTGGCAGTTTTAAGTCTCAGATGAAGAAGGCCGATGTTTCTGGGGCGAACTTTGCCGTAATCATCGGAGACGATGAAGCGAATGACGGTCAGGTTACACTCAAGCCCTTGCGCGCTAGTGGAGAGTTGCAGAACGAGCAGAAGCGCGTTGGCGTGGATAATATCGCCGACGAAATCATGAATTCATTTTTGGATGGGGAAGAAGCGTAATGGCTACTTACGACCTCGAAGAACAAGAGCAGCTTGCCGAACTCAAGGCGTGGTGGAAGCTGTATGGCAATTTGTTGATCAATGTGTTTACGGCGGCCATGTTGATCGTCAGTGCATGGTTGGGCTGGAACTGGTATCAGCGCAGCCAGTCTGCGCAGGCGTCGATCGTCTACCAAGTGCTGCAGAAAGCCGTTCAGGACAAAGACTCGCAGCGTCTCAAGGCCGCCAGCGGCGAACTGCTGGATAAATACAGCCATTCGACCTATGCATCGCTCGGTGCGTTGATCACCGCCAAGGCGATGATGGACTCGGGTGACGCCAAGACGGGCAAGTTGCAGTTGCTTTGGGTTGTTGAGCATGGACAGGACGAGCTGCGCGATCTGGCGCGTTTGCGGCTGGCTGCCGTGTTGCTCGATGAAAAGGCGTACGACGATGCATTGAAGCAGCTTGACGGAAACGTCGGCTCGGGCTTTGCCGCACGGTTTGCGGAAAATCGCGGCGATGTATTCAGCGCGCAAGGCAAGGTGCGCGAAGCGCGAGCCGCTTACCAATCGGCAGTGGATGCCATCGATGAACTGAACAAGAAAAGCACTCAGTCGACACAAAATCGGCAAGGCGCGGCTGGCACCGTCTACCGGGAACTCCTGCAACAGAAGCTCGATGCGCTGGGTAGCAGCAAGCAATGAAGAAATATGTTTCTCTCGTCATTCTGGCGTCCGCGCTAACATTTTTTCTGGCCGGTTGCACAACGCTGGACTCCCTCAACCCTTTCGTCGGCAAGAGACCGAAATTGGCTGAGCTGCAGCCCATCAAGGCGACAGCTGACGTGCGTGTCGTGTGGCATGAGAGCGTCGGCAAGGCGGATATCTATACGTTTACGCCAGCCGTGGTGGGGGCCTCTGTTTATGCCGCCAGCAAGGATGGCAGTGTGATGCGTATCGATGACGGCAAAGTGGTCTGGAAAATCAACGCCGGACTGCCACTTTCCGGCGGCGTGGGCGCCGATCAGAGTCTGGTCGTAGTCGGTACGCCCAAGGGCGATCTGCTGGCCTTCGCCAGCGCCGATGGCAAACCTGTTTGGAAAGCCAAGGCGACCAGCGAGATTCTGTCACCCCCGGCGTTGGGCGAGGGGATCGTTGTCGTGCGCAGCGGAGACAATCAACTGGCTGCCTACGATGCCGTCGATGGAACGCGCAAGTGGTTCTTCCAGCGACCGTCGCCGGCGCTTTCGCTGCGGGTTACCACGGGGCCGCTTATTGAAGGTAAATTTGTTTTCTCAGGTTTCCCAGGCGGTAAGCTGATTGCGTTGAGCCCAGCCAATGGCGCGGAATTGTGGGACGGGACGGTGGCTTTGCCGAAAGGCTCGACCGAACTCGACCGTGTCGCCGATATCACCAGCGCCCCGGTCATTTCCGGGCGGGCGATTTGCGCCGTTGCCTTTCAGGGCCGCGTTGCCTGCTTTGACCTGTCCAACGGCAATCTTGCCTGGGCGCGCGATATGTCGAGCGCCGTCGGTCTGGCCATTGAGTCGCGAAACCTTTATGTAACCGACGACAAGGGCTCGGTCCATGCGCTTGACATGGCGAGCGGGGCCAGCATCTGGAAGCAGGACAAACTTTCCCAGCGTCGCGTAACGGCCCCGTTGCCGATTCGTGGCCTGATCGTCGTTGCCGACGTGCAGGGAATCGTGCACTTCTTGAGCCGTGAAGATGGTTCGTTCGTCGCCCGCCTGGCGACTGATGGAAGCCCCGTTGTCGCGCCGCTGCAGACCGTGGGAAACAAGGTCGTGGTGCAGACCAGTAGTGGCGGTATTTACGCCATTGAGGTTCAATGAAACCGATCGTTGTCCTTGTCGGGCGTCCGAATGTCGGCAAGTCGACGCTGTTCAACCGGCTGACCAAAACTCGCGACGCGCTCGTGGCTGATATCCCGGGGCTGACGCGCGATCGTCATTATGGCCACGGCAAACTGGGCGACAAACCGTTTCTGGTGGTGGATACCGGTGGATTCGAGCCACTGGCCAAAGACGGCATCCTGCATGAAATGGCGCGGCAGACCGAACAGGCCATCGCCGAAGCGGACGCAGTGATCTTTGTCGTCGACGGCCGTACCGGAATCACCGCGCTGGACAAGGAAATAGCCAACAAACTCCGAAAAGCGGTGCGCCCGGTCTTCGTCGCGGTAAACAAGGCCGAAGGGATGAACCAGGGCATCGTCAGTGCCGATTTTCATGAGCTCGGCTTGGGTGAACCGCGGGCCATTTCTGCGACGCACGGCGAGGGGGTGCGCGATTTGATTGAACTGGCGCTCGAACCTTATGCCGGCCCCGATGAAAACGAAGGGACGTCCGCGGGGCTGAAAGTGGCGATCGCCGGGCGACCCAATGTCGGGAAAAGTACGATGATCAATGCGCTGCTCGGTGAGGAGCGTGTGATCGCCTTCGACCAGCCGGGAACGACGCGCGATGCCATCTATATTGATTTCGAGCGTTCCGGAAAGCACTACACGCTGATCGATACGGCCGGATTGCGGCGTAAGGGCAAGGTTTTTGAAACCCTCGAGAAATTCTCGGTGATCAAGACCCTGCAATCCATCGAGGATGCGCAGGTGGTGGTGCTGGTGCTCGATGCCAGGCAAGACATTTCCGATCAGGATGCACATATCGCCGGTTTCGTCGTCGAATCCGGTCGTGCGCTGGTAGTCGCGGTGAATAAGTGGGACGGGCTCGATTCCTACGTCCGCGAGCAGATCAAAGCGGATCTCGAAACCAAGTTGAAATTTCTGGATTTTGCCGATTTCCACTATGTTTCGGCGCTCAAGGGACAAGGCCTGGAGCGCGTATTTCGTTCGGTCGATGCGGCCTATAAGGCGGCAACGACAGATCTGTCGACCCCGCAATTGACGCGGGCGCTGATCGATGCGGTGGCCAGGCAGTCACCGCCACGCAACGGCATATTCCGTCCGAAACTCCGTTATGCCCATCAAGGCGGGCGCAACCCACCGGTGATCGTGATTCACGGAAACGCCCTGGACAAAGTGCCGGAATCCTACCGCCGCTACCTTGAACATGTGTTTCGCGAGGTGTTCAAGTTGCAGGGAACCCCATTGCGCATCCAGTTCAACGTTTCGAAGAACCCCTTTGCCGATCGCAAACCGCCCGAACAGAACCGGCGCAAACCCAAAGCCGAAGGGCAGGGAAGGCCAAAAGTCCGCGATCCGGGCAAATCGAAGCCGCGAGCCGCCTTGGGAGCCCAGCGGAAAACGCCTGTAAAGATCAGATCGACCTTGGCTTGATTATTCAGGGTAGTATGGCAAACCTGTTAAAAATCAATTATGCTGGTCGGCCACACACAGATGATGAACATGGAGTTCTAACCATGAGCAATAAAGGGCAACTGTTACAAGACCCCTTCCTTAACGCGTTGCGACGCGAACATGTGCCGGTATCGATCTATCTGGTCAACGGCATCAAGTTGCAAGGACAGGTGGAATCGTTCGACCAGTACGTTGTGCTGCTCAAGAACACCGTGACTCAGATGGTCTATAAACATGCCATTTCGACAGTAGTGCCCTCGCGCCCGGTTAACATCGCGCCGGAGGGCAGTAGCGAGTCCTGATCTGCCAAGCGCGACATACCGCCTGACGCTGCGTTGATACAGCGCGGTGTTGTCCCGATAGCAAGCCTCGGTCTACCTTTGTTTCCTTCCCCCAAATTGCCTTGTAAAGTGTTTGATGCCTGAGCGCCCGGCTGCTGGCGAGCGCGCGATCATTGTCCAACTCGACTTTGGCAGCGACGATTGCGCCGAGCAACTGGAAGAGGTCCGTCTGCTCGCCAGATCGGCTGGTGCCGATGTTTGTTCGGAGGTGTTTGGGCGGCGACACAGTCCTGATGCGGCGACCTATGCCGGCAAAGGCAAAGTGCTGGAAGTGGCGGCAGAAGTCGCTTCGCACAAAGCCGATCTGGTCATTTTCAATCACGAGCTGTCTCCTGGACAGGAACGTAATCTGGAGCGCATCCTGGCATGCAGGGTGATCGACCGGACCAGCCTGATTCTCGATATCTTTGCCCAGCGTGCACAAAGCTCGGAAGGAAAGCTGCAGGTTGAATTGGCACAACTCGATCATCTGGCGACCCGCTTGGTTCGTGGCTGGACCCATCTGGAGCGTCAGAAAGGCGGCATCGGGCTTCGTGGCCCCGGCGAAACCCAGCTTGAAACCGATCGACGTTTGCTCGGCAAACGGGTCAAATTGCTCAAGGAGCGGTTGAGCAAGCTTGGACGCCAGCGCGGTGTGCAGCGCAAGGCACGCGGACGTGGCGATCTGTTGAACGTTTCACTTGTCGGCTACACCAATGCCGGCAAGTCGACGCTTTTCAATGCGCTGACCCATGCCGGTGCCTATGCGGCCAATCAACTGTTTGCAACCCTGGATACCACATCGCGCAAGCTGTGGTTGGGTGAAGCCGGGAATATCGTCATTTCCGATACGGTGGGGTTTATCCGCGATTTGCCGCACGAATTGGTGGCGGCTTTCCATGCCACCCTGGAGGCGACGGCTCAAGCCGATCTTCTGCTGCATGTTGTCGATTCGGCCAGCATGGCCCGTGACGATCAGGTGGCCGAAGTTGAAAAGGTCCTCACAGAAATCGGCGCAAGCGAAGTGCAGCAGATTGTAGTGTTCAACAAGCAGGATCTCACCGGGCTGCCGCCAGCCGTCGAACGGAATGAGTATGATAGAATCACCCGCATACGGCTCAGTGCGAAAAGCGGCGACGGGTTGCCACTGTTACGCGAAGCGCTGGCAGAGATTGCACTTGAGAAGCTTCGAAATACACGCGCTCAACCGCTGGACATGTCGCTTCAATCAACCCTATAACACGTTGGATTCAGGTTGTCCCCTATGATTTCAAGCATTGGATTACTCATGTCGCTCAATGATCCGCAGTGGGGTAATCGCGGTAGTGATAACGGTGGTGGCAAACGGCCGAATCAGGGTCCGCCGGACCTCGAAGAGTTGTGGCGTGATTTTAATCGCCGCCTGACCGCCCTGTTGAGCAAGAAGGGCGGTGGCGATAACGGTGGCAGTAACCGGCCGCCGGTTGAGTTCAACCCGAAGTTTCTCGGTGGTGGCATTGGCCTGCTCGTTGTTCTGGTGCTGCTGGTCTGGCTGGCCAGCGGGTTCTACATTGTCGATGCGTCGCAGCGGGGAATCGTTTTGCAGTTTGGAAAATACAAGGAGAGTACCGAGTCCGGCCTCAATTGGCGTTTCCCCTACCCGATCCAATCCCATGAACTGGTAAATATTTCTGGAGTGCGCACGCTTGAAGTGGGCTATCGCAGTAACGAAAAGAACAAGGTGCTCAAGGAAGCGCTGATGCTGACCGATGATGAAAACATCATCAATATCCAGTTCGCCGTGCAGTACATTCTCAAGGATCCGGTTGAATACGTCTTCAACAATCGCTCCCCGGATGAGGCCGTGATGCAAGTGGCCGAGACGTCTATTCGCGAAATCGTGGGCAAGAGCAAGATGGATTTCGTGCTCTACGAAGGTCGCGAGCAGATCGCGGTGAAGGCGTCCAGCCTGATGCAGGAAATCCTTGATCGCTACAAGACGGGCATCCTGATTTCAAAGGTCACGATGCAGAATGCCCAGCCGCCGGAACAGGTACAGGCCGCGTTTGACGACGCCGTGAAAGCGGGGCAGGATCTTGAGCGCCAGAGAAACGAAGGCCAGGCTTATGCCAATGATGTGATTCCGAAATCGAAAGGCACTGCGGCCCGATTGATACAGGAAGCAGAGGGTTACAAGCAGCGCCTGATTGCCACTGCCGAAGGCGATGCCAGTCGTTTCAAGCAGATCAACACTGAGTATGCCAGAGCGCCAGAAGTGACGCGTAGTCGCATGTATCTTGAAACCATGCAGCAGGTATATTCCAGCACCAGCAAACTGCTGATCGATGCCAAGGGTTCAGGCAACCTGCTTTACCTGCCGCTCGACAAGCTGATGCAAGCTTCCGGGGCGATTGCTGCCGTTCCGGAAGGCGTCGGCAGCAGTGCCGAGATGCCGGCGCAGGTTCGTTCCGCGACAGGAGTGCCCAACGCGGCGCTGCCAACTGGCCATGACAAAACCGACGCACGATCGCGCGATGCCTTGCGCAGCCGGGATCGGGAGGTGCGCCAATGAAAGCCGGTATGAATTTCGCGCTGGCGATCGTTGCCGTAGCGATAGTTATTCTGGGTGCGACGATCTTTACGGTGGATCAGCGGAAGTACGCCATCATTTTCCAGTTTGGCGAGGTCCGTGACGTCATCTCCGAGCCGGGACTCTACTTCAAATGGCCAATGATCCAAAACGTGCGTTACTTCGACAATCGTATTCTTACTCTCGACAACTCGGAACCCGAGCGCTTTATCACCTCGGAAAAGAAGAACGTGCTGGTCGATTCCTTTGTCAAATGGAAGATTGTCGACCCGCGCCTTTACTATGTTTCTGTAGCCGGAGATGAGATTCGTGCCAGGACTCGGCTGTCGCAGACAGTCAATGCGGGCTTGCGCGAGGAGTTTGGCAAGCGCACCGTTCACGATGTGGTGTCCGGCGAGCGCGACAAGATCATGGAACAGATGCGCGAAAAGGCCGATCTCGATGCGCGGAAGATCGGTGTGCAGATCATCGATGTCCGGGTCAAGCGTGTTGATTTTCCGCCTGAAGTCAGTGAGTCTGTCTATCGGCGCATGGAGGCCGAACGCAAGCGCGTGGCCAACGCATTGCGCTCCGAGGGGTTCGCGGAAGCAGAAAAACTCCGCGCCGACGCCGACAAACAACGCGAAGTGATCGTCGCCGAAGCCTATCGCGATGCACAAAAGACCAAAGGCGAGGGCGATGCCAAGGCCACCGCGACCTATGCACAGGCGTTCAGCCAGAACCCCGAATTCTATGCGTTCTATCGCAGTCTTGAAGCTTATCGCAACAGTTTCAAGAGCAAGAATGATGTTATCGTCGTGGAGCCAAATTCGGACTTCTTCAAGTACATGAAGAGCGTCGGGCGAGGCGGCGAAAAGACCGGTAAATGACCACCAGCTTGCTTGTCGCCTTCGCGCTGATGCTGGTGCTTGAAGGCCTGGTGCCGTTTCTGGCCCCCGGTATCTGGCGAGATACGTTTCGCCGTCTGATACAGCTCTCCGATGGGCAGATCCGGTTCGTCGGCTTGACCTCTATGCTGGTTGGAATCGTTGTGTTGATGGTTTTCAGATGAACTGGCTGTTACCCGAATATATTGCCGATGCGCTTCCCCAGGAAGCTGCCCGGATAGAACGGCTCCGGCGTGCCGTGCTCGACCTGTTTCGATTGCATGGTTATGAGCTGGTGATGCCGCCCATGCTGGAATACCTGGATTCTCTGCTGACGGGTTCGGGTTCCGACCTCAGGTTGCGCACCTTCAAACTGGTCGACCAGTTGTCCGGGCGCACGCTGGGTCTGCGCGCCGACATGACCCCCCAGGTCGCGCGTATCGATGCCCATTTGCTGAATCGGCAGGGCGTTACGCGACTATGCTATTGCGATAGCGTGCTGCATACCTTGCCGGCCTCGCAGGCAGCGAGCCGGGAGCCTATTCAGCTGGGTGCTGAACTTTATGGCTACGCTGGCATTGAGGCTGACCTGGAGGCGATCCGTTTGCTGGCCGTGGCGCTCGATACGGCAGGCACGCCCGCATCGCGTATCGATATCGGCCACGTCGGGGTGTTCCGCGCTCTGGCGAATGCGGCTGGACTTGCCGCTGAAGTCGAAGCGAAGATTCTGCTGCTTCTGCAAGCGAAGGACATACCGAGCTTGCGTGACTATTGCGCCTCCGTAGCCGAGCCCTATCGCGCCGCCTTCCTGCGACTGCCCGAGCTTTACGGTGGCGGCAATCTGCTGGATACGGCTGCCAGGGAATTGCCGTCGCTCCCGGAAATTACATCGGCATTGGAAACGATGCGCCATTTGCAGGCCTCGATGCCGGAGTTGCCTCTGTCTTTCGATCTTGCCGATCTGAGGGGTTATCACTATCACAATGGCGTTGTGTTTGCCGCGTATTACCCAGGTTTTCCAAGCGCCATCGCGCTCGGTGGACGCTATGACGGGGTTGGCAAGGAATTTGGCCGAGCCCGGCCGGCGACAGGGTTTTCGATGGATTTGCGTGAAGTGGCCAGGCTGGCCGGAGGCGACGCCACACCGGGCGCTATCCTGGCGCCCTATGCGGCGTCCGATTCGGCTCTGGCGTCGCAGATCGCTGCGTTACGCGAACAGGGAGAGACTGTCGTCGAGCTGTTGCCGGGGGAATCGCGTTGCGAAGGCCCGGCGTGCGACAGGCGGCTGGTGGAAAGCGGCGGGAAATGGATAATTCAGGAAACTACCGGGGATTGACGGGAAAAATGGCCAAGAACGTTGTAGTCGTCGGTACGCAGTGGGGTGACGAGGGCAAGGGAAAGATAGTCGACTGGTTGACCGATCGTGCGCAGGGCGTGGTGCGATTCCAGGGGGGGCACAATGCCGGCCATACCCTGGTTGTCGGACAGAAGGTCTACAAGCTCAATCTGGTGCCGTCAGGCATCGTTCATCCCGGCATCAAATGCTATATAGGTAACGGTGTCGTGCTGGATATCCAGCATCTCATTTCCGAGATCGAGGTGCTGGAGGCTGGAGGGATCGATGTCCGATCGCGGTTAAGGGTCAGCCCGGGTTGCCCGCTCATTCTCGGCTACCATTCGGCGCTGGATCGAGCACGCGAAGCGGCAAAGAGTTCGGACACCAGGATCGGCACCACGGGCAAAGGCATTGGCCCGACGTATGAAGACAAAGTGGCACGCCGGGCCTTGCGGGTATATGACCTTTTCTATCCGGAACGTTTTTCCGAGAAACTGAAGGAAAACCTCGACTATCACAATTTTGTCCTGACCCGGTATCTCGGCGCCGAAGCGGTCGATTTCAACACTGTTCTGGAGGCGGCGATGGTCAGCGCAGAGCAGATCAAGCCGATGGTTGTTGACGTTTCCGCCGAACTGCATGCGCTCAACAAGGCCGGCCAGAATCTTCTTTTTGAAGGAGCGCAAGGCGCCCTGCTCGATATCGACCATGGAACCTATCCTTTTGTCACGTCCTCGAACTGCGTGGCCGGACAGGCTTCGGCCGGGGCGGGTATCGGCCCCGGCATGCTCCATTATGTACTGGGCATTACCAAGGCTTATTGCACGCGCGTGGGTGGCGGGCCTTTCCCGAGCGAACTGGATATCGAGGCGGAAGGCGCACCAGGACGACAGATGTCGCGGAAGGGGCGTGAGATTGGTACCGTAACCGGGCGCAAGCGTCGTTGCGGATGGTTCGATGTTCCCGCGCTCAAACGTTCGATCCAGATCAATGGCGTGACCGGACTCTGCATTACCAAACTCGACGTACTGGATGGTTTGTCCGAACTGAAGCTATGCACCGGTTACAAACTCAACGGAAAAGTGATCGACTTGCTGCCGATGGGGTCCGACGAAGTGGCCGATTGCCAGCCTGTTCTCGAAAGCATGACCGGATGGGCCGAGTCGACTGCCGGTGTGACGACTGTGGACGAACTGCCCATGGCTGCGCGTGCTTATCTGGAGCGGATTGAAACACTGTGCGATACCCGGATCGATATCATATCGACCGGCCCAGAGAGGAATGAAACGATTTTGCGTAGACACCCCTACGACTGATTGTTCTGGCTTAACTGCCTCGTTGGTTGAAGGTTTGCTGGTTGGTTTCTCCCTGAGATCGGGTAATCTGCGCCGGAGAGTGTAGACCATGGGAATTCTCGACTGGTTCAAGAATCGTCCTTCCTTGTTTGAGCCCGACCATGTGTCGGATGAAATGACGTTACGGGCGATTGATAAGGCCGTTTCGCTTACAAACCCGCGAATTAAGCTCATCGATTCGTATCAGGAACGCTTGGCGCCTGCCGTGGAGGCCAGCATCCGATATCTGCGCGAAATGGTACTGGCAGTACCCCCGGCGATTCGGGTTTCATCGCTTCGCTGGGCTACCGATCCGGAGTTGAGAGCGTTCTTTGCCTCAGCCCAGGATATTCCCAATGCCTTGGGTCGATCAATTAGCTTGCGCACTCTATTTGAAAAATTCCCGGAAATAGACCAGGCTTATTTCGTTCTCGCTATGCAATTCAAAGAGCAGCGCGTGCTCGGAATATCTATGCGAGGTGACTTTGTTCAGCACGATGTTGCGCAAACGACGATCAGCTTTTGCGAGCACGAAGCGCGCATCTGCGGACTCGACGATTCAGAGGTTCGCCACTTGCTGGGCTTGCAGGCGTATGAATATTTGTTGGCGCAGGCGCTGGCCGAAATCGGGGAGGAGCGATCCGAACGTCGCGAGCTGGAAGACAATCGAGCGTTGATTCAGGCCAGACTACGCTTGCTGCAGCAACAGGGGCCTGGCCTTGGTTCGGTCTTCGGCAGCGTGCCGGCACGATCGGACGATGAGTCCAAGTTGGCAACCCAGCTCATGGAGAATGAGCACCAGCTGGAGGCCTTGGGCAGCCCACATGCCAGCCTCGACATCGAGCTGGAATCGCTTCGAGCCGTTCTTACGCATCCGGAGCGTTATATCCAATTCGAACAAAGACGGCTCAGGCTGAATACCATGAACGTCTTGGTGGATGACCAGGGCACGGATGTTGCCTCAGATATTGCATTTTCTGTGGTGCGGATGACCGGTGTGTCGCAAAGACAACGCGCGTTTGTTTTGGCTACATTTACGCGTGCCGAGTTGCCGGAGGATAGGTTAAATTTTGATCTTGCTGCTCGCCTGCTTTGAGTTGGCTGTCGGACCGCTTGGCGAAGTAACGATTTAATTTAGTCAAGGGCCAACATCTAAGCCAGCTAGCAGATACACTGCCGCCGTGACCAGTGGCGATAGGACAAAAGATCATAGCTACTGAGCGAATTTGAGTATTCTTTGCAATCATACGTTCCAATTTTTGTCGCTTCAGGAATTTTAGCCGGTATTTTTGGTCGAAAAGACCAATACAACAAAGTGATGTCAATTCGTTTAATTGGGGGGTGTCTGATGACGTTTGGTACTTCTGCCCATGCTCCGTCATGGCTCAATTTAGTGCGTAACCTGTTTAACTTGGTGCGCCACCTACAAGTGACGTCGCTTATCGCTCTCTCTGCGATTTCGTTTCCAGCTTTAGCAAACACAGGACATGTGTCCGAGGCCGACCTCGTTCTGCCCAACCTGAGCGATACCTCATTAGTGGCATTTCTCGGTAATACTTCGGGCTGGACGCTGCTTTCCTACGGTCTTCTGGTTTGTATCGGTGGTCTGATATTCGGGGCTGTCATTTACCGTCAGATCTTCAATCTTCCGGTACATCGCTCGATGGCTGAAGTCAGCGAGCTGATCTACGAAACCTGCAAGACCTACATGATTACCCAGGGGAAGTTCCTGTTGATCCTGGAAGCATTTACCGCCGTGATCATGATCGGCTATTTCTATTTCGTCCAGCATCTTGCCGTTTCGTCGGTGGCGCTGATTTTGATTTTTTCCCTGGTCGGAATCGCCGGATCCTTCATGGTGGCCTGGTTCGGCATACGCATCAACACGCTGGCGAACAGCCGTACGGCCTTCGCCTCGCTGGCGGCCAAACCGTATCCCGTCTACGCCATCCCGATCAAGTCGGGGATTTCCATCGGCATGTTGTTGATCTCGACCGAACTGCTGATCATGCTCTGCATCATGCTGTTCGTTCCTGCAGATTTGTCCGGCAAGTGCTTCATCGGGTTTGCCATCGGCGAATCTCTCGGTGCTGCCGCACTGCGGATCGCCGGCGGAATCTTCACCAAGATCGCCGACATCGGGTCGGATTTGATGAAGATTGAATTCGGCATTCAGGAAGACGATGCGCGCAACCCGGGAGTGATTGCCGATTGCGCGGGCGACAATGCGGGCGATTCGGTCGGTCCCACCGCCGATGGTTTCGAAACCTACGGCGTCACAGGCGTGGCGCTGATCAGTTTCATCATGCTCGCCGTCCCGGAACCCGCCGTTCAGGTCCAGCTGCTGGTATGGCTGTTTGCCATGCGCATCATGATGGTCATCGCCTCGGGTATTTCCTATCTCGGCAATCAGGTTATGGCCAAGCGACTCTACGGTGATAAAGCGCGCTTCAATTTCGAATCGCCGTTGACCTCGCTGGTGTGGATCACCTCGGTCGTTTCGCTGATCATCACCTTCATCGTCTCGTATCTGCTGATGGGGCAGTTTACGGTCAACGGGCACGCTTACACGAATCTTTGGTGGCAGTTATCGCTGATCATCACGCTGGGTACGCTGGCTGGCGCCATCATTCCCGAAGTCGTCAAAGTATTCACCTCGACGCATTCCAAACACGTCCGCGAGGTGGTGACGGCATCCGAAGCAGGCGGTGCCAGTCTGAACATACTGTCTGGCTTGGTCGCTGGCTACTTTTCCGCATTCTGGATCGGCGTGATCATCGTCGGACTGATGTCAGGCGCCTATCTGCTGTCGCAATACGAGTTGACCACCGTAATCAATCCTGAATATGTCAAGGCCACCATGATGGCCGCGGTTTTCTCGTTCGGGCTGGTGGCCTTCGGTTTCCTGGGGATGGGTCCGGTGACGATTGCCGTCGATAGCTACGGCCCGGTGACCGACAACGCTCAATCGGTGTACGAGCTGTCGATGATTGAACAAGTGCCCGGCATCGAAGCCGAGGTGAAGCGTGATTATGGTTTTGATTTGAACTTCCGTACCGCCAAGTTCTTGCTCGAAGAGAACGATGGTGCCGGCAATACCTTCAAGGCCACGGCCAAACCGGTATTGATCGGAACTGCCGTGGTAGGCGCCACGACGATGGTATTCTCCATTGTCATGTTGCTGACCTCGGGCCTGACGGAAAATCTGGAAATGCTTTCGCTGCTGCACCCCCCCTTCCTGCTTGGTTTGATCTCCGGTGGTGCGACGATCTTCTGGTTTTCCGGCGCCAGCACGCAGGCCGTATCAACCGGCGCCTACCGGGCCGTCGAGTTCATCAGCACGCACATCCGGCTGGATGAAGTCGTACAAGCCTCGCAGAAGGACAGCAAGAAGGTTGTCGAGATCTGCACGATCTACGCCCAGAAGGGCATGTTCAACATCTTCATGGCGGTATTTTTCGGCACGTTGGCCTGTGCCTTCATCGAGCCCTTCTTCTTCATCGGTTACCTGATCTCGCTGGCCATCATCGGTCTGTATCAGGCAGTCTTCATGGCCAACGCCGGCGGGGCTTGGGACAACGCCAAGAAGATCGTGGAAACCGAAATGCACGCCAAGGGGACGGATCTGCACAACGCCTCGGTGGTCGGCGACACGGTCGGCGACCCGTTCAAGGACACCGCCTCGGTCGCCATGAATCCGATCATCAAGTTCACCACACTGTTCGGTTTGCTTGCGGTCGAAATGGCGGTGGGGCTATTCGCCCAGGGTCAGCAGACGGTGGTCTATGCGCTGGCGGCCATCTTCCTGGCGATCAACCTCTTTTTTGTATTCCGCAGTTTTTACGGCATGCGCATCATTGCCAAAAAGGAAGTGGTGTAACGGTATGTAGCCCACCGCGTTCTCGATATAATGAACTCGGTGTGCCATCGCCGCGCGTGCATTTTCTTGGCGATGGCGGCAGTCGATGAATCAAGTGGACACTATTTAGGGAGATTCAAAAATGCCTATTCATCTTTACTTCTCGCTGATTCCCGAAGCCCTGATTGCTTCAATGTTGCCGCCCGAGCAGTTCGGGCAGTACTACGCGACGGGCCACAAGTTTAAATCCAAAGGTCAGGCCTTGTTTTTCGAGATCGACCCGACCTACCGCAACGAATTTTTCGACATAGACGGGGCCTTTGCGCGCTGCAAGGCGAAGGCGGACGGCACGCCCAAAAACTCGGGTCGTCTCGATGTATCGCGTCATGGAGCATCTCACACTGAGCGCGATCGGCAGGTTGTACCTGACGACGGCTAATGGCGCGACACTTGAGTTGAGCCGTGGCAGCCGGCTTCCGCAGCCCGAGAAGGAACTGCACATGTACCAGGACCTTACGCCCATCAACAGCATGGTGGTCAGCGTTCTGGACCCGGCAACTTACTACGCGGATATTACCGTCAAGCCATCGCATTCCTTCAGTTTCCCCGGCATGTGTTTTGTGGAGCTTGAGTTGGGTAACCTCGCGCTCGATCCGGAGAACGGTCAGGAAGGAGACCTTCCGTATTCGTTCCTCCAGCACCTGCGTGAAGCGCTGATGGAACTGAAACCGGGAAGCAAGGAGAACAAGCTGGTACACCGTGTGCATTCGCTGGTGTTCCCATTCCGTATGGTCAAGAATGGCTTCTACCTTGGTATTGGCGGCGAACTGGTTTACTACCCGATGCTGTCAGTCGATGTGCTCAGGAAAGACCACAGCAACTGGTGGAAGTCGGCCAATCTTTGAACTTGATGCGCTCACGATCGGTTGGCCTCAGATAATCATTCCCGCGCCAACCGTATTGTTGCTTGATTCGTCGATGACGATGAAAGCGCCAGTGCCGCGGTTATTGGCATAGCTGTCGGCAAAGATCGGTTGTGCCAGTTTGAAGCTGACTCTGGCGATGTCGTTCATGGCCAGCTTTTCGGCAGCCCGATGTGCCATCGTGTTGATGTCCATGCGGAAGGCGATGCCGGCCAGAACGGCCTTGCTATCGCGCGTGGTGTGCCGAATCAGGTACTTTCGGCGCGGGTCGAGCGGTAACTCCGAGAGCCAGCAGAGCATGGCGTCGATCTGCTTGGTGACGTTCGGCAGCTCGCCGGTTCTTACGATCATGTCGCCTCGCGAAATGTCAATTTCGTCTTCGAGCAGGAGTGCGACGGATTGCTCGGCGAAGGCCGACGGCAGGGATTGACCCATGACCTGAATATCCTTGACGCGTGTTTCACGACCGGCGGGCAGAACGGTCACGGCATCGCCGATGGCTATGACACCTGATTCGACGCGACCCATGAATCCGCGGTAGTCGTGCAGTTCGGGGTTGGCCGAATCCTGGGGCCGGCAAACATATTGGACGGGGAAACGAAAACTTTCCTCTTGCGCCACATGCGAAGTGGTCGCGGCTTCCAGCAATTCGATCAATGTCGGACCCTGATACCAGTCGAGCCGCTCGCCGCGGTCAACGATCATGTCGCCGTTCAACGCGGACATCGGGATGAAGCGTACATCCTCTATCCCCAGCCCGGCGGCGAAGGCCGTGTAGTCGGACCTGATCCGATCGAAGATGTCTTGAGAATAATCGACCAGATCCATCTTGTTGATGGCCACGACCACATGCGGAATGTTGACCAGATGGGTGAGGTAGGAATGGCGCCGCGTCTGCGTCAGCACGCCTTTGCGTGCGTCGATCAGGATGATGGCCAAATCGGCGGTCGAGGCGGCGGTGACCATGTTGCGCGTGTACTGTTCGTGACCCGGCGCATCGGCAATGATGTATTTCCGGGTGCCGGTCGTGAAGTAACGGTAAGCGACGTCAATGGTGATGCCCTGTTCGCGTTCGGCCTGCAGACCGTCGGTCAGCAACGAAAGATCAATGGCTTCCATGCCGCGTTTCTTCGATGTTCGCTCGATGGCGTGCAGGGTATCTGCAAGAATCGTCTTGGTGTCGAAAAGCAGGCGTCCGATCAACGTGCTTTTGCCGTCGTCGACGCTGCCGCAGGTGAGGAAGCGCAGGAGGCCGTTGTCTTGTGCTTCAACCTCAGCAATGTTTTCGATGGCGGACATCAGAAATAGCCCTCTTTCTTGCGTTGTTCCATGGACGCCTCCGAGGTCTGGTCGTCCAGACGGGTGGCGCCGCGTTCGGTAATGGTCGTCGTTGCTGTCTCGGCGATGATTTTGGCGACGGTGTCGGCATCGGATTCGACGGGTGCCGTACAGCTGATGTCGCCTACGGTGCGAAAGCGCACTCTGACATTTTCGATAATGTCTCCGGGTCTGGCTGGCGTAACGTCCGTGACCGGCAGCATGCCGCCTTGACGCCGAACGATCTGTCGCTGGTGGGCAAAATAGATCGACGGCAGTTCGAGATTTTCACGCTCGATGTATTGCCAAACGTCGAATTCGGTCCAGTTCGAAATCGGGAAGACGCGGATGTTCTCCCCCTTGAAACTGCGGGCGTTGTACAAGTCCCACAATTCGGGTCGCTGGTTTTCGGATCCCACTGGCCAAATTCGTCACGAAAAGAAAAGATGCGTTCCTTGGCACGTGCCTTTTCCTCGTCACGGCGAGCACCGCCGATGCAGGCGTCGAAACCGAATTCTTCAATGGCTTCCAGTAGCGTAACCGACTGGTGCTTGTTGCGCGACTCCTCCGCAGATTTGAGAACAACCGTACCGCGCGCCATTGAATCTTCAACCGAGCGGACGATCAGGCGCTCATTAAGTTCGGCGGCACGTTTGTCGCGAAAATCGACGACTTCCCTGTAGTTGTGGCCGGTGTCGATGTGCATCAGCGGGAAGGGGAATTTTCCCGGTCGGAAGGCTTTTTCGGCGATGCGCAACATGCAGATTGAATCTTTCCCGCCGGAAAAGAGCAACACCGGATTGCTGCACTGGCCGGCCACCTCACGCATGATGTGAATGCCCTCGGACTCGAGCCAGTCGAGATGCGAGAGGGTTTGTTTGGTCAGAGTGGTCATTATTTAACTTTCGAAAACGCTTTCATGCTTTCTTCACATGCAATCCACATTCTTTGGATTCGGGTTGTTCCCACCACCAGCGTCCTGAGCGGACATCTTCACCAGGGGTGATGGCGCGCGTACAGGGCGCGCAGCCTATGCTCGGATAGAACCTGTCATGCAGAGCGTTGTACGGAACCTTGTTGAGCTTGATATAGGCCCACACTTCCTTTTCCGTCCAGTCAGACAAGGGATTGAATTTCTCAAGTCCATTGCCTTCGTCATACACTCGTATCGGCAAGCCTTCACGCGTTGCCGACTGCTGCGCACGCATGCCGGTAATCCAGGCTTTCTTTCCAGCCAGCGCACGCTGCAGCGGTTCAACCTTGCGAGCGTGGCAGCAGCCCTTGCGCAGTTCAACCGACTCGTAGAAGGCGTTGATGCCGTTCTCGCGCGTATAGGCTTCAACCAGATCGTGGCGCGGATAATACAGCTTGAGCGTTAAACCGTAATGCTCTTTGACTTCGGCAATCAGGGCGTAGGTTTCCAGCGGAAGACGGCCGGTATCGAGCGAGAACGATTCGATGTCCACGTTGCCGCCGACGATGAGGTCGGTCAGGACCATATCCTCAGCGCCCAGACTGTTGGCAAAGACCGCCGGTGAGAATTCTTCCGAAATCTGACGCAGCAGGCTGCGGACAGCCGCTGTTTTGACGGCGAGCGCGTCGATCAGCGCAGGGTCATTGAGATTGACGTTGATGGCCATGGTTATCCTTCAGGCGGTCCGGCGACGGAAGAGCGGCTGTGGCTGGTCGACCGCGGCCTGGTAAGTCTCGCTGAAGACGCGCAGGCCGGACAATGCGGCTTCGATATCCTTGCCCTCGCGCAGCGCGAAGGCATCGATGCCACAGCGCTTCATATAGAACAGTTGGTCTTGCAGCACGTCTCCGATGGCGCGGATTTCGCCGCGGTAGGCATAACGCTCTCGCAGCAATCGGGCCGTTGAATAAGCACGGCCATCGGTGAACTTCGGAAAGTTGAGGCCGATGACGACAAAGTGTTCGAGATCGCCGGCAATGGCCTCCACGTCCTCGTGGCTGTCCAGCCAGACGCCGGGCCGTTTGCTTCGCGAGAGGATTTCCGCCTTGCGTTCCAACCATGCCGTCATCGGCACCATGATGTTCCCGTCGGGCCAGGCCAGCGATGCCGCTGTTTGTTCGCCATCCAGTTTGAGTATCTGCCAGTCATCATCGATGATTTGGCCATTCTTGATGATCTTAGGCATTGACGACTTCCGTAAGATTTTCGCTGGCATCCGCTCTTGCCGGCTTGCGCTTGTCCCGACCGGCGTAGGCGCGCTGCTTGAAGGGCTCAATACCGATGCGTTGCAGCGTATCGATAAAACGCTCGCTCGGCGTGCGTTGTTCGGTGTAGACCGTGATCAGCGCGGCGATCACCAACGGCACTTCGTCGGCATAGAAGGACGGGCCGATCACCTTGCCTATCGCGGTCGCGTTGCCTTGTTGGCCGCCGACGGTGATCTGGTACCACTCTTCACCGTTCTTATCGACTCCGAGGACGCCGATGTTGGCGACATGATGGTGGCCGCAGGAGTTCATGCAACCCGAGATGTTGAGCGAGATATCGCCAATGTCGTAGAGGTAGTCCAGATCGTCGAACTTGCTCTGAATCGCCTCGGCAATCGGCACCGAGCGGGCGTTGGCCAGCGCGCAAAGATCGCCGCCGGGGCAGCAGATCATGTCGGTGAGCAGGCCGATATTCGGCGTGGCCAACCCGTTGGCGCGGGAGATTTTCCATATCTCATGCAGATCGCGCTTCCTGATGTCGGACAGCACCACGTTCTGTTCGTGGGTGACGCGCAGTTCGCCAAAACTGAAACGGTCCGCCAGATCGGCAATCACTTCCATCTGCAAATCGCTAATGTCGCCCGGTGCAAAACCCGGCGCCTTGAGCGATAGCGTAACGGCGGCATAGCCCGGCACTTTGTGCGCATGCGCGCAACGCTTGGCCCAGCTGGCAAAGGCCTTGTCTTCTTTCAGGTGAGCAGCGTAAGAGAAATCATCCTGCGGCAGATGCTCATACTCAGGGGCGGTAAAATGTCGTGCAACACGCTCGAACTCGGCGTCGGTCAGCGTCGTGGCCCCGTCTTTCAGGTGCGACCACTCGGCCTCGACCTGACGCGTAAATTCTTCGACTCCCAGCGCGTTGACGAGTATCTTGATGCGTGCCTTGTACATGTTGTCGCGCCGACCATAGCGGTTGTACACACGCAGCACGGCGTCGAGATACGAGAGCAGATGCTTACGCGGTAGAAACTCGCGAATGACTTTGCCGATCACCGGGGTGCGGCCGAGACCGCCGCCGACAAATACCCGGACACCGATCTCGCCGGCATCGTTGTTGACGATTTCCAGCCCCACATCGTGGGCGCGAATCACGGCACGGTCTTCTCTGGCCGCATTGACGGCGATCTTGAACTTGCGGGGCAGAAATGCAAACTCGGGGTGGAAGGTCGACCACTGACGAAGCACTTCGCAATAGGGGCGCGGGTCGGTCAGTTCGTCCGGTGCAATCCCGGCAAATTGGTCGGTCGTGATATTGCGGATGCAATTGCCGGAGGTCTGTACGGCATGCATCTCGACACTCGCCAGTTCGCCAAGAATTTCCGGCGTCTCTTCAAACTTGGGCCAGTTGAGTTGCATATTCTGTCGTGTCGTGAAGTGGCCGACGCTGCGGTCATAGCGGCGAGAAATCTCGGCCAACTTGCGCAGTTGCGCCGAAGAGAGCATGCCGTAGGGGAATGGCAATGCGCAGCATCGGGCCGTGACGCTGGATATAGAGGCCGTTTTGCAGGCGCAAGGGGCGAAGCTCATCTTCGGAAAGAGTGCCCGCCCGATGGCGGTCGATCTGGCCGCGATATTGCGCGACGCGTTCGTCGATGATCTTCTGGTCAATGCTATCGTAGCGATACATGCCTCGCTCCTAGAAATTCAAACCGTGTTACAAGGTAATCAGTTTTCCGCCGATCAGCACCAGCATGCCGGCGAGGATACGTCGCAAAAATCGATCCGGTACTTTGGCTGAAGCATGGCTGCCGATCCAGATCCCGGGCAGCGAGCCGATCAGGAGACTGCCGAGTAGCGACCAATCGACACTGCCAAGCGCCCAGTGACCCAGTCCGGCGATCAGCGTTAGCGGGACGGCATGGGCCAGGTCGCTCCCGACAATGCGGATGGTTGGCAGCTTCGGATAGAGGAAGAACAGTGCGGCAACCCCCAGAGCACCCGCGCCAACCGAAGAAATCGTGACAAGTATACCGAGCAAAATACCGATTGCCACGGTAATCTCTGACTGATAGCGCGTATGTGCGCTGTCGTCGGCATGTTTCAGCGCATAACGCTGCAAGTGCTGGCGGAAAATGATGGCGCAGGCGGTCAGCAACAAAGCCACGCCGAGTGAAACCGAAATGATGTGGGTGACCGCAGCACTTTGCTTCGGCAGGTGCGACAACGCCCACACCGTCAGCAATGAGGCGGGAATGCTGCCGCTGGCCAGCAGTCCGGTAATACGCCAATCGACATGCCCTTTCCTGGCGTGGACCGTGGTGCCACCGGCTTTGGTGATTGCCGCATACAGCAGATCGGTGCCGACGGCGGTTGCCGGGTGGATGCCAAAAAGCAGCACCAGCAGCGGCGTCATGAGCGAACCGCCGCCGACGCCGGTGAGTCCGACGATGGCGCCAACAGTAAAGCCTGACAAGGTATAGAGCCAATCCATGATGTGCTCGAATGAGAAGATGAGGCATGTTATCAGCCGATGACTTGAATGAAAAAGAATATTCGGTTAGATTCTTAGAACTATTGGTTATTAAGAGATCAGATGAAGCTGCAACAACTCCGTTATCTTGTTGAAGTCGGTCGCTGCGGCCTGAACGTCTCTGAAGCGGCCGAGTTGCTTTGCACGTCGCAGCCGGGGGTGTCCAAGCAGATCAAGCTGCTTGAAGACGAGCTGAAGGTTGTCGTTTTCGAGCGGAGCGGCAAACGCCTGTCGGCAGTAACGGAGCCGGGCAAGCGCGTGCTCGAAATCGCCGATCGCATCCTGCGCGATGTCGATAACATCAAGCGTGTGGGTGAGGAATTCGCCGGTGGCGATTCCGGCAGCCTGGTCATTGCCACGACGCACACGCAGGCGCGCTATGCCTTGCCGTCCGTGGTCATCCGTTTCATCGAGCGTCATCCGAAGGTCCGCTTGTCGATGCATCAGGGCAGCCCGACGCAGATCGCCGAATGGACGATCAAGGGTGAAGCGGACATCGCCATTGCCACCGAGGCGCTCGACCAGTATCCGCAACTGGTTATGCTTCCCTGTTACCAGTGGGGGCACTGCGTGATCGCTCCGGACGGGCATCCGATTCTTGGCCAAGAAACTGTGACGCTGACCGAACTGGCCAACTGGCCGCTGATCACCTATGATCCGGCATTTGCCGGCCGTTCACGCATCAACAAGGCATTCGAGCGCGCACAATTGACGCCGAATGTCGTGCTGGCGGCGATCGACGCTGACGTCATCAAGACTTATGTGAGTCTCGGTTTGGGATTGGGCATCATTGCCAGCATGGCGTATGACCCGGTACGCGATCTCGGCCTTCAGGCGGTCGATGTCGCTCATCTTTTCGGCTCGAACACCACGCGCATCGGCTTGCGTCGGGGGAAACTACCTGCGTCAGTACGAATACGATTTCATCGCGCTGTTTGCGTCGCAGCTCTCAAAGCGAGCCGTCGACATGGCCATGACCGGCACAGGAGAAGGGAATGAATACCAACTTTGATCCAGCGGGTTCGCCAACCCATGGCGTGCTGACACGTATCCTCAGCGTGCTTGTCGGCGTGGTCGTGCTGACAGCGGCCTTCATGTTTTCACTGGTCATCTTCGCCGTGGTGGCGGTGGCCGGACTGATATTCGGGTTCTATTTTTGGTGGAAAACCAGGGAATTGCGGCGGCAGATGCGCGAGCAGGCCGCTGAGCAGACGGGCGGACGATACGCCGAGCCGGCGGAAGCCGGATCGGGCGCCGAGGGTGAAATCATCGAGGGCGAGGCGGTACGCGTCGCAGAGGTTCGGGATCGCCCTGCCGGTTATGGCCAGTGAACGAGAGGCCAAGCCACTCAGCGGTGAAAGACAACTCCGGACGCCGTTAGGCCGACGACACCACCCGGTTGCGACCGCCTTCCTTGGCCTGATACAGAGCAAGATCCGCCGCCTGTATCAGCGCCAGGCTGTCGGTTTCGTGGCCGCGGGTTACCGCGACACCGACACTCAGGGTGACGGGTATGCGCTGCGCTTCCCACAGAAAAGCGGTTTTTCGACCAGCGTGCGAATCCGTTCGCCGATCTGCAAAGCGATACGCTGGTTGGCGTTGGTCAGAACGGCGGCGAACTCCTCGCCACCGTAGCGGAATATCATGTCTTCGGAGCGCGATGTGTTTCTCAAGACTTCTGCCAACTGGCGCAGTACCTCATCGCCGGCCGCATGGCCAAAGTTGTCGTTTATGCGCTTGAAGTGATCGATATCAAGCATTAGGCAGGCCAGCGGCGCACCGCTGGACTGGGCAAAAACCCACTCCGAAGCGAGAAAGTCCAGCCCCTTCCGGCGGTTGGGAAGCTGCGTCAGCGTATCGGTCAGCGCATCCTGAAGCAGCCTTTTCTGTGCCACGGCAAACTCGTCGGTCGAGCGCATGATGCCGAGGCGTTCGCGCTGCATTTCATCCTTGAGTATCTGCATTCGCGTCGCCGTGTTGATATGAACGCGCAGGGTTTCCATGTTCACGGGCTTGACCAGCACATCATCTGCGCCTGCAGCGATGGCCTCAAGAATTCGACTTTCGTTCTCCGGCGTGGCCAGCAGCAACACATAACAATCCTTGCCTTTCTGAGCCAAACGGAGGTTGCGACAGAAATCGGTCGCTTTCAGGCTGGGCATCGACAAATCGGCAACAATGATCTGCGCCGGGCGGCGCAGCACCTGCGCCAGGCCTTCCGCCGAATCGACGACCAGGACGGGCTGGTGGCCAAGCTCCTCGATCTGCTGCATTAACGGTGCGAGATCCGGCGCCGGGATGCCGATCAACTGAACATGCAGGCAAGGCGTTCGCGCCCGACGGTTTTCGCTATCGGGCACCGTACCCATCCGGCGCATCGGAGGGGTTGCCGCCAGAATTTCGGCGAAGGGGGGAATATCCTGGGTGCGAACTTTCAGTTTGGCACCCCATTCACGCCAGCGCTCGACCATGCGATCGACCAAGGCATTGAGCGCGACGCCGCCGATGCCAAGACGTGCCGCGCGAGCCAGAAGCGCCGGCAGCAGACTCCAGCGCGATTCCTCATCGACCATGCACAGGTGCGCCAGTGCGCTGGCAAAACTCAGGGATAGCGTTAAGGTGTGGACCCGGGAGCCATCGTCAAAACCCGCCGCATCGGGGTTTTCATGGTGGAAAGCGGCCATCACAAGCACTTCGGGAAGTCCCCATTCCCCTAGCAAGGTGGCAGCCAGTTCATGGTGGTCCAAGCCAAAGCGCTCCTGCTCAAGCGGCGCCGTTTCGAGCCCCTGCTCACGAGCGAGCACCAGGACATCGGAATATTCATCGGGAAGAGAGAGGCCAGCGCCAGCTCGCCCACTCGGGCCAGCAGTCCGATAGTGAAAATTTCTTCGCTGGCGATCTGGGCGAAGTGGGCGAGCTCCTGACAGGCGATACCGGTCGCCAAGGAGTGCCCCCAGAAAACTTCATAATCGAAGGCCGTGCACGACCCACTCTTGTGGCTGTGCATGACCGAGAGGCCAATCACCAGATCGCGTACGCGAAACGAACCCAAGGCGACGATCCCGCGTTGCAGGGAAACAATCGGTCGCGAGCGGCCAAAAGCGGCTGCATTGGCAAAATACAGAATGCGTCCAGCGATCGCCGGGTCGGACTGGACGAGCTGGACCAGTTCGCCAATGCGGAAATCATCCCGCTGCAACAGGCGGATGATCGACAAGGCAACGCCCTTGGGCGAGGGCAGCTTTCCCGTCGCCTTCAGCGCCGCATAACGATCAGGGTCGACAAAACGCATTGGAGACAATCTCCGGTCAGTGGCCCATCATAAACCCAACGACACCTCGCCGGTCATCCCGCCTGTCGTGAGAATTGCACCGCACACGCCACGCCCATTAGCGAAATCTAATCGCGGTGGTCAGATAAATACCGACAAAGATCAGGGCAATGCCGATGAAATGGTAAATCTGCGGTACCTCGTCGAGGAAGGCGGCCGAAAGCAGGGTGCCGAACACCGGCATCAGGTGGATAAAAAGGCTGGCCTTGCTGGCACCAACTTCGCCGACGGCGCGGTTGTAGAAAATGTAGCCGAGAAAACCTGGGAAAACGCCCGTGTAGGCGATGACGGCCAGCGATTTTGGAGTGACGTGAATCAGGCGGCCTTGGGCGATTTCCCAGGCGTAGGCGGGCGCCAGTGCCACCAGGCCGATGCCGATCAGGGCAGCCAGCAGAAGCATCGGATCGACGCCGGCCGGGCGCCATTGCAATCCGATGGTGTAGAGAGCCCAGACGAATACGGCGCAGAGCATCCACAGATCGCCAATGTTGGGCGCCAGCCCGGCAAACGTGGATACCGTGCCGCGTGCAACGATGATCATCACGCCCAGCAGCGATGTAAGCACGCCCAGCCATTCGATGCCGCGCAACTGTTTTTTCAGGAATATCCAGGAGAGCGTGATGGTGGCGATCGGGATGAACGAATTGAGCAGGACGGCGTTGGTCGCCGCCGTATATTGCAGCGCAACGTAGGCCAGCGTGTTGTAGCCGCCCACGCCGAGCAGCCCAAGAATGACGATGGCCGGCCAGCCGCGCCTGAGCAGCGGCCATTGTCCGCGCAGGTGTGGCAGCGCCAGCGGGAGCGTAAGCGTCAGGGCGATGGTCCAGCGCCAGAAGGCCAGTGAAAGCGGCGGGACTTCGTCGCGGATCGCGCGGCCAAGCACCATGTTGATCGACCAGAACAGCGAAGTCAGGGTAAGCAGAAGATACGGATGGTGAAATCGTTTGAACATGGGGGCGGCGCTGCCGGTTGTCGGAGTCAGCGGGCATTATGCACGCGACTTGCGGGCTTGGTTTTCGGCGTGTGGTTTATTTCCCTCAGAATAGCCAACACCATCGCCCGAAATAAGTCACCAAAGTGGTGCAAAACGCATTCTGATCGTACACTCCGCGGACAGGCTCCAATTGTTCCAATTCACCGAGGCGTCAGGCCATGCGCGCAAGATCGTCAAGCACCATCGTCACCGACCCCTACCGTGCCGGCATTGCCTTGGGCGAGTCGCTGGCGTCGATGCCCCCGGAGGTTGTCTTCCTTTTCTCTTCGATAGATTACTCGGTGCCTGAGTTGCTGGAGGGGCTGCATGACGCGCTGGATCGTGACGATGTCATTGTTGTTGGTAATAGCGGTAATGGATTCTATGAGACGACATTTTCTTCCGATCGTGGTGCGGCTGTCCTCGGCCTGAGTTCCGACGGGCAGGTGCGCTGGCGGCTGGCGTATGCCGAACGACTGCACGAGAATCTGGATGGCAAGCTGGAAGAACTGATGGCCAAGCTCTCGGCCGATGGGGAAACGCCCTGCCTGGGGTACCTGGTGTCCGATTTCAGGGTCGATGCCAGCCGGGTCGAAGCCGTGCTGCGCGACAGCGTCGGTTTCCCTGTCGTCGGTGGCCTGGCCGCTGACGATTACTTGATGCAGAGCAGCTATATTTACGTCAATCGTGAAGTCCTCAGCGATGCGCTCGTCGTGCTGGCGGCCTGCGGCGATCTGCGTTTTTCGATCCGTGTCGGCAATTCGTTGCAGGCCATCGGCCGTAGCGGGCGGATCGATGCGATCGAGGGCACCCAGTTGCATCGCGTCGACGGCCTCACTGCCAAGGAGTTTATCGAACGCGAGACCGGCAGGACTGTGTTGCAGACGGACCGCGGAACCCTTTCCTTGCTGGTTAACGATGCCGAGGTCTCCGAGGAAAAGTGCTTGCGCTCGATTATTCCGGACTTGTTGGATACGGGAGGATCACTCGGTTTGTTTGGCGGCATTCCCAGAGGCCATTCGGTGCAAGTGTGTGTGGCCCGGCCGGAGGATATGGTGGCTGAGGTTCACGCCATTGCCGAAGCGGCAAGCGCTAGTGGAAAGGGCGCGGCGGCCGCGCTGGTGATCAGTTGTTCCGGTCGCAAGATATTGCTCGGCGAGCAAATCAAGCACGAGACCCGCGCGTTGACCGAGGCCTTTGCGCCGGATCTGCCCCTGGCCGGGTTCACGTCATTCGGCGAAATCGCCCCGTTGCGTCGGGCTGACGGGTACACCCGCAACCTGTTCCACAATATGACCTACGTGTTGCTGGTGATCGAGCGGTGAACACGTGAGCATGCGTTATCTGAGCATGATCGGCGAACCGCCGGCAGGTTTTGTCGGGGGGGCCGTCGGCAAGCGCGAGTTGCTCTCCGGGACCGTGGTCTTGCTCGCGGCGGACTGTGAATCGGCCTATGCGTTGCTGCCAGACTTCCGGACCCGGGTCGAGGGCGTGGTGCTCACCTTTGGCAGCCCGGCGGCGGCGCGCGTTGGCCCACTGCTTTGGCATATCAGTCTTTCGCGCGAAGCACTCCTGCAGGGCGGAGAATTCCTGACCGTGGCGCTCGAAGCCATAGGTTTGGCCAGCGTGGCGGACGATCAGGCAAGACACGCGAAACATGCTGAAGAACGGTTGCGTTCCGACCACGAGGTGCGTCGTCGAGACTATCTGCGCGTCACCGAAGCGCTCCAGAATCAGGTGGGACTGGTGACTGCCAGCGAGCGCAAGCTCAGTGCCATTCTCGAAAGCGTCGATGCCTGTATCTACCTCAAGGACTGCAGGGGGCGCTACTTTTTCGCCAACCGCTCGGCGCGTGCCATGTGGCAACTTGAAATGGAAGACATCGCCGGTCTTGGCGATGAGATGATCTTCGACGCGGAAACGGTCGCCATCATCAGGCGCAGTGACCGCCGGGTTCTCGAAGAGGGTGAAACAATCCGCTCGGAGGAAGCCATCGCGTTCTCCGGCAACGGGAAGACGGCTGTCTTTCAGACAACCAAGCTGCCGCTTCGTCGCGAGAGCGGCCAGATTTATGCCCTCTGCGGAATTTCGACTGACATTACAGATCGCAAGCAGGCCGAAGAAGAATTGCGCGCGAGCGAGGCCCGCCTCTTCACCATCCTGGAGAACGTCGATGCCTGCATATACCTCAAAGATACGGAAGGAAGGTACTTGTTTGCCAACCGCGCAGTGCGGGAATTATGGCAAATCGAGGATATGGCCGATATCGTCGGATTTGGTGATGAAAAATTCTTTGATGAATCCACGTCGATCAACATCCGGGGCAATGATAGCCGGGTGCTGGAAATCGGCGAAACCGTAAGGACTGAAGAGACAAATACCGTTGCCTCTTCCGGAAAGATAGCGACCTATCATTCCACCAAGCTGCCGCTTCGCCGTCAGGACGGCAGCATATATGCCTTATGCGGAATTTCGACTGACATCACCGCTATCAAGGAGCATGCCAGGCAACTCGAGCAACTCGCGCACTACGATGCGCTGACCACGCTACCCAACCGCACGCTTCTGGCCGATCGCTTGCAACAGGCCATGGTTCAAGCGCTGCGTCGTAGACAACCGCTGGCGGTAGCGTATCTTGACCTCGATGGCTTCAAAGCCATCAATGACAATCACGGACACGATGCCGGCGACCAGTTGTTGATCGCGCTGTCCCGCCGCATGAAAAACGCCCTGCGCGAGGGCGACACGCTGGCGCGCTTGGGTGGCGACGAGTTCGTCGCCGTATTGCTGGACCTGCCCGACGTGGCCGACAGCGTTCAGTTGCTGACGCGACTGCTCGAGGCGGCCGCCCAGCCGGAACAAGTTGGCGATCTGGTGTTGCAGATTTCGGCGAGCCTGGGCGTCACCACCTATCCGCAGGCCGAAGAAGTCGATGCGGAGCAATTGCTGCGCCAGGCGGATCAAGCCATGTATCAGGCCAAGCTGGCGGGCAAGAACCGTTTTCATATCTTCGATGCTGAGCAAGATCGCAATGCCCGCGGGCGCCATGAAAGCCTGGAGCACATTCGCCGTGCCCTGCTTGAACACGAATTCGTACTCCATTACCAGCCCAAGGTGAATATGCGTACGGGTCAGGTGATCGGCGCCGAAGCCCTCATTCGCTGGCAGCATCCGGAACGAGGGTTACTGTCGCCGGCGGTATTCCTGCCGGTAATCGAAGATCACCCGCTGGCCGTTGCCGTCGGGGAATGGGTCATCGATACGGCACTGACTCAGATGGAGCGTTGGCAGGTGGCAGGATGGCATGTCCCGGTTAGCGTCAATGTCGGCGCACGTCAGTTGCAACAGGCGGATTTCGTTGATCGGCTCGGCATCCTCTTGTCCGCCCATCCGGCAGTCCGTCCGGGCGATCTGGAAATGGAAGTGCTGGAAACCAGTGCGCTCGAAGACATCAAGCGCGTTTCCGATGTAATTGAATCCTGCCGGCAGATCGGGGTAAGTTTTGCTCTGGACGATTTCGGCACCGGCTACTCATCGCTGACTTACCTGAAGCGACTGGCGGTCGACCAGCTCAAGATCGACCAGAGCTTCGTTCGCGACATGCTCGATGATCCGGACGACCTGGCCATACTGCAGGCCGTGCTGGGTCTGGCCACTGCCTTTCGACGCCAGGTCATCGCCGAAGGGGTGGAAAGCGTGAATCACGGCACCATGTTGCTGCAGCTAGGCTGTGAGCTTGCCCAGGGCTACGGCATTGCCCGCCCCATGCCGGCCGCCGATTTCCCGGCCTGGATGGCCACCTGGCGTCCGGATACTGTCTGGAGCACCCTGCTTGCCGTAAGTGGCGACGATTTGCCCTTGATTTTTTCCGATGTTGAACACCGTGCCTGGATCATTGCCGTTGAGGCTTTCCTCAAGGGGGAACGCAAAGTTTTGCCCCTGGTACACCACCAGTGCCGCTTCAGTTCCTGGCTGGAGAATGGGGGCCAGGCAAGGCATGGCCAACAGGCTGCCTTCCACGCCGTCCAGAGCTTGCATCGCGAGCTGCACGCGCTCGCGGTCGATCTGTGCGAACTCCATGCCAGCGATCGAACGCTGCAAGCACTGACACGACTCGATGAACTCCATGCCTTGCGCGATGAATTCCTAGTGCAGTTGAAGGCGCTGGTTCGGGGCGTGCCACCGTCCTGAATCCGCCGATCCTGTTCCCGAGCAGCGTGAATCGTAGCTTGAACAGGGTGCTTGGGGCCGGACTAATGCGGTCGCGCGAGCAGTCAGGGGTTGCCAAGCCGAAAAGAAGCGGTGATAAAATCCGCCGATTGAATTCTCTGTCGCACGATCAAAGCAAACAAGATGACGCCCTTGAACCCAAACGCTCCCGGATTTATCGAAGGCAACCCGGTGGCGACGTTTATCCTTGACCAAGCACATCGGGTGGTTAGCTGGAACAGAGCCTGTGAGGTCCTGACCGGGATTCCTGCGTCGAGCCTGATCGGCACCACCGAACAGTGGCGCGCCTTCTATCCGTCCAAACGCCCCGTCATGGCCGACCTGATCCTCGACGGCCTTAACGAGGACGATTTGCGTTATTTCTACCAGGAAAAATTTCACCCCTCCACGCTGATTCCGGGCGCCTGCGAAGCGGAGGACTTCTTCCCAGATTTCGGCAATGGCGGCTGCTGGCTGTTTTTTACGGCGGCGCCGATTCGCGATGCCGAGGGGAACGTCATCGGTGCGATCGAAACGCTTCAGGATTTCACTGAAAGGCGCAAAGCCGAGGCGGCTCTCCGGGAAAGGGAAACCCTGCTGGCGCAAATCCTCCAGAGCACCTCCGTCGCCACCGTCGTTATCGACCAGGCGCATCAGATCACTCACTGGAACAAGGCGTGTGAAGCCCTGACCGGGCAGCAGGCGGAAAGCGCCATGGTCACTCGCGACCACTGGCGTCCGCCGAGCCCCGACGCCAGGCCCTTCCTGTCCGACCTGGTCCTGGAGGGGAAAATCGAAGACGATTTTCACCGCTATTTTTGCGGGGATCTGCGCCAGTCTTCGCTCATTGAAGGCGCATTCGAAACCGAAGCGTACTGGAAGAATCTCAATGGGGAAGACAAGTGGCTGTATCTGACGGCGGCGCCGCTGATCAGCAGCGACGGCGAACTCATCGGCGCCATCGAAACCATGCAGGACGTCACTGAACGCCGCTTGGCCGAGGAATCCTTGCGCCAGAGCGAGGAACGTTACCGCGAACTGAGTATCACCGATGAATTGAGCAAGCTCTATAACACCCGTCATTTCAGCGTGATGGTCGGCAAGGAAATCGACCGGGCGGAACGCTATCGGCGGCCCCTGACGCTGCTCATTGCCGACGTGGATAATTTCAAAACGATCAACGATACCTACGGTCATGCCGAGGGCGACCGGGTCTTGATGGCCTTGTCCGAAGTTATCCGGACCTCCCTGCGGACGACGGACTCCGCCTACCGTTACGGCGGTGAGGAATTTGCCGTGCTGATGCCCGAAGTTGCGGTTCAGGATGGCGCCAGGCTGGCGGAGCGGGTGCGCACCCGGTTTGCCGAAAGGCTGTTCGAGATGCCAGGCCAGACCATCGTGCACGCAACCGTCAGCATTGGCGTAACGCAATTCCAGCCGGGAGACGACACCAAGAGTTTCTTCTGTCGCGCCGATGACGGAATGTATCAAGCCAAACGCCGCGGCAAGGACCGCGTGGTGATCGTCGAACCGCCCAGCGGTCCGTAGCGGAGTTGATTGATCCTGTCTCTGCGCATGCCCCGATCCTGAGGGTGCTGTCCCCGCTGGCCCGTCCGGCGGAAAGCTTATAATGGCGCCATGGTTTCCGTTGTTCATTCCGTCGCCGCACAAAGCGACTTAACACACTCCCTACAGACCTTATGTGATGGCCTGTCCCCTTCGGAGAAGGAGAAGCTTCGTCGCGCCGCCGAGTTTGCCCAGTCGGTCTACGCGGATCGCATTCTGGGCAGCGGCGAAGGCGTCTGGCAGCATGCTCTGGGAATGGCGCTCATTCTAGTCGGGCTGAAACTCGATGCCGAAAGCCGTATTGCGGCCCTGCTTTTTGCTGTGCCCACTTACGACGAGCAGGGTATCGCGCAGGTCGATGAGCGCTTTGGCGCGGCCGTTGCACATCTGGTCGGTGGCGTATCCCGGCTGAATAGCTTGCGCCCGGTCGCCCGAGGTTTTGTTGCCTATTCCCTGGAAAACAAGGATCGCGACCCGATTGAATTGCGCGCACAGATCGAAATCCTGCGCAAGATGCTGCTGGCCATGGTCGAGGATATCCGCGTCGTACTGCTCCGGCTGGCTTCGCGGACCCAGACCCTGCGCTACTATGCCACCGTACGCGATGATCTTCGGGTTCAGGTGGCACATGAGACGCTGGACCTTTACTCGCCTTTGGCCAATCGCCTGGGGGTGTGGGAGCTGAAGTGGGAATTGGAGGATCTTTCGTTCCGCTTTATCCATCCCGATCTTTATAAAAAAATAGCCGATCATCTCGATCAGACGCGTGTCGAGCGGGAACAATTCATCACCGAGGCGGTGGCCAGTTTGACGCGCGAACTGGCGACGGTGGGCATCAAGGATGCGGAAATATACGGCCGGCCAAAGCATATCTACAGCATCTGGAACAAGATGCGAAAGAAGGGCGTCGAGTTTGCCGAAGTCTATGATGTGCGTGCGCTGCGGGTCATTGTCGATGACGTGAAGGACTGTTATACCGCCCTCGGTATCGTGCACAACATGTGGTCGCCGATACCGAAGGAATTCGATGATTACATTTCGCAACCCAAGGACAACGACTACCGTTCGCTGCATACCGCCGTCTATTGTCCCGATGGTCGCTCGCTCGAAGTGCAGATCCGTACGCGTGAAATGCACAAGAATTCGGAACTCGGTGTCGCAGCGCACTGGCGATACAAGGAAGGCAAAAAGAAATCATCCGACGGAAGTTATGACGACAAGATTGCCTGGTTGCGCCAGCTGTTGACCTGGAAGGACGAAGTCACCGATTCGTCGACGTGGGTGAAGCACTACAAGGATGCGGCGTTCGACGAGATGATTTACGTCATGACGCCACAGGGGCGCGTCGTCGATCTGCCACGCGGTTCGACGCCGGTCGACTTTGCCTATCGCGTTCATACCGACTTAGGCCATCGTTGCCGTGGAGCCAAGGTCAATGGCGTGATGGTCTCGCTCAATACACCGCTCGAAACCGGTCAGCAGGTGGAGATCATCGTCACCAAGCAGGGTGGGCCGTCGCGTGACTGGCTGAACTCGCTGCTCGGTTATCTCAATACCCAACGTGCGCGGGCCAAGGTGCGGCTGTGGTTTTCATCGCGCGCGCTTGAACAGACCCTGGCCGACGGACGGACCATCGTTAACCGAGAGCTGCAGCGCTTGGGAGCAACCGGCACCAAGATCGACGAGCTTGCGACCAAGCTGGGATTCGCCAAGAGCGATGACCTGTTTATCGCCGTGGCACGTACCGAGCTCAACCTGCGCCAGTTGCAGACGGCGGTGCGGGGGAGCGACGCCCAGGAGGCGGATCGCCCGGCAAAGGCGGCGCCCGTCCGCAAGCGCAAGACCAGCGATACGAGTGAAAAAGGCATCCTGATCGTCGGCGTGGATAAACTGCTGACTCAGCTTGCCGACTGCTGCAAGCCGGCGCCGCCGGATCCGATTATCGGCTTTGTGACACGCGGCAAGGGCGTATCCATTCACCGAGCCAGTTGCTCCAATCTTGCCAACATGGTGGCGATGCACCCGGAGCGCGTGATCGAAACCGGATGGGGGAGCCACACCGAAGGCGTTTTTGCCGTCGATATCGTCGTCGATGCGCATGATCGTCAGGGCCTGTTGCGCGACGTTTCGGAAGTCATGACGCGCGAGAAGATGAATGTGGTCGCCGTCAGCACGCTATCGAAACAGGGAATGGCGCACATGAACTTCACCGCTGAAATCGACAACCTCGGCCAGCTCACGAGAACGCTGGCGCAACTGCAGGAAGTGAGTGGCGTCATCGACGCGCGTCGCGCCTGACCGCCGAAGATAATCAGAGGGTTGCGCGCAACTCCTGCTCAGCAAACAGCGCGGCGCCGACAATACCGGCCTGGTTCAGAAAACTGGCGGCAACCACCGGCGCTTTGGTCGTGATCAGTGGCGAGAATTTCCTCAACTCTTTGCTGACGCCGCCGCCCAGCACAACCAGATCGGGCCACAGCAGGCTTTCCATGGTGGTGAGGTAGTGATTCAGGCGCGGTCCCCATTCCTTCCATTTGAGTTTTTGGACAATCCGTACCGATTCGGAAGCGTAGCGCTCCGCCTCCATGCCATTGTCAAGGAATAGGTGACCGAGCTCCGTGTTGGGCAACAGGTGACCGTCGACGAAAACGGCGGTGCCGAGACCGGTGCCGATAGTGACGATCAGAACGACTCCGTCGCGGCCTTTGCCGGCGCCGAATCGCATTTCGGCGAGGCCGGCGACGTCGGCGTCATTCGCCACCTGAACGGCACACCCGGTCTGCTCGGAAAAATACGTCGCCACCGGGAACCCGATAAACGAAGCGTCGATATTGGCGGCTGTACGGGCAACCCCTTTCTGGATGGCGGCAGGAAACCCCATGCCTATCGGTCCCGACGACCAGCGATGCTGATCCAGCACGGATTTCAAGGTCTTTCCGATGGCCGTGGGCGTGGCCGGTTTGGGTGTTGCCGTGCGGGATCGCTCGCTGAGCAGCGTGCCGGTCGCCGTATCGACGATGGCTGCCTTGATTCCCGTTCCGCCTACATCAATGCCCAGGATTTGCACGATAGACTCCACTCGAAATTATTCCGGGGCCAATGCTAGCCTATCTTGAGCGCATTGAGTGTTGAATGTGACAGGCGACGCGGTGAAAGCGGACCGCGGCGAAAGAAATTATTTCCGGCTGGCCATGCAAACAGACCCTGGCGAGCGGGGTATTGCGACTTTCGATGCAGGTTTCCTCACGCCTGCCCAACGTTCAGCCGGTACAAAGGCCCGCTGTCAGCCGATCTCAGCCCGAAGTTGGTCGATCATGCGTTCGCACTGGTGCCGGTAGCTGCTGCCAAAAAGATTGAGGTGGTTCAGCACGTGATAGAGCTGGTATAGCGTCTTGCGCTGTTCAGACCCGTCGGCCAGCGGCCAAGCCGCACGGTACGCGGCGTGAAAGCTGGCCGGGAAGCCACCGAACAGTTCACTCATCGCCAGATCGGTTTCACGATCGCCGTAATACACCGCCGGATCGAAGAGGGCGAGCCGGCCGGATTCGTCCACGCCGGCATTGCCGTGCCACAAATCGCCGTGCAACAGACTGATGACCGGCTGGTAGTCAACGAATAGCGCGGCGAGTCCTTCAAGCAGTCGTTCGCCGTCGGCGATGAACTTTCCTTTATGCCCATTCTGTTTGGCCAGCTCGAGTTGCGGCTGCAGCCGTTGTCGGGCAAAGAACTGCGGCCAGGTGCCTTGACGGGTGTTGAGTTGCGGTGTGCTGCCGATGAAATTGTCGCGGTGCCAACCAAAGGAGTCGCCTTCGATCCGATGCAGTTCGGCCAGTGCGCGGCCGGCGCTTTTCCCCGCGGTGTCGTTATCCAGCGCACGCAAATTCAGGTGTTCGAGCAGGAGATAAGCTTGCCGGCCGCACACGCCATGCGCGACGACATGCGGTACGCGCAACGCCGAGCAGCGGCCCAGCGCACTCAAGCCATCCGCTTCGGCGACAAACATGTCATGGCGATCGGCGCCATTGAGTTTGACGAACCAGCGCGTGCCGCCGGTTTGCACGATGACGGTACGCGAGATCGAACCGCCGCCAACGGGTTGTGTGTGGTCGATCCGGCAGGGCGATCCGAGGAATTGGCTGATCGCCGAGGTCAAGGCTTCGCCGAGACGTTGGTCAAACGGGTGGTCGTCGAATTTCATGTCGATGGCATTCGAGTTGGCGAGACGATCCGCTCCGCCCGGCAAGATAAATGCATGATCGCTATCAGGGCTTGAGCAACTCGATCAATTCACTTTGCGCACAGCGCGGTTTGCTGCGCGGGCTGCGGCGCAAGCGGTAGCTGCCGTTGGCATCCATCTCCCAGGACTGCTGGTTGTCGGCAAGATAGATTTGCAGGCCTTCGGCAATGACCCGGCGCTTAAGCTTTTTGTCGAGAATCGGGAAGGCCAGTTCGATGCGGCGAAAGAAATTTCGCTCCATCCAATCCGCGCTCGAGAGATAAACCTTTTCCTCGCCCCCGGCGTAAAAGTAGAACACCCGGTGATGCTCAAGCAAGCGGCCGATAATTGAGCGCACCCGGATATTTTCCGACAGCCCCTTGATTCCTGGCCTCAATGCGCAAACACCGCGAACGATCAGGTCGATTTTTACCCCGGCTTGCGATGCCTCGTACAGCGCGCTGATGATCCCGGGTTCGAGCAGCGAATTCATTTTGGCAATAATGCGGGCACGCCGGCCGGACCGGGCAGCGGCGGCTTCTGTATCAATCGCGGTCAGCAGGTTTTGCTGAAGAGAGAATGGTGCTTGCCAGAGATGCTTCAGCGATTGAGCCAGTCCGAGTCCGGTGAGCTGTTTGAATACTTCGTTCACGTCGGCGCCGATTTCTTCATTGCACGTGAGCAGCCCAAAATCGGAATAAAGGCGGGCAGTCTTCGGATGATAGTTGCCGGTTCCAAGATGCACATAGCGCCGCAGCAGACTGCCGGACTTGCCTTCTTCGCGACGCACGATCATCAGCATCTTGGCGTGCGTCTTGTAGCCGACGACGCCGTAGACGACATGGGCGCCAACCTGTTCCAGTTTGGTCGCCCAGCCGATATTGGCCTCTTCGTCGAAGCGGGCCATCAATTCGACGATGACCGTGACTTCCTTGCCGTTCTGCGCAGCGAGAATCAACGATTGCATGAGCACGGAATCGGTTCCGGTGCGATAAACCGTCATCTTGATTGCGGCTACCTGCGGGTCGGATGCCGCACGATCGAGTAGCGAGATGACCGGGGAGAAGCTTTGGTAGGGATGGTGCAAAAGAATGTCGCTGGTGCGAATGTCTTCGAAGATGCAATTCCCTTTCTTCAGCGACTTGGGGAACCCTGGTCTGAAAGGCGCGAACTTGAGGTCGGCCCGCGCCACCCAATCCGGTATCTGCATCAGGCGCACCAGGTTGACCGGGCCGGGTACGCGATAAAGATCGGTTTCGCCCAGGTTGAACTGGGAAAGGAGAAAACTGGCCATGGCATCCGAACAGATGTCCGCCACCTCCAGGCGCACGCCGTCGCCAAAGTGCCGCTGCGGAAGCTCGCCCTGAATTTTGGCGCGCAGATTTTTCACTTCTTCTTCGTCGACGAAGAGGTTGCTGTTGCGCGTGACGCGGAACTGATAGCAACCGAGGACTTGCATGCCGGCAAACAGCTCGCCGACAAACGCGTGCAGAACGGAAGAGAAAAAAACAAAACCGTACTCGCAATCGCAGAGTTCTTGCGGCAGCCGAATAACGCGCGGCAAGACGCGCGGCGCCTGGACGATGGCCGCTCCCGAGCTGCGTCCGAAGGCATCCTTGCCTTTCAGTTCGACAGCAAAATTAAGACTCTTGTTGAGTACGCGCGGGAAAGGGTGCGATGGATCGAGACCGATCGGCGTCAGTACGGGCATGACCTCTCTGAAAAAATAGTCCTTGATCCACTCGCGTTGCTCGGTGGTCCATGCCGAACGCCGCAGGAAGTAAATGCTTTCCTCGGCAAAGCGTGGAAGGATTTCGTCGTTGAGCAGGACATATTGCTCTTCAACCAGCGAGTGTGCTTCGTCGCTGACCAGACGGTAGGCGGCGCGAGCCGTCAGTCCGTCCGTGGTGACCGAAACGGAATTCAGTTTGACCTGTTCCTTCAGGCCCGCCACGCGGATTTCAAAGAATTCGTCGAGATTGCTGCTGACGATGCACAGGTAACGCAGTCGTTCGAGCAGCGGGATCAGCGGATTTCTGGCCTGCGACAACACCCGGCGGTTGAAAGCCAGGATGCCCAGTTCGCGGTTCAGGAAGTTCTCGGAAGGGAAGTGCGCTGCGGTGCCCTGCGCGATATCGGCAAGAAGATTCATGGCCTCATTGAATCAGGAATAAGTGAGTCGTGCAAGAGCGTGATTCGGTTAAAGAAACGTGCGAATTTCCGAGTCCGGAACTTGAAATGCGGTGAGCCCAGAACTGCCTCGGACAGGTGATGTGATCGTCGCGATGATAGAATGCCTCTCCATAAAATCAATGAAAGACAGGGAGTGCCGACTATGGGTTACGAACAGATCGCCGCAGTGGATCTTGGCTCCAACAGTTTCCGGATGCAGGTCGGTCGCGTTGTTGACGACCAGATTTACCCGCTCGATTCACTCAAGGAACCGGTTCGCCTGGCGTCTGGACTGACCCGGGAGAAAATGCTCGATGAAGCCGCGCAACAGCGCGCGCTGGAGACCCTGAGCCGATTTGGCGAGCGTTTGCGCGGATTTCAGCCCGACGCCGTGCGTGTGGTCGCGACCAATACCTTGCGCGTGGCTAAGAATGCCAAGTTGTTCATTCCACAGGCCGAATCCGCGCTGGGCTTCCCGATTGAAGTTATCGGCGGTCGCGAGGAAGCACGCCTGATCTATATCGGCGCCGCACATGCGCTCCCGCTGGTCAAGCACAAGCGCCTGGTCGTTGATATCGGTGGCGGTTCGACCGAATTCATCATCGGCAAGAAATTTGATCCACTGGCGGTTGAATCGCTGTTCATGGGATGTGTCAGCTTCACGCTGCGGTTTTTTCCGGGCGGCAAGGTGGACAAGAAGCGTTTTGCCGAGGCCGAAGTAATGGCCGCTCGGGAAATCCAGACAATCACCCAGGAATATCGTCGCATCGGCTGGACTGAAGCCGTCGCATCGTCCGGGACTGCGCGTGCCATTGCCGATCTGCTCGAATCCAACGGACTCAATCCAGACGGCCTCAGCGGGATTACCCGCGAAGGTCTGGGCAAGCTGCGCGCCTTGCTCATCCGTGCCGGCTCGGCGTCGGACCTGAAACTTGACGGTCTGAGCAGTGACCGGATTCCGGTCTTTGCCGGTGGCCTGGCGATCATGTCGGCGATCTTTTCCGAACTGGACATCGAGCACATGACCTATTCCGATGGCGCCTTACGCCTCGGCGTGCTCTACGACCTGCTGGGGCGCTTTCATCGGCAGGATATGCGCGATGCAACGGTGCAACAGTTCATGCTGCGCTACCAGGTGGATGCCCGCCAGGCGCGGCGAGTCGAGCAAACCGCACTCATGCTGTTCGGGCAACTGATCGACGTCGAGCAGCCCGAGAACGAGAGCGATGTCCGCTTTCTTCGCTGGTCCGTCTTGCTCCATGAAATTGGCATTTCGGTTGCGCATGGCGGTTTTCACAAGCATGGCGCTTACATCGTGACCTACGCCGACATGCCCGGATTTTCCAAGAAGGATCAGGAACGTTTGGCGCTGCTGATTCTCGGCCAGCGCGGCAAGCTGGAAAAATTGCCGTCAACGCCGGCTACAGACTCGATCTGGAGCCTGTTGTTCTGTCTTCGACTGGCGGCATTGCTGCACCGTTCGCGCGACGATCAGCCCTTGCCGGAGGTCCGGATCAAGGGCCCGGATTCGGGATTCCATATCGAACTTCCGCCCGACTGGTTGTCCGCCAATCCCTTGAGTGCTGCGGCGCTTGAAGAGGAAACCGTCAGCTGGAAGCGCGTGGGTTTCGCCTTGCGGATAAAGCCCTACGACCTGCGTAAGGCTGCGGAGTAGCGCCGGGTGCCGGCTGCCGCGATAGAAACGAGTGAGCGCGAAGGGCGGCTGCACGTCCGGCTTTCAGGCGACTGGACACTCACCGCACTGCAATCGCCGATCGCCGGTCTTGAAGCACGTTTGCAGGCACTGGCGGCGAGGAATTGCGGCTGGGAGTTGTCGGCCATCGGTCGCCTCGATAGCGTGGGCGCCATTCTGATCTGGCGAGCCTGGAGCAGGCGTTGGCCGGAATTCCTGGGGGTCTCGGCGCAGCAGCGGGCGGTTCTTGAGCGCGCTGCGGCCATGTCGACGGAATACGAGGCCAAGCCTCCCGAGCGCAGTTATTTCGGATTGCTGGTGCTGGGGAAGTTGCTTCTGGCGGTGGGCAACGAGTTGCGCGACATCGTCACGCTGATCGGCCAGTTGCTGCTCGACGTGTGTTCCTTGTTTTTGCATCCAGGCGACATTCCGTGGCGCGAGTTTTCGGCCAATCTCTACAAGAGCGGCGCGCAGGCGTTGCCGGTGACCGGGCTGGTCGGCTTCCTGATCGGCGTCGTGCTCTCGTATCTGTCATCGTTGCAACTCAAGGCCTTCGGCGCCGATATCTTCATCGTCAACCTGCTTGGCATCAGCATCATTCGGGAATTGGGGCCGGTCATCGTTGCCGTGCTGGTGGCCGGCCGTTCCGGTTCGGCGATGACAGCGCAGATCGGCGTCATGCGGGTGACCGAAGAGATCGACGCGCTGGCGACGATGGGCGTCTCGCGCAGTTTGCGCCTGGTCCTGCCAAAAGTCGCCGCGTTGTCGATCGCCATGCCGTTGCTGGTCATCTGGTGCTCGGCAGCTGGCATCCTCGGCGGCATGGTTTCGGCAAAGCTGGAAATGAATCTGCCCTATGGCTACTTCTTTGCCGAATTACCCAAAGCCGTGCCCGTCGCCAACGTCTGGATCGGTATCGGCAAGGGTTTTTGCTTTGGCGCGCTGATCGCGTTGATCGCCTGCCATTTCGGGTTGAAAGTTCGGCCGAATACGGAAAGCTTGTCGTCGAAAACGACGGTGGCCGTGGTTACCGCAATCACCATGGTCATTATTGCCGATGCCGTGTTTGCGATATTGACCCGTAACCTGGGATTGCCTGGAGGCGCGTAACCACCATGACTGCCTCGTCCAGCATTCAAGCGGATATGCCGGTGATCCAGATCCGCGGGGTGAGCACGCGTTTTGGCGACACCATCATCCATCGGGCGATCGATCTGGACGTTGAGGCGGGGCAGATTCTTGGTCTGGTCGGCGGGTCTGGTAGCGGCAAGACGACGCTGTTACGCGAAATCGTCGGTCTGCTGGCGCCCAATTCCGGTTCGGTCAGGCTTTTTGGCCATGCGATTCTGGATGCCGATCCCGAGATTCGGCGTGGTGTTCGCCGCCGATTCGGTATGTTGTTTCAACAAGGCGCGCTGTTCTCCGCGCTGTCGGTCCATGACAACATTGCTTTCCCATTGCGCGAGTTGCGCGTGCTCCAAGAGGGAATCATTCGCGATCTGGTGTTCATGAAACTGGCCATGGTCGAACTCGAACCGCGCCATGCGCTGTTGATGCCATCCGAATTGTCGGGAGGGATGGTCAAACGGGTGGCTCTGGCCCGGGCGTTGGCGCTGGAACCGGAACTGCTGGTGCTCGATGAGCCGACGGCTGGGCTGGACCCGGACCTCGCGGAAAATTTTGTTAAGCTGATCGGGACGCTGCAGAAAGAGTTGGGGTTTACCGTCGTGATGGTGACCCATGATCTCAGTACGCTGGCAGGTCTGGCGACGCGCCTGGCGGTGCTGGCAGAGCAGCGTATCATCGCCTGTGGCACGCCGGCCGAAGTGCTGGCGGTTGATCACCCTTTCATTCGTAATTTTTTCTGTTCCGAGCACGCCGTTGCGGTCATGAAAAGAAGGTTGGATTAATCATGGAAAATCGCTCGCATGCCCTGATCGCCGGGTTATTCACCCTGTTTTTCGGGATTTCCGCCGTTGCGGCGCTTTGGTGGTTCGGTGGCGACAAAGAAGTGAGCGTCGAGTATCTGGTGCTGACCACAAAAAATGTCACCGGGCTCAATGTGCAGGCGCCGGTTCGCTATCGGGGTGTGAGCGTCGGCAAAGTCGAATCCGTCGAGCTCGATCCGAACGATGTCCGCAATACGCTGGTGCGCATCCGCATCAAGAAGACCATTCCCGTGACGCGGGGGACGACGGCCAAACTCGGTTATCAGGGCATAACCGGATTGGCGCATGTGCTGCTTGAAGATACGGGCAAGGATGCTACGCTTCTGGAAGCCAATTCCGGAGGGCTGCCCACGATTCCGATGCAGGATTCGCTGGTCGAGGAGCTGTCGGATGTCGGCGGCGAAACCTTACGCAATGCCCGTGATTTCCTGCTCAGCGCCAACGCGCTGCTCAGCCCGGAAAACCGCCTGAACATAACGAAAACGCTCTCCCATCTTGAAGACACGACCGGAAATGCCAAGGTCGTGGTGGCCCAATTGCGCCAGATACTGACCCCGGAAAATGTCCGCTTGATCAACGCCACGCTGACGCGCGTCGAACAAACTGCTTCCCAGACAGCGCCCTTTGTTGCCGAAGCGCGCGCACTCGTGGCGCACTTGCAAACCGTCAGCGGGAAACTGGAGACCGTTTTGGGCGACCCGGTATCCGGCGGCGCGGGTGCGTTGATTCCACGAATCAACGCGTTGAGCGCTGAGCTGTCGGCGAATTCGCGTCAGCTTGGGCGGGTGTTGCAGATGCTCGAGGAATCGCCGCAGAGCCTGATTTTCGGCCACCAGCAACCATTGCCCGGGCCGGGAGAGCCGGGCTTCAATGCGCCGATCACTACCGGGGGACAACCATGAAGAGAGTCTGGATACTGCTGGCCGCCTTGCTCATGAGTGCTTGTGCCGGCGGCGGCAACCCGACGACGGTAGCCGTCTATGACTTCGGGTTGCCGGCGGCACCTCTGGCGGCAGAAGGGAAGTGGTCGAGACTGGCGCTTGAACTCAAATCGCCGTCCTGGTTCGACTCGCTCCATGTCGGTTACCGCCTGGCTTACGACGATCCGCTGAAACACCACGAATACACGGCAAGCCGCTGGGTGAGCGCGCCGGACAGCCTGCTCGCGCAACGCCTCCGGCAGCAGCTCGGATCGGCGAGCGTCAATGGAAATATACCGTTCGATTGCCTGCTCAGGGTTGAGCTGCAGGAGTTTTCACAGCTCTTCGATACGCCGCAAAACAGCAGGGGGGTGTTGCAGGTCGTCGTCAGCCTGATCGATGTCAGGCGGCAGACCGTCAGCGAACGGCGGCTATTCATCGACAAGCCGGCCGCCACGCCCGATGCGCGCGGCGGCGTTGGTGCGTTGGTGGCGGCCAGCACCGAACTCGGTCTGCGACTGTCGTCCTGGCTTGATCGCCTGAATGAACAGAACACCCCTGGGATTTGTCGCGCCAAGTGATCGGTTGGAAGGCGTTACGGCGATATCCGCGTCGAGCCGCGTCGAGTCCGGTTGCACACGAAACATTTTTTTGCCGTGTCGTAAATGGCCCAGCGGGAACGCAGCCGCAACCAGAGGACGGGTGAAAACGAGTGGGGCCGGCTAACCCCGCCGGAAGGCGGAATCATGCTATTTCAGTAACAGAATCCACGCCACCAGTTTATGGGCGTCAGCTTCGGTGACGCCCATGGTCTTGTTCCCCGGCATGGCGACTTCGCCCCAGGAGCCGTGCCGCCGTCGAGCCGACCAACGCAAGACGCGTAATGCCATAGCGGGCCATCAGGGTAGGTTTGCTCTGGGTCTGGAGTTGTATGACGTTTGCACGGTTCATCGAAGAATCGGCCTGCCTCAGTATCCTGCTTCCCGTTGATGACGTATGGCCAGGATCACCGCTTCTTTGCTGTCATAGTGATACAGGGCGACATAGCCACTGTCGCCGTAGTCAATGATCCATTCCCGGTATTCGTGTTCCAAGTCGTCAACGGGGCGCCCGATGCCCGGTTGTTGCGCGATGATCTGCACGGCCTCGCGGATCGTCTTTGCTGCGCGCTTGGCGGCCTCGGCATTCTTTTCGGCCAGAAAACGATAAAGACGCTGTACATCGCGAAGAGCGGCGGGCGACCAGATCAGTTGTGGCATTCAGGCGGCTCGACGTCATTTCCAGCTTCCAGGCGGGAAAGCCAGGTGTCCGCCTCGTTCATTGTGACATGTTGGCCGGTGGCTTGATACGCGTTCCAGGCGTTGATCCCGTCCTGCCGGAAGGCCTCGCGCTTTTCCTCGCGCTCGACAAACTGGCAGATGGCTTCACGCATCAGCCAGTGCGGCGTACGGTGGCGTGCCTCTGCCAGGCGCTGCACACGTTCCTTGATATCGGCACCAATCTTGATGGCTACCGGGCGAATAGCGGCTGTCGTCATCGAAGACTCCAAGTGGTATTAACAGGTAATACCTTAGCACAAAAGCTATCGAGCAGAATTCCTATTTCAGCGACAAAATCCACCCCACCAGCTTCCTGGCCTCGGCCTCAGTGACGCCCATGGTCTTGTTGGCCGGCATGGCGACTTCGCCCCAGGAGCCGCTGCCGCCGTCGAGGGCTTTCTTGGTCAGCTTGGCGGCGGCGTCTTTCTGGCCGGCGTATTTTTTGGCGACATCGAGATAGGCGGGGCCGACTTTCTTGGCCTTGAGTTCGTGACCGGCGAGGCAGCCCTTGGCGTTGGCCAGTGCTAGGTCGGCGTGGGCGGACGGGGCGAACAGGTAAGCCAGCAGGGCGAGGAGGACGGTGAGTTTGGGTCGGTTCATGTCAATTCTTTCATTTGTCAAATGATCTTGCGTAGGCTCAAGGCGATGCTGTTGGTTGGTGAGTGAGAAACGTTCGTGGTCTCCCTTATGCTACGCCTTGTAAATTATGCAAACTTAATTCGGCCCCTTTGATTGCTTTGATTGCTTATTAATGCACTTCCAAAGTATTCAGAAACACCTGCACCAATACCTCCCGTAATTCCGCCAATGGCTGCACTGCGCAGATCACCGCCCAGGATGCCCCCGGCCATGGCCCCACCCAGTATGCCGCTGGCAACAGCCGAACTCGCAATCCCGAGTGTGGCGGATAACCCTGTGTTCACAAGGATGCACTGAGTGCTCGTCATCGCCACTCTCGGTGCGGACCAACCAATCGCGGCACTGATCTCTGGAGCAAACCACGCCACGGCGACGGCTGCGGCTACCCTCACCACCGGGTTATGCCAGACTTTCTTCCACGCCTTTGAGAGCCAGTTATACCCGGATGGATCGGTACAGATGATCGGGTTGTTGATGCAGTAGGCGTAGCGGTTATAGCTTTGCAGGCTATTGGGATCCTGAATCATTGGATCGGCCGAGAGGAACCGTCCGACGAGCGGGTCATAGACCCGCCCATTCATATGGATCAGCCCGATCTCATCGATCATCTCATGCCCGGTGAAGCCGCGGTCGGTGTTTTGCGGCAAGATGGTGTTGTTCGAATCGGCTGATCCGTTGGCAAAGCGCCGTTTGCCGAAGGGCTCATAAGCCAGGCGTTCGATGACCGTGCCGGCTTCGTTGGTTATCGTCGTGACGCTGCCCAGGTTGTCGCGGTGCAGGTAGCGAATACTGGTTGTCGTCGTGCTGCCCACGGTCGTGAGCTTGACGATGGCCACCGCCTGGCCGCCGGCGGTAATGAAGGCGCGCTGCTGGATGCTGCCGTCCGGCTTGACGTCCTTTTCAAAGAACAGGTCGCCGTTGTTACCCGGGTTCACATAGACGGTGGTGCCCTGGACGCTGGAGATCTGTTTGACGCGCTGGTGTTCTGGGCCGTAGTAGAAGGCGGCACTGGTGGTGCCCTGCCCCATCGATTGCGGCATGCCGAAGCTGGTGTAGAACTGGGAACGGCTCTTGCCCGGCACCGCGTGGCCCTGGCCATCGACCTGGCTTTGCGTCATCAGCGCGCCGTTGGCGTCGTAGGCGAAACTGATCGTGCCGCCGATCATGCCGCCGGCAATCAGGATGATCTGCGTCACGGCATGCGGACGGGTGCTGGCCGCGCCGCTGGCCGGGTAGGTGTAGCTCACGAAACACTTTTCGAGTCCGGTTGCGACAGCATTGGAACGATACTGATGATACTATTCGCGATGGCGGGTCTCCCCGCATTGCAGGGTGGTGAACCTGGTCAGGTCCGGAAGGAAGCAGCCACAGCCATTTACTGCGAGTGCCGGGGGTAAGGCTCGCCACTTCATTTTCGGCGCTGCCTTCCGGCGTCCTCCTGGCAACAGGGCGCGTCAGGAAAAGCGTTGCACGAAACGGCGATCGATGCGGTCCTTCCACCGCCACACCCATTCCCCGCTGACGCTCAACGGGCCCCAGGCAGCCAGCGCGTGGCGTCTGCCGGTGCTAATCAGGTAAAGCGCCTTTTCTTGCGGCTTCCAGGCCTGCAGGGTTTTCCCCGCGCACGCGGCCCGCAGATTGTCGGCGAGCACCGGGCCGGCGCGTACGGCAAACACACCGGATTTTGGTCGGGCTTCGGCATAAGCCGCCACATCGCCTGCGGCAAATGCCCAGGGGTGAGAGGCGCTCTGTAGCGTGGAGGTGAGCCGGATGAAGCCGCTGTCGTCGCAGGCGAGGCCGCTGTCGGCCGGCCAGGCAGGTGCGGCAGCGCCGGTAACGACCAGACAGAGGTCGCTGGCCATTTCCGTCTTATCGGCGAGGCGCACGGCTCCCGGCAGGAATTCGATGGCGCGGCTATCGGATAGATACGCGATGCCGTGCTGCTGGAGCAAGGTTGCGGCAGTGCGTCGAAGACGCTCAGGGAATCCCGACAAGGGTTGTTTGCCACCGCCGATCAGGGTGATTTGCCCATGTTTGATGCGTTCACATGAAAATCGGTGCTGGATGGCAAAGGCCAGTTCGGTGCCCGCCGCGCCATCGCCGACGATAGCCAGTCGGAAGCCCGAGGTTTGCTCACGGGCGCGTTCCAGCACGCCTTGCCAAGCGTTTACAAAACCTTCAATCGGCCGGATGGGCAGGGCGTGTTCCAATGCGCCAGGCATATTGCCGAGATCGGCCGTCGGACCCGTATCGATCGATGCAAAGTGAAATGGAATAATTTCTCCATTCAGACAGTGCGCCTGTTTCGACTCCGGGTCGAGGGAAGTGCAGGCCGTCTGCACAAAACGGACGCCGGCGCGTTCGGCCAGCAGATTGATCGGGATTGCGCATTGCTCGATGGTGTAATGGCCGGCGATCCAGCCCGGTAACATGCCGGAATAGATTTGCCGTGGATAAGGCGAAATCAGGGTGGTTTCGGTATCAGGGAACGGCCGCTTGGCCATGGCGTCGAGAACGTGCACATGGGCATGGCCGCCTCCGATGAGGAGCAAGCGCGTCACGGCCGGTCTATGCCGTGCCGGGCGTCGTTGCGCTGGCCATATTCGGAAAATCCTTCAAGCGTGGCCAGACGCGCCAGATCGGCCGGTCGATCGACATCCCACAAGATCGCGGGTTCCGCCCAGCGCAGATTGAGCGCGTTCAGACGGTCGCGCGTCTGAGACATGACGGCTCCGCTTCCCCAGTCGATGCCGTCAAATAGATGCGGTTGCGGGCGGCGTAGCCCGACCATTACATAGCCGCCATCCTCGGCCGGAATGAAGACGGCATCGTGGCCATTTTGCAGCAGGCGGGCGGCGGTGTGGAGATGCCCGGTCTGCATCGCCGGGCAATCGGTTCCGATCAGCAACAGGGGGCCGCCATGAACGGCAAAGGCATTGGCCATGCGTTTGCCAAGATGGGTTCCCAACTGGCAGCAGAGGGTAACGCCGACCCGGGTATGCAGGGCCCGGAAAAAGCGGTGGTGTATATCGGGCGCACACCACAGCATCACGTTGGACGCCTGGAAGCGGGTGGCCAGACGCAGCGCGTTCAAGGTCAGGCGACGTTGCAGCCGCGCCGCGCCGGCAGCTCCCAGCGCGGGTATCAGTCTGGTCTTGGCCGCGCCAGGCTGTGGGGCTTTGGCAAAAATGGCAATGTCCATCGTCGGCTTATCCCTTTCCGGAGTATCCGTAGCGCGCAGCCAGTTTGATCGGATCGACACCAAAAAAATACTCGGCACGCAAACACCACATGAGGAAGATGGTACGCAGGACGCCGTGCTTTTCCCAGCGTCGACCGGAGGTGACTACTTGCGCCCGCAAGCGAGCGGGGTGCGCCACGCGTTTCAGCTTGGCCGACAAGGCGATATCCTCCATCAGGGGCAACGCCGGGTAGCCCCCAGTCTGCTCGAAGACATCGCGGCGGACAAAGATGGCCTGGTCGCCGGTGGCGATGCCGGTCAGGCTTGAACGCCAGTTCATCATCCGTTCAACGATGCGCAACAAGGGGTGCGCCGCATCGATGCATACGTCGAAACGCCCCCACAGCGCGCCGTCCTCAATGGCTTCGCGGATGCGCGCGCAAGCTGCAGGAGGAAGGGAGGTGTCGGCGTGCAAGAAAAGCAGCACATCGCCTGCGCACAACTGCGCGCCTTTGTTCATTTGTACGGCGCGGCCACGAGGGCAAACAACGAGCCGGTCAACCAGCGGGTCGGCCAGTTCCCGGGTGTTGTCGTCACTGCCACCGTCGACGACAGTTAAGGTGACTCCTTCCGTGCGTACCGCTTGCAGCGTTTCCAGTTGCGCTCGGATGCCGGCGGCTTCATTGAGAACCGGGATGATGATCGCAATAGAGGACATGGAGATCACAAACGCCACTGGACAAAGGGTGGGCCGGAGTTCCGGGTTGCTTTCCGTACTGAACGTTGAGGTGATTGGGCGGCCTACAGCGTGAAAATCGAGGACTCAAGTCTGAATTGTCCCGATCAAGACGTCAATTGGCCCGCTCCGGGTCATTTCAGCGCAAATGCCCGGTGCATCTACCCTTCGAAGCCGTCGCTTCCGCTTTAGTGGTGACGGGTGCCGCTGCGGTGCGAACCGCCGCCCGGCTTGGCCGGCCCTGAGCGGTGGCCGCCGGGTGCTTTCGGCGAATTGCCGCGTGAACCTCCGCCTCCCGGCCGGCCTCCCGGCGCACGCTGCCCGCCGCGTGTCCCGGCCGAGCGCATCAGGATGGGCTCGGCGCGAATGCCGGGATCGGGCTCGTAACCCGGATAGGCCACGACTTCAATCTGCTTTTTCAGTAGACGCTCGATGTCGTGCAGGAGTTTGTGCTCATCGATGCAAACCAGCGAGACGGCGGCGCCGGCGCTGCCCGCTCGCCCGGTCCGGCCGATGCGGTGTACATAATCTTCAGCGATGTTCGGCAGTTCGAAATTGACGACATAGGGCAATTCGTCGATGTCCAGTCCGCGGGCCGCGATGTCGGTGGCCACCAGGACGTGCAATTTGCCGCTCTTGAAGTTGGCCAGCGCCCGGGTACGGGCATTCTGGCTCTTGTTGCCGTGAATCGCATCGGCCTCGATGCCGGCCTTGAGCAGTTTGTCGGCCAGGCCGTTGGCGCCCCATTTGGTGCGCGTAAACACCAGCACCTGATACCAGCCGTTATCCCGGATCAACTCGACCAGAAGATCGCGCTTGCGCTCACGGTCAACCTTGTAGACGTACTGCTTGACCAGTTCAGGTGCGGTATTGCGGCGCTCGGATTCGACGTATTCGGGGTGAGTCAGGAAAGTCGAGGCCAGAGTGCGGATTTCATCCGAAAAGGTTGCTGAAAATAGCAGGTTCTGGCGCTTTTTCGGGACCAGCGCGATGACGCGTTTGATGTCGTGAATGAAGCCCATATCGAGCATGCGGTCGGCTTCGTCGAGTACCAGAACTTCGACGCCCGACAGGTCGACATTGCGCTGCTGGGCGTGGTCGAGTAGGCGGCCCGGTGTGGCCACCAGGATATCAACGCCGTGTTTGAGCGCCGAAATCTGCGGGTTCATCCCGACGCCGCCGAAAATGACAAGCGACTTGAAGGGAAGGTGTGCGCCGTAGGTGCGGACACTTTCTTCAACCTGGGCCGCCAATTCACGGGTGGGCGTCAAAATCAGTACCCTGATCTTGCGCGGCCCGGTTACCCGCGTGGCGGCCAGGCGATTGAGAATCGGCAGGGTGAAGCCGGCGGTCTTGCCGGTCCCGGTCTGCGCGCAGGCCATCAGGTCGCGCCCGGAGAGCACAATGGGAATGGCCTGAGCCTGAATCGGCGTTGGTGTCTCGTAGCCCTGATCGGCAATGGAGCGAATGATTTCGGGTACAAGACCCAGTTCGGTAAATTTCATGCGGAAGAACTCCAGACGTCTGCCATGCAGACGGGGTACGACAAGCCATAGTCGCCAATTCACGAGCCAGTCTGGCGAACACTACACAGCGTAGTGGGGCGGGCAAGGCGGGACTGCTGGAGCGAATCGATTGGCGCCAAGACGGATGACTGGCGCGACGAGAGGCAGGCACTCTAACACATGACGGAAATTCATAGGTCATATTTTGAGCGAGTGCAGGAACGGGTTGATCGCGTCGGGCGTTGACAGTGCCTATGTCGCAGTGCAGAATCGCCCGCTGATTGTTCATCAACTGACTTCGGTCGCCACCACGATACCCTCGAGAAGAATACATGACATTTTCGTCAGAATCCTTTGCCCCTGCGATGCAGAATTTTGCTCAGGTCAGCCAAGCCTTGATGCAGGGGCTGACGGATATTCTCGAGAGTCAGCCGCAAGCCGCCGGGATTTCAGGGCCGTCGCTCGGGCTTCCCGACCCGATATGCTATGTAGAATGGCAGAACGGCTTTCTCGAAAAGCACCTGCAGCTCTGGCATTCAATGCTTGAGCGCAAGCCGGATGAGCCGCTGTTGCCGGTCATTGACATCGATCCGGCGGATCGACGGTTTGCGTCGCCCGAATGGCGGAGCAGCCCGGTCTTTGACTATATCCGCTATGCGTATCTGCTCAATTCGCAATGCATCCGCGATCTGGTCGAGCTGTTCCCGGCCAGCGACGAAAGGACCAAAGATCGCGCCCGTTTTCTGGCCCGGCAGTTTATCGACGCGCTGTCGCCTGCGAATTTTGCCGCCACCAATCCGGAATTCATCCGTCGCGCGCTGGATACCCAGGGACAGTGCATCACCGATGGAATCACCAACCTGATCGGCGACTTCGGAAAAGGCCGCGTATCCATCACAGACGAGTCGGCATTTGAAATCGGCAGGAATCTCGCGGTGACGCCCGGCACGGTGATTTTCGAGAATGAACTCATCCAGTTGATCCAGTACGCGCCAACCACGCCCGAGGCTGCTCAAAGGCCGTTGCTGATCGTGCCGCCGTGCATCAACAAGTTCTACGTACTTGATCTGCAGCCGGAGAATTCCTTTGTCCGCTATGCAGTTGAACAGGGCAATACGGTATTCCTTGTGTCCTGGCGCAATCCCGGTGACCCACTGGGGCATCTGACCTGGCACGATTATCTGGAAGACGGGCCGATTGCCGCGATCGATGTTGTTCGGGATATCTGCCAGGTCGATCAGGTCAATGTATTGGGCTGGTGCGTGGGCGGAACCATTCTGACCAGCGCGCTGAGCGTGCTCGCTGCCCGTGGGGAAAACAAGGTGGCCAGCCTGACGCTGCTGACCACCTTGCTTGACTATTCGGAAGCCGGCGAGCTCGGCCTGTTCATCGATGAGCAGTCGATCGCGGAGCGCGAAGCGGCCATGGCCCATGGCGGCATCATGAAGGGGAGCGAGCTGTCGGGCGTTTTCTCGATGCTTCGGGCCAACGATCTGGTCTGGAATTATGTGGCCAGCAACTACCTGAAAGGGAGCAAGCCAAAGGCATTCGACCTGCTGTACTGGAATTCGGACAGTACCAACCTGCCCGGGCCGTTCGCCTGCTGGTACCTGCGCAATCTGTATCTGGAGAATGGCCTTCGCGTCCCCGGGAAGCTGGAGATGTGCGGTGTCAAGATCGACCTGGGGCGTGTTCAAGTACCCAACTACATTCTGGCGGCACGTGAAGATCACATCGTGCCCTGGAAAGCGTCGTATCTCGGTACGCAACTCCTGGGTGGAGCGTCGCGTTTCGTGCTTGGCGCCAGCGGCCATATCGCCGGTGTGATCAACCCGGCGAGCAAGAACAAACGCAGCTTCTGGCTCAACGCCGCGTCAAGCGACAATGCGGACGACTGGTTGCTGGGCGCAGAGGAGCATCAAGGCAGTTGGTGGGACGATTGGAGTCGCTGGCTGAAACAATTCGGCGACGGCGATCGTGCCGCGCCAAGCGAACCCGGCAACGCCAGATTCAAGCCGATTGAGCCGGCGCCGGGACGCTACGTTAAAGAATGCGCCTGATTTTTATTGCCTTCCGCAAGGAGGGCACTTGTTGTAAGTACCACGAAAGAGGAGATGAATTCAAAGAGTTGCACTTGCTTCAACATTGTTGGTCAGCATTCGAACCGATGAGGACCGACAGCGGCTTGCTTCCAGCCGTTTCACCGATTTATTCATAACGAAAGGAAATAACATGACGCAACGCGTTGCATTTGTTACAGGTGCTATGGGCGGTCTCGGTACCTCAATCTGTCAGGAACTCGCCAAGGCGGGGCACAAGGTGATTGCCGCTTACCATCCGGAATTCGACAAGCCGGATGAGTGGACAAAGGAAATGGCTGCTGCCGGTTTCAAGGATTTCATCTGTGTTTCCGGTGATATTGCCAGCTTGGAATCGTGTGCGGCCATGGTTGCCGAGGGTGAAGCCAAAGCCGGCGCCCCGGTCGATATTCTGGTTAACAACGCCGGAATCACGCGCGACCGCATGTTCGCCAAGATGGAATTGAGCCAGTGGGACGCCGTCATCGCCACCAACCTGACCAGCCTGTTCAACATGACCAAGCAGGTTTCCGCCAAAATGGCCGAGCGTGGCTGGGGCCGCATCATCAACATTTCCTCGCTCAATGGCGTCAAGGGGCAGGCCGGCCAGACCAACTACTCCGCTGCCAAGGCGGGTGTAATCGGTTTCTCCAAGGCTCTGGCCGCCGAACTGGCTGCCAAGGGGGTGACGGTCAACGTCATCGCTCCCGGCTACGTCGCCACCAAGATGGTCATGGCCATCAAGCCCGAGATCCTGCAGGGGATCATTGAAGGTGTGCCGATGAAGCGTCTGGCCAAGCCTGAAGAAATCGGCGCCGCCTGTGCCTACCTGGCGTCCGATCTCGCCGGTTTCATGACCGGCGCGACCCTGAACATCAACGGCGGTTTGTACTACCAGTAAGCGTTTACTTGTCCGATTCAGAACAGGCTCCGCGGCTGGAGCCTGTTTTTTGCTGCTGCCCGAAACGCTATCTTGAACACAGCAAATGTCGCTGACTTCGCTGTCGCCTTTCGACCGGAACCGGCGGCTTCCGCAATAGACGCGTCTACGAAAACAGCTATCTTCAGACAAATCAATCTTGCTGAATATCCGCAACTTGCGAATATTACTCCCATGAAAGCATTGTTCGTCGAACTGCCGGCGTTCGCTAAATACCGTGCCGACTACCTGGACGATGGAGGATTTCGAAGTCTGCAGCAGTCCATGTTGAAAAATCCCGCAGCAGGTGAGGTGATCGAAGGTACGGGCGGTCTGCGCAAGCTACGCCATGCTGATCCACGTCGAGGCAAGGGTAAGCGAGGTGGGTTGAGAGTTATCAACTACTGGTGGGATGGTGGCGAGCAATTCTGGCCATTCACCTTGTATGACAAAGACGAAATGGAGAACTTGAGCACCGATCAGAAGAAGACGCTCAAGGCGATGTTGAAAGCGGAACTGGAGGCAAGAAGATGAAAAAACGGAACCTGTTTGCGGAGATTGCCGAGGGCTTTGATGCCTTAGCCAACGAGCGCGCCGGAAAGCGGACACTGCGTACGCACAAGGTGGTGGCGCAACCGGTGCCCGAGGTGACTGCCGATGAACTGGTTACGCTTCGCGAGCGTCTGAAACTGTCACGTCCTGTATTTGCCGGCTATCTGCGCACCAACCCACGTACCCTGGAAAATTGGGAGCAGGGGAGGGCCAAACCGAACGCACAAGCGGCACTACTGATTCGCCTGGTTGAGAAATTTCCCGATACCGTGGATCGCTTGGCGCTGGTTTGATCGATTCTCGATCCTTGCAAGGCTTTTTGATCGGCCGATTGATTCCCGCGAAGAATGCCCCGATTCATTCCAAATCCTTAAATCCAATAATTTGACGATAACCAGCCCGACGAGAAGCTAGCGATGTGCACCGATGTGGTGTAATGTGATGCATTGGAATTGCAGAGGATGATCCGATGGCTAGCAAACCGGCAGTCACGAAGACGCACGCCAAGGCGATAAATCGAACCTCCGTGAGTTTTCCCGCGGACCTTTATAGGACTCTTGCGCAGATTGCCGAGCAAAAAAAGGTCTCTGTCGCATGGGTCATTCGCGATGCCGCCGAGAAGTACATCAGTGATCGCTGGCCCCTGCTAGGTGAATAGGGATAACGTGATGGCGCGCACTGAACAAATAGGAGATGGTGCACGATCTGGCCGCTTGTTGAGACTGGCGCG
>JADJLB010000004.1 GCA_016705685.1 Propionivibrio sp.
CGGGCGGGGGGCGCCGCTGCCGGAATACTGGTCAGGAATGCCGAGGCGCTGGAACGGGCCGAAAAAATTACCGTGCTGGCGGTCGACAAGACCGGCACGCTGACGCGGGGCGAACCGGTTGTAACCGATCTGATTCCGCTGATCGGAGACGCGGATCGGTCCTTGCAGTTGGCGGCCGCGCTGGAGCAGGGCTCCGAGCATCCGCTGGCTCGCGCCATCCTGAATCGGGCGCGCATCCAGGGCGCGCCATTGCCTGCGCTGACCGATTTTCAGTCGATTCCCGGCAAGGGGGTTGCCGGCAATGTCGGCGGGCGCCAGCTGCGGCTGGGTTCCCCTGACTGGTTTCCCGATCATCAGTTGCCGGGCGCACAGATCGTTGCATTGCAAGGAGCAGGCAAGACCGTGGTGGTGCTGGCTGAAGGCGAGAGTGCTTTGGCGCTGCTGGCCATCGCCGATCCACTGCGCGACAGTTCGCCAACGGCTGTGACGCGACTGAAAAACATGGGCATCCGCGTTGTTATGCTGACCGGCGATAACGCGGCGACGGCCACGGCCATTGCGGCGGCGGCGGGCATCGACGATTATCGCGCCGGCATACTTCCCGGCGACAAGGCGGCTGCCGTCAATGCCCTGAAGGCCGACGACCGGGTGGTGGCCATGGTCGGCGATGGCGTTAATGACGCCCCAGCACTGGCTGCTGCCGACGTCAGCTTTGCCATCGGCAGCGGTTCGGATACGGCGATCGAAGTGGCCGATGTGACGCTCGTGCGCAGTGATCTCCACGGGGTTGCCGATGCCATACTGCTTTCTCGCGCAACACTCGGAAAAATCCGGCAGAATCTGTTCTTCGCATTCATTTACAATGTTTTGGGAATACCGTTGGCGGCATTGGGAATGCTCAATCCGGTAATTGCCGGCGCGGCGATGGCCATGAGTTCGGTTTCGGTGGTGTCGAACTCGCTCCTGCTACGGCGCTGGCGCCCGGGAGGGCGACAGGGATGAGAAGCAACGCAGAATATACACAAGTCATTGGAGGCGGCATATGGAGCGTACGGTAATCGGAATTGGCGGTATGAGTTGCCAGGGCTGCGTCAAAAATGTCGGTGGAGTGTTGCGGGATTTGCCGGGAGTCGAGTCGGTCGAAGTCTCGCTGGAAGCCGGGCAAGCCAGCATTTCCTACGACCCGGCGAAAGTCGGTGCGGCACAGTTCAAGGATGCGGTTGAAGCCGCCGGTTTCGACGTGGTCTGAAAAGGTCGGCGTAACATCGTCATTTTCACTTATCAAAAAGAAGCGCATGCGCGAAAAGACATCAGAGGATTCCCCGCTTCAGCTTTCCGACGGGCCGGTCAGATTGACCCAGCTGTCGCACGGGGGTGGGTGTGGATGCAAGATCGCCCCGGGCGTACTCGAACAGATCCTTTCCAGGACCGCGCCCGGCCTGGTGCCGCCGCAGTTGCTGGTTGGTCTGGGCAACAACGACGATGCGGCGGTTTATCAGATCAATGACGAGCAAGCCATTGTGGCGACGACCGATTTCTTCATGCCGATCGTCGATGACCCCTACGATTTTGGCCGTATCGCCGCAACCAATGCCATTTCGGATATCTACGCCATGGGTGGCACGCCACTGTTTGCCCTGGCGATTGTCGGCATGCCGGTCAATACGCTGCCGATGGATACCATCCGGCGCATACTTGAAGGCGGTGAATCCGTGTGTGCCAAGGCGAATATCCCGCTGGCCGGCGGCCACACCATCGATTCGCTTGAGCCGATCTACGGTTTGGTGGCCATCGGCCTGGTGCACCCTGGAAATGTCCGGCGCAACGACGGAGCACGAGTGGGCGACAAGCTGATTCTTGGCAAGCGCCTGGGCGTAGGCCTATACAGTGCCGCTTTCAGGAAAGGCCTGCTGTCGCCGCACGATTACGACTTGTTGATCGAGATAACGACGAAGCTCAATACGCCCGGTTCGATGTATGGATGTCTCGCGGGTGTGCACGCCATGACCGATGTGACCGGCTTTGGCCTGCTTGGCCATCTGTTGGAAATCTGCAAGGGTTCCGGCGTGACGGCGCTGCTGGACTATGCTGCGCTTCCCGTGTTGCCCAAAGCCCTGGACTTTGCTGCGCGGGGTTGCGTGACCGGTGCCTCTGCCCGAAACTGGTTGGCTTACGGCTGCCAGGTTGATCTTGACTCCGGGCGTTTCGGTGATTGTGAGCGCGCATTGCTCACCGACCCGCAAACCAGTGGCGGTTTGCTCATCTCCTGCGCGCCGGAAGTGGTCACCGAAGTACTCGCCGTTTTCCTGCAGCAAGGCTTCGATCATGCTGCTGTGATAGGAGAAATTGTCGTAGGAGATCCCGAAGTCAAATTCGTCTGATCCGTTAACTGCGCTCGATGTTCATCAGACTTCCTGAACGGGAAATGCAGGACAATTAAGCTTCTATGCGGGCCAGTTCCGAACGCGTGAAGTCGATATGCACGAGCATCGCTTGCCGCGCCGCTTCAGGCTGGTGCTTGCGTATGGCCTCCCAGACGGCCAGATGTTGCTGGCGAAGCTGGGCTGTAACCTTGCCGCTGGCCTCTTCCAGCACTTTCAGATTGAGGCTGATGTGTTCGCGCAACATGATGAGAATGTTGGAGTGCAAGTAGAGAAACATGCTGTTGTGCGACGCTTCGGCAATGGCTTCATGGAAGTCGGCATCGGCCTTGTGCTCCTCGCTCTTGTTTCCGGTCTCGTAAGCGTTGATCAGGCATTTGATAACGTTGCCGATCTTCTTCAGATCGTTCTTGTCGGCCCGTAACGCTGCGTAATGCGCAGTGGCGCCCTCCAGTTCGCGACGAAATTCCAACGTATCCCAACGCAAATCGGGATGGTCGACCACCAGTTGACGCCAGGGCGAAGTGATGGCGGCCTGCAAGCGATCGGTGACGAAAATACCGCTGCCCCATTTGCTGACGAGCAGGCCCCGGGTCTGCAGGTTATAGATCGCCACACGCAACGAGTTCCGGGAAACTCCCAGCGTTTCCGCCAATTTCCGTTCGGGCGGCAAGCGCGTCCCCATTGGCCATGATCCATCAAGCAGGTGCGACTCGATTTCCCGCTGAATCTTTTCGGCAACGCTATGTCTTGGCATGGATGTCTTTCTGTCTTTTCATCCGGAATCGGCCCGGGTCAATTATTTTGGTGCTACCAATTTTCTGAGCATCGTATCTTTGATTATGATCCTTTCCGTCAATCCTAACTGATGCAAGCTGTTGGCTATTGCTAAATTTGCTGGGGTGCGCTGCATGAAAACCGTTATCATCTGTCGGTACGTTAGTGGAGTCGTCGGAGCTTGAACGCACTTATTTCTGATCTTCGCACTCGTTTCCCGGCAGAGCGCGTCATTTCCGACGAACTCAGGCGTCTGGCCTGGGGTACTGATGCCAGTTTTTACCGGCTGATACCCCGGGTTGTGGTGATCGCCGAAAATGAAGACGACATATCTCACGTACTGGCCGTGGCTCGCCGGCAGGATACCCACCTCACGTTCCGCGCCGCCGGCACCAGCCTTTCCGGCCAGGCGATTTCCGACGGCATACTGGTTCTCATCGGTGAAGATTTCTCCAGTTTTGAGCTCGCTGCCGATGCGCTGAGCGTTCGTCTGGGGCCGGCAATCGTCGGCAGTGAAGTCAACCGGCGGCTTGCCTCTTGCGGCCGCAAGATCGGCCCGGATCCGGCGTCGATTGCCACCTGCAAGATCGGTGGCATCGCCGCCAACAACGCCTCCGGCATGTGCTGCGGCACGGCGCAGAACAGTTACCAGACGCTGGCCGGGCTTCGTGTCATGCTGGCCGATGGCAGCGTACTGGATACCGAAGAGGCTGGCAGCATTGCCGCCTTCAGGCAGGATCATGCCGAACTACTGAAAGTGCTCGGAAACCTGGCCGAGGACACCCGGGCCGATGAAGGTCTGGCCGGTCGTATCCGGCAAAAATACAAAATCAAGAACACCACGGGGTACAGCCTCAACGCCCTGATCGATTTTGCCGATCCGATCGATATTCTGGCGCATCTGATGATCGGCTCGGAGGGCACGCTGGGCTTCATCTCGCGGATCACTTACCGCACTGTCGTCGAAGATCCGTGCAAAGCCAGCGCTCTGGTATTTTTCCCGGATATCGAAGCCGCTTGTCAGGCGGTCGTTCGCCTCAAACCGCAACCGGTTTCAGCGGTCGAACTGCTCGACCGCGCGGCCCTGCGCTCTGTGGAAAGCAAGGCGGGTCTGCCGGCGATCATCCGTTCGCTGGGCGAGACCGTTGCGGCCTTGCTCATCGAAGTTCGTGCCCACGAGAATATTGCCTTGCAGGCGCGTATCGACGCCGCCCTCTCGGCCATTGCCGGCATTGCCACCGTTGAACCAGCGTGTTTTTCCACCGACCGTGACACCTGCGAAATGTACTGGAAGGTCCGAAAGGGAACCTTTCCCTCGGTTGGCGCCATGCGCCGCACGGGCACCACAGTGATCATCGAGGATGTGGCTTTCCCGATCGAGTCGCTGGCTGCCGCCACGCTGGATCTGCAAGCCTTGCTCAGGGAACACGGTTATCACGAGGCGATCATCTTCGGCCATGCCCTGGAAGGCAATCTGCATTTCGTGTTTACGCAGGATTTCGGCGATCCGGCCGAGGTGACGCGTTATGCTGGTTTCATGGATGCGGTGTGCACGCTGGTGGTTGACAAGTATGACGGGTCGCTCAAGGCCGAGCACGGCACAGGGCGAAACATGGCGCCCTTTGTCGAAATGGAATGGGGAAAGCAGGCCACCGACCTGATGCGGCGCATCAAGACGCTGTTCGACCCCGAAAATCGCCTGAATCCCGGCGTCATTTTGAATGACGATCCGGCTGCCCACCTGAAACACCTCAAACCGATGCCGGCCGCCGAAGATATCGTCGATCGCTGCATCGAGTGCGGCTTTTGCGAACCACTGTGCCCCTCGCATCAACTCACGCTTTCGCCGCGCCAGCGGATCGTCGCCTGGCGCGAGTTGTCACGGCGTAGTGCCACTGGCGAACCTGGCGGTGCGCTGGCCGCAGATTATCCGTATTTCGGCCTCGATACTTGCGCTGGTTGCGGATTGTGCTCGACAGCCTGTCCGGTCGGGATCAATACCGGCGATCTGACCCGCCGCTTGCGCGGCCGTGATCAAAGCGATTTTTCACGCAAGGTGGGGCGCTGGACCGGCGAACACTTCGGGACGGTCGCTGCGGTTTCACGTCTGGGACTGCAGCTCGGCCATCTGGCCAGTGCAGTCGTTGGCGACAAGGCGTTGAGCAAAATGTCCAGGGGTGCCTGGAAAACGGCGATGCCCCGTGCCGGCAGGGAAGTCCGGGTACGTCGGGGCGAAGGTGATCCGGTGGTCTATTTCCCGGCCTGCGGCGGACGAATTTTTGGCCCGAGCGGGGCTGGCGAGCCGCAACTCGGTGAGGTCATCCAGCAACTGTTGATCCGCGCCGGTTACGCGCCGCGTTTGCCTCCCGGCTTCGACAGCCTGTGCTGCGGCCAGATGCTGGCCAGCAAGGGTTTGGCCGAGGAAGCGGATGCAAGTGCCAGGCGACTTGAAAGCGTGTTGAAGGACGCCAGTGAAAATGGACGTTATCCGGTCATCATGGATGCCAGCGCGTGCAGCGTCCGTATGCAAACCCACGTCGCCGGTCGACTGCCACTGTTTGACTTCCATGAATTCGCCCATGACGCTCTGCTGCCCAGGCTGCATTTGGTCAAGCAAGCCGGTCCGATTGCACTGCACATCAATTGCAGCGTGCGCAGGAGCGGGTCGGACGCCAAACTGCAGAAAGTTGCCAGAGCCTGTGCCGAGACGGTCATTGAGCCGGCCGGAGTGACCTGCTGCGGTTTCGCCGGTGATCGCGGTTTCGTGGTGCCGGAACTGTACCAGCATGCGCTGCGCAAGATTCACGATGAATTGCCCGTGGCCTGTCAATGTGGCGTTTCAAGCAACCGCACCTGTGAGATCGGCCTGACAGCCGAAACCGGGCGCACGTATCGTTCCATCGCCTACTTGTTGGAGGAATGCAGTCGTACCGAAGCCCGACCGGCCTGTTGATTAAGGGGGAACCGGCACCATCCGAACCGCCGAACCCAGTGATCGAGAAAAGGGAGTTTGATCGTGCTGACATGAACGCGATCCGATGATCCACCGGATACGCTTTCGCGTTAGTTGTTATTTGCCGGGCGGGCGGATACATTATCCAGCCACTCGACAATGAAATACCAACGGGACCCAGAAGCCCGAAATGTCATGCCATTTTTGGAGGAATATTTTTTGAAAGCCTTACTCAAATTCTCTCAGTTCGTTGATGCAATTACCGAGTTCATCGGCAAGAGCATCATCTGGGTCGTCCTGGTGATGACGCTGATCAGCGCCGGCAATGCGACGATGCGCTACACGATCAACTACAGTTCCAATGCCTTTCTCGAAATCCAATGGTATCTCTTCTCGCTGATTTTTTTGTTGGGCGCGGGGTATACATTCAAGAAAAACGAACATGTACGTATCGACATCATCCTGCACCGCTTTTCAAAGCGCACACAAGCGGGCATCGACATTTTCGGCATCATTTTCTTCATGATGCCGATGGCCATCGCAATCATGTGGATGTCATGGCCAATATTTGTGCTGGCCTTTCAGGACAACGAAGTGTCCAGTAATGCAGGCGGTCTTGTTGTTTGGCCGGTGCGCTTGATCGTGCCGATCGGGTTCTTCCTGCTCGTGCTGCAGGGCATTTCCGAACTGATCAAGCGTATTGGATTCTTGCTGGGGCTGTGTCCTGATCCGACCGAAAAACCGCATACGCCGACTCCCGAAGAAGAACTCGCGCTGGCTATCAAAGCACAGAAAGGGGAGCTGTGATGACCCAGTTCCTCATTGCCAATATGGCACCAATCATCTTCGCTTCGATGATCCTGTTCATGCTGGTCGGCTTCCCCGTGGCGTTTGCGCTGGCTGCCAACGGCGTAGTCTTCGGTTTGCTCGGCATGGAACTCGGACTGTTCGGTCCGCAGCTGTTTCAGGCGCTACCCGATCGAATTTTCGGTGTCATGGCCAACGACACACTGCTGGCCATCCCGTTCTTTACCTTCATGGGTCTGATACTTGAACGCTCCGGCATGGCTGAAGATTTGCTCGACACGATTGGTCAGCTCTTCGGACCGATGCGAGGCGGACTGGCTTTTGCGGTAGTCTTCGTCGGCGCACTGCTTGCTGCAACGACCGGTGTTGTGGCGGCGTCGGTCATTTCGATGGGCCTTATTTCCCTGCCCATCATGCTGCGTTACGGCTACGATAAGAAACTCGCAACAGGCGTCATCGCTGCCTCGGGCACGCTGGCCCAGATCATCCCGCCATCGCTGGTGCTGATCATCATGGCCGACCAGTTGGGCAAGTCGGTTGGCGATATGTACAAAGGCGCGTTCATTCCCGGCTTTGTGCTGACCCTCATGTATGTCGGTTACGTCGTGCTAGTGGCGATTTTCAAGCCCAAGTGGGCGCCTGCCTTGCCGCCCGAGGCTCGGACACTGCGCGGATTCAAGCTGCTGATGCGCGTGTTGACCACCTTGGTGCCACCGCTGGCCCTGATTTTCCTGGTGCTCGGTACCATTTTCATGGGCATTGCCACACCAACCGAAGGTGGCGCCATGGGGGCCACCGGCGCCCTGGTCATGGCCCTGGCACGCAAACGCCTGACCTGGAAACTGCTCAAGCAGGGGATGGAAACAACCGCCAAGTTGACCACCTTCGTTGTTTTCATATTGATTGGCGCACGGGTCTTTTCGCTCACCTTTTACGCCGTCGATGGCCACCGCTGGGTCGAACACCTGTTGAGCGATTTACCCGGCGGCCAGATCGGCTTTCTGATCGTGGTTAACGCCCTGGTTTTCTTGCTGGCTTTCTTCCTTGATTTCTTTGAACTCTCGTTCATCATCGTTCCGCTGCTCGGGCCGGTTGCAGACAAGCTGGGGATCGACCTGATCTGGTTTGGCGTACTGCTGGCGGTGAACATGCAGACGTCGTTCATGCACCCGCCATTCGGATTTGCGCTCTTTTTCCTGCGTTCGGTTGCCCCGCCGTCGATCAAGACCTCCGATATCTACTGGGGCGCCATTCCCTTTGTATGTATTCAGGTCATCATGGTTGGATTGCTGATCATGCTTCCGCAACTGGTAACCTTCGGGCTCGACAAAGACGTCAAGGTCGATCTGAACGCCGTGGAAATCGATGTCCCGGTTTCCGGCTATGGTTCGATCGACTTGCCGCCTTCGTTGGTCGCTCCCGGGGGGAAAGGCGCGCCAGCGACTGAGGAGGATCCGAACAAAGCCATCATGGAATCGCTGAAGCGGGAACAGGCCAAGTAGTGTGTGGGCGGTCTCGCTTGGCCGGTCTGCCCTATGCAGCTGAACAGCCCCGTCGAACGGGGCTGTTTCTTGCCTGTCGGCTGAGAGGAAGCATAAGAAACGGGAGCCGAAGCTCCCGTTTCAAGTTCAGGGCAATAGTGCAGATCTTTTACTTGGCACCGTACATGTAATTCGAGTAGGACCCTTCGGCAATACGGAACCACAGATTTTCATCTAACATGAACTTCTTGTAGTCCTCGTAAATTACCTTGAACTCCGGATTCTTCGCCGAAGTCTCGGCATACAATTCCATCGCCGCCTTGTAGCAGGCGTCCATCACCGGTTTCGGAAACTGGCGTAACTGTGTGCCTGTGCCGACCAGTTGCTTGAGCGCCGTCGGATTCTTGGCGTCATATTTCGCCATCATATCAACGTGGGCATCCGCGCAGGCGAGTTTCAGAATGGACTGATATTCTTTCGGCAAGGTGGCAAACTTCTTGGCGTCGACGTAGGCGGAAAGCTGCGGGCCGCCTTCCCACCAACCGGGGTAATAATAGAACTTGGCTACCTTGTTGAAGCCCAATTTCTGGTCATCGTAGGGGCCAACCCACTCGGCCGCGTCGATCGTCCCTTTTTCCAGCGAAGGATAAATGTCGCCCCCCGGAATCTGTTGCGGCACGACGCCCAGTTTGGAAAGGACAGCACCGGCATATCCCCCGATGCGCATCTTCAGTCCTTTGAGATCGGCAACCGTCTTGATTTCCTTGTTGAACCAGCCACCCATCTGCACGCCGGTATTGCCACAAGGGATGGGGATAATATTCGATTTGCCGAATAGATCGCCGATCAGCTTGGTGCCGTTGCCATGGCGGAACCAGGCGTCGAGCTGGCGGTTGTTCATGCCGAAAGGAATGGCGCAATCGAAAGCGTAGGACGGATCCTTGCCGAAGAAATAGTACGAGGCCGTATGCCCCATCTCCACGGTTCCGTCTTTGACCGCGTCAAACACGGCAGGTCCCGGAACAATTTCTCCGCCGGCAAAAACCTGAATCTGGAACTTGCCGCCGGTCGCTTCCAAAACGTTTTTGGCCATGACCTCGGCACCACCATAAATGGTGTCAAGGCTCTTCGGGAAGCTGGACGCCAGGCGCCATTTGATGGTCGGGGCATTCTGGGCGATCGCTGGCATCGCAACGGCGCCGACCGCCAGGCCGGCTCCTGCTTTTTTCAAAAAGGAACGTCTTTCCATGATTTATCTTCTCCTTGTGAATTAACGACTGACAAGCTGCGGGTATAACACTTTGGATTCGATGATGAAGCAATATGGTAATGCATTCGTTGTTTCTAGAAATGCGGATTGAGGTTCTGACGGCATGCGTCACTGGCGTTATCGGTAGTCCAATTGCTTTTTGTGAACTTTCCCCGGTAGCCAGTTAACCATACGCCAAGCCATTGCATCAAGCATTTCTACCCGGATATTAATCAACACCACGATCAAGACAAAATTGGTTGATCCAATTATGTTTTTCTATGAATGCTGGCGAGAATGCGAACTCATGATAGCGTTATCTGTCATGTTCTGACTCAGTCGTGTTGACGATTTGAAGGCGCTTAATGTGGCGGTTAGCGAATGACTCCAAGAATAGCGTGAAGCTTGGTTAATGCGATCAACGTGGGCAGGTCAAATAACGGTAGTCCCTGGTTGCCGAAATGTCGATGTTTAATGAGTTCATGCTGGCGATCGGGTGGTTTATATTCGGATAAATGAAGGAAGAATAATGTTCAAACGGATCATGGCAGCCATCGATGAAAGCTACATGGCCAGCCCAGTGCTGCACACAGCGATAGAGCTGGCGAAAATCAGCGGAGCGCGGCTGGTGATTTGTCACGCGGTGGATGAGACGCTATTTGCCAATCGCCAGATGGAAATGCTATTGCCGAATAGCGTTGGCAAGGCCGAATATAGGATGCGTCTTGGCGCCGAGGGTATGCTCGGCAAAGCCGCTGCGACGGCCCGTGCATCCGGCGTCGAGATCGAGGTCAAACTGATAGAATCGGAGATAAAACATGTTTCCGACATGCTTGCCGAGGCGGCGATCGAGTGGCAGGCCGATCTGTTGGTCGTCGGCACGCATGGTCAGCGGGGTATGGAACGCTTTTTTGTCGGTAGCGTCGCCGAACGGTTGGTCCGAAAATCGGAAATCTCGCTGTTGCTCGTGCGCAGCAAGTGATTTTCCAGTGTTCAACGCTATGCATGTCAACGCCCTTGATCGGAGCGCTTAGAGTTATGGCGAAGAAGAGTTCCCGATGGATTCCTCAGATTGGTTCGGTGGCAACCTACGTCGGGCGGTCCAGCCGATTGGCGCGAAGCGCGTTTAACGTTCGCGTTGTGGCGGAGACCAGTGCCGATCGCCTGGTCGTGGAGGCCATCGGACGAAGCGGTTCGCCGGTGAGGTTTACGGTCAAGCGCAAGAATCTTGCGCCGCTTCAGCCGGGTCTGTTTGATTGAACCGCTCCAATGAACGCTGTGTGCGGAAGTTGATTGCTGCGGCCAAGCTGCGTTTCGCTACGGGTGTGAGTCGTTTAATCCGGTATTCGGCTTTCAGCGCGCTGGAACGATCCGGATACCCCACGCTGGCAAGCAATCGGGCTGGCGGATGGGCGCGCGTATAGCGAGCGCCTTTTCCGCGGACGTGTGCGGCGTAGCGCGCGGCCACATCGGTTGAAATGCCCGTGTAGATACTGCCATCGATGCATTCGATCAAGTACAGAAACCAGGGCACCCGGCGTATTGCCGTGGCTTTTTCGAGGCATGATGGACTTGACCATGCTTCCATTTTGATCGTCGGCTCAGGCCGGCTTATCAATTTCGCCGCCCAGGGCAGCGAGCAGATCGTCAAGCAGGCGCGCCAGTTCGCCGGACATCAGCGTGAAGTCAAGGTTGAAACGATCCTCATCGTTTTCGGCCTGACCGTCGGCTTCTTCCTTGAGAATGTCGAGGAAAGCCAGGCGCTTGATTTGCATCTTTTCGTCAAGCAAGAAAGAAATACGCTGTCTCCAGGTCATGCCCAGCCGCGTTACGACCTTGCCGGAAGCAATATGCCGGGGAACTTCCTCACCTTCCAGCGTATGTTTGACATAACGCACCGACGCATTTTCCGCCGAACGTAATTCGAGATCCTGATCGAGCGTAAACCCTGTTGGCGCCTGAGCAGCGGCCACCCAGGCAGTCATCGCCGATGAGGGTGATTGCGCGAGCTTGAGTAGCCTGATTGGCAAGGCGTCGACCGATTTCCTGAAATGCTCCAGAAACTCTTCGGCTTTGGCCGTTCCGGCCGCGTCGATGACCAGCCAGCCATTGAGCGGATCTATCCAGCCAAACGTGGTTCTGCGGCGTATGAAGGCACGCGGTAGCAGTTCGAGGGTCATCGATTCGCGGAGTTCTCGCATTTCCTTGCGCCCGACGCGGCGGCCTTCGGTCTCCTCAATCGCCTTGGCTCGCTCTCCAGCGAACTGCTTGACGACTGAAGCGGGCAGCAGTTTCTGCTCGACGCCAAGCGCCAGCAAGTGCTGACGGTTGATCGAGTGGACCAGCGCACCTTCGTTCTCTGGGGCAACCCAACCCACGCTCTGGAGATCGGATGGATTGCACGGTTGCAGCCTGCGGGCCGAAAGCTGCTCTTCAAGATGACTACCGTCTTTTGCCCAGCCAACGGGAATCCGATAGAGCTGCAGGTTCTTGAACCACATGAGGGTTGCTCAAAAAAGGGGGAATTATAGGGCTGAAAGCGATTTTCGACGGAGCAATCGTATTCGCTGCGCGACTGTTTTAGCGGCTAAGTTGAACGAAGACCGTGGTGTAGTTCATAATACGGGTATGAATGATCCAGAATTAATTGATCCACGTCGCCGAATTCGCGAGCTGACTGCCATTCCCGAACGGGATCGCACCGACGAGCAATGGGATGAACTGAACGAGCTTGAAATTCGCACGGCACCCGGAAACCGCGAGTCGGATCGTCAACAGGATCGACCGTTGGGCAAGCAACAGGGGCCTACGGCACCGGCACGGCGCCCCGATCGAAATCCAGGGTTTGCTAACAACGGCCCAAGACCGGACGCGAGGCCACAAGAAGGAAGGCCGGACAATCGCCCGCCGAAGCGACAGCACCGGCGGTCAAAACGCCCGGTGGTTACTCCGGGCAGTAGCTGAGCCGACGTGAACAAAGTTTCCTGAGGTAAATGCTGGGGTGGTCGGTGTGTGAGTCGGTTCGGTGCGCCGCGAAATCCCTTACTTCGGTTGCTTCGTCTGCGTTACGTCCCGCTGGTCTGGTTTTGTCTCGCGAACTCAGAGACCCGGCACGACTGAACCGGTACGGCTGAACATTCTGCTAAGAAACACCTTCCGGCGTCGCTATTCCAGAAATCGGTGAGAAAGATCGACGAGGTTGGCTGAGGGGTTTACCCAGGGCAGGCAGCAATCCCCCGTCGACTTGAATTTGAGACTTAAGACTCCTGACGACTAGACCCGCCCCATCCCAGTTCCTTGGCACGTTGCTGGGCCTGGAAAAAAGCGGCTTCAGCAATGACTTGCTGGTAATCGTCGTTGCCTGAAATGGTCATCGGCCTCTCGGGGCTTTGAGCTTGCCACGCAGATCCGCTGCCTTCAGGCTGTTTATTGGAATAATTTGCTGACTCTGTGCTGGTTCTCATGCTTTGTGTTCTCCTGATGGGTATGGGGTTATTCTTTATTGTTGACATGGACAGGTTAGCGGCCATGATTGACAAAAGGGATTCGAAGCGCTCTCCGTTTCTGAGGAGTGTTCTGCGACAAAACCGCGCCATGTCTGATCATGTCTTCCCTACTTCTACGTAACGTTCTGCTGCGGGTGGGCCGTTGAATGGGTTGTTCCTTAACCACTTCGGTTCTTGCAATATATTTCAGCCGCTAAGCACTGTGAATACCCTGTTACCCATATTTTCAAGCAATTAAAACATCAAGCCGGTCAATTCCGGCAGAGTCCGGTTATGTAATTAAGATATCGTGCGACGGGCACACCCCTCGTGGCAATCTGCTTCAGGGCGAGATCAGTCCTGTGCGCATGGCATACTTGGTCAGTTCAACCACATTATGTACCTCCAGCTTGCGCATCAGGTTGCGGCGGTGTACGTCCACCGTGCCCGGCGAAATATTCAATTTCACCGCAATCTCAGGCGCGCTCCTCCCTTCGGCCAGAAGGGTGGCGACCTGAATTTCTCGTCTAGACAAAGTGGGTCTGTCCGTCTTGTTCAATCGAGTCTGCCGATCCTGCAGACTGTGGGCGACCATCGAGGTGACGGCATCGCACAGATAGATATGGCCTTCGGCCACTCTCCTTATCCCTTCCTTTAACTCGGTGCCGGCCGCGGATTTGACGATGTACCCCACAGCGCCTACGTCGAGCATCTGTTGAACGATGCGCTGGTCAAGGTAGGTCGACAAGGCCAGTACCTTGATTCCCGGATGCTTGCTGAGCAGTCGTCGCGTCGTTTCGATTCCCGATTGACCCGGCATGGCCACATCCATGACGACTACGTCAGGCGACAGCTTGTCCGCCAACTGCAAGGCGGTCTCGCCGTCCCCGGCTTCGCCAACGACCTGGATGCGACTGTCCTGCTCCAGCACCACGCACAAGGCCTCACGGACCATCGTATGGTCATCGACGAGAATAGTCCTGATCTTCATGGCCGGACTCCCTTGGCGCTTATCGTAATTGGTATGGTCAGTGTGACCGTTGTGCCTTGACCGGGACTGCTGTCGATTTCCATTTCGCCTCCAATATTGACAATACGTTCGTGGATCGAGCTCAGGCCGAAACCGTTTTGTCTGGATGATACGCCAAATGAATGGCTGGATTTAAAGCCGCAACCGTTGTCGCTTACGGCCAGCGTCAGTTTGCTCTCGCCGCATAAACACGACAGGCTGGCCTCGCTGGCCCTGGCATGCCTGGCGACGTTGATCAGGAGTTCGCGGGCCGAACGGAAGAGCATCGCCTGAACCTCGTCGATCAACGGCTTCGGCTCGCCTTCGTAGTCGATGTGCACCGACAACTGGTACCGGCGTTCCATTTCTTCGGCAAGCCATTCAAAAGCCGCTTTCATGCCGAGCGTATGCAGGATCGGCGGGCTTAAATTCAAAGTGATTTGACGTACGGCCTGGTCGGCCTGATCGACCAGTTCGACCAGAGTGTTATCCGAAGGGGGGGGCAGTCCAGGGGCCAGTGAGGTCAGCTTTATCTTGATGATGGCCAGCAGCTGTCCCAGGTTGTCATGCAGATCCTGGGCCAGCATACGCCGCTCGCGTTCTTCACTGACCATCAGTTGAGCCGATACCATGCGCAACTGCTTGGTCCGATCGAGCACTTTTTCTTCGAGATTCACATTCGTTTCGAGCATCAATTCTTCGGCTTGCTTGCGCCGGGTAATGTCGGCGAACAGCGCCACATAGTGCCGGCTTCCACTGTGGGTATCGTACAAAGCACTGATCGAGAGCGTTTCGGCATAGATCTCGCCGCTCTTGCGGCGATTCCAGATTTCACCGTACCACTGGCCTTTCTCGATCAGATCGCGCCACAGGGCAGAATAGAACGACTTTTCGTGGCGACCCGAACTGAGCATTCGCGGATTCTGCCCGATCACTTCGTCCCGGCCATAACCGGTGATGCGGCCAAATGCTTCATTGACGTCGACAATCGTACCGTCCGCCGTGGTAATCATGATGCCTTCTCGGGCATGCTTGAAAACGCTGGCGGCCAAGTGGAGTTGTTTTTCGTTTTGCTTGCGCAAATTGATGTCACTGACAACGACGCAAAGCAAAGAGGATGCGTCGGCCTGCGCACTGGTGCTGGCATCGAGGCGCACCCAGAAGGACGTACCCTCGACGCTCACCATGCGCAGTTCGCTGTCCTGTGCGCTGCCGGTCATTAGCGCCTGTTGGCACAGGAGGTTAAAGCGATCGCGGTCGCTCTTGAGGATGAAGCGGGAAAGCGCTTGCCCCGCCAGCGTGTCGGGTGGCCGGCCGAGCAAGCGTGCGGCGGCCAGGTTGACCTCGACGATCAGACCTTGCGCGTCCAGAACGCAGCAGCCAACCGGCGCCCGGTTGAATAGCTCGAAATACTGCCTCTGAGGCAAGGCCCCTTGATGCTTCATCTGATCAGCCGGCAGCTGAGCTCCGGGTTCAGCCGAGGTTGGTTCATCGGTGTCGGACGGGAGTTGGCAGGGTATCATCGTTCCTCGCAGATCGGCCGATCCGGGCAGTACGGCCATAGCGTCCGGTGTATTGAATCAAGCGGTTGACTTGCTGGACAGCCAAAGGCATCGGCCTTTGCTTTCTTCTTGTATCGACGCCAGGAGTTGCTGGTGTTCGGCAAGTTCCCCTTCGCTGGCGAGCAGAATGCTTAACGCCTTGCGCAGCTCGCCCGGTAACGCCTGTTCTGCGTTATAGGCCAGGTTCGTATCGGTGCTGGCGAGCTCCATGACCAGGCTTTCCTGGCCGCGTGTCATCGCCAGGTAGACTTCGGCGAGTATCTCGGCGTCGAGCAAGGCGCCATGCAGGGTGCGATTCGAGTTGTCCACGCCATAACGCTCGCATAATGCATTCAAGTTGTTCTTCTTGCCGGGATGCAAATCCTTGGCCATGCGCAGCGTGTCATGCACGACAGGACAAACCGTTTCGATTGGCGTCAGATCGAGCCGGGCCAGTTCGGCATTCAGAAAGCCGATATCGAACACGGCATTGTGGATAATCAATTCGGCATCGCGTACAAAGCCGATAAAATCGGCAGCAATGTCAGCAAAACGAGGTTTGTCCTGGAGGAATTCGAGGCTGATGCCGTGCACCGCGAGTGCTCCTGCATCGATGTCGCGCTCCGGATTGAGGTAACAATGGAAATGACGATTGGTTAATCGTCGATTGCTCATCTCGACGCAACCGATTTCGATGACGCGGTGACCGAGCTTATGCTCAAGTCCGGTTGTTTCGGTATCGAGGAATATCTGGCGCATATTGGGCTGGTCCGTTCAGGATTGGGTTCCTGCGCGCGCGGTGGCCACACAATCCGGATTGCTGCGAGCAGTCAGCAACTCGTCGATGCCCCGATTGGCCAGCGCGTCAGCGCGTTCGTTGCCGGCATGCCCGGCATGCCCCTTCAGCCACAACCATTCGATTTCGTGTTGGCTGGCGAGTTTGTCGAGTATCTGCCAAAGATCGGCATTTTTGACCGGTTTCTTGTCGGTCGTGCGCCAGCCGTTGCGCTTCCAATTGTGAATCCACAGGCTGATGCCTTTTTGCACGTATTGCGAATCGGTATAAACGCGCAATTTGGCCGGGCGCTTCAAGGCTTCAAGGGCACGGATGACCGCGGTAAGCTCCATCCGATTGTTGGTGGTGTCCGGTTCGCCGCCCCACAACGCCTTTTCGACGTCGCCCGACTGCAGTAAAACACCCCAGCCACCGGGTCCCGGGTTGCCACGGCAACCCCCGTCTGCGTAGATATTGATGACAACTTCATTGAACACGGCGTTCGAATTCCTTTTGTGTTAGGGCGGTGAGTACCTTGCCAGGAACCTTTTTCGGACCCCAGGGGGGCATGATCAGGCGCATGCCGCGCACCCGTTTCACTGCGCGCAGAAGATAGACGCCTCCGGCGAAACTCCACCAGCGGTTGCCCGCGGCTTCGATGAAGTGCCAGCGCATAAGCCAGTGCTCCTGGTCACAGGGGGGGGCGTAACAGCCAAAATTACCGCGATCGACCTCAAAACTGAGCAGTTGCAGCCAGTCCTTGAGGCGAAGTGTCGAAATGTAACTTCCATGCATCGGAAATTTGTCCCGACTGTTCGACAAGCGACGCCGCAAACCCCATAACGAGAGCGGGTTGAATCCGGTAACGATCAGTTGTCCGTCCGGAATCAGTATACGCTCGACTTCGCGCAAGACCTGATGCGGATCGCGATGGAATTCGAGAATGTGGGGCATCACGACGAGATCGATGCTGTTGGCGGCAAAGGGCAATTCACGCAGATCGCAAAGCACGTCGACTTGGCCCGATTCTCCGGCAATCTGGCGCAGCGGGATCCGGTTCTCCGCGAGCAGGTCGTATTGCGGCAGGCCAAGCTGGAGCGCGTTATAGCCGAAAACATCAACGACGAGCGACTCGATTTTGGGCTGTTCCCAGGACATGATGTAGCGTCCTTGCGGTGTGTGTAGCCAACCATCGATTCCGGTAATTGACATTTTCCGCAGTTCTTCCACAATCAGGCCATGTTTGACGTTATCAGGATTCCGGCTTTCAAGGATAACTACATCTGGCTGTTGCGCAAAGGTGCAGCGGCTGTCGTGGTTGATCCCGGAGATGCTCGCCCTGTTCTCGAGGTGCTTGATGCGGAGGGGCTGTCACTGTCTGCTATCCTGGTTACGCATCACCACGCCGATCATCAGGGCGGGGTTGCCGATTTGCTGGCCTATTATCCGGCCGAAGTCTTTGGTCCGGCGTCCGAGTCTATCACAGGCATCACGAAGTTATTGCGCGGTGGGGAAACGATCGGCCTGCCCGCTTTGGGTGTCGAGTTCGAGGTATTGGCCGTTCCGGGCCACACGCTTGGGCACCTGGCCTATTACGGTTCCGGCTGTTTGTTTTGCGGCGATACGCTGTTTGGGGCAGGTTGCGGCCGGTTGTTTGAGGGTACTGCGGCCCAGATGCACGCATCGTTGATGAGACTGGCGTCGAAGCCCGATCAGACTGCCGTGTATTGCGCACATGAATACACGGAGTCCAATTTGCGTTTCGCCGTGGCGGTCGAACCCGGCAACGACCGGTTACGGCAGCGGGTCGATGAAGTCAAGGCGGCACGGGCCAAGGGATGGGCCACGGTACCCTCGACTATGTCGCTGGAGAAGCAAACAAATCCTTTCCTGCGCTGCCACGAGCCCGGGATCATGGCCTCAGCGCAGCGTAGGGTGCCTCGCGCACAAAATGCCGTTGAAGTGTTTGCCGCACTGCGCGAGTGGAAGAACAGCTATTGAGCGCATTTGTTGACTCGTGGTTCTTTTAGTCCTCTTGCGGGTCAAGCGATGTTGTGCGGAAGACGCGATTTCGACCGGCATCTTTCGCTTTGTACAGCGCCTTGTCGGCTGCGCCGACAATTTTCAGCGGATCGGTTTCCGGCATCGCTACGGCAGAAGCTACGCCAAAACTCGCGGTGACTTTCCCGAACGGGGTATCAGGGTGGGTAATATTCAATTTACAGATTGCCTGACGCATTTGCGCTGCAATATGCGAGGCCCCATCAAGCGTCGTTCCGGGCAGCACGGCAACAAATTCTTCGCCACCATAACGGGCCAGAAGGTCGCCACCGCGTTCCATTGAACCGACCAAGGCCAAGGCGATCTGGCGCAGGCATTCATCGCCGCTCTGGTGTCCGAAAGTGTCGTTATAGTGTTTGAAAAAATCGATATCGCACATCAGAACCGACAACTCCTCGCCCTGGCGCATGGCGCGCCGCCACTCGCGAGACAGGATTTCGTCAAAATGACGGCGATTGGCGATGCCGGTCAAGCCATCGAGTGAGGTTAGTCGCTTCAGTTCCTGGTTGGCGGTATCGAGTTTGCGCGTGAGGACGAGCAGCGACTGACGCATCTGGATAATGCGCTGCATGGCGCGAATCTTTGCGGCGAGAACGATCTCGCTGATTGGCTTGAGAAGATAGTCGTCGCCGCCGGCAGCGATGCCCATCTCGATGTCTTTGTCCTTGTTCATCGAACTCAGGAAGATAATCGGCGTCCAATCGCCGGGAGGCTCCAGCAGACGAATCTGTCGGGCCACTTCATAGCCGTCAAGATCGGGCAACATGACATCAAGAAGAATCAGGTCCGGGTGTTCGGCCAGAAAAAGGTCAATCCCTTTCGCTCCGGTTTCAGCCGGAATGGGCGTTATCCCGATTTTCTGGATGTAACCGCATAGCAGTTTGAGACTGCTTGTGCTGTCCTCAATGACGAGAGTCTTCATGCGTATCTCAATACATACTTGTTTGATCGAGCTCTATTTTAGCCTGTTTGACCTTGTTATGGCCTGGGCTGAAAAAGACGAAATCCGCGGCCGGTTCGGAATTGGCGCGTTCGTGATAAATTCAGGCTTCCGACAAGATTGCGATCAAAACCTCACGGCAGAATTCCATGTTCAAAAATTTCAACCATCCCAAAATTCGTGGAGTTCTGGATTCACCAAAGATCAGAAAGTATGCAATACGGGCACTCATCGCCTTTGTCGCGGTCGGCCTACTCGGCTTTTTCGTCCTGCCTCCGCTGATCAAGCCCGTGCTGGCCGAGAAACTTGGCCTGGCGCTCCATCGGCAGGTGACGATCGACAGCATGAGCATCAATCCATATGCCCTCTCTGTCACACTCGACGGAGTGACGATTCTTGAGCCGGAGAGCAAAGCGACATTCGCCAGTTTTGACCGCTTGTATCTGAACCTCGAATCGAGTTCCTTGTTCCGGGGCGGACCGGTTCTGGGTGAAATTCGTTGGGTGAAACCCGCATTCAGGATCGTTCGCTATCCCGACAAGCGGTATAACTTTTCCGATCTGATTGACGAGTTCATGGCCAAGCCCAGGAACGATGATCCGACACCGCCATTTTCCCTGAATAACATTCAGCTTACCGGTGGCGAGGTCGAGTTCGATGATCGCCTGGTCGACGAGAAGCATGTCGTCAGCGACATCAATCTGTCATTGCCCTTCATCTCAAGTATGGCGTATGCCACGGATAGCAACGTCGAGCCATCTTTTTCGGCCGTTGTGAACGGAGCGCCGCTGGTGATCAAAGGCAAAAGCAAGCCGTTCGCCAAATCGCTGGAAAGCGAAGTCGAGCTTGATCTTGGCAAATTGCAGCTTGCCAGATACATTGATTATGTTCCGCTCGAGTTGCCGATCAAGGTCGTGTCCGGTGACCTGGATGCCAAACTGAAGCTTCTGTTTCGTCAGGAGGATGGCAAGGCCCCAACGTTGCTGCTGTCCGGTACGGCAGCAATCGACAGTCTTAAAGTCAATCACACGTCGACTACCCCGTTAGTCGCAGTTAAACATCTGGCGCTGGACATTGGATCGTTCGATATTTTTGGGCATACGCTGGCCATTGACCGCATTGCCGTCGATACGCCTGAAATTCATGCCCGCGTCAGCCATGACGGTGCGATCAATTGGATCGAGTTCTTCCGCAAGAAGCGTGAAGCCGACCCAGCGAAACCGCTAAGAGTTGAAAAACCGGAGTCTTCCACGCCGTTCGCGTGGTCGATCGGTGAAGCCAAGGTGACCGGTGGTGCATTGCACTGGCTGGATGAGTCGAACGACAAGCCGTTCGAGGCGAGCATCGATGACATTGAGTTCGATCTGTCGAAACTCGACGGCCAAGGTACCACTCCAGTCCTGTTTGACCTCTCTTGGCGATTGACCGCCGAGGAATGGTTGAAGGTCGATCGTTTCACCGTCACCGGTGGGCAGCTTAACCTGGCCACTCGCGAAGTACTGGCAGGGGATGTCAAGGCACGGGGTGTGCGTAGTCTGCTCAGGCGCAAGACGGATGGAAAAATCGATTGGCTCAAGCCACCGACACTGCGCGCCGTTGAAACCTCGCAGAAAGACACGGCCACGCCCTGGAAGATCACGATAGCCAGATATGTGGGTGAAAGTTTCGCCGTTCGATTTGAGGATCAGGCCGTTTCTCCGATGGCCGTCCAAAGCATTGAAGACTTGGGTTTTGAAGTGGAAAATCTGTCGACAGTGCCTGGCCAGATGGCGACAATGACAGCCCATTTCAAGCTCAATGGCAAGGGCGATCTTGCGCTGAATGGCAGCCTGCAACCCTTTCCGCTCGATGCGGCATTGAACGTTGACATCAAGACGGTTGAATTGCTGCCGCTGCAACCCTATTTCTCGGAAAGGTTGAACATCGCCATAACCCGGGGGCAGGTGAGCGCAAGTGGCAGTTTGCAATTGCGTCAGGAAGCTACGGGTAACAAAGGCGGGGCATCCGTGCTCAACGGCGGTTTCACCGGGCTGGCGACGATTGGCGACTTGAACGCCGTGGATAAGCTGAACTCGGCAGATTTCCTGCGCTGGAAGTCGCTTTACTTCGGCAAAGTCGATGTGCGCCTCAACCCGGTTGCGGTGTCAATCGGCGAAGTGGCGTTATCCGATTTCTATTCGCGGCTTATCGTCAGCCCCGAAGGCAAGCTCAATTTGATGCAGATCGTGCGCAAGGAGGGCACGGCGGCGGTTGCCGTTGTGCCGCAGACGGTTGACGAGAACGCGCAACCGGAACCGCAGCCGGCAGACGGTGGCAAGGCGGTTTCATCCGTTTCGCCGTCCGCAGCGGAAAGCGAACCCTCGTTACCGATTAAGATCGAAAAGATCACCTTGCAGGGCGGCCAAGTCAGATTCAGCGACAATTTCGTCAAGCCAAACTACTCGGCGAATCTGAATAAGATTGGTGGTCATCTAACGGGCCTGTCATCGGTTCCGGGAACGGTCGCCAACCTAGAGTTGCGCGGCAGTTACGATAATGTCTCGCCGCTTACCGTGAGTGCCCGGATCAACCCGCTGTCGGCCAAACCCTATCTTGATCTCCAGGCGGAAATCAAAGGGATCGAGCTGACCTCCCTTTCCTCCTACGCCAGCAAGTATGCCGGTTACATGATCGAGAAAGGAAAGCTGTCATTGTCCGTCAAGTACACGATCAAAAACGATCAACTGGAAGCCGAGAACCAAATATTTCTCGATCAACTGACATTTGGCGAAGCGGTGGATAGTCCGGATGCGGTCAAGTTGCCAGTAACGCTGGCTGTGGCCTTGTTGAAGAATAGAAAGGGTGAAATCGATCTCAATCTGCCCATATCGGGTTCGTTGAACGATCCACAGTTCAGCATCGGGGGATTGGTCGCCAAGGTCATCTTCGGCGCCATTGCCAAGGCGGTGACCTCGCCGTTTGCCCTGCTCGGTTCAATGTTTGGGGGTGGCGAGGAACTGTCCAACGTTGAGTTTGACTATGGGCGCGCGGTGATTTCTTCCGCGGCACAGAAACGCCTTGAAAGCCTGTCCAAGGCGCTCATCGATAAGCCCGAACTCCGGCTGGAGATCGAAGGGCAAGTCGACCCTGATCCTGACCGCGAGGGTTTGAAGCGTGCTCGTATCGAGCGCAAGGTGAAGCGCTTGAAGCGGGAAGCGGTTAGCGGGAGCGGCGGCGATTCGAGTCAGGCCGAAGCGGACATGCCCGCCAAGCCCGATCTTGAGGACGAGGTAGCCACGGCCGAGTATGCGACCTTGCTCGAACGCGTCTATCGCGCGGAAAAATTTGCCAAGCCGCGTAATATGATCGGCATGGTGAAGAGCCTGCCGGTCGAGGAGATGGAGAAGCTGATGCTGGCCAATTCGGTTGTCAATGACGATGATTTGCGCAATCTGGGCGATCGCCGCGCCAAGGCGGTGCGTGACTGGCTGGTGGCGCACGAGGTGCCTCCCGAGCGGCTGTTCTTGCTGCCCAGCAATCTTGTTCCGGCAAAAGACAAAGCGGGTCCGGATGATAAAACCAAGAACAGCCGGGTCGATTTCTCGTTGAAATGAGTCGATCGGGGCATGCCGGCGTAGTAGAGGACAAAAATGAGTGAGTTCTTGCTGTACGGGCTTGCGGTGCTTGGCATTTTGATGCTGGGCTTGCAACTCCGCTTGCTGCTGCGTTCCGGACGCAAGGACGATGTGCTCAATCCGTACTTCCGTGCCGTCGAGAGCGGCCTGGAGAGGGTCGAACGCGAACTGCGCGATGAAATGGCGCGCGGTCGCCAGGAGGCCTTGACGGCCGCCAGAGGCGATCGCGAAGAACAATCGCTGGCGCTGGATCGGTTGGCGCAGACCTTGTCCGGACAGGTCGGTCAACTCGGCAACTTGCAGGGGCAGCAACTCGAGTCGTTTGCGCAGCAGTTGATCCGTCTGACGCAAAGCAATGAACAGCGTTTCGAGCAACTACGGTTGTCGATTGAGGGCCGCCTCGGCGCCATGCAGGCCGATAACGCGAGCAAGCTCGAAGAGATGCGCAAGACCGTTGACGAAAAGCTGCATGAAACGCTTGAGCAGCGCCTTGGCGACTCGTTCAAGCTGGTCAGCGAACGTCTCGAACAGGTCCATAAGGGCTTGGGCGAGATGCAGTCGCTGGCTGCCGGCGTGGGCGATTTGAAGAAGGTCTTGACCAATGTCAAAACGCGCGGAACCTGGGGAGAAGTGCAACTGGAGGCCTTGCTCGAACAGGTGCTGACTGCCGAGCAGTACCGGAAGAATGTCATCACGCGACCCAATGGAAATGAGCGCGTGGAATTTGCCATCTGTCTGCCCGGGAATGGGATGGGTGAAGACGACAAGCGCCCGGTGTGGTTGCCGATCGATGCCAAATTTCCGATGGAGGATTATCAGCGACTGGTCGATGCGCAGGAGCGTTCCGATCCGCTCGCCGTCGAGGTGGCGGCCAAAGCCTTGGAACTGCGTCTTCGCGACGAGGCGAAAAAAATTCGCGACAAATATGTGGAGCCGCCATACACCACGGATTTCGCGATTCTCTATTTGCCGACCGAAGGGCTTTATGCCGAAGTCCTGCGCCGCCCCGGACTGGCCGACGGTCTCCAGCGCGATTACCGGATTAGCGTTGCCGGCCCGACCACACTCTCGGCCTTGCTCAACAGTTTGCAGATGGGATTTCGGACATTGGCCATCGAGAAGCGATCTTCGGAAGTCTGGAGGGTGCTCGGCGCGATCAAGACCGAATTCGGCAAGTTTGGCGATGTGCTGGAGGCCACGCGAAAGAAACTCGAACAGGCCACCCGAAGCATCGAATCGGCGGGTGTGCGGACGCGGCAGATCGAGCGCAAGCTGAAAGGCGTCGAAGCCTTGCCGGTGCTTGAAGCACAAACCCGGCTCGGCGAACTCGAGGAGATCGAAACCCCCGAGGAGGATGCTTGAGAACTCAAGCGCTCGAAAAGGCATTTCGGGCAACGACCTACCAGGTGGAGACACCGGAAGGAATTTTCAGCTTGCGCATCGGAATTTCGAACCCTGCGTTCGATGATTTTCTGCGCAGAAAGGCAGTCCATACGTGGGCAGTGATCACCGCCTGCAACCCCGGAGGTGTAAGGCATGACCAGAAAAATGCCCAACGCCAGATGCAGTTGCGGGATAGGCTCCAGGCGCTGGGTTGGTTCAGCTTGCCAGCCAGCACTTTGGCCGACGACGGGCAGTGGCCTGCTGAACCGGGATTCCTTCTATTGCAGATCGGCGAAGAGGAAGTCAGCCCACTGGCGGCGGAGTTCAGTCAACTGGCCTTTGTTTGCGGCGATCGCGGAACGGCGCCACGCCTGGTCTGGATTGGAGAAGAGGCGCACGGCGCTGGTGGAGCCATTGGGCAACCTGGACTGCGTTAATATTGAAGCACCCAAGAGAAACTGAACGTGATGAGCAAGCATATAGGCCGTTTTGAGATCATTCGTGAATTGGGCCGTGGGGCCCAGAGCGTCGTTTATCTGGCGCGGGATCCGCACTTGCAGCGGGAAGTGGCGATCAAAACGTTGCATTTTTCGCGTCCCGACCCACAGAAGAATGAGCAATTGCTCGTTGAAGCGCGCATGGTCAGCCAGTTGCGTCATCCCAACATCGTGCCCATTTTCGAAGCCGACGAGGAACAAGGGGATCTTTACCTCGTCTTTGAATATGTGCCGGGAAAGAATCTCGGCGAATTCCTCGAAGCCAGCGGTCGCCTGACACCCGTCAAAGCCATTGCGATTCTTCATCCTGTGCTGGACGCGATCGCCCATGCCCATGCTGCGGGCATCATTCATCGGGATCTGAAGCCGAACAACATCCTGATCGGAAGCGACGGCATGCCGCGGGTGATGGACTTTGGCATCGCCTCGCGCATCGAGACGCAGACGAATGACGGTGAAACCTTCATGGGAACGCCGTCTTACATGGCACCGGAGTACATCGCCCACCGCGAAAGCAGTGCGCGCACCGATGTGTTTTCGGCTGGTCTAATCTTGTACGAGATGCTGACGGGGCAACGTGCCGTTCATGGTGAAAATGTTTACGAAGTCATGCATCAGGTGGCCAATTCGGACATCAAGGTTCCAGCGACTTCCGGTATCGAACTCGACGACCGGCTGGCCAGCATTCTGTACAAGGCGCTTGCCCGCGACCCGCTGCAGCGCTTCGCTTCGGTCTCCGAGATGCGCGAAGCGCTCGATGGCTATCTTGAACCGGATGACCCGGTTGCTTCGGCGGATACCAAGCAAAGCACCATCGATTTTCTGTTGCGTCGCATGCGTCATAAGAGCGACTTTCCTGCGTTGTCGGAATCGGTCAGCACGATCAATAAAATAGCCGGTTCCGACAAGGAGAGCATCTCCAATCTCTCCAACTCGATTCTCAAGGATTTTTCGCTGACCAACAAGATTTTGCGCCTGGTCAATTCGGCCTATTACCGGCAGGTGGGCGGTGGCAGCATCAGCACGATTTCACGTGCCGTGCTGGTGCTCGGTTTCGATGCCGTACGCAATATCGCCATCACGGTCATGCTGTTCGAGCACCTGCAAAACAAAGTCAATGCCAAGCAACTCAAAGAGGAGTTCCTGCGGGCGAATCTTGCCTCGATTCTGGCCAAGGATATTAGTGAAAAATCTTCGGCGCGGGACGTTGAGCAGGTGTTTATCTGCGCGATGTTTCACAATCTGGGACGATTGCTGAGCCAGTTTTATTTTCCGGATGAAAGCGTCGAAATCAAGCGCATGATCGAGCAGAAGATTTGCAGCGAGGAAGCTGCGGCGATTCAGTCGCTCGGCATCTCGTTTGAGGATCTCGGCATCGGCATCGCGCGCACCTGGGGCTTTCCCGGTCTCATCGTCAATAGCATGCGCCGGCTGCCGGCCGGTAATGTTCGCAAGGCGGGCAATGTGGAGGAAAAAATGCGGGTCTTGGCGGCTTTCTCCAATGATCTGTGCCGGATGATTGCCGATGTCGAGCCCGATCAGCGGCAAAAGGAATTGCGCAAGGTCATGGCCCGTTTTGGTGACAACATCACGCTGAATGAGCAGACCCTGCGCGAGACGATGGAAAAATCGATGCAGGAAGTGGCGCAGTTTGCCGGGATCATCGGCGTCAACCTGAAACAATCGGAATTCGGCCGGCAGATGCAGACCTGGAGCACCAAGCCGGAGGCGGCGGAACACGTGACGCGGGCCGCTGCGGCCGTCAGTGCAAGCGCTGAAACGGTGCTTTCCGACGTTGTGCCGGCGGGGGCGCCAGGCAGCCCGGTCGTCGAAAAAGAAGCAAGCGATGGCGCCGGTGAAGGTGATGAGGGCGGTACTGCGGAAGTCGGGAATTCGGAAGTGATCCTGATGGCGGGCATTCAGGATATCAGCAATACGCTGGTCGAAGAATTCAAGCTCAATGACGTGTTGCGCATCATTCTGGAAACCATGTACCGTGCCAAGGGCTTCAAACGGGTCATCCTGTGCGTTCGCGATGCGCGCTCCAATTCGATGCTCGGCCGGTTCGGGTTTGGCCCGGATGCGCCCGACATTACCCGGCGATTCAACTTTCCCCTGACCTTTTCACCGGACATTTTTCATGCGGCGCTGTCCAAGGGAGTCGATATTCTGATCAGCGACACCAAGGATGTAAAAATCGCCACACGCATACCGGAATGGTTCAGCAAGGGCGTCAATGCCGGCACCTTCGTTATCTTCCCGTTATGCATAAAGAATAATCCGGTCGCCATGATTTATGCGGATTGTGAACGAGCCGGCGAGATCGTGATTTCCGAAAAGGAACTTTCGCTGTTGCGAACCCTGCGCAATCAGGCGGTACTGGCCATCAAGCAGTCGAACTGAGTACAGTCAACGAAAAAGGCCGCACCCCAAAAGTCACTAGGAACACGAGGGAGTACAGAGACAGGACTCATGTTCTTCCTGGTGGCCGGCCGCCTACCAGAGCTTCCACCACGGTTCCTTGCGCTCCAGGCCCCGCGTGTAATAGATGCTGTTCGGATAGTTCTTGCGCATCACGCGTTCGGCGTCGTCGCGCAGGTCGTTCATTCCCATCAGATCGTAGGCTTTGACCATGATGAACAGCGCCTCTTCGGTTGCCGCCGCTTCCGGGTATTGTTTGAGGGCGAACTGGGCACGGTTGACGGCCGCGACATAGGCGGTGCGTTTCATGTAGTAGCGGGCGACGTGCACTTCCAGGGAAGCCAGCGCATTGACCAGATACTTCATGCGCAGAATGGCGTCGGGAGTGTACTTGCTGTCGGGATAGCGGGTGACGAGTTCCCGAAAAGAGTCAAAGGATTCGCGCGCGCCTTTCGGGTCGCGTTCGGTCATGTCCTGCTGGCTGATTTGGCCCAGGATCCCCAGGTCTTCATTGAAATTGACCAGTCCGCGCAGGTAGTAAACGTAATCGACGTTCGGGTGATTCGGGTGCAGCTTGATAAACCGGTCGCAAGCGGCTACGGCTGAAGCAGGTTCGTTTTGTTTCCAGTAGGCGTAGGCGATATCGATTTGCGCCTGCTGGGCGTAACGTCCATAGGGATAGCGTGATTCGAGTTTTTCGAAATACTTGATCGATTTGTCGTAAGCGCCATCGTTCAAGGCTTCTTTGGCTTCGGTATACAACTTGTTGGCCGACCAGCCGACGGTTTCATCCTGTTGTTCGGGTAACAGTCCACAGCCGGCGATCAGCGTGACGAGGAAAAGCGCTGCGATAACCGCTAAACTACGCATGATGAAAAGTCCAGATAAAGAAACAGCAATCGATTCGCATAATGGAAACATCGGTATAAGGACCGGGCGGGCTGATTATAGCGCAAACCCCCGGCCAGCTCAGCGCGTTCCCGCCGATTGCGGCGGGCTGCGACTCGACCAGATACTTGTTCGCCTGCACCCGCAGCATTCACGCAGCAGAATACAGAACTGGATACGTCAGGGCCGTGTGGCGGTGAGCGGCGTGACGGTTAACGAACCGAAACAGAAACTTTGGGGTGGCGAGCTGATCGATCTGGCTGAAGCGCCTGACGAGTGCAGCGAAACGTCATTTCCGGAAGCCATAGCGCTCGCTATTGTCTATGAAGATGACACCCTGATCGTACTGGACAAACAGGCGGGACTTGTCGTCCATCCGGGCAGCGGGAATCGCAGCGGAACGCTGCTCAATGCACTGCTGTATCACGAGCCCGGCCTGGAAAAAGTCCCGCGTGCCGGCATTGTGCATCGTCTCGACAAGGACACCAGCGGCCTGATGGTCGTTGCCCGGACCCTGGAAGCGCAGACTGCTCTGGTACGGCAGATGCAGGCGCGTTCGGTCAAGCGCATCTATCAGGCCCTGGTGCGCGGCAACGTTGAAGGCGGCGGTAGCGTAAACGCGCCGATTGGCCGGCACCCGACGCAACGGACGAAGATGTCCGTGGTAAATACCGGCAAGCCGGCGCGAACCCATTACCGTGTGGTCGAACGGTTTATCGATTGCACGCTGGTTGAATGCGCACTTGAAACCGGCCGGACGCATCAGATCCGCGTGCATATGACATCCATCGGACATCCGCTGGTTGGTGACCCGGTGTATGGGCGGGGCACTAGCCGGGTGCCCGGCGGCCCGGCATTCCATCGGCAGGCATTGCACGCACGCCGCCTGGGGCTGGTGCACCCGGCGAGCGGCAAACCGATGATGTGGAAATCGAATCTCCCGGAAGATTTTGCCGGCTTGGTCGAAACGGCGCGGCTGCGGGCCATTGCAGCGGAAGCCAGCGAAATCGACGATGAAGCTTGGGACGACGAGCTGGCCGGTGGCCCGGAGATCATCTATGCCGCAGGCGATAATGACGGCGAAGACGATGACGACTTTGAACAGTAGCGCCTGGATCGTTCCCGACTGGCCGGCGCCGCCGAAGGTGCGCAGCCTGATCACAACCCGGGTTGGCGGCGTTAGCCGTGGCGTGTATTCGAGTTTCAATCTGGCGCTTCATGTCGGTGACGATTCGAGTTCGGTTGAAACCAACCGTGCTCGTCTCCGGGAAATGACTTTGTCCGTGAGTGATGCGCAGGTGGCGTGTGCCCCCTGCTGGCTGAATCAGGTTCACGGCACGCGGGTTGTCGATGCGTCGATATGGACAGCGGACGATCAAGCGCCTGAAGCGGATGCCGCATATACGCGCCAAGCGGGTTCGGCGTGCGTGGTGATGACCGCCGATTGCCTGCCCGTATTGCTTTGCGATGAAGCGGGGAGCGTGGTCGCCGCGGCGCATGCGGGCTGGCGCGGACTGCTTGCAGGCGTTCTGGAATCGAGCATTGGCGCTATGGGCCAGGCGAACGGGAAACTGATGGCCTATCTGGGGCCGGCCATCGGTCCCCAAGCGTTTGAGGTGGGCGGCGAAGTACGTTCGGCTTTTGTCGCCAAACACGCGCACTCCGCGGCCGCGTTCAAGCCGTGCGGGCAGGAAAAATGGCTGGCCGATATCTATTTGCTGGCTCGTCAGCGCCTGGAAGCGCTGGGCGTCGAAGAAATTTTCGGCGGCTCGTTTTGTACGGTGGGCGACGCCGATCGCTTCTTCTCCTATCGCCGCGACAGGCAGACCGGTCGCATGGTGTCGATGATCTGGCTGGATCGCGGTTAGCCGGCCCATTCCGATGCCGTCCGATTCAAGCTGGGAGCCTCCGTCGGACAGGGTAGAGCGTGCAGTTATTGGGCCACAGCCATTGAGCGCGCCGACATGGCGCGGGTTGTGCGGGCGGGTAGTAGTATACGCGGCATGAATATCCTTGCTTTTGAAACGTCCACCGATCCGGGTTCCGTCGCACTATGGCGCGATGGTGCGGTCAACGCCCGAAGTTGCCCGGTCGGGCTGTCGAATTCCGAAACCTTGTTGCCGCTGGCCGACGCAATGTTGCGCGAGCACGGTCTGGGTTTTTCCGACCTGGATGGCATTGCTTTCGGGACGGGGCCGGGTTCATTCACCGGACTGCGCGTATCCTGTGGCGTGGCCCAAGGTCTGGCTGTTGCCCGTGGATTGCCGCTACTGGGCGTGGGAACTCTGGAGGCCATGGCACTGGCCAGCGGCGGCGAACGGGTTATCGTTACGCTGGATGCGCGCATGCGCGAGGTGTACTACGGACGGTTTGAACGGGGGGGGCAACAGGGAGCGATCGGTGTGTATGCACCGGAAGCGGTCCCTTTGCCCGAGACCGGAGGGTGGCTCGCCAGCGGCAATGGACTGATGGCCTATCCTGCGTTACGAGAGCGTCTGTCTTCGGTAGTCATTGGCTGGCAACCCGAGTTGATGCCGTGCGCCGCAGCGCTGGTTCGATTGGCTGCACCGCGTCTTGAACGGGGAGAACGTATCGACCCGGCCGATGCCGTGCCGCTCTATGTGCGCAACAAAGTAGCGAGGACCGTGGCCGAGCGGTTGGCGGAAGGGGGCCGGGTCTGAATGAGCGCCGTTCTTGAACCGCGAATTGAGATTTTGCCGATGCACCCGGACGACCTTGACGACGTGTTGGCCATCGAGGGGCGCGTGTGTCCATTCCCCTGGGGGCGGAACAATTTCATCGATTCGATCACGTCCGGCTATCCGTGCCGGGTGTGCCGGGTCGATGGCGAGGTGGTGGGTTATTTTGTGCTCATGATGGCGGTCGATGATGCGCATCTTCTTTCAATCAGCGTCGGCGAAAAGCGGCAGAGAATGGGCTTTGGCGCACGTTTGTTGCGAATGGCCATGCGTGTGGCTCGAGAACGCGGAGCGAAAACAATGCTGCTGGAAGTGCGACCGTCGAATGCAAAGGCTTTGGCGATGTACCGGCATTTCGGTTTTCAGCAAATCGGTGTGCGACGCGGTTATTATCCGGCCGAAGGCGGCCGGGAAGATGCCTGGGTTCTGACGCACGCGCTGGTCGAGGTGTCGGCATGAGCCTGGGCCGCGACCGGGTATTGAACGAAATGGGGCTGTCGCCGCAATGGAAACTTCGCCAGCCGCGAGCCGTGGCTCGCGACGAGAAGGGGGCATCTGCCCCCGTTGCCGCCGCTTGTTCAACGGTTGCCCCGGTCGCCCCGGCAGCGTCGCCGGATGGGCGGGATGGCCATCAAAATGCGGGATTGCCTGTCCATTGCCGAGCGGAACAGGCGGACGCAATTGCACGCCTGGACTGGATTCAACTGCGTCAAAGCATCGCCTCGTGTCGCGCCTGCGCGCTGGGGGCCGAGCGCCGGCAGGCGGTTCCGGGCGTCGGCGATGAACAGGCTAACTGGCTGTTTATCGGCGAAGGGCCGGGCGCGGAAGAAGACGCGCGCGGCGAGCCCTTTGTCGGTCCGGCCGGCAAGTTGCTCGATGCCATGCTGGCGGCCATCGGCCTCAAGCGCGGGAATGACGTTTACATCGCCAACGCCGTAAAATGCCGCCCGCCGGGCAACCGCACGCCGGAAGCGGCTGAAATGGCGGCGTGTTCGCCATACCTTAAACGCCAGATTGCCTTGATCCAGCCCCGATTGATCGTTCTGCTTGGCCGGGCCGCGATTCAGGCGGTGCTTGGCGAAGCCGGTTCGCTGGCGAGCCTGCGCGGAAAAGTGTTTGCCTATCGCGATCAGGAACTGACGATACCGGTTATCGTGACCTATCACCCGGCCTATCTGCTCAGAACACTGACCGACAAGGCCAAAGCCTGGGAAGACCTCTGCCGGGCGCGCGCCATGATGCGAGAAATGCTGGCCTCGGAAAGCGTTTCGGCATGAGCGCTCTTGCAGTTTCACCGGGCGCCCTCATTTAGGCTCTGCTTTATTCATTCCTTTAGGGAGAAAACGGTCATGCGCATCGGAATTTTTGCCTTCTTCGCCATCATTGTCAGTTTGCTTTCCGGCTGTGGTTACAACACCTTTCAGACGAGCGACGAGGCAGTCAAATCGGCATGGTCGGAAGTGATCAACCAGTATCAGCGGCGTGCCGATCTGGTGCCCAATCTGGTCAGTACGGTACAAGGTTATGCCAGCCACGAAAAAGACGTTCTGACGCAGGTCACGCAGGCTCGCGCGCAGGTTGGCGGCATTCAGGCCACTCCGGAGTTGATCAACAATCCGGAGGCTTTTGCCAAGTTCCAGCAAGCGCAGGCCGGGCTTTCGAGCGCGCTGTCGCGCTTGCTGGTGGTCGCTGAAAACTACCCGAACCTGAAGGCCGACGCGTCGTTCCGCGATCTGCAGGCACAGCTCGAAGGAACCGAGAATCGCATTACCGTGGCGCGCAATCGCTACATCAAGTCGGTTGAAGCCTTCAACGTCTCGGTTCGTACCTTCCCGAACAATCTGACGGCCATGATCTTCGGCTATCAGATCAAACCCAACTTCAGCGTCGAAAACGAAAAGGCCATTTCAGTTGCGCCGAAGGTTGATTTTTCGGCGCCGGTAAAGCAAAAGGCTGTGCCTGCCCCGGTCGAAGGAGGAAAGGGCACTCCACCTCCGGGCTACTGATTCATGATCTTTCCGAGGCGCAGGCTAGCGGACGGGTTGTTTGGCCTGCTGCTGCTCTTGGTCGTCGGGCTGGCCGCTGCTCAGGATTTACAAGCGATTCCCGCGCTTTCCGCGCGGGTGACCGATCTGACGGCTACGCTGACTGCCGATCAACGCAGTCGCCTGGATGAAAAGCTGGCCGTGTTCGAACGACAGAAAGGCGCGCAAATCGCCGTGCTGATCGTGCCGACCGTCAAGCCCGAAACCATCCCGGAATATGCACTGCGCGTCGTCGAATCGTGGAAACTCGGACGCAAGGGCGTTGATGACGGCGTTTTACTGCTGATCGCCAAGGAAGACAGAAAGCTTCGTATCGAGGTGGGCTACGGTCTGGAGGGCGTGCTTAACGATGCAACGGCCAAGCGGATCGTCAGCGAAACGATCGGCCCGCGCTTCAAGCAGGGTGATTTCTACGGTGGGATAGATTCCGGTGTGGAGGCGATACTCAAGGTGATTGGGGGCGAGTCCCTCCCACCGCCAAAGCCGCGGCCCGATGCGGCGAAAGCGAGCGAAGGTCTGGATACCTTGCTTCCCGTTGGTTTCCTTCTGGTCTTTGTTGTTGGCGGCGTTTTGCGTGCCATCTTTGGCCGCTTCTTGGCTGCCGGAATCATTGGCGGCGTGGTGGGCGTGGCCGCGTCTCTGCTTTTGTCTTCAATGCTGGTCGCCGTCATTATCGGTATTGCCGCCTTCATCATTTCGCTCTTCAACGGCCTCGGTGGCAGGGGAGGCGGGGGCGGCTGGTCTTCTGGCGCTTCATCGTGGGGCGGTAGTTCGGGTGGCGGTGGATTTTCAGGTGGGGGCGGCAGCTTCGGTGGCGGCGGCGCCTCGGGAGACTGGTGATGCGGACCGGAACGATCCTGAGAATCCTGAGGCATCTGATATTGCCCGACTGGTGGGCGTTGCGGCCATTTTCAAAGGCGACGCTGCGCAAAATCGAACAGGCAATAAGCGCTTCTGAAAATACGCACCTGGGCGAACTACGCTTTGTGGTCGAAGCCACGTTGCCCTTGCACGGGCTGTGGCATGGTCAATCAGCACGTGCCAGGGCCGTCGAGCTGTTTTCACAGCTTGGGGTTTGGGACACCGAGCACAATACCGGCGTATTGATTTACGTGCAGTTGATCGATCGCCGCGTCGAGATCGTGGCTGATCGTGGAATCAACGCCAAGGTGGGCGATGCATTCTGGAGCACGGTCTGTCGGCGCATTGAAGGGGCGTTTCGGGAGGGCCAATTCGAAGAGGGAACGCTGCTCGCCCTGAGCGCGATCACCGATGTGCTGGCCGAGCATTTCCCGGCGACCGGCGACAATCCCGACGAGCTGCCCAATGCACCCCTGATTGCTTGATGCGGGGTGGATTTGATGTGTCGCCTGCTGGCAAATTACTTTGGTTCAATGGGTGCCGTCGTCAAGGTGGATCACGTCGTCGTGTTGCCGCTGGTTGGCTTCATGGCGGCGCTTGACCAGCAACATGCTGGCGCTGACAAAGAGCCCGAACAGGGAGATGACCCAGTAAATCGACAGGTCGAGCTTGACCATCAGGTAATAAAGGCCGGTCATCATGAGAATCGACAAATTCTCGTTGAAGTTCTGAACGGCGATGGAATGGCCGGCGCCCATCAAGATGTGGCCGCGGTGCTGTAACAGCGCGTTCATCGGTACGACAAAGTAACCGGAGAGCGCGCCGATGATGATCAGCAAGGGAATGGCCAGCCACACGAAATGGACAAAATTCATGACCAGAACGATCAGTCCCATGGCGATGCCCAGTGGAATGACCCCAAGCGATTTGCGCAAGGTGATCATTCTGGCGGCGCCGATGGCGCCGAGCGCGACGCCAACCGCAACCACGCCCTGCAACATGCTGGACTTGGAAAGGTCGAGGTGCAGGGCGACTTCGGCCCACTTGATCACGATGAACTGCAAAGTGGCGCCGGCGCCCCAGAATAAGGTGGTCACCGCCAGTGAGATTTGACCCAGACGATCGCGCCAAAGGAGCACCAGGCAATGATTGAACTCGCGTATCAGATACCAGGGGTTCTTGTGTAGCGCCTTGTGGTCCACGCCGGTATCCGGTATATACAGATTGAATATCGATGCCAGCATATAGAGTCCACCGACGATGCTAAGGGCCATTTGCTTGATGGTGGTGATTCCGGTGTCGATCAGTGGGAAATCAAAAGCCAGCAGATCCTTGGCAACGCTGGGCTGGATCAAGGTGCCGCCGATGACCACACCCAGGATGATTGCGCCGACAGTCAGTCCCTCGATCCAGCCGTTGGCTACGACCAGCAGGCGGTGCGGCAAATATTCGGTCAGGATGCCGTATTTGGCTGGCGAGTAGGCTGCGGCGCCGAGTCCGACCACTGCGTAAGCGATCAGCGGATGAACCGACAGGAGCATCATGCCGCAACCCACGATCTTGATCGTGTTGCTGACGAACATGACCCGCCATTTGGGCATCGAGTCGGCAAAGGCGCCGACAACAGCGGCCAGGGCAACGTAGGAGACCGTGAAAAAGGTTTTTAACAGCGGTTCGTAGGCACTGGGGGCATTCATTTCTCGCAGGGCGGCAATGGCAACGATAAGCAGCGCGTTGTCGGCGAGCGCCGAGAAAAATTGCGCCGCCATGATCAAGTAAAAGCCAAGAGGCATTATGGAATCAGAAACCGCTCCTAGGAAGTGGCGGATTTATACCATGAAAGCCCGGAACTTGTTAGCACGCCTGGTCGGAGCGCATTCTTGACGCAATGCCCGTCTTGTATTGAAGCACAATGCGGTCGATACTCTCGTACCATCGTCAAGCGTCCAGGATTCCATTGTCTATGCCTCGCCCCATTGAAGCCCACATCGACCTGGCCGCGCTACGCCACAATTATCGGGTTGCCAAAGGCCATGCCGCGTTTCAGGGACGTCCCGCCAAGGCGTGGGCCGTCGTCAAGGCGGATGCCTACGGTCACGGCTTGATGCGCGCGGCGAAAGCGCTTGACCACGTGGCCGATGGCTTCGCCCTGCTCGATTTGTCCGATGCGGTGGCCTTGCGCGATGCCGGTTTCCGTCAACCCATCCTCCTCCTGGAGGGACTTTTCGAAGCGGACGATGTGGCGGTCTGTGCCGAGCACGGCCTGATCCCTTGCATTCACAGCATCGAACAATTGAATATGATTCGTGCTGCCGCTCTGCCGCTGCGCTTGCCGATCTACTTGAAGTTCAATACCGGCATGAACCGTCTTGGATTTACGCTCGACCAATTGCCGACGGTGAAACGCGAACTGGCCGTATCCCGGGCGATAGGCACGGTGACGCTGATGACACATTTTGCCGAAGCCGATGGGGGCCGGGGAATCGACTTCCAGCTCGAACGGTTCGAGCAGATTCATCAGGGCTGGCCTGGTGCGCCTTCTGTCGAAATATCCCTGGCCAATTCCGCCGCCATTTTGCGTTATCCGCAGACCGCGCACGACTGGGTACGGCCAGGCATCATGCTCTACGGGGGTTGCCCCTTCGCCGACAGCGATGCGGCGGGCTACGACCTCAGACCGGTGATGACCTTGCGCAGCCGTATTTTGGCGGTCCAGCAGATCAAGCCGGGAGAGCGGGTCGGTTACGGCGGGCTGTATGAAGCCGGGCGGCCCACGCGGGTGGGCATCGTTGCTTGCGGCTATGCCGACGGCTACCCGCGCCATGCACCGGGCGGCACGCCCATTGTGGTTGCCGGCCGGCGTACCGTGACGCTGGGGCGGGTGTCGATGGACATGCTGGCCTGCGACCTGACCGAATTGCCTGATGCCGGTGTCGATAGCCCGGTCGTGCTCTGGGGCCAGGGGCTGCCGGCCGACGAGGTGGCCGCCGCCGCCGGGACGATCAGCTATGAGCTGTTTTGCGCGCTGGCCCGACGCGTCCCGGTGCTTGAAGTCTGAGGAGCGGCGGGCTTGGCCAAGTCAAAGACCATCTATTCCTGTACCGAATGCGGCGCCAGTGTGCCCAAGTGGCAGGGGCAGTGCCCCGGCTGCGGCGTGTGGAACACCCTGGTCGAGACGATCGCCGAAAACACGCCATCCAGCCCGGGCCTTTCCAGCCGTTTCGCCGCGCTGAGCGGCACGTCTCATCTGCAAACGCTATCGGAGATCGTGGCGTGCGAAGAAGACCGCTTGCCGACCGGCATTGGCGAATTTGACCGGGCGCTTGGTGGTGGGCTGGTCGCGGGCGGCGTGGTGTTGTTGGGCGGCGATCCGGGGATCGGCAAGAGCACCCTGCTTTTGCAGGCGCTGGCCGAGTTATCGGTGGCCCGGCAGGCGCTCTATGTCAGCGGCGAGGAATCCGGTCAGCAGATTGCCATGCGGGCCCGGCGCTTGGCACTCGATACCCGGAAGCTCAAACTCCTGACCGAGATCAACCTCGAAAAAATAATCGCCCTGTTGCAACGGGAAAAGCCGCAGGTGGCGGTCATCGATTCGATCCAGACCCTGTGGTCCGAGCAACTCAATTCGGCACCCGGTTCGGTGGCCCAGGTGCGCGAGTGCGCGGCGCAGCTCACGCGGCTGGCCAAGCACGCCGGGATCACCATAATACTTGTCGGACACGTCACCAAGGATGGTGCCTTGGCCGGGCCGCGCGTTCTTGAGCATATCGTCGATACCGTTCTTTATTTCGAGGGCGATACGCATTCAAGCTTCCGCTTGATCCGCGCGGTAAAAAACCGTTATGGCGCCGTCAATGAGATTGGCGTTTTCGCCATGACCGACAAAGGGCTGAAGGGCGTCAGCAACCCTTCGGCGATGTTTCTGTCGCAACACGGGCAAGAGGTTCCGGGCTCCTGCGTACTGGTGACCCAGGAGGGAACGCGGCCGCTCCTGGTGGAAATCCAGGCCTTGGTCGATCAGTCCCATGGCAACCCACGGCGCCTTACTGTCGGCCTCGATGCGCAGCGTCTGGCCATGCTGCTGGCCGTTCTACACCGGCACGCGGGGATCGTCTGCTTCGATCAGGATGTCTTTGTTAACGCCGTCGGCGGGGTCAAGATCAGCGAACCTGCGGCGGATCTTTCGGTGCTTTTTGCGATTGTATCGTCGTTAAAAAACAAAGTATTACCTAATAAACTTATAGTATTTGGTGAGGTTGGATTGGCCGGTGAAATCCGGCCCGCGCCGCGCGGACAGGAACGCTTGAAGGAAGCCGTCAAGCTTGGCTTTACCCGGGCGATCATCCCTGAAGCCAACCAGCCCAGGCACCCGATTGCCGGCATCGATGTGTTCGGCGTACGCCGCATCGAAGATGCTTTGGACCGACTGCGCGAACTGGATTGAACCCCCGCCAATGAGCACGGTCTGGTTTGCGCTTCGGATGTTGCGTCGCGATTTGCGCGCCGGCGAGCTGCACTTGCTGGTAGCCGCACTGGTCGTTGCCGTGGCGGCGCTGACCGCCGTTGGTTTCTTTACCGATCGTTTGCGTCAGTCCCTGGAGCGTGAGGCCAATCAATTGCTCGGGGCCGACCTGCTGCTCACGTCGGATCATCCGTGGCCGCAGGATATGGCGGTGAAAGCCGGCGAATACGGCCTGGCGGTCGTTGAAACCCGGACCTTCCCGAGCATGGTCAGCCTCGGTCGGGGTGACCGACTGCGCACCCAACTGGCTGAAATAAAAGCGGTTTCCGCTGGCTATCCCTTGCGGGGGCAACTGCGAATCGCGCCGGGAGTCAATCGGGCGGACGCTCCGGCTAATGGTATTCCGGCACCCGGGACGATCTGGATCGACGAACGTCTGGCCACGGTCTTGTCGGCCCAGGTGGGCGATATGCTCTCGGTGGGCACGCTGGCGTTGCGCGTCGGGTCGGTGCTGACATTGGAGCCGGATCGGGGCCTCAATTTCTTCAGCGTGGCACCGCGGCTTCTGCTCAACAACGCCGATCTGATGGGGACGGGTTTGGTCCAGCCCGGCAGCCGTATTACCTATCGACTGCTGTTGGCAGGGGAAACGCAGTCGGTCAGCGCGTTTCGAAGTCTGGCAGAGAAGTCCATCGGGCGTGGCCAACGCATTGAAGATGCACAGAACGGGCGCCCGGAAATCCGCACGGCGCTGGCTCGAGCACAAGCCTTTCTTGGCTTGTCGGCCCTATTGACCGTGGTCCTGGCTGCAGTAGCCATTGCCCTGGCGTCGCGGCGTTACATGCAGCGTCATTTGGACTCCTGTGCGGTGATGCGCTGCCTGGGAGCGACTCAGGGACTTCTGCTGCGCGTTTTTCTGTGCCAGTTTGCACTGCTGGGCATGTTTTCAGCAGCGGCAGGTTGCCTCATCGGATTTTTCGCGCATTTTGTCCTGCATGCCTGGCTCGCGCAACTTCTGGTGACCCCGCTGCCGCTTCCCGGTTTGTTGCCCGCGCTACAGGGCAGCGTCATTGGCGTGATGTTGCTGTTCGGGTTCTCGATGCCGCCACTGCTTCAGCTCAAGGGGGTTTCGACACTGCGCGTACTGCGTCGCGAGTTGTCTCCCGGCACCTTGCCGTCATTACGTCTTCTGGGAGGGTATGCCCTGGGTTTCGCCGTACTTGCGGGTCTGATGTTCTGGGTGGCTGGGGAAATTCGTTTGGGCGCTTATGTGGTCGCCGGGTTCTTGTTGGCCATGCTGCTGTTTGCCGGCGCCGCACGCGTGGCGATCCGTATCGCCTCACTGCTGCGAGGCCGTGTCCGCGCAGGGGGGCGGGGAGGGATCGGCTGGCGATACGGACTGGCCAGTCTTGAGCGGCATAGTACGGCGAGCGTGGTGCAGATTGTCGCCCTGGCGATGGCCTTCATGGCGCTGCTCTTGCTGACCGCGACGCGGAACGATCTGCTGGATGCCTGGCGTCAGGCCATACCCCTGGATGCGCCCAATCGCTTTGTCGTGAACATCCAGCCGGATCAGCTTGATCGCGTGCAACGGGCATTTGCCGACGAGCACTTGAAAACCGAGTTTTCCCCGATGGTTCGCGGGCGACTGGCCAGGGTGAATGGGGTGGAACTCGCCCCCGAAAGCTACGAGGATGAGCGCGCCAGACGGTTGATCGACCGGGAATTCAATCTCTCCTATCGGCTGGATTTGCCAGCAGGGAACGTGGTGTCAGCAGGGCGCTGGTTTGAAACGGGCGATGCCGGTCGCGGCGTTGCCTCGGTGGAAGAAGGCCTGGCGACGACCCTGGGTTTGAAAACTGGCGACAAGCTTGAATTTGTCATTGGGGGTGAGCCGGTGATTGTCCAGGTAATCGGGTTGCGCAAGCTGAACTGGGATTCGATGCGGGTGAATTTCTTTGTCCTGACTCCGCCTGCGGCCCTCGCGTCCTATCCGGCAAGCTGGATTACGAGTTTCTACCTGGCGCCAAGCCAGGCGGATTTTGTCAATCGGCTGGTTGCCGAATTTCCCAATCTGACGGTAATCGATGTCGCAGCGGTTTTGCAGCAGTTGCAATCGATGACGCAGCGCGTATCGCAGGCGGTTCAATTTGTATTCCTGTTCACCTTGATGGCCGGGATCGTCGTGCTCTATGCGGCCTTGGCTTCGGCGGCCGAGGAGCGACGCTACGAACTGGCGCTCATGCGTGCGCTCGGTGCACAGCGCGTGCAGTTGCGAGGCGCGTTGCTCGCCGAATTGGCTGTCGTGGGTGGCCTGGCCGGCCTGATTGCATCGCTGGCCGCCATCGCCGTGGGTCAAATGCTGGCGCATGCGGTCTTCAAATTCGAGGTCGCGGTCAATTTACCGCTCCCGCTTGTGGCGACGCTGGGCGGTGCGGTGCTGGTCACCGCCGCCGGCTGGTTTGCGGCGTCGCGTCTGCTGAATGTGCCTCCGCTTGAGGCCTTGAGATCAGGCGGGTAACTGCGGGAGTTCCTCGCGGCGCAACAGAAATACAAAACGATCCCCGGCACTGGTATCCAGCCAGGTGAACAAGGTTTCCGGGAAAGCCCGCTCCAACTCGTCCCGGTTGTCTCCGATCTCGACGATCAGCAGGCCGTTCGGATTGAGGTGGCCGGCAGCTTCTTTGAGCAGGATTCGCACGAAATCAAGGCCATCCACCCCGCTGGCTAGCGCCAGTTCAGGCTCGCGTCGGTACTCCTCGGGCAGGACAGCCATCGATTCGGCCTTGACGTAAGGCGGGTTCGAAATGATCAGGTCATAACATTCCCCCGGAATCCCGGTAAAGGCATCGGACAGGATCAAGCGCATGCGGGCCGTCAGTCCGTAGTCGTCGACATTGCGGCTGGCCACGGCCAGGGCATCCGGCGAGAGGTCGACGGCATCGACTTTCGATTCGGGAAAAGCGAGTGCGGCGAGGACGGCCAGACAGCCGGAACCGGTGCACAGATCGAGTACGTTTTTTATCGCCCACGGATCGTCAATCCACGGGCTGAGTTGTTCATGCAGTAGCTCGGCGATATGCGATCGGGGTACGATCACGCGTTCGTCGACGTAGAACCGGCAATCGCCAAGCCAGGCTTCGTTGGTCAGGTAGGCGGCCGGCAGGCGCGCGGCGATACGCCGTTTGATCACCTTGAGCACGGCGTCGCGTTCATCGCTGGTCAAACGGGCGTCCATGAAAGGCTCAAGTCGATCGAGCGGCAGTTTCAAGGTGTGCAGCAGCAGATAAGCGGCTTCGTCCCAGGCGTTGTCGGTGCCGTGGCCGAAAAACAGTTCCGCTTCGGTGAAGCGGCTGACGGCAAAACGCATCATGTCGCGCACGGTGGAAAGTTCGTTTTTGGCTTGTTCGAACATATCAGCTCAGCAGTTGTTCAAGAATGCGGCGATAGATGGCCGACAGCTTTGCAAGGGAAGCGATTTCCACGCACTCGTCGATTTTATGGATGCTCGCATTGATCGGTCCGATTTCGATCACCTGCGGACAGAGGTTGGCGATAAAGCGACCATCCGAGGTGCCGCCGGTCGTCGAAAGTTCGGCTTCAACGCCCGTTATTTCGCGGATTGACCTGAGCGAAGCTTCGACCAGCGTTCCTCGTCCGGTCAGGAAGGGCTTGGCCCCCAGCGTCCAGGCGAGCTCGTATTCCAGGCCATGACGATCAAGTATTTCGACGGTCTGCATCTGCAATTGATTCGGCGTACTGGCCGTGGCAAAGCGGAAATTGAACTGGATTTCCAGGCTGCCCGGTATGACGTTGTTGGCGCCGGTCCCGGCATGGATGTTTGAAATCTGCCATGTCGTTGGCGGGAAGAATTCGTTGCCCTGATCCCAGACACGGCTGGCCAGTTCGGCAATGGCCGGTGCGGCCAGATGAATCGGGTTTTTCGCCAGATGCGGGTAGGCGATATGGCCTTGCACGCCCTTGACCATGAGTTTGCCCGAGAGCGAACCGCGTCGGCCATTCTTGATGGTGTCGCCAAGTTGCGTGAGCGATGTTGGTTCGCCGATGATGCAGAAGTCCATCGCTTCGCCACGCGCCGCAAGGGCTTCGATGACGGCAACGGTGCCGTCCACGGCATCGCCCTCTTCATCCGAAGTGAGCAGGAAGGCCATCGAGCCCGCATGGTCCGGGTGGGCGGCGATGAAGTCTTCGCTTGCCGTGACAAAGGCAGCCAGCGAGCCCTTCATGTCTGCTGCGCCGCGACCGTAGAGCAGACCGTCTCGCCGGGTTGGCTGGAAAGGGTCGCTCTGCCACTGATCACGCGGTCCGGTCGGCACAACGTCGGTGTGTCCGGCGAGGCATAACAGGGGACGCCCGGAACCACGACGCGCCCACAGATTGGTGACGCCGCAACGGTTGATGTATTCGCAGGTAAAACCCATGCGTTTCAGGCGCGCTTCGATGATTGGCATGCAGCCACCATCGTCGGGAGTGATTGAACAGCAGGCAATCAGTTGCTCGGAAAGGTCGAGCGTTGCGTCGCCGGGCATCTTACTTGTCTTCTGCGCCGTCGTTCAGGCTGAGTGAAAACTCCGTGAAGGAAGCTCCGGCGTCGTTGGTTTCCGCGAAATCCAGTGGCGGTTCGTTCTTCCGGTCGTCCTTCTGGGGGGTGCCGGTGATTTCGGAATTGTTGATCAGCCAGGAAAGATTGGTCGGTGAATCCGCGTTACCCAGGGCTTCTTCAAGCGTGATGGTGTTTTCACGATAAAGTCTGAAGAGATCCTGTTCAAAGGTCTGGGAACCCGGGGCAAGACTTTGCTCCATGGCCTCCTTGACGGCCAGAACCTCGCCGCGTTCAATCAACTCCTGGACGTGGCGGGTGTTGAGGAGGATTTCAGCGGCAGGCGTGCGCTTGCCATCCGGTTTCTTGACCAAACGCTGGGAAACGATGGCCTTCAGGCTGGCCGAGAGGTCGAGGTAGAGCGATGTCCGGGTATCCAGCGGGAAGAAATTGATGACCCGGTTGAGTGCGTGATAGCTGTTGTTGGCGTGCAGCGTGGCGAGGCAAAGATGACCGGTCTGGGCGTAGGCGATGGCGGCCTGCATGGTCTCCTTGTCGCGTATTTCGCCGATCAAAATGCAGTCGGGTGCCTGGCGCATCGCATTCTTTAGCGCCGGTTCCCAGCCGAGGGTGTCCATGCCCAGCTCGCGTTGGTTGACGATGGATTTCTTGTGTTTGAAAAGAAATTCGATGGGGTCTTCTATGGTCAGGATGTGTCCGCTGCGGTTGGCATTGCGGTAGTCGAGCATGGAGGCGATCGTCGTCGACTTGCCGGAGCCGGTTGAGCCGACAATCAGGATCAGACCGCGTTTCTCCATGATCAGATCCCCCAGTATTGGGGGCAGCATGAGCGAGTCAAGAGCAGGAATGTTGCCGAGGATATAGCGCACGACAATCGAAATCGAGGCGCGCTGCCGGAAGATATTGACGCGGAAATTTCCGACGTTGGGAACGCCGAAGGAGAGATTCATCTCCATTGTCGCTTCGAACGTTCTGAGCTGATCCGGCGACATCAGCTCAAAGGCGATCTTCTCGATCATCGCCGAGTCCATGACCTGTTGATTGACCGGAACCGAATTGCCCTGGATCTTGATGTGAATCGGGACGCCGGCAGAGACAAAAATATCCGAAGCCTGCTTTTCCGCCATCAACTGGAAGAGTTTGTCCAGAATCATGTGGCCTCCGCCGTAATCAAAGTTATGAAAGGGAAATCAGTCGCCGCGCAGCAGTTCGTTGATGCTGGTCTTGGCGCGCGTCTTGGCGTCGACCTTCTTGACGATGACTGCGCAATAAAGACTGTAACTGCCATCTTTGGCCGGCAGATTGCCGGAAACGACAACCGAACCCGGCGGGATGCGGCCATAGCTGGTCTCACCGGTTTCCCGGTCGAATATTTTGGTCGATTGGCCGATATACACGCCCATCGAGATCACCGAACCTTCACCGACAATCACGCCTTCCACGACTTCCGAACGGGCGCCGATAAAACAGTTGTCTTCGATGATCGTCGGATTGGCCTGCAAGGGCTCAAGCACCCCGCCGATGCCGACGCCGCCCGACAAGTGTACGTTCTTGCCGATCTGCGCGCAGGAACCGACGGTGGACCAGGTGTCGACCATCGTTCCTTCATCGACATAGGCACCGATATTCACATAGGAGGGCATGAGCACCACGTTCTTGGCGATGAAAGCGCCGCGCCGCGCGGTGGCCGGCGGCACGACGCGGAATCCTCCGCGCACGAATTTTTCCGTATCGTAGTTCGCAAATTTGGTCGGCACCTTGTCGAAATAACGCATCGGTCCAGCGTCGACGAGCTGATTGTCTTCGAGCCTGAAGGAAAGCAGAACGGCTTTCTTGAGCCATTGGTGGGTCGTCCAGTCGCCATTGATCTTTTCGGCGACGCGTAGACGGCCCTCGTCAAGCTCGGTCAGTACCGCGCTGACGGCCTCACCCACCTTGGCGGGGGCGCTGCCGGGCTGAAACGAAGTCCGGTTTTCCCAGGCTTCTTCGATGATCTGCTGAAATTGTTGCATGCGCACTTCCCTATAGTTTTGAAACAAACTGTTGCATTCGATCTGCGGCTTCCAGGCATTCGGCAATCGGCGCGACCAGTGCAATGCGGACAAAGCCGGCGCCCGGATTGACTCCCTGGGCCTCACGGGCGAGAAAACTGCCCGGCAGAACGACCACATTATAATCGGCGACCAAGGCACGGGCGAATTCCGTATCCGTCAAGGGCGTTCTCACCCAGAGATAGAAACTGGCGTCGGGCATCGTCGCTCCCAATACGCCGGCCAATCGCGGCGTGACCGCTTCGAATTTCTCACGATACAGACGACGGTTGGCGACGACATGCGTTTCTTCCTTCCAGGCGGCGATACTGGCCGTCTGCACGGCCGGATTCATCGCGCTGCCATGATAGGTGCGGTAGAGCAGGAACTGCTTGAGCAGCCCGGCATCGCCGGCGACGAAGCCCGAGCGCATGCCCGGAACATTGGAGCGTTTGGACAGGCTGGAAAACATCACCAGCCGGTCAAAATTTCGACCGAGCTGCCGTGCGGCCTGCAGACCTCCGAGCGGTGGCTGGGCCTCGTCAAAGAAGATTTCCGAGTAACACTCGTCTGACGCAATGACGAAACCATAGCGGTCGGAGAGGGCGAAGAGCTTTTTCCAGTCGTCAAGATCAAGCGTTTTCCCGGTTGGGTTGCCAGGCGAACAGACAAAAAAGAGCTGGACACGTCGCCATTCCTCGTCGCTCAAGCTGTCGTAATCGAAGGCGAAGCCGTTTTCCGGCAGGGTGTTTAGAAAGCGCAGATCGCCGCCGGCGAGGTAGGCCGCGCCTTCATAGATCTGATAAAAAGGGTTTGGGCTGACCACCAGTGGAGCACCACCCAGGGCAAGGCTTGCCGACGGATCGATCACCGTCTGCGCAAAGGCGAACAAGGCCTCCCGCGAGCCGTTGATCGGGATGACTTGCGTTTCCGGGTCGATGTCGGCCAGGGCGTAGCGTCGTTCCAGCCAGTCGGCGATGGCCCGTCTTAAGCCGGGTATTCCCAGCGTGGTAGGATAGTTCGAAAGTCCGCCAAGCCCGGCGGTTAGTGCTTCCTTGATGAAGGTCGGTGTCGCGTGTTGTGGTTCGCCGATCGAGAGCCTGATTTCGTGCAGCCTGGGGTTCGGTGTCACGCCGGCAAAGAGCTGGCGCAGTTTCTCAAACGGATAAGGATGCAGCCTGGCAAGATTCGGATTCACGTTGTTTGCAATAAAGCCGGATGGGATCGGGAATTATAAGGGGCATCGCTTGATAAAGGTTATTGCTTGACGGCTGCGGGCAAAACGATTTTGGCCGGTCGGACGGCACGGGGGCGCGAGAAGCGCGCCGCGGTTCTTTCATTGCTCACCGGTGCGCTGATCTGGGGACTGATCTGGTATCCCTACCGCTTGTTGCGCGATGCCGGAATAGACGGCGTCGTGGCATCGACGGCGACTTACAGTGTGGCCCTGGCCATCGGCCTGCTTTGTTTCAGGCGAGCGCTTGTCGGTATTTCACCGTCATGGACCTTATTCTGGCTGGCACTGGCTTCGGGAGGTTGCAACCTGGGTTATGTCCTGGCTACCCTGGACGGCGAGGTGGTTCGCGTCCTGTTGTTGTTCTATCTGGCCCCCCTGTGGACTGTCCTGCAATCACGTTGGCTGCTGGGCGAGCAACTCAATCGTTTTGGCGTGTCTGTCGTCGCCTTGTCTCTGGCTGGCGCCGCCACCATGCTTTGGCAGCCACATATCGGACTGCCAGTGCCGCAAGTTGCAGCCGACTGGCTTGGTCTCGGTGCGGGGTTTTCGTTTGCGCTGATGAATGTGCTTTCGCGGAAGGCGCAGGGCATCGGCATCGAAATCAAGTCGATCGCGGCTTTTGCCGGAGCGGTTATCGTGGGCCTGGCGCTGGTTCTTGCCGGTTTCGGCCATCCGGCGCTGCCCGCTACAGCGTCGACCTGGTGGTTGCTCGGCGCCATCGGTTGCGTACTGGCCGTGGCCAATCTCGTTGTTCAGTATGGGCTGGCGCGTATCGCTGCCAATCGGGCCATCGTTATCATGCTTTCCGAAGTCGGGTTTGCCGCGCTGGCATCGTGGCTGCTTGCCGATGAATCAATCGGTCTGCGTGAGTGGGCGGGCGGTGCGATGATCATGGTCGCCAGCGTGTTTTCGGCAAAGATGGAGCGTGAAAGCGGGACGAATTGAGGTTTGTCGCTGGTGCGTGCGGCAGTGGCGCAAAACCCGCGCCAGGCGGGCCGTGCGCCTGGAACCGGAAGGCCAGGCTCAAGGGGGTCATCCACGGCCTGTCAACTTGTACGCGTCTGGCCCGTTGAGTTTGAGAACGGCCGGGAAATAGTGGGCTATCGATCTGGAGAATGCTAAATGAATATTCGCGACAGGATAAAATGGGGAACGGTGTTGTTGCTCCTTTCTCTGATGGGTGTTGGCAATGCCTGGGCCGATCGCGGATATGGTCACGGGCATTACCATGGGTCGACCCAATTCGGTTTTGTCTTCGCGCCTGCCTGGAACCCCTGGTATTACTCTCCACCCTACTACCCCCCGTACCAGACGGTAGTGATCGAGCGCGCACCGCCAGTCTATATCGAACAGTCATTGCCACCGCCTGCGCCGCAAGCCAGCCAAACCAGTTACTGGTATTACTGCAACGCATCGAGGGCTTACTATCCTTACGTGAGGGAGTGCCCCGGCGGCTGGCGGCGCGTGTTGCCGCAAGCTCCGAATTAACCTTGATGCGGTAAAGGAGTCTTCGACATGAAAACAGCGACTGCCTGGGTTGCCTTATCGATACTAGTGTTGCTCGGAGGGTGCGCGAGTACTCCGACCGGCCCGAGTGTGTTGTCGCTGCCCGGTACCGGGAAAAGTTTCAACGATTTCCGCCGGGATGATATGCAGTGCCGTCAGTACGCCTCGCAACAGGTGGGGAGTTTGGCGAACGACCCGGCGGTTCGCAGTGCCGTTGTTGGAACGGCCGTGGGCGCTTTGGCAGGAGCGGCAGTCGGTGGCCGTCAGGGAGCGGGCGTAGGCGCCGGTGCCGGGTTGCTCGTGGGCAGCGCGTCGGGTTCAAGTGATTCGCGTTACGCCAGCCAGGGTTCGCAGCGGCAATATGACAACGCCTATATTCAGTGCATGTATGCCAGCGGGCACAAGGTTCCCGTACCTGCGGCGCTGGCCGACAGCCAGACGCGATTTCCGATTGAACCGCCGTCGGGTGGGTATTACCCGCCACCTCCTCCGGATTACAATCTGCCACCGCCGCGATGATCGCGGGTTGGCGTTGTGAGTCTGCGCCGGGGGGATCGTTTCCGCTAGAATGCCGAAATGTCTTGTCATTACGCCATTGTTCCTGCCGCCGGGAGTGGGTCGCGCTTTGGGTCGGATGTCCCTAAACAGTATCTCCAGATTTCAGGACAGCCGCTCATTCATTACACGCTCGCAGCCCTGTGTCGTTGCGAGCGGATAGACCGCGTTTGGGTCGTCCTGTCCCCGGAGGATCAGTGGTGGGACACTTACGAGTCGACGAGGCTAGGCGCCAAGCTCCAGGCCGTTTTCTGCGGGGGAGCAACACGTGCCGAGAGTGTGTCGAACTGTTTGGCGGCAGCGGCCAATGTCCTGAATGACGACGACTGGGTGTTGGTGCATGACGCCGTGCGACCGTGTTTGTCGCAAGCCATGCTCACCACCCTGATCGACGAACTGGCCGACGATCAGATCGGCGGTATTCTGGCCGTTCCTGTAGCCGATACCTTGAAGCGTGCCGATGCGGATCAACGAGTCGTTTCGACTGAAGCGCGAGAAAGACTGTGGCAGGCGCAAACACCGCAGATGTTTCGTTATGGCCTACTGTGCAAGGCACTGGCCGAAAACCCAGAGGTGACCGACGAAGCGGCGGCGATTGAAGCGGCCGGTTACAAACCCCGGTTGGTACGTGCCGATTCGACCAATCTCAAAGTAACCTTCCCGGCCGATTTGCGCCTGGCGACGCTTATTCTTCAGGAGAGACGCTGATGATTCGCATCGGACAGGGGGGGGACATACATGCACTGGTTCCCGGCCGGAAACTGATCATCGGCGGCGTGGACATTCCACATGATCATGGCTTGCTCGGCCATTCGGACGCGGATGTGCTCGTGCATGCAATCATCGACGCATTGCTTGGCGCGGCAGGGTTGGGGGACATCGGACAGCATTTTCCCGATGACGATGAGCGTTATCGGGGCGTTGACAGCCGGTTTCTCCTGCGTACCACCCAACAAGCGCTTTCCCAGGCTGGATGGCGCATCGTCAACGTGGACGCGACGATCAACGCCCAGCGCCCTAAAATGTCCCCTCACATCCCGCGCATGGTTGGCAACATTGCCGGGGATTTGCAGCTCCCTGAGGGCTGCGTTAGCATCAAGGCCAAGACCGCTGAACGCTTGGGGTTTGTGGGCCGCGAGGAAGGGATTTCGGCCGCTGCCGTTGCCTTGATTGAACAGCATGCCTGAAAAGGCAACCGCGCCTGCGGACCCGTTTCCCCTGGTTTTCTGTCAACGCTGCAAGGTTCCTCCCGATACGCTCCGCTATCTCGGTATTCAGTAAGTTTCAAGTAATTGCTATCCTGTAGCTTGATAGAGGCAACAAAATGGAGACGAACCCTTGATCCTTGGTATAGTTGCGGGTCTGGAGCGTTAAGCTTATCCGAACGAACTGCGCTGTCTCTCTGTTCGGTTGAATAATTAATCCAAGAATTGCGTGAACCGTTCACGTCGTAATTTTCATTTTCCAGTTTTAGTGAGGTCAATATGTCGAATAAATTCGTTTACGTTTTTGGCTCTTCGAAGACCGAAGGCACAGCAGATATGAAGAATCTGCTGGGTGGCAAGGGTGCCAATCTTGCAGAAATGTGTCGTCTGGGTATTTCGGTACCCTCTGGCTTCACCATCAGTACCGATGCCTGCACGGTCTATACCGAGCAGGGTGCCGAGAGCATCCAGAAACTGATCGAAGCCGAAGTCAAACAGGGCGTGGCCTTTCTCGAACAGGAAATGGGAAAGAAATTCGGCGATGCCGCCGACCCCTTGCTGGTCTCGGTGCGCTCCGGATCGCGTGCCTCGATGCCCGGCATGATGGACACGATTCTCAATCTGGGTCTCAATGAAGAGGCCGTTGAGGGTCTGGCCAAGAAATCCGGCAACGAACGTTTCGCCTGGGACTCCTACCGCCGTTTCGTCCAGATGTACGGCGATGTGGTGATGGGCCTGAAACCCGAGTCAAAGGAAGATCATGATCCCTTTGAAGTCATCATTGATGAGATCAAGGAAAAGAAGGGTGTTGAGCTCGATACCGATCTGAGCGCAGATGATCTCAAGCAGATGGTTAGCGCGTTCAAGGCGATGATACGTGAACGCCTCGGTCGTGAATTTCCGACCGACCCGTGGGAACAGCTCTGGGGTTCCGTCATGGCCGTGTTCCAGAGCTGGAACAACGACCGTGCCGTCTATTACCGTCAAATGCATGACATTCCGGGTTCCTGGGGAACCGCCGTTAACATTCAGTCGATGGTGTTCGGCAACCTCGGTCAGAACAGCGGTACCGGCGTGGCCTTTACCCGCGATGCCGCTTCAGGCGAAGACATCTTCAACGGTGAATTCCTGATTAACGCCCAGGGCGAAGATGTGGTGGCTGGTATTCGTACGCCGCAGCAGATCACGCTCGAGGGGTCGCGTCGCTGGGCCGAACTGGCAAAAGTCAGTGAGGCTGATCGTGCCGGCAAGTTCCCGTCGCTCGAAGAAATCATGCCCACGATCTACAAGGAACTGCTGAAGACCGAAACGGCGCTGGAAAATCACTACAAGGACATGCAGGACATCGAGTTCACCATCCAGGAAGGCAAGCTCTGGATGCTCCAGACACGTTCGGCAAAGCGCACGGGCGCAGCCTTGGTTCGCACGTCGGTCGAAATGCTCAAGCAGGGCCTCATTGATGAAAAAACGGCCCTGATGCGTGTCGATCCGGACCGCCTCAACGAGCTCTTGCATCCGGTGTTTGACGGCCAGTCCATCAAAAAGGCACGATTGATTGCCAGCGGTCTCCCGGCTTCGCCAGGTGCTGCAACCGGCCAGATCGTTTTCTTTGCTGACGAAGCCGAGCAATGGGTTGCCCAGGGCAAGGACGTGATCCTGGTTCGTCAGGAAACCTCACCAGAAGACTTGCGCGGCATGGTTGTGGCCAAAGGCATTCTGACGGCGCGGGGCGGCATGACTTCGCACGCGGCGGTGGTGGCACGCGGCATGGGCAAGTGTTGCGTCTCTGGCGCCGGGTCCGTTCGCGTCGATCCGAAGGCACGCACAATGACCGTTGAAGGCACGGTATATAAGGAGGGCGACTGGCTCTCCCTCGACGGTTCAACCGGCAAGGTTTATGAAGGAAAGGTTCCGACCAAGGATGCCGAGCTTTCCGGCGACTTCGGTTCGCTGATGGAACTGGCCGACCGTTACAAGCGTCTGGCCATTCGCACCAATGCCGATACGCCCGCAGATGCCAAGGCGGCGCGCAACTTCGGCGCCGTGGGCATTGGCCTGTGCCGTACCGAGCATATGTTCTTTGAGGGCGACCGCATCAAGTCGGTGCGCGAGATGATTCTGGCGCCTGATGAAGCTGGTCGTCGCAAGGCGCTGGCTAAGCTGCTACCGATCCAGCGCGGCGACTTCGAAGGTCTGTTCCGTGAAATGAACGGTTTGCCGGTCACCATCCGCCTGCTCGATCCGCCCTTGCATGAATTCCTGCCGCATGACGAAGCCAGTCAACGCATCATGGCGAAAGAAATGGGCGTGTCGTACGAGGAAATCAAGAATCGCGTCGATGACCTGCATGAATCGAATCCGATGATGGGACACCGTGGCTGTCGTCTCGGGATCTGTTATCCCGAGATTACCGAAATGCAGTCGCGCGCCATCATCGAGGCCGCGCTCAACGCCAAGGCCAAGGGCAGCGACGTCAAGGTCGAAATCATGGTTCCGCTGGTGGGCACTGTGCGTGAATTCAACGCTCAGGCCAAGGTCATTCGTGATACGGCGACTGCCGTTTTCGCCGAACGCGGCACAGAAATTGCCTATATGGTCGGTACCATGATCGAAACGCCGCGTGGCGCGCTGGTCGCCGACAGTATTGGCAAGCAGGCCGAGTTCTTCTCCTTCGGCACCAACGATCTGACGCAGATGACATTGGGTTTTTCGCGCGATGACATCGGCAAGTTCCTGCCGATCTACATCAAGGATGGCATGTACGAGCAGGATCCCTTCCAGTCGATCGACCAGAAAGGCGTTGGTCTGCTCGTGAAAATGGCGGTCGAGAAAGGCCGTTCGGCGCGCCCCGGAATCAAGCTGGGCGTTTGCGGTGAGCACGGCGGCGATCCGGCTTCGATCGGCTTCTTCCACCGGGCCGGGCTGGACTACGTCAGTTGTTCGCCGTTCCGTGTGCCGATAGCGCGTCTGGCGGCCGCACAGGCAGCGATCAGCGGTTAACGATGTCGTGAAACTGCTAGAAAGCCAGTTCCCCGGAACTGGCTTTCTTTTTTGGGGTATTCCAGTTCAGGGTGTCAGTACCAAGGGTAGTCGCAGGCGTGCGATCAAGCCTCCTCCGTCTCTCGCCAGTAGCTCGAGTTTGCCGTTATGCAAACGGGCTGACCGTTCGACAATCGCCAGCCCTAATCCGGTACCGTTCGCGTCGGTCCGCGCATTCTCAAGGCGCGTAAAGGGGCGCTTCAAACGCTCGACCTCGCTTTCCGGTATGCCATTACCTCGGTCTAGAACGTCGATCAGTATTTCGCCATGATCTACACGAGTTTCCACCGTGATCGGGTCGGCGCCATACTTGCGAGCATTTTCGAGCAAATTGACGAGTGCCCGTGATAGCGCACGCCGGTGGATCAGCGCCAAGGGCACTATGCCCAATGCGACTTGCGGAGCGAATGATGCGCGGCTTTGAGCCCCGACGGTCTGGGCAACCAGAGCGTTGACGTCGGCCATAACCGCCTGTTCGTGGCTGTCTCCCCGCGCGTAGTCGAGAAATTGCGCGATGATGGTGTCCAGTTGCTCAATATCGTCAATGACGGCGCGTCGTGCCGACGCATCACTGATGGACATTTCCGATTCCAGCCGCAAACGTGCCAAGGGTGTGCGCAGGTCGTGCGATATGCCGGCCAGTACTTCGGCACGCTCGATTTCGATACGTTTCAAGTCTTCAGACATGCTGTTGAAAGCTTCGGCGAGTTGCTGCAATTCGATCGCGCCGCGTTCGGGAACGGGTTCCGGGTGCCTGCCGTACCCGACTTCCCTGGCGGCCCCAGCCAGGGCGCGCAGGGGCAATGTGACGCGCGAAACGATCAGCCAGGCGACCAAGAGCGCCAGCGCTAGAGAAGCGCTTCCCCAGCTGAGCCAGTGCCATGGGTAGTCGTTCTCGGCATGGTCGCTTGGCAACATCAGCCAGTAGATATCGTCATCGCTGTTATCGATGGAAAAACTGACCCAGATGCCGCGCTGGCCATTGACTGAACCGGCAAAGCGCGTTCTCGACCCCAGCTCGGACTTGACGGTGTCGCTGACGAGGCGAAAGAAGTAGGTATTCGGCAGCATCTTGACGTTGTCCGTGGGCTCCGCCGGATAAAGATGGACACCTTCGCTCTCGGCCAGATCGCGTAACAAGGCCAGTCGCCTTTCAGGATCGGCCGCGATGAGGGCGGCATTGGTCATATTGACGACACTCACCGCAAGTTGCGCCAGTTGACGAGCTCGCGGTTCTCTTTCTGCGAGTGCAAAGAGGGTTAGCCAGGCGGCAACGCAAACAAAAAGCAACAAACTGACCAGCAGAAAAGTTCGAACCAGCAGCGTGCGTGGAATCAGTTTATCGAGGAGCGTCACAGGCAGCGCCCAAAATGGCTACGTGGATTGGCCCTGGCCATCGGGAATGAAAACATAGCCGAAGCCCCAAACGGTTTGAAGATATCGTGGGGCAGTCGGGTCGGGTTCGACCAGTTTGCGTAAACGGGAAACCTGCACATCGATGGCGCGGTCGAAGGGACCCTGCTCGCGTCCCCGGGCCAGAGCCATCAGTCGGTCCCGTGAGAGTGGTTGTCGGGGATGCTCCAGCAGTGCCTTGAGCACCGCGAATTCGCCCGTCGTCAGCGCCAGAATTTCGTTATTCCTTTTCAACGTGCGTGTGGCCAGATCCACTTCGATTTCGCCAAAGGCGATGACTTTGTCTTCGACTGTAGGCGCGCCCGGCACCATCTTGGATTGGCGACGAAGCACCGCCTGAATGCGGGCAACAAGTTCTCGTGGATTGAACGGTTTGGGCAGATAATCGTCGGCGCCCATTTCAAGGCCGACAATGCGGTCAACCTCGTCACCCTTGGCGGTGAGCATGATGATGGCCTGTTGTGGTTCATTGGCGCGCAGACGTCGGCAGATCGACAAGCCATCTTCGCCGGGTAGCATCAGATCCAATATGACCAGATCGAAGCTGTCGCGCATCAGACACTTATCCATGGCCGCGGCATTATCTGCGGTCTTGACCGCAAAACCTTGCTCAGCGAGGTAGCGTTGTAGCAGGTCGCGCAGTCTTTTGTCATCGTCGACGACAAGGATTTTTCGTTCAGGCATATTCGAATCGTAACCGGAAAGAACGCCTTTTGGGAGAAGAGCGCACGCGGTGCGCCATACGGCCGTTCATTTTATGGGCGGCAAGAGTCAATTCCGAACAAGCGGATACAAATTATTACAACTTGTTAATATGGGCGTGAATCCTTATAGCATCTGGCTTGTAGATCGTCGACCAGATGGCTGGGCCGATAGGAATATTCCATGAACTGAAGAAGGCGTGCAGAATGTGGAAACCCTCGAGGTCATATTCGTATGTTCATGTTATGACGACTGTAGGCGCTTGGTTCAGTGTAGACCAGACGGTGCGGCTCTGGCCTCCGTCTGGGTCGAGGCCTGTCTACTGCGATGGGTTGAGCAAAGACCGGGATGGTGAGAATAAGGTGTGATTGATATGTTAAGAAGGATAATCAGCGATAGTGTAGCGGTAATGATTTTGATGGCGCTCGCCATGCCGCTTTCCCCCGTCTACGCGTTTGAAGGGTTTCGTGTGAGCGATGGTAACGCGCAAGGAGGAGAGCAGTCCCCGCAAAAATCACACAAGCAACGTGAAACGATGCGCCAAAATACACAGCGTGACGTAGCTAAGAAAGGGAAGCGCACGCAAAGGCTTTCACCCGAAGAGCGCAATCAGTTACGCCGTGATATCAAGGATGCTGGGCGCGAAATCTATACGCCCCGCAGATAAGAATTGATTCGGAGTTTCAGCGGAATTCTTGGTTCAGGCACGGATTGTTAGCCATGCCGGGCGCGGGTGTATGTGCCATGTTGTCATAATTTATGCCCGAGTCTTACGTGTACGGCATGAGTCGAACATGTGTTCAGCGCAGGTTATATTCTAAATTTCAGTTACACTAGCCGGGACCGACAAGGGCGGTAGAAACGAACTCAGGTATCGAAGCACATCAGGCTGATGTTGGGCTTCAATTGACATGTTCGGTTTGGAGAGGCGCCATGGATGAGGATGAAAAACAGCAAGCCCTGAAAGTTGAACAACGTGCAGGGCCTTGTGCTTTCTGGCTCCTCGACCTGGGCTCGAACCAGGGACCTACGGATTAACAGTCCGGCGCTCTACCAACTGAGCTATCGAGGAATAAAGAAGGGCGCATTCTAGTCACTCACAAATCATTCGTCAACAAATTGCCGGCATATGGAATCAAATCTCGTCTACGCAAAAACAGCTTCCGGTGAGGAAGCCATGAAAAAGCGAACGCGCCTCATGCAAAGAAACGTACGCATGGTGCTGATTCTTGTTGACGGTAAATCCACAGTCGCTGATCTGTGCCTTAAAACAGCCAATCCACAACTCACGGAACATGCATTGGGCGAGTTGGTAAATGGTGGTTTCATCGAACCGAGAACGGGTCATGATGCGGCGTTGGGCATCAGTCCGAACGACATACAAGAGAATGACGTACACGAGATTGTTGCCGAAGCGAACATTGCGTCGGCCGGACTTTCCACTTCTGTTGAAGCACCTGCTCCGGAGCCATTCGCGATCGAAAGTCCGGTTCCTCCGGAGAAGGCAGCGTCACCACCGGCGGCCAGTGATTTGTCGGTATCAATGTTCACTGAAGACACGATTCAATCTATTCAATCTGTCGAAACTTCTGGTGAAGAACTGCTGTTCCCGGCAGAGGTTCCGGAGGAGATAGCAGATCCATCGGAGATGCCGGATAAGGACTCGGATGAATTCAAGCCTGTCGAATTCAAGCCAGCGCTGGTCGAGCGCATCAAATCTCTGATGTCGGAAGGTTTTCGTAGCAGTGAAGATGATATTTCGCTAGAGCCGATTACGCTACGGAAGGCGCCCTCGAGGAGTTGGGTAAAGGCAGGCGTTATCGGTCTGCTTGGTGCGCTCGCGTTAACTTTCCTGACGCTCTTTTTCTTTCCATACGATCATTATCTGCCTGAAGTTGAGAGCGCTTTTGCGCAAGCGACCGGACGTCCGGTCAAAGTGGGCACCCTGCGCGTGGACCTTGTCCCCAATCCAGGCTTGCTGCTTGGCGACGTACGCGTTGGTACCGGTGGCAATGAAATACGAATCGCTGAAATACGGCTTCGTCCGGTGGTCGGCACCTTGTTTTCATCGAAGATGATTTTCCGGCAGGCCACATTGGGTGGCGTGACACTTCCGATAGAACGCTTGGCCGGCTTGCACGCAGCTTTTGACGCGATGACCAAACCGACAGCCCGCGCAGGTGTTGAACAGCTCAGCTTGGAGCGGGTCAGTATTGCTTTTCGCGGCCTCGGTTTTACCGGCATGGAGGGCGAAGCGCGCCTGTCCACGGGTGGATCGTTGCAGTCTTTGTCGTTGCGCTCCACTGATCGCAGTATGAATCTTGAAGCAACACCGACCTCATCAGGGGTCGGAATTGCTCTTGAAGGTTCTGCTTGGCGACCCTTCTCGGGATCACCCTTCTTGTTCGACTCGATTAGCTTGTCCGGTACGTATCGGAACGGCGATTTCACGATTGGCCGTATGGAGTTTTACATTTTTGATGGTGTGGTCAAAGGCGTGGGCGTATTGAGCGCGGATGGGAAGCCGAGCATCTTTGGCCAAGTCAATTTTGAGCGTATCAACGCCGGCCGATTCGGTACTGCGTTGGGGATTGGACAGCAGTTTACGGGAGAAACGTCTGGAAACATACGCTATACGGCAAGCGCTGATTCGTGGGCAACGATTTTTTCGGCGCTTGAAGCCAACGGCGAGTTTGCCATCCGACGCGGCAGTATCCGCGGCGTTGATCTGGCCGAAGCGGTGCGACGAATTTCCAAAACTTCCGTTCAGGGCGGTTCAACATTGTTCGAGAGCTTATCCGGTAAGCTCAAACTGACACCGGAACGGTATCAGTTTTATGGATTGGCGATGAATTCAGGCTTGATGCAATCGACCGGAAATTTCGAAGTAAGCCCGGATCTAAAAGTAAATGCAAAAATCGAACTGCAAATGCAAGGAACGGTGAACCAGACACGCGTTCCTCTTTCAATCAGTGGGCCACTTGACGCGCCTATCGTGAAGGTCGGCAAGGGCTGAAGCCCGGCGTCGATTGCCGTTTTCAGTTTGATCGTCCAGGTAATCAAAGAACGGCCGCAATGGCGTCAGCCACGTAATCAATGTTCTTTGTGTTCAAGGCGGCCAAACAGATCCGCCCTGAACTGACGGCGTAAATGCCGTACGCGCTTTGCAGGTGACTCACCTGTTCGGCTGTAAGGCCCGTATAGGAGAACATGCCGCGTTGCTTTATGACGAAGGAGAAGTCACGCACGGTGCCCTTGTTGTTGAGTTTTTCAACGAGGCTGGTGCGCATGGTGCGAATCCGGGTGCGCATTACGGTCAAGTCGTCTTCCCACATCTGGCGTAATTCGGCGTTTGAAAGAATCGCGGCAACGACGGCCGCACCATGGGTTGGCGGGTTGGAATAGTTGGTGCGTATGACCCGCTTGATTTGTGACATGACGCGTGCGGACTCGTCTTTCGATGCGGTAACAATCGAAAGGGCGCCAACACGTTCTCCATAAAGCGAGAATGATTTGGAAAACGAACTGGCGACGAAAAAGGGTATGCCGGCCGAGGAAAACAGATTGAGCGCCAGGGCATCTTCCGCGATACCGTCGGCGAAACCCTGGTAGGCCATATCGATGAAGGCCACCAGTCCACGTTCCCGGATGACTTCAATGGTTTGACGCCACTGGGCCTCGTTCAGGTCGGAACCCGTTGGGTTATGGCAGCACGCGTGAAGAACGATGATCGAACCGGCTGGCAGCGATTCGAGCTTCGCTTTCATGCCAGCGAAGTTGACTCCATGGGTGGCTGCATCGTAGTAGGGGTAGGACTCGACCGCAAAACCGGTTGACTCGAACAGGGCGCGGTGGTTTTCCCAACTCGGATCGCTGATATAAACCGTGGCATTCGGCAACAGCCGCTTGAGGTAGTCGGCACCAACCTTGAGGGCGCCAGTACCGCCCAAGGCCTCAGCGGTGATTACACAGCCAGCGGCCAGCAGGTCAGATTCCTTGCCAAAGAGCAGCGCCTGTACAGCCTGGTTGTAGATGCCGAGACCTTCGATCGGAAGGTAGCCCCGAGCCGGCAGACTTTCCAGGCGATTCCTTTCGGCCAGTTTGACCGCGCCGAGCAGTGGTATTTTTCCATTGTCATCAAAATAGACGCCCACGCCGAGGTTGACTTTGGTCGTACGATTGTCGGCATTGAAAGATTCATTGAGGCCGAGAATGGGGTCACGGGGGGCCATCTCTACAGCGGCGAAGATCGAGGATGTCATCGATTGGTTACTCAAATAAAGTCAGTTTGGCGCTTACAGAACGGTAAATGGGCGTTTCAATTCACGCCACAGGCTGTGCGAACGAAGAAACGATCAGCGCTGTGTCAAGCAAGGGGCAAGCAGCGTAAAACCAACGTAAAATTCTACCATGCCGACTACACATATTCCTGCCGAAAATACGACGGTGATCACATTCGAAGGCAGCCCTTTCCGATTGCATCAGCCATTTGCTCCCGCTGGCGATCAGCCGGAGGCGATTGCCAAGTTGATCGAGGGCCTCAAAGACGGTCTGTCGTTTCAGACTTTGCTCGGGGTGACCGGTTCGGGCAAGACCTACACCATGGCCAATGTCATTGCGCAGACGGGGCGTCCTGCGCTGGTGCTGGCGCCGAACAAGACGCTGGCGGCACAACTGTATTCGGAGTTTCGCGAGTTCTTCCCGGAAAATGCGGTCGAATATTTTGTTTCCTATTATGACTACTATCAGCCGGAAGCCTACGTGCCCGCGCGGGATCTGTACATCGAGAAAGATTCGTCGATCAACGAACATATCGAGCAAATGCGGCTGTCGGCGACAAAGAGCCTGCTTGAACGTCGCGATTGCGTGATTGTCGCAACGGTTTCCTGCATTTACGGTATTGGCGACCGTGACGAATATCACCAAATGATTTTGACCATGCGTACCGGTGACCGCATGGGACAACGCCAGGTCATCAAGCGGCTGGCAGAAATGCAGTACGAACGCAATGAAATCGACTTCCATCGAGGAACGTTCCGCGTCCGTGGCGACATCATTGATGTCTTTCCTGCCGAACACGCCGAACACGCCATTCGCATCACGCTTTTTGACGAAGAAATCGAAGGGCTGCAATTGTTCGACCCGCTGACGGGGCATATGCAGGCCAAACTTACGCGCTTTACGGTATTCCCTTCGTCACATTACGTCACGCCGCGCGCCACCGTATTGCGAGCAATCGATGCCATCAAGACCGAACTGGGTGAGCGTATCGCGTATTTTCAGACCCAGAACAGGCTGGTCGAAGCGCAGCGTATCGAACAGCGCACTCGATTCGACCTGGAAATGCTTGACCAGCTCGGGTTTTGTAAAGGCATTGAAAATTATTCGCGCTACCTTTCAGGGCGCAAAGCCGGTGAGCCACCGCCAACGCTGATTGACTATTTGATGCGCGATGCCTTGATGTTCATCGATGAATCCCATATCGCCGTTCCTCAAGTCGGAGCCATGTACAAGGGTGACCGTTCGCGCAAGGAAAACCTGGTGAATTTCGGATTCCGATTGCCGTCGGCACTGGACAATCGCCCGCTCAAGTTCGAGGAATTCGAGGCGATGCTGCGTCAGACAATTTTTGTATCGGCAACGCCTTCCGACTACGAAACCAGCCACCAAGGCCAAGTCGTCGAACAGGTCGTTCGCCCGACCGGATTGATCGATCCGGATGTCATCGTTCGTCCGGCAACGACACAGATCGACGATCTGCTTTCCGAAATCAGATCAAGGGTGGCACGCGATGAACGGATTCTGGTGACGGCGCTGACCAAGCGTATGTCCGAGGAATTGACGGACTACCTTGGCGAGCACGGGGTTCGCGTGCGTTACTTGCACTCGGATATCGATACGGTCGAACGCGTTGAGATCCTGCGGGATCTGCGCATGGGCAAGTTTGACGTTTTGATCGGCATCAATCTGTTGCGTGAGGGACTCGATCTGCCGGAAGTCTCGCTGGTGGCGATTCTTGACGCAGACAAGGAAGGTTTCTTGCGTTCACAGCGTTCGCTCATCCAGACCATTGGCCGAGTGGCTCGCCATTTGAACGGTACGGCCATTCTCTATGCTGACCGTATCACCCGCTCGATGCAGCAGGCTATTGATGAAACAGAACGTCGACGTAAAAAACAGATTAGTTATAATGCGGCAAACGCCATAACCCCAAAAGGGGTGACTAAACGCATCAAGGATATTATCGATGGGATCTATGATTCGGGAGTTGCACAGGTTGAGCTCAGGGCCAGTCAACAACTGGCCGCTTACGAGCTGATGAGTGAGGAACAACTGACCCGAGAGCTCAAGCGCCTGGAGAAGGAAATGACCGCCTATGCCCGAAACCTTGAGTTTGAGAAAGCAGCATCAACGCGCGACAAATTATTTCGCATCAAAGAACAGATTTTTGGTGCGGCCTCTCGCGAATGAAATGTTTAAATTCAATCAAAGCCGAAGATTTTCGATGCTTTGCAATTCGTCGAAGTGCGCAGCAAACAGAAAGATACGAACCGATGGTCTAGTGACCGAGTAATGCTCGGAATACCGGTTGTAAACGGATTGTTCACGCGGCCTCGAGTGAGGGTGAGTTAATGATTAAGATTTTGTTTGTATGCATGGGCAATATTTGCCGTTCGCCAACTGCTGAGGGCGTATTTCGCCATATGCTGTGTGAGAACAAACTTGAGGATCTGGTTGATGTGGATTCGGCAGGCACTCACGGCTACCACGTTGGAGAAGCCCCGGATCTACGGACACAACGGGCGGCCGCCAGACGCGGCTACGATCTATCCGGTATCCGTGCCCGCAAGGTTGCGCCGCAGGATATCGAGTATTTTGACCTGATTCTGGCAATGGATCGGAACAGCCTCGAAGCACTTCTACTCGTGTGTCCTCCCGATCGCACCGATCGCTTGGGTTTGTTCATGGATTATTCCAAAAACTTTGACGATGAAGAAGTTCCTGACCCTTATTACGGGCTGGGCCAGGGATTCGATTTGGTGCTCGATATGGTCGAGGATGCGACGAGTGGCCTAGTGGAATTTGTCAAGGAACGCGCCGCCATGTTGGGCAGCAAAGATTACAAGACGTTTAAGTGACAAGAGATCGGAGCGGGGCGAGCTGCGCCGCCCCGCTGCTCGCCTCACACCCATTTACCTGTTAGTTTCGACCATGACCAAGGGTTCCTCGGGCAGGGGAGACGCAGCCTGACGCACGCGCCGCGGACGTGGAGAGGCTTCACCCGGCGCCTCTTCCGGTTGCCAGGCCTTGACTTTATCGGTGATCGTTTCGACGATGACCAAGCCGCTGGTTTCGAGAGCTCTATCGATGTCGACCTCTGAAGTCGTGTTGACGTGCGACAAAGTTTCACTGGAGGCCGGATCGGGAATTGCGATAGGGTCAGCATCAAGCGGCGTCGCTGCAACTTCGGTCGCACTGGAGGCATTGGACTCAAAGGCCAGCGTTTCGCTCTGAAGGGCACCAGCCGGCGCCGCAGTCTCGACGTTTGTGGCAACCACCTCAGCCTCAGGCGTCCCTAGCTCGTTAGCGGCCGGCAGAGCAACATCCGCCTCATCCGCCCTTCCAGTTTCAAGTGACGCTGGCTCAAGTGAGACTGGCGATGCATAGCTTCTTTCCGGGGCGATTGCGGTCGTCGGCTCGACCGTTGAGTCGTCAGCGGCAGCAACGGGTACTGCAAGTGTTCCAATCTGAGTTTCTGCCTGACTTTCATTGCGTTCGCCGCGGTCACGTTGACCACCGCGACCACCGCGACGACCGCGGCGGCGGGAGCCGCCGCTATGGCCTTCCTCGTTGTTGGCGATAATTGTTTCTGGCACATCGGAAAGATCCTGATTGCCGGTCTTCGCTTCGACAACGGGCAAAGTTGTTGCCTGGTCTTTGCGTTCAGTGCGTGCTTCACCCCTTTGATGTCGCGGTTCCCGCGCTTCCCTGGGTTCGCGTGGCTTGTGTTGTTCCTCGCGACCGGGAGCTGGGTTCTGGCGCGGTTCGCGGGTCGACTCACGTGCCGACCGGGGCTCGCGGCCCTCGCGTTCGTCGTTTCGTCGGTTGTTACGCCCACCGCGAGGTGAATTGTTGCGGGGTTTTCTTTCCTGTTTTGGCGTCGGCACCGGTTCAGGTTCGCTGCGGAACAAGGAAAGAATCTTGGCAAAAAACCCTCTTTCAGGTTCTTTGGCCGCTTCCTTCGGTTCCTTGTCCACATTTGGAGCAGGGTTGTTCGATGTGATGCCTTTGATCGCGGCTTCCTGACGCGGAACTCGCGCTTCAGCCGTCGCCGCAGCTTGCTTCACGGCCTCCTCGGAAGATACTTCGACCATCTTATACGAAGGTTGCTGCAAGTCTTCCAGATTCAGTTCGTCGTGGCGTAAACGAACGATACTGTGCTGCGGTGTTTCCAGATGAATGTTGGGTATCAATAACAAGTGAACCTTGTGCCGTAATTCGATGGCCTGGATATCCTGGCGTTTCTCGTTGAGCAGGAAAGTGGCCACATCCACAGGGACTTGCGTATGCACCGCTGCGGTGTTGTCTTTCATCGCCTCTTCTTCGAGGATACGCAGGATATGCAATGCGGCCGATTCGGCGCTGCGGATATGGCCTGTTCCCGAGCAGCGCGGGCAGGGGATATAACTGGTTTCTGCCAGCGCGGGTCGCAAGCGCTGCCGCGAAAGCTCCATCAGGCCGAATCGACTGATCTTTCCAGTCTGCACCCGGGCACGGTCAAGGCGGAGTCCATCACGCAGACGGTTTTCCACTTCACGCTGATTGCGCTGACTCTCCATGTCGATGAAGTCGATGATGATCAGACCGCCCAGGTCGCGCAGGCGCAACTGGCGGGCGACTTCCTCTGCCGCTTCCAGATTTGTCTTGAACGCCGTATCCTCAATGTCTGCCCCGCGCGTCGAACGGCCGGAGTTGACATCAACCGAAACCAGCGCTTCGGTGTGATCGAGGACGATCGCTCCACCCGATGGAAGGTTGACCTGACGTGAGTAGGCCGACTCGATCTGGTGCTCGATCTGGAATCGCGAAAAAAGCGGCACATCGTCGCGATAGCGTTTGATGCGATTGACCGTACCGGGCATGACGTGCGCCATGAACTGACTGGCTTGCTCGAAAACGTCATCGGTATCGATCAGGATTTCGCCGATATCGGGCTGGAAGTAATCGCGAATGGCGCGAATGACCAGGCTTCCTTCCTGGTAGATGAGAAAAGCACCTTTTTGCTGATTGGCGGCACCTTCTATGGCTTTCCACAACTGCATCAGATAATTGAGATCCCACTGCAGTTCTTCGGCATTGCGGCCGATGGCTGCGGTGCGGGCAATCAGGCTCATGCCTTGCGGTACCTGCAACTGGTCCATGACATCGCGCAGCTCGGCGCGCTCGTCACCCTCGACCCGGCGCGAAACGCCACCTCCTCTCGGGTTGTTGGGCATCAGTACCAGATAACGACCGGCCAGACTGATAAAGGTAGTCAGCGCGGCACCCTTGTTTCCGCGCTCGTCCTTATCAACCTGAACAATCAGTTCCTGACCCTCGCGCAGCGCCTCTTTAATGGTCGCGCGATTGGCCTCAACGCCCGGCTGGAAATAGGAGCGGGAGATTTCTTTGAAGGGAAGAAAGCCATGCCTTTCAGAACCGTAATCAACGAACGCCGCTTCGAGGCTGGGTTCGATACGCGTAATGACGGCCTTGTATATATTGCTTTTTTTCTGTTCTTTGGCGGCCGATTCAATGTCTAGATCAACGAGTTTCTGACCATCAACAATGGCGACACGGAGTTCTTCGGCCTGTGTCGCGTTAAAAAGCATGCGTTTCATAAAAATGGGCTCCCGCGCGCAATCACTGGGGGAGCGCCTTGTGCAGGCAGCGACGGATTAGTTGGGGGCGGTACGCTTCATGGGCTTTCCAAAACGGCAACTAATGAGATTGTCTCGCTGTTTATTATTATCAACGAGCCTTGAAACCACGGCTCGGTAATCTGCTTGGGACGGTCCGAACATGCTGGGCGCGCGCAAATCAAGTAGTATCGCTACTTTTGGTGAGCGTACTTAACCAGGCGATTTGCGCTGTTTGATCTTGCACAGGTTGGTGCAAGAGAGGCGGATGATGCCTGCCGGGAAGTGCGTCGCAAGTACAAAAGAATCGGCGCCGTTCAACGGTCTCATGAGTCAGCGCCTCTTTCATTCAGAGACGCAAATCAAGTTCATTGTATTCAAAATGGCCGATGTAAGCAAAAATACTGTTACACAGGCCATCATAACCGAGGACGAACAGGGCCAGCGCCTCGACAACTTCCTGCTGAAGATATGCAAGGGTGTGCCAAAGAGCCACGTCTACCGTATTGTGCGCAGCGGCGAAATCAGGGTTAACCGAAGGCGTGCCGAGGTTTGCTATCGCCTCCAGATTGGCGATGTCTTACGCATTCCCCCGATTCGGCTTGCTCAGCGCGATACTGAAATGGCCGACGGAGCAGCGATCGGTGTCGAATTGCCGATCCTTTACGAAGACGACGCGTTGCTGGTCATCGACAAACCCTCAGGGATCGCCGTACATGGAGGCAGTGGCGTCAGTTTTGGCGTCATCGAGGCGCTGCGTCGTCAGCGGCCGCAAGCCCGATTTCTTGAACTGGCCCATCGGCTTGACCGTGAAACTTCGGGAATTCTGCTGGTCGGCAAGAAACGCTCGGCTTTGACTGCCCTGCACGACATGTTTCGCGACGGCGGGATAACGGGCAACGCCCGCGGGGCCGACAAGCGCTATCTGGTCCTGGTCAAGGGCCGCTGGATGGAGCCCTTGCGGCATGTGAAGGCGCCACTTCTCAAGTACTTGCTGGAGACGGGTGAGCGCCGCGTCCGCGTTTCCGAGCAAGGCAAGGTATCGCATACGGTTTTTCGGCTTCGCGCGCGCTGGGGGCACTACAGTCTGCTAGAAGCAGAACTCAAGTCCGGACGAACGCACCAGATTCGTGTCCACCTTGCGCATCTCGGTTTCCCGATCGCCGGTGACGATAAGTATGGAGATTTCGCGCTGAACAAGGCGCTGGCGAAAACGGGGCTGAAACGCATGTTTCTGCACGCCTGGAAAATGACCTTGCCGCATCCCCTCAGCGGAACGGCCGTGACGTTTGAAGCGCCTTTGCCTGCACATCTGGACGCGTTCTTGCACAATCTATCGGTCAAAGACCCTCAGGAATATGGCGAAAAGATTTGATCTTCTGGTTTTTGACTGGGACGGCACCTTGCTCGATTCGACAGGCGCAATCGTCGAGGCGGTCAAGGCGACATGCCGGGACCTCGACCTGCCCGAGCCGCCCGACGAACATGCGCGACAAGTGATCGGTCTTGGCCTTATCGACGCACTGCGTCATTCGGCGCCCGATCTGGCAGAGGATAGATTTCCGCAAATGGTTGAGCGTTACAGGCACCACTATTTGTCACGCGATCATGAGCTGCATCTGTTCGACGGGGCCGGGGAACTGATCGCCGAACTGCATGGTTCGGGCTTTTTGCTGGCGGTAGCAACCGGGAAGAGCCGTCAAGGCTTGAACCGATCCTTGATACATTGCGGTCTTGGCCCGTATTTTTCAGCGACGCGCTGTGCGGACGAGTGTTTTTCCAAGCCACATCCCCAGATGCTGGAGGAGTTGATGGAAGAGTTCTCAGTTTCGGCTGCCCGCACCTTGATGATTGGCGACACGACGCATGATTTGCAGATGGCCGTCAATGCCGGAGTAGCCGGTTTGGCCGTTACCTATGGCGCGCATTCGGTCGAGACGCTCGATGCCGTCAGTTCGCTTGCTCGGTTGCACGATATTGCAGAGCTGGCGAGATGGTTGCGTTCACACGCCTGACCCGTGCATTCGGAGCGAGGGCGGACCGGGCCGGCGGATTGAGCTGACCGGCCGTGCCTCTAATGTGTATAATGGTGCTTTGCAGCATTTACGCGCCCTGATGCGTGGGTGTTGAGTGCTTTGCCCATGGAGAGGTTTGCATGTCCGAACCGTTGCGACTGGTCAAGAAGTATCCGAATCGCCGCCTGTACGATACCCGAACGAGTGCCTATATCACGTTGAGCGATGTAAAGGATCTCGTGCTTTCGCACGAAGGCTTCAAGGTAGTGGACGCAAAAACCGGCGACGATCTGACGCGCAGTATCCTGCTGCAAATCATCATTGAGGAGGAAGCGGCCGGTGTGCCGTTATTTACCACCGATCTGTTATGTCAAATGATCCGCTTTTATGGTCATGCCATGGAAGGAATGCTCGGGAAATACCTAGAAACGAATATCAAAACGTTTTCGGATTTCCAGAAGAAACTTCATGAGCAGTCTCTCTCGCTCTATGGAGAAGACAGTAACCAGATGCAGAAGGACATGTGGTCCCAATTCATGAACTTCCAGGGGCCGGCCATGCAGACGATGATGTCCACCTATATGGACCAAAGCAAGAAAATGGTCCATCAGATGAAGGATCAACTGAAAAGCCAGACCCTGAATTTGTTTTCCGGCATTCAGGTGCCCGGGTTAGGCGCAGACGATGCGCGTAAACCAACCAGAACCGATAAATAAATCGGCTTATCCCGTTTTCAAGAAAATTTTACGTGATTGCTGAATCCAGCCAGTTGCCCAAGGTCGGCTTCGTTTCCCTCGGGTGCCCCAAAGCGCTTGTCGATTCGGAACAGATTCTCACCAAACTGCGTGCCGAGGGCTACCTCATTTCGGCTTCATACGAAGGCGCCGATCTGGTCGTCGTCAATACCTGCGGTTTCATCGACGCAGCAGTCGAAGAGTCGCTCGACGCCATCGGTGAGGCTTTGGCCGAAAACGGCAAGGTCATCGTCACCGGTTGCCTGGGAACAAAGGAAGCGCTCATTCGTCAGGCGCATCCGCAGGTGCTGGCAATTACCGGACCGCACGCCGCGGACGAAGTCTTGCAGCACGTGCATACACACCTGCCACAACCGCATGATCCCTTTGTCAGCCTGGTGCCCCCTCAGGGAATCAAACTCACGCCGCAGCATTTCGCCTATCTCAAGATATCCGAAGGCTGCAATCACAGTTGTACCTTTTGCATTATTCCTTCGATGCGTGGCCCACTCGCCAGCCGGCCCGTCGGTGACGTGTTGCAGGAGGCCAAAACGCTTGCCGAGTCCGGGGTTCGCGAAGTGCTCGTCATCTCACAGGACACCAGTGCCTACGGCGTCGATCTCAAGTACCGTACCGGCTTCTTTGGCGGGCGCCCGGTCAAGACGCGGCTGAAGGAGTTATGCGAGGCGCTGGCTGAATTCGGGATCTGGGTGCGCCTGCACTACGTCTATCCGTATCCGAGTGTCGATGAGCTGCTGCCGCTGATGGCCGAAGGAAAAATCCTGCCGTACCTCGACGTACCGTTTCAACACGCCAGCCCACGGATCCTCAAGGCCATGAAGCGCCCGGCCAGCGCCGAAAACAATCTGGAGCGCATCAAGGCGTGGCGTGCCGTTTGCCCGGATATCACCCTGCGCAGCACCTTCATCACCGGTTTCCCTGGGGAGACTGAAGCCGAGTTCGAAGAACTGCTGGCCTTCATCGAGGAGGCGCGGCTCGACCGCGTGGGTTGCTTTGCCTATTCGCCGGTTGAGGGGGCCACGGCGAATGCCTTGCCGGATGCCGTGCCGGACGATGTGCGCGACGAGCGCCGTCGTCGCCTGATGGACGTGCAGGAAGACATTTCAGCCGAGTTGCTGACCGCCAAGATCGGCAGAGAAATGGAGGTGCTGGTTGACGAAGTCGATGCGGAGGGAACCATCGCCCGCTCTTCGGCGGATGCGCCGGAAATTGACGGCCTGGTGTTCATCAATGACTTCTTCGATGCCGAAGCGGGCGATTTTCTGCGCGTGCGAGTGGTCGATTCGGACGAGCATGATCTGTATGCTGAAGTTACAACGAACTCACCCTGAAGCACACGAAGAAATCAATAAACGCGATGCAAAGAAATAAACGAGGATCAGCTTGAGTCATTTCGTACGAATCTGTGTTTTTTCCGTGACCTAATGGTTCTTGACATGAATCTGATCGAGCAACTTGCGGTCATCGTCGGCGCGGATAACCTTCTGACGGCTGCAGGCGATATGGCGCCGCACCTTGTTGACTGGCGCGGGCGTTATCACGGCACGGCGCGCTGCGTAGTGCGCCCGGCGTCTGCCGAAGAAGTCTCCGCTGTGGTGCGTGCCTGTGCGCAGGCGGGCGTGGCCATGGTTCCGCAGGGCGGCAATACCAGTTTGTGTGGCGCCGGCATTCCTGACGAGAGCGGAGCAGCGGTATTGATCAGCCTGTCGCGGCTGAACCGGATCAGAGCCATTGATTCGGCCAACAATACGATTGTCATTGAGGCGGGTTGCGTGCTTCAGGCCTTGCAGGAAGCGGCGGCGCAGGCCGGAAGGCTGTTCCCGCTGTCGTTGGCCGCCGAGGGGAGCTGCCAGATTGGCGGCAATCTGTCGACCAATGCGGGTGGTGTGCACGTCATGCGCTACGGGAACATGCGCGAACTGGCACTGGGGCTGGAGGTCGTGCTGCCGAACGGCGAAATCTGGAATGGCCTGCGCGGGTTGCGTAAGGATAACTCCGGTTACGATCTCAAGCAGTTGTTCATCGGCGCCGAGGGGACGCTGGGAATCATCACTGCGGCGGTATTGAAACTTTTCCCTTTGCCGCAAAGCGTTGCCACGGCGTGGATGGCGATTGACTCGCCCCCGGCAGCGGTGCGTCTTCTGGGCGAACTTCAAGAGGCTTTTGGCGCCGGGCTGAATGCTTGCGAACTGGTGTCCGATACCGCGCTGGGCTTGGTCCTCAAGCACATGCCGGGTGCTCAGGCGCCGCTTGCCGAGAGCCCATGGCATCTGCTCGTCGAGATATCGGGTGAAGGCGGGGACAGTAGTTTGCACGCGACGCTGGAAGCTTTTCTAGAGAAGGCGCTGGAGCGCGGGGTGATCAGCGACGCCGTGCTGGCACAGAGCAGCGATCAAGCCAGGCGCTTGTGGGCACTGCGCGAGAACATCAGTGAAGCCCAGAAGATCGAGGGAATCAGCATCAAGCACGATCTTTCAGTGGCCATATCGCATATTGGCGAGTTTATCGAGCGTGCCGATGCTGCCCTGAAACAGTTTTTCCCCGATTTTCGCATTGTTGCATTCGGCCATGTCGGCGACGGGAATCTGCACTACAACCAATCAAAGCCCGAAACGATGGACGCAGCTGCTTTCATCGCCGTTCAGCCCACGATCAATCGGATCGTCCATGACATCGTTCACGAACTTGGCGGCAGCATCAGCGCAGAACACGGTCTCGGCCAACTCAAACGCGAGGAAATACTGCGCTACAAGAGCCCGCTTGAAATGGAGATGATGCGCGCGATCAAGCGGGCACTCGACCCACAGGGCTTGATGAATCCCGGAAAAGTACTCTGACTCGGCGAAACTTGCTGGCGTTTGCGAACCGCGTGGCGATACGGCGCTGCACCTTTTTACATGCCGGTGGATCGACCGTAAACTATCGCTGGGACGAGCGTATGTAATAGAATCGACCCTTCGGTTTCAACATGATGAAACCCAGCGAAACGGGGGATGTAATGGCGGCAGTCTTGCCAGCGTCGGCGCATAGCCGGCTCTTGATGTCCGGCAACGATGCGGTGGCGCGCGCCGTGTGGGAAGCCGGTGTGCGTGTGGCGGCGGCCTATCCGGGAACGCCGGCGACCGAGATGCTCGAAGTGATCTCGACCTACCCGGATCTGTACGCCGAGTGGTCGGTCAATGAAAAGGTCTCGCTGGAAGTGGCTTTCGGTGCGGCCATGGCCGGTTCGCGGGCTTTTTGCGCGATGAAGCATGTCGGCATGAACGTGGCCTCCGACGCGCTGATGACCATGACGCTGACCGGCGTGGCTGGCGGGCTGGTGATCGCCATCGCTGACGATGTGGGCTTGTCGTCCTCGCAAAATGAACAGGACTCGCGCTACTGGGGCCGCTTCGCGCATGTCCCGGTGTTAGAACCGTCCGACTCGCAGGAAGCCTACGAGTTTACGCTGGCTGCTTTTGAACTCTCTGAACGCTTTCAGGTACCGGTGATCTTGCGCATGACGACGCGCATCTGCCACGTCAAGGGCCTGGTGACCGTTGGCGAACGTCGAGAGCAATCGGTGGCCGGGTTCACCAAGGATGTGGCGCGCTGGGTCATGGTGCCGGGTGCTGCCGGTCGTCGTTTGCCATTGATGTTCGAACGCGAGAACAAGCTGCGTGCCGAAGCCGAGGGGTCAAAACTCAATTTTGTCGAAACGGGAAGTGACCGTCGCGTCGGTTTCATTGCGTCGGGTCCGGCCTACATGCATGTCCGTGAGAGTTTCCCCGACGCCCCGGTGTTGAAGCTCGGCTTTTCCTGCCCGGTGCCCTACGATTTGGTCCGCGCGTTTTCGACTCAATGCGATCAACTGGTTGTCGTCGAGGAAGTCGAACCTTTGATCGAAACCGAAGTCAAGGCGCAGGGAATCGCGGTCAGCGGCAAGGACATCCTGCCACGTAGCGGCGAACTGTCGCCGCATGTGCTGAAGCCGGCCATCGCCCGCCTGCTTGGCGAGCCGCTGCCGGATGGGGTGGCAGCTACGTCCAGAATAGCGCCGATGCAGGTTTTTCCAAGGCCGCCGACGATGTGTGTGGCCTGCCCGCACCTTGGCGTCTATTACACCTTGGCGCAACTGAGAAACGTCACCATTTCGGGCGATATCGGTTGTTACACGCTCGGCTTCGGGCAGCCGTGGAATGCGCTTGATGCCTGCATTTCGATGGGTGCCTCGATGGGTATGGCGCTCGGTCTCGACAAGGGCCGCGCCGATTCCGAAAAAGACAAGAAGATCGTTGCCGTGATTGGCGATTCGACCTTCCTGCACATGGGCATGCAGGGCCTCCTCGACATCGTTTACAACCGTGGCAATGTCACCGTACTGCTGCTCGACAATCGTGCCGTCGGCATGACCGGTGGGCAGAGCAATCCGGGGACCGGGCGCGACATTCACGGCGAGGAGGCGCCGCGTGTGGATTTCGTCAAACTGGTCAAAGCGCTGGGTGTGCGCGACGAGCGGGTTCATGAGGTCGATCCCTACGAACTTCCGACGCTGTTCAAGACGTTGCGCCAGGAGACCAAGATAGCCGAACCATCGGTCATCATCACCAACCAGCCATGCGTGCTGGTCGAGCACTTTCACGCGCGCAAGCCATTCAGGGTCATCGATGACAAGTGCACAGGTTGCGGCAACTGCGTCGATGTCGGTTGCCCGGCCATACACGTGACCCGACGCGACAAGGTGATCAAACCCAGCGGAAAGGAAGTGACGCGTTCCTTCGTGCGCATTGAAAGCCCGGCCTGCACCGGATGCGGCTTGTGCCTCCAGCCCTGCGCTCCGGATGCCATCGTGCCGGTCGAAACCTTGTCGATGCCGATCCATGTTGTGAAAATGAGCTGATTCCATGTCGGGCATTACAAACATTCTCGTTGTCGGTACGGGTGGCCAGGGGGTGATGACGGCGACCGAAATTCTGGCCGAAGCAGCCATCGCGTTCGGTCACGATGTGAAGAAAACCGAAGTCGCCGGCATGGCGCAACGCGGTGGCGTTGTCTCCTCGCACCTGCGTTTCGGCCCGAAAGTGTTGTCACCGCAGATTTCGCCGGGAACGGCTGATGTGCTGCTCGGTTTTGAAGCCGCTGAAGGCATGCGTTGGCGGCATATGCTGCGGCCTACCGGGTTGGCGCTGATGAATACCGGGCGGCTGGTGCCGCCGGTGGTTGATATCGGGCTATATGATTATCCCGACGACCCGGTCGCCGAAGTGCGCGCCGCAGGGACTCGCGTTTTTTCCTTTGACGCTTCGGCCATCGCCAAAGAACTGGGCGATATCAGACTCGGCAATACAGTCATGCTCGGTGCCATCTCGGACTATCTTCCTTTCTCGGCCGACGTGCTGGAACATTGCATACTCAAGCGCTTTGCCACAAAGAAACCTGAACTCATCGAACTTAACCGTCGTGCCTTTGCCGCCGGTCGGGCCGCAGCAACGCAGGCGGCTCAAGCCGAAGTGTCCTGAGTTGCGGTAGAATCGCCGGCTCGTTCAAGCGGAGCGCAGCCGGCGACATCGTTTCGCCGCCCTCGCGCTCCCGCATCACTGGAATTTACCATGACTGCAAAACTACTAGACGGCAATGCCCTCGGCCAGAAACTGCGCGCCGGTTTCAAGCAAAGGGCCGAAGAACTCACGGCGCAGGGGATGCGTCCCGGACTTGCCGTTATCCTGGTCGGTGGCGATCAAGCCTCGCAGGTGTACGTTCGCAACAAGGTCAATGCCTGTGCCCAGGCGGGTATTCATTCCGAAAAGTACGCTTATGACGACGACGTGGCGCCGCAGGTAGTACTTGGCAAGATCGCAGAACTCAACGCCGATCCGAAAATTCACGGCATACTCGTCCAGTTGCCTTTGCCTTCGCATTTTGATACCGAAGCAATGCTTGAGGCGATTTCGCCGAATAAGGACGTCGATGGTTTCCGTGCCGAGAATGTCGGTGCGCTGGTGCAGGGACAACCCTGTTTTATCCCATGCACACCCTATGGCGCGATGAAATTTTTCGAAGAGGCCGGCGTAACGCTCAAGGGCAAGGAGGCGGTGGTCGTCGGCCGCTCAAATATCGTCGGCAAGCCGATGGCCATGCTGCTGATGCACGCCGGCGCCACGGTGACGGTGTGCCACTCGCAGACGCGCGATCTCAAGGCGCATTGCCGGCGCGCCGACATACTGGTTGCGGCGATCGGCAAGCCGAAGATGATTACCGGCGACATGATCAAGCCCGGGGCGGTGGTTATTGACGTTGGCATAAACCGTATGCCGGACGGAAAACTTTGCGGCGATGTCGATTTCGACTCGGCGAAGGAAGTGGCGGCATTCATCACGCCGGTTCCCGGTGGTGTTGGTCCGATGACGATTACCATGCTGTTGGCCAATACGCTTGAGAGCGCCGAGCGCTCGGCACACGCTTGAGGAGAACTGAACATGAACACACATCCGCTCGTTGGTATCGTGATGGGCTCGGACAGTGACTGGCCGGTGATGCGCAGCTGCGCCGAGACGCTCAAGCGGTTTGGCATTCCCTATGAAGCCAAAGTGCTTTCAGCGCATCGTACGCCCGATGCCGCGCTCGATTACGCCTCCTGCGCTCAGGAGCGCGGCATCAAGGTGCTGATCGGAGCCGCCGGCGGCGCGGCGCATCTGGCAGGTGTATTGGCTGCCAAGAGCGAATTGCCGGTGCTGGCCGTGCCGATGCCCTCGAAACATTTGCAGGGACTCGATTCCTTGTTGTCGATGGTCCAGATGCCCGGCGGTATTCCGGTAGCCACCTTTGCCATCGGTGAAGCCGGCGCGGTCAATGCGGCGCTTTTTTCGGTGTCGGTGCTGGCCCTGAACGACCCCGCGCTGGCGAAGCGATTGACCGATTTCCGTATCAACCAGTCCGAGAAGGTGTTGTCGAAAAATTTGCCGGACGTGCCCTAAATCGATGACGCAGGAGCCCCAGGACGTCGCCAGAGCCGTCAAACTTCTGCAAGCCGGCGAACTGGTCGCTTTCCCGACCGAGACGGTCTATGGCCTCGGTGCCGATGCGGCGAATCCGGCGGCGGTGGCCAGAATATTTACCGTCAAGGGGAGACCGGTCGACCACCCGTTGATCGTCCATTTGCCCGGCGCGGCCCATCTTGACCGCTGGGCAAGCACCATTCCAGCAACCGCATGGGAACTGGCGGAAGCGTTCTGGCCTGGGCCGCTTACCCTGATTCTCAAGCGTTCCCCCGAAGCCCCAAATGCAGTAACCGGCGGACAGGAGACGATCGGTGTGCGCGTGCCGGCGCATCCGCTGGCGCTTGACCTGCTGCGTACCTACGCGCAGGCCGGCGGTGGACGGGGCGGCATGTGCGGCATCGCGGCGCCGTCGGCCAACCGTTTCGGGCGTATCAGCCCGACAACGGCCGCACACGTGCATCAGGAGCTCGGTGAATCGGTTGGACTGGTGCTTGACGGCGGGCCTTGTTCGGTCGGCATCGAATCGACGATCATCGATCTGTCGCGCGATGGCGATCTTGCGCCGCGGCTGCTTCGACCTGGCCGCATTACCGCGGAGCAGATTGCCTTGGTCATTGGCGTGCGACCAGTCATGGCCGAATCGGGGAAGGATGAAGCATTGCCGCGCGTGCCCGGTGCACTGGAGTCACACTATGCACCACAGACGCCGCTACGTCTGGTCCAGACGCCACGCTTGGCGACGGTCATCGGCGAGGTGCAGGACAAATCGCAGCGCTGTGGCCTGCTGGCACGTACCCGGCGAACGTTTGCTGTGCCGCCCCACGTGCAGCGTCAGTTGCCTGACGAAGCGACGGCCTATGCGCGCGGCCTCTATGCCGCCCTGCGCGAGCTTGATCAGCTGGGCAACGATTTCATCGTCGTCGAAGACGTCCCCGGCGATCCGGCCTGGGCCGCCGTGGCTGACCGGCTGCGCCGTGCAGCCGGTGGTGCGGGCAATAAGGACTGATCCGGGCTTTGATTCGTGCCAGCTGCTCGGGTTGGCGCATGCCTGAGTCCGAGGCTGGCTTTCGACGCTAAGGGGACTTTCGTCGCATCATCTCGGCGGTCATGGCCGTGAATTGCTCTCCGACCTCGTGTTTGATGAAACTCCCTCCAAAGGTTCTCGCAAAACCCGAATCAGGGACCACCTCGGCGCGGTAATGAACCTGCGTGGCGGTTCCTTCCGATGTCAATTGCAGTTCGCTTTCAAAGCGCTTGGCGTTTCCGGTTAACTGCTTGGCGAGTATTCGTTTCATCGGTTCGAGACGAATTTCTCTTTCAGAAGCGAACGCATAGGAGAAGATGCCGAACCGGGCAACACCCTCCTGGGCGACATACAGTGTATTGCCGTCGCGGCGAACGATTCTGCTCGACGACAGGTTGCCCAGGATTCCGGTCATGTGGTCAAAGTCGGTCAGCACGTCCCAGGCCGTGCGCAAGGGAACCTGGACATCAAATCGAGTTTCGACAATAAAAGCTTCCCCGCTTTTCTCGATGTTGATCACAATGTCCTGTTCGACCGCCGCAACTGCACAACTGAAGAACACCATGACATAGGCTGTCAGTTTGGCCAGGGTGCGAATCAATGCGGGCATGAGCGTATTAGTCCTGGTCGCGATGCGAAACTTCAATCACCCGTGCGCGCCGCGCCAGCGCCGCCACCAGGGAAACAGCCGTGGCCCGGTTGTCCGCATCGAGGTTGGCATCCCATTCGTCAAGCAGGTAAACCGGATAAGTCGTGTTGGCAGAGATTTCACGCAGCACCTGTATTTGCCTTTCGCCTGACGAATATCCCTTTTGTTGAACGGCGTTTTCAGCGGCACTCAATTCATCGGCATCGTTTTCGTCCGTCGCCGCCGTTGCTGCGAGAGCGGAATTGAACGCGAAAGCCAAGCGATCCTGAGTTGGCCAGTAATACGCTTTGCCGTGCAGTTTAGCCTTGAGCGCGGCCAGCAGCGTCGATTTCCCGGTTCCGTTTCCGCCGCGAACCGTGATCAAGCCGGTTGGTTTCGCCAGCGCGAACTGAAGGGCATCGTATAGCGAAAAACAGCTTTTTTCGTTATCTCCCTCTTTGAGCGAAACCTGGCCAAATCCGATACGTTCGACAAAGCCCGGGTCTGGCAGTGGGCGGATGTGCTTGCACACGCCGACGATTCGCGTCCAAACTGCCAACAGATCGGTAAAGCCGACTGTAAGCTGGTGCATATCGAGCGTCATTTCGATCTGCCTGGGAAGTGTCGCCGCCAGGGCGATCAGCAAAGCGCTGTTGCCGACTCCGTGTATCGCTATCCACGCGGTCGTTGACAACACCAGCACCAGTGCGATCAGTCCGCTGCAAGCACTCCAGCCTTCGCGCAGCAGGATGGCACGGACTTGTGCCGACAGCGCGTCGCTCAGGCGCTGTCTGAAATCGCGGTGCCAGAAGGCAAAGTTATAGCGGTTACCGCTGAAGATATTGTCCCAGGCGTTGTAGGTTCGCGCCGTCATGCGGTTGGTCATGCGTTGATTGTCCAGGTAGGCCTCGGCCAGCGGTTTGCGCAGGAACCATTGCAGGGCCGTGAGAACGATGAAGGCCGCGGCGAATGCCAGCGGCAACCCGGCATCGATTTCCACACCGAGGACGATCGAGTTGAACAACAGCTGGAAAAACAGGCGAAGATGAAACTGCAGTGTGAAAATCAGCTCAAAACAGACATGAAAGGTTTCGCTGGTAAGAAAGGGTTCGGCCTGTTCGCGAGCGTTGGCGTCGCCCAGCAAGGCGGTCTGGAAGCGGTTCAGGCGGGCGAAGTGGAGCATGTAGCGTGAGTAAGCGCCGAAGCCGGCGCGCTCGGCAAAAATCCAGCTAACGGCACCGGCCAGATAGGAAACCGTTTGGGCGACTACAATCCAGCCGAAGCGTCCAGCAGCGACGGTTTCCTCACTTATGTCGCGTGCGATCCTGATGACCAGCCAGGTTGTCGCGGCACTGCAAAACTCCTGAATTAGAATCATCAGCAGCATGGCGAACATCGCCGAGCCGATCAGGAAACGGAAAAAATCGCGAGGCCGGAATTCCTGGGGCAGGATGGAGGTCATCTGTTGTTGGTTTCAGGCGGGTTCCGGCACTGGGTCGGCAGGACGGTGTAAACCAATAAAGCAGACTTGCGCCTGCTTTATTGGTTTACACGAAACAGGCAGTGCCTGCTCGGGGTTACTGCGGTGCGGGCTTTTTCTTTCCCTTTTTCTTCTTCGTGGCCATGATTGAAAACTCCTAATAAGATAATCGGAAGAACACAGCGATCTAATCGCGAAATCAGTGTATTTGAAATGCAGCCAAAATAGGAATCAACTATTTGTAAATATTTGTAAGCTGATCCGGTGCGGTTTGTCCGGCTGCATTTTCGCGTTACGGTCTTTTTCCTAAAGCGCTGCCCGGCGACAGGCAAGCAAATGCGTCTCGTTTCGTTTTTCTCAAACACTGCTCTTTTCTTTCAGCAGTTACGTCTGCCTGCCCGGACTTGCTTATGATTCAAGCATTTACCCTTACGATCAAAATGAGTATTTGACCGGGATGCGGAGCTCTAGGATACTTAAGCTTGTGCGGTTGAAATGCCTATCCTTTGAAGTGTGCGGTAGCGCGGTAGCCATTGCCGCCCAAGTGTCCCGGCAATCCCCGAACTCAATTAAAGGAAGGTGTTTTGATGAAAGTTATGCTGCTTACCCGCGAATACCCACCTCACGTCTATGGCGGAGCCGGTGTTCATGTCGAATATTTGGCCGCCGAGCTCGCCAAAATGATGCACGTCGAAGTTCGCTGCTTCGGTGAGCAGGATACCGTGAAGGAAGGTGTGCGGGTCAAAGGTTTCCCGTTCGGCAAGGGCAGTTTCTCGCATGTCGATCGGAAGCTCAGTGGTGCGCTGGATACATTCGAAACCAATCTTGAGACTTTAAGCGAGCAGATCGACGCCGATCTGGTGCATGTGCACACTTGGTATGCCCACCTTGGCGGCATTCTGGCGAAAATCCTCTACGGCATTCCGCTGGTGCACACGGTGCATTCGCTTGAGCCGCTGCGCCCCTGGAAGCGCGAACAGCTCGGCTGTGGCTACGATATGTCGTCGTGGATTGAGCGCACTTCACTGGGCCTCGCCGACGCGGTAATTGCCGTGTCGCAGGGAACCAAGGACGATATTCTTGAACATTTCGACATCGACCCGGACAAAATCACGGTCATTTACAACGGAATCAACACCGAACAGTACCAGCCTACCTCCGATACGAATACGCTTGAAAAATACAAAATCGATCCTGAAAAACCCATCGTTTTGTTCGTCGGGCGGATTACCCGCCAAAAGGGCATCATCCATCTGGTGAACGCGGTCAAATACATCAACGCCGACGCTCAGGTCGTTCTTTGTGCCGGTGCGCCGGATACCCCGGAAATCCTTGCCGAGATGGAAACGGCGGTCAAGCACGTTCGCAGAGAGGGGTTTAAACACCTGATCTGGATCGAGGAAATGCTGAGCAAGGAAGAGGTGATCCAGTTGTATTCACACGCCAAGGTATTCTGCTGTCCATCGATCTACGAGCCTTTCGGGATCATCAACCTGGAAGCCATGGCCTGCCGCACGGCGGTGGTGGCGTCTGCCGTCGGAGGCATCAAGGAGGTTGTGGTCGATGGCGTGACCGGATTCCTGGTGCCGCTGGAACAATTGCATATCGCTCCATTCGAGCCGGTCAACGCGGATGTATTTTCCCGCGATCTGGCAGCAGCGATCAACAAGGTTCTGGACAATCCGGAACTGGCAGCGTCGATGGCCGACGCGGGCCAGAAACGGGCTCACGACGTGTTCAGTTGGTCGAGCATCGCGCAGCAGACCAAGGATCTGTACCGGTCGCTGGTTTGATTTCTTGCCACCTGGTTTCGGCCTTGCCAGGAAGCACGGCCCAATCAAAACGATAGAGGATTAGCTCCATGGTTCCCAAAAATTACCCCCGAGTCATCATCGAGGCGGTTCAGCCGCAAGTCGACGGTGGCCGTTACCCGATCAAGCGCGTCGTGGGAGAGAAAGTCGTTGTGACAGCCGATATTTACAAGGAAGGTCATGACAAGTTGGCCGCCCTCGTCAAGTATCGTCGCCACGGTGCACCGAAGTGGCAGGAGAGTCCCATGGTCTTCCTGGACAACGACCGGTGGCAAGGCGAGTTTACGGTGCCCGATATCGGCCGTTGGGAATATACCGTCGAGGGTTATGCTGAACACTACCTTTCATGGGTTGATGAAATAACCAAGAAGAACTTGCCCGGCGCCGTTCTGACCAGCGAAATGCTGGAGGGTCTGGCGATTCTCAAGAAATCCGCCGCCTTGGCGGTCAGTGAGGACAAGGTGCAAATGAACGCGCTCATCGCCACGATCGAGGGTATGATGGCGGACGACGATCAGGAAGTGGCCATCGACCAGGGTATTTGCGCAACCATGCAACGGCTGATGGCCAAGTACCCCGACCGTTCCGAAGGCGCCGATTACTCGCCTTCACTGGAAGTTACGGGGATACGGCCGATCGCCCGGTTCGCCGCCTGGTACGAGTTCTTCCCTCGTTCTCAAAGCACCGTTCCCGGTCAGCACGGCACCCTGCAGGACTGCTGCCGTCGTTTGGCCGAGGTCAAGCAGATGGGCTTCGATGTTGTCTACCTCCCGCCGATTCATCCCATTGGCACGGCCTTTCGCAAAGGCAAGAACAACAGTCTGGTGGCGGAACCGGGTGACGTCGGCAGCCCTTGGGCGATCGGCAATAAGCGCGGTGGCCACATGGCGCTGGAACCCAAGCTGGGCACTTGGGACGATTGGGCAAAGTTTGTCGCTACATGCCGCGAATTGAAGATCGAGATCGCGCTGGACTACGTAATGAACTGCTCACCGGACCACCCCTACGTTGCCAAGCATCCCGACTGGTTTTATCACCGGCCCGACGGTTCGATCAAATACGCAGAAAATCCACCCAAGAAATACCAGGACGTGTACCCGCTGAACTTCGGCACTGAAGATCGCGAAGGGCTATGGAAGGAAATGCTGAAGATCTTCCTTTTCTGGGTCGAAAAGGGAGTCACCACCTTTCGCGTCGACAATCCGCACACCAAGCCGGTCAGTTTCTGGGAATGGGTCATTGCCGAAGTGCACAACAAACATCCCGAAGTCATTTTTCTGGCCGAGGCCTTTACCAAGCCCAAAATGATGCGTCTGCTGGCCAAAGCGGGCTTTGCCCAGTCGTACACCTACTTTACCTGGCGCGATGGCAAACAGGATCTGACAGAATACGTATCCGAGCTGACAGCCGGCCCGATGAAGGACTACTTCACCGGGAATTTCTTTGCCAACACGCCGGACATCCTCCCCCCTATCCTGCAGGTTGGCGGTCGTCCCGCCTTCATCATGCGTGCGGTACTGGCAGCGACCTTGTCGAGCGTCTATGGGATATACAGCGGCTACGAGTTGTGCGAAAACGAACCGATACCGGGTAAGGAAGAATATCTGGATTCGGAAAAATACGAAATCAAACAACGCGATTGGGACGCGCCGGGGAATATCGTACCGCTGATCACGCGCATCAATAAGATCCGCCACGAGCGCCCGGCGTTACATGGCTATAATGACGTTGTCTTTATTGGCGCAGACAATCCCCATATCATTGCCTACCTCAAAATGACCGAGGACAGATCGGATATTGTCGTATGCGTCGTCAATCTCGATCCGTTCGGCAAGCAATCCTCGCTCATTCACCTGCCGATCGAAAGGCTGGGCATACGCGAGGATGAACAGTTCCAGGCGCACGATATGCTCAGTGACGAACGCTATCTGTGGATTGGCCGTACGGCTTACGTCGAACTGTCGCCCGGTGACAAGATGGCGCATATCTTCAAGCTCTATCGCTGGTAGGGCGCTGAGGTCGGGGCCGTATCATGGTTTTGATACGCCTCCTGGTTTTATTGTCGGTGCTGACGTCCCTATCGGCACGGGCCGAAGTTGTGACCGGTCAGGTTGTGGCCGTTGCCGATGGCAACACCCTGATCGTGCTTGATGCCGCCAACCTTCGGCACAAGATGCGTCTCGCCGGCATCGATGCGCCAGAGCTGGCCCAGGACTTCGGTCAACAAGCACGGACAAGCCTCTCGGCCCTGGCTTTCAACCGGCAGGCGACGGCGCATTGCAAGGTCTATGACCGTCTTCAGCACGAACTATGCGTCGTCATCGTCGATGGCAAAGATATTGGTTTGGAACAAGTCCGCCATGGTCTGGCCTGGCTGTATCAGAAATACCGAATCGATCAGACAGCGCAGGAAAGAGCGGCCTATGAGCATGCAGAGTTCGATGCAAAAATCCATCGTTACGGTCTCTGGAACAGCAAGAATCCAATTCCCCCCTGGGATTGGCGGCATGGCTTGCCGGAGGAGTAATCGGGAGGAAGGCGCGGGTTTTGAGCCGGCCATTGATTTAAGGCCTGTAATGTGAAGCTCATGGCTTCGCGAGTTCAACTTCGAAGTGTTTGGTTATAGAGCAGTTTCAGTTCATGACATTGGAAAGAATATCGTCAGCGCCGCCCGTTGAAGCGTCAATCGACCCATCTGCACATTGGTCGTCAACCTTGCTGAGCCCGCCCCCAAGCAAACCTATCAGGAGATAACGCAATGCAAATCGGTTTTATCGGACTCGGCCTGATGGGCCGCCCCATGGCGCTTAATTTATCCAAGGCCGGACACACGCTGCATCTTTGGGCACGCCGCCCCGCGTCGCTCGATCCCTTCAAGGCGGTGGATGCCAAGGTGCATGCCTCTCCCGCCGAAGTGGCAAGAAACGCCGAGATCGTGTTCACGATCGTTGCCGACGCGCCCGACGTGCAGGCCGTCGCACTGGGCGGAAACGGCGTTGCAGCAGGCGCCAAACCAGGGCTCATCGTCGTCGACATGAGCACCATCAACCCCAACGCCGCACGCGAAATCGGTGCGAGTCTGGCGGCAAAGGGCATCGAATTCGTCGACGCACCGGTGTCAGGGGGCGAGGTCGGCGCCATCAGCGCGGCTCTGACCATCATGGTCGGCGCCAAGCCGGAAGTTTTCGAGAAGGTCAAGCCGCTGTTCGAAAAGATGGGCAAGTCGGTCACGCTGATCGGCGACATCGGCGCTGGCCAGGTGGCCAAAGCGTGTAACCAGATTCTCACCGGTGTCACCGTCGCCGCCGTTGCCGAAGCCTTCAACTTCGCCGCGAAAAACGGCGCGGATGTGGCGAAGGTGCGCGAAGCTTTGCTCGGTGGCTTTGCCTACTCGCGCATCCTGGAAAACCACGGCCAGCGTATGCTCGACCGTAACTTCAAGCCGGGTTTCAAGGCCTGGATGCACCAGAAGGACCTGCGCATCGTCATGGAAGAAGCCCATCGCCTCGGCCTGATGCTGCCCGCGGCGGCGGCCACCGCCCAACTGTTCAATGCCATCGTTGGCAGCGGCATGGGCGAGGACGATTCGGTCGCCGCGCTCAAGCTCCTCGAAAAACTCTCGACGCCAGTATGAAGCTCGGGCTGATCGGTTTGGGCGGCATGGGCCGGCCGATGGGTGAACACTTGCTGGCCGCCGGCCATGAACTGATGGTTTGGAGCCGCCGGCCGGATGCCGCCGATGACTTGCTAGCTCTCGGAGCCAGCCGTGTGGCAAGCCCGAAGGAAATGGCCGCAGGCTGCGAGATCGTGTGCACCAACGTTACCGGAAGCGCCGATGTCATCGAGTTGTCGGAGCAACTTGGCGAAGGCCTGGCGCCTGACAGTATCCACGTCGATTTTTCAACCATCGCCCCCACAATTGCTCGCGGCCTGTCGACGCAGTACGCGGCACGCAGCCGCCATTTTGTCGATGCCCCGGTATCCGGTGGGACGGCCGGGGCGCAGGCCGCGACGCTGTCCATCATGTGGGGCGGCCAGCCGGCGCTGGCAGAACGGCTCGATCCGGTGTTTCGCTGCCTCGGCAAAACAATCGTTCGCGTTGGCGATGCAGGGGCCGGGCAGGTCGCCAAAGCCTGCAACCAGTTGGTGATGGTCACTGCCATCGAGGCCTGTTCGGAAGCAGCGCGTTTCGCGCAGGCGGCGGGAATCGATTTTGGCAAGGTGCGCAAAGCCATGCTCGGCGGATCGGCCGGTTCGCGCGTGCTCGATTTCTTTGGCGGCAAGATGGCGGCGGACGATTTTGTTCCCGGCGTCGAGGCGCGTCTCCACCACAAGGACTTCGTCATGGTGATGGACGAGGCGACGCGCCTGGGCATGCCGCTGGTGGTGGCTGGCGCGGTAATGCAGCAGCTCGATGCCCTCATGGCTGCTGGTTGGGGAACGCAGGACACGTCGCGGTTGCTCAGCGTGCTTGAAAGATGCGGCGAATATCCTTGACGGATGGACACCACGCATTACCGGAGGAGCCCGTCATGCAGAGTAAATTCGTGTAGAGCTTTTTAAAGCTTGGGCATGAAACGAAAAACCCGCACTCGGCGGGTTATCGTAGGTTTTTGAATTCATTGGTCGGGGCGGCGGGATTCGAACTCGCGACCCCTTGCACCCCATGCAAGTGCGCTACCAGGCTGCGCTACGCCCCGACAGCCGGTGATTATAATCGATCCAAAGCCGGCCCGGCTTAGATTCGCAGCATTTCTGCGATATTCAGCAGTTCAGAACGAAGTATACCGGGGGTCAGAATGGAGGGTTTGGCTTCGATCGTCGCGTCATCCAGCCGATTACGGGCGCCACTGATGGTAAACCCCTGGCTGTAGAGCAGTTCCCGGATACGGCGTACCAGCAAGACTTCATGATGCTGGTAATAGCGACGGTTGCCGCGGCGCTTGACGGGTTTGAGCTGGCTGAATTCCTGCTCCCAATAGCGAAGCACGTGAGGCTTTACGCCGCACAGTTCGCTGACCTCGCCGATAGTGAAGTAGCGCTTGGCCGGGATGGGCGGCAAAGGCTCTTTGTCGGCGTCTTTAGGACTGTGTTCCATTGTAGGAGAGTTCCACTTCACCCTTTAGCTTCTGGCTGGCATGAAACGTAACGACGCGACGGGCGGTTATGGGAATTTCCTCGCCGGTTTTCGGGTTACGACCGGGGCGCATGGGTTTGTCTCTTAGCTGGAAATTGCCAAACCCTGAGAGTTTTACGCCGTCGCCCCGCTCAAGCGCGTTACGAATCTCTTCAAAGAACGCTTCGACCATATCCTTGGCTTCACGTTTGTTGAGACCTACTTTTTCAAAAAGTAGATCGGCGAGTTCTGCTTTGGTGAGCGTCATGTCTTTTCCCCGTCAGACGCGAAGCTGTGCCGCGAAGGCCTGCTGCAAATAGTTGACCAATTTTTGCATTGCGGCATCAACTTCCGCGTCTTGCAAAGTTTTTTGAGTATCTTGCATAACTATACGAAAAGCAAGACTTTTTTCCCCTGGAGCGACGCCTTTTCCGGTGTAGACATCGAACAGTCGGATGTCCTGGACGATGGCCGGCCGATGGGCGGTCATGCCTTCCAGGAGCTGCTGCAATTCAAGTTTGTGATCAACGACGATAGCCAGATCGCGTATCGCCGGCGGTTGGCGCGATACTTCCGCGTAATTTGGCAATTTGGCCTGCTTGAGCGCTTCGAGTTCAAGTTCGAACAGCACTGGGGCCAGTGGGAGTTCGTATTTCTGGACCCACTGAGGGTGCAGTTCCCCGACAAGGCCGATTGCCTTTCCATCAAGGACCACGCGCGCGCTGCGGCCCGGATGCAGGGCAGGGTGCGCCGCCTTTTCAAAGCGGACGAGCGCCGGGGCGAGGAGCAGTTCGATCTCGCCCTTGATGTCGAAGAAATCGGCAGAACGTGCCACGCTACCCCATTGCTCGGGCAGGGCGCTGCCATAGGCCAGGGCGGCGATTTTCCAGGGTTGGCGAAATCCTCTGACCGGAATGCCTGGTGTGTCGCGGAAGAAGCAGCGACCGGTCTCAAAGACGCGTACACGATTCTGCTTGCGCTTCAGGTTGGTGACGACATTGGCGATGAGGCCACCGATCAGCGTCGAGCGCATCACGCTCATCTGGCTGGCAATCGGGTTGGCCAAGCGGATCGGTGCGTCGTTCGCCGCAAAGTCGGACTCCCAGACACTGTCGACGAAGGCGTAGTTGACGACTTCCTGAAAGCCACGGTCGGCAAGGATTTGACGAACTCGACTCAAAGGCCGCGCACTTTCGGTTTGCGGGAGCATCGACAGCGCGGCACGCGGGGCCGACGCCGGAATATTGTCGTAGCCGTAGAGGCGGGCGATTTCTTCAATCAGGTCTTCTTCGATCTCGATATCGAAACGATAGCTCGGCGGCGTGACAATGAAGTCATCCCCCTCACGCGTGCAGTCAAAATCGAGACGGGCAATCAGCTTGCCGATCTGCTCCGCAGCAAGGGAAACGCCCAGAACCTTGGTTACGCGAGCCGGGCGCAGACGAACGGCTGGCCTTGGGGGTAATGTGGCTTTCGCCTCGCACACGGGGCCGGCCTGTCCGCCGCAGATCTCGAGAATCAACTGGGTCGCTCGTTCGAGCGCACGCCGCGTGTTGCCAAAATCGACACCGCGCTCGAAGCGGTGCGAGGCGTCCGAAACAAAACCGTAGCGGCGGGCCCGTCCGGCAATCGCCCGGGGCGCAAAGAATGCCGATTCCAGGAACATTTCGGTGGTATCCAGGGTAATGCCGCTGTCTTCACCGCCCATGATCCCGGCCATCGCCACCGGATGTTTGTCGTCGGCGATCAACAGAACGTCTTCCTGAAGTTCAAGCGTCTGCTCATTGAGCAGCAGGATTTTTTCGCCGGCTCGTGACAGGCGGGCGTGGATGGCACCATCGAGCCGGGTGTTGTCGAAGGCGTGCAGCGGCTGGCCGATTTCGAGCATCACGTAGTTGGTGATGTCGACCAGTGCAGAGATGGAGCGGATGCCGCTGCGTTCAAGACGGCGTTTCATCCAGTCCGGCGTTGCGGCTCTGGCATCGACACCGGCAATAACGCGGCCGCAATAGAGCGGGCATGCTTCGGGCGCGTCAAGAGCGATGGTTCGTTGGACGGAAATACTGACGGTCGCGGCGATGGTTTCGGGGTAGGTTGCCGGCGTGCCGGTCAATGCCGCTATTTCACGCGCCAGACCGGTAAGTGACAGGCAGTCGGCGCGATTTGGGGTGAGTTTCAGCGTCAGCAATCGGTCGTCGAGATCGAGGTAGCTACGGATATCGGCGCCTACCGGGGCATCGGCGGGCAATACGAGCAAACCCGAGGCGTCGGCGGCGATACCGAGCTCCTTGGCCGAGCACAGCATGCCCGACGATTCGACGCCGCGGACCTTGGCGAGCTTGATCTTGAAGTCGCCGGGCAGATTCGCGCCGGGAAGGGCACAGGGCACCATCAGGCCAGGCGCCACGTTCGGGGCGCCGCAGACAATCTGTTGCGCTTCGCCGCGACCGATATCGACGCGGCACACGTTCAGGCGATCGGCGTCAGGGTGCTTATTGACCTCGATCACCCGAGCCACGACGACGTGGTCGAAAGACGGCGCGACGCTTTCCTCTTCCTCAACTTCGAGGCCGGCCATGGTCAGGAGGTGTGATAATTCGTCGCCTGAGACGGACGGATTGACAAAGCTGCGCAGCCAGGATTCTGAGAATTTCATGAGCAGTTCGGAAGTAAGGTCAGCATCAAACGAACTGGCGCAGGAAACGCAGATCGCCGTCGAAGAACAGGCGCAGGTCATTGACGCCGTAACGCAGCATGGTCAGTCGATCCGGCCCCATGCCGAAGGCAAAGCCGAGGTATTTCTCGGGGTCAATGCCGACATGGCGCAGAACATTGGGGTGCACCATGCCGCAACCGCCCACTTCCAGCCAGCGGCCCTTCATCGGCCCACTCATGTAGGCGGCATCGATTTCGGCCGAGGGTTCGGTGAACGGGAAAAAGGAGGGGCGGAAGCGAACCTGCATGTCGTCGGTCTCGAAGAAGCGGCGCAGAAAGTCGGCGACCACACCCTTCAGGTCGGCAAAGCTTACGTTCTCGCCGATCCACAGTCCTTCGACCTGGTGAAACATCGGTGAGTGGGTGGCGTCGGAGTCGACGCGATAGACTCGTCCTGGCGCGATGACGCGGATTTCGGGCATCGTGTCGAGACCTGCGTATTTCGCTACGTGGGCCTGCATGTAACGTACCTGAACCGGGCTGGTATGCGTGCGCAGCAGGATGTCCTTGGCCGCTTGGCCCTGTTCATCCTGCAGGTAAAAGGTGTCGTGCATCGAACGTGCCGGGTGGTCCTCGGGGGTGTTCAGTGCTGTGAAATTATGGAAGTCGGCTTCGATTTCTGGCCCGTCGGCGACTTCGAAGCCAATCGAGCCGAACAGTGCCTCGATCCGCTCCAGGGTTCGCGTGACCGGATGCAGTCCGCCACGCGATTCGCAACGCCCAGGCAGCGTGACATCGAGGCATTCCTCCGCCAGCCTGGCCTCAAGCGCCAAACGTCGGATCGCTTCACGACGGGCGTTGAGCGATGCTTCGATGGCTTCCTTGGCACGGTTGATCGCTGCGCCGGCCGTCTTGCGCTCTTCAGGCGACAACTTGCCCATCCCCTTGAGCAGCTCGGTAATCTGGCCACTCTTGCCAAGGTATCGCGCCTTGATCTGCTCAAGGGCGTCGGGGTCATCGGTCTCGGCGAAAGCGGCCGTAGCTTCTTGCGCTATTTGATCAAGGTTTTGCATGAATGATTAACACGTCACCGAAAAAAAAGGAGGCCGAGCCTCCTTTTTTCACTCGTTCAGTCAAACGCCGAGCTGGGCTTTAGCCTGCAGGGCCAGAGCGGCAAATGCCGGCTTGTCGAAAACAGCCAGATCGGCCAATACCTTGCGGTCGACTTCAATCTGCGCTTTTCTCAGGCCATTCATGAAGGTGCTGTACTTCAGGCCGACTTCGCGAGCGGCGGCATTGATACGGGCAATCCACAGCGTGCGAAACTGGCGTTTCCGCTGACGACGGTCGCGGTAGGCGTACTGTCCTGCTTTCATCACCGCCTGTTTGGCGATGCGATATACATTTTTACGGCGACCGCGGTAACCCTTGGCCAGTGCGAGGACTTTCTTGTGACGCGCGCGCGCCGTTACACCACGTTTAACTCGGGGCATTTTTTGATCTCCTTAAGCGTAAGGCAGCATGGCACGAACCATGGCCTTGTCGGAGTCATGCACTCCGGTCATGCCGCGCAACTGACGCTTGGCTTTGGTGGTTTTCTTGGTCAGGATGTGGCGCTTGAACGCCTGTCCGCGCTTGATACGGCCACTCGCGCTGACCTTGAAGCGCTTCTTGGCGCCACTCTTGGTCTTCATTTTGGGCATTGAATGCTCCTATTTATTTACATGGACGCAGGTGTCTCCCGGCGGGAGTACTTTTGACCTGATACCACTTGTGGGTGCGTCAACTGCGATTTGCTGCTGAAACTACTTCTTCTTGCTCGGCGTCAGGATCATCACCATCTGGCGGCCTTCCATCTTGGGCATTTGCTCGACGGCGGCAACATCCTGAAGATCCGTTTTGATCCGCTCAATCTGGCGCATGCCGATTTCCTGGTGGGCCATTTCACGGCCTCGAAAGCGCAAGGTCACTTTGACTTTGTCATCTTCCTGCAGAAAGCGCGTCATGTTACGCAACTTGATCTGGTAATCGTTTTCATCGGTACCCGGCCGGAATTTCACCTCCTTGACCTGAACCTGCTTCTGCTTGAGCTTCTGCTCATGCTGCCGCTTTTGTTCCTGGTACTTGAATTTGCCGTAATCCATGATCCGGCAAACCGGAGGTTGTGCCATCGGCGCAATCTCCACCAAATCAACTCCGGCTTCTTCGGCCATTTGTAACGCTTGTCCGACGCTTGTGATTCCAAGCGCTTCACCCTCTACGCCTACCAGTCGAATTTCAGGTGCATTGATTTCTTCGTTTACGCGTTGCGCCTTTTGCAGTGCGATGGTTTCGCTCCTTGTTCTGACAAAAATTAAGCCGTGCCACCTCGCGCTGCGACTTCTTCGAGAAGTCGCTCGGTCAGATTCCCGAGTGGCATTTGCCCGAGATCCTGACCGCCGCGTGTACGCACGGCAACCAGATTTTCCGCCAATTCCTTATCGCCAACAATGATTTGGTATGGCAACTTGTTCAAGCTATGTTCGCGTATTTTATAGGTAATTTTCTCGTTGCGCAAATCGCTCTCAGCGCGCAATCCCGCGCTGCGTAGCGTTTTTGCAACATGTTCGGCATATTCGGACTGCTTTTCCGAAATATTCAGCACGACCGCCTGAACCGGCGCCAGCCATAAGGGCATGGCTCCAGCACAGTTTTCGATAAGAATGCCGATAAAACGCTCCAGTGAACCCAGGATGGCGCGGTGCAGCATGACCGGCGTGTGCCGACTGTTGTCAACGCCGACGTATTCGGCGCCGAGTCGTTGCGGCATCGAGAAGTCGACCTGCATCGTACCGCATTGCCATGAGCGGCCGATGGCGTCCTTGATATGAAATTCGATTTTCGGGCCGTAAAAAGCCCCTTCGCCGGGCAATTCTTCCCACTCCAGTCCGGACGCTTTCAGCGCCTCGCGTAGCGCTACTTCAGCCTTATCCCAGACCTCATCCGAACCGACCCGTTTTTCCGGGCGCAAAGCCAGCTTGACCAGCACATCGTGAAATCCGAAATCGCCATAGACCTGGCGCACCAGGGCATTGAACGCAGTCACTTCGGGCTGGATCTGGTCCTCGGTACAGAAAATATGGCCATCATCCTGAGTGAAGCCGCGAACGCGCATGATGCCGTGCAGCGCGCCCGAAGGCTCGCTGCGATGGCAGGAACCAAATTCGCCATAGCGCAACGGCAGGTCGCGGTAGCTGCGCAGTCCGGTATTGAAAATCTGAATGTGACCCGGACAATTCATCGGTTTGATGGCGTATTCGCGCTTCTCCGATTCCGTGGTGAACATATTGTCCTTGAAGTTTTCCCAGTGGCCGGATTTCTCCCACAGGCTGCGGTCGAGAATCTGCGGGCACTTCACTTCCTGATAGCCGTTGAGCTGATAGACACGGCGCATGTACTGTTCGATCTGTTGCCACATGGCCCAGCCCTTGGGGTGCCAGAAGACCATGCCGGGCGCTTCGTCCTGCAGGTGGAAAAGTTCGAGATGGCGTCCCAGGCGGCGGTGGTCGCGTTTCTCGGCCTCTTCCAGCATATGCAGGTAGGCGTCCTGGTCTTCCTTCTTGGCCCACGCCGTACCGTAGATGCGCTGCAACTGTTCGTTGGCCTGATCGCCCCGCCAGTAGGCGCCAGCCACCTTCATCAGCTTGAACACCTTGAGTTTGCCAGTTGACGGGACGTGCGGTCCGCGGCACAGGTCGACGAAATCGCCTTCGCGGTAAAGCGATACTTCCTGGTCTTGCGGGATGGCAGCAATCAGCTCGGCTTTATAGTGTTCACCGATGGATTTGAAGAAGGCGGTGGCGTCATCGCGCTTCCAGACTTCGCGCATCACCGGGATGTCGCGTTTGGCCAGCTCGCCCATTTTCTTCTCGATGGCGACCAGGTCTTCCGGGGTGAATGGGCGTTTGTAGGCAAAATCGTAATAGAAGCCGTTGTCGACAACCGGCCCGATCGTGACCTGCGCCTCCGGAAACAGCGCCTTGACCGCGTAGGCCAGCAGGTGCGCCGTCGAGTGGCGAATGATCTCCAGTCCTTCAACATCTTTGTCGGTGACGATGCCGAGTTGAGCGTCGCGCTCGATCAAGTACGAAGTGTCCACCAGGCGCGCATCGACCCTGCCGGCCAATGCCGCCCGCGCCAGGCCGGCGCCAATGCTCTGTGCCACTTCTGCAACCGTTACGGGCTGCGCAAATTCCCGTTGAGAGCCATCGGGCAAAGTAATGATCGGCATAGGGCGACCCCGGAAATGGATAAAGCCAGAGACTCGCTCTGGCTTTAATTGTTTGGTAGGCGCGATTGGACTCGAACCAACGACCCCCACCATGTCAAGGTGGTGCTCTAACCAGCTGAGCTACGCGCCTTCTTTGCCGCACGAGCCTCTTGCGACATCAAAGAAGGCAGAATTATACGGGAGCACAACGGCAAGTCAACGAATTCGACTGGAAGCCGCATCGTTGCTTGCATCATTTAAAAAGCATAATCAGAAAGGAATGTCGTCGTCCATGTCTTCAAAGCTGGGCGCTTTCTTTGCCGGGGCCGCACGAGCGGTTCCCGACGGGGGCATGCTGCCGCCATATTCGGCTTCGCCGCCCGAAGCGGAAGCGGCGTTCTGACGGCCGCCGAGCATCTGCATTTCGTTGGCTTCGATCTCGGTTGTGTAGCGCTCCTGCCCTTCCTTGTCCTGCCACTTGCGGGTGCGGATGCGCCCTTCGACATAGACGGCAGAACCCTTCTTGAGGTATTGGCCGACGATTTCGGCCAGTTTGCGAAAAAAGACAACGCGATGCCACTCGGTGATTTCCTTCTTTTCGCCCGTTGCCTTGTCTTTCCACGATTCCGTGGTGGCCAGACGAACATTGGCTACGGCGTCGCCATTGGGCAGGTACCGGGTTTCCGGATCGGCCCCCAGATTGCCGACGAGAATCACTTTATTGACTGAAGCCATGGTGCCTCCGTATAGGGTGTTCGGATCAAGGATTATAGAAGAATCAGGCGGTCTGCTGCCGGACGCGGGGTAACGGCATGTCCATGGTCAGCCCAAGTCCGAGCCAGACGAGGGCCAGTGCGGCGCTGGCCAGCCACAGGGTGGTGGGTCCGGAGTGTTTGACCAGCACACCCCCCAGGGTACCGCCCAGAAATAGCCCAAACGACTGGGTCGTGTTGTAAACCCCGAGTGCCGCCCCTTTGGCATGTGCCGGGGCGATACGCGCAATCAGGGACGGTTGCATCGCTTCAAGCACGTTGAAGGCAGCGAAAAAAAGCAGCAACCAGAAGAAGAGGGGATACAAACCGGTGCCGAGGAAACAGAAACCCAGTTGCACGGCGACCATCAGGGCAATTGAGCCATTGAACACCAGTCTTAGTTTCCCGTATTTCTCGGCAGCAATAATGGCCGGTATCATCGTGATGAAAGACAGCAATACCGCCGGCAGATAGACTTTCCAGTGCTCGGTAACGGGCAGGGCGCCTTGACTGACCAGAGCCGAAGGAACGAGGATCCACATCCCAGTCTGCACGAGGTGCAAAGTGAATACTCCAAAATTCATGCGCAATAGCTGGGGATGCGTAAGCACTTCGACAAAACTGGGCCAGCTGGGTCGGCGCGCCACGGTGGGCCCCGTTGGAACGATCTTGAGTACGATGAAAATCGCGAGCAGGGAAAGAAACCCCGTCAGCATAAAAATACCGGGCATGCCAATGCTGGCGTAGAGCAGGGGAGAGCCGACCATCGACAGGGCGAAAACCAGGCCGATGGAGGAGCCGATCATGGCCATGACTTTGGTCAGATGCTGCTCGCGGGTCAGGTCGGCAGCCAGTGCGGTCACCGCCGCGGAAATGGCGCCAGCACCCTGCAGAATCCGACCGCCGATGATGCCGTAAATGTCGTGCGACATCGCCGCGACAAGGCTGCCGGCAGCGAAAAGAATCAGACCGAAAACGATCACCGGTTTGCGTCCGAAGCGATCCGAAGCAATGCCGTAAGCGATCTGAAGGCAGGTCTGTGTCAGTCCATACGCCCCGAGCGCTAGGCCGACCAAGGACATGTCATTTCCAGAGGGCAGGTGTTTTGCATAAACCGCAAACACCGGAAGAATCAGGAACAGGCCCAGCATGCGCATGGCAAATATCAAGGCCAAACCGGCGGCGCCGCGCCGCTCGGCGGAATTCATCGAATCATGGGTTGGAGATAACATCAGGTAGACAAACGAAAACTGGAAAATGAAGGAACAAGGCTTGGTTCAATCGGTCGGAGTTGCGTATATTAACAGGTTTGCTTCAGCCCCTCAGGCAGTGCCTCCCCATGGATGAACTACGAGTAATCAGGATTCGCGGCGCCCGCACGCACAATCTTAAGAACATCAATCTCGATCTGCCGCGCAATCGTCTGATCGTGATTACCGGCCTTTCCGGTTCCGGAAAATCGTCGCTGGCCTTCGACACGCTCTACGCCGAAGGGCAGCGACGCTATGTCGAATCATTGTCGGCGTATGCCAGGCAGTTTCTGCAGCGCATTGACAAACCGGATGTCGACCTGATCGAAGGGCTGTCTCCAGCGATTTCGATCGAGCAGAAGGCGACCAGCCATAACCCGCGCTCGACAGTCGGCACGGTGACCGAAATTCACGACTACTTGCGCTTGTTGTTCGCTCGCGCCGGCACGCCCTACTGCCCGGAGCATCAGCAGCCGCTGAATGCTCAAAGCGTATCGCAGATGGTCGATCACGTTCTGGCGTTGCCCGGCGAGACGCGCTTGATGATCCTGGCGCCGGTAGTGGCTAACCGCAAGGGGGAGCAGGAAGAGCTTTTCGCCGAGTTGCGTGCCCAGGGTTTCGCTCGCCTGCGGGTCGATGGGGCGATCCATGAAATCGACGCGCTGCCCAAACTGGCCAAGACGCGCAAGCATAGCGTGGATGTTGTAGTAGACCGGCTCAAGGTGCGCGACGACATGCGGCAGCGACTGGCTGAATCCTTCGAAACCGCCTTGCGCCACGCTGATGGCCGGGCAATTGCTTACGAAATGGATTCGGGTAAGGAGCATTTGTTCTCCGCTAAATTTGCTTGCCCGGTTTGCGCCTATTCGCTGCAGGAACTTGAACCGCGGATTTTCTCGTTCAACAATCCGATGGGTGCCTGCCCGGCTTGTGATGGCCTGGGCGTGATCCAGTTCTTCGACCCCAAACGCATCGTCGTCCGACCTGAACTGTCGCTGGCTTCCGGGGCCATACGTGGGTGGGATCGGCGCAATCAGTTCTATTTCCAGTTGCTCACTTCCCTGGCGGCGTTCTATGGCTTCGATGTCGAGACACCCTTTGCGAATCTGGACGAGCGTATTCAAAAAGTATTGCTCTATGGCTCGGGGCGCGAGGTCATCCCGTTCGCCTACCTCAACGAGCGCGGCAAAGGCACGACGCGCGAGCACAGCTTCGAGGGCATCGTGTGCAATTTCGAACGCCGCTACAAGGAAACCGATTCGGTGGCCGTTCGCGAGGAACTCGCCAAAGTGATCAGCAATAAAATCTGTCCGGGTTGCGACGGTGCGCGGCTGCGCGAAGAAGCGCGTCACGTGCGCATCGGCACTCGGCAGGATGCCCTCACCCTGCACGAAATCAGCCGACTGCCGCTGACGCAGGCACGAGACTATTTTCTCAACCTGCCCCTGGCAGGCTACAAGGCACAGGTCGCCGAAAAAATTCTCAAGGAAATCACCAGTCGCCTGCAATTCCTGATCAACGTTGGCCTCGATTACCTCTCGCTCGACCGTTCGGCCGAAACACTTTCCGGTGGCGAAGCGCAGCGCATTCGTCTGGCATCGCAAATCGGCTCGGGCCTGACCGGCGTCATGTACGTACTTGACGAGCCCTCAATCGGGCTGCACCAGCGCGATAACAACCGTTTGCTGGAAACACTCAAGCAACTGCGCGACATTGGCAATACGGTGATCGTTGTCGAGCATGACGAAGATGCGATCCGCAGCGCGGACTACGTTGTCGACATCGGCCCGGGTGCCGGCGTTCACGGCGGTTTCATCGTCGCCGAAGGCCGCCCGGAGGAAGTGGCCAACAACCCCGCGTCAATGACGGGAGAATATCTGTCCGGAAAACGCCGTATCAAGGCGCCGGACAAGCCGCGCCGGCCCGACCCGCAACGCCAGTTGAAGCTCAGCGGCGCACGCGGCAACAATCTCAAGAACGTTACCCTGGAATTGCCGGTCGGTTTGTTCACCTGCATTACCGGTGTTTCAGGCTCAGGCAAATCGACGCTGATCAACGACACCCTCTACGCCGCTGCCGCGCGGCATCTCTACGGCTCGACTGCGGAACCCGCCGAGCACGACGAGATCATCGGCCTCGATCAGTTTGACAAAGTCATCAGTGTCGATCAGTCACCGATCGGTCGTACGCCTCGTTCCAACCCGGCTACCTATACCGGTTTGTTGACGCCGATTCGCGAGTTGTTCGCCGGCGTGCCGGAATCGCGTTCGCGCGGCTACGGCCCCGGCCGGTTTTCGTTCAACGTCAAGGGCGGTCGCTGCGAAGCCTGTCAGGGCGATGGTGTCATCAAGGTCGAGATGCATTTCCTGCCCGATATTTACGTCACCTGCGACGTCTGCCATGGCCGGCGGTACAACCGCGAGACGCTCGAAATTGTGTACAAAGGCAGGAACGTTTATGACGTCCTGCAAATGACCGTCGAGCAGGCGCGTGAATTCTTCGATGCCGTGCCGGTGGTTGCGCGCAAGCTGCAGACCCTGGTCGACGTCGGCTTGTCGTACATCACCCTGGGCCAGTCGGCGACCACGCTCTCCGGTGGCGAGGCGCAGCGGGTGAAGCTGGCGCTCGAACTCTCCAAGCGCGATACCGGAAGAACGCTGTACTTCCTTGACGAACCCACTACCGGTCTGCATTTCCAGGATATCGAGATGTTGCTCAAAGTGCTTCATCGCCTGGCTGATCATGGCAATACGGTGGTTGTGATCGAGCATAACCTGGATGTGATCAGAACAGCGGACTGGGTCGTCGATCTTGGGCCGGATGGGGGCGATGCCGGGGGCAGAATTCTTGCTAAAGGCACCCCGCAATCTATTTGTAAAGTGGCGTCGAGCTACACCGGGCGATTCCTGAAACCTCTTATGGAGCACCGCAAATAGGGGCCAAATTTTTTGCGCAGCATCCGAGACGCGAAAAAAACAACAAATTCTTCCATTTCTTCACGGATTCCCGGCCTAACCCTCTTCCCATAGCGCCGACGAAGTGCAAGAATCGCCGCTGAGTCCCACCGTTACGACTCTCTACAATCAACAACAGGAGACAATATGAACAAGTCAGAATTGATCGACGAAATTTCCACGCGTACCGAACTGTCCAAAGTAGCCTCCGGCAAGGCACTGGATGCTGTCATCGAAGCCATCGTAGACGCTGTCGCCAAGGGCGACGGGGTGAGCCTCGTTGGCTTTGGTTCTTTCAAAGCGGCCGCACGCGCTGCTCGCGAGGGCAAGAACCCGAAAACCGGCGAAAAGATCAAGATTGCCGCAACCACGGTGCCAAAGTTTTCCGCGGGCGCCACCTTCAAGGCAACTGTTGCTAACGCCAAGGGAAAAAAGAAAAAGTAAGCTGCAGTGGGTGAAGATGAAGAAGGCTTGCGTTTGGCAGGCCTTTTTTTAGCGCCCGAAATCCTGTTTTTTCCGGTCATGATTAGTCTATCTCATGGCTGACTTTGGTTTCGCAATTGACGCGGGAAATCGCGCTGCGTAGAATCACCGCTCTTCGGGGGCGTAGCTCAGTTGGGAGAGCGATTGGTTCGCAATCAATAGGTCGGCAGTTCGATCCTGCCCGTCTCCACCAGAACACCAAAGCCCGGACATGCTCCGGGTTTTTTTTCCCGCTGGACGATCCTGGTGGATGAGGGACCCTTCCTGGTGATATTTCATGCGGGCCCTGAAAGATACGGTGGATCGTCGTGTTGATTCGCGTTTGACTGCGGTCAAGACCGGTTTTAGACGTTCCTCCGGCTTTGCTGTAAAATTGGCGCCGTTTCAGCATTGGCTTGCATTTGATGAAAACCAGCTTCCTCGACTTTGAACAGCAGATTGCTGACCTCGAAGCCAAAATCGAAAACTTGCGGTTTGTGCAGGACGATTCGGCTGTGGATATTTCCGATGAGATTGCCCGCCTTGAAAAGAAAGGGCAGGGGTTGACCAAGGATATCTATGCCAAACTCTCACCGTGGCAGATCTCGCAGGTGGCGCGCCATCCCCAGCGCCCCTACACGCTCGATTACCTCAATCTCATTTTTACCGATTTTGAAGAACTGCATGGCGACCGGGCTTTCGCCGATGACCATGCCATTGTGGGTGGTCTGGCACGCTTCAACGGCCAATCGGTGATGGTTATTGGCCACCAGAAAGGCAACGACACCAAGGAAAAAGTTTATCGCAACTTCGGGATGCCTCGCCCTGAAGGTTATCGCAAGGCCCTTCGCCTGATGCGTTTGGCCGAGAAGTTCCGCATTCCGGTCATGACCTTCATCGATACGCCTGGCGCTTACCCCGGGATCGACGCCGAGGAGCGCGGTCAGTCCGAGGCTATCGGGAAAAATCTATATGTCATGGCCGAGCTGAAAGTGCCGATCATTGTCACGGTGATCGGTGAGGGGGGCTCAGGCGGTGCGCTGGCAATCGGTGTGGGCGATGTGGTGCAGATGCTGCAGTATTCGACCTATTCCGTGATTTCTCCCGAAGGCTGTGCTTCGATTCTCTGGAAGAGTGCCGACAAGGCCAGTGAAGCCGCCGAAATCATGGGCATTACTGCGGCTCGGCTGAAAACTCTGGGATTGATTGACAAAGTTGTCAATGAACCTTTGGGTGGCGCGCATCGCGACCCTGTAGCGATGGGGCAGAACCTCAAAAAGGCGCTTCAGGACGCCATGAAGCTGGTCAGTTCGCAATCGACAGTCGAATTACTTGAAGCCCGCTTTGCCCGGTTGATGGCCTATGGCCGGACCAAAGAGCAGCCCTTGCACTGAGCGTTCGCAGGCGGATTCGACGCACCGGCTGGTCAACAAGCTTGCAGCATTTTTTGCGGCGCGACTGAAGCCGGGATCGCGCGTCTGCGTCGGCCTCTCCGGCGGTCTGGATTCAGTCGTCTTACTCCATGCCCTGAATCGCCTGGTGTCGTCTACAGATATCCCCTTTGCCTTGACCGCAGTGCATGTGCATCACGGAATCAGTCCGAATGCCGATGCATGGGCCGAGTTTTGCGTTGAATACTGCCAGCGTCAGGCGGTGCCGCTGAGCGTAGTTCACGTTGCCGTGCCGCGATGCGGTGGCGATGGACTCGAGGCCGCCGCGCGCCGGGTGCGACATGACGTATTCGCCAAATGCGATGCAGACTGGCTGGCGTTGGCACATCACCACGACGATCAGGCTGAAACGGTTCTGCTCAATCTGCTGCGCGGCGCGGGGATCGCCGGCGCCGCGGGCATGCGGGCCGAGCGGGCGCAGCCGTATGGGCCGAGGCTGGTTCGTCCTCTGCTCGACGTTCCGCGATCGGTTATCAAGGACTACGCCGCCGAGTATTCGCTGCCTTGGATTGACGATGAGAGCAACGGCGATTTACGTTACCGCCGCAATTTCCTGCGTCATGCCGTGCTGCCGCCGTTGAAGGTGAAATTTCCCGGTGCGCAACAGGCTCTGGCGCGCGCCGCCGATCACTTTGCCGAAGCCGCTGCCCTGCTCGACGAATTGGCGGCCCTCGACCGAGCGGCGCTGGCCACATCGACAGGCCGTATCGGCTTGCCGGGGTTCAATGCGCTTTCGCCAGCACGGGCACGCAATTTGTTACGCTTTGAATGGCGGGCGGCAGGGCATCGTGCTCCCGACTCACGCTGGATGGATGAGGCACTGCGTCAGCTGGCCACCAGCGGCGCGCAGGCGGAAACCTGCCTCTCGACAGCTGATGGTGAACTCCGCCTCTACCGCAACGAACTCTATTTCTGCGGTCCATCGCCCACCGTGCCCGATCGACCGTTGTTGTGGGCAGGCGAGCATGAATTGCCTTGGGCGGGAGGGCGGGTGCAATTCGTGCCGGTGATTGGTCGCGGAATTCGCGCCAGTTCGCTCGCTGATGGCGCGGTCTTCCTTAGATCCCGGCAGGGCGGTGAGCGATTGCAGCCGACTGCCGGTCGGCCGCGTCGAAGCCTGCGCAATTTGTGTCAGGAATATGCCGTACCCCCATGGGAACGGGTCAGGCTGCCGTATCTATGGTGTGGTGAGCGGCTGGTATGGGTCGGTGCGCTGGGCGTCGACTCGGCTTTTGCGTGCCCACCGGGTCAGGCCGGATTCGATCCCGTCTGGGAGTCCTGCTAATCGATCTGTGCCAGAGCGATAAACCCCATGTCCACAGCCGTTACTCGGATTTTCTTACGTTCGAAGATGGCGACGAAAGCGGCTGCGGCTGTATCGCTTTTTCAGCGCGTGTTCTGGCCTCACTGGCTTGCTCACCGCCTGACTCTTGTGCCGCCGACCGGCTTTGAGCCTCTTTCAGTTCGTCGGCCGTCAGCGTTCGGGCGACAGCCTCGCGTTCACGCACGGCGTCCAAGTTGCGTGCCGCCGACGCCCGGTTGAACCAGACGTAGGCCCGCACCGGATCCTTATCCAAACCGATGCCATCACGGTACAAACGCCCCAGTTCCAGCATGCCCTCAGGATTGCCTCGATCGGCGGCCGTCTGGATCCATTTTGATGCCTGACTATAGTTTTGCAGCAGGCCTACGCCGGAGCGGGACAAGCGTCCCAGAACGATCATCGCTTCGGTGTTTCCATTCTCGGCGGACATCTGCAGCCAGCGCAGCGCATGTGCCGAGTTTTCGACGCTACGGCTTGGGTCCTGCAGCAACGCTTGGCCAAGCCTGAATTGTGCGCCGGCATCGCCGCCTTCAGCCGCTATCTTTATCCCGGGATCATTGGCGGCCGAGTTTTCCGCGGGGGGCAGCACGGATTGATTTGCCGACGAGGTCAGCCATATGCTGGCCGCGATGGCCATCCCGACAAAAAAAACGGCAAGCGGCGTTGAAATGGCCGAACCCCTGCCGAAGCCCGATCTCTCTTGCGAAAGGAATCGGTACGAACAGTCAAGGCAGCGAAATGGCGTACTTCCCTGGTGGTTCCGTTTTTCCTCCAGTGAAAGCCACCGTGATTCCCGACATCGGGATGCCTGGCATCGTGGGCAAACAACTTTCCGTTGAAATAACATCTAAACCTCTTCATCATTGGGCTTGAGCGCACGTATTTTTCACGTTGTTGTGCTCCAGATCAACAGAGTGATTTGGGTATTTTCCTTGGCAGAACATCCATGGCCCAACGCTTGGTCCGCAGGTTGGCAGTCAAAGTTCCACCGGCGACTTCAATCGTCGGACAATCAGTCAAATGCTTCGAAGCTGTTGCTATTGGAGCAGTAACGCAGCAATTCGCCGTGTTCCATATCAAAGTACCAGCCATGCAGCACCAGCTTTTTCTGAGCGACCCGCTCCAGAATCCACGGGAAGGTCAGCAGGTTGTCCAGGGACACCAGAATGGCTTCCTGCTCGCAGGCGCGCGACTGCTTTTCCATGGATTCGCCATGCATGCGCGACAACACCCGGTTGCGTGCATGGCTGGCCACTCTCATCCAGTTGGAAATAAATCCTTCCAGTGGTTCGGTTGCCGGCTTTTGATTCAGCAATGCACGGATGCCGCCACACTGGGCATGGCCCAGGACGATGATGTTCTCCACGTCCAGATGACGTACCCCGAATTCAAGTGCGGCGCTGGTGCCGTGATAATTGCCGCTGGTTTCGAACGGCGGCACCAGGTTGGCCACATTGCGTATGATAAACAGATCGCCAGGGTCGCAGTCGGTGACAATGGCGGGGTCTACCCGGGAATCGCAGCACCCCACGACAATCGTTTTGGGCGACTGGCCAAGTTTGGTGAGGCGCTCGAATAAGGTGTGATTCGCTGCATAATTGTTGCTTTGAAAGCGTTTGAAACCTTCAACAAGTTTTTCGATGTGGCTCATGGTCAAACCTCGGTCAGGCGCTTTAATGCTTCACGATATTTTTCGCTGGTCTGGGCCGCCACTTCCGCGGGCAAATCCGGGCCGGGGGCTTGTTTGTTCCATCCGCTGTTTTCCAGCCAGTCGCGCACATACTGCTTGTCGAAGCTGGGCGGGTTGCTGCCGGGCCGGTACTGATCGGCGGGCCAGAAGCGCGAGGAGTCGGGGGTCAATGCTTCGTCAATCAGATAAAGCTTGCCCTGGGCGTCCTGGCCGAACTCGAACTTGGTGTCGGCGATGATGATGCCCCGGGTTGCGGCATAGGAGGCGGCTTCGACGTACAAGGCGATGCATGCGTCGCGTACCTCGGCAGCCAGCGCGCTGCCGAGCAATGCTTCGGCTGCTGCGTAGCTGATGTTCTCGTCATGGGCGCCGGCGACTGCCTTGGTCGATGGGGTGAATAGGGGCTCTGGCAGTTTGTCGGCTTCACGCAGTCCGGCGGGTAGAGGGAGACCGCAGACGCTGCCGCTCGCCTGGTATTCCTTCCAGCCCGAGCCGACCAGATAGCCGCGCACGATGGCTTCGATCGGCAAGGGAGTCAGTTTCTTCACTACGATCGCTCGCCCAGCCACTTGCACATGCTCGCCGGTTGCGACCACCGATTTCGGATCGATTCCGGTAAGTTGGTTGGGAATCAAATGATCCAGCCGGGCGAACCAGAAATTGGAGATTCGGGTGAGAACCTCGCCTTTGCCGGGGATCGGGGTAGGGAGCACGACGTCGAAGGCGGACAGACGGTCGGTCGTGACGATCAGCAGGTGCTGGTCGTCGACGGCATAAATGTCGCGCACCTTGCCTCGGTTGATGAGTGGCAGGCTGGCGATGCTTGACTGATACATCGGAGCGATCATGAAAATATACCCAAAGTGACGTGATGATAATGTGATGTGAAATGCGGATTGTTCAACGCGCGGGTTGCCAAGTAATGACCAGACTGGGCAATTATCTCAGTTCGTCCGGCATGATGGCGTAAACGCTCAAAACGCTTGGCGTCATGACCGCGAATCAGCGCAAGACGTATCGAATACGTGATGCAAGGGACCGAAGCGTATGCTACCCGATGATACATTTCCCTATAAACAAACGTAATGCGCTGTTGACGAAAATGTGCCGGGTAAAATGGAAAAGGGCACTTCTTATGAAGTGCCCTTTTCCATTGGTATTTGGCGCGCCCGGAGCGATTCGAACGCCCGACCCCTTGGTTCGTAGCCAAGTACTCTATCCAGCTGAGCTACGGGCGCTTGCGCTTGTGAAGCCGGGGATTATACAGAGCCAATCCGCTTATCTCAAGTCGTTTGTTTATTTCGTGTTTGTTTGCCTATTTTCGTCTCTTGCGGTGAGACATTGACATCTTGATTTTGCATGGATGTTTCAGTTTCGCCATGGCCAAGACGTTTGGATAAAGTGGCTGCGGCTTCTTTGATGTGCGTTGCCAGGGGGCTGTTCCATTCCATGTCAAAGTGGCCGATCGTTCCAAGTGAGGTGATGGCGGCGATCATGCGGTTGGTGTGATCAAATACAGGCGCGCTGAAGCCGTTGATCCCGGGCGTCAAGCTTCCGCTGGCTCGGGATATGCCGTGAATTCGAATCTCGTTGAGTTGGGCTTCAAGATCACGCATTAGTGTGTCCATGGTTTTGTTTGTGGCTTCCGCTGCGGCGTTCAATTCTGCATCCAGTTGTTTCTTTAAGTAAGCTGAACGGTAAAACGCCGCAAAAGCAAGGCCTGTCGCCGAAGTGGTCAGAGGCAGAACGACGCCGGTACGCAGCGTGACGGTGATGGGTCCGCCGGCTTCCACCCAACGCACGCAAGTGGCGCCATGATTGCCCCACATGGCCAGAGCGACCGTTTCTCCAATGCGTTCGCACAGATCCTCAAGGATAGGTGCGGCCAGGCGAACGGGGTCAATTCGGGCCAGACTGGCCAAACCGAGCTCCAGCGAAAATCCACCTAGGTCATAGCGACCCGTATTCGAGTCCTGTTCGACCAGGCCCATGCGCATGAAACTCACCAGGTAACGATGGGCCTTGGCAGCAGGCATGGCGGCATTCTTTGCCAGATCTCGCAGCATCATCGATCGACCGTGGGTTGCCAGCGCTCGCAGCAGGCGAGCGCCAACCTCAATGGACTGTATTCCCTGGCGTTGTTTGGTTATTTCAGTTGTCATGTCAAGTGTGCCCGAAGGGTGTTCGATGCATTGTAGCGACTTGACGTTTCACATGCTCGGTATCAAGAGAATCTACATCGTAAAATTTCATGCCTATAATTACGCGTTGTCGCGAAAGTTGGCGCAGCTTGCAAAATATCAGGGAGAAATAATGCGTTCAGTGCTCATTGCCAATCCAAAAGGCGGTGCGGGTAAAACCACGCTGGCTACCAATCTGACAGGTCATTTTGCCAACAACGGATTGAAGGTCACTTTGTGCGACCTCGACCGTCAGCAGTCTTCGCTACGCTGGATGGCTTTCCGCGATCCGGCGATGGCCCCGGTAAATGGCTATTTTGCCGGCAACCAGATGCTGATCAGTCTCCCCAAAGATCCGGATTGGGTCGTGCTGGACGCGCCCGCCGGACTTCAAGGTTATAAACTTACGGATTACCTGCGTCTGGCGGATAAAGTGATTATTCCGGTGGTGCCCTCGGTATTCGATATGGCGGCTACGGAAGACTTTCTGGCTTCGATACGCCAGGACATGCGCGGACGGCGTCACGCCATCGGGATCGTAGCCATGCGTGTCGACCCGCGAACACGGGCGGCGGCGATGCTCGAGGAATTCTTGAAACATTTCGACCTGCCAATTGTAAGTTACATCCGGCATACGCAAAACTATGTCAATGCCGCTGCCAGCGGACTCACGGTTTTCGATCCGCCCGGTTCGCGCCATCGCCGCGATGTCGAACAATGGAAACCCTTGTTGAAATGGTTGCACGACTAATCCATGCGGCAACCCCGCGCTGTACGGTGGATTGACAGACGATTTTCGGGCGGCCGGTACTATGCTGTCGCGCGAATTGCTTGCGTGGGCCGAATGAACTCTGTAGAATCACGCGTTCTTAATTAACCCTTCAGACTCGTCAGGAATATCAATACATGGCCAATAGCGCCCAAGCCCGCAAGCGCGCCCGCCAAGCCGTCAAACAACGCGCCCACAATGCCGGTCTCCGTTCTACGCTGCGTACCGCAGTAAAACGTGTGCAGAAGGCGATTGTTGCCGGTGACAAGACGGCGGCTCAAAGCATTTTTCAGGAATCCGTCGCAGTGATCGACCGCATTGCCGACAAGAAAATAATCCACAAGAACAAGGCATCGCGCCACAAGGGCCGCCTCTCGGCTCAGATCAAGGCACTGTCGGCTTGATTCGTGCCGTTAGTGTTGCCTCCGAAAACGGCGCCTGATGGCGCCGTTTTGCATTTGCACCGTAAATAGGCGATCTTCCACAAAAGAAAAACGCCCCGCAGGGCGTTTGTCGGAGGTCTGCCGAAACCCTTTACATGCGGCTCAGCTGGCCATTGGAAATACGGACGCGATCTCCGCGTTGTAATGAGGGTGGCTGCGATTCGGTAAATACGCGCGTGTTGCCATCGTCAAGGCGAACCGTGATTTCATAGTGTTTTGTGCTGCGCACGTTCTTTTCAACCTCGTTTCCTGCATAGGCACCGCCGACGGCCCCGACAACGGCTCCGACGGTACGCCCCCGGCCGTTACCAATCTGGTTGCCCAGAAGTCCGCCCACCACGCCGCCGCTGACGGCGCCAAGCCCGCTGCCTTCACCGCTCTGCTTGACTTCACGTACGCTTTCCACTGTGGCGCAGTCCCGGCAGCGATTTGAGTACTGAGGTTCCTGTTGGGGATATTGCCGGCTGTTTTCGACATAGACGCCGCTGTCATTCATCGGGTAGTTGCCAACCGGCGTGGCACCGCGATACCCAGAGTTCGGTGTCGATTCATAGGCCATGTCATCTTGTTGTCTGTGGGTTCTGCGCGGTGCGGGAGAGCGAGCCGGAGCGGGCCTCTCGGCAGCAACGGGGGCCGCAGCGACTGGCGCTGCCGGTTTGGCAATGACAGGCTCCGGAGTGGGAGTTGCTGCGGGGGCCGGCGCAACGGCTACTTGCGCTGCCGGAGCTGCACTGTTGCTACTGGGTATCCAGCCGGCAAACGAGGCAATGGCCGCCAGGCTGGCGATCGTCAACGTTGTCGCGGCAACGATGATCATCGGGTGAGTGTTTCGTGACTGATTTTCCATGATCTGCCTCACAGATTATTGATGGTGAGCGGTAAACGATCCAGTTTGGCGTTTGGTATACGCCTGATACAAATCAATACAATTGTGCCCCTTGGGCAAATTGGACAGTTGCCCGGCAAGTATGGATCGCTTTGGCAACAATGGCAATCTAGCGCTCCAAGTCGCTTATTCAGGCTTCATTTGCGGGAAGAGGATGACGTCGCGGATATTTGCCGAGTCCGTCAGCAGCATGACCAGACGATCGATTCCGATCCCACAGCCTCCGGTCGGGGGAAGGCCGTATTCGAGGGCGCGGATATAGTCCGCGTCGTAGTACATGGCTTCCTCGTCACCGGCGTCCATGGCCCTGGCTTGTTCCAGGAAGCGCGCCGCCTGGTCCTCAGGGTCGTTCAGTTCGGAAAAGCCATTGGCGATCTCACGGCCGACGATGAACAATTCAAAGCGCTCGGTGACCTCCGGGTTGCTGTCGCTGCGTCTTGCCAGCGGGCTGACTTCAGCGGGGTAGTCGATGATGAAGGTCGGTTCCCACAGATCGGCTTCGGCCGTTTCCTCGAACATCAACAGTTGCAGGGTGCCCAGTCCCATGCCGTGTTTGACTTCGACCTTGACCGCGGTCAGTTCCTGCTTGAGCCATTCGGCGTCATTCAGTTGGTCGAGCGTATATTGAGGGTGGTACTTGCGGATGGCCTCGACCATGGTCAGCCGGTGAAACGGCTTGGACAGGTCAAGCGGGCGTCCCTGGTACTCAAAAATTTCGGTGCCCAGCGCGTCGCGTGCGGCATGGCGCAACAGCCCTTCGGTGAAATCCATCAATTTGCGGTATTCGGTATAGGCTTCGTAGAACTCCATCATGGTGAACTCGGGATTGTGTCGCGGGCTCATTCCCTCGTTGCGGAAGTTGCGGTTCATTTCGAAGACTTTTTCAAAGCCGCCGACGACCAGCTTCTTCAGATAAAGCTCCGGCGCGATACGCAGAAAAAGCTCCATGTCGAGCGCATTGTGGTGCGTCTTGAAGGGGCGGGCCGCCGCCCCGCCGGGAATCGGGTGCATCATCGGCGTTTCGACTTCAAGAAAGCCATGATCGCTCATATAGTTGCGGATCGACTGCACCATGCGGCTGCGGGCGACGAAAGTGAAGCGCGACTGCTCGTTGGTGATCAGGTCGAGGTAGCGCATGCGGTACTTCTGTTCCTGATCGGTCAGGCCGTGAAACTTTTCGGGCAGCGGACGCAATGATTTGGAGAGCAGGCGGATCTCCGAACTCTGAACGGTCAGTTCGCCGGTCTTGGTGCGAAACAAGGTGCCGATGGCGCCGATGATGTCGCCGATGTCCCAGCGCTTGAAGGCCGCGTAAGTTTCTTCGCCAACCTTGTCGCGGGCGATATAGAGTTGGAGACGCCCGGAGAGGTCGGCAATGCTGATGAATGAGGCTTTGCCCATAACGCGTTTGAGCATGATGCGGCCCGCGACCTTGACTTCAACTGGTGTGGCCTCAAGTTCTTCGCCAGACTTGGATTCGTAGATTTCGGCAATCTTGCCGGCGGTGTTTTCGCGCAGGAAATCGTTCGGGTAGGCCTTGCCCGTAGCGCGCCACTCCGCAAGTTTCGCCCGGCGTTCAGTGATGATGTGGTTTTCGTCATGCTCTGGAGCGTTGACCGGCGCGTCGTTGGATTCAGACATGTTGTGTCTCGCAATCAATGATTAATCGTGCTAAGGGCATAGAGGAGTAGGGCCAGGGTCAGACGCCCTGTTTCAGGCTGGCTTCAATGAACTGATCGAGATCACCGTCGAGTACGCTTTGCGTGTTGCCGACTTCGACATTGGTGCGCAGATCTTTGATGCGCGACTGGTCCAGCACATACGAACGAATCTGGTGCCCCCAGCCGATATCGGTCTTGGCGTCTTCGAGCTTCTGTTGATCGGCCTGGCGTTTGCGGATTTCAGCTTCGTACATGCGCGATTTGAGCATAGCCATCGCCTCGGCCCGATTACGATGCTGAGAACGGTCATTCTGACACTGCACGACGATGCCGGACGGGAGGTGCGTGATGCGCACTGCCGAGTCGGTTTTGTTGATGTGCTGTCCTCCGGCACCGGAGGCTCGGTAGGTATCAATTCGCAGATCGGCGGGGTTGATCTCGATTTCAAACGAATCGTCGATTTCCGGATAGGCGAAGACGGAGCAGAAACTGGTGTGACGACGGGCATTCGAGTCGAACGGCGATTTGCGTACCAGGCGGTGGATACCGGTTTCCGAGCGTAACATGCCGAAACAATATTCTCCCGAAAGTTTGATCGTCGCCGTCTTGATGCCGGCAACGTCGCCTTGGGATTCTTCGAGTATGTCGACGGCGTATCCCTTGCGCTCGCCATAGCGGATGTACATGCGCAGCAGCATTGCCGCCCAGTCCTGCGCTTCGGTGCCTCCCGCGCCGGCCTGTATGTCCACAAAGCAGTTGAGCGGATCGGCCGGGTTGTTGAACATGCGGCGGAATTCGAGCGAGGCGATTTCTTTTTCGATGGCGTTGACATCGTCGGCTACGGCAACCAGGGTGTCGTCGTCGGCTTCGTCGCGCGCCATGGCAAATAGTTCGTCGGCATCCTTGAGGCTGTCGTCTACACGGTCGAGCGTCAGGACGACGTTCTCAAGCGATTTTTTTTCGCGCGAAAGTTCCTGGGCGCGCTCGGCGTTATCCCAGACCTTGGGGTCTTCGAGTTCGCGGGAAACCGCGCTTAACTGATCGAATTTCTGATCATAGTCAAAGATACCTCCGCAACTCAGTGGTCCGCTGAGCGATATCCACGAGTCGGTTGGCGATGCTATTGATTTGTTCAGCTTCCATGTGTCTTCAGGCGTAAGCGCTAAGTCTTAAACGGTGGATTATATACGTTGAATGCTCGGTATTTGGGGATGGCGCACGCGAACGATCAAATTGGGGCCGTTGCCGATCGTTCGTTTCAACCGTCAATCGCGATGAAATCTATTGCCGCAGTCAGCTCAGCGTAGCGTTACGTGGAAAGGGGCGGAAATTGCCGAAATGAGGCCATTCCGGTACAATCCGGGCGTGTTCAAGTTGTCAAGCGGGAGGGCTCGCGCCCAGCCCGCTTTTGCGTGTTTACGCTGCGAATCTGGAGTTTCCCGTGTCGTTGTTACCTACTTTCCCGCCTGCAATTCTTGCACTCGCCGACGGCACGGTTTTCCGTGCTCACTCCATTGGTTCGCCCGGAACAACGAGTGGCGAAGTCGTGTTCAACACGGCGATGACCGGTTATCAGGAAATCCTTACCGACCCTTCCTATTGCCGCCAGATTGTGACATTAACTTATCCGCATATTGGTAATACCGGCTGCAATGACGAGGATTTTGAATCCCGGGCCAATTTCGCGGCAGGCCTGGTGATCCGTGACCTGCCGATTCGCGCCGAAAACTGGCGCATGCAGCTCACATTGCCCGACTATCTGAAAAAGCATGGCGTCGTTGCCATCGCCGGAATCGATACGCGCAGGTTGACCCGAATCTTGCGCGAAAATGGGGCGCAAGCCGGATGCATCATGGCCGATGAGGTCGATGAGGCGAAAGCAATTGCTGAGGCGCGTGCTTTTCCTGGGCTGGCAGGAATGGATCTGGCCAAGGTGGTCAGCATCGATACGCCTTACGCGTGGGGCGAAGGTACGTGGTCGTTAGACGGGTATCGGCCGGCGACCGAAACCAAGTTTCACGTCGTCGCCTATGATTATGGCATCAAGCGCAATATCCTGCGCATGCTCACTGCCCGAGGTTGCCGGGTGACGGTTGTGCCGGCACAAACATCTGCCGACGAGGTGCTCAAGTACCATCCCGATGGCGTATTTCTGTCCAATGGCCCCGGTGACCCGGAGCCCTGCGACTATGCGATAAAGGCCATCGCCGAATTGCTGGCACGGAGAATGCCAACGTACGGGATTTGCCTCGGCCACCAGCTGCTGGCGCTGGCCTCGGGGGCCAAGACGATCAAGATGAAGTTTGGCCATCATGGCGCCAATCACCCGGTGAAAGACCTTGACACCCAGCAGGTCATGATCACCAGCCAGAACCATGGTTTCGCCGTCGACCCCGACACACTGCCAGCCACGTTGCGGCCTACGCATGTTTCCCTGTTCGACGGCTCCTTGCAGGGCGTTGCACGCACCGATGTGCCGGCATTCTCGTTCCAGGGTCACCCCGAAGCGAGCCCCGGTCCGCACGACGTGGCCTACCTGTTCGACCGCTTCATCCAGCTGATGGAAAACAACAAGGCCGAGGGAAAGTAAGCCATGCCCAAGCGTACCGACCTGAAAAGCATACTCATCATTGGCGCCGGGCCGATTGTTATCGGTCAGGCCTGCGAGTTCGATTACTCCGGAGCGCAAGCCTGCAAGGCCTTGCGCGAGGAAGGTTACAAGGTAATCCTGGTCAATTCGAATCCAGCGACGATCATGACCGATCCGGAAATGGCCGATGTCACCTACATCGAGCCGATCACTTGGAACGTCGTCGAGAAGATCATTGAAAAGGAGCGTCCTGACGCTCTTCTGCCGACCATGGGCGGTCAGACGGCACTCAACTGCGCGCTCGATCTGGCCAGACATGGCGTGCTCGAGAAATTCGGTGTCGAGATGATTGGTGCGTCAAAGGATGCCATCGACAAGGCTGAGGATCGCGAAAAATTCAAGAACGCGATGACCCGGATCGGCCTCGGTTCGGCACGTTCGGCGATGGCGCACTCGATGGAGGAAGCGCAGCAAGTGCAGGCAGCGCTGGGTTTCCCGACGATCATCCGGCCGTCATTCACCATGGGCGGGTCGGGCGGCGGTATCGCCTACAATCAGGAAGAGTTCGTTGAAATCTGCAAGCGCGGGCTTGAAGCCAGCCCGACCCACGAGCTGCTGATCGAGGAATCGCTGATCGGCTGGAAAGAATTCGAGATGGAGGTGGTCCGCGACAAAAAGGACAACTGCATCATCGTCTGCTCGATCGAAAACCTCGATCCGATGGGTGTGCATACCGGCGATTCGATCACCGTTGCGCCGGCGCAAACGCTGACCGACAAGGAATACCAGATCCTGCGTGACGCCTCGGTGGCCGTCTTGCGCGAGATCGGGGTGGATACCGGCGGGTCGAACGTGCAGTTTTCGATCTGCCCGACAGACGGCCGCATGGTCGTTATCGAAATGAACCCGCGTGTTTCGCGCTCGTCGGCGTTAGCGTCGAAGGCCACCGGTTTTCCGATTGCCAAGGTGGCGGCCAAGTTGGCCGTGGGGTACACGCTTGATGAACTGGCCAACGAAATCACGGGCGGCAAGACTCCTGTTTCTTTCGAACCGTCAATTGACTATGTCGTGACCAAGGTGCCGCGCTTTGCCTTCGAGAAGTTTCCGCAAGCCGATTCGCATCTCACCACACAGATGAAGTCGGTGGGCGAAGTGATGGCCATCGGACGCACGTTCCAGGAATCCTTCCAGAAGGCGTTGCGCGGCCTCGAAGTGGGCGTCGATGGGATGAATCAACGGACAACCGACCGCGAGGAGCTGGAACGTGAGCTGGGCGAGCCCGGACCCGAGCGCATCTGGTACGTCGGCGATGCTTTCGAGAACGGATTTACCCTGGATGAAGTCCATGCCCTGACGCATATCGATCCCTGGTTTCTGGCACAGATCGAGGATATCGTCAGGATCGAAATGAAGCTCGACGACATGGTGTTCGGCGAGATAGACGCCGCCACCTTGCGCGAGCTCAAGCGCAAGGGCTTTTCAGATCGGCGCCTGGCCAAGCTGCTCAAGACCACCGAAGCGCAGGTTCGCGCCCGTCGTCATTTGCTGGGCATTCGACCTGTCTATAAACGCGTCGACACCTGCGCCGCCGAGTTTGCGACCAGCACCGCTTACATGTATTCGACCTATGAAGATGAATGCGAATCGCATCCGAGCGACAGGAAGAAGATCATGGTACTCGGTGGTGGGCCGAACCGCATCGGGCAGGGCATCGAGTTCGATTACTGTTGTGTGCATGCGGCACTCGCGCTACGCGAAGATGGCTACGAAACAATCATGGTCAATTGCAATCCGGAGACTGTGTCTACGGATTACGACACATCGGATCGACTCTATTTTGAGCCGCTGACGCTCGAAGACGTGCTCGAAATTGTCGCCGTCGAAAAGCCGGTCGGCGTCATCGTGCAGTTTGGTGGCCAGACACCGCTCAAATTGGCGCGCGACCTCGAAGCGAATGGCGTGCCTATCATCGGCACCAGCCCGGACATGATCGATGCGGCGGAAGACCGGGAACGTTTTCAGAAGCTGCTTCAGGCGCTTGGCCTCAAGCAGCCCCCGAATCGCACGGCGCGTACCGAACCTGATGCCTTGAGGCTGGCTGCCGAAATCGGCTACCCGCTGGTTGTCCGTCCGTCCTATGTTCTGGGGGGGAGGGCGATGGAAATTGTTCATGAGGCACGTGACCTCGAGCGTTACATGCGTGAAGCGGTCAAGGTCTCAAACGATTCGCCGGTGCTGCTTGATCGGTTTCTTAACGACGCCGTTGAAGTCGATGTCGATGCCCTGTCGGATGGCAAGGAAACGATCATCGGCGGTGTCATGGAGCATATCGAACAGGCCGGCGTTCATTCCGGTGACTCGGCCTGTTCGCTGCCCCCCTATTCGTTATCGGCCGAGGTGCAGAATGAACTGCGCCGGCAGACCGGATTGATGGCCAGGGCGCTCAATGTGTGCGGACTGATGAATGTTCAGTTTGCCATTCAGCATGACGTGGTCTACGTTCTGGAAGTGAATCCGCGGGCCTCGCGCACGGTGCCCTTCGTATCAAAGGCGACGGGGCTGCAACTGGCGAAGGTCGCCGCACGCTGCATGGCTGGGCAATCGCTGGCCAGCCAAGGGGTGACCCGGGAAATCGTCCCGCCCTATTTCTCGGTTAAAGAGGCGGTGTTTCCGTTCAACAAGTTTCCCGGTGTGGATACCATTCTCGGCCCGGAAATGAAATCGACCGGTGAGGTCATGGGCGTCGGCAAGACTTTCGAAGAAGCCTTCGTGAAGAGTCAGATGGCCGCCAGTGTTAAACTGCCTTCGTCCGGCAAAGTCTTTATCAGCGTCAAGGAATCGGACAAGAGTAAAGTGGTCGACATCGCCAGGGACTTGCATTCCGCCGGGTTCAGCATCTTGGCAACGCGAGGTACCGCAGCAACGATAGCCAAGATGGGGATTCCGGTTTCAGTGGTCAATAAGGTCGCTGAAGGACGTCCGCATATCGTCGATATGATCAAGAACAAGGAGATTTCATTGATCATCAATACGGTGGATGAGAAACGCCAGGCGATCAGCGACTCGCGTTCGATTCGCACGACCGGACTGGCGGCTCGCGTTACGATGTACACCACGATATGGGGTGCCGAAGCCGCGAGCGTCGGGATCAAGAACCGTGGTGATCTGGTGGTCTATCCAATCCAGACACTGCACGCGCAGCTGGGTTGACGGTGATCGGGGCGTTTCGGCCGCAGGCACTTCGCCACCCGGTTTTGTGATTCACGCGCGCCGTGCGCACAAATTAACCCTTGGAACGTGCTTGATCCCCATGGCATGGGTGAAGGCGGTCTGACAAAGGTAACAAAACGATGAGCAAAGTGCCTTTAACCATCAACGGTGCGGAAAAACTGCGCACTGAACTGCATCAACTGAAAACGGGTGAGCGGCCATCTGTGATCGCGGCCATCGCCGAAGCACGCGCACACGGCGACCTGTCGGAAAATGCCGAATACGATGCCGCCAAGGAGCGTCAGGGTTTCGTCGAAGGCCGCATCAAGGAAATCGAGGGAAAGCTCTCGAATGCGCAGATCATCGACCCCAAACTGCTTGACGCGGACGGTCGGTGCGTCTTCGGGGCGACGCTTGATCTTGAAGATCAGGAGAGCGGGTTGCCCGTAACGTATCAGATCGTCGGTGAAGATGAGGCTGACATAAAACAGGGAAAGATTTCCATCAATTCGCCGATCGCCCGTGCGCTGATCGGTAAATATGCCGGCGATATTGCTCAGGTGCAGGCGCCGGGCGGCTTGCGCGAGTACGAGATCCTCGACATTCGATACGAGTAGGCCGTCAATCCATGCTATCCATCCCTGAGGCTCGTTGATGCGACGTATTTCCGAAGCGCTCTATTCAGTAACGCTGACCCTGTGGGTCGGTGGCTTGTGGGCGGTTGGCGGCCTGGTCGCTCCGACGCTGTTTGCCACGTTGTCCAATCGGCCGCTGGCCGGCATGATAGCCGGCAAGCTGTTCGCCGTACTGGGCTGGGTCGGTCTGGCCTGTGCGGCCTATCTGCTGATCTTCATCTTGGTTCGCGAAGGCAGATCGGCGCTGAAAAGACGTGTTTTCTGGATCGTCCTGGCGATGCTGGCGCTGACGGCAGCCGGCCAGTTCGGCGTTCATCCCTTGCTGTCGCGGTTGAAGTCCGAAGCGTTGCCGAGTGAGGTCATGGACAGTGTCCTGCGAGATCGGTTTGTTGCCTGGCACGGCATTTCGAGCGTTCTCTACCTGCTGCAGAGCGTGCTGGGTCTGCTGCTCGTCATCGGGCCGGATCGCCGGGTGAAATAGGCGGGCTCTGGCAGGTGCAATTCGCTCAGGCTTGACACGCCGCCTGAAGTCAGCGGCTGGAGTCACCCTGGAAGCTGCGCTTGCTGCGATGTGGTTCACGAGGGCGACGGCGCAGTCCGGGCGCGGTTGGTGGTCGTGGACGCCAGATCACGAGCAGTTTGCCGATATGCTGCACAGCGGCCGCGCCGAGTTGGTCGCAGATCGTGGCCAGATACTGTTCGCGTTCTTGGCGCGCGTCGTTGAAGACACGGATTTTGATCAATTCGTGGCTTTCGAGACTGATGCCGATTTCATGCATGACGGATTCTGAAAGCCCGTTCTGGCTGATGGTAACCACGGGTTTCAGCGCGTGCGCACGAGCGCGCAACGCACGACGCTGGTCGGTAGATATATCGAGCATTTGGTTAACCTGCGCAAAGCACGCATTTTACTGAGTTTAGGCCATGAAACGAACACGAACGAGCCATGCCTGGTTGCGCGAACACGAAAATGACCATTACGTCCAGCGCGCCAGGGCCGAGGGCTACCGGTCCCGGGCCTCGTTCAAACTGATGGAAATCGACGACCGGGATCGCTTGATTCGCTCCGGCGAGGTTGTCGTTGATCTTGGGGCGACCCCCGGCGGTTGGTCGCAGGTGGCTGCGCAGCGGTTGAAGGGCCGTGGCCAAGTCATTGCCCTGGATCTTCTGGTCATGGAGCCCTTGCCGGGCGTGGACTTCATTCACGGCGATTTTCGCGAAGAAGAGGTGTTGCAGCAGCTGGAAACGATGTTGGCGAATCGGCGGGTAGGGCTTGTACTTTCCGATATGGCCCCCAATATATCGGGCATAGTGCTCTCCGATCAGGCGCGAGTGATGCATTTGGCCGAACTGGGGCTCGATTTCTCAAGGAAATGGCTCAAACCGGAAGGCGTCTTTCTGGTCAAGGTATTTCAGGGCTATGGGTTTGAAGACTTCGTACGAGAGATGCGGCAGGTCTTCAAGACAGTTTCCTCGCGTAAACCGGATGCGTCGCGGGATCGCAGTGCCGAAGTCTACCTGCTGGGCCGGGGGTTGATCGTCTGATGATCGTTTCGATGTCTCGGGATTGCTCCGCCCAATTTCCTTGAGAAGGTTTAGAATGTGACACTGGGTTGTTTTCGGTCTTCGATATCGTTTCAGGAGTTTCCTGGAGAGTTCTACAGAGCATTTTGGAAGAGGTACAGCGTTGAATAATATGTTCAAGAATATGGCCGTGTGGCTGGTGATCGGACTGGTGCTGATGACGGTCTTCAACCAGTTCAACAGCCGTCAGGTGGCCCAGGCGTCGATGGAATATTCACAGTTCATGGACGAGGTCGGGCGCGGCACCATTGCCAAGGTGGTGATCGAAGGGCGGGTACTCAAGGCCACGACGATAGACGGGCGGAAGCTGACTTCCTATGCACCGGCCGATCTTTGGATGGTTTCCGATTTGCTAAAAAACGGGGTCAAGGTTGAGGCCAAGCCCGAAGAGGAACAGTCCTTCCTGATGAGCATCTTCGTCAGCTGGTTCCCGATGCTGCTGCTGATCGGCGTCTGGGTCTTCTTCATGCGCCAGATGCAGGGCGGTGGCCGTGGTGGCGCGTTCTCCTTCGGCAAGAGCAAGGCGCGCCTGCTCGACGAGTCGACCAACAGCATAACCTTTGCCGATGTGGCCGGTTGCGACGAGGCCAAGGAAGAAGTCTCCGAACTGGTCGATTTTTTGCGCGATCCGTCAAAATTCCAGAAGCTGGGCGGTCGCATTCCGAAAGGCGTGCTGCTCGTCGGCAACCCCGGTACCGGCAAGACATTGCTGGCCAAGGCAATTGCCGGCGAAGCCAAAGTGCCCTTCTTCTCGATTTCAGGTTCCGATTTCGTCGAAATGTTTGTCGGCGTGGGCGCCGCACGCGTACGCGACATGTTCGAGAACGCCAAGAAACATTCGCCGTGTATCGTCTTTATTGACGAGTTGGACGCTGTCGGCCGCCAGCGTGGCGCCGGACTGGGTGGCGGTAATGACGAGCGCGAGCAGACCTTGAACCAGATGCTGGTCGAGATGGATGGCTTCGAGGCCAGCGTGGGGGTCATCGTGATCGCCGCGACCAACCGCCCGGACGTGCTGGATCCGGCGCTGATGCGCCCGGGTCGTTTCGACCGTCAGGTCGTGGTTCCGTTGCCGGATATCCGTGGCCGGGAACAGATACTCATCGTGCATATGCGCAAGGTGCCGCTGTCGCCCGACGTCAAGGCCGACATTCTGGCGCGTGGAACGCCGGGAATGTCCGGTGCCGATCTGGCCAATCTGGTCAACGAAGCGGCCCTGTTTGCCGCGCGTGCCAGCAAGCGTCTGGTCGACATGGATGACTTCGAGAAAGCCAAGGACAAAATCCTGATGGGCGCCGAGCGCCGCAGCATGGTCATGAACGAGGAGGAAAAACGCAATACGGCGTATCACGAATCTGGCCACGCGGTGGTTGCCAAGCTGGTGCCGAAGTCCGACCCGGTGCATAAGGTCACCATCATCCCGCGCGGACGTGCGCTGGGCTTGACCATGCAACTGCCTGAAGAAGACCGTTACGCCTATGACCGGGTCTATCTGATGAGCCGCATCGCCGTGCTGTTTGGCGGACGCATTGCCGAAGAACTGTTCATGAACCAGATGACAACCGGGGCGTCCAACGACTTCGAGCGGGCGACCCAGATGGCACGCGATATGGTCACGCGCTATGGCATGTCCGATGCGCTGGGCCCGATGGTCTATGGCGAGAATGAAGGCGAGGTGTTTCTGGGCCGCTCGGTGACGACGCACAAGAACATGTCGGAGACGACAATGCAGCAGGTTGATGCCGAAATTCGCCGCATCATTGACGAGCAGTATGCGCTGGCGCGCAAGCTGCTCGAAGAGAATCGCGACAAGGTCGAAGCAATGACTGCGGCATTGCTTGAGCTGGAAACGATAGATTCCGACCAGATCAATGACATCATGGAGGGCAAGCCGCCACGCCCGCCAAAGCAGCCACAACCCGTGGCAACGAATACTTCGGATACGCCGCCGCCGGATGCGGCGCCAACGGCCACCGCGACGGCCTGATCGGTTTGAATTCAATCTGCCGGAGGAGATCGGTCTCCTCCGGTTTTTTTTGTACCGGAATCCATGCTTCATGCTTCGCTGCGGAAAATTTGAACTTTCGCTAGATCGCCCTTTGCTGATGGGCATCGTCAACCTGACCGCTGATTCCTTTTCCGGCGATGGTCTGGCGTCCGACTCCCGACGCGCGGTTACGTATGCCCTTCGGCAGATTGATGCCGGCGCCGATTTGATCGACCTGGGCGCCGAATCGTCACGCCCGGGCGCCGCTCCTGCCACGATTGACGAAGAGCTGGAGCGTCTGTTGCCGGTTCTACACGACCTCGTCGATTGTGGCGTGCCGATTTCGGTCGACACGTACAAACCTGAGGTGATGCGTGCGGCCATCGCGCAGGGGGCATCGATGATCAACGATATCTATGGCTTACGCAAGCCTGGTGCGCGCGAGGCGGTTGCCGCAAGCCACTGCGCCGTTTGCCTGATGCACATGCAGGGCGAGCCGCTGACCATGCAGCAGAACCCTTGCTATGCCGACGTGGTGGGGGAAGTACGCGAATTTCTTCGCCAGCAGGTCGAACAAACCGATGCCGTTGGAATTTCCCGTGACCGACTGGTGCTCGACCCGGGTTTCGGATTTGGCAAGACGCTCGATCAGAACCTTGAACTGCTGCGCGACTTTGACCAGCTATCCTTTGATGGACTGCCCCTGCTCGCCGGTATATCGCGCAAATCAATGCTGGGTGCCATTACCGGCAGGCCGGTGGCGCAACGCCTGCCCGGTAGCCTCGCCGCCGCCTTGCTGGCTGTACAGCGTGGCGCACGCATTCTTCGGGTGCATGACGTGGCTGAAACGAAAGACGCGCTGGCGGTCTGGCAGGCGGGCTCCAGGTAACGACAGCGTCAGCGGTCAACCAAACCGTCCGGTGATGTAATCCTCGGTCTGCTTCTTCTTCGGCTTGATGAAAACCTGGTCCGTGAAACCGAATTCGACCATTTCACCCAGATACATGTAGGCCGTGTAGTCGGAGATGCGCGCCGCCTGCTGCATGTTGTGGGTGACGATGGCGATGGTGAATTCGGTCTTCAACTCGGAGATCAGTTCTTCGATGAACATCGTCGAAATCGGGTCGAGTGCCGAGGTAGGTTCGTCGAGCAGCAACACGATCGGTTTGACGGCGATGCCGCGGGCGATGCATAAACGTTGTTGTTGCCCACCGGAGAGGCTCATGCCGCTCTGTGCCAGCTTGTCTTTGGTCTCATCCCACAGCGCCGCCTTCTGGAGCGCCCATTCGACGCGTTCGTCCATTTGGCCTCGCGAAAGATTTTCGTTCAGGCGGACGCCGAAAGCGATGTTCTCGTAGATCGACATCGGGAACGGCGTCGGTTTCTGGAACACCATGCCGACTTTGGCGCGCAGCGCATTCACGTCCATCCGGCGGTCGAGAATATTCTGGCCATCGAGCAACAATTCACCCGTGGCGCGTTGTTCCGGATAGAGGTCATACATGCGGTTCATGGTGCGCAACAGCGTGGATTTTCCGCAGCCCGACGGGCCGATGAAGGCCGTGACATGGCGTTTGTAGATTTCGAGGTTGATGCCCTTTAGCGCATGGTATTTGCCGTAATAGAAGTCGAGGTTTTTGAAAACCATCTGCGCTTCCAGAGCGGTCGCTTTTTCATTCATCAAAATCGAGTGCGTCTTATCGTTCATGGTTTGAGCGGTTTCACAGTTTGTGCCTGGTGCGGAAGAAGATTCGCGAAGCAATGTTCAGCCCTAGCACGCCCAGCGTGATCAGGAGCACGCCGGCCCAGGCAAGTTCCTGCCAGTCCTTGAACGGGCTCATGGCGAACTTGAAAATGGTCACCGGCAGATTGGCCATCGGCTTGTCGAGGTCGAGGCTCCAGAACTGATTCGACAGTGCAGTAAATAGCAGCGGTGCCGTTTCTCCGGCAATCCGTGCCACAGCCAGCAATATCCCGGTAATGACACCGGCCTTGGCGGCTCTGAGCGTGATCTGCATGATGACGACCCGTTTGGGCGCGCCGAGTGCGAAGGCGGCCTCACGCAGCGAATTGGGAACCAGCAACAGCATGTTCTCCGTGGTTGATAGCACCACCGGGATGACGATCAGCGCCAGGGCGATCACGCCGGAAAAGGCTGAAAAATTGCCCATCCGGGCCACATAGACGGCATAGACAAAGAGGCCGATAACAATGGAGGGCGCCGATAGAAGAATGCTGTTGATGAAGCGGGTGGTCGCGCCGAGCCACGTCCGCTGCCCGTACTCGGCCAGATAGATGCCGGCCAGAATGCCGATCGGGGCGCCCAGCAAGGTCGCCAGCGCCACCATGTACAGGCTGCCGACGATGGCATTGGCCAGCCCGCCTTCAGCGGAGCCGGGCGGTGGCGTCATCTTGGTGAACAAGTTGAACGAGAGTCCGGAGAGGCCGAGTTGCAGCGTCGTGAACAGTATCCACGCCAGCCAGAACAAGCCGAAGGCCATGGCCGCCATCGACAGGGTCAGTGCGACTTTATTTGTCAGCTCGCGTCGTTTCAGCCGAGTCATACCCATACCCATACCCATACCCATACGCATACCCATCTAGGTTTTCACCCCTTCTTGCTTCGACAGGTTGAGCAGCAGCAGCTTGGAGAACACCAGAACAATCAGCGTAATGAAGAAAAGAATCAGGCCCAGTTCGATCAGCGAGGCCGTGTAGATCCCCGGCGTCGCTTCACCGAATTCGTTGGCCAGCGTCGAGGTGATGCTGTTGCCTGGCGCGTAAAGCGACATGCTGGAGAGAAAGTTCGAGTTGCCGATGATGAACGTCACGGCCATGGTTTCGCCCAGCGCGCGGCCCAGTCCGAGCATGATGCCGCCGATGACGCCAACCCGCGTATAGGGGAGAACGATATTCCAGACCACTTCCCAAGTCGTGCATCCGACGCCGTAGGCCGATTCCTTGAGCATGGCGGGTGTGACCTCGAACACGTCGCGCATCACCGAAGCGATGAACGGGATGATCATGATGGCCAGAATGATGCCGGCGGAGAGGATGCCTATGCCCAGCGGCGGACCGGAGAACAGCGTGCCGACAAAGGGCAATTGGCCCAGCGTGCCGGACAGCAGCGGCTGCGCATATTTGGCAAAGATCGGCGCGAAGACCATCAAGCCCCACATGCCATAAACGATGGAGGGAACCGCGGCCAGCAGTTCGATCGCGATGCCCAGTGGTCGACGCAGCCATACCGGCGACAATTCACTCAAGAAGAGCGCGATGCCGAAGCTGACCGGTACGGCGATGATCAGTGCGATGAACGAAGTCGAGAGGGTGCCGTAAATCGGGATCAGTGCGCCGAATTGATCCATCGGCGGATTCCAGTCCGAACTCCAGAGGAATCCAAGTCCAAATTTATGGATGGATTCACGGGAGCTGACGATCAGCGAGACGACAATGCCGGCCAGCAACAACAACGTCATTGCAGCAAACGCACGAGTCAGGTTGAAGAACAACCAGTCGCCGAGCCTATGGTTGCGTACGGAAGATCCGATCGTCTGTGAATCCGGGACCGTACTCATGGGGAATTTTGCCAGGAAAGGTTAGGGGAGGTTCGCGCCGAATTTTGTCAGCGCGAACCGCGAAACAGCGTTTTACTTGACTACAGCCATGACCGGTTTGCCGGTGGCGTCCTTGAGTTGAGCCCACGAACTGTGGATCAGCTTGACCAGGCTGTCGGGGAGCGGCACATAGTCGAGCTCCATCGCCATATTGTCGCCGTTCCTGTACGACCAATCGAAGAACTTGATGACTTCGGCCGCCTGCGCCGGCTTGTCCTGAATCTTGTGCATCAGGATGAAGGTGGCGCCAGTGATCGGCCAGGAATCCTTACCCGGCTCGTCGGTCAGGATTTCGTAAAACGCGGATTTGCTCCAATCGGCGTGGGCCGCTGCCGCCTTGAAACTGGAATCGCCCGGCGTAACAAAACTGCCGGCGCTGTTCTTCAGCATGACGTAGGTCATGTTGTTCTGCTTGGCATAGGCGTACTCGACATAGCCAATGGAGCCGGGCAGACGCTGGACGAAGGCCGACACGCCTTCATTGCCTTTGCCGCCGAGCCCGACCGGCCACTGTACCGCCGTGCCTTCGCCAACCTTCTGTTTCCATTCGGCGCTGACCTTGGACAGATAGTTGCTGAAGATGAAGGTCGTGCCTGAACCGTCGGCACGCCGAACGACTCCGATATCGTTTGCCGGCAGGGCCAAACCAGGATTGAGTTCGGCAACGGCCTTGTCATTCCATTTGGCGATTTTGCCGAGGTAAATATCGGCCAGTACGGCGCCGGTCAGCTTGAGTTCTCCGGGCTTGATGCCGGCCAGATTGATCACCGGTACGACGCCCCCGATAACGGTCGGGAATTGCATGAGTCCGTCCTTGTCAAGCACTTCAGGTTTCAATGGCATGTCCGAGGCGCCGAAATCAACGGTCTTGGCCGTGATTTGCTTGATGCCACCACCGGAACCGATGGACTGATAGTTCACCTTGTTGCCGCTTGCCTGATGGTAGGCGGCAGCCCATTTGGCGTAGATCGGGGCGGGGAATGAAGCACCGGCGCCGGTTACTTCGACGGCTTGAACGGCCATTGACGCGGATACGGCGATCACCGACAAGGAAAGGCTGCGAATGAATCTCGTCATGAGTTACTCCTCTGTGGATTGACGGAACGGGTAAACGCGGCCAGATTAGCTACCGAATGTTTCAACCGCGTTACAACTTCGAAATCGGCCCGGAAACCGTCGGGCATGCGAGGCTGTTCGGAGAAATAAAGCAGTACCCAAAGCAGAGCCTTCCCGCTGAATTGTTGATTGCCTGCGGGCCTCGAAAGGAAGGAGCTTGCCGTTTTGTTTCGTGCTTTTTCCGGGCTACATTGAATTCCCGACCAATCCGGTTGTAACAATAACGTAATGATATTGAACAAGACAAGCGACTTTCATCCCTGCTAAACTCAAGCTCGAAGGGATCACCCGAATGCCAATGGAAATTGAGCTCAAATTACGTTTGTCGCCCGCGCAGGCGCGACGTTTGCCGTCGCTTCCGTCCTTGTCCGGGCGGGTTCCACAGAAGTATCGATTGCTCAACACCTACTATGACACCCCGGATTTTGCCTTACGCAATCGTGGCATAGCGCTGCGCTTGCGACGCAAGGGCTGGGCGGTGTGGTTGATGACCGTCAAGTGCGGCGCCTCCGGCGCGGGTGGTCTGGCCCAGCGTAGCGAGTGGGAAGCGCCGACGCAGCCCGGAGTGTTCAATTTTTCCATTGTCACCGACAACTCCCTGCGCGAGTTTCTGGTTTCTCACCAGCACGCTCTGCAGCCTGTTTTTTCGACCGACTTTACGCGAACCGCGTGGACGTTGACACTGGCCGGATCGGTCGTCGAACTGGCGCTCGATCGGGGAAAGATCAGCGCGCCGGGAGTCGGTGGCTCCACTGCTCCGGTCAGCAAGCCGCTTTGCGAGTTGGAGCTGGAGCTGGTGGAGGGCGCATCACCGGATGCGCTTTTTGCTCTGGCCATCGAGTTGGCCGACGAACTGCATCTACACCCCGAGATTGCCAGCAAGGCGGAGCGCGGCTATGCCTTGTCCGATGCGGCACTGGCCGGCCCGGTCAAGGCTTTCGCTTCCACCGTCACTCAGGATATGAGGCCGATTGATGCCTTTCGATCCATCGCCTTATCCTGTCTCTTGCAACTGCAACGCAATGAGGCGGGCGCCGTCGTCGGAGAAAACCCGGAATACGTCCACCAGGCCAGAGTGGCCATCCGGCGCCTGCGTTCGGCCTTCAAACTGTTTTCTCCGGTGCTTGAAGCCGGCTTTGTCAAGGTCTATGGGCCACGCTGGGGAAAACTGGCGGGTGGCCTTGGCAGTGCGCGCGACTGGGATGTTTTTCTGACCGAAACGCTGGCGCCACTGGAAGAGGCATTTCCCGGCGATGCCGATCTGGCGGTGTTAAGAGCCCGGGGCGAGTCGACCAAAGCCAAGGCGCAGGCCGCGGCTGGGGTGACCTTGAAACAGAAAGGGTACAGCCAGCTCCTGCTGGCCTTTACCGCGGCGCTGTTCAGGGTGGCAGCCCCGACGATAGAAGCATCGGGAAAAGCGTCGCGGACGCGCTTGCGCAAGTTTGCCGCGCGCCGGCTGCAAAAGCGGGCTGAGATGATCGAGCTGTTGGTAAACGAACACGCGAAAATGAACGCCGAACGACGTCATGAATTGCGGATTTCATTCAAGAAACTGCGCTACGCGCTCGAATTCTTTACGCCGATTTTGCCGCGCAAGCGCCTGTTGGCCTATCAGATTTCCGTGGCCAAGATCCAGGATTTGCTCGGGACGCTCAACGATCAAGTCACGGCTTCGCGACTGATCAAGGAGATGCATCCGAAAGGCGAGCGCGATTCATTGACCCGGGGTTGGATTGCTGGCCGCACCCAGCTGCTGCTGGAAGCATTGGGTGTCGAATTGCGCAAATTCGTGGCGGGGCAGAAACCCTGGTAGCGCGGATTCCAAGTTTTTACCCGAGGGGGCTTTCTTTCACTGTTATGGGGATCTCCGCGAGTTGGGCTCTGTTCGGCTGCTCTTGCGGTAGATTAACCACGGCAAGTTTCAGTACAATGACAGGCTTTAGCGCCTCGCCACTCTGGCGCGGGCGGGCGATGACTGGGGACGATTAAAATGACAAGAAAATATTTTGGCACGGACGGTGTGCGCGGTCAGGTCGGGCAGGCGCCGATTACGCCGGAATTCGTGATGCGCCTCGGCTATTCAGCGGGTAAGGTGCTTGTTGAAGACCCGTCGGCACGCGGCCACCTTAAGGCGGGTGAGCGCCCGGCCGTGCTGATCGGCAAGGACACGCGAATCTCGGGGTACATGCTGGAAGCCTCGCTGGAAGCCGGTTTCGCGGCGGCGGGGGTCGATGTCTGCCTGGTCGGCCCCATTCCGACGCCGGCCGTGGCTTACCTGACGCGCGCGCTGCGTCTGCAGGCCGGAATCGTCATCTCGGCTTCGCACAACCCTTTCTACGATAACGGCATCAAGTTTTTTTCGGCGCACGGAACCAAGCTGGAAGACGCGCTGGAAGCCAAGATTGAAGCCGGAATTGAATCGCCGCTGGTCTGCGTGGCCTCGGCGGATCTGGGGCGTGCGCGACGGATCGACGATGCGGCAGGGCGTTATATCGAATTTTGCAAGAGCTCGTTTCCGAACGATCTCGATCTGCGCGGACTGAAGATCGTCGTCGATTGCGCGCATGGAGCGGCGTACAACATCGCGCCGCACGTTTTTCACGAGTTGGGGGCCGAGGTGATCGCCATCGGCGCCGAACCCAACGGTCTGAACATCAACAAGGACGTGGGCGCGACATCGACCGGAGCCTTGAGCATGGCCGTCAGAGCGCATCAGGCCGATCTGGGCATTGCCCTCGATGGCGATGCGGACCGCGTGATGATGATTGATGCCGCGGGCACGGTCTATGACGGCGACCAGTTGCTCCTGGCTGTCGTGCGTAGCCGGCTGCGTCAGGGACCGGTGGCCGGCGTGGTCGGAACGTTGATGACCAATCTGGCCTTCGAGCACGCTCTGGAGGGCATGAAAGTGCCCTTTGCGCGGGCCGCTGTCGGCGACCGCTACGTACTGGAAATGCTGCGTGAAAAGGGCTGGTTGTTCGGGGGCGAGAATTCGGGCCATATCCTGTGTCTCGACAAACACACGACCGGCGACGGCATCATCTCGGCCCTGCAGGTACTTTCAGCGTTGTGCGAGGAAGGCGGCGACCTGACCGCGCTGCTCGGTCAAATGGTTCTCTATCCGCAGGTCCTGATCAATGTGCCACTAGTCAAGGGTTTCCCCTGGAAGGACCATCCGATGATTGCTGCCGTGCAGCGCGACGTCGAAGCGGCGCTTCGGGGCGAGGGCCGGGTATTGTTGCGCGCTTCGGGCACCGAGCCGCTGTTGCGGGTCATGGTCGAAGGGCAGAATGCCGAGAAGGTCCAGGACGCCGCCGAAAAACTTGCCGCGGCAGTGCGCGAGGCGGTTTCGTCTTAATGTGCCAACTGGCTCGCGGGCTACCGGTCACTGAACATTCTCCCGACAGTATGAAGGTGCTGTGACGTCCTTCAAGCGATCCCCGGGTTGATGACCTCCAGGCCAAGATCAGCAAAGTCACGAACATTCCGCGTGACGACGGTCATCGCATGCACCAAGGTTGTCGTGGCGATCAGACCGTCACGAACCGGACGGGGGTCAGACACCTGAAGCCGGGCGCCACGTTGGGCGACGGCCGTATCCACCGACAGAGTCCGTCACGAGAAAGCCGGCAACACCCCGATCTCGAGGTCTCGTACGACGATGACGGACAGATGGCGGATAGATACAAATCGGTCGCTTCGACGCCGTCGGCCCATCCGGCCACATGACGATTCGCTTTTCCGGAACGGATCTTCCGTAGCTCGGACACAATATTGGTATCGAGCAAGAACATCAGGAGAAACACGCCGATTGTGCAAGATCACGCGCTGGCGAAGGCCAATACGCCAAAGTATTCGGACTACACCGCGTAGGGCTGATGTAGCCAGCCGCGCACCACTTCGATATCGCCGTGAGGAAGATAGCCGTAGCCAGACATTGAGTCCTCGATGACGCAATCAGCGACCCAGTGTGGAACGGCCTTGGAGGTGAGCATGTGGAAATACCAGGCCATCGGGTAGCCGGATTCTCGATCGAAATGAGAAAGCGCTGCACTCAGTTCGAGCCCGCTACTGCCTGCTACGGCCTCGAATTCCGGCGCATCACCGGTCTGCGTGGAGATTGGCTGGGCGCGGAAAACAGGTTGATGGTAGTGATCGAGGTGTTCGCGGGTGGCGATCACCCAGTGGTTAGAATAAGCGCTGGTACTGCTGGCACTGCTTTTCGACCAATCGGCGAGCATGCGGTGGATGGGTGCCGGTTCGGGCTTTTGCGCCTGCATACGGCGCAACAAAGCGCCGATGTGCTGAATGCGGTGAAAAGTGTGGAAGGGCAAGCCGACCGGGACCGGCTTGTCATTGCCACCGCGTGGATCGACTAGCTCTTCAATGGTACCGGGGTCGTTGGCAAAGAGTCGATGCACGCGCAATTCCTGAAGATCCTCGATTTCCAATTGCAGAAAATCGGCCACTCCCTCGCCGGCAGCGGCGACCAGGTAGTGCGTCTGGCCCATCAGGCGAGTTGCGTAAAGCTCTTTATCGACAAAATCGTCGGTGAGCTGGCCAAAATCGCCGCCACGCTCATTGAGGGCGTTTTCGGCCCAGTTTTCGAGGCTGTCGGAAATGCGATTCCCGTTTCCGTCAAGGACGCCGCCCAGACGATACCAGCCGCCGCGGCTCAAGGAATGGCGAAACTTCCATTCGGGAAGAGCCTGGCTCAGCGCCTTGATCAACGCCCCCGGGCCACTGCTCACGACCACCTTGGCGCAGGTTTCGACGATGGCCGGGGACAGGGATTTGCAATGCTCCAGCCAGGCCAGTGCTTCCTTCATGCTTATTCCTCGCGATCGGATTCAGGCGGCAGGCAATTCCGGTTTTCCGAACCCGGTATCGGTGGAAGTCTTTTCACTCCGCATTGACCTTGGCGGCAACGAGAATGCCCGTCGCCTTGCTAAAATCGTTGGTCAGTTTCAGGCATTCGCCGGTAGCACCGGTAACCAGGTAGAGGTCGTGGCTGTCGAGACTGAGCTCCGGCTGGTGACGTGGTGAAACATCGTCTTCGCTGCACTCGCTAAAGTGCAGTTGCGGAAATCGCTCGCGCAGCAGTTCAAGGCGCGAACTGAGTTGAATGATTTCGCCCACCTGCGCGAGCTGAAGGGACGTAATCATGCCGGTCCCTCGGCCTGGACAAGCTCTTCGAAGCGCTTCAGGGAGGCGGCCGGCACACCCATGATCCGCGCCAGCCAGGGCGGCGGGCTGGCCAGACGGCTCTGCAACTCGATCAGCACTTCGCGGGCGGGTCCGCCTTTCGGCTTCTTGATCGGGTGTACTCCGGCGCGCACCAGCTTGGCGGCGGCCGGGCCGCCTATCGATTGCACGAAGGCGATCTGGCAGTCGGCGATCAGCGCCGATCGGGCCGCGTTTCTGTCATCGGCAGCATCTGCCTCGACCGTCGAGCGCACGCCGATCAACTTTTGCGTGGTCAGGTTGACCTGGTAAATCAGGAAGCGCTCGCATGAACCGAAGTGGCCGTCGAGGTTTTCTCCGCGATTGGCGGCAATGGCGACGCGGATAGCGCCGGGAATATTTCCCTGGTCGGAACTGTCGACCACGGGAAAGTCGCGGCTTTCGACGCCCTGGCCCCAGAGCAGGCGTACGGCCTCCTTGAGCGCCTCGGAGTCGACACCGACATGGCAGCTCTGTTCGGCGAAATCACCAGCAAGGATCACGCGAATGTCGTCGACGGTCACCATCAGGCGCGGCACCAGTTTCAGCGCAGCGACGGCGCGTATCGAGTCGCGCTCTTCCTCACCCATGGCCGGGATACCGACTTCCAGCTCCGGAATGCCAATCGCCGCAAGCTGTCGGGCAATTTCCAGTTTTTCCGCCAGCGAAAACGCCACGCCAGCCGATTGCTCGCCGTCGCGCAAGGTGGTGTCGTTGATGGTGATCCAGGGCAGGTTATTCATGGCGCTTTCCTCTATGCTTACGCAGCAAGGATGGTGCCAATCCGCAAGTGATTGTAACGTTAAGTATTTTTTATCGTTCGACGCCGTGGAGTTCGACAAATGTGGTGAATGCGACAATCGCCAGCAATCGCACCACGAAATCCCGCTGCCAAATGAAAAAAGCCACCGCAAGGGTGGCTGTTTTCATTTGGGGGAGAGGGCGGCAGCCCGCCCCTAACCGCATTGGAAACACCCGAAATTGTCCTCAATGGCTGGTCACGAGTCCTATGCGCTGCCATCGGCCTGTATTCCAGCTATTGCCCCCCACAAGGGTTAGCATAAACTTCTGCGGAAAAATGCGGAAGGACTGGGTGGAACCACAATCCACGTCCGTCCAGAGGATCAAGAGGATTGCTCCGTGGCGTTTTCACCATCGGCGGCAGGATCAGTTAGCCGCCGAACCGTCAATGCACAGCGTTGTTCAATCAAGGCAATGATTCGCTCAACCACTGTATTGTCAGCAAAGCCGCGTCCAGGATCGGACTGAAGTTTGCGAGCGGCCAGCGGCAGCGACTTCGCCAACTCCAGAATGCGCCTTTTGGCCTGCGCTCTGGCAAGCCCAGCACCTTCTGCAAACTGATCCCAGTGTCGCGCCTGGATTTCGCTGAATTTGTACTTGCTGCCGATTTTCATCGCCATTTTGGGCGTCAGTGTTGGATACACCGCTGTAGATAGCGTGTCGTAGAACGGGGCCAAGACGGGTATCTCGCTTACGTAAAGCAGTGAGAAGTTTTTTGCATGCGCATCGTGATTACCGATCAGCGCATTGAAGATCACATAATCGTACAAGCGCAGCACCTGTGGCGCACTGGGACGAGTGACACGACGGACCAGATCGAAGCATTGGGCCAGATCTGGCCCTCCTTCGTTTTGGTATTTCATTTCAGGTTCCACACCAGGGCCTGACAGAAATCTTCTTGATGAAGACGCAATCGGTGCTCTTGCTCATCAGCGACCCGGTCATAGCGCTCAACCAGCAGGAACGGCCGATTCAAGACGGTGTGAACTCTTGACTTCGCAGGCTTGAGCTGCATGGCCTCAGCCAGTGCCATGCAGAATCCTTCGTTGATCACACTGTCCTCAACGGCGTGGATAGGGGGCTTCAAGATGTGGGAGCTGGGCGTGCCATTGCGAGGCAAACCGAGGCGGTCGCCATCGAAAACCACAGGTAGTTTGTCTTGGGCACCAGCCAAGGAAAGCCGCAGTCCATCTTTTCCAGCCAACATCGGTCGACGCGGCAATTCATCCAGGATGGCAACGACCTCCTCGTCGCTCAGCCATTGGACATCGTCACCTTGGGTAGACTCATGCAAAACCTGCCCGGGCTCCAGGAACGTCACTGCCCCGGCGCATTCGCCACCGATGTGGCCCAGGAGCGCAAAGTCATTCTGGCCAGAAATCTGGAATTGCTGCGCGATCAGGCGGCGCATCTTCCCCTCTGGCAACAGACCGGCAAAGAAGGGGCGAGTCTTGCGATCATCGAACGGCTCTGCTTGCAGGGGCAGCGAGGCGGACAAAGCAACGGCATTCGGCAACGACAGCCAGCCGGGTGCATAGCAAAAACTCAGTCGGCCATCGATCAGCGCCAAGGTGCCGACACGGTCGGAGAATAACCAGACTTCCAACTCATGCGCCATGGTCGCCTCCCTCACGTTGATCGCCGGCGGCAACGGATGGCAATCCGCTCACCTGGATCTCTCCACCCAGCGCATCAATAACCCGCAACACGTTTTCTAGTCGCAAGGTGGGCTTACCTGCTTCAAGGTCGACGATAAAGCGTACCAACCCCTGCCGCCAGAGCCAACTGAGGCTGCGTCAGTCCGATCTGCTTGCGAGCGACGCGAAGTGCATCGCCGAGTTGTTGAGGTGATCGAATGGATGTCATGTCTCTTCCAGTTTCCCGTTCGGGAAATTATCGACCAGAATACGCCACGGCGCAAGCCATGTTTCCCGATCGGGAATGTTTTGTGAATTTTGGTCAGAATCTTGCAACAATTACCCGAACGGGAAATTTACGATTTATACAACATACCAAAAAGACACCCAATTACACCCAAGCTGCCGCTGTTTGGATCTTGTGGAAAATAACTGGCAGAGCCGGCCCCGCGAAATCGGACACGGAGATAAGTGATAGCCTTGCTCAATCAGTGACCCTCGGGTCGGACAACGCGGCGTCGAGCATCGCGCTGATCTCGCCATAGGACGTAAGCCCGGACGCCGCTTCCATGCCGAGCGCGCTCCGAACCAACGTGCCGTAGATGGGAATCACGGCAATCCCGGGCGGCGCATCAGGCAGACCACGCGGGGGCGGAATTGGCAGCGCGGATTACTACCCCGAAAACCCTCTCAGAACAAGGGCCTGGCGGCTTTCAGGGGGTGGTAACCTCGTTTTTTAGTCTGTCACTAAGCAGATGCCGCGCTGTCGCCCCCCGCATGGCTTTTTGGCCAGGAAGGACCCGTCAAAAACTGTTCAATCAGTTCAGATTTCGCTTCTTGCATTGGCGATTCGTTTCGGCTAGACTTGTACTGTATATTGAACAGGTAGAACATCATGCGCGTTGTTAATTTCTCTGATGCCCGCAACAGCCTCAAGTCCATCATCGACCAGGTTAGCGACGATGCCGACTACACGGTGATCACCCGACGTGACGCTTCCGATGCTGTCGTGATGTCGCTCGACACCTTCAACAGCCTCATGGAGACGGTTCATCTGCTGACGTCGCCGGCCAATGCGGCTCACTTGGCGCGCTCGATCGAGCAATACCGCAAGGGCAAGGTCAAGGCACGGGACTTGGTGGATGCCTAGCCGCATCACCTGGACGCTCGCCGCCTGGGAGGACTACCAGTACTGGCAAGGGCAGGACCGCAAGACACTGAAACGGATCAACGGTGTGATCCGTGATTGTCTGCGCGAACCGTTTGATGGAATCGGCAAGCCCGAACCCCTGAAAGCAAACCTGTCCGGCTTCTGGTCACGCCGTATCGACGATGCCAATCGCCTCGTCTATTGCGTGGATGGGGATGATCTGGTGATCATCGCCTGCCGGTATCACTACGACAACTAGGCAGACCGTGTATCACGAACGACGAAGGCCACCGTCTCCGGTGGCCTTCGGTACTGTCGGTCTTTGCTCGCGACCTTAGCAGCAATAATAGCAATATCCGTCTGAAATGTTGCAGCCCTAAAAGCGCATGAATCCCGCGTTCGTCCTCACGATTCCGAAGCGATTGGAAAGCGTCATTCATCTCACGTAACTTCACTCAGGCAATCTGGCACATCGATGTCAGCCGCTCCGTTCAGGTTCGCGGCGACCGTAGCCAAAGCCTTCTGCCATGCCCGCCAGGCCGTGGTGCGGTGACAGGCCAGCCGCCACGCGATGATCTTCCAGTCGATGTCCTTGGCGCGCATCCAGACCAGGTGTCGTTGCTCCTCCTCCAACCAGAACACCCAGCGCATCGTCTCCATCATCCGCTCGATGGCCTGCGGGCTGGGCGGCAGGGTCATGGACGTGATCGTCTTGGAGCGGACTCCCATACCTCGCGAGCAAAGGCTGGCCATTGGCGTACTCGCGCCGGGTTGATGGTGCTCTGGTTGCTTCAAGGTATTCGACTTCGGAAAATAATGGGCGCACGGGTGCCTTGCGCCGATGATCGACGTTGCTCATGATTGGATTCCTTTGTTTGTATGCCAATGGCGAGTACAAAACCGGTTTCACTAACTGTGGTTTTGTGAAACTGCTTGGCGAAAGTGAAAGCGGCACAATTGCCGCTGGCAAGACATTGGCGGGCCACTTTTTGCGGCCCGCAAAAAACGGTCTGCTAATACTCTTCTGGAAAAAGTAAGGTCGTAACTGACCGGTCGGCCTCAGTGAGAATCCAGAAGCGCTTTCCGCCAACCTCGTAGGCTGACAACACTCGAAAACCGTTCAGCACCGAGAAGTCGTTTTCGCGGATATCTTCGGGCGGTATATCCCCCCAATTCCCCCTGACGTGCTGCTCAATGAAGGAATCAGGGCGCGTGCAGTGCTCGATAAAATGGTCCAGCAAAGAGGGAGTGGCGACGATTTTGCCGAGTGAGAACAGCGGAAGAGTTCGCTTACCGGCGGGAGGTAAGCCTGACGTGCCGGTGGATTTGTTATCGTGGGATTCTTGTTTCATTGGGAAGACTCCATGTTTGGTTGATCCGCACCAGCGATAATCCATAGCTCAGAAATGCAAAAAGCCACGACGAGGGAGTCGTGGCTTTCTCTGGTTTCAGCTGCTATTGGCGAGGTTTGGTGGCGCAGCGCGGTGCAGAAAGCAGCGCATTTTCAGTTTGCCGCAATATCTACTTGGCATCAACAAGCAATAAACTTTCACTAAAAAATCGGCTCTCCCAATTCCCGCAAGCAGAAATTCAGTCGAAAACGCTTCTGCGATGGTCCTCACACCAAATACGAATTCTGCCGTCTCGGTTACTGCTGAAGAATGATTCTTGCCGCAGCAATTTTCTTCTGAAGTACGATGGATAATTCCTCCAAGGGATTCCTCCCCGCAGCCTCCTCCGCTTCGACCTTAGTTTTCAGTTGATACATATCACCCGTTTTCAAAGCAGCGATCTCCTCTGCGATGGCTTGCAAGCGGATACGCACCTGCGCAAGTCTTCGTATCGCACGTATTAGACGGGAAGCTACCTCTTCACCCAGTATTGCATCTGGCGAATTTTCATCTGCCGCAAGTATCCTTCTCAATGCTTCAATATCATTGCGTTGATAAGCGACATTGACTTGCGCCATGATGTCTGTGCGCGTTCGACAATCTGCATCATCACTTGCACGATCAGGATGGAATCGTTTCGCTGCTTCGCGGTAAAGCCTTTTCAGCTCATCTGATGGCTCGAAAGTTTCGCATATCCCTTCTGCTTCGCGAACTTCCCGACAGGTATCGTCCATTCGCTGCTGAGTCGCCCTAAGCCTTTCAGCGCTCTCAGGGTCAGATGGTTGTCGCATAGCGACTAACTCTGCTGCCTGATACTCAAGAGTGTCCAACTCAGCAAATAGGTGGCCGACAGCGTGGATGTAACGGCTTCTAAACGCTTCGATTTTTTTGCTTTTGGGTTACAAAGGTCAAGCTCGCGTTGAACCAACTCATCTTCGAGCAGCTCAACCTCTTTGAGTTTTCTGAAAAGCTCGACTTCTTCAGGAGCAGCATTCGCGACCAGAGATTTACTCATAGAACCGAGCATCCCGGTAACGCCTGTCGAATTCTACTTTTCATCCAAGCAGATACTTTTGTCCGCTCCAGGTTCAAGTGTTCAAGCGACTGGATTCCAAATAGGAACTCCATACCAGCATCAGGAGCCGCGCAAGTTAAGGCCATTTAGGAACGGCAATTCCGCTACATGCTGTAAGCCTTCATCATTGATCTTGGTAAACCTGAAATCAATCTCACGTAGAGCGGAACTAGGATCGCAGTCAACAAAGAATCGGAAATCATCTACTGCCTTATCGACCGTTAAATTTGCGAATACTCCACATAGAAGACTAATCGTTCCTTTCGCGTCAATTGATGACGGCTGTTCGAGTCGTTCAAAACTCGATTGGTAAACAAAATCTAGCTGCCCGTAGACCTTGTCCAAGGGAAATGTTAATCGCCGTTCCCCTGTGAGGTCTTTGCCGTGACTATCGTCGAGAATCGCAAGGCCACGTGCAGCCATTGCAGATGCGCGAACTGTAAGTCTCTGCCCATGTGGCTGCGCTAACGGCAGATTCTTTTCGTCAGTTGCCACAAAAAACCACGACAGAAAAGTGCGGCAACAGACCGATTTGGCAAGGCATCAAGTTAGCAGGTCGGGCCATCGTAACGATCAGCAATCAATTGAGTCAGCGGCTTTGATTAACATGGGTTCAAAACGATCATTGGCTACAACGACGCGACCAAATACCGGCCCGCCAGCGCGGACACCGTCGCGTTATGGGCCACCGCATCATGCGGCACCAGCAGGTATTTCCAAGGTTTACCGCCCTGCGCCTGCGAATATTCGCTGGCGTTTTTACACCACGTTGCCGCCGCGTCGGCTTTGGCCTTCACGTCGCTGGCCTCCATATCCTTGGCCGCTTTGGTCTCGATAATCAGGTTGTGGTCGACGGTCGCGGCAACAAAGTCCGGCACGTACTCGGGTTGATTGGCGCCAGAGCGGTAGTAGATGTTGAACTGCCCAGCCACCGGTCGGAACCAGCGCAGCGCGTCGCGCTCCAGCACGCAGGCGAGAACACGCTCGGTGTCGGAATGAAACTTCTGCACCGGGTAAGCGCACTTGCTGAAACCACCGTATACGTACTGCGCGATCTTGCCTTTCTCGGCGGGGGCCTGATGCAGCGGCAGGATGTCGCCCTCGGCGGTAAAGGCGCAGTGCTTCAGCGGCGTGAAACCCTGACTGATGACGACCTCGGATTCGGAAATATCCTCGTAGTAGTGCAGCGCCATTTGCAGATGGATGTTCTCGGCGATGGTTTTGCCGTAGTTGCCGAGGATGTTGTGCAGCTCGTCGTCGGTTTGCAGGTAGGTCTTGAAATGCGCGACGGCTTGCCCGGATAGCTCGTAGATCAGCTCGGCGTGCTCGTCGTAGGACACGTCGTCGTAGTTGATGAGTTCGCGGACGATGTAGTTTTCCAGTTGCGATTCCAGCACCGTCGACGACTGCCCGTACAGCACCTGCTTGCCGGTTTTCAGGCCTTGGCCGACCAGCGCCATGTCCTGTGGCTGGAAGTTCATCTTCGACAGGTCCAGCTTGAACAGCTTGTAGCCGCTCTTCACCGGGCCTTTCGGCACCACCGAGATACGCGGAATATCAATCGTGTGCTCGATCAGCACCGCCACCGTCTGCTGAACAATATCGGCCACAGGCAATGGCCCAGTAGTTGCCAGCAAGTCACCCTGTTTGGGCACCATGCGTTCCTGTACCCGCTGCGTAATCTGCTGCTGAATGCTGGCCTGTGTCAGTGCTTGGCTGCTGGCAATGAGCGGCTGGCCGTTTGGTCCAGGTTCGCGCTCGCGGCTGATTTCGGCGATCACGTCCATGGCGACTTGGCAATCTGCCGCTGCTCGTCGGTCTTGAACACGGTGGTCGGCGCGGATGTGCCGTATTGGGCGCTGCCAGCATTGCCTAGGCACCTGTTGGGTGCCAGCCGTCAACGTTCCCAACATCGCATTGGCCGTAGGCTGCACCGAAATGCTCTTCAGGCTGCTGCCACTGCCAGTATCCGGCGTCAGCACCAAGGCCTGCATGCGAATCGGCGAATCACCGCGCCCCGCCTCGTCGATGACCTCCTGAAACTTGTCGTGAGCAATGATGTTCAGCCGATCCACCACATCGACGCCGGTCTTGCGGCCATAGGGCAAACGCAGGCCTCGACCGATGGACTGTTCGATCAGGGTGCGGGCATTGGCGGCGCGCAGCGGCACGATGGTGTAGAGGTTGGTCACGTCCCAGCCTTCTTTCAGCATGTTGACGTGAATCACGATCTCGGTCGGCTCGTCGTAGCTCTCCACCGCCAGCAAGCGCCGAATCATTTCCTCTTCCTCGGCACCGGAACGGCTCGAATCGACCTGAATGACCTTGCCCTTGTAACGGCCAGCGAAGAACTCGTTGGATTCAATCGTCGCCATCAACTGGGCCGCGTGCGTGGTGTCGCGGGCAATGACCAGCATGAAAGGCTTCACCAACTTTTCACCGGTCTGCTGCGCGTAGGTCAGCAAATGGACCTTGGTTTCCTCATGCACCCGCACGCCGTCTTGCAGCTTGATGGTTTCCAGCGCACCGGCACTATGGGCGCTCGGGTCGAAGTTCTGCTGCGTGACGACCGCCGGTTCCTTGACGAAACCATCCTCGATGGCACGCGCCAGCGGATAATCCATCACCACGTTCTTGAACGGCGTCGTCTTGCCGCCGGTGCCTTCAACAAAAGGTGTCGCGGTCAGTTCAAGGCCCAGCAAGGGGCGCAACTCGTTCAGCGACCGAATGCCCGCACTCGCCCGGTAGCGATGCGACTCGTCCATGATGAGGACCAGATCATCCAGCCCGGCCAGATACTCGAAATAGCTCTGCCCAAGGTATTCCGACAGGCGCTTGATCTTCGGCGACTTGCCGCCACGCACCTCGGAATTGATCTTCGAGATGTTGAAGATATTGACCTCGATGCCGCCCAGCAGACTCAGGCTGCCGCGCTGCTCGTAGTTGTCGCCGGTAATCACCTCGGGCGGTGTGCTGGCGAATTCGGCAATGCCCTTGAATACGTACTTGGGCGAGTTCGGTGAGAAATCGCCGATCAGCTTATCGTAGATGGTCAGGTTCGGCGCCAGCACGAAGAAATGCTTGTAGCCGTAGGCCGCATGCAGATAGCTGATGAATGCTCCCATCAAGCGCGTCTTGCCAACGCCGGTTGCCAGCGCGAAACACAAGGACGGGAAGTCGCGCTCGAAGTCGGCCAGTGTTGGAAACTGGCCGGTCAGCGCGTCCTGCATCGCCTTCAATTCTTCCGGCGACCGCGCTTTCGCGTCGCGCAGCGCGGGCACCTGATCGACCGCCCAATGCAGGCGGCGCAGGCTTTCGGCTTGTGGCTCGCGCAGACTCAGGCGACCGCTGACCGAGCGAACGATGTTTTCCAGACTCATGCGCTGGCCTTCTTGCGGAGGTCATCCGCCGTCACCCGAACGATCTTCTTGTCCTGTACCACGACAATCGCCGTGTCGGTCTGCACCGCCGCCTTGCGGGCCATCGCCGCCGCCCGTTTCATGGCCGCCATCGAGGTCACGAGGTCCTTGTCCTTTGCCTTGCCGAGTTCATGCCGGGTCATCATCGTTCTCCCCATTCAATCATTACGGGTTCGTCGCCCGAGTTGTCGTACAGCGCCCAGGCATCCACCGCCGCACGGTAGTCGCGCTCAAAGTTGGCCTTGCCAGCAGCAAAGCGCCGCCGAATCACTGGTTCCGGGATGTTGTGCCCGCCCTGCTGTACCCGCTCGGCCACGCGGGCAATTGCCACTTCGGCAGTCGGCAGACCAAGGAAAAACAGGCTGACGTGATAACCCGCCTGCTGCCATTCGCGGATATGGCGCAGATACGCCACGCCCGAAAGCGTGGTTTCAAAGGCGAAGCTCTCGCCCTTGGCCGCGCAAGCCGCGATCTCCTGCAACATCAGGCGTCCCGCCTTCACCGCCGCCGACTCCGGCGCAAACGGCGACAAACCGGCGGCGATCAGATCGGCGTTGATGAAGTGCGGGCACTGCGCCTCTTCAGGCAGGAAGGCACGGGCGAAGGTGGTTTTACCGGCTCCATTCGGGCCAGCGATGATGATGATTTTCTTGCTCATTCGCCGCCCCCATCAAAGAGGCCTGCTTGACCGGCGTCGACAGCCTTTGCGCCCTTACGCACGCTCGATGCAGGCGCCGCCGCAGTAACAGCAGGTTCCGGCGAAGACGCCATCGGCAGATTCTCGACGTTCAGGCTGTAATCGTCGTGCCCCCACTCGCAGCTGGACAAGACCATCTTGGGAATCTTCTTGACGGTGAGATTGGGGTAACGGTTTGCGTCGCCCCGGAATGCCGAACAGCAGACCAGCAGGCTGCGCTCCTTTTCGCCGACTTCATCGCTCAAGGCCTGCAACTGTTCCGGCGTCAGGCTTTGTGTGGTGACGTAGATGAAGTCGTTTTCGGTGCTCTTGCCGTGCTGCCAGTAGTGCGCGTCGCTGGGCGCGTAGGTGAAGCCCTCCAGCTTGCAGATCGCCGCCGCCAGCATTTCGGCGTTGTAGTCCTTGTTGATGACCCACTGGCCCCAACGGTCTTGCTGCAATAGGCTGGGGGCGAGGCGGTAATAGCGGAAGCCACCGCCGCCTTTCCAGTTCACGGCCTGGCTGATGCCGCCTTGATCCTCGCCGTCGATGACTTTTTTTAGGCGTGGAATAATGTGGGTATGACAGTGTTCGCCCAACTCTATCATAATCCAGCGGCGACCCATTTTGTGGGCGACTGCGCCAGTAGTACCAGAACCGGCGAACGAGTCGAGAACGAGATCGCCGGGATTAGTGGCTATTTCGACTACACGCTTCAACAAGAACTCGGGTTTAGGCGTTGAGAATATTGCTTGCTCATTGAATATGGTTATTTCTTTCTTTGCGTCCTGCGTGTGCCCAACCTCATCGAACGGCCAGAGTGTTTGCGGGACACGCCCATCCTTTGTCTCGCTTAAGAAACGCTTCAAAGCGGGGCCATTGCTCCCATCTTTTCCCCACCAAATCCTTTTTTGAGCGTCGAGCTCAAGGAACTTTTCTTTCGAGACGCGCCAACTTGTTCCGGAGCGAGGGGTGAATACCTTTCCGGTAGGCCCAACGATTTCGTATATATCTTTTGAAAATCCAGACTTCGCGAACTGTGCTCCCCGCTGCCCTCCGGTCAGACTAGCTAGCAGATTGTCAGATCGCCACAACCCGCGAGGGTCATTGTCAACATTCTTATAATTACTGTTCTGCTTTTCAGTGCGCGGCAAAGGATTCGGAATCCATTTTTCCGCGTTCTTCGAGAAAACCAATACGTGGTCATGATCTGTAGAAAAATAGCGCGCCGCATTTTTAGGGGCATAAACTTTCTGCCATATAACATTAGCAATGAAGTTGGCTCGTCCAAAAATCTCATCGCATAGTACCTTGAGGTAGTGCGCCTCGTTATCGTCAATCGTTATCCAAAGCGACCCATCCTCCGCCATCAAGCGCCGAATAATCTCCAAACGATCACGCATCAATGAGAGCCAGATTGAATGCTCCACGCCATCATCGTAGTGAGCAAATGCGCTGCCGGTGTTGTATGGCGGGTCGATGAATACGCACTTCACCTTGCCCGCGTATTCCTGCTCCAACGCCTTCAACGCCAGCAGGTTGTCGCCGAAGATGAGTTGGTTGTCGAAAAAGTCGGCGCTGGTGACACGGTGTTTCGCGTGATAGCTCTTCTCCGGGTCGCCCAACAAAATGCGCGGTTCCAGCTTCGGTCGCGCATCCTTGCCAATCCATGTCAGTTCTAGTTTTTGCTTTGCCATAATCGCCTAGTGGTACTTAACGCGTCGATTGTCGAATGCTGGTTTTGTCCCTTCCAGAACATTGACGACGTGAGAATTAGTAATTGGGTTTTCAATTGAGCCTGCGCGATAGGTAATCTTTGACGCGTTTTTTCGATCAAAACTTGAGTAGATGACCTGCTCAGCGTCGCAAACTACTGCCAGATTAGGGTTATGTGTAACCATGATGATCTGTCGCTTCTTTTTTGCTTCACTCAGTACGGGCACCAGCAGGCTCACCACAGTTTCGTTATCGAGGTTTTCTTCAGGCTGATCCAGAATGATTGGATTTCTGCCCTTATCCACCAGAAGATAGAAGATCAACAGCAATGCACCTCGCTGGCCCGGAGAAAGCTGTTCGATTTGCGTATCCTGAAACAATAGCGAGTACCTCGGCTCCAAGAATGACAAACCAAAGAGCAGGTCATAAACATCACTCACCGCTTTGTCTTTTCTTAAGATGGACGCGATACCAATTGCACCTTTGCTACCGCCAGTGGCCGCGCCAACGATTTTTTCGTGCAGCGTCGTGATGAACCCTAAAATATCCGCACGCTTATTGAAGTCGTATTGTTCGGCTACCTTTCTCACAGCACCGTAGCTTTCATCTTCTCCACGAAAGTCCCCAGAGTTTTGTTTGATGAGCGCGAAGAGGGAACCAGCAACAGAATCTGATGAACCGCCCAACGTGGCCTGAAACTGAAGTTTGTATTCATCACGAATCAAACTATTTCCTTGAATGAGGTCTTGTACGGGCGCAAAAGCTCTTCTCGTGCTTTCCGCTGAGCGTTCAGAATGTCAAATATTTCACCGGCCAGACTCAACCGTTGATGCCGTTGCTGATCGAGACTCTTTTGGCAAGCTTTCAAGCTGAGCAATTCTTGCTTGCAGGCCTTTTTGGGTTTCTGGAGCGTCAGCCGCTCCTGTCAATTCAGCGAGTTTTGCTTCCCAAACCTCAATTGTTTTCAGGTACTGCTGGTAGTGTTGCTGTGGGGCATTTAATTTTGCATTGAGCGCGACTTGTTCGACCTGGAGCTTCGACTTCTCAACGGCCTCGTTGGCTACCGTACTCTTTCGATTTGCCTGTTCAAGAGGTATAGCAGACGCCAACTGATCCAAAGGCTGGTCGTTCACGGAGAACGTAACCAAATCCGTAACCTTTAAGCCAAGTGTTTCTAAGTCTTTCGCAGTGTCGTCTTGGAACTGCTTATGTGATCGTTCCAGCAAACGCATCCGTTCACGCACGTTTTGGATCGCTTTAACCTTCCCTGCGAGAATCAAATCAACATTGGCATTTAACGCCGACTTATCTTCAATCGCTTTAATCTTCGCAGAGATTTCGTCCAATGCACTTGCAACAGCCTTCTGATCTTCAGTAAGTTCAGCGGCGGGTTTTTCAATTGCCGCAGGCTTGATCTTATTGTGTTCGTCAATTTGTCTAGCCTTGAGATTCAGGAGCTCTTGCAAAGCCTGCTTAACCTCTGGCTGGAGTTGTTCCTCCATGCCAGCAATCTCTTGGTTCAGCTTTTTCAAGTCTTTCCGGAACTCGCTCAACTGATCGCGATAGCTGCTTTCTTGTTGTTCAATCAACTGGTCGAAGTCTAGTGCGCCAAGACGAATTGCTTCGCTGGCATGCGAAAATATTACTGCTCTAAGTTCGCGCTCAAACGCATTTGTGCGTCCGGAAACGTGGTCGTTGCACAACTCTTCAAAGTGACCTTGAGGGATGTATCGGACGAGCTCTACTTTATCGTCGGGTGGATCATCGTTGAGGTTTCGCTGTACGGTACTTGCGTCGCACCAGGTCAACGTACCGGAAAAGTGCTTCGCTGGTTCCCCCGACTTGCCTCGGAATCGGTCTTTTTTTAGGAATGAGAAATGATTTTTCTGCCGTGAGTTTCCGAGCAGAGCGATGACATCTGCTAACGCACTTTTCCCGCTGCCCTTATTTCCGATAATTGCTATCAGATCTGGATTTAAGGGCAGTGCGCTTCCATCGAGCCATTTCCCAATGTTCGTAGCAGCAGGATTTTTTTGTACGTCTACCGAGTCAATAAAATACGTCTTGTTTTCGGCAATTTCGGCAAGCTTCTGAGGGCACTCGCCAATGAACGAACGTTTTGCGGGTTCCATGATGGCTTGAAGCAAACCATGAAATGTGGGGTCCGCTTTTATCCAAGTCGCTTTTCCAGAAGGGAACTTTCCGTAGTCCGCAAACGAATGAGCATCGCTCCCGGACACAGCCAAATGCGGCTTATTTCCTAATGCGGCTTGGAACGATCCGAACCATTTTTTATTGTTCTCGGTCTCAATCCCAACAAACGCTTCCCATTGCTCTTGTCGACGCGTTTCAAAGATCGGCGACGATTGCATAAATCCGACTACATAAGCGTAGTGCTTTGCCCATTCAGCATCAGCGAGACCGTTGTATGTATCCCACGGCATGAAAGCGATTGCCTTGCCATCGGGCACCTTTGAAATAGCTGTCTTGTAGGTGTCCGGGATTATTTCTGCGCACTTTGAACCAGCCAGCAGGGCCGCAGAATCATCCGCTTTAACGACTTCAGCCTTCATCCCATGCTTTGTCAGCAGATCATCACCGAGCTTCTGCCGTGCAAGCCGCCGAAGGCATTCGTCAGAGAGTGCCTGCTCAATGAGGGCAACTCGAAGGTCAGATTTGAAATTGTTTAAATCTTGATCCGAAACGTCATCCGCAAAAACGACGTGGGCATTGAGCCTGTAACTCGTCGGCGAAACGAGCCTAAGTTCAATACCCGGCAAGACTAACTTATTGAGCTTTGGTGCGCCGGCTTGAGCTAACCTTTTCTTAAGGGCAAACCAGCCGTCAAAAGTCCAATAATCCATCAAAACAAAGACCGAAGGCACAGCTTGATTTATAGCGGTAATCATTTGGTCGACAGTCTGCACAACTTCAGCATCCGTCATGTCAGAAAATCGCTTCCCGCTCCACTGAAACGACGCTGGTGTATGCACGTGAAAATCCCACTGCCGCCATTCAGAGCCACGTGGAAATAGATTGCTAGCGTTAAGCATCTCGCGTCCTCGATTTATAACGTCAGTGTTTTAGGTTGTGGTGCATCTGAACTTAAGGCAGGCAGCTCCAAACCTTCAATCTCCTGCAACGACTTCCCCGCAATCCCTTGCAGATCGCCGTACATGCCGACCGTCGCCCCCATGACACGCTCGATTTGTTCCTCGCGCTTGGCCCACTGCTTCATGATCGCCTTGCGCTCCTTGTCGAGGTCTTCCTGCATGGTCGAAAACGCTTCGACGATAGCCTCGACGCGATGCCGGAAGCGCGGACCGGTCAGGTACTGGTAAATCATTTCGGTCTTGGTCTGCTGGCCCTCAGATACCTGCCGCGCCATGCCGACCTGTAGCAGCGTGTGACGAAGGACAGTCGCTACCGGCAAAGCCGCACGCGGGCTGGTTACCCAAACGCCGTCGACGACATCGAAGGCTTCAACGCCTTTGGGCAGCACCTGACTGACGAGGACGGAAATCTCGGCTTTGGCGGTACGCTGGTCCTCGCGCAACTTGATGAGCCAGCCGTCGCTCCAATTCTTGGTGCGTTTGGATTCCCAAAGGATCGTTCCGCTCTGCTGGCCGCTCTGGCTGACCACGCGTTGCAGGACATCGCCGCCGAATTCGCCCTTGCGGACGGGTTCGATAGAGTCGAACGGAAACTTGGCACGCAGCAGGTTTTCAAGCTCAAGCTCCTGCACTTCGCCTTGTAGCTGCTGGGAACCTTGCTCGGCCTTCTGCTTGAGTTCTTCGATCTTTTGCTGCATCGAGGCGATGGTCTGATCCTTTTCCATGACCTTCAGCTTCAGCCCTTCTTCGGCTTCGCGCTTCGCTTTTTCGCGGACATCGCCAAGACCTTCCTGCACGCGCTTTTCAACGGTCAGTTCCAGTTCGCGCTTGGCGTCGTCGAGTTCGCGCTGCTTCTTGATGAGTTCGGCCTGCGCCTGTTGGGCCTCGGCGAGCTTGGCATCGCGGACCTTGAGCACTTCCTGAAGCTCGGCCAGTTCCCGTGCTTTGTTGTCCAACTCGTTGGCTGCCGCCTGCTTGGCCTTCTTGGATTCTTCCTCGATGACGCGGGAACGCTCGGCTTTGAGCTGGGCGGCGACCTGATCGGCCACCTGTGTTTCAAGGTTGCGCTTGGCTTCGGCGACTTGCTTTTCCTTTTCGCGGATGCCTTGCTCGCGCTTGGCGATCTCTTCATCCTTCTGCGATAGCTGTTGCTCGAACTGTTTTCTGGTTGCTGCAATTAGCGGAGCCGCCAACGATTCGGTCAACCGGATTTCGGTCTTGCAGTTCGGGCATGTAATTGTTGGTTCTGTCATGCCACCTCCCATTCACAGCTGAACAAGGTTCTCTGAGATATATTTTTGGTCCAACTGGCCCTCAAGCTCTTCAATCAGTTGGTCACGTCTTGGCTTGAATTTCGTCTTGCCGGTTAAACAGTTCTCGGCGCTTCTTGTCGCGCTGCCCTTCAAGATCGCGTTGTTCTTTTTGCGCTTGCAGCTTGTCGGCCAGGTTGCCGCCCCCTTGCCCTTCAGGTGCGAGCTTCCTTGATTTGCCGGTCAAGGTCTTTGATCTCCGCTCAAGGCCAACCTTCAGGTCGTCGGCCCACGCATCGAGGCTTTTCGGTCTCCTGTGAGAAGAAAGTCAGGTTGCGCGACTCCAGATCGGTAATTACCAGTGCCTTTTGCTGGTCGATCTGCTGTTGCAGCGCTGGCGCAATGACAATATTGGGCACATTGGCGGCGGCGAAATCGAGCATGTTCTGCTGCGCCGGGGCAAGGTCATCCGAGAGCGATTGCTGAACGGTGCGCCGTCGACACGAGGCAACGGCACGGTATGGCCGGGCATGCCGAGCAGACGGTCAGTTACGTCGGCATCGAAGACGTTTCCATCTGCGTCAATGGCAGCTGCCAGCAGATGCTCTTCGGTCGCGCCCAGTGAATGGATGCGCAAGTGCTGAACCATCAGCGTGCCAGTCTGGCCCCGCAAGGCCTCGATGACTGACACCTTCGCCCCGTAGGCGTCGTAGTCGAGCACCAGCTTGCTGGGGGTGAGCGGCACACGTTGGGCGTAATCAATCAGCCCCTGCGCGAGTGGGTGCGCCATCCGGTAGATGTGGGCCTCTTCGCTCCGGCGCGGCAGTTCATAACGGCCCAAGGGAATCGCGGTCGCGTTTCCGTCCTGCACGCCATCGGGCAATCTGGTCAGTAGGAAGCCGGTATCGTCCTCGTCAAAGCTCGCATACCCGTTGAGCGCGGCGCGGGTAAAACGCATCAACAGGCGTTCCAGTCTGCCGAGCGAGGCGTGGGCATCCATGTTGCGAAGGCGTAGCCGCTCTTGCACGTCCTCGTCGAAGTTTTCCAGCAGCGCCTTGCGGGCGTTGAGCATGGCGTCTGAAATCTCGCCGGCCAGATCGAGTTGCAGTTGCTCGAAGGCGGTATGAATGGCCTCGGGATGGCGGCAGGTTTGATAAATCTCGGCGATGCGGCGCTCGAAATCGACGCCGGACTCCACGGCCCCCAGCACTTCATCGCTGGCCCCGAATACGCCATCGAATAGCTGGAACTTCTGCGCCAGCAGTTGATAGACGCGCCGGTCGGCATCATTGTCACGATTCAGGAAGTTGACGACGACAACATCGTGCTTCTGCCCGTAGCGGTGGCAACGCCCGATGCGCTGTTCGATGCGCTGCGGATTCCACGGCAAGTCGTAGTTGATGACCATCGAGCAGAACTGAAGGTTGATGCCCTCAGCGCCTGCTTCTGTGGCAATCATGATGCTGCCCTGCTCGCGGAAGTAATCGACCAACGCGGCGCGGGTATCGGCAGTGCGGGAGCCTGATACCCGGTCGGTGCCGGCATGCCGGGCGATCCACTCGGCGTAGATTTCCTTGGCCTTGGCGTCCGTGTTGCTGCCGTTGAAGAGCACCACGCCGGAGCCATGATCGGTGCCTGCCAACAGCTTCAGCAGGTATTCCTGCGTGCGGCGGGATTCGGTAAAGACAATGGCCTTCTTCGCCGCGCCGAGTTCGTCCAGTTTCTTGAAGGCCACGCTGAGGGCTTGTAACAACGCGGTGCCCTTGGCGTTCTCGGTGATGGAAATGGCCAGATTGCGGAACGATTCGAGTTCGCCGACTTCGGCCCGGATGGCGGTGATTTCGGCTACGGTTGATACCTTGGTGGTGCCAACAGCGACGGCATCCAGCTCGTCAGCCAGTTCGTCGAGGGCTTCATAGTCCTGGTCTAGTTCGTCTGCAAGGTCGGTAGTCGCCGCCTTTTCGTCGAGCGTCTGGCCTAGGCGTTTGATGAGGGTTTCCAGTGCCCCGGCGATGGCGAAGGTGGAAGACGCCAGCAGCTTGCGCAGGACCAGGGTTATCAGTTGCCGCTGGCTGTTGGGCAACGCATACAGCGAAGGCCGTTGCAGGAATTCCGAAACGTAGTTGTAGAGCTTGGTTTCGTCGGCACCGGGCACAAACTCTTGCAGCATCGGGATGCGCCGGGTGTATTTGACGTAGGCCTCGACCTGTCGGCGCAGCGTGCGCTTGCAGATCGGGGCGATACGGTTCTTCAAAGCGTCGAAACTGGCGGCGTCCTTGAGTTGCCCGAATTGAGCACGGAAGCTATCCAGATCGCCGAATACGCGCTCGTCGACAAAGCTGACCAGTCCATATAGTTCCAGCAAGGAATTCTGGAGCGGCGTTGCCGTCAGCAAGACCTTGTGCGGCAGCGTGAGTGCATCGCGCAGGATACGGGCCGTCTTGTTTTCCGGCTTATAGACATTGCGCAGGCGGTGCGCTTCGTCGATGACTACCAAGTCCCACGGCACGGATTGCACGTCCTTGGCTTTGCCTGCCGCAAACTGGTAGGAGCAGATGAGCACCGTGGCGCTATTGCCTGCGAGGTCAAACGGGTTGGTGGCGCCTTCCTTGATGGCTTGGCGGTAGGACTTGGCTTCAAGCAGGCTGGCGGCGATACCGAACTTGTCCGCCAGTTCCTGATGCCACTGCTTGCGCAGGTTGGCCGGGGTGATGACCAGAATTCGACGTTTGCGCTCGGCCCATTTCTGGGCGATCAACAAACCTGCTTCGATGGTTTTGCCGAGACCGACTTCGTCCGCAAGGATGGCGCCCTTGGACAGCGGGTTACTCGTCGCGAACAGGGCGGCATCGATCTGGTGCGGGTTCAAGTCGACTTGAGCATCCAGCAGCGCACCGGCCATGCGGTCCATGGAATTGGACGCGGCACGGCGGGTTAATTGATGCGCGAAATACGCCAGCTGGTGCGGACTGTAGCTCATTGTTTGTTGTTTTTCCCCTGTATGACGAATACTACTATGGCGTTGGTCTATCGTCCCCAGTTGCCTTCAAAGTCGAACGAGAGTTGCCGCTGATGCCTGATGGCGAGGAGGTAAATCGTTCCGCCAATCGGCGCGTAGAGCATCAAGTAGTCCTTGAGGACGTATTCGCGCAAGGCGTCCGTGTCTGGTGTCAGCGCCGACAACTTTGCACGGAGGGTTGTCAGCGCGTTGGTGGTCTCGACCGAGCGCGGCTGGCGGGCCATAAACGGCCTGCTCATTTCGGGGAAGCGCTCAAGGTTGGGAATCACCGTTTCGAGCAATTCATCCAGCAAGCCATCGAAGGTCTGCGGCGCTTCCACTTCGGTCAGGAAAAGTTCGATGCCTTCGAGGTTACGCTCGAAATTTGCGGTGAATTTGACGACAGGTTTTTTTGCCACAAGCAGCCCCGCCCCAACTTATGCGCTGCGGCGGCGCTTGATAGCCTGAATCACACTGCGGGCGTCCTTCACCTTGCCAGCGGCAACGTCGTCGAGCCCCTTGGAGGCCTCGTCGATCAGCAGCAAGTGAATGCGCTCGCGCTCCAGCTGGTGGTAGTAGTCCAGACGGCTGGCGTCGATCAGGGCGATATAGCTCTCGCCGTTCTTGGTGATGATCTTCTCGGCGCCGCCCTTAACCTCTTCAGCCAGTTCGGAGAAGTTCGCTCGGGCGTGCGAGAGAGGGATAACGTCGCTTGCGGAAATTCCCATAACAGCCTCCTGAACCACACAAGATGTGCAGTATTTTGTACATCATACGCTTTGGCAGTCAGGGGCGAAAGTGAAACCTGCGCGACTCCTTGGGGTGTTTAGCCGGGACATGACGGCATGCAGTTGGTTCGCTATGTGCCGATCCAACGCATCGAAGACATCAAACATCGGAGTGTCGCCGTTGAAGCGGTTGAACCATTCTTCGTTGGAGAACGCCATCGCCAAGTCTGCTTCGCGCTGAAGACGATTCATCACGGCATCGGCCCTGCGATTACGGACGCCCTCAAAAGCGAAGGGCGTTACCACGGCGGCAACCGTAACTACTCCGGCATCACGCGCTAACCGGGACAAAATCGGCGTAACGCCGCTTCCTGATCCACCGCCGAGTCCAGCGAGTAGAACGACCATGTCGGAACCGGCGAGCAATTCCGCCAAGATGGCTCGATGGTGCAAACAGGCAGCGCGTGCTGCATTGACTCGTCCGCCAGCACGAACCGGAGCCAGCATCAGTGTCTTGATCGGTGCCAGCGCAGGACAGGCATCGTTGGCAATATCAACGAACTCCAACGCGTGCGGGCCGAGATCGATGCAAACATAGCTCAGTGCCGCACCCGCTCGATCCAGAATATTGCTCGCCCGTAGCGCAGTGGCAAGGTTGCAGCCAGCCGCACCGATGCCGATGATCTTGCATGAGGGGGCTGGCGATGCGAAAGCTGGAAGACTCAGGCTGGCAACACCGGCACCGAACGTTTGCAGGAACATCCTGCGATCCATGTTGGTTTCCTTGTCGTAGAGGCGCGACTACCAGTTGGCGAGTACCTCCTCGTCAGTGGGCGCACCTTGTTTGAATTTCGGAGGCGCGTCGTCCGCTGCGTAACCGGCATGAACATCGCGCTCCTTGACCGGACGAATGACAATGTCCCCAGCGTCGGTGAGGCGCACAAACAAGTAATCGCCGGGACGCAGCCCAGTGCGCTCAATCACGTACTGGGGGAGGCGTAATCCCAGGCTGTTGCCCCACTTGCATAGTTTCGTCGGCATGGTAGTTCGATAACCTCGCTGATACGCAATGGCTATCAAATTGCGATCCGGGGTTACGGGCCACCCGTGAAGCTATCTGGCTACGGTGAAACCTGCACTGGGTGGGTTGCTGGCTGACTCACCTAAAGCCGCCGATACCAAGTAGGCACCGGCGGCGGTCCGGCTATTTGCCGGCAGGCTTCATTGGTGTGACTCCGATGTACCAGCTGATCGGGAAGCCTTTGATGTCAGTACGAACCTGCTGGCTTTCGGCTACCCATGGTGCAGGGTCGATGATGTACTCGACATTCGGCTTGCCCGCTGCACCTCGCTGACGGACGAAAACGACATGGCGACCGATCTCAGTTTCCGGGTTGTAGTCGACCATGCCAATGCACACGTCTGGGAGTGCAGCGATGCCGGCACTCTCTTTGTATACCGTGGCAGTGAAAGACCAGTTGGCGAGTAGCTTGGCGATCAGGCCTTCATCCATGAATGTGTAAGGACCATTCTTGGGAAACTTGAAACGGTCGGCAGCGACCTGACGAACCTCAGCCAGTGGACGATTGACGATCATCGCGATGCAGGCCAGCCAGCAATCGAAGTCGTTGGTCTGTGCGACGCGTTTGAACGCGGGTTGAAATCCCGATGCCGGGGCTTGGTTTGCTGCGGGAGTAGGACTGGTTGCCATTTGGCGCTCCTGGGAAAATGATGCGAAGGAAACGCGCAGCAGCGCTCACCCGATAGGCGACGCCTCGGAGACATATTCAGCGTGAGGGAATTGTGCTCGGCAGAGATACCGTGCCCGATGAAGCTCGGGCCGCACCGAACAAGCGGGGGTTGCTGCGCGGAGAAATCGCGCCTACCGGTAGGCCGATGGCGTTACCACAAGCGCGATACGTCAGCATGTCACAGGTAACAGTCTGATTGGAAAGAAAAAATTTTGCCGCTTGCGAAGCTAGAATATTGGCTGTCTGGATTCAGCTGCGGCAGCCAGTGGAAGTCTGGTATGGGTTTATAGTCTTCGTGGAGGGCGGCAACTTGGCGATCACGTTGGCTTTACCGGTATCAATGCTTACGCGTGCGCGAAGCGCAGTAAAATTCGTTTGTGAGTGGCTTTGTAAGTTTGCCGTCGTCTTACAATAAAAAACGCCATTAAATTCATGGCGTTAGTTTATTTCTATTGGCGGAGAGGGCGGGATTCGAACCCGCGGTGGGATGTTATCCCACACACGCTTTCCAGGCGTGCGACTTAAACCGCTCATCCACCTCTCCGGAAGAGGGCGGATTCTAGCAGAAGTGCAGGGGATCAACAAACTCGGGGTAGTGGAAAGGCGTTGCCTGCGCTTTGATTGAACAATGTAACGCTCTTCGCTCGCTCTGATCGCTCACTCTGCCCATTTTCGTGCGTTACGGAACATGCGCATCCAGGGGGAATCGTCGCCCCAATCTGCCGGATGCCATGACATCTGCACGCTGCGGAAAACGCGCTCGGGGTGCGGCATCATGATGGTGAAGCGCCCGTCGGCCGTGGTCACGCCGGTGAGCCCACCCGGCGAGCCGTTCGGATTGTATGGGTAGACCTCGCTAGGCTGGCCGGCATTGTCCAGGAAGCGCATCGTGACCAGCGCCTTTGTCTGCTGGTCTACCGAATCGAATACGGCCTGACCTTCACCGTGCGAGACGACCACCGGCAAACGGCTGCCGGTCATACCATCGAAGAAGAGCGACGGTGATTTGGGCAGTTCGACCATGGTGAATCGCGCTTCGAACTGCTCGACCTTGTTGCGCTCGAAACGCGGCCACGCATCGGCCCCGGGAATCAGCGTCTTCAAGGCACTCATCATCTGGCAACCATTGCAGACGCCTAGCGCGAAGGTGTCGCCTCGTCCGAAAAAGCCTGAAAACTCGTCGCGCGCACGCGCATTGAAGAGGATCGTTCTGGCCCAGCCCTTGCCGGCACCGAGCACATCGCCGTAGGAGAAGCCGCCGCAGGCCACCGCGCCCCGGAAGCCGGAGAGTGAAACGCGGCCGGAGAGAATATCGCTCATGTGGACGTCGACCGCGGCAAACCCGGCGTGGTCGAAGGCCGCCGCCATTTCGACGTGGCCGTTTACGCCCTGTTCGCGCAGGATGGCGACCTGGGGACGCGCTCCGCTGTTGATGAACGGGGCCGCGATGTCTTCCGCCGGATCGAATGTCAACGAGACCGACAGGCCGGCATCGGCCGCATCGAGAATGCGGTCGTATTCCTGCTGCGCGCATTCGGGGTTATCCCGCAGCGCCTGCATGCGGTAGCTTGTCTCCGACCAGGCGCGCTGCACGTCGATGCGCTTCTCGCGAAATGCCGCTTTGGCATTGCGGATGATGCGGATTTCGTTCCACGGGTTGGGCGATCCGATGAAATGGGTACATGCCCCGAGGCCGGCAGCACGCAGCACGCCCATCACCGGCGCTCGCTCGCTGCGACGGATCTGCAGCACGGCGCCAAGTTCTTCATTGAACAGAGCGCACATCAAATGCTCGAAGTCACGGGCCGCCGAGCAGGTTCGGCTTTTTCTCGGCGCCGTCGACATCGTTGGTCAGCGGGTCGTAACACAGGCCGTCCATATCCACCGACACACCGCAATGTGCGGCGAAAGCCATTTCGGCGATGGTGGCGAAGAGGCCGCCGTCCGAGCGGTCGTGGTAGGCGAGCAAGCGATTGTCGCTGGCGAGCTGCTGTACGGCGCCGAAAAAGGCCGCCAGCTTTTCCGGATCGTCGACGTCCGGAGCTTCCGATCCGGTGGCGTTGAACACTTGCACCAGCGCCGAACCGCCCAGACGATTCCTGCCCGCACCAAGATCGATCAGCAGCAGATCGGTTTCTCCGGCGTCGAGCCGAAGTTGCGGGGTCAAGGTTTGGCGGGCGTCCGACACCGGGGAAAACGCCGTGACCACCAGCGATAGCGGCGAGACGACCTGCTTCTTGAGTCCGTCGTCCTCCCATGCTGTACGCATCGAGAGCGAATCCTTGCCGACCGGAATCGAAACACCGATCTGCTGGCAGAGGTCGGAAACGGCGCGCACGGTGTCGAACAGACAGGCATCCTCGCCCGGCGAACCGGCGGCGGCCATCCAGTTGGCCGAGAGCTTCACATCGCCCAGCCCGGCGATCCTGGCCGCAGCAATGTTGGTCAGCGCCTCACCCACCGCCATGCGTCCTGAAGCCGGCGCATTGAGGATTGCCAGCGGCGTACGCTCGCCCATGGCAAAGGCTTCGCCCAGATTTGTCTGATAGCCCATTGTCGTTACGGCCACGTCGGAGACAGGCACTTGCCAGGGGCCGACCATCTGGTCGCGCGCCGTCAGGCCGCCGACCGAACGGTCGCCAATCGAAATCAGGAAGGTCTTGTCGGCCACGGCCGGCAGACGCAGCACGCGATAGGCGGCATCCTTGAGTTCGACTGCGGTCGGGTCGAAGGCAATCCCCGGTGAGGGCAGATGGGCTGCTTCGCGCGTCATGCGCGGTGGCCTGCCGAGCAGCGCATCCATGTCCATATCGACCGGGTGATCGCCGAAATGACGGTCGGTGACGCGCAGGCGGTGATCGGCGGTGGCCACGCCGACCACCGCCAGAGGGGGCGCTCGCGCGCGCAAATGGCGGTGACTTCGGGCAGCCTGCTCGGCGGAATGGCCAGCACGTAACGCTCCTGGGCTTCGTTGCTCCAGATCTCGGCGGGCGACATGCCGGGTTCTTCGATCTTCACGTCGCGCAACTCGAAATGGGCGCCGCAACCGGCGCCGTGCGCTAACTCGGGAAAGGCATTGGAGAGGCCGCCGGCGCCAACGTCATGCACGGATAAAATCGGATTGCCGTTGCCGGGCGTCGCGGCATCATCCTCCAGCTTGCCCAGGGGGGATCCCATTTGCCAGCAGCGGTCGAGTACTTCCTGCGCGCGTCGCTGCATTTCCGCGTTGCCGCGCTGCACTGACGCAAAATCGAGGTCTTCGCTGTTGCTGCCGGTGCTCATCGAACTGGCCGCGCCGCCGCCCAGGCCAATCAGCATGCCCGGCCCGCCAAGCTGGATGAGCAGGGTGCCCGGCGGGAAGGTCGTGGGCTTGATCGATTGATCGGCGGCAATATTGCCGATTCCGCCGGCGACCATGATCGGCTTGTGATAGCCGCGCACGACAGCCGTCGCGCCTTCGCCGACACGCTGCTCGTATGTGCGGAAGTAACCGCAGAGATTGGGCCGACCAGAACTCGTTGTTGAAGGCCGCTGCGCCAATCGGGCCTTCGAGCATGATCTCTAGCGCCGAGGCGATGCGCGACGGGCGGCCATACGCGGCCATCTCGTGCTCCCAGGGTTGCAGCGCTTCGGGCAGGTACAGGTTGGAAACCGAGAAGCCGCAAAGGCCGGCTTTCGGCTTGGAGCCGCGGCCGGTTGCCCCCTCGTCGCGAATCTCGCCGCCCGAGCCGGTTGCCGCGCCGGGGAAGGGCGAAATTGCCGTCGGATGATTATGCGTTTCGACTTTAGCCAGAATGTGCGTCAGTTCATCGGTCCAGCCGTAGACGCCACCCGGTCCCGGTGCAAAACGCTCCACCTTGGCGCCCTCGAAGACCGAGGAGTTGTCGGCGTAGGCGACAACCGTGCCCTGCGGATGCGCCTGATGCGTTTCGCGGATCATGCCGAACAGTGTTTCGCTGCGCGCCTGGCCATCGATGACCCACGACGCGTTGAAAATTTTGTGGCGGCAGTGTTCGGAGTTGGCCTGGGCGAACATCATCAACTCGACATCGGTCGGATTGCGGCGGGTCTTGATGACGAACAACTCGACGAGGTAGTCGATTTCATCGTCCGACAACGCCAGTCCAAGGCGGCTGTTGGCGGCCACGAGCGCAACGCGCCCACCACCGAGCAGATCGATCGAGGCCATCGGTGTGGGCGGGAAATGCCGGAACAGTTCAGCCGATTGTTCAAAATCGCCGAGCACGGTTTCGGTCATACGGTCATGGACGACCGCCGAAATCTTCGTCCTCTCGTCGGCGGACAGCGTTCCCTTGCCGGCCCCGACGCGATAGGCGATGCCACGCTCAATGCGTTCGATTCGTTCGACGGCTTCCTGACCGCAGTTCCACGCAATGTCGGTGGCTTTCGACGACCACGGCGAGATCGTGCCGATACGTGGCGCGACGAGAAAGAGCTCGGCGCCCGGAACACACCCGGCGTCATTTTCTGCGCGTTCTTCAAACAGCGCCGCCAGTTGCTGGCGACCCGCATCGCTCAGCGCTTTGTTCAGCTTGACCAGGTGCCAGTATTCGGCGCTGGCGATACGCGATCCCGGAACAATGGCCTGCAGGCGTTGCTGCAAACCCTGCAAACGAAAAGCGGAAAAAGCGGGAGCTCCGCGCAGAAAAAGTATGTCGGCCATGATGAGCTTTGGATAAGAACGGGGCGCCTGAGGGAATACCCGGCGAAAGCAGGATTATAGCCGAGAGCGTCAGGCGTCGGACCGGATGGGGTCGGTGGCTTTCAGCGATACGAGCGGAACGGCGTGTTTCCGGCATCGGTGCTGCGCCTGTGGGTATGCCGAACAGGTTTCAGTCAGGCGCTGCAATTACCCCGGCAATACTTCTTTAGGTTGCTTCGTGGTTAAATGACGCTTCCCACGGCGATCAATTTCGTTTTCGATCATGAATTCAATCCCGCTCTACCGCGCTGCCGATTTGCGCCTCACTGAGGCGGCCGCCGGCGATCAGCCGTTGATGCAGCGCGCAGGCCGCGCGGCGGCCGATCTTGCCGTGTCGATTTGTTCTGCGCGCGGTGCAGCGATTCTGATTCTTGCCGGCCCCGGCAACAACGGCGGCGACGCTTTCGAAGCCGCGCGCCTGCTGCGCGAACGCTTCTTCGACTGTCATGTGATATTCATCGGCAAGGCCATGGATTTGCCACAGGACGCGGCGGCGGCCTACCAGCGTTTTGTTGAGGCTGGCGGCATGACGCACACGACCGTTCCGGCGATTGCGGACGGACCGCGCTGGTCGCTGATCATCGACGGCCTGTTCGGCATCGGCCTCAAGCGCGAGATCGTCGGGCCTTATGCCGACCTCATTGATCGCGCCAATGCGCTGGCCGCGCGCGACGGTTGCCCGCTGCTTGCGCTCGACTGCCCGAGCGGCCTCGATGCCGACACCGGGAAGCGGTGGGGCGCGACGATCCGCGCCAGCCATACAATCACCTTTATCGGCGGCAAACCGGGGCTATTCACGGCCGACGGTCCCGATTGTTGCGGTGAAATTTCCATCGCGCCGCTCGAACTGGAGGCGGAGACCATTCAGCCCGCAACAGGCCGTTGCATTGGACGCGCGCTATTTTCGACACAGTTGAAAGCGCGGCCGCGCAACAGCCACAAAGGCAGCCATGGCAATGCCGGCATCCTCGGCGGTGCGCGCACGATGGTCGGCGCCGCGCTGCTCGCTGCCCGCGCCGCGCTGCGCCTGGGGAGCGGCCGGGTTTATGTCGGCTTGTTCGACAAGCACGCGCCAGCGCTCGATATGGAGCAACCCGAACTCATGCTGCGTACGCCCGAGACGCTGCTCGCCACCGAGCTTACGGCGCTGGCTTGTGGACCCGGCATGGGTACCAGCCATGAGGCGCGAGTGTTGCTTGAGAAGGCCTGCAAACTCGAACTGCCGCTGGTGCTCGACGCCGATGCGCTCAATCTGGTTGCCGGGGAGGGTGAATTGCACGTTGCGCTGGCCACGCGCCATTCACCAAGCGCGCCTACCGTGCTTACCCCACACCCGGCCGAGGCGGCACGACTGCTTGAATGTGGTGTGGTCACCGTTCAGGCCGACCGGCTCGGCGCTGCGCTCGAACTGGCCGCACACTTCAACGCGCTGGTCGCGCTCAAGGGTTGTGGCACAGTGGTGGCGACGCCCGACGGCGCGTGGTTCGTCAATACCAGCGGCAATCCGGGGTTGGCCACAGCAGGCAGCGGCGACGTGCTTACCGGCATGATCACCGCCTTGCTGGCCCAGGGCTGGCCGGTGCTCGACGCGCTGCTGGCGGCCGTGCTTCTGCACGGTTGCGCCGCCGACCGGCTCGTTGCACAAGGTTGCGGCCCGGTCGGTTTGACCGCCGGCGAATTGATCGACAGCGCTCGCGGCTGCCTCAACGCATGGATCTCAGGTGCAACTTAGGCAGCATCACGCCGCACACGGCGTTATCCTTTTCCTCACTGCCATCTTTCTGTTCGCCGCACTCGACGCCACAGCGAAGTACCTGACGGCTTTCTTCGCCGTACCGCTGCTCGTCTGGGCGCGCTATTTCGTCCATCTCGTCGTCATGCTGGCGACCATTGCACCCGGCATGGGGCGCGAGATCGTCGTCACAAAGCGGCCATGGCTGATGACTTTTCGTGGCCTCATGCTAGTGGGCGTGACGCTGCTTGTTCAGCTTGCGTTTCGCACCTTGCCGCTGGCCGAAACAACGGCGATTGTCTTCGTCACACCGCTGCTTGTTGCCCTGCTTGCCGGTCCGATGCTCGGGGAGAAAATGCATTTGAATGGATGGTTGGCAACGTTGGCAGGGTTTGGCGGCGTTCTGCTCATCGCCCGGCCGGGCGGCGCAATGGCCGGCATCGGTGTAATCTACTGCCTCGGCGGCGCGCTCTGCTACGCCCTCTACCAGATTCTCACACGCAAACTGTTGGCCAGTGAACCGCCGATGCGGCTGCTCTTCTATACGGCGCTGGTCGGCACACTTTCGATGTCGTTTTTCTGCCGACCTACTGGAGTGGCGAAATGCCTACCCCTGAGGCAAACACTGCTGATTGCCTCGCTCGGGTTTTATGGCGGCATCGGCCATTTTCTGCTCATCCGCGCCTTCCGCGAAGCACCCGCCTCGACGCTTTCGCCGCTGCTCTACGTCCAGTTGATCTGGGCCATGCTGCTCGGGTGGCTTGTCTTTGGCCAGCTGCCAGATATGCCGGCGATTACCGGCATGCTGATCATCGGCGCGTCGGGCTTGAGTCTTGTGATGCGGCGGACACCGGTACTCATTCCCGCAATGCACACGGAAGGTGCGCTGGAAGATCGGGCGGCAAGCAAATAAGCACTGGCTTCGCGGTCAGAGAGAACCTTTTTACTGCCTGCAACTCGAAGAACGTTGTAACATTTTGCTGACTTTATTTTTGGGGTGCGCAATGAAACACATTATCTGGGTACTCTGGCCGGCCTTCCTCGCGGCTGGAATCGCGGAAATCGTTTTCTTTACGGCAATCGACCCGCAGCAGCTCTATTTGCTCGGCCAGCCGGTGGAGTTGTCGGCGATTGCCACCTACTCGATCGGCTTTTTGATGTTCTGGGTAATTTGTGCCGGGTCCAGCCTGATGACCTGGTTCATGATGCCGCAAGCGATCAAGAGCGCACTGGAGCGCTATGCCGGTGAGCGCGAGGATCTGGCTCGCCCGAAGCGGACCGCCGTCTAAGCTTAGGCTTTCGGCCGGGTCGCTCCGGATCGTGGCGACGAAGCCGCTCCCTGCCCACTATTTGCCGGCATCGCCGACCAGGCCGAACGGGGCCCAGAACGCCGGGTGGCCATACTCTCGCGAAGACGCCATCAGGCGCAGCATCGAGTGACGCAGGGCTTCGGCTTTCGATTCGTCCGGCTGCACGCTTTGACGCCTAAACAGCTCAGTGGTCAGCAGACGCGCCGAGACCGTTTCCACCGGCCAGTAGGAGACCAGCAAGCGGCGCGTCCCGGCAAAGAAGAAAGCCCGCCCGAGGCCGGAAACCGCTTCCTCGTTCTTGCCGTCGCCGCTGGCCGTATTGCAAGCCGAAAGGACAACCCAATCAGCATTGAGTTTGATACCGAGCACCTCGCTCATGGTCAGGAAACCGTCGTTGTTCTTGTCATCGGTCAGCATCGGGTTGGCCATGGCCAGGCTGGGTTGATCGAGTCCGCGCAATTCGCCGGGAATTAGACCATGCGTGGCGAAGGCGACGACGCGATACGCCGCGAGATCGCTATTTTTCACATTGCTTTCCGTGGCTCTCTTGCCGAGGAAGATATCGGTTTTTGGGTTGGCGCCCAGCGTCTTCCCGATTTCATTCACTTCTTGCGCCGTGTCGGGCAGGAGGGGCAACTGGGCAAAGCCGCGCAGGAGCACCGCGTCGCTGTCGGGAAGCGCTTCGGCGGCACGCAAAGGCGTGACGGAAAGGTTGCGCACCGAACGCGTATTGGCCGTCTTGCCGCTCGATTCCGTGTTGAACAACGGGTCTCCAAATCCGACGAAGGCACGGCGTTCCGCCGCGGTGCGCCCCTGGCCGCGCAGGGAGATCAGCGTTCCAGCTGAAGGCAGTTGCGCCAGCGCCACCTTCTTTAGCAACCAGGGTTGTTCAGTCGGGTTCTTCGCCAGTGGATTCGCCGCGGGATTCGCCGCGGTCTCCGGGGTCAGCAGTACGGCGAAGGGGAGTTGTCCAAGCGCACCGTGCGGTATGACGTTCAGTATCCTGGCATCGGCCCACAAGGCTTCGTCCGGGGCCAGCAGCGCATCGTACAGGCCGTGGGCAATCACCGTGTCGTAGGGGTTGATGAGTGCACCGCTGAGGTCGAAAGCGCGCCGCAGGGCGGCCACCTGTCGGTCGATCTGCTGCCGCGAGATGGCAACTGTCCGGAAGGCAACTTGCGACGGGGTGATGGTCCAGACGTACGTTTGTTCATCGGCGACATAGAAAGCGACAAGCGCTTCGTTGTGTTGCAAAACCTTCTGGAGACCCGCCGGGGTCGGGGGCTTGGGGGCGACCAATTCGGCATACGCCGGATAGCGTTCGGCGAGTTCCCGGCGCAATCGGGCTTGCTCGGATTCCAGACCGGTGACGTCGTTCCGGATGTCGGCAATCGTCTTTTCGAGACGATTCGATTCTGGCTCGGAAGCCAGGCGAATCAGCAGCTTGTTGAGCGCGCTAATTTGATTGGACGTGTCCTGTTCGCGGCGCGCCAGATCGGCCAGTGCGGCGTCGGGCAGCGCGGCCCGTGCGCTACTATTGGCAATGGCCAGTTGAACGCTCGATCCACGCGCCACTTCGGCAACCTGGAACGCTTCGACAACGGGATCGGGATCGGCGGTGGCCGATTTCTCATTGGCCAGCCTTGACAATAATTCAAGATAGCCTTCGGCAATCAGACGCAGCCGGTACGGGCGAATAAAGCCGCCATTCTCCGCGCTGTTGTCGCTTTCAGCCTGGCGGACGATGACGGGAAAGGCTAAGCGGAATTCGGCCAGAGCCGCTTCGTTCTTGCCGGCATCGACCAGAACGATCGCCAGATAGCCGTGCAGGTACGCCAGATACAGCGGGTCGACAAAGGGCTTTCTGAGATTCCAGTTGATGATCGCGCGCAGCATTTTCTCGGCCTCCGCCGTGCGCTGGTTCTTCAGCAAAGCCATCGCCCAGGTGATGTTGTTGGAACCCGTTTTGGCAAACTGCGCCGCGTTGCTTCTTAGTCCCTGGTCACGTTGTTCATAGACTTTGAGGGCTTCTGCCCAGCGTCCCTGAACGCCGAGCAGGAACCCGATCTCGGCACGCAGATTGGACAACGATGTCGAATAGGTATGCGTATCGGAATGTTCAAGCGCAGCCAGCGCGAGTTCCTGCAGGCGGCGGGCTTCGTCAATCTGGCCCTGCTGCAGCTTTATCTTGCCCAGCATGCTGTAGGCATTGGCTGCCGGCAGCGTGTTCTTCCCCGTGCGCGAGAGCGTTTCCTGAAGCGCCTGGCGTGCCAGTATTTCGGCTTCACCGGTTTTGCCCTGTGCGGACAGAATGCCGGCCAGTAGCCGTTTTCGTTCGATCAGGATACCCAGTGCCAGGCGGCTGTCGAGGTGTTCCGGTGACCGCTTGGCTGAGATCGTGGCCAAAAACTCCTGAGCGTAACTTAACGCTTGTCTGCGGAATCGCTCGGATTCGACGAAATTGCCGCGCAGCGCCTGCATCTTGGCTGCATAGGCGCTGTATCGGCCCATCAGGTTGGCGCCGTAAATAGCCCATGGTCGGCTTTGACGCAAAGACGGGATCAATTCGCCGGCACGTTGAAAAGACGCTTCGGCCTTGGCCAGGCTAGCCAGATTCAACAGCGCGTCGACGTTCCACAGCAAGGTTGAAAAGTAATGCCATTTATTGCTGTTTTTGTATTCGTCGCCGACGCTTTGGGCGTAATCGACCAGTTGTAACCAGTCGCCGGATGAATACATCGAGCCGTAGATGTCGCCCTGAAGCCGCCAACGGTCGCACCACAATTCCGGTGAAGCAGCCACTTTCATGCCAAGTGCCTGTCGAAAGTCGGCCAGCGACTGCTCGTAGCGGCCAAGCCGCCGATAGGCTTCGCCACGTTTATGCAGGAAGACGCACAATTCCTGCGCGGAATCGGTGCGGGGGGCGGCACGGCAATCTGCTTCTCCAGTTCGGCCGTGGCCCTGGAGTCATCGGCCAGGATATTCTCGGCTTCCTCGCCGGCGAGCGCGCTGAAAGCGACGAGCAGAAGACAGCCAAGAGCGAGGCGGATTGTGAGTTGGCGCATGGGGGATCGGCAATTCAGTAACGGCACCGAGCCATTCTCACCCCAAGTTCATGCGCTGCCAAGTCAACTCTGGCAGCCTATGCGTAAGGTATCAAAGCAAATCGTCAAAAAAAGGATGTGCCGGGGCGTGTTGCGCTCGGCCATAAAGAAACGCCGGGAGGCCTGTGCCTTCCCGGCGTTTTTTCTTGCGGCGTCTTGCGTCTTATTCGACTTTGGCCTTGGCGCGCAGTCCATCGACCATCTTGGTGATTTGCTGGCCCTGCGCCTGCTGGAGCAGGCGTGGCTTGATTTCGTCAAATGCAGGCACATTGAGGGGCCGGCTGTCTTCCAGCAGGATGACGTGATAACCGAATTCGGACTTGACCGGTGTTTCGGTGAATTTGCCCTTGCTCAGGCTGGTCAGCGCATCGCTGAACGGTTTGACAAAGTTGCCGGCGCTCGACCAACCGAGATCCCCGCCATTGTCCTTGGAGCCAGGGTCAATCGATTGCTTGGCGAGTTCTTCAAACTTTGCGCCTTTCTTGAGATTGGCAATGATGGCTTTGGCATCATCCTCGCCTTTGACCAGAATATGGCGGGCCTTGTATTCGGTGTTGCCGAGCTTGGACTTGATCTCGTCATATTGTGTCTTCAACTGTTCGTCGCTGATCGGATTCTTCTTGACGAATTCCTGGATATAGGCCCGGATGTAGACGGCTTGGCGGGCCGCATCGGCTTGCACGGCGATGTCAGTTTTCTTGTCCACCCCGGCTTTCTTCGCCTCCTGGGCCACCAGTTCGCGCCGGATCAATTCCTCGCGAACCGCGTTTTTCAGCTCCGGCGTATCGGGCGCGCCCTGGGCTTTCTGTTCGGCCAACAGCGCATTGGCCAGATTTTGCGAAACGGCAACACCATTGACGGTGACGAAGGCACCGCCGGCGGCCAGCGCCGCGGTCGAGATCAGCGCACCGACGAGCAGTGTGGACGCTAGTTTGGATAGGTTCTGCATGTGGCGTGTTCCTTCTGTCTGAAATGAGGTGGGTAGGATAGGGTTTCTTGCGAAAAGAGTAAACAAGACACGTCTATGGCGTTTCATCTGGCGCCAACGATTGGATGCTCAGCGCATGGATTCTACTACGCATCAGCTCGCCCAAAGCGTCATAGACCAGCCGATGGCGTGACAGGGTGGATTTCCCGGTGAATGCGTCCGCGACGATGAGCAGGCGATAGTGCCCGCCGCCGCTTCTGGCGCCAGCATGCCCGGCGTGTTTCGCCGAATCGTCGATCAGCTCCAGGCGGCGCGGGCTGAGCACCGCCAGGCGATCGCGCAGAACGGACTCGAAGTCGTTTGAGGGCTGGTTCGTGGCGCTTTGGCTCACGCCGGCAGGACCTTCTTGAACGGCTTGACCGTAACCCGGGCATAAACGCCGGTCACCCGATAGGGGTCGGCATCGGCCCAGTCTTGAGCGCTGGTGAGCGAATCGAAATCGGCGACGATCAGGCTGCCGGAAAAACCGGCCGGGCCGGGGTCGGGCGAATCGATGGCGGGAAACGGGCCGGCCAAGATCAGACGGCCCTGTTCTTGCAGCGCCTTCAGGCGCTCGACATGCGCCGGGCGAGCAGCGAGCCGGTCGGCCAGCGAATCCGGTCGGTCTTCGCCAACGATGGCATAGAGCATTATTTTTCCTCCTCGATGTACTTTGACAGGACCAGCCCCTGGATGATTACGAAAACGAGCATCAGGCCGACGCCGCCGAACAGCTTGAAGTTGACCCAGTCGTCCGTCGAAAGATTGAAGGCGAAGGCGACGGCCAGATTGGCGAATCCCATGAAAATGAAGAATCCAGCCCACGACCAGTTCAGCTGATTCCACACGGCCTCGGGAAGCGTCATCTGTTCGGCAAGCAGCGTGCGTATGAGGTTCTTTTTGAAAAAGAGCATGCCGAAAATCAGGGCCGCGGCAAATGCCCAATAGAGCACTGTCGGTTTCCATTTGATGAAGGTTTCATCGTGCAGAATCAGCGTCATTCCGCCGAATACCGTGATGATGCCCAGGCTGACCCAGAGCATGTTGTCAACCTTGCGGTGCTTGAACCACACCCAGCCGATCTGGGCGAAGGTCGCCGCAATGGCCACGCCGGTGGCGACAAAGATGCCGCCAAACTTGAAGGCGACGAAAAACAGGATGACCGGAAAGAGGTCGAAGAAAAATTTCATGGGATAACCGGCTAGAATACCGGGCATTATGGCCGGTTTCGGAGTGCGCTGTCCATGCCTGACGAGGGTGCCTCAGCGAAACCGGAAATGATTCGTTGGCAGACGAATCCCTTGAAGGACCAATCCGTTGGAGAACGGCATGAACCACATCGCCATCATCGACGATAGCGAGATCAATCTGACCCTGCTCAGCGCCCTGGTGCGCAAGCTGGGCGATTGCCAATCCACGTGCTTTTCCCGGTCACGCGCCGGCCTGGAGTGGTGTTCCGAGAACCTGCCGGATCTGATCGTCGTCGATTACATGATGCCGGAGATGCACGGTATCGAGTTCATCTCGCGTTTGCGCACCGTTGCCGGGCGGGAGGAAGTGCCCATTCTGATGATCACTGCCAACGACAGCAAGGATGTGCGCTACGAGGCTCTGCAACTCGGGGCCACCGATTTCCTGACCAAGCCGGTGGATCGCATCGAGTTCTCCGTGCGGGTGCGCAATATGCTGGCTCTCGGCACCAGCAGGAAGAAGCTGGCCGACAGGGCGGCCTGGCTGGCCGAAGAAGTGAAGAAGGCGACTGCGGCCGTGCATGACCGCGAGCAGGAACTCTCTTTTCGCATGTCGCGCGCGGCCGAGTTTCGCGATCCGGATACCGGCGCGCATATTCAGCGCATGGCGCATTTTTCAAGCTTGATCGCCGCCAACCTCGGGATGCCGGCGGAGGATCAGGCGCTGATCCTGCAGGCCGCACCGATGCATGATATTGGCAAAATTGCCATTCCCGACCATATCCTGCTCAAGCCGGCAAGCTTGTCACCGGAAGAATTTGCCGTAATGAAGAACCACGTCATGCTCGGCTTCGAGCTGCTCAAGGGAAGCGGGTCGAAGATACTTCAGTCAGCGGCATCGATCGCCATTTCGCACCACGAAAAATATGACGGTTCGGGCTACCCCTATGGCCTGGTCGGCGATGCCATTCCGTATCTCGGCCGTATCGTCGCCGTTGCCGATGTCTTCGATGCCTTGACGTCCGAGCGGCCCTATAAAAAAGCCTGGCCGATCGAGCGTGCAGCGGAATACGTGCGCGATGGCGCCGGGGGCCATTTCGACCCGCAGTGCGTCGATGCCTTTTTGTTATCCTGGGAAGATGTCCTGAGCATCCATGCGCAGTATCAGGACGAGGTGTGCCCGCCGTATTGAACCTGGAAACCTCAGTCGGGAAGGCGAACCAGCGTCGCGGCCTGGGTCGGAGTACTACCTGGGGGAACGATGCCGAGCAGCGGCGCGCCGATGCGCACTTTCAGAGTGGTCAGGTTTTCTTCGAAGCGCATCATCTCCGGGTCGATGCGGTTGGCCACCCAGCCCGCCAACGTCAAACCGCGCGCGGCAATGGCTTGTTGTGTCAGCAAGGCATGGTTGATACAGCCCAGACGCATACCGACGATGAGGATGACCGGCAACCTGAGGGTCTCGGCCAGATCGCCGGTGTCGCTGTGCGGACCGAGCGGTACGCAAAACCCGCCCACGCCTTCGACCAGTACGGTATCGGCCATCTCGCACAGGGTTTCAAAGGCGGTTACGATCCGGCCGATGTCGATGGCGCGCCCTTCTTCGGCCGCGGCGATATGCGGGGCGATCGCCGGCTGGAAGAGGTAGGGATTGACGAGACGGCGCGGCGCGGCAACGCCGGATGCGGCGAGCAGTTGTTCGACATCCTCGTTATGCCCGGCGGCGTCGGTTCCGGCGGAAACGGGCTTCATGCCGATGGCCTTGATGCCCTTGTCGCGCAAGGCCAGCAGCAGCGCGCAGGTGAGAAAGGTCTTGCCGACCCCGGTGTCGGTGCCGGTCACGAACCAGGCGGATTTGATGTTGGCATTCATTTGTTGGCGTAACCGAGGATGACGTCGTAGCTGGCCGGCAGGCCGGCGGGTTGGCGGTGCCGCTCGTATTCTGCTTCCACTTTCAACCAGGCCTGGCGGCCCATCATGCCGCTGCGCCCGCCCGCGCCGACGTTGTGTGCGCCGATGGCCTTGACGGCACGCAGCAGCGATTTCAGATCGGGGTAATACACGGTGTGCCGTTTGCGCCGCAGGGTGATGTTGCCGAATCCCGCCCGGGCCAGTGCTTCGGCAATCGAGTCCGGATCGCTGAAGGGCAGCGTGTGGCGATGCTGGTCGACGGCTGAGAAAGCCTCGCGCAGTTCGCCAAAGGTGTCCGGGCCGAGCGTGCTCAAAGCCAGTTGTCCCGCGGGCGCAAGCACGCGCGACGCTTCCGCAAAGACGCTGTCGGTTTCGCACCACTGAATGGTCAGGCTTGACCACCACAGATCGAAAGTGCTTTCGCCAAAGGGCAGGTTCTCGATGTCGGCTGCATAACACGCGTCGGTGTCGCGATGGGCATAACCGAGCATCGACGGGGCGAAATCGACGCCGGTGATGTGCGCGTCCGGCCAGCGCGCGCGCAGCAGGCATGCGCCGTAGCCGGTACCGCAGCCGGCATCGAGGATGCGCGTCAGCGGCTGGCGTGCCGGCACGAACGCGTCGAGCAAATGTTCGCAAACCTGGCGCTGAACGACCGCGGCGGCGTCGTAGGTGGCGGCGGCGCGTTCGAAGGATTCGCGGATGCGTTGCTTAATGGATGGCGGGTGCATGAAAGAAATCGGCAATCAGTCGGGCAAATCGTTCCGGATCGTTGAGAAAGGGAGCATGGGCGGCGCCCGAGAACACTTCGAGTTGCGCGTTCGGCCATTGTTCATTCAGCCACAGCGCGGCATGGAGCGGCATCAGCGGGTCATGTTCACCGTGCACCAGCAGGGTCGGAACATCAATCGCGGCAAGCTGCTGCCGCAGGTCGACATCACGCAGCCAGCCCAGGCCGACGAGCAGCGTTGCCGTATCGGGCAAGGGATCGGCGTGTAGCTGTTTGAGGAAGGTCCGTCCGAGCGCTCGCGCCTGCGTGTCGCCCTGATTGAGCAGGGCGATAAAACGTTGCAGGGTAACAGCGGCATCTGTGGCCAGCGCGGCGATAAAGGTGTCGAGCAGCGATTCCGGTTGGGCGTGCGGCCAGTCGACGCCCTGCGTAAAGCGGGGCGTGCTGCCGACGAGGATTAGGCCACGCAGTGTTTTGCCGCCTTGCGCAGCGAGCAAGGCGGCCTGAAGCGCCAGCATGCCGCCCAGCGACCAGCCGCACAAGATGCACTTGTCGGGAAGGGTTTTGACGAGCGTTTCGGCCGTTCGAGTGAACGAAGCGGTAGCCTGGATAGGCTCACCCGAGGGCTGACTATTCACGAGGGTTTCCGGCGTGCCATAACCCGGCAGTGCGAGCACATGCACATTGAAGCGCAGAGAAAGCAAAGGCAACACCGGTTGCCAGACCGTATGGCCGAGCCCCCAGCCGTGAATCAGAGCGAGGTCGGGTTTCAGGGGCGAGTTATTCATGATGGCTGCGCGTCACGCGAGATCGTGCAGCGCGTCGATCAGCGCCGCCACCTGCGCCGGCGAATGGGCAGCCGTCATCGAAACGCGCAGGCGTGCGCTGCCCTTAGGGACGGTCGGGGGGCGGATCGCCGGGACCCACAAGCCGCGCTGATACAGCGCATCGGCTACCCGCAGCACCTCGAAATTGTCGCCGATGATTACCGGCTGGATCGCCGTCGGCGAGGGCAGCAGCTTCCAGCGGGTGTCGGTCAGCCCGTCACGCAATTGCGCGGTCAGTCGGCGTAGATGCTCGCGGCGGGCGTCGCCGTTCTCGATCAGCTTGAGGCTGGCGAGCAAGGCGCAGGCCACGACGGGGCTTGATCCGGTGGTGAAGATATAGCTTCGGGCGTTTTGCAGCAGGCATTCGATGACCGCTTCGTGCGCGGCGACGAAGGCGCCGGAAGCGCCGGCGGCCTTGCCCAGCGTGCCCATATAGACGAGGCGTTGCGGAAGCGCCCAGCCTGCAGTGCGCGAGGCTGCCGCGCCCTTGCTCGCCGAGCACGCCGAAGCCATGCGCGTCGTCGACCACCAGCCAGGCGTCGAAGCGTTCGGCGAGTTCCAGCAGAGCAGGCAATGGCGCCAGATCGCCGTCCATGCTGAACACGGCATCCGTCAGAATCATCTTGCGCCTGGCGCTGCTGCTGGCGAGCAGGCGTTCGAGTGTGTCCAGATCGCCGTGCGGATAGCGCTTGTTGTCGGCCCGCGAGAGCTGAACGGCATCGATCAGCGAGGCATGGTTGAGCTTGTCGGAAAATACGGCATCGCCACGCCCGAGCAATGCCGGCACGATGCCGAGGTTGGCCAGATAGCCGGTGGAAAAGAGCACGGCACACGGGAAGCCGGTGAAGGCGGCCAGCCGTTCTTCAAGATCTTCGTGCGGACGCATGTGACCACTGACCAGATGCGAAGCGCCGCTGCCGACGCCCCAGACTCTGGCACCGGCGCCGGCTGCTTCGACCAGCTCCGGGGCATTGGCCAGACCGAGGTAATCATTGCTGCAGAAACTGACCAGATCGCGGCCATCGACGCGTGCCAGTAACCGCACGGGCGTCCAGGGTGCGTCGGCGGCGCGAGGCCATTTTCGGCCAGTTGAAGCGATTGCGCGGCAAGTTCTGCGTAGAGCGAGGATTCAGACATCAGTGTTCAGTGTGGGTGGCGGGTATTGAGGGTATTCGGGCATTGAATCAAGCGACGAAGCGATGGCCCTGAAGCGGTGGACAGGTTATCAGTTTTGTTGGGTGTTATTTCTGTCCAGATTGGGAAAGCTCGGCAAGCCGTAGCTTGCCGAGGCTGAAGTAGGCCGTATCGAGAGTCTTTCAGTCAAGTGTTGCGTGCAAAAGACGACCTAAAATTTGAAATTGAGGCCTGCATACAGGGAGCGTCCAGCGCCTGGAACGGCGAATGCCCCGCGGCATGTTTGCCGCGTTCAGCGCCATCGTGCTGCCCTGACCCACATAGGCACCACCCAGTGGCAGGTCATAACGTTTGTCGAAGAGGTTTTCCACACCAAAATCGATGCGCGCTTGCCGCCACTGATAGCTGGCGCGCAGATTCACAGGCTATAGCGGCGGTCTGGACTTTCATTGCGCACGTCCGATACCTGATCCCTGGCTTTCACCATCACCCAGTTCGGCGCTATTATCCCACGCGCCGAGTTGTTGCGTGAGCAGCTTGGCATTGAACGGCATGAGGCCGCAGATCATCGCCGGTATCGCGGTTCTTGCCATTGGTGTAGCTCAGCAGACCCTTCTGCCGAACTCTCCAAAGCTAGTCTTGGCTAGCGGCATGTGGCCTCGACACATCAAGGCCGTACAGCCGCGCTGATTGATTGGAAGTGTACGTTGAACTGGTTTAGCGGGCCGGCCGTCTTGATCGCGTCAATATAGTCGCTGACTCGCGGTAATACGGTGTCGTCTTGAATACCCATTCGCGGGCATGCCAATCGAAAGTGGCG
>JADJLB010000006.1 GCA_016705685.1 Propionivibrio sp.
GTTGCAAGCGATCGGCCAGAAGCGTGCGGTTGGGTAGCGTGGTCAGCGCATCGTAGTGCGCGAGGTTACTCGGGTTGCCTGGCATGCTCCCAGATAGCGGTGATGTCAGTCGAAATTCCGCATAAGAGCATATATGCTGCCGTCCTGACCGGCGAAGCAGCAGCAGGGTGGAATGATAGGTCGCTATCTTTCCGGAAGAGGCAACGGTATTTGTCTCTCCAGTCCTTACCCACGTTTCGCCGATTTCCAGCACCCGGCTATCATTGCCCCGGATGTTGATCGACGTGGATTCATCAAAGAATTTTTCATCACCAAATCCGACGATATCGGCCATATCCTCGATTTGCCATAATTCCCGCACTGCGCGGTTGGCAAACAAGTACCTTCCTTCCGTATCTTTGAGGTATAGGCCGGCATCGACGTTCTCCGGGATGGTGAAGAGGCGGGCCTCGCTCGCGCGCAATTCTTCTTCGGCCTGCTTGCGATCTGTAATGTCAGTCGAAATTCCGCAGAGGGCATAAATCTGGCCGCTCTCGCGACGAAGCGGCAGCTTGGTTGTCTGAAAGACAGCCTTCTTCCCGTTGCCGGAGAACGCGATGGCTTCCTCCGAGCGGATTGTTTCACCCTCTTCGAGAACCCGGCGGTCACTGCGCCTGATGATGGCGACCGTTTCGCGTCGAAGATCATCTCATCGCCAAGACCGGCGATGTCTTCCATTTCAAGTTGCCACATGGCACGCGCCGAGCGGTTGGCGAAAAAGTAGCGCCCCTGCGGTCCAAGAGGTAGATACGGGCATCGACGCTTTCGAGAATGGCACTGAGCTTGCGCTCGCTGGCAGTCACCAGTCCCACCTGATTCTGGAGCGCTTCGGTGACGCGCAGATAGTCTCGACGACGCACCTCGTGGTCGGAACGCAGCAACCGTTCTTCAGCATGTTTCGCGTGTCTTGCCTGATCGTCCGCCACGCTGGCCAAACCTATGGCTTCGAGCGCCACGGTCAGGAATTCTCCGCCCTGCAGGAGTGCTTCGCGCGAAAGACTGATATGCCAAAGCAGTGGGCCAACGCGCGCCGCCGCCGGGCTGCCAAAGGTGAGCACCACGCCCTCGACCCGGGTCCGGAAGTCTGGCAGCAACGCATAGGCCGATTCACAGTCCGCCGCGAGCAGACCACGGTCCCGGAGAGCAACTCGCGCTTGCCGACGGCCCCCGACAAAACCTGCCGGCGGTTCGCCGATCATGCTCTCAGATAACGCATGCTCACGTGTTCCCCGCTCGATCACCAGCAACACGTAGGTCATATTGTGGAACAGATTGCGGGTATAACCGTCAGCCCGACGCAACGGGGCGATTTCGCCGAATGACGTGAACCCGGCCAGGGGCAGATCCGGCGCAAAGGCCTCGGTCAACGCGCTGGTCTCGTGCTTGATCTGCTCGCCGAGGAGCACCTTCCGACCGGAACAACTGATCACCAGCGCGGCCGCCGCGCCCTTTCCACTAGCGCTTGCCGCTTCGGCAATGGCGTGAACCTCAGCCACCATATCCTCCGGCCGGGCCACACACACTTGCACCGAATGGCCTCTGGGAATGCCGCCAAACAAACCAGGTGATCCTCCGTGTCCAGCAAATCCGGAATAATCGAGCGCAAGCACTTTTCCTCGGAGACCTCGGCATCGTGAACCAGCAAGGAAAGTGTGCCGCGGTCCGTCTGCAGCACAGTCCTGCCGGTCTCGCGTTCGATAAAATCCTTGGCGTTGAGGCCGTCGACGCGATGTAACTGGGTGCCCTCGATCGCATCGATCCGCCCACTACGACCGATGGCCTGCAACGAATTGCCAACACGGATCGAGAAACGCAGATCGCCGTAGGCCGCCAGCACAACGAGCGCATCGCTGAACACTTCACGATTGACGTAGATATAGCTGCTCTGCATCGAATAATCGTCGGCCAGGCCACCAACGACAGGGAAACTCACGCTTTCGCGCAACGCGGCTTCGATCCGGCTGGCATCGACCCTGAAATCGGATACCAGGTACCCCAGGCAGGGCGTTTCCCCATCGACCGAGAGCATGGCCATCAATTCTTCCACTTTGTCATGCAGATTCTCGTTCAGTCGTTCGGCGTGCGCCAGACGCCAGCGCACCTGCCCGTCGGAATTCAAGCCCAGAACGGCCGCGCCACGATCGGAGGAAACGGTTGTCTCATAGAATCCATTACTGCTATTGCCGACAACAATGACATCATCATGATCCAGCGCATCGTGCAGCCCCTCCAGCAATTCAGGTACCGAGTAATCTATCGAAGAGAAAAGGAAGACAACTTCCGGCGACATCGTGGCCAACGACTCGCCCAGCGCAATTCCCGCACGGTAGGGGTCAGTGATGATCGTGCTTGATGAGATCGCTCGCATGGACAAACACCCCAGAAATCTAATGAACAGAAATCATTCTACATAGCTTACGACGCGGCGGGGCAGGCCCGACAGGCTGCTAAGGACCGCTCGGAGGTTCGACGACAACCACGCAGTTCTTGCCACGCCGTTTGGCTTGATACATGCCGTCGTCAGCCCTGCAGAAAAGGCTCTTGGTGTCGTCGCCCGGCTGAAACTGCGTCACGCCAATACTGACGCTCGAATGCAAGGTGGTCTGCTCGGCCATCTCGAACGGCCTTGCGCAAAACTGGGTTCGCACCCGCTCGGCAAATTTAGCGCCATCCCAAACCGTAATTTCGGGCATCAGAACCGCAAATTCCTCGCCGCCATATCGGTAAGCAGAGTCGGTATTGCGCAGAGAAGTCCTGATGACTTCAGCCAAAGTAACCAATACCCGGTCTCCTTCCGAATGACCGTAGGTGTCGTTAATCGCCTTGAAATCGTCCACATCGGCGATGAGCAGCGTCAATGGCCGCCTATAACGTTCCGCCCGCTCGATCTCCTTGCCAACCATGACGCCGAAGTGACGGGTATTGTGGAGCTGGGTCATTGCATCGGTGATGCTTAGCTCCCGGTAACGTTCCTCGCTCTTGCGCAAGGACTCTTCGGCCAACCGACGTTCCGTGACATCCTGCATCGTCTCGATGGCGCCGATGAGCTCGCCGTTGCCGTTGATCAGCGGCGCAGCCGTCAGGTACAGCCACTTGTCTTCGCCGCTGGCATTTTTCCAGTTCGCCTCGGTTTCGAATGCATCGACAATGAGGGAAGACTGACGCAGATCGCCGCAGAAGTAACGGTGAAAATCGTCTTCGATTTTCCCGTCCAGCATCAGGTCGGAAAGGAATGGCCTGGCTTCAGGGTTCGGTGACCGCCAGTGGTCACGAGTCACCATAGCGCTTTCCGCCTGCTGTCCGGTCAGGGCCTCGCAAGCCTTGTTCCAATGGGTGATTTGATGGTTCTGGTCGATGACGACGGTGGCGACGGACGTGCTATGGAGAATCTGGGCTAACAAGGCTTCCCGGTCACGGAGTGCGGCTTCCGCTTTTCGGCGTTCGGTAAAATCTTGCAGGGTTTCGATCGCACCAATCACGTTGCCTTCCGCATCAAGGATCGGCGCGGCTGTAAAGAACAGCCAGCAACCTCCATTGCCAAAATCGGGGAAAAAATCCTCCGCTTCGCAGGCGCCAGGAATCAGCGTGGAAGGGTGAAATTTCTCTTGGTAGAAGTAGCGCAGGTCGTCCTCATTCAGCCCATCGATAAGAAGGTCGGCCATCACCGGACGTTTTGACGGATAGAAGGCACGCCACTGATCGGTTGTACCGATCAGGCTCGTCGCGGGTATCCCTGTCAGAGCCTCGCAAGCCCTGTTCCAACTCACAACCCGATGATCCTTGTCGAGAATAAAGGTCGCCACCGGGTTGCCATCGATGAATCCGGAAGCGTTTGAAGTCAATGAGGTCATTCTGATGGCCTTCGAATCCGCGACGCAGAATTGAATCGGCGGATTTTATCATCCGATATTAGCGACTTAGCAATACTTGTCGGATCAAACCGTAAACACTGTTCTTGATGGGCAATACTCTGCCCTGGTTCTTTACCGGAATTTGCTAGGCACATTCGTTCACGCCCGTCGTGTTGCGACGATCAAGCTACGACGCCCCGTGCTCCCGGCGATATACGACAAGACCGAATGAACTGTGACGGTCGGGTCCGTTCCTCCGTCCTCACAAGCCTCGCGTGAAAGACGACCGCTGCGCAAGCTTGGCTGGCCAGCCATATCAGCCCGCGTGAGTTGTGATTCCTGACGTCTTCCGGGCATAACGCACAGCGAGACTCGAAAAAACACCCTATTGATAGTAGGGTAGAATGGAGTTCGCGGAGTATAGGAGAGAAAGACAGCGTCTCGAAACAAGGCGTGTCAACCCTGGGATGGTTCCTGCATGACAGCTGAAAGCGTATCAGCCAGGTTCCCTATCGTCGGCATTGGTGCTTCTGCCGGCGGTCTGGAAGCGTTCGAGCAGTTTTTCCGTCATGCGGCTCCCGATAGCGGCATGGCTTACGTGCTGGTGCCGCATCTTGATCCCGACCACGCCAGCCTGCTCACTGAAATCCTGCAACGCGTCACGACGATGCCGGTGATCGAGGCGCAGGATCAGCTCGTCGTTGAACCCGACCGTGTGTATATCATCCCGCCCAACCGCGACATGACCATCTTCCATGGCAGCTTGCAACTGAGCGCGCCCCATGAGCCACGCGGCCAGCGCATGCCGATTGACGCCTTTCTGCGGTCCTTGGCGGAAGACCGGCAGGAAAGTGCCGTTGGCGTCATTCTTTCCGGCACCGGCACCGACGGCACGCTGGGCTTGCGCGCCATCCTCGGCGCCGGTGGGCTTACCCTGGTTCAAGACCCGGCCAGTGCCAGGTATGACGGCATGCCATCCAGTGCCGTACAGGCCGGATACGCCACCCACGTCACAGCCGCCGACAAGATGCCCGAGACCCTGCTCAATGGCGCCCGAGCTCTGGCCTCTCCGGCCGTAATTCCGGCCGAACCCAAGGCAGAAAGCGGAATGAGACGCATCCTGATGCAGTTGCGCAGCGCCACCGGCAACGATTTCTCGCTCTACAAGAAAAGCACGATCGGCCGACGCATTCAGCGCCGCATGTCGCAGCACTGTATCGACGACACCGAAGTCTATGCCCGCTACCTCAAGGAGAATCCGGACGAAGTTCACGGCTTGTTCAGGGAACTGCTGATCAATGTCACCAGCTTCTTCCGCGATACGGAGGCGTTTTCGGTACTGAAATCGGAGATCCTGCCGCAACTGTGCCAGGACAAGCCGGACGACTACGTATTCCGCGTCTGGGTCGCCGGCTGCGCAACGGGAGAGGAATCGTATTCGATCGCCATCCTGCTGCGCGAATTGATGGATGCGTCGCACCAGAACTTCAAGGTGCAGATTTACAGCACCGACCTGGACGAAGACGCGGTCGCCATTGCCCGCGCCGGATTCTATCCGCCCAATATCACCCAGGACGTCACGGAGGAAAGACTGCGCCGCTTCTTCACCAAGGAAGATTCCGGCTACCGGATCAGGAAAGAAATCCGGGAGATGGTGGTGTTCGCCATCCAGAACGTGATCAAGGACCCGCCCTTCACCAAGCTCGATCTCCTCAGTTGCCGCAACCTGATGATCTACCTTGAAACGGAACTGCAGAATCGTCTGATTCCGGTTTTCAACTTTGCGCTGAAACCGGGTGGTGTGCTGTTCCTGTCGCCATCGGAAAGTATCGGCAATCATATCGAGCTGTTTTCATCGCTCAACCGCAAGTGCAAATTCTATCGCGCGCGACATGACACGAGCACGGCCAGGGCAATTGTCTCCACCCCGCCAGTGAACTGGTCGGCGGCGAGCGGTGGCAAGACGCCCGAAGATGTTGTCAGGAGATCTACGGCAACCAACCTGGCCGATATGACACAGCGCGTGCTACTGCAGTTTTTTGCACCCGCCGCCGTGGTCACCGACCTCAAGGGCAATACACTCTTTGTGCATGGAGAAACCGGGAAATATTTGCGCCCGGCACCAGGGGCAGGCCAGCCTGAATGTCATCGAGATGGCCCGCGAGGGCCTCGAACTTGAACTGCGCGCGGCCATACACGCCGCCGCCAGCGAAGGTGTGCTGACGCTGAACCGGCAAATTCAGGTCAAGACCAACGGCGGCTTTTCAACCGTCGGCCTCAGCGTCCGGCCACTGCCCGGTCCGGATCGCGACAAGCTGTTACTGGTAAGTTTTCAGGACATCGCCAGCCCGACAGCCAGGCCAAAGCGTAGCCGGGCTGCCAAACCGGCAGAGCTGGGACGCATCCAGGAACTAGAGCACGATCTGGCGTATCTGAAAGAAAGCCATCAGGCCGCGATCGAGGAGCAGCAGGCGACCAACGAGGAGATCAAGTCGACCAACGAAGAACTGCAATCGACCAATGAGGAATTGCAATCGACCAACGAGGAGCTGGAAACCTCGAAGGAAGAACTCCAATCGGTTAACGAAGAACTGATCACGGTCAACTCGGAACTGCAGCGCAAGATAGAGCAACTCGCCAGCATGCAGAACGACATGAAGAATCTTCTGGACAATATCAACATCGGCATCGTCTTTCTCGATCAACACCTGAGCATCCGCAGTTTCACGCGCGAAGCCGTGCGTATCTATCGCCTGGCCGATTCGGACGTCGGCCGTCCCCTGGCCGACATCCGGCCCGTGGTCGCGGGGGAAGACCTCCTTGTCGCCGCCCAGGGTGTACTGGATTCGCTGATTCCCTATGAATGCGAGATGCAAATCGATGGTGGCGCCTGGATGCTGGCACGCATCCAGCCCTACCGCACGCTTGAAAATCTGATCGATGGCGTCGTACTGACCTTTACCGACATCACCGAACGCATCAAGGCGGTGGCCAACCGGGATGCGCTTGAACTGGCGGAAGGCATCGTCAATACGTTGCGCGAACCACTCGTCGTGCTCGACGGCGCGTTGCAGGTGATCACGGTCAGTGCCGCGTTTTATCGGGAGTTTCAGGTCACGCCGGAAGAGACGCTGGGCCGCCGGATTTATGATCTTGGCAATCATCAGTGGGATATTCCCGCCTTGCGCTCGCTACTTGAAAGCATCCTGGCAAGAGCCGAGTCGTTCGATGCTTATGTCGTGGAACACGACTTTCCGAACATTGGTCACCGCCGGATTCTGCTGAACGCCAGGCGAATCGTTGGCAGAATCGGCGAACCACAGATGATGCTGTTATCGATGGAGGTCAATGCGTCATGAGTGGCCAACCGTACGACCCCAAGGAAATCCACCGCGCCGCCGAGGAGCGCTACGCGAGAACTTCGACAGCATCGGCAATTCGCCCCGCTTCCGAGGAGCTTGTGTACGAACTCCGGGTGCATCAGATTGAACTGGAGATGCAGCATGAGCAACTGCGGCAGGCGCAGGAGGCTCTGGAGATATCGCGTGACCGTTTTGTCGATTTGTACGAGTTTGCCCCGAATGCTTATTTCACCCTCACTCGCGACGGTTTGATCGCGGAAAGCAATCTGAAAGCGTCGACCATGCTCGGTGTCGAGCGCAAGAATCTCAGGCAACGACGCTTTGCACGCTTTGTCGCCGATCAGGACCAAGACCGCTGGTATCGACTTTTCCAGAACATGAGGGAAAGTCCCGGCGAGCAGACGCATGAAACCGATCTGGTCCTGGTCCGGAACGACGGATCGACATTTGACGCTCGACTTGACTGCCTGCGCAAAACGGGTGCGGACGAATCCTGGACGCTGCGTATCGCGCTGGTCGACATCAGTCGGCTCAAACAGGCCGAGGCCGAGTTGCGCATTGCCGCAATCGCCTTTGAATCCCAGGAAGGGATGATGATCACGGATGCCCAGGGGATAATACTGAAGGTCAACCAAGCATTCTGCAGCATGTCGGGATATGGCGCCGAAGAGGTCATCGGCAGGGATTTCTGTCTGCTTCAATCCGCCTGTCGCCAGGCGGAGACCTGTTCGGCGATGTGGCGAAGTGCTAATTTGACCGGCTTCTGGTCGGGCGAAATCTGGAGCACGCGCAAGAATGGCGAGGATTTTGCGGAGCAGCTCACACTCAGCGCGGTAAGAAATGATGAAGGCGTCATCACCCATTTTGTTGCCGTAATCAATGACAATACCTTGAAGCGGGCAGCGGCGGAAGAAATCAAACGGCTGGCGTTCTATGATTTCCTCACTCATCTACCCAACCGACGGTTGTTGCTGGATCGGCTCAACTAGGCATTTGCAACCACTGCCCGTAAGCATCAGAGAGGCGCGCTGCTCTTCATCGACCTGGACAATTTCAAGGATCTGAATGACAGCTTCGGCCATCATGTCGGCGACTTGCTGCTGCTTCAGGTCGCGCAACGTCTCGTGTCGTGCGTGCGCGAGGAAGACACGGTTGCCCGTATTGGCGGGGATGAGTTCGTGATAATGCTCGAAGACCTGAGCCCGGACATCCTGGTTTGTGCGATGCAGGTCGAAGCGGTCGGCGAAAAAATTCTGGCCGCGCTCAACGAACCTTACCAGCTGGCCCACACGAATACCACAATTCCCCCAGCATTGGCGCCACCCTGTTCAGCAATCACACAGAAAGCAAAGAGGATCTGCTGAAACAGGCCGACATCGCCATGTACCAGGCGAAGAAATCCGGGCGCAATGCATTGCGTTTCTTTGACCCTCAGATGCAGGCGATCATCAAGGAGCGTGCGGCACTGGAGGCCGACCTGCGCCATGCCCTGTCAAGAAACCAGTTCATGCTCCACTACCAGCTGCAGGCCACGCACGACGGCCGGATCGTCGGTGCCGAAGCGCTCATCCGCTGGCTGCGCCCAGGCAGCAATCTGGTTTCTCCGGACGCTTTCATCCCGCTGGCCGAGGACTCCGGCCTGATTCTGCCGATCGGGCAATGGGTGCTGGAGACCGCTTGCGCCCAGCTCAAGAAGTGGGCAGACAGTGAGGCGACCCGGCATCTGCAACTGGCGATCAACATCAGTGCGCGCCAGTTTCATCAACCTGATTTTGTTGAGAAAGTTCTTGCTGCGGTAAGGAATGCAGACATCGATCCGAACAAGCTCAAGCTTGAACTCACCGAGAGTCTGGTGCTCAAGGACGCCGACGACACGATCCGCATCATGAACGAACTGAACGCATTTGGCATACACTTTTCGATGGACGACTTTGGCACCGGTTATTCGTCATTGGCTTACCTCACGCAATTGCCATTCAAACAACTCAAGATCGCCCAGTCATTCGTGCGCAACATCGGCGTCAGACCGGCGGATGCCGTCATCGTGCAAACGATCATCGCCATGGCCAATACGCTTGAGATGGCGGTCATCGCCGAAGGTGTTGAAACTGAAGAGCAGCGTGCATTCCTTGAACAGCACGGCTGCCCGTTTTGCCAGGGATTTCTGTTCGGCAAGCCGGTGCCCGTGGAGGAATTCGAAGCCTTGCTGAAGCAGGACTGATCGACAGCCAGACTTGGCCGGACCGCGGTCAGAATCGGAATCGGCAACAACACATCCGCCACGACACGTGGATGACGATTTCACCCACCCCGCAGTTGTCGCGCGCATAATGCCCGCTGATCCCGACAGCCCCCTTGGTTTGCCTGCATGTTCTCCAGATTTCGTCATCCCTATTTCCTGCTCGTACTGACCTCGCTGTTCTGGTCGATCAACATGGTGCTCGGCCGCGCCATCCGTGCCGACGTACCGCCGCTTTCACTGGCCTTCTGGCGCTGGACCATCGCCCTGACGCTGACCCTGCCGCTGGCGCTGCCCCACCTGCGCGGACAATGGCCGCTGCTCAGGCGCGGCTGGCCGGCCATCGTCATTCTTGGGCTGCTCGGCGTGGGCGGCTACAACACGCTGGCCTACGTTGCGCTGCAATATACGGCGGCGACCAACGCCGTCCTGCTCAATTCGTTCATCCCGATCGCGACCATCACGCTCTCCTGGATATTCCTGAAAAAACAGTTGCGCGGCATCGAATGGCTGGGCGTGCTTACATCGCTGCTGGGCGTGATGATCATCGTTGCACGCGGCACGGTATCCACGTTTGCCGGGCTGGCGCCCAACATTGGCGATCTGTGGATGCTCTGCGCCGTATTCGTCTGGGCTCTCTACACCATCGGATTGCAATGGCGCCCGGCCGGCGTCGATCCGATGCTTCTGCTGGCTGCCCTGATCGGCATCGGCCTGGTGGCACTGGCGCCCGCCTACGCCTGGGAAATCGCCCAAGGCCGCCTGATTCACGTCACTCCAAAATCGCTGGCCGTCATCGCCTACACGGGCGTTTTCCCAGGTTTTCTCGGCTACATTTTCTACAACCGCGCCGTCGGCGAGGTTGGTGCCAGCAAGGCCAGCCTTTTTATCCACCTGATGCCGGTGTTCGGCACCCTGCTTTCGGCCGCCTTCCTCGACGAGGTACCGCAGATTTACCATTTCATCGGCATTGCCCTGATCTTTGTCGGTATTTATCTGACCACCGCGATTAGATTTCGCTAATGGGCGTGGCGTGTGCGGTGCAATTCTCACGATAGGCGGGATGACCGGCGAGGTGTCGTTGGGTTTATGATGGGCCACTGACCGGAGATTGTCTCCAATGCGTTTTGTCGACCCTGATCGTTATGCGGCGCTGAAGGCGACGGGAAAGCTGCCCTCGCCCAAGGCGTTGCCTTGTCGATCATCCGCCTGTTGCAGCGGGATGATTTCCGCATTGGCGAACTGGTCCAGCTCGTCCAGTCCGACCCGGCGATCGCTGGACGCATTCTGTATTTTGCCAATGCAGCCGCTTTTGGCCGCTCGCGACCGATTGTTTCCCTGCAACGCGGGATCGTCGCCTTGGGTTCGTTTCGCGTACGCGATCTGGTGATTGGCCTCTCGGTCATGCACAGCCATAAGAGTGGGTCGTGCACGGCCTTCGATTATGAAGTTTTCTGGGGGCACTCGCTGGCGACCGGTATCGCCTGTCAGGAGCTCGCCCACTTCGCCCAGATCGCCAGCGAAGAAATTTTCACTATCGGACTGCTGGCCCGAGTGGGCGAGCTGGCGCTGGCCTCTCTCTTTCCCGATGAATATTCCGATGTCCTGGTGCTCGCTCGTGAGCAGGGGCTCGAAACGGCGCCGCTTGAGCAGGAGCGCTTTGGCTTGGACCACCATGAACTGGCTGCCACCTTGCTAGGGGAATGGGGACTTCCCGAAGTGCTTGTGATGGCCGCTTTCCACCATGAAAACCCCGATGCGGCGGGTTTTGACGATGGCTCCCGGGTCCACACCTTAACGCTATCCCTGAGTTTTGCCAGCGCACTGGCACATCTGTGCATGGTAGATGAAGAATCGCGCTGGAGTCTGCTGCCGGCGCTTCTGGCTCGCGCGGCACGTCTTGGCATCGGCGGCGTCGCGCTCAATGCCTTGGTCGATCGCATGGTCGAGCGCTGGCGTGAATGGGGTGCCAAACTGAAAGTTCGCACCCAGGATATTCCCCCTTCGCCGAAATTCTGGCGGCAACCCTCCGATGCGCCGGATGGGTACGGTGCCCGATAGCGAAAACCGTCGGGCGCGAACGCCTTGCCTGCATGTTCAGTTGATCGGCATCCCGGCGCCGGATCTCGCACCGTTAATGCAGCAGATCGAGGAGCTTGGCCACCAGCCGGTCCTGGTCGTCGATTCAGCGGAAGGCCTGGCGCAGGTGCTGCGCCGCCCGGCGCAGATCATTGTTGCCGATTTGTCGATGCCCAGCCTGAAAGCGACCGATTTCTGTCGCAACCTCCGTTTGGCTCAGAAAGGCAAGGATTGTTATGTGTTGCTGCTGGCCACGCCGGAGAACGAAAGTCGAATTCTTGAGGCCATCGCTGCAGGCGCAGATGATGTGCTGGTCAAGCCCGTGAACATGGAAACCCTGCGCGTTCATATCAACACGGCGACGCGAATGCAGATACTCAAGGATGAAATGCAGCGCGAACGCCTCGGCATCATGCGCTCGACCGACGAGTTTGCCGTGGCACAGAAAAGGCTGCTTCAGGATGCGCTGACCGATACGCTGACACAGCTTCCCAACCGCCGGAAGGGATTGGACTTTCTCGCTTCGGAATGGGTTTTTGCCCAGTCCAGCGGTGCGCCGCTGGCCTGCCTAATGCTTGATATCGATCACTTCAAGCGCATAAACGACAACTTTGGCCATGCGGCCGGCGATGAGGTACTGCGCCAGTTGGCAGAAGTCTTGAGAAACACATCGCGCTCCGAAGACATGATATTCCGCTACGGTGGCGAGGAGTTCGCCGCCGTTCTGACCAACGCCAACCAGCGTATCGCTTTGCAGATCGGCGAACGGATTCGCACGCTGGTCGAAAAAACCGCTTTTCTGTGGGAAGCGCAGCGCATACCCGTCACCCTGAGTGTCGGTGTCGCGGTAACCCGCGGCCACGAAACCGACAGCCTGGCGCTGATACAGGCGGCGGATCTTGCCCTGTATCAGGCCAAGGAAGGCGGTCGCAACCGGGTGGTGTCGTCGGCCTAACGGCGTCCGGAGTTGTCTTTCACCGCTGAGTGGCTTGGCCTCTCGTTCACTGGCCATAACCGGCAGGGCGATCCCGAACCTCTGCGACGCGTACCGCCTCGCCCTCGATGATTTCACCATCGGCGCCCGATCCGGCTTCCGCCGGCTCGGCGTATCGTCCGCCCGTCTGCTCAGCGGCCTGCTCGCGCATCTGCCGCCGCAATTCCCTGGTTTTCCACCAAAAATAAAACCCGAATATCAGTCCGGCCACCGCCACCACGGCGAAGATGACCAGTGAAAACATGAAGGCCGCTGTCAGCACGACCACGCCGACAAGCACGCTGAGGATACGTGTCAGCACGCCATGGGTTGGCGAACCCGCTGGATCAAAGTTGGTATTCATTCCCTTCTCCTGTGCCGGTCATGGCCATGTCGACGGCTCGCTTTGAGAGCTGCGACGCAAACAGCGCGATGAAATCGTATTCGTACTGACGCAGGTAGTTTCCCCGACGCAAGCCGATGCGCGTGGTGTTCGAGCCGAAAAGATGAGCGACATCGACCGCCTGAAGGCCGAGATCGCGTACCGGGTCATACGCCATGCTGGCAATGATGCCCAATCCCAAACCGAGACTCACATAAGTCTTTATGACGTCAGCGTCGATCGCCGCCAGCACGACATTCGGCGTCAATTGTGCGCGCTCGAATGCCTTGTTGATGCGTGAACGGCCGGCAAATGCCGGATCATAGGTGATCAGCGGCCAGTTGGCCAGTTCGGTCAGCGTCACAGTTTCTGGCCAAGAATCGGATGCCCGTCCGAGCGATCACGCAGTGCCCCACTGGTAACAGGAAGCATAACCAGTTGCGGATACTGGTCGAGCGCCTCGGTGGCAATGGCGATGTCCGCTTCACCCTTGATCGTCCATTCGGCGATCTGCGTCGGGCTGCCCTGATGCATCGACAAGCGGACCTTCGGATGACGCTCGATGAAACGGATGACCACGGACGGCAAGGCATAGCGCGCCTGCGTGTGCGTCGTGGCAATGACCAGGCTGCCGGAATCGCCACCGGCGAATTCCTCACCCACACGCTTGATGTTATCGACATCGCGCAGGATGCGATCGGCGATTTCGAGCACGCGCTTGCCCGGCTCCGTTACTGCCGACAGGCGTTTGCCGCTCCGCTCGAAAACGACAACCTTCAGCTCGTCTTCAAGCAGCTTGATCTGCTTGGACACCCCCGGCTGCGACGTGCAAAGCAACTCGGCCGCTTCAGAGACGTTCAGGCCGCAGCGACCGACTTCAACAAGATAACGGAGTTGTTGCAGCTTCATCTGATCTCTTAATAACCAATAGTTCTAAGAATCTAACCGAATATTCTTTTTCATTCAAGTCATCGGCTGATAACATGCGTCATCTTCTCATTCGAGCACCCCATGGATTGGCTCTACACCTTATCGGGCTTTGTTGTTGGCGCCATCGTCGGACTTACCGGCGTTGGCGGCGGCTCGCTCATGACGCCGCTGCTGGTGCTGCTTTTTGGCATCCACCCGGCAACCGCCGTCGGCACCGATCTGCTGTATGCGGCAATCACCAAAGCCGGTGGCACCACGGTCCACGCCAGGAAAGGGCATGTCGATTGGCGTATTACCGGACTGCTGGCCAGCGGCAGCATTCCCGCCTCATTGCTGACGGTGTGGGCGTTGTCGCACCTGCCGAAGCAAAGTGCTGCGGTCACCCACATCATTTCGGTTTCACTCGGCGTGGCTTTGTTGCTGACCGCCTGCGCCATCATTTTCCGCCAGCACTTGCAGCGTTATGCGCTGAAACATGCCGACGACAGCGCACATACGCGCTATCAGTCAGAGATTACCGTGGCAATCGGTATTTTGCTCGGTATACTTGTCACGATTTCTTCGGTTGGCGCGGGTGCTCTGGGGTTGCCGCACTGTTCTTCCTCTATCCGAAGCTGCCAACCATCCGCATTGTCGGGAGCGACCTGGCCCATGCCGTCCCGCTAACGCTGATCGCCGGACTGGGTCACTGGGCGCTTGGCAGTGTCGATTGGTCGCTACTCGGCAGTCTCCTGATCGGCTCGCTGCCCGGGATCTGGATCGGCAGCCATGCTTCAGCCAAAGTACCGGATCGATTTTGCGACGTATCTCTCGCCGGCATGCTGGTGCTGATCGGCGGAAAACTGATTACCTTGTAACACGGTTTGAATTTCTAGGAGCGAGGCATGTATCGCTACGATAGCATTGACCAGAAGATCATCGACGAACGCGTCGCGCAATATCGCGGCCAGATCGACCGCCATCGGGCGGGCACTCTTTCCGAAGATGAGCTTCGCCCCTTGCGCCTGCAAAACGGCCTCTATATCCAGCGTCACGGCCCGATGCTGCGCATTGCCATTCCCTACGGCATGCTCTCTTCGGCGCAACTGCGCAAGTTGGCCGAGATTTCTCGCCGCTATGACCGCAGCGTCGGCCACTTCACGACACGACAGAATATGCAACTCAACTGGCCCAAGTTTGAAGAGACGCCGGAAATTCTTGGCGAACTGGCGAGTGTCGAGATGCATGCCGCACAGACCTCCGGCAATTGCATCCGCAATATCACGACCGACCAATTTGCCGGGATTGCACCGGACGAACTGACCGACCCGCGCCCCTATTGCGAAGTGCTTCGTCAGTGGTCGACCTTCCACCCCGAGTTTGCATTTCTGCCCCGCAAGTTCAAGATCGCCGTCAATGCGGCCAGAGAAGACCGTGCCGTGATTCGCGCCCACGATGTGGGGCTGGAAATCGTCAACAACGATGCCGGCGAGATCGGTGTCCGGGTATTTGTCGGTGGCGGCCTCGGCCGCACCCCGGTGATCGGCAAAGTCATTCGCGAGTTTCTACCGCGGAAGCATCTACTCTCGTATCTCGACGCCGTGCTGCGTGTGTACAACCGCTATGGTCGGCGCGACAACATGTACAAGGCACGCATCAAGATACTCGTCAACGCGCTGGGAGTCGAAGAATTTACGCGTCAGGTCGAGGCCGAGTGGTCGCACCTGAAGGACGGGGCCACGACGCTGACCGACGCCGAGTTCGAGCGTGTTGCACGACATTTTACCGCCCCTGAGTATGAGCATCTGCCGCAGGATGATTTCTCTTACGCTGCTCACCTGAAAGAAGACAAGGCCTTTGCCAGCTGGGCCAAGCGTTGCGCGCATGCGCACAAAGTGCCGGGCTATGCCGCCGTTACGCTATCGCTCAAGGCGCCGGGTTTTGCACCGGGCGACATTAGCGATTTGCAGATGGAAGTGATTGCCGATCTGGCGGACCGTTTCAGTTTTGGCGAACTGCGCGTCACCCACGAACAGAACGTGGTGCTGTCCGACATCAGGAAGCGCGATCTGCATGAGATATGGAAAATCTCCCGCGCCAACGGGTTGGCCACGCCGAATATCGGCCTGCTCACCGACATGATCTGCTGCCCCGGCGGCGATCTTTGCGCGCTGGCCAACGCCCGCTCGGTGCCGATTGCCGAGGCGATTCAGAGCAAGTTCGACGATCTGGACTACCTCTACGACATTGGCGATATCTCGCTCAACATCTCGGGTTGCATGAACTCCTGCGGCCACCATCATGTCGCCAACATCGGCGTCCTCGGAGTCGATAAGAACGGTGAAGAGTGGTACCAGATCACCGTCGGCGGCCAACAAGGCAACGCGACCGCGATAGGCAAGGTGATCGGCCCGTCCTTCTATGCCGACGAAGTGCCGTTGGTGATCGCCGCGCTGATCACGGTTCTACCGAACAACGCACGCCGAGCGAGCGTTTTATCGATACGCTGCAACGCATCGGTATTGAGCCCTTCAAGCAGCGCGCCTACGCCGGTCGGGACAAGCGCAAGCCGGCAAAAGCGGATGCCAGCGAAAATCTTACGGAAGTCGTCAATGCCTAAGATCATCAAGAATGGCCAAATCATCGATGATGACTGGCAGATACTCAAACTGGATGGCGAACAAACAGCGGCATCGCTGGCCTGGCCCGACGGGAACATCATGGTGCCGATGACGGCATGGTTGGAACGCAAGGCGGAAATCCTCTCGCGAGGCAAACGGCCCGGCGTCTGGCTGGACAGCCACGAGGACGTGGAGGCCATTGCCGGCGATCTCGAACACTTTGTCGTCATCGGCCTCAACTTTCCGAAGTTCACCGATGGCCGTGCTTATTCAACGGCCCGATTGCTGCGAGAGCGTTATGCCTACCGCGGTGAAATCCGCGCAATCGGAGACGTGCTGCAAGACCAACTGTTCTATATGAAGCGCTGTGGCATTGACGCCTTCGCGCTGCGCGAGGGCAAGGATATCGAAGCCGCATTGTCCGGCCTGCGCGTCTTCAGCGAGACTTACCAGGCCGCGGTCGACCAGCCACAGCCGCTCTTCCGTCGCCGGACCGCCTGAAGGATAACCATGGCCATCAACGTCAATCTCAATGACCCTGCGCTGATCGACGCGCTCGCCGTCAAAACAGCGGCTGTCCGCAGCCTGCTGCGTCAGATTTATGAAGAATTCTCACCGGCGGTCTTTGCCAACAGTCTGGGCGCTGAGGATATGGTCCTGACCGACCTCATCGTCGGCGGCAACTTGGACATCGAATCGTTCTCGCTCGATACCGGCCGTCTTCCGCTGGAAACCTACGCTCTGATTGCCGAAGTCAAAGAGCATTACGGTTTAACGCTCAAGCTGTATTATCCGCGCCACGATCTGGTTGAAGCCTATACGCGCGAGAACGGCATCAACGCCTTCTACGAGTCGGTTGAACTGCGCAAGGGCTGCTGCCACGCTCGCAAGGTTGAACCGCTGCAGCGTGCGCTGGCTGGAAAGAAAGCCTGGATTACCGGCATGCGTGCGCAGCAGTCGGCAACGCGTGAAGGCTTGCCGATACGAGTGTATGACGAAGGCAATGGACTTGAGAAATTCAATCCCTTGTCTGACTGGACGGAAAAGGAAGTGTGGGCCTATGTCAAGCTCAACAAGGTTCCGTACAACGCTCTGCATGACAGGTTCTATCCGAGCATAGGCTGCGCGCCCTGTACGCGCGTTATCACCCCTGGTGAAGATGTCCGCTCAGGACGCTGGTGGTGGGAACAACCCGAATCCAAAGAATGGATTGCATGTGAAGAAAGCATGAAAGCGTTTTCGAAAGTTAAATAATGACCACTCTGACCAAACAAACCCTCTCGCATCTCGACTGGCTCGAGTCCGAGGGCATTCACATCATGCGTGAGGTGGCCGGCCAGTGCAGCAATCCGGTGTTGCTCTTTTCCGGTGGGAAAGATTCAATCTGCATGTTGCGCATCGCGGAAAAGGCCTTCCGACCGGGAAAATTCCCCTTCCCGCTGATGCACATCGACACCGGCCACAACTACAGGGAAGTCATCGATTTTCGCGACAAACGTGCCGCCGAACTTAATGAGCGCCTGATCGTCCGCTCGGTTGAAGATTCGATGGCGCGCGGTACGGTTGTTCTCAAATCTGCAGAGGAGTCGCGCAACAAGCACCAGTCGGTTACGCTACTGGAAGCCATTGAAGAATTCGGTTTCGACGCCTGCATCGGCGGTGCTCGCCGTGACGAGGAAAAGGCACGTGCCAAGGAACGCATCTTTTCTTTTCGTGACGAATTTGGCCAGTGGGATCCGAAAAACCAGCGACCCGAATTGTGGGACTTGTACAACGCCCGCAGTTTCAAGGGGGAGAACATCCGCGTCTTCCCGATTTCGAACTGGACCGAATTCGACGTTTGGCAATACATCGAGCGTGAAAATCTCGAACTGCCGTCGATCTATTTTGCCCACCAGCGACAGATCGTTCGGCGTCAAGGCGGCATGCTGCCGGTCACGGACGTTACGCCAGCCAGACCCGGAGACATTATCGAAAATGTCAGAGTGCGCTTTCGCACCGTAGGCGACATCAGCTGTACGGCACCCGTCGAATCCGATGCCGACACCGTCGCCAAAATCATCGCCGAGACAGCAACGACGACCATTACCGAACGCGGCGCCACCCGTCTGGACGACCAGACCTCGGAGGCGTCCATGGAACAACGCAAGAAAGAGGGCTATTTCTGATGTCCGCCATCGAAAACATTCCTGAGGTTGAAGCACACGACAACGGCCTCCTGCGCTTCCTCACCTGCGGCAGCGTCGACGACGGCAAAAGCACGTTGATCGGACGCCTGCTTTTCGACACCAAGACGATTCTTGCCGACACCCTGCACGCCATCGAGCGAACATCGAAGAAACGCGGCATGGAAGCCATTGATCTTTCGTTGCTGACCGACGGTCTGCAGGCCGAACGCGAACAGGGCATCACCATTGACGTCGCTTACCGTTACTTCACGACCGGCACCCGGAAATACATCATTGCCGATGCGCCGGGTCACGAACAGATACGCGCAACATGGTGACCGCCGCCTCCACCGCCAACGTCGCCATCATCCTGATCGACGCACGCAAAGGCGTGCTGACGCAGACGCGGGCGCCATTCCTACCTCACCCATCTGGTCAACATTCCGCATGTGGTCGTGGCCATCAACAAGATGGATCTGGTCGATTATTCTCAAGACATCTTCGATCGGATCAGGTCCGACTACACGGCCTTTGCCGCCGGGCTGGGGATAGAGGATGTACGCTTCATCCCGATGTCCGCGTTGAACGGCGACATGATCGTTGACCGCGGCGAGCGGCTCGACTGGTATCAGGGTCCGACATTGATCGAATTGCTGGAAGCCGCGACCACTTCGCATGTGGCGCAAGAGGAAAGTTTTCGTTTCCCCGTCCAATATGTTTGCCGGCCCCAGGATTCGGCCAACCCCGAACTGCACGACTACCGCGGATTCATGGGTCGCGTCGAATCAGGTGTCATAGCCATCGGCGATGCCGTGACCGTTCTGCCCGCCGGTCGTGAAACACGCGTCAAGGATATTCAGGTCATGGGTCAGTCCCTGCCGTCGGCCTTCGCCGAGCAATCCGTCGCACTCCTGCTCGAAGACGAAATTGACATTTCGCGAGGCGACATGATCGTAAAAACCGGCGAGCTGCCAAACGTCACCAAGCAGATCGACGCCATGCTCTGCTGGCTCTCGGAGTTACCGCTCGACCCGCGCCGAAAGTACCTGATTCGGCACACCACGCGCGATAGCAAGGCCGTTCTGGCCGGCATCGCCTTCCGCATGGACATCAACACGATGGCACATCGGGCTGCCGAAAAGCTGGCCATGAACGACATCGCCAGAGTCAGCTTCAAACTGGCACAACCGATCTTTGCCGACAGCTATGCCAATAACCGCGGCACTGGCGCTTTCATCGTCATCGACGAATCAAGCAACAATACGGTTGGCGCGGGAATGATTATCTGAGGCCAACCGATCGTGAGCGCATCAAGTTCAAAGATTGGCCGACTTCCACCAGTTGCTGTGGTCTTTCCTGAGCACATCGACTGACAGCATCGGGTAAACCAGTTCGCCGCCAATACCAAGGTAGAAGCCATTCTTGACCATACGGAATGGGAACACCAGCGAATGCACACGGTGTACCAGCTTGTTCTCCTTGCTTCCCGGTTTCAGTTCCATCAGCGCTTCACGCAGGTGCTGGAGGAACGAATACGGAAGGTCTCCTTCCTGACCGTTCTCCGGATCGAGCGCGAGGTTACCCAACTCAAGCTCCACAAAACACATGCCGGGGAAACTGAAGGAATGCGATGGCTTGACGGTAATATCCGCGTAGTAAGTTGCCGGGTCCAGAACGCTGACCACCATGCTGTTGATGGGCGTAAGGTCCTGGTACATGTGCAGTTCCTTCTCGGGCTGCGGAAGCCGGCTGCCACGGCTCAACTCAAGTGTCGCGCCATTAGCCGTCGTCAGGTACAACCTGCCGATCGCGCTCAGTGTGAGATGCTCCATGACGCGATACATCGAGACGTAGACCGAGTTTTTGGGCGTGCCGTCCGCCTTCGCCTTACAGCGCGCAAAGGCCCCGTCTATGTCGAAAAATTCGTTGCGGTAGGTCGGGTCGATCTCGAAAAACAAGGCCTGACCTTTGGATTTAAACTTGTGGCCCGTCGCGTAGTACTGCCCGAACTGCTCGGGCGGCAACATTGAAGCAATCAGGGCTTCGGGAATCAGCGAGAAGTAAAGATGAATAGGCATTTTTGAATCTCCCTAAATAGTGTCCACTTGATTCATCGACTGCCGCCATCGCCAAGAAAATGCACGCGCGGCGATGGCACACCGAGTTCATTATATCGAGAACGCGGTGGGCTACATACCGTTACACCACTTCCTTTTTGGCAATGATGCGCATGCCGTAAAAACTGCGGAATACAAAAAGAGGTTGATCGCCAGGAAGATGGCCGCCAGCGCATAGACCACCGTCTGCTGACCCTGGGCGAATAGCCCCACCGCCATTTCGACCGCGAGCAGGCCGAACAGGGTGGTGAACTTGATGATCGGATTCATGGCGACCGAGGCGGTGTCCTTGAACGGGTCGCCGACCGTGTCGCCGACCACCGAGGCGTTGTGCAGATCCGTCCCCTTGGCGTGCATTTCGGTTTCCACGATCTTCTTGGCGTTGTCCCAAGCCCCGCCGGCGTTGGCCATGAAGACTGCCTGATACAGACCGATGATGGCCAGCGAGATCAGGTAACCGATGAAGAAGAAGGGCTCGATGAAGGCACAGGCCAACGTGCCGAAAAATACCGCCATGAAGATGTTGAACATGCCCTTCTGGGCGTAGATCGTGCAGATCTCGACAACCTTCTTGCTGTCCTTCTGCGAGGCTTGTACGACTTCATCCAGCCGGATGTGCGTGCTGATGAACTCGACGGCCCGGTAGGCACCGGTTGATACGGCCTGCGTGCTGGCGCCGGAAAACCAGAAGATCGTCGCACCACCGGAGATCAAACCAAGCAGGAAGGGGGGGTGCAGCAGCGAAAGCATTTCCAGATTTTCCGTCAGGCCCGAGGTCAGCAACATGACAATGGAGAATACCATCGTCGTGGCGCCTACCACGGCAGTTCCGATCAATACCGGTTTGGCCGTGGCCTTGAAGGTATTGCCGGCACCATCGTTCTCTTCGAGCAAGAACTTGGCGGTACGGAAGTTCAAATCAAAACCATAATCACGCTTCACCTCGGCTTCGATGCCGGGCACTTGTTCAATCATCGACAGCTCGTACACCGATTGAGCGTTGTCGGTCACCGGGCCGTAGCTATCGACGGCAATCGTCACCGGACCCATCCCCAGGAAACCGAAGGCCACCAGCCCGAACGAGAAGACCGCGGCCATCATGGTGGCCTTGACATATTCAGGATTGATTACGGTGGTCAACTCGTATTGCGACAGCAGATAGGCGCCTGACATCAGTCCGACGATGATCACGCCGATCCAGAATGCGGAAAAGTAGCCAGCGACCAAGCCAGACAGTATGTTCAGACTGGCACCGCCTGCTTCGGATGCCGTCACCACCTCGCGGACGTGTTTGGAATGCGTCGAGGTGAATACTTTGACGACTTCGGGAATGATGGCGCCAGCCAGCGTACCCAGCGTGATGATCAGCGATAACTGCCACCAAAGATTCGTGTAAGCGTGCCCGTTGACCGTAAACTGCCCCATCAGCAGATACGAGACGATGAAGGTGATGATCAGCGAAACGACCGAGGTGATCCACACCAGCGAGGTCAACGGCGATTCGAAATTGAAACGCGCCTTATCACCGTAGAGTCGCTTGGCCATGACCTGATTGCCGAGATAGGAAATACCCGAGGCGATGACCATCATGATGCGCATGGCAAACAGCCATACCAGCAGCTGGACCTGAACGGCGGGTTCCGGGACGGCGAGCATGATGAAACTGATCAGCGCCACGCCTGTGACGCCGTAGGTTTCGAAACCATCGGCGGTAGGGCCGACCGAATCGCCCGCATTGTCGCCCGCGCAATCGGCAATCACTCCCGGGTTGCGCGCATCGTCTTCCTGAATGCCGAATTCGATCTTCATCAAATCCGACCCGATGTCGGCGATCTTGGTGAAGATTCCGCCGGCGATCCGCAGTGCGGCAGCACCGAGAGATTCGCCGATGGCAAACCCGATGAAGCACTTGCCGGACAAATCTGCAGGAACGAACAGCATGATGCAGAGCATGATCAGCAGTTCGGTCGAGATCAACAACATGCCGATGGAAATCCCCGACTTGATCGGGATGGCGGGAACGGGATACGGTTTGCCAGGGAGGCGAAGGCCGTACGGCTGTTCGCCAGCGTGTTGATGCGTATGCCGAACCAGGCCACCATGAAGGATCCGGCGATTCCGACCAGGGAAAAAATCAAAATCAGCGCCACCGACGAAACGGCAAGATGCTGGACGAAATAGAAATAGCCGATCATGATCACGGCGGTAAATGCTTCCAGGATCAACAGGAACCCTGGGTAATCATGTAGGTCTTGCAGGTTTCGTAGATCAGCTCGCTGACTTCAGCCATCGAGCGATGTACCGGAAGATTGAAGATCTGACGGTAAATGACAGCCCCGAATATCAGACCACCGATACAAACCAGAAGACCGTAGGAAAGCAGCGTCCAGCCCAAGTATTACCGAGAAATGCCACTAATGAGGTATCGCTCAGGTTGGGCAGGACGAGGTCGGCCTCGGACACATGTCCTGTGTTTGCTAAAGCTGGAAACGAAATCGCAGAGAGAGCGATAAGCGACGTCACTTGTAGGTGGCGCACCAAGTTAAACAGGTTACGCACTAAATTGAGCCATGACGGAGCATAGGCAGAAGTACCAAACGTCATCAGACACCCCCCAATTAAACGAATTGACATCACTTTGTTGTATTGGTCTTTTCGACCAAAAATACCGACTAAAATTCCTGAAGCGACAAAAATTGGAACGTATGATTGCAAAGAATACTCAAATTCGCTCAGTAGCTATGATCTTTTGTCCTATCGCCACTGGTCGCGGCGGGTGTATCTGCTAGCTGGCTTGGATGTTGGCCCTTGACTAAATTAAATCGTTACTTCGCCAAGCGGTCCGACAGCCAACTCCAAAGCAGGCGAGCAGCAAGATCAAAATTTAACCCTATCCTCCGGCAGCTCGGCACGCGCAAATGTAGCAAAACAAACGCGCGTTGTCTTTGCGACACCGGTCATCCGCACCACAGAAAATGCAATATCTGAGGCAACATCCGTGCCCCTGGTCATCCACCAAGACGTTCGTAGTGGTAACTAGCCTGAGGCGTCTTTGTGTCGACATAACGCTCCGGATGCGTAAGCACGGCTCAGCGATTCCAGCTCGATGTCGAGGCTGGCATGTGGGCTCGCAAGGCCTCCGCTGGTGCTCCATTCTCCATGAGCTGGGTTGCCAACTTGGACTCATCGTCCGATCATTGCCGGCACGCTGCCGAAGACCGAACCAAGGCCAGCCCCGGTTGCGCAGCAAGCGTAGTCTGGCCCGAATCAACCCGCTTTCGATTGTGCTTCCAGCTGCGCGACGTTCGGGATCGCTCCTCTACCCCGATTTCAAGCCAGCGCCTGCGCCAACAAATATTCATACGCCACTTGCAAGCCCAGCAAGTGGCGAACCTCTGAATCGTTGAGTCCGCAGATGCGCCTTCGTGCTCGCAAAGCTGATCGTCGTTTGCTGCAACATCGTGCTGAACCAGTCACCTCATAGATATTCCGAGCACGCGCTGCTCTTTGAATTGCATAGCGAGAACGAAATAAGCCCGGTCCATTTCCGGGGAATTTTTGCAATAGAGTGCGCAAGCTAATTGATCGACCCCAAGGCATTACGGGAATATCTGGGCTGAGGCAAAGAACGCTCCAACCCGGGATCGGTAGCCCAGCGAAGTTGATGAAAACCGGAATCGCCGGGGGTACTGCCAGTACCATTTCGCGCAGAATCGGATGCTGGGTCACGGCAGGTGCCAAGCGTTCTGAGCCGAATCGATGAGCTTAATTCGCGGGTTTGTAAGCGAAACGCCTTATCAATGCCGCGTGAACGTTTTCATCCGACACATGGTGGGGATCAAATACAGGAAGGACGATTCTGAACCAGTTGAGAATTCCCATGGTCTGCACTCTCTGGCGAGCCATCGATCTCAGGGAGAAACCAACCAGCAAACCTTCAACCAACGAGGCAGTTAAAACTGAAACAATCAGTCGTAGGGGTATCACGCAAAATCGTTTCATTCCTCTCGGGGCAGTTGATGTGATATCGATCCGTGTCGCACTACAGTGTTTCAATCCGCTCCAGATAATACGCTTGTGCCATGGGCAGTTCGTCCACAGTCGTCACACCGGCAGTCGACTCGGCCCATCCGGTGGCAGCTTTCGAGAACAGGCTGGCAATCGGCCACTACGTCCGGACCCCATCGGCTGTTCAAGTCGATCACCTTTCCGTTGAGTTTTAACCGGTACGCGCTTCAAGTTCGGTACAAACCATCCAGTACGTCGAGTTTGGTAATGCAGAGTCCGGTCACGCCAATTGATCTGGATCCTGAACGGTTTGAGCGCGGGAACATCGAAACCATCCGCAACGACGCTTGGTAAAGTCATGGGTACCAATCTCACGCCCCTTCCGCGACATCTGTCGTCCTGGTGCAGCTTCCGCCTCGATATCCATCGGTTCGCTCGGGAAAGGCCCGCCACCCACGCGCGTGCAATAAGCCTGGTAATGCCAAGTACATCGGAGCATGCCGGGGCCGATACCCGCCCCGGCCGAAGCCCGTCCGCCACGCAGTTCGAGGACGTGACAAAGGACAGGTTCCATGGTCGATATCCGAGCAGGGCGCCTTGCTCTTTCAAAAAGAAGATTCTGGCCGGCCTTGTTGAGCGCATGCAGCTCGGCGGAACAACAACCATCGGCTT
>JADJLB010000007.1 GCA_016705685.1 Propionivibrio sp.
CCACCCGTCACTCTTGTTAATTGATCTTGCGCGGAAAGCCTCCTGTGCCGTCTTTATATCGCTGCAGCACTTACACACTGATTCGAGGTTGTCATCGTCATCGGTTCCGCCCTCAAACTTTGGCTTGATGTGATCGACAATCTTCGCTGGCCTATACAAACCTTTGCGTTTACACGACTGGCATAATCCTTCATCACGCCTCAATATCCTTTTTCGGATATGGTCCCATTTCGCCCCGTAGCCTCGCTCGTGCCGCGACAATCTGCGCACATCAGCGAAACGACCAATGCTTCTGTCTTTGATATGATCTGCGCAGTAACCGCTTCCGTCTCTCACTAACCGGCTGCAGCCCATGTGGCGGCACGGCTTGGGTGCCGCTATTGGCATGATCCGACACGCCGTAAACGCCAAAACCCGCAACGAGTGCGGGTTCCGGGCAGACAGGTGGTGCTTACATTGTTGACAACAGTACACCTACAATTGAGATTTGTCAAGCGCACCTTGCCACCTCGGAAAACGACTCGCGATAACGCCGCGCCACGTCGCTACGTTGAGCCATTTCGCTACGCAATCGGATGTGCCCCTCGATCACTCGGTTCTCATATGTCCTATAGTCGCAGCTACAGCGCCTGGCCAGCACAGCAAGCGCGCTGCCCTCGTACTGCCAGAACAAGCGCACCGCCTGTGCATAACGCACCGCAACCCCGTTCATCGCCGCGTCGGTATCGCCCGCCTCTCCAGACAATGTATTGATCACCTGATCTCCGCGTGATCCTGATGGCGCAATTCCCCACATCGCGCAAGACGAAAGCTTTGGCAGCCCACCGCCAGCCGCCCATCGCGCCCAATTACGCATTCTCCTGACAAAGTCTTCCGGCAACTCCGACATGATTCGCCTGCTCATCCCGCCCTCCCTTTCCTCGCCACCATCGGCTCTTGCACCAGCGCATCGCCGCTGACGCTGAACGCTGCTTTCGGCGCAGGCGTACCAATCGACTCGCCACCCTCGCTCGCATAGAACGTCGGCAGGCCGTCGATGCCATCGCGGATCGCGTTATTGATTGACAACACACCAAAGACCCCACGGCACGCATCAACAAACTCGGAAACCTTCGGCATCGCGTCGCGCATCGGCTTGCTCATTGCACACCACCCTGCTTTAACGCGTACTCCTTATGGACAATTCCCGCAGTAACACTGCCGACAGCGCATGGCTGCACCCACGTCCATTTTCCAGGCGCGTATTGCCGTGCGTGACCTCGCCGAAGGTGCACTCTGGGTGACGCGTGCGTTCCATCTCCATGCGCATTCGAGCGACCTTTCGTCAGGTCAATCTCCAGCGTCCAAAACGAGAACAATGGGAGTTTTCCGCGCTTTTTCCGTGCGCGCTTCAACTTCTCGTCCGGTAGGTGCTCAACCTGCCTGACGTTCGAGCAGTTCAGCGCCGTCAGGAAAATTGCAGTCAGCTTCAGAAAGCCAGAAACAAAATCAACATAAGGCCCGCGAATGTTCGGGAAAATATTCCAACGCAGATCCGACTCGCCAACACCTTCTCTCACCCCCACCCCGCAAAACTCCCATTCCAAAGGGTTGTTTGTCCTTACGAATACAAACCATGTTGTTGCAATAGCCAATACACCGCACGTCGCATACGCACACCCTACAAGCTCGAATTCGAACCAGCAAACGGGGAATGGCAGTCTGACAAGTCCTGGGACTAAACCCACATCCGGGATAGATTCTTCGCTTCCTACGTAAAAACAAACAGCGTCCCTTGCCGCAACATCTGCAACATTCAAAAATTCAACAACTCCATTGATATTTTTGTATCCGGTCGGCGCCAAGATATCGTCCTTGTCGAACTTTTCGATCAACTCATGCAGATGGCACGTCCTCATTGCGTCCGACATCCAATCAAGGTCGTCCTACAGGTCGGCCGCAGCAAACCCGCGCCAATGCTTGATGAGGACGACCGTCCTACCTTAAACCTCGCGTGTGCACGGGTGTGTACGCGTACCTGCGCGCACGCGATGCAGGCCGTCCGGTCGTCCTCAGCCTTTGTTTTCGGGCCTCTCCGTGGCCGACCTGTAGGACGACCTCGCAAACAGGCCGGCCACACACGCCGATTCGGAGCATCAATTCACTGCGCGCATGGTCAGATGGGCAGATCATTGTCACTTTCCAACTCGGTTTGGCTGGCGCCTGGCACAGCATTTGCTTTTCTTCTGACGGCGGGAAGAAGACGCGCATTCGGGCGTTGCGCTTCCCGGCTTTGCCGTGGGTGAATCCCATGCGCACCAGGATCGCCGCCACGCGCATCTGCTCCGGCTTCGTCCATCGGGAACGCTCGATCTTCAACGCATCGGTCAGCACGTCCGACGTGGTTACATAAGGCAGCCCGTTGTTTTGCGACCACCATTCGGCAATCGGATACTGCCAAGCGTCGATCTGCATCCGGTCTTCCGCCTGCCGGTCGAACAGCGCGCGCTCCGTCACCGGCGCGCTGAAATATGGCGCCAGCTTCGGCGTTTCCTCCGGATCGATCACCACGCGGTTGCCATCGACCCACCAGCTCACACCGTCGTCATACAGCTTGACGGCCTCCGCCCATATCTGCTCGCGGTCGGCGCGCAACCCTGCCAGGTCAATGGCCCCGACCTCGAACGGCCAGATACGCCGCAGCCCCGTCTCGTCCTTGCCGTACTGCGCCATGTTCGTCGTGCCGACAAAAAACGCTCTGTCGCGGCACGTCCTCGGCACGGCGCCCATAGTGCCAGCGCACCCGGTCTGTCTGCGTGCTCAGAAACTGTTTGAACGCCGTGTCGTCAGCCTTGCGGTGGCTATCCATCTCGGCCATCTCGTTGCACCACTTGCCCTGCATATTCGCCAGCGCGTCCTTGTCGCCGATCACCAGCTTTGAATCGCTGAACCAGTCCGACGAAAACAGCACGCGCAGCGCCGTCGATTTCAGCGAGCCTTGCGGCCCCTCAAGCACCGGCATCGTATCCAGCTTGCATCCCGGCCGCATGATGCGCGCCACCGCGCCCACCAGCCACTTCACCGACAGCAGCTTGAGGTACACGCCCAGCTCGATCCGTTCTGTTGTCTCGAGCGAAGCCGAGCCAGCGGTAGAAATGCCTCCGAGATACGTTCCGGCCAGGCTCTCAAGACGCGGCTCCCCATCCCATACCAAAGACCGCAGCCACTCGCGCACCGGATGAAACGCGTTCTGATGCGCCACCGACAGCACCGCATCCATCACAACGCCCTTCTTCGGCTCCATCGAATATTCTTCGGTGATATAAACCAGCGCCTGCACATCATCGAGATCCGACCACTCCCCGATGCGCACCACGCGCGTCGGGGGCGTCTTGCGCTTGACGACGCGATAGGCAAACTCGTCGAACGCGATCACCCCGCGCCATTTCGGGTCTTTGTCAAAAACCAGCAGCGTGTTGAACAGCGACGGCATGATCGCCAGCTTGGCGTTACGCTTGAAATGCTGCTGCCAGTCCGCCTGCTGGAAGGCCGCCGCCTGTGCCGCCGCCAAGGGATCGACTGGCCCGGTTGGATCAGGCATCATGCCGCCCTCGCCTCAATCGTTGGCTCCGACAGCAGTGCGATCGCCGCCGCTTCGCCGACACCAAAAACATCGCACCACGCCGCTTCGCGCGCCGCGTCATAAATCGGTGAGGCATACGCGCCCTGGCGCAACATCAACGCGTCGCGCCGGTGGTCGCGCAGCGCGCGGCTGAACAGAGCCGGCGGCACCGGCTCGCCCGTGCTTAAAAACGGCGGGAAATATTTGGACTCGTAAGGCTCTATCAAAACAATACCCGCCTCCTGCTCGCACCACAGCGACGCTGCCCCGGCAGCCTGCAGCATCGTTGCTGTAGCGAAAAACTCCGGCGTCGAGCCGCCAATAATCAGGCAATCGAGCGCTGCCGCACACGCCCAGTCCAGCTCATGCGGCAGCGTGTCGTCCGGAACGACCACGCGCGCCACGCCAGGGTGCGCGACAAACTCCTCGCCTGCCGACCAGTCATGCACGCCGACCACCAGCAGCCCGATGCGCTCGCCATTTCGGCGGCGCGCGATCAGGTCTTTGGCGTAGGCGGGGGCGCGCATCAACCCACCTCCTCGCACAACACCGCAAAATCCACATCCGGCGAAAACGTCCCGACGATGCGCCTGGACCACGCCGGCGACGCCAGCAGCGCCTCGACGCGCGGGCTGTCCGAGTCGATCAGGAAAAATCGGTGATGACTATTTTCGCGCACCACCGTCTGGGGAACCAGCTTGGCGCAAATCTGCCGCCATAGCCGCTCGATGTGGCGGTCCTCAAGTTTTGCTGGCGCGTTCAATGCTTGTACCCGAACGTCACGGTCGCTGTAATCGCCAGCGCCGACAGCCAGTAGCACGTATCCGCCCACTTTCCATGCGCCGCCCACCAGGCCGCGTTCATCGAATACAGCACCATGATCACGTAGTTGAACAGCAGAGGCTTGTCGAACAGCCAGGCCATCACCCGCGCATCCGATGCGTCGTGATCGTCCCCGCCGCGTGCTTGACGACGGTGATGTGTGGACGTTGCCGCGCTGGCCGTGGATCAACGTCCACCTTCGTCGCGTACTTGATCTCCGGTACGGGTTTAACGCGGCACTTTTTAAGGCGCAGCTGCCCGAGTTTATACTTCACCGACGCGCAGCTGCGCCCGAGTTCCGCCGCCAGTGCGCGGACCGTCATCGTCAGGTAATGCTTGCGCAGCAGGGCCTTTTCGGTCTTCGACCAGAGGCGATTTTCCATCCTCAACCCCCCGCCCTGACCGTGATTACTTCGATGCGCTTGCTCATTGCTCCGAGCGCCTTGGTGGCTTCGATGAATTCGCGCTGCAGGCGGGCAATCTCGCTCTCCGGGTCGATCGGTACCGGGTCGGCGTAGCTGCCGTCATGCGCCAGGAAGCGCATCACCGCATGACAGCCGTTCTGCCGGCCGAGCCGCGAAATCAATGCCACTTGCTTGGGCGAAAACTTCTCGCGGCGATCCGTGTTGAGCGCATCGCGCACCTTGCCGGCGGCGTGGTCGGGCGCGTCTTCCGGATACATCAGCGCGCCGACCGTCTTGTACCCTCCCGCTACCAGAATCGCTTCCCGCAGCGCGTCGTTAATGTCCTCGTGGTGCAGATGCATTTGCATGACTCCCCCTTTTTCTGGCCTGTCCGTGAATCACGTACAGGCGCGGACAGCGTTTTTTAGCGAAAAAAAATAGACTGCACCCATGGCCACGACACCCACCCAAACATGACCCCCACCAAAAAAAGAACGCCCCGACCGCAGGAGTACGGCCGAGGCGTTAAAAACGACGTGCGCGTTGTCTGGGGACGCACGTCGGGGGGAAGGGTGAAGATCGGTGTTGGCATTTCAGGCGGCCAGAGCTCCAGGGCTGCAACACTCGACATGCAGGGAAATAAGCAATTGCCCATCCGACCACTTCAAGTCGTCGTATTTCCCGGCAGCGGTGGCGCTTACCCAGGCCTGCGATTTTCCCAGGCGCACACCAATCTGTGCCTGCGACAAGCCAGATGATTGAATCTCACGAATGATCATTTTCCAATCCATGCCGCGAGTATCACGTTTGTGTTTTCTTTTGTCAACACCAACGTGATTGTCTTGAGTACCACAATTGTTCTATGAAACCAGAATTTAAAGATCGGCAACCGGGAAAATAATAGCGCATAGAAACACATTTGTGTTGACAAACACAAACACGTTCGTGATAATTCACCACAGCGCATCACAAAACACCCGACCGACGAGAGCGAGCCGACGCGGAAGGGAGCGAATCCAGAGACAGCGGATTCGTCGCCGGGAGACTCACCGGGCTTTGTGTGCCGTAGCAGAATCAACCGTAAGCAAAGGAGGCCACATGTCACTCTTCATGGAATCGATCCACGCCAAAATCACCTACGACGCCGAGCAGGCATTGCTCCACGCGAGGCGTAACAAGCCTTTGATCGAAGAAGCCGAGGCGCTGCAGAAAATCCTCGTCGACCACGGCTGCCGTCACGCACAACCCGATTGGCTGCGCTACGGCGGGGCGATCTTTTACGATCACACGCACGATGGCACGATGGCGCGCGCGATCGAATCAGCCGGACTCAAGATCCGCTCCGAAACCTACGAGCCCGACAGCCAGGGCCACGGCACCAACGTGCACATCCTGCTCGACGGTTATGCGTGCCGCATCTGGATACATCAGCGCGCCACGTCCGCCGCCGAGACGCGCAGCTTCTTGCCGCTGCGCTTTACCACGACCGCGCCGGTCGAAGCGCGGGCGGCATGAGCGCCCTGCTCCGATTCCTCCAGCGCGCCTGCGCGTACTGCGTCCTGCGCAGCCTCGAACGGCAGTATCACGACCAGACAAACATGCTCGGACGCATCATGCACGTCGACACCTACATTGCCGCGCAGCGCTCATGGGCGTCAACCGCCCGCGAGCTGGCCGAAGCACGGCGGCACTACGACCGGCTGCGCTCCGCAACGCCGCGCCGCGAGATGCTGGCATGAGCGCAGCCACCGCCCTGGGGTATTTTTTCGTCTGGCTGGTGGCCAGCCTGCCGTTCGCCATTCTCATCGGAAAATCAATTCACCGAGGCCAAAATGGCGACATGGAGTGACAAACCGATCGTTAAAATGCTCGAAATCCCGAGCCGCTGGATCCCCGGAGCGACCATGGCCGACGCTCTCCTGGCCGCCGAATCTCCGGACCTCAGCGAGGCCGACCGCATGACGCGCATCTACATCAAGGGTATCATCGCCACCATCGCAGAGCGCGACCGGGTCAAGCGACGGCGCGCGGAAGATTTCGACCCGCGCGCCTCGGACGTGGCGGGAATCAGCGTCGCGGCAATCGAGCCATGAACGCGCCTTTAACACAGACCCAGGCCGACGCCCTGAATCTCGCCATCCTCGCCGTGCAGCGCTACGCCGCGATGCATCCGAGGCCATCGTCCGTTGTGCAGAAAGACGCTGCCCAGATGCTCGGGATCAGCGGCGCCACGTTCTCGCGGCTGGTGCGCTCGGGGCGCGTCACGCTCAACGCCGTCGGCCGCGTACCGATCACCGAAGTCGACCGGCTGCTGGCCGCTCCGCGTTGAACGCCGGGCTAGAGCGCGGTTGATCGAGAACGATATGGGAATTGTGACGACAGAGTATGCAGAAAAGTTGATGAAGCGATGCCAAATCGGGACGCGGAATTACAACGAGGCAAACGACCTGCATGCCGAGTGCTACGGCACGATTGGCGCTCTTGTGCAGGAGCGCGACACGCTACGTACTGGTGACACATGCGCGGGGCAATGCGAGGGCGCGGCATACCGGATTGAGCCCAGGCGGCACAGAAAGGAACGAGCAATGATCTACTCGAAAGAGCCGTGGAAATTTGTAAGTGCGGAAAATCCACTAGACCACGAAATGGACTTTTTTATCACCGATGCTTCAGGGATAAACCAAGTGTGCCGGGCTGCTCTGTCGGAGCATAACGCCCGCCGTATTGTGGCCTGCGTGAATGCCTGCGCCGGAATTTCCGATGAGGCGCTCGATAGCTGGATGAACCCACCGGAAGGGGGCTTTGGCCACCCTCATGGGCCGTGGCCAGCGCACATTATTTCGCTACATCGCGCGGCAGAAACTCTCAAGCAGCAGCGCGACGAGCTGCTCGCGGCCATTGAAGCAACGCTCAACGAAAACGGACACCTGGCAGATGGCGACAACTGCACGCTGATTGCTTTAAAGCGGGCACTCGCAAAAGTCGGCGCTGGCGGGACGGCACCCGAGGGGCACAACGCAGAGCTAAGGGGCCGGCCGCTTGCGCACGGTCCCGCTTGAGCGCCGGGTTAGCGGTCTTTTTGAGGGAACGAAATGGCATTTGAAGAAGTGACGATTGGCGATGCGCGATTGATCCTCGGGGATTGCCGAGAGGTCATGCAGTCGATAAAGGCTGACGCGGAGGCGGCGGAAAATTATGCCAACACACGAACAAAAAACCAATCCACGGCGACGACGAACAGTTCGACCCGACGCACATGATTGAAATGTGTGCGGCCCAAAACAGTACAGGAGGTGCTGGCGGGAAGTTTCCGATTGTCTTGTGGGGCGCCAACAACTTCTCACACTTGTTGCCCCCAGGGCAATGGCTGGTTTGGGATAAAGCCTGCGGGGCTGGGCCTCACTCATCCTTTGCCGACACAGAGTTTGCCTGGACAACCCGCAAGACTCCGCGCTCGATTTTTCATCATATGTGGATGGGCCTGCTGCGGGCCGGCGAAGACAGTACGAACACCAGCAAGCGGGCGCACCATCACAAAAGCCGGTTGAGCTGATGTTGTGGTGTATTGAAACGGCGCGCATCGGGCTGGGAAAGACGATTCTTGATCCATACATGGGGTCAGGCTCTACCGGCGTAGCTGCGGTTCGCACCGGCAGAAAGTTTATTGGCGTCGAGATTGACCGGGAATATTTCGATATTGCCTGCAAGCGCATAAGTGATGAGCAGGCGCAATTCAAGATGTTTTCGGAAGAGGAACTCGGCGACCAACTGATGATCGCTAACGCCGCCTTAACTCGCGGCGCGAAAGTGGTTGAAACGAGCGACGGCTTAAACCCGTCGAGTTGACGGCATAGTTAGAACTCGGAGGAAATATGGAATATAAATCTGTTTCAGAAGCAAACGGAACTTCGCTTGACGCTGCCGTGAATGAGTTGATTGCGTATGGGTGGGTTCCGCTAGGCGGAGTTTCGGTCGCGGTTATTCGCAGCACCTGGGAGAACAAACGCAAGGGCTATGAAGAAAGCGAAACCGAGTGGGTTTATGCACAAGCGCTTACGCGCTACTAACGCAGTAGGTAAGCCGACGCCCGATTAGGGCGGTCGGATTTGACCGGGACGTCCCGCTTGAGCGCCGGGTAGCCCGGCGGCAACCATGGAGATTGAAATGAACGAGCAACAAACAACAGCTAAAGCCGGAAAGCTCCTGTGCATGGATGGCGGCGAATATAGCGACTATCAAGTGACTGGGTTTTTCGTCGTTCTACGTGACTTCAACCCTCGCGCTGAATTGGACGAATACTTGGCCGAGAACCCGGAGCAACGCGAAAGCTACAGTTTCAAGCAGGACGGTTACTTGGCTGCGCTGCTGGCGAAAGGACTGCTACTAGAGGTCGAATACGACACGCTCCACCTCGGGTCGTATTCAAGCCATGAGAGCTTTAGGTTCACCCCGGCTCATGAGGGATAACGTAAAGTCAACCGGCGCTGCGCGCCACGAACAGGAGAAGATGAAATGAGCGAACAGACAGCACAAGAGCAAGCGACGCCCAAGGGCGCAGCGTCCGTGTTGGACGACGGGTTATGCGCTTCCGCCGTCTCGACAGAGCCGACTTTGCAAGCAAAGACAATTCGCGCGCCGCGATACCCGAAATGCTTAGGGTGGCCGCGCTGCGGCTGCATACTGCAAGGCAGGAAGAGTGACTGTGCATAACGTAAAGTCAACCGGCGCTGCGCGCCACGAACAGGAGAAGATGAAATGAGCGAACAGACAGCACAAGAGCAAGCGACGCCCAAGGGCGCAGCGTCCGTGTTGGACGCAGGGTTGGGCATTGTTGTCACTCTACGGAAGCAGGCTGAGGAGATAGCCAAATCCGGATTGCCAGGATGGGGTAACACCATGACGGAGGCGGCGGACGAAATCGAAGCCTTGAGGTATAGCCTTCGCTTGGACGAGGAACTGATCGGCATGATTCAGAAGATCATCAGCAGTCTTAACAGCAGGCCGATGCCCAACGCGGTTGTGAGCTGCGGGCGCGACAAAGCATCAGAAAACTGACCACGATTGAACCCGTTAGCTCGACATAAGAGTTAGACGGCACATTTACGGAGAAAGATTATGGCAGAACTACACCCAGAGCTTGCGAAGGCTACGGCAAATACTGCGCTGCAATTTCTCGCCGGTTTTAATGGCGAAGACTTCGGAGTCATGCGCGAGGATAGCCCCGGACCGCACGACAGAAGGCACCTTGCGATTGCACTCGACTACATCCAAGAGCTTGGAGCGATGGTGCTGAATCTGGCAGACAGGGTGCCGACTAACGCCCGAAGTGAGGCGCGGCCCGCTTGCGGGACGTCGCGCTCAACTGAAGAGTTGGACGGCTGATTGAAACGGAGAGACTGATGATTATTGGCGGAAAGTACAACTGGAAGGGTCAGCCAGAGCGGCTGATTTACCTTGGGAAAAACTGGAGCGGTAACGGCTATTGGCACCAGTTTGCTGAAGTAGGCAGCCCAGAAAAGGTGTGGTGTGAAGTGTTGGACGACCAACTGTCCAGCTTTGAGGAAACACCGCACGACGAAGCCGACGACGTTTGCGATGTGCCACCAATCGGATGGCGCTGCACACGCGCCAAGGGTCATAGCGGACCTTGCGCGGCTATTGAATACAGTGAAGAAGTTGCAAGTGTCGCACGCGGTATGCGGCGACTTAAAGAGGCGCCCAACGCCGGAATTCAGCGGGCTTCGCCTGCTTCTGGCGAAGCTCCGCTGGAATGAACAGTTATGCCGCACTTGACATGTGACATGTCACGTGCTATAATGGGACTGTAACTTGATAAAGGAGCAGACCATGAAAGCGTGTCCGAAGGTAGGCGATAGGGTGAAGTTCAAGGGAAACATAGTTGTCGGCCCCTGCACTGGTGTTGTTGAACGCATCTTCAAACAGGAGGAATGGGAGGACGATGACGACGGCAGAGACATTCGTCCTACCGGGAGAATGATGCCGGAAAAAAACTGGCATGTCGCGGTGAAGGTCGACGCAATTCCTGAGAAATGGTGCTACGACGAGCGCGGGGTTTTTGCGCCGGAAGTCTGTGACTTGGTGAAAGCATGAACGCGACGGCAGCGAAGGACCGAAAGCAACAGGAGCGCGACCGAAAGCGCGAGGCGGGGTTGGTGCCGGTGCAAGAGTGGGTGCATCGGGACGACGCAGAGCGCCTGCGGAAGTACGCGGCCAAGCTACGCAAGGCGAGTGGGCGCAGTGAGGCATAACGCACTAGCTCAGGCGAGCGGCGCGGGAGCGGTTGAGGTAACCACAGGCGGATGTACCGCTTCGCCTGGAGCGGAGGGTTCGACGTCTGGAGCAACGGAGAAAGGATGCTGACATGGAAATGATAGCCGAGTTTGTTGGAACTGTTTGCGGGTTGGTAATGAGGGCGTTCGACTGGATAACGCCGGAATTCACCGCGCGGCCGAAGGCCGTCCGGTGGAATGAATAGTTGTACAGCTTGCACGCGAGGGAATGACGGATGTTGATACACGGCGACTGCTTGGAAGTAATGCGCGGCATGAGCGCGAACAGCGTGGATGCGATCATTACCGACCCGCCTTACTTTCGGGTCAAGGGCGAGGCGTGGGATAACCAGTGGGACACGCCGACCGAGTTCTTGGCGTGGGTGGGCCTGCTGTGCGAGCAGTTCGAGCGCATCATGAAACCGAACGGCAGCCTATATTTCTTCGCATCTCCGAAGATGGCGGCGCGGGTGGAATGCGAGATTGGCAAGCGGTTTGCTGTGCTGAGTTCGATCACCTGGCGCAAGGGAGCGGAAAGCAAGTCGTCGGTGGGCTGGAGCCAGAAAACAGAGAAAGAAGCTTTGCGTCTCTGGTTGCCCACGACAGAGCGGATCATCTTCGCGGAGCACTACGGCGCCGACAACATGGCCAAGGGCGAGGCCGGCTACGAAGCCAAATGCGACGAGCTGCGCGGGTTTATCTTCGAGCCGCTGCGCACCTACTTGGCCGAGGAAGTGAAGCGCGCCGGATGGACGCCGGGACGGCTGAACGAGGCGATGGGGTTCGCGCCGCGCGGGATGGCCGAAACGCGGTATTTCGGGCGCAGCCAGTGGCAACTACCGACCGAGCCGCACTACGCCAAGATGCGCGGAATTCTAGTACCTGCGGCGCGAGTACGAAGACCTGCGGCGCGAGTACGAAGACCTGCGGCGCGAGTACGAAGACCTGCGGCGCCCGTTCAGCGTGACGGCGCGCGACCAGTGGTCGGATGTCTGGGACTTTGACCCGGTGCAAGCCTACCCAGGAAAACACCCCTGCGAAAAGCCGTTGCCGTTGCTGTGCCACATCCTCAACGCCAGCACGAAGCCGGGGGCGGTGGTGTTCGATCCGTTCGCCGGCAGCGGCAGTATGGACGAAGCATACCATGAACTTGAACAACAGTTCATCGAAGTGGAAAAATGCCCGGATAACTACGCCAAAACCGATGATCGGCTTTCTGCGGTGAGAGCGCAGGAGCGGCTATTTGCATGATGTACAACGTTTGAATTGAGCGGCCTTCGCCGCTTTTGGCGAAGGTCCGCTCGAATGATTAGTTGGGCGACTGGCAACTACGGAGAACGATATGGACATGGAAACAGTGCAGGACTTGGTAAAGAAGCTGCGGCTGATTGCCAAGGGGTTTGCATACGAGAAGGTGACGAACGCGCAAGCCAAAATCGACGGTGCCACACCTTAACGACGCGATAGCCACGATTGAAGGGCTGATGCAGGAACTGGCGATGCTGCAACAGACCAGTCTCGAATACTGCGAAGAGTGCGGGTGGAATGCGCTAGTACCGGAGTACGGCTGCCTGAAGTGCATGGACGAGGCCCGACCGCCACTTGACCGATGCCCGCAATGCGGCGGCGAGGCAGACAACGGACATGACCGTTGCCACCCGCCAAGCGCGTACTTGTGCAGCAAATGCACGGAGACGCCGAACGCAAAAAATCAGGGGCTGCCGAAGGCAGTCCCGCTGGATTGACGGGTTCGGCGTCTTTTCGCCGCGCCACAAGAACCGACTTTTGAAAGGAGCGGCAATGACCAATGTACTCGAAGCGACACACGCAGCACCAAATACAACCACGGATGTTTTGTCGTGATGAACCGCTATGGCGACGACTATTGGAGCGCATGCACAACATGGAAAACGCTCGAAGATGCGCAGCGATCCGTTGGCACTGACGCGACCATTCAGGCGTGGAAGATCGTGAAGGTTTCCGGGCTGCCGGTGAGTGTGCATGATGGCGAGGCCGAGACGCCGAACGCCTGAATTCACAGGCGGGCGCTGCTTTTGCGCCCGTCCGGTGGAATGACGGGTTAGCCGCCGTGCCGTCAGCGCCGACTTTTATGGAAACCAGAACCTGCACAAAATGCGGACAAGAAAAACCGCTCAGCGCCTTTGCAAAGCAGAAGCTCGGGAAATTTGGCAGAAGGGCGAGTTGCCTAGAGTGCGGGAAAAAGGCCAACAGGGCAGCTTACGTTGCAGCGCACCCAACTGCAAAAATTGGACCTTCGCCACACAGCGGAATGACCGCCTCAGAACGGCAGGCTCTTTATGAAAAGCGCCACCCGGAAGTTAAAACGATGAAGTACAGGAGAGCCCGAGAAAGACTGAGTGGGAGCTATGTTCGCGGGCTTTTAGCCGATTCATTCGGAGTACAGCGAACGCTTATCAGCGATGACGTTGTTGAATTAAAGAGGGCGCAACTTAGCGTAATGCGCCAAACAAAGCAGTTGGTTCAGACCATTAAGGAGAAACAAGATGAGCGGAATTAAGGAAGTTATCAGGACGGCAGGCGATGTTCGGAGAACTTTGGCGCAGACGATGGTTGATGTGCGAACGGGGGATATTTCTGTCGATAAAGGAATGTGCGTTGCCGCGCTGGCGAAGGAAATAACGTCTTCGATTCAGGCCGAAGTAAACGTAGCGAAGGTGCAAGCGTCGATGCTGAACGAGGGCAAGGATATGGGCAAGCTGACGCAACTCGGGAGGCTGATTATTGAGGACAACGGCACTGTGCCGACACTCTCCGGGGCGGCAGGATGAAGGCGGCTAACGCGAAATTCAACGGCGGGCTTTAGCCCGTCCGGTGCAATGCAGAGTTAGAAGGCTGTCAGCTACGGAGAACGACATGGAAGACAAGATTGACACGCAAGGCATGAGCGACGGAGAGATTTACGAGGCCGTTTCGCGTCGATCCAACCCAGAAGCCCACACAAAGATTGATGCGCTGATCGCCAGCTTACCGCGAGAGAGGGTGTGCTGCGGGACTTTCCCAAGAACGCCGCACAGAGCGACATGCGAAAAGTATCGAGGCAAGTTCAAGCCTGCTAACGCACGCAATGAGGGGCGCGCGGCTCTTTCGCGCGTCCCGCTCGATTAACTTGTTGGGCACTGGCCTAACCACTGGAGAAAACAATGGAAATTCATGAATACGAATTAGCGCTAGATGATTTGCTTCGAGATGCAGAGAAAGCGGGCGGGGTGATTTCGATTAGCGACATGTGGAATGCTGCGATAAATGCAGCGATTGAACACATTGAAGGATCAGCGTTTGCTAATAAGGCTTGTGCAGAAGATCAAAGCGCTGACAACGATGCTGGTGATATTGACAGACTAAATATGCGCTCGAAATTTGGTTATGAAATGGCTGCCCGCATACGCGAGCTATTGGTGCCCAACGCAAAGTTAACAGGCTGCGGCGCGAATGAGTAACAGAACTGGCACGGCCACTATTCCGCCGTCCTTGTTGAACGACGGGTTATGGGTCTGGCAACTACGGAGAAAAGCATGAAATGGAACTTTGGAAAAACAAGCGTGTGTTCTGTAAATGTGAAACCAGCACCCATTGGGGAAGAGGTTTTAGCAGTTTTTGAAGGATCGTCAGGGCATGTGTGGCATGCGATACAGGACGGGGAAGGCGTATGGACTGGGAGTTGCCTAGATGGAGAGGGCGAACAAACGATGGCCGGAGATTTGATTTGCTGGAAGCCTTGGCCGAAAAGCCCATTTCATGAAGACGCATAACGCAGAAATAAGGGGCGACTGACGGCGGCTTTATCGCCGGCAGGCGTCCCTCTTGATTGACGGGTTATGCCGCACTACCCACAAAGCGCGGCACACGACAAAGGAATAGAAAATGAGCAAAGGCAACCTGCAACAAGTGATGGTGCGGATTAAGGGTTCTGAGGTTAGCCCAATTGCTGTTTTTCGCTGCGACCAGCCGGAAATGCTGGATGCTGTTTTCGCGGCAACCGTGAAGACGCAGCAGATGATAGAGCAGCGGCACCCGGACCTGATTGGAGTCTACGACGGCACCATGAACCTGGACCAAGTGTTGCAGGAGCTTGCCGGCCATGTGCGCTATGCGGCATAACGCAGAAATCAGGGGCGGCGAAGCCGTCCCGCTGGATTGACGGGGTATGCGGATGAAACAACGGAGAGAAAAATGATAAACGATGACCCGATGTACGTGCGGCAACTCGAAGCGGCGCGAGATGCAGCAGAGATTGAAATCAAGGCGCTCGAAGATGAACTGAAACGCTGTCATGAAATTATGTCCGAGCAGCAGGACGCGATGAATCCGACATACATGGGCGAGCCACTGATTGATGACGATGCAAACCGTTGGCGCTGGATTACGCGAGCCGGAAGAACCCGCGAACTGCGGATACCGCCACGGAAGGGAAAGAGAGCATAGACGCCGCGATTGACAGTCAGCGCCTTATCAAGACGCATAACAACGAAGTGAGCGGCCCGGAGGCGGCACTATCGCCGCAGGGTCGCGCTCGACTGCCGGGTTATGACTCGACCAACAACGGAGAATGAAGATGGCACTCAAATGCACGGTTTGCGGGAAGCCAGACCCGAAACACTTCTGGCGGTGCGAAGAGCACTACCACTGCGACGACTGCGGAACGCGGGAGGGGCTTGCACGCACACAGAGGGCGTGCTTTGTGACCCCTGCCACGAAAAGCGAGTGGAAAAGCGGATAGCCGAGTTTTCCGAAGACACCGAATATACCGCCGAAGTGACGTGCCCGTGGTGCGGGTACAAGTGCAGCGATAGTTGGGAGATAAGCGACGGCCCCCGAGAGTGCGGCGACTGCGGACGCGAGTACGAGGTTGAGCGCGACGTTGCGGTGACGTACTCGACCACCAAGAGGCATAACGCTAAATAGGCGTCATGACGCAATGTTTTGCGTCAAAGCGACTAATTTACTCGGGTATTTTTTTGATTATGCGGCGCGTGGGCGCTCAAGGTCGCTTTGAAATAGAAATCGGCCAGCGCCTGCTCTTTCGTCGCCCAGCGCCGGACGGATTCGACGCGGAAATGCCAGACGCGGTAACTGCCTGGGAAGCACAGCACAAAATCATGGCGCCAGCGCTGATTCTTTGGCGGGATGTATTCGATCACTTTGATGTAGCGCCATCCTGCGCGGCTGCCGTACAGGAAATGCGGGAGCAGGCCGGAGAAGTGGCGCGAGCGGCGAACGATTGAATACTCCGCCCCGGCTGGCGAGCCATAGCGACATGGCCACCAGCCAGCAGTTGCTCGTCGTGAGCGACACTCTGAAAACTCGCCGTAGCGCAGGTCGTTCACTTCGGCCAGCTCGATCATGGCGAGCCTCAGGAAGAGCGTGAACTTGCGGCCGGGTCATGCCCATGTTGGTGATCTTCGGTCGCTTCATGGCCGGCGCGCCGGTGGCCGCGTCCGTGACCTGCGTTTCGTAGTGCAGCGTGTAGGTTCCGGCGGGGTCTTGCGCGCCCTCGAACAGTTTGCGCGCGACGAGCCTGCACGAGCCGGCCAGGTAGTCGATGAAACCATGGTCAACGCCGTTGAACTCGATCCGGTCTTTCAGTTCGATGGCCTCGCCGTTCAGGATGACGGTTGTCACGGTCGCATTGAATTTAGTCACAGTTCCTCCACAGTGCAAAAAATAGCGCAGGTGCAGATCGCGACGACGACGCACAGCAGGCAGCTCCAGAAAAATCCGGCCAGGATCGTCTCGATCCCCTGCCAGAAAACGAATTGCGCTGTATAGGTCATTGACTGGACATCGGGTAGCGCATCAAACGCCAGCGCAGCCAGTGGCGCCGCCAGCTTCCGGACGTGGCGATCAGGCCACGATGGCGAAGTTGTACCGGTGTCATTGCTCGACCGAACGGCGGAAGGTAAAGCCTGTTCCGCAATCGGCTTGAATGGTGAATTGGCTGCTGGCGCCGACGCCGGCGTTGACGGAGCCCGATCCGGTAATGGCGCCCTTGCCGGTGCATTGAATATCGACCGGATGATTGATTCCAGAGAATGACTGGCCGCCGGTGGCGCAGCCGGCGAAGATCGGGGAGCGCGAGCGCGATAAGCAAAGCTTTCATTTCTGCGGCCTTTGGGTCCAACCAGCGCGGCGGTGAAGATACCAAGCGCCAGCAGGGCGTCGCGCAGAAACGCGATCAACGGCTCGACCGGCGACCGGCCGAGATAGACAAAAGCCGCCCAGGCCATGAACAGCACCAGGGACAGCCCGATTTTTTGACGTATGGTCATGATTTCCCTTTCATAGAAGCGCTGGATAGCCGGTACATGCGGCGCGACCAGCCCTTGCGGAATCGCGCCTGCGGCCGGTCGCGCGACAATCCAGGCGTAGAATGCATTGCGCAGATCCATATAATCGTCGATCATCACCTTGATCTGGTTGCGCATAACGTAATCATTTACCGCGTAGAGCGTTTTGTATCCGACAACGCCGTCCACCGGCGACATGACAACAGCCTGCAACCACTTGGACGCGCGGCTGACGCCGTGCTGCACGGCGGTGTCGAACACCATTAGGTCGATGCGCGGCGGCAGGTCGTCGCCGTGGATGCGGCGCCAGTAGTGGTTCCGGTAGATGGCGGAAACTTCCTCATTACTGATCAGGCGCACCGAATGCAGCGGCAGGCCGTGCGATGCCTGCCAGTCGTCATAAGTGCGCTGGGTGATGCCCTGATTCGTCGCGCCGCCGTGGTCTGCCGGGTCATCCACTACGCCGCCGCCCTCGGCGCGCAGGACGAAGGCGAGGCAGTCCGGGTAGCGGTTGGCGGTCACTTGGTCGGTCCTTTCAGATCAGGAAGGGTCAAAACTTCCCTTTCGGCCCATTTTTCCAGCGCGAACAGCCTGGCTGCCCATGTGGCCGGCGATGCCGATCAGCGCGGCGGACCAGGGGATTGATTGCCGATGCTTCACAGCCAGAAGGTGATCAGGCCGGAAAATCCGCTGGTCATCAGCTCGCCACCAGTTCGACAATGTTGAACGGCCTCGCCTCGCCGGAGCGCCGCTTTGCGCAAGGAAGCTGACGGCGCCGCCCCATACGGACAGGAACACGATCCAGGCGTAGTGATAAAGTTGTAGGTGGTGGGGTCTTTTTCAGGCATGTCAATCTCTTCAATATCCGCCGTCACGCGCACCCACGTTCGTACCGTCCGCAGATAATGGCACGCTTGCCCATGCCCACCCACAATGCCCCGTACCGGTCGCTCCGATGAAGTGCAGGCCAAAGCCGCCTGTGGTGTTGTTGAAGACCGTCCATTGCTGCGCCGAGCGGCAGCACGATGTTCCTCAAGAACCGTCAGCGTTCCGGTGAATTCGAGAATCTCATTGCGTTCCTCATTGGCCGCAAGTGTTGTATTGGCGTCCGCGATGGTCTTCGCAAGTCTGCCCGCTCGGCGGAAGGCTGTAAGGCGGTAGTCGGTATATGAAGTGACCGTCGAAGCACCGGTCACAACGATGTACAGCGGAATCTTCCCCGGCGTCCACGCAGATGTGTATTGCTTATGACGCCGGCCCGTGTTGCTTCGATAAAATTCGACGCGACGCGGTAGCCGCCAACGTGCCGTTGGCGATTTGTGCCAAGACGGCATCAACCATGATTGTTCCGCCGTAGTATCCCCATGTGAGGCCGGATGTCGTCGATTGACGCCGACCAAACAATGTCGCCGGGCTGGCGGCGTCGAAGTAGTGCGTTAGCGTGACTTGGCTGGCCTGCGCTTAAACTATGGCATCGAATGTAATAGTTGAATTTGACATGGTTTACCTCGTGATGGCTGTCGTAAGCGGGTAGCCGCGCCCGACGGTTGCGGAGAGTTGATAAATCTTGACGTAGAGCGTCGCCTGATTGCTGCCGAAGTCCGTCACCTGCTGGGTGCTGGTGTAGGGTGTCGTGGCGCTGGCAAGGCTGGAGAATGTGCGCTTGAGTGTGGTGTACGCGCTGGAGCTGTAAATTTCCACGTCGTAGAGTTCAGAGGCTTCTCCGAGCGAAGCATCAACCAGATCACGCCAGGCGCCGCCGATGCGCGTGCGGCGAATCCAGGTCAGCGTCCAGTCGTTTGTTGTCGGATGGCGGTTGCCGTTCAAGCAGGTTGGTCAGCACGTAGCTTCCATCCACCTGCAGTGCAGGTCTGCGCAGCAATGATCTCCCCTACCATGCGCGCGCCGAGGCGAAGTGGTTGGCGCCGTTGAACATGGACAACTCACTGACGCCGCTGGCGCCGGACCATAAAAACTCACAGCGAGCGTGCTGGCCTTGTCGATCAGATCGGTCCCGACCACGCCCAGCGCATTGACGCCACGCCCTTGGTCGCACCGGGAAGATACCCCCCGCACATCCACCCAGGTCTGCCCGTTGTCATCGCTGCGAAACAACACGCCGCCTGGCCAGCCCGCCAGATACCCCCGTCATTGCCATGGGGGAAACCCGCTGTGTTCAGATCGTCCGCCAGGGTCGGAATATCCAACAGCGCCATGCGCGAATCTCCAGACAGCTTAAGGGCAACGCCTGTCGACGCACCCGCTGCGCCGACCGCCGCCGCTGTATAGACCGCCGTCGAATCGTACTTCGCCGCGCATTCAACGCGCCCGTCCGACGTGTGGTGATTGACGTCAACCGCAGCCTGTAGGTCGCTTCGTTGGCGTTGACCACGATG
>JADJLB010000008.1 GCA_016705685.1 Propionivibrio sp.
GGCTGGCGCATCGCACCGGCGCAGCCATTCGCCGAACCCTCCAGAACCCGAGCGGGTTGTTGCGTCGGCGGCGGATGACCTGGAAGCCGCACATACCACATCGGCAGACTGGATCCAGCGTATTACAGATGTCGGAGCCCGCTCATGCTGGGTCTGTCGCTGTTCGCCGCATGCCGGCTATGCTTGCCCTATCTTTCGCCGTGCGACTCATCTGGCGATGGAGTGTCTTATGGCAGCGGCGGCGCCCTCGCGTTCAGAGAAACTGGCGCCCAGCACCGTTGCATCGAAACTGACCTTAGGAAACCCGGGCATCACAGGATGAACAGCAAATCCATCCCGTCCTGCGCTGCATGCCGCCTTTGCAGACGGCCTCAGGCCGAGCCTGAACGCCGCTGCGGATCTGACTGAATCCGCTGCGCCGTTCTGACGACCGGCAGTTTGCCGGCCCCACCCAGCTCGGTGGCAACGGCACACTCGCAGATGCCCGAGTGCGAGCTCGACGAGTCGATCCTCAACCACGCTTCGGTCAACGACTGTTGCTGATTATGCCCTGCCCCCAGGGGCCTGCCGCAAAATCTCGCCACCTCGGTGAGCCAATGTTCTTGAATCGACAAAGCCGGGCCTTCGCGCGATCTTGGCGAGGCTTCACTTCAGTTGAGCCTCCTAGGGCAAAGTTCAGCAAGCAAGCGAATGCCACCCATGCGGCATATGGAATGAGCAGCCATCCCGCCAGCCGATCGGTGCGCCAGAACAGCACGGCGTTGACGCCAATCGCGACGAGCAGGAGCAAAATCTCGGCAAGCGCGATCCCCATCAACCGGCCGCCGAAAAGAGGAACGACCAGGCCAGATTGAGCGCAAGTTGCGCCGAATAAGCCACCATCCCGGCGCGGGCGCCCGAGAAGCCGACACGTCGCCACACTCGCCAGCCCGCCAGCGCGATCATCAGATATAGCAGGGTCCAAACCGGGGCGAACACCCAGTCGGGCGGATTGAAAACCGGCTTTTGCAGCGTCCGATACCAGGTTCCGACGCTGTCCGCCGTGACCCAGCCGCCGATTGCCGGAAATCGCCAGGCAGAGCACCAAGAAACCGCCGAGGCCGAGGAGATCGCCCGCGCGCGTGCGCACCGCCCCCGTGCTCATTGCCCTCTCACCGCCGCACATCGCGCGGGGGTGATGTCCTTCAGCTCTATTTTGAATCGACCCGATTGCCTGTCCGAAACAAGCAGGCCGATGTACTGCACGTCAACGAACCGCACGGTCGGCGCCACAATGGCGCGCCCGCGGTAACTTGCTGCGAAATTTGCCGCTTCCGAAACGCAGCGTCTGCCAATCGCGTGGCGCGACGAACGCGGCCCGGTACAGGGGCGTGCTCGTGCTGTCGTCGACTTTGAGAGTCAGCCGGTAGCGCTGGCCATCGCCACGCACCGTCACCAGCAGCACCATGGACCTCTCGGGAAACCTGACGGGGCCACGGAACGAGGCAAAGCCGCCGCCATTTTCGAGCGACACCTCTCCTCGAACACCATGGCGCCATCCGTCGAGCGAAGCCTCGACGTTGACACGCCGCCCATGACATCATCGTTGATGACCCGAAACGTCTGCACGACGTCTGAACTGGAGAAATCGAGCAGCGGCTGGCCGGCATGTGCGAATGGCATGAGTGTAAGGGTCGCTCCAAGGACAACGGGTGGACAGCGCCAGCGTATTGCATCTTCAGGCGATGACCAGGCGCAGGACGGGGTGGCGCTTCTTGTTCCTCACTTCACTACCCCGCCAAACTCGTCGAATCAGCAGGATCTCCTGCGCCGAAAAGATCTCGCCAAGATCCTTCACCACTCTGCGTTTCGCGGCCGGGTCCAAGGCTCGCAACGCCCACCTTGGCGCGAGAATCATGACTGTCCCCTTCCACCCCGCTACGCCACGCGGAAGAATTCTTGCCGTCACGCAAGATTGCTGGCCACAGAAGACGCAAGCCAGTTTTCCGAAATCTCACTCATGCAACATTCTTACCGTCAGATTCGCACGGATGTCTTCGGGATGAGCAGCGCAGTGCGAGACCCTAAACTACTCCACAGTTCAGAGGCTTGAAGCGGAAAATTCAGGCTGTTCACTATTAGAAATGGATGGCCGAACGCATTCTTTGAACAATTGCAATTTCAGATACCTTCTATAGCATTTCCACGACGATCATTCCCACTCAATTGTTTCCAAGGGTTTCAACCCCGCATGAAAGCTAGCTTTCGTTGTACTAATCATCACACTTTACCGTCACTTTTACCGTCAAAAGACGGGCGCTTTTGCTGGCGCGGGAGATGCACTCGGTTTGCGCGGCGACTACTCTGGCGCGTCCATCATCAACAATCTTCGTCAGCAAGGGAGGTCTCATGTTTGGATTTTTGCCGTTGTCGTAGCTGGACTACGACTACCGTGTCCAAATCAAAGCTCTTTCGCCACTCGGCCATCACAGTCACTCCGCCAGCCTGAACGCAGAGGCCATTCGCTGCTGTTCACGTGCCGGGATACGCAAGCTCTTGGCGACCTTCGGCCACTGCCGCACGACGGCTTGGCCGCGCTCGATGATTGCGTTCGCCTCCTTCACCGTGATGCGGAAGTATAGCGCCACGGAAAGAGCCAGATCGATGTCCTGTGCGTTGTCGGCCTCACTAACGTTCAGTCGCAAGCCATGTGCGTCAGGAACCGGGTTCATGTCGTAGGCATCGGACAGTAGCCACCCCTTGCCCGGCACCAGGATGAAGCCATGGTTGCGCAGGTGGTCGTCGGTGTTTGAGACCAGCATGTTGAAGACGATGCGTGACCACAACTCCAGTAGGTCGACATCAGTCTGCGCGCCGTGATCGATCAGCACGCGGGCCAGCTCCAAGTAGCTTGCACCTGTTGAAGCGTCATCACCATCCTTGCGCCCGGTCAGCGTCATGGCCGAGGCGAAGTGGATGCGTCGCCCGGTTTCGGTCCGATCGAAACGTTTCACGAGAAAACTGTGGTGCGGATTTGCAAAACGACGCGCTAATCCTTCGGGCACTCGTAATCCACAGCCGCGAGCCAAGGTCTGCACGACCAACTCCCAACCGCCTACGTCATGCTCGTCGCGCACGCTGGGAAACTTGGCGATCCACAGGTGCCCTTCCGGATCGACGACGCTGGCCTTGGGCCGGGCGCCACCCAACGAGCCGCCGGGGGCGATCAGCATGCGCAGCCAGTCGTCGCCGGCTGCGGCCGTGTTGTCTTCATCGCGTTCCAGCGCCAAACTGGCGGCCTCCAGTTCGCGCAGTTGCACGAACGGCGGCGCCGCGACATCGTGACGGTTGTCCAGGAAGTCACCGGCATCGTCGAGCCGAAATCGAAGCGCACCCGCACGAAATGCGTCATGCACACCCAACAAGTAGTCGGACTCGTACAGACGTGCATGCTTGGGCGCGTGGCCTGCGCGCTTCTCCCGTTCCAAGCGGCGTTGCATGAGCAGGCGACCCCAACGATCCGGACTGGCATCGGCGAACACGCCGAAGGTCTCGTGCCCTTGGGAGGATGCTGGCGACCCGGGTACAGCCCGAGCCGCGGATCGAGTTGAAGGCCAGTCAACGTCGGATGCTTCAACGCAGCAGCATCAAACTCGAATTCGAACAACTCCCGCCCTGCTCCACGCAACCCATGGAGCCAACCCAGGCGCAAGGGATGTCGCAACCCGTCCCAATCGGCGTAGACGGCGATGGCCACGGCTCAACGCATCTTCTTCGGCGTGGTTCCCTTGGCGTCGATCAGATCGACCAAGGTTTGGGCACTGATGAAACCGCTCTTCTGTACCCACTGTCCGGTGCTCTTGAGAAGTTGAGGCCTAGCTTTGATTGTTTTGGCCGGGGCCGGTCGATCGCGGGCCGCATCTGCAGCGGTGATCGTCCGCCTGCGCTTCAGCGGTGCTCGGGATGCCGACGACTCGGTGCGGACCGTCGGCTTACCCTGAGTTGTCAAGCGTGCATCCTGCAGCTCGCGGCCCAGCAGGTCGGCAGCCCCCAGCAGGTCCATATCCTTCTCGATGCCAAGTACTTGCATGACAGCCAGGTAGGCACCCATCGTCACGCCTGACCCGCCCCGCTCCAGGCTGCGCAGGGTCATCGGTGCCATGCCTGCCCGCTCCGCCATCTGCTTCGCCGTAAGCCGCCGGCGACGCCGCGCCAGACGCAAGCGTTCGCCGAACCGCAGCAGAAGCTCGTTCGTCGGCGGAAGCAGTGGAGCGATTGTCTTTGCCATGATGGAATTATTTTAGCTATTTTTGAAAAAAAAACCCAAAATAACACTACATCGCAACGACGTCAACAAAAGCGCATTATTTTGCGCTCCTCCGGCCAACAGTCACCATAATAACAACCTTCCAGGCGGTACATCACCTTGACGGTGCACGCACAAAGACAGCATTCAGAACGACTCGAGTGATGATCGTCTGCGGAGCAGTTAACGCGCCCGCGCATCGATCACATTCAACCCGAACCACCAATCCAGAGCGCCTAGGACCATAGACTTGAGATAGCGAAAGCCCGCGAAGTACGCCAAATCACTCCCACTCGATCGTCGCTGGTGGCTTGCCGGAAATGTCATAGACAACCCGGTTGATGCCGCGAACCTCATTGATGATGCGATTGGAGACTTTACCAAGCAGGCTGTGCGGTAGTTCTGCCCAGTAGGCGGTCATGAAATCCTGGGTTTCAACGGCGCGCAAGGCGACGACGTATTCATAGGTACGGCCATCGCCCATCACACCAACCGATTTCACTGGCAGGAAAACAGCAAAAGCCTGGCTGGTCTTTTCGTACCAGCCCGCGGCGCGAAGTTCATCGATGAAGATGGCGTCGGCACGGCGCAACAGGTCGGCGAACTCGGGCTTCACTTCGCCCAGAATGCGAACACCCAGCCCCGGTCCGGGAAACGGGTGACGGTATACCATTTCGTGCGCCAGTCCCAGGGCCACACCAAGTTCGCGTACTTCGTCCTTGAACAGCTCGCGCAAGGGTTCAAGAAGTTTCAGATTCAGCGTTTCCGGCAAACCACCGACGTTGTGGTGGCTTTTGATGGTGTGCGCTTTCCTGGTCTTGGCGCCGGCCGATTCGATCACGTCCGGATAGATCGTTCCCTGGGCCAGCCACTTGGCATTGGCGCGCTTCTGCGATTCGACCTGAAAAACCTCGACGAACTCGCGGCCGATGATCTTTCGTTTTTGCTCCGGATCGGATACCCCTTGCAGATGCCGCATGAACTGTTCGGTGGCATCGACATGAATCACCTTGACGCCAAGATTGCGCGAAAAGGTATCCATCACCTGTTCGCCTTCGTTAAGACGCAGCAAACCGTTATCGACAAAAACGCAGGTCAGTTGATCGCCGATGGCGCGGTGGATCAACGCGGCCGCGACCGAGGAGTCGACGCCGCCCGACAGGCCAAGGATGACTTCTTCCTGCCCGACCTGCGCACGAATCCGGTTAACTGCCTCATCGATATATCCGGGCATCGTCCAGTCGTTTCTGCAGCCGCAGATGTCATGCACGAAGCGGGAAAATATCTGCCTGCCCTTGAGCGTATTGGTAACTTCCGGGTGAAAAAGGACGGCATAGAACCTGCGCGACTCGTCGGCCATGGCGGCAATCGGGCACGAAGCATTGCTGGCGATCACCTTGAAACCGGGCGGCAACTCGGTGACCTTATCGCCGTGGCTCATCCACACGTCGAGCAAGCCATGCCCTCCGTCGTTGCTGCGATCCTGCAAACCCTTGAGCAGTTCCGAATGCCCGCGGGCGCGAACCTCCGCGTAGCCAAACTCGCGTTTTCCCGAACTCTCGACCTTGCCACCCAGTTGTTGCGCCATGGTCTGCATGCCGTAACAGATGCCCAGAACCGGGACGCCCAGTTCAAAAACGACCTGCGGCGCCCGCCAGTCCTCGGCTTCGTAAACCGAATTCGGCCCGCCGGACAGGATGATGCCCTGCGGGTTGAATTGACGAATGAATTCCTCGCTGACGTCAAACGGATGCAGTTCGCAATAGACCTGCTGTTCGCGCACGCGACGGGCGATGAGTTGTGTAACCTGGGAGCCGAAATCGAGGATGAGTATTTTCTGGTGAGTCATTGGCGAGCCTTGAATGAACGAGGGCGGCGAAGAGGTAGCGAAGCCTCCGAGCCGCCCTTCAAGCAATGGAAGAGATCAATCAACGTGATAATTTGGCGCTTCCTTGGTGATTTGAACGTCGTGCACATGCGACTCGCGTACGCCAGCCGAGGTGATTTGAACGAATGTCGCTCGATCATGCAATTCCTCAATGGTCTCGCATCCCAGATAGCCCATCGACGAGCGCAGCCCCCCCATCAACTGGTGTATCACCACCATCACGGAACCTTTGTAGGGCACACGCCCTTCGATGCCTTCCGGCACCAGCTTGTCGATGTTCGACCCACTGTCCTGGAAATAGCGATCCGCCGCGCCGGCGGCCATGGCACCTATCGAGCCCATGCCGCGGTAGGATTTGTACGACCGTCCCTGGAAGAGTTCGACCTCACCCGGCGCCTCTTCGGTGCCGGCAAACAGGCCGCCCAGCATGACTGCATCCCCCCCGGCGGCAATGGCCTTGCAAATATCCCCCGAGTAACGGATTCCGCCATCGGCAATCATCGGCACGCCGGTCCCCTTGAGTGCATCGGAGACCATCTGAATGGCGGTAATCTGCGGCACCCCGACGCCGGCCACAATGCGCGTCGTGCAAATCGAGCCCGGGCCGATACCGACTTTGACGCCATCGGCACCATGATCGATCAGCGCGCGCGCAGCGTCGGCCGTCGCAATATTGCCGCCGATGACTTCGACCGTCGGCAGGTTCCTCTTGACCCAACGCACGCGATCCAGAACGCCCTGCGAGTGGCCGTGCGCCGTATCGACCACAATCACATCGACGCCGGCCTCGACGAGCAATTCAGCACGTTCTTCGGTTCCCGCGCCCACGCCAATGGCCGCGCCAACGCAAAGTCGCCCCAGGTTGTCCTTGCTGGCCAGCGGATGCTCGGTGGTCTTGATGATGTCCTTGACGGTAATCAGGCCACGCAATTCAAAGGCCTCATTGACGACCAGCACGCGTTCCAGCCGGTGCTTGTGGATCAGCGCCTTGCCTTCGTCGACCGTGGCACCTTCCTTCACCGTGACCAGCCGATCGCGCGGCGTCATGATGTTGCGCACCGGCTGATCGAGGTTGGTTTCAAAGCGCAGGTCGCGGTTGGTCACTATGCCCACGACAAAATTGCCTTCGAGGACGGGAAAACCGGAAATCTTGTGCAACACAGACAACTCCAGTACCTCGCGCACCGGCATCGTCGGCGGAACGGTAATCGGATCCTTCAGAATCCCCGACTCAAACCGTTTGACCTTCGCCACCTCGATCGCCTGAGCCTTGGGGCTCAGATTCTTGTGAACGATGCCGATGCCGCCCTCCTGCGCCAGAGCGATGGCAAGACGCGCTTCGGTTACGGTGTCCATGGCCGCCGAAACAAGCGGCATATTGAGGGTGATATTGCGCGTCAGGCGAGTACGCAGGCTAACATCGCGGGGTATGACGGTGGAGTGTGCCGGAACGAGAAGGACATCGTCAAACGTCAACGCCCTCTGAATTAAACGCATGGCCTATGATCCCGGGTCACAAATTAGTATTATACAGCATGCTCTGTCAGGACTGGATGCCATGAATAGAATTGCCCTTGCCGTTTTCGCCCTGCTCGCCGCTACGCTGGCGAATGCCGAAATTTACCAGTGGAAGGATGCCAACGGGAAAACGATCTATTCAGACCAGCCGCCCGTCGGGGTAGTGCGCCAACCGAAAAAAATCGAGACGCCCCCCCCGGCGGAAAGCAAATCAACGCCACAAACACTGGCTGATCGGGATCTGGACTTCCGCAAACGCCAGAAAGAAGCCGAGGAAAGCGCCGAAAAAGCGAAAAAGGAACAGTCGACCGCCGCCGACAAGAAGCAGTTCTGTGAGAATACCCGGCGGCGCCTGCAAGCGCTTGAATCGGGCGAACGGATTGCCTTGCTTGACGACAAGGGTGAACGCTATTACATGGATGACGCGCAACGCGAACAGGAGATCGCCAAGCTGCGACAAAACATCGGTTCAAACTGCAAGTAAGCGCTGGGCAGCGATGTCTGCCCCAAACGCGCGTTAAAGCTCTCCTGACCCTTTCTTCATTGCCTTGCCGTCTGCCGCCCGCTGCTTACGCACTTCCTTCGGGTCGGCAATCAGCGGCCGGTAGATTTCCACGCGATCCCGGTCGCGCAAGGTCGCATCCAGCTTGGCCAGTTTGGCGAAAACGCCCACTTTGAGCTTGTCAAGGTCGATCTCGGGATATTTCCGCAGTATGCCGGAGGCTTCGATTGCCTGGCGAACACTGCAACCCACGGGCATCCGGACAGTGAACATTTCCTGTTCCTGCGGCAGCGGATAAACAATTTCGACGCTGATCTGCTCAGGCATTCAAGACTCCATAGCATTGATCGGCCCGCTTGACGAATGCATCGACGAAGGTATTGGCAATCTGGCTGAACACCGGGCCGATGACCTTCTCAAACACTTTGCTGGAAAACTCGTAAGACAACCTGAATTCGATCTTGCAGGCATTCTCGGCCAGCGGCTTGAAATGCCAGAAGCCTTCGAGCCGGCGAAACGGACCATCGACCAGCTTGATGCGCATGCGCAGCGGGATTTCCTTCTCGTTTTCGGTGGTGAAGTGCGTCTTGACGCTGCGATAGTGGACATGCAGCGTGGCTACTGTTCTTTGTTCATCGCGGAAATCGACACGGCTCCGACTGCACCAGGGCAAGAACCCCGGATAGTCCTCGACATCGTCGACAAGATCGAACATCTGCTGCGCCGAACGCTCGATCAGTACCGATTTTTCCACCATGGCCATCGTTAGCCGCACCTTGTGTATCCTGTAGAATCCCGAATTCTAACATTCCCGCACGCCAACCACTGAGAGCCACCGATGAGCATCATCGCCAACAAGAAAGCCTTCCACGACTACTTCGTCGAAGAAAGATTCGAGGCGGGCGTAGCGTTACAGGGTTGGGAAGTCAAAGCGATTCGGGCCGGGCGAGCGAATATCAAGGAATCCTATGTCGTCATTCGCAGCGGCGAAGTATTTCTCTTCGGGATGCACATCACGGCCCTGCCTGAAGCATCGACGCACGTTCATCCCGATCCGATCCGCACGCGCAAACTGCTGCTCCACGCCAAGGAAATCGACAAGTTGATCGGCCAGGTTGAACGCGCCGGCTACACGCTGGTGCCTTTGAATCTGCATTTCACCCGCGGTCGGATCAAGCTTGAAATTGGCCTGGCCAAAGGCAAGAAGCAACACGATAAGCGCGAATCTGAAAAAGAACGCGACTGGGATCGCGAAAAAGCGCGCTTGATGCGCGTCAAGGCATAAAGACCCGGATGGCCGTGGTGCTCATGATTCGGCAAATTCGCTACTCAAACGCCGGGCGGCCGTTTCCCGTCTGACGGCAGAACGCAGGGACTCAGCCAAGGACGCTCGAACGTAGTCGATATGGGCTTGTGCCGCCGTACGGGCGAGTGCCGGCTTGGCTTCGCAAATCGCGGTGAAGATTGCGGCATGCTGATTCTTCAGGAGAGAGATCGCTGTCGGGATGTTTTTCAGCTCCCCGAGATTGACATGGATATGGTCGTGCATGAGACGCAGCAGCGCCGCCGTAATCTGGCCAATCAGCACGTTATGACTGGCCTCTCCGATTGCTTGATGGAACGCAATGTCGGTGCTCGAACAGCGGTTCAGATCATCGGCGTCGAATGCATCGTTCATCGCCGCAAAAGCCTGTTTCAGACGGACCAGATCGGCATCGGTTGCCCGCTCGGCAGCCCATTCGGCGGCCTGCCCTTCGAGCATGCGACGGAATTCGAGAAGGTCTTCACGCAGCGTCGGATGCGTACCCATCATTTCATGCCAGGGATCGAAGAAAGTCGACTCAAGCCGGTCGGTCACGAAGGTGCCGCCGCCTTGCCGGCTTTGCACCATGCCTTTGGACACCAGCTTCTGAATCGCTTCGCGCAGCGATGGGCGCGACACGCCCAATTCAATTGCCAACTCGCGTTCAGGCGGCAAGCGGTCACCCGGCTTTAGCGAGCCCTCGAGGATGCGTCGTTCGAGGGAGGACGCAATGACATCGGAGATGCGCGGTACCTGAAACTGTGTTTTAGGCTTGGACAAAGCTGCCCCTCTATTGGTAAGACCACATGATTCTAAGACGACAATAAGCAAACCGCAAGGCACAACAATTTGCCCTTCAGAGTTGACTAAACATCCAAAGCACCTTACATTTCCGAAGAAATCTTTTTGGTCTTACCAATTAACCATAGGAACTGCCATGGAGAGAGGCAATCGATACAGTCGACGCCCGACCGACATCTATTTTTATGCTACCTGTCTGGTCGATCTGTTCTGTCCCGAGGCCGGCATGGACGCCATCAGCCTGATTGAACGCGAAGGCGTGACCGTCCATTTCCCGGAAGATCAGACCTGCTGCGGCCAACCCGCCTACACCAGCGGATTTGCCGACGAAGCCCGCGCCGTGGCCTTGACGCAGATGCAATTGTTCCCGAACGACTGGCCGGTCATCATTCCTTCCGGTTCCTGCGCCGGCATCATGCGTCATCACTACCCCAAACTTTTCGCCGACGATCCACCACTGAAAGCCCAGGCCGAAGCCCTCGCCGAGCGGGTATTCGAACTCTCGGAATTCCTGCTCAATGTACTCAAGGTGCAATGGCAGGACACCGGACCGCCAACGACGGTCACGCTGCACACCTCCTGCGCCGCACGCCGGGAGATGGGAACGCATGAACACGCCCGGGCCTTGCTCGCCCAACTGCCCAATGTCAACGTTGCCTTACAAGCGCACGAATCCGAATGCTGCGGCTTCGGCGGAACCTTCTCGCTCAAGCATCCGTCGATTTCTTCAGCGATGGCCGGCGACAAAGCCGACGCGCTCAAGGAAACCGGCGCCGAAGCTTTCATCTCCGCCGATTGCGGTTGCATGATGAACATCAACCAGACGCTGCAAAAACGTGGCGATGCCTTCCAGGGCAAGCATCTGGCGAGTTTCCTTTGTGCGCGCCTGGCAAATTCGGGAGAAAAAGCATGAGCGCCCGGGACAACATTCTGCGCCGGCTGCACTCCGCGCCGCAAGGCAAACCCGTCCTGCCTCCCGACGTAAATGGCTTCTATGCCACTGTCCGAAGCCGTGCGCCGACTGAAGACCGTGCGCAACGCATCGAGCGTTTTTGCGAAAAGATGGCCTTCTGGCGTGGCGAAGTCGTTCGCGTCACGCGCGGCAACTGGGCAGCAACGCTGCAAGCCTTATGTGTAAGCAAGCAGGTCAACACGCTGCTCTACGGCACGCAATCGCCCTACGCCGCCGCCCTTGAAGCCTCAGGCATCAAGGGTCTGAAGCCATACGACCGCCCGGTCGACGAATGGAAGACCGGGCTGTTTCGCGACATCGATGCGGGATTCACCTCAACACGCGGCGGCATCGCCGAAACCGGCACCTTGATCGTCTGGCCCGACGCGCATCAACCGCGCCTGATGTCGCTCGTGCCGCCAATCCATTTTGCCCTGCTCGACGCGGACCAGATCCACGACACCCTGTTCGACGCGATGAGCGCCCAAGGCTGGAGCGACCCATCCAGCCCAATGCCGAGCAACGCCCTGCTCATTTCCGGCCCTTCCAAGACGGCGGATATCCAGATCACCCTAGCCTACGGAGCTCACGGCCCGAAAGAACTGGTCGTCCTGCTGCTGGTCAATGAAGAGGAACTGTGATGAACACTGTCCAGGAAAACACCCAGGCACTCAAGTTCATACCGGCCAGTGAATTCAAGAATCGCACTACCGAGGCCGTATCCGACCAGCATTTGCGCCAAAGTTTTCGCGGCGCCATGGATTTCCTCATGGCCAAACGCGCGGCGCAGTTTCCCGATCTTGCCGCGTTCGAAGCGCAACGCGGACTCGCCGAGCATATCCGCAAATACAGCCTGTCGCGCCTGCCCGACTTGCTCGAACAGCTTGAACGCACGCTCACCGCCAACGGCATCCAGGTGCACTGGGCCGAAAATGCCGAACAGGCCAATGCCCTCATTGTCGGCATCGCCCGGAAACACGCCGCCAAGCTGATGGTCAAGGGCAAGTCGATGGTCAGCGAAGAAACCGAGCTCAATCACGCCATGGCCGCCGCCGGCATCGAAGCACTGGAAAGCGATATGGGCGAATACATCGTCCAGCTCAATGGCGAAAAACCCTCGCACATCATCATGCCGGCGATACACAAGACCAAAGTGCAGATTGCCAAGCTCTTCGCCGAAAAAGTGCCGGGCGCGAACTACACCGAGTCGGTCGATGAGCTGATCGGCATCGGCCGCGCCGTGCTGCGCGAAAAATTCATGACCGCCGAAATCGGCCTGTCCGGCGTCAATTTTGCCGTGGCCGAAACCGGTACGCTGTGTCTGGTCGAAAACGAAGGCAACGGGCGCATGTGCACCACCGTGCCAAACGTTCATATCGCCATCACCGGGATCGAAAAAGTCGTCGAAAAACTGGAGCATGTACCACCGCTCTTCGGCCTGCTGACGCGTTCGGCCACCGGTCAGGCAATCACCACCTACTTCAACATGATCAGCCGGCCGCGTCAGCCCGGCGAGAAAGACGGCCCGCAGGAAGTTCACCTCGTGCTGCTCGACAACGGCCGCACCCAGGCCTACGCCGACGAACAAATGCGCGCCACCCTGCAATGCATACGCTGCGGCGCCTGCATGAACCACTGCCCGGTCTATACGCGCATAGGCGGGCACGCCTACGGCACCACCTACCCCGGCCCGATCGGCGAAATCATTTCACCGCACCTCATGGGTCTGGCCGCGACGCATGCCCTGCCGACCGCATCGACCCTGTGCGGCGCCTGCGACGAAGTATGCCCGGTAAAGATTCCGATTCCCGATCTGCTGATCCGTCTGCGCGGCGAAGCGACCCATGACCCGCGTCCTGGCCATGCGCCGCTGGTCGGTCAGGGCGCGGCGAAGAGTACGCTGATGAATATCGTCTGGGCTGGCTGGGCGGCACTCTACACGCGCCCGGCGCTGTATCGTGCCTTTGGCTGGCTGGCAACGCGCTTCCGTTTCCTCACCCCGCCAGTACAGTCGGGCTGGACCGTCAGCCGCACGCCGATGAAACCGGCGTCACGCACCCTGCACGAACTCGTGGCCAGGCGCAGAAGCGGAAGGTAGCAACGTCAGGGTCGGCTTGAAGCGATCACACTGCCGATAGGCGACCGACTTATTCCGGGAATTTGTCCGCGTTGGGATCTTTTTTTGCGCCGGGCTTGCGCCCGCGCGCCGGTGCCGGCAAGTCACAGGACAAGCGGCAACTGATGCCTTCGATCTTCTTGCCTTCGATGAAGCGCGTCACCTTGCAGCAAATCACGTCGCCGGAGTTTGAAAGGTGTGCCACGTGGGTCTTCAATTGCGCCATCGGAATGTTGAGCGCCAGCGCGATATCGGCGTCAAGCTGCTCGCCGTTGGCCCGCAGATACTTAAGAATGGATGCGATCATCGGGGTATCCCCACACTACGTTCGGAATCGAAGGTTTCAGTTTGCGCCCATATTGCTACGCTGGCAATCGCTTGCCGGGATTGACCCCACCGTGCCTGTCGGGGTGAAATGGCGCGTGCGACATCTATTGGGGACGATGCAAAACCCGATGGTCATCCGGGCTGCAGCACAAAACAGGCCCGAATTATACACGTTCCAAGGCCTCCTTTCCGAACTATCCTGACGAAGGAATATAAATGAAAGTGTTGGGCGATAGACTCGAAGCCCCTCTCCCCTTGCGGGATAAGCAGCGACTTGGCTGTGGTCTTGTTGCAGCCTAGTCGAATGCTTAGTAGTTCCACCAGAGGGGTTGGGGAGAGGGGTGATGGAACAGCGCGAATTTGTCAGACAGTTGCGACACCACATGACCGAGAGCGGAATCAGGTTGTGGCGGCACTTGCGGGCGCATCGCCTGGGTGGCGAGAAATTCAGACGCCAGCAACCCATTGGTCCTTATGTGGTGGATTTTGTGCATCTTGGTGCACGGTTAATCATAGAGGCTGATGGTGGCCAGCATAACGGAGCGCCACGCGATGGATGCCGGGATGCCTGGCTGCATGCGCAAGGATTCAAAGTGATGCGCTTTTGGAATAACGAAATCATGAGCAATCTGGACGGCGTGTTGGCGACCGTCATGGCCGAGGTCGCTGCTTTACCCCTCTCCCCCAACCCCTCTCCCTCAAGGGGAGAGGGGTGAGTACCCTCGCCCGTACAAAACGTTCACCTGCCCCCGATCAGGTTCTGGTCGATATTGTCGACTACGTCCTGAACCATGACATGCAGTCGCCGCTGGCTTACGAGACCGCCTGCCGTAGTCTGATCGACGCCCTGGGTTGCGCCATGGAAGCGCTCGACTACCCGGCCTGCCGCAAGCTACTTGGCCCGATCATTCCGGGCACGGTTGTCCCCAACGGAGCCAGGGTACCCGGAACAAACTACCAGCTCGACCCGGTACAGGCCGCCTTCAACCTCGGCTCGATGATCCGCTGGCTGGATTTCAACGACACCTGGCTGGCAGCGGAATGGGGGCATCCTTCCGACAATCTGGGCGGCATCCTGGCGGTGGCCGACTGGCTTTCGCGCACCGCCGTGGCCACTAACCGGAAACCGCTGCTGATCAAGGATGTACTCACCGCGATGATCAAGGCGTATGAAATCCAGGGTTGCATCGCCCTGGAAAATTCCTTCAACCAGGTCGGGCTCGATCACGTCGTGCTGGTCAAAGTGGCATCAACTGCCGTCGTCGCCAAACTGCTGGGACTCACGCGCGACAAAATGATCAACGCCGTTTCGCTGGCCTGGGTCGATGGCCAGTCCTTGCGCACCTACCGCCACGCCCCCAACACCGGCACCCGCAAGAGCTGGGCGGCCGGCGACGCCACCAGCCGGGCGGTACGCCTGGCGCTGATGGCCAAGGCCGGCGAGATGGGCTACCCCACTGTCCTGACGGCGCCGGTCTGGGGCTTTTATGACGCGCTGTTCGAAGGCCGGCCCTTCCAGTTTCAGCGGCCTTACGGTTCCTACGTCATGGAAAACGTGCTGTTCAAAATCAGTTACCCGGCGGAATTCCACAGCCAGACCGCAGTGGAAGCCGCCATGACCATTCATGGTCAACTCAAGGCGATGGGCAGGACAATCGAAGACATCCGCAAGATCACGATCCGCACCCACGCCGCCTGCCTGCGCATCATCGACAAGCAAGGGCCGCTTAACAACCCGGCGGATCGCGACCACTGCATTCAGTATGTGGTCGCCGTCATGCTGCTTTACGGCCGTCTTGGCGCGGCCGATTACGAAGACAACATCGCCGCCGACCCGCGCATCGACGCCCTCCGCGCAAAGATCGTCTGTGTCGAAGACCCTCAGTTCAGCCGCGATTACCTCGATCCGGAAAAGCGTTCGATCGCCAACGCCCTTGCCGTGGAGCTTAACGATGGCAGCCACCTCGACGAACTGCTCGTCGAATACCCGATCGGCCATCGGCGCCGCCGCAGCGAAGGCATCCCGCTGCTCGAAGCAAAATTCCGCCGCAATCTCGCGCGTCGTTTCCCGGCCAGTCAGCAAACGGCCATCCTTGAGGTATCGCTGGATCATGCCCGGTTGCAAACAATGCCGGTCCAAGACTATCTAGACCTCTACGTGATCGGAGACCGAATATAAGCTGTAAGGAAACGCGCTGCGAGTCCGACCAAGCTTGTGCGAACAACCTGAAAGACAACAACAATGCACGCTACCCTGCCCCTCCTCGTAAAAACAGACTTCCCCGCACTGCATCGGCGCTCCGTCGAAATTCTGCAGGTTAACCTCGGCTATCGCTGCAACCAGAGCTGCCTGCATTGCCACGTCAATGCCGGCCCGCAGCGCAAGGAGGAAATGACCCGCGAAACCGTCGACGCGCTGATCGCCTTTATCGCGTCCAGTCCCGAAATCAAGATCCTCGATCTGACCGGTGGTGCGCCGGAACTGAACCCGCACTTCCGCGATCTGGTGATCGCCGCCCGCTCACGCGGTCTCAAGGTCATCGACCGCTGCAACCTGACCATTCTGGAAGAACCCGGCCATGACGATCTGGCGGCTTTTCTGGCGGCGCATCGCGTCGAGATCGTCGCCTCCCTGCCCTGCTATCTTGAGGAGAACGTCGACAAACAACGCGGCAAAGGCACCTTCACTGCCAGCATCAAGGGCCTGCAGCGCCTGAACGCGCTCGGCTATGGCATACCGGGAAGCGATCTGTTGCTGAATCTCGTGTTCAACCCGCAGGGGCCGGCGCTCCCGCCCCCGCAAGAACCCCTGGAAGCGGCCTACAAGGCGCATCTGATGCAGGACTACGGCATTTTCTTCAACCAGCTCTTCACGCTGACCAACATGCCGATCCAGCGCTTCGGCTCGATGCTCGTCTCGAAAGGCCAGTTCAACAGCTACATGCAATTGCTGCGCACGGCCCACCGCGAAGAAAATCTTCAGCACGTGATGTGCCGCAATCTGTTGTCGGTCGATTGGCAGGGCTACCTGTACGACTGCGATTTCAACCAGCAGTTACGCTTGCCGATTGCCGGCGCCGGTCGCTCGCGCTTGCACCTTTCCGATCTGAATGCCGAGCAGCTCGACGGGCAGGCCATCCGCGTTGCCGAGCACTGCTATGGCTGCACTGCCGGGCAAGGTTCCAGTTGCGGTGGCGCGCTGGGCGATGAAACCGTTGCCGCGCCCACCTGCGCAGCCTGATCGAGATCCGAATCATGAGTGAACTGCAAGGATTTTTCTTCTGGGGCTTTCTGATTGCCTTTGGCGCGATCATGTATGCCGTGGCGCCCCGCTCGGACGATGAGGGCGGTTTCTTCCGCGGTCACGACAATCAAGGCCGCCCGGCTTCGGAATGGGCGCTGATGATGAGCATCTTCATCAGCTGGATTTTTGCCAAGTCGGTAACCAACGCGGCCAACCTCGGCGCCAGCTACGGCATCGTCGGCGGGCTGGCTTACGCCGCCTACTGGCTTTCGATCCCCTTGGCCGGCGTTGTCATTTACCGGCTGCGCACTCGCGAAGGCGCCACCGGGCTGGTGCCTTTCCTGATCGGCAAATACGGGCGCGGCGCGGCGCTGGCCTTTTCGGCGGCAATCCTGATCCGCCTGTTCAACGAAGTGTGGAGCAACACCGCCGTGGTCGGCGGCTACTACGGCGAGTCCGGGTCGTTCAACTTCATCGCATCTGCCTTGTTATTCACCGCCGCCGTCCTTTTCTATAGTCTCAAAGGCGGGCTGCGCAGTTCGATCTTCAGCGACGTCATCCAGGCCGTCGTCTTCGTCCTGTTTGTCATTGTCGTGCTGGCTTTCGTCCTTCCGGCGCATTCCGCCGGCGAACTCCTCGGCCAAGGCACGTTTGCCCTGAACTCGGGGCTTGACCTGCTGCTGGTTGCTCTGCTGCAAGTGCTCTCGTATCCCTTTCACGACCCGGTGCTGACCGACCGCGGTTTCATCACCCGCGAGAAGACCATGTTGCGCGCCTTTGTCGTCGCCGGCGTGCTGGGGTTTGCGGCGATCTTCGCCTTCAGCCTGATCGGCGTGCATGCGCAGCTGACAGGCATAAAGCCCGGCAGCAATATCCCGGCCGAGGTAGCCCGCGGCCTGAACTTCGCCGGATTCTTTTCCATGCTGGTGGTGATGGTGTCATCGGCCGGCTCGACCCTGGACTCGACCTTCACCTCGCTCTCCAAGCTGGTCGCACGCGAACTGCCCTTGCTGGCCGGCCGTCTGCCTTCGGCCAAAGCGATGACGATCGGATCGCTGACGATGGTCTCCTTTGCCTTGCTCGGCAACCTGCCGATGCTGGCGGGGACGGATATCCTGAAAGCGACGACGATCAGCGGCACCATGGTCATCGGGCTGGCACCGATCTTTCTGCTCTCGCGCTGGGTCATTTACTCGCCGGCATCGTTCCATCTGGCATTCTGGACCGGAATCGGCCTCGGCATATTACTGGCCATGAACCTGATCCCGGCAAGCTGGGCCATCGGTGACGGAAAATACGCGATCCTGCTCGGCACCAACCTCTACGGCCTGGTGTTGTGCACCGCCGGGTTCTGCCTGCCCGTTGTACTCGGCCGTCATCGCCTCGCGGCGTCCGGCAACGTAGCGTGAACGGCGCGGGGCGTAATTGCCCAATCAGCTACCGCTATGGCGCCTCCGCTCTGGCACAAACGCCTGAGCGGCATGCCGACATCCTGTATGTGATCGGCGGCCTCTACGGCAACCGGCCTGCGCTTGACGCCATCGACTTACTGGCCAGTGCCGAGTCGGGCCCCGTAACGCTGTGCTTCAACGGCGACTTCAACTGGTTCAACGTCGACGACACGGGCTTCAAGGCGATCAACGAACGCGTTCTGCGTCACGACGCCCTGCTCGGCAATGTCGAAGCCGAACTCTTCGCCGACTCACCTGAGGCCGGTTGCGGCTGCGCCTACCCCGAGACCGTCGACACCGGCGTGGTCGAGCGCTCGAACAGGATTCATGCGCGCCTCAAGCAGACCGCGGCAAGACACCCTGCACTGCTGGCCAAACTCGGCGAATTGCCGATGTTTGCCCGCTATCGGGTGGGCAACCTGCGCGTTGGCGTTGTTCATGGCGACGCGGATTCGCTGGCCGGCTGGCGCTTCGATGCCGCCGAACTCGATACCAAGCGCGACGATCACTGGCGGTCGGCGGCCTTCGCCGCCGCCAAAGTCGACGTCTTCGCCAGCAGCCACACCTGCCTGCCCGCAATGCGCCGCTTTGCGTATGACGGCGACAAACTGGTTGCCAACAACGGCGCCGCCGGCATGCCCAATTTCTCCGCAACGCAATTTGGCGTGCTGACGCGCATCGGTCTTCGCCCATCGCCGAACCAAACCCTGTACGGTACGCGCTTGAAAGAGACCCATATCGATGCCGTGCCGATCCACTACGCTGCGCAAGCCTGGCAGGATGACTTTCTGGCAAACTGGCCGCCGGGCTCGCCGGCCTGGCAATCGTATTTCAGACGCATAACCAATGGCCCGGACTACACCATCGGGAAAGCAGCAAGTCATGAACTCACCGGAGAAACGGCATGAGCACCAAACGAATGCTGCTGATCATCGCCTTGATCGGCCTGATTGCGGCCTATTTCGGCCTTAATCTGGGGCGCTTCCTCAGTCTCGACTATTTCAAGAGCCAGCAGGAGGCGATCGAGTCCTGGCGGGCGGCACGGCCTGTCGCCGCGGCACTGCTCTATTTTGTCGCGTATGTTGCCGTCACCGGCTTGTCGCTCCCCGGCGCGGCGGTGATGACGCTGGTCGGCGGCGCCGTGTTCGGCCTGCTGTGGGGGCTGCTGCTGGTTTCTTTCGCCTCGTCGGTCGGCGCCACCCTCGCCTTTCTGGCCTCGCGCTTTCTGCTGCGCGACTGGGTGCAGCAACACTTTGGCGACCGGCTGCGCGCGATCAACGAAGGCGTAGCCAAGGAAGGCGGCTTCTATCTGTTCACCCTGCGCCTGGTGCCCGCCTTTCCCTTCTTCGTCATCAACCTGCTGATGGGGCTGACGCCGATGAAAACGCGCACCTTCTACTGGGTGAGCCAGCTCGGCATGCTCGCCGGCACGCTGGTCTACGTCAACGCCGGAACGCAATTGGCGAAGATCGAATCCCTCTCGGGAATCCTTTCACCCGGACTGCTCGGCTCCTTTGTGTTGCTCGGAATCTTTCCGTTGATCGCCAAGAAGATCGTCGAGGCTGTCGCGGCCAAGAAGGTCTATGCCGGATGGCAAAAGCCCGCGCATTTCGACCGCAACCTGCTGGTCATCGGCGGCGGCTCGGCCGGCCTGGTCACCGCTTATATCGCCGCCGCCGTCAAGGCCAAAGTCACCCTGGTCGAAAAGCACAAGCTCGGCGGGGATTGCCTGAATACCGGCTGCGTTCCCTCCAAGGCGCTGATCCGCTCGGCCAAGCTGCTGTCGCACATCCGGCGCGCGCCCGAGTTCGGCATCCGCGACGCCAAGGCCGACTTCGATTTTGCCGAGGTCATGCAGCGCGTCCAGCGCATCATTCAAACCGTCGAACCGCACGATTCAGCCGAACGCTACACCAGCCTCGGCGTCGAGGTGATCGAAGGCACGGCCAAAATGGTTTCGCCGTGGGAGGTGGACATTGTCCGCAACGATGGCCGGAACGAACGGCTGTCGGCCCGCAGCATCGTCATCGCCGCCGGAGCGCGGCCCTTCGTCCCGCCGATTCCCGGTATCGAGGAGGTCGGCTATCTGACTTCCGACACCGTCTGGGAACTGCGCCAGTTGCCCGCGCGGCTGGTCGTTCTCGGCGGCGGCCCGATCGGCTCGGAGCTGACGCAGGCCTTCGCCCGACTTGGCGCCAAAGTGACGCAGGTGGAAATGGCGCCGCGCCTGCTGATGCGTGAAGACCCGGAGGTTTCCGAACTGGTCGCAGCGCGTTTTCGCGCTGAAGGCATCGACGTTCTGCTCAACCACAAGGCCAAACAATTCACGATCGAGGGCGGCGAGAAAATCCTCATCGCCGAACACGAAGGCCAGGATGTCCGCATCCCCTTCGATGCCGTGCTGGTCGCCGTCGGCCGCGTCGCCAATCTCAAGGGCTACGGCCTGGAGGAACTGCGCATTACCGCCAATCGCACGGTCGAAACAAACGAATTCCTGCAGACCCGCTACCCCAACATCTACGCCGCGGGCGACGTCGCCGGTCCCTACCAGTTCACCCACACGGCAGCCCACCAGGCGTGGTATGCGGCGGTCAATGCGCTGTTCGACCCGTTCAAGAAATTCCGCGCTGACTACTCGGTCATCCCCTGGGCAACGTTCATCGAACCCGAGGTGGCGCGCGTCGGCCTCAACGAACTGGAAGCCAAGGAGCGCAACATCCCCTGTGAAGTCACCCACTACGGCATCGACGATCTCGACCGGGCGATTGCCGACAGCGAGGCGCATGGCTTCGTCAAGGTGCTCACCGCGCCGGGCAAGGACAGAATTCTCGGCGTTACCATCGTCGGCGAGCACGCCGGCGACCTGATTGCCGAATATGTTCTCGCCATGCGCCACGGCATCGGCCTGAACAAGATCCTCGGCACCATTCACATCTACCCGACGCTGGCCGAAGCCAACAAGTACGTTGCGGGCAACTGGAAGAAGGCGCACGCTCCGGTGAAGCTTCTGGAGTGGGTAGGCCGCTTCCACAGATGGCGTCTTTAAGCAGGGCAACTGACTGAAGTTTCGCGTTCGGTCGGCAGAGCGCCGTCGATCACGCCGCATGACCGCGTTGATGCTGACGCAACGACCAGCGCTCCGCAACAAAAGCCGGAAGAGCCGCTGGATTTTCGGGGAGGCTCAAGACGCTCAATTACTGCGGTCGCTGTCCAGCGCTCGTGACGTTGCACCACATGCACGGACGATACCGGTTACAAATCCGAGCAGATTCGAAATCTCTGCGCCACGAAGGTGACATCCCACTGAGTATTGGCCGATAAGGCTGCAAGCATCGTTGATTTGTCGCATACTTTCTACTGTTGCATCCCGACTGGAGCCGAAACATGGGGAACGTGAAATCAATTGAAAAAGCAGTAGAGTCGCTACCGCCTTCGGAACTGGCTGAGTTTCGGCACTGGTTCGCCGAATTCGATGCCAGTGCATGGGACAAAAAAATCGGCGAAGACGCCGCCACTGGCAAGCTCGACGGATTGGCCGCAGAGGCTCTTGCCGACTATAGCAGTGGCTCGGCACGAGCGCTTTGAAACACACGGCATCCAAGCGTTTCTGGCAGTGTTTCGATGCACTGCCTACGGAAATTCAAGCCCTCGCACGCCGAAATTATGCTCTGCTCAAGTCAGACCCATCGCACCCTTCACTACACTTCAAGACTGTAGGGAGCGGCCGATTCCACAGCGTCCGACTTGGCCTCCACTACCGAGGGCTTGGACTATCTGTACCGAGCGGTGTCCATTGGTTCTGGGTCGGAACGCATGGCGACTACGACAAGCTCATCGGCTGACCCTTTCATCGAGCGTGGCGCTCCGCGTCACCCGCTTCCATGTTGCAGCTGCAGAACACGCCATTCCTACTGCAGTCGGACGTCAAGAAAAGCACACATGGGCCTGAACAAGATCCTCGGAACGATCCACATCTACCCGACGCTGGCCGAAGCCAACAAGTACGTTGCGGGCAACTGGAAGAAGGCGCACGCCCCGAAAAAGCTTCTGGAGTGGGTGAGCCGCTTCCACAGATGGCGTCTTTAAGCAGGGCATTTCCCTGAAGACGCGCGTATTCATTGGCTCGCCGCACGATTCACACGATGGACATGCGATCCAGCGGGCTGGCCACCCCGCGCCCGCCGCGATTGAGGACATGCGTGTAGATCATCGTCGTTGAAACATCCGAATGGCCCAATAGCTCCTGCACGGTGCGGATGTCGTAACCCGAGTCCAGTAAATGTGTTGCAAAACTGTGCCTGAAGGTATGCGGGGTAGCCGGCTTATTGATCCCGGCGTCACGCACCGCCTGCCTGATAGCGCGCTGCACGGACTGATCCTGCACATGATGGCGGCGCACTACCCCCTTACGCGGATCGATCGACAGGCTTGCCGAAGGAAAAACGTATTGCCACATCCATTCACGACCCGCTGACGGATACTTGCGATCCAGCGCGTAGGGCAGATGCACTTCGCCATAACCGGCGGCCAGATCCTGACGGTGCAATTCCCGCACTCGCTCGACGTGCTCGCGCAGGGCCGGAATCACGCTTGCAGGCAGCATGGTGACCCGATCCTTCGCTCCTTTGCCGTCCCGAACCAGAATCTCGCCGCGCTCGAAATCCACGTCTTTGATGCGCAGGCGAAGGCATTCCATGATCCGCAAGCCGGTGCCGTAAAGCAGCCTGGCGATCAATCCATGACGGCCCTCCAGGCGAAGCAGAACGGCCATGACTTCGTCCCGCGTCAGAACCACCGGCAAGCGCTTTGGCGTTCTGGCCGCCTCGACCTTATCCAGCCAGGGCAATTCGAGCGCCAGCACCTCTTTGTAAAGAAAAAGCAATGCGCTCTTTGCCTGGTTCTGGGTTGAGGCCGCCACGTTACCGGCTACGGCCAGGTGGGTGAGGAAGGACTGAACCTCGTCGGCACCCATATCCTTGGGATGCCGCTTGCCAAAATGCCGGATAAATCGTTTAATCCAATCCACGTAAGTGTGCTCAGTGCGGATGCTATAGTGCTTGAAGCGAATCCGTGCCCTGACCTGCTCAAGAAGCCGGGGTGCCGACATGGCCTCGGTAAGTGACGTAATTGATGACAATTTTGGGCTCCACCAAATTTGAACAACCCGATGATTGAACTCAGTTTAGCTCATTTTACTGTTTTTATATACAGCACTATTGACGGGATGTTTTCCGTCATGACGCATTACATCCCGTCAATTAGGCGGCAGACTTAACGTTGGGCGTCATTAACAAGAGGGCATGATGCGTAAAAAAGAAATCGTCCTGAAGGCTACTGTACGGTACAGCGATTCAAAGCAAGAAAACCAAAGTCCTCTTGGGGTTGGGCGGCGTGTTGGCGACTATCCGTTCGAGCGATTCGAACGCGACGTAAGGACAGTAATCGAAACCCGAATGCCGTCTGAAATGCAGGAATTGTTTGGCGTATCGGTAAGCTCTCGCGTAATGCGCCTTGAGAACGGCAGCATAGAAATTGTTTTTGCTGTAATTGTCGGGGCCGCAAGTTTCCTGTCTGGGTATGCAGGCTTCTTCGACAGCATCGAGCTAATCAAGAGACAAGTCACTGCCCTAATCAATCGCCTACTAAACGATCAATATGGCGGCGGTTTCTCGGTTTCAACGGGAACCGTTTGGCCACGGCTGCGAGATCCCTACGATTACCCGTATCGTCACTTCCGAAAGAGATTTGGGCTTTTCGAAGAGGACCTTCTTCCATTTCTTACACAAGGCGAAAGTGGCACAAAGCGCGATGGCTTCTTTTGGTTTCTTCTCATTTCAAACATTCTTTTGTCGTTTGTCGTTGCAATACTTGTTTGGGGAGCAGTTGCCAAGGTCTATTTCCCATGAAGCCCAACATGGCGCTCAAGCGGGACGCTCCGCCAGCAGCTTCGCTTGCTGTCTCCGCGCCCCTTAGCTCTACGTTGGGCGCCATCATCTCCCGCGCCTTCATCAACTGATACGGTTCATCTACGCCGCCCATGACCACAAAACGCACACCTCCATCGACTACCGAAACGGCGTTTGATTGCCCACATTGCGGCGCATTCACTACGCAGCATTGGTTCAAACTGCACGCCAATCACATAGATAAGGAACATCGAGTTCCCACAATCCCCGGCGCTGAAATGGTGGAAAATATTCGGCACGCAAAGGAGCTTGAGGAGGAAATGCGGCAGAACCTTCTTGAATGGGTTCGGAAGATGGACAGTGGTTTGGTCTTCCTAGACCAAAATAAACAAGGTTCCTACATATACAACGACGTCAACAATCTATTTCTCAGCCAGTGCTACAACTGCAAGAAAGTTGCCGTTTGGGTACATCAAAATCTGGTCTTTCCCGCGCACCGTCTTGGCCCGGAACCGAACGCTGACTTACCTGAGGCAATAGTCCAAGATTTTGAAGAAGCACGCACCATACTCAACTACTCGCCACGTGGAGCCGCTGCATTACTCAGACTCTCAATTCAGAAGCTTTGCGCCTTCCTTGGCGAAAAAGGCAAGAACATCGACGACGACATTGCGAGTCTTGTTTCAAAGGGGCTAAATCCGCTCGTGCAGAAGTCTCTTGATGTCGTTCGCGTTATTGGAAACGAAGCCGTCCATCCCGGTGTAATCGACCTTAAGGATGATCCGGATACTGCACTTCGCCTTCTTGGTCTTGTCAATATCATCGCAGAACAAATGATTTCGCATCCCAAAGCAATCCGCGAAATGTATGAGCAACTGCCCGAGGGGAAGAAGCAGGCGATAGAGCAACGAAACGAAAAGGCACTAAAAGGCGCAACTCCATGACAATTCAGCGCGTAGCTGCATTCCACGAGGCTGGACACGCCATCGCCGCGCATCGGTCAAAATTCCACACATTGGTTGGGCCAATCAACCTTCAACAGTATGGAGCCGGCCAAATATTCGTGTCCCTTAGTAAGAGCAAATTGCAGGCGGCAGGAAAGCCTGCGACTGCCGCCTCCCAAACGGACAAAGAAGTTGCTACAGACCTCGCAGTTGTTCTGTGCGCGGGGCTAGTTTCAGAGCGTCTTGCGGAGGAGAAAGCAGGGCTCAAGGCTAATCAAGACTGCGCCGTGCCTGACCACGACCTAATGAAGCAGCAGTTGGTCAATGCAGGTCTATCGGCATGTTTTGATCGCCATGAAACATCCGCGCGACAACTGCTTGAGTTCGAGTGGGCGCTAGTTTCCAGCCTGGCCGACCTTTTGTATAAGAACGTAACTACCGATCCAACCGACATCATTGAGTTCATCAAACAGCATGCGCAGCCGTGATCCAATGACGCCTAACCCGGCGGTCGACCTCGCTCCCTTCGGTCGCTGGACGCTGCGCGATAAAGCCGCGCAGCGCCGGTCACCTCTACGTTGAACTAAACCGCTGACGCGGTGGTGGCGCGAGTCACCGCCGCGTTTTGCTTTTCTGGAAGCGCTTTGTCCGATCCTCGCAATCGGGAATGTTCCCGACTTGACGAGAGAACGACATGACTGAACTGCGCCAGCGGATGGATGATGCCATGGTCCTGCGCGGGTTTGCGCCACGGACGCGGAGACCTACCTGGCCTGCGTGGCCGGTCTTGCCAAGCACTACCACAGACCTCCGGATCAGCTCGATGCCGAGCAGATCCAGAGCTACCTGTTGCACCTGATCACCGAGAAGCGGCTCGCCTACGCCAGCGTCAATCAAGCCGCCTGCGCCTGCCGCTTTCTGTTCGGCACCGTATTGCGGCAACGCAAGATCTGGCTCGACATCCCGATGGCCAAGGTGCCCAAGCGGCTGCCGGTGGTGCTCGCGCGAGGACATCGGACGGCTGTTCGCCGCCTGCGGCACCTTTGCGCACACGCACCGTCTTGATGACCACCTACGCCGCCGGTCTGCGCGTCTCCGAAGTCTGCGCCCTGCACGTGAGCGACATCGAGTCCGCGCCGGATCGCATGTGCCTCAAGGTCCGCCAGGGGCAAGGGGCGGTCAGGATCGCTATACGCTGCTCTCGCCCCGGCTGCTGGAGACTCTGCGGCTGTACTGGCAAACCAGCCGGCCGCGTCCGTGGCTGTTCCCCAACAAGGCCGGCGACGGTCCCATGAACGACCAGACCGCGCAGCGCATTGCCGGGCCGGCTGCGAGGCCGCCGGACTCGCCAACGCCGCCGGCATCCACACTCTGCGCCACAGCTTCGCCACTCACCTGCTGGAGGCCGGGGTCGATTTGCACACCATTCAGCGCCTGCTGGGCCACGGCCACATCAGCACCACCCTGCGCTACCTGCATCTGGCGCGGAACCGCCTGACCGGCACCACCTCACCGCTCGAACTGCTCGATTCCGTCCCCGCCTGAACGGCCGTGGGCCGCCACGTCGGTTTGGCCGAGGTGCTGCGTCGCCACGGGCCGAGCTATCTCGCCAGCCACCCCTGTCGTCGGGAAGGCCAAGGTCTGGCGCGCCATCCTCCGTTGTCGCACCGCGGCGCTGGGTGGGCATGTCGAGACCTGCGATGCCTGCGGCACGACGCGCCACGTCTATCACTCCTGTCGCAACCGGCATTGCCCGCAATGCCAGACGCGCGCCAAGGAAGCGTGGCTGGCCCGGCGCCGGCGCGAACTGTTGCCGGTGCCGTATTTCCATCTGGTGTTCACCCTGTCGCATGATCTGAACGGCCTGATCGGCATGGCGCCGCGAGCGATCTACGAAACCCTGTTTGGTGCGGTGTCGGCGACGCTGACGGAGTTCGCGGCCAACCCCGCGCTGGCTGGGCGGGGACGCCGGCCTTCTCCCTGGTGCTGCACACCTGGAAGCAGGATCTGGGGCGGCATGTCCATGTCCATGCGCTGGTGGCCGGCGGGGCGCTGTCTGATGCCGGTGTCTGGATAAGGCCAAAGACGGGCTTTCTGTTCCCAGTACGTGCATTGTCAAGGTATTTCGTGGCAAGTTCGTCGCGGGTCTGGAGGGCTTGCGAATCAGCGGGCGATGGCCGGAATCGGTCAAGACGAATGTCGACTGGCCGTGCTGAAGCACGCGCTGCATGCCCACGACTGGGTGGTCTATGCCAAAGCAACCTTTGGGTGGCCCCGAGGCGGTGCTGGACACCAGGCCGCTATACGCACCGGGTGGCGATCTCGAATGAGCGGATCGTCGGTATCGACGGCAACGACGTACTCTTCCGGGTGCGCGCCGATCGATCCACCGGCAAGAAGCGCACGATCCACCTCCCGGGTACCGAGTTCATTGGGCGCTTTCTGCACCATGTCCTGCCACCCGGGTTCAAGCGTATCCGGCATTACGGTCTGTTGTCACCGGCCCGAAAGAACGGGCTGGCCGCCGCCCGGGCGGCACTCGAGTGCCGCCGCCACACCCGAAGTCATCGAGTCGGTGGACAGAGTTCCTGCGCCAGGGTGGGCGCATCGAGCCGGCCCATTGCCCGCGCGGTATCGGACAGTTTCATGTGTCGGGGGTGCTCTTGCGTGAGCCTGGCCGACCAGCCGACCTTCCCTTCGCCAAGGGGCCACCGTGAGCGGGTCGGCGGCGCACACCTCAGCCCTTGTCGAAGCGATGGAAACATCGTTTCCGGGGTGCTTGCGCGTTCGCGTGCCGTCCTCGTCCGTGGCGTTGGGCACGCCGAACCGGATGCCCGGAATTCGCCGAGTCTGGCTCTCTTGCTCTGCCGTACTCGGGATATTTTCCCGCCAACCCCTATGCAAAGAAACGATTGACTTCCCCGGCGCCTTCCTTACAATCCCCCTAACCACCGCCCTCCCGGCGGTTCAGTCCAACAAGGTTTATCCGCCAAGATGACTCCGCGCTCTCTTCTTCCTCGCCCGCGTCGGCAGATAAACGCTATTCGTTAGCACTCACGATGAAACCATTGCGCATTGGTCTATCAGTGCTCGGCTCATGCCTAGTCGCCATATTCCTTTGGGGCTTTTGGGGCTTCGTCGAGTACGGAAGCAGTGGCATGCCTCCAGAATCTCGTAGCAACGCGGTTGGCACCGGTGGCCTGCTTTATCTTGGGCTTTTGCTTGCCATCGCCGTCACCTTTTCCAATTCGTCGCAGCCTATTAAATCCGCATACGGCATTCGTGCTGGTACGAATCTCAAATGGACAGTAATTGCACTCTTGCTCTGCTTTCCTGCGGCCTTCTTGTTCATTGGCTTTATTGCGCCACCATTCATTTTCTTGGCGTCCGCTGGAGCTCTCGTTGTAGCTGCTTTTTCGGAAGCAAAGGATCAAAGCGATGAGTGCTAACCCGGCAGTCGAGAGGGACGCCGGTCAAGCGGCTTTCTCCGAGCAGTCCACCCCGCGCGGCGCCCCTCACTTTTACGTTGGGCCACATAGTCGAAGACTTCTAATGGGAGATAGAGATGTCAGAACAAACTGCCGTCAATCAAGCTGAAACAACTGCCGACGCGGGAAAATTGGCAGCACTACCGCCGGTGCCACCACCGCCGGGAGGCCTATCGACTTTACCCCTATAAAGGAGCGCCTGC
>JADJLB010000009.1 GCA_016705685.1 Propionivibrio sp.
TCCATTCTGCCTTCAAATACTAAGCAGAGAGACGCCTCGTTTGTTGCGTTTGCCCATGCAGGAACCGAGATCAGGCTGTTGTATGAGTTGCCATTTCCAAGATAGCCTAGACCGCTAGACGTTGCGATAGCTGGGGCGATAGATGACCCGTCACTCGTCGTTACGACTATATTCTCTACTAAATCGACGTTGCGGGCTGTGCCAATGACTATGGCGCGCCTTAATCTGTACCTCCTGTCTACTCCGACAGCCGTCGACGGCGGCTGCGTCCAGACACGCTTGCTTGTAACCAGAGGCATTTCTCTGCCCCTGCCTTACTGTGCGCGATGCGTTACAACACGGGCGCGGCAGACGATATTACGGCTCGCCGCCTGTGGGCAAGACACGCCGACCTTCAGGCCGAGAACACCAGTCCGCAGCGGCGCCGATTTGTTCGCCGGGTCTTCGCCATTGGTCGAATAGGTGTCAAGGAACATCGCGAATTCCGACTGTTTTACACTCGTGTAATCGTTGCCGGAGTCGCCGAGAATGTCGCCCGTCGTGTAGGCCACATAAACCGTGCAGGTATCACCAGATGCTGGTGTTCCCGCGTTATCTGCATTGACTTGCAACTCGGCCTCCCAGTCCTCGATGTTGAACAGGAAGGCGTCCGACCAGACCACGGTTGCACTCGATACCGTTACCGAATTCGCAGCAGACCAAGTGATCTGTGTTTCGACTCTTGACGATGCCATGATCTACTCCCAAGGACCGCGCAAGGCGCGTGATACATCGCTGGCAGATACCGTGCTCTGCGTTTCTGCAAGGGCTTTCAGCGTGGTTATTTGCTCGGCGGTGAGCAGCAGGCCGTTGAACAGTTCCATCCCTGCGCGAATGTCGGCATTGCCCAGATCGAGTGATCCTCTGCCAAGAGACTCCGCTACTTGCTGAGCAATCGCCACCGGCGCAATCTGTTCGTCCGTGGCGTCGGCAGGTAAAGACGTTTCTGCCAGCCGCTTGAGCTTGAACATGAACAGCGGCCCGTCAGGAACGCCTAGGGCCAGCGACACCTCACCACTGCCTGATAGGTGCGGAGATACAACCTTCGGTCGAGCGGCGGTAATCAATTCAGCAATCGCCGCATCCTTGGCTGCGTACCCTGCATCCTTCGGCATTTCATTGGTGACGACGAACGGCGCACACTCCGCGTTCCCCAGGATTTCAGTCTGCAATGCTCTGTAGTCCATGGTCATCACCGAATGTTCGAGGCTTCGCCTTGCGAGACGATACCCTCATAAACAAGCGTTCCGGGATCGGCATCGGTCCCCGTGCCAGTCGCCAGCGCTTTCTCTGCACGCGTGGCAAACCGCTTTAGCGAGGCCAGCAGCGAGTTTTTCAGCGTGTTCTGCGAACCGCACAGATCGCTGATCGCTTGGCGCACATTGGGATCATTCGGGTTGAGCGATTCGGAGCACAACCATAGCAGCGCGTCGCGCTTGCCAACGGTCAGATTGTCGAGTTGCGACGCGCCGACAAGGATTGCCATACGTGACAGATCGGTCGGTAACTGGCTGCGATAAACAACAAACGTCGTCGGCACGTTGAACCACGCGGCCAGTGCTGCGTCCTCCGCGTTTGTCATGTAGCCTAGCGCCGTAGTGTCGGCCTGGGCCAGTGCTTTTAAGGTAGCGGCCTGAGTTGAAGTAATCATGTTGCGCTCCTTATGCCTGCGGCGTAATCGTCAGAACGTCCGTACCTGCACCGCCGAAATCAATCGTGAATGGCCCGGTTGTCAAGTCCCGCACTGAGCCAAAATCGATAAACCCGACCGCGTTCTTGTTCGTCGCCGTGTCGTTATAGATAATTCCCCAGCGTGCGTTGGTCGGGTTGCTCGCGTGCTGTGCAATAACTGGATCGGTTGCGCGCAGCGTCATGACCCCTGATACGTTGGTCCATGTAACGCTCGCCAGCGCTGCACCGCCGGTCGCGTAGTTGCCGCCCGGAGTGACCTGATTGGTAGCAAAATTGACCGATCCGCCAGCGCCCCATCGCGGATCAGTGTCACCCACGACCGGAGTCGTTGTGCTTGTAACCAAACCAATCTTCAGTGTGTGGGTTGAAAAATTGTGTGTCTGTTTGCCCATTTCGAGCAAAGTACCTGCGAAAAATCTGATGTCGCCTTGTGCCATTTTTTCTACTCCTAAAAAATTCTGCCTTTACTTCGCCGCCATGACGTAACGCGCGGCCTTGGCTTCTTCGACCAGGTGTTTGGCGAAGGCCTTGTCGGTGCGCAGGAAGTCGCCTGTCTCCAGGTCGCCATAGCGCGAAGACCGGACGAAACCGGTGATCTTGACCAAAACCAGGTTAGGGAAGGAAAAAGAGCCGGATTCCTCCGGCCCTTCCGTGCTGCCATGCGTTGTTACGCTTAGGCCGGAGTCAGGTCACCGCCACGAACTGCGGCCGGCTTCTCCGTTGCCAAGGCCAGACGACGCTCGGCACGCAACGTAATCAGGTTCTTGGTGAAGTTGTCGCTGTCCGAATCGGACATTTCGACGACAACCCCTTCGCGGTTGTGAATCATGTACGCCTGCTTGAACGCCCCCACCTGGAAGGTGTCCGCCGCCATGCCGATGGACTGAATGACCGGGAGTCCGAACAGGTAGGGCTGGCCGGACGAACTGACGTTGTAGAGCGTCTGTCCGGCGGCAGTGGTGAACAGTTCGATCTCGATCGTTGCCCAGTCTGCCGGGTTCAGAACGATGGCGTCGGCAGGGTAGCCTGCCGCGTAAAGGTCTGCCATGATCTTGCGGATCAGCACCAGTTTTTTCAGCGTCGAACCCAGCGCCGCGTTAGCGTAGCCGTGTGCGGTGTAGTTGCCCGCATCGTAGGTTCCGCTGATGTTCGGCGCCGTGCCGTCACCCACAACGAGTTGAACGTCGACCTTCTGATTGACGCCGTAAGCCATGCGTGTATTCACATACGCGGCCAGCGCCGTGTTATCCGATGCAAGTTGTTTACTGATCTTGATCCAGTGGGCGACGGTCGACACCGGCATATTCACCAGCGACCATGTCAGCGCCGACTCGGCTTTGGATGCACCTTCTGCGGCTTCCGCTGCTGAATTCGTAAAGGAGGCTTCCTTGGTGAATTCGATGGCGTTGCTGGTGGTTGTTGTTGCAGGAATCAGCGACTCCATGGAGAACGGCAGGAAGGCGCCGGAGACGATTCCGGGCTTGCGGTCGGGCGCGACGGTGGCATCGGCGCCGGTCAGCGTGTTCTTGACTTCGACGCGCAGCTTGTTGAGGTGGCCCCCGGCGAAATCGGCATAGCGGGCATTCTTGACGAACTGCTCGCCCCATGTTTCGATTTTTTCGCCTTCGGCGGCGGGCGCAGTGCCTTTTTGCTCGATTTCGAGCAGTTGGTCGGCAAATTCACGCTGCTTGATGCCGAAGTTTTCAATGGCGGCTTTGGTTTCGGCGGAAACTTCGCCGAATTTGGCTTCCATATCGGCTTTGGTCGAGAAGGCGGCCAGTTTGGCCTCGATGTTTTCGAGGGCTTTGGTAACTTGTTGTGCGATTTCCATGACGGTTCCTTTATTTAGGTAGGTATTTGCGGAGCGCAAACAGCAATTGCTCCTGACTGGATTGCGCCTCGGCGTCTTCGTCAGCATCCCGCTGTTTGAAAATGTCCTTGGCTTTGGCAACGAGCTGTTTCGCTGTTGCCTTGTTGAACGCTCCTACATCCCGCAGTAGTCGCTCAAAATCCCTGACGGTTTCGATCCGTCCGATTTCTTCTGCGGCCTTGACGGAAAACACCCTAGCTTCCGCATTGGCCGGTTCATTTACGATGGATATTTCCTTGAGCATCTTGATCTTGTGAATTATTCTGATTCCGTCTGCCCTGTACTCTGTATACTCTGGGTCAGGCACGATGGCGACCGATAATCCGCTGACCAATCCGGATTTAATCCCCCAATAGGCGTCGATGGCGCTTGGCATTTTCATCACCAGGCTTGCGTCTCCGAACAGTCCGCGATCGTCTTCCTTCAATCCGGACCAAGAGCCGACCGGCAACTTTCCGTCCAGCCAGCCGTGATTTACATAAACCGGGACGGCTTGATCTTTTTTCAGCACCTCTGAATAGGCGCCCGCCATTATTACGTCGTCGTATGAGTCAACATTTCCGAAGACCGAGCCGTAGCCGCTGAAAGTGCCCTCAGAGGCCGCGAACTTGATGTCGCATTCACTGAGCGAGAGTGTTTGATGGGTCAGCATTGCCGCCTCCTTGTGTCTGCCCAAGCATCCGCAGTGGTGCCAGGTTGGTTTGCGCCGTGAGCTCGTCGCCGCCCTTGATCGGCGGGTCGTTTTCGAGCTGACGGCATTCGTTGCGCGTCTTGAGTCCGTTCTGTACGCCTTTGGCGTAGATTTCCATGCGGTCCTTGAGGTTGGCGCGGAGCAAGGCATCGAAACTGATTTCGACGGTCAGTGTGGCGCGTTGAGCGCTGGTTAAAACGCGCTTGGTTACGGCCTGCTCGATGCGCACCAGCGCCGGCCGGATCGTCGACTTGAAGAAGCCCTCGATAATCTGCTCGACGCCAGAGCCCCAGGCGGTGACGTTGCTATGCCCGACCATCACCGGCGGCACGCTGAACCAGCGGCAGATTTCCTCGACCGTGAATTGGCGCGTACCCAAAAGCTGCTGATCCTGCGGCGTGAGGTTGATCTGCTGGTATTTCATGTCGGCCTCAAGCAGCTTGATGCGTGAGGTGTCGCCTTCAGCCAGGTCGGCAAAGTTGGCCTTGATCGCCTTGCGCTGGTCGTCTTTCAGGACGCGGTCGATCATCAGGATGCCGGTCGGCTTGCCGCCGTTGGCAAACAGCTTGCTCGCTTCCTTTTGTGCGTTCGCCGCTTCGGTCGTGGTGGCGCGCATGTAGTCGAGGCGCGCAAAGCCGATGTTGCCGTTTCCGATTTCCTTGATGTGCAGGACGCTTTCTTCGCTTAGAACGGCGACATTGCCGCCGATGTAATATTTATAGGCAACGCTGCCGTCGTCGAGAATGTGCATTTCGACCTGATCGGCGGCCATCGGCCATAATGCAATCGCTTCGCCGTTTTTTCTGCGCTCGATACGCGCGTAGGCATTGCCCCGCAGAATCAGATTGAGCAGCATGGCGACCCAGAATTCGACAGGCGTCATGCGTGAATTCGGGCTGTTGTGAAGTATTCCCCAAAGCATGGTGTCGCGCGCCAGTTTGCGCATGCCGTCCTTCTGCGTATACACAAAGAACGGCAAGGTGGCGATGGTGTTGGCCAGCAGCCAGACGCATGACCAGACGGTCGAGAGCTGCATTGCACCATCGGGTCCGATGTTGCTCGAACCTTCGATCAATGCGCTTGACGGCGCTCCGGATTGTTGGCCGGAATGCTGGCCGAGCGCGCCGCCCCAGCCAAACCAGCCGAGGAAGCTTGTGAGAAATCGATTCATGCGTCAGCCTGAAATGGGGTCGAGGATAAAATCGTCGATCGGGACGTCTTCTTCTGCTACGGCCAGCGCCCGATTCATGCCGATGATGGTGGCCACTGCGCCGTCAATCTTGTTTCCTGCGCGCAACTTGCGCGGGAAGATGTTTTCGTTTCGGTCTTCCTTGACTTCGACGTTGCTCATCATCCAGACATAGCAGGGGTTGCCGTCATGATGGAAGCGTCCGGCGTCGATTTGTGCCGAGATTTCCTTCATCGGGTCGCTCAGAAAGCGGACCTGCTGCGGTATGTCAACGACGTCAAGGCCTTCTTCCTGCAAATTGGCACCGAGCTGGTGGCCGCCCCAGGGGTCTTTGGCGACTTCGCGGATATGGACGGCGCTGGCGCTTTCGATGATGTCTTCCTGTATCTGCTGCAGGGCGATCATGTTGCCCGGGGTGGCGATCAGGTGGCCCTCGTTGACCCAGGTCCGGTAATGGGCGTTTTCTTCCTTTTCGATAGCGGCTTCGGGTGCGTAGTTGCGCGAAAAAGCGTAGTAATGGCGCGCGCCGTCTTTCGTTTTCCAGCAGAGCCAGACGGCGCTAGCGATGTCCTGTTTGCTGGCCAGGTCGAGGCCGACGACAGCCATCCCACCCGGAGCCGCCAAGGCTGAGCGCGCTGTTTCCCGCGCGCTGCAGGTTGGACAGGTTGAGCCACGGCGAGGCGGCTGCGACCCAGATGTTCAGGTGCTTGGTTTTAAATACGTTCTGCTTGCGCGGGTCGCTTATCGCGTCGCGCTGTTGCAGCCTGAGAAATTCAGCGTCGATCGAGACGCAGTAGTTCGGGTTTGCTTTGAGCAGCGCCGTTTCGCTCGTCCAGTCGTCGTCTTCGTCGGCGGTGAAGATGATGCCGAAGCGCTGGTTGTTTTCGATGACGCCTTCGAGGATCTTCTGCAGCTCGACCTGGTGCATGAAGCACGGGCCGGAGATGTCCGATCCTGCGGTGGTGATGACCAGGATCAAAGGCTGCGAGCGGGCACCCATTCCTGTCTGCATGGTGTCGTACAGCTCGGATGTCTTGTGCTCGTGGTACTCGTCGACAATGGCGCAACTCGGCGATGCGCCGTCGCCAGGCCGCCCGATTACCGGCTCGAATTTCGAGTTGTTGTCGGCAATCGACAGGTTGGAAACGTTGACGGAAATTCCGTAGTTCTGCACAAATCGCGGCGTTGCCCGCGCCATCAGGAGCGCAGGGCGGAAAACTTCCATCGCTTGGTCTTGCGATGTAGCGCCAGAATACACCTCGGCACCGAACTCGCCATCGACGGCGAGCATGTAGTTCCCAATGACGGCGGCCAGCGTGCTCTTTGCGTTTTTGCGCGGGACGATGACGTCTGCAACGCGAAACCTGCGCTTTCCGGTCGCCTTGATGACCCATCCGAATACGCTGGCCAGGATGAATATCTGCCAGCGCTCCAGCTTGATCAATTGCCCTCGGGCAGCCCAGTCGCCTTTGATGTGCGGCATCAACTCGGCGAACTTGCAGACCCGCTCGGCAGGCCGATAGACCCTTCCTTCAATATCGGTTAGCTCTGGATTCCATTCGAATGGAAACGATTTGGACTCGGGACGCTTAAGGTCGTTCAGGTGGCGTTCGCAGGCGAGCCGATGCCACTTGCAGGCTACGATTTTTCCTTCTACGACTTCGGTTGCATAGTCTGTAGCAATCTCGGCGAATGAGGCTACAGGGATCTCCATGCGTCTTGCGTGGCTTCTTCAAAAAGGTCCGACTGCCGGTTGTCGGAGGGTTTTACACGAGAGCGGGACGACGGCGACATGCCAAAGCTGGCCAGGTAGCGGTCGCAATCCTGCTGCAGCTTTCCGATGATTCGAATCAGCGCCGATTCGCGCATGAATCCGGTAGGCGTTTTTTGAGTGAAGACGGCTTCAGCTTGGTCTTCGCCTGCCTCTTCGGCCTGCCGACGCTTGGCTTCAAGCGCCTGCTCGGCGAGTACAAGGCGACCCCACGTCTGGCAGTAGATTGCTAGCGCAGCACGATCAAGGCGGCTGACAAGCCCGACGATTTCAAGCTCGACGGTGATACGCCGCCACTCTTTTCTCGCTTCTTTCGACAGGTGTCGAGGAATATCCGGGACAACAACTTCTGGCTGAATGCCGTCCGAAAGATCAATCGCCCGGCGGCCAGGGTTTCCGCGCAGCAGCTTGATCACATTCGACTGAGGCTTTGGCCCACGTACTCCCATTACAGCCCCAATAAAAAAATCCAAAACTTGCGAC
>JADJLB010000010.1:0-400000 GCA_016705685.1 Propionivibrio sp.
AATCCTGACGTTGAGCGTTTGGCCATGGTGTGTGACATGGACATCAACAGCCGTGGCGAAATCAAGGAATTTACGTTCTACCCGGCGGTTTTCCTTTCCAGGGCACGCCTGACCTACGATCAGGTGTGGAGCTGGCTGTCCGCTGCGGCGGAACCGCAGAACGATGCGCATCGCGCGTTGCAGCCCCGATTGCAGGCGCTGTACTCGCTGTACCACATTCTGCTCAAGGCGCGGCATAAACGCGGTGCGATCGACTTCGAGACGATCGAAACGATGATGCTGTTCAATGCGCAGGGGAAAATCGACAACATCGTTCCGGTATTCCGCAATGACGCTCACCGCCTGATCGAAGAGTGCATGCTGGCCGCCAACGTGTGCGCTTCGGCATTTCTTGAGCAACACAAGCAACCCTGTCTTTATCGCGTCCATGAAGGCCCGACGCCCGAAAAGCTTGAAGGACTGCGCGACTTCCTCAAGGAATTCGGGCTGGGCCTTCCCGGCGGCGACAATCCGACGGCCAAGGATTACGGTGTGCTGCTCGAAAAGATCAAACCGCGGCCGGATGCCCAGCTTTTGCAGACCGTGATGCTGCGTTCGCTGCGGCAGGCCATGTACAGCCCGGACAATGTCGGCCACTTTGGCCTTTCCTACGAGCACTACACGCACTTCACTTCGCCCATCCGGCGCTACCCCGATTTGCTGGTTCATCGCTCGATCAAGGCAGTGCTCGATGGGACGCGGTATATGCCGGGCAAATGGGACGACATCGGCCTGCACTGCTCGATGACCGAACGACGCGCCGACGAGGCGTCGCGTGACGTCAACAACTGGCTCAAGTGCTATTACATGCGTGATCGCATCGGCGAGGAGTTTGCCGGGACCATTGCCTCCGTTGTGCCGTTTGGCGTTTTCGTCGCGCTCGATTCCGTCTATGTCGAGGGGCTGGTGCACGTTTCCGAGCTGGGCGAGGACTACTTTAAATACGACAACGTCAAGCACCTGATGCTCGGTGAGCGTAGTGGCCAGCGCTTCCGCCTGGGAGACCGCCTGCAAGTCAGACTGGTGCGTGCCGATCTGGAAACCGGCCGCATCGACTTCGTGCTGGCCGGACCGTCGGCGACACCGCGAGTGGCTGCGCGTCAGCCCTCGTCGAATGTTTCCGCCAAAACGACGGAAAAGCCCAACAGGCGGGCCGAGTCGGTCAAGGATCGCAGCAAGCACAAGGCCGCATCAAAGCCTCATCGCTGAGCGCCAACTGTCCGTCGGGAACGCTGCTGCCAGGGCGTTTTCAATGCCAAGGTAAAATACGCTGCATACCCCGCCTGCGAGAACTTTCATGTCACCCAACCGCTTCATCCACGGATTTCACGCCATCATTGCCAAACTGCGTCATCAGCCTGACGCCATTCTTGAGATCTTCATCGACGCTGAACGTCACGATGCCCGGGTGAGGGATCTGATGCGCCATGCCGAACTGCATACGGTCAGGGTCGTTCCGGTGGATGCCAAACGGCTCGATGGCATGGCCGGCGGCGGTGTGCGGCATCAAGGGGTGGTGGCCAGGGTTTCCGGCGAGTCGCGGCATGTCACGCTCGACGACGTGCTGGATACACTGGAAGAACCCGCTTTCCTGCTGGTGCTCGATGGCATTCAGGATCCGCACAACCTCGGTGCCTGCCTGCGGGTCGCCGATGCCGTTGGCGCGCATGCCGTTATCGCCCCGAAGGACCGGGCCGTCGGGCTGACGCAAACCGTCCTCAAGGTGGCCAGTGGCGCAGCAGAGAGCGTGCCATACATCACCGTGACCAATCTGGCGCGTACCCTGCGCGAGTTGAAGGAACGGGAAATATTCCTGGTCGGTACCGATGCCGACGCCCCCGCGGATATCTACGCGGCACAGTGGCCGGCGGCCACCGCCTGGGTGCTCGGCGCCGAGGGCGACGGCCTGCGTCGCCTGACACGCGAAACCTGCGATCGACTGGTGAGCATTCCGATGCTCGGTTCGGTGCGGAGTCTGAACGTGTCGGTAGCAACCGGCGTTTGCCTGTACGAGGCAAGACGCCGCCGGGGGGTATGATCCTCATCGCGACCAGCTTTTTGTATGACGTCCGGGAATGCCTGTGCCCCGGATAGGCGATCGACGTGACATTTGGGCAGTTTCGGGCAATTCAATTGGATAAAGGGTGGCTTCATGCTTGAACTTGACCGCTTGCAACGTCGCCGACGAAATACGGCCCTGGTCATCGTCCTGGCCGCCTACGTCATCTCGTTTTTCCAGCGTTTTGCACCGGCGGGAATTGCTCAGGATCTGGCCAAGTCCTTTCAAACCACGGCCTCGTCGCTCGGTGTACTGGCGGCGACCTATTTTTACGTCTATACGGTGATGCAGGTACCCACCGGCATTTTTGTAGACACTTTCGGGCCGCGACGGATTCTTCTGCTGGGCAGTATTGTCGGCGCGGCCGGCAGTCTCTTGTTCGGCATGGCCAGCACGCTGGAGATGGCGCTGATCGGGCGCACCCTGATCGGTCTGGGCGTCTCGGTAACCTTTATTTCGATGCTCAAGTTCATCGCCGTGTGGTTTGATGAGAAACGCTTTGCCAGCATGGTCGGGGTGGGTTTGCTGGTGGGGAATTGTGGCTCCGTGCTGGCGGGGGCGCCGCTTTCATGGCTGGCGCAAACCGCCGGTTGGCGCGCCGTCTTTGTCGCCATCGCGTGCGTCTCGTTATTGCTCGGCGTCGCCTGCTGGGTGCTGGTGCGCGACCGACAGGAAAGCACCCCAGCCGGCGGGATCAGGAAGCCGCACTTTGACCGCACGGTCGTGTTTACGGGCCTTCTGCAGGTCGTCAGAAACCGGGCGACCTGGCCTGCGGCATGGATCAATCTTGGCGTCAGTGGAAGTTTTTTTGCCTTTGGCGGCCTGTGGGCAACGCCCTTTCTGGTTGAAGCGCACGGGATGACGCGCAATGTCGCGGCCAGCCACGTCAGCGTGTATTTCACCAGTTTTGCCTTGGCCTGCGTGGGTGTCGGCGCGCTTTCGGATCGCCTGGGCAAACGCAAGCCGGTGCTGGTCGTCGGCACCCATTTGTATGCATTGACCTGGCTTATCTGGCTTTCCGGCGTTGCGCTGCCCCTGTATGCCAGCTACGCCGTGTTTGTACTGATGGGCGTTCTTACCGCCAGCTTCACACTGACCTGGGCGTGTGCCAAGGAAGTCAATCCGCCCTTGCTTTCCGGGATGTCGACCAGTGTCACCAATATGGGCGGCTTTCTCGCCGGGGCGATATTGCAACCCTTGTTCGGCTGGGCCATGGACCTGCATTGGTCCGGTGGCTTAAGCAGCTCGGGCGGACGTCAATACACGGCAGACGACTATCAGGCCGGAATGCTGCTGCTGGCGCTGACCGCGGCCATTGGAGCCATTGCCTCGTGGCGCATTCGCGAAACGAATTGCCGGAATATCTGGACGCCACCGAGTGAAAACTAATTTGAACTATTGCTCATATCCCCGTTTCAGGCGCCACTGTTTGACCAGCGCATAGATGGCCGGAATCACCGCGAGCGTCAGCACGGTCGAGGAGATCATGCCACCGACCATCGGCGCGGCGATGCGGCTCATTACTTCCGAACCGGTGCCGGTTCCCCACATGATCGGTAGCAGACCGGCCATGATGGCCACCACCGTCATCATTTTCGGGCGGACGCGCTCGACCGCGCCTTCCATGACGGCAGCGTAGAGATCATTGACGCCTGGCGTTCGCCCGGTTAAGCGGCACGCCGCCTTGGCTTCTGCCCAGGCCTGATCAAGGTAGATCAGCATGATCACTCCGGTCTCCGCCGCCACACCGGCCAGGGCGATAAATCCGACCGCTACGGCCACCGACAGGTTGTAGTTGAGCAGCCACATCAGCCAAACGCCGCCAACCAGGGCAAAAGGTACCGAAAGCATGACGATCAGCGTTTCGGTAAGGCGCCTGAAGTTGAGATAGAGCAGCAGGAAGATCGAAAGCAAGGTCACCGGAATCACAATTTTCATTTTCGCGATGGCCCGTTCCATGTACTCGAACTGGCCGCTCCAGGTCACATAGTAGCCGGGCGGAAATTTTACTTTTTCGGCGACGGCCTTCTTCGCGTCGGCAACGTAGCCTCCGAGGTCCCGGTCGCGAATGTCGACGTAGATGTAGGCCGAGAGCAGCGCGTTCTCGGTACGGATGCTGGGCGCCCCCTTGGCGACAACCACCTTGGCCACTTGCCCCAGAGGTATCATCGCGCCATCCATCGTCGGGATCAGCACTTCACGTGCAATCTGCTGCGGGTCGGCGCGCAGTTCGCGTGGATAGCGAACAGTCACCTTGTAGCGTTCCCGACCCTCAACCGTTGTTGTCACCATTTCGCCGCCGAGTGCGCTGCCAATCACGTTCTGCAGGTCACCGACCGCCAGCCCATAGCGTGCAAGCTGTTCGCGATCCGGTTCAATGTTGAGGTAGAAGCCACCCGTGATGCGTTCGGCAAAAGCGCTGGTGGTGCCGGGGACGGTTTTGACAACGGCTTCGATTTCCTTGGCCAGTTTTTCCATCTGGTCGAGATTGTTGCCAAAGACTTTGATGCCGATCGGCGTGCGGATGCCGGTCGACAACATGTCGATCCGGGCCTTGATCGGCATCGTCCAGGAATTTGCCACGCCGGGGAATTGCAGCGCCTTGTCGAGTTCGGCAATGAGCTTGTCGGTAGTCATCCCCGGGCGCCATTCAGATTCGGGCTTGAGGTTGATCACTGTCTCGAACATTTCGGTCGGCGCCGGATCGGTCGCCGAGTTGGCGCGACCGGCCTTGCCATAGACCGAGGTGACCTCGGGGAAGCTCTTGATGATTTTGTCCTGTGTCTGGAGGAGTTCGGCTGCCTTGGTGATCGACATGCCCGGCAGCGAGGCCGGCATATAGAGCAGAGAACCTTCGTTCAGCGTCGGCATGAACTCCGAACCGAGTCTGGACGCGGGGTAAGCGGTGACGAGCAGAGCGACAACGGCGGCGATGATGGTCAGTTTCTTCCGGCGCATGACACCGTTGATGATCGGCCGATAGGCCCAGATCAGGAAGCGATTCACGGGGTTTCTCGACTCCGGCATGATTTTGCCGCGGATGAACAGGATCATCAATACCGGAACCAGCGTTACCGAAAGCAGCGCCGCCCCGGCCATGGAAAAAGTCTTGGTAAATGCCAGCGGCGAAAACAGCCGCCCCTCCTGGCCTTCCAGACTGAAAACCGGCAGGAAAGAGACGGTAATGATCAGCAGTGAGAAGAACAGCGCCGGCCCCACCTCTCTGCATGCGGACAGCATGGCATCGATGCGCTCGCCATCCGAATGTCCGGCGGGCAAACGTTCGATATGCTTGTGGGCGTTTTCGATCATCACGATGGCCGCGTCGATCATGGCGCCGATGGCGATGGCGATTCCGCCCAGACTCATCAGATTGGAATTCATTCCCAGCGCATGCATGGCGATGAAGGAGATGAGCACGCCGACCGGAAGCATCAGGATCGCCACCAGCGCGCTGCGCACGTGTAGCAGAAAAACGATGCACACCAGGGCGACGATGAATGCTTCCTCGATTAGCGTTCGCTTGAGCGTGTCTATGGCGCGATGAATCAGCTCGGAACGGTCGTACACTGTTTCGACCGTTACGCCCGTAGGCAGGCCGGGGGCGATTTCAGCGATCTTGGTTTTCAGGTTCTGGATCACTTCCAGGGCGTTCTGCCCGTAGCGCGCCATGGCGATTCCCGATACTACTTCGCCTTCGCCGTTGAGTTCGGTCAGCCCGCGTCGCTCATCCGGAACGATCTCCACCCGCGCGATGTCCCGGATCAGCACGGGCGTACCTTTGTCGGCCTTCACCACCAGCATCTCGATGTCGCCTATGCCGCGCAGGTAGCCCTTGCCGCGCACCATGTACTCGGTTTCGGCCATCTCGACGACGCGCCCGCCGACATCGCGGTTGGAGTCACGGATGACCTGCGCCACTTTCATCAGGGGTATGCCATAAGCACGCAGTCTGACCGGATCGACGGTGACCTGGTAGGTCTGCACGAAGCCACCGATCGAAGCGACTTCGGCAACGCCGTGCGCCTGTGTCAGCTGGTAGCGCACATACCAGTCCTGGATGGAACGCAATTCGGCCAGCGTCTTGTCTTTTGCAAGTAACGCGTACTGGTACACCCAGCCGACACCGGTAGCTTCCGGGCCAAGCGAAGGTGTAACGCCCTGAGGCATGCGGCTCGACGCAAAGCTGAGGTATTCGAGTACGCGCGAACGTGCCCAGTAAATATCGGTGCCGTCCTCGAAGATGACGTAGACAAAGGATGTGCCGAAGAAGGAAAAGCCGCGAACCACCTTGGATTTCGGGACGGACAGCAGCGCCGTGGTCAAGGGGTAAGTGATCTGATCTTCGACCACCTGCGGCGCCTGGCCGGGGTACTCGGTATAGACGATGACCTGAACATCCGACAGGTCGGGCAAGGCATCGATCGGTATGCGAAGGACGGCATAGATGCCGCCGAGGATGACGAACAGGGTGGCCAGCAAAACCAGAAACCGGTTCTTGCCCGACCATTCGATGATCTTGGCCAGCATGATGCAAATCTCCGTGGATGTCTGTCAGTGGCCGGCGTGCGGATTGGCCGCAGGTTTGACGGAGGTAATGACCCATTCGCCCGGCGCGCGCTCGACGAACTCGAAGGCGACCGTCGCCCCGGGTTTCAGGACTTTAAGCAGCGTCTCGTTGGCGGGCTTGAACTCCATCGTCATGGCGGGCCATTTGAGGCTGTCCACCGCACCGTGGCGGATGCTCACCACCCCGGTCTTTGCGTCAATTTCCTCGACCTTGCCTTCTGCCCGGTGCCCCGCGCCGGTGGTCGCGGGCTTGGCGCTCGCTTCGGCCGGCGGCGTTTTGTCGCCAGGGGCGGCCTGGCCGAAGCCACCGACCGCCGCTTTCAGATTGCTTTCGGCGTCGATCAGGAAGTTGGCCGCAACGACCACCAGCTCCTCGTTCTTCACGCCTTCGATCACTTCAACGTAATGGTCGCTGCGTGCCCCCAGCTTGACTTCGCGCGGTTCGTAGCGCCCCTCCCTGGCCTGGACAAGGACGATCTGGCGCGTGCCGCTGTCGATAACCGCCGTCACCGGCACAGTGATTACCGCCGCCCGGGCAGATATGGGTAGCTCGACTTGCGCGAACATCGACGGCTTGAGCCGCAGGCCGGGATTGGCCAGTTCTACCCGAACCGGAACCGTGCGCGTCTGGGCGTTCAGCGTTGGATAGACATAGGTGATCGTGCCGTCGAAAGTCTTGTCCGGATATGCGCTGATTGTTACCTTCGCTTTGGCCCCCGTTTTGACCAGTCCGATATCCTGTTCGAAGACATCGGCAATGACCCACACGGAGGACAGGTCGGCGACCTGATAGAGCATTTCGCCGGGCATGAAGCGCATTCCCTGTAAGGCCTTCTTTTCGGTGATGATGCCGTTGACCGGAGACCGGAAAATCAGAGTGCGTTTCGACTCGCCCGATTTGACCAGAGTCTTGATCTGTTCCTCAGAGATATCCCAGTTCTTCAGGCGCAGCAGGCTCGATTCGGCCAGTTCCTTCATTCCCGATTGGGCTGTGTTATCGCCATTCTTCAGCGCTTCGACGCCCTGCGCGGCAATGGCGTACTCGCGTTGCGCGGAAACCAGTTCCGGGCTGTAGGCCTCGAACAGCGGTTGCCCTTTGCCAACGGGCTGGCCGGTGACGTTGACGTACAGGCGTTCGACATAGCCCTCGAATTTGGGCGTGATGGCAAAGACGCGGCGCTCGTCCGGCTCGATTCGTCCGGACGCGCGTACGACCCTGCCCAGTTCGCGAAGCTGAGCCGCTTCGGTACGAACGCCGAGCTTTTGAATCTTGTCGGTACTGATCTTGATCTGGCGGGTGGATGCCGGTTCGTCGCCGGCTGTGTTCGCATCGTCTTCTTCGCCTTCATATACGGCGATGTATTCCATACCCATCGGGTCCTTCTTGGGGGCTGGCGAGGTGTCGGGCAGTCCCATCGGATTCCGGTAATACAGCAACTTGCGCACCTTCTTGTCGACTTCGCCAGGGGTGCTGGCGGCCGGTCGCATGTCATCGGGAGCAGAAGCGAGACTGCGCGCTCCTAAACGATAGCCCCCGGCTGCGGCGAGCAGGGCCACGGTGAGGATGCCGACGAGGGCAGCAGCTCGGCCTTCAGTCTTTGTCATAAGTCTTCTCCGAGCAGCTTTTCGATTTCAGCCAGCCTGACCTGCATGTCGGCCTGGGCCTTGATCTGGTTCCTGCGCGCCTGCCGGATTTGCCGTTGGGCGTCGAGCAAGGTGGCAAAATCGACTTTGCCGTTCTCATAGCCGGCCAGGGCCGCACTGAATGTCAGTTCCGCTTGCGGCAACAGGCTGTTCGCGATCAGGGATTCCGTCTGTCGTGCCGCGTCGATGCCGGCAAGGTTTTCAGACAGTTCGGCAAGCATCTGGTTAGCCGTCGCGTCGCGTCGCGACTTGGCGGCTGAAAGCATGGCTTCCGACTCGCGTTCCTGAGCACGGCGCGAACCTTGTTGCAAGGGGATGTTGATCTCGACCATCAATTCCCATTCCTTGACCGAGTTCTGATACTGGATGGGCGAGACGCCCACCGTGAAGTCGGGAAAGCGGTTCCTGTAGGTCAGGTCGCGGTTCTTTTCGGCCGATTTGACTCGCGCTTCATCGATGAACAACTGTGGATTGTGGCCACGCACTCGTGCTTCCAGCGCGGCGTAATCCAGTTTGACGGGCGCAGGGGTGGGGCGCAGACGCTCCGGTTCGGCAAGCGCGGCCTCGGCCGGACGTGATAGCAGCGCGTTCATCCGAGCCTGCAGTAGTCGACGCTCGTTCTTCAGGGTAATCAGCTCGCTTCGCAGATTGGATTGCTCGACCTGCGCCCGGATGACGTCCTGTTGAGCCGTGAGGCCGCCGGCGTAACGGACCTGCGCGACTTTCTCCAGGCGCAGGATCAGATCGAGGATTTCCTGGGTCAGCCGTTCATTGCGATGTACATAGTACAGTTGAGCGAAAACCGATTTGATGCGAACGCCGAGTTCTGCCCACGTGCTGCGTACGCGTCCCTGCGTTCCCTGAGCGTCGAATTCGGCGATTTCACGTTTCAGATCGCGTTTGCCGTACCAGGGCACGTCCTGCATCACAAGGTATTTGGTGCTGCCGACCCGGCTTGGGGATAGTGTGGCATTCTGCTCGCCCATCCGCGTGATGTCGCGCAATTCCGTGCGGAATTTTGGATCGGGCAGGGCGCCTGACGATGTCGCGCGCTCACTTGCGGCATCCGCCTCGTAACGGCTTGCTGCGTACTCCGGGTTGCTGTCCCGGGCGAAGATGAGCAGGCTTTCGGCATCGCTGCCTGGGGGTCGCTCCTGCGCGTACGCCGAAAAGCACCAAGCATTGGCAAGCAGCGCAAACGCAATAAGCAGGAAATTCCCGGATCGTTGAAGTGTTTTCACGCTAGTGTACTTTCGTGTTCGCAATATGTTGTCCTAGAGTTGCAGGGTAACGTTACTGCTTGTGAGCGCCTTTTTTGTGGGAGTGGGGCGTCGTATCGTGATGGTGTTCCGGGGCAGGCTTGGCCATCGCTGCCGTGTCGGTGTGCTCTGTCAGACCGCCATGGGAATGGCCTTCGCTGGCTTCCACTTGCCGGCGGTAGGCTTCCGGGGTCAGGTCGGGCAAGGTGTTCAGGAAGGCGATAATATCCCAGATGGCTTGGTCTTCCATCCCTCCTTTCGACCAGGCGGGCATGCCGGAGGCTTTGATGCCGTGTTTGACGATCCAGAATCGGCGGCTGTCCTGCGAGCCGGGATTGACGCTGTGCGTTGGGCTGGAGAGGTTCGGCGGCATCGGGTAGAGGCCTTTGCGGATCTCGCTGTCAACGGCGCCGGGCGAAAGATGGCAGTTCGCGCACATCGCGTCATAATTGCCTGCGCCGCGACGAATGCGTTTGGCATCGGCCAGATCTGTCGGCGCCACGATGTTGGCGGCCCGACGCAGGATGGACTGTTCCCGGGTCCATGCGATGAGGCGATAGACGGCGGGGTGGTGCGGCGAGTCGGCCGCCATGTCGATCGCGCCAAGCTGGAGCAAGGCGGCCGCGATCGCGACGCCAACAAGAAGGGCGCCGAATGCGCCGAGCAGGATCTTTTTCATGGAAACCATCGCAATGAGGCAGGGGTCGATTCTGAGGTAAATGGGTTAACGGGAAACTGACTTGAACATTACATTGTTGTAATCTTTGTGACTATTCCCCTCTTCCGTGCACAATTGGACTCCCGAGAATTGCAAGTGACTCAGGATGGACACGATGAAAATCCTGGTGGTTGAAGACGAACATAAAACAGGCAATTACCTGAAGCAAGGGCTGATGGAGGCCGGATTTGTCGTCGATTTGGCGAGAGACGGGATCGATGGCCTGCATTTGGCGCTGACAGAAGCGTTCGACCTGGTCATTCTCGACGTAATGTTGCCCGGTATCGATGGCTGGCAGGTACTCCAGGGCATTCGAAGGTCGGGAAAGGACATTCCGGTATTATTTCTGACCGCCCGCGATGATGTCGATGACCGGGTCAAGGGGCTGGAACTCGGGGCAGACGATTATCTGGTGAAACCCTTCGCTTTCTCCGAACTGTTGGCCCGGGTTAGAACGCTGCTGCGGCGTGGTGGTAAATCAAAGGAATCCGACGTTCTGCGAGCCGCCGACCTCGAACTTGACCTGTTGCGTCGACGCGTGAACCGATCCGGGAAGAAGATTGATTTGACTTCCAAGGAGTTTGCCTTGCTTGAACTGCTGTTACGCCGGCAAGGAGAAGTGCTTCCCCGCTCGCTGATTGCTTCCCAGGTTTGGGACATGAACTTCGATAGCGATACCAACGTCATCGAAGTCGCCATCCGGCGCTTGCGGGTAAAGGTGGACGATAATTTTGAGCCTAAATTGATACGGACGGTTCGCGGCATGGGTTACGTTCTGGAAACGAACGATTGATTTCAAGCGGACGAAAATCGCTGACCTTTCGGTTGACGCTGCTTTTCGCCTCGGTTTCGACGATGGTGCTGCTTCTGTTGGGTTTGCTGATCGGATCGCTCGTCGTTCGGCATTTTGAAGAGCTGGACATGGATTTGCTCGGCGGGAAAGTGGAGCTTCTCCGCCTTGTATTGAAGAAGATACACACTGACCAGGAACTGGATGCGCTGCCAGCGCAACTTCATGACCTGCTGGTGGGGCACCGCAGTCTGGCCGTCTTGGTCTTGCGGCCCGGCGGGGAAACCCTGTATCTGACCCCCGGCGCCGTCTTTCCACCGGAGCTGATCGCGGGGCCCAGAACGACAGGACTTACGCAATGGACTGGCCGTGACCACCGTTCTCTGCGAGGAATGATTGTTGATGCACCGACTGGCATAGCGGGTGCCGCGCCGGTGGTGTTGGCGGTGTCGACGGATTTGACGCACCATGCACGGTTCATGCGCTCGTTCCGTATCGCACTGTGGCTGGTCGTGGGGGTCGCGGCATTTGCCAGCGGCTTTCTCGGCTGGGCTGCCGTGCGCAGGGGCTTGGCGCCATTGCGGGACATCAGTCGCAGCGTGGCCGGCATTACGGCAAATCGGCTCGATCAGCGGCTATCGGCAGACACCATTCCCATCGAACTGGCCGAGGTAGTGAAAACCCTCGACGAGATGCTGGCGCGGCTCGAAGTATCCTTTCACCGCCTGTCCGATTTCTCCTCCGATCTGGCCCACGAGTTGCGTACCCCGGTCAGCAACCTGCTGACGCAAACCCAGGTTACTCTGTCCAAGAGCCGGACGATTGATGCATACCAGGATGTGCTTGCTTCCAATGCGGAGGAGTTCGAAAGGCTGTCGCGAATGATCTCGGACATGCTTTACCTTGCCAAGTCGGACAATAACCTGATTGTCCCGCACCGTGAGCATGTCGACCTGATGGCCGAGACAGGGAACCTGTTTGAATTTTACGAGGCACTGGTCGAGGAAAAAGGGATAACGCTGAGCAGTTCCGGCAAGGGATCGGTTTTTGGCGACCGCTTGATGTTGCGCCGGGCGATCAATAATCTGCTTTCAAACGCTGTACGCCATACCCCTGAAGGTGGAAAGATCACCGCGATTGTTGACGATTCCGACGTTTCGAGCATCACCCTGTCCGTCGAGAACACCGGGGAAACCATCGCTCCCGAGCAGTTGCCACGGCTGTTTGATCGCTTCTACCGGGCCAGTGCCTCGCGACAGAGCACTGGCGAAGGCGCGGGACTGGGTTTGGCGATTACGCGCTCCATTGCCCATGCTCATGGCGGCGAGGTGTTCGCGCATTCGGACAAAGGGTTGACGCGTTTTGTGCTTACGCTTCCCGCGTGATCGAGCACTGATCACGCATTGAGTTTGGCCGAACGATGTGTGTCGGCAACCTGCAACAGTTGCGAGAAGATTTTTGGAGTTCCGGCGATGACATTGCCGGTTTCCAGGTAGTTGTCGTTGCCCGAAAGGTCGCCGATCAAACCGCCCGCTTCGGAAACCAGCAGAGATCCGCCAGCGATATCCCACGGTGCGAGGCCGAATTCCCAGAATCCATCGAGCCGTCCGCAGGCGACATAGGCCAGATCAAGCGATGCGGCACCTGGGCGACGAATTCCGGACGTTTTTTGCATCAATTCCTTGAGCATGGCCAGATACGCATCGATGTGTATGAAGCTGTGGTAGGGGAATCCGGTGCCGATCAATGCGTCTTCCAGTTTGAGGCACTTGCTGACGCGAACGCGGCGTTCGTTGAGAAAGGTACCGCTTCCCTTGCTGGCGGTGAACATTTCATTGCGCATCGTGTCGTAGACCAACGACTGTGTCACTTGACCCTTGTAGGCCAGGGCAATCGATATTGCATATTGCGGGAAACCGTGGATGTAGTTTGTCGTTCCGTCGAGTGGGTCGATGATCCACTGATACTCGCTGCCCGCGCCCGTACCGGCAGTCAGGCCGGTCTCTTCTGCTAAAATCCCGTACTCCGGATAAGCGTCGCGCAGAACTTCGATGATTGCCGCTTCGGCAGCCTTGTCCACTTCGGTAACGAAGTCGCTCTGACGCTTGGTCGTCACCTTGAGGTGTTCAAGTTCGCTTGAAGAGCGGTTGATGATCTGACTGGCCCGGCGTGCGGCCTTGATGATGATGTTCAGCGCTGGATGCATGGTTTTAAAGAACTCGACGGGCGGGGAAGGGTGCCGGGCTGGCACCTGATTCGGCCCGATTCATTTGCGGAGCGCGTATTCTATATGAACCCTGCCTTGGCGTCTCATCCCGTTCATTTGCCTCAGGATTTTCTGAACGGCATTCACGTTGTGCTCTCGCACACCAGTCATCCGGGGAATATCGGTGCGACGGCCCGAGCCATGAAGACCATGGGGCTGTCACGGCTGACGCTGGTCAATCCGAAGCGTTTCCCGGATAACGAAGCCACTGCGCGCGCGGCGGGGGCCGAGGATATTCTGACGCAGGCAAGGGTTTGCGTGAGTCTTGACGAGGCCCTGACCGAGACGGTCTTTGCTGTGGCTGTGTCAGCGCGTCATCGCAGCCTGGGTCCGGAACCCATGCCGGTTCGCCGGGCCGTTTCCGAAATTTTGGAACAAACCGGGAACGGGGACGTGGCGCTGGTGTTTGGCAACGAGACGTCCGGGTTGTCGAATGCCGAGGTACAACGCTGCCAGCGCTCGGTATTCATCCCGGCCAACCCGGACTACAGCTCGCTCAATCTGGGCTCGGCAGTGCAACTGCTCTGTTACGAATTGCGGCTGGCGGCGTTTAACGGGTGTCCGCCGGTTGTTACCAAGGCCGTCCCTTTCGCGTCTCCGGTAGCGGCCAATGACGACGTCGAACGCTTCTATGCGCACCTTGAACGCGTCATGATCGCTACCGGGTTTCTCGATCCACAGCAGCCCAAGCGGCTGTTGCCGAAGCTGCGCCGGCTGTTCGGCCGCGCCAAGCTGGAGAACGACGAAATCAACATTCTGCGTGGGGTCCTCGACGCTGTCGAAAAGGCGATAGATAAGACGAGCGAGCCTAAATCGTAACGCAATATGTTGACCGAAATAGTCGGGTATTCTAAAATCACTCCCGCTGGAACATGGAGAATCAATTCAATGTTTAACCGTCTGCGCGAAGATATTCGCTCAGTTTTCGAACGCGACCCTGCCGCCCGTACTTCGTGGGAGGTATTGACCTGCTATCCGGGCGTGCATGCCGTGATCATGCATCGCCTGTCGCATTGGTTGTGGGGGCATCAGTTGCGTTGGCTGGGGCGTCTTGTTTCGCATCTCGCACGATTCCTTACGGGTATTGAGATTCACCCCGGCGCGACGATCGGTCGACGTTTCTTCATCGACCATGGTATGGGTGTCGTGATTGGCGAAACGGCAATCGTTGGCGACGACGTGACGCTCTATCATGGCGTGACCCTGGGCGGGACTTCCTGGACCAAAGGCAGGCGGCACCCGACCGTGGAGAATGGCGTGGTGATTGGCGCAGGAGCCCAAGTGCTCGGGCCGATTACAGTGGGTGCTCAGGCCAAGGTCGGTTCCAATGCGGTGGTTGTCAAGGATGTGCCTGCCGGAGCCACCGCCGTGGGCAATCCGGCACGCATCATCGACACCGATCTGGCGCAGAAGCGAGAAGAATTGGCGGGCCAACTGGGATTTTCGGCCTATGCCCTGGCGAGCAGCCAGGACGATCCCCTGGCCAAGGCCATTCACGGGCTGGTGGATCATGCCGTCGAAACCGATCGGCGAATCGGCGTTTTGCTCAAGAAACTCGAAAGCAGCGGTGTCTGCCTTGAAGACGAACTGGCTACTGCTGACAAATTTGACCCCAAATACCTGAGTAAGATAGTTGACTAATCTATGGAACTTTTCCCATAGTTGACTGAACTAATCAAGTATTCAACAGGAGGTGGTATGCGACTGACAACCAAAGGACGTTTTGCGGTAACCGCGATGATCGATTTGGCGCTGCGCAGCGGCGACGGCCCGGTTACCCTGGCCGGCATCAGCGACCGGCAGAAGATTTCGCTCTCGTATCTTGAGCAGTTGTTTGGCAAATTGCGTCGCCACAGTCTGGTTGATAGCGTGCGCGGCCCCGGAGGCGGCTATTGTCTGGCTCGCCCCGGCATGCAGATTACCGTCGCTGATATCGTGCGCGCCGTTGATGAAACACTCGATGCCACGCAGTGTGGCGGCAAGGAGAATTGCAAGGACGAAGAACGCTGCATGACGCACGATCTGTGGGCCACGCTGAACTTCAAAATGTACGAATACCTGACCTCGGTAACTCTGTCCGATCTGGTCGATAGTCAACTTAAGAAGGTTGGCGGTGATATCGCGGTGCTCAAGGACGCGCGACGCATCGGGCCCAGCCCGCGCACCAAATCACTCGAAGCATTTGCCTGATTCCCATGTTTTCCCCGGTCTATTTCGATCATAACGCCACCACCCCGCTTGAACCAGCGGTGAGGGATGCGATGCTGCCCTGGCTTTCCGAGCAGTTCGGCAATGCGTCAAGTCGGCACGAATACGGTCGGGCAGCTCGACGGGCCGTCGATGAAGCACGAAACAAGGTGGCCACGGCAATAGGTGCGCATTCCACCGAAGTTGTTTTCACCAGCAACGGTTCGGAAGCGAACAACCTTATGCTCAAGGGAACGGCGGCGTGCATGAAGACCGGCGTGGTGGCGATCAGTGCCATCGAGCACCCCAGCGTAATCAAACCGGCCGAACAACTGGCCAGACGCGGTTGGCAAGTACAGAAATTGACGGTGGATCGCGATGGTCGGATTGACGCTCATGGTTACCTTACAGTCATGGCGCAAGAGCCGAAACTGGTTTCGGTGATGCTCGCCAACAATGAAACCGGCGTGCTTCAGGACGTCATCACGCTGGCCGCGCAGGCGCGGGCCGCAGGTGCCGTTTTTCATACCGATGCCGTACAGGCGCTGGGCAAGCTGCCGGTCAATTTTCGCAGTATGAATGCAGCCGGAGTCAATGCGCTGACCCTTTCATCGCACAAGATCGGCGGGCCAAAGGGAGCTGCCGCGCTCGTACTCGACAAGCGCGTCGAAATCGAACCGCTGATTGCCGGCGGTGGGCAGGAACGCGGCTTGCGCTCGGGCACGGAGAATGTGGCGGTGATCGTCGGATTCGGTGTCGCCTGTGAGTTGGCCGTACAACAACTGGCGATGGTAACACCACGCCTGCTGGCCTTGCGCCGGCAACTGGAAAGCGGTTTGAGCGGAATCGGCGCGACGCTGTTCGGTAGCGGCGCCGAGCGTTTGCCCAATACGGTCTATTTCGCGCTGGACGATGTGGATGGCGAGACGCTGGTCGGTTACCTGGACCGTGCCGGATTCGCCGTTGCCAGTGGCTCCGCATGCTCCAGCGCCAACCCGGAGTCCTCGCATGTGCTGCATGCCATGGGTGTGTCGCCCGAAAAGGCACGCGGCGCGGTGCGGGTCAGCCTGGGTGCCGCCAATACGGCTGAACAGGTTAGCGGATTCTTGAAGACCTTGCAGCTGACTGCATCCCAACTGCGGCACTTGTCTGCCGTGGCAATTTAGCCCATGAACAATGAATTCATTACCCCTACGGAGCCTGATAAATGTTGAAACTGCCGATCTATCTGGATTATTCGGCAACAACGCCGGTCGACCCGCGCGTGGCAGAAAAAATGATCCCCTATCTGGTCGAAAAATTTGGCAACCCTGCCTCACGTTCCCATGCCTTCGGCTGGGAGGCTGAAGCGGCGGTCGAGGAAGCGCGCGCAGAAGTTGCCCGGCTGGTGAATGCCGACTCGAAGGAAATCGTCTGGACATCCGGCGCGACCGAATCGAACAACCTGGCCATCAAGGGAGCGGCGCACTTTTATTCCGGCAAAGGCAAGCATCTGATTACCGTCAAGACCGAGCACAAAGCCGTGCTTGATACCTGCCGTGAGCTTGAGCGCCAGGGTTTCGAAGTCACCTATCTTGATGTCAGGGAAAACGGCCTGCTGGATCTCGATGCCTTCAAGGCGGCGCTTCGTCCCGACACCATCCTCGTCTCGGTCATGTTGGTCAATAACGAAATCGGTGTCATCCAGCCGATAGCTGACATTGGCGAGATCTGTCGCGAGAGAGGAATCATCTTTCATGTTGATGCGGCTCAGGCGACGGGTAAGGTGGTGATCGACCTGCAGCAGCTGAAAGTCGATCTGATGAGTTTCAGCGCGCACAAGTCTTGCGGACCTAAAGGCATCGGGGCGCTTTATGTCCGTCGCAAGCCACGCGTTCGCCTGGAAGCGCAGATTCATGGCGGCGGACATGAACGCGGCTTCCGCTCGGGCACGCTGGCGACGCACCAGATCGTCGGCATGGGAGAGGCCTATCGCATCGCGCGCGAAGAAATGAGTGTCGAGAACGAGCGAATCCGCATGTTGCGAGACCGTCTGCTTAAGGGATTGTCCGACATCGATCAGGTATTTATCAACGGCGATCTGGAACATCGCGTTCCGCACAACCTGAACATCAGTTTTGCGTATATCGAAGGCGAGTCGATGCTCATGGCGATCAAGGATCTCGCCGTATCGTCGGGTTCGGCGTGTACATCCGCTTCGCTCGAGCCGTCTTACGTGCTCCGCGCACTGGGTCGCGAGGACGAACTGGCGCACAGCTCGATCCGGTTTACCCTGGGCCGATTCACCACCGAGGAAGAGATCGAATACGCCATCAAACTGTTGCATGAAAAGATCGGCAGGCTGCGCGATCTTTCCCCGCTTTGGGAAATGGTGCAGGACGGCGTTGATTTGACCACTGTTCAGTGGGCGGCGCACTAGAATCGAATATTAGGAGAAACAATCATGTCATACAGCGTAAAAGTTCTGGATCACTACGAAAACCCGCGTAACGTCGGTTCCTTTGGCAAGGATGTGGACGGCGTGGCGACCGGTATGGTCGGTGCGCCGGCCTGCGGCGACGTGATGAAACTGCAGATCAAGGTTGGCAAGGACGGCATCATTGAGGATGCCAAGTTCAAAACCTACGGTTGCGGTTCGGCGATTGCCTCGTCGTCCCTGGTCACCGAGTGGGTCAAGGGCAAGACCATCGATCAGGCCTTGTCCATCAAGAACACCCAGATTGCCGATGAACTGGCCTTGCCACCGGTGAAGATTCACTGTTCAATTCTTGCAGAAGATGCGATCAAGGCGGCAGTGGCCGACTACAAGAAAAAGCATCTTGAGTAAGTCAGGAAGACTAGAGAAGAGAAGGAGTATTGCAATGGCGGTCACGCTTTCCGAAAAAGCGGCAAAACACGTTGCCAGTTATCTGGTCAAGCGCGGCAAGGGCATCGGGCTGCGCCTCGGGGTACGCACCAGCGGTTGCTCGGGTGTGGCCTACAAACTCGAATTTGCCGACGCAGCCGAGCCGGATGACATTGAGTTTGAATCGCATGGCGTCAAGGTGCTGATCGACGCGAAAAGCCTGCCTTACCTTGACGGTACGGAGCTTGATTACACGCGCGAAGGTCTGAGCGAAGGCTTCAAGTTCAACAATCCAAACGTGAAGGATGCCTGCGGCTGCGGAGAAAGCTTTAACGTTTGATGGTGGCCGCCCGCCGGGACGTTGTGCTGGTCTTCCCGCCATCGAACTGTTTGCTGGGCGAAAAGCTCCGGCTTTGCTAATGGGTACTTGACGCGCAACCGCCAATAAACCGGATGGATTTTTCTGACGATCACTTTGCGCTGCTCGGACTGCCGCGTGCTTTCCGCCTGGATACGACGTTGCTGGATGCACGCTACCGCGCATTACAGGCCGAGGTTCATCCAGACCGATTTGCCAATGCGGGCGACGCTGAACGCCGGTTTTCACTGCAGTGGTCGACGCGAATCAACGAAGCCTATCAAACGCTGAAGAAGCCGCTGCCAAGGGCCAGATATTTGTTGCTGCTGGCCAATTATGATGTTGGGGCGGAAAACAACCTGGCGATGCCGACGGATTTTCTGATCGAGCAAATGGAGTGGCGCGAGACGGTTGCCGACGCGCGTGCGGCGCGAGACCTGCACGAGCTGGAGCGGCTGCACCATCGGTTGAAGCACGACATCGGCGAAATCTACGACGAACTCGCCGTGACATTCGATGAGCAACAGGATCTGGTGCAGTCCGCTGATCGTGTGCGCCGGCTGATGTTTCTCGAGAAATTGCTATTCGAGATCGACGACGCCATCGCAGCGCTGGAAACATAACAAGCAACGCCTTTCACCCATCACACGAGGTACCTGAACTTCATGGCACTTTTGCAGATTGCAGAACCGGGCGAGTCGGTAGCACCGCACCAGCACAGGCTGGCGGTCGGCATCGATCTGGGCACCACCAACTCGCTGGTTGCTACGGTCCGCAGCGGCATCGCCAACGTTATCAGTGACGATTTGGGACGTCCGCTGCTCCCTTCGGTTGTTCGCTATTTTGCCGACAGCCGTACCGTTGTGGGTTACGAAGCACAGGCCGAACAGGCGCTTGACCCGCGCAATGTCATTGTTTCGATCAAACGCTTCATGGGGCGCGGTCTCAAGGATATTGCGCATCGCGAATCGATGCCCTATGAGTTTGAAGATGCACAGGGGATGGTACGCCTGCGCACGAAAGCCGGAGTCAAGAGCCCGGTCGAAATATCAGCCGAAATTCTCCGCGTACTGCGTTCACGTGCCGAGGCTTCGCTGGGAGGGCCGCTGGTCGGCGCAGTCATCACCGTACCGGCCTACTTCGACGATTCCCAGCGCCAGGCGACCAAGGACGCCGCCAAGTTGGCCGGGCTTTCCGTTTTGCGCCTATTGAACGAACCGACCGCAGCGGCCATTGCCTACGGGCTGGACAATGCGGCCGAAGGGGTCTACGCCGTTTATGATCTGGGCGGCGGCACCTTCGATATCTCGATACTCAATCTGTCGAAGGGCGTATTCGAAGTGATGGCGACCGGTGGCGACTCCGCGCTGGGTGGTGACGACTTCGACCAGCGCATCTTCTGCTGGATCCTCGAAGCCGCGAAACTCAAGCCACTCTCCATCGAGGATGCCCGTCAGCTCCTGACCTGCGCGCGCGAAGCCAAGGAATACCTGACGCAGCACGGTGTTGCGCCGATTACATCGCGTCTCAACAGCGGCGAAGTAGTCGATCTCAGGCTGACCACGGGACTTTTTACGGAAATTACACAGACCCTGGTGGCCAAGACCATTCAGCCCGTTAAACGCGCCTTGCGCGATGCCGGATTATCGGTCTCGGACGTCAAAGGCGTGGTCATGGTCGGCGGCGCGACGCGCATGCCGCAAGTGCAGCGGGCCGTAGGCGAGTTTTTCAGGCAGGAACCGCTGAATAATCTTGACCCGGACAAGGTTGTCGCCCTTGGCGCCGCGATGCAGGCCAATCTGCTAGCCGGAAACCGTGCTGCGGGCGACGATTGGCTGCTGCTCGATGTCATTCCCCTTTCGCTCGGGCTGGAAACCATGGGCGGCCTGGTTGAAAAGATCATCCCGCGCAATTCAACGATTCCGATCGCGCGAGCCCAGGAGTTCACCACCTTCCGCGATGGCCAGACAGCGCTGGCGGTGCATGTCGTACAAGGCGAGCGTGAACTGGTCAGCGACTGCCGGTCGTTGGCACGCTTTGAACTGCGCGGCATACCGCCGATGGTGGCGGGGGCGGCCAGAATACGCGTGACCTTCCAGGTCGATGCCGATGGCCTGCTTGCCGTAGCGGCTCGCGAACTGACTTCGGATATCGAAGCGGGGATTACTGTCAAGCCGTCCTACGGCCTCAACGATGACGAGATCGCCACGATGCTCAAGGACTCGATGCTGCACACCAAGGACGATGCGCTCAGGCGCGCCTTGAAGGAAGCCCAGGTCGAAGCGCAGCGCCTGATCGAAGCCGTTCAGTCGGCATTGAAAAGTGATGGCGAGCTGTTGTCTGGAGAACAGCAGGAAAGGATCGCGGCAGCCCTTGCCAAGCTGCAGACGACAGCGCTCGGTGAGAACCGTCGGCATATCACTCTGGCCATGGACGATCTCGAAGCGGAGACCAAGGATTTTGCCGCGCGACGCATGGATAAATCGATCCGACGCGCGTTTGCCGGGAAGAGCATCGATGAGTTGGAAAGCGGAACGCAGCTTGCCAAAGGAATGGGTGAAATGGCATGACGCAAATTATCGTGCTGCCACATATCGAGCTTTGCCCGGAGGGCGCAGTGATCGACGCCAGGGTCGGCGAATCGATCTGCCAGAATCTGCTCGAAAACGGCATTGCCATCGAGCATGCCTGCGAAATGTCCTGTGCGTGCACCACCTGCCATGTCATCGTTCGCGAGGGTTTCAACGCGCTTGAACCCTCCGAGGAGCTTGAGGACGACCTGCTCGACAAGGCCTGGGGGCTGGAACCGAATTCGCGCCTGTCGTGTCAGACCATGGTCAATGACACCGCTCTGGTGATCGAGATTCCGCGTTACTCGATCAACATGACCAAGGAAGGCAAGCACTAGGAGGCGCCGCAATGAAATGGACCGATATCAACGATCTTGCCATCGAGCTTTCGGAAGCTCACCCGGACGTCGATCCGCTGAAAATAAATTTTGTCGATCTGATGAACTGGGTGATTTCTCTGCCCGATTTCGACGACGACGCCAAACACTGCGGCGAAAAGATTCTGGAGGCGATCCAGCAAGCCTGGATTGACGAAACGCAATGAAGCCCGAAGATTTCGGTGGTGTGCAGCGCAACGTGCTGGGCGGGCCGCTGGGGCGCTGCAGCGACAAACCGCTGACCGGCTTTTTTCGTGACGGCTGTTGCAATACGAGTGAAGAGGATATCGGCAGCCATACCCTATGCGTGGTGCTGACCACCGAGTTTCTTCAATTCTCAAAGCAGCGCGGTAACGATCTCTCGACACCGCGGCCGGAATTCGATTTTCCCGGACTCAAACCCGGCGACCGCTGGTGTCTGTGCGCCGCCCGCTGGCGCGAAGCCTTGCAGGGCGGAATGGCGCCGCGCGTCGTTCTCAATGCCTGCAATGAGCAGTCGCTTGAAGTCGTCAACCTTGACGATCTGAAACGATTCGCGATCGATCTGAACTGATCAGTGGATTCATTTCCGAACAGAGCCTGGATGAACTCGCATTGCCGATATTCCCCTGGAAACATCCATTGACTGCCATGCGCTGAGCACCTCTTGAAATTGTTGCCGGCTTGCCTCATGTAGTAGCTGTACGGGGTGAGCCCGGTTTTCTTCAGGAGGATGAAATGGCAAACATTTTGCGGTACAGGACGGCTTCCGATGAGGCGTTCAATGATCTCTTTCGCGGCTTCTTCATGAGCCCGGTGCGTTTTGATGGGCAGCAGGATATCCAGATCAAGGTCGAGGTTGCCGAGGACGACAAGGCGTATACCGTTCATGCTGAAATTCCCGGCGTGAAGAAAGAGGATATCCGGGTGACAGTCGACGGAAACCAGGTGGCTATCAGCGCCGAAGTCAAGAATGAGAAGGAAGTCAAGGAAGGCGGCAAGGTGCTGCGTAGCGAACGCTATTACGGCACGGTTTCGCGCAGCCTCGCGCTGGCACAGGAAGTGGATGACTCGGCCGTGGTTGCGAAATATGTCGACGGTATTCTTGAGCTGAATCTGCCGAAACGGACTGTCGAAAAGGCGAAACAGATTTCCATCCAATAAGCCGGGCAGGGGCTTGGGTGCGGCGCGGCGCCTGATCAATTGAGCGACAGGTGCCGCCCCTCCCTGACCATTTGTTCGAACGCTTCGGCCGTGACGGGTGGGCTGAACAAGTAACCTTGCAGTTGGTCGCATCCCAGGCCACGCAGGAAAGTCATTTGTGCCTGGGTTTCCACGCCTTCGGCGACGATTTCCTGCCGCAGTTGCTTGCCCATGGCGACGATGGCTTGCGCGATGGCGCAATCGTTTTCGTCGTCCGGCACGCCGATGACGAAGGCACGGTCAATCTTCAAAGTGGTAATCGGAAATTTTTTGAGATAGGCCAGACTGGAATAACCGGTACCAAAGTCGTCCAAAGAGAGATTGAAGCCCAAGGCAACGAGTTCGTTCATGATCGGAATGACCTCTTCAGGCCCACGAACGAGCAGACTCTCCGTGATTTCCAGCCGGAGCAATTCGCGCGGTACTCCATGCCGTTCGACAGGGACGAGAAGGCGCTTGGGCAGCTCGGGATTGAACTGTCGGGCCGACAGGTTGACCGCGATTGGAATGGGCTCGAGTCCGGCATTGAGCCAGCTTCGGATTTGCCGGCAGGCTTCTTCGAGGACCCAGCCGCCGAGATCAAGAATCAGCCCCGTTTCTTCTGCCAAAGGAATAAAGATGTAAGGTGGAATCATCCCCTGTTCAGGGTGCATCCATCGGATAAGTGCTTCGGCGCCGACGATATTTCCACTGCGCAAACTGACTTTGGGTTGGTAGTGCAATATGAGTTCATGACCGGTCAAGGCCCTGCGCAATTCGCCCTCGAGCTGCCATTTTTCTCTGGAGCGTGCGTTCATATCCGGGCTGTAGAACAGGAAGCCGGATTCGTTATTCCGCTGCAGGCGTTGCATCGCGACGTAGGCAAAACGATGCAAGGCGACCGTGTTGAGGCCGTCGTCCGGGTACAAGGCAATCCCAATACTGGCACCGATGTGCAGCGCGTGCGAATCGATGACAAAGGGCTTTTCGAGGGCGGCCAGCAGTTTCGTTGCCACCAGTCCGCCTTGTTCGTGCTTGTGAATTGAGACCAGCACCACGACAAATTCATCGGCCCCGAATCTGCTCAGAACATCATCATCGCGCAAGGCGTCCTGGAAACGCTGTCCCACCTGACGCAGCAGTTCATCGCCGACTTCATGACCGAGCGAGTCATTGATCGAAGTAAACCGGTTGAGGTCGATGACCAGCAGGGCGCCGTATTCATTATTGCGGCGTGCCGTAGCCAATGCCTGTTCCGCAAGCTGGTGACACAGTGTGCGGTTGGGCAGGCCGGTCAGACTGTCGTAATTGACAATCTGTTGCATGCGCTTCTCGGCCGCCCGCAGTACGCTGATGTCGGAAAAAATGGAAAAGGCATGGGTTATCACACCGTCACGGTCACGAACAACGCCGATGGAGACCGATTGCGGGAACAGCTCGCCGTTCTTTCTTCTACCGATGATTTCCCCTTGCCACCCTCCCGCGCCGTGCATGGCAGCGAGGACCTCCGCCCGGAAATCGGCGCTATGTACACCGGAGCGCAGTAGATCGGGGGTCTTTCCGATGGCTTCGCTGGCGGAATATCCGGTAATGCGGGTAAACGCCGGGTTCACCGAGACGATACGCTCGTTACCATCGGTAATCAGAATGCCTTCTTCACTGTTCTCGATCAGCCGGGCATAAAGGCGTTGTTTTTCAGCGATCGAAAGTTGATCGGCAATCAGCGAAAGGTGCGCTGTCATCCCGACGGCTTCGTCGTTGTCGTCAAGGTTACGATGCAGCGAGAGAATGGCGCGAAAGGTTTCTCCGGATTTCTTGCGATGCCGAACTTCAATCAGCGGATTGCCCTGGTCGAGAAACAATTCGTTGATTTCGCTTCTGCCGTTTGCGGGTTCGTCTGCGTAAAGGAACAGGATATGCTGGCCGACGGCTTCTTCTGCAGAATAACCAAAGAGAATTTGTGCGCCTTTGTTCCAGCTCGTCAGATAGCCGTTCATATCCAACGTGATGATCGGCTCGTGCCTCCAGTCTTCACCTTCAGCAGTGGAAAGTGATACCGGTTCTTCGCTTTCGAATTCCTCGGTCTGCAAGGTCTGCAGTATCTGTTGAAGGGTTGTGAGCGTCCGGGTCAGGTCATCCCCGCTCTGGCCGCGTGCCCGAGAACAAAGTTCAATACAGCGTTCGATGCGCGAATCAGGCATCAACAGCATCCTTCTTCTCGTGGATGACACCGAGCATCCATTGGTATGCCTCCACATTAAGCGGGATATAGTCGGCGATCGTCAGGCCAAAGTCGCCAATCAGCCCGGCCAGGGTAGCCTCGTCAGCGTTTTCTGCGCTTTCAACTGCCTGCAGAAGCCTGCCCAATACACCTTCATGATCAAGGACTGCTCTTGACAGCGATTCGTTCAGTTTGAGTGGAGACAGGATGTCGGCCAGCGGCAGGCCGAACAAGATTCCCAGCAGTGAAAACATACCAGCCATGAAGGCCAGATCCTGAAGTGCGCGATCCTGACCGGTAGCTTTGGCCAGTAATTCTAGGGTTCTGGCGCGGACGGCAACCCGCGCCAGCAACATGGCGGATCGATGGTCGTCGCGACTTGCCGCAAACAGCATGAGGTTAAGCCAGCGTTTGAGTTGTTGGCGCCCAAGGATAAGGATGGCTTGCGAGAAGCTGGATATATACCGCCCCACGCCAACCCCGAACGAGTTGACCAGGCGAAGCAGATGGTAGGCAAGTACCGGGTCCTGTCGAAAGATCGCTTCAATTTCACGGGTCTCGGCATCTGTCGCCACAAGTTGTAGCAGCTTCAGCGACAAAGACCGAGAGGCGGCCTGACTTGCCGATCTTTTGGCGGGAAGAGCCAAATACCAGTCGCCGGCCAGCCAGTGTGCGGTCGGCGGCAGAACGGGTTTTTCCTGGCCGTCCGAATAGTGGACGTGTTCGTCCAGAATCAACTGACACCCCGTTTCCTGCAAGGCTGTCAGCAGTTCAGCGGGCAAACCTTGGGCAAGGCTTGCATCGATCAGGCAGGGAAATTCCGCGACCAGTGCGGAAAAATTCTTGTCTGCAATCAATGGCAGCAGGGCATATCGATTGTCTTCAGCGACGTGCAGTTTGACGGCTGCCGGTTTCAACTGATGATCGGCCACGAGAACGAACGATAGCAATGGCGGTATGCTCATGATGATCCTCGTGAATAGATTCTGAACGCCGTAACGCGCAACATCCGATTTTGGCGGCAATACTAGGTTGTTTACGGCATCGATCGCCAGAACTCAAGGGGAAGACTGCATTTCGTCCATCGAAAACAAGCGCACGGATGTTCGATTATGCCGTGCGTCGATTGCAGATTGATGAAGTAAATATGGTTGAGGGTCGCTTATGTTTAACGCGCTAATTCCTGCCGTGATGTTTTAGAATTCGGTTGTCACATCAAGGCGAACTTGAGCGCCGCATGATGGGCAGAGTCACCGACTCCGCAAGGTTTTTTGCTCGCGGGGAATCTTACTGCTTAACCGAGTCCAATATGCCCCACCGACTTCTAAGAGTTCCTGAACGCGGCATGCTCGATGCCTATGAATCCGTATTGTCCGAACGCGGTTTTTCGGCCGATGCGGCGCAGCGAGCGGCGGCTGATCGACTGCAGATGCTTTACTACCAATTGCTTTCATTCAAGGTAGGCCGTAAGAGCACGTTACGCCGGGTATTCGCGCCCCCTGTCGTGCCCCGTGGCGTTTATTTCTGGGGCGGCGTCGGACGCGGCAAGAGTTTCCTGATGGACTGCTTCTATGAAGCGGTGCCCTACGTACGTAAGAAGCGCATTCACTTTCATGCCTTCATGCAGGACGTGCATCGCCAGTTGAACGTGTTCAAGGGCGAAAGTGATCCGCTGGCCAAGGTGGCCGAGCGTATTGCCGATGCATGCCGCCTGATTTGCTTCGACGAGTTCCATGTTTCGGATATCGCCGATGCGATGATCCTGCGCCGCTTGCTCGAAGCGCTGTTCACTCGTGGCGTCGTTTTTGTGATGACCTCGAATTATCCGCCGGACCGGCTCTATCCAAACGGTTTGCAGCGCGAGAATTTCCTGCCGACCATCGCCTTGATCAAGTCCAATGTGGACGTACTGGAAATCGATTCCGGTGTCGACTACCGGCTACGCACTCTGGAACAGGTGGAAATATTCCACTTTCCGGCCGATGCCAGTGCCGAAGACAAGATGGCCGGTTATTTCGCGGCAATTGCTGGAGGCGAGGGCGATCGAGGCGGCAGTATCGACGTACTCGGCCGTGCCATCCCCACGCTACGCCAGGGAACGGGAGGCGTCATCTGGTTCGACTTCAAATCCCTGTGCGGTGGTCCCAGATCGCAAAATGACTACCTTGAATTGTCTCGTTCCTATCATACGATTCTGCTTTCCGGGATTCCGAAAATGCCCGCCAGCATGTCGTCCGAAGCGCGACGCTTTACCTGGCTGGTAGACGTTCTCTATGATCACAAGGTGAAACTGATTGTGACCGCAGATTGCGAGCCCGAATCGCTCTACGTCGAGGGAACTCAGGCCGGCGAGTTCTTCCGTACTGTCAGTCGACTAACCGAAATGCGATCGCGGGAGTACCTTGCATTAGCACATTTGGATTGAAGATCCGTTGCTGTCAGGTATTCGTCGTCCGAGGAGTAACAGATGCGTTGGCTAATCCTGTTCGCCTGCCTGGGGTATGCTGAACTGTCGTTCGCTCAGCAAATAATGGAGATCATTCCTCTCAGGCATCGAACCGTCGAACAGGTATTGCCTTCGCTGCAGGTGTTTGTCGAACCGGGTGGCGCCCTGTCCGGGATGGACGATCAATTGATCGTGCGTTCCTCTCGTCAGAATATCGAGCAAATCAAGCAGGCGCTTTCCGCTCTGGATTTACCTGCGCGGCGACTGATGATCTACGTCAGCCAGAATCGTGATGCCGAGAATCGGCAGCATGGCGCCGAGTTGTCAGGCCGTGTCGACGCGGGTCAAAACGTGCGCATCATTCAACCCCCGGATGGGGCGCGGGGAAGCACGCAGATCGAAGTTCGACGCGGCGACGCCAATTCCAGATTGAATGCGCAGTTCCGCGATTCGAGATATAGCAACGACATGCAATCGAATCAGAGCGTGCAGGTGCTTAACGGCGGCCGAGGCTATATCCGGGTCGGGCAATCGCTACCACTGGCTTTGCGGCAGGTGGTGCGCGGCCCGAACGGTACCGTAATCACTGAGAGTGTGGTGTATCGCGATATCGGTCAGGGGTTTTACGCCGTTCCGACCCTGGTGGGGGATCGGGTGACACTGGAGATTAGCCCGCAGTTCGATACGGCAGGAGATCAGGGTTCCAGCAGTGTCAGTTCGCAGAGGGTGTCGACGAGAGTCTCGGGACGATTGGGCGAATGGATCGAACTTGGCGGGAGCAGCCAGCTTACGGCGATGGTCGAGCGAGGTAACCTGGGAACGCGGGCCAACGAGTTGAGCGAGAACCGAAGCCTGTGGCTTCGCGTCGAGGAACTGCCTTGAATCTGATTTGGCGCTAGAAGATATCGCCGTCGAGACAGAAACGGTTGCGCCCCGCCTGGCGTGCGTGAATCAGCAGCGATTTGCTGCGCTCGATCAACGCCGCTGAGTTTTCACCGGTGTATTCGGTGATGCCGCCACTGACGGTCACGCGCAAGGCCGCGCTGGAGAACTCTAGTGTTTCGATCAATGTGCGCAGGCGTTCGAGGCCGATCATGGCGTCTTTCAGGGATACATTGGGTAGTACCAGAAGGAACTCGTCGTCTCCGATACGGCCGGCAATATCGATTTCACGCATGCTCTCTATGAGCAGTTTGCCGATTCCACTCAGCACGTTTTCACCGAGCCCCTGTCCATGTTTGGCACAGAAAGGAAGAAAGTGGTCAACATCCACTTGCGCCAGCGTGAATGGCGTACCGTACCGGCGGGCACGATGAATCTCGTTTTCCAGCAGGTACATGACATGTCTTTGATTGTAGACGCCGGTCAGCGGGTCGCGTACCGAGAGTTTCTTGATCTCGCTACGCAGGGATTTCTCGGTATTGATATCGGTGAGCGTCACAAGTACACGACGCACGCTCCCATCGAGCGAAAAAACCAGCAGAGCATTGACACTCAGCCAAAATGGGGGTGCCTCATCCTTGTTTAAGGCCATGACGCAGTCAAATACAGGTTTTGATGAGCGCAACGCCTGCTTCAGCGGCAGATCGTCAGCGCCTATCGCCATGCCGTTTTCATTTGCCCAGCGAGGGGCCGTGTTGCCCAGCATTTCGTCGGCAGTATTGTTGTTCAAGCACGGCGTGGCATCGGGGTAAAACACCAACAGGCCGATTCCCAGGCTATCGAGCAACCCTGCATAACGATTGATTTCTTCGTCCTTGGCGTAAGTATTCGGCAAAGGTGAAAATTGTTCGACTGAAGGCATTGGCTTTGACTGGGTTCGCGACTTGAGCAATATAACAATCGTCAGAAAGAAAAAACAATGAATGCGAAAAAAAACCGCCAACAGGCCCGTTTGGCCTGACGAACGGACTTATGCGGCCGCCAGCGCCTGGTCCAGATCGGCAATCAAATCGTCAATATGCTCGATGCCGACCGACAGGCGGATCATGTCTTCCGATACGCCGGCCTTGACCAGTTCATCGGGAGACAACTGCCGGTGTGTGGTCGACGCCGGGTGACAGGCGAGCGATTTGGCGTCACCGATGTTAACCAGTCGGGTAAACAGCTGCAATGCATCCTGGAAGCGGCCGCCCGCCGCATTGCCTCCCTTGACGCCGAAGGTGAGTATGCCGGAAGCAAGACCGCCCATGTATTTCTGCACCAGCGAGTAATCCTTGTGATCCGGCAGTCCCGCGTAGTTGACCCACGACACCTTGGCGTGCCCCTTGAGGAACTGCGCCACTTTGGTCGTATTTTCACAAATGCGGTCCATGCGCAGCGGCAGGGTTTCCAGCCCCTGCAGAATCAGGAAGGCATTGAAAGGCGAAATGGCGGCGCCCATGTTGCGCAGAGGGACGACGCGAGCGCGGCCAATGAACGCGGCTGCCCCCAATGCTTCGGTGTAAACCACGCCGTGGTAGGAGACATCCGGTTCATTGAGCCGCTTGAAACGCGCCTTGTGTTCGGCCCAGGGAAATTTCCCACTATCGACGATGATGCCGCCAATCGAGTTGCCGTGGCCACCGATGTATTTGGTCAGCGAGTGCACGACGATGTCGGCCCCGTGCTCGAAGGGACGGCACAGATAGGGCGAGGGAACCGTGTTGTCAACGATCAGTGGAATGCCGTTACGGTGCGCAATATCGGCGAGTTTTTCGAAATCGGTGATGTTGCCGAGCGGATTGCCGATCGATTCGCAATAAATCGCCTTGGTCTTGCTGTCGATCTGCTTTTCAAATGAGACCGGATCGCGGTAGTCGGCAAAACGAACGCCGATGCCGTATTGCGGCAAGGTGTGCGCAAAAAGGTTGTACGTGCCGCCATACAAGGTAGACGCCGAAACGACATTGTCGCCGGCTTCGGCAATCGTCATCACCGCATAGGTAATGGCAGCTTGGCCGGAGGCCAATGCCAATCCGCCGATGCCGCCTTCCATCGCGGCAACCCGCTTTTCCAGCACGTCCTGCGTTGGGTTCATGATGCGCGTGTAGATATTGCCGACCACCTTCAGGTCGAAAAGATCGGCGCCATGCTGGGTGTTATCGAAAGAATACGAGGTCGTCTGGTAAATTGGTACGGCAACCGCCTTTGTGGTTGGTTCAGGGCTGTAACCGGCATGGACGGCAAGCGTTTCGAGTTTCATGAGGACTCCCGTGGCAGAGTTGGGGATAAAGGGTGAATCTTAGCCTGAATCAAGCCAAGAAATGAATTCATTGAAGTCTGCTTTTACGCCAATGTTCGCTATTAACAGTCATGTGGCTGGAGCAGTTGTCGGGGCTCGCGCAGGCAAATCAGCTGGCCAGTTCATAGACTCGGCGCGACCCCTCGATGGTGAAATTACGGTGTTCGCCAAGCGCCGTCATGCCGTGTCGCTCAAGCTGATCGATCAACGCCGGAATGGCCTCCTTGCCGATGTTGTAAGCGGCGAGGTGTGTGGAGACCTGCAGCGATTCGAAGAACTGCCGTGTACGCTCTATCGCCTGATCAATGCGGGCCTCATCGTCTCCTTCGCGCAATTGCCAAACGCGGGCGGCGTACTGTAATAATTTTTCACGCTTTTCTCCCCGTCGAACTTCAAGCATGGCGGGCAAGATGACGGCCAGTGACTGCGCGTGATCGAGGCCGTGTAATGCGGTCAGCTCGTGGCCAAGCATGTGGGTCGCCCAGTCGTTGGGTACACCGGCGCCAATCAGGCCGTTCAGCGCCATTGTCGCCACCCACATCAGGTTTGCCCGCAGGGCGTAATTCTGCGGTTCCTGCAAGGCCTTCGGCCCATCTTCGATGAGCGTAAGCAACAAGCCTTCGGCAAAGCGATCCTGTACCTTGGCATCGGCGGGGTAGGTGAGGTATTGCTCGATGACATGAACGAAGGCATCAACCACACCGTTGGCGATCTGTCGCGCAGGCAATGTATAGGCCTTGGTTGGATCCAAAATTGAAAACCGGGGGAAAAGCAGAGGGTGTGAAAACGCCAACTTGTCGTTGCTGGCGCGTCGCGTGATCACCGCGCCGTTGTTCATCTCCGAACCCGTCGCGGGTAGGGTGAGAACGGTGCCGAAAGGCACCGCGCTCTTGATCCTCGCTCGCTTGGATAGGATGTCCCACGGATCGCCAGCAAAGGGAATGGCGGCGGCAATGAACTTGGTACCGTCAATAACCGATCCGCCCCCTACGGAAAGCAAGAAGCCGATGTTTTCGCGCCGCGCAAGTTCTACCGCCTGGATCAATGTTTCGTAAGTCGGGTTGGGTTCGATACCGCCAAATTCGACTACCGCAAATCCTTTCAAAGCCGCATTGACCTCAGCCAGTGTGCCGGTCCGGGCAATACTGCCACCTCCGTAGGTGATCAGCACTCGCGCATCGGCCGGAATTTCCCGGGCAAGTTCAGGGAGGCGATGAGTGCCAAAGAGAATGCGTGTCGGATTGTAGAAGGTGAAATTCTGCATGGGTCAGCTCCCGGTGGTAATCGCGGCGGATCTTGAAGCGATGTAAGACCCCAGCGAAACAAAAACGAGTCCGCTCAACAACCAGGCGGTTAACGCCTCGTCAAGCAACGGCACGGCAAGAACGCCGGAAAGAATGGGCACCAATGCCAGAAAGGCTGCTGTCCGTTCGGTACCGAGGCTGGCGATGGCTTTGAGGTAAGCCATCATGGCCAGTATCGTTGCCACGATACCTTGAAAAAGACATTGCGTGACGATCATCGACAGCGGCGCAGCGGCGAGTTGCTTAGGCAGCCAAACAATATATACCGGCAGATAAAACGCGGCAGAACCAAGCGCCAAAACGCGCGTCAACGTCCACGCGGAATAACCCCAGCGCGTGGCCAGCACGCTGTAGACAGCCCACGAAATTGAAGACAGCAGAATCAGAAAATCGCCGAACACGGAATCGGATGACCACGTGCTGAAGTAGGGAACGGCTGACAAAACAATGCCAATGGCGATTGCAGCCAAGCCCGTGCGGCGTATATGGCTTGGGCGAGTGCCTGCAATCAGCCAGATGACCGTACTGATCAGGAAGGGTTGCAGGCCCGAGAGAAGAATGGCGCCATGCGCCGCCGGTGCGTACTTGAAACCCTGATAGACCAGCGTGCAGTAAAGCAGATTGCCCAGTGCGGCCAGCACCCACAGTCGGCCATCGCGCCAGGCGTTTGACAGGCTGCGGCCAACAAAGGGGAGAAGCACTATCGAAGCGGTCGCCAGACGCAGGGCGACAATATCGTAGGGCGTCAGTACGCTTTTACCGCCAAGTCGGGAAACTAGGGTGAAACCAGTCCACATGACCAGCGTGGCCGTTGCGGCCAGATAGCCGACAAGCACTTGCTTTTGGTCCGACAATCGCGAGTCCGTCGCAGTTCTTGCCGTTAAATTTCAGGGTTTCGGTAATTTCTGAAACAGCCCGCGCAGGGTGTTCTGCAAGTCGGCTGGCAACAGCACGAGCTTGGCGTTTTGCGATTCGGCCAGCTTGGTCATACTGGCGATGTACTTTTCTCCAAGCAAATAGAGCATTGGCAGCTCATTTTCACCGAAGGCGCCGGTGATCTTGGTTATGGCCTGCGAGGACGCGTCGGCCAGCATGATTTGCGCGGCGGCGTCACGCTTGGCCGACTCCAGCCGGGCTTCCGCCGTGAGGATCATCGACTGTTTTTCACCTTCGGCGCGCGTCACCATGGCTTTGCGTTCCCGTTCGGCTGCGGCCTGCAGTTCCATCGCGCGCTGCATGGATTGCGAAGGCTTGATATCCTGAATTTCGACCGATTTGACGGTCAGGCCCCAGTCCAGCGCTTCATCGGCAACGCCGGCCTTCAGCCGTGCCTTGATCATGTCGCGTTGCGACAGCGCCTCGTCAAGTTCCATCTCGCCGACAATCGAGCGCAATGTGGTCATGATCATGTTGCGTATGGCCTCGGAATAATCCTCGACGCCATAAACCGCCTTGACCGGGTCGGTGACCTTGATGAAAGCGATGGCGTTGACCACGATGACGGCGTTGTCGCGCGTGATGACCTCTTGTTCCTGGACGTCAAGGATGATGTCCTTGGTCGTGACCTTGTACGAGACGGTGTCGAAGTAAGGGATGATGAAACGCAGCCCGGGCATCAAAGTCACCCGGTATTTGCCGAGGCGCTGGACGATCCATTCCTCGCCCTGGGGAATAATGCGTACGCCATTGGCGATCGTGACAATGACGAAAGCCAGTACTACCAACGAAGTGATGGTCATGCCAATCATTTTGCTTCCTTCACTTTGATGAAACTTCCTTCGACAACAACGATGCAAACGCGCTCGCCCGCCTTGATCGCGGTGTCGGCATAACATTCCCACAGATCGGAGCCAAGTACCGGTTTCTGGAAGCGGACCTGGCCACGAATTTCCGGGTTGATGTCAGCGACCAAAATACCGACTTCACCGGTAACGTGGGCGGATGACGTGCCGACCCTGGTGACGGTCAACGGTTTGAGATAACGGAACCAGACGCCAACGAGCGCAATCGACAAGCCGGCCCAAAGCAAAATTTGCGTTGGCACAGCAAGAAAGGGATCGATCAGCAAGGCGATGCCTACGCCGATCGCAGCGATGCCGAACCAGATGATGAAGAATGCGGGAACAGCCAATTCCGACATCGCCAGGCAAAGTCCCAGGACGACCCAGTGCCACCATTCGAACATGTTCGGCCTTTACCGTGATTGCCCAAAAGAGCCAAGCATAGCGCATCATTGATTCGACGTGCACACGCCATGGCAGGCCGATTCGGAATAACATGGCACTTGCGCAGCGATTTGTATTTACGATGAAGGGGAAGACCTTGTTGCCCAAAGAAACCACGCCCAGTTCGATCGTTAACTACCTCGACCAGTACGTGATTGGACAGGATGAGGCGAAGAAGGTGCTGGCCGTTGCCGTCTACTCGCACTACAAAAAGATAACCACCTTCATGGCAGTCGATGGAGCCATCGCCAAGAGCAATGTCTTGATGATCGGTTCGTCGGGAACAGGAAAAACACTGCTTTGCGAGACCCTGTCCAGAATGCTGGCCGTTCCCTTTGTGACCGCGGATGCGACGTCGCTGGCCCAGACCAAGTACGTCAACGAAGAAATCGAAGCGGTTCTGCAACGACTCGTCGATAAGGCGGACGGCCTGGTTGAAAAGGCACAACTCGGCATCGTGTTTATCGACGAGATCGACAAGCTGAAGGCAAGCAAGGCTCAGGAGCGAGCGATTTCAGGTGAAAGCGTGCAGCATGCCTTGCTGAAGATCATGGAAGGGGCGCCGGTAAAGCTGAAGAGCAATCAGTACATCGACACCAGCAATATCCTGTTCATCTGTGGCGGGGCCTTTGTCGGGCTTGAGAACATCATGTCCAAGACCCACGGGTTCGGATTTATCTCGACGTCCAGCGATGACAACCAGAATATCCTGGATCGGCTCAACAAACGTGTCAAACCGACGGATCTTTTTGAATTCGGGCTGATTCCCGAATTCACCGGTCGCTTGCCAATCATCGCCAGCTTTCAGAATCTGACCAAAGACATGCTGGTCAGAATCATGAGCGTTCCAAAAAACTCGATTTACCGGCAATACATCGAGATATTCCGGGGCGAAGGCGTGGAGCTGTCGATCGCCCCTAGAGTATTCGAACAGATTTCCGAGATCGCCATCGAGTACAAGACCGGCGCACGCAGCTTGCGCGGCATATTCGAGGAACTGATGACGCCGATCCTGTATGTCGTGCCCGACGATCCGGACATTTACCGGGTCGAAATTGTCTCGCTATTCGAGGATCCACAACTGCTCAAACGCGACCGGACAGCCAGTCGGATGTGATGCGCCGCCCGGGGCCTGAAACTCAGCGGTAGACCAGCACCGGAACTTTGGAGTGCGTGAGAACCTTGTTGGTTTCGCTGCCGAGTAACAGGCCACTGAACCCGCGCCGGCCGTGTGAAGCCATGAAGATGAGGTCGCATCCCCCCTGCGTCGCGGCGTCTATGATGGCCTCGTAGGGAATATCGCTAGTCAGGGTCGATTTCGTGCAGCTCACCCCGGCGTCCTGACAGAGACGCTCGACAAACCCCAGAATTTCTTGCGCCTGCTGTTCGGCCAGTTCGGCAAATTGCTCGGGGGTCGTCGAATCAATCAGCGCACCCTCGCCATAGTAGGTTACCGGGTATTCCGGCTTGGCGTAGAAAGCTGTCACGCGGGCGCCCGTTTCCTTGGCGAAGGTTACGGCGCGGCGGGACGTGTCCTGTGAAAGCTGTGAACCATCCGTGGGGACAAGAATATGCTTGAACATGACGACTCCGTTTCTCTGTTATGACCGCACTTTCAATATACCCCGAAATTCCACGAAAGGACAACGGAATTGTCTGGCCCCGAAGGCGATTGTTCGACTGATGTGGATCAATGCCTCTGAAGCGCACGCACACAGCAGAGGCGCGTTCGGCTTGTTTTCGTTCGTTTTGATTTCAGTCAATATATCGAGCTGGTCCTTACCAGACAATCATTCGAGGTGATTTAACGGGATTTTCAATGGAAAGTATCAGAGAATTGATGGCTGAAAAACATCGGCGATGCGATGACTATTTTGTTACAGCCGAACGCGCCGTAGCCAGCGCGAATTGGGATAAAGCCAGCGCAGAGTTTGAGAAATTTCGAGATGCCATGTCGCGCCACTTTGATGTCGAAGAGAACATACTTTTTCCAGCCTTCGAAGCGCATACCGGCGTGTTTATGGGACCGACACAGGTCATGCGGGGCGAGCATAAGCAATTGCGGGAACTGATGTCAGTGGCTGAAGCCGCTCTGGCGGCTCGGGATGCTGACGATTATTCCGGAACTGCCGAAACATTGTTGATCATGCTGCAGCAACACAACATGAAGGAAGAGAACGTACTTTATCCAATGTGCGACCAACATCTGGCGGAACACCTTGACGTGCTCTTGCCACAATTGAAAAATGAACTCATTTCTTAGGAATTCTTGAAATGACTCAGCCGAGAGCGGACAAGATCATCGACGCGCGATTCATGGAGCCCCCCGAACCTTTCGTGCAAACGATGGATGCCTTGGATTCGATCGTTCCTGGGCAAAGGGTCTTACTCATACTCGGTCGCGAGCCAACCCCGCTCTATCGGGCACTCGAACTCAACGGTTTTTCCTGGCAGACAGAACGTACCTCGGACGGTACCGTAGAAGTGTTGATGTGGCACAAGACGCAGTAGCGTTATTCTTTCCGGTGCGCCAGTATCAACGCGGGATGACCCGGTATTTCGGCTGCATTTGAGTGGCCATGCAGGCACTTCTCTCCTATGATCAGTCGCCGCCTCTCTATGCGCCGATGCGTTTCTTCCTGACTGCCCCCTGCTTTGGCATGCTGGCGGGGTTGCTGGTTTTGTGGAGTGGGTGGTCCGGGTCGGATGTCGAGCTGAACGCATCACGCTGGACACCGGTTGTTTTGGCCCTGACCCACCTCGTGACCGTCGGCATCATGTTGCAGGTCATGCTGGGTGCCGTGATCCAGATCATGCCTGTCCTTGCGGGTGCCAACATGGTCAAGCCGATGAGGCTTGCCCGTGTCGTCCATGCTTTGATCAGCCTGGGGGCACTCACACTGACTGCGGCCTTCCTGTCTTCTTCGCCACTGCTATTCAAGCTGGCGGCTTTGCTCCTCGGACTCGGTATTGCTTATTTTGTCGGGTCTGCTGTGTATGCCCTGTATGGAATTCCTTCGTCGAGCCCTTCGATTCGAGACTTGAAAATTGCGATTCTTGGTTTGAGCGTGACAGTCGGCCTGGGCGCAACGCTGGCGATCACGCTGGGAGGGTCACTGGGACTGCCATCGTCGACACTGGCGGACATCCACCTCGGCTGGGGATTCGTGGCCTGGGGTACGATACTGCTAGCCGCCGTGGCTTACGTGGTGGTCCCCATGTTTCAGCTCACGCCAGCGTATCCCGACTGGTTCGGTCGCTGGTATTCTGTGTCGCTGCTTGTCGTTGTGTTGCTATGGACGATCGCCGAATATTGCTCATGGAATCTTGTCTCGTTGGTACTCGGCGTTGGGGTAGTGTCCGGTTCGGCGCTTTTTGCCGGCATCACGCTCAAGATCCAGCGGCATACCAAACGAGCACATTTCGATGCGACACAGCATTATTGGCGGGGTGCCATGCTAAGCGCGTTGGCGGCTTGCGGCCTGTGGCTGGCGGCGAGAACAGTACCGCTGCTTGCCGATTGGCCAGTTTGGCCGCTAGTGTTCGGCGTGCTAGTCCTTTTTGGGGGCTTCGTGTCAGTCATTTTTGGTATGCTCTACAAAATAGTTCCTTTTCTGATCTGGCTCCACCTGCAGCAGCAGGGCCAAGGGCGGGTGATGGCTCCCAATATGAAAAAAGTTATCGCCGAACGGGCAATGAATGGCCAGTTGTTGGCGCACTTTGCATCGTGCCTCTTGCTCTTGCTCGCGCTAATGTGGCCGAACGAATTTGACTATCCGGCAGGGCTAGCCTTGGTTGCGGCGAATGCATGGCTGTTGCGCAATCTCTTGGCTGGGCTGTCGGTATATCGCGGTCATCTGAGAAAAATTGAATCCGTGTTCAGTGGGGCGATCAGGCGATGATGTATCTCCAGCTGAAGTACCTGCATGTCAGCTGCGTTGTTCTCAGCGGAATCGGGTTTGTTCTTCGTGGCCTATGGATGATAGCCGAGTCGCCCATGTTGTCACGGCGCTGGGTACGGGTTGCGCCGCATGTTGTCGATACGCTTCTGCTTGGCAGTGCCATTACGATGGTCGTGATCAGTTCGCAGTTTCCGTTTGCCAAGGGCTGGTTGACCGCGAAGCTGATCGGCCTGGTTGTCTATATCCTGTGTGGCACGATGGCGCTCAAGCGGGGTAGGACCAAAGTCGTCCGTATTGCTTTCTTTCTGGCCGCGCTACTGGCCTATGCCTACATAATTTCAGTGGCCCTATCGCGCAATCCGCAAGGCTTTTTTTCATGAGCGGTGGCTTGATTCACTGCATCGGGTATGCTTGGCTTCGCATACACTAGGATTCCTTAACCAGATGATCACAGCTGCCGGAAACCTTGTCTTTGATCCGCAAATCATTCGTCGTTTCGACATCAATGGCCCGCGCTATACGTCGTATCCGACCGCCGATCGTTTTGTCGAAACTTTTGATACCGATAGCTGCGGGAGGTTTCTGGAAAATCGAGTCACCGGGTCGGCACGGCAGCCCATCTCCTTGTACTTTCATATCCCGTTTTGCAACACCATTTGCTATTACTGCGCCTGCAACAAGATCATCACCAAGGATCACGGCCGTTCGGCCAAATACCTGAAATATCTGGCTAAGGAACTGGCGCTTCAGAGCGGTTTTCTACAGGTTGACGATAAGGCGGTGGCCCAACTCCATTGGGGCGGTGGAACACCAACGTTTTTATCGCACGATGAAATGCGCCAGTTGATGGCGGCGACCCGCCGGCATTTCCGGCTGATCGATGATGGTGAATACTCGATCGAGGTTGACCCGCGCAAGGTCGATCGCGCAACCGTCGAATTGCTTGGCGAACTCGGCTTCAATCGGATGAGCGTGGGTGTGCAGGACTTCGACGAGAGCGTTCAGCGGGCGGTGAACCGCATACAGAGCGAGGAAGAAACCTTTGCCGTGATCGACTCGGCACGCGCCAATGGTTTCAAATCGGTCAGCATCGACCTGATTTACGGCCTTCCGCGGCAGACGGTAACCGGTTTTAGCCGAACGCTCGACCGCGTGATCTCCGCCAGCCCGGATCGCCTGTCAATCTACAACTATGCACACCTGCCCAGCCTGTTCAAGCCGCAACGGCGAATTCTCGAATCCGACATGCCGTCAGCCGACAACCGGTTACAGATACTCGCGCTGGCTATCGGGAAATTGACCGAAGCCGGATACGTTTATATCGGCATGGACCATTTCGCCAAACCCAGCGACGAACTCGCCGTCGCCCAGCGGGCAGGGCGTCTGCATCGTAATTTTCAAGGCTATTCCACCTACTCGGACTGCGACATGATGTCCTTCGGCATCTCGTCGATCAGCAAGGTTGGCCCGACTTACTATCAAAATGTGAAAACGCTCGATGAGTACTACGAGCAGCTCGACAAGGGCAAGTTACCGGTTTATCGCGGGATCGAGTTGAATGCCGACGACATCCTGCGACGTTCAATCATTCAGGCCCTGATGTGTCACTTCGAGCTTTCGATGGCAGCGGTCGAGGCCCAGTACGACATCGATTTCAGGACGTATTTTTCATTTGAGCTTGAAGCACTCCGCGAGATGGTTCAGGCCGGCCTGTTGCTCGTTGAGGACAAGAGGATTATTGTTTTACCCGCTGGACGCATGTTGGTGAGAGCGATTTCAATGGTGTTTGACAGCTACCTGAGAACTGGCCAGGAACAGAAGCGCTATTCGAAGGTCATTTGAGCTAGACAGGTTCAAAACCAACAAGCACATTATCTGCCTACCACCGACACGGCAGGCCATTCCATTGGTGCCGGTCGATTGAAAAAAGGGCGTCGTTTATTTCGGGTCGGTTGCGTAGTGGGCGTAGAATCCAGGCTCCATCTGGAGGGATGCCATGTCTGCTTCGCTCGAAGCCACACCGACCCGTAGCGACGTGACCGTAATTGCGCTGGTGGGCTTTGCGCATGCCACATCACATTTTTTTCATCTGGTCATTCCGCTGCTCTTCCCTTGGCTCATGCCGGTTTTCGGGCTGAGCTATACGCAGGCCGGCATTTTGATGACTGTATTCTTTGTCATTTCCGGGGTCGGACAAGCGCTGGCCGGGATGCTGGTCGATCGCATCGGATCGAAGCCCGTGCTGCTCGCCGGCGTGCTGCTTCTGGCATGCTCCGGGCTAGTGCTGGGAGCCGCGCAAAACTACGCCATGCTGATGCTGGCGGCCGCGGTGGCGGGTGCAGGCAATAGCGTTTTTCACCCGGCCGACTTCACCATCATCAACCGGCGGGTTTCCAAAGCTCGCCTTGGGCATGCGTTTTCGGTTCATGGACTGTCTGGCAATCTGGGATGGGCCGCTGCGCCGCTGTTGATGACCATGATCGCCGCCAGCACGGATTGGCGTACGGCGTCCTATTGCGCCAGCGCAATGGCCTTGCTCGCTTACGGGCTGCTTTTTGCGTTCGGTGAAGAACTCGATGAAGCGATGAAGTCTAGCGGCGACGGGGATAGAGCATCCGCAAGCGTGGCTGTCTCCACGCTAAGCGTGTTGGCTTCGCCAGCGGTATGGCTTTGCTTCCTCTTCTTCTTTCTGATCACGGCGGCGTTCGGCGCCTTGCAGAATTATTCTGCCGCCGCGCTTCAGGCGATGTACGGCCTGTCTCTGGCGACCGCTGCCTCCTGCCTGTCAGCCTACTTGCTCGGTGGCGCCGTCGGCATCGCGGTAGGGGGTTTTCTGGCTGGCAAACGTGCTCAGCATCAGATCATTGCCGTATGCCTTTCTTTCGGTGCCGGGATCAGCCTCCTGCTGGCCTGCACCCTGATCGCCCGTTGGGCGGTGCTGCCGTTGATGGCCGTGATGGGATTTGGCATCGGGATAGCCGGGCCGTCGCGTGACCTCCTCGTACGCAAGGCGGCTACGCAAGGGCTTGGCGAGGCCTCGTACGGCAGAGTGTATGGTTTCGTCTACTCAGGTCTGGATATCGGGCTGGCGACAGCACCGCTGATCTTCGGACCGATCATGGACGGTGGGTATTTCAGTATGCTGTGGGTCGTAGTGGCTGTGCTCCAGGGGCTCGCTGTCGTTTCGGCCCTGCGTGTGGGCAGTCGCGCACTTCGTTGATTTTCGAACGGCTTGAACGCACCTCGAAAATACCCCATTCGTCTTGAAATTGGCAAAGTTGGACGCATCTCGTTCATACCGCATCGGCTTGATTCGGCTGTGTTTCGTTATACAAGGTACTGCCATGAACGTTGTCTATAACAGCGAAAACTATGCCATCCTGGCTTACCCGATGCAACAGGGCTTCGAGTTGGTCGACAAATTGGCCAGCCGTAGTCTATTTGTCCAGGGTTCGGTGGCAACGGGTTTGCGTGAAGCGATCGACAACATCCCTTTCGAAGAACGCAACGAGGAGTCGATTGATTCGCTTCTTGACGATTATTGCGTCGGAGCGACACGGCCGATTGTCTTTCACTGAGCACGCAGAGGTACAATGACGGTCTTGCGTCTTCAACGAAGACCTGAATCACTGCAATTGGGAGCGTGGCACATGGCGATGTACGAATCGGAGCATACGAAGTTCATGCGTGAAATGCTGAAGGCACACCCTGAATGGGCTGAGGATCAACTCGTTGGGCGTGCGCTGCTGTGGGACAAGAAGCTTGATCTGACCGAACAACAGGCCATCCGCGAATCAAGCGAGTCGAATCGCCCCTATCCTTACGACGTGAATTTCGACCCCGTTTGATTCTGCTTTTTTCAGGGTAGAGCGAGAACTTACGGACTGTGTAGGGGACAAATCACGCGTTTGACGGCAGAGTCTTCATGGTGCGGGTGAATCGTGAAGCCTAGGCTGGTCATCAGGCGGAACATCCTCGTATTCTGTGCCAGGACATCGCCAACGATGGCCCGGTAACCTTTCTGGCGGGCAATTTCGATCAAGGCCCCCATCAGCTTGCGTCCAACGCCGCGTTTGTGCCAGCTGTCGGCCACCGCCAAGGCAAACTCAACAGTTTCGCCATCCGGATTGGTGACGTAGCGCGTCACCCCGATTTGCAATTCATTTCCGTCTGCACCGGTCACGGTGGCAATCAGAGCCATCTCGCGGTCGTAGTCGATTTGCGTGAAGCGTACCAGCATCGATTGCGTGAGCTCACGCAGGGTATCCATGAACCGAAAATACTTGCTTTCGTCGGAGAGATTCTTGACGAAAGCCTGTTCCATCTCGGCGTCCTCCGGGCGGATCGGGCGAATGGTGATGAGGCTTCCGTCCGGCTGTTCCCAGTCCTGAATCAGATGCACCGGGTAGGGATGGATGGCCATGTGCGCATAGCGGTCGCTGGTCGTCGCCGCATAATCGAGGACGATTCGTGCGTCAGCGGCGATGGCTCCGAACTCGTCGATGATCAGGGGGTTGAGATCGAGTTCGAGCAGCCAAGGCAGTTCGCAGACCATCTCGGAGATGTTGAGCAACACTTCTTCCAGCGCTTTCATGTTCACTGCCGGCTTTCCACGGAATTCACCGAGCAACTGGGCTGCGTGTGTTGACTGGATGAGATCCTGTGCCAGAAAGCGGTTGAGTGGCGGCAGCGCGACAGACCGGTCACTGAAAATTTCGACTTCACTGCCGCCCGCGCCGAAGGTAATGATCGGGCCGAAGGTTGGATCGCGCACGACGCCGATCATCAATTCGCGGCCATTGGGTCGCGACACATAAGGCTCGATCGAGACGCCGCCAATACGCGCGTTCGGGTGCTTCTTCTGGACTGTTTCGATGATGTCGTGATAGGCGTTGCGCACCGCAGGGGCATTGGTGATATTCAGGCGCACACCACCCGCTTCGGTCTTGCGGACGAGATCCGGGGAATCGACTTTCATGGCCACCGGGAAGCCAAGTTGCTCGGCAAGCAGCAAAGACTCGGTCGGTGTACGGGCGACCATGGTCTCCGCAACCGGTATGCGGAAAGCGCGCAACACGGCCTTGGACTCCATCTCAGACAGTACCTTGCGGTTCTCCTGCAACACAGCCTCGATCAACATTTTTGCGCCTTCGGTTTCCTGCTGGGTACGTTTGGACGAACCTTCGGGTGTCTGAAGCAGCAATGTCTGATTACGGTAATACGTCGAGATGTGATAGAACAGCTCGACGGCGGTCTCGGGCGTGCGAAAGGCCGGTATGCCGGCGAATTCCAGCGCGGCACGCCCTTCAGCCACCTGATCCTTGCCCATCCAGCAGGCGATAATGGGTTTCGCGGTTTTCCCGCTGACCTCGATCAGTACTTGGGCCACGGCCATCGGTTGGGTCATGGCCTGGGGCGCCAGCATGACCATCATGCAATCGACCCCTTCATCCTGTGCAACGGCAAGAATCGCTTCGCGATAACGCTCGGGGGTCGCATCGCCACGGATATCGATGGGATTACTCTGCGACCAGCTCGCGGGCATCTTGGCATTAAGCGCTTTCATCGTGTCATTTGAAAGCTCGGCCAGCGGGATAACCATATCCCCTGCACGGTCCGCCGCCATGGCACCGGGCCCACCACCGTTGGTAATGATGGCGAGTCGTTTGCCCAAGGGTCGGAACTTGGATGAGAGGACCTTCGAGGCATAGAAGAGCTGGCCGATGTTCTTGACACGGACAACGCCGGATCGTTTGACCGCGGCGTCAAAAACAATATCGGACCCGGCAAGAATGCCCGAGTGCACCTTCACCGCCGCCGAACCGGCGGCATGACGCCCGGCCTTAAGCAGGATAATCGGCTTGATCCGTGCCGCCGAGCGAAGCGCACTCATGAATCGGCGCGCGTTACGAATCCCTTCGATATAGAGCAGGATGTAGTGCGTGCGGTTGTCGTAGACGAGGTAATCGAGTATTTCGCCGAAGTCCACATCGGCCGTACTGCCCAGCGAGATCACGCTGGAGAAACCGACCTGATTGCTTTTTGCCCAGTCGAGAACGGCAGAGCAAATGGCGCCTGATTGCGAAACCAGGGCCAGATTGCCCACATTGGCGCTGACACGCAGGAAGGTGGCGTTGAGGCCCAGTTCAGGGCGAATGATTCCCAGGCAGTTCGGGCCGAGAACCCGGACGTTGTACCGGCGGGCGATTTCGAGCGTTTTTCGCTCCAGCGCTGCGCCGGAATGGCCCGCTTCAGAAAAGCCTGAAGTGATGATGATGATGTTCTTGATACCGCTGCGGCCGCATTGTTCGACGATATCCGGAACGGTTTGAGCACGGGTGGCAATTACGGCGAGCTCGACGCGGGCGCCAATTTCTTCGATTGACTTGTAGGCCAGAACGTTTTGAATGGTTTCATGCTTGGCATTGATTGGGTACAGGCGGCCCTTATACCCTGACTCGAGAATGTTCTTGAACAGGAAATGACCGACCGAGTTCTCTCGGTTTGAGGCGCCGATAACGGCAACCGATTTGGGTTCAAAAAGACTGTTGAGGTAGTGTTGTGCGAGCATAAAAATTCAATCTGCTGGAGAGGTTGTGACGGCTTGTTGATCCACTATATCAAGTTAGCATGGAACGTACAGCAGTGGTAGGAAAAAGCATGCAAACTTGCCAGTTCAGTCTGTCGTGGTGCTTTCGATCAGAATTTCTGAGCGTAGCGTGCGGTACATTGGGCATTTGTTGGCAATTTCGAGCAGGCGACTGCGTTGCTCAATGGTCAGTTCGCCCTTCAGGGTAATGTTTCGTTGGATGCGGTCGACCCGCCCACGTCCTTCAATTTCAACCTTTTCGTGTGACAGCTCGACATGGATATGGCGCAGCGGCCACCCCTTCCGCTCGGCATACATGCGTAACGTGATGGAGGTACAGGCCCCCAGGCTGGCCAACAGCAAATCGTAGGGCGACGGACCTTCATCGCTTCCGCCGCCGCTGACCGGTTCGTCGGCGATCAGTACGTGGCGGCCGACCCGAATCGTCTGTTGGTAACGGCTTTGGCCATATTCGCTTACGCTCAGGCATCCCGGAGGTTCTTGAGTGTGCATGACATTCAATCCCAGTGTTGGTCAGGTGCCGGCGATCTGACAAACCAGGGCATCGATGCCCGATGCCGTCAAATCGTTGGCGGTGAAGGTCTTCGGGGCACCGAATCCGGAAAAGTTGCGATTTTGCGATCGGTGGTACAGTGGGTCGTAATGCCGCTCAAGCAGTTCGTAGACCAGTGTTCGCCATTGCGCTCCCTTTGCCAAGTTCTGCCAGTGGTCGATGGTCTCTCGGCTATGCAATTTGCGTAACTCGTCGAGCAATGAATTGAGTCTGTCGGGAGCGTCCAGGAAGTAGCTGTAATCGCCCAGAAGGAAATCGACGCGTGCTTCCAGCGAGACCTCAATATTGATGCACGAACCAGCCCGCATGGTCTCCAACAGCGTATTGGGAATCTGGATGGTGCCAATCTTTCGGCTCTCGGCCTCGATGTATACCGGACGGCCGGGATCCATCGGGAGCAGGGCATCAAGCAGTCTGGTCTCGAACAGTTTTTGCGAGGGTTGCGGCAAACCCGGTAGAACGCCGAGCACCGATCCTTTGTGGCAGGCCAGCGCCTCAAGATCCACAACTTGCTCGCCGCGCAAGGCCAAAGCCTGAAGCAGGTGACTCTTGCCACTGCCGGTCGCACCGCAGACGACATTGAATCGAAGCCGGCAAGGTGCTGAGGCCAGATTTTCGACGACCTGCTTCCGATAGGTCTTGTAGCCGCCTTTCAGTTGTTGGGCGTCCCAGCCGATACGCCTCAAAACATAGGTCATCGCGCCGCTGCGCTGTCCGCCCCGCCAGCAGACGATGAGTGGCCGCCAGGTTTTTGGGCGGTCGACAAATAAACCCTGCAGGTGACAGGCAATGTTGCCGGCGACATACGCTGCGCCTATTCTTTTTGCCGCAAAGGGGGACAACTGCTTATAGCAGGTGCCGACTTCGACGCGCTGATCGTTGTCGAGCACAGGGCAGTTGATCGAGTTGGGAATGTGGTCGTCGGCAAACTCCGCGGGTGTTCGAACATCGATGATTTCGTCGAAGAGGCGGTAATCTTCAATTCGTCCTACGCTGGAGAGGCCGTGATTCATGGGGGTCATTTTAGCAGCGGCTCAAGGCCTCGCCAAACATTGACGAGCAGAAGCGGCTGTGCCTCAGCCGTCGGGTGCAGATTGTCCGCCTGGAAGAATTGCGGTTGCTCGGCAATGCCTTCGAGCAAGAAATCAACCAGCGCTGTCTTGCGCGCTTGCGCAATTTCACCATAAATTTTGTGAAACTGTACCGCGTATGAACCGTAGTTTGGCGGCAGGCGTTGGCCGACGATGAGTACCTTGGCTTTCTTCCTTTGTGCGCTATCTACCATCGCCTCGAGGTTGCCACGCATCGTTGCCAAGGGAAGACCGCGCAGACCGTCATTGGCGCCGAGCGCAATAATCACGATGTGAGGCGTATGTCTGGCCAACGCGTCTTCAATTCGAGCCCGGCCGCCGCTGGTGGTTTCCCCCGAGATGCTGGCATTGACGACGTTATAATCAAGCTGCTTCTCACGCAGACGTTGATGCAGCAACGTCGGCCAAGCGGCCTCCTGCCGAATGCCAAAACCGGCGGAAAGCGAATCGCCGAAGACAAGAATGGTCTTGGCTGCCTGTGCTGTAGAGGCCAGCAAGAGAAATCCGACGAGCAGCATGCAACGTATGGGCGGTAATCGAAACATGTGCCAAGCAACCCCTAATGTGGTCGAAGTCAGCGCGTTAAGCAAACGCGTTGATATTGGTGGCGAGCCGTTGACTATTCTGCACGAGAACTCGTTCGTCGTCGCGACGGGTGAAACGGTAGCCATACTGGGTGCGTCCGGTTCGGGCAAGTCTACCCTGCTTGGTCTGATGGCGGGCCTGGATCTGCCCAGCAGTGGCTCGGTCATGCTGGCCGGTGAGAAGCTCGTAGATCTCGACGAGGATGCTCGGGCCGTCTTGCGCGGTCGTTTTCTCGGTTTTGTTTTTCAGTCGTTTCAGTTGCTACCTTCGTTGAATGCCATCGAGAACGTTATGTTACCGCTGGAGCTGGCAGGTGCGCCCAATGCGCGAAACGAGGCTGAATTCTGGCTTGATCGGGTGGGGATGTCACACCGTTTGCGCCAGTATCCAAAGCATCTTTCTGGCGGCGAGCAGCAACGCGTCGCCTTGGCCCGTGCTTTTGCCCCCAAACCGAAGCTGGTCCTGGCGGATGAGCCGACCGGCAATCTCGATGCGCTTACAGGGCACCAGATCATCGAATTGATGTTTGCGATTAATGCCGAAAGCGGCACGACGCTGATACTCGTGACGCATGATGAAGAAATTGCGGCGCGTTGCAACCGACGATTGCGCATGACAGCCGGGCGGATCGAAGAAGCGATTTAGCGACGTCGTGTCGCGCGTGGGCTATCGATTACTCTCGGCGCCCGGCTTTCAATTGATCGAGTTTGTTGCCAGGGAGGGCCGCGTCAGACCCTGAACAACAACAAAACTGAGGGTCAGCAACACGACCAGACCAATCCCAAAGCCAAGCTCCCTGCCTTGATACCAGGTGGCGATGTCGGAACTCAGCCAACGCAGAAAGCCGAGCAATGCCACTGAGAGGCTGATCACGGTGACCATCAGGCCCATCACTCTTGAGGCTATCCGGGCACGGCGATCTGCGCGCCGAAGCAGGCGGGCGATCCACAAACCGTTGATACCATCCATCAGCAGCATGCCGCCGGTAAAAGTCAGGCCCAGCACGAGGGCATGAGTAACACCGCCGAGCCGGGAGGCGGTAACGGCAAACAACGCCGCCTGACTCATGGTATCGAACGACAAGGCGAACAGGGCGCCCACCGCTGCAATCGCCAGGGGGTGCGAAGCCGATTGCAGGCGGGCGAGCAGGCCCGCTTTGAGTCCGACCGGGACCACTACGGCATCGGGCGCGGTTTGCAGTACCGCCTGAAAATTGAGCAGTCCGAGCACGGTGAGGAAAATGATGGATATCCAGGTGCCGACATTTTCCATCCACGGCGGAACCTGCCATTGCGCCGAAGCGATGCCAACGCCGAGCGCGACAATCATTACGACGACTCCGTGGCCCAAGGAAAACAAGGTCCCGCACCAGCGCGCGCGTGCCGGAGCCTGTCGCAGGTTATGGCGAGTCAACCCGTCAATGGTGGCCAGGTGATCGGCGTCCAGGCCATGTTTGGCGCCGAATACAAACACAAGGGCGAGCAGGGCAGTCCAGTCGTTCGGCAAATCCATGAGTGACACCTCAGGTGCGCTTGACAGCGTGATGCAAAAAGCAAGGGTTGGGGGAGCGGCTAATCTACTCACAGGCATCATACAAGATTCGTGCCCACACCGTGCCAGGTATGAACTGCAAGCGAATCAAGGTGTTGACGGGGGTGAACGCATCAATCGAGCCACTCGAAGTGGTTAGTAAGATGGATAACTGGTAACCGCACACGTTAATGATGTTGCGTCGCAGCACGATATAAGTCTTTGAATTGGCAGTGTGCCATTCTGGATTATTGTGTGGCACGCGATTTGCTGACGTCGCTGGTATAGGTCAGGAAGCGACCAGATACCGGGAGGAGGAGACATGGGTGAAATGAACGAAATCTTTGATCTGGGTCGCAAAACCTTGCGCGATGTCGAACGGCGTCTCGACATGCCGCGTCGTGATTTTCTCCAGTTCTGTACCACGCTGGCGGTCACGATGGGTTTGCCGACCGGAGCCGAAGCGGCGATTGCGAAGGCCATCGAGGCATCCAAACGGCCGTCGGTCATCTGGCTACACTTTCAAGAATGCACAGGCTGTTCCGAATCGCTCCTGCGTGCCGAACATCCGACCTTGGAGAAGTTGATCCTGGATGTCATCTCGCTCGATTACCACGAAACGCTGATGGCTGCAGCCGGCCACCAGGCCGAGGCGGCCCGCAAAGACGCCATGAAAGCCAACAAAGGACAGTATGTCCTGGTCGTGGAAGGCGCCATACCGATCAAGGACAATGGGATCTATTGCAAGATTGGCGGGCAAACGGCGATCGATCTGGTCAAGGAATGCGCGGCGGATGCCGCCGCCATCATTGCCATTGGATCGTGTGCTTCCTGGGGCGGAATGCCCTCGACAAACCCCAATCCGAGCGGCGCAAGCAGTGTGGCGGAGGTCCTGGGCAAACCGGTCGTGACCATTCCCGGTTGCCCACCCAATCCCTATAATTTCCTTGCCACGGTCGTGCATTTTCTGACCTTCAACAAGCTTCCCGAAGTCGATAAGCTCGGACGCCCGAAATTCGCTTATTCACGTCTGATTCACGAAAACTGCGAACGGCGAGCCCATTTCGATGCGGGCCGTTTTGCCATGGAATTCGGCGACCACGGACATCGCCAAGGGTATTGTCTCTACAAACTGGGTTGCAAAGGACCGGAAACCTACGCCAATTGTCCGACGATCGGTTTCGGCGATGCCGGCGAAAACAACTGGCCGGTGGGTTGTGGGCATCCTTGCATCGGTTGTACGGAAAAGGGCGTCGGCTTCACCAAACCGATCCATCAGGTGGCCAAGATGCTCAATGTCGCACCTCCCTTGCAATACGCACGTATTGTTGAAGAGCAGGGTAAGGGAGCCTCATTCGCTTCGGCCGCCGCGCTTGCCGCTTTGGCCGGCGCCGCCGCGGGGGGCGCGGCAATGTTGACGCGCAACCTGGGCTTGTCGCACGCAGCGGAAGAAGCCGAGCGTCGCAAAGACGCCAGCAAGCCTCAAGAGAAGTCGGAGGTGTAGCGATGAACACCCGTCGCGATTTCCTTAAAGGGGTTCTCGCCAGCGGCGCCGCGCTTAGCACTGCATCGATTGCTCCGGAAGCGAATGCCAGAGAAACACGGCATCGGCCCGCCGAAGGACTCGGCTTGCTTTACGACGCCACTTTGTGCGTCGGTTGCAAAGCCTGCGTAGCCGCGTGCAAGGAAGCCAATGAGAATCCACCGGAGTTCTCCACCGAGGATCATCTGTGGGATACGCCGCTCGATACATCAGGGTATACCTTCAACCTGATCAAGATGTACCGCAACGGCACGATGGAGACGAAGGACGCCGAAGTCAACGGCTATTCCTTCATGAAGACCTCGTGCATGCATTGCGCCGATCCCTCCTGCGTTTCGGCCTGCCCGGTTTCGGCAATGAGCAAGGATCCGGTGACCGGCGTCGTGGGCTACGACCCGGAAGCCTGTGTCGGTTGCCGCTACTGCGTGGTGGCCTGCCCGTTCGGCATTCCCAAGTATCAGTACGACTCGCCGACCGGAAAGATCGGCAAGTGCGAGCTGTGTCGCCATCGCTACAAGGACGGTCATTATTCGGCCTGTGCCGAGGTTTGTCCGACGGGCGCCACACTTTACGGAAAAACCGCCGATCTCCTGGTTGAAGCCAAACGCCGTATCGCTCTTGCTCCAGGAAGCGTGACAACGTATCCGCGAGGAAAATTGGGCGGTCCGGATCAGAGCTATGAGGCGCCGGTAGGTAATTATCTCCAGCACGTGTATGGCGAGACGGAGTACGGGGGAACACAGGTATTGAAGCTTTCGGCCGTGAATTTTGCCAAGGTCGGCATGCCCGATCTGAAACCGGAAGCCGCCGCCGCCCGATCCGAAACCATTCAGCACACGCTTTACGGCGGACTGATCATGCCTTTTGCCGTGCTCGGTGCAATGACCTATGTCGCTAAACGCAATGTCCATCATGAAGACGATGCGCCAGAGCAAGCGCCTGGGAAGGAGGGATCATGAGCACACAACACCATGCCATACCCGCACCTGTCGGGGGTAATCTGGTCAATGCCACGACATTCGTATGCGGCGTGCTCATCGCCGTCATGGCAACCATCATTCTCATCCGTTTATTCTTCGGACTCGCTTCGACGACCAACGTGAATGACGGCTACTCTTGGGGCATCTGGGTCGTGGTCGATGTATTCATCGGTTCGGCCCTGGCCTGTGGCGGCTTCTGTATGGCGCTGCTGGTCTACATCTTCAACAAGGGTCAGTACCACCCACTGGTGCGACCGGCGTTGCTTGGCAGCCTTTTCGGCTATACCTTGGCCGGTGCGGCGATTACCTTCGATCTGGGGCGCTGGTGGAATTTCTGGCACATCTTCTGGCCGGGCTACTTCAACGTCAACTCGGTGATGTTCGAAGTCGCGGCGTGCATCACGCTTTACATTATCGTTATGTGGATCGAGTTTTCACCGGTCTTTCTGGAAAAGATGGGCTTGCACGACACGCGCAAGAAGCTGAACAAAGTAATGTTCATTTTTATCGCGCTCGGCATCGTCTTGCCGATGATGCACCAGGCCTCGCTCGGAACCATGCTTGTCGTCATGGGCGACCAGGTGAACCCGCTCTGGCAGACGCCCCTGCAACCCTTGATCTATCTGCTTACGGCCATAACGCTGGGCTATGGCGTCATCCTCTTCGAATCCTGCGTGGCTGCCTCCGCTTACCGGCGTCAGATCGAAGTTCCTTTGCTCAATCCGATGGCCAGGGTGATGCTCGGCATCATGGGCTTCTATCTGTTCGCGCGATTTGCCGACGTCACCTTTCGCGGTGTGCTCGGGCTTGCATTCCAGTTCAACTACGTCGCGTTAACCTTCTGGATCGAGAATGCCTGTTTTGCCGCTCCATTCCTGCTCATTGGATCAGCCGAGGCACGACGCAATCCGGCCAGGCTGTTTCTGGCCGGGATCGCCGTGATGCTGGGCGGCGTCTTGCTGCGACTCAATGGCTTCCTGATCGCCTTCGATACCGGACCAGGCTGGAGTTACTTTCCTTCGCTGCCCGAATTGCTGGTCACCGTTGGGATCTTTGCCGCTGAAATACTCGGTTACGTGATCATCACTCGTCGTTTCCCTGTGCTGCCTCGGGAAGACGCGCAGCTGGCCCATTAAAATAGGAGGGAGTCAGAAAATGTCCAAGCGCATAACGATAGACCCGATCACCCGTATTGAGGGTCACCTGCGGATCGATGCCGAAATCGATGGCGGCCGGATCAAGAAAGCCTGGTCCTCGGGTCAGATGTGGCGAGGCGTCGAGCTGATTCTGCTGGGGCGCGATCCACGGGATGCGTGGGCTATCACCCAGCGAATCTGCGGTGTATGTACCACGGTGCATGCCATCGCCTCGGTGCGTTCCGTCGAAAATGCGCTAAAGATGGAAATTCCGCTCAACGCGCAATACATCCGCAACCTCATTATCCTGGCGCATTCGGTGCATGACGCGATCGTTCATTTCTACCATTTGTCTGCACTTGACTGGGTCGATGTCACTTCAGCGCTCAAGGCCGATCCAGACAAGACTTCTGCCTTGGGTGAGAGCCTGTCATCCTGGCATCTCAACAGCAAACAGGAGATGAGGCGTGTTCACGATCGCTTGAAGCATTTTGTCAACGGCGGCCAACTGGGCATCTTTACCAATGGTTACTGGGGCCATCCGGCCATGAAGCTGTCACCCGAAGTCAACCTGCTGGCCGTGGCTCACTACCTGCAGGCGCTGGAAGTCCAGCGCAAGGCGAACAAGATCGTTTCCATCCTGGGTTCCAAAACCCCACACATCCAGAACGTTGCCGTGGGTGGCGTTGCCAACCCCCTGGCCACCGATTCACAAGCCGTTTTGACGGTCGAACGCCTGATGGCTATCAAGGGCTGGATCGATGAACTCGCCGACTTCGTCAAGAACGTGTATCTGATCGATGTCGCTGCCATAGGTGCTTTCTACGCCGACTGGACCACCATCGGCAAGGGCGTTACCAACTATTTGTCCGTTCCGGACATTCCACTGGATACCAAAGGCACGCTGTTTGCCTTTCCCGGTGGATATATTGATGGCGGCGATTTGAGCAAGCGCAAGCCGATCAGTTCGTTCAACGATGAGTACTGGGTGAAGGGCGTCGAAGAAGCGGTCAAGCACTCATGGTACAACTACGACAAAGCGGGTGCGTTGCATCCTTACAAAGGCCAGACCGTTCCCAACTACACGGATTTCAAGGACGATGCCAAGTATTCCTGGTTGAAGTCGCCGACCTTCTACGGCAAGCCGGCCCAGGTTGGCCCGCTCGCCCGCGTGCTTAATGGTCTTGCGGTTGGCCATGAGTCGACCACCAAGTATGCCACTTTAGCGCTCGATACCGTTTCCGCCCTGGCCAAGACCAAGGTCGGACTGGATGCCATGCATTCGACAATCGGACGTCATGCCGCACGCGCCATCACGTGTTGCGTCAATGTGGACCTGCTTGCTGATCAATGGACGGCGTTGCTTACCAATATGGGCAAGGGCGATCTTGCGACGTTCAACAAGCCCGTGTTTCCCAAGGACGAGGTCATGGGTGTCGGCATTCACGAAGCGCCGCGTGGCGTGCTTTCGCATTGGGTTGTCATCGACAACGGCAAGATCAAGAACTACCAGTGCGTGGTACCCTCGACCTGGAATGCCTGCCCGCGGAACGACAAGGATGAGCCCGGTCCATATGAGGCATCGCTGTTCGACACGCCGATTGCCGATGTTGAAAAACCGCTGGAAGTGCTGCGTACCATCCATTCCTTTGACCCCTGCATCGCTTGCGCCATCCACTTGACAGACAAAGAGAATGACACGGCCATCAGCATCAAGGTGACTTAAGATCAGCTTGGTCGTGTTTTAATGCGAGAGGGTCGGCATTCCCGACCCTCTACTTCTTAGGCGGTTCTTCATGCGCGCAGTTGTTCTGGGCATCGGCAACACCATACTGACCGACGAAGCGGCGGGTGTACGCGTCGTCGAGGCGCTGGAACGGGATTTCAAGCTGCCAGCGGATGTTCTGGCAATCGATGGCGGCACCTCCGGCATGGAGATGATCGAAGACCTCTCCAATCTGGATCTTCTCATTGTGGTCGATGTCGTCAAAACGGGTGCCGCACCGGGTACCTTGGTGAAGATAGCCGGGGCGGATATTCCCGTCTTTTTTCGCAGCAAACTATCGCCGCACCAGATCGCTTTGCCTGATGTGCTGGCCAGCCTCGAACTGCTCGATGCCATGCCTAAAGAGATCATCGTTTTGGGTGTCGAGCCGGTTTCACTCGAACTGGGTATGGAAATGACGACCACGGTATCAGATCAGATTCAGCCCCTGGTTTCGATGGTGGCGGACGAATTGCTCAGTCATGGCTATTTGCTTGAATCCCTTGTCATGGGAGAAGCTTGACGTGTGTTTGGCGGCGCCATCGCGCGTTGTACAGGTCAAGGACGGCACCGCCATCACGGAGTGTTTCGGCCAGTTCCGCGAAGTGAGTCTGTTGTTGCTCGGTGAGGAGGTGGCGGTAGGTGACTATCTGTTGATTCAAGCGGGCGGGTTTGCCTTTGAGCGCATCGATCCTGAACGCGCCGAGGAAGCGCTGGCCCTGATGGCGGATCTGATGGCACAGGGTGACGATGCGTTGAGTTGGGGTGAGGCGCCATGAGCATCCGTATTCATGCGAAGAATCCGTCGGATGCTGTCGAAGCCGCCTATTTTCGCATCCAGCATGAGCGCATGGCCGACGTGCCGATTCTCAATCCCGCACTTTCCGTTGAAGCCATCGATTTTCAGCGCTGGCAAGGGCATTGGCTGGGCGTCGTGGTTACGCCCTGGTGCATGAGCCTGCTTCTGGTGCCTGGAAGCGATCGTGACTGGATATCGGTGACCGATAACAGCCGCAGGTTCATTAATTTTTCGACAGGGGACTTCGCTTTCCTCGGTGGCGACGAAGCGGAGTTGGGTGAATATCAGAGCTGCCCGCTTTTCTCACCGATGGAAAGGTTTGCGGCGCAGCCCGAGGCCGTGATGACAGCGCGTGCGGCAATGCTCGGCCTGCTTGCACCACTCTCGCCGGGCAAGCTCGATCAACCGCCAGGCGGCCCCTCGCTTTCGCGTCGGCGTTTCCTGGCTTTGGGAAGATCAGACCGGCGTTGAGCCGTTTGGAAAATTAGCGTGGTACCGCAGCAGGGCCACTCCCTGTGTTTATAATTGGCAATTGCAGTCCTTAATCAACCGACAGGTTTCAGGAACGCCAAATATGTCATCGTTCTCCGATTTCAACCAACAATCCGATGTCCGCACCGATGGTGAGCATCAGATTCAGCTGGACATGCTATCCGCTCTATGCCGTGCGGTGCGAAAAAGCCCTCCTTCGGCCGAGGTTGGCGAAATTCTCGAGCGGCTTGTTGCCTATTGCGAGGCGCATTTCATGTCTGAAGAACTCCTCATGCGTTTGAACAGTTATGACAGTTATGAAGAGCATGTCGGCGAGCACATCGGCTTGATGGACGATCTGGAGCGGATTACGTCCGCCCACAACTCGGGCAATTCCGGATTGCTCGCCGAGCAGGCCGATTCGGTTTTCAAGCTTATCGGCCAGCACATTGGCACCCATGACAAACGCTTTTCCGACTTCATGGCGGCGGGAATGCAGGGGAAATAGGCACAGCGCATCGCCGGGCTAGCGCCGGATTCTTTCGCCATGCACGAAATGTCCTTGGCAGAAGGTGTGCTGCAGTTGATCGAAGATGCGGCGCGCCAGCAGGAATTCTCGAAAGTCACCACCGTGTGGCTGGAGATCGGCCAGCTCGCCGGGGTGGAGGCCGAAGCCATGAAATTTTGTTTCGACGCCGTGACGCGAGGAAGTTTGGCCGAAGGTGCAAAGTTGGAGATTATCGCCACACCGGGGACCGCCTGGTGCATGAACTGTTCATCTACGGTAGTGTGTTGCGAACGCTTCGGTGCGTGTCCGTCGTGTGGTTCGTACCAGATGCAGGTAACGGGCGGAGACGAAATGCGGGTCAAGGAACTCGAAGTCGCCTAAAGGGGAAAAAGCATGTGTACAACCTGCGGATGTGCTACAGGAGAAGTGAAAATCGACGGCGCCGAGGTGCAACACGACGACGCCCACGGGCATCGACATGTCCATACCCATGCCGATGGAACGACCCATGCCCATGGATACAAAACTGGGCATACTCACGAACACGCGCACAGCCATGATCATGCCCCGCGCTATGCGCCGTCGCATTCGCATGCACCGGGCATGGATGGCCGGCGCATGGTGCAGATCGAACAGGACATCCTGGCCAAGAACAATGCGTATGCTGCCCGGAATCGCAAATGCTTGCTCAATCTCGGCATCTTTGCGTTGAATCTGGTGTCCAGCCCGGGATCGGGCAAGACCACGCTGTTGTGCAAGACCATCAGCATGCTGGGCGATGTCCCGGTAGCCGTGATCGAAGGCGATCAGCAGACCAGTCAGGACGCCGAACGCATTCGCGCGACGGGCGCCCCGGCGATCCAGATCAATACCGGCAAGGGCTGTCATCTGGACGCCTACATGGTCGGTCATGCGATGGACAAGCTGGATCTGGTCAAGGATTCTCTGCTGCTGATCGAAAACGTCGGCAATCTGGTCTGCCCGGCTGCTTTCGATCTGGGAGAAGCGCACAAAGTGGCCATTCTGTCGGTGACCGAAGGCGCCGACAAACCGATCAAGTACCCGGATATGTTTCGTGCTGCCAGCCTCATGCTGCTGAACAAAATCGACCTCTTGCCGTATGTGGATTTCGATATGGATGCCGCCATTGCTTATTCCCGACGGGTCAATCCTGGCATACGAGTGATCTGCGTCTCGGCCACCAGTAGTGAAGGAATGGATGAATGGCTGGCTTATCTCCGTGATGGCATGGCAGTTGCGGGTACAGCCAAACGTCAATCGCCTGATCCATGCAACCAGCAGATCGCCGAACTTGAGGTGCCGTTGTAGCGGCCGCGGCCTTGACCGGCAACGCTGTCATTGCATGCCGGATCCGTGTAACCGGAATTGTCCAGGGGGTTGGTTTCCGCCCTTTTGTCTGGCATCTGGCACAAGAGCTTGAGCTCAGCGGCTGGGTGCGCAACGATTCGGAAGGCGTCGAGATTGCCGCCGAAGGCGCGCAAGCCCAAGTTGATGCGCTGTTGCAACGACTGCGTTCGGAGGCGCCCCCTCTGGCCCGTGTTGACACGGTAGTCGCAGTCGATGCCGTACCGGATGGGCTGGCCGGCTTTGCCATCGCCGAAAGCACCGATCGCGAACGTGCTACAACTCAAACGGCCATCGGTCCCGATGTGGCCGTATGCACGGAGTGTCTAGCTGAATTGTTCGATCCGTCGGATCGCCGCTGGCGCCATGCCTTCATCACCTGCACCCACTGTGGGCCGCGTTATACGGTAACGCGCGCGCTTCCCTACGACCGGCCGCAAACTAGCCTGGCACCGTTTCCGCTGTGCCCGGCCTGCGCTGCCGAGTACGGTTCTCCCGCGGATCGTCGCTTTCATGCCGAAACGACGTGTTGTCCGCAGTGTGGCCCCCGGCTATCGCTCACTGATCTTCAGGGCAACGCCGTTGACGGCGACCCGATCACCGCGACCCTGCAACTGTTGCGCTCAGGGTCCATCGTCGCCATCAAGGGCCTCGGCGGTTTTCATCTGGCCTGCGATGCACAAAGTGCCGCCACGGTGGCGCGGTTGCGCCAGCGCAAGAACCGGGAAGAAAAGCCCTTTGCGGTGATGACCGCCAACACCCCCAGCCTGGAGTACTACGCACATTTCTCCACTCAGGAACAGGCTCTGCTCGAAAGCCGCGAGCGCCCGGTCGTCCTGCTTCGGGCACAGCCTGGGCGCACAGCCACCTTGCCCGGCGTGGCCCCCGACCTGCGCTGGCTGGGGGCCATGCTGCCCTGCACGCCGATTCACTTTCTGCTGTTCCACGAAGCCGCAAATCGCCCCTCCGGGCGCCAATGGCTGGCGGCACCCCAGGATTTGGTTCTGGTCATGACCAGTGCCAACCCCGGTGGCGAACCCATTGTCTACACCAACGCCGAAGCACGCACGCGCCTGATAGGCATCGCCGACGCCATTCTGGATCATGATCGCGACATTGTTTCTCGCTGCGACGACAGCGTAATTCGTGTTATTGACCGAAAGCCACAGTTCATCCGGCGCAGCCGGGGTTACGCGTCCGATGCGATCCGCCTGCCACGCGCCGGCACTTCGGTGCTGGCCTTTGGCGCACATCTCAAGAGCAGCGTTTGTCTGACTCGCGGCAACGAAGCCTATCTGTCGCCGCATATCGGCGATCTCGACAACGCCGCCACATGCGCCTTCCTTGAGGAGACTGTGAGCCGCATGCAGGCCTTGCTGGAAATAAAACCGGAGATCATCGCCCACGATCTTCACCCCGATTACTTCAGTACGCGAGCGGCCATCGAATTTGCCGGCCGCCACAACTTGCCGGTATTCGCCGTGGCGCATCATCACGCGCACATTGCTGCGGTCTGCGCCGAGCATGGTCAATCTGCCCCTGTGTTGGGCCTGGCACTGGACGGCGTCGGGCTCGGCCCGGATGGCGAAGCGTGGGGCGGTGAACTGCTCCGAGTGGAGGGCGCGAATTGCCAGCGCCTGGGGCACCTCAGACCTCTGCCATTGCCCGGTGGCGACCGCGCGGCACGCCAACCGTGGCGCATGGCGGCGGCCATTCTGCATGAGCAGGGACGTAATGCCGAAATTAAAACGCGTTTTCAGCAAGCCGGGGCCGGCACGGTGGCGACCATGCTTCAACGGCAACTGAATTGTCCCCGCACCTCGAGCATGGGACGTCTCTTCGATGCCGCTGCCGGCTTGCTGGGCCTGTGCGCGGAGATGAAATACGAGGCCCAGGCCGCCATCCTGGTTGAGCAGGCGGCAAGCCGTCATATCGAAAAATACGGCTGGCCGCGGGCGATCGAGGAGGGCTGGCGCATCCGCGCTGACGGGCAGCTCGATCTGTTGCCCGCCCTGGCATCGCTCGACGGGGCGCATGACGTTGAACTAGCCGCGGCCCAGTTTCATGCCACGCTGGTTGCCGCCCTGGCCGCGTGGGTCGAACAGGCAGCAAAAGCCAGTGGTTTGGAGACGCTGGCGTGCGCCGGAGGCTGCTTCCATAACGCCTTGTTGTCCATCGGACTAAGGCAAACTCTCGAGCAACGCGGTATCATCGTCCTGGCGCCGGCGCGCTTGTCGCCTGGCGATGCCGCCATCGCTCTCGGGCAAGCCTGGGTGGCGATTCAATCTTTGGAGTCGTGATATGTGCCTCGCACTTCCGGTCAGAGTGGTGGAACTTGGCCCTGCCGAAACGGCCATCGTCGATCTTGGCGGCGTCAGGAAGGAAATATCGCTGTCGCTGCTCGATGACGTCAGTATTGGCGATTACGTAATTCTGCATGCCGGCTATGCGCTGTCGAAACTTGACCCCGAGGAGGCCGAGAAAACCCTGGCGCTTTTTGCCGAGTGGGATGCGCCTGAGCTTTCCGCGTCGTGAAGTATATTGACGAATTCCGTGATGGCGAAGTCGCCAAGACTTTGGCGGGAAAGATTGCTGCGCTCGTGGAACCGGGCCGACGTTACAGTTTCATGGAGTTCTGTGGCGGGCATACCCACGCCATTTCACGTTATGGCCTGAGCGATCTGCTGCCCGAGAGCCTGCGCCTGGTCCATGGTCCCGGTTGCCCGGTTTGCGTATTGCCGATCGGACGCGTAGACATGGCGATCAAGCTGGCCCTTGATCAGCAAGTGATTCTATGTACCTATGGCGATACCCTGCGCGTACCGGCGTCCGATGGTCTGTCGCTGATGAAGGCCAAGGCCGGAGTGGGCGCGCGAAGCGGGGATATACGCATGGTATACTCGACGCTCGACGCCTTGCAGATCGCCCGGGACAATCCCGAACGCGAAGTGGTTTTCTTTGCTATCGGCTTCGAGACCACCACCCCACCGACAGCGCTGGCGATCCAGCAGGCGCAACGCGAGCAACTGAGCAACTTCAGTGTGCTGTGCTGTCATGTACTGACGCCGGCGGCCATCAGCACGATTCTGGAATCGCCAGAGGTCCGCCAGTGGGGTACGGTGCCGATCGACGGCTTCATCGGACCGGCGCATGTGTCGACCGTAATTGGCAGTCGACCCTACGAGTTTTTTGCCGAGGAATATCGCAAACCCGTGGTGATCGCCGGTTTTGAGCCGCTGGACGTGATGCAGGCGATTCTGATGTTGGTCAGGCAGGTCAATGAAGGTCGTGCCGAGGTGGAAAACGAATTCTCGCGGGCAGTCAACCGGGAGGGCAACCTCAAGGCACAGGATCGTGTCGCCGAAGTCTTTGAACTTCGCCGAGAATTCGAGTGGCGTGGCCTTTCGGTGGTGCCGTATTCAGCGCTGAGGATACGCGAGCACTATGCCGCGTTCGATGCCGAGCGGCGATTCAAGCTCGACTATCGCTCCGTACCCGACAACAAGGCGTGTGAATGCGGCGCAATCTTGCGCGGGGTCAAGCGACCTCAGGAATGCAAGATTTTCGGCACGGTCTGCACCCCGGCAAATCCGATCGGCTCGTGCATGGTCAGCAGCGAAGGGGCGTGCGCCGCCCATTACAGCTACGGGCGTTACAAGGAATTGAGCTGATGGCTGGCGCAAGAGGCGTTAGAAGCGATTACGTGCGTTCACTGGACCTGAAACACGGCCGGGTCGATCTGACGCATGGCTCGGGTGGACGCGCCATGATGCAACTCATTAGCGAACTGTTTGCCCGGCATCTGGGCAACGAGTATCTCGGTCAGGGCAATGATGGCGCCCTCCTGCCGGCACCAGTGATTGACGGCAAGCCATGCCGGTTGGTGATGTCCACCGATTGTCACGTGGTGACGCCGTTGTTCTTTCCGGGAGGTGACATCGGTTGTCTCTCGGTACATGGCACCCTCAATGATGTGGCGGTGATGGGCGCTACGCCGCTTTACCTGGCGGCGGGGTTCATCCTGGAAGAGGGCTTTCCATTGGGCGATCTGGCGTGCATCGTCGAATCGATGGCCAATGCCGCCCGTCAGGCCGGCGTACCGGTAGTGACGGGCGATACCAAGGTGGTCGAGCGCGGCAAGGGCGATGGCGTATTCATCACCACCACGGGTGTCGGCATCCTGCCTGACAGCGTGCAACTTGGCGGTGAGCGGGCACGGCCAGGCGACGTGGTGCTGGTTTCCGGAACCATGGGCGACCATGGCGTGGCGATCATGAGCAAGCGCGAGAACCTTTCCTTCGACGCGCCGATCGAATCCGACACGGCGGCATTGCATGGCCTGATTGCCGCCATGCTGGCCACCCAGGCCGACATCCGTTGTCTGCGCGATCCCACGCGCGGCGGCTTGGCGTCCACGCTCAATGAAATCGCCAGCCAGTCGGGCGTGGGTATGATGTTGAACGAGAAGGCGATTCCGGTGAAACCAGTGGTTGTTGCCGCCTGCGAATTCCTCGGCCTCGACCCTCTTTACGTCGCCAATGAAGGCAAATTGCTGGCCATCTGCGCGGCGGCCGATGCCGGGCGTCTGCTGGAAGCGATGCGCGCCCATCCACTGGCGAGGGAAGCGGCGCTGATCGGCGAGGTGATTGCCGACGACCATCATTTCGTGCAGCTCACCACCGCTTTTGGCGGCCGACGTATTGTCGATTGGCTGGCCGGCGATCAGTTGCCGCGCATCTGCTGAGGGTCGAGCGATGCGTATCCTGCTGCTCACCCACGCTTTCAACAGCCTGACGCAGCGACTTTCCGCCGAACTCCAACTGAGAGGGCACGAGATCTCGATCGAGTTCGATATTGCCGATTCGGTGACCGAAGAAGCCGTGACGCTGTTCCGGCCGGAAATCATCGTCGCGCCCTACCTGCGTCGCGCAATTCCCGAATCCGTCTGGTCGCAATACCGCTGTCTGATCGTCCATCCCGGGGTCGTCGGCGATCGGGGGCCGTCGGCGCTCGACTGGGCGATTCAGGAGGGTGCAAGCGAGTGGGGCGTCACCGTCTTGCAAGCCGAATCGGAGATGGATGCCGGGCCGGTTTGGGCGAGCGCAAATTTCCCCATGCGGGCGGTGAAGAAGTCGAGCCTCTATCGCCACGAAGTGACAAAGGCCGCGACCAGCGCCGTACTGCTCGCGGTGGAACGGGCTGCTGGCCAAGACTTTCAGCCGCAACGCCCGTGCAGCAGTCAGTGGCGGCCCTTGATGCGACAGGCCGAGCGCCGCATCGACTGGCAGCTTGACGGCAGCGCGACCGTATTGCGCAAGATGGGCGCCGCGGATGGATTCCCCGGCGTGGCCGACCACCTTTTCGGCCAGGACTGCCATCTGTTCGACGCCTGGCCTGAATCGGAACGGCGGGGTTCGCCCGGCACCGTGATCGGCCGGCGCGCAACGGCCTTGTTGCGGGCAACAACCGATGGCGCCGTGTGGATCGGCCATGTCAAGCTTGGCCACAGCATCAAGCTGCCTGCGACCCTGGCCTTTCAAGACGAATCGCTGACGGTGCCTGAATTGCCTTTGGCTGGGTGGTGGCGCGCCGCTGCACCGACCTGGCAGGACATCGCCTACGATGAAACCGGTGTCGTCGGTTTCCTGCATTTCGAGTTTTACAATGGCGCGATGTCTACCGCGCAATGCGAACGCTTGCGTGAGGCATTGGCCTGGGCCAAACAGCGCCCGGTGCGAATCCTGGTGCTGATGGGCGGAGCCGATTTCTGGTCAAATGGCATTCACCTTAACGTGATCGAAGCCGCCAGCCTGAACAATGGCTCTGCGGCTGACGAATCCTGGCGTAACATCAATGCGATGAACGATCTGGCGCGGGATGTGATAAACACACAGCAACAGCTTACCGTAGCCGCACTGGGCGGCAATACCGGAGCCGGCGGCTGTTTTCTGGCGCGCGCCGCCGACCTGGTCTGGGCACGCGACGGGGTGATGCTGAACCCTCACTACAAGAACATGGGCAATCTGTACGGTTCGGAGTACTGGACTTACCTGTTGCCGCGCCGGGTTGGGGAAGACGCAGCGCTGGCCATCATGCGCGACCGCCAGCCCTTGACGGCGCAGCGTGCCGTGGAGATTGGCTTCACCGATGCCTGCCTGAGTGAAGACTCGGGTGTCTTTCGCGCCGAAGTGGCACAACGCGCCGCCGAACTGGCGAGCGATCCCCACTTTGAAGCAAGACTTGGCGAGAAACTTGCCGCGCGCACCAGGGACGAAGCCGTCAAGCCGCTATCGGCCTACCGCGAGGAAGAGCTGATGCACATGCGACGCAATTTTTACGGCTTCGACCCGAGCTATCACATCGCCAGGCATCATTTCGTGCGCAAATCGCCGCTGTCCTGGACGCCACGTCATCTGGCGCGCCATCGCGATCTGGGATGGCGCATTCCGTGACGACACCCGCCCCTTTGTCCGTTCTGGTGGTCGACGACGAACAGCGTTCGCTCGAAACGCTTCGGCGTACCCTCGAAGAAGACTTCACCGTATTCACCGCCCTTTCCGCCGAAGAGGGCAATGCCGTGATGGAACGCGAGTTCGTGCATATCGTGTTATCGGACCAGCGCATGCCTGGCACCTCCGGAGTTGAGTTCTTGCGGAGAGTGCGCGACCAGTGGCCGGACACGGTGCGCCTGATTCTTTCGGGATATACCGAGGCCGAAGACATCATCGCCGGCATCAACGAAGCGGGTATCTGGCAATATCTAATGAAACCCTGGCATGCGGACCAGCTGTTGCTGACCTTGCGTAGCGCGGCCGATCTGTGGCGCTTGCAGCAGGACAATCAGCGACTGTCGCTGGAATTGCGCGACAGTCCCGAGTATCTGGCGCGCCAGGTGGCCGGCCGGCGTGCCAAAGTCAAGGCGCAGGCCGGTTTCGAGCGCCTCACGCGTGCCGCTGACAGCCCTTTGAACGACGTTTGCGATCTGGCCAAGAAAATTGCCGGCCATGACCTGTCGGTATTGGTCACCGGCGATTCGGGCACCGGCAAGGAACTGCTGGCGCGCGCCATTCACTATGCCAGTGCGCGCGCGGAAGGTTCGTTCGTCGTGGAGAACTGCAGCGCATTACCCGACACATTGCTCGAAGGCGAACTCTTCGGTCACAAGCGCGGCGCGTTTACCGGCGCCACCGAAGACCGCGTCGGACTGTTTCAACAAGCCCATGGGGGAACCCTGTTCCTTGATGAAATCGGCGAAACCTCGCCGGCATTTCAGGTCAAGCTGCTGCGCGCTTTGCAGGAGGGCGAAGTGCGACCGGTCGGTAGCCCACGCCCGGTCGCCGTGGATGTGCGCATCATCGCCGCCACCAATCGCGATCTTGAGGACGATGTCGCCTGCGGTCGCTTTCGGGAAGACCTTTATTACCGAATTGCCGGCATGACGCTCTATCTGCCCGCCTTGCGCGAACGGCCACAGGACATACCGCTGATCGTCGACGAAATACTCAAGAGGTCGTCGCCCGAAAGTTTTCGCATGTCCGACGAGGCCATGAAACGGCTGATCGGGTATCCGTGGCCCGGCAACGTTCGCGAGCTGCAAAACGAAGTGCGCCGGGCAGTTGCTCTGGGTAGCGGGGCGGTTCTTGGCCCCGAACTCTTTTCGTTGCGCCTGGCCAACCCGGCAAGAATTCCCGGCCTCCATGCACCGAAGGCGGAAAGCGGTTCAGGCTTGCTCAAGCAGCATCTGGATCGCCTTGAGGAACAGCTCCTTCGCGATGCCATGCGACGCCACAAGGGCAACAAGACGCGCGTGGCGGACGAACTGGGGCTGACTCGACTTGGTTTGCGCATGAAGCTGGCGCGCCTTGGACTGGAGGAAGCATGAAACTACTCTGGCTGCAGTCTGGCGGGTGCGGCGGCTGCACCTTGTCCTGGTTGGGTTACGAGCACGGCCCACTGTTCCAGGTGCTGGCGGACGAAGGTGTCGAACTGGTCTGGCATCCCAGCGTGTCCGAAGCCAGTGTCGATGAGGCGCTGGAACTGATCTCCCACTGCGCCGACGGCCAAATTGACCTGGATGTCTTGTGTATTGAAGGCTCCCTGCTGCGCGGGCCGCAGGGCACGGGGGCCTACCACCGCTTTGGCGGCGGCGACCGGTCGATGGCCGAATGGGTCAGGCAGATCGCCCGACGCGCCCGGCATGTTGTCGCTATTGGCAGTTGCTCGGCCTTTGGCGGTGTTACGGCAGCTGGCATCAATCCGACCGACGCCTGCGGCCTGCAATACGATGGCGAACTTGACGGCGGTCTGCTTGGCCCTGACTTTCGCGACCTGTCGGGACTGCCGGTGATCAACATCGCCGGTTGCCCGCCGCATCCGGACTGGATCACCGAGACGCTGGCGATGCTGGCGCGCGGCCAACTGAGTGCCGGCGATCTTGACGATTACGGCCGCCCGCGGTTTTATGCCGATCAACTGGTGCATCATGGCTGCCCGCGTAATGAATACTATGAATACAAAGCCAGCGCAATCAAGCATTCGGACCAGGGTTGCCTGATGGAGCAACTGGGTTGCAAAGGGACGCAGGCCCATGCCGATTGCAACCAGCGCTTATGGAACGGCAGCGGCTCGTGCCTACGTGGTGGGTTTGCCTGTATTCGCTGTACTGGTCCCGGGTTCGAGGAGCCAGGACATCCCTTCGAAACCACACCCAAGATCGCCGGAATCCCGCTCGGCTTGCCCTCGGATATGCCGAAAGCGTGGTTTGTCGCCCTGGCGGCCTTGTCGAAGTCGGCAACGCCGGCGCGCGTGCGCGAAAACGCCCGCGCCGATCATCTGAAACGTACGCCTTCCGTCAAGCGAGGACGAAAATGAGCACGCGCCGCGTTGTCGGGCCGTTCAATCGGGTTGAGGGCGATCTTGAAATAACGCTTGAGATTGCTGCTGGCCGGATTGACGCGGCATATGTCAATTCTCCCCTGTACCGAGGTTTCGAACAGATCTTGCAGGGCAAGATGCCGGCCGATGCCTTAACGCTGGTGCCGCGCATTTGCGGCATCTGTTCTGTGGCCCAGTCGATGGCCAGTGCGCTGGCGCTGGCCGACGCTGCGGGAATCGTTGCGCCGCCCAATGGCCGCTTGTCGGCCAACCTGACCCTGGCTACCGAGAATCTGGCCGATCATCTGACGCATTTCTACCTCTTCTTCATGCCGGATTTTGCGCGGGACGAATATGCCGGCCGGCCGTGGCACGCGGCAACCGTCGAACGCTTTCGCTCCACGGTTGGAACGGCGTCGAATGAAATGCTGGCGGCGCGTGCGCGTTTCATGCAGATGATGGGCCTGCTTGCCGGCAAATGGCCGCATACCCTGGCTGTACAGCCCGGAGGCTCAACCCGACCGCTGCAGGCCTCGGAGATCTTCCGCTTGCACCGCATCCTGCGCGATTTCCGTCTCTTTCTCGAACGCGTGACGTTTGCAAGCACGCTCGAAGACGTTGCCCGATTATCCAGCCGAAGCGAACTGAGTGCCTGGCAGCAGGGTTCGGGCGGCGGTGATCTGGGTCATTTTCTGCGCATCGCCGACGATCTCGATTTATGGCACCTGGGTCGCGCGACCGACCGTTTCATGAGCTATGGTTGTTACGATGAAATTTCAGGGCGATTGTTTCCAGCTGGCGTTTGGGACCAGCAGCATCTGCCGCTCGACACTGCCTCGATCAGTGAGGATATCTCGCATGCCTGGTATGCTGCGGCAGGCCTGCCGCAACATCCGGCCGAGGGCGGTACGGTCCCCGTGGCCGACAAGCTGGGCGCCTATTCATGGTGCAAAGCGCCGCGCCTGGCGGGCCAGGTTGTTGAAACGGGGGCGCTGGCGCGACAGTTGATCGCCGGGCATCCGCTGGCGATCGACATGGTGCTGGCTGAAGGCGGCAGTGTCGCTGCCCGGGTAGTGGCGCGTTTGCTCGAATTAGCCCTGGTGATTCCGGCGATGGAACGGTGGCTGGCCGAAATTACCAGCGGTGAGCCTTGGTGCTTTCCCGCGGCCCTGCCTGAAGAAGCCTCGGGTGCCGGTCTCGTCGAAGCCGCACGCGGCTCGCTCGGTCACTGGTTGAACGTTAAACGCGGGCTGATCCACAGCTACCAGATCGTCGCGCCGACAACCTGGAATTTCTCGCCGCGTGATGCACATGGCCAGGCCGGCGCGCTGGAGCAGGCGCTGGTCGGCCTGGCGGCCACCGCCGACGAATCGATCCCGGCAACGATTCATCATGTTGTGCGCAGTTTCGATCCGTGCATGGTCTGTACGGTGCATTGACGTACTCGGCTCAACGTTATGCCACACCAAGGGCACGCCAGACACTGCTGTGGCTGGCGCTGACCCCGGTGTTTGTTGGCGTGGGATTGTTGCCAAATGAATAATGGGCTGGCCGAGTGAGCATTCCGCATCGCCTTGTTCTTCTCGTGATCTCCCTGGCTGCCTTGGCCGGGGGGCTGTCTATCGCCTTGGCGCATCCACTTGCTCCTTTATGGGCGACGCTGGTCTTTCTGGGGCTGATCGTTCTGTTTGTCTGGCAGCCACGGCTTGGGCTGGTTGCCTTGCCGGTCTTTCTTCCGCTGTTGAATTTTTCACCGTGGACCGGATGGCTGATTGTCGATGAATTCGACTTGCTTGTTCTGGCCGTTGTGGCGGCCGGATACCTGCAGATGCAAGGTGCCGGATCGGGGCCTCAGCGCGGGGATTTCTTTCCCCTTCTGCTGATCGTTGTATTGTTGATTGCTGCCCTGGGAACGAGCAATCTCGCCTTGCCGGATCTTGACGGATTCGCCGGCTACGACAGCCCATTGAATCGTTTCCGGGTCGGCAAGAGCCTACTCTGGGGTGCTCTGCTTTTTCCCTTGCTGGCGAGGGTTGGCTCCCGATCATCCGCCGGCCCGACCACGGCCGGGTTTTCTTGCGCCTGCGTTCTGGGCTCGGTCTGGATTATCCTCGCCGCCTGCTGGGAACGAGGGTTCTATCCCGGATGGTTTGAGTTTTCCACCCCTTACCGAACGGTCGCGCTGTTCTGGGAGATGCATCTGGGCGGCGCGGCGCTGGACGCTTATCTCGTACTGATCGCGCCTTTGCTGGTGTGGGCATGGCAATCGGTGTCGACGCCCGTGCTCCGATTCACACTCGGTATCTACATTCAAGCCTACGTCTATGTTTGTCTGACGACCTATTCGCGCGGCGTACTGGGTGCTATCGCCGGCAGCATGGTCCTGCTCAGCGCATTGTTGTTGAAGCAACGGGGAAGAATTGGACAAGCAGCTCCGGTATTCAAGCCCTCCAGTATTTTCATGCTCTTACTGGTGGCATTGGAGGTTGTGCTGGTCCTCGGGTCGGATTCATTCATGAACCGGCGTCTGGCAGAGAGCGAGCGCGATTTCGGTAACCGTTTGCAGCACTGGAGTCAGGGCATCGGACTGTTGAAAACACCACAGCAGTGGTTGCTCGGGATCGGCTTGGGCAGCTTGCCGGCGCAATGGGCCAGCGACGCGTCCGGACCGGTGCTCTCCGGGGCTTCCTACAGTCGTCGGGACAATGGCCTGCACACCATGGTGCTTGAGGGTCCCGACGATCGGGCCGGGGATAACAATAGCCGCAAACTTGGCGGGCTCTACGCGCTGTCGCAACGCGTCGATCTGGTCTCCGGGCAGCGCTATCTCTTTGCCATGGATGTTCGCGGCAAGCCGGGGACGGAGATGATGGTGCAGGTGTGCGCCATGCATCTCTTGTATCCGGGAAAATGCCAAACTCGGCGGATCCGGTTGGATTCGGACGGCTGGCAGCATTGGGAATCGGCACTGTTTGGCTATGCCTTCAAGCTCACTGACTGGCAAAGTCTTGGTCATGGCGTATTTGCGTTATCGGTGCTGACGCCGGGAGCGAAAGTGGAGATGAGCAACTTGCAGCTCTCCGCGGGAGGGGGGGATTTGCTGCGCAATGCTCAGTTTCAGCACGGCGGGGCGGCCTGGTTTCCGACGGCGCGTTCGTATTTCCTGCCCTGGCACATTGATAATCTGTACCTCGAAATCCTGATCGAAACCGGCTTGATCGGTTTGTCGGCATTTCTGGCGTTTGTTTATTTGCTCGCCCGCCGTCTGATCGCAGCGTTCGGTCAAGGGCTTCCTCTTGCCGCCTACTTCCTGTCGTGTATTGCCGGCCTGCTTGCCCTGGGTCTGCTCGTCAGCGTGCTCGACATGCCGCGCGTGGCGACGCTTCTGGCGCTGATGCTGCTTTGGGCCTGGCGCTACGCTGCGCCCGAGCGGGAGTGCGAGACCTCCCCGTAACCAGGAGTACCCTTCAGCGCCCGTAAACATCCTCGAAGCGAACGATGTCGTCCTCGCCGAGGTAGGAGCCCGACTGCACCTCGATCATTTCTAATGGCAGACGGCCCGGGTTTTCCAGGCGATGTCGGGTGCCGAGCGGAATGAAGGTCGATTCGTTTTCGGAAACCAGGTAGGTGGACTCCTCGCGCGTCACGCGCGCCGTGCCGCGCACGACGATCCAGTGTTCGGCGCGGTGGTGGTGCATTTGCAGCGACAGGCAGGCACCCGGATTGACGATAATTCGCTTTACGAGGAAGCGGTCGCCGCCATCCACCCCGTCATAAGAGCCCCAGGGGCGGAACACTTTCCGGTGCAACTGGCCCTCGCTACGGCCTTCGCTTTTGAGTCGATCGACAATCTTCTTCACTTCTTGCGTCTTGTCCTTGTGCGAAATCAGGACGGCGTCAGGCGTCTCGACCACCACCAGATCGTCGACGCCGATGCAGGCCAACAGGCGGCCTGCCGACATGGCCAGGGTATTGCGGCAATCGTGCAGCAAGACATCGCCCTGCAATACATTGCCATCGCTATCTTTCGGCAACACCTTCCACAGGGCATCCCAGGCACCGACATCCGACCACCCCGCCGACAAGGGGATAACCATGCCCGAGGGCAAGGCGAATCCTCCGGCGGCAATGCGCTCCATCACTGCGTAATCGATCGAATCCGCAGGACATTGCGCGAAGGCTTGCGGGTCAACGCGCAGAAATTCACCGTCGGACGAACCCTGATCCCAAGCCGTTCGGCAGGCTTTCAAGATATCGCTGCGGCAAGCCTCGATCGCCGCCAGCCATACGGATGCCCGCATCATGAACAAACCGCTGTTCCAAAGGTAGGTGCCGTCGTCAAGATACGCCTGTGCCGTGGCGTGATCCGGCTTCTCGACAAAACGTGCAATTCTGAAAGCGTCGCCTTGGCCCGACGCTGGCCCGGTCTGGATATAGCCGTATCCCGTTTCGGGCGAATCCGGCGTAATGCCGAAGGTTACGACGGCGCCATCGTCGGCCAGCGCGGCACCCTGGCGCACGACCGACTGAAAGGCCGGCGTGTCCAGAATCACATGGTCGGCCGGCATTACCAGCAGAATCGGGTCGCCGCCGTCACGCATCGCCGCCAGTGCGGCCAGCGTCAACGCAGGCGCTGTATTGCGTCCGATGGGTTCAAGCACGATGTCGCCCTTTTTGCCCATCAGCCGCATCTGCTCGGCGATGACGAACCGGTATTCTTCGTTGCACACGATCATCGGCGGCGCAAGTTGCACCCCGGCAATCCCCTCGACCCGGCGCACCGTGGCCTGCAGCAACGAGTCTACGCCAATCAGTGGCAGCAGCTGCTTAGGATATTTTTCACGCGAAAGCGGCCACAGGCGTGTGCCTGAGCCTCCGGAAAGCACTACGGGTTGAATCAGCACGAATTTCTCCCGGTGAATAGTTCTTCAAGTAGCCAGATTCTGGCGATACGTTTCTTTGATGGCATGGCTTCAAATATGAACCGGACGCTGCGATGCCAGGCGAGCGTTCATGCGCTGCAAGCATTCCTGTACCAGCAATCCGGCTCGTTCCTGAGTGGTCGACTCGGCATAGCAACGCAGTTCCGGAGCATTTCCCGACGGTCGAAAGAAAACAATCTCGTCGTTCGCCAGATAGATACGCAGACCTTCGGTTTGGTCGAGACTGCGAGGTTCGCCGCACAGGCCGGCCAGCAATTCGGCAAGGGCCTCGGGCGAAGCGGCAAGCTCACGCAGCATCGCCTGGCTTGTTTCGGTCGGAAACGACTGAAGGCGGTCGCTTGCCGTAAAACGCGCTGGCAGTTCACGAGCTAATTCGGAAACTTTGCACCCCTTTTCTCGGGCCATTGAAAGCAGGCAAAGGATTGGCAATACGGCGTCGCGGGTCAGCAATGGCGCCAGCGTTCGGCCATTCTTTTCAAGCCGCGATCCGACCAGAAAACCGCCGTTTGGCTCAAAGCCGACGACATTTCGGGCGCCGGATTCAACCAGCTGATCGATGCCTTCGATCACATAAGGCGAACCGATGCGTGTTCTCAAGACTTTCAGGAACGAGCCGCACAATTCAACTGCCGTGTTGCAACTGATCGTCGTGGCCACGGCCAGCGCCCCCAGATACTGGGCGCATAGAATGCCGGTAATGTCGCCACGCAGCCAATGGCCGCGCTCGTCGCCGATCAAGGGTCGGTCCGCGTCGCCATCGGTGGATAGGATGGCGTCGAAGCCGTGCTGATCGGCCCAGCGGCGCGCCAACTGCACATCGTCATCACTTACGGCTTCGGTATCGATGGGTACAAATTCATCGACACGGCCCAGGGGAATGACCGTTGCACCCAGCATTTCCAGAAGCTCTTGCAGCAAATCCCTGGCTACACTGGAATGCTCGTAAAACCCGAGCTTCATGCCAGACAAACAATCTGGCGGAAAAAACCGCAGATAACGATCGATATAGTCTTGTGAGGCGCTTCGGTTAACGGGCGGCAGACGCGATGTCAAACCGCCTTCGGGTACGTCGACCACGGCCTGGCAGATGCAATTTTCATCGGCCTTGGTGATCTCGCCCGTCGGGCTGTAGAACTTGATGCCGTTCCGGTCGAACGGAATGTGGCTGCCGGTGACCATGATGCCTGGAACGCCCTTCGACTGGGCGTAGAGGGCCAATGCGGGCGTGGGGATGGCGCCGCAATAATCTACTTCGAGCCCGGCATGGGCAATCGCTGCGGCACAGGCGGCAGCAATCTCGGGGCTGCTCGGGCGAAGGTCAATGGCCAGGGCGACAGCCCCGGAGGTCGCCGATACGGCGTTCAGGAAAGCCGAAGTGTAAGCAAAACAAAGCGTGCGACTCATCTCCCCAACCGGACCGCGCACGCCGCTGGTGCCAAAACGTATCCCGCTTGCATCCATCAATTCCTTGATTGCCAGGCGTTTTTGCGAATGATTCATCGGCTTCCTTGGGGATCGTTTTAGTGGGCAGAACGGGTCGGAAACGCCACGTGCGCAATTTTAGCACCGGGTCGGCGGCACGGGCTCTCTGGTATACTCTGCGCTCCATTCCGAACTCCTAGAAAACAAGAAATGCCTCTAAAATATAAAATTGTTCCGGTGACGCCGTTCGAACAGAATTGCAGTGTGCTGTGGTGTGATGAAACGCAACGTGCCGCCGTTGTCGATCCGGGTGGGGACATTCCGCGCATTCTGGCCGTGGTGGAAAAAAACGGTTTGGTGCTGGAAAAGATTCTGGTTACGCACGGGCATATCGACCACGCTGGTGCCGTTGCCGAACTCGCCGATCGGTTTTCCTTGCCGATAGAAGGGCCGCAGCGCGAAGACCAGTTCTGGATCGATGGCATGCCGCAGCAAAGCCGGATGTACGGTTTCCCCGAAGTGCGCGCTTTTACGCCGGGTCGCTGGCTGGAGCAGGGCGATAAGGTTGGTTTTGGCCATGTCGAGATGGATGTGCTGTATTGCCCTGGCCACACGCCCGGGCATGTGGTCTTCTTCAATTCGCCAGCCCGGTTGGCCATCGTGGGGGACGTTCTTTTCCAGGGCTCCATCGGGCGTACCGATTTCCCCCGGGGCGACTTCGACACATTGATCGCGTCGATCCGCGACCGACTGTGGCCTCTGGGCGACGATGTGGCCTTTATTCCCGGCCATGGGCCGATGTCGACCTTCGGCGCCGAACGGCGTAGCAACCCGTATTGCTGCGATTGATCCGGTGTCCGTCGTTCTGTGCGACGGAATACGATGATCATCGATCGTCGCGACCCGGGTAAGAATTCCTGGGCCGGTTCAGCCGGCGTTTTCGATGTTGATCCGGCAGGCCCAGTACAGGGCGGCAACCTGTGATTTTGCATGCGCAGCCGCGCTGATTCCCAGGCAGGAAAAAATCGATGCTGCTTTGGCATAATCGCCGGATTCGCCCGCGATAACCCCTGACAGGAGTTGTCCGAGGATCCCGTCGTCGTCGGGGGAACTCAAAGCGTCCTCCACTTCGCTGTGCAACGGGAGTTCGGCCAGAATCTCGCTCATCGGCATATTGATCAGAATGTCGAGAAGAGAAAATAGACCGGTCATGAAAGCGTTGTCGGTCAGCTCGGGAAGGCCGGGAGGCGGATCGATCTCCGCACTGAGCAGTTCCATCTGACGGCCGCGTGCGGCGGCAAGCTGCATCAGCGGGTTTGGCGCATTGCCGTCGGACAGGTTATTGGCATAGATGAGCAGTTGCAGCCAGCGTTGCAACTGGCGACGGCCGAGTAGCGCAATGGCTTGGCCAAAATTGCTGATCGTGCTTCGCGCGCCAACCGCAGCCGAATTGACCAGACGAAGCAGGTTGTAAGACAGCTTCGGTTCTTCGCGGAAGATCCCTTCGATCTCGCGCGTATCGCCGTCCTGATGGACCAAATTAAATAGTTTGAGCAATTTCAGGCGGGTCATATCCGGCTCAACGCCCGAAGGATGTTTGCGCTTGGTCAGAAACTGACTGTCATACCAGTCAAACCCCTGCCCAGACAGCCAGCCGAACATTTCATGCGAATTGACCGGGGTCGCGATTTTCCGGAACCCGGCGTCCTTGGCGTAAGTGAGGTCAGCCGCTGAGAGTTCCTGGCGGGCAAATGCCGCATCAAGGCAAAGCGTGTCAAATGCGGCAAGCGGAACATGATGGAGAAGATTTGCCCGATCCAGACGCAAGCCGATATGCTTTCCCTTGGTGTGAATTTCTTTGCATCGGTCCAGGACCGCTTCGTCTTCAGCACATGAAGCGGGGAGAACGAAAACCACCTGTCGGTTATCAAACCCATCAAGAAACGTGTTGTCTTCCAGATACTCCGGATCGATGGGCGTTACCAGAGGCAGCATACTGGCCAGTGGCGCGGCTCCGGACTCGATAAAATAGCGCTTAAGGTCGATGCTCTTCGTTGTCAGCGGATCGCCAGCGTGCCAATCGAGAGCAACCCAGCCACAATCTGCGGCGAGAAGGGGACGAAGAAAGAAGTAGGGGCGGTCTGTTTCTATCATTTTGCAATCTGAGTCAAGTCTTGTGCTTATTCTGAAACGTCAGCATGAACCATGCGTGCGGGATTTTACCTTGGATTGCCTGTCGCGAGCAGATCGCTGGTTTCTCGAAGTGCAATAAGGCGTAGACTGTCACGTCTGGATTTGGCGCGTATTCATTGACAGAAATCCAAACCAGAGCAACTCAAGATGACTGATACGGATGACTGATACTTCGAAGAAAACAATCGCCGTTGGTGCAGGTGAACCGGCACAGCCGCCGGATTTCAATCGCTTGTTCTCCGAGCGGGCTCGCGCCATGCAAAGCTCGGCCATTCGTGAGATTCTCAAGATCACCGAACGTTCAGATGTCATCTCCTTTGCCGGTGGGCTGCCGGCCCCATCGACGTTCCCGGTTGAAACGATGCGAGTCGCTCTGGACGGGGTTCTCACGTCGAACGGCCGGGAAGCGCTGCAGTACAGCACGACCGAAGGCTATGCTCCTTTGCGCGAGTGGATTGCCGCACGCGTCGGTTCGCCGGAAGCACCGGTATCGCCCGATGACGTACTCGTGGTTTCGGGCTCCCAGCAGGGCCTTGATCTGCTGGCAAAGGTATTGATCGACGCGGGCGATACGGTGCTGGTGGAAACACCGACCTACCTTGGCGCCTTGCAGGCTTTCTCGATGTTCGCGCCGAATTTCGTCTCAATCGCAACCGACAGTGAAGGCCTGCTGCCCGAGACTCTGACCACCGCTGTTCGCGGGGCAAAATTTATTTACACCTTGCCGAATTTTCAAAACCCTACCGGGCGTCTGCTATCCGAAGATCGTCGCTATTGTCTGGTCGAGCGTGCCCGTGCGCTCGATTTGTTGATTCTGGAAGACGACCCCTATGGCGCGCTTTCGTATTCTGGCGAAACCCCGCCATCGATTCGCTCGCTGGCGCCGGAACGGACGGTATACCTGGGTTCGTTCTCGAAGGTGCTATCGCCGGGGTTGCGTATCGGCTACCTGATTGCCCCCGCGATCCTACGCGCCAAGCTGGTGCAGGCCAAACAAGCGACCGACCTGCACACGGCAACGCTGCCGCAAATGGCCGTTTACGATGTGATCAAGGATGGTTTTCTCGATACGCATATCCCGACAATCCGCCAGCTGTATTGCGAGCAGTGCGCGACCATGCTGGCCGCGCTGGCGAAATATATGCCAAATGACGTTCGTTGGAGCACGCCGAGCGGCGGCATGTTCCTGTGGGTTGAGCTGCCGAGCGGTATGGATGCCTCGGCGTTGTTGGCCTTGGCCATCGAGCGAAACGTTGCTTATGTTCCGGGAGCGCCATTCTTTGCTTCCAATCCAAAAGTCGAAACGCTGCGCCTGGCCTTTGTGACCGTACCTCCACCACTGATCGAAGAGGGCATCAAGCGACTTGCCGAGGTAATACGGACCCATCGCCTCCCGCGATGAAGTTGAACGGAAATGACTCCTGAATACTGGCAACGAGCCTCAAGCGAATTGGCGCGGGCCGATCCGGTGATGGCGGGCTTTGTCTCCCGTTTTTCCGGCGCGTCGCTGGTTTCGCGCGGCGATCCTTTTTCAACGCTGGCGCGGTCCATCGTCGGACAGCAGATCTCGGTGAAAGCAGCGGACAGCGTGTGGTTACGTTTGACGGCCTTATTGCCGGTGATGGCTCCTGCCGAGGTACTCGCTTGCGACAACGCCATGTTGCGGAGTTGCGGACTCTCGACGCGCAAGGCCGAGTACCTTGGCGATCTGGCGCGGCACTTCAGTTGCGGTCGGATTCACTTCGATTGCTGGTCATCGATGAGCGATGCGGAAATCATCGCCGAGCTAACGGCGGTGCGCGGAATCGGCGTATGGACCGCCGAGATGTTCCTTATTTTTAACCAGTTACGCCCCGACATCTTTCCGCTCGACGATATTGGACTGCAGAAGGCAGTAGCGCTCCATTACTTTCAGGGCCAACGTCCGCCAAGAAAGCGTCTCGCCGACCAGGGCGAATTTTGGCGCCCCTGGCGATCGGTGGCGACCTGGTACCTCTGGCGCAGCCTCGATCCCGTTCCGGTTGAATACTAATGTGTTGGCGGAAGAACAATCACCGCCTTCTTTCCTTCGGACAACACCCGCCATGAATCACTGGGTGGCATCGTTCAGTGTTAACTCTCGCCAGGACGGCGACGTCTATACTCATTCATCCTTGGCAATGGCTTTTTTCTGCAGATTGACCTCTTCAGCGCTGGACCAGCCTGTGGCAGCCGTCTGTTTCACCAGATTGAGCGCGGCATGGGCGGTAGAGAGGCGGAATACTTCCACGGCGATATCCGGAGGAAACCCTTGCCGGTCATGACGATCGGTGAACATCAGGACATCCAGGTAACGGTCAAGCTCAGGTTTGCCCCAAAGGTCGGCTATTTTTGCCAGTATTCGCGGGAATTGCTGCTCGATTAATTTCGGGTAGGCTCCGGGATCGTCTTTCATCTTCTCCAGAAGTTTCGCCCTGATGGCCGGAACATCGTAGACTTCCGATTGATTGTCCATACCCACCCCCCGAGTTGACCAGAATTCATGTGGATCGTGTTGGCGCTGACCGTTGCCAGTGTTCAATTAGACGATCAACGGCGGTAAGAAGTTTATACCACATCGTCGACGGCACAAAAAACATTAGCATCCCGGGGAACGAGGGCGAACGCATTTGGCGCTCGCTGGGAAATCAGTGGCAGTCATAGCGATGCACATCAGCGCAGTAGCTCACTGGCCTGATCCCGCCAGTAACTCAGCGCTTCAAAGTACCCCTGCCATACGCAACCGTTACAGCCGCGCCCACAGCATGTGTTCGGTACGGGCGGTGGCTGGCGCATGCTGAGTCTCCGCGCGGCCAGCAAAGCTTCGATTTCGCTCACCAGCGTTTGGCAGTCTGCCAGGTCATTCATGGGCAGATTGAACGGATCGGGGGACTCGTGTGTATCGAGGATCATGGCTTCAGTTAGCTACGGTGTAAGTGGTTAACCGTAGTTTCGCACAGCCGACTGTCTTCCATGCACAGGCTCGGCAATCAGTTGGTTTCGAGCTCCGTGCATACCGGGAAAAACATGCGTTCCTACAGGGGAATCGATGATGCAATTCCGGCAAAGCGCAAGTCTTGCTATAGTTCGCTCTGCGCGCCGCCTGCGGGTTGTTTCACACCTCCCGACCGGCGGCTTTTGTTTTTAGCAGCAGAAAGAATGCCGATGAGTTCCGCCTCTCCCGCTTCCTCTCCTTTTCCTCCCGAAATCCTGCGCGACGTTGCCAAGCGGCGCACCTTCGCGATTATTTCCCACCCCGACGCCGGGAAAACGACGCTGACCGAAAAGCTGTTGCTGTTTGGTGGCGCGATCCAGCTCGCCGGCACGGTCAAGGGCCGCAAGAGCACGCGGCATGCGACATCCGACTGGATGGAGGTGGAGAAGCAGCGCGGCATATCGGTGACCAGCTCGGTAATGCAGTTTGAATATCGGGAACACACCATCAATCTGCTCGATACACCGGGCCACGAGGATTTCTCGGAAGACACCTATCGCGTACTCACCGCCGTAGACGCGGCGGTCATGGTAATCGACGCCGCCAAGGGCGTTGAGGCGCAGACGATCAAGCTGCTCAACGTCTGCCGCATGCGCAACACGCCGATTATCACCTTCGTCAACAAGTTCGACCGTGAGGTGCGCGAGCCTTTCGATCTGCTCGAAGAAATCGAGGAGGTGCTCGGCATCGAGTGTGCGCCGATTACCTGGCCCATTGGGATGGGGAAGACCTTCCGTGGTGTCTATCACCTGCTCGAAGACAGTCTGCTGCGCTTCGCTCCCGGTGAGGAGCGGCGCAGCGAAGCGGAGAAGCTCGACGGCATCGACAATCCGGTGCTTGACGAACAGTTTCCGCAGGAGATCGGTAAATTGCGCGAGGATGTTGACTTGATCAAGAGCGCAAGCAGCCCGTTTAACCTGGTCGACTTCCTGGCCGGGCTGCAATCCCCCGTGTTCTTCGGCTCCGGCATCAACAACTTCGGCGTGCAGGAAATTCTTCAGGCGCTGCTCGACTGGGCGCCGCCACCGCAGGAACGCGATGCCGGCATCCGCACCGTGCTGCCGGCCGAACCGACATTCACCGGTTTCGTGTTCAAGATTCAGGCCAACATGGACCCCAAGCACCGCGACCGGATTGCCTTCTTCCGCGTTTGCTCTGGCCGCTATAGCGCGGGAATGAAAGTGCGCCACGTGCGCTTGAACCGTGAAATGAAGCTGGCCAATGCGCTGACCTTCATGGCCAACGAGCGTGTGTTGATGGAAGACGCCGTGGCCGGCGATATCATCGGCATTCACAACCACGGCCAGTTGCATATTGGCGATACGCTCACCGAAGGTGAAACGCTGGTTTTCAAGGGCATTCCCTATTTTTCGCCGGAGCTTTTTCGCGCTGCCCGTTTGCGTGACCCATTAAAAAGCAAACAGTTGCAGAAAGGTCTTCAGGAATTAGGTGAAGAAGGGGCGATCCAGGTGTTCGAAAACCTCGCCAGTGGTGCGCTACTCCTTGGCGCCGTCGGCACCTTGCAGTTCGAAGTCGTCGCCCAACGACTGCAGACCGAATACAAGGTCGACGCGATTTTCGAGGCCGCCGACATTTACACGGCGCGCTGGCTCACCTTTCCCGATGAACTGACGCGCAAGAACTTCGAACGCGAGCAGCAGCACCGCATGGCGAAGGATGTGGATGGCAATCTCGTCTATCTGGCCAGCACACGCTACAACCTCGACGTGACCAGCGAAAAGTGGAACAAGGTCGGTTTCCATGCCTCGCGCGAGCATGGGCAAGTTCTCGGTTGAAGCACTCGATACCGCAATGATCACGCCTGAAACAGACGCCAACTACCTGATCGCGCTGTGCAGCGGTGAAGAACGCCGCTGGCGCTACCTCGGTCAGGATGCGCGGGGAGCAACGTGGTGGCGCGACCTTGAAACTGAACTGGAATTCAGCGAAAGCAGTCTGATGTACGCGTGGTCGATTGTCGAACGCCTTGAGTGAAAGCAGTCGGCGTACTGCAGTTGGCATCGTAGTGTGGGGTCGGACTAGCTCCAGGGCCGCGCCTCGATGCGCAGGGTGCCTTTCAGACCGGGGCTGGCTCGCTGCGCGATAGGGATATCGATGGCAATACCCTCTTCGCCGTCCAGCTTGCGTGTTTCAGCGGCAATGCCCGGCTTGCCAGGGTTGTCATCCTGGTAGCCGTATTTGATTCGCCAGCCGCCCTGGGCCTCCGGGTCGGGGAAGGCTTCAACCAGAATCAGTTCGCGCAGGATGTAGCCGCCCTCGTAATGGCGTTTCATGAAAAGCAGACCATCCACCTCGTAGTCCGGTACCAGAACCTTCAGATCGAAGGCGAAACTTACTGAGCCCGATGCCTTGACGCTCTTGCTGGGATCGAGAAACACGGAAAACAAGTGCGGGCTGCGCGTGCGGTCCGGCGGTCGGTGGCTTCCTTCCTCTCCCGGAAACAGTTCGTCATACGTGCGGAATATCGCCGAGTTTTCGCGCACTTCCTGGCGCGTCATCTGCCATTGGCAGCCACGCACGCTGACGGCAATCTCAAACTGGTAGGACGAGCGCACTTTCTTCCCCGCCTTCAGCTCCTTGTACACTTCAATCGGCAAAGTGATGTCGTCAATGTCGAGAAAACCATCCGCGCGAAGCGCACCAAATAGGAAGCGGGTGAGATTCTGATAGCCTTCTTCCGAGTTCACAATCCCGTACTGCCCTGAATGGCTGCGATTGACGAAAGCGCGCGGCGAGGGCACATCCTTGCCATTGGCATCGGGTCCATGCGTCGTCGCGTTCTCGATGCGCACCAGTCCGTCGCTTGCGTCTCCCGCCCCCCAGGCCGAAAGCCCGGCAGCGACCGTGTAGTCGCGCGGATTGGTGCCGACCAGATTGAACATGCGCTCGGGCTGAAAGTTCTTAACGATCGAAACGTCGTCGCCTGTGGGTAGCGCGAGATAGCCGGCCATCCGCTCACGGTTGAAGTTGTTGGCATCGCCGAAGGAAAGCCAGCCCGGCACATTACGGACGATGCGCATGTCGATGCCGTTGTGCGGCGTGGCGTAGGTGAACACCTTGTCCACCGCGCGGCGCGCGTCTTCGCTACCCAGAGACGTGTTCTGCAGAAAGGCGCGGCAGATCAGCCCACCCATCGAATGCGCGACGAGATACACGCGGAAATTCCCGGCCGCCATGGCATTCTTGGGGTCGGCGCAAACCTTGTCGCGCAAGCGCAGGATCAGCGTGCCCAAACCTTTGGCGAAGTGCTCGATGGGCGGCGTCTCGCCTGTGCCGAAGTCCTTGCTGGCTTCATCGTAATAACGGTAGATGACGATGCTGCGGTAAGGGATCACGCAGTCCGGACGATCGGTGGCGACAAGATCTTCACCATCGACAAACACGTCGCCGTAATCATGATCGCTCATCAGGCGCACCAGCGGCGACTCGAAGAAATAGCGCTTCACATCGCCGGTCCAGGCCATGCGCGCCTTGGTCGAGCCAACATTGAAGCCCATGTACGGGTCGGCAACGGTCTCCTCGATTTCGCCCTGGGTGCCTGCGAAACCGCGTACGTAGATGATCGGATGGTAAGGATGTTGAGCGTTGGTCGCCATGAAAGCCTCCGTAGTTTGACTGATTATGTTAGGCGTGAGGTGCGTCGTTTATTCGGTTGATCGCCTGTGGGAAAGCTCCAGCCCAGGCGGATTCGCCAGGGTTTGGAACACGACGCAATACCTTTCAGTCAGGCGAAGCAAGGTCGCAACTTGCTCCTCCGATGCGTCGGTGTCCAAGGTGACCCGCAAACGTATGTTCTGGAAACCGACGGCAACTTCTTTTGACAGTCCCAGCGTTCCGCGAAAATCGAGGTCGCCTTCGGCGCGCAACCAGGCGTCTCTAAGCTCTATGCCAAGCGCCGTGGCAACCGCGTTGAGTGTGACGCCAGCGCAGGCTACCAAGGCTTCGAGCAGCATGTCGCCAGAACACGCAGCGAGTCCGTTTCCACCAGTAGCGGGGTGCAGGCCAGCGCTGACGAGCGCTTTGCCGGTTTCTATCTTGCAACTGATCCCGTCGCCAATGCGACCTTCCGCATGCAACGTAAGCAGGGCCGATTCAGGAACCTGGCGATAGTGTTCTTTCAACGGTGTCTGGGCTGAGCGCAATTCATCGGCATTCATTGGCGTGGCTCCTTTGGCAAATTGTGTCAGGTCCTGCTAAACAGTCGGCGTCTGTTTTTCGCTTGCCATTCGATATCCCATGCCGAATCAATGGGAATGCGGCATATTTGTGGCGTTATCGAGTGCATGGAACATTGGTCGTCAGCACGTAGCCTATTGGACACCGCGCAATATCCGTGCATGGTGAGCCAGATGGTCGGCGATGAAGGTCGAGATGAAATAGTAGCCGTGGTCGTAGGCCGCGTGGCGACGCAGGGTGAGGGGTTGCCCGGCCTTGGCGCAGGCTTTCTCGAACAGCTGCGGATGCAGTTGTTCGGACAGAAATTTGTCGGCCAGCCCTTGGTCGATCAAGATGCCTTCGGGGTAGGGCGCTTCAATGCATGTGCTCATGAGAACGCTGGCGTCATGGTTTGACCAGAGCGTCTTGTCAGCGCCGAGATAGCCGGCAAATGCCTTTTGTCCCCAGGGGCACTGCATGGGAGCACAAACGGGGGCAAATGCCGAAACGGACTTGAACAGTCCCGGGTGCCTGAGCGACAGGGTCAGCGCGCCATGCCCGCCCATCGAGTGGCCAAAAACTCCCAGTCGTTGCGCATCAATGGCAAGTTCGTGCGTAACCAGAGGGATCAACTCGGCAACGAGATAGCTCTCCATGCGATAGCGGGTCGACCATGGGGCTTCGGTCGCATCGAGATAGAAACCAGCGCCGACGCCAAAATCCCAGCTCTCGGTTTCGCCGGCGATGCCGGCCCCGCGCGGGCTGGTGTCCGGTGCAATCAGGGCCAGTCCCAGTTCGGCGGCAATGCGTTGCGCGCCGGCCTTGATCATGAAGGTTTCTTCGGTGCAGGTCAGACCGGCCAGATACATCAAGGCCGGTACGCTGTCTTGTGCGGCCCGGGGTGGAAGGTACACCGAAAAGCGCATTGGCAAACCGATCTCGGTTGAGTGATGCTGATAAAAGCGCTGCATGCCACCAAAGCAGGCATACTCGCTCAATAACTCCAGTGCAGCCATCAGTACAACACGACACCGCGAATTGAATCGCCGCTCTTCATCAGATCAAAACCCTTGTTGATGTCCTCCAGTGGCATGGTGTGGGTGATGAGGTCATCGATGTTGATTTTGCCTTCCATGTACCAGTCCACGATTCGCGGGACGTCGGTGCGGCCGCGCGCACCGCCAAATGCTGTGCCTTCCCATTTGCGTCCGGTAACCAACTGGAACGGCCGCGTGCTGATCTCGGCGCCCGCTTCGGCAACGCCGATAATGATGCTGCGGCCCCAGCCCTTGTGCGTGCACTCCAGCGCCTGGCGCATCACTTGCGTGTTGCCGATGCACTCGAAGCTGTAGTCGGCGCCGCCATCGGTCAATTGGACGATAGCGTCCACCACGTTTTCGGTGTCTTTGGGGTTGATGAAGTGCGTCATGCCGAACTTGCGCGCAATGGCTTGGCGGGCCGGATTGATGTCTATGCCGATGATCTTGTCCGCGCCGACCATCTTCGCGCCCTGGATCACGTTGAGGCCGATGCCGCCCAGGCCAAATACCGCCACGTTGGCACCAGCTTCGACTTTGGCCGTAAACAGCACGGCACCAATCCCGGTGGTCACCCCGCAGCCGATATAGCAGACCTTGTCGAACGGAGCATCCTTGCGGATCTTGGCCAGCGAAATTTCCGGCGCGACGGTGTAGTTGCTGAAGGTGGAGGTGCCCATGTAGTGGAAGATGGGCTTGCCGTCCAGGCTGAAACGGCTGGTGCCGTCGGGCATCAGCCCCTTGCCTTGTGTGCTGCGGATGCTCTGGCACAGGTTCGTCTTGCGACTGAGGCAGAATTTGCACTGACGGCATTCCGGGGTGTAGAGCGGAATGACGTGGTCGCCTTTTTGCAGCGTCGTGACGCCAGGCCCTACTTCAACAACGACGCCCGCGCCCTCGTGCCCTAGAATCGCCGGGAAAATGCCTTCCGGATCGGCGCCCGAGAGCGTGTAGTAGTCGGTGTGGCAAATGCCTGTGGCCTTGATTTCAACCAACACTTCGCCAGATTGCGGGCCTTGAAGATCGACGGTTTCAATGGTCAGCGGTGCACCGGATTTCCAGGCAATTGCAGCTTTGGTTTTCATCGTGGGTAGGCGCCAAGAATGGGATGGGAATCGATAGACCCCGATCCGAAAATGAGAGTTCATTCGATGCGTGTGATCTCTTGTTGCTTTTAGTCCCGGGTTTGTCAGTCACCGCATTTTAGCTAATCACGCTTTCCGGCAAAGGGCTTAGGTCCCAAATCTCGGCATTGGGTGGCGCGGGAATGCGCTCGGGAGCCTGCCCGAATCGATTGCACCACAGCACCTGGAAGCCAAATGCTTTCGCCGAATAGGCGTCCCAACCATTCGAAGACAGAAAACAGATATGTTCGGCATCGACGCTCAGACGGTCGACAGCCAGACGATAGACCGAAGGGTGCGGTTTGTAGACGCCAACCTCCTCGACGGACAGCACTGCATCGAACAAACCAGTCAGACCGGCGTTGCAAACGGCGGACTCCAGCATGCGCGGCGTACCGTTGGAAAGAATGGCCAGGCGCATGCCGCTATCCTTGAGTCGACGCAAGACTTGCGGCACTTCCCGATAGGCGCTCAGTCCGAGATAAAGACGCATCAATCGTTCCCGCAGTGCCGGATCATTGATTTTCAAGGTTTCGAGAGCAAAATCGAGCGCCTCGCCGGTTACTTGCCAGAAGTCGGCATGACGTCCGCCGAGTCCGCGCAACCAGGTGTATTGCAATTGTTTGCCGCGCCAGAGATCGGACAGAGCCTGCCACTGATCGCCCAGGGCATCCTGGGCGCTGCGCGAAGCGCTCGACACATCGAATAGGGTGCCGTAGGCGTCAAAAACACAGGCCCGGATGCCGTCGAGCTTGACTGGTTGCATGGGTGTTCTCCCGCGGTGCTGAGTGAGTCAAAGTATAGTCTTTCGCGCTGACGATATGAAATGGGTGGTATCTATGCTTCATGTCGGAATGGCAGATGATCCGCTGCCTCGTCGCGATAGGAGTCGACCATCAGACTTTGGCGCTGGAGATGTGTTCCGATCAGTTCGCGCATGGCCGGATCGACAATCCAGTGCGCCGAGCGAACGATGATCGGCGTGAAGCCGCGAGCGATCTTGTGTTCGCCGCCGGCGCCCGGTTCAAACCGCTGAAGCCCTTCGCGCAGGCAATAGCCGATGCCCTGATAGAAACACAGTTCGAAATGCAGGCTGTGATAGTTGCCGTGGCACCCCCAGTAGCGGCCATACAGTGCTTCATCGCTGCGGAAACAGAGCGACATGGCAACCGGCCGATCCTCATCGAGTGCCATGAACACGACCATGCGACGGCGCAATGCCAGCGCCAGATCGGCCAGACATGCCGGCGACAGCACTGCGGCGTTGTTGAACTTCGCGAAGGTCGAGGCGTAAAGCGCGTGCAGGGCAGGCCACTCGCCCGGATCGATTTCATCGCCGTGGCGGATCACGATGCTCAGACCGCTTTCTTTGACCCGCCGCCGTTCGGCTCTGACCTTGCGCCGTTTGTCTGCCGAAAAAGTCGCCAGGTAGCCGTCAAAGTCGTCATAGCCTCTGGCCAGCCAGTGAAACTGGACGTTTCGGCTGGTCAGCAGTCCCTCGGCTTGCAGTGCCGTGTGATCATCCTCGTTCGGGAACGCCACGTGCCACGATGACGCGCCGTATTCCGTTGTCAAGGCTTTCGCGCCATCGATGAGTGCCCGGCGAATCGCCGACGCGTCGGGCGCAGCGGGACTGCCGGTAACCAGAATGCGTGGTCCGGTGGCCGGCGTATGCGGGAGGCCGCTCAGCAGTTTGGGGTAATACACCCGTCCGAGCTGCTCATAGGCCGACGCCCACGACCAGTCGTGAATGAAATCACCGTGCGAATTGGCTCTGACGTAGAGCGGCAGCACGCCAACCACGACGCCCTGGTTATCTCTGGCTTCCAGATGCCGGGCCAGCCATCCCCACTGTCGCCCCGCCGCGCCATGCCGTTCAAGGATCGACAGAAAGTCGGCGTTGAGGAAAGGGTGGTTCGGCGGACACAATCGATCCCAAACGTGGCGCGGGATGCCGTCGGCAGAAGTATGGGTAGTGAGGGCAAGTGTGGACATGGCCAGCAGAATACTGCGGATTGTCTTGTATGACAGGCATCGCCTTGGGAGAATGCGACCATCGACCGATACGGAAACAACACGAAAGCGAATCCGAGATGAGCCACGAACTGCCGCGATTGACCCTGCTGGAAGCCCGCATCCTGGGCGTTCTGGTCGAAAAAGAGAAAACCACGCCCGACGCCTATCCGCTGACGCTGAACAGCCTGACCGCAGGCTGCAATCAGAAGAGCTCCCGCGAACCGGTAATGAACGCCGACGAAAGCGAGGTGCAGAGCGCACTGAAGGAATTGCGCGGCCGCTTGCTGGTGCTGGAAACCTATGGCGCCTCCGGTCGCGTGCTGCGCTATGCGCAAAATTTCGGCAAGTGCTATGGTTTGCCGATGACCAGCGTCGCCTTGCTTTCCGTCCTGATGCTGCGCGGAGCGCAAACGGTCAGCGAATTGCGCGCCAATTGCGAACGGCTCTATCATTTCGACGACGCTTCCTCGGTCGAAGCCTATCTTGAGGAACTGGCAGCACGCAGTAACAGCGCACTGGTGGCCCGCCTGCCCAAGCAAACCGGATCGCGCGAACATCGCTGGGCGCATCTGCTTTGCGGGCAGCCCAGTGTGCCGACAGGCCCGGGGAACGGGCGCGATGGCGACGTGGGCGACAGTGCGCTTGAGGAAAGAATTTCCCGCCTCGAAACTGAGGTCGGCGAGTTGCGCAACATCATCAGCAGGATTACAGCCCACACCCAACGCGATTCTTGACCGGAGTACTGCCATGAATATCTCGAAATGCGACCTGGCTGCAAAACGCTGCAAACCCTGCGAAGGGGGTATCCCGCCACTGGACCGGCAGGAGATTGACCGATTGCTGAAGGGGATCGGCGGCTGGGAGCTGTCGGGCGTCGAACTGGTCAAAACCTTCCAGTTCAAGAATTACTACGAAACGATGGCTTTTGTGAATGCGACGGCCTGGGTTTCGCACCGCGAAGACCATCACCCGGACCTTGAGGTCGGCTATAAGCAATGCCGCGTCCGATATACAACGCATGCCATTGGCGGCTTGTCCGAAAACGATTTCATCTGTGCCGCGAAAATTGACGCACTGATTCTTCCACTCGGCAGCTGAATTCCGCGAATTCGATGCTCGATCTCGACAAGATAAGCGCACTGACGCTGGCGCATTACAACCAGCGTGCCGACGATTTCCGCGAAGGAACGCGCGACCATGACGTGAGCCAGAACATCGGCGCGTTACTGCGCCATATCACTGGCATACCGCCATTCGCGATTCTGGATTTCGGTTGCGGGCCGGGTCGTGACCTCCAGGTTTTCACCGGACTTGGCCATCGCGCCGTCGGGCTCGAAGGCGCGGAGCGTTTTGCTCAGATGGCGCGTGCCGAAACCGGCTGCGAAGTATGGCAACAGGATTTTCTCAAGCTGGATCTTCCGGACCAGTATTTTGACGGCGTATTCGCCAATGCGTCCCTGTTTCATGTGCCGACCCAGGAATTACCGCGCGTGCTACGGCAACTGCATGCCACTTTGAAAATCGACGGCGTTCTGTTCTGCTCGAATCCGCATGGTGCCAATGTTGAAGGCTGGAATGGCGGACGCTACGGCGCCTATCACGATTTGGAGACGTGGCGGGTCGGCATGACCCAGGCCGGTTTTATTGAACTTGAGCATTATTACCGGCCCCAGGGACTACCGCGAGAACAACAGCCGTGGCTGGCCAGCGTATGGCGCCGGGTGACGGCATAACCCCGCGTTGCTCCACAGGGTAGACCTTACAAGGCCAAATCGATATCGGGTTTGTCGTAGCCAAGGAAAGGCGCCAACACGGGGCTCTCCTCGCCGCGCAACAGTTTGCGCAACTCGATTCGCGCCAGTTCCTGTTCAATGCCGTGGTCAATCAGCCGTTTTAGCAATTCATCGAATTTGACCCGGCGCCGCTCACCGTTTTCGGAGTAGTCCCGACGTTCGGCATAAAGACCGTACAACGTCGACCCACAAGCGCAATTTCGAAAAAACTCGAGTACGGGGGCGTCATCGTCGTCGAAACCGAGCTTGACCCCTTTCTTCGGACCAATGCCGACCGTGCGCTCGATGAAATCCTGAGAATCCTGATACACATTGCCGCAGGTCCGGCATTCCTTGGGGAAGGTCGTTTCGGCCATCACCCGCAAACCGCGCAAAAATTCGGCATCGATCACCTGTGCCTGATTGTCTAAGGCTGTGGGTGGTGACGCCGCTAATTTTTTCTGCTCATCGGTCATTGTCGAATTGTCCAGCCTTTTCAGCAGGATGTATAGCTCGATCCCGCCAGGGCAACACTGTATTGAGTCATAAGGCGCCGAAGATCAGTTCGGGAACCTTATGGCTGAAGTTTTTTCATGCGTTGGGTGAGATTTGACCATTTGCCCGATCGTCATTGAGGAAATATATTCCAGTCGAACCTTCGACGACAAGGCCGCTCGCACCGATACCGGACGCATCTGCAGGCAGGGATTTGAAGGTTGAGTTCAAAGGTGAAATTTTTCACTGTCTTAGGAGAATGAAAGTGGGAACGGGTATCTCGGTGTTGGGCGCAGGTTTTGCAATCGTGTTTATGGTGGCCTGCTTATCGTCGCCATGCGCTGGTTTGCTGGTTGATTGGATCGCTCGCCGTCGGCAGGCCGCGGCAGCAGCAGCGGCAAAGCACGCCATAGCCTGACCCGTTTGGGCCACAAAGTTTCGTGGCCGGCATTTTGTCGATGGGCGCCGAATGCCGAATGTCTCGGTCACGCCCGAGTCGGAAGTCCGAAGCATCAGAACTCGGCAAAGTGCCTGACGAACCACTGCGACGCTTCGTTAGCCGCGGCTTCAAAGCCGGTGGAAGTGGCGTAGTCGATACCGATTTCCGGGATCAGCCTGAGTTCTTGGATGCAGTGTATTTCCTGCAGTGCACGGCGGTTGCTGGCGGTGTGTTGCGTATCCGTTTCTTCAATCAGCAGCAGTAGCGGCGATTCGAGCGAGCGTAGATAGAGCACGCCGGCCAGATCGATCAACCCACCACGACAAACCACGGCGGCAATGTCATGGTCGCGCTGGGCGGCGACGCGAACAACCACGGGTGACGTGGCATTGGCCGCGCATAGGCCAAAGGGCAGCGTCTGGAGTTCTCCGAGCAGCATGCGTGTCTTGATCAGACCGAGAAAGTCAAGCAATCGTCTGGTGAGCAGGGGGACGTTGTTATGCACGTCGGCAAACCGCTCTTCCTGCCGGGCCAGCAGGTCGACGCTCAGCGTTGAAAGACCCGCGTCGCGCATGTGCTTGGCCAGCAGCTCGTCCCTGGCGTCGAGTGCCACGGCGGCGTGCGCCAGGACGACAAGACCATGGGAAGCGGGCTGCAACGCCAGTTGCCCATGCAGCAGGCCGTGTTCGGACGGTATTGAAACCGGAATGGCAAAGCCGTCGGGAGTGACCTCGATCATCGCCGCGCAAGTCTGACCGGAATGCGCTGGGCGCCGAAAGGTTTGCCGAACTTCCCGAAACGTCCGGCAATCCTAGTCTGGCAATGCGGGCAACACCCGTCATCCGGCAGGTCAAAGCGGCGGATGTTATACCAGTCACGCTCGATCAGCGCCGCATGGCAAGCCGGGCAGAAGGTCGTGCCGCCCTCCGTATCGTGTACGTTCCCGGTGTAGACGTAGTTCAGCCCGGCATCCCGGGCGATGCGGCGAGCATGGGTGAGCGTCGACGGCGGCGTGGGCGGCAGATCGCCCATTTTCCAGTCGGGATGGAAGGCGGTGAAATGCAGTGGTACGTCAGCACCCAGCTCGCGCACGACCCACTCGGAGAGGACCTTGATCTCGGAGACCGAATCGTTCTGGCCGGGAATCAGCAAGGTGGTGATTTCCAGCCAGCATGAGGTTTCGTGATGGATATAAACGAGTATGTCGAGAACCGCTTGCAGGTGGCCGCCGCAGAGTTTGACGTAAAACTCGTCGGTGAAGGCCTTAAGGTCAACATTGGCTGCATCCATCACGGCGTAGAACTCGCGGGCCGGTTCCGGGTGAATGTAGCCGGCGGTAACCGCGACGGTCTTGATGCTGCGCTCACGGCAAGCCACCGCCGTGTCGATGGCGTACTCGGCAAAAACGACCGGGTCGTTGTAGGTAAATGCCACCGATTGCGCCCCATAGGCCGCCGCCGCGCTGGCGATGCCGTCCGGGCTGGCCGCATCCATCAGGCGGTCCATGTCCTTCGATTTCGAGATATCCCAGTTCTGGCAGAATTTGCAGGCCAGATTGCAGCCGGCGGTGCCGAACGAGAGAATCGACGAGCCGGGGTAAAAATGATTGAGCGGCTTCTTTTCGATCGGATCGATGCAAAACCCAGAGGATCGGCCGTAAGTGGTCAGCACCATCCGGTCGGCAATGTTCTGGCGGACGAAACAGGCGCCGCGCTGGCCTTCGTGCAGCTTGCAATCGCGCGGGCAAAGGTCGCACTGGATGCGCTCCGGCTTGCCTTCCTCGTGGGGCAGGGTGTGCCACCAGCGCGCGGGGTAATTGGATTCCGGGGTTTTCAGGTTTCTTTCCATTTTTGCACCCCATAACGGGAGAGAGTGATTTTCTTGTCCCAGAAGTCGGCTGGCAATCCGGCCTTGAGTTTGAGCTGCGCCAAAAATTGGCGGGCGTTCGGCAGCGTTTCCCAGACTTGCGGCAGGAAGGTTGCGCGACGCAAGCCGTGCGTCAGAATCAGCCCATCGCGGCCCGGCCTGAGGCGGGCGAGGGCATCGTCCTCGTCGGCGAAAACAAATGGTTGCGCCGGCTCAAGCAGCGAGACTTCGACTCGGGTGCGGTCCAGCTCATCGCTGGTTAACAGTGGGAATCGCGGGTCGCGAAAAGCGGCAGCCACGGCATTTTCGGCGACGTCGTCGGCCAGCGTGCGATGGGCTTCCAGGCTGCCAATGCAGCCGCGCAACTGGCCGTCCTGCGTCAGCGTGACGAAAGTCGCGCCCAGATCCTGCAATGACGGGTGCGCAGCAACCGCGCATTCTGCCACGCCAAAACGCTTGCCGATGGCGTTGCGGGCCAGGGTCAGGAGGCTCGATCCGAGCGGGTCACTGGGCATCGAATTCTGCCCGGTGGAAGGCAAACGCACCGTAACCGACGACGCGCGACTTGTCGCCGGCGGTATCGCCCGAATTGCGTAGATCAAGGAGTTGCCCCTGCAAGCCATGCTTGCGGGCGGCCAGCAGCAGGCCATTGATCGGCGTAGCGCCGCAGGCCATCTCATGATCGATGGCATAGTCGAGATCGAGAATGCGCCGCGCTGTGCCCGAATCGACCTGCCGTGCCGTGTGGTAAGGCAGATAGTGCGAAAGGTCGGAGCTGACCACAATCAAGGTCTCGTCGCCGCCCCACAGCCGTTCCAGCACCTCGCACACCGCTTCCGCCGAGGCATGCCCGACGGCCAGGGGAAGCAGTGAAAACTCGTCGAACACCGTCTGCAGGAAAGGGAGTTGCACTTCCAGCGAATGTTCCTGCGCGTGCGCGGCATCGCTGACGATGACCTGTGGTAAATCCATGATCGCCGCAACCGCCTGTTTGTCGATCGGCACGTTGCCCAGCGGCGTGGCAAAGGCTGTGGCCGACGGCAGGGCCAGCCCATTCACCGCGAACCGGTGCGTCGGGCCGAGCAGGACGACGCGCCGCACGACGTCGCGCAGGGCCACAAGCGGGGCGTAAATGCTCGCCGCGACCGGCCCCGAATAGATATAGCCGGCGTGAGGAACAATGACCGCCTTGGGACGCAGCACCTGTTTCCGCGCCGTCAAGGACAGCATTTGCGCGATATCGTGGCTCAAAACGGCCGCCGATCCTGGGTAGAACATCCCGGCGACCGCTGCGGGGCGTAAGCTGGCATTCATGGCTGGACTCCTCTCCTACCACTATATGAGAGGGGGTCGGGCAAGGCAAGGTCGAGTATCGGCTAGGGCCGTAGCGAAGGCACGGCACTCCAAAGGCAAAGCACAATCCTCGCTCTCACGAAGACACAAAACCAAATCTACGCAACCCAGCTTCAATCCCGAACCAGTGGAACAACCAGGCCTGAATTGGAGATCGCTAGAGAGGCATCCGACGCGTCCGATTGGGAGCAATCACTTAAGAGGACTGTCTTGAGAGTCCCCTGGCCGCCCAGAAGCGGTAGATGTCGGTGACGGCCTGCGGCAGATATTCTTCGCAGTCGCTTTCAATTTGTGCGCGTGCTTCGCCCTGCGGCCATTCCTCGCCATTTTCGAGGGCGGCGGCCTCGGCTTCGCCGGTGAGTACCATCAAGGGAAGTAGCCGCTCGTCGATGAAGGCGACGTCTTCGCGCACCGTTTCAAGTGCTTGGCCGTCGCCGATTTCGCCGGATTCCTCATAGTCTACCTCGCCGAGAAACTCGAACCAGTCGTCGCTGGCGGCGTCGACGCCCGCCAGATAGGCCTGACACCAGGGGCGGTAATCGCTCGGGCCGCTTTCGTCGCCGTCCTTGGCGTAGAGCAGGAGCACGGGCGGCTCGCCAGCCGCCAGTTCAGCTTCGAGAGCGGCAGCAAATGCGTGCAGCAGCGCTGCGGCTTCTTGTCCGGCGGCGCAATCCACTGCATCTTCACCGCCCAGCGCATCAGCCAGCCATGCCGCTTCAGGAATCGGCAGCGGGCCGGACAGGGCGGCACACAGGTAGCCCTGGATTTCGTCGAGTCGCATGGTATTGGGCAGCGCCGGGTCGTCGAGCAAGGTTTCCAGTCGCTCAAGTTGATGATCGACCAGTTGTGCCTGCACAGGGGTTTCAGCGGCCATCGTTTCAGCCCCGGCGACTGGTCGTTGGGTGAACATCGACCAACGCGATTTTTGGCGCCGGTTTCCAGCCTTTTTTCCGGTGTTCGACGACGACGTCGGTAAATATCCCGCCGCGGACGTTGAAGCGTGCGGTCAGGCGCATGAATCGGGGGCGGGTGGCTTTGACCAGATCGTCGAGAATGCGGTTGCTGACTGCTTCATGAAAGCAGCCCTGGTCACGAAAAGACCAGATGTAAAGCTTGAGGCTCTTGAGTTCGACGCAAGCTTTTTCCGGAATGTAGTCGAGGGTCAAGGTGGCGAAGTCCGGCTGGCCGGTTTTCGGGCAGAGGCAGGTGAATTCGGGAATTTCCATGTGGATGTGAAAATCCCGCTGCGGCGCGGGGTTGGGAAATGTTTCAAGTGTTCTGGCGGATGGGCTGCTCATGGTGGGGTCCGAATTCCGGCGAAGTGATGACGAGGTGGAGGCGAGGTTCAGGCTGTTCGATGGCCCGGATGCTATTATAATCGCCCGATTGCACCCGCGCGGCGACATGCGCCGCTGATGGGGAACACAACTCTCGCCGCCTTTCGGCGGCGTGCCATTTTATGCGTCTGACGAAACTCAAACTCGCCGGTTTCAAATCCTTTGTCGATCCGACGACGATTTCCCTGCCAGGTCAACTGGTCGGCGTGGTCGGGCCCAACGGCTGCGGAAAATCCAATGTCATGGATGCGGTGCGCTGGGTTCTGGGCGAATCGAAAGCCTCCGAGTTGCGTGGCGAGTCGATGCAGGATGTGATCTTCAACGGTGCCGACAGTCGCAAGCCGGTTTCGCGGGCCGCCGTCGAACTGGTTTTCGACAATTCGCTCGGGCGTATCTCCGGACAGTGGTCGCAATACGCCGAATTGTCGGTCAAGCGCCTGCTCACGCGTAACGGCCAGTCCGAGTACTACATCAACAACCTGCATGTCCGGCGCAAGGATGTTACCGACCTGTTTCTCGGCACCGGCCTCGGGCCGCGTGCTTACGCCATCATCGGGCAGGGAACGATCTCGCGCATCATCGAGGCGCGACCCGATGAGCTACGCGTTTTCCTTGAAGAAGCGGCTGGCGTCACCAAATACAAGGAACGGCGCAAGGAAACCGAAAGCCGCATCGCCGATACCCGTGACAACCTGGCGCGGGTTGAGGACATCCGCCTGGAACTGGGCGCGCAGATGGAACGTCTGGAAGGGCAGGCCACCGTGGCGCGGCAGTACCGCGAACACAGCGACAAACTGGCGCGCACGCAGCACTTGCTGTGGCTGCTCAAACGCAATGAGGCGCAGATGGAACGCGAACGGCTGGCCCGCGAAATCGATCGCACGGCTACCGAACTTGAGGCCCAGAACGCCGCCTTGCGCGATACCGAAGCCCGACTTGAAGTGGCACGGGAAAGCCATTTTTCGGCCAGCGACGGGGTGCATGGCGCGCAAAGCGCCTTGTTTTCCGCCAATGCCGAGGTGGCGCGTCTGGAAGCCGAAATCCGTCACCGCCGCGAATCCAAGCATGAATACGAGTCCCGGCTGGCGCAGCTTTCCGATGACAAGGTGCACTGGGCAAACGAAGTCGAGACGTTGGGCGCCGAACATGCTCGCTGGCTGGCCTTGGCGACGCAGGCCGATGAGCGCGTCAAGCAGGGCGAAATGCAGCTGCAGGCGCAGCAGGAACGACTTCCCCTGGCGGAAGCGGCCCACGCCAGCGCTCAGGGAATCGCGAATGCGCATCGCGCCGAAATTGCTCAGGCCGAGCAGCAACACCATCTCGAGCAGGCCAACCGCGGACATGCCCTGCGTTCGCTGCAGATCATCGCCGGTCGACGCGAACGACTGGCCCAGGAGCGTGAGGCCTTGCCAGTCCCCGATAGCGGCGCGCTGGAATTGAAACAAGACATGCTTGCCGAACTGCGTGACCGCATCGTTCGGGTTCAGGAAGGCCTGGCGCTGAAACAGCAGGATTCGCCCCGGCTCGAACAACGGCGCCGAGAGGTGTTGGCCGAACTGCAGCAGGTTCAGAAGGAACGCGCCGAAGCACATGCCCGACGCGCCGCGCTGGAACAATTGCAAAAGCGCGTCCAGGGCGATGGCAAGCTCGGCGACTGGCTGCGGCGGCATCGGCTGGAAAACCGCACGCCCCTGTGGAAGTCTTTGCATGTCGAGGCCGGATGGGAAGATGCCGTCGAGGCCGTCTTGCGCGAGCGGATCAGCGCGTTGACGGTCGAGACGACCGACCCGGCGTGGAGCAAGGACCGTCCGGGCAGCAAACTGACCTTACTCATGCCGCTCGAAGAAGCCCTGAGCGGTGCCGGTGCGAATCGCGATGCGCCAGAGCGGCTTCTTGCACGTATTCGTTGCGACGATCCGCAACTGGCCGCCATTCTTGCCGACTGGCTCAACGGAGTATCTGTTGCGCCGGACCTGGCGTCGGCGCTGGCGCAACGCGAACGCCTGTCCGGTACGGCCTGCTGCATCACGCCGGAGGGCGATATCGTCAACCGCCAAAGCGTCACTTTGTTTGCGCCGGACGCCGCCGAGCATGGACTGTTGGAGAGGCAGCGCGAGATCGACGATCTTGGCGCAACGATACATCAGCATGAGGATCGGGTTGATCAGGCGCAGGCACGGCTGGCTGACATTGAAACAAGCATGGATGACGCCCGAAACGCCTTGCAGGAAGCGCGACAGGAGCTTGAAAACCTGCAGGAATTGGCGCATGGGATCCAGGTTGAAACCCTCAAACTGTCACAGGCGCTCGATCGTTTTCGCGAGCGGCAAGAGCAGATCGACGCCAGCCTGACCGAAATGATTGCCGAAGAAGCGGGCGAAAACGGGCGCTTGCGCCACGCCGACGCAGCGATCGACGTACAACGCGAACAGATTGGCCAATTGCAGAGAGTGCTGGATGCGGCCCGGGCGCAATCCGAACAGACCGAACAGGCGCTGGCCGACGAACGTCATCAGGTCAACCAAGTCGAACGCGCATTGCGTGAAGCGCAGTTTACGCAGCGTGAGTGTCGCAACAAAATAGAGGAAATCACGCGCGGTCGCGAACTTGCGCTCAAGCAGGTCGAGCGTATCGACGATGAGTTCACGCGCTGCGCCGAAAATGCCGAGGCCATGCAGGCCGAGGAACTCGAGCCCCAACTGCAGGAGGCGCTCGATCACAGGGTTTCCCGCGAACAAACCTTGGCTGCGGTACGCGACGCACTGGAGGCAGCGACGAACACGTTGCGCGGCCTGGAAGAACAGCGCATGCAGCTTGAACACACGCTCGAACCCCTGCGCGAACGTATTGGCGAACTCAAGTTGAAGGAACAGGCGGCCAGCCTCAATGTCGACCAATTTGCAGCGCAATTGCACGAAGCGAAGGCCGACGAGTCCGGTCTGGCCGGCGAACTGGCCGGCGCGCGCGTTTCGGCGCTGCAATCGACGATGACCGGACTGCAGCGCGCCATCGAATCGCTGGGCGCGGTGAACCTCGCCGCGCTTGAAGAACTTGAAGCGGCACGCGAACGGAAGACCTACCTCGATGCGCAATCCGAAGACCTGACGCAGGCAATGGAAACGCTGGAAAATGCGATTCGCCGCATCGATCGAGAAACACGCGACCTCCTGCAGAACACATTCGATTCGGTCAACCGCAGTTTTGGCGAGCTGTTCCCGACCCTCTTCGGTGGTGGCGAAGCGCGGCTGATTCTGACCGGCGAGGAAATTCTCGACTCCGGCCTGCAGGTCATGGCGCAGCCGCCGGGCAAGAAAAACACGACGATACACCTGCTTTCCGGAGGCGAAAAAGCCCTGACCGCAATTGCGCTGGTGTTTTCGATGTTTCAGCTTAACCCGGCGCCGTTCTGTCTACTTGACGAAGTAGATGCGCCACTGGACGATACCAATACCGAACGTTTTTGCGCGATGGTGCGACGCATGGCCGCCAATACCCAGTTTCTTTTTATCAGCCACAACAAGATTGCCATGGAAATGGCGCAACAGCTCATCGGGGTGACGATGCAGGAATCCGGGGTTTCGCGCATCGTCGAGGTGGACATGGAAGAAGCGTTGCGCATGCGCGAGCAGATCGTTTAGGAAGAGACATGACTGAACTGCAAACCGGCTTGATCGGCCTCGGCGCTGCTGCCGTCATCGGCGTGGCCGCCTACAACAAATGGCAGGAATACAGGCACCGCAAACTTGCCGAGCAAGTCTTGCAATCGCACCATGCCGATGTGCTGCTGGATGCACCACAAGCAGGCGGCGCGGGTGACTTGAGCAGCGGAGTTGAAGAGGATCGGTTTGAAGCCGACGAGGAGACGACAATTCATGCGGCGTCGACAACCGTCAATTCACCAGCGATTGACGAGAGCCGAGGAGGCCACGCGCTCCGCGGTGAGCGTATCGAGCCTGTCATGCACCCTGACCCGGAACCGCAGGAGGAGGAGGCTAGCCCGATCCGCCATGAACCCACGGTAGCTCCCGGGGAAGGAATGGCGACTCAGCGGGCCGAACCGGGCACCCTGCCGGTTCCTGCGCGGCGCCCCGACGAGCCCAAGGAAGCGCGCAACGATGCCGAACCAGTTGATCTGCTGTCTCCGCTGATCGATTATCTGGCCTCGTTTGAAACCGTCGAACCCGCAGCGGCCAGTCAAATCCTCGAAGCGCAGCGCGATGCTCTGGCGCGTATCCGCAAACCCGTGCATTGGGTCGGCTACAACGAGCTGTCGCGCGAGTGGGAACCAATCGTCGAGGATAACGAGGGCGAATACCGACGGTTTCGGGTTGGCCTGCAACTGGTGGACCGGCAAGGCCCGCTCGACGAGAGCGATTTGTCGGTTTTTCATATTGCCATGCAGGATCTGGCCACCGATCTGATGGCCATTGTCGAGCTGCCGACGCGCCAGCCGGCGCTTGATACCGCAGCCAAGCTTGATGAATTCTGTGTCAGTGTCGATATTCAGATCGGCATCAATGTCATCAGCCAGGAACGGCCTTTTCCGGGAACCAAGCTGCGCGCGCTCGCCGAAGCCGCCGGCATGGTGATCGATGGTGACGGGTGTTTCGTCCGCCGCGACGACGAAGGCAATGTGCTGTTCACGCTGCACAATCAGGAAGCACAAGGGTTTTCGGCCGAATTGATGAAGTCCATGAGCACCCATGGCATTACGTTCCTGCTCGATGTCCCGCGCGTTTCACACGGAGAACGGGTGTTTAACCAGATGGTCGATCTGGCGCGGCGCTTCTCGGACGTCCTGCGCGGGTCGCTGGTCGATGACAATCGCCAACCCCTCTCCGAAGGTGGGCTGGAACCGATACGCCGTCAGGTTGGACAATATCAATCCGTCATGGCGGGACAAGGCTTGCCAGCCGGCGGGCCGCTGACGCGGCGTTTGTTCTCCTGAGGCTGGGCGCTTTACGCATGAGCGATAGCGAACGCATCGGTGCGTTGCGGGCGGAGATCGAGAAACACGCGTATCAGTACTACGTCCTGGATGCGCCGCTGATTCCGGACGATGAATACGACCGACTGTTTCGCGAATTGCAGGCACTTGAGCTGGCGCATCCTGAGCTGATGACGGCAGATTCGCCGACTCAGCGCGTCGGCGGCAAGGCGCTCGACGCCTTCGCCCCGGTACGTCATACGGTGCCGATGCTGTCGATACGGACCGAAACCGATACCACGGCACAGGGCGCATTCGCTTTCGACGCGCGCGTGCGCCGCGATCTCAAGCTGACCGACGACGATCCGCCGGTTGAATATGTCGCCGAACTGAAATTCGACGGCCTGGCCATCAGCCTGAGATACGAAAACGGCGTGCTGGTTTGCGCCGCAACCCGTGGCGACGGGGAAACAGGCGAGGAGGTCACCGAAAACGTGCGAACTGTCGGCCAGATACCGTTACGCCTGCGCACGCCGACGCCGCCTGCCGTGCTCGAAGTGCGCGGCGAAATCTTCATGAAACGCGCCGACTTCATGCACTTCAACGCCCGCGCGGAAGCGGCTGGCGAGAAAACCCTGGTCAACCCGCGCAATGGCGCGGCCGGGAGCATCCGCCAACTGGATTCGCGTATCGCGGCCAGCCGGCCGTTGTCCTTCTTTGCCTACGGGCTTGGCGAGGTTCAGGGCTGGCAGGTGCCGGAAACGCATAACGCCATGCTCGACGCCTTGTCCTCCCTGGCCTTGCCGGTCTGCACCGCACGCGCCGTTCTACATGGGCCGCAGGCCTTGGCCGATTTTCACCACGGCATGGGAGTGCAACGCGCCAGCCTGCCGTTCGACATCGACGGTGTCGTCTACAAGGTCAATAGTCTGGCATTGCAATCCAAGCTCGGGTTTGTCTCGCGCGAACCGCGCTGGGCAGTGGCACACAAATATCCTGCCGAGGAAGCCAGCACCACGGTTCTGAGCATGGACGTCCAGGTCGGCCGTACCGGCGCATTGACGCCGGTGGCGCGTCTGGCGCCGGTATTCGTCGGTGGCGTGACGGTAACCAACGCCACACTGCACAATGAAGACGAGATTCGGCGTAAGGATGTTCGCATCGGCGATACGGTTGTCGTGCGCCGGGCCGGCGATGTGATACCGGAAGTCGTGCGCGTGCTGTTCGATCAGCGGCCGAGTCAGGCCAGCGAATTCGTCATGCCGAAATCCTGCCCGATCTGCGCATCGCAGGTGGTTCGTGCCAGCGATGAGAGCGTGGCCCGCTGTAGCGGCGGACTGTATTGTCCGGCGCAACGCAAACAAGCGTTGATTCATTTTGCATCGCGCCGGGCCATGGACATCGAAGGGTTGGGCGACAAACTTGTCGAGCAATTGGTCGATGGCGGCATCGTGCGCACCCCGGCCGATCTCTACAAAATGGGTGTGCTGGCGTTGATCAACCTGGAGCGCATGGCTGAAAAATCGGCAAACAATTTGTTGGCCGCGATTGAGAAAAGCAAACAAACGACCTTGGCACGCTTCATCTACGCGTTAGGCATACGCAATGTGGGAGAAACGACCGCCAAGGATCTGGCGCGCCACTTTGGATCGCTGGACCGGATTCTTGCGGCGGATGAAGAAGCGCTGATGCAGGTTCATGATGTCGGGCCTGTCGTGGCGCAGAGTTTGCGCCAATTCTGTGCTGAGCCGCATAATCTTGAAGTGGTTGAACAGTTGCGTGCGGCCGGAATCGTCTGGACCGAAAGTGAAATAGATCACAATGCATTGCTCGTGGGTGAAGGTAAGCTGGCGGGCAAGGTGTTCGTGCTGACCGGAACGTTGCCAACGCTCACGCGCGACGAGGCCAAGGTGAGAATCGAAGCCGCTGGAGCCAAGGTCAGTGCCTCGGTCTCAAGGAAGACGGACTATGTGTTGGCCGGCGCAGATGCGGGTTCAAAATTGGGTAAAGCGCTTGATCTGGGCGTACAGGTCATTGACGAGAGCCAATTCTTATCCATGATAGAATCATAAAAAGGGATAATTCGATGAAAAAGGTAAAAAAAGCGGTATTCCCTGTTGCCGGTTTAGGGACGCGTTTTCTGCCGGCGACCAAAGCCAGCCCGAAGGAAATGATGCCGATCGTCGACAAGCCGCTGATCCAGTACGCGGTCGAGGAAGCCGTCGCGGCTGGCATCAGCGACATGATCTTCGTCACGGGTCGGACCAAACGCTCCATCGAGGATCATTTCGACAAAGCGTACGAGCTTGAAAGCGAACTGGCGCTGCGGAACAAGGCGGAAATGCTCGAATTCGTCCGCAACTTGCTGCCAAGGAATATCAATTGCATCTATATCCGTCAGTCCGAGGCCCTGGGACTTGGCCACGCCGTTCTGTGCGCCAAGCCGGTGATCGGCGATGAACCCTTTGCCGTCTTGCTCGCCGACGATTTGCTCGTCGGCGAACCGCCGGTCATGAGGCAGATGACGGATACTTTTGACTACTATCGCTGTTCGGTACTGGGGGTCCTTGACGTACCACGTATCGAAACAGGAAGCTATGGCATAGTCAGATCGAGTAAAGTTGCCGAGCGCGTCGAACGAATCGAAGGCATAGTCGAAAAACCGAAACCCGATGATGCGCCTTCGACCTTGGGGGTCGTTGGACGCTATATTCTGACACCGCGGATTTTCCATCATCTGGAGAACGTTACACCGGGTTCCGGCGGCGAAATTCAGCTCACCGATGCCATCGCCTCGTTGATCCTCGAAGAGCAGGTTCTGGCTTACCGCTATGTGGGAGACCGCTACGACTGTGGATCAAAATTGGGCTATCTGCAGGCCACCGTTGAATTTGGCCGACGTCATCCGGAAGTAGGTGCCGCCTTTTCCGACTACCTGGCCAAGCTGTAGTGAACGCTACAGAGCTTCAGTTGGCGAAGGATATGCTGGCCACGGCGGATTTGATTCATCCGTCGGAGACAGTCCAAGCCGCGGTAGCCCGCGTGGCCGCTGAAATTACCGCAAAACTTGAGGACACCTACCCTTTGTTGCTCTGCGTGATGAGCGGTGGCGTGCCTTTTGCCGGACATCTGATGACCCAGTTGAGTTTCCCCCTTGATTTCGATTACCTGCACGTCACGCGCTATGGCCAGGATACGACCGGCGGGGCGCTGACCTGGCGTTCGGCGCCGTGGACATCGGTCAAAGGGCGTACTGTCCTGGTGGTCGATGACATCCTCGATGAAGGACTGACGCTGGCGGCCATCGTCGAGCGCATCAGGCAACTCGGCGCCAAGGAATGCTACACCGCCGTCGCAACCGACAAACTGAAGGGCAAGAAGAAACCGATAACGGCGGATTTCGTTGCCTTGACGGTCCCGGATCGGTTTGTCTTCGGTTTCGGCATGGACGTCCGCGGCGCCTGGCGAAATCTCCCGGCAATCTACGCCATGAAGGAAGAATAAGATGCTGGCCGTCATCGGCGGAAGTGGTCTTTCGCAACTCAGCAATCTTGATATTTCACATCGCGAGGTGGTACGGACCCCCTACGGCGAACCATCGGGGGCGGTAACCTTCGGGCAGATCTGCGGCCGCCCCGTGGCCTTTCTGGCGAGGCACGGTTACGGGCACACCATTCCGCCCCACGAGGTGAATTATCGGGCGAACATCTGGGCGCTCAGCAAGCGCGGTGCGGTTGGCATCATTTCGGTCGCCTCGGTCGGCAGCATTCGCCCTGACCTCAAGCCCGGCGATCTGGTCATTCCGCATCAGATCATCGACTACACCTGGGGACGTAAATCCAGCTTCCACGAAGGGCCGGAATGCACGCTCGCGCATATAGACTTTACCGACCCTTATGACAACACCCTACGCGAGCAGTTGCTTTCGGCGGCAAGAACGGCTGGAATTCCCGTCAGCGACAACGCGGTCTATGCGGCGACACAGGGGCCTCGTCTCGAAACGGCGGCCGAAATCAACCGTCTTGAACGTGACGGCGCCGATGTGGTGGGCATGACGGGAATGCCGGAAGCTGCCCTGGCACGTGAATTGGCGGTGCCTTACGCCGCGATCAGCGTGGTTGCCAACTTCGCGGCGGGCCGGGCGGACAGCCGTGACGGCATCAGCTTCGAGTCGATTCAGGGAGTGCTGCACCAGTCGATGGGCCAGGTACGAACGATTATCGAGAGCATGGTGGGCTATGGCGATCCGGGCTGTTCTTAGGATGGGCGATGCGCGCCTGTGGGCGCAGGCACAACCGGTGGAGACCTTCGATTCACCGGAATTGCACGATCTGGTCGCCGACATGGAAGACACCATGCGCCATCTTGATGGCGCGGGTCTGGCGGCTCCCCAGATCGGCGTCGGACGGCGCGTGGTCATTTTTGGTTTTGAACAGAATCCGCGCTATCCGGCTGCCGGCAGCGTGCCATTCACGGTGCTGATCAATCCGGTGTTAACGCCGATCTCGGACGAGACCGAAGAAGGCTGGGAAGGATGCCTGTCGGTCCCGGGACTTCGTGGCTCGGTGCCGCGCTGGCGGCATCTGCATTACACCGGTTTTGACCCTTTCGGCCGACGCTTCGAACGCACGGTCGACGGATTTCATGCCCGGGTGGTTCAGCACGAATGCGATCATCTGGATGGGATTCTTTACCCGATGCGGATTAAGGATTTCACGAGCTTTGGGTTTATCGATGCATTTGGCCCGGAATCGACGGGCCTGCCAACGGATTGAAGCCCCTCAGAACTTCAGTAATTCCAACAATTCCGTCTCCAGTTTGATCCGGCTGTCACGTACATCTAGATCCCCACCGCTGATCAGAAAAGTATCCTCAGCCCTTTCGCCAAGCGTGACGATCTTTGCGGTATGCAGATTGGCGCCGTGTGCCGCCAGCGCCATGGCCACCGTATAAAGCAGGCCCGGACGATCGGAAGCAATGATCGAGAGAACGAAGAGCAGGCCTTTTTCATCGGGCTGCAGCGTTACCAGTGGTTGAATGGTCACTAGCGGCTGGATCGGGAAATGCTTGACCTGACGTGATATACGCCCGGTCGCCGGCGCTTCGGGGGGGGCTTGTCGCATCAACCGGTCGATCAACTCATGCTCGATATAACTGATCATGTCGCGATCGTTGTCGCGACCGCTGACGTCGTGCAGCATGAAGCTGTCAAGCGCATAGCCATGGCTTGTGGTGTGAATCTTGGCATCCATGATGGTGTAGCCCGCGCGGCTGAAAAAGCCCACCAGTCGGGCAAACAGATCACGCTGGTCTTGCGTGTAGGCCATGACTTCGATGCCGTCGCCATGGGGATTGATGCGCGCTTTGACGATCGGTTGCTTGCTGTCAATCCGGTAATACAGGGCACGAGTATGCCAGGCGATTTCCTCGGCCGAATGGCGCAGGAAGTAGACGGTATCGAGCTGCCCCCACAACCGTTCGTGCGCGGCGTCAGGGACCGCGTAGTAACGCAGCAGACGCATGGCTTCATCTTGTCGATCTTCGATGACGCCCTGCGTTACAGGCACTTTCCCGCCTGAACGCAGGAGCCGGCGCGTTTGCTCGAACAGTTGCTCGAGCAGATGGCCTTTCCAGCTATTCCAGACTTTTGGACTGGTGCCGCGAATATCCGCGACTGTAAATAGATAGAGTGCGGTCAGGTGACGCTCATCCATGACCGTGGCGGCAAACGTGCCGAGCACGTCCGGGTCGGAGATGTCCTGCTTTTGGGCGACGTTTGACATGATTAGATGTTGACGCACGAGCCAGACCACCAGTTCGCTGTCTTCGGCATTCAGGCCATGGCGGTCACAGAAATCCTGCGCATCAACCGCGCCCAGCTCGGAGTGAGCGCCGCCGCGCCCCTTGGCGATATCGTGAAAGAGGGCGGCAATGTAGAGCAGCCAAGGTCGATCAAATCCGCTGATCAACTGACTGCAAAATGGGTATTCGTGGCCAAAACCCGTTTCCGAAAACCTGCGCAGGTTGCGCAGTACTTGCAGGGTATGCTGGTCGACCGTGTAGGCGTGGAACAAGTCGTGTTGCATCTGGCCGACGATGGCCCCGAAATTGGGCAGGTAACAGCCAAGAATATCGAACTGATTCATGCGCCTCAACGCATGCAGCACACCCTGCGGCTGCTTCAAAATTTCGAGAAATCGAGTCTTGTTCTCCGGGTTCTCTCGAAAGTCATTGTCGATCAGGTTGGCAGACCGCCACAGCGAGCGAATGGTGCGCGCCGTCATGCCTTTCAACTCGGCGTGCTGCTGCATGATCAAAAAAGCCTCAAGAATCGCACTGGGCATGTCGATGAAAACGTTCTCGTGCTGGACGTCGAGCAGTTGATTGGCGCTCTGGAAACGCTCGTTGATTGGCAATGGTTCTTGATCGGGTGAGGGAAAAATCGCGCTGCCGATGTTCTGCAGAAGAATTGTGTTGAGCTGGGTCACCGTTTTCGCCGTCTGGTAGTACTCCTGCATCAAGTGTTCGCTGGACCGTCGGGTTGGCGTCCCGGCAAAGCCCAGTTGCTCGGCGAGTGCCGTCTGATAATCGAACAGGAGACGGTCTTCACGACGGCCCACATGGAAGTGCAATTGGATACGCAATCGCTGCAAAAAAGTTTCCCTGCGTTCCAGACCTTGCGCTTCCTCATGCGTGATGAAGCCGTGGCGCTCAAGATCCTGCCAGCTCTTGCCATAACCCGCCGCCTGGGCGATCCACAAGATGCTTTGCAGGTCACGCAAGCCCCCCGGGCTTTCCTTGCAGTTCGGTTCGAGACTGTAGGGCGAGTCCTGAAATCGCAGGTAGCGTTCGTCCTGCTCCATCCGTTTGGCATGGAAAAACGCCTGGGGGTCAATACTGGCCCTGAAATCGGAAGTAAATTTCGAACAGAGTTCTTCGTTTCCGATCAGCAGCCGAGCTTCGACAAGCGCTGTCTTGACCGTCAAATCGCCGGCCGCCTCAGTGAGGCACTCCTCGACCGTCCGTACGCTGTGGCCAATCACCAGGCCGATATCCCAAAACAGGCCAACCAGTTGCTCGAGGCCTTCGGTGAGCGCCGCGTCGGGCCGATCCGTTAGCAACAAGAGCAGGTCAACATCGGAGGCTGGCCATAACTTACCGCTTCCGTAGCCTCCGACCGCCAGCAGCGCCAAGGATTGCGGGAAGCGCAATTCTGTCCATAATTCGCACAGCAGCTCGTCAATGAGCGTGCAGCGGTCGTGCAGCAGGCGGGGCGCGTCGGCGTCGGCCTGATAGCGTTCTCGAATGGCCGCCTGGCCCGTCTGAAGCCGTGATTTGTAGCGGTTGACCAGCAAGTTGCGGTCAGCGTAATCGAGTTTCATGCGGATGGCCTGATCCATGCCGGGGGCTTGCGCGCGCCTGCGGAGAGCGTCAGGACCTCGTACCCGTTTTCCGTAACAAGCAGCGTGTGTTCCCATTGCGCGGACAAGCTGTGGTCCTTGGTGACGATGGTCCAACCGTCGGCCAATTCTCGGATCGCAGCCTTGCCGGCGTTGATCATGGGTTCGATGGTGAAAATCATGTTGGCTTTCAACTCGATGCCGGTTCCGGCCTTGCCGTAGTGCACCACTTGCGGATCTTCGTGGAATTTTGCGCCGATACCGTGCCCGCAAAATTCACGGACTACCGAATAGCCGGATCTTTCGGCATGCTGCTGGATGGCCTGGCCAATATCGCCCAGATGTGCGCCCGCTCTGACCTGGGCAATGCCGAGCCAGAGGCATTCAAAGGTAACTTCGCACAGGCGCTTGGCCTGAATCGATACTTCGCCAACCTGAAACATGCGGCTTGTATCGCCGTGATAGCCCTCCTTGATGGTGGTGATATCGAGATTGACGATGTCGCCATTCTTCAACTGTCGGTCGCCGGGAACACCGTGACATACTTGGTGGTTGACCGAGGTGCAGATCGATTTCGGATACGGTTTGTAGCCTGCAGGCGCGTAGTCCAGCGGCGCGGGGATACATCCCTGAACATCGACCATATAGTCGTGGCAAAGCTTGTCCAGCGCACCGGTGGTAACTCCCGGTTTGATGAAAGGGGTAATGTAGTCGAGCACTTCCGAGGCCAAGCGACCGGCGACCCGCATCTTTTCGATTTCTTCGGAGGTTTTGAATGTAATGCTCATGTTATTAAGGGCCGAGGAGTTCCATGATCTGGCGAAGGATAGAGTAAGGCGACCGCTTAGGCAATTTTCCCGGTTGAAAGATCGAGGTGCCCGGGCCGGTTCGCTTGAAAATGGAGGTTTGTTCGTTTGACACGGAAGCAACACCGTCGTCAGTAGAACTTCGTCGCGTCCAATGGTACAATCGCCGGGTTTTGCCGACCTGTGTGGGCAGAGCTTAAGTGTTGGATATGTGCCATCACGATACATGAGGCGCGCCGGAAACGGTGCGTATATTACGCACATTCGCCTTATCAAGGGTGCCTGTCATTTTTTCTGGGCAGGCTGTTAGCGGCGAATGGTGGTTTAACCCTGATATGAAGGAAATGTATGTCCGCAACCATGCGTCAAATGCTGGAGGCCGGTGTTCACTTTGGCCACCAAACCCGTTTCTGGAATCCCAAGATGGCTCAGTACATTTTTGGTGCCCGGAGCAAGATCCATATCGTCAATCTCGAAAAGACACTGGCCAAGTACAACGAGGCCATGGCTTTCGTGCGCAAGTTGTCGTCCAACAAGGGCACTATTCTCTTCGTCAGCACCAAACGGCAGGCGCGTGAGATCATCGCCGAAGAGGCCAGCCGTTGTGGTTCCTCCTATGTTGATCAACGCTGGTTGGGCGGCATGCTGACCAACTTCAAGACGATCAAGCAGTCGACCAAACGGCTGAAGGACATGGAAACCATGAGCGAAGATGGCTCTCTTGAAAAACTTGGTAAGAAAGAGGCACTGATGACCCAGCGTGAGTTGGCCAAGTTGCAGAAATCCATCGGCGGCATCAAGGACATGAACACCTTGCCGGATGCCCTTTTCGTCATCGACGTCGGCTACCACAAGATCGCCATAACCGAAGCCAACAAGCTGGGGATACCGGTCATCGCGGTGGTCGACACCAATCATTCGCCGGAGGGCATTGACTACGTCATCCCGGGCAACGACGACTCATCCAGTGCGATCCGTTTGTACGCGCGTGGCGTGGCCGACTCGATTCTCGAAGGGCGCAGTCAGTATGTTGAAGAGATTGTCGCGGCGACCGGTTCCGGCGATGAGTTTTTCGAAGAGGCCGAGTAGTCTTTCCAAGACATTGCCATCCATTAACATGTTGAAGAATATGCTTTTGGACGTGCGACAAGACATTCGTGGTTTGATTTGAATTGATGAGGTGCGGCCGGTTTTCCGGCCGTGTCCGCAAGTGGAGAATAAGATGGCGGGAATTACCGCGAGCATGGTGGCAGAACTACGAGCCAAAACCGATGCACCGATGATGGAATGCAAGAAGGCTTTGACCGAAGCTGACGGCGACCTGAACAAGGCCGAAGAAATTCTGCGCGTGAAACTGGGCAACAAAGCGACCAAGGCCGCTGCCCGCATCACGGCAGAAGGCGCAGTTGCCATCAGCATTTCAAAGGACGGCAGACTGGGTTCGATCATTGAAATCAACTGCGAAACCGATTTCGTAGCGAAAAACGACGAGTTTGTACGACTGCTCAAGGATTGCGCTGAACTGGTCGCCGACAAGAACCCGGCGGACGTGGCCGCTTTGTCGCAACTGCCGATGGGCGATGGGACCGTCGAATCGACCCGAGCTGCTTTGGTAGGCAAGGTCGGCGAAAACTTATCGATCCGTCGGTTTTCACGTGTCGAGTCCAAGGGAAGACTGGCCTCGTACGTCCACGGCGGTTCCAGGATTGGCGTACTACTTGACCTTCAGGGTGGCGACGAGCAGTTGGGCAAGGACTTGGCCATGCATATCGCGGCTTCCAAACCGAAGGCGCTGGATAACACGGGTGTTGCTGCCGAACTCCTGGATACTGAACGACGCATTGCCATCGAGAAGGCACGTGCTGACAATAAACCGGAAGCCATGCTCGAGAAGATTGCCGAAGGTACGGTGCAGAAATTCCTGAAAGAAGTCACCTTGCTGGCACAGGTGTTCGTCAAGGCGGAGGACGGCAAGCAAACGGTTGAACAATTGCTCAAGGCCAAAGGTGCGTCGGTTGCCGGGTTTACGTTATATGTCGTCGGCGAAGGGCTGGAAAAGCGTTCGACCGACTTCGCCGCCGAGGTTGCAGCCCAGGCGGCGGCCGCAAAGAAATAAGCTGAAGGGCCTTACTGCCATGAGTGAAGCTGTTACCCCTAAATTCAAACGCATCCTGCTTAAGCTATCAGGCGAAGCCTTGATGGGTTCGGATGCTTACGGCATCAATCGTCAAACCATCGCCGAAGTGGTCGGTGAAGTTAAGAGTGTCGTCGATTTAGGGGTGCAAGTTGGTGTGGTTATCGGCGGCGGAAATATCTTTCGCGGCGTGGCTCCGGCCGCTACCGGCATGGACCGCGCACAGGCCGACTACATGGGTATGCTGGCTACGGTGATGAACGCCTTGGCGCTTCAGGATATGATGCGCGTCGCCGGGATGGTTGCCCGGGTCCAGTCGGCATTGAATATCGAACAAGTCGTCGAACCCTATATTCGTGGCCGGGCCATCCGTTATCTTGAACAGGGCAGAACGGTTATTTTTGCCGGCGGCACGGGGAACCCGTTTTTCACGACGGATACGGCAGCCGCCTTGCGCGGCGCCGAAATTGGGGCGGAAATTGTGCTCAAAGCCACCAAGGTCGACGGGATCTATTCCGCTGATCCCAAAAAAGATCCACTGGCGACACGATTCGATCGGATCAGTTTTGACGAAGCGATTTCATTGAATCTGGCCGTGATGGATGCGACAGCGTTTGCCTTGTGTCGTGACCAGAAGCTGCCGATCAACGTCTTCTCGATCTTCAAACGTGGCGCGTTGAAGCGGGTTGTACTCGGAGAGGGCGAAGGAACGCTGGTGTATAGCTGAGGGAGAGTGAAATGTCGATTGCTGAAGTGAAAAGCACCACAGAACATAAAATGCAGAAGTCGCTAGAGGCACTGAAGGTTGATCTGACCAAAGTTCGTACGGGACGCGCGCATATCGGGCTTCTGGATCACGTTCAAGTCGATTATTACGACTCCATGGTGCCGGTCAACACCGTGGCCAATATCACCTTGATTGATCCTCGCACCCTGGGTGTCCAGGTTTGGGAGAAGGGGCTGGCCGCCAAGGTCGAGAAGGCCATTCGCGATTCCGATCTGGGGTTGAATCCGGCGTCACAGGGCGAACTCATACGTGTTCCGATGCCCGCACTGACTGAAGAAAGACGCCGTGATCTGATCAAGGTGGTCAAGCACGAGTGTGAAACCGCACGCGTCGCCATGCGCAATTTGCGCCGGGACGCCAACGCCACACTGAAAGACCTCCTTAAGAAGAAAGCATGCTCGGAGGATGACGAGCGTCGGGCGCAGGATGACATCCAGAAGCTGACTGACAAATATGTCGCTGAGGTTGACAAGCAGTTTGCACAAAAAGAAATCGAATTGATGGCCGTTTGAAGTCCGTCCAAAGGGCCTAACAGATGGCGATCTTCACCAGTTCAACCCAGGATATACCGAGCGCGGCGGCCGTGCCGCGACATGTCGCCATTATCATGGACGGTAACGGGCGCTGGGCCAAGAAACGATGCCTGCCGCGCTTCGCCGGGCATCGTCGAGGCGTTGAGACGGTACGCGATACGATCAAGTACTGTCTTGAAAACGGAATCGAATACCTGACGCTTTTTGCTTTCAGTTCGGAGAACTGGCGGCGACCCGAAGAGGAAGTCACGCTGCTCATGCAGCTTTTCTTCCGCGCCCTGCAGCAGGAGGTATCCAAACTTGAACGCAATGGAGTTCGGCTGAAAGTCATCGGGGATTTATCTCCTTTTGATCAGGAATTGAAGTCGCTGATTCTTGCTTCAGAGCGGCTGACGGCGGGAAATGAGAAGTTGACGCTGACCATTGCCGCCAATTACGGCGGGCGTTGGGATATTTTACAGGCGGTCAATCGCATGGTTCTGGACCAGCCGGAAAAGAAGGGGGCGTGGAGCGAAACCGACCTCGCGCCGTATCTGGCCATGCATTACGCCCCGGAGCCCGATCTTTTTATTCGCACCGGTGGCGAACAGCGAATCAGCAATTTTCTGCTTTGGCAACTTGCCTATGCGGAATTCTACTTTACCCATGCCCTCTGGCCGGAGTTCGATGCAACTGCTTTCGGCGCCGCAATAGCCTCATACCAGAAGCGTGAACGTCGTTTTGGCCGGACCAGCGAACAACTGAACCTTAACCTTCCTGCGGTGGCGAATACGGACCCAATCACCGACAGGGCGGGCTTGGCCCAGGCGACAAATATGAAGATCAATGCTTAAAACGCGGATCGTTACCGCGGTTCTGCTTGCTACGGCCTTTTTACTGGCGCTGTTTTATTTGCCACCACTCGGCTGGGTTATTTTCATTACCAGTATTGCCACGGTTGCCACCTGGGAGTGGGGAGGGCTGATGGCTTTTGGAGCAGCTTTTCGCATCAAATTGGGGCTGCTATTCGCTCTCCTATGTGTTGCCATTGCCATTTTGGAACCTGCAGCGCTAGGACTCGCTACGGGATTTGAAAATGCGGCCTGGAGCCTGGGGCGCTGGCTTTATATACCGGCTGCTGTTTTCTGGTTGCTCGTCGCTCCCCTGTGGCTAAAACATCGTCGGCCACTGGCCAAATCCGTACCGGGACTAGCCGTTGGCCTCCTGCTGATTCTGCCAACCTGGTTGGCCTCTGTGCAACTGCGGCAGGCTGGCGCGCCTACGCTTATTTCCGTCATGGCTGTCGTCTGGGTGGCTGACATTGCCGCCTATATGTTCGGTCGCACCTTCGGGCGACACAAGATGGCGCCCAGCATCAGCCCCGGCAAGACATGGGAAGGCGCACTGGGCGGAGTCGTTGCGGTGGTTGTCTATGGTTTCTTGCTGTCGCCAAAAATGCCTGCGGTCCTTTCGACCCATTACGCCTTGTTGTTGCCCGCGCTTGTCCTCCTTGCCGCGATCGGCATTATCGGCGATCTCTTTGAGTCACTGCTCAAACGCCAGGCCGGACTCAAAGACAGCAGCAATGTGCTTCCCGGACATGGCGGCGTGCTGGATCGCATTGACAGCTTGACCTCGACGTTGCCCCTGGTGGCGCTGGTCTGGCTGACAAACCTGTATTGACCCGGCGATGACTCTGCAGAACCTCACAATCCTTGGTTCAACCGGCTCGATTGGCGTCAATACACTGGATGTGGTTCGGCGTCACCCGCAACGTTATCGGGTCGTTGCCCTTTGCGCCCATATTCAGATCGAACGCTTGTTCGATCAATGTATCGAATTTCAACCACGCTTCGCCGTCGTTCAAAATGCCGAACTAGCTGCGACACTGCGGCTTCGCCTGGCAACAGCCGCGTGCTTGACCCAGGTCGAGTTCGGACCGGATGCTCTGGTGCGAATGGCGGCATTGCCTGACGTAGACACGGTCATGGCCGCCATCGTCGGCGCAGCGGGGCTGCAACCTACACTTGCCGCAGCAATCGCCGGCAAGAAAGTCCTTTTGGCCAATAAGGAGGCCTTGGTCATGGCCGGCCCCGTCTTCATGCGGGCCGTCAGGGATAATCGTGCCACATTGCTACCGATCGACAGTGAACATAATGCTATATTTCAGTCACTTCCGTATGATTTTTCAGGTGATTTATTAAAAAGCGGTGTACGTGGTTTGATGCTTACGGCGTCGGGAGGGCCTTTTCTCAACACCCTGAAAGCCGACCTCGAACGGGTCACCCCCGAGCAGGCGTGCGCGCATCCCAACTGGGTCATGGGGCGAAAAATTTCAGTCGATTCAGCAACGATGATGAACAAGGGACTCGAGATGATCGAGGCGCATTGGCTATTCAACGTCCCTGCCGAACAGATCGAAATTGTGATTCACCCGCAAAGCGTCGTTCATTCGCTGGTACAGTACGTCGATGGTTCGGTCATTGCCGAACTGGGGAATCCGGATATGCGCACGCCGATCGCCCATGCCTTGGCTTATCCGGAGCGGGTCGATGCGGGTGTCGCGCCACTTGATTTATTCAAAATCGCTTCGCTTCAATTTTTGCGACCGGATATGGAGCGTTTCCCCTGCCTCGATCTGGCCTACCGAGCGCTGCGTGACGGGGATAGCGCGCCGACAACCCTCAATGCAGCCAATGAACTTGCCGTCCAAGCCTTTCTTGCCGGTCGGATCGGATTTACCGCGATCCCCAGAATCATTGCCACCGTCATGGATGAATCGCCGTCAGCCAAACTGTCTTCACTCATGGATGTGCTGGACGCTGATCGCGCCGCGCGTATGATCGCCGAGCAAATTATCGACGGGATGGCCTTGCCATGAGCGGCATTCTGTTTTATGTGCTGGCGTTCGTTCCTCTTCTTGGCGTACTTATCATCGTCCATGAGTACGGGCATTACCTTGTGGCACGTTTGGTCGGTGTCAAGGTGCTGCGTTTTTCGGTCGGTTTTGGTCGTGCGTTATGGTCAATAAAGATCGGCCCGGATGGCACGGAATGGTCCATTGGCATGTTTCCCCTCGGTGGTTACGTCAAGATGCTCGATGAGCGCGAAGGCGTTGTCAATCCGGATGAACTCCATCGCAGCTTTAACCGCCAGAAAGTCTGGCGTCGCATGGCCATTGTTGTTGCCGGACCGATAGCCAATTTGTTGTTGGCGGTATTGGTTTATTGGGGGCTCTTTTGGCACGGCACAGAAGAGCTGAAACCTATATTGGGCACACCGGTGGCAGCGAGTCCAGCGGCTGGGGCCGGGGTTGAGAACGGCGAACGGGTGCTCAAAGTAGGTAATGAGATGGTTCAAACCTGGCAGGATATGCATTGGGCGCTCATACGGCAGGCAGTGAACCAAAATGTCATCGAATTGGAGGTGGTCAATCAGCGCAGCGAGATCGCCTTTCGTCACCTCGACGTTTCTACAGTCCGTGCCGGGGGTTGGGAAGGCGATGCGTTTGAGAAGCTCGGGCTCGGATTTTATCGTCCCCGGATTCCGCCGATACTCGGAAAAGTCAGTCCTGACGGTGCCGCCGCCGCTGGCGGCCTGATTCCTGGAGATGAGATCCTGGCGATCGACGACAAATCGCTCAGCTCGTGGGCCGATGTAGTTCACAGCGTCCGCAATGCTCCAGGGAAAGCCATGATTTTTCTGATCCGGCGTAATGAGGCACAACTTGCCATTAGCATTACACCCGACACTTTTGACGACGGCGGACAGCGAATCGGCCGGATCGGTGCAGCCGTCAGCAATTCAGGGGTTACGCGTAGCGACCTGATGATCACGGTTCGGTACGGACTGGTGTCTGCGCTGGGCAAGGCTATCGACGAGACCTGGAACAAATCTGCGTTCAGCCTTGAAATGATCGGAAAAATGATTGTCGGCGAGGTGTCCTGGCGCAATCTCAGCGGTCCGGTGACGATCGCCGACTACGCCGGGCAGTCGGCCAGACTCGGAACAGGCCATTACTTGAAGTTCCTGGCACTCGTCAGCATAAGTCTTGCCGTCCTGAATTTGCTGCCCATCCCAATTCTGGATGGCGGCCATTTGCTGTATTATGTCGTCGAAATCATAACGAAAGCACCACTGTCCGAGCGTAATATGGAAATTGGCCAGCAAATCGGGCTGGCGCTGATGCTGATGTTGATGGCCTTTGCTTTCTACAATGATATCAATCGATTGATTTCCGGCTGACCCTATGAAGAAAAACCTGATAGCGGGGCTGATCGCCACGCTTTTTGTTTCTAGTGCCTACGCTTTCGAGCCGTTTCCGGTCAAGGATATACGTCTTGACGGTATCCAGCGCACAGAAGCCGGTACCGTGTTCAGCTATCTCCCAATCAAGGTTGGGGATACCATGACCGAGGATAAGGCAGCGCAGGCAATCAAAGCCTTGTTTGCTACTGGTTTTTTCAAGGATGTGCGCATCGAAATCGATGGCAACGTCGTGGTTGTTGTCATCGAAGAGCGGCCAGCCATAGCACAGATCGATTTTGTCGGTCTCAAGGAATTCGACAAGGAGCCACTGACCAAAGGCCTTAAGGAAGCAGGCTTCGCTGTCTCGCGCTCCTTTGATCGCAGCATGCTGGAAAGAGCCGAGCAGGAATTGAAACGCCAGTATTTGACCCGCGGAAAATATTCGGTTGCCATTACGACGACGGTGACGCCGCTTGAGCGTAACCGCGTGTCAATCAACTTCAATATCGATGAAGGCGAGGCCGCCAAAATCAGGCAAATCAACATTGTGGGCGCCAAGTCATTCAAGGACAAGGATCTGCTATCGATTTTCCAGCTGCAAACACCCAATTGGATAAGTTGGTATACCAAGAACGACCAGTATTCAAAACAAAAACTTGCCGCCGACCTTGAGACTTTGCGTTCGTATTATCTGAATCGTGGCTATCTGGAGTTCAACATTGAATCGACCCAAGTGTCGATCAGCCCCGACAAGAAGGACATCTTCATTACGATCAGCGTTTCCGAAGGAGAGCGCTACATCGTGTCTTCGGTCAAGCTGGCAGGGGATCTTATTTTGCCTGAAGAAGATTTCCGAAAGGCGATGAAAATCAAACCGGGAGACGTCTTTTCTCGCGAACAATTGAATGAAAGCACTAAAGCCATCAGCGACAAGCTTTCCGGTAAGGGTTATGCATTTGCCAATGTCAATGCCGCCCCTGAGCTGGATAAAGAGAAGAGGCAAGTGGCTTTTACCGTATTTGTCGATCCGGGCAAGCGTGTTTATGTCAGACGTATCAACGTCAGCGGAAACACCAAGACCCGGGATGAAGTGATTCGACAGGAAGTGCGCCAGATGGAAGGTGCTTGGTACGACGATAGCCGGGTAAAACTATCGCGAGAACGCATCGACAAGACCAATTATTTTGGCGAAGTCAATGTCGAAACGCCGCCGGTACCGGGAACAACCGACCAGGTTGACGTAAACATCAATGTCACTGAGAAATCAACTGGAAGTATTTCCCTGGGAGCCGGTTACTCTCAATCCGAAAAATTTATTATTTCGGGCGCCGTGTCGCAGTCCAACATTTTTGGTAGCGGAAAATTTCTGTCATTGCAGGTCAATACTGGCAAGATCAATCGTACGCTTGGAATCAGCTACACCAATCCCTACTTCACGGTGGATGGCGTGAGTCAAGGCTTCGATGCCTATCACAGAAAATCCAATCCGACGACGCTAGGTTACGAGTACAACACAGTGTCAACGGGAGGCGGTATCCGTTTCGGCTTTCCGATCGGGGAGAAACAATCACTTAATTTTGGCCTGGCCATTGACCAGACTCGAGTTGAAATCAACCCCACGGATACGAACACACCAAACCAATACAAGCGATTCAACAATGAATTCTGCGGTTCAGGGAGTTCCGTTCTTCCATCAAACCTGAATAGTATTCCAAAATCATGTTCCAACATTACCTTGCCGGCGACGTTTGGCTGGGTCAATGACACCAAGGACAGTGCGCTGAACCCGACGCAGGGGGCCTTGCAAAGAGCTTCTTTTGAGCTTGCGCTTCCTGGTGGAGATCTGAAGTACTACAAGGCAAACTATCAGCATCAGCGCTATTTCCCGGTGACACGAACCATGGTGCTGATGCTCAACGGTGAGCTGGGGTACGCCAAAGGCCTGGCCGGACAGGAGGTTCCTTTCTACAGGAATTTTTATGCCGGCGGTGTTGGTTCAGTACGAGGCTACGATACGGCGAGTCTTGGACCTTACGAAAAGAGACCAGGTACTGGAGACATCGTCAGGCTTGGTGGTACGCGGCGTGCGGTTTTCAATGCGGAGTTGTCGATGCCCATGCCCGGTTTTGGCCTGGACAAATCGGTACGCTTTGGACCGTTTTTCGATGCGGGGCAAGTTTATGCTGATGGTTCAAAAGACTCAACCGTATTCGACGGCGGGTCGGTGCGCATGTCGACTGGTCTTGCGGCGACTTGGATTTCTCCGTTTGGTCCGCTCAAGTTCAGCTTGGCCCTACCGCTGAACGATCAGAATAGTGATAAACTTCAACGGTTCCAGTTCCAGTTTGGACAGTCCTTTTAACTCAGGAGAATCATCTTGAAAACGAAAATTGCCACGTTGCTGGTTGCGTTGATGGCTTCGCTACCAGTGTCCTGTGCGTTGGCATCCGATACAACAAAGATTGGTTACGTCAATACCCAGCGGATCTTCCGCGATGCGCCTACTGCCGTCAAGGCAGCGAAGAAGATCGAGGCGGAGTTCACCAAACGCGACCAGGATTTGCAACGCATGGCCAAGCAGCTCCAGACCTTACAGGAGTCGCTTGAGAAGAACTCGGTAACCATGGCCGAAACAGAACGCCGTACGAAAGAAAAGGACCTGAACGAGCTTTCCCGCGAATTTCAGCGCAAGCAGCGTGAATTCCGTGAAGACCTGAACCTCCGCCAGAACGAAGAGAATGCCGCTATCATTGAAAAGGCGAACAAGGCGATCAAGCAGCTCGCTGAGAGCGAGAAGTACGATTTGATCGTCCAGGACGTTGTTTGGGTAAGTCCTCGGCTTGACGTGACGGACAAGATAATCAAGGCACTCTCCGAAGGCAAATAATAAGCGTGCCTGCGCAAGAAGGTCAGCGGCTCGACGAAATCGTTACTCGCCTTGGCGGCACGCTTGAGGGTGATGGTTCGGTTGTCGTGTCGCAGGTCGCCAGCCTGGCTGCAGCATCACCCGAACAGATTTCTATCCTGGTCAGTGCAAAGTACCGGCAGCAGTTGAAGACTACCCGCGCGGCAGCGGTCATACTGCCACCGCAGTTCGCCGGGGACACAACACTCCCGCGGATCGTTCACCCAAACGCTTACGCCTATTACGCCCGCGTTGTGGCTTTGCTGAACCCGCTCGACCTTCGTCCGTCAGGCGTCCACCCTACTGCGGTTTTGCATAGCCCGGTTCCTTCCTCGGCGAGCATTGGCGAAAACGTGGTGATTGGACATCACGTGGTCATTGGTGAAAACGTGACTCTGTACCCCGGTTGTATCATCGGGGATGGTGTTTCGATCGGAAACGATTCCCTGCTCTATCCCAATGTCGTGATCTACGGTCGTTGTGTGGTCGGTCAACGGGCTATCATTCATGCCGGAGCGATTATTGGGAGCGATGGTTTTGGTTTTGCCAAGGAAGGTGAGCGTTGGGTCAAGATTCCGCAAATTGGACGCGTGCTCATAGGCGACGACGTGGAAATAGGCGCTAACACATCGATTGATCGTGGAGCCCTGGATGACACGCAGATCGGCGATGGCGTGAAACTGGACAACCAGATCCAGATTGCGCATAACGTGCGTGTCGGCGAAAACGCCGCGATGGCTGGTTGTGTTGGTGTTGCGGGAAGCACGATCATTGGACGCCGCTGCACGATAGGTGGCGCGGGAATGATCACCGGGCACCTTGAACTGGTTGACGACGTCCATGTTTCGGCGGGTACGATGGTGAGCAAGGATTTGCGCAAAGCCGGACAATACACCAGCATATTTCCGCTTGAAGCACATGAAGATTGGCGACGCAATGCTGTTCAGATCAAACGTCTGGCCAAGCTTGCCGAGCGGGTGTGCGATCTTGAGAAAAAACTCGAACAATTGGAGAAAAAACCTTGAATGCAATGGATATTAAAGAAATTCTCGAGCATCTTCCTCATCGCTACCCTTTCCTCTTGGTTGATCGCGTCGTCTTGTGCGAACCTGGAAAATCAATCCATGCATACAAAAATATTACTATCAACGAACCTTACTTTGTCGGCCATTTCCCGCACCATCCGGTAATGCCGGGCGTGCTGATCATGGAGGCGTTGGCACAGGCGGCGGGGATTCTTTCTTTCAAGACCATGGGCATGAAGCCCGATGCCAATTCCGTTTTCTACTTCGTCGGCATTGATAACGCACGCTTCAAGAAACCGGTGAGTGCGGGTGATCAGCTGCATTTACACGTCGAGATACTGCGTCAGATGCGTGGCATCTGGAAGTACAAAGCCGTAGCGCGTGTTGACGGGGAAGTTGTTGCCGAAGCCGATTTAATGTGCGCCAAGCGCGACGTGACATGACAATGAGGTCCGAGATTTGAATACCGCCATGATTCACCCCAGCGCAATCATTCACCCCGATGCCCGGCTTGGAAGCGGCGTAGCGGTCGGCCCCTATTCGATCATCGGTGAACACGTCGAGATTGGCGATAACACTTCAATCGGTGCACATGTCGTTCTATCCGGACATACGCGTATCGGACGCGACAACCGGATTTTTCAGTTCTGTTCGATTGGAGAAATACCGCAGGACAAGAAATATGCCGGTGAGCCGACACGGCTTGAAATCGGCGATCGCAATACGATTCGCGAGTTTTGCACATTCAACCTCGGCACCGCGCTGGATGCGGGAGTAACCCGGTTAGGCGACGACAACTGGATCATGGCCTACGTGCATGTGGCGCATGATTGCCAGGTTGGCAACCGCACTACGTTTGCCAACAACGCTCAACTCGCCGGGCATGTGCATATTGACGACTGGGCCATACTCGGCGGGTATACGGGTGTGCATCAGTTCTGCCGAATTGGTGCGCACGCCATGACGGCCGTCGGTACCGTTGTTTTGCAGGACATTCCGCCTTACGTGATGGCCGCCGGCAACACCGCCACGCCCTACGGTATCAATGCCGAAGGCTTGAAGCGACGCGGTTTCTCTGGGGACGCACTCACTGCACTCAAGCGGGCTTACCGGACTCTCTATAAATCGGGACTAATGCTTGATGAAGCGCGCGCCAAGCTTGCCGAAGATGCCAAGGCACACCCGGAAATTCAGCCCATTCTCGACTTCCTAGCGGTGTCCAGGCGCGGCATCATCCGATGATTCCACGGGGGCTTCGTATCGCCATGGTGGCGGGCGAGACTTCGGGCGATCTTCTGGCCAGTCACCTGATCGATGCATTGAAGGCGAAGCTGCCAGACTCCGTGTTCTACGGTATTGGCGGCCCGAAAATGGAGGGCCAGGGATTCGATGTCTGGTTCCCCATGGAGAAACTCGCCGTGCTTGGGTACGCCGAAGCGCTGAAGCATTACCTTGAAATTTCCTCAATTCGAAGAAAACTCAAGCGCCGGCTGTTGGCTGATCCTCCCGATCTATTCATCGGAGTAGATGCGCCTGACTTCAATCTGGGGCTTGAAAAAGCCATCAAGCAGCGTGGGATCCCCTGCATCCACTATGTCAGCCCATCGATCTGGGCCTGGCGCGGTAAGCGAATTTACAAAATTGGTGCCGCTGTTTCACGTGTGCTCGCTTTATTTCCCTTTGAGCCAATGCTTTACGAGAAACAAAGGATTCCCGTCAGTTACGTTGGACATCCTCTGGCAGATATCTTGCCGCTTGAGGACGGTCGACAAATAGCGCGCGAACTGCTTGGATTGCCGCATCAAAGGCCGGTTTTTACGCTTTTGCCGGGCAGCCGGCAATCCGAATTGCAGTATCTGGCCGATATTTTCATCAAGACGGCGTGCGAGATCCACCGCAGGATGCCTGACGCGCTTTTCCTGGTTCCTCTGGCGACCCGTGAAACACGCCTGCTGTTCGAAAACGCGTTGTACCGTTGCCAAGCGCGCGACAGACCGATCAACATGCTGTTTGGACACGCTCATGAAGCGATGATGGCCTCCGATGTTGTTCTGGTTGCCAGCGGGACCGCTACGCTCGAAGCAGCACTTCTCAAGCGACCCATGGTCATCGCTTACAAGATGGCGCCCTTTTCCTATCGTCTAATGCGGCGCATGAGTTATCTTCCTTATGTCGGTCTACCCAATATTCTCGCCGGAAGATTTATTGTTCCCGAATTCATACAGGACGACGTGACGCCCGAAAACCTAGTCCAAGCCATGCTCAACCTCTATGCCGACAAGTCGACCTGCGTCAGCTTGAGCAGGGTGTTTCGCGAGATGCATCTCCAACTCAAACAAAATACGGCAGAAAAAGCAGCGCTGGCGGTTCTGGATTGCCTGCCGGTTGCCGCTGGCGATCATGCCTAGGCTACTGCCGCCTGAAGGTCTGGTCTGCGGTGTAGACGAGGCCGGGCGTGGCCCTCTGGCCGGCCCGGTTGTCGCCGCTGCGGTGATCCTCGATCCCTCTTACCCGATTGAAGGACTTGATGACTCCAAAAAGCTGTCGGCCAAGCGCCGTGCAGCATTGGCGATCAAAATTCGCCACCACGCACTGGCTTGGGCGATTGCCGAGGCGACGGTCGAGGAGATCGACCTCATCAATATCCTCCAGGCCAGCCTGCTCGCCATGCGCCGCGCTGTGGAATTGCTTGGAACCCCACCACACCATGCTCTGATTGACGGCAATCACTGCCCGCAATTGCCATGTACGGCACAAGGCATAATTGGCGGCGACGGCAAGATAGCGTCGATCGCTGCGGCGTCCATATTGGCCAAGACGAGTCGCGACGCCGATATGCTCAAGCTTCACGCCCAGTATCCGCACTATGGTTTCAATCGCCACATGGGGTATCCGACCGTGGCACATCTCGAAGCCTTGCGGGAACACGGCGTTTGCCCAGCGCATCGGCGAAGCTTTGCGCCTGTGGCTCGATTGCTACGCCGATGAAGCCGATTACATCGCGTGAGAATGCCCACTACAAAGCGCTCAAGAAGCTTTGCCTGAGTGGTCGCGAACGCCGCAAGACCGGTCGTGCCGTGCTCGACGGCATGCATTTGATCGAAAGCTATGTCCAACGTTTCGGCGCTCCGGAAGAAATCATTGTCAGTGAGAGTGGCGCTTTACGCGTTGAGATAGATACTTTCCTACGCGGGGCAAATTCCGGAAATACGATCTTCGTGCTGAACGACGCACTGTTCGACGACCTTTCGCTACTTGAAACACCCAGCGGAATCCTGGCCCTGGTCTTTCAGCCGCGACCGCACAATGGCCTGAACCTGACAATCGACACCGTGATACTGGACGGCGTTCAGGACCCCGGCAATGTGGGTTCGATTCTACGAAGTGCGGCGGCAACAGGCTTTCGGCAGATCCTTCTCTCTGCCGATTGTGCTCAGGCATGGTCCCCCAAAACCCTGCGGTCGGCCATGGGCGCTCATTTCCAGATTGATATTCACGAAAGCTGTGATTTCCCGGCATTTCTTGCGAGTTACTGTGGCCAGGCAGTCTTGACTGCCCTCGATGCGTCCGTTGACCTCTATTCGCTTGAGCTGAAAGGGCCGGTGGCCTGGGTATTTGGCAGTGAAGGGCAGGGCATACGACCGAGCGTGGCGAACACCGAGCATCTGCGGATTCGCATCCCGATGCCCGGGCCAACCGAATCGCTCAACGTGGCAGCGGCCGCGGCCGTTTGTCTGTTTGAAACGATACGTCAGCGACGATAGTTGGAGTGAGTGATCGGGGTTTCGCCGGAGATCGAAAAGAAACCGATCGGGTAATATTCATCAGCTTGCAGCGGCAGCGGAGGAGGGTTGAAATGCCTTTTGGTAGCGTTCAAGACTATTGGTCGAACCACAAACGAAGAGAACGTCATCCGGACGCAACGTAAAGTCATCGGCAAATTCGACGAGCACGTCCCCTTCGCGCTCTACCGCAATGACCTTGGCCCCCGTTTGATCCAGTGCCTGGCTTCGCCAGGGATGTACGCCCGACAGGTTGCCAGCGGACAGGCGACTGAACTTTATCCGGTTCTGAACGTGCATCACCTGTTCCTTGAGCAGGTGATAGGCGAGTATCTGCCCCGCGACTTGTCCGACCGAAATGGCAAAATCAGCACCTGAACGATAAAGACGCGCTGTGTTGGGCGCTCGCAATACCCGCACAATGAGCGGTACTTCAGGCGCATAGTCGCGAACGGCCGCGGTAGCAAACATGGATTCACTATCGTCGCTCAAGGCAAGAATCACCGCACTGGCCTCACGAACTCTCGCCCGATCCAGGATGCTCTGCTCCAGAACGTTACCGACTACATCAACACCAGGAACAGAAATCCGATCAATCACGGCGCATTCCTCACCCGCGTCATGGAGCATTTCGGCGACTTTTTTTCCAACCGCTCCATAGCCGGCGACCACAATCGGGCCGGATCGGCGGATCGGCATCGCCATGCGCTCAACCTTCTCCAGATTGGCGTGCAGACCGACCGCGACCAGAATTGCACCGGATTGAACTCTTGTCTCCGGTCCTTTGGTGGTCGTAAAGACGCCACCATACCACTGTCCAATGACGGATACCCCATGCTCTTCGCGAAGATGTAAATCACCGAGTTTTTTTCCGGCCAGCGGGCTTCCGGCTCCCACCCTGAACTCGGCCATCCCGACCTTGGTTCCGAGCAGATGCATCCCTTCCGCTGGCGGGCTGATGCGTGTACTGGCGCGTGAAGCCAAGGCGGCGCCCAGCACATGCGACGGCGTAAATACTGCTGTGGCACCGATCTGAATCAATGGCTGCCGGTAAATCGGATCGTCAGCCAACGCATAAAGGGGCCCAATGAAACCGTGCTCACGGACAATCAGCGTTAAGCTGGCATTGGCGTGATCATCCGCGTTGGTCACCACCGCCTGTGCCTGATTTACCCTCGCCAGAATTTGTGGATCGTCGACCAACTTGCCAAAAACCACATCGAACCCACGATCGCGCAGATTGCGAGCTAGCTCGACGTCCTCTTCGAGAATGACAAAAGGGCTACCCGTACTGTTGAAGTCCTCCAAAAGTGATTCGATCGCCGGCCCATAGCGGTAGAAAAGCACCTTCCCGGTCATAGGCGGCAACACGTGCTGCAGGCGGACTTCGAATCTCTCTTCGAAATAAGGCAATACCAGCAAGGGGAAGATCAGAAAAACAAGAAACTGCCCCATAAATTGGCCGAAAATGACGAACAGGGCCAAAACGGGGTGGTTCCAGCGGCTATCGGCGCCATACCCGGTGGTTGTAAGTGTTTCGGTTGCCCACTGAATGCTCTGCAGAAAAGTGCGCGGGCTGTCTTCTAGATACTCCATGCCCAGCATGTAGATCGTTCCAAGAATCAACACCACCATGGGCAGGATGGCGAGCAGCGCTAAAAATCGCTTGCTTGAACGCTTAAGCTTTGACAGCATGCAAATGGCTCTGAAAAGCAATCGCACAGTATCTACGGCGTTGTCTGCTTGGTCAAACGTTTCAGGCATCTTTGACGCATGTCATATCAAGGCCGGTGTTTTGATCGAGCTGCGATACGCTGGCGTTACGAGTGTGTATTGATTCCAAGTTATACTTCGCCGCACGAGCTGGAACCTTGGCGCGTGATGACCTCGTGCCGTATGCTCCAGCCAAACACTTCCGTCCTTTTTCATTTTTACTGACCGAGAAATCATCTTGGAATTACCTACTCAAGACCCGCAATGGGAACGTCAGCTGCTCGAGAAGATTGCTCTTGAGGCGCTAAAGGAACAAAAAGCAAAGCGTCGCTGGGGCATCTTCTTCAAGCTGGCCTTCCTGGCTTACTTAGTCGCCGTTCTGGTTCTCGTCGTCGATTGGGGCGGTTCAGAAAAGCTGGTCGACGGCAAACACACCGCGTTGATTAACTTGCGCGGAACCATTGAGGCTGGCGGTGAAACAAGTGCCGAAAAGATCAACGGCGCCCTTCAATCCGCGTTTGAGGACAAGGGAACGGCAGGCGTAATCTTGCGCATCAACAGCCCCGGCGGTAGCCCCGTGCAATCGGGCATTGTCTATGATGAAATCCGTCGCCTGCGGACAAAGTATCCTGAGGTTCCATTGTATGTCGTCGTCGAGGACTTATGCGCCTCTGGCGGGTATTACATTGCCTCTGCCGCAGACAAGATTTTCGTCGATAAGGCCAGTATCGTCGGCTCGATCGGGGTATTGATGGACGGGTTCGGATTTACCGGGACCATGGACAAACTCGGCGTCGAACGCCGTCTATTGACGGCCGGGGCAAACAAGGGATTCCTGGATCCCTTCTCTCCACAGGACGAAAAGCAGAAAGCCCATGCTCAGCTTCTGCTCGGCGAAATTCACCAGCAATTCATAGAGGTGGTTCGTAACGGGCGGGGAAAGCGACTCAAGGAAACGCCCGAGATGTTCTCCGGGCTGATGTGGACCGGCAGTCAGAGCATCGCCTTGGGACTCGCCGACGATTTCGGAACGGTGGATTCAGTGGCCAGGGACTTGATCAAGGCTGAAACCGTACTTGACTACTCGGTAAAAGAGAACATCGCCGAACGTTTTGCCAAGCGCCTAGGTGCGGAAATGGGTCAAAGCATCGTATTCCGCTTATTTGGTGGCAACCGGACGGGGTTCCATTAGAAGAGAGGCCACTCGATACTTCGCAGGCGTTCTGCTTTCCTTTACGCCTGGATCAAGAACACCGAAGGGCGACGCTCCAGGTTCGGAATCCCCTGTTTACGCCATTCAGCCTGAGTTCGCGTGGTGATGCACTCGGTATGGAGTGTGAGGTCAGTGGCAACGCAAATTTTCGTATCAGCCGCACAATTCTTGATCAGCGCCTCGAGCATCTGGCGATTGCGATAGGGGGTTTCGATGAAGATCTGCGTCCTTTTTCCCCGACGCGAGTCCTGTTCAAGTTCAAGAATGGTTTTTTGAAGCTGCTCGCCATTTTTTGGCAAATATCCGTGGAAAGCGAAGTTCTGGCCTGACAAACCTGAACCCATCAATGCGAGGAGAATGGACGAAGGCCCAATCATCGGATAAACGGGGATACCCGAAAGATGCGCCAAGGCAACCAGACTGGCCCCAGGGTCCGCCACGGCCGGGCAACCCGCCTCGGAAATCAATCCAACGTCACTGCCGGCATGAAGTGGCGTCAACAGGTCCGGCAACATCGTGTGCGAGGTGTGCTCATTGAGTTCGCAAATCTCGATTTGCTGCAAGGGCGTATCTGAAGGTAATGACTTTAGAAAAGCTCGAGCCGACTTGGCATTCTCGGCAATGAAGTGCGTCAGACTCTTGGCACGATTCTGAACCGCCGACGGCAAGACGATGTCGGCCGGCACCGGCCCGAGCGGGACCGGGATTAGAAACAAGCGGCCTTTTCTAATATTTAACATTAAGTTTGTAATATATAATATTGTTTATATTACAAATACTTTTTCATTTCTTAAAAATTCACAAAGCGTGATCAAGGGTAAGCCAATCAGTGCGTTAGGGTCCTCCCCTTCAAGTTTGGCGATGAGGGAAATCCCCAGACCTTCGGACTTCGCACTGCCTGCGCAAGCAAAGGGTTTTTCCTTGTGAACGTAATTTTCAATCTCATTATCCGTCAAACGCCTGAATGTGACCCAGGTTGGCACGCCGCGTATTTGGATTTTTCCTGTTGAGGTATTGAGCAGACACAACCCGGTGCAAAAATTGATCGTATGCCCGCGCATGGCTTTCAACTGCTTGACGGCGTTATCGTGGGTGCCCGGTTTGCCGAAAACCTGACCGCCAAGAAAGGCAACCTGGTCGCTGCCAATGATCAGTGCGCCCGGATGTTGACTGGCGACTGCACGTGCCTTGGCTTCCGATAGACGCAACGCCGTTTCCCCCGGCGCCTCGTCATGTCGAGCGGTTTCGTCGGTGTCAGGGTTGGCCGTTTCAAAGGGCAAACCCAGTCGAGCCAACAGGTCGCGTCTGAACGGGGAGGTCGAAGCGAGAACGATCGGGGGACTTGACATGACGATAACCACAAAAAAGTATTCATTTTCACGTGGATATAGCACATCGATAAACCCGCATTCGATTGCAATGCCACTTTGACTTCGAAACCCAAAAATAATATCATGCGCCCCTTATGCCGCAACGGATTGTTATTGACAGTCTGGTTTTTGTCCGGGAAGCAAGCTCGCTGCAAGGTAAATTGCTGATCGCCGACCTGACTCGAATTCTCGACAAACTCGTCGACTCGACGGGTTATATCAGCTTTCAGGTGATGGGCAGGTTCAGCCCGCGCAACAGGCCTCAATTGTTGCTGCAATTGCATGGCGTTTTGTCTGTTTGCTGTCAGCGCTGCCTTGAGGGAATCGACTACCCGCTCGAGGTATCCAGCGTGCTTGAATTGGTCGATGACGATGAAGATTTGACGCAGGAGGAGATTGAAGATGATTCACTCGATTTTCTTCCGGCACAAGAGGAACTCGATGTTGTTGCGTTGATTGAAGATGAAATCATTCTTGATCTACCTTCGGCGCCGCGTCATGAAATGTGTTCTTTGCCCGAAATGAGTCACGGAAATGGTTATGCCTCACCTTTTTCTGCGCTGAAGAGCTACAAGGGCAAAGCATAGTGAATTTGATATCTGGAGTAATTTATGGCCGTTCAACAGAACAAGAAATCCCCTTCCAAGCGTGGCATGCATCGCGCACACGATTTTCTAAACAACCCACCACTGGCTATTGAGCCGACGACCGGTGAAGTGCATCTGCGACACCACGTCAGCCCTTCCGGCTATTACCGTGGAAAGAAGGTCACCAAGGGTACAGGCGAGTAAGGTTCCAGGACTGGGCAGGCAATTCCCCGTGGTGGGGGTTTGCCTGCCTTTTCTTTTGCCTCTCAAAGAATGACTGTTACTGTCGCCATCGACTGCATGGGCGGAGACCATGGCCCCGCGGTCACAGTGCACGCTGCGCTGGATTTCGTTAGGAATCAGCAAGATGTGTGCGTGATCCTGGTTGGCGTCGAGGAGAAGATCCGCCCTCTACTGGCCAACACCTACCACAGTCGCATTACTGTCCGTCACGCCAGCGAGATCGTGGCGATGGATGAGTCGCCGGCATTGGCCTTGCGTAACAAGAAGGACTCGTCAATGCGCGTTGCCATCAACCTTGTCAAGAATGGTGAAGCGGATGCCTGCGTTTCTGCCGGCAATACCGGCGCGTTGATGGCCATTTCACGGTTTGTCCTCAAGATGCTTCCAGGCATCGATCGGCCAGCGATCTGCGCCATCCTTCCCACGGCCAAAGGTCATTCGCATGTACTCGATCTGGGAGCCAACGTCGATTGCAGCCCTGAACATCTTCTGCAATTCGGCATCATGGGTGCCTCGTTGGTTTCCGCCATCGAGCACAAGGACCGGCCGTCGGTCGGGATTCTCAATATCGGCGCGGAAGACATCAAGGGAAATGAAGTCGTCAAGCGCGCTGCGGAACTGCTCAAGGAATCCGGCCTGAATTTTATCGGCAATGTGGAGGGCGATGGAATTTACAAAGGGGAGGCCGAAGTGGTTGTTTGCGATGGTTTTGTCGGCAATGTCGCACTCAAGGCATCCGAAGGCTTGGCACAGATGCTCGCGGCTTTCCTGCGGCAGGAATTCAAGCGTAATCTGCTGACCAAACTTGTCGCCCTGATTGCCATTCCGGTGCTGAACAACTTCAAAAAGCGTGTCGATCATAGACGCTACAATGGCGCCACGCTGCTCGGCCTAAAGGGCATTGTCGTCAAGAGTCATGGTTCCGCCGATGTGTTTTCGTTTACCAATGCACTTGCACGCGCAGCAGAAGAAGCCAGAACCGGAGTTTTGTCACGCATCACCGAACGCGTCGCATTGCAACAACCCTCGCAGGAGATTTCATAGCATGTTTGCCCGCATCGCAGGAGTAGGCAGTTATCTGCCCGGACAGCCTGTCAGCAATACCGATCTCATTAAACGGGGGGTCGAAACAGATGACGAATGGATCTTCAGCCGAACGGGTATCAAGACACGCCATCTCGCCGAAACCAATTGCACAGCCAGCGATCTGGCGCTGGAAGCCAGCCGACGCGCGCTGACTGCGGCAGGTATCGAAGCTGATCAACTCGATCTGATAATCCTGGCGACCTCGACGCCAGATTTCATCTTCCCGAGCACAGCTTGCCTGTTGCAGGCAAAACTGGGAAATCATGGTGCCATGGCCTTCGATGTTCAGGCTGTTTGCAGCGGATTTGTCTACGCCTTGAGCGTTGCCGAAAAATTCATTCGTTCCGGCAGCCACAAGAAAGCATTGGTTGTCGGTGCGGAAGTGTTTTCTCGGATACTTGATTGGGAAGACCGCACGACCTGCGTGCTGTTCGGCGATGGGGCTGGCGCTGTCGTTCTGGAAGCCTCTGAAACTCCTGGTATTTTGGCTACCGCGGCCCACGCTGATGGTTCGCACCACGGCATCCTGTCGGTACCTGGCAGTGTGTGTCGTGGAAAAGTCATCGGCGATCCCTTTCTACGGATGGATGGGCAGGCAGTATTCAAGTTCGCCGTCCGTGTGCTGACCGATGTGGCAAAGGAGTGTTGCGAAGCCGCCGGCATGTCTTCCTCTGAAGTCGACTGGGTGATTCCACATCAGGCCAATATCCGAATCATCGAATCGACGGCCAAGAAACTGGGCATGGGGATGGAAAAATTCATTGTGACGGTCGACCACCACGGGAATACCTCCGCTGCATCCATCCCGCTGGCACTCGATGTGGCGGTTCGCGATGGGCGCATTCAACGCGGACATAAGGTCATGCTCGAAGGTGTTGGTGGCGGTTTTACCTGGGCCGCAGTCTTGCTTGAATTCTAGAAGGAACAGTCATGGCATTTGCTTTCGTTTTCCCCGGACAAGGGTCGCAGTCAGTTGGCATGATGGCCGCTTACGGTGACGCTGCGGTTGTGCGCGCCACATTCGATGAAGCATCGGCCACACTCGGACAAGATCTCTGGGCATTATTATCAGAGGGTCCAGCCGAAGCATTGGCGCAAACCGTCAACACCCAACCGATCATGCTGACTGCCGGAGTTGCCGCCTATCGCTTGTGGCTGGACAAAGGTGGCCGGCATCCTGCTGTCGTCGCCGGACACAGCCTCGGAGAATATTCGGCGCTGGTTGTCGCTGGAGTCATTGCCTTCAAGGATGCCGTTCCACTCGTTCGTCTTCGTGCTTCGGCGATGCAGGAGGCGGTGCCTGTCGGTACAGGCGCGATGGCGGCCATCATGAACCTTGACGACGACAAGATTCGCGAAGCTTGTGTCGAAGCTATGACTGAATTAGGGAATGGCGAGGTCGTTGAGCGGGTTAATTTCAATGCCCCAGGCCAAACAGTTATTGCCGGCAGCAAGGCTGCCGTGGAACGGGCCTGCGAAGGCTGTAAAGCGCGCGGCGCCAAACGCGCCTTGCTATTACCGGTTTCTGCGCCCTTCCATTCCTCGCTAATTCGGCCAGCAGCCGAAAAACTGAGCGCCCGTCTGGCCGAACTGGACTTTGCTGCGCCGAAAATTCCGATGATCAACAATGTTGACGTTGTCATCGAATTGGATCCCGCAAAAATAAAGGATGCACTGATCCGGCAGGCATTCTCGCCAGTGCGCTGGGTCGAAACGGTGCAAAAAATCGCGGCAATGGGTATTGCAACCGTCGCCGAGTGTGGCCCGGGGAAAGTATTGGCCGGACTTACAAAACGTTGCTCCGACGGGCTGAGCAGCCTTGCTCTGGCCGACTTGGCGGCGATTGAAACGGCTATCCCGACACTGGAGTAAGTGGGATATGCTCAACGGACAAACCGCGCTCGTTACCGGCGCCTCACGCGGAATCGGACACGCCATTGCGCTCGAACTGGGGAAGATGGGTGCCAGAGTCATTGGTACGGCCACCAGCAGCGAGGGTGCGGCGACGATCTCGCGGTACCTCGAAGCGGCCAACATCGGCGGAGAAGGCACAGTCCTGGAAGTGCGCGACCAGCCGCAGGTTGAGGCGCTGATTGCGCATGCCGAAAAGAGATATGGTCCGGTTTCAATTCTGGTCAACAATGCCGGAATCACGCGAGACAACCTTTCGATGCGCATGAAGGACAATGAGTGGGATGAGGTTCTCGATATCAATCTGAAAGGCGTGTTCCGTTTGTCCAAAGCCGTGATGCGCGGCATGATGAAGGCGCGTCAGGGTCGTATCGTCAACATCACGTCGGTAGTGGGTCATTCAGGCAATCCAGGCCAGGCTAATTACGGCGCGGCCAAGGCAGGGGTGGCCGGCCTGTCGCGCTCGCTGGCGCGAGAATTAGGGAGCCGTAACATCACGGTGAACTGCGTCGCTCCGGGGCTTATAGACACCGACATGACGAAGCATTTGGATGAAGCACACCGGACGGCCCTGGTGGCCGCCATCCCGCTTGGTCGTCTCGGTTCGCCCGAAGACGTGGCAGCGGCCGTTGGTTTTTTGGTTTCGCCTGCTGCTGCCTACATTACCGGGGTAACAATACACGTCAATGGCGGCATGTATATGGATTGACAACTCAGCGGAACGCGGGCCAGGACAACCGGCTCATCCGCTTAGTTGGTAAGAGCCGGTCATTTTGGTAGAATAGCCCGGTTTTGTTTCGTACATGAACCTTGGAAGGAGCACATAGATGGAAAATATCGAACAGCGCGTCAGGAAAATTGTCGCAGAACAACTTGGCGTTAATGAAGCGGATATCAAGAACGAATCCTCGTTTGTTGACGACCTTGGCGCGGACTCGTTGGATACCGTTGAACTCGTGATGGCACTCGAGGAAGAATTCGAGTGCGAGATTCCGGACGATGAAGCCGAGAAGATCACCAACGTTCAGCAAGCCATTGATTACATCCTGAGCCACAAAAAGTAATACGCCTGCGTAACATGGCTGCGGGGGGTGGCGTGGTGCTGCCCCGCAGGACTTCTTTCCAAAACCATTTATCCCCGTCCAGCATTTTTTCTGTTTTCCCCGGAGACAAATTTGACACGTCGCAGAGTCGTCATCACCGGCCTAGGAATTATTTCGCCGGTTGGTAATACCGTCGAACAAGCCTGGCAAAACATCCTCGCTGGACGCTCTGGAATAGACCGGATCACGCGCTTCGATGTTTCCTCATTTCCGGTACAAATTGCCGGCGAAGTCAAAGACTTCGATGTGACCCAGTACCTTCCCGCCAAGGATGCTCGGCGAATGGACATATTTATCCATTACGGTATGGCGGCGGGCATTCAGGCGATCAAGGACGCTGGACTCGAAGCTCACCCCGACAATGCCGATCGGATTGGCGTGTCCATCGGTTCCGGCATTGGCGGCTTACCATTGATAGAGGCTACTCGCGATGAATTCGTGGCCTCTGGCGTGCGCAAGATTTCTCCTTTCTTTGTCCCCGGTTCGATCATCAACATGATTTCTGGAAATTTGTCCATCATGTACGGTTATAAAGGGCCAAATATTGCCCTGGTCAGTGCCTGCTCGACGGGAACACACTGTATCGGCGATGCCGGGCGACTCATCGAATACGGCGACGCCGACATCATGATCGCCGGTGGAGCCGAGTGCACCGTGTCGCCCCTCGGACTCGGTGGCTTTTGTGCGGCCCGTGCGTTATCAACACGTAATGATGATCCACAGACGGCAAGCCGACCCTGGGATAAGGACCGCGATGGTTTTGTGCTGGGCGAGGGGGCTGGCGTCTTGGTGCTCGAAGAGTACGAGCACGCCAAGGCGCGCGGCGCCAGAATCTATTGTGAATTGGCCGGTTTTGGAATGAGCGCCGACGCCAATCACATGACGGCGCCCTGCGAAGATGGCGAAGGCGCTGCGCGATGCATGACAATCGCACTACGAAATGCCCGCCTCAACGAGCAGGAGGTGCAATACCTCAATGCACACGGCACTTCAACACCCCTGGGCGATAAAGCTGAAACCATTGCCGTAAAGCGTGCCTTTGGCGATCACGCCAAGAATTTGGTGGTCAATTCAACCAAGTCGATGACCGGTCACCTGCTGGGAGCCGCTGGTGGCATCGAGGCCATATTTTCAGTGTTGGCCATTCATGAGCAAGTTTCACCGCCGACCATCAATATCATCAATCAGGATGAATTGTGCGATCTTGATTATTGTGCCAATGAGGCGCGCAACATGAAGATCGACGCGGCCATATCCAACTCTTTCGGCTTTGGCGGCACGAACGCCACCGCGGCCTTCAAGCGGATCTAAGCGACTCTGCCCATTCCGTGCGGTTCCCTGTTCTCATCGAACTGCATCGTTCATACCGGCTTTCGCTACTGCTCGTTCTGTTTCATATCGCTGCCTCAGCAAGCATCTTCGTTTTGCCTTGGCCGCTATTTCCTCGAACTGTGGCGCTGGCCCTTGTCGCCCTCTCGGCATGGCGCTCGCTGCGTCCGAGCGAAGTGGTCAATCTGTGCCTATCCGGGAAAGATCGTCTGGAATGCACGCTGAAGGACGGTACGCATTGTGAACCTGCCGTTTTGCCGGAGACCACGGTGTTCGCAGCCTTGATTGTACTAAGGCTGCGTTTTGGCGAAGGAAAGCGCACAAACAGTCTGGCGTTGCTGCCAGATCACATGTCAGCCGATCAATTTCGGGTACTTCGTCTATGGCTGCGCTGGCATGCCGTTTCGACAATCGAAGCAAAATGGAACTGATAGAACTCTAAGTCGTTCCCGAGCGCGTGGCACGTCGGGGGCGCTTTCTGATCAGCGTGTTTCTGGCTTTCTGGAGCATCTCCGGATAATCCCGGCTGAAATGCAAACCTCGGCTTTCACGACGTTGCAGGGCGCAACGAACGATCAAGTCTGCCGTCACCACGAGATTGCGAAGTTCGATCAGATCGTGGCTGACGCGGAAGTTTGAATAATATTCTTCGATTTCCCTGGCCAGCAGGTGAATGCGGTTCTGCGCCCGCTCCAAACGCTTCGTCGTACGCACAATTCCGACGTAATCCCACATGAAACGGCGCAGCTCGTCCCAATTATGCGATATGACAATTTCCTCATCGGGATCGACAACGCGGCTGGCATCCCATTCAGGTATTTCGGGGCATTCGATGCCAGCTTGTTCGAGGATGGTCTCGACAGCCGATTCGGCAAAAACCAGACATTCGAGCAGCGAATTGCTAGCCAGCCGGTTGGCGCCATGCAAACCCGTGCACGACGCTTCTCCAGCAGCATAAAGCCCAGGAATGCCGGTGCGTGCCTTGAGATCGGTGACAATTCCACCGCAGGTATAGTGCGCAGCGGGAACCACCGGAATCGGTTCGCGCGCGATGTCGATGCCCAGTTCGAGGCAGCGCGTCATGATGTTCGGAAAGTGCTCGACAAGGAAACTGGCCGGTTTGTGCGAAATATCGAGATAGACACAATCGAGGCCACGCTTTTTCATTTCAAAGTCAATCGCCCTGGCGACGATGTCGCGTGGTGCGAGTTCAGCCCGCGCATCATACTGCGGCATAAAGCGCGTACCGTCGGGCAGGAGCAGGATTCCTCCTTCACCGCGCACGGCCTCGGAAATCAGGTACGACTTGGCCTGAGGGTGGTAAAGACAGGTCGGGTGAAACTGGATGAATTCCATGTTCGCCACTGCACAGCCGGCACGCCAAGCCATGGCGATGCCATCGCCGGTGGAAGTATCCGGGTTCGTCGTATATAAATAGACTTTCCCGGCGCCACCGGTAGCAATCAGCGTATGAGGCGCACCGATGGTCAATACTTCACCACTGTCATTGTCGAGCGCGTAGGCGCCGTAACAACGCTTTTCGGTCAGGCCAAGTTTGTCGCTGGTAATGAGATCAATGGCAATATGACGTTCGAGAACGGTAATGTTCGGATGCTGACGTACCTTTCGCGTCAGCGTGTCTTGAACCGCCAGACCCGTTGCATCGGCGACGTGGATAACGCGACGGACGCTGTGTCCACCCTCGCGGGTTAAATGGTACCCAGCTTCGTCGCGGGAAAACGGAACACCTTGTTCGATAAGCCAGTCAATTGCCCGGCGGCTATTCTCGATAACGAAACGGGTGGCCTTAGGGTCGTTGAGAAAAGCGCCTGCATCGAGTGTGTCGCGAATATGCGCCTCAATCGAATCCTGATTGTCCAGAACGGCCGCGATACCACCTTGAGCCCAACTGGAGGCGCTGTCCTCCAGAGCACGTTTGCTGATCAGGCCAACCTTCTTGCTTTGGGCAAGCCGAAGCGCCGCCGACTGTCCGGCCAAGCCACTTCCAATAATGAGAATATCGAAGTGAAGGGCCACGTTGCCAATCTTGAAATAGGGGGGCTTACTATAACACGCACAATTGGCGCAACGAGCCTGACAGGAAGCAGAACATCGTCACGATGGTGCCCAATAGACAAAACACGAGCGCAACCTTGGCCCGAGGTTACGCTATACTTTCGCGAAAAATACAACTTCGTGTCCGACAGGAAATACATAAAGCATGAAAGAACGCGATATTGACCGGGAGTTGGTCAAGCAAGCGCAGGCAGGCGACAAACAAAGCTTCGATAGACTCGTTGAAAAATATCAGCGTAAACTTGGAAGACTACTGTCACGCTATGTACGCGACCACGCCGAAGTTGAGGACGTTGCGCAGGAGGCGTTCATCAAGGCCTATCGCGCGCTGCCATCGTTCCGGGGCGAGAGCGCGTTTTATACCTGGCTGTACCGGATCGGTATCAACACCGCCAAAAACTATCTCGTTGCGAAAAGTCGCCGTGCGCCGACTTCGACCGACTTTGATTCCGATCAAGCGGAATCCTTTGACGATGCGGACCAACTCAGGGACATCAACACGCCCGAGCGTCTGCTGCAGACCAAACAACTCGGGCAGACGGTCAATGCCGCGATGGAAGCCTTGCCTGAAGAATTGCGTAACGCCATTGTGCTTCGTGAAATTGAAGGATTAAGCTACGAGGAAATCGCTGAAGAGATGAACTGCCCGATTGGCACGGTGCGCTCGCGTATTTTCCGCGCTCGCGAGGCTGTCGCGGAGAAGCTGAGACCGTTGCTGGACACGTCTCCGGACCACCGATGGTAAACCGAGCGCTGAAAATTCTGTCATAACAATATTTTTCCCATGCGCGGATCTGTCAGGCTTTTCCAATGATCGATGCACCAGGAATCGTTACGGCTCTGGATGGCGATTTTGCGATTGTCCGGATGGAAGAATCCGGTTGCGGCCGCTGCCATGAAACAGGCGGGTGCGGTGGAAACAATATTGGCCGGCTGTTCTGCAGTGCACCACGAAGCTTCCGGGTACTGAACCCCGGGAAATCATCCCCCGGCGATAGGGTGGTCGTTGCGATCGACGAGGGCGCGCTGCGGCGTAGCGCACTCATGTGCTACGGATTGCCGCTCCTGGCACTTTTCATTGGCGCGTTCTGCGGATCGGCACTGGCCGGGGAAACGGGGGCAATCCTTGGAGCGATCTGTGGTTTGTTTTCATCATGGCTGCTGCTGCGTTATGCGCTCCGACGCCAAACGCCTGACCAGCGATCGCAGCCTTTTATCAGGTCGTGAGTTCAGTTCACTATTGTCGATTTACAGACACACCCCAGCAACTCATTGGAGGAATTCTGCGCCATGAATAAAATTGTTATGGCATTTTTCATTGCGGTTTTTTCTATAACGACCCAGGCGCAGAACAAAGCACTGCCTGATTTCACCGAACTCGTTGAAAAGCAGGGGCCGGCCGTCGTCAATATCAGTACGACGCAAACGCTTCGTGGCATGGAACGGGGTGCTCAACCTTTCCCGTTTGACGAAGACGACCCGATGGCCGATCTATTTCGCCGCTTTTTTCCAAGGCAGCCCGGAATGCCGGGGGTGCCGCGCGACTTCGAAAGTCGCTCGCTGGGTTCCGGTTTTATCATCAGTGCCGACGGATTTATCCTGACCAACGCTCATGTCGTCGATTCGGCGGATGAGATCCTGGTCCGATTGACCGACAAACGCGAGTTCAAGGCCAAAGTTATCGGCGCCGACAAGCGGACTGATGTTGCCCTGATCAAGATTGTCGCGTCGAATTTACCGACAGTACGGATGGGCGATCCTGGGATGCTCAAGGTTGGTGAATGGGTCGTCGCGATCGGCTCTCCATTCGGCTTCGACAATAGCGTTACTGCGGGCATCGTCAGCGCCAAAGGGCGTTCTCTGCCCCAGGAAAACTTCGTGCCCTTCCTGCAAACCGATGTGGCGATAAACCCGGGTAATTCGGGTGGGCCACTGTTCAACATGAAGGGGGAAGTCGTCGGCATCAACTCGCAGATCTACAGCCGGTCCGGCGGATTCATGGGTATCTCGTTTGCCATACCGATCGACGTGGCGATGGATATCCAGAACCAGCTCAAAACAAACGGCAGAGTCCGCCGTGGCCGAATTGGCGTCGTCATTCAGGAAGTCACCAGGGATCTGGCCGAATCCTTCGGTATGAACAAACCCCAGGGCGCCGCCGTGAATGCTGTCGAACGAGGAGGGCCGGCCGAAAAGGCCGGGGTCGAACCGGGAGATGTCATTCTCAAATTCGATGGGAAGCCCGTTGGCAATTCGAGTGACTTGCCGCGGATCGTCGGCACAACCAAACCGGGGATGAAAGTTTCAATTCAGGTGTGGCGTAGTGGCTCCACCCGGGAACTGACCATTGTCGTCGGCGAAACGCCTGAAGACAAGTCATTGACCCGCAATGGAAAAAGCCGGAGACCGATCGAGCAGCCGGCGAATCGGCTTGGCCTTGTCGTATCGGAACTGAGCAGTGAGCAAAAAAGAGTACTGAGGCTCAATAGTGGTTTGCTGGTTGAAGATATTCGTGGCAATGCCGTTCATGCCGATCTGCAGCCAGGAGATATCATCCTGGCTCTAATTGCACGCGGCGAAAGCTCCGAAGTCAGGAGCGTCGATCAATTTAACAAGCTGCTTGCCCAGTTCGACAAAGCAGCCAGCATAACGCTGCTGGTGAAACGCGGCGACTTGCAAACCTTTGTCACGATTAAAGGATTATCCGAGAAGAAGGCTGAATGAATTGGCCAAATTGACCTTGATGTCGCGGACGTATTGCCATCTCTGCCACGACATGGAGGCAGTCTTGCTTCCGCTTGCAGCCGAGTTCGGGGTAGATGTTGACGTTATCGATGTGGACACCGATCCATGCCTTGAAGCGCTTTATGATGAATTGGTTCCGGTGTTATTGCACGAAGGCGCCGAGCTTTGTCATTACTACCTCGATGTTGCCAAAGTCCGTGATTATTTGAGCAAAATCCGTTAAAATCCGCGCTTTCTGGCAAAACAAACAAGGGTGCCCGCCGGCACCCTTTTTTTCAGGCGCGGCTATGCTGCGGCAGTGCAAACACGATGCAAATGCAACACATCCGCAACTTTTCGATCATCGCTCACATTGATCACGGAAAATCAACACTTGCAGACCGCATCATCCATTTTTGCGGTGGTCTGTCCGATCGCGAAATGGAAGCGCAAGTGCTGGATTCGATGGATATCGAACGCGAACGAGGTATCACCATCAAGGCTCAGACCGCAGCCTTGAAGTACAAGTCGCGAAGCGGCGCTTTGTACAACCTGAACCTCATCGACACACCGGGCCATGTTGATTTTTCATACGAGGTATCGCGCTCCCTTTCGGCGTGCGAGGGGGCATTGCTGGTCGTCGATGCTTCGCAAGGGGTTGAAGCGCAGACGGTAGCCAACTGTTATACCGCCATCGAACTCGGTGTCGATGTACTGCCTGTGCTAAACAAGATAGATCTTCCTTCGGCCATGCCGGAAAACGCACGTCAGGAAATTGAGGATGTCATCGGTATCGATGCGTCGCACGCCATCCTGGCGTCTGCCAAGACCGGCCTTGGCGTCGAAGATATTCTGGAAGCGATCATTGAGCGCATCCCTGCACCGCAAGGCGATCCCGATGCACCGCTTAAGGCCCTGCTGATTGATTCTTGGTTTGACAACTATGTCGGCGTCGTCATGCTGGTTCGGGTTGTCGACGGTACCCTGCGATCAAAAGACAGGATTCGCCTGATGGCCAGCGATTCGACCCATCTGTGTGAGCAAGTGGGCGTCTTTACACCCAAGGCCATGCCAAGGGAAACCTTGAGCGCCGGCGAGGTGGGTTACATCATATCCGGCATCAAGGAACTGCAAGCCGCCAAAGTGGGCGATACGGTCACTTCAGCAGATAACCCGGCAAAGGAGGCGCTTCCCGGCTTCAAGGAAATCAAGTCGCAGGTCTTTGCCGGACTTTATCCGATCGAGTCCAACCAGTACGAATCGCTGCGGGAATCGCTGGAAAAACTCAAGCTCAACGATGCGTCCTTGCACTATGAACCCGAGGTATCGCAAGCGCTTGGATTCGGGTTTCGCTGTGGTTTCCTGGGCTTGCTGCACATGGAGATCGTGCAGGAGCGGCTGGAGCGTGAATTCGATCAGGACTTGATATCCACGGCACCCACCGTTGTTTATGAAGTTCTGATGCGCGATGGCAGCATCGTGCAGGTCGAGAATCCGGCGAAACTCCCGGAACAGTCAAAAACCGAAGAGATCCGTGAGCCGATCATCACGATTACGGTTTTTGTTCCGCAGGAGTATCTGGGCAATGTCATCACGCTATGCAACCAGAAGCGTGGCAACCAAGTCGATATGACCTACCATGGTCGTCAGGTCCAACTGATCTATGAAATGCCGATGGCCGAAGTGGTCATGGATTTTTTTGACAAGCTGAAATCCGTCTCACGCGGGTATGCCTCGCTTGATTATGACTTCAAGGAATTCCGCGCCGCCGATGTCATCAAGCTGGATATTCTGATCAACGGCGAGAAGGTCGATGCCCTATCGATGATCGTGCACCGGGCCAACTCGGTTTACCGGGGCCGCGAACTGGCCTCCAAGATGCGCGAATTGATTCCGCGCCAGATGTACGACGTGGCCATCCAGGCGGCGATAGGTTCAAACATAATCGCTCGTGAAAATGTCAAAGCCATGCGCAAGGACGTGCTGGCCAAATGTTATGGCGGAGACATATCACGCAAGAAGAAACTGCTTGAGAAACAAAAGGCCGGCAAGAAACGAATGAAACAGGTCGGTTCGGTCGAAATCCCGCAGGAAGCGTTTCTCGCCGTACTGCGTGTCGGAAAGTAAGGAGCATGAGTGTGAATTTTGCGTTGATCCTGTTCTGCCTGTTAATTCTCAGTGGCGCCATCTGGGTAGCCGATATTTTCTTCTTACGAAAACACCGACCGGCCGACGCCAAGGATCCCTGGTGGGTGGAGTATGGCGCAAGTTTCTTTCCGGTAATCCTGCTCGTTTTCGTGCTGCGTTCGTTTATCGTCGAGCCGTTCAAAATCCCGTCCGCCTCGATGTTGCCGACGCTTCATGTCGGCGATTTCATCCTGGTCAACAAGTATACCTATGGCATTCGCTTGCCGGTAATCAACAAGAAAATCATTGCCATCAATGAGCCGCAACGAGGCGACGTGATGGTCTTTCGCTACCCTGAAGACCCTTCGCTTGACTATATCAAGCGCGTTATAGGGATTCCGGGCGATAAAGTGGCCTACCAGAACAAGCGGCTCAGCATCAACGGAAAGCCGCTGGAAACGACGAGGCTAGACGATTATCTCCACCCGGAACGGCTTTACTACTCGAAACAGTTCATCGAGAAAATCGATGGAATCGAGCACTCAATGCTCAACGACGCCGATGCGCCCAGCTTTATTTCCAATGTCGCACAATTTCCACATCGGAATAATTGCCTCTACAATGACGCTGGTGTGATCTGCACGGTACCGGAAGGCCATTATTTCATGATGGGTGACAACCGAGACAATAGCCGTGATGGCCGGTTTTGGGGATTTGTTCCAGAAGAAAACATTGTCGGCAAAGCATTTTTCATCTGGCTCAATTTCAGTAACTTGAAACGAATTGGCTCATTTCAATAGAGAGGGTTTGCTATGAAAAATCAGCGTGGCGTGGCGATTTCGGGTTTGTTGCTGTGGGGTTTTGTCATTGTGTTGATTGCCCTGCTGGGCATGAAGGTCGCTCCAGAGTATATGGACTACTTCAAAATTCTGAAGAGCGTCAAATCCATATCCGCGGGAGCATCCGATCAGACCGTCCCGCAAATTCGCGCGGCCTTCGACAAATATGCCGATGTAAATTACCTGAAAACGATCAACGGCTCCGATCTCGACATTTCCAAAGAGGGCAACGCCGTCGTCATCGCCTTTTCCTACGAAAAACGCATCCCATTGTTTTACAACGTCAGCCTGTTGATTGACTTCCATGGGTCATCCTCAGGGAACTGACCGGCCGAATGACCCATCAACTTGAACAGGCTATCGGCCATCGATTTTCCAATTCGTCCCTGCTTCTGACGGCATTGACGCATCGGAGTCACAGTTGGCCGCACAACGAGCGGTTCGAGTTTCTCGGTGACGCTATCCTCAATGGTGTCATTGCGCGCCAGCTCTTCGATGGCTTCCCCGATTTACCGGAAGGCGACCTGTCACGGTTGCGCGCCAATCTCGTTCGGCAGGAAAGCCTGCATCAACTGGCCTTGTCGCTGTCGTTGGGAAATTTTCTCAAGCTGGGGGAAGGGGAGCTGAAAAGCGGCGGCGCACACCGCCCGTCAATTCTCGCCGACGCGCTTGAAGCCTTGTTCGCGGCGATCTGGCTGGATGCCGGTTTCGACGCGGCAAGTGCGGTTATCGTGCGACTCTACGCTGAAAAACTCTCGGCAATCGTTCCAGGTCAGCCGATCAAGGACGCCAAGACCAGACTCCAGGAAGCACTTCAAGGCAGACGTATGCCGTTGCCAAAGTATTCACTGACCGGCACCGAGGGAGAAGCACACGCGCAGCAGTTCAAGATTGCCTGCGAGATCGATACCCTGAATATTCGGACCCAGGGTAGCGGCGGGAGTCGTCGTGCCGCTGAGCAAATGGCCGCAGAGCGCGCACTGGAACGTTTTCTACAAGCATGAACGAACGCAAAGCCGGTACCGTCGCCATCGTCGGTCGCCCGAATGTTGGAAAATCGACCTTGCTCAATCGCCTGATCGGCGAAAAAATCAGCATCGTCTCGCGCAAAGCGCAAACGACCCGTCATCGCATCATGGGAATTCTGACCCGGCCCGATGCGCAGTATGTGTTTGTCGACACCCCGGGGTTTCAGACACGGCATGTCAACGCGTTGAACCGGACGATGAATCGTGTTGTGACGCAGGCGCTGGCCGAAGTCGATGTCGTCGTTCTGGTCATCGATGCGGATCGTGTTGATGTCAATGACCAGACAGTCTTCAATCTTCTGATACACAATTGCCCGGTTATTTTGGCCATCAACAAGCTCGACCGGCTCAAGGACAAGGCCCGGCTCTTGCCAATGATCGCCAATCTGGCTGAACAGTATTCGTTTGCCGCCATCGTCCCGATCAGTGCGGCAAAGGGTAGCCAACTCGATGTTCTTCTGACTGAAATCCGCAAGTTATTGCCCGGCAGTGAATTGCTGTTCGACGAAGACGAGATCACCGACAAGAGCGAACGCTTTCTCGCCGCCGAGTTCATTCGTGAGCAGCTCTTTCGTTTGACCGGTGACGAGTTGCCCTATGCCGCCACCGTCAATGTGGAAAAATTCGAACTTGATGGAGCCTTACGCCGTATCAATGCAGTCATCGTGGTCGATCGTTCGTCACACAAGGGCATCATCATCGGTAAACATGGCGAAACGCTAAAACGGATCGCCTCGGAAGCGCGCCTTGAAATGGAGCGCTTGTTTGACGGCAAGGTATTCCTCGAAGTCTTTGTTCAGGTGAAATCCGGTTGGAACGATGACGAACAACTGCTCAAGAGCCTCGGTTACGAGTAAGCCGCTGCGAGGGTGCTGAGGTGACGCACAGGAACAAGGTCGATAACCAGCCTGCATTCGTCTTGCACACCTACGCATTTCGGGAAACCAGCCTGATCGTCGAAGTATTTTCCCGCGACTATGGCCGCGTAGCACTGCTGGCACGTGGTGCTCGTCGACCGCGCTCCGCTCTGCGCGGCCTGTTGCTCGCTTTTCAGCCGCTCGAGCTGGCGTGGGCCGGCAAGGGCGAAGTACAGACCCTGATCAAGGCCGAGTGGCAGGGCGGGCAGCCCTTGCTGGCTGGAAAGGCACTGTTTTGTGCCTATTACATCAACGAACTGTTGATGCACCTCCTTCCCAGGGAAGACGCGCATACGACGCTCTTCTCGGCTTACGCAAAGACCTTGCGCTGCTTCGCCGATAGCCTCAAGGAATCGGATTTGCGTTGCTTTGAGCGCGCGCTCCTGCAAGAGCTGGGCTATGGTCTAACGCTGGATAAGGATGTTGAGGGCGTGCCCATTGACATCGATAGACACTATGCCTACCAGATCGAAAGCGGCCTGGTGAGGCTCGAGCGGCAAGGCAATTCTGCATTGTCGATCAGCGGCAAGACCCTGATCGACCTGTTGCACGACGATTTTTCCGATCTGCGTTCCCTGGGCGAAGCCAAGCAACTGATGCGGGCGCTGATTTCACATTACACTGGCGGAAAACACTTGGAGACCCGCAGGATATTTAAGGAGCTACAGGAACTGTGATAACGCCACCAAATTCAATCGTCGCTTGAAAAGAATCCGCCAGCCTGGAACTACTCGATATTGAATTCTCTTCGTAACCGCCAAACCCTGCTCGGCAAACTTAGCCCACCACGGCTTAGTCGTGTTATTGGTCGAAATCGATTATTTTGCGAGATAGAGGCACTTTCCACTGCGCCGGGCATGTGGATCGCGGGACCGCCAGGAATTGGCAAAACAACGCTCGTTGCCACCTACCTTGACACGTACTCCTTACCCTATCTGTGGTTGCAACTTGATGCGGGCGACGTTGATCCTGCCACCTTCGTCCACTTCCTGCGCTTGGCGGCAAAGCGACTGGCGCCACGACGCCAGTTACGCTTGCTATTGCCGAGTGCAGACGACCTACGCGATGTATCCGGATTCATTCGCCGCTGTTTTCGGCGTCTGGCGCTCACGCTGGATCGGCCATGGGTTCTGGTGCTGGATAACGTTCAGGAACTCGGCAATGCGCCGCTGCTGCATGCCGGCATAGCCGCCGCGCTGGCGGAGTTGCCCGAGCACGCCCGCTTGATTGCCATCAGTCGCGAGCCGCCGGGTGCCGAGTACGCACGAGCACTCGCCGGCCAGCAGCTTTCGCTGATTGAGGCGTCATCGTTACGTTTTAACGAAGACGAGACCCGGCAACTCGTGCATTTGCATAACCGAAACTGGTCTGCAGACGCATTACGCCAAGCCACCGATGGCTGGGCCGCGGCCATGATCTTGTGGCTCGCCGCGCGTAGCGAGCTGGGTGCAAACGACGCCATGCCCGGCAGCACGGCGCGCGACCGCCTGTTCGCCTACTTCGCGGATGAAGTAATGAAAAAGATGGCTCAGTCGGATGCCGCGTCGCTGATGCACATCGCTTTCCTCCCTAGCGCTACCACGGCGATGGCTGTGGAAATCAGCGGAGATGCACACGCTGGTAAATTGCTTGCCAATCTGGCGCACCGCAGCTTGTTCACCGATCGCCGTGACAGTAAGCCACCGGCCGACACGCCGGCGTACGCTTTCCACGCCCTCTTTGGCGAGTTCTTGCGCGCGCGTGCGGCGGATTCATTGGATGCCGATGCACTGCACGCGTTGCGCCTACATGCTGCGGAGATGCTTGCCAGGCACGGTCGTGCCGATGCGGCCATTCCCCAGCTAATTGAGGCTTGCGCCTGGGACGAAGCGCTGGGCCTGCTCATGGCAAACGCCGAACGCTTCGTTTCACAAGGGCGCAGCGCCGTTGTTCGGGACTGGATTCTGTCGCTGCCCGACGCCTCGCGCAACAGCCCGTACGCGTGGTACTGGCTCGGCTACTGTGAACTGGCTGTTAATCCGGCTGTCGCCTTGCAGCATGTCGAGCGGGCGTACCGCGGTTTTGTGATGGCGGGCGATGTCCCTGGCGCCTTCTACAGTGCAGCGGCTGCCGCAGATGCCATCATATTCCTCGGCACCAGCCTTGACGCACTCGAACCCTGGATGCCAGTGCTCACGGAATACGCACCGGCTTACCTGAGGCATCGTAATAACGACACCGACCTGCGTGTGTTGCCTGGTCTGCTCGCGGCATTTGTTCATCGCGAGGCCGCACACCCGATAACCGCGTCTCTAGCCGATCTTGCAGAGCGTTTGCTCAACCAGCCGCTGGGCGCCAGCCAGCGCATCTTGCTGGGCACCCTAGCATATTACCTACTGTGGACGGGACAGATGCTGCGGCTTGAGCGCATCATCATCAAGATCGACCGTATGTGCACGGGGCTTGACGTAGCGCCCGCGACACGGCTGCGCTGGTACAACGTTAGCGTGCTCATCCGATCCTTGCTCGGCCGGGTCGACGAAGCCCTTTTGCACGCTGGCCGTGCGCTTGAACTCACAAGTCAGAGTCCGGCGCCGATGCGCGTGAAAGCGCAGCTGTCAATGGTGCTGGCGGCGATCTCGGCGCGCGATGCCGATCTGGCTCGCCGGCATCTTGTAGAAGCCACAGGACTGATCGATCCGAACAATGCCATTGACACAACGACCTACGAGTTTCAGCGCGGGCTGCTGATGTTGCTTGACGGTGACTGGGGCAGCGCGGCTGCGCTGATGCGCTCAGCGGTTCTGAGTGGACAGGCCAGCGGATGGCCGCTGCGCGAACACATTGCGCTGCTCGGCCACACGCTCGCAGCAACCCAGCTTGGCGCCTTCGACGAAGCCGAAGCAACACTGCAGGCAGTGCTACGGCATCGTTTTTACACCGTGTGCCGCTGGCACCACTGGCTTGCCGCTTTGATTGAGGCAAACCTCGCTGATTGCATCGGTGACCGAGCGCGGTGCCTGTCGGCTTTGGGCCGGGCTTTCTCGCTTGGGCAGAAGTACGGCTACGATTTTGGTCCGCTGCTTTACTGCTGCGGCGACGTCATGTCACGTCTTGCGTCACTGGCCTTGGCCCACAACATTGACTCGGCGTTTGTGCAGCGCCTTATCCGCCGCTACGCACTCCCGGCCCCGCACAATGCCGACGAACATTGGCCCTGGATCATCCGCATCCGTACGTTCGGCTGCTTTGGCATCGTGCGTGATGGCACGCCAGCGGCGACAGAGCGCAAAGAAAGCCGTAAACCGCTTGAGCTGTTGAAGCTAGTGATCGCGCTTGGCGGTGAGGCCGTGCCGGTGGCACGTTTATGTGCGGCGCTTTGGCCAGAGGCGCAAGGTGATGCAGCGCGCAATTCGTTCGATAATACCCTGCACCGGTTGCGCAAAATGCTTGGTGGAGACCGCCATGTACTACTACGGTCCGGTGGTCTGTGGCTCAATGCCTCCACCTGCCGGACTGATCTGGCGGCCCTAGACGCTTGTTTTCATGAGGCGAACAAACTTGCGCCCGACGCCGATCCCGAGCAGGTAACCGCATTGGCAGACCGCACATTAGCGCTCTGGCAAGGCGAGTTTCTTGCGGGCGAGGATGAATTGCCTGACGTGCTGGCAGTTCGATCTCGCTTTCAGGCCAGAATCGCCCGCCAGATGGCTGCGCTAGGCGCCAGGTTAGAAGCTGCCGAGCATCACAGCGCGGCAGCGCTTCTTTACCAGCGCGTCGTCGAGCAACAGCCTCTCGCCGAAGACATTTATCGCCGGTTGATCGTCTGCCTGGTGAACCTGGGTCAACCCGCCGAGGCCTACGAGGCCTATCGCCGCTGCCGCCACCAACTGTCGGTATTGCTTGGCATCTCACCGTCACCCGAAACTGACGCGCTGGTCGCGTCGTTGCGCAATCTCTAGGCAACGGTTGATCGAACGCTACTGGGCATAGTCACGCAAAAGCCCATCTTGTTTCATGCGCCGAAAGAAACGGCTAGAACGCTTATCTCTAAGCCATTTCTAAGATCGAGCCGCTTAGCCTTCGTCTTGTCAGAGTGCTGCTGTAGTACTCAGATCACTGAAGGGGGTGCCATGCACCAAGAGCCGATCTCACCTGCCACCAAGCGAGCGCGCATCACCAGAACGCATCGACACAAACACGAGCTGGCTATCCGTAACGCAGGCATCCTCGGCCGAAAAATGAAAACGCTGAGCCACGAAATACCCCCACATCTTGCGACTACCGGGGCGGTTAAGTTTCGTGAAGAAGCCGACCTGCCAGAAGCATCCACTTCAACGACGGAGAAAATTATGTCAACGATTTCGAAGGCTCGCTGCACCGTCGCAATTTGCGTAGGACTCGTACTCTGCGCAACTGGGTCAAACGCTTCTGCGGCCATGATCGGCGGAGTGGCAAGTGTTCATGCGGGTGGCAGCCCGGGCTGTCAAGATGCTAAGGCAGTCCCGCTTACGACCTTGCAAAACAACCTTGCAATGAGCGCCAGTGTGGCCTGCCTGGGCGAATCAGCCTCGGTTGATCTATACGCGGACGCTGCCACGACATCCATAGGAATGCAAGGATTTGCCGACCCGGTCTTCAAGCTTGGCGCGCAAGTGAACGCCTTCGTCGGTCTGATTGACCGATGGATCTTCACACTTCCCGCCAGTGTTCCTACCGGCACTATTCTTTCTTTCCCGGTGTCATTCACGCTGGACGGAAGCGTAGCGCCCGGGTCAAGCTACCGCAGCAGTTTCTCAAGTTTCATGAACTACGTTTTTACGATATCCGATCCACAGCAAGGCTATTCACCGTTTCAGACTTTTCAGAAGACCGGGAGCATTACAACTCCCGGTGTGTACGCGGATACATTCTCCGGGATCATCAACCTGATCAATCGCGGTCCGTTCTTCGGAATGATGGCGGATATCGAAATGAATCTGTGGATTCCCGGTCTGGAGTCCGGTTCGATTGATTTCTACAACACCGCGAAGATATTTATTGATCTGCCGGACGGGGTCAGCGTGACGACCTCGACCGGCCTGCCGCTGACCTTCGTCACACCACCTGTGGTGCCGGAACCGGGCAGCGTGCCCGAACCAGCCACCTGGATGCTATTGACGATTGGTTTGGTCGGGGTGGTCGGTAGCAAGCGCCGTCAAGGCAAAAAATGGATAAGATGATGCGCTGCGCCGGCGCAGTCCTAGGCGTGCTCATCAATCTACCGTCGATGGCACATGAGCAAGGTACTGTCGAACCCCGATTACTCTTGAAAGAAGTCGTGCAAGGCATGCCCAGAAGTGAGCGGCAGGAGGTGCGCGTCCTCACCGCGAGCTTCAAACCGGGCGACAAAACGGTATTTCATACGCACCGTTTTCCTGTAACCGTCTACATTCTGGCAGGCGCGTTCACGTTGGAACTGGAGGGACGCGCGCCCATCACGGTGAAAGCTGGCCAAGCGCTTGTGGAGCCGCCGAATGTGAAGATGACAGGCTACAACCGCAGTGCGAGCGAGCCGTTGCGAGTCGTTATTTTTTATACGAGCGATCCGGACACGCCGTTTCTTGACCTCATACATTGAACAGATCCCCAATTTCAACCCTGCAGTTGAATCCAGGGCATAACGGACAGCGATTTCCAAGGAGTCCCCAATGAGAGCGCTTCAGCCAACACTTTCACGTCTGCCCACCGCTGGAGTACTTTGCGCATTGGCAGGCATGACCGCGACCGCAGTTGCCGCGCCTGTCTCCGTTTCGTACGGCCGGTTCATCGAGACCAAGACGATCGGCTCACCGATCGAAGCGGGGCATACGCTGCGAGTCGACGGCAACCTCGTTGACGCAAGCTTGCCGAGCATCTCCAACACGCTGTTCTTCGCACCCGCGTCGACAACGCTGGCGCTTACCGCGGGCTGGCTTGTCGAGCCAGCACAGAACAGAACAGTCGGCGTGAATATCGACTTGTACGACTTCAATCACGCGTTGGTCGCAAGCGATGTGTTCCAGGGAATCACCGGGTCCATTGCCCATTCGGAACTGAAAGCGTCGAACCTGATTGCCGGCGCACTGTATCAGCTTGTATTGACGGGTACCGCCGATCAGGTCGGTCGATACGCATTGGCGCTCACTGCCGGGGCACCGTCCCCGGTCATCGATGTGCTGTCTCCTACGTCGCCCCTGGCAAGTCAGGTTCTCTTCGACACGCACAAAGGCCGGAAGAACGCTGGCGTCACTCTGTCGAATGGTGACCATCTCTTGATCGACGGAAAGATGACCGACGATTCAATCAACGCGGTCAGCAACGAATTTACGTTCACCAGCACGGCGGGGGCGCTCTCCGCCGGCATTGAATGGATCGTTGGTCAGCCCGACAATCCGGAGAGGACGATTGGCGTCAACGTCGACCTCATTGACTCGGCCGACATGCTGGTGGCCAGCGACACGTTCGTTGGTCTACAAGGCGAACAGGGATTTTCGCAATTTTTGGCTACTGGGCTCGAGCCGGGCACCTACACGCTGCGCTTCAGCGGAACTGCGCCGGCCGGCAGTCGCTACCAGATTCATCTGAACACTGATCTGCTGCCTCCGGGTTTCCAGCCCATCACCGACGTCGCGCCGGTGCCGAGCGTTCCCGAGCCGCGGTCCTCGGTGCTGCTGTGCATCGGCCTCGCTGGCCTCGGTCTCGCCAGACGATCGCGTCGACAGCTCCGGCAACGCTGAAATATCCCCAGGCCTTAGCTACGCGTAATCTGAGAACCATCCTGCAAATCAGGAACGACGGGCATTTTCAAGAGCAATGCCGTGGTAAGCAATAGCACGGCTTTGATGTGACGGTAGCATTCTTCGTCCTGTCCGCATCCTTGAAATTCGCCCCCGACGCCGCCGCCAGAAATTCCCGTAGCTGATCCGGCGTAACCAGTTTCTGCGCATTCCTGTCGATCACCATGCATCGAATGATCGATCCTCTTGCACGTGCTCAGACTCACAGCCTGTTGGAAAATACTCCGGGTTGGCTCAAAAGCGTACGAAGCACTACACTAGCAACTCAAATGCGTAGGGGCAGCACAGATGATCGAACTTGGCGTCAATATTGATCACGTCGCGACGATTCGTCAGGCGAGAAAGACCTATGAGCCGGAGCCGGCCTGGGCTGCCGTCGAAGCCCATCTCGGGGGCGCGGACGGGATCACCGTTCACCTGCGTGAAGACCGTCGGCACATCCAGGACGCCGATGTCGAAAAACTGCGCACACTGACCCAGATCAAGCTCAATCTGGAGATGGCGGCGACCGACGAAATGGTTGAAATCGCCTGCAGACTCCGACCCGAAATGGCCATGCTGGTGCCTGAAGGCCGTCACGAAGTCACGACGGAAGGTGGCCTGGATATCGTGGCTCAGGAAGCCAAACTCAAGAAAGCAATCGCGCGTTTCACCGAAGCCGGCATTATCAGCAGCGTATTCATCGATGCCGAGCTGGATCAGATCGACGCGGCAGCACGTATCGGCGCAAGCGTGTGCGAAATCCATACCGGACCCTACGCACACGCGTTCCACCACAAGGGGCGCGATGCCGAAAGCCCGGCCGTTCTGGCCGAGCTCGACAAAATCCGCATTGCCGGAGAGGCGATTCGCAGCCACGGCATGCGCTTCAATGCCGGCCATGCGCTCAACTATTTCAACGTCCAGCCGGTCGCCCGCTTACCGGGCATTCGCGAGCTGCACATTGGTCACGCCATCGTCAGCCGTGCGGTCTTTGTCGGCCTGCGCGAAGCCGTGCGAGAAATGAAGCGTCTTATGCGCGAGGCGCAAGCGTATCTGCCACCGAATTTGCCGAAACCCGCTCGATGATTGCGGGCGTCGGCACGGATATTGTTGCCGTTAACCGGCTCGCCAGGCTATATGAACGCCACGGCGAACGTGCGCTGGCAAAACTGTTGGCGCCATCGGAACACGCCGACTTTAAAAAGACCAAAGATCCGGCGCGTTTTCTGGCCAAACGCTTTGCCGCCAAAGAAGCATTCGGCAAGGCGTTGGGAACCGGAATTGCTTCCCCGGCGACACTGCCCAATATCGCCGTGGGGCACGACCCCCTCGGCAAGCCGATCTTCAACTACGCGCCTGAACTCGCTCGCTTCCTGTCCGAGCGTGGCCTGAGTGGCCATCTCTCCATCAGCGACGAAAAGGACTACGCCCTGGCCTTCGTTATTCTGGAACACGCCTGAACCATGACTGTGCCAATTGAATTGCCGCATGGCCCGCTGATGATCGATGTTGCTGGGCTGGAACTCAGCGATCTCGACCGCGAGCGTCTGATTCATCCACTGGTCGGTGGCCTCATCCTGTTCGCGCGTAACTACCAGTCGACAGCGCAACTTTCAAAGCTTACAACCGACATCCATGCACTGCGCTCGCCGCCGCTGCTTATCGCCATCGACCACGAAGGGGGCAGGGTGCAGCGTTGCCGCGAGGGCTTTACCCGCCTGCCTCCAATGCGTGGCTTGGGCGAGCTCTGGGAGCGGAGTACGCAACAGGCCTTGGCTGCGGCAAAGAGCCTGGGGCACGTTCTGGCCACCGAATTACGCGCCTGCGGCGTCGATCTGTCCTTCACGCCCGTCCTCGACCTCGACTGGGGACGCAGTGGGGTGATTGGAGACCGTGCTTTTCATGGCGACCCAGCGGTTGTCGCGCAACTCGCCGGTGCGTTGATCGAAGGCTTAGGATGTGCCGGCATGGCCGCTTGCGGCAAGCATTTTCCCGGCCACGGCTGGGCCGAAGCCGATTCTCACGTGGCCATCCCGGTCGATGAGCGCACCTTGGCCGAACTCGCCCCGGACCTCGTGCCGTATCGGTTGCTCAAACTGGATGCGATCATGCCGGCTCATGTCATCTACACGAATATTGATGCAAAACCTGCTGGATTTTCAAAGTATTGGCATCAATACTTAAGGAATAACATCATGTTTGATGGCGTGGTATTCAGCGACGATCTATCGATGGAAGGCGCCAGCATTGCCGGCGACATCGTCAGCCGGGTCCAAGCCGCGTGGGACGCCGGTTGCGATATGCTGCTCGTATGCAATGCCCCCGATGCGGTCGGCGATGTTCTTGACCGCTGGCATCCTGAATTCGACCGGGTACGTTCCTCGCGAATCGCGCGACTGATGTCGAACGCCGCCATCCCCATGGTAAGAGACGACCCGCTGTACATCGCGGGGGTCAATACGGCTCGGCTGCTGTGCGCCTAGACTGAACAGCGCGCAAAGCCGACCCAGCTACTTCACGCGGGCGCGGTACTCGTTGGTGCGGGTGTCAATCTCGATCTTGTCGCCGATTTCAACGAAGGCCGGTACGGGGAGTTCAAAGCCGGTGGACAGGCGTGCTGGCTTCATCACCTTGCCCGAGGTATCGCCCTTGACCGCGGGTTCGGTATAAATGACCTCACGGACCAGACTGTTCGGCAGTTCGACCGAAATCGCCTTACCTTCGTAAAACACCACTTCACAGGGCATGGCTTCTTCAAGGTAGCTCAGCGCGTCGGCCATGCAGTCGCCCTCGATTTCGTACTGGTTGTACTCGGCGTCCATGAAAACGTAAAGCGGATCGGCAAAATAAGAGTAGTTGACCTCTTTGCGGTCCAGCTGAACGACGTCGAACTTGTCGTCGGCGCGGTAAACGGTCTCGCTCGGCGAACCGGTCAGCAGGTTCTTCATTTTCATTTTGACGACCGAAGCGTTGCGGCCGGATTTGCTGTAGTCAGCCTTGAGGACAACCATCGGGTCGTTGCCGACCATAAAGACGTTGCCTGCGCGAAGTTCCTGTGCGGTTTTCATAGTACGGTCCGGTGAATGACGTGGAAAATTAGCCGCACATTATAACTTGGAACGGCAAAAGCGCACCAGTCTGCTGCATAAATCGTCCTGTTTTTTCAGATAGTTGGCCCAATTCAGCGCCAGTCTGCGCAAATCTGGAAGCGCATCCAAGCAACGTTGCCACAGTTCAGGCGTGATCAGGCCAGGTTGCTCGCCGCCACTCATCCGCGCGTTCCACGCCCCATGAAACCCGCGAACCGCGTCAGCCGTCGCTGTTGAAGCGCTTGCCGTGTATAGGTCGAGAAACGCGCCGAGTTTGATCAGATGGGCGCCTTCATCTTGCGGGTAGATGTGCCATACCATCGGCTTTTCCGCCCACTGGGCGCGCACAAAGGAGTCCTCGCCACGTACGAAATTGATGTCGCTCGCCCATAACAGCCGATCGTAATCGGTCTGAGCGACGAAAGGCAGCACGCGGATTTCCAGCTGGCCAAAGCGCTTGGTATTGCCAGCCCGCAGGGATTGACCAGCGAATGTTTCCAGGAGCGTCAGGGTTTGCGTTTCGGGGGCCAGACAACAGATCGGTACCTTGCCTTGAGCCCAGACTGTGAGCAGATCACCGATCATCGCGTTTTCGTAGGAAAAGAACGAAATGACCAGCGCATCGGCGGGTGGTGGTGGAAAGCCCAGCGATAGCCAGAATTCGATTTGCTGTTCAGGCGAGTTGCAGAATGCCGTTCTACGATCCTCCAGATCGCGCTCGCGCAACACGCCACCGTTGGTCTCGCTGAAACCGGGAAAAAAGAAATACTTGGTGAGTGGAAACCGTGGATGCGGCGAGGGCAGGGTATGGCAGCCGGTTACCCAGGCTTCGGCGCTCAGATACTCGAGGTTAACCCACACCGGCGACACACGGCGTGCGGCCATGGCTGCGACGAAATTGTCAGGCAGCTGACAGGCGAAGGCTTCGATGACCACATCGCCGGGAACGACATCCGGGAACCCGGCTACCCAGTGACGCACTTCGACGCCCTGCGCGTATTGAGCGGGCAACAACGGATCGATTTCCGGACAGATACGCCGGAATGCCGTCAAGTCATTGACCCACAGGCGTACAGCACAGCCGTGCTCGCTTGTGAGTTGGCGCGCCAGGCGCCAGCACACACCGATATCGCCATAGTTGTCGATGACATGGCAAAAAACGTCCCAGGCGACTTGTCTGGCGGGGCGGATCATTGTGGATGTCGGAGTGGATGGCCGGATGCGCGTGATAACATCGAAGCCGCCATCCTAACTGCTCCTGTCCATGGACGAAACCTTCGACGCCAAAGCGCTGCTGGCTACGCTGACCGAGTTACCCGGCGTATACCGCATGATCGACGTCAATGACGCAGTACTTTATGTCGGGAAAGCGAAGAACCTCAAGAAGCGCGTCGCGTCTTACTTTCGTGAGAGGCATCCCAGTCCGCGCATCGCGTTGATGGTTTCGCAGGTTGCCCGCGTCGAAACGACCGTCACCCGGTCCGAAGCCGAAGCACTACTGCTCGAAAACAACCTGATCAAGCGCCTCACGCCGCGTTACAACATACTTTTCCGGGACGATAAATCGTATCCGTATATCGTCATGACCCGTGATCGCTATCCCAGGCTGGGTTTCTTTCGCGGCCATACGGATCGCAATGCCGACTACTTCGGACCTTACCCCTCGTCGTTTGCCGTGCGCGAGAGCATCAACCTCCTGCAACGGATGTTCCGTTTGCGCACTTGTGAAAATTCGGTATTCAAGAACCGCTCGCGGCCTTGTCTTCTCTTCCAGATCAAGCGTTGCTCGGCACCCTGTATCGAAGTTATCGCTCCTGAAATCTATGCCCAGGACGTGCAGCGGGCGTCGCTATTCCTGCATGGTCGGCAACAGGAAGTCATCGCACAACTTGGCGAAGCCATGCATCGGTCCGCTTCCGAACTCGCCTTCGAACAGGCAGCGGTTTATCGTGACCAGATTCAATCTTTGCGAAAGATTCAGGATAAACAGTACGTCGACAGCAGCAAGGGGGAGGACGTCGACATAGTCGTTGTCGTGGAGGAGGATGGCCTGATCTGTGTGAACCTTGCCATGGTCCGTGGAGGCCGGCATCTGGGCGACAAGACGCAGTTCCCGAGCAATGCCGGCGGGGTCACCCCAAATGAAGTGTTGTCCGCCTTCTTGAATCAACATTACCTTGACTATCCGGTGCCGATGCGAGTTTTCCTCAACCGCACCCTGGCCGATGGCGAAGTGAACAATGCGCTCGCCGAGTTGGCTGGCCGCCCGGTGTCCGTGCAAGTGCCTCGGCTGACCCGGCAAAAAATCTGGGTGGAGATGGCTGAACAAAACGCGAAACTGGCCATTCACGCGCGCCGGAACGCGCTGTCACGTCAGGAATCGCGCCTTGATGCCCTTATGGAATGTCTCGGCCTGGAAACCGATCATGGCAGAGAAGTGCGCATCGAGTGTTTCGATATCAGTCATACGCAGGGCGAAGCGGCGGTTGCTTCCTGTGTGGTTTATCAAGGCAATGGCATGCGCAATTCGGACTACCGACGCTTCAATATTCAAGACATCCGCCCCGGCGATGACTTTGCTGCCATTCGGCAGGCGGTATTGCGCCGGTATGAAAAAGTGTCGAGCGGGAACAGTGTAGCGCCAACACTGATCCTCATCGATGGCGGAAAAGGCCAGGTTAACTCGGCCATCTCGGCGCTGGAAGAACTGGGATTGGCGCATTTGCCCTTGCTTGGCGTAGCCAAAGGTGAAGCGCGCAAACCGGGACTTGAAAAACTGGTTTTCGCGGACGACCGCGAACCGCTACAATTGACGGCGGAGCATCCGGCATTACAACTGATACAGGAAATTCGTGATGAAGCGCACCGCTTTGCCGTTTCCGGCCATCGGACTAAACGCAGCATGAAGCGGCGGACTTCGAGCCTGGATGATATCGTCGGCATCGGGCCGAAACGGCGCAAAGCGTTGATTTCTCATTTTGGCGGCTTGCAGGGAATCTCAAATGCCGGGATCGACCAATTGACAGCCGTTCCGGGGATCAGTCGAGAACTGGCTGCAACCATTTACTCGGCTTTGCATTGATGCCATTCAGCATTCCAATTCTTCTAACCTGGCTGCGAATCGTCCTCATTCCCCTGATGATTGGCGTCTATTACGTTCCCGAGTCATGGATTCATGAAGTGGGGAGAAATCTGGCCGCAACCCTGATATTCGTCCTTGCCGGTGTCACGGATTGGCTGGACGGTTATCTGGCGCGTCGCTGGAACGAAACCTCGGCATTTGGTGCCTTTCTCGACCCGGTTGCCGACAAACTGGTCGTCGCCACAGCGCTGATCATGCTCGTCCAGCTTGGTCGCCTCGACGCCATACTGGCCGCAATCATCATCGGTCGCGAAATTACCATATCGGCCTTGCGTGAATGGATGGCACAGATAGGCGCGCACAAGAGCGTTGCCGTGTCGGCGATTGGCAAGATCAAGACGACGGCACAAATGGTTTCCATTTCACTGCTACTCTATCACGACCCAATCCGCAGTTTAGATGTACAAAGCCTGGGCACCTGGCTCATTTACGTGGCCGCCGTTTTGACACTCTGGTCGATGGGCTATTACATGCGAATGGCCTGGTCACATCTTGCCGAGATGGAAAAGCAGCGTTGATCCGGACTGCGAAAGAGAAGTGCATCTCAACCGCATCCAAACGAGGCTTATCGTTGACAGGCCTCGCCAAGCCTTTATAATGCGCACTCGCTTTACGCGGGAGTAGCTCAGTTGGTAGAGCGATACCTTGCCAAGGTATAGGTCGAGAGTTCGAGACTCTTCTCCCGCTCCAAATTTCGATAAGCATCTGCTTGGTTTTATTTCATTGAGCATGACCTATCGTGAGGTAGGCGCGGCGCGATAGCAAAGCGGTTATGCACCGGATTGCAAATCCGTGTAGGTCGGTTCGACTCCGGCTCGCGCCTCCAGAACTTGTTTTACGCGGGAGTAGCTCAGTTGGTAGAGCGATACCTTGCCAAGGTATAGGTCGAGAGTTCGAGACTCTTCTCCCGCTCCAATTCCAAAGGGGAAGTGCGCTTTTGCACTTCCCCTTTGCATTCGTCCCGGTACCAATTTCAAGCCTGAACTTGCCCAGGCAGGTATAATCGCCAGCCTCAGCCCGGATGGTGAAATAGGTAGACACAAGAGACTTAAAATCTCTCGACTGAAAGGTCGTACCGGTTCGATTCCGGTTCCGGGCACCATCGCCCCGCAACCCTGACCGCATATCACTTTTCCTAATGATCATATTTGACTTGTCCTGCAAACAGGATCACCCCTTCGAAGGCTGGTTTCAGTCGCAGACATCCTACGAAAGCCAGATTGCGGGCGGTCTGGTTTCGTGCCCGCAGTGCGGCTCGACCGAGATACGCCGCGTACCGTCCGTCGTGCACATGTCGAAGCAGACAAACCAGACAGACTTAGCCATAGCACCTGAGCGCGCCGCCAACATGCCGTCGACCAACACTGCGGCCGACCTGCTGGCCACCTACGAAAACCTCTTGTCGAAGATCGTTTCCAATAGCGAAGATGTGGGCAAGGACTTCGCCGAGGAGGCTCGTAAAATTCATTATCTGGAAGCGCCTTCACGTTCGATACTCGGTGAAGCCAGCGAGGAAGACTATGAATCATTGCGTGAAGAAGGCATCGAAGTGATGCGCTTGCCATTCATCAAGAAAAGCATCAACTGATCCATCGGCAGATTGAACATGGCCTGGCGAATCAACATTCAGTGCATGTGAAAATAGCGCCTGGATAACCCCATGTCGTCACCGCCCGATTGCCAGGCTTTGCCAGAAGGCTACCAGCTCGAGGGATACCGAATCGACCGCATGTTGTCGAGAGGGGGCTTTTCAATTGCTTACATGGCCAGCAAGAGCGATGGAACCCCGATTGTTATCAAGGAATACCTGCCGATGCATCTGGCGCAAAGGGCGCCGGGAAACCAGTCCCTGCAGGTTTCCGTAGAAGGTCAGGGCAAATTCAACAGCGGCATGCGCAGCTTTCTTGAAGAAGCAAAACTGCTGGCACATATCCGTCACCCCAACATCGTCGCCGTGCTTGACTTTGCCAAGGCCAACAATACGGCCTACATCATGATGAAATACGAGCAGGGTCACAGCCTGGAGGAGCACGTGTTCAGGCTGAAAGAGCACGGCAAGACGATTCGCGAGAGTTTTCTGCGTGAGGTTTTTGTGCACCTGCTTTCGGGCCTGCGCGAAGTTCATAGCCGTAAATTGCTGCATCTCGATCTGAAGCCGGCCAACATCTATCTGGGTGAGGATAGGCGCCCGGTACTGCTTGATTTCGGAGCTGCGCGCTGGGGCGTCGGACAATCCGAAGGTGTCCTCGGGAATATCTACACTCGGGGCTTCGCCGCTCCTGAGCAGCAAGGCTCCGGTGAAAGCCTGGGGCCATGGACCGATATTTACGCTATTGGCGCGACCTTATATGCCTGCCTGGATCGTGGCAAAACCCCCCAGTCGGCCGATTTGCGGATGACAGGAGACGAGCTTGAACCGGCGCGGCGGCGTTGGGCCAAAGTCTATTCACTGCAGCTCCTGGAACTGATCGACTGGTGCATGCAGCTATCGGTCAGGGCCAGGCCGCAAAGCGTATACGCATTGCAAAAGGTGCTGAACGGAGAGTTGCTTGATCTGGTCGACCCCGCCTGGTTTCAGAAGTAGCATCTTCCCGAACAGCAAGATAGAGAATGACCATGCACGATGAGTTCTACATGCGTGAAGCGCTTTCCCTGGCTCGCTCCGCCGAATGTCTGGGCGAAGTGCCCGTTGGGGCCGTGGTGGTGTGCGAAGGCGTGATCATCGGCCGCGGTTTCAACTCGCCCATCGGTGACAGTGACCCGACGGCCCATGCCGAGATCGCCGCCCTGCGGGATGCCGCGCGCACGCTGGAAAACTATCGACTTCCCGGCTGCGAACTTTTCGTCACGCTGGAGCCGTGCGCAATGTGTGCGGGAGCCATCTTCCAGTCACGAATCGCCCGTGTGATCTACGGTGCAAGCGATCCGAAAACAGGCGTGCATGGCAGTGTTGTTGACTTGTTTGCCGTCGAGCGCTTGAATCATCACACGCTGATCGTGGGTGGAATTCTGGCAGCGGAGTGCAGCAGCATGCTTTCCGCCTTTTTTGCCGGTCGTCGCGCCGATAGGGGGCAATAGACGTGCATATTCATGTTTCCATAGCGGAACAATCGTTGACCTTGTTCGACGGAGCAGGGCAGGTCGTTCAGCGCTGCCCGATATCCACGGCCCTACGGGGAGCCGGTGAACAGTCCGGCAGTTACTGCACGCCGCGAGGGAAGCATGTGATCCGCGCCCGAATCGGTGCAGGACAGCCCGAGAACGCCGTGTTTGTCGCGCGCCGTCCCAGTGGTGAAATCTATACTCCCGAGCTCGCTGCTGCGTTCCCGGACCGCGACTGGATTCTCACACGCATTCTCTGGCTATCCGGATGTGAGCCTGAGAAAAACCGGCTGGGGTGTGTCGACAGTATGCGCCGCTATATTTACATCCACGGCAGTCCGGATAGCGCGACCATGGGTACGCCAGGGTCGCGCGGATGCATCCGCATGCGCAATGCCGACCTACTTCAGTTATTCGACCGGGTGCCGCCTTACACTTCGGTCGAGATCACCGAGCGCTGATGGCCGCGGACATGAAAGTCTCGCACACTGCACCGACAGGCTGACCGGTCGGGCCAAAACTGCGTTCCGCCAGCGCGACCCAACCCTGGTGGTTTATTGTCAGCACGGTTGATGCACGCGTGCCGTAATCCGGCGATGCCACGAAGATGGCCGAGAGAATTCGCTCCCATTCGAGAGAAACTCCGGATTGCGGCAGGAACGTGTCGGCAACGATTTCCCGGTCCGCGAGAAGTTCAAAAAAAGGCGCCAAATCCGGCAGTTTGGCCAGAGCGCGGTTAAATGACGCCTTGGCTTCAGAGAGTTTCGGCCAGGGTGTGTCTAACAGGTGGTTGGAAAGCCCGTAGACACCCGGCGCCAACCAGGCCGGGGCCGCTTGTCGGTTCGTGTAGTAGCCTAGCCGATGACAATCGCCAAACAACAGGTTGAAACCGTTGTAACGGGCACCACAACCTTTTAGCGTTTCAAGGTAAGCCGCCGGATCGCCATCATTGTTGAGAAATCCGGTTACCAGCGCCCCGCGCGATGGGGCATTGGCGAGCGGAGGTCCACCTTCGCGATAATTGGTCAGCGCGGCAAAACGCTTGCGGCGGCTAACGCCCAGCCAAGTTCCGCCGGATTCAAGATCCCGACCGGCAAGAATCCCGGGTAACTCTGCCCAGAACCCGGCAGGCGTCGCAGGGCGGGAATAGAACTCGTCCCGGTTGGCCGCCACGACCAGAGGGTAATCAGGATGAACCTGCCAGGCCAGGAGGATAAGGCACATCGGAATCAACCCAGGCCCGACGCCTACAAAACGACGGGTTCTATCGCCTCAATCTGGCCATCCGCCACGCCAAAATGCAAAGTGTCCGTTTCGACAAAGCTTTCCTGAATAATTGCCAGCGCGTCGTACCCGCCACCAGGTGCTGGCGCCGCATTGGCCACCATTCCACAGGGCTGTTCGGCCGATTCACGGGTGTAGATCGCTGTTCCGGGTGTCACCTGACGGGCTGTATGGAGGCGGTAAAGGTGGCGTTTCACCTTACCGAGATATTGAGTACGTGCAACGACCTCCTGCCCGGGGTAACAACCTTTGTGAAAACTCACCGCATCAATCTTGTCGAAATTGGCCATTTGGGGCACAAAAGCCTCTTTGGTCGCGTCCGTAATCAAGGGAATGCCGGCCTTGATATCGAGCCATTGCCAGATCGGCGTACCAGCCGGCACAGCGCTTGCGGCAATCTTCGTCCAGAGTTCGGCCGCAGCAACGGTGTCTACGACAATCAACAGGCGTGTGCCGTCAAGGCGAATGGTGTTGCCGTTGGCATAGGTGCAGGTCTCCAGCACTTTGGCTGGAACGGGCAAACCGCAGTGGTGCAACACTGTCTCGGCCAGCGAACCGGAGACGCCGATTACAGCGTGGTCTTGCGAAAGGTCGTTGACCCGCAGCTTCGAGCGCAATACAAACATTTGCAGGCGCTTCTGAATGGTTGACAGCAGATCGCTTGCTAACAATGCCCGATAGTCCGGGCCGTTACGATACAGGAGAAAAGATGCCAGCATCCTTCCCTTGGCCGTACACCAGGCGGAATGCTGGGCTGAACCTGAAGCCAGATGATTTACGTCGCTAGTAAGCTGATTGTGGAGGAAAGTTCTTGCATCCTCGCCAGCACATTCAATCAGCCCGAGATGCGCGAGCGGTGAAACAATCGTCGCTTCACGGGCTGCCACGAGTTCCGCCGCGCTATCGCCAAAATCCGTGACCATTCCACCCTGGATTCGGGCACCCGAGACACCTAGTATTTCTTGCCAGTTGAGGCTCATTGTTGGGCTATTCCGTCAATTTCGTTCAAACAGAGCTTGTCAATCCGAATCGCATCAAGCCCTACCCGGCAAAACCGTGCGCTTCGACCGCGTGGTCGCGTATCGGTTCAAGGATACGGGTTTCGGCTATTATATAGCCACTATGCGCCACTCAATTTTCCATCGCAGGGATGCGGCTCGCCGGCTGTATCGGATCGATGTTTAAGCTGATCAGGACGCTCTTCAGCCTTGGCCTGATTCTGGTTATTGTTTTCAGTGGCGGCTTGTTCTACCTTGTAACATCGCCACTGTCACTAAAGAACTCGCAGGTCGATTTCCATATTGCCCGGGGTAGCAGCATGCGCGCGGCAGCCAACGAGATCGCCGGCGCAGGCGTGCCAGTGAACCCATGGTTGCTTATCGTATTAAGCAAAGCCCTGCGCGTCGAAACCTCCATCAAGGCCGGGAGTTACGAAATCGACCGGGGCATCAGCACGCTGGCGTTATTGAACAAACTGACTCGTGGCGATGTAACGCAGACCGAGGTCGTTTTCATCGAGGGATGGACCTTCGGCCAGATGAGGGAACGGCTTGATGCACATCCGGATGTGCTGCATGACAGCAAAGGCCTGCCGGATTCGGACATCCTGCGCCGGATCGGTGCGCCGGAAAAGAATGCGGAAGGCCTGTTCTTTCCGGACACCTATCTTTTCTCCAAGCACAGCACGGATATCGATGTGTTGGCGCGAGCCTATCGGAACATGCAACGCCATCTAACCCGCGAGTGGGAGGCGAGGGCGGCAGGTCTGCCCTACAATGACCCCTATCAAGCCCTGATCATGGCATCCATTGTCGAAAAAGAAACCGGACGCGACCAAGACCGCCCGTTGATTGCTGCAGTCTTCGTCAACCGTTTGCGGCAAGGCATGCTGTTGCAAACGGACCCAAGCGTAATTTTCGGGGTCGGCGAAAAATTCGTCGGCAGCCTGCGCAAACGCGATTTGCTCACCGACACGCCGTACAACACGTATACCCGCAGCGGTTTGCCGCCAACGCCGATCGCCATGCCCGGACTGGCGTCACTCCAGGCGGCGCTTCATCCGGCGCAGAGCCAGGCCCTCTATTTTGTGGCGCGCGGCGATGGCAGCAGTGAATTTTCGCAAACACTGGCTGAACACAATCTAGCCGTCAGCCGTTATCAAAGAACCGTCAAATAGGGCATGACGCATTGAATTCAATCAATAAAATTGGGAAATTCATCACCTTTGAAGGCATAGACGGGGCTGGCAAGAGCACGCACATTTCCAACGTCGTCAACCTTATCCAGGCCCAGGGGCTGACCGTTGTTTCGACCCGTGAACCGGGTGGCACGCCACTAGGCGAAAAACTCCGTGAGTTGGTGTTGCACGAGACCATGCATCCGGAGACTGAAACCCTGTTGATGTTTGCCGCACGTCGTGAACATCTGGCAAACGTGATCGAACCGGCTTTGGCGCGAGGCGACTGGGTCGTTTGCGACCGCTTCAGCGATGCCACTTTCGCCTATCAAGGGGGTGGCCGAGGTCTGGACAAAGCCAAATTCGCCGAACTTGAACAGTGGGTACATGCGCACCTGCATCCCGATCTGACCTTGCTCTTTGACTTGCCACCGGCGATCGCCGGCGAACGACTGGCCGCACAAGGTCGCCTGCTGGATCGTTTTGAGCAGGAGCGGGTTGATTTTCATCATCGTGTTCGTGATGCCTACCTGGAACGTTCGGCGGCTGAGCCGCAACGAATCCAGGTCATCAACGCCAACCAGAGGCCCGATATAATTAAGAAACAAGTTGAGGAAACAGTTTTAAGATACTGTTTATGAATATATACGACCTTCACAGTTTGGCTTGGTCGCAACTTGACGCCAGGCGAGCGCAGCTACCGCACGCGCTGCTGATTTCGGGTCAGCGTGGGTTGGGCAAGTTCGAACTTGCCCGGCGATTTGCCGAATCCTTGCTTTGCGAACAACCGACGCCATCCGCAACGCCCTGCGGGCAATGTTCTGCCTGCGGTTGGCTGGCGCAGGGCAATCACCCGGATTTCCGGCTGTTGCAACCGGAGGCACTGGTCGATGCTGAAGACACGGCAACTGAAAAGAACAACAAGAAGAAACCGAGCCAGCAAATAACGATCGATCAGGTTCGTGCTCTTGATGACTTTCTGCATGTCGGGACTCATCGGCACGGATTGCGGGTGATTCTAATCAATCCGGCCGAAGCGATGAATCGATCGACGGCAAATTCTCTTCTTAAATCACTTGAAGAACCTATCGCAAGCACATTGTTTATATTATTAACAAGTGAATCAGAACGATTGCTTCCCACGATACGCAGCCGTTGTCAATCGATTCGCGTGCCACAACCCGAGAAACGTTTGGCCGAAGCCTGGGTACAGCAGTCCGGTGTCCCTGATGCTGCACGGTGGTTGGCGCTTGCCGGTGGGTCGCCCGAGTTGGCCGTGGCATTGGGCGGCAGCGATGAAGGCAGGTTGCTGGAAGCGATGGTCACCGCGCTGTCCTGCGGTGTCAAACTGAACCCGCTGGCCGCCGCAGCCAATGTGGATGCGATCATCAAGGCCGAGAAACGTCCGGCTCCCTTGAAACGCATGATCGAGTGGTCGCAGAAGTGGCTTTTCGACCTGACGCTGGCCCGAAGGGGGCTCCCGATACGCTATTTTCTCGCGCAAGTTTCGTTGTTGCAGCAATTGGCCAAATCAACGGATACCGCGAATTTGTTGGCGTTCAACCGGAAAACGCTACAATACCGCATGCAATGCGAGCAACCTTTGAACAGCCGCCTGTTTCTTGAGGATTTTTTCCTGGGTTACGCGGCCTTGTTCCGGACTAACTGAGGCGGATATGTTAGCTGATTCCAAACCTGCCGTTGCCGGCGCACCGCGTCCAAGCGTGCTTTCGCTAAACATCAACTCGAAATCGGCTCTTTACGCCGCCTTCATGCCCCTTTTGCGCAATGGGGGAATCTTTATCCCGACGACGCGGGCTTACAACATCGGAGACGAGGTTTTCATGCTGCTGTCGCTGATGGATGACCCGGCCAAGCTGCCGATTGCGGGTACGGTCGTCTGGATCACTCCCGCTGGGGCACAAAACAGCAAGGCGCAAGGGATTGGCGTGCATTTCAAGAACGACGAAAGTGGTATCGAGGCGAAACGCAAGATTGAAGGCCTTCTTGGTGGTGTAATGCAATCCACGCGTCCAACGCATACCATGTGACCGCAGTCTGATGCTTGTCGATTCACACTGTCACATCGATTTTCCAGAACTCGCCGAAAACTTCCAGCAACTACTTGATTTGATGCGGGAAAACGATGTGGGTTGCGCGGTCTGCATCAGCGTCACGCTGGAAGACTTCCCCAGGGTTCTGGCGCTGGCCGAAGCGCACTCCCACATTCTGGCGACCATTGGCGTCCACCCCGAAACGACGAACGGACGTGAGCCGACGCTTGACGAGCTCATTGCGCTGGCACAACACCCAAAGATCATCGCCATCGGGGAAACCGGGCTCGACTATTATTGGCACAAGGATGCGCCGGAATGGCAGCGCGAACGTTTTCGCAAGCATATTCGCGCTGCCATTGCCGTTGGCAAGCCGCTCGTGATCCATAATCGCGAGGCCACGGTCGATACGCTACGATTATTGGGCGAGGAAGGGGCAGGGCAGGTCGGCGGCGTCATGCATTGTTTCACCGAGAATTGGGAAACCGCCGAAGCCGCGCTGGCCATGGGGTTTTACATTTCATTGTCCGGTATCGTCACCTTCAAGAATGCACTGACGATCAAGGATGTTGCGCGACGCGTCCCGCTGGATAGACTGCTCATTGAAACCGATGCCCCTTACCTGGCGCCCGTGCCCTATCGTGGGAAAACCAACCAGCCGGGCTATGTCAAATATGTCGCGGAAGAAATTGCACGTTTGCGGGATATTTCGTTTGAAGAAGTTGCCAAAACGACAACTGACAATTTCTTCCACCTCTTTCCTAACACCAGATTGAGTGTAAGCCCATGAAAATAATTATTTTTCTTTTTGCAATCCTGTTGCCGTTCTGTGCCTCGGCAGGCTCCTATGAGGACATGGAAGAAGCGATGATTCATGGCGATGCTGCGGCCGCCATTGCCCTGCTGCAGCGCGGTGTTGATGTCAATACCGTCGATAGGCAGGGCAATACGCTACTCACCCAGGCGGTGCGGCGAGATGTTCCGGAACTTGTCGAGTATTTGATCCAGCATCGCGCGCGCCTCAATGTGCGCAACAAGAACGGTGAAACGGCACTCAGTATTGCCGCGTATACCGGCAAGCTGTCGTACGTGCAGCAATTCGTCAATGCCGGTGCCGAAATCAATCTCTACGGCTGGCCACCACTGACCTATGCGGCGTTCAACGGGCATGGTGATATCGTTGATTACTTATTGAAACACGGTGCGCTCATCGATGCGGTCACCGAGAACGGATCGACGGCATTGTTGTTTGCGGCACGCTTCGGGCATATCGATGTTGTCAAAGTGCTATTGTCGAATCATGCCGATCCCACGATCACCAATGAAAATGGGGAAACTGCGCTCGATTGGGCCGTGAAGACCGGAAACACTGAGATTGCCGATCTACTGCGTGCCGCAGAGGCCACACGGGTAACGGCAGCAACGGTCGAGCCTTCATGAGAGCGTTGGCCGGAACAGAGGCAGCACCCGGATCTTACCCGCCTTCAGATGTTTGTTGATGATGCGGTAGATTTCCGGGGCAAAGGCAGTCTCGCGCCGGTTGAGCAGGCACTCATGCAGGGCCGCTTCATCGTGCACTGTGCCAAGATAGCGCCAGTTGTCGATCAGATGGTAGTCCGCACGTAACCCGAATTTATCCCATTCAACGAGGGCCACCGGCCCTTCGTACGGCCAGCGATTCAGTCTGAACTTTGCCAGTGCCGTCATCAGCCGAGCGCTGTGCAGAGACAACTTTTCCTGGCCACAACACCCCCCGCGACAGGATTTGTGTTTGACAGCCCTGCAGGCTTCTCCCGAAGCGCCTTCCTCCAATCCGATCAGCTTGGGGCAGAGGTTATGCACGTCGGCAAGTTTGCGCAGGGCAACGCCGGCCTCGCGCCGATTTCTGTAGAGTCCGAACAAGTCGTTGGCGCGCGCGAAATCCACCTTGTCTGCAAAGACAAGCTGCGGGCGGAAATCGCCTTTGCCATGCTCCACCAATTGCCAGGAGCACAATTCGTCGGCCGGACCAGGCGCAGCCGACCCCAGTTCAAGTTCGTTCAACCGCGCACCCAGCTCACCGGCCGACTCGCGCCATTTGACCAACCGGATGTCGCGCCACAAGGCCGTGTCGCGCTTGGTCACAGCAAAATGCTTTAACACCTGTTGGCGAATATTGGCGCTACGCTTGACGACCAACACGCTGCCATCCTCGGCGTACAGCGCATATGCACCGGGCGATTCCGGCAGATCTTCAATCAGCGTCGCGTCAATTTGCGGAGGCAACTCCGGGCAACCCGAAATGACATCAATGGCACTATGGATGTCTTCTGATGGAAGCGATTCATGCCAACATTGCCACAACTTCCAAAGGATTCTGGCATCGGCCAGAGCGCGATGACGATCACCCGCTGCAATATCATGACGCTCGACCAAGGAGTCGAGGTTATGGCGGTGATGCTGGGGAAACAGCTTGCGCGAAAGCTTTACCGTGCACAGGTTCGGCATTCGGAATTCCACGCCGAGGCGTTTGAATTCGCGCTTCAGAAAGGTGTAGTCAAAACGGGCGTTGTGAGCGACAAGCAGGCGCCCACGAAGCTTTTCGAGAATGATCGGCACGAGTGTTTCAAATTCCGGGGACGATGAAACCATGGCCGTGCTGATTCCGGTCAGCCCGGTAATGAAATCGGAGACAGGCATTCCAGGATTGACCAGCGAACTCCATTCACGCACCCCCTGCTGATCGACCTCAACGAACCCAATCTCGATGATGCGGTCAGTCGCGAAATTTGCCCCGGTGGTCTCCAGGTCAACGAAAAGGAGGGGTTCTCGGACATAAGGGAAATCCATGTCAATCCAACCTGAATTAAGTACCCGCTTGACGGGTCGCGACTCCGCAATATTCGGTCGCGTTGTGCCGTCCGTGCCACGGTAGCACAGCTTTGGCGGATTTATCTGGTGCCGCGAAAATGCGGAGGAGGGCGCTCGCGCAGGGCTCCCCCTCTGATTTCCCCAGGCCGTGATCGAAGGGGGGCTAAGCGGTCGGTAAATCGTCAGGCAACAACTGCCGCTGGCTGGCGCGCAACCATTCGATCAACTGATCACCGGGCATGGGTCGGGCAAACAGATAACCTTGAACTTCGTTGCAACCGTACAGCTTGAGGCAATTCAATTGCGCTGCCGTCTCCACCCCTTCGGCGATGACCTTCAAGCGCAGGCTCCGACTCAGGGCGATAATTGCCGCGGTAATTGCGGCATCGTCATTATCGGTCAGGATGTCGTGAACGAATGAACGGTCAATTTTTAATGCATTGATCGGAAAACGTTTGAGATAACTTAGCGAGGAATAGCCGGTTCCGAAGTCATCGATGGACAGATTCACCCCCATGGCACTCAAGCGTTCGAGCACGTTGTACGCTTCCAAAGGGTCTGCGACGGTGCTTTCGGTGATCTCAAGATCCAGATATTCAGCGCTGAGGCCCGTGCGGCTTAGTGTTTGCGCGATATTGATGATCAGATCCTGCTGCCGAAATTGTCGTGGCGAAATATTGACCGCCACGCGAATCGGGGGCAAGTCGTGCTTCTGTAAAAATTTGTTGAAGCTACACGCTTCCTCGAGAGCCCACATGCCGACGTCGACGATCATCCCGGTTTCTTCGAGAACGCCAATGAACTCGAGAGGCTGGACCAGACCGCGCGCGGAATCGTTCCAGCGCAGTAGGGCTTCAATGCCAACCGTTGCGCCGGACTTCACATCGATCTGCGGCTGATAGTGCAGCACGAACTCACGCCGGCTGAGCGCACCACGCAGCTTGTTTTCCATCAATAATCGTTCATAAGCGCGCTTGTGCATGTCCTCGGTAAAAAAGCGATACGTGTTTCGGCCCTGTTCCTTGGCACGATACATCGCGCTGTCGGCATTCTTCATCAGCCCGTCCAGGCTCTCCGAATCATTTGGATAGGCGGTGATGCCGACGCTGACGGTGCAGCACAACTCGTGACCATCCAGCGGGAAAGGCAGGGAGAGCGTATCGATGATCTTTTGCGCGAGGGCAGCGATGCTGTCCATCGACGTCATATCGTCCACGATCACGGTAAATTCGTCGCCGCCCAGGCGGCCCACCGTATCGCAGGCACGCAGGCAAACCAGCAGGCGCTGAGCCACCAGTTGCAATACCCGATCGCCGACATCGTGTCCGAGGGTATCGTTGATGGCCTTGAAGTTATCGAGATCAAGAAAAAGCAGCGCCAACGACCGGCCATCCCGCGTCACATGTTTGATCGCCTGATCCAGACGTTCGCGCAAGAGGTTGCGGTTGGGCAGTCCGGTCAGCGCGTCATAGTTCGCCATGTAGGCTAGGCGGCTTTCGGCCTGGCGGCGTTTGGTAATATCGCGAAAACTCCAGACGCGCCCGACCGTCTGCAAACCGATTCGACGGGGCCGTGAGTAGCATTCCAGCACGCGACCATCGTTAAGCTCAAGGGTATCGAAGCTTTCCGCGTCCGGTTGCGCTTCAAGATGCCGGACTCGGTCGATGAATGCACCGGGGCTCATCAACTGCTCCGCCATGAAGCTGGTAACGTCCTGCGTACGCAATGTTTCAACGATATGCGGCGGAATCCGCCACATGTCCATCAGATTGACATTGAAACTCTCGATCCGCTGTTCGGTATCCACGGCCAGAATGCCATCGGCCGTGGCGTCGAGCGTGGCACGGAGCAACGATAAGGACTGCTCCAGGCGGATCTCGGCCTGACGACGCTCAGTGAGCTCGTTTCTGAGCGTTTTATTCCTTTCTTCCAACTCGGTGGCCATCACTTCCATTGTGTTTTCGATCAGGCGACGGTCCGAGTCGTCCTGCTCATAGCCAGCGCTGACAGCTTCGATGAAGGGCTGCCATGAATCGGAAATGGCGTCCGGATCGCCGAGATAGCGGCGGATCTGACGTCGCAGCAGGCTGTGCATAATGGCCCTAAATTTCGTTGAACGTGGTGATGGTCATGGTCTGATTGTGCAACTCGCACTTGGCGCTTGGCGTATGTGGCGAAATCTCGCCGTACGAATAGAAACCGGCCAATACTGCGTTTTTGCCGAGGACATCGCGTACCCCCTCGACTTCTTCTTCCACACGCTGTTTCAGAACCAATCGCCGACCCACGCAACTGATCAGGATGGCCAATTGCGCTGACAGGCCGGACAAATCCTGGCTGATCTTTGCCGCACCCGTAGCGCCGTCAATCAAGCGCTCGAAATTCGCTTTCATCAGCCGCACGCGCGCGCCTTGCGGGACGTCGCCAGCAAAAGTGAGGCTCTGTTCCGCCTCATTGACGGCGAGTATGGTGCGCACCACCGGCGTGCTGTGCTCTGCCACGCGCAGTGCCAGGGGAAACAGGAGACCGGTGGCAGGCAAACCGGACCCATGTTCGCCGAGATAGCGTTTATACAAGGCCAGAGCGGATTCCCCATCAAGCTCGTAAAGCACGTTGCCCGAGGAACGCGTAATCAGCCGTTCCGGGCCGAACGGATCCCAGCCGCCCAGCGAGCCGAAACCGATGCGAAGCCGTTCGCCGTACAGGCCGAGCGCAGCGACACGACATTCAGCTGCCGCTTCATCTGCACACACCAGGGTGCGACCAAAATTGGCGCCGTCACCGGAAAGCCCCCCGGTTAATGCCACATTCTCGGGCAAACCTTCGCTCAGTCCCGCCACCAATTCTGTCCCGTTGACGTGCAGACCGTCCGACAACACAAAAACGTGCGCCAAACCGCTTCTCTCCAGGGATTCGGCCAATTGCCGACCAGCCATACGGCTGTGGCCGGCTTCGTTCACGGTGGTCGATACCAACTGCAGCCGGGTATGCTCAAAATGAATGGCGGTCGCAATTAGGGTGCTGTCACTGACCTGCGTACCGCAAATTTCGCCAGCCGTGGAACAACCCATCAGAATGGCTTTCGGGTGGCGTTCCCGCAGGTGCTGAAATACGGCAGGGTCGTCGAGCAAATCACGCCCGCCGAAAAAGAGAACCAAGCGGGCATCTTCGAACGGCGTTCCCAGTGACTGCCATTTGCCGTTCGCGTCTAAGCGTTCCTGGAATACGCGCATGGTTCCTCCGTAAGCGATGCGATCACCCTAGACAGTGACAACAAAGCACGACGAATCAAAGGAACAAAATCACAAAAGCCTGAAAAGCCGCGCGATCTGAAAAGCGCATAATTTGTATTATGTAAAGTCGTAGAAGACTGAACGGCAATGGGGGGGGGGGGGGGGGGGGGGGGGTAGCGCGGCGATGCTCAGCATTCCACCAGTCGTTATTATTTACGCGCTGCTGGTCAATGACCTGCTTTCTATATCTTTCAAGATCATCGCAAACCTTCTGATTATTCGCTTGGTCCTGCGCGATCTTGGCCTTCTCGTATTGCCGCTTGTGCTCAGAAACGACGTTCTCCTGCTGCAGGCGCTGGTCAATCTGCTGACTCTGCTGTATCTGACCGGGCGTCAGCGGCTGGCTGGTATTCAGCGGCGGCATATCCTGGACGTCGACGCGCCTTTGCTCGATAGCTCCCTGGTGCTCACACGGCTGGTCAGACATCACCTTTTTGCCGTTCTTGGTGCAGTGATAGATGGTTTGTGCGTTGACGGTCATCGAGACGGCGACGATCAGCGAAGTCAGCAAGAGCATAGGCAGTTTCATGGAATCAGGCTCAAGAGCTTGGGAGCCCTAATTGTATGACTGCTGGATCACCACAGGGTAGCAAAGGCCGCAAAACTCACCTTTTAGAGGGGCGTCCGGGCTATGCGTCAATGCGGATTGCGCCTGCCGGCGCATGCCGTGTTCGCTCCGGATCGGGAAAGCCCGCGGTCAACGGCTCAAACAGAACAACCGATTGCGGTCGGGAAAACGCAATTCTCGTCTTCGAATTTGGCGGTTATAGCGCGGATTCGCTGAATCATTTCCGGGTGCAGTCGAAGCAGGCTTGATCGCAGCCGTTTCCGGCAACGCTTCCACACTCATGGGCGGCCGCTCCGGCTCGACAGGCTTGCTTCACTATCCCTGCCCTGTCGTTGATGCCAAAGGCCCGGAAAAAGCCATTCTGCACGATGTGGCCGCACAATTCTTTAGTCATATTCAAGCGCGTGCCCCGCTGGCTGTAGCGTTTCAGCTACTTCATCAGGATGGCGGGCAGGCCTTGCCGTGCCATGCCTTCCCTAGCGGTCAACCCGGCTTGTCCCCGCTGCAGGTGATTTTGCCGGTGACGATTCGATACCTGAGTTCTGAGAATCTTGTCAACCACGTTTTGCGCAGCTATGTGAAAGCACATCAGCCTAAGTAACGATCGCCTACCTGGCTTCCGCGACCAGCCGCAATCCCGCTGGCAAAGATTCGCCGAAGGCGCGCCGCTCGTCGGCCAAATCGATTTCAACGACGTTCTGGATCTGGTTGATCCACCCTGCGCTGGCATTCGTGGCGCGTAAACGTGAAAGCACGAGATCGCGTATGGGCTCCGGCAGGTCACGTGAGCGGTCGCCGGTCAAACGGGCGATCTGCGTGGCGGCGAAGGCGGCAGCTTCAATCTTCTTCCAATCCACCTCAAGCAGCGCTTCAAGCCACTGTCCGGCGACATCGGGTGGGACGACGCGGTGGTGACTGCCATAGAGGGTCCGGCGTGCGCCCAGACGCCCGAGAGCCCACCAGCCCAGGGGCTTGATCGAGTGATTGCGCAGGCCTTCGACAAGCCATGCGCCGATTTCGACTTTACGTTCGACGGGCAGATCTTCGAGCGACGCTACGAGGCGCAGCATGTCATCATGGCTGCCGGCGATCGCCGTCGCCAAGCGGCTGGCCTTCTTGGCTGGCTTTGCTAACAACCAGGGGCTCAATTCGTTCAGCAGGTCTTCCTGCGTAGCGCTCGGTAAACCTCCGGCGGCCCGACGCCACAAGGTCCACCATTCCGACCAGTTCTGGCTTTCGCCGACGTACTCGATGCCTTGTGGAAGCAGCTGAATAAGTTGTTCGATTCGCCACTCATCGAGCGCGCTGCCGAGCCCTGGGCGCAAACAGAATCCGGCAAGATTGAGCCATGACCTTTCGTGCTCCGCAGAACGGCGGCGACGCCGCGCCCGCTGCATCAATGCGTCGAAAAGCGCACGTAGCAACGGCATTTCCCAGTTTTCTCGCTTGCCCAGCAGATGTTCGAGCTGACCGCGCAGGTGCCGGACCTCCTTGCGCAAATCCGCTTTCTCGGCCGTCGATGAACGGGCGCCGAAGATGCTTTCAATGCACCGAATGGCATCTGCATATTTTGCCGGCAAGGCTGCGGTTGGGACGTCGGGCGCGTTCCTTTCATTGCCTGCGGTTTCGCCCGCGTCGGCACCGCGCAACTGGAATTCGAGCAACCATCGGCGTTTCGCCTCTTCCACACTGACGCAATGGAGTTCCAGCGTGCCGACTTCGGTCATCGTACTGATGAGTTGCACCCGCACCTCGCGCTGCGTGATGCCCGAATGCGCCTGCACGACCGTGGCGATGGGCGGCAAGGAAACGAAGTCCTCTCCGGCCAGGGCGGCGATTTCGCCCGGTTCATAGTGGGTATCGGCCACCGATGAAACGAGGTGAAAGCGAACCGGCTGACCCAGCCGCAGACTGAAGATCCGCTCCGGCAACTGGACCTCAAGGCCCTCCTCGCTGCCACGCGGCAGGATGCAGATACCGCTTCGCTCCTTGCCCTGCCCTTCAAGGACAAGGAAATAGCTCCGTGCCGAACCGCCGCCGATACGCCGTCCATGGCCCTGGCGAACCAGTGCGTAAGCGACGGCACCGCGTGCCACGGCAATGTCGGGATTGTCGTTATGCAGCACGCGTAGCGCCGCGCCGCGCCAGTCGCCGAGCGTGCTTTGCAGCCGCTCGGCAATCGCCCTGGATCGAAAAACGCCGCCGTTGAACAGCAGGGTATCGGGGACTGGAACATGCTGCGCGTTGTTTGCCTCGGCTTGAGCCTGCCGGGACACATCGGCATGCCGCTTCAGAAAATCGGCAACATGCCGTGTAATAGCCGGGTCTGCGGGATAGGGCAAGCCGAATTCGACGATCGCGGCACGCCGCTGCTGCACCGGATCATCCGGCCCGACGTGCGGAAAGAAGCCATCGACGAGCAGCTGTCTGACCTCGTTCCGCTTCAGTTCGATTGTTCGCGCGCTGCCGATCAGTCTTGACCCGCCCCCGAGCAAGGTCAGCGGAACGGCCTCCGGCGCGTCCTCCCCCAAGAGCAGCTCTTTTGCCGCTCGGCATCGCGCGGTCAGTTGAGAAAAGCGTGCTGCCGTAAGCTTTTCCTCCGTGCCGGGCAAACGTGATTCAACCAGGTGGGCCAGCGCGAGATCCATGTTGTCGCCACCGAGCATCAGGTGATTGCCGACGCCGATACGGGTCAGTTCCGGCTGGCCGTCCTGCATCGCCACCTGAATCAGGGTCAGGTCGGTTGTGCCTCCGCCGACATCGCAGACCATCAACAGCCGTGTTTCGGCAAGTTCATCGGCGAGACTTTGCCGATGTCGGAATATCCAGTCGTAGAACGCCGCCTGCGGTTCTTCGAGCAGTCGCAGCTGCGGCAATCCGGCTTGTCTTGCGGCCTCCAGCGTCAAGGCACGTGCGCCTTCGTCAAACGACGCCGGAACGGTCAGGATGAGCTGCTGCTTTTCCAGTGGCGCATACGGGAAACGGTGGCGCCAGGCGGCTCGAACGTGCGCGAGATAGCTTGCGCTGGCGGCGACCGGCGATATCTTTCCGATATCGCTGTCGGCGCCCCAGGGCAATATGGCCGCCATGCGGTCAACCGAAGCATGCGATAGCCAGCTCTTGGCGCTGGCCACCAGCCGACCTGGCACCTGGGCGCCAAGATCAAGCGCCAGGCGCCCGACAAGGGCCCGGTCGCCGTCCTTTGCCTGATCCTCTAGCGGCTTCTCTTCGGGAGTCCACGGCAGTTGCAAATCGCCGGGGCTGATCTCCCCCGGCGCGGAATGATAGCGAACCGAAGGCAGCAAGGGCCGCGCAGCCACCTGCCCGAGGCCGACCAGCTGCTCAATCTCGAATAGCTCGATATCTTGCGTTCCGGGAGCGGCGTACGCCACGACCGTGTTGCTGGTCCCCAGATCGATGCCGACGGTAAATTGCTTACTCATGCCAGGAAATCGAGCCAAGCACGTTGACGACGACTGTCGTGTCGCTCACGGCCAGCCACTCACTCGGTCGCGCCGCTTCTCACGTCGAATTCGACCTTCCAGCGTGCCGAATCATTGTGCGGCAACGCTTCGAGTTCCAGCGTTCCAGCTTCGGTCAAGCGCGCTTGCAGTCTGACGCGAACCACTTCGCCGGCATCACGGCCTTCACTGGGCAAGGTAAGCTGTATTTCATCGAGTTCCTGGAGCTCATCGGGCTCCCAATCGTCAAGCAAGGCACCCACCTGATCGTGGCGTCGCACCGACGAACCGAAGAAGCGAAAACGAACCTGTTCGCCAACAACCAGGCCGAATTCCTGTGCCGACAGGGCGGCTTCACTGCCCTCCTCCATCCCGAAAGGCGCCAGGCACAGCGCCTGAATGGGCGGTTGTATTCCCGGTACGGCGGGCATCACCGATTCAACGGCCACGTAATAGGAACGGGCCGAGCCGCCCCGGATACGAACGCCCTGCCCGCGGCGCACATACCCGTAATAGGCGGCGCCGCGCGCAACGGCCAGATCGAGGTCGGCGCCTTCGAGCGGACGGGCGGGCGGCGCATTTTCGCTGGCGAGCCAAGCATTGATCGTCGACAGTGTACGCTGGGCCAGCAGGTCGGATTTGAAGACGCCACCGTTGAACAGCACGGCGGTCGGATGCAGAAACGTTGCGTCAGCCGGCAACTGGCCGGCAAACCCGGCCAGATCGTCGGTGGCCGTCACCTGGCGTGCAAGGAAAGCGGCCAGATGGCGAGTGATCGCGGCATCCTGTGCGTAAGGCAAGCCAAGCTGAGTCAGGCCGGCGCGGCCACGACCCTGGGGATGGTCGGCAATCGACACCGCCGGGAAGAAACCTTCGAGCAACGCGGCGCTAAGCTCCTCGCGCGTCAGCTCGCTACGGATCGATCCGCCGATCAACTTCGTTCCCCGACTGGCGATGACCAGAGGCACAGACTGGCTTTGCGGATCGTTAAGCAGCGCTTCCTTGGCCGAGCGGCAGGCGTGCGTCAGCGTACGCAATTGCCAGGCATCCAGCTTGGTGCCCTGCTTGGAGAGTTTGCCGGCAACGGTATACGCCAGCGCCAAATCCATGTTGTCGCCACCCAGCAGAATATGCTCGCCGACGGCGACCCGATGCAATTCGAGTATGCCGTCGTTTTCAAGTACGGCGATCAGCGAGAAATCGCTGGTTCCGCCGCCGACATCGACCACCAGAATGATTTCACCCGGCCGCACCTCTTTCCGCCAGCTGCCAGCGCTTTTCTGGATCCAGCTGTACAAGGCCGCCTGCGGTTCTTCGAGCAGAATCAAGTGCGCACAACCCGCCGCTCTGGCGGCTTCGGCGGTCAGCTCACGCGCTGCCGGGTCGAAGGACGCCGGGATCGTGACGACGATTTCCTGCTCAACGAAAGGCGCATCGGGCTGAGCCTGATCCCAGGCGGCGCGCAGATGGGCGAGATAACGTTGCGACGCTTCGAAGGGCGACAGGCGTGGCACTTCCGGTGGGGCGTCGTTGGGTAGGATGGCCGCACGACGATCGACGCCCGCGTGGCAAAGCCAGCTCTTGGCGCTCGATACCAGGCGGATGGGCGTTGCCGCTCCACGGCTGCGCGCCATTTCGCCGATCGCAAAATCCTGATCGGCCGTCCACGGCAAGGTCAGCGCGCCAGCGGCCATTTCGTCCGCATGCGGAAGATAGACAAACGACGGGAGCAGGCCCAGAGACTCGACCGTTCCGGGCGCAGTCAGTTGCGGTATCGGCAATACGCTTTGGGTCACCTGCTCCCCGTCGCAACGGCTGATATCGACATAGGAAAGCGCGCAGTGGGTCGTCCCCAGATCGATGCCAAGCGAATACTTTGGCGCAGGGCCATGGTTGATCCCGATCACAGTTCCACCTCCGCAGGCGCGACGATGCGCAGATCGTGTCCTTCGGCGAGCTTGGGCAGGCGCGTATCAACTACGCGCCAGCCGCGATGGGCAATACTGCCGGTGAAGGGTGGTTGGCCGACCACGTTGCCGGTGACGCGAATCGCCGCGGCATCGAATCCCAAAGGAAGCGTGATCCGGCTGCCTTCGGCTTCGTCGCGTACCGGGCTGATCGAGAAGTTGTCGCGCAGTACCTTGCGACAGCCTTCGTGCACCACACGGGCCGCGACGCCAATATCGACGTCGGCATAGGCCGCGACGTCTTCCTGAATGAAGTCGATGAACCGCGCCTCGCGCTGGAGCAGGCCGAGAAGCTGCAGCGCCGCTTCCGGTGCCGTTTCGCGCAGCGGGATTGGCGCGGGCTTAGCGACGGCTGGCGCAGGCGTCACGGATGCGGCAGATCTGTTGCCGTCGCGCAGAGCCTGAACATCGGCAGCAAACTGGCGGTCGGAAATGATCGCGAAGAAGCTGCCAAAAGCAATGGATACTCTGCTTAGAAAGTTTGGAGAGTCTTGTTTCATGGAATGTACCTGGAATGAATAATTGCCGCCGAGGCAGCAGGGTCATGTGTTCTGGAGATGATCCGTCGGCGCTTTGACTGGCCTTTGCAGTGCGTCGCAGAATGCTTGCCGAATCAGCGTCGTCGCGGAGTTCACGCGGAGGTCTTGTTCCCGGAGCTTGCCCGCTGGCAGGCGCGGCAACCACGCCGTTCCGGGATTTCCTGCGGGCTTAAGGCTAAGCGGCCGCTGGCGCTTGGGGCGTTTCAGACGCGGCGCAATATAAACTATTTTTCAATTTTCGGGTAGGTGTCTGCCTGCCTCATCTGGTCTGTCTTCCGGTTTGATAGACACCTTGCAGCAAGCAATCCGGTTGCTGCCCGTCAGATTCCTTGGTCAAAGGCCGGTTAACCCGCCAGTCCGGAAGCTGCCTGGCGAATGGCGACGAGTTCGGTCAGATCCGATTCGACGAGGCGGTTGCCGCGCTGCTTGATCCGTTCCCGGCGGATGAACACGTTGATGCCCGGAACAACCCAGAGCTTAACCTCGATTTTTGTCGCATTTCTGTCGCCGACTGACCAGCCGCTGGCCACGATGCGAAAGGCGTTGTATTCCCCCGCCGGCACGCGGATCTTCTCCCGCGCCTGGATCGACACGTCCATCGTAACCCGCTTCGTTTCACCGGCGGAACGCCCTATTTTCATCACCACGTTGTTAAGCGAGGTCCAGCGCTTGCCCACCTGCAACTCGGCGGGGAAAAGCTGCTGCGGCACGTCGGCTACGTTGTCGCGGTTTTCGACCGCATTGCCCATCAGGTCGACCACCAACTTACCGTGATTCATCTCGACCCGGTCGTTGTCCTCATCCACCCGCGTGACCCGATTCTGAAACGTATTCTTGACGCTACCGGTGAGCAAGTCGCTGCTGCGCAGAATGTAGGAATCCCCGACGGTGAACTTGCGCCCCAGCGGAAAGCGGCCGGCCGAATAGGGATTGTGTGAAACCGCCGCGAGCGTCTCAACGGGCACCAGGGCTTCGCCCTCCGCCAAGTCTGCCTGCTCCGCGCCAGGGCTGATTCTCTTCGGCTTCACCGCGCTGTGGCTCTGGCGTTGTCCCTGTGTGCCCAGCAGCGCATTCAGCCTGGCCTGAGCGATCTCGCTGAAGCGGCCGTTCGGGTACTTGCGCAGGTATTCGATCCAGTCTTCAGCGCGCCGCGAGGTCTTGATGCGATTCCAGTGCGCCACCTCCTCTTCGACTTGGCGTTCCACTTCTTCTTCGGACAGCTTGGGCGCCGCGCGCAGAAAGATGAAGACGTCACTTTCCAGCGAGGTGGATTCCCAGGGGATCTGCTCACCGCCGGATGCCAGGCGGACGTTGAGTCGGACGCGCTTCAGTGCGTCCTCGATGCGCACGCCCGGACGGGAGAGTTCCTCGACCAAATTCTCGGTGTAGAGCCCGTTCTTGCGGGTACCGTCGAAGGCTACGTTGCCCGGTGCGGTAGCATAGGCGAGCAGGCTGCCGACCGGTGCGTCGAACTGGCTCAGCCCTTTGTTCTGTGGCTTGTAGGCGGTGCCGAAGGGGTTGTCTCGGCAGGCATCGAGGATTACCACGAAAGTTTTCTCCGCCCCTTTGCGCTGCGCCAGAACAAAGTGGTCGAGCACCTGGCCGAGTTCGATGCAGTCAGCCTTCAAGGCGGCGGCGGAGCTCACCGCTGCGTTGACGGGCAGAAGGTAGTTGCGCCAGTCGAGTTGCGCACCATGGCCGGCGTAGTAGAACACCGCAAGCTTGGTGTCGGACGACTGCACGCGCTTGCCGAAGCGCTCGATGGCTTCAAGCATGGTGGTACGACTGGCGTCAAGCTGGAGGTCGACGCTGAAGCCGGCATTGTCGAGCAGCGTGTGCATGGCCTTGGCATCGTTGGTCGGGTTGACCAGCAAAGACTGTGGATAGGCGGCATTGCCGATAACGAGCGCGGTCTGCGCACCATCGGCCGCCGCCCACAACAGGCGGCTAGGCAACAGGCACGGGGCGATCGCCAAGGTTTGCAGGAAGTTACGACGGTTCGGCATCCAATCCCTCGTTTTGACACGTTGATCTCATCGTTTGAACAGCCCCCAAAATTCCATTCACATTCCGGTTGCCGGCATCGGTAAGCAGGAGAATATCAGTCGCGATCCAGCAGCTCCACAAGTTCGGCGGCAAAGCGCTCGGGCCGGAAAAGGTGCGGGCAGTGGTCGGCACCCTCATAGAAACTCAGGCGCGAATGCGGAATTCGTCCGGCGATATAACGTGCCGTCTCGGCCGTGTAGAAGTTGCTGGCCGTGCCATGGGCGAGCAAGGTTGGCACATCGATCGTCGGCAGCACGTCGCGGTAATCGGCAGCGACCAGGGATTCCCAAATGGCGATGACCGGCGCCGGGTCGATCAGGCGCACGGCATCGCGGATCGCTCGCCAGCCTGCCGTATCGCGCAGGTAGGTCTCGCGTGCTTTGTCGTTGAGCCCGAAGGCAATCAGGCGCAGCACACCCTCGACAAAATCGGCGTTGAAATCATCGAGCATGCGCTGCGCGCGTTCTGCGTTGAAGTCGCTGTAGATCCCGCCGTTCCAGGTGTCGGTGGTCACCAGCTTCGGCGATTGGTCGATGAAGGCAAGATGCGAAAAGCGTTGTGTGCCGAAATCACGGATGCATTGCCACAGCGTCAGCGCACCCATCGAATGGCCAACGGCAGCAATTTTTTCGATCCCGAGATGATCGAGCAGATTGATGACGTCGCGAGCCAGGCGCTGCACATCGGGCTTGCCGGGTTGGGTCAATGGATGGCCGCCGTGGGCTCGCGCATCCGGGCGCAGCAGGCAACATCGCCCCATCAGCGGTTTGATCAAGGGCGCCCAGGACGCATGGCTGGAGGTCCAGCCGTGCAGCAGCAGAATCGGCGTGCCATTCCCGGTCAAACGGATATCGAGCAGCTCGCCATCGTCGGCAGTGATCGTCTGGTGTTTCATCTTAAGCCTGTCAATCGGCCAGGAGTTCCAGGCTGCGCGAGCGCCAATCGAGTACGGCCGTCCGCGTGGCCATCCGCTCGACAAGTGTGGGGAATTCGGCACGGATCACCGTTGCGGCAAATCCGGAGAGAAAGCGCGATTTGAGTTCAGCCCTCGCCCGGTCGACGCCGATTTCGTCGTAGGGTACCGAGGCGAGTAGCAAGAAACCGTCGGCAGGAATCCGCCCGGCGTTCATGTTGTTCTCGATGATGCCGGCCGCCTTGCGGATCGGATCGGCGAGATCCGGGCTGTAGGGGCCGATAATCAGCGCCAGATTGGGCGTGTGCAAGAAGTCGAAGCCACGGCCGAGACAGATCATCCACTCGCGATGCTCGATATCCAGCGTACGCTCCCGGCGGCGCACTTGTTCGCGGACCTGGGCGATGTGATCGAGGTTGCCGGCCAGCAAGGGCAGCAGGTCGGCGCGCATCTGCGCCGGCATGTCGGGCAGCAGCGCCGCCAGTCGCGGCTCCAGCGTGGCAACGTCCCACGCACCGAGTGTGGACAGGTCAAGAATCCGCCCGTCGACGCCGTGGATCGCCAAGGCGTCCTCGTCGGTTTCGAAACCGCAGACCAGCGGGTAGACGGTACCGTGACCGCTGCCGAAAATGTGTTCGACCTGGGACCGGATTTCCTGCGTGTGGGCTATGGCGGCTTGCGTATCAAAGGCAAAGCCGGCACAACCGCGCGCGGGGTCGCCTTTCGACCAGTGGTAGGTAATCAGGAAAAGAACTCGCCGCCCGTCGCCGACCATGCGCTGGACATGATGGGCAAGCACCTCGCCGAGATGCGGCCAGCCCAGATCGAACATCCCGCCGAGGTTGCGAAACGGCATCAGAATGCCCGTCGGCGTGTTGGTGGCCACCGGAATGTTGATGCGACCGTCCATGCATTTGAGCACGGCAATGGCCGTTGGGTGTTCGGCGAGGTAGCGTCCGCGAGCGAGCCAAGCCTCGGGGCTCTTGAATGACTCGCCATGGCGGTGCGCCAGATCGAACAGCCAGTCGATGCGTTCCTGGATGGGCTTGCTGTGGATATCCATGGTCGGTTGTCAGTGGCGATTGCGATGGATCACGATGGGTGACAACACTCAGTGCGCCAGTACCCTGATCACGCCCCACAGCGCCCCAAACCAGAGGCCGGCAAAAGCCAGCATGGAAAGCCCGAATCCAGCCCCTCTCTTGTCGGGGTTGTTCTGATAGGCAACGGCATACCAGACGCGTGCAAGCAGCCAGATGGTGCCCATCATTCCGGCGCCCCGGTCATCGATGAGCCCGGCATACAGCCACAAGGCCGGCAGCATCAACAGGGTGTTTTCCATGGTGTTCATCTGGATGCGGAAGGCGCGCTCGAACATTTCATGCCCGGTCACCGCCGGTGCCCGAATGCCATAACGCACTCGGGCTCGACCAACGTTCAACGCCACGACGAACAACAGCATGAGCACCAGAAGGGTGACGAGTGCCGCCAGGGGATGAGTGGTCATGCTGCGCTCCTTGATAAATTGACACGTAGGCAACGGGCGAACGCTGAACTATACCTCATGCCATTCGGCGCTTACAATGCATGCCGACTACGCCCCCACCATGTCCAATCCTCAAACTCCAGTCCGAGTTGTTGCGGCTTTGCTCAAGCCCTATCGCCATCGCGTGCTGCTGGCGGGCTGTGCCCTGGTGGTGGCCGCCCTGGCCATGCTGGGGGTGGGCCAGGGCCTGCGCGCCGTCATCGATCGGGGATTTTCGGCTGGCGATCCGGCCTGGCTCGACCGCGCCTTGATGCTCATGTTCGGCATCATCGCCCTGCTCGCCGTGGCGACCTACACGCGCTTCTACAATGTCTCGTGGCTTGGCGAGCGCGTCACCGCCGATCTGCGGCGACGCGTATTCAACCACCTGCTGACGCTACCTCCCTCCTATTTCGAACAGGGCCGGACCGGTTCGGTGATCTCTCGCCTCACCTCCGATACGACCTTGATCGAAAGCGCCATCGGCTCCAGCCTGTCCATCGCCCTGCGCAACACCCTGATTCTGATCGGCGGGCTGATCATGCTGTTTTCCACGAACCTGAAGCTCACGCTCATGGTCCTGGCCGGCGTGCCGCTGGTCGTGGCACCGATCGTGCTGTTTGGACGGCGCGTGCGCCGCCTGGCCCGCATCAGCCAGGATCGGGTGGCGGATTTGGGCAACCGCATCGACGAGACCATACACGAGGTTCGCATCGTCCAGGCCTATGGCCATGAGGATGCCGACCGGCGCGAGTTCGCCGATCTGGTGGAACACGGTTTTGCCACCTCCGTTTCCCGCATACGAAACCGCGCGGCGCTGGTCGCGGCAGTCATCGTGCTGGTATTCGGGGCAATCGCACTGATCCTGTGGGTCGGTGGGCACGACGTGCTGCTCGGCCGCATCAGCCCCGGCCAGCTCTCCGCCTTCGTCTTCTATGCCGCGCTGGTGGCCGGCTCGGTGGGCGCCCTTTCGGAATCGTGGGGCGACTTGCAACGGGCCGCCGGCGCCACCGAGCGCCTGCTGGAGTTGCTGGCGGCGCAACCCGAGGTGCGCGTTCCGCAGCAGCCGCTGGCTCTGCCTTTGCCGCTTCGTGGTGAAATCGCCTTCGAGGACGTGAGTTTTCGTTACCCTACGCGGCCCGACTCCCCTGCCCTGGAAAACTTCAGCCTGTCCGTTTCGCCCGGAGAAAGCGTGGCGCTGGTCGGGCCCTCGGGCGCGGGCAAGACCACGGTGTTCCAGTTGCTGCTGCGCTTCTACGACCCGCAAGCCGGGCGACTTTGTCTGGACGGCGTGCCGCTGGCCTCCGCCGACCCGTTGGCGGTACGCCGCTGCATCGCCCTGGTGCCCCAGGAGGCGGTCATCTTCGCCACCAGCGTGCTGGAAAACGTGCGCTATGCCCGCCCGGAAGCCAGCCCGGAAGAAGTGCGCGAAGCCTGCATGGCGGCCTACGCCGACGACTTCGTCAAGCAGTTGCCGCAAGGCTATGCTTCCCAACTGGGCGAGCGCGGCGTGCGCCTCTCCGGGGGCCAGCGCCAGCGCATTGCCATCGCCCGCGCCCTGCTCGCCGACCGCCCTGTTCTGCTCCTCGACGAGGCCACCTCGGCGCTCGATGCCGAAAGCGAACGCCTGGTTCAGGCCGCGCTGGAGAAGCTGATGAAGGGTCGTACCACACTGGTTATCGCCCATCGCCTGGCCACCGTGCAGCAGGCCGACCGCATCGTGGTCATGGACCACGGCCGGATTGTCGAAACCGGCAGCCACGCCGAACTGGTGCGGCAGGGCGGGCTCTACGCCCATCTGGCCCGGCTGCAATTCGCTTCTTGAACGCAGCCGGGCCAGATACCGAGAAACGGCTGCCGGCGCGCTGCCGAACAAGCCGTTTGGCCGATCCATGCGCTGCTTGATCGATGTCAAGACCTGAGCGGAGCGTCTGCTATAGAATGACGCGTTCTCCTGAGTGAGCCCAACCATGTTCCGCATTTCGCAATACATGCAGGAAATCGCTTCGCCTACTCCGCTTGGGCCAAAGCGGAATCCGCCTGCGCCGGTCGTCATCTGGAACCTGATTCGACGCTGCAACCTGACCTGCAAGCATTGCTATTCGATCTCGGCCGACAAGGATTTCCCCGGCGAACTGACGACTGACGAGATTTTCAACGTGATGGACGATCTCAAGCGTTTTCGCGTGCCGGTACTCATCCTCTCCGGTGGCGAACCGCTGCTGCGGCCGGATATTTTCGATATTGCCCGGCACGCCAAGGCAATGGGCTTTTATGTCGGACTGTCATCCAACGGCACCCTGATTGATGCCGACAACATTGAGCGTATTGCCGAGTGCAACTTCGATTATGTCGGTGTTTCACTCGATGGCATTGAGGAAACGCATGACAAGTTCCGCCGCATGGATGGCGCCTTCGAGGCTTCGTTGCGCGGTATTCGCCTGTGCCGTGATCTGGGGCTGAAGATCGGCGTGCGTTTCACCATGACCCAGGATAACGCGCACGATCTGCCCAAGCTGCTCAAGCTGGTCGAGGACGAAGGCATCGACCGCTTCTATTTTTCACACCTCAACTATGCCGGGCGCGGCAACAAGAACCGCAAGGACGATGCCCAGCACAAGCTGACGCGCTGGGCCATGGATCTGCTCTTCGATACCTGTTGGGACTATGAACAGCGCGGCCTCAACAAGGAATTCACAACCGGCAACAACGATGCCGACGGCGTGTATTTCCTCTATTGGGCGCAGAAAAACTTCCCTGATCAAGCCGAACATCTCCACGCCAAGCTGGCGCAGTGGGGCGGCAATTCATCCGGGGTCAACGTGGCCAACATCGACAATCTCGGCAATGTCCATCCGGATACCATGTGGTGGCATCACACGCTGGGCAATGTTCGCCAACGCGCGTTCTCCGAGATCTGGACGGACACGTCCGACCCGCTCATGGCCGGTCTGAAGCGGTTCCCGCGCAACGTTTCCGGCCGTTGTGGCGAATGTCGCCATTTCGATATTTGCAACGGCAACACCCGCGTTCGTGCTCAACAATTGACGGGCGATGCCTGGGCCGAAGACCCGGGCTGCTATCTCGACGATGAGGAAATTGGTGTCGCGCCGGGCGGCGAACGTTTGCGTGTCACCCCCTACATCAAGATCAGGAGAGCGTGATGAAGTTTCGTGGATGGCTGGCTTGCGCATGGCTTGTTTCAGGGCTTTTCGGCGCCCCATCACCCGCGCTGTCGGCCGACGCCGGCGCGCTCTACAAAACGCATTGCGCGGCCTGCCATGGCGAGAACCGGCTGGGCGGCATCGGCCCGGCACTGCTGCCTGAAAATCTGGAGCGCCTGCGCAGGCCGGAAGCCCTCAAGGTGATTCTGGAGGGGCGCGTGGCGACGCAGATGCAGGGCTTTGGCGACCGCCTGACGCGCGAGGAAGCGCAACAGTTGGCCGAGCTGATTTACACCGACGTAAGACCGGCGCCCGAATGGGGCGAAACGCTGATTCGTCAATCGCAGATTGTGAGCCCTGAAGCGAAAAACCTTCCGGCCAAACCCGGACCCGGACTTAAGGGAGCCGATCCGCTTAACCTCTTTATCGTCGTTGAAACCGGCGACCATCATGTTTCGGTGCTCGATGGCGACAAATTTGAGCGCTTGTACCGGTTCCCCAGTCGCTATGCCTTGCACGGCGGCCCGAAATTCTCGCCGGATGGACGCTTCGTCTATTTCGCCTCGCGTGACGGCTGGATCACCAAGTTCGACATTTACAACCTCACCGTCGTCGCCGAAATCCGGGCCGGGCTGAACACGCGCAACGCGGCCGTATCGGCGGACGGAAAATGGGTCATGGTCGCCAACTATCTACCGCATAGTCTGGTACTGCTTGATGCCGAAAACCTCGACCTGGTCAGGATCATCCCGACCCTGAATGCTGCGGGCGACAAGACTTCGCGCGTATCGGCCGTGTATGACGCTGCGCCGCGCAAGAGCTTCGTCGCCGCGCTGAAGGACGTTCCTGAAGCTTGGGAGATCAGCTACGATCCAAACGCCGAGCCGATTGCCGAAGGTCTGGTGCACGATTACCAGTACAAGGAAGGCGCGTTCAAACCGGGGCAATTCAATCCGAAACGAACGCTGCTCAAGGACTATCTCGACGATTTCTACTTTACGCAGGACTACGCTTTCATTCTCGGCAGCTCGCGTTCGGCCAGCAAAGGCCAGGTCATCTATCTCGATGGCCGCAAGAAGATCGCCGATCTCGACTTGCCGGGAATGCCTCATCTCGGTTCGGGCATTACCTGGCAGTGGAAGGATCCGAGCGGCAAGGAACGTACCGTGATGGCTTCGCCCAACCTCAACGAAGGGCTGATCACGGTCATTGATCTCAAAACCTATGAGAACATCAAGCAGATCAAGACGCTCGGGCCGGGCTTCTTCCTGCGCAGCCACGAGAACAGCCGCTACGCCTTTACCGACTCGATGATGAGCAAGGAAAACAGGCACATTCTGCAGGTGATCGACAAACAGAAACTCGAGGTGGTCGCGCAAATCCGGGCAGAACCCGGTCAAACCCTGGCTCACGTCGAATTCACCCGTGACGGTCGATACGCGCTGGCCAGCCTGTGGGAAATGGATGGCGCGTTGATCGTCATCGATGCCGAAACGCTGAAGGAAATCAAGCGTATCCCGGCGAAAAAACCGGTTGGCAAATACAATGTCTGGAATAAAATCACCCGCTCCGAAGGCACCAGCCATTGACCCGCAGCCGTTGGCGCTATCGTTGCGCTGACATGGCAATATTGCGATCGAGTGACCCGACTGACATTGAAAGCACGACGATGGACCTAAAATCTCGAAAAGCGAGCTTGCTAAGAACCCTGGCTGTCACCGTGTGCATCGCATGCAGCGCAGCCGCGTATGCGATGCCAAAAGCCGCCGAAAACGAGGATGCGCAAGTCACCTCGGGCGCCAATGTAGCCCGGCCGAAACGTTCGGCGATACCGGCAAAACAACCGGTCGCCGGGAAAACAAGATCCGGCACCAAAGCAAGAACCGTCAAATCCCACAAGCACCCCAAACACCCTGGAAAATCCAAGGCCAATCCGGGGCGCTGACAATCCGGATTCGTCCCCTGCACCGCGTGCGCCAATCACCCGCCTCGCTTCGCTGCCTTTGCATAAAACTCGCAACCCTTTGTTTGTTTGCCCTTGACGGAGTTTGAAATGGGCCGTTTTGCTTCGATCATAAGTTTCTTTGTTCTCGTCCTGGCCTCAATTCAGGCGGCGGCCGAAATGCCACGCATCGAGCTGACCGCCGGCTTTTACCGCATCGAAGCCGAAGTCGCCGCCGATCAGACCAACCGCATGCAAGGCCTCATGCATCGCCGCGACATGCCGGCCAATCAGGGAATGCTTTTCGTATTCACCCAGGCGGAACGCCATTGCATGTGGATGCGGAACACCTTGCTCCCGCTGTCGGTGGCCTTCCTCGATAACGAAGGCCGCATTTTGAACATCGAAGACATGGCGCCGCAGACCGAGAACAACCATTGTGCAGCCGCCCCCGCGCGCTTTGCCCTGGAAATGAACCGTGGCTGGTTCTCCAGCAAGGGAATCAAGGCAGGACAGCGCATCGGCGGTATCGAGAAATCGCCCCGACCCCAATAACCCGCAATAACCCAAACACCGACCGAGATGAACTTCAAGAACAGGTCAGCCTGGCGGGAAAGCATCCTGCGTCGCGCAGACAACCTCACCGTATACGATTGGCTGCGCGACCGCGGTTCGCTGACGGCTCGCCTGCAATCGCGAGGCCAGTTCGCCTTACGTCTCTTACGGCAAGGCCTGGCCAAGCCGACTCGGGACGAAGCTATTGCCCTGGGTATCAACGCCGACCAATATGCCTGGATTCGCGAAGTGGCGTTGTACTGCAATGGCGAACCCTTGGTTTTTGCCCACACCGTACTCCCCTATCGGCCGCGCGGTCCGCTGACGGGTTGGCTGTCCCGCCTGGGAAACAGGTCGCTTGGCGCACAGGTTTTTACGCACGCCCGGTTCGTTCGCGGCACGATCAACTGCAAACGCCTCGATCGTCGCCATGCCCTGTATCGCCCGGCGATCACGGCCTTGCATCTCGCCGCCACGCCCCCGCAATCCATTTGGGCCAGGCGTTCGCGCTTTTCTTTTGATGCTCAATCGATACTGGTCACCGAGATTTTTTCTCCGGCCATCTGCCCCGATTGAATACCCTCACAGACGGCTTGGAATAAACTACCCGCAGCGCAATTTGTACTTAGCCGATTCATACGGCCCCCTGCAGCGCGGATTCAATTCATTGACACGTATGCTGCAGCCAAGGATACTCCAGGGCAAGCTTTTGCTCACCCGGTGCCCACCTTCGGGCGCGGCATCCCTGCCAGATCCTTGTGCAAGCCTCGGGCGAACGAGACCGTGCGTTGAGTTCACGCGGTTGAATTTCAAGTGCCGCCGTGATTTTCCCTGACAACCGCCATGGAATGAAAGTGCGATGAAGCTGCGAGTAAAGACATCGATCCTGGTCGTGTCGCTGGCGGCTGCATTGATTGTCATCATTGCCGGCGCATCCCTACGGTATCAAGAGCGGGCTCTGCGCGAAAATATCCTGTCCGGAATCGATGCCGTTGCCGGTGCCGCGTCGCTGACCATCTCCGGCTTTATTCGTGATGGCAAGCAGAATGCCGCGCTGATCGCGACTGCGCTACCGCGCCAGGCGCTGATCGATGACCGCGACCTGTCACAAGTCGAGAAGGCGCTGGAAAACTCGATCACGCTGGCGCCGCGCTTTCGCAACGGATTGTTCGTCCTCGACGCTGACGGCCGTTTTCTCGCCGACTTTCCGCCGCACCCCGAACTCAAAGGGGTTTCGTTTGCGTTTCGTGAGTACTACCAGGACGCCGTGCGTGAACGGCGAGCCGTCGTCAGCCCGCCATATATCTCGAAGCGTACAGGCAAACCCGTGATCACCTTCGCCGCGCCGGTCATTTCGAACGAGGGAAAGATCCTCGCGGTTCTCGGGTGTTCGGTTGATCTGCTCGCGGAAGACGCACTGGGCCCCGTCCTCAAACAGCGGATCGGCAAGAACGGTTATGTTTACGTCATGGATTCTACGCGCCAGTTGATTCTTCATCCGGACGAGACCCGTATCTTGAAGCGTGATGTTCCGGTCGGTGTGAATCGCGTGGTTGATGCGGCGATAGATGGTTTTGAGGGCCTTGGTGAGACGACCAATTCCCGAGGTATAGCAATGCTCATCGGCGTGCGTCAGGTTCCAGGAACATCGTGGTTCGTTGCCGCCCAGGCGCCTCGGGCGGACGTGCTCAAACCGGTTGAAGAGGTGCGTTGGGCAATCCTGCGGGTCGCCGCCATGTCGCTGCTTTTCGCCTTGATCGTCGGTCTGTGGGCCGCGAGAAAAATTGCCCGTCCGGTCACCACACTGCATCGTGCCGCCGCGGCGATCAATCGCGAGTTGGGCAGCGACAGTGTCGACCTCTCGCGTGCGCGCCCGGCGGTTGAGATGTTGAGGGGCATCGATTCTCATGACGAAATCGCCGATCTTGCCCGCATGGTGGAAACGCTGGTGGAACGACTTGGCGGCACACTCGGCGCGCTGGCCCTATCGGCAGCCGAGTGGGAACGCTCGTTTCATGCGGTTGCCGATCCGATCTTTCGCCTCGATCAGGCGTGGCGGATCGTGCAGCTCAACCGCGCTGCCGGGGACTGGTTACGTGAATCGTCGGCCAAGGTGGTTGGCCGGAGCGTCGTCGAAGTCCTGTTCGCGGACTCTCCTCCCCAGGACTGGCCGCGCCCTGACATGTTACAGATCGGAGCATCGCAGTCCGAGCTGCGTTGGCGGGCGAACATCGATCGTGGAGAACGGCTGGTTTGGGAATTTTCGGCGATCGCCATGGACGATGGCGACGGACGGTGTGTCGGCGTGATTCTGGTCGCCCGCGATATCACCCAGCGATTGCAGGAAGAGGAGAAAATCCGCGCGCTGGCGTTTCGCGATGCGCTGACGGGCCTGCCCAACCGCCTGCTCCTCACCGATCGCTTGCAACAGGCGCTGGCGAACGCGAGCCGGGACGCCTATGGGGTTGCCGTGATGTTTCTCGATCTCGACCGCTTCAAGGGAGTCAACGATGTTCACGGGCACGAGGCCGGCGATGTGCTGCTCAAGGAGGTGGCGCAGCGTATGCGACGATGCCTACGCAGCATCGACACGCTGGCCAGGCAGGGCGGCGACGAATTCGTTGTTGTGCTGCCGAACATCGGTTCCGCGGCGGACGTGATCACCATCGCCAAAAAGCTTCTGACCGTCGTCGCGCGCCCGGTCGAACACTCGGGTGCAACGCTGCAGGTCGGGGTAAGCATCGGAATCGCCCTCTATCCGGATTGCGCGGAATCGGCCGACGAACTCCTGCGTGCCGCCGATGCCGCCATGTATCGCGCCAAGCAGGACGGCCGCAACACGTACCACATCTGCGATCAGAGTGCGTAGTCGCCGGTCGGGAACGCTCCACACAACGCACCTGCCCCAGAATACCTCGGGATAAACCGCTCGACGCCGCTCTGGCGACCCGCTATAATCCGCGCCGTACGTTGTGGGGACGATTAATTTCGTAACACACGTACAGATTTACACTACGCGCTACGCGAACCTGGCCGCATTACTAAAGCCTCCCTGCCTTCTGGTGCTGATCCTCAAGCACTGCCCTGGCACAAAGCTTGTTGTGCCGAAAAGTACCGAATTCTCTCGCTCTGGCAGAGTTTCTCATAACTATTTCGTTGGTTGGCGTTGCTTTTATTGGTCATACGCCAATTATTTCGGCGCTTGACGCTGTACCACACGAAAGAGATACATGACATTTGCAGAAATCGGGCTTAACGAAGCACTTCTAACAGCCCTCACCGATTCAGGCTATACCGAACCTACGCCAGTCCAGGCGCAAGCCATTCCTGCTGCGCTGGATGGACGCGATTTGATGGTTTCATCACAAACCGGCTCGGGCAAAACCGCAGCTTTCATGCTGCCGGCTCTACACCGATTTGCCTTGCAGGAACGTACGGTATTGGCACCCGTACCCCACCGAACGCCGAATCAGGAGCGCCAATCCGCTCGTTCACGAGGACATGACCGCCCTCGTTTCCAGGCCGCACAACCGAAGATGCTGGTACTTACGCCAACCCGCGAACTGGCGTTGCAGGTGACTGCCGCTGCCGACAAGTACGCCGGCCGGCTACGCCGCCTGAAAGCGGTTGCCATTCTCGGCGGCATGCCGTATCCGAAACAGATGGAATTGCTGTCACGCAACCCGGAAATTCTGGTCGCCACGCCCGGGCGGCTGATCGATCATATGGAATCCGGGAAGATCGATTTCTCGCAGTTGCAGGTGCTGGTTCTCGATGAAGCGGATCGCATGCTGGACATGGGATTCATTGAGGACATCGAAAAGATCGTTTCCGCCACCCCCGCACAACGCCAAACCATGCTGTTCTCAGCCACGCTTGACGGCACAGTCGGCCAGATGGCGCGCCGGATGACGCGCGATGCTTTGATCATCCAGGTCGATGCGTCGCACGCGAAACACGAAAACATTGAGCAACGCATGCATTTCGTCGACGATCTGTCGCACAAGAATCGCCTGCTGGACCATCTGTTGCGCGATGTCACCATCGATCAGGCGGTCGTCTTCACGGCGACCAAACGCGATGCCGACACCATCTCCGACCGTTTGAATATTGCCGGTTTCAACGCTGCCGCGTTGCATGGGGACATGCACCAGGGTGCCCGCAACCGGACCCTCAGCGCAATGCGCCGTGGCCAGGTTCAAATTCTGGTCGCCACCGATGTTGCCGCGCGAGGGATTGACGTGCCGTCCATCACTCACGTCTTCAACTACGATCTGCCCAAGTTTGCCGAAGACTACGTGCACCGCATCGGCCGTACCGGTCGTGCCGGGCGCAATGGTCTGGCCATCTCGCTCGTCAATCATGCCGAACACTTCAATGTGCGCAAGATCGAACGATTTACCAAACAACCCATTCCCGTCGAGGTCGTGGTCGGCCACGAACCCACCCGTCGGACACCGTCGGGAAATGGCCGGCCTGCTGGCAAGCCAAATCAGCGCCCCTGGAAAACGGGAGAGAATCGTGGCCTGAACAAGCCGCATGGGCTCACAGAAAGCCGCTTCGGAAAACCAGGCACAAACAAGGAAGGATTATCCCGCTCCAAGCATCGCGACGGTAATCACACCACCCGTACAACCAGTACCGAAGGCAGCAGCCGGCGAACTTTCAGTACCCGATAATTTCATACTCCCCGAAACCCGCTTTGTGCGGGTTTTTTATTGATTCTTACCCGAGGAATCAGTCACAATCCAGCCGTTGATCGACTCCACATTCGCAAAGGTATCTTGCCGGGGAGGAAACCATGAGCTCCGAATTGATTTTGAACTGGGGAGAGCACGATAGCTCGCTCAAGAAGATCTTGCTGTCGGCAACGCTGTCACTGCGCATTTTCGATGAGGACTTGACGAAGCTGAAGCTCGAACAATCCGATACCGCCGATTTTATTCGCAATTTTCTGAATACCGATAAACGGAACACCTTGCAGATCGTTGTGAGAAATGCCGAGCCATTCCGGAGCGATAGTCCGCGGTTGATGCGCTTGCTCGCCACCTACACGCAGAACATGACCGTTATTGCATGTCCGCCGCATCTTGCTGCACTCAGTGATTCTCTGTTCATCGTTGATGACCGCCACGCCCTGGTACGTTTTCACAAGGATGGTGCGCGCTCGAAGGTGATACTTGATAGTGCCGAACAATGCGCCCCCTATGTGCATCGATTCGATGAAATCCTGCGTGAGGGTGGCGAACAAGTCAGTGCGTCTACACTCGGTCTTTGAAATGCAAATGGTATATTATTGGGAGTGACTTGAATTTTTGCTGCCACACCCTGATACAATAGTGGATTGGCTGGCATACCTGCCTGTCAACCGGATGTTCCTTGGTTCGTTGTTGTTATTTTCTTGTCGATAAGGATGTTACAAATGAAAAGCTCGCTCCTCGTTGCCGCTCTCATCGCCCTGGCCGTTTCTGCTTGTGGCAAAACCCCACCCCCCCCTGCTCCCGCTGCTGCTCCTGCGGCCGCTCCGGTTGCTGCTGCTCCGGCTGCCGCTCCTGCCGCTGCCCCTGCAGCCGCTCCCGCTGAAGCGGCCAAGGAGGCTGCTCCGGCTGCTGCTCCTGCCGCCGCGGATGCTGCCAAGGATGCAGCAAAAGAGGCTGTCAAGGACGCAATGCCTGCTGCAAAAGACATGGCCAAGGATATGGCCAAAGATGCAATGAAGAAGTAATTTCATGCGACAAAAAGCCGGCGCAAGCCGGCTTTTTGTCGTCTGGCCAAATATATTCGGCGTAGTCAGAACAATTGGCGCCAGTCGAAACCTTTACTCTGGTCTGCCACACCTATCCAATCGGCACTGCAATTCAGCGCCAACGCCAGGGCCTCCGCAGCCAATTCAGGGCGGTTGGTCTGCTGGCTAAGATGCGCCGCGACAACATGCTGCAATTGTTTGGTCTCGATCCGGTTCAGCAAGGAAGCTGCCTGGCCATTGTCCAGATGACCAAAATTTCCTGCGATGCGGCGCCTGAGCGTCGTGGGATAGTCCGATGCAGCCAGCAGGTCCAGGTCGTGATTGCACTCCAGCACCAAGGCATCGCATCCACACAAGACATTCACGATGTGCTGGGTAATTGAACCGCTGTCGGTCAATACCCCCAAGCAGTGGTTTCCGTTCGAAAAGGCAAACTGAACCGGTTCACGCGCGTCATGAGGCACCGGGAAAGGGCGTATTTCAAGGCTGCCGATCACAAAGGGCAATTGGCTGTCGATCAGGCGGCACTCTGGCTGTGCGGACTTGCCGCGAGGCGCGGCATGATGTGTTCCGTGCGTCATATAGACCGGGATGCCGAAACGGCTGGCAAACTTGAAAACCCCGGCGATGTGGTCGCCATGCTCGTGCGTCACCAGAATGCCCTGTATCTCTTCGGGCGTGACACCGAGCAGGCCTAGTTTTTCGACCGTAGCGCGTGCGGAAAAACCACAATCGAGCAGCAGCTTGGTGTCACCGGCATCGACAATCAGCGAATTCCCCTGGCTGCCGCTGCCAAGTGACGCAAATCGCATCACTTCAATTGATCGTATAGCAGGTTCAGAATCTTTTTGGATGTCTCCGACTGGTCAACACCACCCTCGGAAGAAAGCACCTGCACGGTTGTCAATGCACCGTCATCTTTCACAAAAATACGATACTTGGTCTTAGGATTGGGTTTGTTGTCTTTCCAGAAAGCCAGTTTGGACAGCAATCCATCGTCTTTCTTGAATCCGTCGCTTTCCGGGTCGACATAACGAACGAAATACAGCCCCTTGGAGCGGTCGCGATCCTCTACCGTAAATCCGACGCGGTCAAGCGACAGGCCAACACGGCGCCAGGCGCGATCAAACGATTCCTGAACTTCAAGCGTGCCGGTACCGTCACTGCTACGGGTCAGTTTGGCGCGCTCGGCCGGTTTTTCCCTTGCGGCCGCGATTTGAGCATCCGCGCGTTTCTTGTCACTCCCGAAACGCACCATCAACCGACGCAACATTTCCGCTTCGAGTTCAGGATCCGGTTCCCGAGGCTGCCACTTGGTTTGATCCTTGCCTTCGGAAACGAAAATTTCATACATTCCACGATGACTGATAAAGATATCCGTTGTGCCAGGCTCCGTGCCGGGTTCCAGGCGCGTACGGAACTTGTCGCGCTCGGCGGTTGAATACAGCGAATCGAGCGCTTTGCCCAAAAGGCCTCTCAAGCCACCTTCCGGAATCTTGGCACGATTCTCTGCCCAATCGGTTTCCATCACGCCGGCCTCAGGCAGTTCAAGCTTGATCAGAAATCCTGTCTCCTGCCAGAAATCCTTGATCTGGCCCCACAGTTTGTCCGGAGTACCCGCAACCACCAGCCAGCGTTGAGTGCCCGAACGCTCGATTCGCGCCTTGTCGACCTGCGGCAGTATGTCACTTTGCTGCTGTGCCAGCGCCTGGGGAGAACGTTCCCCGGAATAGGCCGAAAAAGTTGCCGTTCCCTTGCCAACCGTATCCGGCACGGCGAAACGGTCATCGCGTGCGGGTGAAGTCAGGTCAGGCGGAATTTCAAGCGTCGGCACTTTCGCTCCCGCCGATTTATAGTCAATCTTCTTGGATTCGAGGCCGATAGTGCTGCATCCGGCCAGCACGACCGTAATGGTACAAAGCGTCAAACGCAATCCGGCATATTTCATCGAGTATTCCTGAAGACCTGGGACTAAGCCAACAAGCCCGCCTGTCGCATGGCCAGGCGAACACGCTCATGATACTCCGGCATCAAAGGCGTCAATGGCAGGCGAATACCCCCCTTGATCAACCCGAGTTCCTGGCATGCCCATTTGACCGGGATCGGGTTGGCTTCGCAAAACAATTGTCGATGAAGCCCCAGGAGCCGAGTGTTCAATTCGCGCGCCGTGACCAGATCACCGTTCAGAGCCGCTGCACACATCCCATGCATCAAGCGTGGCGCTACGTTGGCTACTACCGAAATATTGCCCTGAGCGCCCAGCAACAGCAAGGCACAGGCACTCGCGTCGTCACCGCTATAAACTGCAAAACCTTGCGGTGCGCGCGCAATGAGCTCGCCGCCCCGATCCATATTGCCTGTCGCATCCTTGATGCCGGCAATGTTGGGTATCTGGGCCAGGCGCAACGTCGTATCGTTGCTCATATCGGCCACGGTTCGCCCGGGAACGTTATACAAAACGAGCGGTATATCGACCGCCTCGGCAATGGCCCGAAAGTGCCGGTAGAGACCTTCTTGTGACGGCTTGTTGTAGTAAGGAACGACGGACAAGGCAGCATTGGCACCCGCCTCCTTGGCGAACCGCGTCATCTCAATCGCTTCGGCCGTGGAGTTGGCTCCCGTTCCAGCGATTACAGGAATCCTTCCAGCCGCATGATTCACAACCAGCCGAATCAATTCGCGATGTTCGTCGACATCGACGGTCGGTGATTCGCCGGTGGTTCCCACGACGACGATGGCGTCCGTGCCTTCCTTAACGTGGAAGTCAACCAGGCGCCGCATAGCCTCCAGATCCAGGCTTCCATCCTCGTGCATCGGCGTCACAATGGCAACCAATGATCCAGTAATCGTGTTCATGATCAGAAATACCAAAAAAACAAAAGAGAATTTTAACCGAAGGCGAACCAGCCGGCCATGAATAACGTACGCGTCGCTGTTCGGATGACGCGAACATCTGCAGATAGGGAAATCTTCAGATTCCGGTCAGAACCTTTATGTGCGCAACGACGCTGCGCGCCAATGCCGAAAGGACGTACCCTCCTTCCAGCATTGAAACAATTCTTCCCTGAGCCGTTTCGTCGGCGATCGTCTTAACCTGTTCGGTGACCCAGGTGTAATCCTTTTCCAGGAGTTTCAATCCTCCGAGATCGTCCTCATAATGCGCATCAAACCCCGCAGAAATGAAAATCATCTCGGGCTTGAACTCGCGCAGGCGAGGCATCCATATTTCTTCGACCACCCGGCGAAACTCCGCCCCATCCGCGCCGCCGGGGAGTGGGACATTGACCATATTGGGCGCCGGATTCTCCGTGCCACAGTAGGGATAAAACGGGTGTTGGAACGTGCTGACCATCAACACCTGATCGTTGTCATGGAAACAGGCTTCGGTCCCGTTTCCGTGATGAACGTCAAAATCGACGATCGCCACGCGCGCCAAACCGTGGGCCTTGAGCGCATGGGCTGCTGCCACGGCAATGTTGTTGAAAAAACAAAACCCCATGGCAGTCGATCGTTCGGCATGATGCCCGGGCGGTCGAACGGCGCAAAAGGCATTCCGGATTTCGCCGGCCATCATAAGATCAACCGCCATCACACCGGCACCAGCCGAACGTAATGCCGCTTGAAAAGTATGCGGGTTCATTGCCGTATCCGGATCAAGGTGAATAACGCCCAGCGTCGGAGAACTGCGCTTCAAATGCTCCAGGTGTGATGCCGAATGCACGCGCAACAGTTGCTCAAAGGTCGCCAACGGAGCATCGTGGTGCGCAAAATAGTGATCGAGTCCCTGGGCGATCATTTGATCGCTGATGGCGCTCAATCGCGCCGGGCTTTCCGGGTGATAGGAACCCATGTCATGCAGATAACAGTCACGGTGGGTAATGAATGCGGTACTGTTCAATGTTAACTCCCTGCCGTCGGTCAAGACGGGAACTCGCGCTAGAATCGTTAATGGCACCACGTTTTTGCCTAACCGCCATTATCAGCCCAATCACGCCATTACGACAATATTTCAAACCACCATGCCATCCACCGAAATGAAATCAACCATCGTCGACGTCATCGCTGCCGCCAATAAAATCATCCTTGGCAAGGATGAGCAGATTCGTCTTGCTCTGGCTTGTTTGCTGGCCCGAGGCCATTTGCTGATCGAAGACCTGCCAGGTGTCGGCAAGACCACGCTGGCGCATACCCTGGCCCGCTTGCTGGGTTTGCAGTTTTCGCGCATCCAATTCACCAGCGACATGCTGCCGGCCGACGTGATCGGCATTTCGGTGTTTGACCGGGAACGCAGCGAATTCAAATTTCTTCCCGGCGCTCTGTTCTCGCACGTCCTGCTGGCCGACGAAATCAATCGCGCCACCCCGAAAACACAGAGCGCCCTGCTCGAAGCCATGGAAGAACGACAAGTAACCACCGAAGGGGAAACCAGGCCGTTACCCGACCCGTTCTTTGTCATTGCGACGCAAAACCCTTCGAGCCAGATCGGCACCTTCCCGCTGCCCGAATCTCAACTCGATCGCTTCCTGTTGCGCATCGAACTTGGTTACCCCGACCGCCAGGCAGAGCGGACCTTGCTTGAAAGCGGCGGGCGACGGGAACAGTTGCCCGAACTGGCGGCCTGCTTTTCGCCCGCACAACTCATCCCCTTGCAGAAACAGGCGGCGGCCATCCACGTTTCGTCGGCCCTGCTCGACTACGTACAAACCCTCATCGAGGCCACACGCCACAGCCCGATGTTTGTCCATGGGCTAAGCCCGCGCGCTGCCCTGGCGCTACTGGCTGTGGCCAGGGCCTGGACGTTCATCGACAACCGGAGCATGGTCCTCCCTGAAGATGTGCAAGCCGTTCTGCCCAGTGTGGCATGCCACCGGTTGCGTCTCGCGAATAGCGCCAATCACGCCCGCCCGGAGGATATCGCCAAGCTGATCCACGCCATTCCCGTGACCTGATGGCTGTCATACAACGGTTCAAGCAGTGGCTCTTCCGGTTGGGATACGACGAACAGCTGCCGATCGTCCTCACTCAGCGTCGAATCTTCATCTTACCGACGCGTAGCGGCTTGCTGTTCAGCGTTGTGCTTTGTGTCATGCTGATCGGTGCGATCAATTACAACCTGAGTCTGGGCCATGCACTGGTCTTCTTGTTGGCGGGCTTGGGGCTCGTCGCGATGGTGCACACATTTCGCAACCTGGTTGCCTTGCGTCTTGCGCCGGGACGTGTTGAACCCGTCTTTGCCGGTGAAGTCGCCCACTTCAATGTCATTCTGGAAAACGAGCATCGACAGGCCCGACGTGCACTCGAACTTGCCTTCAGCGATCACGACGGCGTCACCCTCGACATTCCACCGAGTACCCAGGCCACGGCCGCCATTCCCTGCCCGGCGCCCGTCCGCGGCTACCTCGACCCCGGCCGGATCACGCTTTCGACGCGTTATCCCCTGGGCTTGTTTAACGCCTGGAGTTACCCGCATCCGCGGCTCTCCGGTCTGGTTTACCCGAGACCGGTCGAAACGCCCTTGCCGCCGTTTTCCGCTGCTTCTTATCTCGGACAGCGGCACGGCGACAGCGGCCAGGAAGATTTCACGGGCCTGCGTATACGCCAGTTGAACGATTCGCCGCGGCATATTGCGTGGAAAGCCGTGGCACGCGACATCGAGAACCGCCCGTTGCTGATCAAACAATTCGCCGGTGGCGCTGCGGAGGAACTGTGGCTTGACATGGCCCTAACGCCGACCGAAGGCGGGCTGGAAACCCAACTCTCCGTACTGGCGGGCTGGGTCATCGCCGCCGAGCAGTTGCATGCCCGTTATGGACTTCGCCTGCCGGGTCTTGAACTCGCACCGGGTCAAGGCGATGCCCATCGCACCACCTGTCTTGAAGCGCTGGCGTTGTATGGCTAAACGACCCGCCAAACATGTCGTTGAACTCGAACACGCCGCTATCCCATGGCTGCTGGCCGTTGCTGTGGCAACGGCCGCTCCTCACGCGCAGCATCTCCCGCTGTGGATTTCTCTGCTGGTCGCATGCGTCCTGCTGTGGCGAAGCTGGCTGTGGCAGCAAAATACGCATCTGCCCGGCCGCTGGCCGCTTGCCTTGCTTGTCATGACGGGAGTCGCCGGCATCGGCTGGCAATTCCACACCCTGTTTGGCCGGGATGCCGGCGTTGCCCTGCTGGTCTTCTTCATGGCCTTCAAACCCATGGAAATGAAAACCCGGCGAGACGCCATGGTCGTCGTCATGCTCGGTTTCTTTCTCTTGCTCACGCACTACTTCTACTCGCAAAGCATCCCGACCGGACTATGGCTGCTTGCCTCCACGACCCTGCTCGCCGCCACGCTCATTCGCCTGCACGGCGGCAACCAGCCTGTAAGCACCATTTTTCGTTACGCCGGCCTGCTCCTCGCACAAGCCATTCCGTTCATGGTCATCGTCTTCCTGCTTTTTCCGCGAATCTCCGGCCCGCTCTGGGGATTGCCGCAGGATGCCTATTCCGGTCTCACCGGTCTTTCCGACAAAATGTCGCCCGGCTCGCTAAACAACCTGATCCAGTCCGGCGCCATCGCCTTTCGCGTCCAGTTTTCCGGCGATCTCCCGGAAAAATCGCAGCTTTACTGGCGTGGCCCTGTGTTAAACGATTACGACGGCCAGACCTGGCGTGTCAATGCAAGCGCTTTGCCCAGGCCGATACAGCCACCAACGATCGAGTCGCAGGGCAAGACCTACAGTTACGTCATGACGCTCGAACCGCACAATCAGCGGTGGCTTCTTGCTCTTGACCTGCCGGTCGCCCTGCCGAGCGATAGTGCCATCGCTCCCACATTTGAAACCCGTGCCAAAGACCCGCTGGTCAGCCGGGCGCGCTACGCCTTTACGTCAACCATCGACTATGTTGCCAATCGCCATGAGAACCCGGACCAGTTGCGACGGGCACTCCACCTGCCTCCCGAAATCAATCCACGCTCACGTGAACTGGCCAACACGTGGCGGTTGAAGTTCGAGTCGCCGGAACAGATTTCGAATGCCGCCTTACTCATGTTTCGGCAGGAGGCTTATTTCTACACGCTTCGCCCCCCCTTGCTCGGACAGCAGGTTATCGACGATTTTCTATTCAACACACGACGCGGATTCTGCGAGCACTTTGCCTCGGCCTATGTATTCCTCATGCGTGCGGCCGGGGTGCCGGCGCGCGTCGTGACCGGTTATCAAGGGGGAGAGATCAATCCGGTCGATGGTTACCTCACCGTGCGTCAATCCGACGCTCACGCCTGGGCCGAGATCTGGCTGGCCGACAAAGGGTGGATCCGGGTCGATCCGACAGCGGCCGTCGCGCCCTCGCGCATCGAACTGGGTATCGAAGCCGCGCTGCCGGCCGGCGACCCGTTACCGGCGTTGGTCCGTATCGACACGGATTGGCTGCGTCGCTTGCGCAATCGTTGGGAAGCGGGAAACAACGCGTGGAACCAGTGGGTACTCGGCTATAATCCGGCGCGACAGCGCGAGGTGCTCTCCAGGCTGGGTCTGCATGAACCGGACTGGCTCAACATGACGGCCGTTCTTGCATCGCTTTGCGGATTTGCCCTGCTGATCGTCACGGCATTGACGCTCTACCGACGCAATACCTTGACGCCCGCACAACGCGCATGGCATCGCTTCTGCAGGAAACTTAACCCGCTGGGTATCGTCCGCGCAGAATGGGAGGGGCCGCTGGCTTTTTCCAAACGCGTCGCGCGCGAGCGCCCCGAATTGGCTCGCGTGGCCGCTGAAGCCGCAGGCCATTTTGCCGATCTGCATTACGGCACAGGCCAGCCGGTGCAATTGCATCGACTCAGGGAATGCACGCGAAGCCTTACCGACCTGCTGAAACTACGGACGACTTCAAGGAGGAACCCCGTTTGAAAAAATCGTCAATCGCTCTGATGCTCTTGCTGCTGACCGGAATGTTTTCCCAGCACAGCCACGCGGCAAAAACCACAATCCAGGCTCCACCATTTAGCACCTCGCCTGAAGTACGTGCTTTCATCATCGATATGCACCAGCGATACGGATTCGATGTCGCTCACCTGACTCGCCAGTTCGCCACGATCCACTCGAACGCCATTGTGCTGCGTGCCATTCGCCCGGCGGCCGTACCCGCGCAGCAACGATCCTGGGTGCGCTATCGCGAGCGCTTTGTCAATGAACGTCGAACCCGCAATGGACTGCGTTTCTGGCAAGAAAATGCCGCCGAACTGGCCCGCGCCGAAGCCATTTATGGCGTTCCACCTGAAATCATCGTGGCCATCATCGGCGTCGAGACCGAATATGGCCGCAATATGGGCAAGTTCGGTGTTCTTGAAGCCCTGGCCACGCTGGCCTTCGAATATCCGCCGCGTGCCGAGTTTTTCCGCAACGAGCTTGAACAGTTCTTGCTCATGGCCAGGGAAAACGGCGTCAATCCGCTTGACATCAGGGGGTCCTATGCTGGCGCCATCGGCATTCCCCAGTTCATGCCAAGCAGCCAGCGGCAATACGCTGTGGACTTTGACGGCGACGACAAAATCGATCTGCGCCTCAGCAACACCGATGCCATCGGCAGTGTTGCCCGGTTTCTGAATATGCACGGTTGGCAGGCCAGAGCGCAGATCGCCGTTCCGGCCACCGTGGAAGGGGACCCGACGGTGTTGGTCAACGCCGGAATCAAACCAGCTACTCCGTTGAAGGAGCTGCGCAAGCAAGGCATTACTGCCTACGCGGACGACGAGGAACAAGCCGCTGCACTGATCGATCTGGTGACTCCGAACCAAACCACCGAATACTGGCTCGGCTTTGAAAATTTTTATGTAATTACACGCTACAACCGATCAAGTTTTTATGCCATGTCCGTATTCCAGCTGGCTGAAGGCTTGCGACTGTCAAATGAAGCCAACGCCAAGCAACCCATGGCAAGCGTCGACTGATTGTCTTCGGCCATTTGCCGTGCGATGCTTCCTGAAGGGGCGGGTCTGCCGCAGCTATTTGGGCGCGTGACAATCAACCCGTAGGTATGGCATGGGACACTGCTTTTTTTTGCAACCATTGAGGACAACCTTCATGAGCCTTGAGGCCTTGACGCAAGCCTTGCTGGAATTTCGCGACGACCGTAACTGGGCGCAGTTTCACACGCTGCGCAACCTGATCGTTTCGCTCAACCTGGAAGCGGCGGAGTTGCTTGAGCTCACGCAATGGAAAACCGATGCGGAAATATCCAGTTTGACCGATCGGTCAGCCGCTCACGAAGCGCTGAGCGACGAATGCGCCGATGTGCTGCTTTATCTTCTGCTCATCGCCGACAAAGCCGGTATCGACCTGGAAGAAGCGGCGCGCGCCAAACTTGTCAAGAATGGCGAGAAGTACCCGGTTGCCAAGAGTTATGGGTCGCACCGAAAGTACTCCCAACTCGACGAATGATTACTTAATTCTCGGACCGCTCCAAGGTGTAGTTCGCACCGGCATCAAGCGCCAAAGCGTTCGCCAAATACGGCATGACCTCAGCAAGAGTCTCATGCAAGATCCATGGCGGGTTGAGAATGAACATGCCACTGCCATGCATGCCGAAGCTGTCACTGGCCGGCGCTTTGACGCGTAACGCCACATGCAGCCAGTCCTTGGCAGGCAGTCGCTTCAAGCGTTGCGGCAACTCATGGGCTTCCAGGCGGGTAAGTTGCGGATACCAAAGCGCGTAGGTCCCGCCGGGGAAGCGAATCAATGATTCCTTGAGCGTGTGATAGACGCGCTCGTAGTCGTGTTTCTCTTCGTAGGAGGGATCGATCAATACCAAGGCACGTCGGGAGGCAGGTGGCAACAATGCCTTGAGTCCAACAAAGCCGTCCGTGGCCTCGACAATCACCTGTTTATCCGACGTTTGAAAATTTTCCTGCAACAAGCGCGCGTCCTTGCTGTGCAGTTCAAAGAGCCGCAAGCGATCCTTCTTGCGCATCGTCCATAAGGCGAAACGGGGAGAGCCGGGATAGGATTTCAAGCGCCGATCCGGATTGCATCTGCGCACCAATTCGACATAGTCGGCCAGTACGGGAGGCAGGTCTTTGCGGTCCCACAAGCGACCGATACCGTTCTTGTATTCGGCGAGCTTGACGGCATAACCTGAATCGAGTGAATACACGCCCGCACCCGAGTGCGTGTCGATGTACCAGAATGGCTTGTCCTTCTGGACGAGATAACGCGTCAGTTGGACAAGTACAAGATGTTTGAGCACATCGGCATGGTTGCCGGCGTGGAAAGCGTGACGGTAGCTGAGCATGGGCCAAGACAGTCTGCGTTGATTCTGCGCTACTTTCGCAGTTTGAAATTCCAGCCTTATGCCAAAAATTATTCAGGCAAGGCCACGACCGAACATTCAGCGACTGAAAGACAAGAACAGTCCCCGAACCCGTTGATCAGTTGCCCATCTTCGCCGGATCGGTGTCCGGCGTGACGCCTTCGTCGGGTGAAGCCTGAACGCTACCATCACCTGCGGGGTTCTTCTCTGCAAGTTTCCGCTGGCGTTTTTCTTCCTGTTTTCTCTTTTTTTCCAGATCTCTCTGGCGCTTTTCAAACGAATAATTTGGTTTTGCCAAAACAATATCCCTGACCGGCTTAGAGGCCGAATGAAGTACTACGAACAACCCGGTATCCAAAACCGGCAAACCTGGCTGGCGGCAATTGCCGCCATTTCCGAGGCGGCACTCAGTAATGATTACCGCCGCCACCGCCACCAGAATTGCCACCACGCCCTGAGCCGTACGGTCCCCGTCCGCCGCCGCCCCCTGTTCCGCGACGTGGGCCACCAAAACCACCGCTGCGCGGTTCCTGCGGGCGCGCCTCATTCACCTTCAAGGCCCGGCCATCAAAATTCTTGCCGTCAAGTGCGGAAATCGCTGCCTGAGCCTCCTGATCCGAAGACATCTCGACAAACCCGAAACCCTTCGATCGCTGCGTTTCACGATCGATAATCACCTGAGCTGAAGTCACCGTGCCGTGTGCGGCAAACATCTGTTCCAGATCAGTTTTGCTGATGTCGTAGCTCATGTTGCCTACGTATAGCTTTGTGCCCAATGATGACGCTCCGAAATTGAAACGTTGCAAAGACTGCTACAGAACAATAGCAAGCCTAGGCTCTGGAGTCTAATGATTTTATTCGGGTAATGCGAGTTTGTTATCGGTGCTGAACTGATAATCGCGGAAGATGTGCTCGGCACTAAGCAACTGGTAGCTGCCGTCATCAAGCTTGCGCGTGGTGTCCTTCAGACGATACGTGTTATGGCCACACGTCCACAGGTCAAAGTTACGCATCTGCGTGCACAGACAGGTCTTGTCCTTCACCGAAATACGCTTGACGCCAGGGTTCGCCTCTACTTCACGGTTATAGGCCGTGATGTAGGAACAGCAACCGTTGGCGTCGAGCAAATAACCATAGGCCTCGCAATTCGGGCGAATGCCGTCGCCGATGGCCGGACTGTTCGAGAGCATGCGCATAGGGTACCCGGTCGGCGAAATCTGGTTCACCACGATCTGGTCTTCACTGGCTTTGAAATACATCTGCTGGACGTCTTCTGGCAGCCCGCACTCCCTGGCCACGGTAAAGCGCGTCGCCACCTGTACGGCCGCAGCCCCCTTCTCCAGGTAGGAAACGGCGTCGCTACCGGTAAAGACACCGCCGGCCGGAATCAGTGGAATGTTCAGGTTTTCGGCCTGCAAGAACCGCTGAACTTCGGCAACGATCACCGACAGGTCAAATTCGGCCCAGTCCATGCCAAAACCCAAATGGCCGCCAGCCAACGGTCCTTCGACCACAACATAGTCGGGCAGGCGGTTGGTGCGGGCCGTCTTGCGCAGGAAGAGTTGCAGGGCGCGCAACGAAGAAACGATGATTCCCAGTTTGGCATCGCGAAAGCGCGGGTGATCCTCGATCAGCGCAAACGACCCAAGGTGCAACCCGGCCGCCAGCGTTATCCCGTCAATGCCGGCGTCAAGCGCCGCCTGCATACGCACGCGCAGGGTTTCCCTGGGCGCGTTCATGGTCAACTTCTCCATGCAGTTGACGAAAATCAGGCCATCGCCGCGTTTGGCCTCGATCGTTTTTCCAACGTGCATTTTGGTCGCCTGGGCAAGCTGATCGAGATCGAATTTGACGACCGATTTGTCCGTGTTGGCCACGTTGAACTTGAACTTCCTGAGCTTATCCTTGACGAACTTGGCGTTGAACCGCCGGTCAGCCACCGTATTGACCATGGCGTCGGAAATATGCCCGATTCCGCCCAGCCGAGCCGCCTCAAGCGCCAATTCAGCTGTAGAGATATCCACCCCCATGCCGCCGATTACGATCGGCACCAATTCCTTCTTGCCCAACCTAAGGCGGAAATCATCAACACGCTTCATCTATATCCTTCCAGAACCGGAACTGGCTGCACTTGCTCGGGTGTGCGCCAAAAACACACACAAGTTTCACATTATCGCTCATCCACGTGCCAAATGACGTTACTGGCCGTGCGAAAATGGATCGCCATGTGCCAAAGAACGGGACTCAATCCCAGTCGCTTGTGGCGTGTATCATCCTTCGTGTCCGCCAATCGAACCGGAAACACGCCATGACCGAGAGCAACGACCACGCATCTCCGCAACCGTCATCACCAAATGTCGGCATTCCCCGTCCGAATGCCTTCAATCCGGTTGCTTTCGAAGAGGCCATCAACAGCCTGCTGAAAGCCTGTGGCATCGCACCGGATGGCACACATATGGGCAGGACCGCCCAGCGGGTACGCGAACTCTGGCAAAACCGCCTGCTCGGTGGTTATGAGCTTGATCCGGGCAGCGCGCTGGGTTCCGGTTTCGCCGACCACCGCCGTGACATGGTGGTGGTCCGCGGAATTGCCGTTCATGGGGTCTGCCCACACCATCTGGTGCCCTTTCGCGGGCTCGCTCACGTTGCTTACCTTCCCGGCGGTCGCCTGCACGGCTTTGGCCGAATTGCCCGGCTGGTGGACGCCATCGGGCACCGTTTCACCTACCAGGAGTGGATGACGCGTGACATCGCCGAGGCCTTGATGCATCACGGCGAGGCCCGTGGTGCAGCCTGCGTGATCGAAGCCGAGCAGTTATGTCTCTTGCTTGGCGAAGACCGGCGCGGTGACGAACGTGTCATCACCCAGAGCTTTACCGGCGAATTTGAGACTTCCGGTCAGCACCGCCAGGAGTTCCTGCGCGCCATTGGCAGTGTTCGCCGTGGCGATTGACTCAGCCCCTAAAGTCCGGTAAGCGTCAACGCCAGCGGCGTCGTCAGGGCCGCCAGTCCGGTTGACAAGACCAGGCTGCTGGAAACCGGACCTTCCAGCACCTTGAACTGCCTCGACATGAGAAAAACGTTCACGCCTACGGCAATCGAGGCAAGCAAGACCACGACCCGCGTCTCCATCTCGGGGAGACCGAGCAACCTGGCCAGAACCCAGACCACGAGCGGTTGAACGAGCAGCTTGACACTGCAGATGGCTACGCTGATTTTCCATCCCTCCCGCACCCCGTACTCGGTCAGGCTCATGCCCAGCGCGATCAACGCCATCGGGGTCGCAGCCTGACCGATCATGGCGAGCGGCATATCAACGGCTGCCGGCAAAGGCCAACCGGTCAGGCCAAAAACAGAGCCGGTGAGGATTCCGGCGACGATCGGATTGGTCAAAACGCCGCGCAGCGTCTTTGCAAAACCATTTATTGAAAAGCTGCCGTGCCGCGCCCACTCGACGGAAACCGTCACGAGCGTCCACAGAATCAGCGCGTTGAAGACCAGCACCAGAGCAACCGAAGGCACCGCCGCATCGCCAAGTGCCACCTTGGCGAGCGGCAAACCGAGCAGGACATTGTTTGAAAATACGCCGCCCAGTGCGAATACCGATTGTGACACCCCATCGAGGGCGAACAGTCTCCACGCAATCAATCGACCAATGACGAACACAATCAGACAACCGCCGAAGAAAGCGATCAGCAGGCGTGCATCGACGGGTGGTAACTTCGAAAGATTGCTCATCAGACGAAAGAGCAAAGCCGGCAAGGCGACCGAAAAGACGAATTCCGACAGGTTTTTGGACATTGCGGTCGGCCAGCCGGAGAAGCGCATGAGCGCATAACCGACAAAGACCAGGGCAAACAGAGGGGCGGCGAGTTCGACGTGATGCAGGAAGACTGTCATATTGATCCGCCGTCAAGCGCCCGCGCTGACTTGGCTCTGTGCGTTAGCGATCGTCGCCAAGGTAGTGCCGCAGGTTGTGATGGCTGGCTCCCGTTTGCAGCAGCGGAACCGGTTCCGCCGGACAGGCCCGCAGTGTAATGGATTTGCCGGCACATGTGCTGCAGGCCGATTCGCGAGAGAATACGTGCTGAGCAAACCTAGAACTACGCGTCGCCCCAACCATTCCCCGCCTCTCAAACCTGCTGCTTTCTCGCCAGTCGTCAATTACTTGCCCATGCCACCCGATACACATTGCGCACTGTTGGAACAAGGGTTCCGGCTGATTCATGCTGATCAGGCGTTGATCGTTGCGGACAAACCCAGTGGTCTGTTGTCGGTCCCCGGCCGAGGCCCTGATAAACAGGATTGCCTCAGCAAGCGTGTCCAGGCCGATTATCCGGACGCCTTGATCGTACACCGACTGGACTTCGACACCTCTGGCCTGCTCGTCCTGGCTCGCGGAAAGGGAATGCACCGTCGATTGAGCATCCTGTTTCAGGAACGTCAGGTCAACAAACGCTACATTGCCGTCGTCAAGGGAAAACTTGAAGAAGCCGCTGGCGAAGTGCGCCTGCCACTCCTCGTCGACTGGCCGAACCGACCGCGACACAAAGTCGATTTTGAAACGGGCAAGCCCTCCCTCACCCGTTACCGTGTACTAAGTTACAATCCGGCCGAAAGATGTTCACGCCTCGAACTCATTCCGGAGACTGGGCGCACGCATCAGCTGCGGGTACACATGCAGGCAATTGGCCATCCAATTCTTGGCGATTCACTTTACGCCGATGCGGAAACCAGAGAACAAGCCGAACGTTTGCTGTTGCACGCGGAATTCCTGGCTTTCACGCACCCGGTCAGTGAGGCGCCATTGAGTTTTACCAGCGCCGCACCTTTTTAAGCTTCCATCCAGACCGCTTGACACCCCTTTCCCCGGAATCGTCATGACTATATCCAACCATCCGCTGTGGCTTGTCGGCTTTCGCCCGTTCTTCGCCTTGGCCTGCCTCGCTGGTTTGAGCCTGCCCATGCTGTGGGCGCTGATCTTCTCGGGCACCCTGCCGGCGCCGACCACGACGTTTTCCTCGATCCAGTGGCACGCACATGAAATGTTCTTCGGCTTTGGCTGGGCGGTGCTCGGTGGTTTTCTGCTCACGTCGACCAAGAACTGGGTCAACCAGCGTGGATACCACGGCCGGGCGTTGATCTTTATTGTCAGCGCCTGGCTCCTTGAACGGGTTGGCATGTGGTTTGAAGGCATGCTGTCGCCCGCTGTGTTCCGCATTTCAAACAATCTCTTTCTCGTCTCGATCGTTGTCATGCTGGCCTGGACGCTGATCAAGTATCGCCAGGACGATTCCTATCGCGATAACTATTTATTCCTCATTATCCTGCCACTCTTTCTGGTTTCAAAAAACCTGATGGTCAGCAGCGACTACTTTCAGTTCGGCTGGGTCATGGCGATCGGTCTGTTCCGAATGGCATTTTTGGTGATGTTCGAGCGCACGCTGACGCAGTTCATGAAAAACGTTTTTCAGGTTTCGATCTTGCGCAATCCCACGCTTGACGGGAGCATCAAGCTGCTCGCTTTGAGCCTTGTTTTTGCCGAGCCGATGCCCACCCCGCTGGCGTCGGGAATCAGTCTCCTTCTCGCCCTGCTACTGATCGGCCGATTCTTTTTCTGGAAACCGCAACTGGCCCTGCGCAGGCTTGACCTCGGCATTATGTATCTTGGCTACCTGGCTCTTGTCGCCCAGTTGCTCATCAATGCTTCAAACCCTTGGCTCAACGGAGCCTGGGTTGGCAGCGTATCCGTTCATGTCTTTACCTTCGGCGTCATGGGCCTCGTCATCCCGGCCATGTTGATCCGTATTTCAAAAGGACACACCGGTAGAAAGGTGATATTCGATCGCCTGGATTTATGGGTGTTGCGGATCATGATTCTGGGATTCATCACCCGCATTGTCGCGCCGCAGCTATTCCCCGCTGCCTACATCTACTGGATCGACCTCGCGGCCATGTGCTGGCTGACCGCGTTTTCAATCCTGGCCTGGCGCTACATTCCCTACCTTGTCCAGATGCGTGTCGATGGCAGGGAACACTGACCACAAAGGTTCAGCGCTTTTCGAAATAGTTTAATGGTCATGATCGCGGTGGTGTGCATCCGGGAAATGGACATGCGTATGCGCCATGGATTCGTGCCGATGCCGATGCGTATGCCTGCTGCCGGGCGCACAGAATACGTCATGAGCATGCTGGTGGTGTTCCTCGTGCCGGTGTTCATGGGAATGCTCGATGGCTTCGTGGCGGTGTTCGTGACTATGGCGCTCCATCAGGTGCAGCCACACACCCGAAGCCATCAGCACCCCGGCAACAGCCAGCCGAATGGTGAGCGGCTCTCCCGTCGCCAACGCGAAGACGGCACCGAAAAAAGGTGCCACCGAAAAATAGGCTCCCGTTCGGGCCGTTCCCAAGTTTCGTAGCCCGACCACAAACAGTGTCAGGCTGACTCCGTAGGCCAGAAAGCCGATGCCCAGCGCTGCCCCCAGGATGGGCAGGCTCGGCAATTTATCACCGAGCGAATAAGCCAGTACCAGGTTGATGACACCGGCCGTCATGCCTTTGACCGAAGCGATCCAGCTTGCATCGGCCAGCGAAACCTTGCGTGTCAGGTTGTTATCCACACTCCAGGCCAGGCAAGCACCGAGTACCGACAAAGCAGGCCACAGACCTGCAAATCCGACCTCTTCCGGCCAGCTCAACACAAACACGCCAAGCGTAATGGCCGACATACCCAGGGCAATTCTCCGATCAACATTCTCCCGAAACACCATCCAGGCCAGGAGTACGGTAAACACGGCCTCGGCGTTCAGGAGCAGCGAGGCACCCGATGCGGGCATACCCGACAACCCGAACATCAACAAGACGGGGCCAGCCACTCCACCCGCCAGCACCGCACCGCTGAGCCAAGCCGACTCGTTCAGTGTTAATCGCACCGGTGCTGCCCGGCGTATGCGCCGGACGAAGGTCAAGCCAATCCCCGAGCCAAGATAGAACAAACCGGCCAGCATCCAGGGACTCACCTCATTTAGCAGCAGCTTGGCCAGCGGCGTACCCAGGCCAAAAAGCAGGGCGGCGCCCAGGGCGGCGGACACGCCGGGATTTAACACAGTGCTTGGCCGATTCATGGACTCAATTTCGATTGATCTAAAATTCTGTTAAAAGGTAAGCTGTTAAGGCAGCCTGCATGGTCGCAGCAAACCCGTGGCGACAGTTTGTAACTTCGGTTCAAGGCAGGTCAACTCTCCGATACACCGCTGGCAGTACGTTTTGCAGCACTCTTCGATATAATGCATTACGGTTTTCACTTACCAAACACTTACCTTATCTTGTGAGCTAGAATCCTGCATGGCTACAACCGAACTAACCTTGCTCCTCTTACTGGCGATCGCCGTCGGAGGCTCACTTGTCCATTGGTCCCCGTTACCTCTGCCAATCCTGCTGGTGGTGGTCGGGGTCTTGGCGTCTCTACTGCCCGGCCTGGAAGATATCGCGGTCGACCCTGAACTTTTCCTTTTATTGTTCATCCCCCCGATTCTATTCGCCGATGCCTGGGTTTTGCCTCGCCGCGACTTTGTAAGCACGCTAAAGCCGGTGCTCTTGCTGGCGCTCGGTCTGGTTGTGCTGACGGTTGTCGCCGTCGGTTACGCCATGCACTGGCTGATTCCAGCGATGCCCCTGGCTGTTGCTTTCACCCTCGGCGCCATAGTCTCGCCGACTGACGCCGTTGCCACCGTCGCCACTACACAGCTGCTCCCCTTACCAGCCCGTATCGTCCACATTGTCAATGCCGAAAGCCTGCTCAACGATGCCTCCGGGTTGGTGGCCTTCAAGCTCGCCGTGGCCGCCGCCGCCACTGGTCTGTTCTCTTCGATAGAAGTCGCTGGAAATTTTCTTAACTTGGCAGGCGGTGGCATCATCATCGGCATTGGCGTCGAGTGGTTAGCCCGTGGACTGCGACAGCGCCTGATTCGTTTGCACGCCGGCGATCCTGTATTACAGACCCTGCTTACCGTACTGATGCCTTACGGCGCCTATCTCGCGGCCGAAGCGTTACACGTATCCGGCATTCTGGCCGTCGTTGCCGCCGGACTCTGGGCCAGCGGACAGGAAGTCAAGGGATTGACCGCCGATGCTCGCAAACATGCCCGCGAAGTGTGGAGAATGCTTTCCTACGTGCTGAACGGCCTGGTTTTTGTGCTTCTCGGCTTGCAGTTGCGGCGCATGATCACCAGCGTCGATGAGTATGCTCCGTTCGATCTGGCTATGTACGCCCTGGTTCTGTGGGTTCTGCTGATGGCTTTGCGGTTCGCCTGGGTATGGATTTCCGCGCACCTGCGCTTCAAATTTGGGTGGGGATGGAGTGGCGGCCGCACGGGCCCAGACCCCAAGCGGTTGTTACTGGTCAGTTGGGCTGCGGTACGCGGCTCGATCACGCTGGCGACAGCGCTCTCGGTTCCTTCCATCACCGCCAGCGGGGCGCCCTTCCCCGAACGCAATCTGGTCGTTTTCCTGGCCGCTGCGACGATTATCCTGACACTTGCCTTAAATGGCGTTCCCTTGCCTTGGCTGATCCGCAAACTGGCGATCAACAGCGGCGAAGAAAATTTGCACGAGGAACACGTGGCGCGAGCCGAAATCGCGCGTGCCGCCCTTGTGGCCGTGTCGGCTGTCGCGAAAGAGCTTACCGACCCCGAGGACATTGCTTTCGCGGGGCGGCTTTCCGGGCGATATGAAGGCAAAATTGAACTCCTTGAGGGTGATCCCGGACACGCTTCGGAGCGCGCATCGCATATCGCACTGCGCCGTAAATTGCGCCTCGCCGCCATCAGCGCCGAACGGCACTGCCTGCACGAATTGCACGCCAGCGACGTGATCAATGACGAAAGTCTGCGTATCATTGAGGCTGAACTTGACGAACGCGAACTGGTCTCTTCAATCAGCGTGGATCGCGGTTAGTTCCAGACACAGCGGACGCTGCCGAACCGCTCTTGGCAATCTGCAAAATTTGACACTCACCCTCTGGCGATGCGATCTAGCAAACTTTTCTTGCTACGCTTTTGGCATTTCTTCCAAAGCTCCCGAAGGTCGCCACGCTCATTCCGGCGATTGACTCTGGTCGCCGGAGTCAGGGATACTTGCGCATGATGCGTTTGAATCGCTTCCCTTTCTAAGCACCCGGATTCCCACAGCGCGCCGATCCATACGTTGGTCATGTGTGCGGCTTTGCCCGCAATCAACTCAGTTAACGCGATGTCAATCATTTCAATCCTTACGCCTAATTCGTGCCCCCATGTCTAAACTTGCCACTGATTCTGAGTATGAAGGTACTGACATAGGTCGCGGCGATGACCCATTGTGGTACCGCGACGCTGTCATCTACCAGCTCAATGTCAAAGCTTTCTTCGATACCAACGATATATCCAGATACAGGACACGGCCTTTCTGGGCAAGCTGGCGCAGTATGCAATCATGGTTTTCGTGATCCTGATCGCGCTTGACAAGGTATAGGTGCGTGGCGATAGCGTGCGCCAGAATTTCCTGGTTATTCTGGCCGGCTTGGTTTTCGCCATGGCTCTGGCTTTTGGCCTGGGAGGGAAAGACTGGGCGGCTGACCGAATCGAGCAGTGGTGGCCACGCGACACCAAGACAACAGACGATAAACACCAGAGCGCCAGACGACCGTAAATCTTGGTCCAATCGAGATTTGGCCTGGCCTCTTTCGAGATAGTGGCCCCTCTCCAATGAGCGAAGTGCTACGCCCTAAGGTCGAACACCCTGACGCTCCTCCGGAACACGTAAGTTTCCGCGAAGCCTGCCGTTTCTGGTTCAAACTTGGGTTAATAAGCTTCGGCGGTCCCGCCGGGCAGATTTCGATCATGCATCAGGAGCTGGTCGAAACACGGCGCTGGATTTCCGAACGACGCTTTTTGCACGCGCTGAACTATTGCATGCTCTTGCCTGGCCCCGAGGCGCAACAACTGGCGACTTATATCGGCTGGCTCATGCACCGCTCCGTGGGTGGCATCGTAGCGGGTGCGCTTTTTGTTTTGCCATCGCTGTTCATCCTGATCGCCCTCTCGTGGATTTACCTCGTATCCGGCGAGACAACGCTCGTCGCCGGATTGTTTTATGGAATCAAACCCGGCCGTTACGGCCATCGTCCTTCAGGCTGCCCATCGCATCGGTTCTCGCACCTTGAAAAATAGTCTTTTGTTGATGGTCGCCGCGGCCGCATTCGTCGCCATTTTTGCCCTCGCAGTTCCCTTCCCGGCCATCATCGCTGCCGCCGCCTTGATCGGATTTATCGGTGGGCGCGTTGCCCCCGACAAGTTCAGAACCGGCGGCGGGCATGGCCCGGCAAACCGGTCGTTTGGACCAGCCATCATCGACGACGACACGCCCACACCCGAGCATGCTCGGTTCAAGTGGCGACGTCTGCTGACGGTCCTCGCCCTGGGCGGTTTGCTGTGGTTCGTTCCCATGGTTTTGCTCAAGACCGTCTTTGGCTGGGAGCACACCCTGACGCAGATGGGCTGGTTTTTCACCAAGGCCGCCCTGCTTACCTTCGGCGGCGCCTACGCGGTGTTGCCTTACGTTTACCAGGGCGCTGTCGGCCAGTATGCCTGGCTAACGCCAGCGCAGATGATCGACGGGTTGGCATTGGGCGAAACCACGCCGGGACCCTTGATCATGGTCGTCGCTTTCGTCGGCTTTGTCGGCGGCTATCTCAAGGCGGTTGTCGGCCCTGACAGCCTGTTCCTCGGCGGTGCGGTCGCAGCCGGGCTGGTGACCTGGTTTACCTTCCTGCCCTCTTTCATTTTCATCCTGGCGGGAGGCCCGCTGGTTGAAACGACCCACAACGAACTCAAACTTACAGCGCCGCTCACGGCCATCACCGCGGCCGTGGTCGGCGTCATCCTGAATCTGGCTTTGTTCTTCGGCTACCACGTGCTGTGGCCTGCGGGTTTCGCCGGAAGCTTCGACTGGATTTCTGCCGCCATCGCGCTGGGCGCCGCCGTCGCGCTGATCGGTTTCAAGCGCAACGTCATCCACGTTATCTTGGGCTGCGCCGTACTCGGTCTGCTCCTGAAAACTGCAATTGCCTGAAATAAGCTGTTTGTTCCAGACTTTCCGATGTGGTCTGTCAGGAGCGTCGGAGTGACGCATTGAGCGCCTCAAGCGCCTTGCTGCCGGGGCAAAGATAGGCATCGCCGAGCTGGTTCAGCGGTTTTTCAACGGTGTTCAGGTGACGATGCAGTTCCTCGGCACTGCTATCGACGAACAACAGCCCCGTGACAATCTCGCCCAGTGCCTGTCGTTCCTGAAGGTGGTTCATGGCGCCGATACGGTCCGATGGATCGTAATCCTGATCCAGTTTGCGAAGATTCAATATCGATCCGTCATGTTGGACAACGCGACGCAGGGAGCCGGGAGGATACGACGCGTTGATCTTGTCGCGCGGCAGGATGACGTCCAGACGGTTGACGGCCTCGTTGTGTTCGCGCACATAGTCGTAGCTCTTGGTCGAGCCAGCATGGTTATTGAACGTCACGCAGGGGCTGATGACATCGATGAAAGCCGGCCCACGGTGACGCATGGCGCCCTTGATCAGCGGGATCAACTGCTCCTTGTCCCCGGAAAAACTGCGTGCAACGTAGCTGGCGCCCAGTTGCAAGGCCAGCGCTACCAGATCGATGGGCGTGTCGTTATTCACCACGCCGCGCTTGCTTTTCGACCCTTTGTCGGCCGTTGCCGAGAACTGCCCCTTGGTCAGCCCATAAACCCCGTTGTTTTCCACGATGTACGTCATATTCACGCCACGGCGCATGGCATGGGCAAACTGGCCGATGCCGATGGAGGCCGAGTCGCCGTCGCCGGAAACGCCCAAATAAAGCAGATCGCGATTGGCCAAAGCGGCGCCCGTGAGTACCGACGGCATCCGCCCATGCGTGGTATTGAACCCGTGCGAATTGCCGAGAAAGTAATCCGGCGTCTTGGAAGAACAGCCAATGCCCGAAAGCTTGGCCACTCGGTGCGGCTCGATTTCGAGATCGAAACAGGCCTGTACCACCGCCGCGCTGATCGAATCGTGGCCACATCCAGCACACAGCGTGGAAATGGCGCCTTCATAATCGCGACGGGTATAGCCGAGTGAATTCCGAGGCGTGTCGGGTCGCAAAAGCCGGGGTTTGGCAAAGTAGGTCATGAAGCCACCTGCTGGCGATTTGGCGAAAGAGCGGGCGTAACCAATGAAGGTATCTTGACTTTGAGCGCCGCGAGGATGTCTGCAATCCTGCCGGAAATGAATCCGGCCGTGATCGGCGTACCGTCGTAATGCAGCACGCGGAAAAGGCGCTTTGGATCAATCTCGCCTTCATTAATGAGGAGCATGCGCAGCTGGCCGTTCTCGTTCTGTTCGACGACAAAAATGTAGTCGTGCTCATTGATGAAATCGATGATCTCATTGGCAAACGGGAAAGCACGCACACGCAGGGCATCAATTTCGATCCCTTGTTTCTTGAGCAGTGCATAAGCCTCGTCCATGGCCGGGCCGGTCGAGCCGTAGTAGATGGCACCAAAGCGGCTCGGCTGCGATGCACGACGCAGAACGGGCGCCGGTAATAGCGATTTGGCGGTTTCAAATTTTCGACGCAGACGTTCCATGTTATAGACATAGTCTGTGCCCGTTTCGCTGTACTTGGCGTAGGCGTTGCGCGTGGTACCGCGGCTGAAGAAGGCGCCCTTGTTCGGGTGCGTGCCTGGAATGGTTCGCCAGGGGATGCCGTCGCCATCCACGTCGAGATAGCGGCCGAAATTCTTGCCCGCTTCCAGGTCATCTGCGCTCATCACCTTGCCGCGATCGTAGCGGCGCTGATCGTCCCAGTCGAAAGGCTGGCACAGACGATCATTCATTCCGATATCCAGGTCGAGCAGGACAAAGACGGGGGTCTGCAGACGGTCCGCCAGATCGAACGCCTGGGCGCCAAGCGTGAAGCACTCGTAGGGATCTTCCGGAAACAGCAGCACATGCTTGGTGTCGCCGTGTGAAGCATAGGCGCAGGAAATGAGATCGGATTGTTGCGTTCGCGTCGGCATTCCGGTCGAAGGGCCACCGCGTTGCACATCGAATACCACGACGGGCACCTCGGCAAAATAGGCCAGCCCGAAAAACTCCTGCATCAGCGAAATGCCGGGGCCGGAAGTGGCGGTAAAGGCGCGCGCACCATTCCAGGCGGCGCCGATCACCATGCCGATCGAGGCCAATTCGTCTTCGGCCTGGACCACGGCATAACGCGCCATACCGTTATCGGGGTCGGTGCGGAACTTGCGGCAATAGCCGCTGAACGCCTCGATCACCGAAGTCGATGGGGTAATCGGGTACCATGCGGCAACCGTGGCCCCGCCATAGACGGCGCCCAAGCCACAGGCATCGTTTCCGTTGACGAATATCCTGTCGCCGACGCCATCGGAACGCTCCACGCGCAACCCGATCGGGCAGTCCAGGTGCGTTCGGGCGTAGTCATACCCCAGCCTGAGCGCATTGACGTTGGCGCCGATCAGTTTGTCCTTGCCGCGATACTGTTCGGCGATCAACTTCTCGACCACCGCGAATTCAATGTCGAGCAAGGCAGTCAGCGAACCGACATACATGATGTTCTTGAACAGTTGCCGCTGGCGGGGATCCGTGTATTCGCGGTTGCAGATTTCGGTCAGCGGAACGCCCAGCACCGTTATGTCTTCGCGGAAACGCGAACGGGGCAAGGTCTTGGTCGAGTCATAAACCAGATAACCACCGGATTCGAGTTCGGCAATATCGCGATCCCAGGTCTGCGGATTCATCGCCACCATCAAGTCACAGCCGCCGCGACGCCCGAGCCAACCGGACGCCGATACGCGCATTTCATACCAGGTCGGCATGCCCTGGATATTCGACGGAAAAATATTCCGTGGCGCCACAGGCACACCCATGTTGATGATGGCGCGCGCAAACAACTCGTTGGCCGACGCCGAACCCGAGCCATTGACGTTGGCAAACTTGATAACAAAATCGTTGCTGCGGCGTATGGCCTTGGTCACATTCGTACTCATGTCCTGCGCACCTCCGTTCCGGCGACTGCCGCCAGCAGTAGGAATTTCTGCATATCCCAGGCGCCTGTCGGACAACGCTCGGCGCACATCCCGCAATGCAGGCAGATGTTTTCATCTTTGACCATGACCCGCCCTGTCTTAAGCGTATCCGACACGTAGAGCGCCTGTTCGAGATCCTTGGCCGGTGCTTTCAGGCGTCCGCGCAGGTCGTCCTCTTCGCCGTTATGCGTGAAGGTTATGCATTCGGTCGGGCAAATATCGACACAGGAATCGCACTCGATGCAGGTTTTGGCGGTAAACACCGTCTCGATATCGCAGTTGAGACAGCGTTCTGCCTCGGAGCAGGCCATATAGGGATCGAAACCCATTTCGAGTTCCAGCTTGATGTCCTTGAGCGTCTTTTCCAGAGACTTTACCGGCACCTTCTTGCGCTCTTCCTCGGATACCTGGTTGTCATAGCTCCACTCATGTATCCCCATCTTCTGGCTGACCAGATTGGTCATCGGTGGCGGACGCTCCAGCAAGCTCTTTCCTGAGCAGAACAAATCGATCGAAATGGCCGCCTGGTGTCCTTGTGCCACGGCAGTGATGATGTTTTTTGGCCCCAGCGCAGAATCGCCACCAAAAAACACCTTCGGCAAGGTCGATTGCAGTGTCATGTTGTTCAATACCGGCAACCCCCACTTATCAAACTCCAGGCCGATATCCTTTTCAATCCAGGGGAAGGCGTTTTCCTGCCCAATCGCGACCAGCACTTCATCGCATTCCATGAGAATATCCGGTTCGCCGGTGGGGACCAGGCTGCGCCTGCCCTTCTCGTCGTACTCGGCGCGAACTATCTCGAAGAGAACACCGACAAGCTTCCCACTGTGGTGAACAAATTCCTTGGGCACCCGCATGTTGATAATCGGGATGCCCTCGTGCATCGCATCTTCCTTCTCCCAGGGCGATGCCTTCATTTCCTCGAAACCGCTACGCACCACCACCTTGACGTCCTCGCCCCCCATGCGTAGCGCCGAACGGCAGCAATCCATGGCCGTATTCCCGCCGCCGAGAACGATCACCCGCGGCGAAATGCGCGTCGTGTGCCCAAAGGCCACATTGGCGAGCCAATCGATGCCGATGTGAATGTGCGCCGCCGCCTCATTGCGGCCGGGAACATCGGCATCGCGCCCGCGCGGAGCACCGGTGCCGACAAAGATTGCATCCCAGCCCTCGGTCAACAACTGTGCAAGGCTATCGACCCATTGGTTGTACCGCGTTTCAACGCCGAGATTGACGATGTAGCCGCACTCTTCGTCGATGACGCTATCCGGCAGTCGAAATTTGGGAATCTGGCTGCGCATCATGCCGCCCGGCGACACGCCATTGTCGAACACTGTGATCTGGTAACCGAGTACCGCCAGATCGCGTGCCACGGTCAGTGAGGCGGGGCCGGCACCGACGCAGGCAATGCGCCTGCCGTTGCGCTTCAGCGGCGCCACCGGCAGACGATCCTGGATATCGTCCTTCAGGTCGGCAGCGACACGCTTGAGCCGACAGATCGCCACCGGCTCCTTGTCCAGCCGGCCGCGACGACAGGCCGGCTCGCAGGGCCGATCGCAGACGCGCCCCAAAATGCCCGGAAAAACGTTCGACTGCCAATTGATCATATAGGCATCCGAATACCGGCCTGCCGCTATCAGGCGGATGTATTCGGGAACGGGAGTGTGGGCAGGACACGCCCATTGGCAATCCACGACTTTGTGAAAGTATTCGTGTTCGCCGATATCTGTCGGTATCACCTGTGCTCAGTCTCCTGTCACTGTGGCTACATAAAGATCGGCAACGCAAGGTCGCCAGCCAGCACTCTAGCACCGTCTTGGCCGAAGAAAAACGGTTAACGAATCACTCCGCAAAAAATCCGGTTTTCCGGCAAGATAAAATCGGCTAGTCTTACCAACGAATATCTTGTCTGGAGTAACTTGGCATGGCTTTGCGTGCGCTCATTTTTGATGTCGATGGAACACTGGCCAACACCGAGCGTGATGGCCACCGTCCCGCCTTCAATGCCGCTTTTGCCGAAATTGGGCTGCCCTGGCACTGGGATGAAGCCCTCTACGGGAAATTGCTTGTCGTCGGCGGCGGTCTGGAGCGGCTACGTTTTTATGCCGCAAATTACGACACGGCAACCCATGCGCGTCCCGATTTCGACGAGCTGATGCATCGCGTACATGACATTAAGAACCGGAATTACCAACGTTTGCTGGCCGCAGGGGCGATACCGCTGCGTGCCGACATTGGCCAGTTGATCTGCGATGCGCGTACCGAAGGCGTGCGTCTGGCCATTGCCTCCAGTTCAATACTGGATAACGTCGTGGGCCTGTTGCGCGCCAATCTGGGCCCGAATGTCGACTCCTGGTTCGATGTCATTGCTTCCGGCGATGCGGTCGCTGCAAAGAAACCCTCGCCGGACATTTACCTGTATGCCCTGCGGCAACTCAATTTGCCGCCGCGCGATTGCCTGGCCGTGGAAGATTCGTCGCATGGCCTGGCGGCAAGCCTGGCGGCGGGCATCCCGACAGTCATTACGGTCAGTGATTACACCATCCACGAAAACTTCGATGGCGCACGCTTGGTGCTTGCGGAAACCGAACGCGTTTCACTGGACAAACTGCGCCTGTGGCACGCCACGGCGAGTACATCGTAGTCGTGCTTCGTAAAGGGCAATTTGTTCTGACCGAAGTGAAGCAGTCCTTCAGGCGTCCGGACTGGAGAGAGGGCGGCCGGCTGATTATGGCCGAGATCTGCCGGTTTGCAAGGCATATGTTCTCACATGACATGTGGTCGGTCACATGATTTTCACGCGTCAGGTTCTATGAGAAACCGTGGTCAAGTGAATCGATCATCCGCCACCTTTCGCCTTCAATGACTTTTTCGGGTAAATGTCGAAGCGGCTGGACTTTCCTTCCAGCACGTAGCCGGGCGGTTTGCCGGCTATCGCCGGCGCTTTGCGCGGTCTCTTGACGACCACCCGATGCGAAGCCAATGCCAGCGCCGCCTCAAGCAGTGCCGGTGCGTCGTCGTCATCACCGGCCAGCGGACGAAACAGGCGCATCTCCTTCTTTACCAGAGAGGTCTTGTCACGGTGCGGAAACATCGGATCGAGGTAAATGACCTGAGGCGGCTCGCCGTCCCATGCACTTAGAATATCGATGGCGTCGCCGACGATCAATCGCATCCGCGCAACGATCGGCCCCACTTCGGAATCGGCCAGCGCCCGCTGCAAACCATCTTCAAGCAAGGCCGAAATCAGTGGCTGGCGCTCGATCAACGTTAACTCACAACCCAGCCGGGCCAGCACAAACGCATCGCGCCCCAAGCCGGCCGTGGCGTCCACCGCCACCGGACGGACCCCCGGCTGGATCCCCACCGCCTTGGCGATCATCTGTCCGTTGCCGCCTCCGTAGAGCCGCCGATGCGCAACGGCTCCCGTAAGGAAGTCCACCCGGATCGGCCCTGCCGCATTCTGGCCGAGTTCGACCAATTGCAAGCCTTCCCGTCCGATCTGCAAGGCAAACTCCGCCTCCGCTTCCAATGGCAACCCGAGTCGCTCAGCCCATTTCGACGCCGCCAGATCGAAGGCCGGGTCAAGCGATTCCATCCGGATAGCCGTTTGAGCGAGGATTCCGTTCATCGTCAGTAGGGCCACCAAGAAGAGGCGCGCAGAATGCTCAAGCCGGCGATTTATTTGGTTCGACGTGCCGGGATGCAAACCACTCCGTCAGAAAACTCGTCATCGCCTGTACTCTGGCGGACAGGTGTCGACGCGTCGGGTAGACCACGTGGATCGGCAGGCGCCGGGTAGTCCAGTCCGGCAACAGGCGGACCAGCAGGCCGCGTTCGATCATGGGCAACAGGATAAAGCAGGGGCCGTACACGATCCCACTGCCGGCCACGGCCATCTCGGCGAGCAGCATGCCGCTGTTGGCCTTGATCGGGCCGCCGATGCGCACGCTTAGGGGGTCGCCCTTGGCGTCTACAAATTCCCAGTGATTGCCGGTGGCCGAAAAGGCGTAAGTGAAACAGGAATGCCGGGTCAACTCGTCGGGCGTCAACGGCGTACCGGCCCGCTCGAGATACGCCGGAGCGGCGGCAATCAGCAACGCGGTTTCGCCGATGTGGCGCGCCACGACATTTTCACTCCCAATCCGTCCGACGCGAATCGCCATATCCAAGCCCTCTTCGGTGAAGTCGGCGACATTGTCCGAGAGCACGATATCGAGTGTGATCTCCGGATACTGCTGCGAAAACGCGGCAAAGGCCGGCGCCAGACGCAAAATGCCGAGCGTCATCGGGGCGGTGAGCCGCAAACGCCCTCGCGGGCGCCGCGCTTCGCCGGCAACGCTGGCCTCGGTCTCTTCGATGTCCGCGAGAAGCTGGGTGCAACGCTCGAAATAGGCGAATCCCTCATCGGTCGGGCTCATCCGCCGCGTCGTGCGGTTCAGCAGCCGCACATTGAGATGCGCCTCAAGTTGCGCGACCTGGCGCGACACCGCGGAAGTCGAGATGCCCAGTTGATCGGCGGCAGCGGCAAAGCCGCCGGCCTCGATCACCGAACAGAAAACACGCATGGCATCAATTCTGTCCAATCCTTACTCCCAAGAAAAATGGGTTGATTATCCCGATATCCGCAACACAGAATCAATTATAGCCCTATTTATTCTTCTATTCGGGACGCCTAAAGTGCAATCCAACGCGGGATCGTTAGACCGCGCCAAACTCGCAAACACTTTTCAATCACGAACAATCCAAGGAGTCGCCCATGAAACTGTACTATGCCCCCCGGAACCTGCTCGTTTTCACCGCACATTACCCTTCGCGAAGCCGGGATTGACGTCGAGCTCGTTCGCGTCGATATCAAGAAACGCATTCTCGTTGCCGATGGCAGCGATTTCGCGACGATCAACCCCAAGGGTTATGTGCCTGTTCTTGAACTCGACAACGGCGTCCGCCTGAGCGAAGGCCCGGCCATCGTTCAATACATTGCCGATCTCAAACCCGAATCCAACCTCGCTCCCAGAGCCGGTACGCTGGAGCGCTACCAGTTGCAGGAATGGCTCGGTTTCGTGAACTCGGAAGTGCACAAGACATTCAGCCCGATGTTCAATCCGGCCACACCCGATGAGTACAAGGCCATCACAAAGAAGAATCTGGCCAACCGATTCAACTATCTCGCGTCCCATCTGGCGAAAAACGACTACCTGATGGGTAAGCAGTTTACCGTGGCCGACGGCTACCTTTACACGGTGCTGGGCTGGTGCCAGTGGGTCGGTATCGACCTCAAGGAGTGGCCCGCTCTGGTCGCCTATGTCGAACGCATTGCCGGCCGCGCCAGCGTACGCGATGCACTGGCGGCAGAAGCGGCACAAAACTAGGTTGCCACAGGTGGCGTGGGGCATCGGCAAACCCCGCCTGCACGCCACCGGCAAGTCCATCATCATGACAAGAAAACAAGACGTACTCTTTCTCTCGCACGGCTCGCCGATGACGGCATTCGGCGGAGACGAGCTGACGCAGGTCTGGTCCGCCCTCTCGGCGCAACTCAGCAGGCCGGCCGCCATTCTCGTGGTCTCGGCGCATTGGACGACACGCCTGCCGGTTATCGGCGGCAGCCCACTGCCGGAGACCATTCACGACTTCGGCGGTTTTCCCGAGGCGCTGTATGCGCTGGACTATCCGGCCCCAGGCTCACCCGCCTTGGCGCAGCGTATCAGGCAACTTCTGAGCGACGCGAATATCACGGCGGGCATCGACGCCAGCCGTGGCCTCGATCATGGGGCCTGGGTACCGCTTCGCACGCTGTTTCCAGAAGCCGACGTTCCGGTCGTGCCGCTCTCGGTTCAACCCGGCTGCTGCGCGCCACCATTACGCCCTCGGTTCGGCATTGGCGCCCTTGGCTGGTGAAAACATCCTGATCGTCGCTTCGGGTCACCTGACACACAACCTCAGGGAATACTCGCGTCAAAGCACGGCAAACGCTGCGCCCGAAACCGTAACTTTCCGCGACTGGGTGCACGACCGCCTCATGCATGGCGACGCAGAAGCTTTGTTCGACTGGCCGCACAGCGCGCCACACGCCGCCTTCGCGCACCCGACGCCGGAGCATTTCCTGCCGCTGTTCGTCGCGCTTGGCGCGGCCGGGCCGAAGCATGCAACGGAATGGCTGGGCGGCGGTTGGATTGGCGATTCGCTGGCTGCCGACAACTATCGTTTCACCCCCGTCTGATTGCGCTTGCTGTTGGCCAAACCAACTGCCAGCACAGCAAGACTTAGTGGTGGCCTGAGCTGAGTCGGTTGACCATGCCGCGAATCGCTTTCAATTGCACACCCTGGTTGGTGGCGAAATCCTCACCGGTGTAACCCCACCAGTCCCAACAACCGTTGGGATTGATACCCGGAATGGATACGGCCTGCGGGTAAAGAACGACAATATGGTTGCTTTCGGCCCAGCGGTTGTAGCCCGCGTTGCGCACGAAGGTCGTGCCGTAATACAAACCACTACCCGGCATCGGCCGCAGGGGTAGATAGCCCTGCCCTTGTCGACATCCATGCAGGACGACATGCAGGCGGCAGGCCTCGCCCTTGGCGCAAGAGTCCGGGATATAAGCCCAGCCGGAGTTGTCCATGCCGCTGCTCCACGTGAAGCGGCCTCCAGGCACATAGGCCGCCTGATCGAACTGCAGCAGGTGATTGTCGGCTTGAGCTTGTTGCGGCTTCTTCAACGTCCCGTAAATCCAGCTGAGGACGGCCTTGGCAGCATCGTAATGACACTTGCCGAGATAGGGGGATTCGGCCACGTCGCAAGCCTTGCCGTAACTCACCGTCGGCATGGTATGCGCGGCTCTGCTCAGGCGCACGTCGGACCGGTTCGACGCCGGAACGGCCATGTGGCTGTAGTAATCGGACAGTTGTTCGGCAACCATCGGCGGCACCGTCCGATCCTTGTCTCCGGCGAGGACGAGAACGCGTTGATGGGAGAGGTTTACAGGGTCGTCGATCAGCCCCTGCGCGGCAAATTGATGCGTGTCGCCGACCAGAGACGACACGTTGGCGCTGCTCGAAGACACGGCGCACAACTCATGTTCCGGGTCGAGGGTGCATGAGCATTGCGTGGTCGCCCGCAATGGGTTGCCCTGGCTGCAATAGAACGGGCCACCGGCAACAATCCCCGCGCCCTTGACGATCGATGAATAAACCACCTGGAACTGCACCGACATGAACGCCCCGGAAGAGAGGCCGGAAACCGACGTTTCGCGGATATCGATGTTCAGCGCGGGCAATTGCTCCAGCTTTGCGCCGTGAGCCGCCGGCAAGACGCTAACAAAGCAAGCCAGGACCAACAAGGCTCGGCACAGGCAGCGGCGGTAAGAATGCGGCATGAAGGGTTCCCTTTCGGAATCATGGTGCCAAACAGGTTGGTTTGGCTTGTTGCTCGACCCCTCATTATGACAGCAGCCGGCGACAGTCTTGTGGAATCGACCGAACCTTTTTTCTGTCAAGCGGCTGCGACAGTTACATCGTCACCACCGCCACCACCTCGTCGAATCTGGTGGTCTTGAGGTGACGACAGCAGTACCTGTGCGCCGTGGCCTGCTCGACGGCATTTCGGCGATGAATCGCCTCTTTGCTCGACTATCCCGCGTCTTTCGCGCCTCGTTGCGGGAGAACCCAGTTGGCCCGGGGAAAGTGGCAGGTGTAGCCGCTGGGATAGCGCTCGAGATAGTCCTGGTGCTCGGGCTCGGCTTCCCAGAAATCGCCGGCCGGTTCGACCTCGGTCACCACCTTGCCCGGCCAGAGACCGGAGGCATTGACATCGGCGATGGTATCGAGTGCGATCTGCCGCTGGCGCTCATCAACATAGTAGATTGCCGAGCGATAGGACGATCCCGCATCGTTTCCCTGACGATTGCGCGTCGCGGGATTGTGGATTTTGAAAAAGTATTCCAGTAGTCGCCGGTAACTGATGCGGTCGGGGTCGAACTGGATCTCGACACCCTCCGCATGGTTGCCGTGGTTTCGATACGTGGCTTGAGGCACGTCGCCGCCGGTATAGCCGACGCGCGTGGCCAAAACACCCGGAAGTCGGCGAATTAGCCCCTGCATACCCCAGAAGCATCCGCCGGCGAGAACTGCGCGTTCGCTATTCGCCATCACCGCAGCTCCACCTGGCCGATGTACTCAGCGTAGCCCTCGGCTTCCATCCGGTCGAGCGGGATGAAGCGCAGGGACGCCGAATTGATGCAGTAGCGCAGGCCGCCCCGGTCCCTGGGGCCATCCGGAAAAACATGGCCCAGGTGGCTGTCGCCGTGCGTCGACCGCACTTCCGTGCGGATCATGCCGTTGCTGGTGTCGCGCAGTTCGTTCACGAAAGCCGGCGCGATCGGCTTGGTGAAGCTTGGCCAGCCGCAGCCCGAATTGAACTTGTCGCTCGACGCGTACAGGGGTTCGCCCGATACGACGTCCACATAGATTCCGGGTTTGTCGTTGTGCAGATACTCGCCGGTACCCGGATATTCGGTCCCGTTCTTCTGGGTGACCCGGTATTGCTCGGGGTTCAGGGCGGCGATCGCTGCGTCGTTCCTTGTATAGCGTTTCATCCTATCTTCTCTCCTGTTGCGGGATTTGACAGCGGGAAGCGGCATGAAATCCAGCGATTTCGGTGAATTCGGTAAATTGGGGCGGTCGGTGCGGCCACTCTCCGCCACCCAGACAATCGCCGATTCGCGCATACCTTGGTTCTGCCCGACTCATTGCTGCTGTCCCTTAGTCGTATCGGCAGTCGCAAACCTTACGGGCGTCGGCGACTCTTGGCCCTTTGTACGCACTCGTCATTCCAGCTAAACGCTGATATTGACACCGCGTCGGGGCCGATCCGAGTCATCTGGATCCTCTCGGCAAAATGCATGGCGTCTGATTTATTTCCTGGGGACGCTTGAGCGTAATCGATATTGGGATACTATTTTCCCTGGCTCGGTGCCAGATACGGAGCAGCGTGGCGAGTGCCACTATCCAATTCAGGAGGGTAAGTATGGGCGTTTTCAACAAATTGCGGGTAGTGCTGGTTTGCTTGATTCTGGGACCAATGTCTCAGGCCATCGCCCAGATCCCGACCTACAACGTCTTCAACGATACGAATGTGGTGCTTAATTTCCAGACGCTCGATCCGGCACGAGGAACGTGGAAGGACCAGAAGCTAAACGCACATTCGCAGATCACGCTCAACATGTACTCCGGTAATCCCACCGGAAAGATTCGCATCGCCACACCCAACCACGGCTATAACGAATACCAAGTAGGTGCCGGTGGCATCTATCGCCTGACCTGGAGCGACCAGAAGCAAATGTGGGATGTTCGCGCGACGCAGCAGGCCAATGCCATCACCGCCGCCAAACCGATGGAACGCTCGAATCCGGCATCGCCCGGTCAGGGGGCGCTACCCTACCGTCTGGGCGATTCGACACTCGTTTCCTGGAAAGGGAAGTGGTACAACGCCACGGTGATACAGACGGGTAGCAACAAGGTCAAGATTCATTACGATGGCTATGACAGCAATTGGGATGAATGGGTCGACGGCACGCGCATCCGTTATCGCTAATGCATAGGAAGCCGTCGGTCGGCGGCTACAAATTCTGAAGCCGATCAGGGGTCACCTGCGGCAGCTCACATCCCCTTCCTCGCATTTGCCCATGGCCGCCAATTCGGCGTTGCGCTGACGTGTCTTCTGCGCCAAACAGGAGGCCAGCACCATCGGGTATACCGACCCGCCTTCTGCTCCGCCAGCCTCGTACTTACAGGCCAGATCCTTGTACTTGATCCACGCGAGCTGAACTTCTTTCAGCTGATTTTGTTGTTCCGGTGCAAGCTTGCTGCGCAATTCCTTATAGCTTGCGTTGATTTTCTTGTCTTCCCGCTCCAACTCCTGCGCCGCACATTGGTTCATGGCGGCCTGGGTCGTGGCATTCGCACAATCAGCGGCCCGGGCGGCACCGGGAATAACCAAGGCTGAAACGGACAAGGCGAGCGACGCAATCAGAAGAAATTTCATGAGGTCTCCCAGGAATTGGCGTGTGGTGAATGTCAGTTGGCAGGATTCGTTATGCGGCTCACCAAGTGACGGAGTTCATGCTAACAGTTTCTTCTCGCGCAGCAGGGCAAAGCTGGCATCCGGTTCGGCAGAGCCGACGCACAGAAAATCGTTGACGCCCAGACGGTTGCGAGAGTCGCTCGTCGAGGCAAGTATCGCCGCCCCGCCATCGATAGTCGCGATCGAAAGACAACACGAGCACCTTCCCATCCGTTTAGATAGCGATTTCGGCCGGAGGCAACGTCAACCGCGAAGAATGTTGTACGCTTGACTACCCTCAACGACAAGAAAGGAAATTCGCATGGGAATCGTCTGGACGATCGTATTGGGCTTCGTAATAGGCGTCATTGCCAAGATCTTGCACCCTGGGAAGGAAAACATGGGTTTCGTCATGACCATAGTGCTGGGCATTGCCGGATCGTTTCTGGCGGGCGTCATTGGGCAGCTCATGGGCTGGTATCGGGCCGGCGAAGGCGCGGGGTTCATCGCCAGCGTGGTCGTGGCTATCGTCTTGCTGGCGATTTACGGCAAGGTACGCGGCTCCGCACCCCCCGGAAACTAGCATCCAGCCAAACGCCCGATCCGACACAGTCTGTCGTGGATACGATTCAGAGCGTCGCACTGGCGGCGGGGTTGGCCTGGGGTAGCGGCCTGCGCCTGTATGCCGTCCTCTTTGCCGCTGGGCTGCTCGGCCGGCTCGGCTATCTCGAGCTACCGCAAACGCTGCAGGTGCTGGAGCATCCATGGGTGATCGGGGCGTCCGGTGCGATGCTGCTGGTCGAGTTTCTTGCCGACAAGATCCCCGTCGTCGATCCGTTCTGGGATGCCGTCCATTCGTTCATCCGCATTCCGGCCGGCGCCATCCTGGCGGCGCTGGCCCTGGGCAATTACGATCCGACAATCGGCGTCGTTGCGGCGATTCTTGGCGGCACGCTGACTGCCAGCGTGCACGCCGCGAAGGCCGGCGGCCGGGCGTTGATCAACGTTTCGCCGGAGCCTTTCTCCAATATCGTGGCCTCGTTCGGCGAAGAGGCGGTGCTGATCGCCGGTCTTTACGCCGCTTTCGCGCATCCCGCCGTATTTCTTGTTCTGCTCCTGTTGTTTTTGACCCTGCTCGTCTGGCTGCTACCGCGCTTGTGGCGTGGTGTACGGAAGCTTGCGGTGAGCGGGTGATCAGCTTCCACCGGCTACACCCGAGCAAATAGGCGAAGCCGTATCAGATTGAGGATGCCCGGATTCTTCTGGAACTGATTGGAGTTAAACCATGAATACCATGACATACAAGGGCTACACCGCCCGCGTTGAATTCGACGACCGGGATAACATCTTTTGTCGGGCATCTGCTCGGCATTGTCAATGTGATCTGGTTCCATGCCGATAACGTCGCTGATTTGCGCGCAGCGTTTGAGGATGCCTTTGAAGATTATCTGGACACTTGCACCGCACTGGGTAAGTCACCTGAAAAACCTTCCAGTGGCAAATTGATGCTGCGCATTCCGCCGGATGTGCATGGTGCGGCGCTGGTGGCTGCCAAAGCGGCGGGTACGAGTTTGAACCAGTGGGCAGCCAAGGTATTGGCGAGCGCAGCGCACACTTGATATGTCATTTTCCGAGATGCTTTCTTGCAGATTTCATATATCAACAGCCGTGCATACCAGCTTGCCCCCTCACGGAATACGTTATAATATTGTTATAACTTTTAATCAGGAGCTGCGATGTTAACGACGTTACGCAAGGTGGGGAACTCTCGCGGGGTACTGATCCCGGCGGCATTACTGGCGGAATGCCATATTGATGGCGCGGTGGAGATGACCGTTGAGGCGGGACGACTGGTAATTACGCCAGTTAGCGCCCCGCGCGCCGGATGGTTTGATGGTTACGAAGCGGGCAGCGACAAGGACGCGTGGGCAGACTTGCCTGTCGATGAAGGTTGCGAGGACTGGGAATGGTGAAGGCCGGAACCAAGGTGCTGCGTGGCGAGGTGTATTGGGTCAATCTCGACCCAACGATAGGCGCTGAAATTAAGAAGACACGCCCGTGTCTGGTGGTGTCGCCGGATGATATGAATGCCGTCTTGCCGCGCGTGATCGTTGCCCCCCTTACCAGCAAGGGACAAGCCCTCGGATGCAGGCCGGAGGTGGTCATCGGCGGCAAATCTGGGCGCCTGCTGCTGGATCAAATTCGCTGCATCGACAAATCCAGACTGGCGGGAAAATTAGGGGCAGTTGATGCTGCTCTGTGGCACGACGTGCTGCTAAAAATGCTGAGTTGATTTGTTTCAGAAGAAAGCCATCAGTGAATTGCACCATCCGCAGGTCACGGAATGCAGCTATTTTTGGAGGTCAGATGAAGCCGGTATTCAAAGGGGTATTTGTTGCTGTATTCGCGCTTTGTTTCGGTTCGGCATTTGCCGCCAGTTTTGACTGCACAAAAGCGCGTGCCGAGGATGAAAAGGCGATTTGTCAGAGCGCCGAACTCTCCAAACTGGACGACGAGCTGAGCGCCGAATTCAAGGTGGCAATTGAGCCATTCAAGGGCTGGAAAGAACGCGCCACGCCGTTTCGCAAGAATCAGTCGGACTGGGTCAAGGATCGTGCGGGCTGCGGTGCCACCGAGGGGTGTCTAGCAAACGCCTACAAGAAACGCATCGCCTGGCTCAAGCAGGGTCTTCACAAGTGGTCCGGCGAATGGGCGGGAAAACGTTACAGCCTCTCCGTGTTTTTTGATGCCGATCTGAATCGGCCGCTTGTCCGTATCTACGACAGCCCAAAGTTGGGTGAGAAGTTCCTGATCGCCGAGCTTCAGGCGCGTTATTTGACCGCCGCCAATAATATGCAGGAAGGTACCGACGCCGTGCAAGTCACCCCGGAATTCCAGGCAGATTACCGCCAGTACGAAGGGGTATGTAGCGCGATCAGTCTGAATTTCGAGCGCGATGAAGAACTGTATCTGGCCGGCAACGAATCCTGCACGCTGTTCAAAAAGGAGCCGGATCGAAATTTGAGCCTGAAGAAAGCGTCTTACCACTACCCCGCGACGAAGTGAGCCGATCTGGTGCAAAGGTGAAATAGCGTGACGCACCCGCGGCTTCAAACACAAGAACGGCACCCCACGGGGTGCCGTTTGCAGATTCAGGAGACCACGAAAACCTAAACCGTCACCGTCTCCGCCACTTCCCTGAACTCGTCGATCTTGTCGAAGTTCATATAGCGATACACGTCGGCAGCTTTGGCGTTCACCGCCTTCACCGCTTCCATGTACTCGGCGACGGTCGGGATCTTGCCCATCAGCGCGCAGATGGCCGCCAGTTCGGCCGAGCCGAGGTACACGAAGGTATCGATGCCCAGACGGTTGGGGAAGTTGCGCGTCGAGGTCGAAATTGCCGTGCTGCCCTTCTTGATCTGCGCCTGGTTGCCCATGCACAACGAACAACCGGGCATTTCCATGCGCGCGCCGCTCTTGCCGAGGATGGCGTAGTAGCCTTCTTCGTTGAGGATCATGGCGTCCATCTTGGTCGGCGGGGCGATCCACAGGCGCGTCGGGATGTCGCTCTTGCCTTCGAGTACCTTGCCGGCCGCACGGAAGTGGCCGATGTTGGTCATGCACGAACCGATGAAGACTTCGTCGATCTTGGTGCCGGCGACTTCGGAGAGCAGTTTGACGTCGTCCGGGTCGTTCGGGCAGGCGACGATCGGCTCCTTGACGTCGGCCAGATCGATCTCAATCACGGCGGCATACTGCGCGTCGGCGTCGGCCTTGAGCAGTTGCGGGTTGGCGATCCATGCTTCCATGGCCTTGACGCGACGGCCCAGCGTGCGCGCGTCCTGGTAGCCGTTGGCGATCATCCACTTCATCAGCGTCATGTTCGAATTCATGTATTCGATGATCGGTGCTTTGTCGAGATGCACGGTACAGCCGGCGGCGGAACGCTCGGCGGAGGCATCGGAGAGTTCAAACGCCTGTTCGACCTTGAGGTCGGGCAGCCCTTCGATTTCGAGGATGCGACCGGAGAAGATGTTCTTCTTGCCTTGCTTGGCGACGGTCAGCAGGCCTTGCTTGATGGCATAGTAGGGAATGGCGTTGACCAGGTCGCGCAGCGTGACGCCGCCCTGCAGCTTGCCTTTGAAGCGCACCAGAACGGATTCTGGCATGTCCAGCGGCATGACGCCGGTGGCGGCGGCAAAAGCGACCAGACCGGAACCGGCCGGGAAGGAAATGCCGATCGGGAAACGGGTGTGCGAGTCGCCGCCGGTGCCGACGGTATCGGGCAACAGCAGGCGGTTGAGCCAGCTGTGGATGATGCCGTCGCCGGGGCGCAGTGAAACGCCGCCGCGCGTGGTGATGAAGCTCGGCAGCGTGCGGTGCGTCTTCACGTCGACCAGCTTGGGATAGGCAGCGGTATGGCAGAACGATTGCATCACCATGTCGGCCGAGAAGCCGAGGCAGGCCAGATCCTTCAATTCGTCGCGCGTCATCGGGCCGGTGGTGTCTTGCGATCCCACGGTGGCCATGCGCGGCTCACAGTAGGTGCCGGGCAGGATGCCCTTCCCTTCGGGCAGACCGCAGGCACGACCGACCATTTTCTGCGCCAGCGTATAGCCCTTGCCGGTATCGGCCGGGCTTTGCGGCAGACGGAACAGCGTGGACACGGGAAGCCCCAGCGCCTCGCGTGCCTTGGTCGTGAGTCCGCGGCCGATGATCAGCGGGATGCGCCCACCGGCGCGTACTTCGTCCAGAATAACCGGCGTTTTAAGTTGCGCTTCGGCGATCACTTTGCCGTTCTTGAGCGCGGTTACCTTGGTCGTCGCAGGATCGACGTTCAGTTCGATCTCGTCGCCCATGTTCATGTCGTCAACATTCAGCTCGATCGGCAGCGCGCCGGCATCTTCCATGGTGTTGAAGAAGATCGGCGCGATCTTGGAGCCGATGCAGACGCCGCCGAAACGCTTGTTCGGCACGTAGGGAATGTCTTCTCCCGTCCACCACAGCACGGAGTTGGTCGCCGATTTGCGCGAAGAGCCGGTGCCGACCACGTCGCCAACGTAGGCGATCAAATTGCCCTTCGCGGCCAGTGCTTCGAGCTGCTTCATCGGTCCACGTTCGCCCGCCTTGTCGGCTTCGATGCCGGCGCGCGGGTTCTTCAGCATGGCCAACCCGTGCAACGGGATATCGGGACGCGACCACGCATCGGGGGCTGGCGACAGATCGTCGGTATTGGTCTCGCCGGTGACCTTGAAAACGGTCAGCTTTTGCGACGCCGGCACTTCGGGACGCGAGGTAAACCACTCGGCGTCTGCCCACGATTGCAACACCGCCTTGGCGTTGGCATTGCCCTTGTCTGCAAGCTCTTTCACGTCGTGGAAGAAATCGAAAACAAGCAGTGTCTTCTTGAGGCCTTCGGCGGCCACGGCACCGACTTCGGCGTCACCCAGCACATCGATCATCGGCTTGACGTTGTAACCGCCGAGCATGGTCCCGAGCAATTCGGTTGCCTTGGTCTTCGAGATCAGCGAGCAACGCTCTTCACCCTTGGCAACCTTGGCGAGAAATTCGGCCTTGACCTTGGCGGCGTCATCCACACCGGCAGGCACGCGGTAGGTGATCAACTCGACCAAAGCCTGCTCTTCGCCTTTCGGCGGATTCATCAACAAGGCAACCAGTTCGCTGGTTTGCTTGGCTGAAAGCGGCAGGGGCGGAATGCCCAGCGCAGCGCGCTCGGCAACGTGGGCACGATAGGATTCCAACATGGGAATGTCCTTTCTCAAAGATTAAACTAGGGCAAAAATCAATATTCGGCAGGGCGAAGAAAACGAAACATTGTACTGCATGGCAAGCATGTCTACAGCATTCAGCGGGTTGGTAGCGCTTGCTTTTCGGGCGATTTTCCGGCCAAGGAAAACCAACTCTTATATATGATATAAGATAACAGTTCGAAAGTGAAGTCTACGCGAGTAAGTTTAACCTGGAAGCCGTCGTTCCTCAAAGGTCGCTGCGCGCGCGTTCGCGATTCCAGTGCCGCCATGCCGGCACCACGATGACCACCGCCACCAGCGGCAGGACGAATCCCCCCATCACCATACTGTAGCCGTTGAGTGCATCATGATGGGCGGCCAGAAGAAACAGATAGAGCGTATAGGCCAGATACAGGGCCAGGAACAGGGCGCCTTCTCCGCGTGAAATGCACGCACCGTTGAAGAATACCGGCAGGCAAGCCACCGCAACGGCCACCATGATCGGCAGATCGAATGAGATCATCGAAGGGGTCACCGTGAGATCGCCAGGCGCCACGCTGGCCGAAAAACCCAGTACCGATAAGATATTGAAGATGTTGCTGCCGACCACGTTGCCGACGGCGATATCACGCTCGCCTCGCAACGCAGCCATGATCGAAGTCGCCACCTCCGGTAGCGAGGTGCCAACAGCAACGATGGTCAGGCCAATGATCAATTCGCTGACGCCCAGAAATTGTGCAAAGGTCACCGCCGCTTCGACCAGCCAGCGAGAGCCGAGAACCAACAACATCAGCCCCGACAGCAGCAGTAATGCCTGGACACTCCAGTGGGCGTCCCACCCGGTGAGGGTTTCTTCGAAGGCTTCATCGTATTCTGCGCGGATTGCTGCCGTCTCGCGACGGCTTTGACGAATGATGAAAAGGGTATACGTCACGACTAGCCCGGCCAGCAGAAAACCTTCCCAGCGACTGATGCCGCCGTCGGCGGCCATCGCCCAGAGCAGCAGCGACGCGGCGATCATCACCGGCACTTCCTGTCGGATGATCTGTTGATGCACCACCAACGGGACGATCAGAGCCGACAGGCCAAGAATGAACAATACGTTGAACATATTGCTGCCGACTACATTGCCGAGCGCGATACCGACCTGGCCTGACCAAGCCGATTGTACCGACACCGCGAGTTCCGGCGCGCTGGTGCCGAAGGCAACCACGGTTAGGCCAACGACCAGCGGTGAGATCCCCATCGAAAGTGCCAGTTTGGACGCGCCACGTACCAGCAGTTCTGCGCCGAGAACGAGAGCAACTAACCCGAATACGAACCACAGCATCTAATCAACCCCATCGAGAGCCAAGGCGCCACTGTGTTTTTCAAGTGGAACAAAAGCGGATGTAGTGTGCAACGGCGCTCATCCTTCTGCAAGAACACCGGCAATCAGCTCGATAGTGTCGCCGCCATAGCGTATCAGCTGTCCGACACGCAGCTTAGCGCGCTTGCGCATTTCCACGGCGCCATCGACACGCACCCGCCCTGCCCCGATTTCGGCGTGCGCATGACCGCCTGAAGGGCACAAACCGGTGGCCTTGAGCAGTTGGTCAAGCTGAATGTAATCACCACAGACTGCAAAAACGATGGACATGAAGCGCCTTTGCTTTACGAGTGTTGCAAGAGATGAATTGCCATCAAAACAGGCGAAATCGGGCCGGACGACCAACGCATCCAAGCTCTGTCCGATCTCAGTAACAAACCCATGTTCAACTCAGAGCCTGACGATGGTACGAAACAGGGGGTGGGCGGAAGCGAGGTACTTTCGCTCGAATGGGGTTATCGGGTTTTCGGTGACGTAGGGTTCACAAATCGCCGCCCGCTGCGTCATTCTCTCGACGGCAAAGCTCAACTCGTCGATATAGATGCGCCAGTTGCTGCGGCACTCCAGTATTCCGCCGAGTTCGAGCACGGTCGGAAAAACCGGGTGCCCGTACCAGCGCCGGCTCAGGTGGCCGATCTTGGGCCAAGGGTTCGGGTAGAGCAGATAGTGCCGCTCAAGGCGGATGCCGTTGTCGTGCAGCAGCCGCCAGTAGTCGACGAGATCGGCGCGCACCAGATCGAGGTTGGGCGGCAGTTGCATCGTACTGTTCGTGCCGATGACATTTCTGCTCAACCGCGATTCGGACTGGTCAACGCCGATGACGTAGTGATCGGGAAAGGCCTGGGCCAGCGCAAGGCTGCTCTCGCCCACGCCGCAACACGAATCGAGGATCAGCGGCCTGTTGCGGGCAAGGCGCTCGCGCCGCTCCAGGCTCGCCGTGAAAGCACGTCGGTTGTAATCGGCATACGGCTTGCGGAATGGCGCTGCGGAATGGCGATCGAGCAGGCTGGCCAGATGGGCATGAATCCCGCTCTGGGCGCTCGTCGGCACACGCGAGTTGGCACGCATGGCGGCGCGATCAGGCGGCGCAGGCCGCGCGCAACACCGGGGCACCGTGCAACGCCAGCACCCGCGAAGTCTCGTCCACGCCGCGCAGTGGCTGGATCGCCAGGTACAGGGCTTCGGCCTCGCCATAGGTGAGACGCAGCGAATTGAGCCACAGCTTGAGTCGCCCCGGCGCCTGGCGCGCCGAAATCCGGTGTTGCACCTGGTGCCAATACTCAGCGAGCAAAGGTAGCAGTTCAAGCCATTCGGCGGCATGATCGACAACCGGCTGAGCGCTACCCGCGGCCAGGGCGCGAATGCGCCGGGCCAGAAAGGGATCGGCGACGGCGCCGCGCCCGATCATCGCGTCCGGGCACCCGCTCACCGCGCGGCAGCGGGCGTGGTCGTCCGTCGTCCAGATTTCGCCGTTGGCCGTGACCGGGATGCTCACCCCGTCGCGGATCCGCGCGACCCACTCCCAATGCGCCGGCGGCTTATAGCCTTCGGCGCGGGTGCGCGCATGTACGACCAGCGAGACAATGCCCCCCGCGGCCAGGGCCTGCGCACAGTCAAGCGCTTTGGCCTTGTCCAGGTTGCCCAGGCGCATCTTTGCGGTGAACGGGATAGTCGCCGGCACGGCCCGCCGCACCGCGACGGCGATGCGGTAGAGCAGTTCGGGATCGTCCAGCAGCATCGCCCCGCCACCATGACGATTGACTGTCGGCGCCGGGCAACCGAAATTCAGATCCACGCCGGCCGGGCTCAACCCACAAAGCTGTGCGGCGTTTTCAGCAAGACATGCCGGATCGCTGCCGAGCAGTTGCACGGCCACGGGCGTTCCGGCACGGGTACGACTGCCATGGGCCAGCTCCGGGCAGATGCGCAGGAACGTACGGGGCGGTAACAGACTGCCGGAAACGCGCACGAATTCGCTGACCGCGCCGTCGTAACCGCCGACAGACGTCAATACGTCGCGCAGCACGGCATCGGCGAGGCCTTCCATCGGAGCCAGCAGCAGTTTTCCCATAAGGGGTCGAATTTTACCCGCTAAGCGGTCCGATCTGCTTTCCGAGACGGATCATGTCACGGGCTCGGGCAATGCAATCAAGAGCGCCGATCCGGCTTCCGGTGGTAAACTCCCTGCCCAAAAACCAACAGGCTGGACCTGAACAGGCCGGCGTCATCAGGGAAATTTTACGGAAACACTACCGCTGGAGCATTCCGCGCAATGAGCTACACCGCAGAATCGATTTCCGTTCTCAAGGGCCTGGAGCCTGTACGCCATCGCCCAGGGATGTACACGCGCACGGACTGCCCACTGCACATCATCCAGGAAGCTATCGACAACGCCGCTGACGAGGCGCTGGGCGGTTACTGCAAACGGATCGCAGTGACCCTGCACAGCGACGCCTCGGTATCGATCCAGGACGACGGGCGCGGCATTCCGGTCGAGATTCACCCGGTTGAAAACGTGCCGACGATAGAGGTCGTTTTCACCCAGTTGCACGCTGGCGGAAAGTTTAATAAAGCCGATGGCAGCTCGGCCTACCGCTTCTCTGGCGGCCTGCACGGCGTTGGCGTATCGGTCACCAATGCGCTGTCCACGCGGCTTGAAGTCGAAGTGGCCCGTGACGGCGGCCGTTTTCGTATCGTCTTCTCCGGCGGCGCAGTCGTCGAGCCTCTCCAACGCGTCGGCGATGCGCCAAAAAAGGCCAGCGGCACGCGGGTCAGGGTCTGGCCAGATGCGCGTTTCTTCGATTCGGCCAGCATCCCTGTCGGCGAACTCGAACGGCTACTGCGCAGCAAGGCCGTGCTTTTACCCGGCCTGGAAATCTCGCTGGCCATTGAAAAAAATGCGGAAAAAGGCGAAACGAAGACCTGGTGTTTTGCCAACGGGATGCAGCAGTATCTCGCCGAACAGATCGACGGCGAACTCGCGGCGCCGATGTTCACCGCCGAAAAGTACGCGCCACCCGGCGACGAGAACTTCCCGGTCGGTTCCGGCGCGGCATGGGCCATCGCCTGGAGTGCCGAAGGCAACCTGGCGCGCGAATCCTACGTCAATCTGATTCCGACATCGGCCGGCGGCACGCACGAAACCGGGCTGCGCCAGGCGGCTTTCGACGCCGTCAAGAGTTTTGCCGAACACCGCGCGCTGCTGCCCAAGGGCGTCAAACTTGCCGCCGAAGATGTATTTTCACGCGCCAGTTTCGTCCTCGCCGCACGCGTCCTCGACCCCTCGTTCCAGGGCCAGACGAAGGAGCGTTTGAATTCGCGGGACGCCGTGGCGCTGGTCTCGCGCATGGTGCGCGACCCGCTCGAACTATGGCTCAACGAGCACCCGGAAGACGCCAAGAAGATCACCGAGCTGGCTATCCGTGCGGCTCAGGCGCGATCACGCGCCGGGCAGAAGGTCGAGAAGCGCAAGCAGTCGGGCGTTGCCATCCTGCCCGGCAAACTCTCCGATTGCCAGAGCGAGGACACCCGGCGCAACGAAATCTTTCTCGTCGAAGGCGACTCGGCCGGCGGTTCGGCCAAGTCCGGCCGCGACAAGGAATTGCAAGCGATCCTTCCTTTGCGCGGCAAGGTGCTCAACACTTGGGAAGTCGAGGCCGGCAGCCTGTTTGCCAACCGCGAAGTGCACGACATCGCAGTCGCCCTCGGCATCGACCCGCACTTGCCGGATGCCGGAGTAAGCGTGCTCGACAACCTGCGTTACGGCAAAGTGGTGATCATGACCGACGCCGATGTGGACGGCAGCCATATCCGGGTGTTGCTGTGCACGCTGTTCTACCGCCACTTCCCGAAGTTGATCGAGCAAGGCCACCTCTATTTCGCCCAGCCGCCACTCTATCGACTGGATGTTCCGGGGCACGGCAAGGCGCGTCCGCCACGCAAACTCTACGCGCTGGACAACGCCGAACGCGAAGCGATCATCGACCGCCTGCGCCTGGAAGGTGTCAAGCCCGAATCCGTCGCCATCTCACGCTTCAAAGGCCTCGGCGAGATGAACCCCGAACAGCTCTGGGAAACCACCATGTCGCCCGACACCCGTCGCCTGATGCGTATCCGCCAGCCCGGTGCCGACGACGCCAACCCGGTGATGAACATGCTGATGGCCAAGAACGAATCGGCGGGTCGGCGCGCCTGGATGGAAGCCAACGGCGCATTGATCGGCGCGGAGGTCTGATTTGAGGGAAGAGATTGACCACAACGAACACGACGGGCACAACGAGAATCGACAGCACATATCCCTAATGCATATTTTGCCTAGTGTCTTTTGTCGTGGTCGTTGTGCACGTTGTGGTAAAACAGATTTTTCGGAATTGATATGCCAAATACACCTGACCTGTTCGACGATGTAACAACCGCTCAGGCACCGCCACCCACGCCCCCCGCCGCTCCTGAGATCATCGAAGACGACGATGGCGAAAGCATTCTGCTGCATGATTCGGCCGCCCGCGACTACCTTGAATATGCTATCGCCGTGGTCAAGGGCCGCGCCCTGCCCGATGTGAAGGACGGCCAGAAGCCGGTTCAGCGCCGGGTCCTGTTCGCCATGCGTGAGCTCGGGCTGATGGGTGGCGCCAAGCCGGTCAAATCGGCGCGCGTCGTCGGCGATGTGATCGGCAAATACCATCCGCATGGCGACACCTCGGCCTACGATGCCATGGTGCGCGTGGCGCAACCCTTTTCCCTGCGCTATCCGCTGGTCGATGGCCAAGGCAACTTTGGCTCGCGCGACGGCGATAATGCCGCCGCCATGCGCTATACCGAAGCACGCTTGGCGCCGATTGCCGAACTGCTGCTTGGCGAACTCGGCGAAGGCACGGTCGACTATCAGCCGAACTACGACGGCTCTTTCGACGAACCAGCATTCCTGCCTGCCCGCCTGCCCTTCGCGCTGCTCAACGGCGCCTCGGGAATTGCCGTCGGCATGGCCACCGAAATGCCTTCGCACAACCTGCGTGAAGTGGCGGCGGCGGCCGTCCACAAGATCAACCATCCGGCAGCCGGTGTGGCCGAGCTGATGGAGCACATCCCCGGCCCCGACTATCCCGGCGGGGGCCAGATCATTTCCTCAACCGCAGAAATCGCCGGCGCGTATAACAGCGGCCGCGGCAGTTTACGCGTTCGCGCCCGCTACGAGTTCGAGGAAATGGCGCGTGGCGCCTGGCAACTGGTCATCAAGGAGTTGCCGCCCGGCGTGTCCTCGGCCCGCGTGCTCTCCGAAATCGGTGCGCTGATGAACCCGCAACCCAAGCCGGGCAAGAAATCCATCGAACAATCCGCCGCGCAGTTGAAAGCCCTACTGGCCTCGCAGCTTGACCGCGCGCGCGACGAATCGGGCAAGGACGATGACATCCGGCTCGTTTTCGAGCCGACCAGCTCGCGTCTGGATCGGGACGAATTTGTGGCTCTGCTGCTGGCCCACACCAGCCTGGAAACCACCGCGCCGATCAACCTCGTTGCCGTCGGCATCGACGGCCGCCCGTGCCAGAAAACGCTGGCCGACCTGATCGGCGAATGGTGCCAATTCCGCCTGCTGACCGTGCGCCGACGCACCAATTTTCGGTTGACCAAAGCCAACGACCGCATCCATATCCTTGAAGGCCGGCACATCGTCTTTCTCAACATCGACGAAGTGATCCGCATCATTCGCGGGTCGGACGAACCGAAGCCGGCCCTTATCGCGCGCTTCCTGCTCTCCGACCGACAGGCCGAGGACATCCTGGAAATCCGGCTGCGCCAGCTGGCGCGGCTCGAAGGCATCAAGATCGAGCAGGAACTGGCCAAGCTGCGCGAGGAAAAAGAGGCGCTGCTCAAGCTGCTCGACAGCGACACCCTGCTACGCAAGCTTGTCGTTCGAGAAATAAAGGCCGACGCCGTCAAGTTCGGCGACGAACGGCGCACTCTTATCCAATCGGCCTCGATGGCTTCACGTGCGGAAGTCGCCGCCGTCGCCGACGAACCCATCACGCTGATCGTCTCGGACAAAGGCTGGGCGCGCGTCCGCCAGGGGCACGGCCTCGACCTTTCCGGCGTCACCTTCAAGGACGGCGACGGCCCCGGTTCGACGCACGAAGGTCGCTCGGTCGATTCTCTCGTCATTATTTCAACCGAAGGCCGCGCCTTCACCGTACCCATCGCCGCTCTACCCGACGGACGCGGCATGGGCGCGCCTTTGCCCTCTTTCATCGACATCGGCGCCGGTCGGATTGCCCACGTGCTGATGGGCAAGCCCGAAGACGAATTACTGGTGGCAAAGACATCCGGATACGGCTTCATCTGCACCTACGGCGACTTGCTTCCGCGCCAGAAAGCCGGCAAGTCTTTTCTCACCATGGAAGACGGTGCCTCCATTCTGCCGCCGGTCCGCATCGCCGGCATGGACCACGTCGCCGCCCTTGCCGACGATGGCCGCCTGCTCGTCTTCCCGCTCGATCAGATGAAACGCCTCTCGGGCGGCAAAGGGGTGCAGATCATCGGCCTCAAGGGCAAGGAAAAACTGAAGTCCCTCATCGCCGCCCAGGGGCCGACCGTAGCTATCCGGGGGAGCTTCCGCAACAAGCCCAAGAGGCTGCTCTCGGAGGAAAAGCATCTCGGGCAACGCGCCCGAAGAGGCGCGTCAGCGGGCTTGGTGAATCACGCCGAAATCGAACGTGTGGAGCCGACCTGAATCCGTCGGGCAAGCCAGCGCTGGCGGCGATGACTCAAGGCGAGCCCGGCCAGCGCCATGCCAAACAGCGCAAGACTCATCGGCTCGGGTACGAAACCCGTGGGCGGATCGGCCGTAATCACATCGTTGCCGCACTGCATCGTCCACTGCACATCGAAGGGCGTATTCCAGAATTTCGGATCGAAAAGACTGATGTCGATGGCCACTTCATACGCATAATGCTTATCGAGCGTATAAGTTCCGTACCCAGTAAATGGGCCGCTGATAGCCAGCGCGCCGGCACCGACGTTCTGGCCATGACCGTCCAAAATCGAAACTGCGTTTTTACCGTTGGCATAGGGCGTCCCCTGACCCGAGAATAGACCGAGCTTGACATCGTTCTTGCCGATCTTGAACAGGCTACCCTTCGATGCGCCGGTCGTCTTGATGCCATAGTCAAATACGCCATCGCGGCCAAAATCGATCAAGAAGTCGCCGGGCGCATACGAACTTGAACCACTATTCACCATCGCTGGATTGTGGCCGGTGATCAGCGCCAGATAGAGCTTGCTACTGTCGTAATCGACATAGAGCGCTTCGGCATCGTAGGCCTGACCGCCCCATCCAGGATTGACATACTGCGAGAGGCTCCCGGTCGAGTCGGTATCGATCGTATAACCTTTGATCGCCTTGTTAGTTGTGTAGTTGGTCTGAACGCCCCAATCCGCCAGATTGCCATCAATGGTATAGGCTGCCGCCGGCAGGGCGATGAGAGCAGCGAGGGCAGCCGCAAGGTCACGAATACGCATGTTTCAACACTCCAATAGAAAGTAGTAAGCAATCAGCAATATGCGTGCCATACGCCGGTTCGCTGAACCCGGCACTGTCAACTCCGCTGGAGTGTAAATTATTCCGACGCCATACCATCTGGCCAAAAGTGTGAAATAGTTCCTTATCCGCTCGGCATGTGTGATTTAAGTCACGGAAATCAGCCAAAAACCTTTGTGCTTCATAGCGCTGCGAGGAGCAAAGCCTGTTTTCCGCGGTCAATTTGTGGAAAGAATTCCGACAGTGAGTGCCATCACGGTGCTGTGCTTCGTGTTGCGTAGCTGTCACACGTGGCGGAATTGCCTTTGTCATCTTCGCAAAACGAATGCTCGCGTCAATCGGTTCCGGCTATTGCAAATGGCATGCGCTCTAACGAAAATCGTTTGGCTTGAGCGGATTGCCGCGTGGAAAATCCGCCCGATTTCCGGTATCTTCAAGCCACGCCTGACGAGCACGACCGACCGTGCGCCAGGCGAGGCCAAGCATTTCTTCGCATCAGCCGGGCCGATCAGTGGCGGCGTACGTCGCCTCCCGTACCCGGCCTCGCGAAAACTGACTACAACAATGGAGAGGCCATATGGCGTTGCACGTTTTCGTGGCCATGCCTTACGGGCACCGTCAGAACATCGATTTTGACGCGGTCTATGCCGAATACCTCAAACCTGCCCTTGAGGAGGCCGGGTTTGAAGTGTTTCGCGCCGACGAGGAAGAACGCGCCGGCGACATCCGCACCGATATGTTTCAGGAGCTGCTGCTGGCCGACCTGGTGGTTGTAGATTTGACGCTGGACAACCCCAACGTCTGGTACGAACTCGGTGTACGCCATGCGTTACGCGCCCGTGGCGTGCTGCTCGTGCAAAGCGAGCGGGCCTATCAGCCTTTCGACACTTATACCGACCGCAAGCTGCGCTATCGCCTCAAGGACGGACGGCCCGACCCAGCGTATCTGGAAGCGGACCGCAGATCGCTGGCCCGCATGGCGCTGGCGACCATGGAAGCCCGGCAGGGTCGACCGATCAGCCCGGTCTTCCAGTTGCTGGATGGGCTGGGCGAACCGAACTGGCGCCAATTGCTGCTGACCGGCAACAACGAATTCCGGCAGATCTACGAGACCTGGCGACAACGTATCGAGGTGGCACGCAAGGCCAACCATCCGGGCAACATCATGGTACTGGCCGAAGAAACGCCGACCTGGGCGCTTCGCCTGGAGGCACGTCGCCTGGCCGGCACGGCGTTGATGCGGCTCGGACAATACCAGTTGGCGCTCGACCAGTTCGAAGCGGCGCTTGCGCTCGACCCTGACGATGAGGCCAATCAGCGCGATAAAGCCATGCTGTTGGCGCACCTGGGCCGCAAGGACGAGGCGCGCGAAGCGGCTAACGCCCTCGTCCGCCAACAGAACGGCCCGGAAAACTGGCACCTGCTTGGCCGACTCGAAGCGGACGACTGGATCCGCCGCTGGCGCAAACCCGGAAGCCGTCCGGAAACCCTGCGCGAAACCGCGGCGCGCGAGCTGCCGCAACTCGTTCAGGCCATCGAACCGTACATGAACGCCTTCGTTTGCGATCCGTCGCACTTCCGTTCGGGTATCGATGCCTGCACCTTGCGCCATCTACAAATCCACCTCGGCCATCCGCTCGCCAACCCGGCCAGCCTGCCCAATCTTGAAGGTGGCGCGATCTGGTCGTGTCTGGCCGCTTTGGAACGCCAGCCGGATGACTACCGGACCCGCGCCGCCTGGGCGGAACTGACGCTGCTGTTCAATCCACCCGACGCCGCGGCCAAGGCCTGGCGCGAAGCGGCGACCGTCGCCAACAAAGACTGGTCGGCACTGGAATCCAGCCATCGACAATTACTCATCCTGCGCGACCTGGGTTTTCGCGAGCCACAGGTGGGCGCGGCGCTGACTGTTCTGGACGACGAAATCGCCCGACTCGAAGCACCTTGGCAACCGCGTCGGGTGTTTCTGTTCAGCGGCCATATGATCGACACCCCCGATCGGCCCGTTCCCCGTTTTCCCGCTTCTCAGGAGAGCCTCGCGGCAGCGGCCATCGCCGGCAAACTTGACGAGCTGGAGATGGGCGAGCAGGACCTCGCCATCTGTGGCGGCGCCTGCGGCGGCGACACGCTGTTTGCCGAAGCCGCGCTGCGCCGCGGCTGCCCCGTACATCTGCATTTGCAATTCAATGAAGCCGACTTTTTGCAGGCTTCCGTTGCTTTCGCTGGCGAAACCTGGGTTGATCGCTACTATGCGGTGAAGGAGCACGCGCTGACCCGGATACGGCTGCAGCCGGACGAACTCGGCCCGCTGCCCAAAGGCGGCAATCCCTACGTGCGCAATAATCTTTGGCAGCTCTACACGGCGCTGGCGCATGGCGTAGACAAGGTTCGTTTTGTCGGCTTGTGGAATGGCGAAGGCGGATCCGGACCCGGCGGCACCGAGAACATGGTCGAGACGGTCAGGCGGTATGCTGGCCGGGTTAGTATTATCGATACCCGGCAATTGTTCGGATTGTAAACTTTTCAAACGAGGAGAAGCCCCATGAATCCTGGCGCCGAACTGCGAAACGAACTCGGTCGGGCGGTCAATGCCCTGCGTAGTCGTCAGGTCAGAACCAGCGACGCGAAGGAAAAGAAGGCGCTGGCGGGAATCCTTCAGCGCCTGAACAAGCCGCCGGCAACGCTCGACGAGGCCGATCGACTTACCATTGCCAACACCCTCAACGACGGCATGAACGCGCTGGAAGAGGCCGTGGCGGCCGTCAAGCACGGCCCATTCGACGGCTATCTGTCGGCGTTGGAAGGCCTGCTGGACAACCTCTCGGGACTGTCCGGCGCCGTACACCGCCTCGACGCACTACCACCCGCGCCGGCTATCGACTCGATCGCTCCCGAAAGCGCGACGACGGAATCTTCCAGCGCCGCACCCGAGGCAAATCGCTGGAGCACGGACGCGCCGGACATGAGCTCGGGAACAGATTCCATCAGCATCCAGCCACCCTCAAGGGCGACGGATTTTGCTGCCCTGAAAGACGAATACGCGGCCTGGTACGCCGCCTGCACACTGCGGCCAGAACGCAAGGGCGAACTGGACTACTGTCTCAAACGACTGAACCAGGGCCAGCCCACCTACCAACAGGTCGGCGCGGAGCTCAACATCCCCTGGGCCTTCATCGGCATCACCCACGGCATGGAAAGCGGCTTCAACTTCAAGGGTCACCTGCATAATGGCGACCCCCTGACCGCGCGTACGGTGCAAGTGCCCAAAGGCCGGCCGGCGACCGGCAACCCGCCCTTCACCTGGAGCCAGAGCGCCCGGGATGCGCTGATCTACAAGGGCTACCATCAGGTCGCCGATTGGTCGGTACCGCACATGCTGTACCTGTTCGAATGCTACAACGGCATGGGATACCGCCGCCGGGGCGTGCCCACGCCCTATCTATGGAGCTTTTCCAGCCTGTATGAAAAAGGCAAGTTCATCGCCGACGGCCACTACGATCCGCAAGCCGTCAGCCAACAATGCGGCGCAGCGCTAATGCTGAAGGCCGTGCTGGGTTGAGCCGCCGGGTCTTTCTCGCCGCAACCGAAAGGATCGCATCATCCACAGGAAAGCGCGGCGTAGCAGTCCCGATGACTATCCCGGTCAGCCACAAAGAGATCGACGACGTGCCGGTGCAAGCGGGCCTTGCTGGCCCTGCCGCAAGATGCTCCGGAAGACCACGCGTTGCTCCGATGAAACTCAACTGCGGAATTTGTGGAACTGAATTCCCTGTGCTCCAGTCTGTTGCATATCATCTTGTCGTCGAGGGAGTCGGTGAAGGATGAATAAACGACGCCGACATCGACAACGATACGCCTGACTACGGCCTTTAACCGGTTAGCCAAACCTTTACAAGAACCTATTTGCCGAGGTAAGCCACCATGACGATCGATCAGACCACCCACGATCAGCTCGAACGCAGCCTGCAGGAGATCGACTGGGCCGCCTTGCGCCGGCCACAGTACCTGCCGTCGCCAGCCGCCTGGGAAGACCAGGTGCTTTATTTCCTGATGCTGGACCGATTTTCCGATGGCCGGGAGCAGGGTTTCCGGGATAACGACGGCATAATCGGAGCTACCGGCAGCACGCCCCCGTTCCGCTTTACCCAGAATGCTTACACGGCAGACCGCTCGACCTGGGCCGATGCCGGCGACGAGTGGCTGGGCGGCACCTTGAAGGGACTGGAAAGCAAGATTGGGTACCTAAGCCGTCTGGGGGCTACGGCCATCTGGATCAGCCCGGTATTCAAGCAGGTCGCCTCGGACAGCCATTCCTACCATGGCTACGGCATCCAGAATTTCCTGGACATCGACCCCCATTTCGGCACCCGCCAGGATCTGATCGACCTGGTGAACACAGCACATGCAAATGGCATCCGTGTTATTCTTGACATCATTCTCAATCACAGCGGCAACGTCTTCGGATATCAGTTCAACCCGGACCGTTACCCGGTCCGCGACGAACACGGCAAGGTCACCATGGACCCGCGCTGGGATGGCAATTCCTACCCCGTGGAGGGCTGGCGCAATGCCTTCGGGCAGACCAATATTCCCTTCGGCCCGATCAACCCGGCCACCCATGGTAATGCCTGGCCCAACGATGCGGTCTGGCCGGTCGAATTCCAGGACGCGGCGACGTTCACCGCCAAGGGGCGAATCAACAGTTGGGACAACGATCCGGAATTCCTTGAGGGCGATTTTGTCACCCTGAAAGACATCCACCACGGCGACCACGAACGCGACGCGCAAAACCGGCGCATAATCGACGCCTTTCACTACACGCCTGCCCTCACCGCGCTGTGCGACGTGTTCAAGTTCTGGATCGCGCTGGCCGATGTCGACGGTTTCCGCATCGATACGGTCAAACACATGGAACCCGGCGCGACGCGCTATTTCGCGGCGGTCATCAAGGAGTTTGCGCAAAGCCTGGGCAAGGAGAACTTCTTTCTGGTCGGTGAAATCACCGGTGGGCGCGACAATGCCTACAACATGCTTGAACTCACTGGCCTGGATGCTGCACTGGGCATCGACGACATCCCCGACCGCATGGACTATCTGGCCAAGGGCTGGCGCGAACCGGTCGATTATTTCAACCTGTTCCGCAACTCGGCGCTGGTGAACAAATCCTCGCACGTCTGGTTCGGCAAACACGTCGTCACCCTGTTCGACGATCACGACCAGGTACGCAAGGGCAACAACAAGGGCCGTTTCTGCGGCGACTGGATCAACAATGGCTATGCCCACCTCAAGGCTGTGCTGGGCCTGAACCTCACCTCCATGGGCATTCCCTGCATTTACTACGGTACCGAGCAGGCTTTCGACGGTACCGGAGACAATGACCGCTACCTGCGCGAATGCATGTTTGGCGGCGCATTCGGCTCGCTACAAAGCGTCGGCCGGCATTTCTTCGACGAGAACCATGAGATCTACCGCTGCATCGCCGAGATCACCGCGTTACGCAAACAGCATCTGGCCCTGCGCCGGGGACGGCAATACCTGCGGGAAATCTCTGCTTCCGGTGAATCCGGGAGTTTCGGCGTGCCGCACCTGATCGGTGGCCAGATCCGTTCCGTGGTGCCGTGGTCGCGTCTTTTCGATAATCAGGAAGTCCTGCTGGCCATCAACACGGACGCTTATGGCTCCCGTGCCGCCTGGGTCACCATCGATGCCAGCGTGCACGCCAAAATGGGTGTCCTGGCTTGCCTTTACTCCACCGACCCGGCACAGATCGGCACGGTGACGCCGATCGAGGCGCGTAACGGGCGGGCCGTGCATATCGAAGTGCCGGCCGGCGGATTCGTGATCTATGGCTGAGTGTTCCCTGCTCATTTTCCACAACGGGTTCGATCTACCCATCGACCGCATCTTCTTTTACCCGCATTTCATGAAGGAATCGAACCATGTCCAGCAAACTCATCGCCCGCATTGATTCGACCACACCCAAGAAGATTCTGACCTGTGACGGGGGAGGCATTCTCGGCCTGATCAGCGTCGAGATCCTGACCCGAATCGAATCCGACTTGCGCACCAAGCTGAACAAGCCCGATCTGGTGCTGGCAGACTGGTTCGATTTCGTCTGCGGCACCAGTACCGGGGCCATCATCGCGACCTGCATCGCCGCCGGGATGACGATGGAGCAGATTCGCCAATTCTATGTGAGCAGCGGCGAACAGATGTTCGACAAGGCTTCCGTGTTCAAGCGGCTTCGCTACAGCTACAACGACGAACCCCTGGCCGAAAAGCTGCGCGGCGAATTCAACCGCGCGCTGGGTTACTCCAGGAATTCGCCCCCCGCCACCCTCGGCGATGTCGGTTTGCGCACGCTGCTGATGATGGTCCTGCGCAATCACACTACCGATTCGCCCTGGCCGGTGAGCAACAATCCGCGTGCCATGTATAACCAACGCTTTAAGGACGATGGCAGCCCGCGCACGGACTGCAACCTCGATCTGCCCCTGTGGCAACTGGTCCGAGCGAGCACGGCGGCACCGACTTTCTTCCCTCCCGAAGTGGTGACTTTCGCGCCCGGCACGCCGGACGAATACCAGTTCATCTTTGTCGATGGCGGCGTCACCACCTATAACAACCCGGCTTTCCTGGCCTTCCAGATGGCCACCGCAGCACCCTACAAAATAAACTGGGCCACCGGAACGGACAACATGCTTATCGCTTCGGTCGGTACCGGCAGCGCGGCAAAAGCCCGCCCTGGGCTCAAGGAAGACGACATGTGGTTGCTCGATAATGCAAAAAGCATTCCGTCGGCCTTGATGAACGCCGCCTCGGCAGGCTGGGATCTGGCCTGCCGCATATTGGGCGAGTGTCGCCATGGCGGCCCCATCGATCGCGAGGTTGGCGATCTGGTCGCCGCGCCGGATTCACAAACCTGGACCGGCACCAAGCAATTCGCTTATGTGCGCTATGACCCCGACGTGTCGCGCGAGGGACTGTTTGCCCTGGGACTGAAGGACATCGATCCGGCCCGGGTGCAGCTCATGGATTCGGTCAAGTTCATCACTGGAATTCATCGCGTCGGCGAAGCCTACGCCGCAGCGCATGTCAATCTCGACCATTTCAAGGGGTTTGTCTGATGCCTACCTGTTTCGTTGTGCAGGGTTTCGGCAAAAAAACCGATTTCACCGACGGGCGCGTACTGGATCTCGATGCGTCGTATGCCATTATCAAGGAAGGGGTAGAAGCTGCAGGACTGGAATGCCTGCGCGCGGACGAAATCCCGCATTCCGGCACCATCGACGTACCGATGTACAAGCAGTTGCTGCATGCCGATCTGGTTATTGCTGACTTGTCGACCTACAACGTCAACGCCGCATTCGAACTGGGCATACGCTATGGCTTGCGCCCGAGAGCAACGATCATCGTCGCCGAAGAGGACTTCAAGAATCCTTTCGATGTGGGCCACATCGTGATCCAGCGCTACAAGCATCTGGGTGAAGATATTGGCGCGAAGGAGGCCAAGCGTTTTCGCGACGATCTGAAGCAGGCGATTACGGACATTCTGGCCACTGCCGAGACCGACAGCCCAGTCTATACCTTTCTGCCCGACCTGACGCCACCCTGTGTGCCACCCGGGGGTGGCCAAACCGCGATGCCTGCCGCGTCGCCTCGCGCGCTCGCTCCCGCACCCGACCCGCGGGCCCAAGGCGGGGCAGCGATACGCTTCGATGAGACGATGGCCGGCACGGCGATCTTCAAGGTCGGCCAGTACGCCACCACTGGATCGGCAGACACGCCTCCGCAGATTTCCGCCAAGGCCAATCTTGATCAAGCCCAGGCCAAGCTGCTGTCCGGCGATTTTATCGGCGCCAGCCAGCTGTTGAGGGACCTGCATCAACAGCGTCCCAATGATAGTTTTGTCGTTCAGCAACTGGCCCTGTCCACCTACAAGTCCGGTCAACCCACTCCCGAAGCCGCGCTGACTGCGGCCAGGAATATACTTCTGACCTTAAATCCGGAGACCACCAACGATCCGGAAACCCTCGGTCTGTGGGGCGCCATTCACAAACGCCTTTGGGAAATCACGCGTCAGGATGTCGACCTGAGCGAGAGCATCGAGGCTTATGGACGGGGTTTCCAGCTCAAGCAGGATTATTACAACGGCATCAATCTGGCCTTTCTCCTGGAACTTCGAGCCTTGCTGGCCTTGAAGGCGGGCGACAGAAACGAAGGCCTGACCGATTCCGTCCTGGCGGGACGCGTCCGGCGCGATGTCATCAGATACACCGAACCGCTGATAACCAAGGATTACGATTACGGCGACGACAAGCGTTACTGGATCCTGGCGACCCTGTGGGAAGCTGAAGTGGGGCTGGGAAATTCCGCTGCCGCCGCAAACTGGGAAGCCCAGGCGCGCGCCTTGAACAGGGCGGACTGGATGATCGAAACAACCCAGGTTCAGATCAAAGCCCTGAAAACCATGCAAGAGGAAATTGCCCAGCGCCTGGGCCAAAATCCGGGCAACCCCGTTCCTTGACCGCGCCTAAAGGACAATACGATGTCATCCCAGTTCGGCATCGCTACCTGAGTTAGATCATCTACAGCCTATGCTTCCATCCGGAGCCGTCTTCTTTATTCTGATCAGCGCCGTGCTGCTGGCCGCAATATTGGCCTGGGTGGTGGCCGCCCTCTACCAGCGCGGCATGCTGGCATTGATGCGCGGCGGCTCAACTCCTGCGAGTGCAGTGCCTATAGCCGCCAGCGTCACGCCCCCTGACGCCCACCCGATTCCCCAGGCCAGCGCTGGCCGGGCCAAACTGGCAGCCAACCGACAGGCCACGATTCGGCTGATGCTCGTTTTAAGCGGAATTTCCCTGCTGATCGCACTGACTCAATCCTTGCTCGCCCTGCTTTTTGTCTACGGCGAAGGCGAGTTGCGGCTGAGCCGCGTGCTGTTGTTGGGCGCGGTTTATGCGTGGCCGATGGTGCTGGCCTGGGGTCTGGCGCGGTGCTGGTCGTGGTTACGCGTCCTGGGCGGCATAGGCGCGTATATGGCGGCCATGCTGATGCTGGTCATGGCGCGTTCCACCGAGGCTCAAACCCTGGCCTCCGTGAGTTCCTGGCTGGGCAGCCAGGTGGCCATACCTATGACAATCGCTTTGCTGATCGGCGCCAGCGGCCGGATTCGCGCCGTGGCGCCTTATCTACTGCCACCGACCCTGCTACTCACGGGCTCGTCTGTACTGACCCTGCAAATCATGGCGCAAGGCTCGCCGGATCCCGCCCCTTGGGTCATGGGCCTGGTGCACATACTCGGCGCGTACCCTACGCTGTTTCTGTTCGCCATCGGGCCATGGCTCATCCTCTCGTGGCCGGTATTCATTCTGGGTAAATGGCTAGCCAGCGCCTATCGTGCCAAACGATTTTCCGATCTTATTTATTTGATCGCCACCTACTGGTTTCTGATCCTTTTCGCCAGCGCCCTGACTGCCATGGAGAGCGTGGGCTGGCTGGCGTTTGTCGAGCTTCTGGCTTTGCTGTGGCTCCCCCTGGTATTGCTCTGTCTGCGCAATGCATTGAAACCACCACCGGGTCCACCCACCCTTCTCGTTCTGCGCGTCTTCCAGCGCGACGCCCAGGTCGAACGCTTATTCGATCAGGTCATCGAGCGCTGGCGCCTGACCGGCAACACCGTGCTGATCGCCGGCACCGATCTGCTCAGCCGGACCCTGGACCCGGACGACCTGTTCATCTATCTCAACGGTGCCCTGGCCGAACGCTTTATCGCCCGTCCGGACCAGGTCAACGAGCGCCTCAATGGATTCGACTGGTTGCCCGATCCGGACGGGCGCTACCGGATCAACGAGTGTTATTGCTTCGACAGCACCTGGCAAATCGCTCTCAACATCCTGGTGGCGCGTGCCGACGTCGTTCTCATGGACTTGCGCGGGTTTCACGCCGAAAACCACGGCTGCCGCTACGAATTGGGTGTGCTGGCTCGCGACAGCCACCTGCACCGAGTGGTTTTGCTGTACGACCGCGTCACGGACCGTGCCGAAGCTCAATCCGAAATCGATGAGCCGGCAGCCGGACGCTTCACCTGGTTGTCCGCTGACCGCATGGACAGCACGATGGCCCACCGGGTGCTGTCGGCCTTGTTTGACCCGGTGGACTGATCGATGGCTGGCCTATTTATCAGCTATCGACGCAACGACCAGCCCGGTTTTGCCGGACGCCTCGCCGATGCCCTGGAAGAGGCCTTCGGAAGAGACAATGTCTTTCGCGATGTCGAGGATATACACCCCGGCGACGATTTCGTCCTGACCATCCAGAAGCAGCTTGGCCGTGTCAACGTGATGCTGGTGATGATTGGCCCGGCCTGGCTTACGGCGAGTAAAGACGGCGCTCGCCGACTTGACGATCCGGATGATTTTGTCCGGAGGGAAGTTCAAGTCGCGCTGGAATCGGGAATAGCGGTGCTTCCCGTTCTTGTCGATGGGGCTCTGATGCCCACTCTGGCGGATTTGCCCGACGCGATTGCTGCACTGGCCCGCCGCCAGGCATTCGTCCTCTCCGACGCCGGCTGGACAACCGACATCGCCCGTCTGGTGGCTTACGTCAGGCCACTACTCAACGCCCGGAATCAGGGCGCCTTGCGGCCGAAGCGCGTGGCCTGGGTTGTGGCCATCGGAGTTCTGATCATTGGGCTTGTGGCCCTGATTGCGATGGAATCGCGAACGGTTTCATCCGGGACGTCATCGCCTCAGAACTCGCCGGAAGGTGCTGCACTTCTGACAGGGCGCTGGACTGCTCAGGTCAAATACGATTGGGGTGACGTACATGATGAAATTTTCGACCTGCGACTGGAGAATGGCGAAGTACATGGGACGGCCAGCTATTTGCAACTGGCGCGCACTGTGGAAGAAGGGCGGTTACAGGGCAACCGCCTGAGTTTTGTAACGCATAGCCAGGAAATGATGGGCGACTCGCCCCCCCGCGAGCAGACCCATCGTTATCGAGGAGAGGTCAAGGCGGGCGAACTGCATCTGGTGCTGGAAAGTCGTGGCGGCCTGACCACCCATACACCGGTGGAATTTACCGCGAGGCGCGTCCTGAAGTAGTGCCTGGAGGCGTCGAACGCCCGGACGCGGCATGGGGCAAAGATGACGACGTTGCCGTTCAGGCGGCCTCGCCCTTAACCAGCCCCTCCGGAGGTTGCAGCCTGGTCAGCAACACCTTGTCGACGCGGTTCTTGTCCATGTCGACGACCTCAAAGCGACAGTTTGCCACCTCGAACTGATCTGTCACGATGGGAATCCGACCAAGAACATACATGACCAGCCCTCCCAGCGTATTGAATGCATTTTCGTCTTCGCCTGGCAACACGTCGTCAATACCGATCACCGATTTGAGGCGCTCGATCGCCACACTGCCGTCGATCAAGAACGAACCGTCGGCGCGTTCGACGATGTCCTGTTCTTCCTGAATATCCGAGGACGGGATTTCACCGACGATCGAGGTCAGCACATCGGTGAGCGTGACGAATCCCTGCAATTCGCCATATTCGTCGACGATCAGCGCACATTGCTGGCGCGCCTTGCGAAAGCTCTCCAGCAGGTGCGTCGTCGTTGCGCCTTCCGGAACGTACAACGGCGAACGAAGGCAACCCTCTATATCCAGCTTTTGACCCTGCAGCGCAAATTTCAGAAGATCGGCAGTGCGCAGTATGCCGACGATATGTTCCAGACCATCGCGACACACCACGACGCGCGTGTAGGCATTTTCGGACAGTCGTCGCCGAATGACGTCTTCCGGTTCGTCCAGGTCAATTACGAAAATGTCATTGCGGTGCGTCATGATCGCGCTGATGCGCTGTTCATCGAGGCGCAGCACATTGGACACGATGGCCTGTTCGCTTTCGTGAAAGATGCCGGCAATCGCGCCCTGACTCATCAGAACCTTGATTTCGTCGTCGGTCACTGGCGGTTCGTCGCTACGACGCGCACCAATCAAACGCAGCAACACGCCGGACGACAAGGAGAGCAGCCAAGCCAAAGGCCTGGTCATCCGCGCCAGCACGTTCATCGGTTTGGCCACCAAGCAGGCGATTGTCTCCGGTGCCAGCAATCCCAAGCGCTTCGGCACCAACTCGCCAACGACGACCGAAAAATAAGTCAAGCCGACGACGACCAGAGTGCGCGCCAGACCCTTGGCGTACGGCGCCAGCAGCACGAATTCCGCAAACCACTCGGTCAGCGGATCGGCCAGCGCACTTTCACCGATTGCACCGCTGAGAATGCCTACCGTCGTGATGCCCACCTGGATCGTGGATAGAAAACCGGTCGGCTCGTTGGTAATGGTCAGCGCCGCCTCGGCGCCAGGGTTGCCGTCGTCCGCCAACCTTTGCAAGCGCGCACGGCGCGAGGAAAATACGGCAATCTCGGACATCGCCAGAAAGCCGTTGAAAAAAATCAGGCAAACAAGGAGTACCAGATCCATTTATCTATTCATAACTACGGGATGATCGATTGTTCAGTCCGACGTCTTGTGACCATAGGGTTCGTGAAGGTGCACGGGTTCCGTGCGTTTTTTTCGCAAACGGAGATTGAGCATTTCAACGCCAAGCGAAAATGCCATGGCAAAGTAAATGTAGGCTTTAGGCACATGGTGTCCGAGACCATCGGCAACAAGCGTCATACCGACCAGTAATAGAAACGAGAGCGCCAGCATCTTGATGGTCGGATGATCCGAAACGAAGTTTCCGATACCTTTCGCAAAAAGCATCATCAGTCCGACCGACGAGACGACGGCAGCAATCATCACCGAAACGTCATTGGCCATGCCGACGGCGGTAATAATCGAATCAAGCGAGAATACCAGGTCGATGACAATGATTTGAAACACGATGGCCGATAGCGTCGACTTGACCGCCTTCCCTTCCGCGCCCTCTTCGCCTTCAAGCAACTGGTGAATTTCCTGCGTGCTTTTCCAGAGCAGGAAAAGTCCGCCGGCGATGAGAATGATGTCGCGCGGCGAAATAGGCTGCCCCAGCACATGGAACAAAGGCTCGGTTGCGCCGACGATCCAGGCCAAGACAAGCAGCAGGCCGATACGCATAAACATGGCAAAAAACAAGCCGGTCTTGCGCGCTCTTTCCCGGTCTTGCGGCGGCAACCGGTCAACCAGGATGGAGATGAAGATGATGTTGTCGATACCCAGAACCAGTTCGAGCGCTGTGAGCGTGAAGAAGGCAATCCATGCTTCAGGATCAGTCAGCAGTGACAGCATTTCCATTAATTGCACCGACGAATGAAGTGCGACAGATTGACGGAGTGATCGACCGGGCCGTCACGTATCCGGAGGATTATATCAGCACCCCAAATGCACTGACCAATCCATGGACTCTTCGGGAAGGCGTCCCAGCCTTAGGCCGCATTGAGAACGGAACCGTCGACGGCGACGATGGCTTTGGCCTGATTGAAGTCATCGGCATAGCGGCTGGCGTAAAGGCAGCACGCCAACTGGTTGGCAACTGGCGTCGGCAAGGCGACTTCGCCCGACAGGACTCGCCGCATCCAGACCGCGGTGGATTTCGCGTCACAACTTTCGGGTAGCAGTGGCAAGGTCTTCAGGCTCTCGTGTTCGGCTTCGAACAGTATGTCGGTGACGCCATCATGCAAATGCTCAATGCGCGGACGTCGTTTGGGATTGGCATAAGGTTCGCCTTCAGTCCCGCGTAACAACAGGGCGTGCGTTCCCGATGCACTCAGCACTTCGCGCATGGTCATGAGGTAATCGGGGTGCGTGGCGGCAGCAAGCAGCAGGCCGCCACCTTTGAATGGATCGAGCATCTTGACCAGGCTGTGTGCGCTATTGCGCAACCCCAGGCGACTGCGCAAGGCTAGCTGGTTGTTCAGGCCGGGCGATACGATGGCCAGCGGCACATAGGCCAGACCATTTTCGTCCAGCGACTGCTGGGCCTGTATCTGGCTGGTGCTCGGCATCAGGCCGAATTCACGAAGAATCTGCGCCGTTGTCACGCGACCGTAGCCTTCGATTTGGCCATGCAGCACCACGGGAATACCGAAACGTCGCAAGAGCAGTGCCAGTAAAGGAGTTAGATTCACGCCCTTGCGTGCGCCATTGTAGGTGGGGATGACGACCGGCCGGATACGCCCTGGCGGGCAGCGAAGCGAGTTCAAGCGCTCGTTTGCCGCCGTCAGGAACCCCAACATCTCGTTGACGGTTTCCCCTTTGACCCGCAAGGCGATGGCAATGGCACCCAGCTCAAGATCGGCCACCCCGCCGTCGAGCACGGCACCGTAGAGCTGTTGCGATTCTTCAAGAGACATATCGCGCGCGCCTTCGCTTCCACGTGCGATTTCCCGAATGAAATGTGCGTAATTCATGACGCCCTCGCAAGAGTTTTCAGACGACTGCTTCCTGAACCTGTCCGGATATCATCCGTTTGATTTCGGGCACGCAAGAACCACAGAAAGTTCCACATTTCAGTTTTTCCTGAAGCTGAGACAATGCTTCACCATGACTCATTTCTCTCTTGAGCTGGGCTTCGGTTATATCGGCACAGACGCAGACAATCCGGCTTTTTTCCAGCAACCGGTTTGGCGGATATCCGATCGGCGCAACGACCCAACGAATGAGTGTCGCATCCAGCGTATTATCCGTCATGGACTCCTTGAGCCATGACTGGGCCAACGTTTCACCCGCGAGTCTAACACCGGTCAGCTTGCCGTCGGTCACTATCGCCCGCTTGCTGATCTGGCGATGCTGATCAGCGTAGACTATGGCCGATTCATCTTCAGCGAGGCCGAACACTGCGTCGATCTCGCGCAATTCGACTTCTGTCAGGGCATCAGGCATCGCCGCGCAGAAAATAACCAGTGGTTCGGCCCGCCCATAAAGCCCGACTGACGCATAGGCGAACCTTGCCATCAGCGAACGTGCTTTTTCCAACAATGGTAAGGCAGCGAATTGCCCTTCTCCCGCCTTGCGCAGGACGACCAAAGGCCACGGCAAACCGGCCTTCCGAAGGCTCACCGCAGCGTGCTTGAGTTCGGGTTGCTGAGAATAGGGATCGGTGGCCGAAAGAGTCAGTGCATTGACGCCGGCACTGTTCATGAACTGTTCCCCCCAGTGCATGGGCATCCAGGCACACCCGCGACGCAGCGATTCGTCCGACTTGACTCGCACGACAACGGTGCCGCGGGGGTTGGAGACGCGCGCCAGATCTCCGCTTTCCAGCCCGGAAAGGCGCAAATCGACGGGATGCAAGGAAATTTCGGGGCCTTCGTCGAGGTTGAACAGGCGTGCGACAGTTCCGGTCCGACTCATGCCGTGCCATTGATCGCGCAAACGTCCGGAAATCAGGCTGAGCGGGTACGCGTCGCTGGTTGACTCAGCGGTGGCCTGGTGTTCAACGGGAACAAAGCGGGCTCGGCCGTTGGCTGTCGCATACACGCCGTTTTCATAGAGCCGCTGACGTCCACCACTCGCCGCTTCCGGATACGGCCATTGTTGCGGGCCGGCCGTATCGAGCAAGGCGTAGCTCAGTCCGCTGATATCCAGATCGCGCCCACGTGTGGTTTCACGATGTTCGTTAAAAATATCTTCCGCACAGGCATAGGGGAACAGCTTCTCGGTCAGCACATTTTCCAGACGATGGCCAAGACGACGGGCAAAATCGACAACGATTTCCCAATCGTGACGGGTCTCGCCCGGAGCGCTAACGGCGGCTCTGATGTGGGTAATTCGACGCTCGGAGTTGGTGACCGTCCCTTCTTTTTCGCTCCAGGAGGTGGCCGGCAGCATGAGGTCGGCGAAGGCTGCGGTATCGGTATTGCCGTAGGCCTCCTGCAATACGACAAATTCGGCGGATTGGAGTGCGGCTCTCACCTCAGCCTGATCGGGCATCGACTGGGCCGGATTCGTGCAGGCGATCCATACGGCCTTGATTTCTCCACGTTTCATGGCCGCGAAAAGCTCAACAGCGGCCTTGCCCGGTTTCTCCGGCACCGATGGCACACCCCAAAGTCTTGCCATTTCGTCACGATGCACCGGGTTGGCCATGTCACGATGGGCTGACATCAGGTTCGCCAGTCCGCCCACTTCGCGTCCACCCATTGCATTCGGCTGACCGGTCAGCGAGAACGGGCCAGCGCCGGGCTTACCGATCTGTCCGGTCGCCAGGTGCAAGTGGATCAGGGCTGCATTGTTGTGCGTCCCATGGGAGGATTGATTAAGCCCTTGACAGTAAAGCGAAAGCGACGCGCGAGATTTACCGAACCAGCGGGCGGCCCGGATAATGTCGTATTCGGGCAGGCCGCAAATCCCTGAAACGAACGCCGGGGTATAGACCGAAATCACCTGCTCCAACGCCGCGAATCCCTCGGTATGCGAGGCAATATATTGTCGATCAACAAGTCCTTCGGCCAGTAACACATGAAGCAGGCCATTGAAAAGCGCAATATCGGTGCCGGGCTTTAAAGCAAGGTGCAAATCGGCGATTGCGGCCGTTTCGCTGTATCTGGGGTCAATCACGACAATCTTGAGTTGTGGATTGGCCGCGCGGGCATCTTCGATACGGCGAAAGACGATCGGATGCGCCACTGCCGGGTTCGCGCCGGCGATGATCAAGCAGTCGGCCAGCGCAATGTCCTCGTAACTGCAGGGCGGCGCATCGGCGCCCAGCGTCTGCTTGTAACCGGCAACGGCGGAAGACATGCACAAGCGTGAATTGGTATCGACGTTGTTGGTGCCGATCAACCCTTTGGCCAACTTGTTGAAGACATAGTAATCCTCGGTCAACAACTGGCCGGAGATGTAAAAGGCCACACTGTCCGGACCGTGACGACGGATGATTTCGGCAAACCGGCCGGCCGCTTGATCAAGCGCGCGATTCCAATCCACACGCTGTCTTGGCTGGCTCCGCTCAGAGCGGAGCATGGGATGAAGCAGTCGGTAGTCCGTACGATCGGTGAGGTGTAGCGTTACCCCTTTGGAACATAGACGGCCGAAATTGGCCGGATGATCCGGGTCACCCTTAACGCCGAGAATCCGGTCGTTCTCAACCTCGATCAGCAGGCCACAGCCCACACCACAGTAACAACAGGTCGATTTTACTTCATTGGCCATTGATCCACTCCTTTGCTTGTTTGAGCAACAGGCGTGCCAAGATCAATAAATCAATGAGTTACAATTTCTCGAACGGATAATTCGCAGACCAACGCTTCAATTTGGTGCACCCGTGACGACCTGCGCCTCAATAGCGGGCAGGGCTATTTGATCCGCTGCAACCTGGGGCGCCCGGGTGGCGGCGTGGCAGGGGGCTCTGGTTCCTTGTCATCGACAGCCGGCTCGATTTTGCTATCCGGACCGGGTTGATCGTCGGTTCCGGGCTCAAACGCCATCCCCGCTCCGTTTTCACGGGCATAGATGGCAATCACATTGCCTATCGGCACTGAAATATCACGCGCCACGCCGCCAAAGCGCGCCTGGAAGGTGATTCCGTCGTTGGCAATTTTCAAATGCCCCGTCGCTTCATAAGCAATGTTCAGCACAATCTGGCCGTCATGAACGAACTCGCGCGGCACGCGCGTGTGTTTGCCTGTTTTTACCGTAATGTACGGGGTGAATCCATGATCGCAGCACCATTCGTGTATGGCGCGAATAAGATAGGGCTTGGTCGATGGCAGTTCCATGGGTCTTCCCGAAGCCAATTGATCAAACAGGGATGCGACGGATCTGACGCGGGAATCGGGGCGCCGGTGAACGACTGCTTCCGGATTAACGCCGCATGGCCTTTTCCGACGGCGTGAGCGCGTCGATGAAACCCTGGCGGCTAAAGATACGCTCAGCATATTTCATCAATGACGCCGCCGACTTCGGCAGTTCAATCGCATAGTGATCCAGACGCCAGAGCAGCGGCGCAATCGCCACATCAAGCATCGAAAATTCTTCACCCAGCATATGTTTCTGCTTGGCGAATACTGGCGCCATCTCGGTCAGGCGATCACGAATGATCTGTCGCGCTTTATCGGCCGTCTTAAGGTTTTTTTCCAAGGCATCGATGTACAGGAAGACTTCGCGTTCCATCGTGATCAGCAGCTGGCGAGCACGCGCACGCATGATCGGATCAGCCGGCATCAACTGCGGGTGTGGAAACCGCTCGTCAATGTACTCATTGATGATATTTGGCTCATAGAGGATCAAATCGCGTTCGACGAGCACCGGCACGCGGCCATAGGGGTTGATCATGGCGATATCTTCCTGCTTGGCGAAGAGATCGACATCGATTACCTGAAAGTCCATACCTTTTTCGTACAGAACGATGCGGCAACGTTGGCTGAACGGGCAAGTCGTTCCCGAATAGAGATTCATCATGATGCGTACCCCAAGAAACGAACCGGCATCGAGACGTTAAGAGGCGAGATCGAACCTTAACGCCGGCGATGCCGAGACCAGAAAAGTGACGGCAAATTCTACTTGATGTCTTTCCAGTAAGCTTTCTTCAGCGCATAAGACACGCCAAAGAGAATAACCAGAAAGCCCAGAACAACATAGCCTAAATGCCTGCGGAAGCCGGCAGCCGGCTCGCCGGCCCAGACGAGGAAACCCACCAGATCGCCAACCTGCTTGTCGTACTCGGTCGTCGATAACTGCCCGGGAACCGCCAGATCCAGTTTATGCGTTTCGTGATTCAACGCCTGCTGGCCCTGCAGTTCCCAAAGAATGTGCGGCATGCCCACATTGGGAAAGATCGCATTGTTCCATCCGGTCGGACGCTGATCGTCGCGATAGAAGGAGCGCAAATACGTATAGAGCCAGTCTGCACCGCTTCCATGCTCCGACGCACGTGCCCGAGCCACCAGCGACAGATCGGGCGGCATCACGCCAAACCACTTCTTTTGCTCGGCTGGGCGCGCGGCAACACGCATCTGCTCGCCGATCTTGTCGGCAGTAAACATCAGATTCTCGCGGACCTGCTGATCGGTCAAGCCAAGTTCCGTCAACCGGTTGTAGCGCACGAAACTCAGGCCGTGACAGTTAAGACAGTAGTTGACAAACAGCTTCGCTCCATTTTGCAGGGCCGGTTGATCGCCCTGAATATCGGGTGCCCGGTCAAGATGCAATGCGGCGCCAGAAGCAAATACCGTAATCGGTACAAACAGGAGCGCCAGCAGGAATTTCTTCATGATGTTCGCTTTCATTTGTAAGTTACCCTTTCCGGTTCCGGTTGACACTTGTCGATCTTCGAATACCAAGGCATCAAGAGGAAAAAGCCAAAATAGATGGCGCTACAGATTTGGGAAACGATCTGCCCCATTGGCGATGGCGGCAAGGTACCGAGATAGCCCAGAATCAGGAAAGAAATGACAAACGCGGCAAGAAAACCCTTGTAAATCGGGCCACGATAGCGAATCGATTTGACCGGGCTCCTGTCGAGCCACGGCAGGAAAGCGAGGATCACCACGGATGCACCCATCGCCAGGACGCCCCAGAACTTGGCATCCAGACCGAAAAGCGGCCATACCATCGAGCGCAGTATCGAATAGGCCGGCGTGAAGTACCACACCGGGGCGATGTGCGGCGGGGTCTTCAGCGGATCGGCCGGGAAGAAATTGTTGTATTCCAGGAAATAGCCGCCGCCCTCCGGCATGAAGAAGACGATGATCGCAAAGACCATCAGAAAGACGACGACGCCGACGATATCTTTCACCGTGTAGTACGGGTGGAAAGGAATGCCGTCGAGCGGTATGCCTTTGTCGTCCAGTTTCTTCTTGATCTCGACTCCATCCGGATTATTCGAGCCCACTTCATGCAGCGCCAATATGTGTGCGGCAACGAGGCCGAGCAATACGAGCGGTACGGCAATCACGTGGAAGGAGAAGAAGCGGTTCAAGGTTGCATCGCCGATCACGAAATCGCCGCGAATCCAGACAGACAGCGGCTCGCCAATCAGCGGAATGGCGGAAAACAGATTCACGATGACCTGCGCGCCCCAATACGACATCTGTCCCCAGGGCAGGAGGTAGCCCATGAAAGCTTCGGCCATGAGGCACAGAAAGATCATGGCGCCGAAAACCCAGATCAACTCGCGCGGCTTGCGGTACGAGCCGTAGAGCATGCCACGGAACATATGCAGATAGACGACGATGAAAAAGGCCGAAGCGCCGGTGGAGTGCATGTAACGGATCAGCCAGCCCCAATTTACATCGCGCATGATGTATTCGACACTGGCAAAGGCGATGGGCACACCGCTGGCGTTGAGTGAAGCGTCCGGTTTGTAGAACATCACCAGGAAGATCCCGGTAACGATCTGGATCACCAGCACCAGCATCGCCAGTGACCCGAAGAAGTACCAGAAATTGAAGTTCTTGGGCGCGTAGTATTCGGAAAGATGGCCACGCCACATGGAAGTTGCCGGAAAGCGCGCATCCACCCATTCGAGCAGGTTCCCCTGCAACGACCCATCGGATTTGTATTTTTCGTAGTTGGTATTGGAAGCCATACCTTACGCCCCCTTCTTGTTTTCGCCGATTAGAATTCGAGTATCGGTGAGGTAGGTGTGCGGAGGCACTTCAAGGTTGGTCGGAGCCGGCTTGTTCTTGTACACACGGCCGGCATAGTCAAAGGTCGAGCCGTGACAGGGGCAGAGGAACCCGCCGAGCCAATCGGACGCCATCCCTTCATCGGCGCCCTTCTTGAATTTTGAAGACGGCGAGCATCCCAGGTGAGTGCAGATGCCCACGGCGACCCATAGATTCGGTTTGATCGAGCGCGTCTCGTTCTTGCAGATCTCGGGCTGCAGATCAACCGCGGATTTCGGGTCGGCGACGGCGTTGTCAAGCTGGGGCAAGGTGTCCAGCATGTCCTGCGTGCGGTTCAGAATCCAGACCGGCTTTCCACGCCATTCGACGGTGATCATCTGTCCCGGTCCGATACTGCCGATGTCGACCTCGACCGGTGCGCCAGCCGCCTTGGCCCGCTCGGATGGCAGCATGCTGGAAAGAAACGGAATCAAGGCGGTCACCGCTCCGACTCCTCCGACAGCGGCAGTAGCGACGATCAAGCGCCGCCTGTCACCATCCACTTTGCTCATTGTACTCATCGTGCTGATCCTCAGAACGAAACACCCGGTTTTGAAATGGCGTGAAAGCTAAACCGGGCGATTATACGGCATTCTGCCCCGGTATTGAAGGGACACATGCCAGATCCCTATCACGTCAGCGACCTTCGCTCCCGGACGGCCTGCGCAAGCGTTCCGGCATCGACATATTCCAGTTCACCGCCGACCGGAACGCCACGGGCGATGCGCGAAACGCGGATGTCACGGCTTTTGAGCATCTCCGCCAGATAATGCGCCGTCACTTCGCCTTCGTTGGTGAAATTCGTGGCGAGAATGACTTCCTGCACCACGCCATCGCTGGCCCGCGCCAGCAACTGATCAAGCTGCAATTCACGCGGACCGATGCCATCCAGTGGCGAAACACGACCAACCAGGACGTAATAAAGCCCCGTGTAGGCGTGCGTCTGTTCCATCATGTTCATGTCGATTGGCGTTTCAACAACACACAGCAGACGGGCATCGCGTTTGTTCGACAGACATCTTTCGCAGATATCGACTTCGGTAAAGGTGTTGCAGCGTTTGCAATGGCGCAACGCACTTAGGGCGCGCAACAGCGAATCGGCCAGGTGCCGGGCGCCCGGCCGGTCATGTTGCATCAGGTAGTAGGCCGTGCGCTGAGCCGATTTCGGGCCGATTCCAGGCAGGCAACGCAGCGCCTCGATCAAGGACTCGAGGCTCGACGGCGTCGGCATCAAAATGGCAATTTCATTCCGGCCGGCAGATTAAGCCCGGCGGTGAAGCCGGACATGCGTTCCTGGGAAACCTGCTCGGCACGGCGCATGGCGTCATTCAGCGCGGCGGCTATCAGATCTTCAAGCATCTCCTTGTCGTCCATAACGGATTCATCGATCGAGACGCGGCGAACATCGTGCGCGCAAGTCACCAGCACCTTGACCATGCCGGCGCCGGACTGCCCCTCAACTTCAATCTGCGTGAGCTGTTCCTGCGCCTTCTTCATGTTCTCCTGCATTTGCTGGGCCTGTTTCATCAGGCCGGCAATTCCACCTTTCATCATCGTGCATTCCTCAATTGGGTCAAACGGGTTTAATGGAAGATTCAATCAGTGTCGCGTCAAATAGGTCAATGACTTCGCGCACGAATTCATCCTGCTCGACGGCCGCCACGGCGCGATCCTGACGTTCGCTGTTACGACGCTGGGCGGCGGCGGCGGGCGTATCGACCGACGCCTCGTGCAGATCGATCGTCAATTGCATGGGGCAACCGAAATAGTCGGTGAGAGCCTGCTGAAGCTTGTCCTGCGCCGGTTTCATCTGCAGATGGCGATGCGTCGGCGAGAGGCCAAGTTCAATCCGCGACTTGTTCAATCGGCGCAGTTCGCAATGCTGCCCGAGTTCACGCGCCATTCCGCCCAATTTGAGCGCAGCCAGGATCTGATGCCAGTCTGCGCCCACAGCCGTCGAAATCGCCGTTTCCAAGGTCGATTCGCCTGCTTCCGTCAGGACGGCGGTATCCGTGGTAACGGTCGCTACCCTTGCCTCGACGGGGACGGTCTCGGCACTGCCTGACGTCTTGCCAGCGGCCGCAATAGCGGCGTTCATCGGTGGCGGCGTTGTCAATACTGGGGGGCGCTTTCTGGAGGCCGTAGCCAGGTCTGGAGCAAGCGCATCACTGGCCAGTGCGGGGCGGAAAGCGTGCAGTCGCAATAGCGTCATGACAAAGCCGGCATATTCGTCGGGTGCCAGGGGCAATTCCTTTCGGCCATGCACGGCGATCTGATAGGCCAGTTGCACAAATTCGGGGTCGAGTTCCGCCGCCAGCCTAAGTATGCGTTCCCGTTCTGGCAGATCGTCGGCGACGGCCTGCGGCGCAAATTGGGCCACTTGCAGACGGGTGAACAAGCCGGCCATCTCCTGCAGCGCCGCATCAAAAGACAAACTGCGTATCGCCATATCGTCAGCCACGTGCAGCAGGGCGGCCGAGTCACCGGCCAGCAAGGCGTCGAGTACCGAAAACAGATAGTCCAGATCGACAGTGCCCAGCATTTCACGCACCTGGGTTTCCTCGACCTTGCCGGCACCGTGGGCGATGGCCTGATCAAGCAGCGACAGGGCATCGCGCATGCTGCCAGCGGCCGAGCGCGCAAGCAGGTTGAGTGCTCCTGCTTCGGCACTGATCGATTCGACTTCGAGGATGTGCTTCAGGTGGCTGGCAATCAGCGGCGGTGTCATTTGCTTGAGGTTGAACTGCATGCAGCGCGACAGAACCGTGACCGGAATTTTCTGTGGATCGGTCGTCGCCAGAATGAATTTGACGTGTTCTGGCGGTTCTTCCAGTGTCTTCAGCATGGCATTGAAGGCAGAATTCGAAAGCATATGCACTTCGTCGATGACATAGACCTTGAACCGCCCACGCGTTGGTGCATAAACGGCATTTTCGAGAAGCTGCCGCATTTCATCGACTTTGGTATTGGTCGCCGCGTCAACCTCGAGCAAATCGATAAAGCGGCCCGTATCGATTTCAGTACATGACGCGCAGACGCCGCAAGGCGTGGCCGTAATACCCGTCTCGCAATTGAACGATTTGGCCAGAATTCTCGCCAGCGTGGTTTTCCCGACACCCCGCGTGCCGGTAAACAGATAGGCGTGGTGCAAACGCTGCTCGCTCAGGGCGTGAGTCAAGGCTCGAACAACGTGCTCCTGCCCGATCAGGCTCTCGAACGTTTTCGGTCGCCACTTCCGTGCCAGTACTTGATAAGTCATCGGTGGATTTTAACCCGGATTGTCCTGGAAACCTCAGTTGGACGGGGTGGCAAATGCTTCACCGGAGCGCTACCCGCCCGATTCCGACGAACATGGCCTTAACGCTTCAGATCGCTGGTGACCTGTTGATGACGCAGGTTCCTGGCGAATTCGTGTCGTGCACGTAACCGTGGATCGGTGACGATCTCGCCTATCGTTTCCCCAAGTACCATGACGATACCGAGCAGCGGCAAAACCAGCATCAAGCCGGCAACCCCGGCCACGGCACCACCGACAAATATCATCACCACGGTCAGCAAGGGATGCAGATTGAGGCTTCGCCCGATGGTCATCGGCATGAAAAAGAAGTCATCCAGGAGGCGCACCCAAATGAACAGGCCAATGGCCGCGTAAGCCATGCTGGGATTGGTGGGAAAGTCGGTCGCCGCCACGAGCACAACCAGCAAGCAGCCAAGAATTGAGCCGATATACGGCACCCACGCCAGGACGGCGGTCATCAGACCCAGCACATACGGTGCTGAAACACCGATCAGCGAAAGCCCGAAAGCCAGACACAACGCGTCAATCAAGGTCAGCTTGATCAAACCCTGAAAATAGAGCCTGGCCGTATGGTCGACCTGATCGAGCAAATAGAGCGTGCGCTCAAAAAAAGCGTTGGGCACGGCACGGCTGAGAAACATCTTGAAGCGCCACCCGTCGCGCAGGAAGAAGAAAGCGAGAAACGGCGCCAGCAGCAGCGATGGCAGCCAGGCCGCCGCAGTCAACGCGGCAGACGTGAGGTACGTACCGGCAAACTTGTCGCCCAATTCGCTGATGTTTTGCGTCAATTGATCGCTCAGATGCGCCTTGGCGGCAAAAGCATAATTTCGCTCGGCCCAGGCCAGCGTGTCGGCAATAAAATGCAGCCCTCCCTCGATGTAGCGCGACGCCGAATCCTGCCACGAAACAATATGCGCACTGATCCACGGGAATGACAACAAAATGACGCCAACGGCCACGGCAAAAGCACTACCACTGACCAAAGCCGCCGACGTAGCGCGTGTCATGCCACCCAACACCAGGCGTTGCTGCAAGGGGAAAAACAGGTAATAGCCGATCAGGGCCAGTAAAAAAGGCACGACCAGCCAGAGAATCTTCTGGAACAGGAAGAGCAGCAGGCAGGTAAAGAAGAGGATCGCCAGCCACACCAGCGGCCCTGAACGATAACGTTGCCGTCTCATCGCCGGCCTTACTCGCTGAACGCCTGATCGTTATGCACTTTGCCGCGCAAACGCACGCCCAGGTGACGAGCCAGCTGCAGGGCGATTTTCGAGGCAATCAAGGCATGCGAATGCATCAAGCCCAAAAAATCGCCGCGAAAAAAGACCGCCAGCGTACAGTTGACCGCTGCCCGCGCCTGCGCCGAACGCGGCGCATCGTCGAGCAAAGCCAGCTCGCCGAAGAAATTACCCCGTTCGAGAACGGCGATCGGATGGTCGCTCTCCCCCGGATGGCAGATCAGCACTTTGCCGGCGAGAATGAAATAGATGGCCTGCCCCTCCTCCCCCTCGTCGAAGATCACTTCGTCCTTCAGGTAAGTTCGTTCATGCAAGAACCCATCGACAATCTTCATTTCACGGGTATTCAAGTCGACGAACAACAGAAGGTTCCTGAGATCGTTCAGGCGTTGTGCGGGCTTGTCGCTGGCAAATAGGCTTAACATCGCGGTCGGGGCAACTCGTCAATGAATGCAGCAGGATTAAACAGACTCCCAGCGATTCTAAAGCAAAGTGCATGACGCGACCATGAGTGCGCGTCTGACGTGCACTTGGCAATCAGGCCGAAGCAAACCGGCCATGGTCGGAGTGAAGCGTTTTCGGGTATCCTCGACGCGGTTCGTTTGCTATATGACGTTTCTTGATCCGGAATGATAGGAGGGTTTATGGATACCTTGCTCAAACTCGGTTGGGCCGCCGGAGCAGGCGGTGTATTGCTTTGTTTGCTCAGTGTCGCGTTTCGTCTGGCTGGCATGTACTGGATCGGCAGTTTTCAGTCCGGCACCCTGTTGCAGGCGGGCACGGCGGCGATGGTTTTTGGGTGTTTCTGTCAGCTCGTAGTTCTCACGCAACGCCGATAAACCCGGCACGTCCCCAACAAGCGGTCGCGCGAGTGATGTGCAGCGACACTCGGCGTGACGCAGAGCATCGCCGATCTTCACCACGCCGGCGCGCCCTGCATTGACGAGCGGCGCGTGACCGGCGGCGAGCGCGACTATCCCGTCATGCTGACCAGACCGATCGACAATCCGAACGGTATGAAGAGCACGCTAACGGCGTTGCCGATAACCACAATGGCGGCCATTTTTTCCGGATCGCGGAGATACGACTCGGCCAAAAGATGGTTCACCACTGCGGGCGGCAACGCGGCAAACAGAAAAAGCAACGCCCGGTGCTCTGCCGCAAGAGGCAACCACGGCACGAGCAAACCAGCGATCAGAAGCCCGGCCATCGGGCAAACAAGCGCACCGGCAAATCCCACCTTCAGGTCGGACCGCCGCACGGCGGTCATGCGTACTCCAAGGGAAAACAGCATCAAGGGCAAGGACACGTCGCCAAGCAGCTTGACGGGATGCAAAACGATTCGCGGTAGCGGCAACTCAAGCAGGCTGCTGAGTATACCCAGCACCGTCGCCATGACCACCGGGCTCGCGATGATGCGCCGCCAGGACAGATCGCTTCCGATCATGTACGCACCCAAAGTGAAGAACATCAAGTTTGTGGTGACGAACAGCAGCATGGCATGAGGAAACTCGCGTTCGCCAAACGCCAGCAGAGCCAGTGGCAAACCGAGCGTGCCGCAGTTGCTGAACATCATCGGCGGACAGAACAGTTTCGCATCGACTCGCATCCAGCGTGCAATCGGCAATGCGACCACTCCCGAACCGATGACGATGATCGCTGTCGCGGCGATCAGCCAGCCATCGAGTCCGGCGTCGAAACGCCTGGTGGCGAGTGCGGAAAAAACCAGAGCGGGAAGAAATATCTCGGTGTTAAGACGGTTCGCCACCGATACATTGACATGGGTGTTGTAGGCATAGGCAAAACCGATAAGCACCACTGCGGTCACCGGGATCATCGTCGAAATCAATTGGTCGATCATGATTTGCTCCTTCACGCACAGACGCGTTGAGCAGCGGAAATTGCCGTCGCCCGGTAACAGGCAACCGCCTCGGGTACGGTCATCCCGCAACGCCAACCCACGCCTACGGCAGCAGCGTTGCAAAACGAAATCACGCCGCTTTCCCACATCGATCGCGCGTCGCCGATCCGTGCCGTGCGATGATCGACGGCCGCCGTCGGAATGCCGCGACGGTCGAGAACCGGCAGCCTGCTGATTCCTTCCGGCTCACCACGGCATCCGGCGTCATGGAAGAAGGCGGCGCAAGCGTCAACCGCCAGCGCCAGACGCGGATCCGGCGCATGCAACGCCGCATGCGAGCCGACGACCACGATCTTGCCGTTGTCGCCGGGGCGCACCAGGCAAACCGAATCGCAACCGATGACCGGCGGTTGCCGTCGTGCCGACCCGAGCGAATAGCGCTTTTCTACGAAGCGGGGCAGCCGTCCGTACGGTGCGGGCGTATGGCAAAGTTTTTGCGCGGCATCGTGACAACGATCGCCAGGGCGTACGCCGCTGGCAAGGGCGTGGTAATTGGCGTGCGAAATAAGGCCGGAAGCCAGCGCCAGCTCGGCTTTGCCCATCGGCGCGCTTCGCCGGTCCACCGTCGCAGCCGCCATGCCGATTGATTCAAGCAGACCGAGCGAGGCAATTCCCGCGGCATCCTTGCCGACCCCGGCGTCATTCAGGATGACGGCATGCACCCTGGCCTGTGCAGCCAACATCCCGGCGATGATTCCGCCATGCGATCCGGCCACCAGAACCTTGCCGCTGTGCCAACCCCCAAGCGTGGTCACGCTATCTTCAGTTACGATTTCCATGTTGTTGTCTCCTCGGAAAATTTCGTCTTGCGACGAGAGAGGAGCATCCAGCGCGAATGAATTCCGCACGGGCGATACCCCTCGATCCGCATGCTCCGCTCATATTTTTTCGGGCGCAATCGGAGAATGGGGGCAGGAATCGGTACTTGGATTCAACCGGTGTCTGAGTGGGACGAATCAAATCAGCCCGCAGGATGACTGAAATACATCGCCCGGTTCATGGCAAACCGGTGGCGTTGCAGCGAGGGGTGTGATGTCTCTGGCGTGTCGCCAGGATGGCGAATAAGGCCGGGGACGGTACGCAACGCCACAGAGAAACAGGCGAAGGCATACCCTCAGCGAATGCACGGCAACGACTGGCGAATGCAACCGTTGCCGTGCTGAAATGGTGATTGTCTAAACGGGGTTTGAACGAACGTTTACGCGAAGGCCGCCAACAACAGTCGTTGACTCACCCCTCGGCGCGCTGGGCGCGTTTGCGCTCGTGCTCGACGAGGTAGCGTTTGCGCATGCGGATGCTCTTGGGCGTGATTTCAACGAGTTCGTCATCGTCGATGAACTCGACGGCGCTCTCCAACGTGACATCGACCGGCGGCACCAGCCGCACCGCCTCGTCGGTTCCCGAGGAACGAACGTTGGTCAGTTGCTTGCCCTTGATCGGGTTGACCACGAGATCGTTATCGCGTGAGTGAATGCCGATGATCATGCCTTCATAGAGGCGGTCACCGGGTACGGTGAACATGCGGCCACGATCCTGCAGCTTCCACAATGCATACGCCACGGCCTCGCCTTTCTCTGCCGAGATCAGCACGCCGTTGCGGCGGCCGGGCATGTCGCCCTTGACCGGGGCGTAGTCGTCGAAAACATGGCTCATCAGCCCGGTGCCGCGGGTCAGATTCATGCATTCGCCCTGGAAGCCGATCAGGCCCCGCGCCGGGATGCGGTATTCGAGACGGACGCGCCCGCGACCATCGGACACCATGTCCTGCAGATCGCCCTTGCGGTAGCCGAGCGCTTCCATGATGCCGCCCTGATGCGCCTCCTCGACGTCCAGCGTGAGCATCTCGTAAGGCTCGCACTCGACGCCGTCGACCATCTTGTAGATCACTTTCGGGCGCCCGACGGCCAGCTCAAAACCTTCACGGCGCATCGTTTCGAGCAGAATCGTCAAGTGCAGTTCGCCACGACCGGAAACGAGAAAGGAATCGGTTTCGCTGGTCTCTTCGACGCGCAGCGCCATATTGGTCAGCAACTCCTTGTTCAGGCGCTCGCGGATCTGGCGACTGGTGACGAACTTGCCTTCGGTCCCGGCATAGGGGGAGTTGTTCACCATGAAGGTCATGTTCAGCGTCGGCTCGTCGATCTTCAGCATCGGCAAGGCCTCGGGCCTGTCGTTGTCGGTGATCGTACAGCCGATCGAAAGGTCGTCCACGCCCGTCACCAGGACGATATCCCCAGCCACGGCTTCGTCCAGCGAGACCCGTTCGATCCCTCGGAAACCGAAGACCTGATTGACCTTGGCCGATTTCGGCAAGCCATGTTCGAATTTGCCATCGGCATCGGCCTGACCGTACATCACGGTGATCTGCTGCGCCGCTTTCAGGCGACCGCGCTGAATGCGGCCGATACCGATGCGGCCAACGTAAGAAGAGTAATCCAAAGCGGAAATCTGTAGCTGCAGCGGGCCGTCGATTTCGTCGGCATGCGGCGGCGGCACATGTTCAAGAATCGCCTCGAACATCGGCCGCATGTCGGGTGACGGTTTGGCCAGATCGAGCGTGGCGAAGCCATTGAGCGCCGAAGCGTAGATCACCGGAAAATCGAGCTGCTCATCGGATGCGCCCAGCTTGTCGAAAAGGTCGAAAGTGTGATCGACCACCCAGTCCGGGCGGGCACCGTCTCGGTCGATCTTGTTGACCACGACAATCGGCTTCAAGCCCAGCGCCAACGCCTTCTTGGTCACGAAGCGCGTCTGTGGCATCGGGCCTTCCACGGCATCGACCAGCAGCAACACGCCATCGACCATCGATAACACGCGTTCGACTTCACCGCCGAAGTCGGCGTGTCCCGGCGTATCGACGATATTGATGTGCACCCCTTGATAATCGACGGCCAGATTCTTGGCCAGAATCGTGATCCCCCGCTCCTTTTCCAGATCGTTCGAGTCCATCACGCGTTCGGCAACGTGCTGGTGGGCTGAAAAACTTCCTGCCTGATGCAGCAGCTTGTCGACGAGTGTCGTCTTGCCGTGGTCGACGTGGGCAATGATGGCGATGTTACGAACGGAACGGGACATAAGGGGCTAACGCTTTGAAAAAAGGGGCTGATTCTAGCACGGATGCCTTGGAAGAAGGACTAAAACCTCACCAAGGCATCACCGGGTGCCTTTTGCTCTGCCTGGTGGCTGTGCACTTGCCCTGCATTCCCTCCGGTCACCTTCAGGCGCCTTGCTGGTTGGCATTCCCGGCTTTTTGTTCAACGGCTTTTGCGTTACTCCCACATCCCGGTGCTTCAGCCCCGTTCCGGCCGGTTGAAACCCTGGGATCAGGTGCTTCTTGCCGCTGCCGATCAGGTCTGCACGGCCCATCTGTCGCAGTGCATCACGCAGCAAGGGCCAGTTTTCGGGATCGTGGTAGCGCAGAAACGCCTTGTGCAGTTTGCGCATGCGGCTGGCGCGAACGGTTTCGACCATCTCCGAGGTTTGCGGATTGCGCGTCAGTTTCTTCAACGGATTGCGCTGCGTGTGGTACATCGCCGTGGCAATGGCCATCGGCGTTGGCAGAAAGGTCTGCACCTGATCGAGCCGGAAGTTTCGTTGCTTGAGCCACAAGGCCAGATTGAGCATGTCCTTATCCGTTGTTCCGGGGTGCGCGGCGATGAAATACGGAATCAGATACTGCTCCTTGCCTGCTTCCTTCGAATACTTGTCGAACAACAGCTTGAACTGGTCGTAGGTGCCGATGCCCGGCTTCATCATGTGCGCCAGCGGCCCGTCTTCGGTATGTTCCGGCGCAATCTTCAGATAGCCGCCGACGTGATGCGTAACCAGTTCCTTGACATAGTCCGGCGAACGCAGGGCAAGATCGTAACGCAGGCCCGAGCTGACCAGCACCCGCTTCACGCCCTTGATGGCCCGTGCCTTGCGGTAGAGCTGGATAAGCGGCGCGTGGTCGGTATTCAGGTTCTCGCAGATGCCGGGGTATACGCAGGAAAGCAGACGGCATGAGGACTCGATTTTCGGATCCTTGCAGGCCAGCCGGTACATATTGGCCGTCGGTCCGCCCAGGTCGGAAATGGTTCCGGTAAACCCCGGCGCTTTGTCCCGGATCTCCTCGATCTCGCGCAATATTGACGCCTCGGATCGGCTCTGGATGATGCGCCCTTCGTGTTCGGTAATCGAACAGAACGTACAACCGCCAAAGCAACCGCGCATGATGTTGATCGAAAAACGGATCATCTCGAACGCCGGAATCTTCGCATCGCCATACGAAGGATGCGGTTTGCGCTGGAATGGCGCTGCAAACACCTCGTCCATCTCCAGCGTGGTCAGCGGCAGCGGCGGCGGATTGAGCCACACATCGCGTTCGCCATGCCCCTGAATCAGACAACGGGCGTTGCCCGGATTCGATTCGATGTGAAAGGTCCTCGACGCATGTGCGTATAGCACCGGGTCGTTCACCACCTGCTCGTAAGACGGCAGACGTATCGCCGTACGCGTCCGATCCAGCTTCGGCATCCGTGTATGCGAGTGGAATTGAATCACTTTGGCCGGTGGCGCTGTTGCTGCCTCTGTCTTCGAGGCACAGATTGCTTCATTGCCCTTGTCGGGTTCGAACGCATAGGGGTCGGCATGACGAATCAGCAGTCCGGGCGTATCGACTTCGCTTGAATCGATCTCCGACCAATCGCCAGCAGGCAGCCAGCCGCGCGGCACCATGAATGCCGTGCCGCGCAAATCGCGAATTTTAGCGATCTCCTCGCCTGCGGCCAGCCGGTGTGCCAGCGCCACGATGGCGCGCTCGGCGCTGCCGAAAATGAGCATATCGGCTTTCGAATCCGGCAGGACCGACCGCCGCACCTTGTCCGACCAGTAATCGTAATGTGCGATACGGCGCAAGCTGGCTTCGATCGAGCCGATCACCACTTTGGCTTCGGGAAAGGCTTCGCGGCAGCGCTGAGCATAGACCACCACGGCCCGGTCCGGCCGCTTGTTGGCTTCGGCATGCGGCGTGTAGGCGTCATCCGAGCGGATCTTCCGGTCCGAGGTATAGCGATTGACCATCGAATCCATATTGCCGGCAGTCACGCCATAGAACAGATTGGGCCTGCCCAAGGCCCTGAAGGCTTTCGCCGATAGCCAGTCCGGCTGGCTGATGATGCCGACGCGAAAGCCTTGTGCTTCAAGCAGGCGGCCGACCAGCGCCATGCCGAAACTCGGGTGATCGACGTAAGCGTCGCCTGTTACCAGGATGATGTCGCAGGAATCCCAGCCGAGCTCGTCCATCTCGGCGCGCGACATCGGCAAAAATGGAGCGATGCCAAAGCGCTTGGCCCAATGTTTGCGGTACGAGAAGAGGGGTTTCGGGACGCCGGCGGGCACGTCCGTCCTGGAGGAAGTCATAGGGGGCGCATTCTACAGGCACAGCGAGTGTGGCAAATACGGTAAATACGGCGATTTCAGGCTATGGGAGTGCGCTCGACGTTGAATGGTTCATTGCATGACGCCTGCCAGGAGGGCAACGACGGCGAATCGAACAAGCCCTGGCAAAATGCGAACCCGGCTTCAAAATGCGCTGCCGCCACCGCAGACAGCGGCGCGCCCAGTTCAAAACCTTCCCCGGCCAGACACAGGATGAAGGCGGGCGGCGGCGCCGCCGCATGTACTTTGACATACAAGCCGAGCAAGGCTTCCGGTGCTACGGCATGGGTGGTGTACCCGACGCCCCGCTCTCCACGGCCTCCCCACCCCACCCGAGCCGCAGAAAACGCAAATGGCGCCGCGGTTCCCTCGCCGGCATCGACAAACAGCACCAGCTCGCGGTCCTTGAGATCCAGCGTGTGCTCGATCTGCAGCTGGAATTCCTCGATGATTTCGACCGGCCCAACCTTTCCGGTACTCGCCAGCCAGTCCTGCAGACGGCGTGCCAGCAAGGGGCCCAGTGCATCGTCACCTCGGCTCTCGTTACCCAGAGCAAAGAGCAGAAACGGCTTTGGCGTCAATGGGCTCAATACCCGCCGTCGCCCGAGGTACAGCGGCGGTCAATCTCGCGCCCTTCGGCATCGAGCAGTGTCACGTGCAGCGGCATCTTGCCGAGCGCATGCGTCGCGCAGGAAAGGCAGGGATCGAAAGCACGAATCGCCACTTCGATATGATTGAGCAAACCTTCGGTCAGTTTGCGACCGCTCAGATAACGCTTGGCGACGCGCCGCACCGCTTCGTTCATCGGCTGATTGTTATGCGTGGTCGACACGATCAGATTGCACATGGCGACCAGATCGTCGTCATTTACCTGATAGTGGTGGAGTAGTGTCCCGCGCGGCGCCTCGATGACGCCGACGCCTTCGCGTCGATGCGGGCCGGAAACCATCAGGTCGGTTCCAGAAATGTCGTCATCATTGAGAAAATCCTTGATCGTCTCGGCGGCATGCAGCATCTCGATCATGCGCGCCCAATGGTAGGCCAGCGGAGCGTGGATCAGGCCTCCCTTGCCGTAATCGACGAAGACGCGGCGTTCGGCTTCGGCCAGCGGCGACGGGATGAAATCGCAGTTCTGTACGCGCGCCAGCGGCCCCACCTTGTACCAACCGGTCTCGGGGCCGAGCGCGGTCAGGAAGGGAAACTTCATGTAGCTCCACGGTTTGACCTCTTCGCGGATCAATTGCTGGTAGTTCTGGACATCGACACCATCGACGATGATCTGCCCGTCGGCGTCGCGCACGCGCAAGGTGCCATCGTAGAAGTCGAGTTCGCCTTTGGCGCCGACGATCGAAAGAATGTTCGAACGGAAGCTGCCGAATTCGTCATACAGCCCAGGGTCGGCATTATGCAGACGCCTGACCAGATGCACCGCGTCACGGCTCCAGGCGATGGTCTGGTCGACATCGGCCAGCAGGCCGTCGCGCTCGGCACGCGTGAGCGAACGATTGACGCCACCGGGAACTGCGCCGGTGCCATGGATGCGCTTGCCGGCGGTCAGGCGTATCACTTCCTGGCCAAACTTGCGCAACAGCACGCCCTGCTTCGCCACTTCGGGATAGGCCGCGGCAACGCCGACGATGTTGCGCTTGCCGACTTCGCTTTCGAAACCGAAGAGAAGATCGGGCGACGAAAGGTGGAAGAAATGCAGCGCGTGCGACTGCAGGATCTGGCCGTAATGCATCAGCCGACGCAGCTTGTCGGCCGCCGGCGTCAGGCGCGGCGCTCCAACGACATGATCGAGTGCCTTGGAGGCAGCCAGATGATGCGACACCGGACAGATACCGCACAGGCGCTGTACCATTACCGGCACCTCCCAGTAGGGACGGCCCTGGATGAATTTTTCAAAGCCGCGAAACTCGACGATATGCAGGCGGACTTGCTGCACGATGTCGTTCTCGTCGAGCAACAGCGTCACCTTGCCGTGTCCCTCAACCCTTGATACCGGGTCGATGGCCACGCGGCGCAGGGTGCTTGCATCGGCGGTAGCGGTTTCCAGTTCAAAGCTCATGATGATTCCATAGCCATATGCGGATCAATCGAAATGCAGCATCGGATGGCCGAGGCGCGGCGTCCGCCCTTCGAGCAGATCGGTCAGGAACTTCCAGATCGCGTCGCCCGACGGCGGGCAACCGGGGATGAAATAGTCGATACGGACGATTTCGTGGATCGGGCGCACCTTGTCGAGCGGCAAGGGCAATTCCGGATCGTTGGGTACCTGCCCATTGACGATGCCCGAACCCGTCAGGTAGACCTCCTGCAGGCATTGGCCAAGATCCAGATGATTGCGTTGAGCAGGCAAGCCGCCATTCACCGCACAGGCGCCAAGGGCGATCAGCAGCTTGCAGTTCTTGCGGAATTCGCGCAGGACATGAACATTTTCGGCATTGCAAACGCCGCCCTCGATCAAGCCGATGTCGCAGGGGCCGCAATGCTTGATATCGGTCAGCGGAGAACGGTCGAATTCGACATGCTCGATGAGCTTGAACAGGCGCTCGTCAATGTCGAGGAACGACATGTGGCAGCCGAAGCAGCCCGCCAGCGACGTGGTAGCCAAGCGAACCTTGCGTTTTTCCACAACCTCAGCCATCGCTGTCCTCCACCTTCGTCGTTCGCTCGGCCAAGCGCTCCATCTGCTGGCCGATAGGCTTCTCGTCGTAGAGCCGTTTGCCGATCGGCACGGCAAATCCCTGACGTTTTTCGAGGATGACGCCCACCGGGCAGACATGCGCTGCGCGGTCGAGCCGCGAAAAATCCGTATCGGCCAGCCGCCCCGACTTTGCATTGACGATCAGGTGCTTGGTAATCCCGCGTCCGGCAAGGGCAAAGACGTTCTTGCCATCGACATCGCGACTGGCGCGCACGCACAATTCGCACAGGATGCAGCGATTGAAATCGAGCAGGACGTCCGGGTGCGAGGCATCGAGCGGCCGATCCGGGTAGAACTGGTCAAAATGCGGCGTCAGCATTTCCAGCTCGTAGGCCAATGCCTGCAACATGCAGTTGCCGCTCTTCTCACAGGAGGGGCAGAAATGATTGCCCTCGACGAACAGCATCTGCAACAAGGTACGCCGCTTGTCGTTCAGGTCCGGCGTATTGTTTTCGACTTCCATGCCGTCCTTGGCGAACATCGTGCAGGACGACACGTAGCGACCGTTGGCCTTGACGGTACACAGCTTGCAACTGCCTTGCGGCTTGAACTCCGGGTGGTGACACAGGTGCGGGATGAAAACGTCTGCGGCCATGGCGGCATCCATGATCGTCTGTCCTTCGGTAAAGGGCACGGGCATCCCGTCGAGCATGATCATGGTCTGCTTCATGCCTTTTCCCCCAGCGCTTCCTGGGCTGCCAGACCGAAATGGGCGCCAGGATCGTCGCGCCCGGTCATCTGGCGGGCAGCGGCGAGCGCCTGATCCAGATCGAAGGCCGGCTCGAAATCAAGCGAGCGCAGGCGCCGCTCGTAGGCCGGTCTGAACTTCTGCAAGGTGTCGAAGATCGGATTGCACGCCGTTTGCCCGAGACCGCAATGGCTCGCCACATGCAACAGGCGGTGAATCTTGAAGATCTCGTTGATCTCGAACTGCGTACCATGCCCGTTGGCAATCTTGTCCATGCAGTTGACGACCAAGGTCGTGCCGACCCGGCAAGGCGTGCAGAAGCCGCAACTCTCGTGGGCAAAGAAGTGGGCAAAATTCCGGGCCACCTCAAACATGTCGCGATGCGCGCCGAAGACCATGAACGCGCCAGCGGTCGGCACGTCTTCAAACGCAATGCGGCGCGAAAACTCGTGCATCGCCAGACACACCCCCGATGCGCCGCTGACCTGAATCGCCTGCGCATTGCCCGCGCCGCAATCGTTGAGCACCTGATCCACCGAAATACCGAACGGATACTCGTAGATCCCCGGATTCTCCACGTCGCCCGAAATCGAGAGCAGCTTGGTGCCGGTCGACTGCTTGGTGCCCAGGCCGGAAAACCAGGCGCCACCACGAAGCGCGATGAGCGCCGCCTTGCACAGGGTTTCGACGTTGTTGACCACGGTCGGCTGGCCGAGGTAACCCTCGGTCACCGGATACGGCGGTCGATTGCGCGGCACGCCACGCTTGCCTTCGAGCGATTCGAGGAGGGCCGATTCCTCGCCGCAGACGTAAGCGCCTGCTCCCAGATGAATTTCGATGTCGAAGTCGAAGCCCGGTTGCGAACAAACTGGGGAACCGAGCAGGCCATTGCGGCGGCGCTGTTCGAGGTTGGCCAGCAACGCCGGTAACAGATAGTGATATTCGCCGCGCAGGTAAACCAGTCCCTTTGCGGCACCGACGGTGAAGCCGGCCAGGGTCATTCCGTCGAACAGCAGATCCGCATAACTGTTCAACAGGACGCGGTCCTTGAAGGTTCCCGGTTCGCCCTCGTCGGCATTGCAAACGATATAGCGTGCCGGCTTCCCGGCATGACACGGCGCCTCGCGCGCCGACTCCCATTTGATGTGCGTGGTAAAGCCGGCACCGCCGCGCCCGCGCAGATTGGAGAGTTTCAATTCGGCCAGCATGGCCACGGCGCCCCGCGCGATCGCCGCCCGGATTGCCTCGCCTGCCGGCCAATCGCCGGAAAGGAGCACGTCCCGGCGGCGGATGTTGTCGGCAACGGCAAAGTACGCCGACGGCCATTCTGAGAGCGGTGCCTTGGCGCGGATCAGTTCGCAAATGCGGTCGATTCGTTCAGTCGTCATGCCGGTCAGCGCCTGCCCGTTGACCAGCACGGCCGGCCCCTGATCGCACATGCCGGTGCAGGACGTGTAATCGATGCTGACCAGTCCATCCTCGGAAACCTTGCCGCGCTCGACCCACAAGTTGCGGCACATGCGCTCGAGCAGCGTCTGATTGCCCAGCATGCGGTCGGTGATATTGTCGGAGAACAACACCCGATACTTGCCGCAAGGCTGCAAATGCAGGAAGGAATAGAAGCTCGCCACGCCCTCGACGCGGGCTCGCGGCAACTTGAGTTTTTCGCTCAAATAATCAATTGCATCGGGGTGCACATAGCCGAACTGCTCTTGCCCTTCGCGCAGCATTTGCAGCAGACAATCCGGCCGATGACGATAACGGTTCAGGATCGGATCGAGATAATCGCAGTGACTTGAAGCACCCATCGACAGGCCCCCGGTAAATCGCTCGGCACATGCAGCCATCGGACGCAAGCGTGGAAATCAATGGCCGCAGTGGAAAATTCTACAGCAATTTGAATTCTTGGCCGGTTTTCCGGAGACTATCTGCGGCAGTACGCGCTCTGGCTAACGGTGTTGGGGCCGGTGCAGGCTTCCATGCGGATGACGCAGGGCGGCAGTTGTGCGATCATCGGCAGAAGATGCTGCCGCGATACCTTGGGCTTGACCAGCGCGACATCACCATTTGCGGCCTCCGCCGCAGCCTCGGGACGGTGAAGTCCCTTTCATCGGTTAGATTTTCAGAGCATGCGTGCCATACGAATACTTCTACAGCTGGTTTTTGGTCTGCTCTCCACGGCGGTCGTAATCTGTCTCCCCGACAACGACTTTTCATCCAGTGTCGCCATGCTTTTGGTATTGGCACTGATCATTATTGTTCTCGGACCTTGTTGGCCCAACCAAGAAAACATCGACCGCTGGACCGAGAAATGGAATTTTCAGCTTCCCACGGACAACCCGAAGGTCGCCATTTATGTGGTAAATTACCTGGGCACCGCTCTTTGCCTCTACCGGGCGTGGCATGTCTATACCGATCCAACCAAGGAACTGTGGCGGTATGAAAAGACTGCTTTTTCGATCGCCGGCATAAACGGGGTTATCGCTTTCTGGGTGTTCTTGGCCTTTGCGTGCCTCGCACATGGAATGGCTACTCATGCCAAATCGGTTCCCGAAAAAACGGCAGCAGCGAACGCGAAACAGCGGGACCGCTGAGCAACTATATCGAGAACTATATCGGGTCGGACACGATTGCCAGTTGCCGTGAGGTGTTCAATTCGTGCTGACTCCATTGGCCTCCACCGCTCGGAAGCTATGCTTCCCTATTCAGCACGCCGCTTCGCCGCTCCTGTACGCTAACCGGGCCGACGCGTACTCTTCTTTGCCCGAAACTTCACATCGGGTAGGCCTTCGAAGTCGGCATCTTGCGTCCACAATGTCGCCTCCGACTGTCGTGCAGTTGCCAGCACAACACTGTCGGCAAGCGCCAGCTTGGTATCGCTTCCGATCTTTGCGGCAATCAATGCCAGAGCGGAATCAAGGTCCACGATTCGCCCTTGTTGCATAATCGCCACGGCCTGAAGGGCGAGCCCTTCACCTCGCTGTTGGCATACGCGTTTGAACACTTCCAGCAGGCAGATGGACGGAACGACCAGTTCGTCCGTAGCCTCGATTGCCGCTGCGAAGAAAGTTGCGTTGGGCCCGTCCGCGAAGTATTCCAGCCAGGCGGAAGAGTCGACGACGTTCAAACTCGATCCTTCTCGCGAGGTACTGTGGTGTCGATTCCTTTCAAGAACCCGCGCATTTCGCGTGCTGAACGGACGGGAATGAACTCGACGCGATCAAGGTATTGCATCGCTTCCACCTTCTGCCCGGGCTTCAACCCAAGGGCCTCTCGGATTTGCAGCGGGATGACGACCTGGAATTTGGGCGATAGTGTGACTGTAGGCATAATTTCTCTCCGTACAACGATGCGGCAATCTATCATGGAGTCGTTATACGATGCAATGCTCGTCAACGACTGAGGTTGGATCGAGCGCGCTAAGCGAGGCGCGATCTTGACCGTTTGCTGGATGAGCCCGGCCCCCTGCCCCTGGTTAGTCCGAGTGCACTTTCTCGATCATCTCCGGGTCGTCGTTTTTGGCGTTGCCAACCCCCTTTCCGACACGGTGAATCACGAGTCTTTCCGGCGCGGCTGACCGCAGAATCTTCTTTACTTCCTCGGCGTCGGTCACCGCAGGCGACAACCATTGATCCTGCCGCTCGCGCGGCAGGATGACGGGCATCCTGTCGTGCACCTGCCGAACCGCCTCGTCGGGTTCGCCGACGATGATGGTGCACGATTCGATCACCTGTCCTGCCTTCTCCCCAGTGCTCCCAAAGCCCGGCAAACGCAAGAAGCGTCCCGTCCGCTGAATGGAAGTACCAGGGCTGCTTTCCGCTTGGAATTGTCTGCCACTCATACCAGCCCAGGGCCGGGATCAAGCAGCGGCGGCGCTTGAAGGGTTGGCGAAAGCTCGCCGCGGTGGCCACCGTTTCAATGCGGGCGTTGAACGTGGAATAGCTGACTCGCGGCTCCTTGGACCAGAACGGCAGGAGCCACCATTGCATGTCGGTGAGTTCGAGCGTCCCATCCGCGTCGGCGCGGATGACCGGCACGTGGCTGCGTGGATTGCCCTGCTGCGGCGCGACGTTGTAGCGCGTTTGCCGGACACTGGCAAACGGGCTGCGCCAGTTGTGACGGCCGATATGCCAGAAACGTTCGATTTCCGCCTCACCCGGCGTGACAAAGCGTCCGCACATGGCGGTCAGACCTTCCTATCGTGCAATCTTCTTTGCATGACAAAAGCTTATCCGTCGTGGTTGGCCCAAGTAGTCATCACGTCCACATCGTCTTCAACTTCGCGGCAAGATCGACACTCCCGGCGCGCTGGCCTTGCCTGGCAGTCGCCTCGGCTGTGTCGGGATGGGGCCACTCGGTCGGCTCGAAAAACTGCGCGACCGTGTTGGAAATAAAGCGGCTGCGCGAGGCATACACGTGCCGGTCGCCGAAACCGGCCTGCTGGTGCACGTAAAATCGCTGCGGAACGATCAATTGCAACTGCTCCTTGGCGCGCGTCATCGCCACGTACAGCAGCCGTCTTTCCTCCTCGATCTCGGCGCTCGATCCCGTCGCCATGTCCGACGGAATGCAGCCGTCGACGACGTTGAGCAAGGACACGGCTCGCCACTCCTGCCCCTTGGCCGAATGAATGGTTGAAAGAATCAGGTAGTCCTCGTCACGGTGCGGAACGCCCGATTTGTCGCTCGTTGCCTCGGGCGGATCGAGCGTGATTTCCGTGAGAAAGCGCTCCCGTGTGGCATAGGTGGCGGCGATCCGCTGCAACTGAAGCAAGTCGCCCATGCGGATGGCCGCGTCGTCGTAGCGGCGCGTCAGGTGGCTTTCGTACCACTCCACCGTACTCTCGACGTCACCGGGCCAGACGGCTTCGGCGCGATTGAGCAAGGCAAAGTGCTTGACGAAAGCCGACCAGTCGCCGGCCGCGGCGTTGGGCATCTGAAACCGGATCAGCGCGTCCACGGGATTGGCGGCGGACTCCATCGTGTCCAGCAACTTCCCCGCCGTCACCGGGCCGACACCCGGCAGCAGCGTCGCGACGCGGAAGCCGGCCAGACGATCGCGCGGATTCTCGGCCCAGCGTAATGCGGAGAGCACGTCCTTGATGTGCGCGGCTTCCAGAAACTTCAAACCGCCGAATTTCACGAAGGGAATATTGCGCCGGATCAGCTCCAGCTCCAGCGCGGCACTGTGACTGGAGGTGCGGAACAGCACGGCCTGCGCTTTGAGTGGCACACCGCTTTCACGCATTTCGAGGATGCCATCGGCAACGTAGCGCGCCTGATCGGCTTCGTCGCGCACGGTAACCAGACGGGGTTTGGCGGAGCCAATCCGATCCGTCCACAGATTCTTGGTGAAGCGCTCCTTGGCCAGATCGATAACGGCATTGGAGGCATCCAGAATCGGCCGCGTCGAGCGGTAATTGCGCTCCAGCGTCGTGACCTGCGCGGGCGGGTCGAAATGAATCGGGAAGTCGAGGATGTTGCGCACCGTGGCGGCGCGAAACGAGTAGATCGATTGTGCGTCGTCGCCAACGACGGTCAGGCCGCGGCCATCGGGCTTGAGGGCCAGCAGGATCGATGCCTGCAAGCGATTGGTGTCCTGGTATTCATCGACGAGTACGTGATCGAAGCGGGCACCCAGCTCGGCGGCGAAGGCGGGCTCGGCGGCCATCTGTGACCAGTACAGCAACAGGTCGTCGTAGTCGAGAATGTTCTGCGCCTGCTTGGCCGCGACGTAGCGGGCAAACAACTGCTTCAGCTCCGTTTCCCACCCGGCACACCACGGAAAGGTCCGCATCAGGACCTCGGCCAGCGGCTGCTCGCTGTTGACCGTGCGCGAGTAGATCGTCATGCACGTGCCCTTGGTCGGGAAGCGCTTTTGGGTGGTGCTGAACTTCAGGTCATGACGCACCAGGGCCAGCAGATCTTCCGAATCGGCACGGTCATGGATGGTGAAGGAAGGCGCGAGGCCGATGCGCTCCGCATAGTCGCGGAGCAGTCGCGCGCCAATGCCGTGGAAGGTGCCGGCCCACGGGAAATGCAGCGGGCGCTGCGTTGCCGGGGCACCGATCGCCTGCTGGACGATGAGCCCGACCCGGCGCGACATTTCCGCCGCCGCGCGGCGCGAGAAAGTGAGCATCAGGATGCGCTGCGGATCCGCACCGTTGACGGTCAGGTGGGCGACGCGGTGCGCCAGCGTCTTGGTCTTGCCCGACCCGGCTCCGGCGATGACCAGGAGCGGGCCGCGTTGTCCGTCGTATTCCACGGCAGCGCGCTGTTCGTCGTTCAACGATTCCAGGTAATCCGCACTGGCCGGGGGTCGGTTCGGAGCGTTTGAAATGTTCGGAGTGCTCGATTTGTTCGATGTGGCGAGTACGGTCATGGTTGGCATTTGCATAAAGTGCGCCGAGGTCAACGGAAATCCCGGCTGCTTGTGTGCAGGTTGCCCAGCAACTCGGTGTGATCGACCAGTCGTTTGGCAATCAGATGCACGACCTCGCCTTCGCACTGTAGCACGCCCAGCACACCGAGCAGACGCGAACCCAGCAGCTCCTTGCGTTGCCGCTCTGCCAGCAGGGCATGCACGATCACGTTGGCCATTCCGGTTTCGTCTTCCAGCGTCACAAAGATGACGCCTTTCGAGGTCGAGGGGCGTTGCCGGCAGGTGACGAATCCGGCACAGCGCGCCAGCTTTCTGCTGGGCATCTGGCGCAGCTCGGCCGTCTTCACGTAGCGACGCTGACTCAGTTGCTGGCGCAGAAAAGACAGCGGATGGCCGCCAAGCGTCAGGCCCAGCGTGGCGTAATCGGCCAGCAGATTTTCCGGCTCGCCGGGGGCGACCAGGAGCGGCCGCTCCTCGCGAATCGGCAGGCCGTCCAGCAGATCGTTCCGGACGCGGACGACAGCGGTCTCCCAGGCGGCCTCACGCCGATGGCCAGCGAGGGAAACCAGCGCATTGGCTTCCGCCAGCAGTTCCAGATCGCGCTTGTTCAGTGCCGCCCGGTGGGCGAGATCGGCGATGCCCGTGAATGCCTGTTCCGAGCGTGCCGCTACAATGCGCTCCGCCGCCGCTTTGCCCATGCCGCTGATTCGGTTCATCCCGAAACGGATGACCGGCCGTGCCGAACCCGTTTCTTCCAGCGTCGTCTCCCACAGGCTGGCGGTGACATCCACCGGCCGGACGGCGACGCCGTGGCGCTGCGCATCCTGCACGAGTTGCGAGGCCGAATAGAAGCCCATCGGCAGCGAATTCAGCAGGCCGGCGAGAAAGGCCGCCGGGTAGTGGCACTTGAGCCAGGCCGAGACATACACCAGCAGCGCGAAACTCGCGGCATGCGATTCCGGGAAGCCGTAATCCGCAAATCCTTCCAGCTGACGATACAGCGCTTCGCTGAATCCCCGGCTGTACCCCCGCGCTGCCATGCCCTGGAGCAGCTTGTCACGGAACGGGCCGATGCCACCGCGCCGTTTCCAGGCGGCCATGGCGCGACGCAGTTGATCGGCTTCGCCGGGCGCAAACCCGGCAGCCACCATCGAGAGCTGCATCGCCTGTTCCTGAAACAGCGGTACGCCGAGCGTGCGCTCCAGAACACCTTTCACCGCCTCGCTCGGATAACTGACCGGCTCCTTGCCTTGCCTGCGGCGCAAGTAGGGATGCACCATGTCGCCCTGAATCGGGCCGGGGCGGACGATGGCCACCTCAATGACCAGATCGTAAAAAGTCTGCGGACGCAAACGCGGCAGCATCGACATTTGCGCGCGCGATTCGATCTGGAATACGCCGATGGTATCTGCGGCAGAAATCATGCGGTATACGGCCGGGTCTTCCGGCGGAATATGTTCCAGGGCAAAAGCTTCGTTGCGTTGCAATGCCACCCACGCCAGCGCACGCCGGATCGCACTCAGCATGCCCAGCGCCAGCACATCGACCTTCATCAGGCCGAGCACGTCGATGTCATCCTTGTCCCACTGGATCACGCTGCGCTCCGGCATCGCCGCATTCTCGATCGGCACCAGCCGGTCGAGCCGGCCGCGACTGATGACAAAGCCGCCGACATGCTGCGACAGATGCCGCGGGAATCCCTTGATCTCCTGCGCCAGTTGCATCCATAGCCTCACCGTGGGACCGGCCGCATCGAGACCGACATCGGCGAAACGCGCCTGCCATTGCTCGGGCTTGTCCCACCAGGCCAGAGATGAGGTCAGCGCATCGAGCTTGTCGCGGTCGATCCCGAGCGCGCGGCCGGTATCGCGCAGCGCCGAGCGCGAACGGTAACAAATCACCGTTGCCGTCAGCGCCGCGCGTTCGCGTCCATACTTGCTGTAGATGTACTGGATGATTTCCTCGCGCCGCTGATGCTCGAAGTCCACATCGATGTCGGGTGGCTCGTTGCGCTCCCTGGAGATGAAACGGCCAAACAGGAGATTGGCGCGCGCCGGATCGACCTCGGTAATGCGCAAGGCATAGCACACCGCCGAGTTGGCGGCCGAGCCGCGCCCCTGGCAAAGAATGCCGAGACGGCGTGCGTGCGCAACGATGTCATAGACCGTCAAGAAATACGGCTCGTAGCCCAGCTCGCCGATCAGTTGCAATTCATCGTCGACCTGCCGCTGCACCCTGCCGGGAATACCCTGCGGATAGCGGCTGTGCAGGCCGCGTTGCGTTTCCTGGCGCAGATAGCCCGCCGGGGTCTGGCCGAAGGGGACGACTTCCTCGGGATACTCATAGCGCAGCTCGTCGAGCGAGAACTGGCACAACCCGGCAATCCGCACCGTCTCGGCGAGCAGTGCGGGCGGATAAAGCCTGGCCAGTGCCTCCCGGCGACGCAGATGGCGCTCGCCATTCGGGAACAGGGCGGAACCGGCCTGCTGCACCGTGGTATTCAGGCGCAGCGCCGTGAGCGTATCCTGCAGCGGCCGCCGCTCGCGCACGTGCATATGAACATCCCCGCTGGCAACCAGAGGGATTCCGGTCGTGCGCGCCAGATGTTGCAGATGCGCGAAACGTTTCCGGTCGTCCGGCGCGAGGTGCCGTTCATAGGCGATCCAGCAGCGCCCCGGAAACCGGTCCATCAGAAAAAAACCGTCTTCGATCGCAGCTTGGCCCGAGGCGATCCACAACGCCAGACAGTCGGGAATACCGCTGGCCAGGTCGCCACGGCTGAGCACATATTTTCCCTTGTCGGCGCGTCGCCGTCCCAGGCTGATGATGGCCGACAGGTTGCCATAGCCGGCCCGGTTCTGCGCCAGCAGCACCAGCTTCAGGCCATCCGACAGGATCAGTTCAGCCCCGATCAGCAGCTTGAGGCCGAGCGGTTTGGCGGCTTCGTGTGCGCGCACGACCCCGGCGAAGGAACATTCATCGGTGATCGCCAGCGCGCAATAGCCCAGCTCAACCGCACGCTGCACCAGTTCGCGCGAATGCGACGCCCCGCGCAGAAAACTGAAGTTGCTCAGACAGTGCAATTCGGCATAGTCCGGCAAGGCACTCGCTTCGTTCATGCGAAGAATCCCTGCAGAAACCATCGGCCGGGCGCCTGGCATTCGCGATAGATCCACAACCAGCGCGCATCCGCCGAACGGGCAATGAAATAGTCGCGGCGCACATCCATGCGGCTCGCACGGGTATCCCACCAGCCCGCTTCGATCCGTTCCGGCCCGGCCAGCAGGGTCAATGGCCCGCAGCGGCAGGGACGGCCCTGAATATAGGAAAGCAACTCGGGTTTCTCGAGCAGCCAGAGTGGCCGGGGCAAAACCGGTGGAATGCCCGGCGTGATACCCGAATTGACTTTACCGAACAGGGAAGCTGCTTGGGTCGCGCACTCGGGGCGGTGATCGTCGTGCGTAGCGATAGCGTAGACCTGTTTCTCGCCAAGGCGCGCACTCAATCGTTCCAACAAATTGCCAATGGCATCCGCGGTGTCCTGGGCTGCTTCAAACAGGGCCTGATTGCGGTGTGGGCGCGGAACCACCTGGGTCGCCGTGAGCAGCAGCGATTCGACCGGTGCCTGGAGTGTGAAGCGTTCCAGGCGCTCGCGCAGTACGCGCTCGAAGCGGCTCCCATCGGCCGTGAGATCGGCGAAGCGCAGCACGACATCCGTCACTGTATGGCGATGCTGGAGTTGCAGTACGATCTCACGCACCCCCGCCTGCCGCGCCGACAGCCATCCGGCCAGGGCGAAAATCAGACGCCGTGCCGCGAACAGCAAGGCTGTTGCGTACTCCACTGTGGCAGGAAGTTCCAACGACAAGGCGAACCGTTCCGGAAAAACAAAGTCCGGGCGCGGATCGGGCTGATCGCCCAATGCCTGTGCGATCAACCGAACGACCTCCCTGCCAATCCGCCGCGCCAGGGCGGCCGAAGGCAGGCGCACGACTGCGGCCAGGGTGGTGATACCGAAGCGGCGCAGGGCCTCGGCGGCCTTGTGGGGCAACACCTCCACGGGCAGCGTTTCCAGCTGCTGGCGTAGGGTCGTTTGATCGGAGCAAAGCGCTTGCGTTCGTGCTTGCGCCAACCACTGCGCGCCCAGAGGGGTGGGCGCAGCCGCAACCTCGACGCTGTAGTGTTGTGCCTGTACACCTTCTCTGGCCAAGGACACCACGGCCTCCAGCCCACCAAACAGCCGCAGGCAACTGCCAACTTCCAGCAACAGCGTATCGGGGACCAGGCTGACGCGAGGAGTCAGATTACCCGCCCAACAGGCCAGGGTCTGCAGGGCCGAAGTTTCTCTCGGCCGGTCTCGCGCGATCAGCGCAATGGCCGGCGCCAGCATGCGCGAGGCAGCGATACCCATGCCGCTCTCGACGCCCGCTCGCCGCGCTGCTTGGTCGCCGAGGAGGACGCGCCCCTGCTCGACCACGGCGCTAGGCGAGGACAGGGGAAGGTTCGCTTCGAGCGGCAGGCAAGGCAGATGGAGGGCAAGCCACAGGGGCTTTACGCGTGAATTCATAGGGATCGCACCAGTGCTTCGAACGTGGCACGTCGAGAGTGAGTGTCCGGCTACACGGGGCGCCACGGCGCTTGAGTAATTTGAGGTCTAGCGCGCCGCACTCACCCGAGCGGAGCAAGAGCCGGAGCGGAGCCGCCGAGGAGGATTGAGCGGCCCGCACCGGGCGGAACAGAAACATCGCGCTATTGCCGCTTGCTGCCGCAACTTGCAGGCGTCTGAGTTGCCGAGCATCGGCCGATGCCGCCCAGCACAGCACCACGCCAAGCGCCGTGTTCGACAAGGCCTGTTCGGCTGCCCACAGGACGTCACGCGCTTGCGCTGGCGATACAATCACCAGCTGCGCCAGATTGACCCCAGCGCAAACCCATGCCGGGCCATGCGCCCGATGCGGAGGAGCGACCAGCATGCCCCATCTGCCCTCCTGCTGTATCTGCAGCAGCGCGGGCAGCAGCAACGAACACTCGCCCAAGCCCGAACCATCCAGCAGGATCTCGGTCAACGCGCCGCGCGGCCACCCTCCACCCGGCAATTCGGCATCGAGCGCCGCAAAACCGCTCGCGACCGAGAGGCTGTTTGCCCTGGCAAACCCGCCGACAAACTGATTCCCGCGCCAAACATCGGGCCGCGCCAATACATCGTCGAGAGCAACCGCAGCATTCATGACGCCAAGACTCAATGCGCGCAACGGCGCACCAGGCCGACCATGACGCCGTAGATTTCCAACTCGCCCTTGGGGCGGATGATCGGATAGGTCTTGTTATGCGGCAAGAGGATGAATTTGCCACGCTCGGTAGCGAGTTCCTTGAGAGTGAATCCACTGTCGACAATGGCCACGACAAAATCGCCCGCCTTGGCATCCCGGTTGCGCTCGACGGCAATGACATCGCCGTCGTGAATGCCGGCATCAATCATGGAATCACCCTTGACCGGAATCATGACCGTGCGCGAGGGGTGTTGAATGAGGTAGTGGTCAACGAGGAAAGGCTCCGCCCCGGTCCCTTCGATCGACTCGGAACTGCCCGCCCGAATCGATGCACTGACCAGCGGCCGCTCAAAAAAACGACCAGACGGAATCCATGCGTCGTCGTCCGGCGTGCGTTCGACGAAACCGGCCGCTTCGAGTCGCTCAAGCAGTTTGCTGGAAGCGGCCCGGGAAGCAAAACCCATCAATTCCGCAATACGCTGAAACGAAGGAATGCGCCGGTTTGCGGCATAGTAATCGCGCAGGCGGCCGAGATATTCGGCATCCTTGTTTTGAGCAGTCATGGGGGAACCTCTTGGTGATCGTTTGACTACTAGATTAGTAATCAAACGATCACCTGTCAACTCCCGGTGCAATGACCGGGCAGATGACCTCCAAACTTGCCGCGCAAGTGTGCCCATAGTGCGCCCACAATAAAAAAGGCCCACAGAGGATTTCTCTGCAGGCCTTGGTATTACTGGGGCGATGTACCGGGCTTGAACCGGTGACCCTTGGAATCACAATCCAATGCTCTACCAACTGAGCTAACACCGCCATTGTTCTGGCGCGCCCGGCGAGACTTGAACTCACAACCCCCGGCTTAGAAGGCCGGTGCTCTATCCGGTTGAGCTACGGGCGCGAATCGCGAGACGTCCGGGAAATTACCTTCCTGTACTGCTTTGTGACACTTCGAATGCTGGTCGGGGCGGTGGGATTCGAACTCACGACCCTCTGCTCCCAAAGCAGATGCGCTACCAGGCTGCGCTACGCCCCGAAGAAGCGCGCATTCTACAGACTGCCCCCCCCTCGGTCAATCGCCATTGCGTCCAACCAGGGGGCAAGTAGCGCGAATCCATTGATGGATGTCTTCATTTGCGGGCAGAATAAAAAAATTGCTCATGTGCAGCACAAGGCGCAGGGTGCGATACAATCCAGCGCTAGGCGTAGCATACGCTTTCAGTACATTGTTGATGACTTGCAGTGTTTCGCTGTTTCTGATATTTACTCGCCTTTTTGCAAAACTACTGGACGGTTTCTGAACATGCCTGATGATTTACGCCACAAACACTTCGCCCCCTATGTCGCCAAGAAGGGCGAGGAGTACATGAGCAGCAAACAATTGGCTCATTTCCGTACAATCCTCGAAACGCTTAAAGCTGAGCTGATGGACGACATCGAGCGTACGGTTCACACCATGCAGGATGAAGCGACAGTTTTTGCTGACCCCAATGACCGTGCGAGCCAGGAAACCGATATCGCGATCGAGCTTCGCAACCGCGACCGTGAACGCAAGCTGATCAAGAAAATTGAAGAGACGATCGATCATATCGAGAGTGGCGACTACGGGTACTGCAACGGCTGCGGCGTCGAGATTGGCATCAAGCGCCTCGAAGCCCGCCCAACAGCGACACTCTGCATTGACTGCAAGACGCTCGAGGAAGTCCGCGAAAGACAGATCGCCAAATAACACCGGGCGCCACACCCACTGCGCGCACACTTGCGCTGGGTTGCGAAATGGCAGGCACTTCAGGGCGTTTGCCGGGTCTCAATTGAAAAAGGACGCCGAAGCGTCCTTTTTTTACTCGTGGAACACGCTCAATGCTATTGCGCGCTGGTGTTGGCTACGCCGCCGCCTTCTTCTGCAGTCAGCGCCTTCATTGACAGGCGCACACGCCCCTTCTCATCGGCCTCCAGCACCTTCACACGGACTTTCTGCCCTTCCTTCAGGTAGTCGGCAACGGCATTGACACGCTCGTTGGCGATCTGGGAAATGTGCAGCAGGCCGTCGCGACCCGGCAGGATGCTGACGATGGCGCCAAAGTCGAGCAGCTTGAGTACGGTACCTTCATAGATCTTGCCCACTTCGACATCGGCTGAAATCGCCTCGATACGCGACTTGGCGGCATTGGCGGCGTCACCGCTCACGGAAGCGATGGTAATCGTACCGTCTTCCTTGATGTCGATCGTCGTGCCTGTCTCTTCGGTGATCGCGCGAATGACCGCGCCACCCTTGCCGATCACGTCGCGAATTTTCTCGGGGTTGATCTTCAGGGTGTATAGGCGCGGCGCATAAGTCGATACTTCTACGCGGTGACCGGAGACCGAGTTCTGCATCTGGCCCAGGATATGCAAACGTGCTTCCTTGGCCTGCGCCAGAGCAACATGCATGATTTCCTTGGTGATGCCCTGTATCTTGATGTCCATCTGCAGGGCGGTAACCCCCGTATCGGTTCCGGCAACCTTGAAGTCCATATCGCCCAGGTGATCCTCGTCACCCAGAATGTCGGTCAGGACGGCAAAACGGTTGCCTTCCTTGATCAGCCCCATGGCGATGCCGGCAACGTGCGCCTTGAGCGGCACACCGGCATCCATCAGCGCGAGCGATGCACCGCACACCGATGCCATTGAGCTCGACCCGTTGGATTCGGTGATTTCGGAGACCACGCGCATGGTGTAGGAAAAATCCTCCGCTTTCGGAAGCACGGCAATCATGGCCCGCTTGGCCAGGCGACCATGGCCTATTTCACGACGCTTGGGCGTGCCGACACGACCACACTCGCCTGTGGCGTAGGGTGGGAAATTGTAATGGAGCATGAAGCGTTCACGATATTCACCGGCCAGGGAATCGATGATCTGTTCGTCACGACCTGTGCCCAAAGTGGCTACAACCAGAGCCTGCGTTTCGCCCCGGGTGAATAGCGCCGAGCCGTGAGTGCGCGGCAATACGCTCGAACGGATGGCAATGGGGCGCACGGTACGCGTGTCACGACCATCGATACGTGGTTCGCCGGCCAGAATTCGGCCGCGAACAATTTTGGCCTCAACGTCGAAAAACAGGTTCTTGACCGTATTGGCATCGGGAGCACCGTCGCCGGCCGTCAGTGCGGCAACCGCCTTTTCTGAAATTTCGTGAATGCGATGTGTACGCTGTTGTTTGCTGGTAATGCGAAAGGCGTCCTGCAGGTCGGTTTCGACCAGGTCGTTGAGCTTGCCAACCAGCGCTTCGTTCTTGGCGGCCGGCGTCCAGTCCCATTCAGCTTTTCCAGCTTCATCGACCAGCTCGTTGATGGCGTTGATGACCACTTTCATCTGGTCGTGACCGTATACAACCGCACCGAGCATGACATCCTCGGGCAACACGTCGGCTTCCGATTCAACCATCAGTACGGCCGTTTGCGTACCGGCAACGACGAGATTGAGTTGACTGCTCTTGAGTTGGGTCAGCGTCGGGTTGAGCACATACTGTCCGTCGATATACCCGACGCGGGCGGCGCCGAGCGGGCCGTCAAACGGAATACCCGATACCGCCATGGCCGCCGAAGCGCCGATGATCGCCGGGATGTCCGGATCGATCTCCGGATTGAGCGAAACCACCATCGCCACAACCTGGACTTCGTTGTAGAAACCTTCCGGGAAAAGTGGGCGCAGCGGGCGATCGATAAGACGCGATGTCAATGTTTCCTTTTCCGATGGGCGTCCTTCACGTTTGAAGAAACCACCGGGAATACGGCCCGCCGCATAAGTCTTTTCGATGTAATCGACCGTCAGCGGGAAAAAGTCTTGGCCCGGCTTGACCGATTTATTGCCAACCACAGAGACCAGAACGACGGTGTCATCAACCGTCACCATGATGGCCGCACCGGCCTGGCGTGCAATCTCACCGGTTTCGAGCGTCACCTGGTGAGCCCCGTACGTAAAAGTTTTCTTGGCGATTGTAAACATGATTCCCTCTCTCAATAATCCAACGCGCGAACCCACGACACCGGTACGCAATCCAACAATATGCCAACGTGGCAAACAGCGGTAAAAACGACAACAGCGGCACCACCCAAACGGGCTGGCCGCTGCCATTCTTGAATGATCTGCACTCCCAACCGCACTGCGGTTCGGCAGGCAGCTTACTTACGCAGGCCGAGACGCTGAATCAGCGCACGATACGCATCGACATTCGTGGCTTTCAGGTAATCCAGCAGCTTACGCCGGCGACTCACCATACGCAGAAGACCTCTACGGGAGTGGTGATCCTTGACGTGTTCCTTGAAGTGACCGGTCAGGTCGTTGATACGCGCTGTGAGCAAGGCCACCTGGACTTCTGAGGAGCCGGTGTCGCCCGTTGCGCGCTGATACTCACTCATGATCTGAGCTTTTTGCGTGACATTGATCGCCATTTCAAACTCTCTTTCGTTAAATGCGACATCGCCCCAGTTTGATAGAGCAAATGCCTGTTAATAAATATGTTTCCCGCTCGGCGAAGCGAACTTCGGATTATAGTCTGCACGACGGGTTACGGGCAAGAACGAAATATTGTCGCGCACAATCAGACGCATACCAGTCGACGCGGCTTCACTTCACCCGAACCGTCGGCCATGCCCAAGCCGAGCAATTTCGAGTCGCCATAAACACGGCATTTCCCCTGCAGCCCTGCGGTGCCATTGGTGAGGCTGACCGGATGCCCATGCATAAAGCGCAAGGTGGTTTGATCATCGAGATGGACAGCCGGCAAGCTTTGTAGCAGCGTATCCGGTTCACGCAGGTATTGGGCCCGATCCTCGCCGGAAAGCGTAATCAAGCGATCCAGCGTAATCGCCTCGGAAACTGTCAGCGAACCCACCGCCGTGCGTCGCAACGCGGTCAGATGCGCGCCGCAAAGCAGCACATTGCCGATGTCTTCAGCCAGCGTACGGATATAGGTTCCCTTGCTGCAAGAGACATGCAAACGACAGGCATGACCCGAGAAATCGATGAGTCGCAGTTCGCTGATGGTTACTTCACGGGCTTCGCGTTCAACGCTCAGGCCTTGTCTGGCCAACTGATAGAGGGGTTTGCCATTGCGCTTGAGCGCCGAATACATCGGCGGAATCTGGTGGATCCGGCCGCGAAAACGCTGCAAGGCGGCTTCCAGGTCCGCTTGACCGAAATCGGGTAAGTGCCGTTGCAGGACAGCGCCCTCGGCATCGCCGGTATCGGTTGTCACGCCAAACAGAATCTCTGCTTCGTACGTCTTTTCGGCTTCAAGCAGGTCGGCGGAAAACTTGGTCGCTTCTCCAAAACACAGGGGCAACAATCCGCTCGCCAGAGGGTCAAGCGTGCCGGTATGCCCGGCCTTGGCCGCCGAGTAAATACGGCGCGCACTCTGCAACGCCGAATTGGATGTCATACCGCTCGACTTGTCGAGCAGGAGCACGCCATCGATACGCCGCCAACTACGACTGCTTCTGCTGCTCATCACCAGGATCGCTCAGTGGGTCGAGATCCGTGCGTTCTGAGATGGCGACGGCTTCCTGGATCAGTTTCGTCAGATCGGCGCCACGTTCGAGCGACTGATCAAAGGTGAAATGCAATTGGGGCGTCATGTGAATGCTGATGCGTTTGCCCAACTCACGGCGCAAGAATCCCGAGGCCTTCTGCAAACCGATCAACACCGCCGGCAGGTCCTCGGCACTGGCCAAGGTACTGAAATACACTTTGGCATGGGCATAATCAGCCGTCACCTCAACGTCGGTGATGCTGATCATGCCGACGCGCGGATCCCTGAGTTCCGTGCGGATCAGCTCAGCCAGTTCACGCCGGATCTGTTCGGAAACGCGGTCCCTGCGTGAGAACCCCTTGTTGTTTGTCACTACAGCGTCCGGGCGATTTCCGTCACGTCATAGATTTCAAGTTGATCGCCTTCTTGATAGTCGTTGTAATTCTTCAGCGACAACCCGCATTCAAAGCCAGCCCGGACTTCCTTGGCATCATCCTTGAAGCGCTTGAGCGATTCGAACTCGCCATCCCAGATGACGATATGATCGCGCAGCAGGCGCGCGCGCGAAGTCCGCCTGACCACGCCTTCGAGCACGTAGCAGCCGGCAATCGTACCGATCTTGGTGGCACGAAAAACCTGCCGTATTTCGACCAGGCCAGAGATCTCTTCCTTTCTTTCCGGCGACAACATGCCCGACAATGCCGCCTTGACGACATCTACAGCATCATAAATGATGTTGTAATAGCGGATGTCGACCCCGACACTCTCGGCCGCCTTCCGTGCCCCGGCATCGGCGCGTGTGTTGAACCCGATGATGACGGCCTTCGACGCTTGTGCCAGATGCACATCGGACTCGCTGATGGCGCCAACCGCAGCGTGAATGATATTCACCTTGACTTCGTCGGTTGAAAGTTTTTGCAAGGACTGAGCCAGGGCTTCCTGCGAACCCTGCACATCGGCCTTGATGATGAGCGGGAGCATTTTGACTTCAGCTTCCGTCATCTGTTCAAGGATGGTTTCAAGATTGGCCGCCTGCTTCTTGGCCAGTTTGACATCGCGGAACTTGCCCTGCCGGAATAGCGCAATTTCACGCGCCTTACGCTCGTCAGCCAATACGACGGCTTCCTGCCCCGCTGTCGGCACATCCGAAAGGCCCAGAATCTCGACCGGAATCGACGGTCCGGCTTCTTTGATCAATTTGCCGTTTTCATCAAGCATGGCGCGAATGCGTCCAAAGACCTCGCCGGCCAACAGGACATCCCCCTGGCGAAGCGTTCCGGACTGCACCAGCATCGTCGCCACCGGACCGCGGCCCTTGTCAAGACGCGCTTCAATGATCAAACCCTTTGCCGGGGCGTCGGTCGGCGCTTTCAGTTCGAGCACTTCAGCCTGAAGCAGCACATTTTCGAGCAGCTCGTCGATTCCCACACCCGTCTTGGCGGATACGGAAATGAATGGTGCGTCTCCGCCGTAATCTTCCGGCACTACTTGTTCGGCCACCAGTTCCTGCTTGACGCGCTCGGGATTAGCTTCCGGCTTGTCAATTTTGTTCACCGCGACAATGATCGGAACGCCGGCCGCTCTGGCGTGATGAATCGCTTCCTTGGTTTGCGGCATTACGCCATCGTCTGCCGCGACGACCAGAATGACCAGGTCAGTCGCCTTGGCACCTCGTGCGCGCATCGCCGTAAAAGCCTCGTGGCCCGGCGTATCGAGGAAGGTCACCATGCCGCGATCGGTTTCAACGTGATAGGCGCCAATATGCTGGGTAATGCCACCTGCTTCGCCGGAAGCCACTCGTGTCCGGCGTATGTAGTCAAGCAATGACGTCTTGCCGTGGTCAACGTGACCCATGACGGTTACTACCGGAGCGCGCGGCAGTTGAGGAGCATCCTTATGGACCAGGTCGTCAATGAAGGCATCCGGATCGTCGAGTTTGGCTGCAAAAGCCTTATGCCCCATTTCCTCGACGATAATCATCGCCGTCTCCTGATCGAGAACCTGATTGATCGTCACCATGGAGCCCATCTTCATCAGGGTCTTGATCACTTCCGTGGCCTTCACCGTCATCTTGTGCGCCAAATCGGAGACAGAGATCGTTTCCGGCACATGAACCTCGTGCACCACCGCTTCGGTAGGCGCCTGGAAAGAATGCGCTTCCTCAGATTCCGCACCGCGGTTGCTACGCTTGCCATGCTTGTTTTCTCGCCAGCCCGTGCCGCCCGTGGCACCGCGCGTTTTCAGCCCCTGGCGTTTGTTGGCGCCCTCATTCTTCCATTGGCCCCGCTTATCGGCAGCTTTCTTGTCTGTTGCACCGGGCTTGGCGGGCGGCTTGTGCAGCGTCTTGTCTTCAGCCGGCTTGTCGCTCGCCGTCTGGGCGGCAATTTTCTTTGCCGCTTCGGCGGCACGCGCAGCGACTGCTTTCTCTTCGGCTTCGATTTTGAGGCGGGCCAGATCATCGATACGCTGCTGCTTTTCCAGATATTCCGCTTCCTGACGTGCCCGCAGCTCGGAATTACGGCGATCTTCTTCAGCGCGAAGCCGCTGCTGTTCTTCACCGATGATCGAAGCCCGGGTGACGACTTTTTTGGCGCTTGGCTTGAGTTCACCCTCCGGAATGATTCTTTCCACTGCAGCCGCTGGAGGAGCGCTTTCAACACGCGCTTCGGCAACAGGTTCGGGCTTCGGTTCTGGCGGCACTTCAACAACGGGCACCGGGGCGACGACCTGCATTTCCGGGGGGGCGATGGGTGCTTCGGCGCGAACTTCCGCCTGAATTCCCGGCAGATCGCGCTTGACCAAAACGCGTTTCTTGCGGACTTCAACCTGAACCATGTGCGACTTTCCATGGGAGTCCTGCGACTTGATTTCGCTGGTCTCCTTGCGCGTCAGGGTAATCTTGGTCTTGGCGCCGCCCTCGCCATGCGAGCGACGAAGGTACTCCAGCAGCCGTGACTTATCCTGCTCGGAAAGCAAGTCATCGGCATGACTCTTGGCGACTCCTGCTTTTTGCAACTGCTCAAGAAGCGCACCCGCCGGCATTTTCAGGTCGGTGGCAAATTGGGAAACATTTGTTTGCGCCATGTGGAATCCCCTTTTCTACTTACTCGAACCAATGCGCACGCGCCGTGGTGATCAGTTGTTTGGCTCGATCAACATCGATACCCGTCATTTCAGTTAGTTCGTCGACTGCCAGATCCGCCAGTTCGTCACGCGTTCTGATGCCCTGGCTCGCCAATTGGCCGGCCAATGGTTTATCCATTCCGTCGAGATTGAGCATATCTTCGTCAACTTCACCGATCTGCTCTTCGGTGACGATGGCTTCAGTCAACAGCACATTTCTTGCACGTTCGCGCAATTCCTGGACAGTGGCCTCATCGAACGATTCAATCTCCAGCATCTCATGCAAGGGAATGTAGGCAACTTCTTCAAGCGTGGATATTCCTTCGCCAATCAGGATATTGGCTACTTCTTCGTCGACATCCAGCTTTTCCATGAACAAGACGCGAATCGCCGCTGATTCGGCAGCGATGCGCGTCTGCGATTCTTCCTCGGTCATCAGGTTGATCGCCCAGCCGGTCATTTCGGAAGCCAGACGAACGTTCTGACCGCCACGACCGATCGCAATCGCCAGATTGTCTTCATCGACGACGACGTCCATGCTGTGCTTTTCCTCATCGACGACGACGGACAGCACTTCGGCCGGTGCCAGAGCGCCGACGACGAACTGCGCCGGATCGGCCGACCAAAGCACGATATCGACACGCTCTCCAGCCAATTCGTTGGTGACGGCGGTGACTCGCATGCCACGCATACCTACGCAGGTGCCGATGGGGTCGACACGCTGGTCATTGGACTTGACGGCAATCTTGGCGCGCATACCGGGGTCGCGGGCCGCAGCCTTGATTTCCAGAAGGCCGTCATCGACCTCTGGCACTTCCAGCTCGAACAGCTTGATGATGAACTCGGGAGCCGTACGCGAAAGAATCAGTTGCGGGCCGCGTGCGGCGCGATCAATGCGCAGGAGATAGGCCTTAACACGGTCGCCAACGCGCAGATTCTCACGCGGAATCATCTGGTCGCGCGGCAATACCGCCTCAATCTTACCCGCCTCGACAATCGCGTTGCCGCGTTCCATTCGCTTGATGGTGCCGGTAACGAGATGCTCCTTGCGCTCCAGGAAATCGTTGAGAATCTGATCCCGCTCGGCGTCGCGTATTTTTTGCAGAATCACCTGCTTTGCTGCCTGTGCGCCTATCCGCCCGAAATCGATCGGCTCCAGAGATTCTTCGAGGTAATCGCCAATCTCAACCTCGGGATCCTGTTTTTGCGCTTCAGAGAGAGGAATGTGCTGGGCTTCGAATATGAAATCCGCGTCAGCGACAATCTCCCAACGGCGAAAGGTTTCAAAATCACCGGTTTCGCGATCAACCACAACACGCACATCCGCGTCATCGTGAATCCGCTTCTTGGTTGCTGACGCAAGCGCCAATTCCAGCGCACCGAAGACGATTTCCTTGGTCACGTTCTTCTCACGCGCCAGCACATCGACCAGTAGCAATATCTCGCGGCTCATATTCTCACTATCTCCCTAATGCCGCCTGATCACTTCCGGTCAAACTGAGGAACCAGCCTCGCCTTGTCGACATTGACAAGCTCCAGCTCCACCTCACCCGTATCTATCGTCAGGCATATCTTGCCGTCCTGCACACGCTGCAAAACGCCGTTAAAATTGCGCCGACCGTTCATCGGAAGACGCAATCTCAGATTGATGCTTGAGCCCACAAACTTCTCGAAATCCACAACTTTTTTCAGTACCCGATCAAGGCCGGGAGAGGACACTTCAAGCCGGTCGTAATCGACATTTTCGACGGCAAGCACGCGGGTCAGCTGATTACTGACCTGTGCACAATCTTCGACATCGACCCCACCGGCTTTGTCCGGTTTATCGATGAACAGGCGCAATACACGGCCCCGCGGACTCTGTTCGATGTCCACGAGATCGCAACCGAGGCCGGCGACCGTTTTTTCGATGAGATCGTGCAAATTCATTGCCACAAATAAAAAATGGGCGAAAGCCCATCCCCGAAAATATTACCCCCTGAGGGGCGAGCGGAAAACTTTCAAATTATAGCGACAAATTGAGCCAAGGTAAATCCATAACTCATATCACCCAATTGACATTCCCGGCTATCCGCTTGGCTGCCGGGCAGTTCTGCCGGGCGCGAAGCAAAAAAAACCTCGTCATCTGACGAGGTTCGTTTCGCTTCGCTGGCCGTCTTATTGCGTTACTTCAGCTTGATTTCCTTGTACGCCACGTGCTTGCGCACCTTGGGGTCGTACTTCTTGATCTCCATCTTTTCGGGCATCGTCTTCTTGTTCTTGGTCGTCGTATAGAAATGGCCGGTGCCAGCCGTCGACTCAAGTTTGATCTTCTCACGCATCGCTCTGGTCCCCGCTCAGATCTCGCCGCACGCGCGCAATTGCGCCAGCACCGCGTCGATACCGTTCTTGTCAATGGTGCGCAAACCAGCGCTCGACACGCGCAGACGCACCCAGTTGTTTTCGCTTTCCACCCAGAACCGGCGGTAATGCAGATTCGGCAAAAAGCGCCGCTTCGTGCGATTGTTGGCATGGGAAACATTGTTTCCGGCCATCGGGCCTTTGCCCGTCACTTGGCAGACACGCGCCATCTTGGTTGCTCCGATTGTTCTAGGGAAGAAGGTCGGCGATTCTAGCTTAAAACAAGCACTTGCCTCAAGCGATTTGTGAACTGCCTGTTCCCAATTGACCATGGCTGGTGGCTCAACCTTCCTGGCAAAGCGTTCGCCGACAGATGTAGCTACGCCAGCGATGATGAAGTATTCGCCGACGTAAAGTTGTTCAGCTCGGTTGATTGCTGCAGCTTCCTTGGCGCAATGGCTTCGTCCAACCGCACGACGCGCGACGACAACACGCCGATAGATTGTCGGGCTCCAGCCGGAAATCGACAGTCGTGAACATCTCGAAACAACCTATCTCCTATAATTCATCAATACATAACCACGTTAAATAGTAATCTTGTGGAAATTCTACAATGTCTAGACATTACTTTTCTTTCATATATTTAACAAATACAAACTTAATCGTGTTACGTTACTATATATGTTCGTTATGTAGTACATAATTTCTGTAACATCTTTAGAAGTCACGAAGTGCGCTCTGCCAGAAGACAGGGAGAGTTCGAAAAGCAAGCGACCGATTTGATTAACCACAGGAGCAGCACAATGGCAGAACAGAAATTAGGAAACCCGGCAGTTGTCGGCCTTGCAGGTTTCGGCCTGACGACCATGATCCTGCAATTCCACAATGTGGGATGGATGGGTATCGGCCCGGTCATCTGGCTCGGTTTGATTTTCGGTGGTCTCGCGCAAATGATTGCGGGATTGCAGGAAATGAAGACAGGCAACAATTTCGGCTATTGCGCTTTTACAGCGTATGGTTGTTTTTGGATTTCACTGGCGATGATCCTTATCGGCAACCAGTTCAACATCTACGTTTCCAGCAAGACCGATATCGGCTGGTTCCTCGTCGCCTGGACGGCCTTGACCGCTATTCTCTGGGTGGGCTCGATGCGCATCAGCGGTGCCTTGGGACTGACCTTCACGCTCTTGCTGATTGGCTTCGTGCTGCTTGATCTGGCGCACTTCGGCTATCCCGAACTTACCGTGGTGGCTGGATACGAATTGATGGCGACGGCGGCCATGGCGTGGTACATCATGGCGCATATCATTTTCGCCGACGTCTTCGGTCGCGACGTGCTGCCGGTCGGAAAACCCTGGCTTTGATCAAGGTTTGGTCCTTGGAATCCGGCTTCCGCCTTGCGCATGCCTGGAAAAATGTTTGAACCTTTGGAGAAATGAAATGCTACCAATCCGTCGTTTCGCACTTGCGTTGTTGGCTTCAATGTTTGCTGGCCTTGCTGGCGCTGCGCCCTCGGTCCCGGAAGAATCGGCGACGCCTGAAGAAGTTATCACCAAGGTATGGGCTGCCGCAAAGTTCCTGCAGGACAAGGGTGTATCAGGGTTTGCCTCGCTGAACAGCAAGGATGGCTCCTGGGTCTGGAAAGACAGTTATGTATTCGCCTTCGACTGTCGCCTTGACCGGATGGTTGCCCATCCAATGCGCCCTGACCTGGTTGGCCGACCCATCATGCAGATTACCGATAACAACGGCAAGTATGTCTTCAAGGAACTGTGCAAGACGGGCTCCCAGCCTCACGGCGGATGGGTGGAGTACGTGTGGACTCGACCGGGGGCGGGACGCGTATCGCGCAAGCTGACTTATACGCAGACGGCGGATGTCTCGTTCTCGACCGGGATCCAGGTGGCCGCCGGCGTCTATGACGACAAACTCTCGCTCGACGAACTCAGCAAGCTCACGGCGAAGCTTGCTGACCCGACCAAGTACCCGGCTCACTGACCCATCGCGGGACAGTTGCCGTGAGTGGCTCCGACGCGGCTCCTGATAGCCGTATCAGTTGCTCGGGGCGTATGCCGTAAACGGCCCTGCAGCAAATTCGAGCTGTTCGATCAGATCGTCGGCATCGCGCAAGAACTGCCGCTCGCCGATCTCGACGGTATTACGTCCGGCAAGTTCCACAATATCCGCAGGTAACTGATCGGCCGTCGGCATCGTGGCGCCGCCGACCAGTACCGGAATCACTCGCAATCTGGCATTCAGGGCTGCGGCTATCTCGCGGCGAACCAGATCGTCCTCGGCATCAAGCCGGCGCAGGCCCTGGTGGTCACGCAATTCGAGCCACTGTGGCCCGATCACGGCCAGAACGATATCTACTTTGGACAAACTGTCGGCAATGAATCGGTCAAAATCTTCCCCGGCTGGAATTGACTCCACATCGAGAAACACGCGCTCGGCACCAAGTCGCGCAACCAGCCGGTCGTGGAGCCGTCCAACCCTGGGGCCGCTGTCGGAACGCCGGTAACTGATGAACACGCCGCGAAGTGCAATCCGGCGTGGCCCGGGTAATAGGGCGAGCACGCACCACACCACAAGCAGGCCGTCGACGAGCAGGAGCAGTGCCCACCAGACCGGTTGTCGGCGCAGGCGAGCGAGGATATCTTCGCCCAACGCCTCACCATCCTTGAGCACCCAGGCGTGTCCGCCAACCACCAGAACTGCGCCGTCTGAGCGCATCTCAAGCGAGCGTACTTGAATCGTTCCGGCTTTGGCCGGGCAATCGCCCTTGGCCAGACGCCAGGCAGCACGCCAAAGCTGCCTTCCCGACGTGGCGCCACATGCCAGGAACGGTGCTGAGCCAGGGATCCCATCCAGACCAAGCGCCGAGACCGCCAGCCCACCGCCCTCTCGGCCGCTGAACGATCCGAACTCAAGGTTGGCAACAAGCGTTGGCTGCGGCGTGTCGGGCAGATTGATGACGGCCCGCCAGATGGCTTCGGCCGGCACATGCAATTTGATTGGCAAGGTTCCCGGCAGCACCAGTTCGGTCTCGCCAAGGCGCAGTATCTTGTGCGGAGCGTGCACATCTCCGGTCCACGGCATCGAAAGCGTGACCTCCAACGGCGCTCCCTGCGCACTCAACTCCACGCGAACTTGACGCGGAGTGGCACCGGCCAGAACACGCAGCAACAGCGTGCCCGGGGGGTTTCCGGTGTTGACAGACATCACTTCGAAACGTGACATGATTTCGTCACCGACCCCTGGCTCGGCTCGGGTAATCCAGCTCGTCGGCGCATCGCCGTCGGGTGCGGCAATTCCCAACCGCTGCAGAAGCTCCCGTGTTTCCGGCGCCAGTCGCGCCTGGTCAAAACGCAAATCGAGGCCACTCCCGCGCCCCGTAGAATAGTTGACGAGCGCTTTTCCGGTTGCCAGCCCGGTCACGGTGATCGCCTGCCCGGGCAATGCCTTCAGGGGACCGATTGCTTCGAGATTAACACTGGTGCGCGGCGAGGTCAGAGCGAACTGACTCCCCAGGGCAACCAGCAGCAGCCCTGCCGCCCATGGCCAGAGCGCGCGCAGTTCGCGCAACCAGCGGTAGCGAAGTGGCGAAGCGAACATGGCGTCAGCGAACGACCTCAACCGTCCAGGCTGACCAAGCAGTGACCCAGTCGCCTCCGTCTTGGGCACTTAACCAGGCTCGAACCTGCATCATGTGCTGGCCCAGCGAAGGCTGCAGGTTAACGTCGGTACCATCCCATATCCGCGGTTCCTGGCGGCCGACCCAGGTTCCGGCGGCCACTCCACCCGATAGCGGAATGGAACGCGCCAACTGAACCTGAAGATCACCGTCGCGATTGACGACACGCAGCACTTCGGCGGCCGCCCGGTTGAAATCAGCGTGGGAAAAGAAACTAAAACGGGCCGTCTCCTTCTTACGAATACTCATTGTGCCAGGCTTGAACTCGACCTGATCGATGGCCACCGAACCCACCGCCCGTGGACCGGCCCCCAGCCCGAAGACATTGATTCTACCCAGTACGGGACCGCCGGGCTGGTCTTTCACGCCGCGAACCAAGAACAGCGCAGGGCTAAGTTGATCTCCCAGGCGATCCGGCAACCTCAATTTGAGCAGGTTGTGTTCGCTACCGCCGCGCAAGGGAATTACCACTGGCTCGCGGCCCTCGACGTGAATTTCAACCGAAGCGATGGTCCCGGGTTCGGCCTGAAAATCAATGACCAAGGGCCAGCCGCCGCGAACGAAGCCGCGCACCGGAATACAGGCCATGCTAAACGCCCTTTCGAACTGGGGGCCATCTTCAAGTAGCTGTTGCGGGATTTCAGGTTTCCGGAGACGCTGAAACAGCTCGCCAAGGTTGAATGACAAGCCCAACCCGACATTGCCACGGGATTCACGACTGACGGGGTGCTCACTGTCACTGTCATAGGAAGAGGAATGGTGATCCCCATTCCCACCACTGCCAATTGGAAAGCCGCCGATGGAAAATGTAAAACCGCTGCCCGGTGTCGATCCGCTCCCCTGCCGTGCCGGACGTTCAACCTGGCAGGTGGACGTAACCTTGGGGTTATCCGCCGTTTGCGCCGCCGCCTTTCCTCCCGTCATCGCTATGAGCATTAAGAAGCAGGAAGAGAATCTATTACATTTCATGAGCGTTTCCTCGCAAGCTATGCTGTTCCGCTCTGCAGTTACAATGACACGGCCGGGTTTCACATGAATCGGCACGCGGACGGCTTACACCCGTGAAATAGGCAAGTGAAACCGGCAAAAAGTTCTCCCCGGAACAACAAGCAAGGCGCTGAACCAGCGCTGCCGGTCGCTTAACCTGCACATGACAACGACGGGGCATCCTGGCGGTTCGTGCGCTTGAATATAGGTTCAGCATTATCTATGCTAAGTGCCGGATGCCCGCAGAAGCATACGCCAAGCATTTCGAATTTGCTGCGTCTGTCATGCTTTCATACGCTATAACTTCCTGATTCTTTAAGTCATTTTCTATTTTCGCTGTTTCCTCCTGTGATGAAAGGACGACGTCCATGAGCACAGAGCAATCCGCTGCGTCAATGCAGGGTTTCTACCAGGCCGGTCAGGCTTTGACACAGGCCTATCTTGATTTCGTGACCGGGCAGCAGCTGGCTTTTCTGCTGCCCGCCTCGGCACCGGTGGCATCGTCGACGCCGTTGCCGATACCCAGCCTCGAACCTTTCGCTAGCCTTCAGCAAGAACTGGCAACCCAGCATGCCCAGTTGTTGCAGTCGATGTTGTTGCGCCAGCCCGGCCAGGCGGCCGAGCCGGTCGTCAGGCCGGAAGCGGGTGATCGCCGCTTCAAGGCGCCGGAATGGAACGAATCACCGTTTTACTCTTATTTGCAACAAGCCTATCTGCTCAACGCCAGTTATCTGGCCAAGGTCGCAGAATCGCTTCCGATCACCGACGGACCGACGCGAACGCGGATGCAGTTTCTGACGCGCTTGTACGTCGATGCCATGGCCCCGTCCAACTTTGCCGTCACCAATCCGGAATTCATCAAGACCGCCCTTGAGACAAACGGCGAGAGCATCGCCGAGGGTATCCGGAACATGCTAGCCGATCTGGAAAAAGGTCGCATTTCGATGACCGACGAGGCGGCGTTCGAGATCGGCGGCAATATTGCGACGACGCCCGGCGACGTGGTATTCGAGAACGACCTGATGCAATTGATCCAGTACGCGCCGAGCACCGACAAGGTGGCCGAGCGGCCGATCCTGCTCGTACCGCCCTGCATCAACAAGTATTACCTCATGGATCTGCAAGCCGAGAATTCTTTCGTCCGCTACATCGTTGCACAGGGATTCACCGTTTTCCTGATCTCCTGGCGTAGCGCCACCGAAGCGCAGGGGCATTACACCTGGGACGACTACCTTGAAATGGGGCCGATCAAGGCGCTGACGGTAGTGCGCGAAATCACCGGCGTGGTCAGGCCCAACGCCCTTGGATTCTGTATTGGCGGGCCGCTTCTGTGTTCGGCTCTGGCGGTGCTCAAAGCTCGCGGCGAAGATCCCGTCGAAAGCCTGACCTTGATGACGGCGCTGCTCGACTATTCCGATCCGGGAGAAATCGGCGCCCTGGTCACCGAAGCCACTGTGGCCGCTTACGAAGCGTCGATCGGCAAGGGCGGCGTGCTGCACGGGCGCGAACTGTCGAACGTTTTTTCGGCGCTGCGGGCCAACGACCTGATCTGGCAATACGTCGTCGGCAATTACCTCAAGGGAAAAAAACCCGAACCCTTTGACCTACTCTATTGGAATTCGGACAGTACCAACCTGCCGGGTCCGTGCTTCACGCAGTACCTGCGCTACACCTACCTGACCAACGCCTTGCGCGTGCCGGGCAAACTGGAAATGCTGGGCGAGAAGGTCGATCTGGGCAAGATCACGGTACCAAGCTACATCATGGCGGCGCGCGAAGACCATCTGGTGCTCTGGCAGGGGGCCTATCTGTCGCGAAAGATCCTCGGCGGCCCGACACTGTTCACGCTGGCAGCCAGCGGACATATCGCGGGCTCGATCAATCCGGCATCGAAGAATCGCCGCAATTATTGGGTGAATGACAGTGGGGCCTTTCTCACTCCGGACGAGTGGCTGGCCGGCGCCACTGAAAAGCAGGGAAGCTGGTGGCCCCATTGGGCGGAATGGCTCGGCCAGCGCAGTGGCAAAAAGATTGCCGCACCAAAGAAGCCCGGCTCCACGAGCTATCAGGTGATCGAACCAGCACCCGGGCGTTACGTCAAGGTCAGGACTTAGTTGTCTGCGCGCACATTCGCCGTGTCAACAGCGACGCGCAGTTATCGTTCGCGCGCTTTGTGCAAGGGTCGTCCTGGCGCCGGATCAGGCATGCCAAAATCTATCAGCAGCTTTTGAACTTCGGCCTCGCCCAGCTCCAGAACCTGCGCACGTTTAAGGTTCGGCGGCAAGATGAAAGGGCCGTAGCGCACACGCATCAGCCGGCTGACGACGACTCCGACCGCTTCGAACATGCGGCGCACTTCGCGATTGCGCCCTTCGAAAAGCGAAATGCGATACCAATGATTGGCCCCCTCACCGCCGGCTTCCTGAAGGGTGTCAAAGCAAGCCGGGCCATCGCCAAGTTCGATGCCGTCGAGCAAACGCTGGCGCGCCTCGTCGGACAATTGGCCAAGTATGCGCACGGCGTACTCGCGGACCAGGTTGTAACGCGGATGCATCAGACGATTGGCCAGATCGCCCGAGGTGGTAAATAACAGCAAACCACTGGTATTGAAATCGAGACGACCGACGGCGACCCAGCGCCCGCCGGACATCCTGGGCAGCGCGGTAAAGACGTTTGGACGGTGTTCGGGATCGTCGCGTGAAACAATCTCGCCTTCAGGTTTGTGGTAAATGATCACCCGTGGCAAACGATTCGAATGCTTAAGGTGCACCAGCTTGCCATTGACCTTAACGCGGTCTCCCGGGCTGGCCGACTGGCCGGTCCGCGCCGTTTCGCCGTTGATGTTGACGCGCCCGGCGGCAATCAACTCCTCCATCTCGCGCCGCGATCCGACACCGCTTTGTGCCAGCAACTTGTGCAGACGCTCGGGTTTGCCCGGCTGCTCCTTGTGACGACTGCGTTTGGACGGATCCGTCGGCGCCGAAAATGACTTTGGGCGACGTTTTGTGCCGGGCACGTCTTCTTCCGTCGGGGCTGACGCGCCGGCGGAATCGCGGCTTGTGGCCTTACGCGAACGTTGCTCGCCTTCGACAGGTGCTTGAAACGGGGACTTACGGGCTTTGGTGGGCATTGTCCAGGTCCATCGTTTGATTCATGATCTCGAGCGGGGGCAACTCGGTCACACTGCGCAATCCGAGGTCGTCGAGGAATTTCTTTGTCGTCGCCAGCAGCGCCGGACGCCCAGGCGTATCGCGATGGCCAACGACATCGACCCAACCGCGCTCTTCAAGCACTTTGATGATCTGTGTCGCCACGGAGACGCCACGGATATCCTCGATATCGCCGCGCGTAACCGGCTGTCGATAGGCAATGATAGCAAGGGTTTCCAATACGGCACGCGAGTATTTTGGCGGCTTTTCCGGGTTGAGCCTCTCCAGATAAGGCAAGAATTCGGCACGTGAGCGGAAACGCCATCCGCTGGCCAACTGCATGAGTTCAAGCGGCCGATCGGACCACTCTACACGCAACTCGTCGAGCAACACGCGCAAGGTGTCGCTGCCCACCTCCGGGACAAAGACCTTACGCAAATCGGAGACGGACAAAGGCTGTTGCGCCGTAAGCAGTACGGCTTCCAGGATCCGCTTCAACTCGCCCGGATGATTCTGCGGTGCCGGAATGGCAACCGAATCCGCGCTCGTTTTGTTATTCAGATCGTCCATCGGCCAACCTCACATAAATCGGCGCAAAGGCTTCGGCCTGCGTCATTTCGAGCAGATGCTCGCGTGCCAGCTCGAGCATCGCCAAAAAGTGCACCACCAGCACCTGAACGCCCAACAAGGGATCGAACATGGTGATAAATTCGACAAAGCCGCCGCTATCGCGCAACTGGCGGAGAATCAGCCCCATGTGTTCGCGCACCGACAGCTCTTCGCGTTGTATCAAATGGTGCGTGTGCAGCTTGGCCTGGCGCAGGATGGTGGCCCAGGCATTCTTCAGGTCTTCGGCATTGACCTCGGGCAAGCGGTGGCGTATGGATTTGTCCACCCAGACCTGAATCCAGTCGAAATCGCGCTCGGACTGCGGTATTTCGTCGAGCCGGTGCGCCGCCAGCTTCATCTGTTCGTATTCGATCAAGCGACGAACCAGCTCGGCGCGCGGATCGTCCACATCACCGCCAGACATCTCCTTGCTCCTGGGCAACAACATGCGCGACTTGATCTCGATCAGCATCGCCGCCATGACCAGATAGTCGGCGGCCAGCTCCAGATTATGCGAGCGCATGACTTCAACATAAGTCAGATACTGTTCGGTCAGCGGCGCCATCGGAATGTCGAGCACATTCACATTGGCCTTGCGGATCAGGTAGAGCAAGAGATCGAGCGGCCCTTCGAAGGCATCGAGCATGACCGCCATAGCATCCGGCGGAATGTACAGATCGAGTGGCAACTGCACCATCGGCTCGCCGTAAATCCGGGCCAGCGGTTCTACGCCTTCGGTCCAGGGTTCGGCGACTTCTTCTAGGCCGGTCGTCGCGCTCATGGATATCCCGTCCGCCCCGGACTCAACGGTAATTCAGACCCATCGCCGCACGCACGTCACGCATCGTTTCCTGCGCGAGCGTCCGCGCTTTCTGATTGCCGTCGGCGATGATATTGCGCAGCAGAATCGGATCGTCGAGAAAGGTCTGGGCGCGCTCGCGCATTGGCGCCTGTTCGCGCAGGATGCCATCGATCACCGGCTGTTTACAGTCCAGACAACCAATCCCCGCGCTGCGACAGCCCTGTCTCACCCAGTCCCGGCATGCCTCATCCGAGTACACTTGATGCAATTGCCATACCGGGCACTTCTCCGGATCGCCCGGATCGTTGCGCCGAACCCGCGCCGGGTCGGTCGGCATGCGTTTGATCTTCTGCGTGACCGAAGCTTCATCCTCGCGCAAGGTGATCGTGTTGTTGTACGACTTCGACATTTTCTGACCATCCAGCCCGGGCATTTTCGATGCTTCGGTCAACAAGGCCCCCGGTTCGACCAGAATCATCTTGCCCGTGCCCTCAATATAGCCGAACAGGCGCTCACGATCGGCCAGCGAGAGGTGCTGTGCCTCATTGATCAAGGCGTGCGCACGTTCGATGGCGGCGGCATCACCTTCCTGCTGGTATCGCGTCCGCAATTGGCCGTACTGTCGGGCATTCTTGCTGCCCAGCTTTTTCACGGCCTCCTTGGCTTTCTCCTCGAACCCCGGTTCGCGTCCATAGAGATGATTGAAACGGCGGGCGATCTCGCGTGAAAACTCGATGTGCGGCACCTGGTCCTCACCGACCGGCACCTTGTCGGCCCGATAGATCAGGATATCCGCCGATTGCAGCAATGGATAGCCGAGAAAACCGTAGGTTGAAAGATCCTTGTTCTCCAGCTTCTCCTGCTGGTCCTTGTAGGTCGGCACGCGCTCCAGCCAGCCCAGCGGCGTCATCATCGACAATAGCAGATGCAGCTCGGCGTGCTCGGGCACCTGCGACTGGATGAACAGCGTCGCCTGCGCGGGATCGACCCCGGCGGCCAGCCAGTCGATCACCATGTCCCAGGTCGCCTGCTCGATCCCCTGCGGGTCATCGTACTGCGTGGTCAATGCATGCCAGTCGGCGACAAAAAACAGGCAGGGATAGGCATACTGCAGCTTGATCCAGTTCTTTAGCACGCCGTGGTAATGGCCGAGGTGCAGGCTGCCGGTGGGGCGCATTCCGGAGAGGACTCGTTCAGCGTACATAGCTTACTTAATTCAATTGAAAAAGAATGACGATCAGATTCGTAAACAAGGCCACAAACGGCCACATGATGTAATCGAGAACGTGGAAATACAGCAAAACAAGGAGAATGAGAAAGCCCCAGCGCTCAAGCCGGGCAAATTTCAGGGCCAGCGGATGCGGCAACAGACTCACGGCGATCCGTCCACCGTCCAGCGGCGGCAACGGCAACAGGTTGAGCACCATCAAGGCCAGATTGATGCTGATCCCGATGCCACTCATTTTTTCCAATGGCAGACTATAAACATTGGCTGGGATCAGCAAGGACAGCTTGTACAACCCGGCCCAGGCCAGTGCCATCAGCAAATTTACCGTCGGTCCCGCAGCGGCAACCCAGAGCATATCGCGCTTTGGATGGCGAAGCCGGCTGAAATTCACCGGCACCGGTTTGGCCCAGCCGAAGAGCACGGGGCTGTTCATCACAAAAAGGATCAGCGGCAGTAAGACCGTGCCAAACGGATCGATGTGGCGCAAGGGATTGAGGCTGACCCGGCCAGCCTGCCAAGCCGTCGGATCGCCAAAATGCCGCGCCACGTAACCGTGCGCCGCTTCATGCAGGGTGATGGCCAGCACCACGGGCAGCGCGGCAATCGTAATGCTCTGGATCAAAGCGGCCACATCCATTCAACAGTCACTCCAGCGCAAAGGGTTCCAGCGCACCGCGTCCAGCGCGGATCAGCACGGGCGGCAGGCTGGTCAGGTCGATGACCGTGGTGGGTTCGGTTCCGCATTGACCGGCATCGAGGATCAGCTCCAGCAATTCATCCAGCCGGTCCTGAATTTCCCAGCCCTCGGTCAAGGGCAGGTCGTCGCCGGGCAGCATCAGGGTAGTCGTCAGCAAAGGCTCGCCCAGCGCTGCGAGCAAACCCTGCGCCACCTTGTGCGCCGGCACGCGAAGCCCGATGGTCTTGCGCTTGGGATGCAGTACCCGGCGCGGCAGTTCCTTTGTTCCTTCGAGGATGAAAGTGTAGCTGCCGGGCGTTGTCGCCTTGAGCAGGCGGTACTGGGTGTTGTCGACCCGCGCAAACTGGGCTATTTCGGACAGATCCCGGCACATCAGCGTCAGGTGGTGACGCTCATCCATATTGCGAATCTGACGGATGCGTTCGACGGCATCCTTGTCACCCAGATGGCAGCCCAGCGCATAGCAGGAGTCGGTCGGGATGGCCACGACGCCACCTTCGCGCACGATCTCGGCCGCCTGACCGATCAGGCGCGCTTGGGGATCGTCCGGATGGATGGAAAGATAGCGCGCCATGATCAGAAGGCTTCCCAGACGGGGATCAGCCCTTCGGGAAGGGGCGCCAGATTGCCCAGATCGACAAGGCTCTCACCCGGCCCGTGAAAATCGGAGCCACGGGACGCCATGAAGCCATACTCGCGCGCGAATCGGCTGAACAAGATCACGTTATCCGCGGAGTGGCTGCCAGAAACAACCTCGATGGCCCGGCCGCCATGGTCCTTGAATTCCCCAAGGAAACGCCTCAGCTCCGACCGTGAGAGCTTGTAACGTCCCGGATGGGCAACGGCGGCAACGCCACCGGCGCCAAGAATCCAGTCGACCGAATCCTTGAGCGTCGCCCAGCGGTGCTCCACATAGCCGGGACGTCCCGGAACGAGATACGACTCGAAGACGCTGCGCACGTCCTTGCTCACACCGCACTCGACAAGGTAGCGGGCAAAATGCGAGCGGCCAATCAAATTGGGGTTTTCGGCGTAACGCATGGCCCCGTCGAAACACCCATGAATGCCGATGCGCGCAAGGTCGGCGGACATGCGTTGCGCGCGTTCTGCCCGACCCGAACGGATCGAGCTCAGACCCGCGTTGAGCGACGGATCGTCCGCGTCGAAGCCCAAACCGAGTATATGAATCTGCAAACCGCCCCACTCGATGGAGACTTCAACGCCATTGACGAAGCGCATGCCATGGTCGTCGGCAACGGAACGCGCCGCGGCCAGACCGCCCAGTTCATCGTGATCGGTGAGCGCCAGCATATCGACGCCGTTTGCCGCCGCTCGACGGGCGACCTCCGCTGCCGGAAGTAGGCCGTCAGATACGGTGGAATGGCAGTGCAGGTCAACGTTGAGCATGTAAACAGGAGGCGATCAATGAAAAACAAAGCGTTAGATGATAGCACATGACGACGGCCACCCCCGATGCTGAGCGTAGCTTACCGGGTTCGGCTGAACGAACTTGCGGCCCCCGCCATCATCGCGTTATAGTGCGTCGGCGAATGGGAGAGTACGGAAGAATCGCTTCTGTCGCCGAAGGCGCAATCCACCCGGAAACGCTCAGGCAAAAGGACCGTTCGTGAAATAAACTCTGGAGAGTGGCGCTTCGTGTAAAGCGCCCACCGATGGGGCAACGTGACTGGAGCGCTTCGATCCGCCACGGTAATCTCTCAGGTACCAAGGACAGAGGGGTGAACTCGCAACGAGTTCGCCCTTTTTTTGTTTCTGAAAAAAGTTTCAACACATTCGCACAAGTGATTGATATGCCACAGAAAACTGTCCTTAACGAGGTTCATCGCCAGCTCGGCGCCAAAATGGTCGACTTTGGTGGCTGGGACATGCCGCTACATTACGGCTCTCAAATTGAGGAGCATCATGCCGTGCGCCGAGACTGCGGGATGTTCGATGTCTCGCACATGTGCGCTCTGGATGTCGCCGGGCCGGATGCCCGACCCTTTCTTCGGAGACTGATCGCCAACAACGTCGACAAACTCAAGCAACCGGGCAAGGCCCTCTACAGCGCCATGCTCAACGAAAGCGGCGGAGTAATTGACGATCTCATCGTCTATTTCATCAATGAAGCGCACTACCGCGTGGTGGTCAATGCCGGAACGACTGAAAAGGATCTGGCCTGGATTGCCGCCCGCCTGGCGGAATGGAAGTTCAAAGCAGTCTGCATCCCGCGTCGCGATCTGGCCATGATTGCCGTCCAGGGCCCCAATGCCCGGACCAGATTCTGGCAGGCGCTGCCCGAGACCCGGGCGGCCAGCGAGGCACTCAAGGCATTCCACTCGGTCACCGTCGGCGACTATTTCATCGCCAGCACCGGTTATACCGGCGAGGATGGGTATGAAATCACCTTGCCCGCGAGCAAGGCGGCGACCTTCTGGCAAGCGCTCTTGGACGCCGGCGTCAGGCCCAGCGGGCTCGCTGCCCGAGACACCCTGCGCCTCGAAGCCGGGATGAATCTATACGGACAGGATATGGACGAATCCATTTCGCCGCTTGACGCTGGGCTCGCCTGGACGGTCGACCTGCTGTCCGAACGCGATTTCGTCGGCAAGGTGGCTTTACTCGCCCATCCCCCACAGCACCAGTTTCTTGGATTGCTGCTGCTCGATCGGGGGGTCATGCGCGCCCACCAGAAGGTTCTCGTCCAGGTCGATGGAACCGTCGGAGAAGGCGAAATCACCAGTGGCACCTTCTCTCCCACCCTGCAGCAGTCCATTGCCTTGGCCCGGCTGCCACTGGGTGTCGCCCTCGGAGACCAGGTCAAGGTGGAGATTCGCGAGAAGGCCTTGTCAGCCAGGGTCGTCAAACCCTGCTTTGTCAGAAACGGGAAAGCGTTGATCTGACGATCCACGCCAAACCTCCGTACTTCATAACCCGGGCATCTTGGTGAAGGCGATTTGTATGTACTGGTACCGTACCCCGGCCATGACACAATGAGTACATTTCGGACGCCAGAAATGAGGAAAGCCGTGAGTATAGGAACCTCGCAGGTCCGCACGGCGCTTGGCCGATTTTCGCTCACAGCTTTAGAACATTTTCCTTCATCTGCATCAAATTTTCAAGTGCCAACCTCAAATAATTGCAGGAGTAGTCCACCATGAACGTCCCCGCCAACCTCAAGTACACCAAGAGCCACGAATGGGTCCGCGCCGAAGCCGATGGCACGATTACCGTGGGCATCACCGATCACGCCCAGGATCTGCTCGGGGATCTTGTTTTCATCGACCTGCCGGACATTGGCCAGGAACTGGCTGCCGGACAGGAAAGCGCCGTCGTCGAATCCGTAAAGGCAGCCGCCGACGTCTATGCACCGCTGGCTGGAGTCGTCACCGAGGTCAACACGGCCGCCGCCGATACGCCGGAAATCGTCAACCAAGACGCCTACGCCGCCTGGCTTTTCAAGCTGAAGCCTGCAAACCTGAAGGATCTGGACGCCCTGCTCGACGCGGAAGGCTACCTCGCCAGCGCCGGTGATTGAAGCATTGCTGTGGAAGCCATGAGCCGTGCGCTTGCTCAGGGCATCCCCTTGAAAGACCAACAAGGACGAGCCTTACCGGGCATTATGCCGGCCCGCACCCGATCCACCACGACAATCCCTGCCGGATCACGCCATGTCACTGAATCTACCGCTTACCACGCTTGAACAACGTGACGAGTTCATTTCCCGCCACATCGGTCCCTCGACCGACGATATCGGCGCCATGTTGGCCGTTATAGGTGCGCCCAGCCTCGACACCCTGATCGATCAGACCGTACCGCCGGCGATACGCCTTCCCGCGCCGATGCCCCTGGCCGACGCCCGGCCGGAAGCAGAGGCATTGAGCACCCTCAAAGCAATAGCTGGAGGGAACCAGATCAAACAGTCGCTGATCGGCATGGGCTATTCCGATACGCTGACGCCCAAAGTCATCCTGCGCAATGTGCTGGAAAACCCGGGCTGGTATACGGCCTATACGCCGTATCAGGCCGAAATCGCGCAAGGCCGGCTCGAAGCGCTGCTCAATTACCAGCAGATGGTCATCGATCTCACCGGTCTCGAACTGTCCAACGCGTCGCTGCTCGACGAGGCGACGGCTGCGGCCGAAGCCATGACCATGATGCGACGGGTCAGCAAGTCGAAGTCCAATCTTTTCTTTGTCGATGACGCCTGTTTCCCGCAAACCATCGACGTCATCAAGACCCGCGCCGGATTTTTTGGCTTTGAGCTGATCTTCGGCCCACCGAAAGAGGCCGCGTTGCAGGAGGTCTTCGGCGCGCTCTTTCAGTATCCCAACGACCGGGGAGAAATTTCAGACCTCAGCGACCCGATTGCCGCCGTGAAGTTGCGCGGCGGCGTGGTGGCCGTGGCCACGGACCTGATGGCGCTGGTGCTGCTCAAATCGCCTGGTGAAATGGGCGCTGACATTGCCCTGGGCTCGTCGCAGCGTTTCGGCGTGCCGATGGGGTTCGGCGGCCCGCACGCCGCCTTCTTCGCCACTCGCGATGAATACAAGCGTTCGGTGCCGGGTCGTATCATCGGCGTTTCGGTCGATGCGCGCGGCAACAAGGCCTTACGCATGGCCTTGCAGACGCGCGAACAGCATATCCGCCGCGAGAAAGCCAATTCCAATATCTGTACGTCGCAGGTGCTGCTCGCCAACCTTGCCGGAATGTATGCCGTGTATCACGGCCCGCACGGGCTGAAAACCATTGCCGAGCGCATCCACCGACTAACGTCGATCATTGCCGAAGGCCTCAAGCGCGCTGGCATCGACGTCCTGACCCGGCTGTTTTTCGACACGCTGCAGGTCAACCTGGGGCCGCGCGCGCTCACTGTCTATCAGGATGCCCTCAATGCCGGCTATAACCTCCGTCATGCTGGAGTGGGTGTTCTCGGCATCGCGCTTAACGAAAAGTCGACGCGTGCCGACGTGGCCAACCTGATCAAGCTGATCGCCGGCATCACCATCGATATCGAAGCCTTTGACACGCAGGTTCAACAACGGGATGCCACTTTGCCGCCCGCGTTGCTGCGCACCGATGCCATTCTCACGCACCCAATATTCAACAGCTACCACACCGAGCACGAGATGTTGCGCTACCTGAAGCGTTTGCAAAACAAGGATCTGGCGCTCGACCATTCGATGATCTCGCTCGGCTCCTGCACCATGAAACTGAATGCCAGCAGCGAAATGATTCCGGTCACCTGGCCCGAGTTCGGAGACATGCACCCCTTTGCGCCGCTTGATCAGGCGCAGGGCTATCTGGAAATGATTGGCGAACTGGAAAACTGGCTCAAGGTCATCACCGGCTTCGACGCCATCTGCATGCAGCCCAACTCCGGCGCTCAGGGGGAATATGCCGGGATCGTCGCCATCACCCGCTACCACGCCAGCCGAGGCGAAAACCACCGCAACATCTGCCTGATCCCGAAATCGGCACACGGCACGAATCCGGCAACGGCGCAGATGTGCGGCCTGCAGATCGTCGTCGTCGATTGCGACAACCACGGCAATGTTGACGTTGCCGATCTTCAAAACAAGGCCAGGCTGCACGCTGACCGGCTGTCGTGCCTGATGATCACCTACCCCTCGACGCACGGCGTTTTCGAAGAATCGATCCGGGACATCTGCGCCATGATCCACGCACACGGCGGTCAGGTGTACATGGACGGCGCCAACCTTAACGCGCAGGTTGGCCTCACCTCGCCGGGATTGATCGGCGCCGACGTAAGCCACATGAATCTGCACAAAACCTTCGCCATCCCGCACGGCGGCGGCGGTCCCGGCATGGGGCCGATCGGCTTGAAGGCGCATCTGGCGCCATTTATGTCGGACCACGTGGTGCAACCGACGGGGGGAGCGGAGCGTTTGCATCGCGCGCAAAGCGCTGTCTCGGCAGCGCCCTGGGGGTCTGCCTCAATCCTGCCGATTTCGTGGATGTACATTGCCATGCTCGGCGGCAAAGGATTGAAACGGGCGACCGAAGTGGCAATTCTCAACGCCAACTACGTCGCCGCACGCCTCAATGCGCATTACCCGGTGCTCTATACGGGCAAGAACGGGCGCGTCGCCCACGAATGCATCCTTGACATCCGCCCGATCAAGGCGGCCACGGGAGGAAACTCGGGCATCGCCGAGATAGACATCGCCAAGCGACTGATGGACTATGGCTTTCACGCACCGACCGTCAGTTTTCCGGTGGCCGGAACCATCATGGTCGAACCGACCGAATCGGAATCGAAGGCCGAACTCGACCGCTTCGTTGCCGCGATGATCGCGATCCGCGAGGAAATCCGCAAAATCGAGCAAGGCGTCTGGCCGGTGGAAAACAATCCGCTCAAGAACGCGCCGCACACGCAGGCCGATATTGTCGCCGCCCAATGGGACCGCCCTTACAGCCGTGCGGAAGCCGTTTTCCCCCTGCCCTGGGTCGCCGCCAACAAGTTCTGGCCCAGCGTCAATCGCATCGACGACGTCTATGGAGACCGCAACCTTTTCTGCGCCTGCGTGCCGATCGGCGATTATCAGGAGAACTGAAATGCGTATCGAACAGGATATCAAACTCGACTTCAAGGACGTGCTCATACGCCCGAAGCGTTCGACGCTCACGTCGCGCTCCGAAGTCGACATTTCCCGTGATTTCGTATTTCTTCACTCGCAGCGCAAGTATCGAGGCATTCCCATCATCGCCGCCAACATGGATACCACCGGAACGTTTGACATGGCCCGGGCACTGGCCGGCCACCAGCTTTCGGTAGCACTCCACAAATATTACAGTGAGGATGAACTGCTCGATTATTTTTCCGGTCTCACCACGCCTGCCGTATCGTTCTATTCGATGGGGATCACAGCGCCGGACTACGAAAAATTTCAGCGCGTCAAGGAGGGGGCTGGTGCGGCCATTGAATATGTCTGCGTTGACGTCGCCAACGGCTACACCAAGGCCTTTGTCGGCTTCATCCACAAACTGCGCACGGCGTACCCCGACATTACCCTTATGGCCGGTAATGTGGTGACCGGAGAAATGACTGAAGAACTGATTCTTGACGGCGTCGACATCGTCAAGGTTGGCATCGGGCCCGGTTCGGTATGCACGACGCGCCGGATGTCCGGCGTCGGTTATCCGCAGCTCTCGGCGATCATCGAATGCGCCGACGCGGCGCATGGGCTGCACGGTCTGATTTGCGCCGACGGTGGCTGCACTTCACCGGGGGATTTGGCCAAGGCCTTCGGCGCCGGTGCCGATTTCGTGATGTTGGGCGGCATGCTGGCCGGTCACGACGAATGCGGTTCCGAAGTTGTCGAGCAAAACGGCGTGCTCAAGATGCGCTTTTACGGCATGAGCTCGCGCGAAGCGATGGAAAAATATGCCGGCGGTGTCGCCGAATACCGCGCGGCCGAAGGCAAGGACATTCTGCTGGACTATCGCGGCCCCGTCGAGAACACCGTGCAGGAGATTCTGGGCGGCGTGCGTTCGGCCTGTACCTACGTCGGTGCACGCAAACTCAAGGAATTGTCAAAACGGACGACCTTTATCCGCGTTACCCAGCAGCTCAATGAGATTTTCGGCCCACAATAAGGCCGGGTTGAAGGTTGTCCGCGTTCAAGGAGGGCAAGATGGGCGAATCGAACGACGGTTTATCCGGATTCACAGCGGAAAGCTTGCAGGGTGAACACCAGTCGCTCGGCGAGTATGCCGGCAAGGTTCTGCTCATCGTCAACACCGCGAGTCAATGCGGCTTTACGCCGCAATACGCCGGACTGGAAGCGCTCTTTCAGCGCTTCAAGGCGCGCGGTCTGGTGGTGCTCGGCTTTCCCTGCAACCAGTTTGGCGCACAGGAACCGGGCACCGCCACCGAAATCGCCGGTTTCTGTCAGACGAACTACGGCGTCAGCTTTCCGATGTTCAGCAAGATCGACGTCAACGGAGACAACGCCCATCCGCTGTACCGCCACCTGAAAGAAGCGGCACCGGGCCTTCTCGGCAGTGAAGGCATCAAGTGGAATTTCACCAAGTTCCTGGTCAACCGCGAAGGGACCGTGATCAAGCGTTATGCGCCGGCCACAACTCCGGAAAGCATTGCGCAGGACATCGAAGCGCTGCTTTAACCTTGAAATCTCTTCCGGCCACTTGATTCGTCGTCACCACCCGTACTCAAAATCGACTCTTGTTGTTTCGACGGGCAAAGAGTTTGCTTTGGTATCCGTACTTCCAATCCTATCTTTGCTCAATGAACCATGGCTATCGAGAAGAGCATAGTTCGACGCTATCTGCTCCTGTCGGTGTTGGCCTCCACACTGCCAGTGCTTTCGATCGGTCTTCTCTACGACCACTTCGCGGGCAATGCACTCGAACAGTTGCTTGGCGAGAAGATTACGACACATCTCAAAGCCACGGCAAACCGTCTGGGTGCTTATATCGAAGCGCGTCGTTATCAGGTTGAAACGTTGGCAAACTACCCTGGGATCGCAGGGTTTGCAACGGTAACCAAAGGTGCATCAACGGGCGAGATCGCCGCGTTGCTGCAAATCGAATCCGATCTGCCGGACCTATACGGCATTCTTTTTTTTGATGCGCAGGGTCGGCTGCAACGTGTCGTTCCGGGGCAAGCCGCATCGGGTCCACCCTATTGGAACGACCGTCCCTTTGAAACGGCAGGGCTGCCAATCACGGCACTCAGCGACACTCAAATCATCGGTCCCATGCCAGCTACCGATGGCGATTCCGGCTGGCTGCTGGTGCGCCATCCTCTACACGCCAGGCAAACCGACAAGATCACCGGTTACATTGCCCTTCATGTTCGCCTGGCCTCACTCACCGAACAACTCGGCACAAACGCTGGAGCCGGAGCGCTACAGCCTTTGTTGCGAACTCCGGCGGGGTATTTCAATGCTGTCGGCCAAGCGAACAATGCGGGGAGAAAGATCATCACCGGGCCGGAAATCTTGCCAGGCTGGAGCCCGTCGCTTGAAGTCGAATCAACCGGCTTGCTCAAAGCCTTCGCGCTCGAAAGGCGTGCCCTGCTGGGCGCCGTCCTGGTCAGCGCGGCGCTCATTGTGTTTCTGTTCTACCGTCTGTCACAGTTGCTACGTAAGCGAGTTACCCTCCTCCTAGACGGTGCCGAAGCGATCTCGTCTGGGCAGCTCGACCATCGGATCGTTGAACATGGCAGCGATGAAATTGCGACCGTGTCGTACGCCTTCAATGCCATGTCGAGCAAACTCAAGGAATACCTCGATCGCGCCGTATGCATGGAAAAACTGGCGGCACTCGGGGAGTTCGCGACCGGCATCGCGCACGAAATCCGGAACCCATTGGCTGCCATGAAAACCAGTGTCCAGGCACTGAGCCGACGCGAGCAAGACTCAAAACGCATCCGACTTCTGGCAGAGATGGAGGGTGAGATTGATCGATTGGCGCGAGTCATCAGTGACCTGGTTGATTTGGGACATCCCCGCCCTCCGCTGCCCGGTGCGCTGCCTGTGAGTGAGTTGTTCCGCCGCGTTTCCGGAATCATCGAGCCCGCAGCCCGCGAGCGCAATCTGCGTTTCAGTTGCCAAACCGATAGCGATCTCAGCTTATGGGCGGACTCGGACCATCTGGAGCAAATCGTCATCAACCTGGCGCTCAATGCTGTGCAGGCGACCCCGTCCGGGGGAACCGTGAATCTACGCGCCACCTCAACCGGCGAGCAGATCGCCATCGAAGTGAGCGACACCGGTTGCGGCATTCCTGAGGAGCTTCGAGAACGTGTCAGCACCCCCTTCTTCACGACGAAGACCAAAGGTGTCGGCCTTGGTCTCACCATTTCGCGCCAACTGTGCGAACTCAATGGCGGCCGGATGCATATTGACAGTGCAACCGGACAAGGTACCGTGGTGACTGTTCTACTTCCGATTGCTGAGAGCCACCATGCAGACCATTCTGATCATCGATGACGAGGCCAGTCTCGTCAGTTCCCTGACCTTCGCCCTCGAAGCGGAAGGCTATAGGGTTCGTGGTGCGGCAACTGGCGAGTCGGGATTACAAGCGGTGGCTGACTTGCATCCGGACCTGGTGCTGCTCGACCTGCGCCTTCCCGACCGGAGCGGCTTGGAGGTTCTTGAGGCAATGCCACGCGAAAACGGCGAACCGCAGGTAATCATGATCTCCGCTCATGGCGACACACGGGCAGCCGTCAAGGCAGTAAAAATGGGGGCGGCCGACTACTTGACCAAACCGTTCGATCTCGACGACCTGTTGCATACCATACATACAGCACTGGAACGAGGCCGGATGGCCAGCGAAATTGCCTTCCATCGTCGTGCCGCACTGCGCCACAGCGGGCTGGTCGGGGAGAGCCCTGCCATGCAGGATCTGATGGCAACGATCGACCGTATCGCGGCGAGCGGCGCCAGCCGCATTCTGGTGCTCGGCGAATCCGGCACCGGCAAGGCACTGGTCGCCAAGGCGATGCACGCTGGCAGCCCACGTGCCGGAGGCCCTTTCATTGAAATCAACTGCGCCTCTTTGCCCGAACAACTGATCGAGGCCGAGCTTTTCGGCGCTGAGAAAGGGGCATACACCGGTGCTCATCAGCGCCGCGTCGGCCTGGTAACGCTGGCCGACAAAGGCACGCTCTTCCTCGACGAAATCGGCGAATTGCCGCTCTCGCTACAGGCCAAACTTCTGCACTTCCTGGAAAATGGACAGTACCGGGCAATCGGCTCGACGCGCTCGTTGCAGGCCGATGTCCGCATCGTCGCCGCGACCAACCGCGATCTCGCTGCGGAAGTCGCCGCCGGACGCTTCCGCGAGGACCTCTACTACCGAATCAACGTTATTTGCCTGAAGATTCCTGCGTTGCGCAACCGCGGCGAAGATGTCATCGGTCTGGCTGAGCATTTTGCGCTGCAATATGCCCACGAGGAAGGGGTCCTCCCCATCCTGGTTGACACCCCTGTGCGCCAAGTACTCGCGGCCTATCACTGGCCGGGCAATGTGCGCGAGCTTAAGAACCTGATCGAACGGTTGACCATCCTCTTCCCAGGGCAGACCATCAGCCTGTCCGAACTTCCTCCCGAAATAGCGCTTGCTGGACAAGCCGGCCAAGAAGAAACCAATGTCGTACCCGAAAAGGGGCCCAGCGTGTCTTCCATCAGCAACACACTGGCCAGCACCGAGCGAGAACTGATCCTCTGTGCTCTGCGAGAATGCGGGGGCCACAAAGGCCGTACCGCGGACCGTCTGGGTCTCTCACGTCATGCCTTCAAGCGACGACTGCAACGGCTCGCCATCGATTGAGCGGTTTCCAAGCAAGAATCCATTTTCTTGAGCGGATTTCGCTCATCCATGCGCTCCACATAACGTTTGGCAACCGGCGTTTGTTGCGAATTCACTGGCCATTCACTGACGGCAAGGCTTGCCGAAGTGTTTTCCAGACATGGCACGTTGCTTGCGACGTATCTCGCTGGTAGCCGATGAACAACACCGTACGCAGGACACCCGGTGCTGTCTTGGCTCACCTCAGGAGGCGAACATGTTCAAACTGTCTAGCGCTATTGCTCGACTTGTCGATTTTCTGCCCTGTTCTTTGCGACGTGTGGTTTGGCGCTGTTGGCTGGTAGCTGGCGTTGTGGCCGTTGCCTGGCCGCTGACCAGCCACGCCCGCATCGAGTTTGGTGCGTCATCAAAGACGGCCGATGCCACAATCGGCTGCATGTTCCCTCTCGCGGGACGGGCGGCGATCTACGGTCGCGACAGTATTGCTGGAATGAAGTTGGCCCTGGCCGACCTGAAGGCAGCAGTACCACCGGGAACAGCGCCACGCCTGCGTATCCTGGTCGAAGATGATCGCTCAAAAGCCTCCGTAGCGACTCGTATCGCAACCAACTTCATCAGCCGCGACAAGACACGCTTTCTCTGTGGCATCGTCAGTTCGGGGGTTGCCCAAGCTGTCAGCCGCGTGGCGCTAAAGCACCAAGTCATCATGGTCGGTACCGATCACGCCTCGTCCCGCCTGACCATCGAAGACTTCCACCGCTACTATTTTCGGGTTTCCAATGACACGTACACTTCGATGGCTGCCGGAGCCCGCTATCTCGCCGAGTTGCAGAAAAAGAACGGTTGGCGGCGACTGGCATTCATCGGACCGGACTACGACTACGGTCACATTGCCTGGCGCGACCTCGAAAGTGTCTTGGTCACCCTTGGCGTTCGCTACGAGATGGTTGGACACTTCTGGCCGCGTCTTTACGAACCCGATTACACCGCATACATCGGCGAGCTGATGGCGGCAAAACCGGATGTGGTGGTGACGGCGCTTTGGGGCGGCGATTTCATCGCCTTCCTCAAGCAAGCGCTGTCATCGGGGTTGATGGAAAAAGCCAAGCTGGCCAATTTCGATACCGGTGGAAATTACGATGTCCTCGTTTCCTTGGAGGAGCAGGTGCCGGGCAGCCTGATCCTCTCGGCGCGGCACCACAACAATTGGCCTGACACCCCGCGAAATCACAAGTTCGTCGACGATTTCTACCGACTGGAGGGTCGTTTTCCGACCTACGCCGCCGAAGGCGCTTATGCTGGAATCATGGCTATCGGCCGAGCCATGCTGCTCGCCGGTCGGCAAGCCAGCACCGAGCAACTGATCCGTACGCTTGAAGGCCTGCACATGGCGCTGCCTGAAGACCCCGACGGTTACGTTTCACATATCGACCCTGAAACCCACCAGATCGTCCAGGCACAAGCCATTGGCGAGGTCGTCCGAAATAGCGCGTTTCCACCGGCCAAGGTCATGCTCGGTCACTGGGTTGTCTATCGTGCTGAGGATTTACAGCCAAACATCGATCTTGTTCGTATTCGCCGCGCCAAGGCACGCGGCGATATTGGCAATACCAAGGCAATACCCACATCAACCACAACAGACTAGGAGACGTCCATGAAATCCATACCACATTTTCCGAGCCAAACCTTCCGCCTCGCAGCGAGCGCCGCAGCGATCACCTTGATCACCGGAATGTCGGCCTCTGCTGTTGCTGCCGATAACGGAAAATACCGCATTGGCATCGTCACCTTTCTTTCCGGTGCTGCGGCCGGGCCTTTCGGCGTGCCGGCGTCAAACGCGGCCAAGCTCACGATCGACACATTGAACAGCGGCAAGATGCTGGCGCCCTACACGAAGATAGGCATTAACGGCCTGGAGATCGAAACAGTTCTTCTCGACGAAGCGGGCGGGGCCACCAAGCAGGCGGAGGAATTCCGCAACCTCGTCCAACGCCAGAAGGTGGACGCGGTGATCGGCTATATCTCGTCCGGTGACTGCCTTGCGATCGCCCCGGCGGCTGAAGAACTGGGCGTACCGACCCTGTTTTTTGACTGTGGCACATCCAAGGTATTCGAGACAGTAAAAAACCCGAAGTACCTGTTCCGCACCGGTCTCGACGCGGTCGTGGATAACGTTGCTGCGGCACGCTACGTTGCAGAAACCCGCCCGAATATCAAGACCGTGGCCAGCATTCAACAAAATTATGCCTGGGGACAGGATTCCTGGGCCGACTTCAGCCTGTCGCTCAAGCAGCTCCTGCCCAATGTCTCCGTGGTTTCAGAACAGTGGCCGAAACTTTTGCAAGGTCAGTATGGCGCTGAAATTTCAGCGCTTTCCGTCAGCCGTCCGGACATCATTCACTCCAGTTTCTGGGGCGGTGACATGGAAGCACTGATGCTGCAGGGTGGCGCCCGTGGCCTTTTTGACAAGAGTGTTGCCGTCCTGACTGCTGGTGAGACCGGTGTCGAAACATTCAAGTCCAATGTGCCCAATGGCACGGTGATCGGCGGCCGTGGCCCTTACGGCGCCTTTGCTCCGAAGAATGCACTCAATGACTGGTTCCGCCCGGCCTTCACCGCCGAGTTCAAGGCGGATCCGACCTACCCCGCGTATAAGATGGTGCAAGCGATTCTGGCTCTCAAAGCGGCCGCCGAAAAGACCGCCAAGCCCGGTGTCATGCCGACTTCCGACCAGGTCGTCAAGGGTTTGGCCGGGCTCTCCTTCGAAGCGCCGAGCGGCACGGTCAAGATGGCGCGAACCAATGGCCATCAGGCGGTGCAGGACGTTTCCTTTGGCGAATATCGGTTCGACCCGAAGACCGGCAAGGGATCTGTAGCAAACGTCAAGACTTATGCCGCCGATTGCGTGATGCCGCCCGATGGAAGCACCCCGGCGGACTGGATCAAGGCTGGTTTCCCAGGTGCCAAATGTAAGTAAGACTAACCGCGGACAACCTGCATACGAGGGCGAGTGCGTAGACCTCGCCCTCAAAGGAATCACATGACCACACTTATCGCGATCTTGCTCGACGGGGCCATCTATGCCTCCTGGTTGTTCCTGGTGGCAGCCGGTCTGACTATCATTTACGGCGTCATGCGTGTTCTCAACATGGCCCACGGCAGCTTTTACGCGATTGGCGCCTACGCCGCAGCCGCAACCGTTGGCTGGTTCTTCTCCGGCGAGCATGGCAATCCCTACTTGAGTTACCTCCTTCTTGTCGGTTGCGCGCTGCTTGCCGGCGTCATCCTGGGTGTCGTCATTGAGCAGGGGCTGCTGCGCTTCCTGATGGGGCGCGACGAAATCCTTATGGTCATCGTGACCTATGCGCTGCTGCTTATTCTTGAGGACGCCACGAAGTTGATCTGGGGTGTCGATCCTTACTTCGCCTATCAGCCCTATCGGCTGCTCGGCATATCCGATATTGGCGATATCTTGCGTTTCGCCAATTACGACCTGGCCCTGATCGCCGTTGCCGTTTTCATCGGCCTAGCGGCCTGGTTCGTGCTGAATCGCACAAACAAGGGCCGACTGCTGCGCGCGGTCATTCACGATCGAGAAATCGCGATTGCCATGGGGGTCAACGTCAACGCCATGTTCGCCGCGACTTTCGTCATCGGCGCGGTCCTCGGAGCCCTCGCCGGAGCGCTTACCGCGCCAGCGATTTCGGTTACCCCGGGGATCGGCGTGGAAGTCATCGTGCTGGCTTTCGCCGTAGTGGTGGTTGGTGGTCTTGGCAGTATCGGTGGTGCCGCCGCCGGCGCCGTCCTCGTTGGTCTGTCCCGCTCCTTCGCCGTCCACATTGCGCCCGAGATCGAGCTTTTCGTAATCTACGGCGTGATGTTTCTGGTACTCGCCTTCCGTCCTCAAGGACTGTTTGGCCAAACTCTCGCCCGGAGAATCTGAATGTCTTTTCCAAAACATCTGGCGTCCTCGACCGGATCGGCCGTGGCGATTGCGGCACTTGTCTTTGCTGCTGGCACCTGGGTGCTGCCGCCGTGGCTCGCATTCTTGCTTACCCTCGCATTTGCGAAGGGATTGGTGGTTCTGGGCGTCGTCATCCAGATGCGCGCCGGGCTGGTGTCGTTCGGGCAAGCCTTGTTCTATTGCATCGGCGGCTACATCGTCGGCCTTGCTTCGCAGTCTCTGGGTATTAGTGACGCCTTTGCCTTGCTCGCCCTGGCTACCGGCGCCGGCATCCTGATGGCGCTGGCCTGCGGCTGGCTACTGACCCGCTACCGCGAAATATTCTTTGCCATGTTGACGCTGGCCTTGTCGATGATTCTTTACGGAGCGCTGGTGAAGTCCTCGGCACTGGGTTCCACTGACGGTTTCAACGTCGCCGCCCCCAGCTTTCTTGGCTGGACGCCGCAAGGCGATGCCCAGAAGCAAGCGTTGTATCTGCTGTCCGTCGCTGTCGCGGCCGCGGTCGCGATCGGCATCCACCGCTTCATGGTTTCGAGCCTGGGCCGGGTGATCGAGGCAGTTCGCGAAAACGAGCTTCGGGTTGAGTATCTGGGTCTTTCTCCTCGGGCGGTACTCTTCTCCAATTACGTGGTCGCGGCCGGTATTTCCGCTCTTGGAGGCGGGCTGACGGCCCTGGCCAGCGGCCATATCGATCCGGACATGGCCGTCTGGACGACGTCCGGTGAATTTGTATTCATCGCCATCCTCGGAGGAACCGGCCACGTGTTCGCTCCGTTTATCGGCGCCATCGTTTTCTCGGTGATCCGCACTTTTGCCATTCAGGAAGCACCGCATTTCTGGCAGATGACCCTGGGCGTGGTTCTTCTTGCCCTGATCCTGTTCCTGCCCAAGGGGCTGTGGAGTCTGATTGCACGCGACAAGCCGGCGGAGGTGGCGACATGAGCGCCATTCTCGAAACGCGCGGCCTGACACGGACCTTCGGAGCCGTGGTCGCTGCCATGAATCTGAATGTCCGCATTGACCAGGGCGAGATCGTCGGGGTCATCGGCTCCAACGGCGCCGGAAAGACCACCTTCATCAACATGGTCACCGGCTATTTGCCACCGAGCAGCGGAGAAATCCTTTTCGATGGCCACTCGGTCTTAGGTCGTCAGCCCCGCGCCATTACGCGCCTGGGCATGGTGCGTTCGTTCCAGGTGGCGCAGTTGTTTCCCAAGCTCACCGTCCTCGAAAACGCGCTCGTTTCACTGGTGGCCGCCGAAGGTCCGCGGCCTTCTTTCCTGTGCCCGCTCGACACGCCGCAACGCCGCGCCAAGGCGGATGCGATTTTCGCCGAGTTCGGCGTCAGCCGCTATCGTGATGTCCTGGTCAGTGCGGTGCCGCAAGGCGCACGCAAGCTCGTTGATATTGCCATGGCACTGGTCAGCCAACCGCGCATGTTGCTCCTTGACGAGCCGACCAGCGGCGTCAGCATCGAGGAAAAGTTCGCGCTGATGGATACGGTGATGGCGGTGGTTCGCCGGCACGGTGTCACCATCCTCTTCGTCGAGCACGACATGGAGATCGTGGCGCGCTACGTGACCCGCCTGATGGCGTTTTACAGCGGCGAGATCATCGCTGACGGGCCGCCGAAAAGCGTGCTTGGCGATGCCAGAGTGCAAGAGCTGGTGATCGGTCATCACCTCGATATCAATGCCCTTGGAGTGGCCGCATGAACGCCGCCCTGGAAGTCGTCGGGCTCAATGTCGCCATCGATCACATCCCCATTCTGCGTGATGTCTCGCTGTGTGTGCCGACCGGCAAGATGGTCGGCTTGATCGGCCGCAACGGCGCCGGGAAGACAACGCTGATGCGCGCCATCATGGGTTTGATGCCACGCCACGCTACCCGTCTCGCCGCTGACGGCGAAGACCTTCTGCTCCTGCCGCCCTATGGGCTGGCCAAGCGCGGCGTGAGCTACATGCCGGAAGATCGTCGCCTGATTCCGGCCCTGACGGTCGAGGAAAACATTCTTCTGCCTGCCTGGGCCAACGGCATCCGCCGTGCCGCCAAGCGACTGCAATGGATCTACGAACGGATGCCTGAAGTATACGAATTTCGCGATCGACGTGCGATGCAACTCTCGGGCGGGCAGCAGAAGCTGGTCGCGCTGGCTCGCGCGCTCATGCCGGGAATCAAGCTGCTGCTGCTCGACGAGCCCTTCGAAGGTGTGGCGCCGGTGTTGTCGCACCGACTGGCCGAGGTAATCGGTAGTCTCCGGCAGGACGGCCTGTCGGTCGTTCTCTCCGAATCCGACGATACCCACAGTGCCCATCTGGTTGACCTGGTTTACCGCATCGAGCGCGGCGTCGTCGCCGCTGGCTGAACCCCTATACCCTCCTGAAAGGAATACTCATGTCGCAATTCAGCTTCGAAACATCTCCCAAGATCATTTGCGAACAAGGCGGCGCCGACCGCCTGGGCGAAATCGCCAAAGGCATTGGCATTTCACACGTCTTTCTCGTGACCGACCAGGGCTTGATCAAAGCCAATCTCCTCGACGGAACCCTCGCTTCGCTGTCCGCGGCCGGTGTTCGTGTAACGGTTTTTTCCGACGTGCTCGCCGACCCGCCCGAGCTCAGCGTTCAAGCCGCAGTCGACAACGCACGCGCGGCCGGCGTTGACGGCGTCGTCGGCTTCGGCGGCGGCAGTTCGCTCGACACCGCCAAACTGGTGTCCCTTCTCGTGCGAACGCCCCAGGCGCTTCCGGAAATCTACGGCATCGGCCTGGCCCGCGGCCCACGCCTGCCACTGATTCAGGTGCCGACCACGGCCGGCACCGGTTCCGAAGTCACACCCATTTCAATACTCACGACGCCCAGCCACGAAAAAAAGGGGGTTGTCTCACCGCTGCTTTACCCGGACGTAGCGCTGCTCGACAGTCGCCTCACACTGGGACTACCGCCGAGCATCACCGCGATGACCGGGGTAGATGCCATGGTCCATGCCATTGAAGCCTATACCACCCGGCTGAAGAAGAACCCTCTCTCCGATGCGCTGGCGATCAAGGCCCTGCAACTGCTTTATGCCAACATTTTTGAAGCAGTATCCAACGGGCAGAACGCGACCGTCCGCGAGAATATGCTATTGGGTTCGCTCTTTGCCGGCATGGCCTTTGCCAATGCGCCTGTTGGCGCAGTCCACGCCTTAGCCTACCCCCTTGGCGGCCACTATCACCTGCCCCATGGTCTGACCAACTCTCTGGTCCTCGTGCCGGTGCTGGAGTTTAATCTTCCACAGACCGAGGCGCTCTATGCCGAACTGGGTCGCGCCGTCCTGCCGGAACTGGCTGGCGCCGGCAACAAAGCGGCAGCGAGTGCCTTTGTCGCCGCTATTCGTGAGCGCGTGGCCGTCATGCCGTACGCCCAGACCCTGCGCGACTGCAACGTCAAGCAGGACGACCTGCCGATGCTGGCACGCGACGCCATGAACGTCCAGCGTCTGCTGGTTAACAACCCGCGCGATGTCACCTACGAAGACGCCTTGGCGATATACCAAGCGGCCTACTGAGCATCGCGGTTTTTGCACGAAGCGTTTTCATCCCTATGATTATTGGATAGCAAACAAGACTCGAGTCGACAGCGCGCTGATGATTCGAGGAAGTCAAAGCGGCCGAGAAATGGCCTGCACGATATCAACTTTCACCAGGAGTAATCTCATGATGCAACTGAAAGACCCCTCACTGCTGAGGCAGCAGGCCTATCTGAACGGTCAGTGGTGCAACGCGGACAACGGTGAGACCTGTAGCGTCACCAATCCGGCCACCGGTGAAACAATTGGCACCGTGCCGAAAATGGGCGCAGAAGAGACCCGTCGCGCCATTGCGGCGGCCGATAGCGCCTGGCCCGAATGGCGCGCAAAAACCGGCAAGGAGCGTAGCGCAATACTGCGCAAATGGAACGATTTGATGCTGGCCAATGCCGATGATCTGGCGATGATCATGACGGTTGAACAAGGCAAACCGCTGGCCGAAGCCAAGGGTGAAATTGCCTACGCCGCCTCGTTTATCGAGTGGTTTGCCGAAGAGGCCAAGCGTGTCAATGGCGACACCTTGCAATCGCCATGGGCGGACCGCCGTATCGTTGTCATCAAACAGCCCATCGGCGTATGCGCGGCCATAACACCGTGGAATTTCCCGGCAGCGATGATTACCCGCAAGGTGGGTCCGGCACTGGCTGCTGGTTGCCCCATGGTATTCAAGCCGGCGTTAGCGACGCCCTACTCCGGGCTGGCGCTGGCGGTTCTGGCCGAGCGTGCCGGCGTACCGGCCGGAATATTCAGCGTGTTGACCGGATCGTCGAGTGCCATTGGTGGCGAGATGACCGCCAACCCCACGGTGCGCAAGCTCACGTTCACCGGCTCGACCGAGGTGGGACGTACGCTGATGCAGCAATGCGCCTCGACGATCAAGAAGCTTTCGCTTGAACTTGGCGGCAATGCGCCGTTCATCGTGTTTGATGATGCCGACCTCGACGCGGCGGTTGAGGGAGCAATTATTTCGAAATACCGCAACGCAGGCCAGACTTGCGTTTGCGCCAATCGTTTATACGTTCAGGATGGCGTATACGATCTCTTTGCAAAAAAGCTGGTGGCCGCCGTCGAAAAACTCAAGGTTGGCAATGGCATCGAGCCCGGCGTGACCCAAGGGCCGTTGATTGACGGCGCGGCAATCCAGAAAGTGGAACAGCACGTCGCCGACGCTATCGCCAAAGGTGGGCGGCTTTTGACGGGTGGCAAGCGCCACGCGCTCGGGTACAGCTTCTTCGAACCGACGGTGATTGCCGACGCCAACACCGATATGCTGGTGGCACGTGAAGAAACCTTTGGGCCTCTGGCTCCGCTGTTCCGCTTCAAGACCGACGCCGAAGTGATCGAATTGGCCAACGACACTGAATTCGGTCTGGCCAGTTATTTCTATTCACGCGACATCGGCCGTATTTGGCGAGTCGCGGAAGGTCTGGAGAGCGGGATGGTCGGCATCAATACCGGCCTGATTTCGAATGAGGTCGCACCCTTTGGTGGTGTCAAGCAATCCGGGCTTGGGCGGGAAGGCTCGAAATACGGGATGGACGATTATCTGGTGATCAAATATCTTTGCATGGGCGGTCTGGATAAATGATTTGCACCCACGATGGCCTGAAACTCTCATCACGGATCGATAAATCCTTACGGAACAGTTAGCGCTTCGTTGTCGCCGATGGATACTTTCCGAGGGCTATCACCAAGGCCTCGGAAAGGGTTGGCCTTCATGCATAGACCCTTCGATGCCTGATTTGAAGAGATGTACGAGGAACACTGTTCAGATCGATTGTCTTGATTACGGAATCACCGGCCAATCGATTTCGTCGCTACGCCTGATGCCGGCAGTCATGCCACGACACAGGGCGATGAACTCCTGCATGCCGGCCGTTTGAAATTTCCGCTTATGCCAGAGAAATTGAAAATAGCGCAACAGATCGAGTTCGGGCGTTTCAATGGCCACCAGGCTGCCGCGTCGGAACGCCTCGCGCAGGGCCAGCCTTGAGATGCAGCCAATGCCGAGGCCAAACTCCACGGCGCGCTTGATCGCTTCGGTGTGCTCCAGTTCCAGACGTACTTTCAGCTCGGAATGATGATGGCGTAGTGCCTGATCCAGCGTTTCGCGCGTTCCCGAACCCGGTTCCCGGACGATCCAGTGCTCCTCGGCCAGTTCGGCCAGCGATGCCTTGCCCTGTCTCGCCAGTCGATGTGTCGGCGCGCAAAATACCACCAGTTCGTCTTCTACCCAGGGAACGACCACCAGTTCAGGATGCCGGCAGTTGCCTTCGATCAGGCCGAGGTCCAGTTCGTAACGCGCGACCTGATCGATGATCGTCGCCGTATTGTGCACCTGCAACTGCGCGGCGCTCTCGGGGTGGCGTTTGAGATAGTCGGCAACAATCAGCGTCGCCAGATAGTTGCCGATGGTCAGTGTGGCGCCGATCCGAAGTTTGCCGTAGCCGGACCGCCCTTCCAACACGGCCTCGATCGCCGTAGCACGCTCGATGAACTCGACGGCCTGAGGCAAGAGGGATTGCCCGAGTTCGTTGAGACGCAAAGCTTTGCCGACCCGGTCAAAAAGCTGTGTTTCGTAGAGTCGCTCAAGCTCGCCGAGCGATGTGCTGGTGGCCGACTGCGATAGCGATAACTCTTTAGCGGCCAGCGAGACGCTTTCCTGACGTGCAACCGCAACGAAGACCGCGATCTGGCGCAATGAAAATCTCATATCTATTCCTTAGATACTTGTTATCCAAATAACCTGTTTTACAGATATCTTATCGTGAACTACCATTCAGCTCATACCAACCGTCGAGAATCCAAGTCATGAGCAACCTTTCCTCCGAGCGCGTCCTGTCCGTCCACCACTGGAATGACAGTCTGTTCAGCTTTCGCACCACGCGCGATTCCGGTCTGCGCTTCATCAATGGGCAGTTTGTGATGCTGGGCCTTGAGCAGGAAGGACGCCCGCTGACGCGTGCCTACAGCATCGCCAGCGCCAACCACGATGAGTATCTGGAATTCTTCAGCATCAAGGTCGCCCATGGTCCGCTGACCTCGAAGCTGCAGCATTTATCGGTAGGCGATGCCGTCGTCGTCAGCCGCAAACCCACGGGAACGCTGGTCCTGCGCGACCTGAAGCCGGGAAAGAATCTCTACCTGCTGGCTACCGGCACCGGCCTGGCGCCCTTTCTCAGCCTGATTCAGGACCCGGAAAGCTATGAGCGCTTCGAAAAGGTTGTGCTGGTCCATGGCGTTCGAACGGTGAGCGAGCTCGCCTATCGCGACTTCATCACCGAAGCACTGCCGAAGCACGAATTCTTCGCCGATCTTGTCCGTGACAAACTGATCTATTACCCCACGGTCACTCGCGAACCCTTTCAGAATCAGGGTCGGATCACCCATCTGATCGAAAGCGGCAAATTGTTTGCCGACATTGGCCTGACGCCTCTTGATCCGGAATACGACCGGGTCATGATCTGCGGCAGCCCGGCCATGATCAAGGATAGCTGCACGCTGCTCAACGAGCGCGGGTTCAAAATGTCGCCGCACATTGGCGCCACGGGTGACTATGTCATCGAGCGCGCCTTCGTCGAGAAATAGGGCACTTACCCGGCGCAACGAGTCAAGCATGAACTGAAGGAGCCACCCCGGCGTACAATGACGGCATTACTGCGTCCGGAGTACACCATGAGCAGCAGCAATGTCTCTCTCGTCTTGACCGCCATCGGCGATGATCGTCCGGGTCTGGTCGAACAGCTTGCCACCGCCATCAGCCAGCACCAGGGTAACTGGCTGGAGTCGTCGATGTCGCACCTGTCGGGCAAATTTGCCGGCATCGTTCGTGTCAGCGTTCCCGCTGGCCAACTCGATTCGCTCAAATCGTCACTTGCCGGGCTGCCGGGCCTGCGCGTCACTTCTGAAGAGTGCGCCGCCGACACGCTCCCGCAGTCGTCCGCTGCCACTGAAACCGCTTCGCCTGATCGTCGACTGACGTTTTCTCTGGTCGGCCATGATCGCATCGGTATCGTCCGCGAAGTGTCGCAGGTCTTCGCCCGTCACGCCGTCAACGTCGAAATGCTCAGCACCCATACCGCCAGTGCGCCGATGTCAGCCGCCATTCTTTTTCATGCCACGGCCGAGCTGACCGGCTCGACAACGCTGGATGTCGGCGCATTGACCCGCGATCTGGAAGACATCTCGAATGACCTGATGGTCGATATCACCCTCGACGAAGCCATCCCCGCGCGTTGAAAAACTGACCGCGGGCGGTCTTTTCGCCGGTTTCCTAAATTCTCACAAAGAATCGCACCATGGCTCAATACGTATTCACGATGAACCGCGTGGGCAAGATCGTTCCGCCCAAGCGCCAGATCATCAAGGACATCTCGCTCTCCTTTTTCCCCGGCGCCAAGATCGGCCTGCTCGGCCTGAACGGTTCGGGAAAATCGACCGTGCTGCGCATCATGGCCGGCGTCGACAAGGACATCATCGGCGAAGCAACGCCGATGCCCGGCCTGCATATCGGCTTCCTGCCGCAGGAACCCCAGCTCGACCCGGAAAAAACCGTGCGCCAGGAGGTCGAGTCGGGCATGGGCGAAGTGATGCAGGCGCAAGAAAAGCTCGAAGCCGTCTATGCCGCCTATGCGGAAGAGGATGCCGACTTCGATAAACTGGCCGAAGAGCAGGCCCGGCTTGAAGCGGTTCTCGCCGCCGCCGGCTCCGACCTGGCCAGCCAGCTCGAACTGGCGGCTGACGCCTTGCGCCTGCCCCCCTGGGATGCCGTGGTGGCGAACCTCTCGGGCGGCGAGAAGCGCCGCGTCGCGCTTTGCAAGCTACTGCTTTCCAGGCCCGATATGCTGTTGCTTGACGAGCCGACCAATCACCTCGACGCCGAATCGGTCGAGTGGCTGGAGCAGTTCCTGGTGCGCTTCCCCGGTACGGTCGTCGCCGTTACCCACGACCGCTACTTTCTCGACAACGCGGCCGAGTGGATTCTTGAACTCGACCGCGGCGAAGGCATCCCCTGGAAAGGCAACTATTCAAGCTGGCTGGAACAGAAAGAAGCCCGTCTGGCAACCGAATCCAAGCAGGAATCGGGGCGCATCAAGACCATGAAGCAGGAATTGGAATGGGTGCGGCAGAACCCCAAGGCACGGCAAGCCAAGAGCAAGGCGCGTCTGTCCCGCTTTGAGGAATTGTCCAGCGTTGACTATCAGAAGCGCAACGAAACGCAGGAAATTTTCATCCCGGTCGGCGAACGTCTGGGCAGCAAGGTCATCGAGTTCCGCAACGTCAGCAAGGCCTTTGGCGACCGTCTCTTGATCGACAAGCTTTCGTTCAACGTCCCACCCGGCGCCATCGTCGGCATCATTGGCCCGAACGGTGCCGGCAAATCGACGCTGTTCCGCATGCTGACCGGCCAGGAAAAGCCGGATTCGGGTGAAGTGGAAATTGGCACGACCGTCAAACTTGCCTACGTCGACCAAAGCCGTGACTGTCTTGACGGAACCAAGACCGTATACGATGAAATCTCCGGCGGATCGGACACTCTCACCGTCGGCAAGTATGAAACACCGTCACGCGCCTATATCGGCCGGTTCAATTTCAAAGGTTCGGATCAGCAGAAATTCGTCAGCCAGCTCTCGGGGGGCGAACGCGGCCGGCTACATATGGCCAAGACGCTAATCGCCGGCGGCAACGTACTGCTGCTCGACGAACCGTCCAACGATCTGGACGTCGAAACTTTGCGCGCTCTGGAAGACGCACTGCTTGAATTTGGCGGCAGCGTCATGGTCATTTCCCATGACCGCTGGTTCCTGGACCGCATCTGCACGCACATCCTGGCCTGCGAGGGTGAATCGCAATGGAGTTTCTTCAGCGGAAACTACCATGAGTACGAAGAGGACAAAGTGCGCCGACTGGGTGAAGAAGGCGCAAAACCGAAGCGGATTCGCTACAAGCCCGTCACTCGATAAGCAGGCTTCGCGACCCATGAAAAAGGCCCGCAGTCTGGCGGGCCTTCAGGTGGCGTGCGCATCGGGCGCGCCTTGCAGGAAATCAGTGTTCCGAGCGGAGGCTGGCGGCAAAGGCGGCTTCCATGCTTTCCGGAAACTGAAACTGGGTAAATGCGCGATGGATCTTGGCTTCGTTCTGGCCCGCGCTATGATCCTGGAAGCGGATACCCAGCGTGCGACCGTTGGACGCCAGGGTGGCGAAGGCAAAACGCCAGCGCTGAGCTTCGGCAAGACGTTCGCGAAGTTCGCGTTCATTGCTGATCGCCACGCCAGCCTGCTTCAAGGAATCAAGAAACTCGTCAAAGGATTCGGTACTCAGACTGCCCATGTTCAAACTCCGTTGGTTTCGGTGAATGGCCACCATGAGCCGAGTAACGCGCCTTCACGAAAGCGGTTGACACAAGTTTTCAGGGAGTTGCAAACCTTGATCCTGTAAACTGCGATGGATCGCTCGTGGGCGCCTGGCAGGATGCCTCACTACCGAAAAGCTCGGGGGTCGTCCAGTCACCCGGCCCTATTCGGAAAACAGCCAGGCAGGAGAAATCAGGCGGTGCCCTGAACACAGTTGCGACTTTCGGCAAGGGTCTGGCAATAGGCCATATCGCTGCTCATGACATGACCTATGGAAAACCCAAGGATGAACTGCATGACCGACCACCCTGGGGCCAGTAACGACCCCCCTTGCGACCTCTGGCCATCCTTCATGGAATGGAAACGCTCTTGCAGGGCATTGATTTCATTGATCATGATGTGGTGCTCCGCCACATGTTCCTGCAGGCCGTCGTAGCCTATCTCGGCAAGCATTCGTTCTTCATAGGAAAAGTGAGCCTTGAGCAGAATCGCCAGTTTGTCTACGGCTTTGCGTAGCACCTCATTGTTCCCGCCACTTCGCCAATCTTCGTAAACCCGGCTCCCCAGATCGAAGATGGCCTTGTGTTGGGCATCGATTCCGGGATGGTCAACCGAAAGGTGATCCCCCCATTGGATAAGCTTGTTTACCGAAAGATGCTGTAATTGAATCCGGCCAAAAAACGAATTGTCGATGCCCATATCGACCTCCTGACAAAATCTGGAACAGATCGGCGCTGCCGCGCAGGCTATCCGCTGCTCAGCATGCCCGATAAAGCAGGGTCGGATGAACGTCCTGCAGCACCTTTTGCATTCCCATGCGATTCTTCAGGTTGAGAATCACCGGCGAACGCGTGTTGGCCCTGATATTTCCGCCTTCGGCCTCATTGCGATAAACGATGACCGCGACCACTACGTCCTGGCTGTCCTGTAAAGCGATCAGCTGGCAATCGGCGTCGGAGAGCTCGATCTGGTACTCAATATCGAGCGCCTCGGGAGCCACAATCGGGAACATGACATCCGTATCATCGACGGATTGCAGCCAGAAAACCGTGCTCTTGCCTTCTTCGTGAAAAAGCTTGAACCGCCGGCAATGTTCAAAGCCGGCGATTCCTTCGGGAAAGCTGAACAATGTTTCCGGATCGATAGCGACATTCTTCAGCCCAAGGCGTTCGATATCTATTTTCATTGTGTCTCCCATAAAAAGCTCCCGGATAAACGACTTGACTTCGGTTCAACCCCATTGATTCGAACTATACAAGCTTTCCTCGGCAACATATCGTTCACACGACTGGAACCGATGCTGGAGGCACGCATGGAATCCGCATCAGGAAGCATGATCGATCCCCGGCCAGGTTCGCTTTCAGCGCGTGTCCCCACCATGCTGAGCGTTACCGATGTTGCCTGCGATAGGCCTTGAGAAATGCGCGGTATCGCGGCGATTCGTCAAATGGATGGATTTGCTGTCCAATCCGCACGCCGCGCAGGGCTTGTGCCCTTGATGCCCCTACCGATTTCCTGCAGCTGCGGCGACCCGGCGCCAACCTGAGTTAACCGGAGCGCTTGAGTTTTCCGCCATGATTGCGCATAGTTCGCCCTTTTTGACACCGAACGCCGTTGCCGCCCCTTGACGGAACGTGTGGTGTGATTTCCAAAACGGCATTCCCGCGTCTGTTGCACGATGGACGCACTGCTGGGCGCGATGGTTCATCGCGTTCGCCAGATCAGGATTTTGAATCAGCAGAAATGAAAACAGGCAGACAAGACATGCTCAAGGTCTACGGCATCAAGAATTGCGACACCATGAAAAAAGCCATCGCCTGGCTTGACGCCCACGAAGTCATTTACGAATTCATCGACTACAAAAAGGCCGGCGTGGTGCAGAATCACCTTCCTGACTGGAACCGCCGGGCCGGCTGGCAACGTCTGCTCAATACCAAAGGCATGATGTGGAAACGTCTCAGCGACGAGGAGCGCACCGATGTCGATGAATCGAGAGCGCTGGCGCTGATGACCGACTACCCGACGCTGATCAAACGACCTGTGGCTGATACCGGCGGCACACTGCTCATCGGGTTTGACGATGAACGTTACGCACAAGAATTGAAACGGGGGCATCCATGACGGGAAACTGCGTCCAGCGTTTCATGCTGGACGACCTCGACATTCGCGGCGCGGTCGTACACCTCACCTCGGTCTGGCAGCAGTTGTTGCAAAAACGCGATTACCCCGCGCCGGTAATCTCCCTGCTCGGGCAGATGAGTGCCACCGCCGTGCTCCTGGCCGACAACCTCAAACAACCGGGCCGACTCACCATCCAGTTACGCGGCGACGGACCCATTTCGCTGCTGGTGATCGACTGCAACCAAGCGCTCAACGTCCGCTGTATGGCGCAGCATGGCAAAGACATCGACAACGACGCTCACGCCTCGGATATCGATCTTCTTGGACAAGGCCAACTGCTGCTCTCGCTCGACACACCGGCCATGCACGAACCCTATCAAAGCATTGTTCCGCTGACGGGCAACAACATCGCTGAAATCTTCGAACATTATCTGAAACAGTCCGAACAACTCGCCTCGCGTTTCTTTCTGGCCGCCGGGCCGAGCGGTATCGCTGGCCTTTTCCTGCAAAAAATGCCGACGACCGACGAGCGCGACCGCGACGGCTGGGCACGCATGGAAGCCCTGGCCTGCACGGTTACCAGCAATGAACTGCTCGATCTGTCAGCCGAGCGTCTTCTCGCCCGGCTGTTTCACGAGGAAGACGTCCGTGTGTTCGCGGCGCAGGAGGTGACCAACAACTGCCCCGAGGATTGGGAAAAGGTCGGCAACATGCTCCGTTCGCTCGGCCGTGGAGAAGTCTATGGCGCCCTGCAGGAGCGCGGCGCCATTGTGATCCGCGACGATCTCGCCAACCGCGAATACCGCTTCGACAAGACGGCCATCGACACCCTCTTCAAAAACACGCCTGAAACCCCGCCAACCGTGCACTAAGCCACACTCACGACAGCCAAAAACCGGTATATCTCAGGCAATGACCCCAGACTGAATTGTCGAGTATTATCGCGCCATGCCAGACATCAAGCCGAATTCAAGCGCCTCATCGTTCACGGTAGACCAACTCCGCAAGCGTTATATCGTCGCGCTCGGGCTGATCGCGTTGTTGATCGTCGCCTCACAGGGAATCATGCAATGTCTGATTTCCGATCAGGAACACGACTCGCGGGTGGTAAATATCGCCGGCCGACAACGCATGTTAAGCCAGCGGATTACCAAGCAGGCCTACTACATCGCCAAAGCCGATTCGGCCCAAACCGCCGCGGATTTCCGCCATCAGCTTCAGGAGGTTCTGGGTCTCTGGGAACGTTCCCACAAAGGGCTGTTGCACGGCGATGCCGAACTCGGGTTGCCAGGTGACAACAGTTCTGACGTTATCGCCTTGTTTGAGCGCATCACGCCCGATTATCTGGCCATAGTCGATGCGACCAAGAACCTGTTGTCGGCATCCGAAAGGGGCGAGCCCATCGATCAGGATATTCTGCTGATCCGGAACCATGAGCGCAGCTTCTTGCAGGGCATGGACGAAATCGTTTTTCGTTACGATCAGGAAGCGATGCACAGGATCAACGTTGCACGCTGGCTGGCTCTGGGTTTGATGGCAATCATCCTGGTGGCGCTGGCCCTCGAAGCCATGCTCATCTTTGCCCCGGCGACCCGCCGCATTCGGCATGACATGCGATCGCTGGAAAAGAAGGAAGAAGACATGAGCAGTCTCTTCTCCGCCAACCCGACCGCCATGTTGCTGGTCGACAAGAAAGACTTGGCCATTTTGAAAGCCAACCAGCAGTCTGCCGACCTGCTCAGCTGTACCGTTCAGGACATCACCCGTAATGAATTGCGCAACTATTTCGATGGCTCGTGCGACACCAACAACCACTTTCTTGACAAGCTCATCAATAACACGCTGCTCAGCAGCCACGAGGTCGTTCTACTTGATTCGCAGCGCAGCCAGATCTTTGCTTTGGCGTCGGTTCGCGAAATCAGTTTCGCAGGCGAGGATGTTTACGTTCTTGGCCTGATGAACATCAGCGAACTCAAGAAGGCGCAGCAGACGCTCGAGTACTATGCCGCTTATGATGAAATGACCGGGCTGCTGAATCGGCGCACCGGGTTTCTGGTTCTCGCAAAAGCGTTGGCCCGCGCCAAACGCGACTTGCGACAACTGACGGTCTGTTTCCTGGATCTCGACGGCCTGAAGACGACCAATGATCGTTTTGGTCACGCCGAAGGCGACTGGATGTTGTGCACGACCGCCAAGGCGCTGACCAATTCAATACGCTCCGGCGACGTGGCCGTGCGGCTGGGCGGCGACGAATTTCTGCTGATCTTCCATGACTGCCCGGTGCTGGAAGCGTCGCGCCTGCTTGCCCGCATCGAAGACTATCTGTCGGCGGTCGGAACGCAGGAGCACAAGCCCTTCCCGATTACCGTCAGCTACGGTCTGGCCGCCTACGATCCGATACTGCATTCGACGCCCGATGATCTGATTGCCGAAGCCGATGCGCTGATGTACATCGCCAAGCAGAAACGACAGCGGATCGACGCCAACGACCCGACCTGAGCGATTGTCTGCCCTGTTATTTCAGGCAACCATTCCGACAGACATCACGGCGTCGCCCCGAGACGCCATAAGGAAGTGACTTCTGCGGCGCGCGCCAGATACAGCGGATCGTTCGAATCCTTTGCGCGCGGATGGGTCGGCCGGACGTCCAAACGCCCCAGCACCTTCAGACCGGCCTTTTCGATCAAGGCGAGCAGATCGCTGCGCGAACGCAGCCCCAGGTGTTCGGCCAGATCGGAGAGGATCAGCCAGCCTTCGCCACCCGGATCCAGATGTTCGGCCAGCCCGTCGAGAAAAGCCCGCAGCATGCGACTGTCCGGGTCATACACCGCCTGATCCAGCGGGGAATTTGCGCGCGCCGGTACCCAGGGCGGATTACAGACGATAAGCGGCGCGCGACCGGGTGGAAAGAGATCCGCCTGCAGCACGTCAACCTGGCGGCTCAAGCCCAGGCGGGCGAAATTCTCGCGGGCACAAACCAAGGCCCGTTGCTCCCGATCGGTCGCGATGACGCGTGCCACACCGCGTTTGATCAGAATGGCGGCGAGTACCCCGGTTCCCGTACCAATATCGAAAGCCAGGCTTGGGCCCGAAAGGGAAGAATGGAACACTTCGGGCCAGGGTGCATCGGCGACCAGTGAAACATACTCGCCGCGCACCGGTGAGAACACGCCGTAATGCGGGTGAATGCGTGCGCCGAGCGCCGGAATCGCGATTCCCTTCTTGCGCCATTCGTGCGCGCCGATCAGCCCGAGCAGTTCACGCAGCGAGATGACATACGGCGTCTCGGCAGCGCCATAGGCTTCCTCACAGGCCTGCCGAACGTCGGGCGCCCGACGCAAGCGAATCTGATGATCTGCCTCGAAGGGAATCAGGAGCATGCCCAGCGTACGGGCGCGCTGTGCCTGCGCCATGCGCTGTAGATGAAAGGCTTCGGAGGGCGGTGGCGTCATACGCCGCTGTAGCGACTTGCGTGGCCTGCGGTCGATGCGCCGCGCCATGGCCTGCAGCAACTGCCGCGCATTCTGGAAGTCACTGCGCCAAAGCAACGCCGTGCCTCCACTGGCCAGGCGAAAGGCCGCATCGGCAGTCAGCGTATCGTCGCTCACCTGCACGCGCTCGGGTGGCGCAACACCGGCCTCGGAACGCCACAAGGCAGAACAGCTTTCGCCGCCCTCCATCCAACGAATGATCGGCTGTGCACCACGCATATCACGCGTTTTCATTATGCCGTCACATTATTCGATGTCGTACCGTGCGACCTGAGGCAAGTGGCTAGTCAGGACGCAGCCGATGTTCCGGCCGGCAAAAGAAAATCACGCACGATAGCGATCTGTGCTTCGTCCAGGAACATCGGCGCATGGCCGACGTTCGGTACTTCGACAGCGGCGCAGCGCGGCCCGCGCAAGGCCATGGCCTGTACGGTCTCGGCGTTGAGCAAATCGGATTCGGCACCGCGAACGACCAGTGTCGGGCAGCGAATACGGTCGTAGATTCGCCACAGGTCGATATCGCCGCCTTCCATTTCCCGGCGAAAGGAATCGCCAATGCCGGGGTCATAGCACAATTCCAGCCGTCCGTCCGCGCGCTGACGCAGACTGGATTCGGTAAGCATCCGCCATTGATCGTCGCTCAGAGCGCCGAAGGGTGCACTGACGGTCCGGATATACTTCTCGGCGGCATCATACGTGTCAAAGTTCGGCGCGCGCCCGACATAGTCGCCGATGCGCTGGACCGATTCGGACGATATCACCGGTCCGATATCGTTCAGTATCAACCGCGCGATGGGTGTATCTTCATGACTGGCCAAGGCCATGCCGATCAGCCCGCCCATTGAAGTGCCCAGCCAATCCACGGTTTCAACGTCAAGACGCGCCAACAGCACGATCATGTCATTAACATACTGCGGAATGAGGTAGCCGAACGGGTCACGCAACCAGTCGCTGCGCCCGCGCCCCACCACATCCGGGCAGATCACGCGATAGTTGCCGACCAGGGCGCTGGCCAGTGGGTCGAAATCGCGAGCATTGCGTGTCAAACCATGGACGCAGACGAGCACTTGCGGGTTGTCATGTTCCCCCCACTCGTTGTAGACCATGCGATGCAGACCCGCCGGCGACGCGCAGCACACACTGCGCTGGATGAATGAAGCCCCGGCAGGATCAGCCATGTTGTCCATTTATCTTTTCTCCTCAACGCCAGGGCGTTTGAAAGCACAATCCCAGCGGGACCATGCCGGCAGTTACCGACGTGACTGAAGTTGCTTGCGGTGACGCACCCGATTGCATGCCAAATCGTGGCTGCTTCGGTCAGTCTAGCATCACTGCCCGTGCCAATAACGCCGATGTTCGCTCCGCCACGCGGAAACTTCATTCGCTCCAGTCAAAGCAAGGTGAATGGCGCCACCACGATCGGTACGCCAGGCCTGGCTGGCGGCGTAGCGTTCCAGCACGTCCGGGCGTGGATGTTTGAAGGGATTGCGATAACCCGCAGAGAAAACCACATCGCGGGCGCCGACAGCGGCGATGAATTCGGCAGTCGACGACCCACTACCGCCATGATGCGGAGCGAGCAACACGTCGCTGGGCAACTGCGACGCAGATCGGGCTATCAACGCCCGCTCGTCGTCAGCCTCAATGTCCGCAGTAAGCAACACGCTGCCCGCGGCACCCGCAATTCGCAGCACGCAACTCATGTTGTTCGATTTTTTTGACTTGATCTGGTAGTCGACCACTGGCGGATGCAGGATCAGAAAACGCACCCCGTCCCACTCCCAGTTCTGCCCAGCCGAGCAAGGCTCGCCACCCAGGGTGGTGATTGACGTCAGAATGCGGGAAATCGGCAAGGATTCACGCACGGCATTCACACCTCCGGCGTGATCTTTGTCGCGATGCGAAACGACAAGCGCATCGAGCTTCCCGACCCCGATGGCGCGCAAAAACGGCACGATGACGCGCTGTCCGGCATTCGAATCGGCACTGTAGAGCGGGCCGGTGTCATAAAGCAGGGTGTGCCCCGCCGTACGCACAACGACGGCCAGCCCCTGCCCGACATCCAGCACATCGACCCACGCTTCGCCTGCGGCCGGACGTGGCGGCGACCAGAAGAACGCCGGCATGAGCAGACATGCGCCGAGCCAGCGCGCCGGGAAGCCGCGCGGCAGAAGCAGCCAGACGACGCCGGCCACGGCAAGCAGCGCAGCCCACAATGGCGGAGCGGCCTGCTGCCACATCGGCCAGTCGGCCAGCCATTCCAGCAATACCATCATTTGTGACAACAACCAGTGATCGGCCTGGAGCAGAACGGTCCACGGCAACGCGGCAAAGATCAATGCCAACGGTGTGATGACGAAGCTGACCACGGGGATCGCCAGGGCATTGGCCAGCGGCGAGACCAGTGAAAACTGCTGGAAGAAAAGCAGCAGTAACGGCAGGCTGCCGACGGTTACCGCCCACTGCGTCACTCCCCATCGGGCGAGGGCCGCCCTCCACCCTGGCGCGTCGCCGACGCGTGCCGTGCCGACGAACAGCAGTAAGGCCACGGCACCAAAAGAGAGCCAGAAACCGGTGGCCAGTACCGCCCACGGATCAAGCAACAGAACAGTCCCCAGGGCCAGCAGCAGCGTACGGCTGACGCCAAGATGCCGCCCCGACCACAAAGCCAGGGCGACGACACTCAGCATGTACAAGGTGCGCTGGGCCGGCACTTCGAACCCGGCCAGCAGCGTATAGGCAAAAGCCGCCAGCCAACCAGCCGCGACTTCGACCTTGGGTGCCGGCAGGCGCAGCATCAACCATTCGCTACGCCGCCACAAACCGTTGATCAGCGCGGCAAACAGCGCGGCGACCATCGTCACGTGCAGACCGGAGATACTGACCAGATGAGTGATTCCGGTTCGGTTGAATATCTTCCACTGCGCGCTGGGTATCGATCGCTGATCACCGACGGTCAGCGCGATCAACACGCCAAGATAAGGTGCATCGGGCATGGCGGCAACAAATCGCTTGCGGACGACCTCGCGCAGGCGCTCGATCACGTAACCAGGATGCATGACAAATTCATCGATGCGCTGCGCTTCGCCGCGCAAACGGATGGTGCCGGTTGCCCGGATATTGCGTTCCAGCAGCCAGGCTTCATAGTCGAAACCATGCGGATTGGCGTTGCCGTGCGGACGCTTGAGGCGCACCTTAAAGCGCCAGCGCTCCCCTGGGCGAACGGCTCGCGCGCTGTGCCTCTCGCCGTCTTCGGACCCTTCGTCAAGATCGTCCCATCCGTGATACCACGACAGCATAACCCGGCCGGGGACCACTGCGCCCTTTGTCTGTACCGATTCGACGTCAAACTCGAAGCGCTCGCCGCGTTCGAAGCGTTGCGGCAGTGCGGCAACGATACCGGTCAGCTCGATGTCCTTGGTTTCCCATGGTTCGGGCAGCTGATCGGCCAGCCGGAACTGCGCCATCATGCCGGCCCAGACAAACCCCGTCAGCATATAGCAGGCGAGCGCTGCGGCGCGAAAGGCCCAATGCCGTCGCCGGGCAAACAGGAAAATCCCGGCCAGCGCCAGCACAGCCAGCAAGCCAATGACGCTTTCCTCTGGCAGAACGGCCTGCAACTGGAGTACGGCGATACCGCAGGCAAAAGCGATGACGATCGATTGCATGGGCTGAATGACCCGGAATGATTGGTGGCTAGCGCATTGGAGCGCTTATCTATGCACTTTCTTGTACGTTCTTTCGTACGCTCTGCTTCGTGCTCGAAAAGCCGGCACGTTGGCGCTGCTTCAGCCCAGCTTGAAGCGGTGCGCCTCGGCTTTCAGGCTTTCCGACAGACGCTCCAACTGGCTTGCCGTTGCGGCGTTCTCGGCAACAGCGGCACTGTTTTCTTCGGCCATTTGCGCTATGCGTTCGACGTTTCTGGCAATTTCGGTGCTGGCTACGCTCTGTTCACGAAGCGACGATGAAATTTCGCTGACCGTTTGCATGACCTGCCGGGAACTGCCCTCGATTTCTCCGATGGAGGTTCCGGCCTGGAGGGCTAGCGTTACGCCGCTACTGACGCGTTGTACGCCGCCATTCATGCTGGTTACAGCATTGTTCGTGCCGTTCTGAATGGCCACGATCATCTGCGAAATTTCGTGCGTTGACTTGCTGGTGCGCTCGGCCAATTTGCGGACTTCATCCGCCACCACGGCAAAGCCGCGTCCGGACTCACCGGCACGAGCCGCTTCAATCGCCGCGTTGAGGGCCAACAGATTGGTCTGGTCTGCAATTTCCTTGATGACATTGACGATCGCCGAAATCTTCTCGGATTGTTGTCCAAGGTCGTCGATGATGGTGGCCGATTGATTGACCGCCTGTGAAATCATTTGAATCTCATGAACGACCGTACCGACCACATTGCCCCCGGTCACCGAAAGCTCGCCCGCGCGTTGTGAAAGGCTGCTGGCGTCCTGCGCATTCTTGCTGATGTGGTCGACGCCAACCGTCATTTGCTCAACGGCCGCCGCCATCGCCGAGGCGGCTTCGCTCTGCTGCTCCGTGCTAAGCCTGATTTTCGCCGACGACGCGGACAGTCGTGTGGTTGCGTCATGCACCTGGCCGGCTCCGCTTTGAACATTCTGGATCAGGCTCCGAAAGGCGGTTGTCATATCATTGAGACTGTCGCCAACCCGCTTCAGCTCATCGCGGGTACCCAGATCGACATGAATCGAAAGGTCTCCGGTGGCCATCGTTCTTGCGTTCGCGGCCAGCCGGTTTATGCTTTGAATCGTCGCGTAATAGGCACCGACCGAAACATAAACAAATACCATCAGCATCAGTACGGCGACGCTGATGCTGATGCGCAAATTGTGTTGCGCCGTGTTGATCCGTCGCTGAATGAGTTGTTCCAGCGACGGGAGCAGCGTTTCAAACATCTGCTTGTAGCCCTTGTCGATGGCAACTGTGACGGTGGCGAAATAGTCGGCGGAAGACATCACAAACGCGCCAAGGAACATCTCGGTCTGGACGATGTTGGCAATCTGTTCCGAGACATCGGTCAGTTCTTTGGCGGCCCGGTCCAGGGCGGGTTTGATCCCGGGATTGTAGCGGGCGGTCTTGCCCAGGTTGATGCGCAAAGCATCAACGGAAACATTGAAGTCGCGCAACAGACTCGATATATTGGTCTGCAGAAGTGGCGGGAGTTGTTTCTTGGTCAGTACACCGGTACCGAGTGACCTCAGCTGACCCAGGCTCTCAAGGGCCACGGGCAACTTGATGAGCGAGGTATCGGCCAGATACCGTGAATCGATATCCGGATCGTTGGTCAGCGAATATTCGTCACTGACTACCGCTTGAAATACCAGCACACTGCCGATCAGACGCGTGTGCGCGGCAAAGTTTTCGGTGCCCGTAAGATCAAGTCCATCGGTATCAATTTCCGTCCAGGATGCCCGGATTTTCTTCCACGCGTCGTTATCGACCAAAGAGGGCTGAAATTTGGCTTCGACGCTCTTGAAAGCCTCACGCACTTCCGCAGCCTTGGCGGCCAGCTGTTCTTTCACCGTCTCATTGCCGTTAAGCACACTTGAGGACAATCCACGATGCTGTTGAAGTTGCTGCACCAGCCTGGCCATCGGCTTCAGCACTTCGATGCCTGCCAGTTCATGCTGCGAACTGCGGATCACCCTGTCTAGACTTTCATGAAGACCAAAGAGAAGAACGGCGATCGCTGCCAAAGCCAGGGCGCCCATGACGGCAAATTTTCTGGAATAACCCAGGCGGTTCATCAGGGCAACAGCAGGTGAAAACAAAGCCTTCATTGAAATTACTCCTGACTAAATTCGCGTCACCGGGAAACGACGTCGCATGTTAGCCCAATACCCCAGGAAACTCTATTCGAATGAGCCGCCTGCGTGCAGAAGCATCAGCCTGTATTTGCATCTAGCATATTTCGACAGCGTAACCCATCGGCATGTTCGTCAACCGGTGCGCTCATTTCGCATCGCACGGTCCTCGTCGAAACGTTATCGATATTGCCGGGAAGTGCGTGTTGGTTCAAGCGACAGAAAGGACAGGGCAGATTGTGCATCGAGCAGCGCCACCGCACCATCCATATAGCGCTGCGACGCGATTACCGGGATTGCCTCCAGTCGGAGTATCTCCTTGGGATAGAGCACGACATAGGCGTCAGGATGACGGATGAGCCAGACTTTGAGTTTTTCACCGTCATCAAATACCGGCAACGGCGCTTGCAATCGTCCCGCAAAATGGTACTGATCGTGATAGTCCCCGAGGTGAGCCACTGTATGACCGCCGGCCTGGGCGGCTTGGATCGCCCTGGCCAGAGGGCCTACGTCATAAGCCGGGTACAACGGCCGAACCAAGGTCAGCTGTCCGAGCGTGGACGTCACAATGCCCAGCATCGCCATGGCCAAGACCGGTCTGGTCACACGACGCCCGTACAGATAACAGCCCGCTGCCATCGCTACCATCAGCATGCTCGGGCCGATCAGAGGTCGGTTGGCCAGCCCCGCGTGGCTCGTCACTCCTGTTGCCATCGCCAACAACACGCCACCGATGACCAGCACAACCAGGGTCGGTAGCCAAAGCCCACGTATCCGCGGTGCGCTGGCCAATGCCCGCGAAGCGAGCAAGGCAAAGGCGGGAAACACCGGAATCAGGTAATGCGGTTGCTTGCCGCTGATAAACGAAAAGGCAATGACGACCGGCGCCAGCCAGGCCAGACAGAAGCGTCCCCCGCGATCGAAATCCTGCCTGACGAACTTACCCAGGGCAGACCACAAGCCGGGCCAAACCAACCAGGGAAAAAGCAATGCCGGGAGTATCGGCAGGTACCACCACAGCGGGCGCCGGTGCGCAAACGACTCGACCATGCGATCCGCCGTCTGACCCCAGAAAATGGCATGCTGGTAGGCTTTTCCGCCGGCTAGTCCAGCCGGAAGCGCCCAGGCCAGAGCGATGACTGCGCCGATCAGCACAGCGATCAGGATTCCTGCAAACCAGTGTGAACAGCGTTGCTGGCGATTCCACCATGGCGCGAGCAGGGCGGCGGGCAGAACGTGCAGCAGAATGACGGGGCCTTTGGTCAGCACGCCCAGCCCGATCGCCACGCCAAGCACGAAAAAACCTTGCTTTACCCTGCCCTCCGCGGCCATCAGCACGCCGTGCATCCCGATCAGGGTAAAGAAGGCGAGAATGATGTCGAACATCGCCGATGTGGAAAAGATCGTCCACAGCAGGCTGCTGACCAGTATCAGCACTGCCGACCCGCCTATGTCGGCGCGTTCCGGCCAGAGGCGTCTGGCCAGGCTGAACGTCAATAGCAGGCTGCCCGCCGCCATCAGGGGATGGACCAGACGCGGCCACCATTCGTTGACGCCAAAAATGGCCCAGCCGGCCTGATACAGCCATATCATCAACGGTGGTTTGTGACTGTAGGGCGCACCGTTTTTAAACGGCACCAGAAAATCTCCGCGCAGCCACATCTCCCACGCGACACCGATATAGCGTGTCTCATCGATCGGCGTCAGTGGACGTGACGCGTAGGCGACTGCGGCCAACAAGATGAGCATGAACAACGCCAGCGCCACCCTACCGTGCTCTGACAATGGCAATGCCAGATTGCGGGCCTTCAAATCAAATCGCCTTCAATCGGCATACACTGTAACCCCTTGCAGCCCGGTCCTGGATCGATCGGCGAATGCTGGAATGCTGGAATATCCGCCAATTCTGCCTCCAGTCAACGGGATAATGTGGCACCCGAATCTGAATCTTCTTCGGCAGCGGCCAGAAACAATCCGTCGCGCAGCGTTAAAATGCGGTCCGTCCTCCCGGCCAAACCCGGGTCATGCGTGACGATGATAAAACTGGTCCGGCGCGAACGATTGAGCGCGAGCATCAATTCGAATACGCCTTCGGCCGTTTGCCGGTCAAGATTGCCGGTGGGCTCGTCGGCCAGTACGCAAGCCGGTTCGGTGACCAAGGCGCGAGCAATTGCCGCACGCTGCCGCTCGCCGCCGGACAGTTCCGATGGCGTGTGATCAAGCCGGTGCGACAAACCGACCTCGGCGAGCACCGCCGCCGCCCGTTCCTCGGCTTCGGCCTTCGTCGCGCGTCGAATGTATAGCGGCATAGCGACGTTTTCCAGCGCCGTGAATTCTGCCAGGAGATGGTGGAACTGATAGACAAAGCCGAGATGGCGGTTGCGCATGACGCCGCGTTCGGCATCGCTGATCTCCGAAAGATCGCGCCCCATCAACTGGATTTTCCCGGCACTGGCGGTATCCAAACCGCCGAGCAGATGCAGCAGCGTGCTCTTGCCCGAACCCGAAGCACCGACGACTGCGACGCGCTCACCCGCCACGATTTCCAGATCGACGCCCAGGAGAACCGGCACTTCACTCCCTTCGCCCGTACCCTGGCGGAATATCTTCCGCAAACCCTGGCAGGCCAGCACCACTTCCGCGTGCTCATTCATAACGCAGCGCCTCGGCCGGATTGACCCGCGAGGCGCGCCAGCTCGGATAGATCGTCGCGACCAGCGACAATACAAATGACACTGTAGTAATGGTGGTAACGTCTTTCCATTGCAACTCGGACGGCAGGTTGGAAATGTAATACACCTCCTTGGACATGAATTGCGTGCCGAGCAGGTGTTCGATGAAAGGCACGACGACATCGACGTTAAGCGCCAGCGCCACGCCCCCGGCCACACCAATGCCCAAACCGATGAAACCGATCACCGCTCCCTGCACCATGAAGATGGCCATGATGCTGCCGGGGCTGGCGCCCAGGGTGCGCAGAATGGCAATGTCGGCCTGCTTGTCGGTAACCGCCATGACCAGCGTTGAAACAATGTTGAAAGCCGCAACGGCAACGATCAACGAAAGGATGATGAACATCATGTTCTTCTCGATCTGTACGGCACGAAAGAAATTGGCGTGACTGCGTGTCCAGTCGCTGATATAGGCGGCGGTATCCAGGCTGTTGGCCAGTTGCCGGGCAACGGCAGGCGCCCTGAACAGGTCCTCCAGTTTCAGGCGAACACCGGAAACACGGTCTTCCATGCGGTAAAGGCGCTGCGCATCCTCCAGGCGAATCAGCGCCAGCCCGTTGTCGTACTCGAACATCCCGACCTCGAAAAGCCCGGCGACGGTAAAGGTTTTCAGCCGCGGAATTACCCCGGCCGGCGTCACAACCCCCTGCGGCGCGATGACCGTGACCTTGTCGCCGACGAAAACGCCAAGCGCCCGCGCCAGCTCGCTACCCAGCACGATATTGAAAGAATCCGGCACCAGAGCATCGAGGCTGCCCTCTTTCATATGTGTCCGGAAGTCGACGACTTTGTCTTCAAGATCGGGAAGTATCCCGCGCACCATTGCGCCGCGTACCGATTGTCCGTACGCGAGCATCCCCTGCGCTTGAACAAACGGTGCCGCTGCGACCACCCCCGATTGTTTGACCGACTGCTCGGCGACATGCTGCCAGCCGGACATTTCACCGCTCGCCCCACTGATCTGAATGTGCGAAACGACGCCCAGAATTCGCCCGCGCAACTCGGTCTGAAAGCCATTCATCACCGACAGGACGACGATCAAGGCCGCAACGCCCAGCGCGATGCCGAGCATTGAGATCATGGAAATGAAGGAAATAAAGTGATTTCGCCTTTTAGCGCGCGTATAGCGCAGGCCGATCAACAGTTCGTAGGTTAGCGCCATCAGAAGCAACAACTCGTGTCCGGTTGGTTTATGCACATCGCCGATTCGGGTAGAGCGTTATGGTACACGCACCGTCATGATCGCACTTGGCAAATTGTGACGCCGGGAGCGTTACGACGTCTCTTTTCCGTCGAAACGGATCGCGTTGAACAGGGCTGCGCTACAGACACTCCAGCATTCCCGGCGCAAACTGCCCGTTTTCAAACGATTAGAGGCGGACTGCGAGAGATTTCATCAGGCTCGACAGTTATCAAATAGGGCGCGTATCACAAGCAAGTTTAGCTTGCATCGCTAACTCCATGATGTTATTTTAATATTTCCGTTTGCATGCTCAGGGTGGCGCTGTGGCAAAAAAAATTCATCGGACGCTCAATAAAATCGGTTTGCGAAGCTCTGCTCTTGCACTTGCTTCGTGTCTCGTTCTCTCCGGCGTGCCATTGGCCGCACAGGCGGCGGGACTTGGCAAGATCGCCGTGTTCTCAGCGCTTGGACAGCCCTTGCGGGCCGAGATCGATATCACGGCGACACGAGACGAACTCTCCGGGATGAAGGCGCAGCTGGCAGCCCCAGACGCTTTCAAACAGGCCGGGCTTGATTATGCGACGACCTTGCTGAGCATCCGTTTCAGCCTGGACAAACGCGCCAACGGCCAACCGGTCATCCGGCTGACCTCGGACAAACCGATCAACGATCCCTTTGTCGACATGCTTCTTGAACTGAACTGGCCAGCCGGCCGGCTGGTTCGCGAATACACTTTCCTGCTCGATCCGCCTGAAGTTGCGGCCAAGGGCTTCCCACCGCCGGCGCCAGCGATGGCCAAGCCGGCGCTAGCCAGCAAACAACCTTCCGGCACACACGCTGCGACGCCTATCGACGATGAACTGCGCGGCAAGGCGCTGGCCAGGATCCGCAATCGGGGCACATCGCAGAAACCGGCCGAACAGCCCGTTGAAGGGCAAAACCAGCGCGAGGTCAAGCGCGGCGATACGCTGCACAAGATCGCCGGCGAAACCAAACCGGAAGGCGTTTCTTTGGAGCAGATGCTGGTCGGTCTGTTTCGTGCCAACCAGGAGGCCTTCGACGGCGGCAACATGAACCGTTTGAAGGCGGGCAGAATCCTTGTTGTGCCGGAGAAATCAACCGTCGAGGCTGTTTCAACGGGCGAAGCCCGAAAGATCGTCGTCGCCCAATCCTCCGACTGGAATGCTTACCGCGCCAAACTGGCTGGTGTAGCAGCCAAGTCGACGGCAGGTAACGACGAAGCCAAGCAGGAAGCCACCGGAAAGATCAGCGCCAAAGTCGAGGACAAAGCGACTCCGGCAGCGGAACCCAAAGATCAGCTCAAGGTTTCCAGAACCGAAACCGCCACGACCAAACCGGGCGCAGGCACCAACAAACGCAGCGAAGAAGATCTGATTGCCAAGGAAAAAGCCCTCAAGGAAGCCAATGAACGCCTCACGGCCCTCGAGAAGAACGTAGTCGATTTACAGAAACTGATTGAACTGAAAAATCAGAATCTGGCCGAGTTGCAGGCACAGGCGTCCGCCAAAGCCATGCCGGCGGAAGCGAAGAAACCCGCCGAAGAGAGCAAACCGCAATCGACGCCTGCCGAAACAGCCCCTGTTGCGGCTCCCGCCAAGGTCGAACCCGTGGCACCGGTGGTTGAAAAACCAGTCGAAAAACCCGTGGAAAAGCCGGTTGACGCAAAACCGGCTGAACCGGCAACCAAGCCCGAAGAGCCCAAACCCCAGCCCAAGCCGGCGGAGAAACCCAAACCAGCCGTGGCGCCCCCACCAAAACCGGAGGAACCAGGCTTCCTTGACGTATTGCTCGACAATCCCCTGGCACTGGCCGGCGGTGGCGTGCTTGCGTTATTGGCCGGTTACTTCGTTGTACGGCGTCGTCAGGCGAGCAAGGAAGAGCCGCAGCTCGACTTGACCAGTACGCTGTCACCCCAGAGCAGCAGCCTCAGTCTGACGGCCAATTCGGTCTTCCGGAGCACCGGGGGACAGAGCGTCGACACCTCGCATACGCCGGCTCAAACCGATTTCAGTCAGGCTGGCCCGGGCAGCATAGATACGGACGAGGTTGATCCGGTGGCCGAAGCCGACGTCTATATGGCTTATGGCCGCGATGTTCAAGCCGAGGAAATACTTGTCGAAGCCAAATCGAAAGATCCCAAGCGACATGCCATCCACTTGAAACTGCTGGAAATATACTCGAACCGCAAGGACATCAAGCAATTCGAAAACCTGGCCACCGATCTGTACAGTGATACGGGTGGCGTGGGTGCCGAGTGGGAAAAGGCGGCGGCGATGGGCCTGAAACTGGATCCTTCCAACCCGCTGTTTGGCAGTGCTTCAGCGCAGGCGGCGCAGCCGCCGGCCCAGGCGACGTTCGACGCGGATGCGACCGTACTCGTTACGCCAGCGGCGATGAAGAACACGGTTACCTTGCCGGGAGAACTGGCGCAGTTGGCCGAAGCGGCCAGTGCCGAGGCAGCGTCGGCGGCTTCCGAATCGCCGGCCGGAGCAGACATGACCAGCCTCGATTTCGACCTCGGCCTTGGAGGCGACAAGGCACCTTCAGCGACCGATGCCGACCAGGCGAAGATGGATGAAACGTACCGGCTACCCGAACCTGTGGCCGATTCTGGCGCCCTTGATTTCGATCTTGCTTCAGACCAGGCGGCGCCTGCCGATGGTGCTGCCGGTTCCGATGCCGCGGTCGTCGGCCTTGACTTCGACCTGCCGGAAGCCCCTTCTACGGCGGCTGCCGTCGACGATACCGTCAAAGAAGCAGCAGACCTGGATTTTGACCTGGGCTTTGAATCATCGCCGACCGATGCTTCTGCCACGACGTCGGCCGGCCAAAGCCGTGCGGACACCGTGCCCGAAGCCCCCACGGCAAATGAAATCGATTTCGATATCAATCTGACCGAATCGACCTTCCTGGGTCGCTCGATGCCGGAACCGTCGTCTTTCGACATGACTTCGATCGATCTGGATTTGAAAACGCCGGAACTCGCGATGCAGAGGACCGAATCCGCTCCCGCCGGGGTCGAGACTACCGTCAATCCAGATACCGCAGACGCGGAGATGGCCAGTGTCTTGGCCACAACGGCAGTCAATCCGGATTTCGAGACCCAGCAGTTCGAGACGGTGGTCAATCCGCAGTTTGCTGCGGAACCGGATCTTCTGCCGGAGCAGGATTTTTCGACCGAACAGTTGGACACGGTCGTCAACCCGCAGTTTGACCAAGAGTCGTCAGTTGGAGCCAGCCAGGATTTCGCCAAGACTCAAGCGGAAACGGTCGTTAACCCCCAATTTGGTGTCGAAGCGGACCTTGCCCCTGAATTCGACATCAGCCCGAATGAAGAGGTGACGACAAAACTCGATCTGGCAAAAGCTTATGAGGAAATGGGCGATCTGGAGGGGGCCAGGGAGCTCTTGCAGGAAGTTTTGAAAGAAGGCGACGCCGCGCAACAGGAAAAGGCACAGTCCATTCTTTCTCGAATCAGCGAATAAAGCGGAGTTGAAACCGATATTGGCCGCAGCTCAACTCCGGGCTGCGGCCTTTTCTTTGCCGGGGACTTCACATCGTTTTGCCGTACATCTGCATCAAGCATGCCCAAGCTGACCATCCATCCGACAACCTGTCTTCTCGTCTGGCTGCTGCTGCTGCTTGTCGTGCAGCTGTTGAGCGGAACCACACTGGCAGCAGCACTGCTGCTGCTTCCGGCGCTCGGCACAGCGGTCCTGCAGCGCGGTAGCGGCCTCGTGCGGCGCGCGCGCTGGCTGCTGCTATCGTTGCTGGTCGTTTTTTCCTGGGGGATCCCCGGTGATCCGCTCTGGAATGGTGCCCTGTCGCCCACCTATGAAGGCCTATTCGAAGGGTTGACCCACCTGGGCCGGCTCGTTCTGGTGCTCATGGCCGTTGCGGCTTTCCTCGAAGCGATGTCGCTTCAAGATTTGCTGGCTGCCACACATGCCCTGCTCGGGCCCCTGCGACGTTTGGGCTTCGATCCGGACCGCAGTGTGGTACGTCTCATGCTGGTCTTGCGCTATGTCGAAACACTGCCCCGTCCACGTGACTGGCGAGCCTTGCTCGACCTGCCGGCCACAAACCTCGGTGAAGTCGTCGAAATAGGATATCAGCCGTTTCGCTGGCCAGACTTCGTTGTCGTGCTGACCTTGGCAATCGCCTTCCTGCTCTATCTTTATCGATAAACGACATGCGAGTTGCCCTGGGCGTGGAATACGACGGAAGTGCTTTCCATGGCTGGCAAACGCAGCCCACGGGAAATACGGTCCAGGGCGCAGTGCAAGCGGCATTGACCCGCATCGCCGGCTTACCCATTCAAGTCGTATCGGCCGGGCGCACGGACGCGGGCGTACATGCGACTAACCAGGTTGTGCACTTCGATACACCGGTTGATCGTCCTCTGGACGCCTGGGTGCGCGGCGTTAACACTTACCTGCCTGCGGCAGTCGCCGTGCATTGGGCGCACCCGGTCGAAGACAGCTTTCACGCCCGTTTCTCGGCTTGCGGCCGTCGATATCGCTATCTCCTGATCAATCGACGCCAGCGGACCGGCGTGTGGCATGGACGGGTCGGGTGGTATCATCACCCGCTGGATGTAGACACCATGCAACAGGCGGCTCAACGGCTATTGGGCGAACACGATTTTTCGGCATTCCGGGCAGCGGACTGCCAGGCCAAATCGCCGGTGAAGACCATGCGGCAGGCGGAAGTACGGCGTTGCGGAGAAATGATTGTCTTCGATTTCGAAGCCGGAGCCTTTCTACACCACATGGTACGTAATCTGGTGGGCAGTCTGGTGTATATCGGCCAGAACAAGCACCCGCCGGAATGGATAGGGCAGTTGCTTGAATGCCGCGATCGTCGTCAGGCGGCGCCGACATTTTCCGCAGCCGGACTGTATCTTGTTGGCGTGAACTACGAACCACATTGGGGCTTGCCCAGCCGTGACGATGTGAACATTCCGGGTTTGACCGGGCAGCAAAAAACGGGGGAATTCGACTGATGAAACCGCGTATCAAGATCTGCGGCTTGACCAGGGAGGAAGATGTGCAGGCCGCCGTCGAGGCCGGCGCCGACGCGATCGGCCTGGTCTTCTATCCGCCGAGCCCGCGCTATGTCTCTGTGCAAACCGCGGCCGAACTGACGCGCGCGGCCCCCCCTTTCGTGACCATCGTCGGACTTTTCGTCAATGCCGACCCGAAGCAAGTCAACGAAACCCTAGCGAATGTGCCGATTCACCTGCTGCAGTTTCACGGCGACGAGGATGAAAGCTATTGCCGGCAGTTTGCTCGACCCTACATGAAAGCGGCCCGCGTAAAGCCGGGGCTGGATTTGGTACAATACGCGGCTGGGTTTCCTTCCGCACAGGCCATTCTTCTCGATGCCTACGCTGAAGGTTACGGTGGTAGCGGCCAGGTATTTGACTGGACGCTGATTCCCCCCGCGTTGGATAAGCCGATCATTCTTTCCGGTGGCCTGGATGCGGGAAATGTCAGCGAAGCAATTGGACGCGTGCGACCGGCAGCGGTCGATGTTTCGTCGGGGGTTGAAGCGTCCAAGGGCATCAAGGATGCAGAAAAGATTCGCGCCTTTGTGGCCGCCGTACGTGCGGCGGGATTGATGCCGACCGATTGATTCAGGAACGCCGAACGAGACCCAAGTTCGGATGAGGAACACCGATGCGCAAGAGTTCTGGTGGTCGTACTCGCAACTGCTGGCGACGCTACTTTGCCAACCATGCCTGAGGCAGCCGATAGCTTTTATCGTCTGCGTGCATTCACGTGCAAATAACTCAAGGAGAGATCATGGTTGCCCCCCGCTATAACCTGCCCGACACGCTGGGCCACTTTGGCCCGTATGGCGGCACATTCGTTGCCGAAACGCTGATTCCCGCGCTTGAAGAGCTGAAAGAGGCCTACGCGCAAGCGCAGCATGACCCGCTGTTCAATGCCGAATTCGAGTACGACCTCAAGCATTACGTGGGTCGTCCGAGCCCCATCTACCACGCCAAACGTTGGTCTGATCGCCTCGGCGGAGCGCAAATCCATCTGAAGCGCGAAGACTTGAACCATACCGGGGCGCACAAGATCAACAACTGCATCGGCCAGGCCATTCTGGCCCGGCGCATGGGCAAGCCGCGCGTCATCGCCGAAACCGGCGCCGGCCAGCACGGCGTCGCCACGGCTACCGTGGCCGCACGCTACGGCATGGAGTGCGTGGTTTATATGGGTTCCGAGGACATCAGGCGGCAAGCCGCCAACGTCTACCGGATGAAATTGCTCGGGGCGACCGTCGTTCCCGTCACCAGCGGTTCAAAGACGTTGAAAGACGCGCTGAACGAAGCGATGCGCGATTGGGTGACAAACATCGCCAACACCTTCTACATCATCGGTACGGTCGCTGGTCCGCACCCCTATCCGATGATGGTGCGCGATTTCCAGTCGGTGATCGGCCGGGAAGCCATCGGCCAGATGCAGGAGCAGCATGGCCGCCAGCCCGACGCCCTGATCGCCTGCGTCGGCGGTGGCTCAAACGCCATGGGGATTTTCTATCCCTATATTCCTCTTGAAGGCGTTCGTCTGATTGGCGTCGAAGCCGCCGGCGAAGGCATCGAAAGCGGCCACCACGCAGCGTCGCTGACAGCCGGGCGCCCCGGCGTACTGCACGGCAACCGGACGTATCTGCTCCAGGACGAAAACGGCCAGATCATCGAGACGCATTCGATTTCGGCCGGCCTCGATTACCCGGGCGTCGGCCCGGAACACGCCTGGCTCAAGGATTCCGGGACGCGCCGAATACGTCACCATCACCGACGCCGAAGCCCTGCAGGCCTTTCACGATCTATGCCGTCTGGAAGGCATCATCCCGGCACTCGAATCGAGCCATGCCCTCGCCTATGCCGCCAAGCTCGCGCCGTCCTTGCCCAAAGACCAGATCCTGCTGGTCAACCTTTCCGGCCGGGGCGACAAGGACATGCACACCGTCGCCGATAAATCGGGCATTCAATTCTGAGGATCGGCACATGTCAAAAATTCAAGCCACATTCGAGCGCCTGCAGGCGCAAGGGCGCCAGGCGCTGATCCCGTTCATTACCGCCGGCGACCCCGACCCGGCGCTGACTGTCCCCTTGATGCACACCCTGGTCGAGGCCGGTGCCGACATCATCGAGCTTGGCGTTCCGTTTTCCGACCCAATGGCCGATGGGCCGACCATCCAACGCGCCTCGGAACGCGCCTTGCTCAAAGGCGTCAGCCTGAGACAGGTGCTCGGCATGGTGGCCAATTTCCGTGCCGACAACAACGAGACGCCGGTCGTGCTGATGGGCTATGCCAACCCCATCGAGTCGATGGGTATCGACGACTTCGCGGCAACCGCCTTCGATGCCGGCGTCGATGGCGTGCTGGTCGTCGATTACCCGCCGGAAGAAGGCGCCGCGTTCGCCCACGCGATGCATGCCAATGCCCTGGACCCGATCTTCCTGCTCGCGCCAACCTCGACGGCGGCCCGCATTTCCCAGGTCGCGGCGCTGGCCAGCGGCTATGTCTATTACGTATCGCTCAAAGGCGTGACCGGCTCTACCGCGCTCGACGTAGACGCCGTCGCCGCGCGCATCCCCGGAAATACGCTCGGCTACCGGCATTCCGGTCGGCGTCGGCTTCGGTATCCGCGATGCGGCAACGGCCGCTGCGGTCGCCCGTATCGCCGATGCGGTCGTCGTCGGCAGCCGCATCGTCGAAACGATCGAACAGTCGACGCCGGAAAACGTCTGCGCGAATGTTCATGCCTTCGTCTCGGAACTTCGCCGGGGAATCGACGGCGGAAAAGGACAGCACGGCTGATCCAGGCGCTACCGTTAAAGGAATGTCATGAGTTGGTTGACCAAGCTGTTACCGCCAAAGATCAAGCGGAATGCCTCCGGAATAGCCCGCAAGTCCAGCCTGCCTGAGGGGTTGTGGAGCAAGTGCCCGTCCTGCGAAGCCGTGCTGTACGCCACCGATCTGGAAAAGAACGCCAGCGTCTGCCCCAAGTGTGGGTTCCACAACCGGGTAATGCGCGGGCTCGGATCGATCTTCTACTCGATCCCGAGGGGCGCCAGGAAATCGGCGCCGAAGTCTTGCCGGTCGATTCGCTGAGGTTCAAGGACAGCCGCCGCTATACCGAACGTTTGCTCGATGCGACGGAGAGCACCGGCGAAAGCGACGCGCTGGTCGTCATGCAGGAGCACTCAACACCTTGCCTGTGGTGGTGGCGGCGTTTGAATTCGACTTCATGGGCGGATCGATGGGCTCGGTACTCGGCGAATGCTTCGTTCGCGGTGTGCAGGTGGCGGTCGAGAGCAATTTGTTGTTCCTTTGTGTCGCCGTGTCCGGCGGCGCCCGCATGCAGGAAGGCCTGTTCTCGCTGATGCAAATGGCAAAAACGTCGGCCGCTTTGACCAGGCTCTCGGAAGCCAGACTGCCGTTTGTGTCGATCCTCACCGATCCGACGATGGGCGGCGTTTCAGCCTCCTTTGCCTTCATCGGTGATGTCGTCATTGCCGAACCCGGTGCGCTGATCGGCTTTGCCGGCCCGCGCGTTATCGAGCAGACGGTACGCCAGGTCTTGCCGGAAGGTTTCCAGCGCGCCGAATTCCTGTTGGAGAAAGGCGCCATCGACATGATCGTCGACCGCCGCGAAATGAAAGACAAGCTGGCGCAGATTCTGACCATTCTGCAGAAACTGCCGGCCGTAGCCTGAAGGCGAACGTCATTGTCGATGCGCAGGAGCATGACGATCTGGCGTTCCCGCGCATGGCCGACGTTGCAGCGATTGTTTCCGGATCAAGCCGCCTGGGTGGCCTATCTTTGGGATGCTCGGTCGAGCAACGAGTTCATCCGTGGCTACTGTGGATCACCCGGCAAACAGAATCGCCCTGCCAATCGACACGGCGTTGGTCGGTACCGCCAATGCAGCCACGCGGCATACTGACCGGAAGGGATTTTGTCGATGACGAAAGTGTACGAAGTCACCCCGTCCAACTGAGGTTTCTAGGATTATTTCGTGCTTATATCTGAATTGATCGTGCTAAACTTTGGACATGTCGATTGCGAATGCTCTCTTTCCGATAGCCAGTCGCGAGTCCTGCTATGCCTTTTGGCCAGCCGGATCGGCGTTTCCATTTGAGCGAACTAAGACGCCTCACCCGACTTGGAAGTGCGTCCTTGCAACGAGAATTGAATCGTCTTGCTGGCGCCGGGCTAGTAACTACGGAACACATCGGGAACTTGCGATGCTTCCAGGCGAACCCTGCCAGCCCGGTATTCGGCGAGTTGAAGTCGCTGATCCGCAAGACACTCGGGATCGAACCATTACTTCGAGAGGCACTGACGCAATTACAGCCCAAGCTTCAAGCTGCCTTGATCTACGGTTCGATTGCCAAACAAACGGATACTGCACAAAGTGACATCGATCTGATGCTGATCGGCACAGACCTGTCATTGAATCTCGTCCTGGAATTGCTCATACCGACCGAAAATCAGCTTGGGAGAAAGATCAACCCGACCTGCTACACGCCATCCGAATTTGAACGACGCCGCGCTGAACCCGATTCATTCGTCAACCGGATTCTGGCCCAACCCGTCATCCCTTTGATTGGGCAGATTGATGGGCCTTCAATCGCTGGATAACCTGGTACGTATCGGCCCAGACCGTGTGAAAACCTTGACGACCACCCCTGGTTCATGATATGATGTACGCATATAGTGAATTGGGGGGCTGTGATGAAGCGATTCATTCAAGGTGAATGCCGAACCCAGAGCACACTCCTCCCTGAACAACTTGACGACTATGTTTCGGATACTAATCCGGTGCGGGTCGTTGATGTCTTCGTCGATGAACTGGATTTAGGCAAACTGGGGTTTGAAGGCGTTGAACCGGCGGCCACCGGTCGGCCCGCTTACCATCCTGCCAGTCTTCTGAAGATCTACATTTACGGCTACCTGAACCGGGTCCAGTCTAGCCGGCGGCTTGAGAAGGAAGCCCAGCGCAATGTTGAACTGATGTGGCTGACCGGCCGACTGATGCCGGACTTCAAGACCATCGCCGATTTCCGCAAGGACAACGGCAAGGCCATTCGTCGTGTCTGTCGCCAGTTCGTGGTGCTGTGCCAGGAGCTTGGCCTGTTCTCCGAAGCGCTGGTCGCGATCGATGGCAGCAAGTTCAAGGCCGTCAATAATCGGGACCGGAACTTCACCAGCGCCAAGTTGCAACGCCGAATGAAGGAAATCGAAGCGAGCATCAGTCGCTACCTGAGCGACCTCGACACCGCTGATCGGCAGGAACCTACTGTAGCCAAGGTCAGGACTGAACGGCTGCAAGACAAGATCGCCGCGTTGAAAGAGCAGATGAAGGCGCTCAAGGAGATCGAGGTCCAACTCGAAGCGACGCCGGATAAACAGATTTCCTGACCGACCCCGATGCCCGCTCGATGAAGACCCGAGGCACCGGCATCGTGGGCTACAACGTCCAGACAGCCGTCGATGCGAAGAATCATCTCATCGTTGCGCACGAGGTGACAAACATCGGCATCGACCGAGATCAGCTGACCTCAATGGCGAAGCTTGCACGCGATGCGATGGGTACCGACGACATTACGGCGATTGCGGATCGGGGTTACTTCAAGAGCGAGGAAATCCTTGCCTGCGATGAAGCTGGAATCACCGTGATCGTTCCGAAGTCCACCACCTCCAGTGCGAAGGCTGATGGACGATTCGACAAGGCAGACTTCATCTACGATGCCGAGAAGAATGAATACCGCTGCCCTGCCGGGCAGCAGCTTATCTGGCGGTGCTCAAGCATTGAGCGAGGGCTCAAGCTACACCGCTACTGGAGTTCGCACTGCCAGCAGTGTGCGATCAAGGACAAATGCACTCCCAGCACCGAAAGACGCATTACCCGTTGGGAGAATGAAGATGTGCTCGATGCCATGCAAGCCCGCCTGGATCAAGCGCCTGAAAGTATGCGCATTCGGCGCCAGACGGTGGAACATCCCTTCGGGACGCTCAAGCTATGGATGGGCAGCGCACATTTCCTGACGAAGACCCTGAAGCGGGTCAGTACAGAAATGAGCCTCCACGTTCTCGCCTATAACCTCAAGCGAGTCATGAAGATTCTTGGACCCACGGTTCTGATGGCGGAGATGAGGGGCTAAGGCCCTTTATGTCGTCGTCAATCTGGCCACGTACCACTTGATAGAGCATTTTCTTGAAGCAATACCATCTCATGGACAAAAAAACGCGCCTGCCCTGAAGCCCTTAGCGAAGCAGGAAGGCATATAGACGCAGAAATTGACGGTGCGCTCAACTTCTTGCGTTTCCACACGGTCTGGGCCAGCTCAAGACTGAACCTCGGAATATTGTCGAGGTGACCAGAATGCTCGGCATGGCGCGTACTCGCCTTGAAGATTCTCGTCTTGAGAATCTCTCTCTCGAAGGCCGTTTTACCAGCGCATACAACGCCGCCCATGCGGCATCGCTGGCAGCGCTGCGATGGCATGGCTATCGCAGCGAGAATCGATTTACTGTCTTTCAATGCTTGGTGCATACCTTGAATTGGCCGCCCAGCCGTTGGCGCGTATTGGATACGGCGCATCACAAAAGAAATCTTGCCGAATACGAAGGGTTTCTGGAAATCGAAGAGTCCACTGTCGCAGAGATGTGCGATCTGCTTCCTGGTCTGATCGACGATGTGCAACGACTGATAAATTCCGCGCCGTAGCTTCGTTGCCGATCTACCTTGAGAATCGGGCCACGCCGTGGCAATGGAAGGCCTCATCGATTTACGTGAACTTATCCGGTCGCCTCCCAGACCCACTGCCGGAAACATCCAGAGGAGTCAGGTGAGCTTGGGGCGAACATGGTCATCGACGTGCTGGAGCATGATGTTCTGGTGTGAGCCTAACCGACCGGCCTGCGTTCATTTTCCGGCGGGTCCGCCAGGAAGCTGGCGGGCGTCGCTTGACACACGGATCGACGCCCTGGTCGTCGTGCGGGGAGCACTCAACACCTTGCCCGTGGTGGTGGCGGCGTTTGAATTCGACTTCATGGGCGGATCGATGGGCTCGGTACTCGGCGAACGCTTCGTTCGCGGTGTGCAGGCGGCGGTCGAGAGCAATCTGCCGTTCCTCTGCGTCGCCGCGTCCGGCGGCGCCCGCATGCAGGAAGGCCTGTTCTCGCTGATGCAAATGGCAAAACGTCGGCCGCTTTGACCAGGCCTCGGAAGCCAGACTGCCGTTTGTGTCGATCCTCACCGATCCGACGATGGGCGGCGTTTCAGCCTCCTTTGCCTTCATCGGTGATGTCGTCATTGCCGAACCCGGTGCGCTGATCGGCTTTGCCGGCCCGCGCGTTATCGAGCAGACGGTACGCCAGGTCTTGCCGGAAGGTTTCCAGCGCGCCGAATTCCTGTTGGAGAAAGGCGCCATCGACATGATCGTCGACCGCCGCGAAATGAAGGACAAGCTGGCGCAGATTCTGACCATGCTGCAGAAACTGCCGGCTGTACCTTGAGGGGTTCTTATCGCTGACGGAGTTAGGATTCTGCCCCTATTAGGCCACTTCCGGAAGATTGCGAGTTGGCATAAAGCTGCCGTTCGGGCGTACTAGGTGTATGCTGGCGCGCTATATCTATATTTCCTTCTTTTCTGCATTTCTCGACCACAGCATCATGCCCATTCCCGACTACCAAACCCTAATGCTCCCTTTGCTGAAACTTGCGAGAGATAAGCAAGAGCATCGATTTCGAGATGCAATTGAGCATCTTGCCTCAGAGTTCAAGCTTACAGATGATGAGCGGGGCACAATGCTACCCAGCGGAACGGCGCCGGTATTCGACAATCGCGTGGGGTGGGCACGAACCTATCTCAAACAGGCAGCTTTGCTGGAGTCGCACAAACGGGGCGTTTTTTGCATAACCCGAGAGGCTTTGAACTCCTGTCGGCGAACCCAAGTCGGATTGACAACTCGACGCTTGAACGATTTCCGGAATACTTGGCTTTTAGGCTCCGTAGAAACGAAGAAGGGCCGCCAGGCGACGTTCCTCAAACCAGAGCAATGCCTGGACGAGTAGCCCGCTCCACCAATACAGCGCCGGACTCCACGCCGGAAGAGCTTTTTCTCAGGCCTACCAACGCCTGCGTAGCAATCTGGAAGCTGAACTTCTTGAGCAAGTCAAATCGTCTTCACCGGCTTTCTTCGAGCGTCTCGTCATCGACCTTCTAGTGGCAATGGGGTATGGTGGTTTCGTCAGGACGCCGGACGGGCGATTGGAAGAAGTGGAGACGGAGGAATCGACGGAATCATCAAAGAAGACAAACTTGGCTTAGACGTCATATATATACAAGCAAAGCGTTGGGAGGGTACCGTCGGTCAGTCCTGAAATCCAGAAATTCGCTGGTGCGCTGCAGGGACAACGTGCGAGCAAGGGAGTCTTCATTACAACTTCCGGATTTTCAAAAGAGGCTGAGGAGTATTCTGCGGTTATTTCGTCAAAAGTTATTCTTATCACGGGCGAACTTCTTGCCACGTTGATGGTTGATCACAACGTGGGCGCGTTTCTCCAGTGAGCAAGTTTGAATTGAAACGCATCGACTCAGACTATTTCGAAGGCGAGAATGTGTAACACTCAGTCAGACATTCGCTATGAGGCACTTCCCCTCGAGAGCGAAAGTGGGGGGACACCTGTTCGTTAGCCATTATCCTGACGGCTGATCACAATGAACAACGCCCTGAATGCGACCCCTTGCTCTTGCTCGTCAGAAATTCGACGAGCTTACGCATCTGGTTTCGCTGGATGAATTGCAGACCTTTCGACTTGGGGACGATGCAGCGGAGGCGCATCGAGGTGCCACTTGGGTCGCTAAACAAAGAACTGAGCACGATCGAGCGCGAGCTACGAGTTGATGCAGAGGTTCCTGTCACGCAGCTTGCCGCGTCGCATATCAAGTTCTTCCGCGAACACCTGGAACCGAATGCGCGAGTGCTTCGTCGAGCGTACTGGGAATGCACCGGCCTCCGCGATCTCATTGAGTCGCTTGATGAGTACGAGCCAAACCATCCCTGCCGCTCGGTCAAAGAGGCGATTGCGTGGGGCTTAGAGCGATGGGGCGACATGCTCGATGACGATGAACTGGAAGATTGGCAATCTCGCGGCTTCGCCATCGACGCGGCGATTGAAGCGATTGAATTACCGTGGTTTGAGCCCGATCGCTGGTTGGAAAACATGCTCCTACTTCAGCCCGTGCTACTGGACAGGCCACCACAACATGTTCGAGACCATATTCGATATCGTCTCTCAGAGATTTATCGCGCCTTCACGTTTGGTCTATGGATGTCGTCCATTGCACTATGCAGATCACTGCTTGAGTATTCGCTGAAAGATACAGCACTGCAATGTGGTATTGAAAGGGCGAAAGTTGGCAGTCGCGGCGAGTTAGAAGACAAGTCAATGAAGGAACTTAGCGATGAATTCTCCGAGCAATTCCCCGCTTAGCTTCGCGCTTGAGCAAGTGAGGATGCAGGCAATCGAATCATGCACGCAAAAAGCATGACGTCGTGGCGTACCCAAAGGTCTTGCGCGAAGATGCTTTGGGGTGCATTCGCTCAATACGGCAGTCATTGGAAACCATCTATACGCGTACCTCATGATGACCGTCCGATTTCTAACTTGTGCGGCAGCTTTCCCTATCACGCCAGTTCCGCTTTGAGTCGAATTGAGACCTTGGAACCGGGTTCTATATATTTCCGTCCGACTGCTCAACAGCATGCCATTGCAATGTTGATTGCAATATCACCGATGACTGAATCCTGATGAATCTTGGTACCCCCCGCCCATCGACGTTGATCGCACCGAAGGCACTGTTAGCGAAATCACTGCAGGACTGGCTGGTGCACCTCGAAGGCCTCCATCCCAAAGGGCAGGCTGGAATCGAGCTCGGGTTGGAGCGGTCAACCGCGTCAAGGCAACGTTGCAGCAAACTCAGGACTGCCCGCTGATCGTCGTCGGCGGCACCAACGGCAAGGGCTCGACCTGCGCTTATCTGGAAGCCATCTATCGCTACGCCGGTTACCGAGTTGGATGCTATACCTCGCCGCATTTGCTGGACTATAACGAACGCATACGCGTCGACCAACGGCCGGTCGATGACGAAACGCTTTGTCAGGCTTTCGCCAGAGTCGAGGCGGCCAGACTCGCCGCCGGCAGCGTTGCGCTGACCTATTTCGAGTTTGGCACGCTGGCCGCCTGGGAAGTATTCGCCGCGTGCCAGGCCGAGGTCGTCATCCTCGAAGTGGGTCTGGGCGGGCGGCTCGACGCGGTCAATGTCTACGATGCCGATTGTGCAGTGGTGACGGGGATTGCCCTGGATCACACCGCATGGCTAGGATCGACGCGCGAAGCCATCGGTTTTGAAAAAGCAGGAATCTTCCGCACCGGCGTGCCGGCAATCTGCAGCGACCCCGAACCGCCGCAATCGCTGCTGGATCATGCGGCCGGAATTGGCGCCGATCTTCGCTTGCTCGGCCGCGATTTCGGCTATTTCGGCGACAAGGCGCAATGGACGTTCTGATGCGCGACAGGCAGAGTCTGGACGAAGGCGCGGTGTTCCGCCGCGGCGGCCTGGGCCAACCCGGCGTTGCGCGGCGCCCGCCAGTTGCGCAATGCCTCGGCGGCGCTCGCCGTGTGCGAGGCGCTCAAGCAGGTGCTGCCGGTATCGATGCAGGCGATTCGACGCGGGCTCATTGAACTGGAGTTGCCGGGTCGTTTTCAGGTTTTGCCCGGGCGGCCAGCAGTGGTGCTCGATGTGGCACACAATCCGCAAGCACTGGCTGGTCTGGCGGACAACCTCGGCAACATGGGGTTTTTCGAGAAGACCATCGCCGTCGTCGGCATGCTCGCTGACAAGGATATCGCCGGCGCGCTGCAAGCTTTGCGCGGCAAGGTCGACGTCTGGCTGCTGACCGGACTGGAAGTGCCGCGCGGCGCGCCAGCGGGAACGCTGGCCGCCGTCGTAGCCGACAGCCAGCTGGGTGGCAGCGTCGCGTGCTTTGCCTCTCCGGAAGAAGCCTACGCCAGCGCCGCCAAGCAGGCCGGGGAAAATGATAGAATCCTCGTCTTTGGGTCGTTCCATACGGTGGCAGCCGTCATGCGCGCGCTGAAACTGCGCCGCTGATCAATCCAAGCTCGCTGGCTTACCATTCGAACCTGTTTACTCAACTCGTCAGAACACGATGTCCGACTCCCCAGATGCCAATTTGCAGTTAAAAAAGCGGGCGCGCCGTCGCCTGGTCGGCGCAATTGCCTTTGCCGGCTTGGCCGCCGTGGTGTTGCCGATGATCATGGACGAAGAGCCGAAGCAGCAGATCCAGGACATCCAGATACGCATCCCCGGTCAGGATCAGACCCCGTTCAATCCCAAGGTCGGCAAACCGGCCACCTCGCCTGCAAGCAGCGATCGATCGGCCGCATCGGGCAAGACAGAAACGGTACCCGCGCCACCGGTCCCCAATACAGCCAAGACGGTCGAAGCGCCGCCGTTGAACAAGGCGGGAGACAAGCCGCCTGAACCCGCGGGCAAAGCCGCCGCCAAAGAGCCTCTGCAAGCGGCAGCGAGTTCCGCCGGCAAGACGGAAGATGTTGTTTTAAGCGCCATCGCCAAGAGCACCGGCGGCCAGTACATCATTCTGATCGGTGCTTTTTCCAATCCGGCGAACGTCAAGCAATTGCAGACCAAAATCGGCGAACTGGGCGTCAAGGTGTTTACCGAGCCGCTGGATTCGCCCGGTGGAAAGAAGACACGCGTACGCGCCGGCCCCTTTGACAGCCGCGAAGCCGCCGACAAGGCGCTCGACAAGATGAAACGTATAGGCGTCAACGGGGTCATAGCTGCCAAACAATGACTGTTTTCGATTACGTTGTTATCACTCTGGTTGTGGCTTCCGCAGTACTGGGTCTTTGGCGTGGCGTAGTGGGCGAAATCATCGCGCTGGTGGCGTGGGTCTTGGCCTTCTTTGCCGCAAAGTGGTGGGGGACTGAGTTGGCTCAAACGTTCTTTTCCGGAATATCCGACCCCGCCGTGCGCATCTGTGCCGCCTGGGCAAGCGTATTCGTCGTTGTGCTGGTATTGATGGCGCTGTTGCGTCTGGCCATGCGGGGCTTGCTCAAGGCGCTGGGTCTGAGTCTCAGCGATCGCCTGCTGGGTATCGTTTTCGGCGTGGCACGCGGCCTGGTCATCGTTCTGGCGCTGGTTGCCGTTGGCGGATGACCCAGGTACCGAAAGAGAAATGGTGGACCGAGGCTTATCTTTCAGCACCCCTTGAGACGTCGGTGCTGGCCGGCAAGCCCTGGTTACCGCCGGATGTGTCCAAACGTATTCGTTTCAGGTAGGGAATCTTATGTGCGGTATTCTGGGGGTCGTTGCCACCTCGCCGGTAAATCAACTGCTCTATGACGGGTTGATGGTGCTGCAACATCGCGGACAGGATGCTGCCGGCATCGCCACAGGAGAAAGCGACGCCTTCCACATGCACAAGGGCTCCGGCCTGGTGCGCGATGTTTTCCGCACGCGCAACATGCGGGCGCTGCCCGGCAATATGGGCATTGCGCATTGTCGCTATCCGACGGCCGGGTCGTCTTCGGACTCTGCCGAGTCGCAGCCGTTCTACGTGAATTCACCCTTCGGTCTGGTGCTGGCGCACAACGGCAACCTGACCAACACCGAGCAGTTGCAGGAAGAAATGTTCCGGCAGGATCTGCGTCACATCAACACCAATTCGGATTCCGAGGTTCTGCTCAACGTGCTGGCGCATGAACTGCAGGAATCGGCCAAGGGATTCCGTCTCGATCTGGACACCATTTTTGCTGCGGTTGCCGGCGTGCACCGGCGTTGCAAGGGCGCTTATGCCGTGGTGGTGCTGATCGCCGGCTATGGCCTGCTCGCCTTTCGCGACCCCTATGGCATACGTCCGCTGGTCATTGGCGTCAATGAAACGCCCAAGGGCGCCGAATATCTGCTGGCATCGGAGTCGGTAGCGCTCGATACGCTGGGATATCGCGTCTTGCGCGATGTCGCGCCGGGCGAAGCGGTATTCGTCGATATGGCGCATCAGATGCACCATCGGCAATGCGCCCACCACCCGGTGCTTTCGCCGTGCATTTTCGAGTATGTGTATCTGGCGCGCCCGGATTCGGTGATCGACGGTGTATCGGTCTACGAAACGCGCCTGCGCATGGGCGAACATCTGGCCGACAAGGTGGCCAGAGAGCTTCCCGTCGAAGATATCGACGTAGTCATCCCGATTCCCGATTCAAGCCGCCCGGCAGCCATGCAACTGGCGCAGCGCCTGGGCATTCCGTATCGTGAAGGGTATGTCAAGAACCGCTACATCGGCCGTACCTTCATCATGCCCGGGCAATCGACCCGAAAAAATTCGGTGCGTCAGAAACTCAATACCGTGGGCCAGGAATTCAAAGGCAAACGCGTTCTGCTGGTCGACGATTCAATCGTCCGCGGCACGACCAGCCGCGAGATCGTCGAAATGGCTCGGGCAGCCGGAGCGCGCAAGGTGTATTTCGCTTCGGCGGCGCCACCGGTGCGCTTTCCGAATGTTTACGGTATCGATATGCCAACGCGCAGCGAACTCATCGCGACCGGCCGCACCGACGCGGATATCTGTCTCGAAATCGGCGCCGATGCGCTCGTCTATCAGGATCTCGATGCGCTCAAAGCGTCGGTACGCGAACTGAAGCAAGGGCTGAGCAGCTTCGATTGCTCATGCTTTGACGGCCAGTATGTGACCGGCGATGTCACGGCCGAGTATCTTGATGCCATCGAACAGACGCGCGAGGGGAAAATCGCAGCGAGCCGGGTCGATGGCGGCGATTCGCGCCAGCTGCATCTCAACCTTAATTCAGGACGTTGAACCCATGCCTCAGAAGTATCAGCTTGAAACTCTTTCGGTGCGCGCAGGACAGGCAAGAACCCAGTTCAACGAGCACTCCGAAGCGCTCTACCTGACCTCCAGCTATGTTTTTGACAACGCCGCACAGGCCGCCGCTCGCTTTTCCGGCGAAGAGGACGGGAACGTCTATTCGCGGTTCACCAATCCCACCGTGACCGCTTTTCAGGAACGACTGGCCGCACTTGAGGGCGCCGAGGCCTGTGTCGCCACGGCCTCGGGCATGTCGGCCATCCTCTCGCTGGTCATGGCCCTGTGCAGTGCCGGCGACCATATCGTCGCCTCGACGGGTTTGTTTGGCGCAACCCAGCAACTGCTGGGCAATATCATGACGCGTTTTGGCGTGCAAACCAGCTTCGTCTCGCAAACAAAAGTCGACACCTGGGAAGCGGCAATCCGCCCGGAGACCAAACTGTTTTTCCTCGAAACACCTTCCAATCCACTGACTGAAATTGCCGACATTTCGGCGCTGGTCGCCATCGCCCATGCACGAGGCATCCTCGTGGCCGTCGACAACTGCTTCTGCACACCGATCCTGCAGCGCCCGCTGGATCTGGGCGCCGATCTCGTCGTGCATTCGGCAACCAAATTTCTTGACGGTCAGGGACGGGTGCTCGGCGGAGCCGTCGCCGGGGAAAAGAAACTGACCGACGAAGTGCTGCGATTCCTGCGCACTGCCGGACCGACGCTGTCGGCCTTCAATGCCTGGGTCCTGCTCAAGGGATTGGAAACGCTCAAGATCAGGCTTGAAGCCCAGTCGAACAAAGCCTTGGAACTCGCCCGCTGGCTCGAATCGCACCCCAAGGTGGCACGGACCTATTATCCCGGACTCGAATCGCACCCGCAGTTTGAACTTGCCAAGCGCCAGCAGAAAAGCGGCGGCGCTATCGTTGCCTTTGAAGTCAAGGGTTCGCGTAGCGAGGCGTGGCGGGTTGTCGATAATTGCCGCCTGCTTTCGATCACGGCGAACCTCGGTGACACAAAAACGACGCTGACACACCCGGCGACGACAACGCATGGTCGTATCACGCCCGAACAGCGTGCCGCAAGCGGGATCACCGAATCCTTGCTGCGCGTCGCCGTTGGACTGGAAGCGGTAGTCGATCTGCAAAATGATCTGGATGCCGGGTTGTCGCTGATTTAAACGGCATTGAAACTGGTCTCGGAAAACTTCAGTCTTCCCCTTCGGAAACCCCGAACTCCCGATCAAGCGCGTTCATATATTTGACATAAATCCAGATGATGAACAAATAGATCAGCAGCGCCCCTTGAGACCCCATGTAAAAGCCAAACGGGATTCCAAACAAGGAAAACTTGCTCAGCTCGTGGGCGAAATAGCTGACGACAAAAGTCACCACAAACCAGAGGGCCAGGAGGATCCCGGTGATTCGCAACGTCCGTTTCCAGTACGCTTTGTGCCTTTGCGTTATGAGCATCCGATGGTCATCCAAACGCGCGACGCGTCCCCTTCAGCGGTTGAATCCGGGGGAACGGACGCTTTCAATGAAGTTCTGTGTCTCTGATTTGGGTGGCTTCCCGATCAGGCTGACAACAATAATGGTTACAAACCCGGTGGCCACTCCCCAGATTCCGGCGGATGTTGACTCGATTCCCAGCCATGGCTCCATGCCTATGCCATGGATTCCAAGCCATGGTATGGAGTTGAACTGAACGCGCACCAGATAATATACCGTCACGAGCAAGCCAAGTGCCATACCACTGACAGCGCCCGTCTTGTTGGCGCCTTTCCAGAAGATACCAAGCACCAGCGCCGGGAAAAAGGCGGAAGCAGCCAGGGAGAACGCCCAGGCCACCAGCGAAAGTATGTCGGCGGGTCTTTGTGAGGCGACGATGGCCGCCAGCACCGCGGCAATAAGCAGCATCGTTTTGGAAACGACCAGACGCCATTCCGTTTTGGCATCGGGACGAAAAACCTTGTAGTACAGATCGTGCGAAAAAGCACCGGCGATGGTTAGCAACAAACCGTCTGCGGTGGACAAGGCGGCGGCCAGCGCTCCCGCCGCAACCAGCCCGGAAATCACGTAAGGCAAGCCGGCGATCTCGGGCAGCGCCAGAACAATTACATCGGGATTGAGGTTGAGTTCAGCGAACTGCAGTATCCCGTCATGGTTGATGTCCTCGATCGACACCAGCCCTATCCGGCTCCACGCACTAACCCAGTTAGGCAACTGCTCAATGCTCGAACCGACCAGATTCGAGTAAATCTCGTACTTGGCGAAAACGGCATAGGCGGGTGCGGTGATATAGAAGACCAGAATAAACAGCAGCGACCAAAATACGGAACTGCGTGCCTCGCGAACACTGGGCGTTGTGTAATAGCGCATCAGGACGTGCGGCAATGCGGCCGTGCCGACCATCAGACAAAACACCAGGGTCACAAAATTGAGCCGCGCTGAATGATTGGCGGCCTTGTCTTTGTCCTTTTCCTTGTCCGGATACGGTGCGGCATGAGGAGTGAGTTCGGTACTCTGCCGGGTAGCCTGATGCAGCAATGAATCCCAGTAGTCGTAGGCGGCTGGAGTCGATTTTGGGAGTTCACGGCGCTGCCGCTCAAGCGCAAAAACTTCGCTGATATTCACCTCGCCGTGCTTCAACTGGTCAATGCTTGTCGAGAGTCTTCGCCGTTCTTCGGCCAGCGAGTCGGGCAGGCCGTCAATCAGCGACTTCAGTGCATCGGCGCGCGCAAGGTACAGGTTCCGCGCGTTGATCTCGGCCGGGTCGCGCAAAATCTTGTCTTCAAGCCGTTCGATTTTCTGCATTACCTGGCCGTACATGATTTGAGGCACCGGCACGCCTGTGACCTTGTAGGAAAGGATTGCCACGGGCGCGGTATACGCGACGATCAGGACCATGTACTGCGCAACCTGAGTCCAGGTCACGGCACGCATCCCACCGAGAAACGAGCAAATCAGAATTCCAGCCAGGCCGACGATGACTCCGATCTCGAATTGCAAGCCGACCAGGCGACTGGTGATCAGCCCCACACCGTAAATCTGTGCCACCACGTATACAAATGAAGTCAGCACCGTCGCAAACACGCCGAACAGGCGGGCCATGCTACCGCCATAGCGGGCACCCAGAAAATCCGGAATCGTATATTGCCCAAAACGTCGCAGGTAAGGCGCAAACAGGAGGGCGATCAACACGAATCCGCCTGTCCAGCCCATGACATACGCCAGGCCCTGGTACCCCGAAAGATAGAGCGTTCCCGCCAGGCCGATGAACGATGCGGCGCTCATCCAGTCGGCGCCGGTGGCCATGCCGTTGAACAGGGCTGGAATTCTTCGGCCGGCGACGTAGTATTCGGCGACGTTGGACGTTCGCGCCATCACACCGATCGTGGCATACAGGCTAACGGTCAGAACTAGAAAGACATATCCGATCCAGCGCGCAGGCATTCCGTAGTGCTCAAGCACGCCCAGCGCCAGAATGAACAGCAAGAAGCACCCCGTGTAGAGTCCGTAGTACCGGCGAAGTTGTGCGGAGGGGTCAGTCATTTAGCCGGCGAGCCGTGTAAGCATTGGGATAAACTGCTCCTGCTGGCATGCGAAGAGGTCAGCCGTTCAATTTGTTTCGGCTGGAAAGCCTGCGGAACTTCGACAGGGTCAAAGTTGATAATCAAGTTTGAGACGTCTCTGAAGCTTGCGTGCCTGACGTAACGCTTCTTTCAGTATGCGACGATCGACTTCGTTGAGATCGTCCGGACGAAGCAGATTGTCTCCAGCGCGGCCTTGTGTTTGTTCCGCATGCTGGTGGCGCAAGCGCATCAGCTGGATGAAGTTGAAGCCATCCGCTGCCGCCGAGGCTTCGTCGACGGAAATGTTCATCGACGGGGCGCTCTGCTTGATCCGCTGCACGGTATTGGTCGCCGACACATTATGCGCCAGGGAAAATACCCGAGCGGCATCGATAAAAAGACGCGTGCCGTATTTCTTCAGATCGATGGTTCCCGGATGCTCCGGATCGGAATCCGTCACGAAATCGCGAAACATGCCCAGCGGCGGCACGACGCTGAGCGCGTTGCCCGCCATCATGCGTAGAAAGAGCGGATTGCTCCGTGTTCGCCGCAGAAGCGTTAGACGCAAGCGATCCGCTAGGTTGTATTTTCCGTACAGGGGCCTGAAATCAAAAAAGATCGTCGCATTGAGAAGCGCCTGTGGCTCAGGAGTGCGAATCCAGTTGTCAAACTTCTCTTCCCACTCCTCCAGTGTCAGACACAGTTGTGGGTTGCTGGCCATGATATTCCCGCTGCAAAACGGAAATCCGCACTTGTCGAGATCGGCATTGACGTCGCGGGCGAAATCAATCAACACCAGTTGTGTCTGCTCACGATCCATGATGTCGGTGCAGATATAGATGATTCCGTTGTCCTGATCGGTGTTAAAGGTTTGTTCGTCCCGCCCCTCGGAGCCGAACGATAACCAGGCCCACTCAATGCCATACAGATCGTGCTTGTCGAGGTTGATCTCAATGATCCGTCGGGTCAGCGTATCGTTGAGCGCCGAAATGAACTGTGTGATCTGCTCCGCACCGATGCCCTGCGCGAGCATGTTTAGCGAAAGCTGGCGCACATCCTGACTGGCCATCAACAACATATCGATATTGGTCGCCGCGTCGATGGTCTGGCGAACCTGGCGCAGCCCGACCCGTTGCAGTGTAAAGAGGTCACGTTCCGATACCACGCCCATCAGACGCCCTCCTTCGTCAACGGCCAGCAAATGCCGTACCCCATGCAGTGCCATCGCCAGCGCGGCATCGTAGGCGTTGGCAACGATCGGCAGGGTGATCGGATCAGGCGACATGATCGTGCCAATTGGACTGTCAAGGGACACCCCTGGCAGAACGATCCGCGTAATGACATCGGATTGCGTAAAAATACCCACCGGCTGCTGCTCAGCATCAACGACAACCATTGAACCGATTTTACGACTGACCATCGTTTCAACGACCTGGCGGGTTGGAGTGTCCGGCATCACCGCGATGGGTTCCTGTTTTATGATCGATGCCAATGACGAGTTCATCGTTTGCTGTTCGGCAATATGCTGGGAAAAATGGATTTGCAACTGCTGCCGGGACTGACTGAGAAGACTGGCAAGATACTGCGTGCAGAAGATATTGAGCACCGAACTCATCTGCATCAGCGCAAAGAAATCCTCAGCCTGCAGCTCATAGCAAAAAACATCGCTGATCGCCATGTAGAAACTGGTCGATGGACGCTGCCCCGCCACCGAGCCGATCGAAAATCCTTCGCCCGGCCCCAATGTCAGCATCGAATGCTCCATCACGTTGGCATCGCCTGCATGACGAACAACGACCTTGCCCCGCTGCAAAATCCGAAAGACTCTCACCACGCCGGTCTGCGGAGAGACGATCAGGGAACCTTTTGGATAAAAGGCAAGCTTGAGATGCTCCCCAAGAAACTGAAGCGCGTCCGGCTCCATGCGATCGAAGGGCGGGAATGTTCTCAGAAACTCGAGAGTTGCCGATACGAGCATCGCCGTCGTCGTGTTGTTCATCCCTTCTCCATGAGCGCCCAAAAAAGCACGGGCCGACATACGCTTCATGCCGGCCCGAAAAACGGTCTTGAATTGCCGCCTTGTCTAGCTTATTGCATCGTATTCAGGCCGTTAAGCAAGCGCACGATGCATGCCTCCTCAACCCAAACCAAATCAATTGCCACGCAACTGCTCAAGAATCGCCGGATTCTCCAGCGTGGAAACATCCTGTGCAACCGTATCGCCCTTGGCCAGCGAGCGGAGCAGGCGCCGCATGATCTTACCGGAACGTGTCTTGGGCAGATTCTCGCCGAAGCGAATATCCTTCGGCTTGGCGATCGGTCCGATTTCCTTGCCGACGTGTTCCTGCAATTCCTTGATCATCTTGGCCGCGGCTTCTCCCACCGGGCGCGCACCCTTGAGCACGACGAAAGCGCAGATGGCTTCGCCGGTCAAATCGTCCGGACGGCCAACCACGGCCGCCTCGGCCACCTTGGGATGGGAAACCAGCGCAGATTCGATTTCCATCGTGCCCATGCGGTGTCCGGAAACATTCAGCACATCGTCGATACGGCCAGTGATGGTGAAATACCCGGTATTGATGTCGCGTACCGACCCGTCGCCGGCGAGATACAGCTTGCCGTTGAAATCGTTGGGGTAATAGGAGTTCTTGAAACGCTCTGAATCGTTCCAGATGTTGCGGATCATCGCGGGCCATGGTTTTGTAACGACCAGCAAACCACCCTTGCCCCAATCGAGCTCAGTCCCAGTTTCGTCGACAATAGTCGCCTGAATGCCGGGGAAAGGCAGCGTACACGAGCCTGGCACCATCGGCGTCACGCCCGGTAGCGGTGTAATCATGTGACCGCCGGTTTCAGTCTGCCAGAATGTATCCACGATCGGGCAGCGACCACCACCAACGTCGTTGTAGTACCACATCCAGGCCGCCGGATTGATCGGTTCACCGACTGTGCCCAGCAGACGTAGCGAGGACAGGTCATAATTGGTCGGCGCGACCGCCGGATTGGTATCGGAGGCCTTGATCAGCGAGCGGATGGCGGTCGGTGCGGTGTAGAAAATGGTGATCTTGTGATCCTGAATCATCTTCCAGAAACGACCGGCGTCGGGATAGACCGGCACGCCCTCGAAGACCATCTGGGTTCCACCGCAGGCCAGCGGACCGTAGGTGATGTAGGTGTGCCCGGTAACCCAGCCGATGTCGGCGGTGCACCAGAAGAAATCGTTCGGTTTCAGGTCGAAGGTCCACTTCATGGTCAATACAGCATGCACGAGGTATCCGCCGGTCGAGTGCTGAACTCCCTTGGGCTTGCCCGTTGAACCTGAGGTATACAGCAGGAACAGCGGATGCTCGGCTTCCACCCACTCCGGCTCGCACACATCGGACTGGCCGGCGATGACGTCGTCCCACCAGATATCGCGACCGGCAACCATGGCGCAGGGTCCGCCGGTACGCTTGAAAACGATCACGGTCTTTACGGACTCGCAACCACCCAATGCAATCCCTTCGTCGACCGCCGGCTTGAGCGGAATCTTCTTCCCGCCACGGCATTGCTCATCCGTGGTTATCACGGCAACGGCACCGGCATCATTGATCCGGTCGCGGACGGACTGCGCCGAGAAGCCACCGAACACCACCGAATGGATGGCGCCGATGCGGGCGCAGGCCTGCATGGCAACGACACCTTCGATACCCATGGCCATGTAGATAATGACGCGGTCGCCCTTCTTGATCCCTTTCGAACGCAAGCCGTTGGCCAATTGGCTGACCTTGGACAACAGCTCCTTATAGGTCACCTTTCTGACTTCACCGTCATCGGTCTCTGAAATGATCGCCAGTTTGTCGCCCAATCCGGCTTCGATGTTGCGATCGAGACAGTTATATGAGGCGTTCAGCGTGCCGTCGGCATACCATTTGAAAAAAGGCGCATTGGACTCGTCAAGTACTTGGGTGAATGGCTTTTTCCAGCTTATATGTTCACGCGCCAGACGACCCCAGTAACCTGTGTAATCTCTGCTGGCTTCATCACACAATGCCTTGTAGGCATCCATGCCGGAGATTGTTGCCTGTTTGACGAATTCGGCAGACGGCTGAAAATACTGAACGGACTCATTTTCGGACATAGTTAATCTCCTGTGCTGTGTTCAAAGAAGTTTGTCAAACGTAGCGGGTGCTTGCCGGAACCAACTGCATTCACCTATCGCAACCCGATGCGACAGGCAGGCAAAAATGCCTTTGGTCTATCAGTGTAATCACATGAATCGCGATGAATTAGATGCTCCGAATCTTACATACTACTTACACAAAACCGAATGCGGGGGTTTTCAATTTGATCGAATAACATCCGGTCGTGCAAGGAAAACTGATTGCAGCCCAAAAAACGCCGTGTGCTTGATGCCAAGTCTCAGGACGCACCGGCAAGGTGGGAGGGGATTATAGCAATAATTACTGGCGAAAGTAGCGAGCGAAGCATGCGTCTTTGGGCGATGCAGGGCCATGCGTGAGTGAATTGATTGATGCTAAAATTTGCGACTGCACAACTCGACGATAGCATAGGTCGCGGTGAATAAGGCTGCACTCAAAGCCTCATTCCAAGCCCGGTTCCGATAACCCAAAACCTTCGATAGAAAGCCCGAAATGACAGACATTCGCCAGGAAGACCTCATCCAGAGCGTCGCCGATGCATTCCAGTACATCAGCTACTACCATCCGCTCGATTTCATCACGGCGCTCGGTGCCGCCTACGATCGCGAGGAATCGCCTGCCGCCAAGGATGCGATCGCCCAGATTCTCACCAATTCACGCATGTCGGCCGAAGGGCACCGCCCGATCTGCCAGGATACCGGCATCGGCATGGTCTTCCTCAAGGTCGGCATGGACGTCCGTTGGACGGATGCCACGATGAGTCTTCAAGACATGGTCAACGAAGGCGTCCGTCGGGCCTATGCCGATCCGGACAATCCATTGCGCGCTTCGGTGCTCGCCGACCCCTACGGCACGCGCAAGAATACCAAGGACAATACTCCGGCCGTGGTGCATTTTGAAATCGTTCCCGGACACCACGTCGAAGTCATCTGCGCGGCCAAGGGTGGCGGCTCCGAGGCCAAGGCCAAATTCGCCATGCTCAATCCGTCCGACGACCTCGTCGACTGGATTCTCAAGACCGTGCCGACCATGGGCGCCGGTTGGTGCCCGCCCGGCATCATTGGCGTCGGCATCGGCGGCACGCCGGAAAAAGCCATGCTGATGGCCAAGGAATCGATCATGGCCCCAGTCGATATTCAGGACCTCAAGGCGCGTGGCGCCAAAACCCGCGCCGAGGAGCTGCGCCTCGAACTCTACGAGAAGATCAACGCGCTCGGCATCGGCGCTCAGGGCCTGGGTGGACTCACTACCGTGCTCGATGTCAAAGTGCTCGACTTCCCCTGCCACGCGGCCAACCTGCCCGTCGCGCTGATTCCCAACTGTGCAGCAACCCGCCATATCCACTTCCATCTCGACGGCTCCGGCCCGGCCAAACTCGACCCGCCCAAGCTCGCGGACTGGCCGGCGGTCACCTGGGTGCCGGATGTCAAATCCGCCACGCGGGTCGACCTCAACACCTTGACCAAGGCGCAAGTCGCTGCCTGGAAGCCCGGCCAGAAACTGCTGCTCAACGGCAAGATGCTGACCGGCCGAGATGCCGCGCATAAACGTATTGCCGACATGCTGGCCAAGGGCGAGAAATTGCCTGTCGACTTTACCAACCGCGTCATTTACTACGTCGGCCCGGTCGATCCGGTGCGTGACGAAGTGGTCGGCCCGGCCGGCCCGACAACGGCCACCCGCATGGACAAGTTCACCCGGATGATGCTGGAAAAGACCGGTTTGATCTCGATGGTCGGCAAGTCCGAACGTGGCCCTGCCGCCATCGCCGCGATCAAGGACAACAAATCAGCCTACATGATGGCCGTCGGTGGCGCCGCCTACCTGGTCGCCAAGGCGATCAAAGCGGCCAAAGTGGTCGGTTTTGCCGATCTGGGGATGGAAGCGATCTACGAATTCGACGTTCAGGACATGCCGGTCACCGTAGCCGTCGATTCAAACGGCACGGCGGTACACAGCACCGGGCCGAAAGAGTGGCAGATCAAAATCGGCAAGATTCCCTACACCGAGCCTGTTGCTCACTGAGCGACGCGGCGAAATCAGATCAAAGCCGGCTGACCGCCGGCTTATTTTCGTCAAAACGAGAAGCTATATGGTGGGCGGTACTGGGTTCGAACCAGTGACCCCTGCCGTGTGAAGGCAGTGCTCTACCGCTGAGCTAACCGCCCGATAGAGGACGCGAATTAGACCATAGGTCGGTGCGGTGGTCAATTTGCTGCACAACCTTTCCATTACAATGTGCGCTTTCCGACTTCCTCTACTAAGCAAAAAATGACTCGTACCCGTTTTGCCCCATCTCCCACCGGCTTCCTGCACATTGGTGGTGCCCGCACCGCCCTTTTCTCGTGGGCGTACGCCCGCCATCACGGCGGAGAGTTCGTCCTGCGCATTGAGGATACCGATGTCGCCCGCTCAACGCCGGAAGCCGTTCAGGCGATCCTCGATGGGATGAACTGGCTGGGCCTGGCGCACGACGAAGGCCCGTTTTACCAAATGCAACGCATGGATCGCTACAAGAACGTGATCCAGGACATGCTCGCTGCCGGAACCGCCTACCCTTGCTATACGACGCCGGAAGAACTTGAGCGCATGCGTGAGGAGCAACGAATGAAGGGGCTCAAGCCGCGTTACGACGGCACCTGGCGCCCGGAACCCGGCAAGACGCTGCCCACGCCGCCCAGCAACGCAGCGCCGGTTGTGCGCTTCAGGAATCCGCTTGAGGGCACGGTCGCCTGGGATGATCTGGTGAAAGGCCCGATCGAGATCGCCAACGCCGAACTCGACGATCTGGTAATCGCCCGGGCCGATGGCACGCCCACATACAACTTCTGCGTGGTCGTCGATGATTGGGAAATGGGAATCACGCATGTCATTCGCGGCGACGATCATGTCAACAACACGCCGCGCCAGATCAACATCCTCAAGGCACTCGGCGCGCAGGTTCCGCTCTATGCCCATCTCTCGATGATTCTTGGCGCGGACGGACTGAAACTATCGAAACGTCATGGGGCAGTCAGCGTCATGCTGTATGACGACGAAGGCTACTTGCCGGAAGCCGTGCTCAACTATCTGGCCCGACTGGGCTGGTCGCACGGTGACGATGAAATCTTCTCGATGCAGCAATTCTGCGAATGGTTCAACCTCGACCACATCACGCCATCCGCCGCGCAGTTCAACACCGAAAAACTCAATTGGCTCAACGCCCACTACCTCAAGCAGGCCGACAGCGCACGCCTGGCCGCTTTGGTGCGCCCCCGGCTGGAGGCACGTGGCGTCGCGGTTTCCGACCGTCCGTCGCTGTCCGCGATCATCAACCTTTACAAGGAACGCGTCGGTAATTTAAACGAGCTGGCCGATGCCGCCGAAGTGTTTTACATCGACCTGCACCCGAGAGCCGATATTCTGGTCCAGTATCTCACGCCGGAAGTCATGCCGGCACTGGCGGATTTCATCGCAGGCGCAAAAGAAGTGGAATGGGACGCCGCAGCCATCTCCGCACTGATCAAGGCATGTATCGCCCGGCATGGATTGAAGATGCCCAAGCTGGCCATGCTGCTGCGCGTGTTGCTGACTGGACAGGCGCAAACGCCATCGGTCGATGCTGTCGTCGCCTTGTTCCCGCGTGAGCTGGCGGTCAAACGACTGAGTGCAGTTGCAAGCAAGTGAAGCCCCGGTATACGTGTGAAAAAGAGTAAAGCACTTTACAAGCGTTGACCTCATCCCTATAATGCGCCCTTCTTTCGAGCGGGGGTATAGCTCAGCTGGGAGAGCGCTTGCATGGCATGCAAGAGGTCCGCGGTTCGATCCCGCGTACCTCCACCAACAAGCCGAGAGATGCTTAGTCCGGGTCCCCATCGTCTAGAGGCCTAGGACACTACCCTTTCACGGTAGGTACCGGGGTTCGAATCCCCGTGGGGACGCCAAGAACAGTGAGGGGTTGCCAAGCGCAACGCGCTTCAACCCCTCGGTTTTTTGAAGTTCTAAGTTTTGGAGTGGTAGTTCAGTTGGTTAGAATACCGGCCTGTCACGCCGGGGGTCGCGGGTTCGAGTCCCGTCCACTCCGCCAACATTCTGACATGGCTGTTTTCTCAACCGGATCACCCGGTCAGGAAAACAGTCATCAGCACGGTCTGCACATGACCCGGCAATACTTCCAACTTTTTCCTGGGGATGTGGCGCCGTTCCCGTTTTGAAAGCGCCCGAATATCGACGAACACCTGGCGGAAGCGGTGAGATTCGAACTCACGAAAGGTTGCCCTTTGCCGGTTTTCAAGACCGGTGCAATCGACCACTCTGCCACGCTTCCCGCATCTGGCCACAGGGTGACGCGACCGTGGCGGTGCGCATGATAACACGTTACAAACTGTTACCCCCTCTCGCCCAACTTGTGGCACCCTAAAGCAGTCGCAAGAAAGCCGTAACCTAGTCTTTTGGAGGATAAATCGATGCAGCCGTTTCAGATTGCAAGTCAGGCAACGCAAACCGTATCTCAACAGCAGAACAAAGTTCTGCGCAACACGTATGCCTTGCTCGCTTTGTCCATGTTTCCGACGGTCATTGGCGCGCTGGTCGGCGTGCAGATGGGTTTCACTTTATTTGCCGGAAGCCCGCTCCTTTCCTTCGCGATTTTCATGGGCATCGCCTTCGCTTTCATGTGGGGCATCGAGCGCACCAAGAACAGCGGCATGGGTGTCGCGCTATTGCTGGGGTTCACCTTCTTCATGGGCCTGATGCTCTCGCGTATCCTGCAGGTGGCGCTGGGCTTTTCCAACGGCACGACGCTGATCGCCATGGCGGCCGGGGGTACGGGGGCGATCTTCTTTTCACTGGCCACCGTGGCAACCGTAACCAAGAAGGACTTCAGTTTCCTCGGCAAGTTTCTCTTCATCGGCGTGATCGTTGTCCTCCTCGCCGCGCTGGCCAATATCTTCTTCCAGATCCCAGCCTTGTCGTTGACCATTTCGGCCGTTGCTGTACTTATCTTTTCGGCATATATCCTCTACGACATCAGCCGGATTGTGAATGGCGGAGAAGTAAACTACATATCGGCAACGCTCGCCGTTTATCTCGATATTTACAATGTCTTCGTCAGCCTGTTGAATCTGCTGATGGCCTTCGGCGGCGAACGGGACTGATCGACAGCGCTGATCAAGGGTCCGGTCGATTGCCGCACAGGTTCAGCGGCGATCTTCCGGGCATTTTCTCTCTCAGCGCAATGTGGACGATCTGGGCTGGGGGACGCGCCGACACCCTCGGATTGACGGATGACTCAGCCGGTCAGGCAGAGCATTTCTCTTGCGTGTTGCCGGGTGATGGCCGTAATTTCCACGCCTCCTAGCATTCGCGCCAGCTCCTCGATGCGGGCCTCGTCGTCAAGCGCGAGAACACGGCTGCAAACCTGATCCCCATGGCTATGCTTTGACACCTGCCATTGCCAGTTTGCGCGCGCGGCCACCTGCGGCAGGTGCGTCACGCACAGCACTTGCCTCTTGGCACCCAGTTCGCTGAGCAGGCGGCCAACGACTTCGGCGACCCCGCCACCGATTCCCACATCGACCTCATCGAAAAGCAGTGTCGGGACGTTCACGGCCTGACTGGTCACCACTTGAATGGCCAAGCTGATGCGCGAAAGCTCGCCGCCCGAAGCGGCCTTCGCCAAGGCCCGCGTTTCACTCCCCGATAGACCGGCAATGCGGAATTCGACCTGCTCCAGACCATGGGCAGAGCCACCCGTAACCGGAACCAAGGCAACCTCGAAACGCCCTCCGCCCAATGCCAGTTGCTGCATCACTCGACTGACCTCAACACCCAGCGCCTGAGCGGCCCCGGCACGGCTTTTTGTCAGTCGTCCGGCCACTTCCTCATAATGCGCACGGGCGGCATTGACACGAGACTCCAGCGCCGTGAGGTCCGACGATGCGCTCACGGCAGTCAAGCGCTCCTGCCAACGGGCAAGCAGCGTTGTCAAGCCTTCCGGGCTGGTGCGAAATTTCCGTGCACACACGAGCACCGCATCAATCCGTCGCTCAATCTCAAGCAATCGCTGCGGATCAAGTTCAACCCGGTCCGAGTAGCGACGCAGTGCTGAAATCGCTTCGTTCAGTTCAGCCTGCGCCGACTTGAGCAAATCGACAACTTCGGCGAGCCCCGGGTCGTACGCTGCAAGACCATCCAATCGTCGAGCCGCACTATCGAACTGGCCCTCGCAGGCGCCTTCACCTTCAGCCAATAGATCGAGCGAGAATCGGGCGCCCTCGACCAGACTCGCGGCGTGCGCCAAACGCTTGTGTTCAATATTCAGCGCTTCCCACTCGGTCAGCGAAAACCCGAGCGTTTCGACTTCCCGGACCTGCCAATCAAGCTGCTCGCGCTCACGCTGCAGATCTTCGACACTTCCGGCGGCCGTATCGAACATCGACCGGGCTTCGCGCCACAGTCGCCATGCCTCGGAAACCTCTTTCTGCAGCGGGATGAGTTGCGCATGCGTATCCAGGAGGTTGCGCTGCGCATCGCCACGCAATAAGGATTGATGCTCATGTTGCCCGTATATATCAACGAGCGATTCGCCCACGTCCCTTAACTGCTGAGCCGTAATCGGCGATCCGTTGAGATAGGCACGTGAACGGCCAGAGCCATCAACCACTCGACGAATCAACAATCCGTCGTCGGTTTCTATGTCCAATTCGCGTAAGCCATCAGCTACCGCGGGCGAACCGCGCAGGTCGAATTCGACACTGACCTCAGCCCGCTCACGGCCCACCCGGATCAGGTTGGTATCGGAACGCTCGCCTAGCGCAAAGGCCAGCGCATCGACCAGGATCGATTTGCCGGCGCCGGTTTCGCCCGTCAACGTGCCAAAGCCTGCCTTAAACTCAAGCTCAAGTCGATCAACCAGCACGAAATCGCGAATTGTCAAACGATGCAACATGTAAGTCGGCAGGGGCCTTCAGTTTGGCTTAGTTGACGACCGGCTTCTCGCTCCAGTGCAACTTCTGACGAAGCATGGCGAAATAGCTGTAACCCGGCGGTTGCAACAGGCAGATCGTAAATTCCGAACGAATAATTCGTACCCAATCGTTCGGTCTCAGATCAACCGTCACCTGACCGTCAAAGTGCACTCGCGAATCCGTGGCCTGGACGATGCGGATTTCAATTTCGCTGCGATCGCCCACCAGAATCGGCCGATTGGTCAGCGAATGCGGGCACAGCGGCACCAGCGCAATTCCCGAAACATGAGGATGAAGAATCGGGCCATTGGCCGACAGGGAGTAAGCGGTCGAACCGGTCGGTGTGGATGCGATCAGACCATCCGAACGGAGGTTGTAAATGAACTCGCTATCGATGAACAAGTCGAATTCGATGAGGCGGCCGTTGGAGCCCTTGTCGACCACGACGTCATTCAGCGCAAGGCTGGTCGCTATGCATGATCCCCCACGCAAGACCTCCGCAACGAGCAGCATGCGGTTTTCCGGCTTGAATCTTCCGTTGAGCAGGTCGTCCATGCAGGTCAACATGTCGCAACGCGCGATATCGGTGAGGAAACCAAGACGTCCCTGGTTTACGCCAACCAGCGGCACGCGAAAGCGCGCCAGTTGCCGTGCCGCATTGAGCATGGTGCCGTCACCGCCAAGGACGATGGCCAAATCGGCCCGTTCGCCAATCCCGGTGAAATCGCAGATCGTCCAGTCTCTCAATTCGGCAGGCGCTTCCGCGCAGTTTGCGGTAGCCTGTTCGACAATCACGGCAATTCCACGATCATGAAGATTCCTCGCGAGAATACAAAGCGAATCGGCGATTTCAAGACTATGGTACTTTCCGATAAGCGCGATCGTTCTTGGCGGAACGTGACTACGATCTGGCGGGGGAACAGAGGCATCTTCCATGAGTCGAATTAGACCACAAATTGAATCGTTTTCACCGTGTCTCACGAGCACCCTTTTTCAGCCGAAACTTTTGTAAAATCGATGCCATGCTTGATGTACGTTCAAGAACCCTGCTAAAAACCCTGATCGAACGCTATATTTCCGATGGTCAGCCCGTAGGCTCACGCGCGCTGTCAAAACACTCCGGGCTTGATCTTTCTGCGGCCACCGTGCGCAACGTCATGGCCGACCTCGAGGATCTGGGCTTCATTGCCAGCCCCCACACTTCGGCAGGTCGCGTTCCCACCCCACGGGGCTATCGCTTTTTCGTCGACAGCCTTCTGGTCATGCACCCCCTTGAAGCTGAAAGCATCCATGCCATTGAAGGTGGACTTCAACCTTCACAACCGCAGCATCTGATGACCAGCGCCTCGCGCCTGCTTTCCGGTTTGACTCATTTTGCCGGCATCGTTCTCACCCCGCGACGTAAGCCGCCGAGAATCCGTCAGATGGAATTTGTCAGCCTGTCCGAAAAACGTATCCTGCTGATCCTCGTCACAACCGACGGAGACGTTCAGAACCGCATCCTGTTTACCGAACGCCCTTTTTCGCCGTCGGAGCTGGTGATAGCCACCAATTACCTCAATCAGTACTTTTCCGGGCATGATTTCGTGCAGATACGCAACCGGGTCAAAGATGACCTGCGCAAGCTGCGTGGCGACTTGCAGGGTTTGATGGCAGCGGCCCTGGCCGCAAGTGACGAAGCCATGAACCAGGGGGATGAGCACTACATCATCTCCGGAGAAAAGAATCTGCTCGAAGTGGAGGAGTTTTCCTCGAACATGAAGCAGCTTCGCGAACTGTTCGATCTCTTCGAACAACGTACGGCGCTGATGCAATTACTTGACATTTCGCACCGTGCCGAAGGCATTCAAATCTTCATCGGTGGCGAATCCGGCCTGGCGCCGCTTGACGAATGCAGCGTCGTCACGGCGCCCTACGCAGTCGAAGGTCAGATCGTCGGATCGGTCGGCGTCATCGGCCCGACACGGATGGCCTATGACAGCGTAATCCCGATTGTCGATATCACAGCCAAACTGCTCTCTTCCGCCCTTTCCTATCAGACCGACGCCTGATGAACCGGTTCCAGCCCGAGCCCGCCTACCGACATGGCCAGGTCGACAAGACTGCCGTATTGCTGATCAATCTGGGCACACCGGAGGCACCGACCGCTCCGGCCGTGCGTCGCTATCTCAAGGAATTTCTTTCCGACCCGCGCGTGGTCGAGATTCCGCGAGCGGTGTGGTGGTTGATTCTCAACGGCATCATTCTCAACACCCGTCCGGCAAAATCAGCCGAAAAATATGCTTTGATATGGACGCCTGAGGGCTCGCCCCTAAAAGTGCACACCCAGCGTCAATCCGTATTGTTGCGCGGTTTTCTGGGAGCGGCCGGGCACCAGCTTGTCGTCGACTTCGCCATGCGCTATGGGCAACCCTCGATCCCTGAAACACTCTCACGCCTCAAGGCGGAAGGCTGTACGCGCATCCTGCTGCTTCCGCTCTACCCGCAATATTCATCGAGCACCACCGCGTCGGCGTTCGATATCGCCTTTGAGTGGGCGGCATCGACGCGAAACCAGCCGGCGATACGAACGCTCAGAAGTTTTGCCGACCACCCTGGCTACATCGAGGCACTGGCCAACAGTGTTCGCCAACACTGGATGACTGACGGCCACCCGGCCACTTCCTACCGCCTCATCATGAGTTTTCACGGCGTGCCACGCTACACGCTCGACAAAGGGGATCCCTATCACTGTGAATGCCATAAGACGGCCCGGCTCTTGGCTGAAGCATTGAACCTGGGAGCGCAGGAATACCAAGTCTGCTTTCAGTCGCGATTCGGCCGTGCCGAATGGCTGAAACCGTATGCCGCGTCAACGCTGGCGAATCTTGGCCAGCAGGGTATTCACCGCGTCGATGTCGTCTGTCCCGGCTTTCCGGCCGACTGCCTGGAAACACTCGAAGAAATCGCCATGGAAGGCAAGGCCGAGTTCATCAGGGCCGGTGGCAAAGACTTCCGTTACATTCCCTGCCTCAATGAGCGTGATGACTGGATTCACGCCCTTGCCGACTTGAGCAGAACGCATCTGCAAGGCTGGCCAACACAAGTCAAGCCAGATTCTTCTGCACTCGAAACCAGCGCCCTGCGCGCCAAAGCGCTGGGTGCGAGGTTCTGACACCGGCTGAATCGTCGGCAAACGGCGCTCAAGTTAACGCTTCCTGAAACCGATAACTCATTTGATACGGGTTATCGGTGGTTCGGGAGGGCGTATGAAGATCGACAGTGCCAGTGTTCAGCTTGATTCGAGTCACTCAAGTCAGCAGCGACACGAACTCAAGACAAGTCTACGTGCCCGGGTCCGTGATCGGCGCCCGGATTTCGAGGGCGACTCGCGACGTCAATTTTTCGGTGCTTCACCACTCCAGGTACAAATCTCGGAAACCGGCAGAGCTGCGCATTCCAGCGAAGCCGCGGCCATTCAGAACAATATCGACGTCACCGAAAATGATCCGGTGCTGAGCCTTATCCGAGCCATGGTCGCCCTGTTGATCGGACACGCCGTCAATGTGTTTGACGCCAGCGAACTGCAAGTTAGCGCACCGGCAACCGTGTCAGCGGACCCCAACCAGGCCATGCAAGCCCAGGCGCAGCAACCAGCCGGCAGAACGGCAGGCTTTGGCATTGAATATGATCGTCACGAATCCTACACCGATACCGAACAAACCCTTTTCCAGGCAACCGGCGTCATCCGCACTTCGGACGGCAAGGAAGTCAGTTTCAGCATCTCCCTGACGATGGCGCGTAACTACCATGAAGAAAGCAACGTCAGCATCCGCGAAGGCGATGCCCGGAAGAAGATGGACCCGCTGGTCCTCAACTTCAGCGGCTCTGCGGCTCAGTTGACCAGTCGGCGTTTCAAGTTCGATCTCGATTCGGACGGACGCCCGGAAGAGATGAACTTTGTCACTGAAAACAGCGGCTTTCTCGCCTTCGACCGAAATGGAGATGGCAAGATCAACAACGGATCGGAACTCTTCGGAGCGAAAAGCGGGAACGGCTTTGCCGAACTCTCGGCGCTGGACACCGACCACAACGGCTGGATCGATGAAAACGACAAGGCCTTCAGCCAGTTGAGCATTTGGCGCAAAGACGCGTCTGGCAAAGATATTCTGGCATCGCTGAAGCAGGCGAATATCGGTGCGCTCAGCCTCACCTCAGTGGAATCGCCGTTTGAACTGAAAAGTAGCGACAACACGCTGCAGGGTCAGGTCAGATCGAGTGGGATGTTCCTGCAGGAAGACGGAAAAACTGGAACGATGCAGCAGATCGACCTGACCGTGTGAGATTTGGAATTTACGGCCTACGAAACGCTTATGGCGGCGCCAATTCAAGATCACAACCGGCCTTGCTGCCCTTCACCGCTGTCTGACCAAGTTTGGCCAGCACTTTGTTCGCCCCGCGCAAACGTCCAAGAACCGTGCTGATCAGCGTCTTTTGGAATCGGGCCTGAACCTCGTCCGAGCTCAACTCCAAAGCGGCACTATTGATTTCGAGGAACAAGGTCGGTTCAAGGGTCACCACCGACGCCGATCGCGCGGAGTCGCCCGGGTGAAGAAATGCCATTTCGCCAACCACCTCGCCTGAACCGAGCCGGCAGATGGATTTGCCGTCCACCGATACCTCAACGAAACCACTGACGATCACACCGAAGATTCGGTTGTTGTCACCCTCGCGGATCAACATAACCTTCGAAGAAAGTTCACGCCAGACGCTGATACGCAAAACCTCCCACAATTCAATGTCATCAAAGTCGGTAAAAAATTCGACTTTGCGCAATCTTTCGAAGTGCGTCGTGTCCTGTTCAGTCGAATCGTCTTCCAATATCTGATACCTGACGGTAGATAGATCCTTGGCAAACTCGGCGCCATTGCGATACCGACTGTAGAGATCCTTTTCCAGCGCCTTTTTCAGAATCGGATCCAAACCGGGTGGCAGGTTCGGATTGAGATCGCACACCGACGGCGTGTCCATGTTGACGATTTTGTATACCAGGGCACCCTGGTTGGTTGCGCGAAAAGGCAACCGACCGGTTAATAACTGGAACAACAGAACTCCCAGCGAATAAAGATCAGTTTTCTGGTTGAGCGGATAGTTCTTGATCTGTTCAGGCGACATGTACGCAGGCGAACCGACACCCATCACGAAAGTTGAATCCTTGTTCATGTCCTTGTGCAGATTCAGCGCGAGGCCAAAGTCGGTAATCTTTGGATTGTCTTCTGCGTCAATGAGAATATTCGCCGGCTTGATGTCCCGGTGCACAACGCCTTGCCGGAAAGCGTGGTCGAGTGCCAGACAGCACTTGAAGATGATGCCGATCACACGATGCATGGGTAACAGGCGATTGATGGCGCAATACTGTTCGAGCACCGTACCGTTGATGTATTCCATGACGATATAGGCTCGATCAGCCTCAACGACCGCATCGTAGATTTTGACGATATTGGGATGGTTGAGACGACGACAGATCGCGTCTTCCGTCTGAAACAGTTTACGCAACCGCCGCGACATGGCCGCGTTGTCGTCACCGAAGCGAATCAGCTTTACCGCCACCTCGCGATTAGAATCCGGATCGCGGGCAAGGTAGACAATGGCCGTTGCGCCCTTGCCCAGGCTGCGGATCACTTCATATTTGCCAATTTTTTCTGCCATGCCAGCACCACATTGACTCGTATTCTTCAGAGAGTGAATCGTATCAGTACTCTCCGGAGAAACCCGAAAGTTTGATACACCATGCAAAAAAGTCGCCTGGGGCGCTTGAAACCTAGAAATACACCCCCAGCTAGTGGGGAGTTTTACGGGAGACCACCATTTATGCAAGCGCAAGACAAAGAAACAGCGTCCGAAACCAGTACTGAAGGCGTTGTCGAAAACTCCGAAGCCGTTGCTGACAGCATGCCCAGCCTTGAAGAAGCCATCCGTCAGGCTGAACTGAAGGCTGAGGAACACCACGATGCCTGGTTACGCGCCAAAGCGGAAACCGAAAACGTTCGTCGCCGTGCCCAGGAAGACATTGCCAAGGCATCCAAGTATGCCATGGAGCGATTTGCCGGTGAGCTACTGGCCGTCAAGGACAGTCTGGAAGCGGCTCTCGCCGCCGAAACACCGAGCATTGAAAGTTTGAAGTCCGGCACCGAGCTGACGCTCAAGCAACTGGTTGCGGCATTCGAAAAATCAAATCTCGCCGAGCTTAACCCGCTCGGCGAGAAATTCGACCCGCACTTTCATCAAGCGATCAGCATGGTTGATGCGGAACAGGAACCCAACACCGTGGTCACTGTACTGCAAAAAGGCTACCTGATCGCCGATCGTGTTTTGCGCCCGGCTCTGGTTATCGTTTCCAAGCCAAAATCTTGAAAAGAACCCAATAGGCCCCACCTAGGGCTCATCCCGACGCATACAGGTATTCACGAATTACACTAAAGGACTCTGACATGGGCAAAATTATCGGCATCGACCTCGGTACGACCAACTCCTGCGTTTCCATCATGGAGGGCGGGAAACCGAAGGTTATCGAAAATTCCGAAGGCGCACGCACCACGCCGTCGATCGTCGCTTACGCCGAAGACGGCGAAATTCTCTGTGGCGCGCCGGCCAAGCGCCAGGCCGTTACCAACGCCAAGAACACGCTGTATGCGGTCAAGCGCCTGATCGGGCGTCGTTTTGACGAGAAGGAAGTGCAGAAAGACATCGGCCTGATGCCTTTCAAGATTCTCAAGGCTGACAACGGCGATGCCTGGGTCGAAGTGCGCGGCAACAAGATCGCGCCGCAACAGGTTTCTGCCGAGGTATTGCGCAAGATGAAGAAGACCGCTGAGGACTACCTCGGCGAAGAAGTTACCGAAGCGGTCATTACCGTTCCCGCCTACTTCAACGACAGCCAGCGCCAGGCCACCAAGGATGCCGGCCGCATCGCCGGCCTCGAAGTCAAGCGCATCATCAACGAGCCGACGGCAGCGGCGCTCGCCTTTGGTATGGACAAGAAACAAGGCGACAAGAAAATCGCCGTCTATGACCTCGGCGGCGGCACATTCGACATTTCGATCATCGAAATCGCCGAAATCGACGGCGAGCACCAGTTTGAAGTGCTGTCCACCAACGGCGATACATTCCTCGGCGGCGAAGACTTCGATCAACGCCTGATCGACTACATCATCGACGAATTCAAGAAGGAATCCGGCGTCAACCTCAAGGCCGACGTTCTGGCGCTGCAACGCCTCAAGGATGCCGCCGAAAAAGCCAAGGTCGAACTGTCGTCGGGCCAGCAGACCGAAGTCAATCTGCCCTACATCACTGCCGACGCTTCGGGCCCGAAACACCTGGCAATCAAGATTACCCGCGCAAAATTTGAGTCGCTGGTCGATGAGCTCATCGAACGCACCATCGAACCCTGCCGTATCGCGATGAAGGACGCCGGCTGCAAGCTCTCCGACATCAACGACGTGATTCTGGTTGGTGGCCAAAGCCGTATGCCCAAGGTACAGGACCGTGTGAAGGAGTTCTTCGGCCAGGAACCGCGTCGCGACGTCAACCCGGATGAAGCGGTTGCTGTTGGCGCGGCCATCCAGGGCGGCGTGCTGCAAGGCGAGGTCAAGGACGTGCTGCTGCTCGACGTCACCCCGCTCTCGCTCGGCATTGAAACGCTCGGCGGCGTGATGACCAAGCTGATCAAGAAGAACACGACGATCCCGACCAAGGCCGGTCAGGTCTTCTCGACGGCCGACGACAACCAGAATGCGGTGACCATTCACGTCCTGCAGGGCGAACGCGAAATGGCGTCAGGAAACAAGAGCCTCGGCCAGTTCAACCTGTCCGACATCCCGCCGGCACCGCGCGGCATGCCGCAGATCGAAGTCACCTTCGATATCGACGCCAACGGCATCCTGCACGTGTCTGCCAAGGACAAAGCGACCGGCAAGGAAAACAAGATCAAGATCCAGGCCTCGTCAGGCCTTTCCGAAGAAGAAGTGCAGCGTATGGTTCAGGACGCCGAACTGCATGCCGAAGAGGACAAGAAAGCACACGAATTGGCCGAAGCCCGCAACCAATGCGATGGCGTCATCCATATGGTCAAGAAGTCGCTGAATGAGTATGGCAAGGAACTCAGCGATGAAGAAAAGGGGCAGATCGAATCGGCCATGAAAGCCGCCGAAGAGGCAATTCGTGGCAATGATCTGGCCGACATCAAGGCCAAGAGTGAAGCGCTCGGTGCTGCTTCGCAAAAGCTGGGTGAAAAAGTGTATGCCAAGCAGCAGGCGGAAGCCAGCGCCGCTGACGCTGCGGGCGGTGCAAACGCCGGCGCTTCCGGTGGCGGTGAAGCCAAGAAGAAGGATGAGGGTGATGTCGTAGATGCCGAGTACACCGAAGTCAAAGACAAGCACTAAGCATCCGTCGTAGCGGGCAAGGGGCGTATAATCGCGCCTCGCCCAATCGCTCTCTCCCTTACGGTGCCCAGGACTCATGGCAAAACGCGACTTTTACGACATACTCGGCGTCAACCGTGACGCCTCCGAAGAAGATATCAAGAAGGCCTATCGCAAGCTGGCGATGAAACATCACCCGGACCGGAATCCGGATAACCCAAAATCCGAAGGTCAGTTCAAGGAAGCCAAGGAAGCCTACGAGATTCTTTCCGATGGCCAGAAACGAGCGGCTTATGACCAGTATGGACACGCCGGTGTCGATCCGCAGGCGGGAATGGGCGGTGGATTTGGCGCGGCTGGCGGCTTTTCCGATGCGTTTGGCGGGATCTTTGACGAAATTTTCGGTGGTGGCGGCGGCGGACGAGGCGGACGCTCAAACATCTACCGCGGTGCCGATTTGCGTTACAACCTGGAAGTCACGCTTGAACAAGCGGCTTTTGGCACGGAAACCAAGATTCGCATTCCCACCATGGAGGTCTGCGAACCTTGCAATGGGACCGGTGCAAAAGCCGGCACGCAACCCAAGACCTGCCCAACCTGCCAAGGAAGCGGTCAGGTTCGATTACAGCAAGGTTTCTTCTCCATCCAGCAGACCTGCCCAAAATGTCACGGCACGGGGCGTTTTGTAGCCGACCCGTGCACTTCCTGTCACGGTGCAGGCCGCAACAAGCAACACAAGACTCTGGCCGTAAAAATCCCCTCTGGAGTCGACGAAGGTGATCGCATTCGTCTTTCTGGAGAAGGGGAGCACGGCATTAACGGCGGCCCTCCAGGGGATCTGTACGTACAGATTCACCTCAAGCCGCATGCCGTTTTCCAACGCGAACAAAATGACCTGCATTGCGAAATGCCCATCAGTTTTACTACGGCAGCGCTCGGTGGGGACATTGAAATTCCGACATTGGATGCTATGGCTAAAATCAAGATTCCGGCTGAAACGCAGTCGGGAAAAACATTCCGCCTTCGCAGCAAAGGCATCAAAGGAATACGCAGCCACAGCCATGGCGACCTGCTCTGCCATGTCGTCGTGGAAACTCCGGTACATCTAACGGACCGGCAGAAGGAACTCCTCCGCGAACTGGAAGATTCCAGCCGCGAAAATGCCGGCCGACACAATCCCCGGGCCAAGTCATGGATGGATCGCGTTCGCGAATTCTTTGCCGCCAGTTAACCATCCAATTGGATTGAGGAACACGGCCCGCCCTATCACTGGCGGCTTGATTGTCACCCTGACCAACCGTCGTCAGCAACTGATGTTGCCCTCCCTGTAAGACAGGCGTCAGTTTTCCAAGTCATCCTCACCGAGGAGTGTGGCGATTTTCGCCCATTTTTGACTGAGTATTCGAGGGGGAGACATGAAAATATATCGACAGGTTTTGCTATTTTGCCTCATTGGCTGGATCAGCTTTGTTGGCGCTGCCGAAGTCGGCGTCACGGACACCAGCGTGGCGATTGGTATGACATCACCGTTTACCGGACCCAACGGCGCCTACGGTACGGATATGAGAGACGTCATCAGCGCTTACTTCAGGCAGATCAATGATGCAGGGGGCATCAACGGGCGCAAGCTCGAACTGATCGCCCTGGATGACGGCTACGAAACGGATCGGGCCGTAGCCAACACAAAAGCATTGATCAATGACAAGAAAGTATTTGCCATGGTCGCTTCATACGGGTCCAGCCCGACAACGGCAGCGATGAACGATGCCTTCGGGCCCGCCAAAGTCCCATTGATCGGCACCATTTCTGGAGCGGATTCAATCCGCCAATCTGCCAAGGACAACCCGAACAATCGCTACATGTTCAATGTTCGCGCCAGTTACGCGAATGAAACCGAAGCTATCGTCAACCAGTTGGTCGGTCTCGGCTTGAAAAATATCGCTGTTTTCTACCAGAACGATGGATTCGGTAAATCCGGCCTAGAGGGTGTGATTACGGCTTTGAAAAAGCACAATCAGGCTCCTATTGCTGTGGCCACCGTCGAACGCAATTCGCTCGATGTGGCTCCTGCCGTGCAGACCATCATCAAAGCCAATCCGCAAGCGGTTGTGATGGTCACTTTGTATAAACCGACCGCCGAATTTGCCCGTCAGATGCGCAAGGCCAATCAGCACCCTCAATTAATGACGCTATCACCCGTTGGCGCCGATCTGCTGGTCAAGGAACTTGGCGACGATGCGCGTGGAATCGGTATTTCTCAGGTTATGCCTTATCCATGGAACGACACGATTCCGTTGGTGCGCGATTACCAGAAACTTCTTGGCAAACAAGGCAAGTTCTCTTACTACGGCGTCGAAGCATTCGCCATGGCCAAATTGCTGGCAGATGCAATACGCATTTCCGGCAAGGATCTGAGCCGCGAAAAACTGATCCACACTCTGGAAGGTTTGCAGAACTACGACCTCGGCGGTTATCGCGTCAGCTACTCAGCCAACGACCGGCTCGGGTCGCGGTTTGTCGATCTCACAGTAATCGGCAATGGCGGCCGTGTTCTTCGCTAGCCCGCTCTTTTAAAAGCACGCAGCCCTCGACGCGTTTTAGCGTGGAGGGCTGGGTGGGGGGATGGGGAGCCTGGCGGTGACCTACTTTCGCACACGTAGTATGCACTATCATCGGCGCGACTTCGTTTCACGGTCCTGTTCGAGATGGGAAGGGGTGGGTCCAAAGTGCTATGGCCGCCAAGCATAACCGGGATCACGGCGTGCTGTTGGGCACGTCGTGCAAAATGGGAAGAAGGGGTTTTACAGCATTTGGTTGTGATTTGCATTAAGCACAGAGTTGCTGCTTAAGGTTATAGGATCAAGCCACACGGGCAATTAGTATCAGTTAGCTTAACGCATTGCTGCGCTTCCACACCTGACCTATCAACGTTGTGGTCTTCAACGACCCTTCAGGGGGATCGAGTCCCCGGGGAAATCTTATCTTAAGGCGAGTTTCACGCTTAGATGCTTTCAGCGTTTATCTCTTCCGAACTTAGCTACCCGGCGATACGACTGGCGTCATAACCGGTACACCAGAGGTTCGTCCACTCCGGTCCTCTCGTACTAGGAGCAGGTCCCTTCAAATTTCCAGCGCCCACGGCAGATAGGGACCAAACTGTCTCACGACGTTTTAAACCCAGCTCACGTACCACTTTAAATGGCGAACAGCCATACCCTTGGGACCGGCTACAGCCCCAGGATGTGATGAGCCGACATCGAGGTGCCAAACACCGCCGTCGATATGAACTCTTGGGCGGTATCAGCCTGTTATCCCCAGAGTACCTTTTATCCGTTGAGCGATGGCCCTTCCATACAGAACCACCGGATCACTATGACCTACTTTCGTACCTGCTCGACTTGTGGGTCTCGCAGTCAAGCACGCTTATGCCATTGCACTAATAGCACGATGTCCGACCGTACCTAGCGTACCTTCGTACTCCTCCGTTACACTTTGGGAGGAGACCGCCCCAGTCAAACTGCCTACCATGCACGGTCCCAGACCCGGATTCACGGGCCATGGTTAGAACCTCAAACAAACCAGGGTGGTATTTCAAGGTTGGCTCCACGCGAACTAGCGTCCCGGCTTCAAAGCCTCCCACCTATCCTACACAGACCGGTTCAAAGTCCAATGCAAAGCTACAGTAAAGGTTCATGGGGTCTTTCCGTCTTGCCGCGGGGAGATTGCATCTTCACAAACATTTCAACTTCGCTGAGTCTCAGGAGGAGACAGTGTGGCCATCGTTACGCCATTCGTGCAGGTCGGAACTTACCCGACAAGGAATTTCGCTACCTTAGGACCGTTATAGTTACGGCCGCCGTTTACCGGGGCTTCGATCAAGAGCTTGCACCCCATCACTTAACCTTCCGGCACCGGGCAGGCGTCACACCCTATACGTCCACTTTCGTGTTTGCAGAGTGCTGTGTTTTTATTAAACAGTCGCAGCCACCATTTCACTGCAACCCTTTCGGCCTTCGCCCGCGAGGGGCTACAACCTACCAGGGCGCACCTTCTCCCGAAGTTACGGTGCTAATTTGCCGAGTTCCTTCTCCTGAGTTCTCTCAAGCGCCTTAGAATTCTCATCCTGCCCACCTGTGTCGGTTTGCGGTACGGTCTCTTCATAACTGAAGCTTAGAGGCTTTTCTTGGAAGCAGGGTATCAATCACTTCGCGGTACAAGACCACTCGTTATCACGCCTCATCTTAGCCCAGCGGATTTGCCTACCGGGCACGACTACACGCTTGAACCGGGACATCCAACACCCGGCTGACCTAACCTTCTCCGTCCCCCCATCGCATTACAAAGAGGTACTGGACTATTAACCAGTTTCCCATCGACTACGCATTTCTGCCTCGCCTTAGGGGCCGACTCACCCTGCGCCGATGAACGTTGCGCAGGAAACCTTGGGCTTTCGGCGAGGGCGCTTTTCACGCCCTTTATCGCTACTCATGTCAGCATTCGCACTTCTGATACCTCCAGCATCCGTTACCAGACACCTTCAACGGCCTACAGAACGCTCTCCTACCATCAGAGGACAGAAGACAGAGGACAGAGGACAGATTAAAACCCGTCCTCTCGTCACTTCTCTTCTGTTATTTCCAGCTCTTGGCCAAGCCGTTTAACATTCTGGCGATCTCCTGGTATTCGTCTCGCCAGGATTGCCATTGGGCTTGGTTTATATAGCCTAGATCAAAACAGTAGCGTATCCACACCCGCATCTCGTCGGCAGAACCGATCGAGATCTGAATGAACCGCTTGAATTCGGCCGTGGATCGACTTTGTTTGCCAAAGCCTTCCGCCAGATTCGCACAGATGGATTTGCTCGCTCGCCGAATTTGATCGGCGAGCCCGTATTGCTCTTTTTGCGGAAATTCAAGACTGATGCGATGGACGTCCAAAGAAATACGATACGCCCGCTTGAATACCTCTAGGTCTTCAAACGTAGCAATCGGTTTGCCTTTTCTGTCATCTGTCATCTGTCTTCTGTCCTCTGATCCGCGATTTCGGTGCATAGTTTGAGCCCCGTTACATCTTCCGCGCAGGACGACTCGACCAGTGAGCTATTACGCTTTCTTTAAAGGATGGCTGCTTCTAAGCCAACCTCCTGGCTGTCTGAGCCTTCCCACCTCGTTTCCCACTTAACTATGGCTTGGGGACCTTAATCGGCGGTCTGGGTTGTTTCCTCTTGACACCGGACGTTAGCACCCGATGTCTGTCTCCCACGCTCGCACTCTTCGGTATTCGGAGTTTGCAATGGTTTGGTAAGTCGCGATGACCCCCTAGCCATAACAGTGCTCTACCCCCGAAGGTGATACGTGAGGCACTACCTAAATAGTTTTCGGAGAGAACCAGCTATTTCCAAGTTTGTTTAGTCTTTCACCCCTATCCACAGCTCATCCCCTAATTTTTCAACATTAGTGGGTTCGGACCTCCAGTGCGTGTTACCGCACCTTCATCCTGGCCATGGATAGATCACTTGGTTTCGGGTCTACGCCCAGCAACTCATCGCCCTATTCGGACTCGGTTTCCCTACGCCTCCCCTATGCGGTTAAGCTCGCTACTGAACGTAAGTCGCTGACCCATTATACAAAAGGTACGCAGTCACGGAACAAGTCCGCTCCCACTGTTTGTATGCATGCGGTTTCAGGATCTATTTCACTCCCCTCCCGGGGTTCTTTTCGCCTTTCCCTCACGGTACTGGTTCACTATCGGTCGATTACGAGTATTTAGCCTTGGAGGATGGTCCCCCCATGTTCAGACAAGGTTTCTCGTGCCCCGCCCTACTTGTCGCAAGCTTAGTATCATGACCGGGTTTTCGCGTACGGGGCTATCACCCACTACGGCGCCACTTTCCAGAGGCTTCCACTAACACAGTCACTATCACTTGCAGGCTGGTCCCATTTCGCTCGCCACTACTTTGGGAATCTCGGTTGATTTCTTTTCCTCCGGCTACTTAGATGTTTCAGTTCGCCGGGTTCGCTTCCTCACCCCTATGTATTCAGGATGGGATACCCCTTGCGGGGTGGGTTTCCCCATTCGGACATCTCTGGATCAAAGCTTCATTGCCAGCTCCCCAGAGCTTTTCGCAGGCTTGCACGTCCTTCTTCGCCTGTAATCGCCAAGGCATCCACCACATGCACTTATTCGCTTGATCCTATAACCTTAAGCTCTCTTGCGAGAACCAAAGCTACAGGCAACTCATTTGTGCGACCCCTTGTGGTTAGCAAGAGATCGATGCAATCACAACCGTATCACGGGCCTCTCCTCGCTTCGTTCAGACAGCGTTTAACCCGTGATACAACCTTCTTCCATTTTGTTAAAGAGCGTACAGACTTAAACTCCGTCAGGAGTTAGCTGTGCTGAGTCCATAACTCAGCACAGCTAACCGCTTACAGGTCAGTGGTGGAGGATGACGGGATCGAACCGACGACCCCC
>JADJLB010000010.1:402500-814235 GCA_016705685.1 Propionivibrio sp.
AAGGCGCCTTCTCGCAGGCATTCGTGCCGATTCTCGGTGAATACAAGAACAAACAAGGTGACACCGAAGCCAAACGCCTCGTTGACCATGTTGCCACGCTGCTTATTCTCGTTCTGTTCATCGTCACGTTAATCGGCATGGCGGCGGCGCCACTTCTCGTCTACGTTTCGGCGCCGGGGTTCGCGGCCGATGCCACCAAATTCGCACTGACCGTAGAGCTGACCCGGATCACCTTCCCGTACATCTTCTTCATGTCGCTGGTAGCCCTCGCCGGCGGCATACTCAACACATGGAGCTGGTTTGCCGTACCCGCCTTTACACCGGTGCTGCTCAATCTTTCTTTCATCGTCATGGCGCTGTTTGTCGCACCGTATTTCCATCCGCCAGTACTGGTCCTCGGCTGGGCGGTCTTCCTCGGTGGCACACTGCAATTCGCTTTCCAGATTCCTTACCTGAAACGCATCAACATGCTGCCGCGCTTTTCGCTGGACTGGAAGGATACCGGCGTACGGCGCATCCTGAAGCTGATGGCGCCTGCCGTACTAGGGGTCTCGGTAACGCAGGTCAGCCTGCTGATCAACACCATCTTCGCCTCCTTTCTCGGCACCGGCAGCGTCTCCTGGCTCTATTATGCCGACAGGCTGATGGAGTTTCCCTCCGGCATGCTTGGTGCGGCACTGGGCACCATTCTTCTGCCTTCACTGGCCAAGTATCACGCGGGCAACAAGTTCGACGACTACTCCCGGCTGCTCGACTGGGGATTGCGCCTGACCTTACTGCTGGCGGCTCCGGCCGCCCTGGCCCTGGCTATCCTTGCGGTCCCGCTGATCGCCACTCTTTTCCATCATGGCGCATTTAGCGCAGACGATGTCTTCAAGACGCGAAACGCGCTGGTCGCCTATAGCGTGGGTCTGGTCGGGCTGATACTGGTCAAAGTGCTGGCTCCGGGTTTTTATGCGCGGCAGAATGTTCGCACACCGGTCAAGATCGCATTCCTTACCCTGTTCGTCACGCAGTTACTCAATCTGGCCCTGATCGGCTGGCTCAAACATGCCGGACTCGCCCTGTCCATAGGGCTGGCCGCGTGCCTGAATGCCGCAATGCTCTATCGCGGCCTACGCCGGCATGGGATTTATTCGCCTCAACCCGGCTGGCCGAAGTTCTACGCCAAACTTGCGCTGGCCATTGTGTTCATGGGCGTCGCCTTATGGTTTTCGAGTGGCGAAACCGCCGATTGGCTGCGCTGGTCCTTGTCGGATCGTCTGTTTCGGCTAACGATCCTCGTCACCTTTGGCGCGGCCGTATATTTCGCTACACTATGGCTCACAGGGTTCCGTTTGCGCGACTTCACGCGTCGCGAGGCCTGATGACAACGCTTGAGGAGACAATATGAAACTGACCAGCAGCAGCTTCGGCGACTTGCAAACCATTCCAGGCGACTTTGCCTTCTGTCTTCCCGATCCGGCGCACCACGTGTGTCTGGGGCGAAATTTCAACCCGCAACTGAAGTGGGATGACGTCCCTTCTGCCACGAAATCGCTGGCCATCATTTGTCATGACCCGGATGTGCCGAGCCGAGGTGACGACGTGAATCAGGAGGGTCGCAGTGTTCCGGCTTCCTTGCCCCGCGTTGATTTCTTTCACTGGATTCTGTTTGATCTGTCGCCAAATCTGCGCGAGATCAAACAGGGAGAGTTCTCTAAAGAAGTCACTCCGCGCGGAAAGCCTGGCCCCGCGACTCTGCACGGCGCGCGCCACGGACTCAACGACTACACCGGCTGGTTTGCCGGCGATAACGATATGCGTGGCGACTACTTTGGCTACGATGGCCCCTGCCCTCCCTGGAATGACGAAATCATCCACCACTATGTGTTCACTGTCTTCGCCCTGGATCTGGAGCGCCTGCCGCTTGAGGGAAAGCTCACCGGCCAGCAGGTACGCGAGGCCATGGCCGGCCATATTCTCGATCAGGCCAGCCTGACCGGTTTATATACGCTGAATCCTGCGGTCAAAACATGATTTGAAGTCTTCGGCAAAGTGCCGAGGATCCCCAGAAGAATTATTCAGATCCGCCGCTGGACAACGCCGGGAAAGTCATTCTCTGCAATCCGGACGGGCTCACTGCTCCCTCGGGATTCGTCGCCGCAATCGAAGACGGCGGCTTGCGCTATAATCGTCCGCTTGCACTCGTAAGCTTTGACCAGGGCCTCACGGTCGCCGTGGACCAACGATCTGCCCCAAGGCGATCACGCACAGACCATACGGATGACACACATCGGTAATTTTAAAATGCTCGCGATAGCGCGTTTTGCCTGGCTGCTGCTCTTATTGTCCGGTTGCGCAACCGTGATACAAGACCCTGATCAATCGTCGACGCCATCGTCCGCAACAGCCACGAACAATCAGCGTACTCAGGCAGCCGACGCCGGCTCGACACCGTCGAAACCGCGAGCCAAAGGCAAGTCGAGCGCGCCCCTGCCTGCCGACGGCAGTCTGCCGACCATTGAAATCTCCGCGCCGCACCCGGCACCCAAGGCCATCGATCTGACCTCGGAATCCGAAGAACTTTTCCAGCGGATGCGCAACGGCTTCTCCATGCCCGATATCAACAACGATCTCGTTCTTTACCACCAGCAGTGGTATATGAACCGGCCCGACTACCTGCGTCGGATGGTCGAGCGCAGCACCCTCTATATGCATTTCATCGTCGAGGAACTGGAAAAACGCGGCATGCCCATGGAATTGGCTCTGCTGCCGATGGTTGAGAGCGCCTATAACCCGATGGCTTATTCGCGCGCAAAAGCATCCGGTCTGTGGCAGTTCATTCCCTCGACCGGCAAGCGCTACAAACTCGATCAAAGCTGGTGGAAGGATGAACGGCGCGATATCGTCGCATCGACAACTGCCGCGCTTGACTACCTGCAATCGATCTACGAAATGCATGGCGACTGGCATCTGGCGCTGGCTTCTTACAATTGGGGTGAAGGCGCCGTGGGTCGCGCCATCGAAAAAAATCGCATGCTGGGTTTGCCAACCGATTATCTGAGCCTGACCATGCCGGAGGAAACGAAGAACTACGTGCCCAAACTGCAGGCATTGAAAAATATTTTCAGCAGCCCACTGCTGGTAGCCGATCTCCATCTACCGAAGATTCCCAACCGTCCGTACTTCGGCACCGTCACCCGCAGCGGAAATATCGACGTCAAGCTTGCCGCCAGATTGGCCGAAATGCCGGTCAAGGACTTCGTCGCCCTCAACCCCTCGCATAATCGGCCGGTCATCAAATCCGATACGCCACTGGTCATTCCGGCGGACAAGATGGACACCTTCGTCAGCAATCTCGAAGCGCAGGAAAGCAGCAACAAGCCGCTTTCCTCGTGGCAAGCCTACACCGTACGACCCGGCGACAAGCTGGAAAAAATCGCACCGCGTTTCGGCATGACGGTGGCCAATCTCAAGGAAGCCAATGGCATCAAGGGGCGCATCAAGGTGAACCCGGGATTGACCTTGCTCGTTGCCGGCCAGAACGGGGGCGAACCGCTGAGCATGGACGCGCTGCCCGAACAGCCGCGCTTGCCCGAGGCAAGTACAGCGCCCGTCGCGGCAACGCGAACGCACATCGTGCGCAAAGGCGAAACCCTGTTATCGATCGCCCGGCATTACACGATCAACGCGGCCGAATTGAAACGCATCAACCGCTTGCGATCCAACAACATAGCGGTCGGCACGCGTCTGGCCTTGACTCCTGAACGCACTGTCGTAGCCAAGAGCGGTGCCAAACCCGGCAAAGAAAAAGGAACGAACAGTCCGCAGGCCAGCACTCGAACACCACCCAAAGTGACCCGCTACACAGTTCGTCGCGGCGATACGCTGCACTCGATTGCCAAACACTTCAAGGTCAGCACCGACGACCTGCAGCGGTGGAATCGCGTTTCTGCCCGTGCGCTAAAGCCCGGTCAAACCTTGACGATCCAGCTTGCCCGGAACCCCTGATTGAGGACATTGCCGAGGTTCCAGAGTTTGGTGACGATATCGGAGGTGGTCACGGGTTCAGGGTGTTGATGAATTGTTCGGCGCTAACGATGGGGCAGGTGAAGCGGCCGGCGAGGCTGAGTAGGTCCCGGTCTCCGGTGATCAGCGCCGTTGCCTTGCCGGCGATGGCCAGTTCGATAAAGGGAATGTCAAAAACATCGCGGCAGGGCGGTGCTTTTGGCGGCGGCTCGGGGATGCGGACGGGCTTGGTGACTTGGGCGAACCCGGCGGAAAAACTGGGGGGAAATCACGGTTGACAATGGGCGGAAGGTGCAAGGATACTTCGCGGAAGGCGGTTGAATTTCCTATCCTTTTAATGCGGCGTTTTCGGTTGCCGATTCATACCCACCCATCGGACCATATGCCACATCAAAACACGAGCGACGCACCGAGGATTTACAACCTTTTTCCCCTTCTGGCAGGCAGCACCGAGAATTGGGAGTCGCACCTGCCCCGTATCGCCAGCATGGGTTTCAACTGGGTCTTCATCAACCCATTCCATTACCCGGGCTTTTCGGGAAGCCTCTACGCCGTCAAGGACTACTATCGCCTGCACCCCCTCTTTCAGGGTGGTAGCCAGGAAGAAGCGTCTACCCTCCTCGGTCGTTTCATTAGCGCTGCTCACGGCCATGGTCTGCGGGTGATGATGGATTTGGTGATTAACCATACGTCAAAGGATTCCTTGCTGGCGGAAGCGCACCCGGAATGGTTCGCGCACGAGCCGGATGGCAGTTTGCGCTCCCCCTTCGCCGTCGATCCCGACGACGTGGACAACGTCGCAAAGCGTACCGTCTGGGGCGATCTGGCCGATATTGACTTCGAAAACACGCCAGACCGCGAGGGACTGGTCAGTTATTGGCAGGAGCTCGTTCGTCACTACGTAAAACTAGGCTTCGACGGTTTCCGTGGCGACGCGGCCTATAAAATTCCGGGCGACGTTTGGGCGCCAATCATCGCGGTAGCCCGAGACAGCAATCCGGATGCAATGTTCTTCGCGGAAACGCTGGGCTGCCAGCCGAAGGAGGTACTGCAACTCAAGGCAGCCGGCTTTGACTACCTGTTCAATTCCAGCAAGTGGTGGGATTTCCGTGCCGATTGGCTCATGAAGCAGTACGCTCTATTTCGTGCCATCGCCCCCTCCATCGCCTTCCCCGAAAGCCACGACACCGAACGCCTGGCCGAGGAGAACGGCGGTGACGAGCGTGTTTCCCGCCTGAGATACCTGTTCGCGGCGGCCTTTTCCAGCGGTTTGATGTTGACCATGGGCTACGAATACGGCTTTCGTCGCAAACTCAATGTGGTGACTACTCGCCCGGAGGACTGGGAAACGCCAAGTTTCGACCTGAGCCGGTTCATCGGCGAGGTCAATGCCATGAAGGCAACCACCCCAGTGCTCAATGAGGAGGGCCCACAGGAACTCCTGTCCGGTGCGGACGACCCCGTCGCTGCGCTGATCAGACGTGGCGAGCGCACCGCAAGCGTGCTGACTCTGATCAATCCGGACGCCAATACGGAAAGCCGCTTCAGCACCGCCGATGCGGCCAAAATCCTGGGTTGCTCACCACAGCAGATGCGGGAACTGCTGCCCGGCCCGACAAACTCCGACTGGATCACCCTGCCACCTTTAGCCATTCGCCTGTTCACGTAGCGTGCTTTGGACAGCGGTCATTCGCGCCGATCCCCAAAATTGCGCAAGCGGCCCTTCGTTATGCCAATAGGAGATTTAGTCTAAATCCCTCGCCCACATTGATACGGGCCCTTCACTACCCCGGCCATTTGCGGAAGTCGCAAAGGGAGGCCGCAATAGCCGGGAGTGCGCCTAGAGCATTGTGCCGAAAGCTGTCACTGGGGAAATTACAGCCTCGAACCGGCTTAGGCATGCGCCCGATGAATCGGCTGTACGGCCAGCCGCATTCCCATCGCCTTGAGAATTGCGGAAAGCGTTTTCAATTCAGGGTTTCCTTGTTCGGATAGCGTGCGATAGAGCGTATGGGCATTCACCTCTGCCTGACGCGCTATCTCCTGAACGCCGCCAAACGCCTTGCTGAGACTGCGTAGCGCCAGCATCAGATCGGTCTCATCGCCATCGACAAGTACGGAGTTCAGATACTCAGCCGCAAGATCCGGGTCGCGGCGGAACATTTCAACCGTTGCTTCATCGTGAGTCCGGTGTGCTTTAGCCATTTCGCTTCTCCCAATCTTTCAAAAATCCAACGGCTCGGTCAATATCCCTGCTCTGCGACTTCTTGGCGCCGCCACTGGTGAGTAATATCACCTGATTGCCAACCTGCGCGTAATAGACGCGATATCCAGCGCCGACATCAATTCGCAACTCGCCGATGCCGTCTCGCAAGAACTTACAATCTCCGAACAAACCAGCCTCAACGCGAGCGACTCGCTTGATGACAGCGATCTTCGCTATGCGGTCACGCAAGCCGTCAAGCTACTCCTGATAGAGATCGTTTTCGCTCTCGTCGAGGTAATGGATGATTTCGTACATGGCTACATCTTAGCTTATAAGCGAATATTTGCAAGGCCGGCAGTTTGCCTCCCGTTACGGTAGATTTCCGCAGAATCAGACTCCGTTCAATCGAAAAGTAGTCTGAAATGGAAAACACTCAAACCCGCGAATCGTGGAACAAAGGCAAACTACTTGTTCTGCTCTGCACTACCGAACAAATGGCAGCGCACCGCATGCGTGGCCGTCAGGCGACTCGTTTCGGGATAGCTCGCACGGCATAGGGCGCTCGCCTGCGGACAGCGCGGATGAAAATGGCACCCCGCCGGCGGATTCGCCGGTGACGGCATTTCTCCTGCCAGACGTATGCATTCCGGCTGGGCGTCAAGCCGCGGGCTGGGAACAGCGGAGAGCAAAGCCTGTGTATACGGATGCCGCGGCGAACGCAGCACCTCGTCGACCAGGCCGCGCTCGACGATGCGGCCGAGATACATCACGGCCACTTCATGCGCCAGATAATCGACCACGGCGAAGTTGTGTGTGATGAACAGATAGGCCAGCCCAAGATCGTCCTGCAACGCCTTGAGCAAGTTGAGAATCTGCGCCTGGACCGAGACGTCAAGCGCCGAGGTCGGTTCGTCGCAAATGATCAATTCCGGTTGAACGGCCAGTGCGCGGGCAATGGCTATGCGTTGCCGCTGCCCGCCGGAAAACTCGTGCGGATAACGCCCGGCCGCCGCCGGATCGAGCCCGACCTCCTGCAACAAGGCCACGACGGCGTCATTGCGCCCTGCGCTTTGCGTATTGACGCCCAGCGCGCTCATCCCCTCACCGATGATCTCGCCCACTGAAAGACGCGGATTGAGCGATGCAAACGGGTCCTGGAAGATCATTTGCATCCGCCGTCGCAACGGGCGCAATTCAGCGCGTGAGAGCCCGTTCAGTTCGCGCTCCTCAAGTTCGATACGGCCGGCAGTCGGTTTGACCAGTTGCAGGATCGCCTTGCCGACCGTGGTTTTACCGCAGCCCGATTCGCCCACAAGCGCCAGCGTACGGCCACGCACCAGATCGAGCGAAACGCCGTCCACGGCTCTGACCTGGCCGACAGTCAGCTGCAACACGCCGCGCCGTATCGGGAAGTGGACGGCTAGATCCCTGACCGCGAGGAGTGCGGGTCGTGGATCGACAAGCGGAATCACCAGCGTAACGGGCCTGGGCACAGGGGCGACCGCCCTGCCCGGCTCGGCCATCAGGTGGCAGCGCACGCGATGGCTTTCTCCTGCCTCATGCCAGCCGGGCGATTCGTCGCGGCAGCGCTCCCAGGCGTGCGGGCAGCGTTCGGCAAAACGACAGCCCGTCGGCATGGCTGCCAATGACGGTACCTGGCCGGCAATGGTTTCCAGCCGCCCACCCCGCCGGGCCAGATCGGGAAGCGCGGCAAAAAGCTTTTGCGAATAGGGATGGCGCGGCGAAGCGAAGAAGGCGTTACGCGGGGCTTCCTCGACAATCTCGCCGGCATACATGACGCCGACGCGATGCGCCATTTGCGCAACGACACCGAGGTCATGCGTGATCAGCAACATGCCCATGCCGCGCTCGGCCTGCAGGCGGCGCAGAAGATCGAGGATCTGCGCCTGGATGGTGACATCGAGCGCCGTGGTCGGCTCGTCGGCAATCAGCAGCTTGGGATGCCCCGCCAGCGCGACGGCGATCATCACGCGCTGTTTCATGCCGCCGGAAAGCTGGAACGGGAACTCGTCGAGACGGCGCTGTGCGTCGGCAATGCCCACGGCATCAAGCAGCTCAAGCGCACGCTGGCGCGTCGCCGCGCCAGTCAGATCCAGATGGCGCTCCAGCACCTCGCCGATCTGCCGCCCGACCGTCATCACCGGATTGAGGCTGGTTGCCGGCTCCTGAAAGATCATCGCCATGCCGCCGCCGCGCACGGTGCGCATTTCGGACTCGGGCAATTGCAGGAGGTCCCGGCCATCAAAGCACACCTCGCCGCCGAGAATGCGCCCCGCCGCCGGCAACAGGCGTAGCAGCGACAGTGCGGTGGCCGACTTGCCGCAACCCGATTCGCCCAGCAGCGCCAGCGTTTCACCGGCGTGCACGGCAAAATCGATGCCGTCCACGGCCGCCAGCACCTGTCGGGTATGGGCATAGCCGCTGGCAAAGCCCATGCGCAGGCCGCGCACACTGAGTATCGATTGACTGTCCTGGCTCATGACGACCCCGCCAGGCGCGGATCGAAGGCGTCGCGCACCGCATCGGCGAGCAGGTTGGCCGCCAGTACCAGAGTGAACATGAAGACGAAGGCGGCTGCCAGCGACCACCAGACCATCGGTTCGCGCGCCATTTCCATACGGGCGTTGTTGATCATCGTGCCAAAACTGATCATTGTCGGATCGACGCCAATGCCGACGTAGGACAGCACCGCCTCGGCCAGCACCAAACTGGAAAAATCCATGACCAGTGCGATGATCACGATGTGCATCAGGTTCGGCAGGATGTGGCGCAGGATGATGCGCAGGTCGGAAACGCCAAAGGCCTGAGCCGCCTGAATGTATTCCAGTTCGCGCAACTTGAGGGTTTCGCCGCGCAAGAGGCGGCACAGCCCGGTCCAGCTCGTCACCCCGAGAATGAAGCACAGGGCCAGCAGACGAAGATCGGCGCGCTCGGCAGCGGTGGCGAACCACTGCGGATGGGTGTCGATGATGACCTGCATCATCAGCACGGCGGCGGCGATCAACAGCACGCCGGGAATCGAACTGAGCGTCGTGTAAAGATACTGGATCAGATCGTCGACCCAGCCGCGAAAGTAGCCAGCCAATATACCCAGCAGGATCGACAGCGGCAGCATGACCAGCGTCGTCACCAGCCCGATGACCAGGGCCGTGCGCACGCTTTTCAGGATTTGATAGAGCACATCCTGGCCGACCTTGTCGGTGCCGAAGACGTGGTAATCGACGCTTAGCACCGCCAGCGGCATCAACAGCAGGAGCAGCAGACCCAGCGTCGCCAAGACGGCATGCCAGGCAACGCTCAACTCGCCCCGCCAGAGCGCGCTCCAGATCTGGCGCGCCGAGCAGGCATGGCGGCGAGCCAATAAATACGAGCCTCCCAGGGCAATGCCTGCCAGGATCGCGCAGGCAAGCGCTTCAGCGGCCAGCACTCGCTTGACGATGTCATCATCGCGCCGCGCTTCGTCATCCCCCAGGTGCGCGCCGCCGAACTTCAAGCGCGGGAAATCGCGAACCTGCCGCAGACTTCCATCGGCGTCGCGAACATCAAATGCTTCCTTGGTGTAGGCGCGTGTCGCTAGCGGTTGGGAATAGGTTTTCTCGCTGCGCGTGCGCAGCGGTGTCACCATCGCGTCGAGCAGCGACAACACTTCAACGGAATAGGCAACCGGCTGGCCCGCCTCGCGGCTTTCCAGCCGGGGGCGATAGTGAAGCGAATCGAGCAGGCCGACCAGAACAAAGGCCATCAGCACCGTCGCGGCGGCCATTCCCGGCCGGCTGCGCCCGACCCGCTGCCACGCCGCGCGCAAGGGTGGATTGCGCGACGACAGCACCCCGAGCACAATCGCCGCCAGCACCAGCAGCCAGATCAGCACGTCGGACCAGAGAATGACAGGCAGGAAAGTCATCACTCGAACCGTATCCGTGGATCGACGAAGGTGTAGGAAATGTCGGTAAGCATCAAACCGGCGATGTACAGCACCGAACCGATGAAGACCATGGCGCGAACCACGGCGAAATCCTGCGCGTTGATCGCGTCGATGGTGTAACTGCCGAGTCCCGGAATGCCGAAGAAGGACTCGGTGAGCAGCGAGCCCATGAACAACAGCGGAATGACCACCACGACGCCGGTCAGAATGGGAATCATGGCGTTGCGCAGCACATGGCGAAACAGGACAGCCACCTCGGAAAGCCCTTTGGCGCGCGCCGTCCGCACGTAGTCCCTGCCAATTTCTTCGAGGAAGATCGTGCGATACCAGCGTGCCGAAGAACCGATGCCGGAAATGACGCCGATGAGTACCGGCAGGATGAGGAACTTCCATGCATCCAGACCACCGCTGTAGCCGGAGATCGGCACCAGCCGCCACAATTTGCTGATCAGGAACTGCCCGCCAATGATGTAGAAAAGGCCCGAGATCGACATCAGGGCGACACACAGAACGACACCCCAGATATCGAGGTAACTGCCACGGAAGAAGGTTAACAACAAGGCAAAACTGACCGTGACGTAGAGGCCGAGAATGAACGTCGGCAGGGCAATGGCCAGCGACGGACCCATGCGCGTGGTGATTTCCCTGGCGATGTCGCGGCCGTCTTCGGCACGCCCGAAATCGCCGACGAACATGCGTGCCGACTTGGCGAACAGGATGGTATCGGTCAGCACGCCGACTCCCTCGGCCTGCGCATTGAAGAACAGCGGTTTGTCGTAGCCGCGCTCGACTTTCCATTTGGCAATGGCCTCCGGCGTCACGCGCTTCACGCCGAGTTGCATGCGCGCCATGTCGTCGGGCGAGTTGACGACAAAGAACAGTGCAAAGGTGATGAGATTGACCCCGATCAGGATCGGTATGGCATAAAGCGATCGGCGCAGGAGGTAGGCAAGCATGATAATTCCGGGTTCAGATCAACTGAGGCTCGACGGCGAGCGCATTTCGTAGCTGGCCTTCAAGTTGGCTTCCACGCTGTCGAGCAATTGCCACTCGTGGTCTTCGGGGTGAAGCTGCTCATACCTTGTCACCTGAGTCGCCACGGGGCTCCTGAACGTGAAACGTTTCGGCAGGTGACGCTTCCGCTGTCAGATATTCCAGCTTGCCATCACGACTAACCACAATGGCGGTACCGGTCTTCATGGCCAGTTCGCGGGCGCGCAGTGCGGCGCGCAGCAAGGCCGCTGACGACAGGCGAAGATCGGCATCGAGCGCCTGTTCAATCGGTTGTTTGTTCATGGTTTCTCGCTCCAGTCCAACAGCAGCGGCCGGGCACCGGCATTGTCGTACAGCACCCATCCATCCACTTTGTGCGCATACAAGTGTTCGAAATTCGCGCGGCCCGCGACAAAGCGACGGCGGATCACCGCTTCGGGAACGTTATGCCCGCCTTGCCTGACACGCAACATCACGCGGGCGATCGCTTCCTCCGGGTTGCTTAGTTGCAAGAAGATCAGCTTGACACGATAGCCTGCCCGTTGCCACTGCTCGATCAGGCGAAGGTAGCCACGCCCGGACAAGGTCGTTTCAAAGGAAAAATTCTCGCGCGCCGAAAAATGCCGCGCCATTTCCTGCAACATCAGCCGTCCGGCCCGAATGGCCGCCGTTTCGGGTGCAAAAGGCGCCAGCCCCGCGGCAATCAGATCGGCATTCACGAAAATCGGGCAGCCCGCTTCATTGGGCAGGAATTCGCGGGCGAAAGTGGTTTTCCCGGCACCATTGGGTCCAGCGATGATGATGATGCGTGGCTTGGTTTCCATGCTCATACCTCCAGCGCATACGGGGTCTGCTTGAAGGCGATGCCTTCCAGCACCGCGCGGCCGCCCATGCGTTTGGCGGCGGCGTAGATCACTTTGAGGCCGGCAAATTTCGGCAGCACGTCGAAGACCGGCCCGGTCAGTACGTTGGCACCCTGCGCTCGCGAATTGAAGAACAGCGCAAAGGTGATGAGATTGACCCCGATCAGGATCGGTATGGCATAAAGCAGTCGGCGCAGGAGGTAGGCATGCATGGACGATTTACACGCGAAGAAGACGAAAGAGCGCAAAGGCAAAGAGACGCGAAGTATTCACAGCTAAAACTCCGCTATTTGTTTTGGATACTCTCTGTATTTCCGTGTTTCTGTTATTCATACGCTTTCGATTCATATCATGGTCCTCGTGCCGTGCCACGTTCGCGGCGGCGGTAGCTGATCACGGCCGGCAGAATCACCGCGGCAAGAACGACAAAGATCAGCGCCAGCGGCCACAGCACGGGCTCGTTCCACAGCCGACGACGCGTTTCCCGCTCGGCTACGTCGATGCGCTGGTACTTGAGGATGTTGTTGCCGACATCCGTCGGCTTGCGGTTGTGCAGCCAGGCGTGGCCCAGCGTGTAGCTCTTCGGATGGAATCCGAATATCCACGGCGCATCCTGTTGCAGGATGGCGTTCATGCGAACGATCAGCGTCAGCCGGTGCGGGCTGTTTTCCATGTTCTTCATCTCGGCGTAGAGGCGATCGAATTCAGCATTGTCATAGTTTGAGGCGTTCTCCCCGCCTTTGGCCACCTTGCTTTCGGCACCGTCCAGCAGGAAGAAGAAATTCTCCGGGTCGGGATAGTCGGCATTCCAGCCGAGGTAATAGAGTTGCACCGCTCCCTTGCGCAGCTTTTCCTGAAAGCGGTTGAAATCGGTCGAGCGGACGATGAGCTGAATGTCGATCTTGGCGAACTGGCGCGTTAACCAGTCGAGTCGCGACTTGTCGCCCATGCCGCCGCTGGTGGTGTCGAGGTTGAGCACCAGCGGTTCGCCGGTCCGGGCATCGCGCCCGTTCGGCCAGCCCGCCTCGGCCAGGAGCGCCTTCGCTACGGCAATCGGCTTGCGTCTGGCCTTTCCATCCACCCAGTCATAGACGGCCGAGTTCACCCCCGCCCGCCCTTCAAGATAGCCAAATATGCCGGGCGGCAAGGGACTCATCGCCGCGATGCCGCGGCCGTTCATGAAGATCGAAATGAATTCCTCCTGGTCGATGGCGATCGACAGGGCGCGCCGCAACTTGGCATTGCGCTCGGCTTCCCTGCCTTCTTTGCCACCAACTGCGGAATCGAGCATGTTGAAGCCCATGTAATACGTGGAGGCGCGCACGCTGGTGAGCAGGCGGATGCCTTTGGCCAACATCTCGTCGGAGAGCTGGACGTCGCCCCCGACATTGAGTCGCACCGCCTGATCGAAGCTGTCGGATGAAATGCCGGAAGCATCATAGTAGCCTTGCAGGAATTTGTTCCAGTAGGGAATGCTTTCCTTCTCGCGCGAGAATACGGCCTTGTCGATGAACGGCAGGGGCTTGCCGCAATCGCTCAAGAGACCGCCCCGCGCATCTTCAGGCTCGCCCTCGCAGGGATAGGTCTCACCGTGAAAATTGGGGTTGCGCTCAAGCACCATGCGGCGATTCGGGTTGTTCTCGGTCAGCATATAGGGCCCCGTACCGACCGGATACCAGTCGAGCGTGAGGTTCTTCTCGGCCATTCCCGGTTGCGCATAGAAGCGGTCGACCTCGCGTGGCACCGGGGCAAAAAAGGGCATGGCCAGCCAGTAAAGAAACTGCGGGTATTTGCCGCGCAACTTGATGCGCAAGGTATGGCGGTCGACGCGCGTGACGCCGTCCAGGGCAAAGCGGTCAAGGTCGAGCCAGGCGCCGGCGGGCAGGCGTTTTGCCTCCTGTTGCAGCGTTTCACCGAGTTCTTTCAGGCCGACGATGCGCCCGGCCATCATGCCGAAAATCGGCGAATGCAGGTGGGGATGGGCGAGTCGCTTGATCTCGTAGATATAGTCGTCGGCGACCAGCTCGCGCGTTCCGCTGCGCGTGAAGTCGGCGATTTTCTCGATGTGGCGCAACTGCTCCGGGTCGAGTGCGTCGTACGTGGGTTTGCCGCCCGCATCGAGCGCGAACGCGGGATGCGGTTGGTAGCGGATGCCGGGGCGGATATGAAGCTCGTAGACGCTGTAGGCAATGGCCCGGACGGGTGCATCGGCCGGCAGCGTTTTTCCCCCGGCGTCGTAATAGCGGGGTTCCGGGACGGAGACCAGCGTTGCAGGAATCAGCGTGTAGGGGCGTTTCAGGTAGTGGTATTGGAGCGGCGGCTCGTAGATCTGCGCCGTGAAGGTGATCTCGTCCTCGGTGTAGGACTGCACCGGATCGAGGTGCTTGGGGCGCTCGGTGAAAGCCGCATAAAGGATGTTCTTGCCGCGTTCGCCCAGCGGATACGGATCGTTCTGTTCGCTGCCGCAGGCCGCAAGCAGGAAGCACAAGGATAGGCAGGCAAGGCGAAAAACACGCATGGTGCGAAGTGTAACCTGTGTGCTGCTTTCAGAGACGCGGTAAAATCCACATCAACGGTAGGGGCTGCTCGCCGGTCAGCAAACGGTAAGGAAATGGCGGTCGGGATTTGGGCGAAATCACCTATAATGCCGGCTCAAGCTGGCCGAGGCCCGTCTGAATACAACATTTTAAGATACTGGAGAACACATGGGATTCCTCGCTGGAAAGCGTCTTCTCATCACCGGCCTGCTGTCGAAGCATTCGCTCGCCTATGGCATCGCCAAAGCCTGCCACCGTGAGGGTGCGCAGCTGGCCTTCACCTATCAGAACGAACGTTTTCTGGACCGGATCAACAAGTTTTCAGCAGAATTCGGCAGCACGCTGGTTTTCCAGTGCGATGTTTCCGACGATGCACAGATCGATAAAGTCTTTGCCGACCTGGCCACCCACTGGGAAGGTCTCGACGGACTATTGCATTCGATTGCCTACGCGCCAACCGAATCCATCGAGGGCGACTTTCTTGACGGCATCTCGCGCGAATCGTTCCGCATCGCTCACGATGTCTCATCGTACAGCTACCCGGCACTGGTCAAGGCCGCGCGGCCATTGCTGCTGAAGGGAAACAAGGCGGCTGTGCTGGCCCTTTCCTACCTCGGCGCCGAGCGCACCATGCCGAACTACAACACCATGGGGCTGGCCAAAGCCAGTCTGGAAGCGGCAACACGCTATCTGGCCTTTTGCCTCGGACCACAGGGCATTCGCGCCAACGCCATTTCGGCCGGTCCGATCAAGACACTGGCGGCGTCGGGTATCGGCAATTTCGGCAAGCTGCTGGCCTACAATTCCCACAACGCCCCGCTGCGCCGCAACGTCACCATCGACGAAGTAGGCAACGCCGCCGCTTTCATGCTCTCCGATCTGGCCAGCGCCATCACCGGTGAAATCCTGTACGTCGATGGCGGCCTGAATACGACAGCGCTTGGGAACGCTGACCCGCTTCCCTAAGGTTTTTCCTGGCGGGGTAGACAGCACAAACGCCGATGGAGATCACCTCCTCGGCGTTTTTTGTTTTGTTGACTCGGCTTACTGGCGCTCTTTCGGTTCCAGCGCTGCCTTGTTGATATCAATCTTATAGCGCGAACGCAGCCCGACGAGAAAAGCGGACAGGTCCTCCTGCGCGACAATCGTTGTGTATTCACGCTGCAGCTGCTGGCGTTTTGCCACTTCAACGCTGTCGGGCTGACTGACCTTGACGATCTTGTAGAGCATGTAGCTGCCCCCGACCCAGGCGCCCACATAGCTCGGCAGTTTCTGGACGTCGGCCTTGAAGAGGGTCTGCAAGGCGACGACGGGGATGTCGCTACGTTGTGCGCGTGAAACGCTTCTGACCAGCGACCAGGCCAGCTTATCCGCATCGCCGTTTTTCAATTCGGCCAGTTTGGCCTCGCCTGAACTCCGGGCCATGGCGGCGGCTTCCTGCGACTTCAGAAGCTTTTCAATATCGGCCTTGACGCTTTCGAAGGGTTTCTTGGACGCCGGCACATGATCGAGCACGCGTGCAGCCAGCAATGTGTTTGGTGCAATCTCCACCGCTTCGGTATTGCGCTTGTTCTTGACGGCGTCATCGGAAAACAGAGCCTCGACGATCTTGACGTTTGCCAGCTGGCCGAGCGCGGCCATGGCCTTTGGATCGGGATTCCTGGTCACCCAGCCGGATCGCTGGATTTTCAACTTGAATTTGTCGGCGGCCGGCTGAAGACTGTCGGACTGCTCATAGACCATATTGTTGAACGCTTCGGCTGCCTCGGCAAACTTTCTTGTCGCCGCCTGACGTTTCAACTCGCCCTCGATTTCAGGACGCACCGTGTTAAACGGGCGTTGCGTTCCCGGCTTGATACCCGTCAGTTTGATGATGTGATAACCGAACTCGGACTCAACCAGGCCGGAGATATCTCCTTCCTTCTGCTTGAAAACGGTGTCTTCGAATGCCTTGACCATCATGCCGCGGCCAAAATAGCCCAGATCGCCACCTTTCTGGGCGGAACCGGGATCCTGCGAATATTTTTTTGCCAGTTCGGCAAACTGCGCCGGCGATTTCTGCACTTCCTGCAGCACGCTTTCCGCCTTGGCTTTGGCCTTGGCCTTTTCAGATTCCTTATCCGCAGTAATCAGGATATGGCTTGCGCGCCGCTCCTCGGGCTGCTGGTAGCGGTCCTTGTGCCCCTCGTACCAGGCCTTGATCTCGCCCTCATCCACCGTGACCTGAGCCAGCATTTCGTCGAGAGACAAGACGAGGAACTCGGCCCGAACCTGTTCCGGCAACTGGAAAAGGGTCGGATTGTCCTCATAGTATTTTTGTATCGTGGCGGTTTCGACTTTTACCTTGTCGGCAAACTGTTCAGGTGCAATCCGGAACTCGCTGAACTGGCGTTCTTCGGTTTGCAGCCTCAACAACGATTGAGCTTGCACGTCGGCGACCATCGCGGTGTCACCAACCGCTCCAATCAGTTGCTGGATCGTTAAATCCTGGCGCACCCTGGCTTCGAACATCGGTTGGGACATTCCCTGAGCACGCAGTGCCGATTCATAGCGCGCCATCGAAAACTGCCCATCTTCCTGTAGCGCCGGGATCTTGCTGATGGCCTCGCGCAGCGCATTATCACTGGTCAGCAAGCGGTGCTTTTCAACCTCGAGCAACAACAGCCGCCGATCGATCAATGCCTCAAGCACGCCCTGTCGCACTTCCGGCGTATTCATCATTTCCAGCTTGAAACTGGCGCCGAGTCTCTGCCGCAGCTGATCCTGGTGCTCACGCAAGGCCAGTTCGAACTGGGAAATGGTAATTTTCGTGTCGCCAACGCTGGCCAGATCGCTCCCTGCACCGACGTTGCGAACATAGGAGTCCACCCCGAAAAAGGCGAATGGCAGAGTGATCAGCGCAAGAAAAATTTGAACGATCTTCTTGTTGTTGCGTACGGAGTCGAACATGGTGGTTGCCCGCTAAATCAAAATTCAAAGCCAAAACAAAAAAGGCGAACTTTCGTTCGCCTTCCGGTAGTGGCGGAGTGGACGGGGTTCGAACCCGCGACCCCCGGCGTGACAGGCCGGTATTCTAACCAACTGAACTACCACTCCGGTGCAATGCCTACTCAGGTGCAAAAAAAAGCGCAATCCACAGCACAATCGAATTCCCGTTACCCTGGAAGTGACGCTTCTTCCTGGTGGGTGCTGACGGGCTCGAACCGCCGACATCCAGCTTGTAAGGCTAGCGCTCTACCAACTGAGCTAAGCACCCAACGGCGCGTCCATCGCGAAGGGGCTTAGTTTACCGCATCCTTGAGGCCTTTGCCAGCGCGGAACTTCGGCACTTTGGCCGACTTGATCTTGATCGACGCGCCGGTGCGTGGATTGCGACCGGTTCGGGCAGCACGCTTGCCAACGTAAAATGTGCCGAATCCAACCAGTGTCACCATGCCCCCCTTCTTCAGTGAAGTCTTTACTGCAGCAATCGTTGCATCAAGTGCGCGACCAGCCGCCGCTTTGGAAAGATCGGCTGACTTGGCGATTTGATCAATCATTTCAGATTTATTCACGATGACCCCTTCGATTGATAGTGGATGAACAGGAAGTCCTGTACGAGCCTTATAACAAGGCTGAAATCCTTGTGTCAAGCGGATTGTCGGGGTTTTCGTCAAGTCTGGAAAAGGGCAGGTATGCCGAAAGATTTGCTTCCGGCATACTCTGATTGCGAATCAATGGGTAACAATGGATTTTGCAGATGTGTTCTCGGTTCCCGCACCAACCGCGGGCGTCTCGACATCTTCCGCCAACGCTTGCGGTTTGCGTTCAAGCGCCAAGTCGAGCACTTGATCAATCCACTTGACCGGGATGATTTCCAGCTTGTTCTTGATATTGTCGGGGATCTCGGCCAGGTCCCTGACGTTCTCTTCCGGAATCAGCACCCGATCCAGCCCCCCACGTACGGCAGCCAGAAGTTTCTCCTTCAGCCCGCCGATCGGCAGGACTTCGCCACGCAGCGTGATTTCACCCGTCATCGCCACGTCGCAGCATACCGGAATCCCTGTCAAAACAGAGACCAGCGCGGTGCAGATGCCTATGCCCGCCGATGGGCCATCCTTGGGAATTGCGCCTTCCGGCAGGTGGATATGGATATCGCTCTTCTGGTAGAAGTCATCGACGATGCCCAATGAACGCGAGCGCTTTCTAACCACCGAAAGGGCGGCCTGAATCGACTCCTGCATCACTTCGCCAAGTTTGCCGGTAGTAATCGTCTTGCCCTTGCCTGGAATCACCACAGATTCGATGGTCAGCAGTTCGCCGCCCACTTCCGTCCATGCCAAACCGGTAACCTGCCCGACCTGGTTCTCGCGCTCGGCCATGCCGAAGTTGAAACGACGCACACCGAGAAACTTGTCAAGATTGCGCGCCGTCACGGCAAGACGCTTCTGGCTCTTCTTGAGCAGCAATGCTTTCACGACTTTGCGGCAGATTTTCGAAATGTCGCGCTCAAGCGAACGTACGCCAGCTTCACGGGTGTAGTAACGCACGATGTCGCGCAATGCGCTGTCGGCCACGGTCAGCTCGGTCTTCTTGACCCCATTGCTCTTCATCTGCTTGGGCAACAGATAGCGGCGGGCAATGTTGATCTTCTCGTCCTCGGTATAGCCCGAAAGGCGAATCACTTCCATGCGATCCAGCAAGGCGGCAGGAATGTTCAGTGTATTGGCGGTGGCCACGAACATGACTTCCGAGAGGTCATATTCGACTTCGACGTAGTGGTCGACAAACGTTGAATTCTGCTCGGGATCGAGCACCTCAAGCAAGGCTGAACTGGGATCGCCACGGAAGTCCTGGCCCATCTTGTCGACCTCGTCCAGCAGAAACAAGGGGTTCTTGACCGCGACCTTGGTCATGTTCTGCAAAATCTTGCCGGGCATCGAGCCGATGTAGGTGCGACGATGGCCACGAATCTCGGCTTCGTCACGCACGCCGCCCAGGCTCATGCGGACAAACTTCCTGCCGGTGGCACTGGCGATCGACTGGCCAAGCGAGGTCTTGCCGACACCCGGAGGGCCGACAAGACAAAGGATCGGCGCCTTGAGCCGGTCGACGCGCTGCTGCACGGCCAAGTATTCGATGATGCGTTCCTTGACTTTTTCAAGACCCCAGTGATCCCTGTCGAGTATCTTTCCCGCCTCGGCTAGATCCTTGCTGATGCGCGTCTTCTTGCGCCACGGCAGGTTGATCAGCGTCTCGATAAAATTCCGGACGACCGAGGCTTCGGCCGACATCGGCGACATCAGTTTCAGTTTCTTCAGCTCCGACTGGGCCTTGGCCATGCCTTCCTTGCTCATGCCGGCGGCTTTGACCTTCTTCTCCAGTTCTTCGAAATCGGCACCCTCTTCGCCTTCGCCCAATTCCTTCTGGATCGCCTTGACCTGTTCGTTGAGGTAGTACTCGCGCTGGCTTTTCTCCATCTGCCGCTTGACGCGACCGCGGATGCGCTTTTCAACCTGAAGAATGTCGATTTCGGTTTCAAGCTGTGAAAGAAGACGCTCGATGCGCGGACGAATCTCGAACATCTCAAGCACTTCCTGCTTCTGCTCGATCTTGAGCGGCAGATGCGCCGCAATGGTATCGGCCAAACGACCCGCTTCCTCAATACTGGCAATCGATGTCAGAATTTCCGGAGGGATCTTCTTGTTGAGCTTGACGTACTGGTCAAACTGCGAGATCACGGCGCGTCGCAGTCCTTCGACTTCATGATCGACACCATCATCCATGGTCAATGGCAAGGCATTGGCAACGAACATCTCATCGCGCGATTCGATTGATTTAACGTGCGCACGCTGCGTCCCTTCGACCAGAACCTTCACGGTGCCGTCGGGCAGTTTCAGCATCTGCAGTATGTTCGCCACACAGCCAATGCTGTAGAGATCCTCGGCTTCGGGCTCATCCTTCACGGCCGATTTCTGCGCCACCAGAAGGATGGCTTTGCCGGCCTCCATCGACACTTCAAGCGCCTTGATCGATTTTGGCCGCCCCACGAAGAGCGGAATCACCATGTGCGGAAAAACCACCACGTCGCGCAACGGCAACAGCGGCAGTTCAACGGACTCGGCGGACAGGGGGAGTTTCGTAGACATCGTTTATTCTCTGGTATGGTGCGGGTTCACAGCCCAAGGTGAGGGCGTGAGACCGAATTACAAGCCGCAAGCTGCGGCAATGCACATCAGTTTGAGCCGGAGACCTTTGGCTGATCCGCGTAGATCAGGATCGGCTTGGCGTCGCTGCTGATCATGTTTTCGTCGATGACAACCTTTGAGACATTCTCCATACCCGGAAGTTCGTACATGGTGTCGAGCAGAACGGATTCAAGAATCGAGCGCAAACCACGCGCGCCGGTCTTGCGCTCAAGCGCACGCTTGGCGATGGCCGTCATGGCCGGAACACGAATTTCAAGCTCGACGCTTTCCATCGAAAACAGCTTCTGATACTGCTTGACCAGGGCATTTTTTGGCTCGGTCAGTATCTGCACCAGGGCCTCGATGGATAATTCCTCAAGTGTGGCAATCACCGGCAAACGGCCGATCAACTCGGGAATCAGGCCGAATTTGATCAGATCTTCGGGTTCGACCGTGCGCAATACCTCACCAATGGCCTTGCGGTCATCCTTGCTCTTCACCTCGGCACCAAAACCCATGCCGCCGCGCTCGGAGCGATTGCGTATGACCTTCTCAAGGCCGTCAAACGCGCCACCGCAAATGAACAGAATGTTGGTCGTATCGACCTGCACGAAATCCTGATTCGGATGCTTGCGCCCACCCTGCGGCGGCACCGAAGCCACCGTACCTTCGATCAGTTTGAGCAAGGCCTGCTGCACGCCTTCACCCGAAACATCGCGGGTAATCGATGGGTTATCCGACTTGCGTGAAATCTTGTCGATTTCGTCGATATACACAATCCCCTGCTGCGCCTTTTCAGTATCGTAATCGCACTTCTGCAGCAATTTCTGGATGATGTTCTCGACATCCTCCCCGACGTAGCCGGCTTCGGTCAGCGTCGTCGCATCGGCCATCACAAAAGGCACATTGAGCATGCGCGCCAGCGTTTGTGCCAGGAGCGTCTTGCCGGAACCGGTCGGGCCGATGAGCAGGATATTGCTCTTGGCCAGTTCGATGTCATCATTGACCTTGCCGCGGTGACGCAGGCGCTTATAGTGGTTATAGACGGCCACCGACAAGATTCGCTTGGCCGGATCCTGGCCGATAACATACTGGTCGAGAAGCGCGGAAATTTCTTTCGGCGTCGGCAGATCGCTCTTGGCCGCTTTGCCGCCCAGGTCGGCAGAAATCTCGTCTCTGACGATGTCGTTGCATAGCTCGATACACTCGTCGCAAATAAAGACAGACGGCCCGGCAATGAGCTTCTTGACCTCGTGCTGGCTTTTGCCACAGAACGAACAATAGAGCAATTTATCGCTGCCGCTTTTCTTTTCCGTCATCTCGGCCTACCTCATAGCGTCTGGTGATTGACTCACCCCGGCAAGCGGACCCGAAGTCTCGCTCTCATTCACATCAGTTCGCGGCTGACCAGCACCTTGTCGATCAGACCATATTCTGCCGCTTCCTGAGCAGAAAGGAAATTGTCACGATCGGTATCGCGCTCGATGCGCTCAATCGGCTGCCCGGTGTGATGCGCCATGATCTCATTGAGCTTGGCGCGCAATGACAGGATTTCCTTGGCGTGAATGGCGATATCCGAGGCCTGGCCCTGAAACCCGCCCATCGGCTGATGAATCATCACGCGTGAATTGGGCAATGCAAAACGCTTGCCCTTGGCTCCGGCCGCAAGGAGAAACGAACCCATGGAACAGGCCTGCCCCATGCACAGCGTGGAAACATCCGGCTTGATGAACTGAATGGTATCGTAAACCGACAATCCGGCTGAGACCGATCCGCCCGGTGAGTTGATGTAAAAGTGGATGTCCTTGTCAGGATTCTCGGCCTCGAGAAAGAGCAATTGCGCCACGACCAGATTGGCTGTGAGGTCATTGACCGGGCCCACCAGAAAAATCACGCGCTCCTTGAGCAGACGCGAGTAGATATCGTACGCCCGCTCGCCCCGCCCGCTCTGCTCGACCACCATCGGCACCAAGCCCAGTGCCTGCGGGTCCCAATGACTCCCGGATTCAAAACGATCAAAACTCATGCCGGCTCCTTCGCAACCCAAGTTGTTACGGTTCAAGATTTCTGGCCCATTAATTGGTCAAAGTCAACGGGTTGATCGACTACCCTGGCATGGGTCAGTGCCCAGGCGACAACATTGTCCTCGATCGCCACGCCTTCGATTTCCGCCAGCCGCTGTGGCTGGGCGTAGTACCAACGAACCACCTCTTCCGGGTGTTCGTAGCTCTGCGCCGCTTCGTCAACAATTGCCTTGACCTGATCCGACTTGGCATGCAGTTCGTTAACCTTGACGATCTCGGAAAGAATCAATCCCAGGCTGACCCGGCGCCTGGCCTGATCGACAAACCATTCGGGCTGCAAAGGGAAATCCTTCATTTTCCCGCCGGTACGCTGCTCCATATCCTGGCGCGCGGCCTGCATCAGCCGCTGAATTTCCATATCAACCAGCGCATTCGGGACATCGATCGGGTTGGCCTTGAGCAAGGCATCCATGACCTGATCCTTGATTCTGCCGTGTAGGCGTTTTTTCACTTCGCGCTTCAGATTGGCCTCGATCTCGGCGGTCATCTGGTCAATATCGCCGTTCTCAACACCCAACGACTTGGCAAAATCGGCATCGATTTCCGGCAGAACCGGCTCGCGAACTTCCTTGACCGTGACGCTGAAAGTCACCTTCTGGCCCGCCAGATCCTTGGCGGAATAGTCGGCCGGAAAGGTCATTTCGAAGGATTTTTCTTCGCCGGCCCTGAGGCCGGCGACGGCACTCTCAAAATCCGCCAGCATGGTTCCCTCGCCAATGACGAAGTGATAGTCGCTGGCTTGCCCCCCCTGGAACGGTTCGCCGTCCTTCTTACCAAGGAAGTCAACGGTAACGCGATCCCCGGGTGCGGCAGGACGGTCAACCGGCTCAAAACTGACTCTTTGCTTGCGCAGGGCGGTCAGGGTGCTTTCCATTTCGGCGGCGCCGACGGCCAGTGCCGGACGCTCAATGTTGACGTCCTTCAAATCGCCCAGCTTGATCTCGGGATAAACCTCGAATACGGCGGAAAACTCGATATGCGTTGAACTTTCACTGGTCTTCGGTTCGATGCTTGGGTGGCCGGCAACACGCAATTGCTGCGTGTTTACCGTTTCGCCAAATACGCGTTCGAGCGCGTCGTTCAGTGCCTCGTGGCGCGCCTGCTCGCCGTATTGCTGCTTGACGATCGTTGCGGGCACCTTGCCTGGGCGGAATCCCGGCATCTTCACGTTCTTGCTGATGCGCCTCAGGCGCTGTTCAATCTCACGGTCGAGATCGGCGATCGGCACGGCCAGATCCAGACGGCGTTCAAGGGCGTTGGTCCTCTGTGTGGCTTCGGGTTCGGCGTTGGTGATTGCGGCGTTCGTTTCCATTCAAATTCCTCGAAGTCAGGTCATGTCGTGCGGAAAAAAATAATCGGGCAAAACGAGTGCAAAATGTAGTCGTGGTGCGAGAGAAGGGAGTCGAACCCCCACGCCTTACGGCGCTGGAACCTAAATCCAGTGCGTCTACCAATTCCGCCACTCTCGCGCCGAATCGGCCATTTTACCTGAGATGTGCCTATACTGTCAGCCGCTGGAGCGCCTGCGCGTCGGCAGGAGGCGAACGAACGCCCGACCTGTTCTGTACGCGTTGAGCAGGCGACGTTGATGCGATTTAGTTTATCTTCACGATGCCGGTAGACCATTACGAAAATTTTCCGGTAGCTTCCTTACTGCTGCCCAAACGCCTGCGTCGCCCGATCGAAGCCATTTATCGCTTTGCACGCGGCGCGGATGACATTGCCGATGAGGGAAACGCCGGCAACGCGGAGCGCCTGCAGGCACTGGCGGAATATCGCGACGAACTGGAGCGCATCGCCTGCGGCGCGCGGCCGGCCACCCCGGCGTTCAAGGAACTTGCCGATGTCATCGCGGAATGGCATCTGCCGTTGCAGCTCTTTCACGACCTGTTGGACGCCTTTGCTCAGGACGTCGTCAAACTGCGCTACGCCGATTATGCTGAATTGCTTGACTACTGTCGTCGTTCGGCCAATCCGGTCGGCCGCTTGTTGGTGCACCTCGTCGACCGTGCCAGCCCTGAGAATCTGCGCTGCTCGGACTGCATCTGCACGGCCTTGCAACTGATCAATTTCTGGCAGGACATCGCCATCGACTGGCAAAAGGGCCGAGTCTACCTTCCGCAAACCGATCTGCTCCATTTCCAGATCGACGAAGCGCAGATCGATGAACAACGCTGGAGTTCCGAGTGGGCCGGCTTGCTTGATTTGCAGATCGATCGCACGCAAGCGCTGATGCAGGAAGGCATACCGCTGGTACGCCAACTGCCAGGACGTATGGGATGGGAAATCCGCTTGACGATACAAGGCGGGCTGCGCATTCTTGAAAAAATCCGCGACGTGCGCGGTAACGTTTTCCGGCAACGCCCGGTACTGAGTCGGGCCGACTGGCTGCGCATGGGCAGCCGGGCGCTGTTTATGTAAGAATCGCCCCATCGGGAACCTGAACAACCCGAACCGCCCCAACAATCCCTTCGCCAATTCTGGAACAGCGAATGACGCCTGACGAGTACTGCCAGCAAAAGGCCGCCCACAGCGGCTCCAGCTTTTACTACAGCTTCCTGTTCTTACCCGCCAATCGGCGACGCGCGATCACCGCGTTATACGCCTTCTGCCGCGAAGTCGACGATGTCGTCGATGAATGCCAGGATCCTCAGATCGCCGCGACAAAGCTGGTCTGGTGGCGTCAGGAGCTTGACCGTCTCTTTGCTGGCCAACCGGCGCACCCGGTGATGCAGGCACTGATGCCGGTGGTGGAGGAATTCAGCCTGCCTAAAGAACAGTTTCTTGAAATCATCGACGGCATGGAGATGGACTTGCAACAAACGCGTTATCTCGACTTCAAGGCGCTATCGCTTTACTGCTACCGGGTGGCCAGTATCGTCGGATTGCTCGCGGCGGAAATCTTCGGCTACCAGGATCGCAAAACCCAGAAGTACGCGCACGACCTGGGAATGGCCTTCCAGCTCACCAACATCATCCGCGACGTGGGCGAAGATGCCCGCAGGGGCCGCGTATACCTGCCCATCGATGAACTTCAACGCTTTGAGGTCCCGGTAGCCGACATCCTCAATGCCCGTTACTCGGACAACTTCCGGCGCCTCATGGAATTCCAGATCGAACGGGCGCAGCACTACTACACACAAGCCATGGCCGCACTACCCGCCTCCGACCGCAAAGCACAATGTTCCGGTCTGGTCATGGCGGCGATCTACCGCACCCTGCTCGACGAGATCAGACGCGACGGTTGCCAGGTGCTTAGCCAGCGCACCTCGTTGACGCCGGTCCGCAAACTGTGGATCGCCTGGCGTACCTGGATTAAGAACTAGAGGGCGAGTGACGAGCGTCCGATCATTCCCGTACGGTACAGCCTGCGCGCGACCATGGGACCCAAGCTCAGCGTCGCGGTGATCGGTGGTGGCTGGGCCGGACTGGCCGCGGCCGTTGAGCTGGCGGCTGCGGGGCATAAGGTCAGCCTATTCGAGGCCGGCAAGCAGCTCGGCGGGCGCGCGCGCCGCATCGAGAGCAACGGACACGCTCTCGACAATGGCCAGCATATCCTGATCGGCGCCTATCGAGAAACCTTGCGCCTGATGAGAACGGTTGGCGCCAGCCCCGATCGGCTGCTCAAGCGACTTCCGCTCGAACTGAATTATCCCGGCGCCGGATTTCGATTGAGACTTCCTCGCCTGCCTACACCGTTCAACCTTGCTCTCGGCCTGATGGCGGCCAAAGGCTGCACGTTAAACGACAAGATTTGGGCGATCCGCTTCTTGCGATACCTGCAGGCCCGCGACTACCAATTGCTCGCCGATAGCACGGTGACCGGGCTGCTCGATGCACACCGCCAACGCGGCAGCCTGCGTCGCTATCTTTGGGAGCCCCTCTGCGTCGCGGCACTGAACACCACGCCGCAAGACGCCTCGGCACAGATTTTTGCCAACGTGCTGCGTGATAGCCTGGGCGGTAGCCGCGCCGACACCGACTTGCTGCTGCCCGCCACCGATCTCGATCAGTTGTTCCCCTGCCTGGCTTCGGAATTCATCCTGGCGCACGGGGGAAGCATCCAATGCTCGACCCGCATCGAACGGATCGACCCACAGCTGACGATACGAGGCAACACCTACGACCGAATCATTCTCGCCGTCGCGCCACAACACGCGATGCGTTTGCTGGCATCCCACGAAGAAACGGCGGCCATCGCCAAGATGCTCGACAGCTACACCTACGAACCCATCGGCACGGCCTATGCCGGGTATCCGCCCGATGTGCGTCTGCCTTGCCCGATGCTCGGCCTGGACGGCGGAATGAACGGAAAACTGGGGCAATGGGTCTTCGATCGCGGAATACTCGTTGGCACGCCCGGCGTCCTGAGCTTCGTACTGAGCGCGCATGGCCTCTGGGACGAGCGCGCCGACCCGGCACTGGTCGCCAGTCTGCATGGCGAACTGGAAGAGGCGCTGGGAAAGACGCTGCCGCAACCCCTATGGCATCGGGTCATTCGCGAGCGCCGTGCCACGTTCTCCTGCCGCCCCGATCTGCCACGGCCCGCAGCACAGACCCCGCTCGGTGGCCTGTGGCTGGCCGGCGACTACACCTGCGCCGACTACCCGGCGACATTGGAAAGCGCCGTACGTAGCGGAATTGCCGCCGCCAGAGGAGCCTGCGGCGGCCTCATGTCGTGACGCTTGTTCTACCCTGCCCCAAAGGCCAGCGCCAAGCGATACGTAATGAACGAGGCGATATAGGCCAACGTAAACATGTAGCCGGCCAGAATGGCGGGCTTTGCCCAGCCGCCGGTCTCGCGCTTCACGGTGGCCAGCGTGGATAGGCATTGCGGCGCGAACACATACCAGGCGAGCAGGGACAATGCGGTGGCCAGACTCCAGCTTTGCGCAATCAGCGGCGCCAGGGCTTGTGCGGTATTTTCACCCGTGGCCGAAAGCGCGTAGACGGTACCTAGCGCGCTCACGGCGACTTCCCGCGCCGCCAGTCCCGGCACCAGGGCAATGCTGATTTCCCAGTTGAAACCGATTGGTTCGAAGACGACCGCCAGCGCCCGACCCAGCATACCGGCCAGACTGTACTCGATTGCTGCTCCGCTGGCGCCATCCGGTGGCGACGGGAAACTCGCCAAGAGCCACAGCGCTATGGTCAGGACCAAAATGATGCCACCAACCCGCTTCAGGAAAATCAATACCCGCTGCCAGATGCCGATGGCAATATTACGAACCGTTGGCAAATGATAACTCGGCAGTTCCATCATCAGCGGGCGCACTTGACGGCCAGCTGCAGTAAATCGTTTGAGCATCCAGGCGACAAGAAGCGCGCCGACGACACCGGCAAAGTACAGCGCCAGCAAGACCAGCCCTTGCAGTTCCAGCAGGCCCCATACCTCACGTTGCGGGATAAAGGCGCCAATCAGCAGCGCATAGACAGGCAGCCGCGCCGAACAGGTCATCAAGGGGGCGAGCATGATCGTCACCAGGCGGTCGCGTGGATTGGCGATGCTACGCGCGGCCATGATGCCGGGGATGGCGCAGGCGAAACTTGACAGCATCGGAATGAACGAACGTCCGCTCAAACCCACGCTGCCCATCAGACGGTCGAGCAAGAAGGCCGCGCGTGGCAGGTAGCCCGACTCTTCGAGCACCAGGATGAAAAAGTAAAGAATGACGATTTGCGGCAGAAAGACCAACACCCCGCCCGCGCCGGCAATCACGCCGTCGACGATCAAACTCTTGAGCCATATTTCCGGCATGATGGCCGATACGGCGGCGCCGACGAGCTGCGTCGCTTCTTTGATCAGGGCCATCGGCAATTCGGCCCAGGCAAATACCGCCTGAAAGACCAGAAACAGAACCAGCGCCAACAATACCGGCCCGATAGCCGGGTGCAGCACAATACTGTCAATGCGATCGCTCGGCGTATGCGGGATCACCTCGTCAAGTCCGAGGCGCTGCAGGATATGGCGGACCGCAAGGTGATCGGATTCGTGGGTGGCCTTCACTTCGTCGGCCCCAACGCCGTGCGATGCGTCGTTCTCCCGGGTTACGGATTGCCAAAGCACCGGGTCGTCAAACATGGCAAGCAATGGCTCGGCGCCAGCGCTCTGAATGGCGATCGTACTGACTACCGGCAGCCCAAGTTCAATCGCCAGATCCTCGGCAACCACCCGGATGCCACGCTTTTCGGCCAGATCGGCCATGTTCAAGGCGACAACGCAGGGCAAACCGAGCCGTTTGACGGCCAGCGCCAGTCGCAAATTCCGCCGCAGATTGGTGGCGTCGACCACGCACACCACCAGATCGGGCCGCTTTTCACCGGCCGCGCGGCCAAAGAGTACGTCACAGGTCACGCGTTCATCCGGCGAGCGCGGATACAGGCTGTATGCGCCCGGCAAGTCCAGAATGCGCAGCGTCCTCCCGGAGGGCGTCGTCAGGCGCCCTTCCTTGCGCTCGACGGTTACGCCCGCGTAGTTCGCGACTTTCTGCCGACTGCCGGTCAGCAGGTTGAACAGTGCCGTCTTGCCGCAGTTCGGGTTGCCGACCAGGGCCAGCAGTGGCCCGCTCGGGTGGAAATGGATGACTGCCTGATTCACGGCTTTCGCTCCTCAACATAGGCTTGATCAACTGACGCCACACGCACACACGCCGCTTCGGCCCGACGCAAGGCAAAGGTTGATTGGCCAATGCGCACCACCAGCGGGTCGCCGCCGGGCAAGGCACGCGCCATCAACACCACCTGTTCCCCAATAATGAAACCGATTTCTTCCAGCCAGCGCCCCCATTCAGGCGCGGCTATCGGCGCCCTGACCCCCTGAACGGTCAGCAATTGACCAATCACCGCGTGATCGAGCGTCGCGCTCGAGCTGCCTTGTTCTATGGGGTTCAAGGCGCGCCGCCGAACCACTTTATCGCGCCGGCTCATTGGAATCGCCAGGTGACGCCGGCGTTGGCGGTGTGTGTCGTCGTACGGGGTTGGTCATTGTCGGCGCTACGGATCAGGCCAAAGGCGAAGTCTAGATCCTTGCCCGGCGAATAGATCGTGCCGAGTTCGATGAACTTTGTGCGAACCCGCGCACCGCCCGCCCGGACGGACTCCACCCCCAGATCCAGGGCCAACTTCCATTTCTCGGTGACATCCCATACCGGGGCAATCGAACCCCGTGCGCTGGTCGAGTCGGGGTTCGAAAAGTGATCGCGATAGCGATTCCGACCCACGCCGGCATTCAGATGCACGGCGCCGAAAGGCGCTTCTTGCGTGACTATCAGCGTCAAGTCACCGGAGCTCTTGCCGGTGCCCAAACCGTCGCTTTCACGCTCGGCGCTTACCGGGAAGAATAGCTCCGGTTTGAGCGCCAGGCTGGTCCTGCAGGCGTCATTTTCGTAAAACCGCCATTTGGCGCCAATCGATGGATTGCGACCGCCGCTCGCGTCGCCACCGGGAGTATCTGAGCGAAGCCTGCCGTAACTTAGTCCGGCAAACACATCAACCGATTCGGTCAGCCCACGCGTAAAGACGACGGGCAAGGTCTGTGTTCGTACCGTGCTACCGGCCTTTCTTGCGCGATCTTCGCCGAGCGAAAATTCGAGTTGCTTGCCGGCGGTTCCCTGAGTACCCGTATCGTCGGTAATCAGCGGCTGGAAGGCAAAGGCCGAAAACGGCATTATGGCGAGTGCCAGATAAAGCACTTCGCCAGCACAGCGTTGGTACGACTTCATGGGTGAACGGTACATGGAGAAAATCCTCGGCCCAGCGTTTGTATTATTGAGAACTGTTCGCATCTTATATGGGAACAGTTCTCAATACAAGGATTTTCTACATACGCATCAAGCGCGGCCCAGTCGACCCCTTATTGAAGCACACCGATGCGAGTTGCGAGGGGCGTGCGCATTGAGCGGCAGCGGCAAAAACCGCGCTCCCGATTGCGCCTATCGTTGCGTGTTAGGCTTACAGTGACCAATCTTCTTCTACGGATTCGGAATTCTCCTGCAAAACGGGCGCTCCCTCGACATGCTTGACCGGCAGCGTGATGCGGAAAGTCGTCCCTTTGCCGACTTCGCTTTTTACCGCCAGGCGTCCGTTATGGTTCTGGACGATGCCATAGGACAATGACAGGCCGAGGCCGGTCCCCTTGCCGATCGGCTTGGTCGTGAAAAAAGGATCGAAAATCTTCGCCAGGATTTCGGCGGGAATCCCGCTGCCCGTATCGGCGATCTCGATCCACACGTTGTTCCCGGCGCAACCCGTGCGGATGGTGATCTTGCCGCGTTCGGTATCGCTCATCGCGTGCGCCGCATTGACGCAGATGTTCATGATCACCTGATTGATCTGTGTCGGCAGACATTCGATCTCGGGCAACTCGCCGTATTCCTTGACCACATCGGCCTTGTACTTGATCTCGTTGGCCACAATATTGAGGGTCGAATCGATGCCCTGATGCAGGTTGGCCATCTGGAAAGTATCCGTGGTATCGACGTGCGAGAAATCCTTCAGATCCTGGACAATTTTCTTGACGCGGGTGATGCCTTCCTTCGACTCCTGCATCAACTGAGGTATGTCCTCACGCAAAAACTCGATGTCCAGCAACTCGCGCATCGATTTGATCTGCGCTGCCGTTTGCGGGTCGCCGATCGCCGCTTCCGCTGTCTCGTAAGCAACGAGCATCTCAAAAACATCCTCCAGATATTTTTCCAGCGAGCCGATATTCGAATGAACGTAGCCGATCGGGTTGTTGATCTCGTGCGCCACGCCCGCGGCGAGCTGGCCGATCGACGCCAGTTTTTCCGATTGCACCAGTTGTTGCTTGGCGTCCGACAGTTGCGTATTCAGCGCAGTCAACTCGGCATTGCGCCGCATCAGTTCCCGTTCGGCGGCTTCGCGCTTGGCGATATCCCCCGCCAATTCCTGGTTGATCTTCGAAAGCTGTTGCGTCCGCCGTTCAACGAGTTCTTCGAGCCCGGCTTGCGCGTTGCGCAATTCCTCCTCGGCAACCCGGCGTTCCGTCACGTCCTGCAGCGTCTCGATGGCACCAATGATGTGCCCATCGTCGTCGAGTAGCGGCGCGGCGGTAAAAAACAGCCAGCGTCCGGATTCGCCAAAATGCGGAAAAAATCCCTCCGCCTCGAACGCGCCGGACGCCACGGCTGAGCGCTTAAAACGGCCTTCATAAAGCGTATCGAAACCGGACTCGATTGCACCGTTGGCGACCAGATCGGCCATGATCGGGCGCTCCTCGGCGTAGAACGGACGCCATTGCTCGTTGGTTCCGATCAGCTCTTGCGCAGGAACGCCGGTAATTTCCGCACAGGCCTTGTTCCAGTGCGTCACTTTGTGTTCAGCGTCGATGACCAGCGTCGGCACGGGATTGCCGTCGATGATCTGGTTGAGCGTACGGCGCATCTGGCGTTGCAGGGAATCGGCGCGTTTGCGCTCGGTCAGATCCCTCAACGAAACAACCACCGTCGGCAGACCCTCGAGAACGATTCTGCTGAGATGTACCTCAACGGCACACACGGCACCCGACTTGGTCTTGATCTGAGATTCATAACGCGAGGACGCCGCGTCTCCCGCGAGATTTTCCCCATGTCCTTTTCTGACGCGTTCACGTGTCTGATCGGTAGCCAGATCCAGAAAATCCATGGCCAACAGTTCTGCCCTAGTGTAGCCGCTCAATTCCTCCAGCGCACGATTGACACTCAAGATGCGCCCCCCGCGATGGAGCATCACGGCTGCTCCGATCGCCTCGATCATTTGCAGACAGAGCTGATCAACACCTTCCGGCGGAAAAGCCGCTACATTCACTTCGACTCGGGCCTGCTCCATGCTGCTCTCCTTGTTCATCAGCCCTCACGCATTTCAGGTCGACAGCATCTGGCAAGCCCCTTCGAACTGGGTTTCAACCTCGCCGAAAATCGCCTGGAAATCCTTTTCAACCAGCGTCAGGCTGTCCCATACGCCGCCACACAGCAGCGGGACAAGGCTGGGTGCTCCTCGAGACAATTCAAGCGCATGCGCGATGACATCGGCAACGTGAACGACTCCGGTCAATGGGGAGTGTTCACAGGCATCAAGCGCGTGGTGACAGGCCACCGATTCACGGATCGAGCTTGGAAATTTCCAATGCGCGGTCAGCGCCTCACCGATCCCCGCATGATCTATGCCGATCACCGCACGCTCGGCGTCCAGCCACAGGCAATCATGCGTATTGCGGTACGCCATCACCGCCGTCAAGTGGGCGGGAAAACAGGCGACCAGCACAAGCCGGCCGATGTCGTGCAACAATCCGGCGGTAAAAGCATTCTCCTCGCTTAGTTTCAGGCGACGGGCGAGTGCTCGCGCGCACAAGGCCGTACCCATGCTGTGGCGCCAAAAGCTGCTGAAATCGAACCCCGGCACGGCGTTGCGACTGGAAAAACTGCCTGTGACCGCGGCGGCCATCGCCAGTGTCCGCACGCTGCGCAAACCCAGCACGACAACCACATCCTGGATCGACGTGACCTTGCCCTGCAAGCCGTAAAAGGACGAATTGGCAACGCGCAGCATCTTCGCCACCAATGCCTGATCGCTGCCGATTTTTTTGGCCAATTGATGGGTATCGATATTTTCGTCGCCCAGGCTCTGGATCAATTCCATGATCACGGCCGGCAGGGAAGGAAGCGTACCGATCTGACCGACCACCTGTGGCAGTTCGAGCGCCATGGTGGGTGCTGGCGATGGTTCCCGGGGTGTCGTCTCGCTATGCGTATTCATTCCCGTTGCCCCCAACGATAGTCGAAAACCATCTGCATCAGTTGCCGTGTCTGCGCGCTGTCCCCGGCGAGACGGAACAGCTCCTTCAACTGCTGTTCGAGCTGCTCTCGCGCCGCAGATTCACTGGCCACATCGTCTGGCATGATGCCATCGATCTTTTGCTCGTCGCTAGCACTGTTCATCGCCGCTTCCTTCAATATATACAAAAAGCATCAACCTTCCATGCGACGGCGAATCCTCGCCCATCGAACGACATGAAACCTGCCAGTCGCGGCCGCCATCCGACCAGTTCAGCGTAACGTCACCCACTGCCGGCAATAGCGGCTGCAAAGGTGCAGGCAGACGGTCGGCGGCCAGGCTGCCGACCAACGGTTGGCCCTGACCTATCACCCTGTCGGCAACGATGTTGGCAAAGACGATCATTCCCGAGTCATCAAAACCGATGACCGGCAAATGCACCTGCTGGAGAATTTCCTGGGCAATGTCGAGCGTGACGCCGTCAATTGCCAATTGCCGCTCGCGCTCCGCCAGCAGGATGCGCAATTGCTCGTTGGCTGCGGCCAGCTCCTGGTTGGCGATCTTGACCTGCTCGTGCAGATTCTCATTGTCGTCGGCCAGTTCCTTGTAGCGGAAAGCCTCGGCGATATTGGCGCGCAGCTGCTCGTCTTCCCAAGGTTTGGTCAGGAATTTGTAGATCGCACCTTCGTTGATGGCATCGGTGATCGACTGCAGCTCGGTATAGCCCGACAGCACCATCCGCACCGTGTCCGGATAGGCTGTTTTAACGCGGCGCAAAAATTCGACTCCGGTCATGTTCGGCATGCGCTGGTCGGAGACGATGACATCGACCGGATGTTGCGCAAGAATCTCCAGGCCCTGTTCGCCGCTGTGGCCGATCAGGATGGTATACCCCTCGCGACGCAGCAGGCGGCGCAGCGAAGTCAGGATGTTTTCCTCGTCGTCTACCAGCAGCAAGGTGCGCTGGCGCGGTGTATCCGGCAATTCGCTTGCCTTGGTCGTAACGTTGTTCATCGACTGTCCCCCTGCCCATCCCGAGGCAAGCCGGCTCGAAAACATACCGTCGAGCTGAAGGCGCTGCTCACCTCGATCCTCGGCATATGATTATGCATCACAAAATGAGACATCGACAAACCCGATCCGGTTCCTGCGTTGACCCGCGCCATGGTTCTTATTTGCTGGGCGTTGCGCACACCCCTCCCTCGAAATTCGGCTCGCGCTGTTCCGGACAGCGTACGGCATGCCTCAATCATTTCTTTGCCGCAGGGCACCCGACGTCCGAGCCGCGCGATCCCGGTCATAGTGGGCAAACGCTTTACGGATATGCTCTTGCAATACAGTGTCGTCCCAGGGTTTGGTCAGATACCTGAAAATGGCGCCGCGATTGATCGCACCGGTGACCGACGCCAGGTCGCTGGAACCCGAAAGCACCAGGCGCACCGTGTCGGGATAGATTTCCTTGACGCGACTGAGGAACTCGATGCCGCTCATCTGCGACAAGCGTTGATCGGCAATGATCACTTGCACCTCGTTCAATCCCAGCAGTTCGAGTGCCAGTGCACCGGAAGTTGCGGTAAGGATACGGTAGCCACTGCGCCCCAGCAGGCTCCGGAGCGCTTCGAGCACCTCTTCTTCTTCGTCAACCAGCAGCAGCGTGCGTATTGAAAGATCGGCCGACTTGCGGCGCAGCGGCAGGCAGGCAGAGCTTCTGACAAAGTCGCTGAAGTCGGTTGCCGATAACGGCCAGGAGAAGTAGAACCCCTGCATCTGGTCGCATTTTTGGTTGCGCAAATAACGCATCTGGCTTTCAGTTTCGACCCCCTCGGCCACCACATACAAACGAAGGCTGTGCGCCATGGCGATGACTGCGCTGGCGATCAACGCGTCATCGGGTTCGGTAGTGATGTTCTGCACGAAGGATTGGTCGATCTTCAGGCAGTCGAACGGAAAGCGTTTGAGGTAGCCCAGGCTGGAATAACCGGTGCCGAAGTCATCCATCGCCAGACTGACGCCCAGCGCTTTGAGCCGACGCAACAGAATCTCGGCTTGATCGGGATTCTGCATGACCATCGATTCGGTCAGTTCAAGTTGCAGCCACTGCGGGTCAAGCTTGGCATCCTGCAATGCCTGGGCCACAACCTCGACGATGTTGTGCTGCCGGCACTGGCGCGCAGAAAAATTGACCGCGATCGTCAACCCCGGCATCCCCTCACGTTGCCAGAGCGAGGCTTGTCGACAGGCCTCGCGCAACACCCATTCGCCAAGCGGCAGGATGATTCCGGATTCCTCGGCCAGCGGGATGAACTGTTCGGGCGGAATCAAGCCTTTAATCGGGTGCTGCCAGCGAATCAGCGCTTCGGCGCCACAAATTTGACCTGAGTACAGGTCGGCCTTCGGCTGAAAATAAAGCGTCAACTCGTCCTTCTCCAAGGCTTGACGCAGTCCCGATTCAAGATCGGCCATGGCCTGGGCTCGCACGTTCATATCCTGCGAAAAACAGCTGAAACCGTTTCGTCCGCTGGCTTTGACCTGATACATGGCCAGATCGGCCAGGCGCAGCAGCGATGACGTATTTTCTCCATCCTGCGGATAGAAACTGATGCCGATACTCGGCGTCACAAATACTTCACGACCATCGAGATCGAACGGCTGCGTCAATGACAAAATAATCTTTCGCGCCAGCATCGAAGCGTCTTCATTGCGCGAAAGATCGGCAAGAACGAGGACGAATTCATCGCCACCCAGGCGGGCCACGGTATCCCCTTCACGAACGCAATGCTCAAGGCGTATCGCGACGGCTTTCAGCAGGCGGTCCCCCGCGGTATGCCCGAGGCTGTCATTGACCTGTTTGAAGCGATCGAGATCGATTAGCATGACGGCGACGATGCTCCCGTCACGCACGCTGCGCATCAGCGCCTGATCCAGGCGGTCGTCCAGCAGCGTCCGGTTGGCCAGGCCGGTCAATACGTCATGGGTGGACAGATGCACCAGCTGGTTTTCCCGGTACACGCGTTCGCTGACGTCCTCAAAAATGCTGACATAGTGACCAACCACCCCATGTTCATCGGGAACCGGCGCAACGGACACCTGGTTCCAGAAGGGCGTTTCATCCTTGCGGAAGCATTGCACGACGGCCTGCGCCGCCCGACGGCGACGTAGCGCACTGCGAATGACATCAAGCGCCGACTGATCCAGCGCCGAACCGGCCAGAAATCGGGCGTTACGATTGACCACGGCGCTGGCGGCAAAGCCGGTAATGCGTTCAAAAGCAGGGTTGACGTAAATGATCGGATGTTTCGGATCGACGGCGTCGGTAATCATGACGCCATTGGTCGAGGCCTCGACGGCACGGACAAATAGCTGCAAGGCACGTTGCCCAGCCTTGCTGTTCAACGAATTGAGATTCAAATCGGTATCACTGTCATCTACTGGAGCATTGAACGCGTCGTGGACTTGCATTGCCATTACGACTCCATGTATGGGCCGATCATCACGTTGGAATATTAACACCGACAAAGCCTGCCTGTCAGGCTCAATACGGGAGTGTCGATTCCGCATTTCAAATGTTTGTGCATTGACCCGCTTCGGCCACCAGCATCGAGTGGAAGAAAGCTATACTTGCGCACTCGGGCGCTTTTCCTGCAGCCTGCTCAACCCACGCTCGACGATGACAACCCGCAACTCTCCGCCTTCAGACACCCGAAACGCCGCGCTCAATTCATCGCCGACACCCCTGCCCCCGGCGTGGAAATCACGGCTTGAGGCCGTGCTCGCCGTTAAGGAAGACGTTCTCGCCTGGCTGGAGATCGATCTTGACGCCCAACTTTGTTTTTCCCCTGGCTTGGTCGTTCTCACCAACCACCGACTGCTGGCCTGGGCGGCCGGCGAAAGCCCGTGGCAATCCCATGACTTGCGTCATGGGCTGACATTGTCGCGCCGCGATCATTCCGGGGTGGGCAGCCTCGAGCTTTTCGATACCCGCTCACGGCTGGCCTCCTGGCGCTATACCCTTGGCGGAGACATCGCGGCGGGACGATTGATCGAGCAGTTTACGCGTCAGCTGGCTTTCCATCTCACCGGAAATCTTCCGGCGCTCCCGACACAGGCGCTTTGCCCCAAATGCGAAACGCCACTGCTGGCCGGCCAGGAAGAGTGTCCGCTATGCAGCAAGGAGATTCACGCGCCACCCTCGACATGGACGCTGTTTCGTTTGTGGCGCTTCGCCTATCCCTACCGCTGGCAGTTGCTGGCCGGCTTCCTTCTGTCTTTGGGGTCGACGGCGGCCACGCTGGTTCCGCCTTACCTGACCATGCCGATGATGGACAAGGTGCTGATCCCCTACCAGAACGGTAAGCCCATCGACACGGCACTGGTCATGCTTTATCTCTCGGGCCTGTTCGGCGCGGCGCTGCTGGCCTGGATCCTGGGTTGGGCGCGCACCTACATTCTGGCGCTGGTGTCCGAGCGCATCGGTGCCGACCTGCGAACAACCACCTACGAACACCTGTTGAAGCTCTCGCAGGAATACTTCGGCGGCAAACGCACGGGCGATCTGATGGCCCGCATCGGTTCGGAAACCGATCGCATCAACATTTTCATCTCGCTGCATTTCCTCGACTTCGTCACCGATGTGCTGATGATCGCCATGACAACAAGCATCCTGATTTCGATCAACCCCTGGCTAGCGCTGGTGACGCTGCTGCCGCTGCCGATCATCGCCTGGTTGATTCATGTCGTACGCGAGAAGCTGCGCACGGGCTTCGAGCGGGTCGACCGCATTTGGGCCGAAGTCACCAATGTGCTGGCGGATACCATCCCAGGCATCCGCGTCGTCAAGGCCTTCGCCCAGGAAAACCGCGAGGCGGCGCGATTCAGGGCGGCCAACGCACACAATCTTGAAGTCAATGACAAGGTCAATAAGATCTGGTCGCTCTTCTCACCGACCGTCACCCTGCTCACCGAAGTCGGACTGTTGATCGTTTGGGCTTTCGGTATCTGGCAGATTTCGACCAACGAAATCACCGTCGGTGTGCTTACGGCCTTCCTGGCGTACATCAGCCGTTTCTACCTGCGCCTGGATTCGATGAGTCGAATCGTTTCCGTCACGCAGAAAGCCGCCGCCGGGGCCAAACGGATCTTCGATATCCTCGACCACGTTTCCAGCGTTCCGGAACCCCTGAAACCGGTGCACCTGGCCAGCGTTACCGGCCGCATCGAGTTGCGCAATGTGGGCTTTCGTTATGGCACGCGCAGCGTCACGCGCGACATCAGCATGATGATCGAACCCGGCGAAATGATCGGACTGGTCGGCCACAGCGGCTCGGGCAAGAGCACGATGGTCAACCTGATCTGTCGTTTCTACGACGTCAGCGAGGGCGCCATCCTGATCGACGGCGTCGATATCCGTTCGCTGCCGGTGGCTGAATACCGCCGACACATCGGCTTGGTGCTGCAAGAGCCTTTCCTGTTTTTCGGCACGATTGCCGAGAATATCGCCTACGGCAAACCGACGGCCACGCGCGAAGAAATTGTCGCCGCCGCCCGTGCCGCGCATGCGCACGAGTTCATTCTGCGTCTGGCCCATGGCTACGACTCGCTGGTCGGCGAACGCGGCCAGGCGCTCTCCGGTGGTGAGCGCCAGCGCATCTCCATCGCCAGAGCCCTATTGATCGACCCGAAGATACTGATCCTTGACGAAGCCACCTCGTCGGTCGACACCAGCACCGAAAAGGAGATTCAAAAAGCCCTCGACAACCTCGTTCGCGGCCGCACCACCATCGCCATCGCCCACCGCCTGTCCACCCTGCGCGACGCCAACCGGCTGGTTGTCCTTGATCGCGGCCGTATTGTCGAAGTGGGCAGCCATGATGAACTGATGGCCAGGGAAGGCCACTACTACCGTCTGTACCAGGCGCAGGCCCGCAACGTCGATGTCGAGGATCAACTGCTCAGGACCGATTTCGCTACCAAGCCGGGAGGAGAACGCGAATGACCGATTCGTCCGCTTTCCGGTTATCACGCGACGCTCACGGGCGTCTGGTTTTCACGGGCGCAGACGGCACCTCCCATGTCGGCGTGGTTCCGGTCCGTGCTTTTCCGATCAGCGCGCCGGATCAGGGTTTTGCGCTGGTCGATCCCCACGGCCAGGAAATGGCCTGGATAGACCGTCTCGCTGACCTGAGCGACGAGCAGCGGACCTTGATTCAAGAGGAACTCGGCAGCCGTGAATTCATGCCGATCATTGAACAGATTGTCAGCGTATCGAGCTTTGCCACGCCCAGTACCTGGCGCATCAAGACCGATCATGGCGAGACCGAGCTTGTTCTCAAGGGCGAAGAGGACATCCGTCGCCTGGTGTCGCCGGCGTTGCTGATCGCCGACAGCCATGGCTTGCATTACCTGATCCGCGACCGCTTTGCGCTTGATCATCACAGCCGCCGGATTCTGGACCGCTTCCTGTGAACAATTCTTCCGAAAATTCCATCCGGGGTAATCGAATACTCGCGCCTCGCGTTATTCGACAAATCAGTCGCCGTCAAATGCGTTCAGACATTTTCCCTTCTACCCCATCGATTCGCTTTTCCTGATGCCAACATCGAGAACATGAAAACGAAAGACATCAAGTTTCTGGAGATTCGCCACCTGCGCGGACCCAACATCTGGACCTACCGCTCGGTCATCGAAGCCATTGTTGATATCGGGGAACTGGAGGATTACCCATCGAACACCCTGCCCGGATTCGTCGATCGTCTCAACGGGTTTCTGCCCTCGCTGATCGAGCACCGTTGCAGTTACGGCGAACGCGGCGGATTTCTGCGCCGGCTTGAAGAAGGTACCTGGCCGGGACATATTCTTGAGCACGTTTCGCTCGAACTGCAGAATCTCGCCGGTATGCCCGGTGGTTTCGGCAAAGCGCGCCAGACTTCGGTCCGCGGCGTATATAAAGTGGTCATTCGCGCCTGGCATGAGGAGGTGACCCGAGCGTGCCTGGAAGCCGGCCGCGAACTGGTCATGGCGGCGATTGAGGATACCGCCTTCGATGTCCATGCCACGGTCGAGCGTCTGCATGATCTGGCCGACCGCAAACTGCTCGGACCCAGTACCGGCTGTATCGTCGAGGAAGCCACCTCCAAGGCAAGGCGCATTCCGGCCATTCGCCTGCTGTCCACAGGCAACCTCGTCCAACTGGGCTACGGTATCCATAGCCGGCGGATCTGGACGGCCGAAACCGACCGAACCAGCGCCATTGCCGAGACCATCTCGCGCGACAAGAACCTGACGAAATGCCTGCTGCAATCCTGTGGCGTGCCGGTTCCCGAAGGACGACTGGTGGTCAGCGCGACGGATGCCTGGGAAGCCGCCGAAGACATCGGCCTGCCGGTCGTCGTCAAACCCCTGGACGGCAATCACGGTCGCGGCGTATCGACCAATCTGAGCACCTACAAGGACGTGGAAGCGGCGTTCCAACTGGCATTGGACGAGGCGGGCGAGGTGATTGTCGAACGTTTCATCCGCGGCCATGAACATCGCCTGCTGGTTGTCGGTGGCCAATTGGTGGCGGCGGCGCGAGGCGAAGAAGCCTGGGTGACGGGCGATGGCGTGTCGACCATCACGCAACTGATTGACACGCAACTCAATACGGATCCGCGGCGCGGCACCATGGAAAACTGCCCGCTCAACCTGATCCTGCTCGACGACGACCCGGCCGTCCGGCTGGAACTCGCGCGCCAGGGTTTCCATGCGGATTCGATTGCTCCGGACGGGCAAGGGGTGCTGATCCAGCGCAACGGCAATGTGGCGCTGGACGTCACCGACCTGGTGCATCCGGATGTGGCCGCCGTGGCCTCGCTCGCAGCCCGGATTGTCGGACTCGACATCGCGGGCGTCGATCTGGTCTGCGAAGACATTTCCCGCCCACTCGACGAGCAGCGCGGGGCCATCGTCGAAGTCAACGCCGGACCCGGCCTGCTGATGCACCTGAAACACTCCAACGGCGGACCCCGGCCGGTAGGTCGCGCCATCGTCGAGCATCTATTCCCGAAGGGCGACAATGGTCGAATCCCGGTCATTGGCGTTACCGGCAGCTACGGCAAAACCGTCGTCTGCCGCCTTATCGCCCGACTGCTGACGCTTGCCGGAAAACAAACCGGGTTGGCGTGTAGCGATGGCCTGTTCCTTGATCGTCGGCGGATCGACTCCAACGATTGTGCGCACTGGGACGCCGCCACACGCATCCTGATGAATCGCGCCGTCGAAGCCGCCGTCTTTGAAAACGGCAGCGATGCCATCCTCGGCGAAGGTCTGGCCTATGACCGCTGTCAGGTCGGCGTTGTTACCAATTTCGACGTTGCTCGCCATACCGGCCGCTATTACATCGAAACGGCGGATCAGGTATCCAACGTCCTGCGCACCCAGATCGATCTGGTGCTGCCCACGGGTGCAGCGCTACTCAACGCCAGGGAACCGATGCTGGTTGATATGGCGCCGCTATGCGATGGAGAAGTCATTTACTTTGCATACGACGCGCAACTGCCGACCATCATCGCGCATCGCGAGCTGGGCAAGCGCGCCGTCGTCGTTCGCGATGGCCTGATCCTGCTGGCCAGCGGCCATGATGAAACGGTGCTGGCCAAACTGAATGACATTCCGCTGACCGAGGGTGCCCAGAACATCCCGCAGATCGAGAATGTGCTGGCGGCAGTCGGAACCGCGTGGGCTCTGGGCATTTCGTCCGATGTCATGCGTACCGGTATAGAAACATTCTTTATCGAATAAGCGGATAAGCCGCCCGATGATCAAACTCGAAATGGATGCCTCGGCATCCCGTTGTGACCGAGATTCAAAAGGAAAACGTTTATGGACGTAACACGCATCAGAGCCTTGCGCGGACCCAATCTGTGGAGCAAGCATACGGCGATTGAGGCGATCATCTCGTGTAGCGAAATCGAGCGCGTCATCGACAATATTCCGGGCTTTGAGGCACGTTTGCGCGAACGCTTTCCCGAAATTGCCCTGCTTCAACCGACCGTCAGCGACGATGTCATTTCCATGGCCCACGCCCTTGAATTCGCCGCGCTCGGGCTGCAGGCGCAAGCCGGTTGTCCGGTGACCTTCAGCCGCACGGCGCAGACCTTGGAGCCCGGCGTTTATCAGGTGGTAGTCGAATACAGCGAAGAAGCCGTAGGCCGGCTGGCCTTCGAGCTGGCACAGGAACTGTGCCAGGCCGCTACCGACGATCTTCCCTTCGATCTGGGCAACGCCTTGCATCGACTGCGCGAACTCGATGAGGACGTGCGCCTCGGACCGAGCACCGGATCCATCGTCTATGCGGCCGTGGCGCGCGGCATCCCTTACCGCCGATTGACCGAAGGCAGCATGGTGCAATTCGGCTGGGGCAGCAAACAGCGCCGCATCCAGGCCGCAGAAACCGACCGCACCAGTGCAGTGGCCGAAGCCATCGCACAGGACAAGGAATTGACCAAGACCTTGCTGCACGCCGCCGGCGTTCCAGTACCGGCGGGTCGTCCAGCCGAAGATGCGGCTGATGCCTGGGCTGTCGCTTGTGAAATCGGTGTCCCGGTTGTCGTCAAGCCGCAGGACGGCAATCAGGGCAAGGGAGTTGCCGTCAATCTGTCAACACGCGAGCAAATTGAGGCTGCCTACGCCGTTGCTGCAGAGATCAGCAACGAGGTCTTGGTCGAGCGGTTCATTCCCGGACACGATTATCGCGTGCTGGTGGTCGGCAACAAGCTGATCGCTGCCGCACGCCGCGAACCACCGCACGTTACCGGCGATGGTACGCGCAGCGTTCGGGAACTCGTCGAACTGGTCAACAGCGATCCCAAGCGCGGCGCGGGTCATGCAACCTCGCTGACCCGTATCAGTTTCGACGACATTGCCCTCGCCCGTCTGGCAACCGAGGGCTTGACCGCTGACTCGGTGCCGGCCAAAGGCGCCCGCGTGGTATTGCGCGACAATGCCAATCTATCCACCGGGGGTACGGCCACCGATGTGACCGACGATGTCCACCCCGAATTTGCCGCGCGCGCCGTCGCCGCAGCACAGACCATCGGCCTGGACATTGCCGGCGTCGACATCGTTTGCAACAGCGTGTTGCGGCCGCTCGAAGAACAGGGTGGCGGGATTGTCGAACTCAATGCCGCACCCGGACTGCGCATGCACCTGCAACCGTCCTACGGAAAGGGGCGTGCCGTCGGCGAAGCGATTATCGCCAATATGTTTGCCGACGGAGACGATGCGCGTATCCCGGTAGTTGCCGTCGCCGGAACCAACGGCAAAACCACGACGGTGCGCCTGATCGCCAGCGTTTTTTCCAGCCTCGGCCTGTGTGTCGGCATGACCAGCACCGACGGCGTCTATATTGATGGCCGGCGTATCGACACTGGCGACTGCAGCGGCCCGAAAAGCGCCAAGAACGTGCTGCTCCACCCCGACGTCGATGCGGCTGTTTTTGAAACCGCGCGTGGCGGCGTCTTGCGCGAGGGTTTGGGTTTCGATTACTGCGATGTGGCGGTAGTCACCAATATCGGCAAGGGCGACCACCTCGGGCTGTCGTATATCAGCACAGTGGATGAACTGGCCGTTGTCAAGCGCGTGATCGTCCGCAACGTCAAGCCGGACGTCGGCGTTGCCGTGCTCAATGCCGCCGATCCGATGGTTGTGCGCATGGCCGATGCCTGCCCCGGCAAAGTGACCTTTTTCGCCCGCGACCGTAACCACCCGGTCATGGCCATGCACCGCGCCCAGGGCAAACGCGTGGTTTACCTGGATGCCGATTCGATCGTCGCCACCGAAGGCGGCTTCGAGCAGCGCATTCCGCTGGCTGAAATCCCGGTTACCGCCAATGGCGCCATCGGCTTCCAGGTCGAAAACGCGATGGCCGCAGCCGGCGCGGGTTGGGCGCTGGGCATCGACTGGTCGGTCATTCGTGCCGGCCTGGCCAATTTTGTAAACGACGCACAAAGCGCTCCCGGCCGTTTCAATCTGTTCAATTACCGGGGTGCCACACTGATCGCCGATTACGGCCACAACCCCGACGCGATCATGGCGCTGGTTGGAGCCATCGACAACATGCCTTGTTCGGCAGGCGCGCGACGTTCAGTCGTGATCAGCGGCGCTGGCGATCGGCGTGATGAAGACATCCGCCAACAGACCGAAATTCTTGGCGACGCATTCGATCAGGTCGTTCTTTATCAGGATCAGTGCCAACGCGGACGCGCGGACGGCGAAGTGCTGGCGCTTCTTCAGCTTGGCCTGAAAAATGCCACGCGCACAACCGACATCCGGGAAATTCATGGCGAGTTTCTGGCCATCGACACGGCGCTCGCCGAGCTGAAGCCCGGAGACCTGTGCCTGATCCTCATAGATCAGATCGAGGAAGCCCTGGCGCACATTGCCAAGCGGGTGGCAGAAGGTTGAGTTGCGTTTCGAGCGCGGACCGACCAAGCGTCTGGCACCCGACAGGGTTCCGCCTTTATTCTGCGGATAAAGACGTTGAAATGACTACCCTTCCTTGGTTGTGAGGGCTGTTTCCACCGGCAACTGCTTCGGCCGCAGGAAAGCCTTGCGCGCCAGATGGTAGGCCAGCAGCAGGAAGGGCATGCGCATCCAGTGCGAACGGATATAGAGGGCAAACCGGGCTAATCCTGTCCCTGGCGTATTACAACTGTCATGCGTGGGCCTCAGCGCGCGCAGATAACAAAAATCCACCAGGCTGGCAATGCCAAGAGGTGGTTTGCCAATCTCCGCCGCATTGATCACCGCTTGCGGAACCGGCGTATCGAGCATCGTGGTTGTATATCGGATCGCATAGTAGAGGGGTCGGGTCAGCCCCAATTCGATGGCCCGCGGGACCAGTGCGGACCAAAACTCCGGATTGTCCCCAAAATGACGCAACAGGCTGTCAAGATCGAACAGATCACGTAAACCATTATCCAGCGCACCCTCATGAAAAAGGTGTGTTGCGCTATGCAGCAACATATCTTCCGGTTTCAGGACGTAAAGATTTTCGTAGCCCGGCAGTGCAACCACGGCCTTCAGTAACGCCGGTGTATTGACCTTGATGCGGGCGGTTTCGGGCAGGATGGCATGGTGCACATCGATGCTCGTGCCACGCCGGACATGGCGCATGGGAGGAATTTCATGCATCCAGCGTCGGTAATAGCGCTGGTCATAGTCGTCGTGATGCGTCCCCTGCCATCCATTCAGCATCAACGCGCTTTCGACCTCGGCCACGTGCTTCTTTGGCACGATGATGTCGATGTCGGAGAACGTTCGTCCGTTGGCAGCCGGTAGTCCTGCCATGACGTAGGCCGCGCCTTTGAGCAAGGTAATCTTCACGCCGGCGTTAGCGAGCGCATTCTGGATGCAATCAACTTCCCAACGCATGGCAACATCCTGCCGCTCAACCATGCGCAGTGCCGAAAAGAGATGCAATCGCGGTGAATTCGGCACCTTCTCGATTTGGCCATTCTGAATCAATAGATGCGCCAGGCGTGCCAAGAGGTTGGATCGTCTTGCTTGGCGGATCAACAGATCCCAGTCCATTTCGGACAGCGTCGGCAGCAAATCCGGGGCGAGCAAAGCGGTGACGATTTGGTCTCGTGGAATCATTCGATACGCCCGGCTAGCAAATCATCAAAAACCCGCTCGGCGTCGTCGAGGCGACTGTAAGTCAGTTGAAAGCACTGGCTTTGGTCGATCAGCCGGCCAACCGCATCAAAACCACGTGAACCCTGAATATCGTAATTGAACGATTGTTCGGCGATCAGCATGAAGGTGCGCGCCCGACTATGCCGTTCCAACTGGGGTGAAGCACCGGCAGTGTACTTCGGTAACACCACCCATGCCGGGCAAGCTGGCTGGTTCATCCGCTGAACACTATCCACCGGCGGGCGCATCAACGCAATCGTACCCTTCGTCGTATCGGGCACCGATGCGGTAAACACCGCCGCAGGGGCAAACTGTTTGATAACGTCTACGGACACATTTTTGAGATTTACTGGGCGACACATCCCGTAAATCAAATCGCTATCCATGTCCAAAAGCGCGAGTTCGTCCGAAAGGAGGCGCCACCCGCGATTGACCAGTCCCGCACAGAGCGTGCTCTTACCCGAACCAGGGGGAGCGGGCAGAATTGCCGCCTTCCCCTCTCTTTCGATTACAGCGGCATGAATAATCAGATACTGATGACTATGCGCGGCAACGCACCAGTTGAGCCCCCACTCGAGCATGGCAAACGCCTGGTCAGCGGGCAACGGAATAAACGACGGGCGCCCGTCGAAATAGAAACGAACTTGCGGTTTCGCCCATCGTCTCAGGCCAGTATCCAGCGCCACCTTGACGTGAAAATCGGCGAAAGTGTTCTCGGGGCTGGTATGGAAATCGGCGTACATCAACGCGATATCGCGTGCAATGCTTACGACATCCGAATTCAATCGCGCAACGAAAGGGCCGAGATTAAGCAACAACGCGCCGCAGCGAAGCCGACTTTCAAGCTCCGCTTCAGTGAATTCAGAAATTTTCAATTAGGGGTGTTGTAGACGAGGCCGACACCACGCAACTGTATCAGAGTTGTTTCGATGACCTCAAGAGCAACTTTTTGATCGTCGTCCTGAAATACATCATGCAGCTCAGTTGCCAGCATCGCGGAAGTACATGGAGCTGACTCGACCATCTCAAGAATCACTGCAGCCAGCGGTTCCAGAAGGTGCGTATCGCCACTTGATTTGTGGTAAACGACAATCAGGTCGTCGTCGCCCCAATCACGATACTGCGAAACACTCGCCGAAGCCGGATACCATCGGCGAGTTGAACTATCCATCACCAATCAGGGCTGGGCCGCGAGTACGTTAAGAATCGACTTTGATCGCTGTCACACACCGACAACTACGGTTGGACAATCCAGTTATTGAACAGGTAACTGACGATATCCGTTTGGTTCCAAACAAAAGAAACGTTTGGAGGAGAATATGAGCCACTGGCCATCTTCTTCAGCTCGGCGAGCGTTACACAGCGGTCCAGGTCATACGGTGAAGCAAGCGGGGCCAGAAGTATGTAGTTCAATTGTGCGACGATAATATATTTCTGGAAATCGGTACCCGAGCTCAAGACCACTTTCACATAGGCCGAATTGCTCAATCCGGACGGCCTGCCCAAACCTGGGACATTCCCGAACAACTTGGCAACCGTAACTTTTGTATAGTCAAACTGGCCTGAATTGTTCTTGATACCATTGTACTTGGCGTACAACTTCGCCCACGGATTTCCGACCCCAAGCCGGTCGGAGTTGCTGACCCAATTGGAAATCGTCCAAGTTTCGTCAGCCCACTTTTTGTGACCCTCGTTGGTTGCAAGACTGGTGTGCGGGTTTAACTGCTCCGACCCCCAAGCCGAGGGCGATTTGCAATGCCAGGCCAACACCGGCCGACTGGCCAGGGTCAACAGGACGGGCGCCGCGGCAACGCCCCGCTTAAGCAACCGGCGCCGGGCAGAGGCACGAGAGGGCTGCACTGGCGAAATTGCCTCCTTAGCCAAGGTCTCTTCCTGTGAATGTTCGTTTTGCATGTCGCTCATGGTCAATCCTTTAGCTTGCTCTATCCATAAACCAGGGCACAACTCTAGCAATCTGCGGCCAACATGGACGTGAACTATTTCACGAACTTCATTCAAAGTGCACCTGGTTTGTTCCTGCAATTACTTAAGCAAAATACATGCCGAACAAAATATATTCCTATTACCCATTGTTTATTAAAAACTTTGTTAAGGTCAGCCGCAAATTTCACCTTAACCTGAAAATCAAAGTGTAAATTTCGTCGACACACTAGAACCGCTTAAGCCAAACAAAAGACTAAGCTCAAAAAACTTTCAAAGCGGAGCATAGCCAATTCAATCCGGCAAAGCTGCCTCGCATTATTGCAGATCGCCTATCAATTCCTGCAAATACCTTACCGGGATAGCAAAACTGATCCCTGAAGGGTGCGTCAATGCGGACTCCTTGGTACCTTTGACAAACACCATATTGATAATCCCGATCACTTCGCCTTTTTCCATTTCGTAGAGCGGGCCCCCGCTGTTCCCCGGATAGGCGGTTCCATCCAACTGATAGACTTCAAACGAACCGCTTTTCAATCGTTTGATCACTTTTGAATTCAATTGATGCGCTGTCGCACTGGGTATGGCAACTTGAGTGATGGCCGAAACGATACCCCGGTGGGTCACCGGCGACAGGCCAAGCACGTTACCGATCGGGAAACCGGTAAACGCAACGCTTTGCCCTTCGCGTATTGGTCCTCCGGAATGCAGGACCATCGCCGGCAAGGGCGTTCCTTCAATGCGCAGCAGAGCCAGGTCATGGGCGGGGTCGGTCACTACAATTTTTGCTGCACGTTGCTGTGGTCCTTGTCGACTCGTGGGCACAATAACCATCAATGTTTCATCAATTTCCGAGTTCAAACTATCAGGTATGACATGGGCGTTTGTTGCAATCAGGTTGCCATTTCCGACCACGAATCCGGCGCCCCTGATTGCGTATACCGGGCTGCGCGTCTTGGCGTAAGTGGCGACAACCACTATCGACGGTTTGATCTGTTCGATCAACTCGGGCAAAGCGGCGCAAGCCAGTCCTGGCAGCGACAGCAGAACCACGAAAAAAAAACCGCTAAAGCCTGCTCTTCGGTTGAATATTTCCGAACGCATCGAAGGTATCACGATGTCTCGAATCACTAAAGCGATTTTGGAGCCCGGATTCGTGATAATTCCGGTGACGGATTCACCACGTTCGGGTCATAGGGATGCTCGTCTTTCTTGAATACGCTCATGATTCGCTTGACGTAATCACGAGTTTCGGCATAAGGGGGAACTCCCCGGAAGCGATTCACAGCGCCCTCGCCGGCATTGTAGGCGGCGGCGACGAGTGGAACATTCCCTTCGAAATAGGCCAGCAGCCAGCGAAGATAGGACATCCCGCCACGGATATTCTGTTCGGGATCGAACGGCTTCTTAACGTTGAAACGTGCCGAGGTTTCGGGGATAAGCTGCATCAAACCCTGGGCATTCTTAGGCGATACGGCCGTAGGTTCAAAATTCGATTCGGCCCGGATAACGGCCATGACCAGCCGCGGGCTGACACCATATTCCGGGGCAAGTTTTCGAACCAAGCCAAACACTTTCTGCTGCGCCGGGCTACTCGACTGCAAGGCTTTTTGAAACTCGGGGTCGGCGTCTGAGTAGCGCATACATTCGGGCATGGGGGCCACCGTCTCGCCGACGAATCGCAACATCTTCTTTGCTTGCGCATGCCCTTGATCCGCTGCCAGCTTGAAAAAGTAAGCAGCCATTTCATCGCTGTGTGGGAAGCCACGGCCATTGGCATACATCCAGCCCAGGCTGAACTGAGCCTCGGCATCCCCGTAGCGCGCACCATCGCAATAGAGACTGGCGGCACGAACGAGATCTTTGGAAACTCCTTCACCATGCTCATAGGACCGGGCTTCGTTCCTGAGCGTAACCAGATCTTCAGGTGCGGGGTCTTCAAATGCGGCATGTGCGAGCACCGGGGCAATAGCCAATAAAACAGCACAAAGAGCCGTGTATATTGGCTTACCGACAAACAGCTTTCTAAAGACGGCAGGCATGATCAAACCCCACAAAGCGACGATGCCGTGAGGTGTGAAACGTACCAGGGCATGGCAACACGAATGCCCTGTTCCAGCCTGTGTGTCGGCGAATAATTCAACAACCGTCTTGCTTTGGCGATATCGGCCTGTGAATGGCGTACGTCGCCAGAACGAAAGTCGCCATAAAGCGGCTTCAAGTGGCCGATCTCGGGTCTTGTTTCGGCAAGCACATTGCGCAGAAGTTCGAACAGGCGGTTCAGTGAAGTACGGTCATCCAGAGCCACGTTATAGACCTGATTGACAGCGTCCAAGTTATCCGACGTTGCCGCCAGGAGATTGGCTTGAACCGCGTTGTCGACAAAACAGAAATCCCGGCTGGTCTCTCCGTCACCGTTGATCAGCACTTCCTCACCGAGCAGCATGGCTCGTGTCCACCGGGGAATCACTGCTGCGTATGCGCCTTCCGGATCCTGCCGGGCTCCAAATACATTGAAATAGCGGAGCCCGATCGACGGGAAACCATAGCAGCGTCCAAACACTTCGGCATAAAGCTCATTGACCAACTTGGTCACGGCATAAGGCGATAACGGCCGACCGATGGTTTGTTCCACCTTGGGCAAGTCTGGATGATCTCCATAGGTCGAACTCGATGCAGCATAAACAAACCGTCTGACTCTGGCATCTCGCGCCGCCACCAGCATGTTGAGAAATCCATCGATGTTTGCCGAATTGGTTGCCAGCGGATCGGCCAACGAACGGGGAACGGACCCCAGTGCCGCTTGATGCAGAACATAGTCAACGCCGCTACAAGCTTGTCGGCAAGCTTCCAAGTTGCGGATATCTGCTTCGACGAACTGAAATTTCTTCCACTGACTTGGAGAGACCAGCGTCTCGACTTCAACAAGGTTACGACGATGCCCGGTAGAAAAATTGTCAAGCCCGACGACTGATTGATCGAGCTTGAGCAAGGACTCAACAAGATGCGACCCGATGAAGCCGGCACAACCGGTCACCAGCCAACGTGCTGGTGTTGCCCGCAGGCGAATTCCGAGCAATTCAAAGGCCGAGTTCACAGACGCCACACCGTCACTCCATATGATGCCAGTTGAGCCTCGTCAAACATGCTCTTAACATCGGTCAGCACACCGCCTTTCTCCAATTTTTCCACATAATCGGTTACCGGACGACTCTTGAACTCTTTATGTGCAACGGCAGCAACGATGGCGGCTGCGGTCGGCAATTCATTCCATGGAGTCAAGGCCACGCCATACTCGTGCCTGGCTTCTTCGGCATCGGCCACCGGTTCATGGACGATGACATCGGCGCCATAGGATTGAAGTTCGCGAATCACATCGATCACGCGAGAATTGCGTAAGTCTGGACAGTCTTCCTTGAAAGTCAAACCAAGAACAATGATCGGTGCATTCTTGATCTGCCTTCCATTGCGAATCATGTTCTTAATTGTCTGTTCGGCAATGAATTTCCCCATGCCGTCATTGATACGGCGACCGGCCAGAATGACTTCGGGGTGGTAGCCCAACATCTCAGCCTTGTGAGTCAGGTAATAGGGATCGACGCCGATACAGTGTCCGCCGACGAGCCCCGGGCGGAAGGGAAGGAAGTTCCATTTGCTACCGGCCGCCTGCAATACTTCAAGTGTATCTATTCCAATGCGGTCGAAAATGATCGCCAGCTCGTTCATCAGCGCAATATTCAGATCGCGCTGGGTGTTTTCGATGACCTTGGCGGCTTCGGCGACCTTGATACAGGACGCCGGATAAACGCCGGCCGTTATGACGCTGGCGTAAACCTGTTTGACGCGTTCGAGCGTCTCAGGCGTATCGCCAGACACGACTTTGACAATCTTGGTCAGTGTGCGTTCTTTGTCACCAGGGTTGATGCGCTCTGGCGAATACCCTACAAAGAAATCCTGCTTCCATTTCAGACCAGAATGCTTTTCGATAATCGGAATACAGATTTCTTCGGTTGCGCCAGGATATACGGTCGATTCATAGACTACCGTAGCACCCCTTTTCAGATTCTTCCCCACAGATTCAGACGAACCGATCAACGGCTTGAAATCGGGCTGGTGCGCGTCATCGACCGGCGTAGGAACGGCAACAATAATGAAGTCGGCTTCTCGAAGGACCGCTGGATCACAACTCAATTCCAGAAAGGACGCGGATTTAAGATCCTCTCCGCTTACCTCACCCGTCGGGTCAATATACTTCTTGTAATTCGCAACTTTGTTCGCCGATAAGTCGAAGCCAATAGTACGGCTTCTTTTCCCAAACTCGACAGCCAACGGCAAGCCGACATAGCCCAACCCAACCACAGCAACGATAGTCATGAATTCCTCGAAGTGTATATAAATTGATTTAGCATCAGGTAAATGTGTTTACAAACCTTGCAACATCTTCGTAACTTCAGCTTGTGCTGGAAAGCCTTCACCAAGCTTGGACAAGGTTTCCAACTCCTTTTTCGCCTCGTCTTTCTTCCCGGCTTTGACCAGTGCTTTTGCCAGGTTGAGACGAATCGAGGAGTTTTGTGGGGCAAGATTGATCGCCTTCTGCAACAACTCAAGACCGCGCGCCGTATCGCCCTTTGCAACCAGCAACCAACCCAGGGTATCCATGATGGCCGGTTGTTCTGGGGCAAGTTTGTATGCTTTTTCAGCATATTCAATGGCCGCCGGATCCTTTATTTGAGCCGCTGCCCAAGCCAAATTGTTCAGCATCGCAGGATTGTTCGGCTGCGCTTCCAATAAAAGCCGATACTGTTTGCTAGATGAAGCATAGTCCTTACGAGCATTCGCGGTCTCGGCAAGATAAAGACGGAAGCGCAAATCCTTGGCATGATCCTTCAGCCAGCTATCGGCAAATTTATCTGCTTCGCCAGTACCTCCGCCTGCCTCCAATACAGCATGCAACTTGACAGCCAATACCGTTTCTCCGTTTTTCTTTAATCCATTTCGGTAAGCGGTCGCCGCTTCGTTCCATGATTTTTTCAAGGCATAGACATCGCCTTCGAGAACATAGCCTACGGCCTCCTTGGGGCGTTGTTTCTGAATCTGCCTGGTCATCGCCAGGGCCTCCGAGGTGCGCCCGGCGTCAAGATCGAGCATCATGATGCCGCGCTGCGCATCGATCGAATCCGCTTTGAGCGAAAGTGCCTTACGCAGATTCAGCATCGCGCCTTCCTTGTTTTTTGCTCCCACTTGGATATCGGCCATACGCAAATAAGGCTGAGACGAATTGGGGAGTAAGGTTGCCAGTTTTCCGTAAGTTGCCAGCGCCTGATTGAAATCCTCCGCCGCCTGCTGGGCGCGACCCGCAGCATCCAGCACCTCCGGATGATCAGGCAAGACCGCGAGCGCGTCCTGAGCCGCAGCCAGCGCCTTTTTGTTCTCTTTGGCCCCCAGGTAAATGCCAATCAGCACAATTCGCGGGGAGGCTTCAGCTGGATTTGCAGCAATTGCTTTGTTAACAAGCTCGGCCACTTCTTCAAGCTTTCCTCCCGTCGTCCCGCGCAGCTCTGCGAGAGACAGTAGGGCTTGGACGTTTTTTGGATCCTTGGCAATGATTCCTTCAAAGCGCTTCTTAGCATCGTCCGGTTTTTTATCCGCAAGGTCCAGGTTGGCCAGGCTGGCGGCGGCCTGAAAATACGTCGGATTCAAGACCAGAGCCTGTTCGAAGCTCTTTCGAGCAGCGGCCTTATCACCCTGGCCTAGCAATGCCGTACCACGCAAGCTTTGTACCAATGGGTTTTGCGGCTGCTTCTTTTCAAGCACGAGAATTGACTTGAGCGCCTGATCAAACTTACGCCCTTTGAGCTGGGCAGCAATTAATGCCAAGTCCGCATTAATGCCTGAATCGACCGACGAAATCTGTTCCAACTCACGGTAAGCGGCGTCTGTTTCTCCTTGAGCCAGATGCGAAAGGGCGACTGAAGTGCGTTTACCCGTATTCCCGGGATCAAGCGCAGCCGCTTTCGTAAAATAGATGCCTGCCTTTTCAGCATCCCCGTTCTGGATGTATACCTCGCCGGCCAAGGCAAGCATGTTCGAATTCTTCTCTATTTTGTCCAATACGGGTTGCAGGATGGCAAGGGCCTTGGCCGGCTGATTACTGCGCAAATAGCTGGCTATTAGAATGCGACGTGCCAACCCAAGCTCTGGAGTCTTTGACAACACTTTCGTCAAGTACGTCACTGCCATCGAATACGATTTCAATTCGTACTCTATCGCCCCGGCCAGTTGCAGGCCAAGCGTGCTGTCGGGAACGATACCGAGATATTTTTGAATCGATTCCTCGGCTGCTTTGAAATTCTTCTGCTGGTAAGAAAGCTGCGCTTGCAAAAGCATCGTTTGTGGATGTTTAGGCGCAATTTTCTTCATTGCCTCGAGTTGCTTGCCGGCATCGTCCAGTTTCTCTTCCTCAAGGTAACGAGTAATCAGAGAGGAATGCGCTGGCAGAAAATCAGCTTTGACGTCCACGGCCTTACGATAAGCTTCAATAGATCCTTGGCGATCGCCTTTCGCATAAAGAATATCTCCTTTAAGTTGCCATGCATCGTAAAGACCAGGTGACTTTTCAAGCACTGGATCGAGTAGAGCCAAGGCCCCAGCAAAATCCCGCTTCGCTGCCATGATTCTTGCTTGACCGACAAGCGCAGGAGCATAATCCGGGTAGTCAATTAGTGATGCATCATAGGCGGCCTTGCTCGCCTCGATCTTGCCCAACATCAGATAAGCCTGCCCCATCGAGGCCTGCAAGTCGGCCTTGCTTTCCGGCAAAGTTAATTGAACTTTGGCAAGTTCATCGGTAACCTTCTTGGGTTGCCCCAGCATGAGTTGTGCCCGAGCCAACAGTGGAATTACCTGATCAGCTGAATATTGAAGATCTTTTGCCTTGCGCAACTCGACATCCGCAGATGTTGGCTCCCCCCCATCGAGCAGTGCCTTACCCATCAAGAACCGGGCTTCACCCAGATTCGGGTTCTTTTGAAGAGCGTTCTTCAATTGAATCAACGCAGCCTTGTTATCGTTCTTTGCCATGAATGCTTTGGCAGAACTCAACATGGATTCAGGCGTCTCCCCCCCACAACCAGCCAGAATCACGACGGTCAGGAGAGCTGACGAAGCTGCTCTATTAAAGGATTTCCAAGTAGTCATCGATGTTCCTAAAATTTGACGAATGTCAATCAATGTTGAATTACTTCATTCCAAAACGGTGCATCAAATCGTAAAGCGTCGGCCGGCTGACGCCAAGCATTTCAGCCGCTCTATGCACGTTTCCGTCGGCCCGCCCTAAAGCAGTTATGACTACGCGTTTTTCTGCCTCTTCACGTACCTGGCGTAAATCCAACCGCAGCTCACCTTCATCCTGCACCGCATTGAGGCCAATGTCGTCAATGGTAATCTGATTTCCATCGGCCATGATCACTGCACGTTTTATACAATTCTCCAACTCCCGAACATTTCCGGGCCAGGCATACGATTCAATCGCCCGCAACGCATCCTCGCGAAGCGTCATGGTGCCGCGATTCTGCTCAGTTGCAAACCGGCGAACAAAAGCGTGTGCCAGTAGTGCCGCATCACCCTGGCGGGCGCGCAAAGGTGGAATGCTCAAAACGATTTCTGCCAACCGGTAATACAGGTCTTCACGGAACCGACTTTCCTTGATCAAGAATTTGAGGTCCTGATGCGTTGCGCACACAATACGCACATCAATCGGGATCTCCTGCCGACCACCAATGCGCTCAATGACGCGTTCTTGCAAGAATCGCAACAGTTTCGCCTGCAGGGCATGAGGCAGGTCGCCAATTTCGTCGAGCATCAGCGTGCCGCGGTTAGCCGTTTCGATCTTGCCAGGCGTCGTTTTGGCGGCGCCAGTAAAAGCACCCTTTTCGTAACCAAAAAGTTCGCTTTCCAGCAAGTTATCCGGGATAGCCGCACAGTTAATGGCGACAAAGCGCTCCCCCCTTCTGGAAGAGGCGGCGTGAACGCCGCGCGCAATCAATTCCTTGCCCGTACCACTTTCACCCAAAACCAGAACGGTCGCATCGCTGGTAGCCACCTTCTCAACCGTGCGGCATAACCGCAAAACCTCGGGATCCCTGGATATAAGCCCTGACAGGACATCCGGCTGCTGCATAAGTTGCAGGCGGCTGTTCTCTTGCTGAAGATCGTAGAGCCGGTAAGCGCGTTCTATCGTCAAACCCAACATGTCGATTTCAAAGGGCTTGGCAAAAAAATCATAGGCGCCCAAACCGACCGCTCGCAACGCGTTGGCACGGTCATTTTGGCCGGTCAGAACGATCACTTTTGTTTCGGGAGCGATCGACTGAATCTGCTCAAGCAATTTGAAGCCCTCAGAAACAGAATCGGTGTCCGGAGGCAGGCCAAGATCCATGGTCACAACTGGCGGCATGAAGCGGTGCACCTGGACCAAAGCACTCTCGCGATCTTCGGCCGTCAGTGTTTCATATTGATCGAAAGCCCAGCGCATTTGTTTCTGCAGTGCAGGATCATCCTCGACGATCAAGAGATGACGCAGTTTTTCAGCGCTCATTTGGCTTCCTCGCGAATTTGAGCACTTTCCGTTCCGACGCCAGAATCGAATAACGGCAGCAGCAAACTCACTTGTGTCCCGACATTGATTGCACTATCCACCGAGATCTTGCCGCCCAGTTCATGCACATATTGAAAACTCTCGTAAGCACCAATGCCCATTCCCGCTGGCTTGGTTGTTTGAAATGGCTTAAACAAACGTTCGCGCAAAAATTCGGGCGACATACCATGGCCGGTGTCGCCGACTTCGATCATGGCGTGATCTCCTTGCCGCTCCAGTCTGATCCAAACCCGACCACCATTTTCAGTTGCGTCCAGAGCATTCTGCACGATGTGTCCAATCACGCGCTCGACCCTGTCTTCGTGTCCCTTGGCAATGGCCTTGTCAATCAGATCAAGCTCAAGGTGGCGTCCCTGCCCTGCCTTGGCCGTCTGAATACGCCGAATGACGTCACCAAGATCAATGCCCCGAGGACTATCGACCGGGGTGGCTCCTTCGCGTAACTGCATCATCAACTGACGCATGCGTTCGACGGAATGCTCCACTGTCATCAGCATGTCCTGCTGAAATTCAGGATTATCCCGATGACGCTCGGCATTCTTTAACATCAGTGACAGTTGAGCAACGATGTTCTTCAAGTCATGCACAACGAATGCTGACATTCGGTTGAACGCGTCGAATTTCCTTGCTTCCAGCAACGCTTCGGTAGCCTGCATCTGACCCATGAATGCGCCGGCCTGTCGACCCGCCGTCTTCAGCAAATCGTTAACTTCCCAGTTAACATCAATCTTCGTACGTGCCGTGGAAAGTACGACGAAGCCGGTCATCTCGCTGCCCGTCGCCAAGGGAACAACCAACCAGGCATTGGGAACCTCGATCAACCAGAGCGGGAGTTCAAGCTGGTCATACCGACGGGGGAGAGAACGATACTCCTCAAGATTGATTACCCAGCCACTATTGAGCAAGAACTGGCACAACTTGCTATCGGCATCTTCAGTCGCCGACGAAACAGGCATATTCCAACACGCCGCTTGTGCATAGAAACGCTCTGTCGGATCTTTCAACCAGAGCGCGCCGGCCGGACTCTCGACCATATCGGCCAGGCCATTGATCACGTGTTTTCCCATCTCCGAAAACCCGTCCTGAGATGACAGCGTATTGGTAAACCGCAGCCATTCTTCCCGGTAATCATAGCGATAACTGAAAAAATTCTTGCCGACCAAGACCCTGAACTTGGCCCGCATCGATCCGGACAAGCTCAAAACACTGAGTAGCAAAAGTGCCGCAAACAACAAGGCCAACTGGAACGCACGTCCCCAATCGCCGCCAAAATAGCGCACATAGTATCCGGCAGCAGACACAAAAAGGAGGTACACACCGACCGCAATCAGCGTGACTGATTGCAATGTCGCTCGTTGTGACAGGACGATTCGGGTTTTCCAGTCTTTGCTTCTAACCGCCGAGACCACTACAAGCGGAACCACCAGAGCGTGCACAAAACCACGGATATTGAATGCATCCACATCGACTCTGTTGAAGAGCAATGAATCCGAAAACAAGTACAAGTCAAACAGAACAGCGCCGCCAAGCCCGATGCACAGTGGCTTGATGCTCCATCGCCAGTCTGGGGAAACATTGCGGAATAACTGCTCAATAAGCACCAGCGAAAACACCGCCATCGCTAGCGAGTCCAAAATAACCATCCTTAGAGGTTGGAAGAAGGTTTTTGTGCCCAGCACAGCCATGATCTGCGCTGACAAGCCGATAAGGACTAAGGCCAGCGCGCTTCCGGCCAGCCAGCGAAGTCGGTTCGGCAGTCGCTCCTTTCGCGATGCATGCGGTTTTAGCAAAACCAGCAAAAAGACAAACCAGCCACCGTACCGGAAGAGGTCGGCAAGCATGCCGATGGCCAGGAATATTGTTTGTCCCGTTAATGCGAAAGCGAGTCCAGCCAAGCCCCAGAACGCACACAGTACCGAAACAACGAACAAGGCGCGGCTACGCAAGCCTGATCGCCATCCGGAAGCCAGGTATATGGCAAATGCCGCGTAAACGAAGGCTGCAAGCCCATAACTCCAGACACTAACTGCTTCCCTGCTGGCATCCAAGCGAAAGACCTCCCCATGTCACGTCACGTTATGCGATTCACCTGGGCAGTGTGCCCTACTGAGCGCCTTTGCCAGTAAGCACCACAACAACCGTTTCGCACAGGATAACAATATCAAGAAACAGGGTGTGGTTCTTCACATAATAGAGATCATACTGGAGCTTCTGGATGGAATCATCAACCGAGGCACCGTAGGGGTAACTTACTTGCGCCCAACCCGTTACGCCAGGTTTGACGCTATGACGTACGGCGTAAAACGGTATTTCGCGTGTCAGTTGATCGACAAAGTAAGGGCGCTCCGGACGCGGCCCGACCAAACTCATATCACCGGTCAGTACGCTATATAACTGCGGCAACTCATCGATGCGCAACTTCCGGATGATTCGCCCGACACGCGTCGTCCGATCATCGTTTGCTGTCGCCCAACGCGGCTTGCCGTCGCTTTCGGCATCCTTGCGCATGCTGCGAAACTTGACCACATGAAACAAACGGCCATTCAAACCCACACGTTCTTGCCGATAAAAAACCGGGAAACCATCCTCCAATACAATCAACAATGCGGTAACGAGCATTAAGGGCAGTGCGAGCAGAAGCAGAATCGATGCCGCAACGATATCAAACAAACGCTTGACCAGCGTACGCTGCCAACCTTGACGGAACCCCTCGCCAAATATCAACCAGCCGATGCGCAACGAGTCAAGTCTTATCTGCCCCAGCGCCCGTTCAAAATAACTGGCCAGATCAAGCACCTTGACGCCAGATAATTTGCAATCAAGAAGCTCTCTCAAGGGCAGTATTCCACCACGTCTTTCGCGTACGGCGATAATTATTTCATGAACATTCAGGGCGTATGCCGTATCGGACAAGGACTGTGCGCGTGGTAGAACCTGTTGGCCGGGGATGCATATTTCAGTATCCGTCGGGCTGGGATAGAAACCGACAATCTGTATGTCGGGATCGGAGCGTTTCAGTACCTTGCTGACAGACTCGGCTTCAGGGCCAGCACCAAATATCAACACCCGATGTTCCATCATCGTTCCGGTGCGGTTATGCATGGTATACACCCGATGGGCAAGCGTTCCGAACAAAGCCGTCAAACCCGATACAAGCAACAGTTCGTGATCGGCATCGGCAATCGACAGCAAGGCAAACACGCCGTAAGCCAGCGGAACCGACAGATAAAGTGAAAGCACCGCACGAGCTCGGGTTTGCATGATGGTCCGACCGTGCGATCGTTGATATAGGCCAAGCGATGCGTTGAAAACAATCATCGCCAACGCAAAAATGACGGCATAGATCACGACACTTTGAATACTCTCCTGACCTCTATGCCCAATCAGAAAGACGGCCAGCAGAACGCATGTAACCGGAAAGATGAAATCGATAACAATCCGCAAGACTGTCTTCAAATGTAGCCAATGGCTGAATACCTTAATCACGATTTGCCCCTAGTCTGATGCATCTAAACAATTCTTCTGTCATCGAGATTCCAAACGGATACGCTGTACCTGAAGTGACGCCTGTTTCGAATCTCTTGCAGACCAGATTAACCGCAGTCTGTTTTATCGACTGTGACAAAATGCACAAGAAGAATAGATCCCCGTAAATTGAGTGGACCAAACCTTCAGCCAACACGGCTGGAAGGCATAACGGAGGCTATGTCGTCGCAAGGAATGGGCCACGCACCGTAACTACCTGAGATTCCAGCGATCACGGGCTTGAACGCGTAAAACAGAAAGGGAGAGTGTCCGCCACAGCGTACATCCTGTACGGACACGCGAACACCCGGCGATGGGTTGGCGTTAGCGTCTGCCTCAGCCGAGACCGAGCAAAGCGATCTTTTCGTAGAGAGAAGTGCGGGAGATGCCCAGTTCCGCCGCCGCGCGCGCTTTGTTCCCTGCGCAGGCCGCCAAGCAGTTACGGATAGCAGTTCTTTCCGCTTCCGCGATAGCTTCGGCGAGCGACTGGCCAACCGGCTCGGCCGTTGGTTCAGAAGCCTGCGCCGGCAGCATAGCCGCATTTATCTCGGCAAGGGTAAGGGTTTCACCATCATTCATCATGAGACTTCGCTCGAGCACATTCTGCAACTCGCGGATGTTGCCCGGCCAGTTGTGCCGGTGCAGCCGCTGGAGCGCCTCCGGGGAGATTTCGCGCAGGGGCAGCCCCAGCTTTTGGCATAGCGCTTCAATCATGTGCTCGCACAGCAACGGGAGGTCGGACAGCCGCTCTCGCAGTGGGGGCATCGGCAAGGTCACAACGTTCAATCGGTAGTAGAGATCGGTGCGGAAACGCCCTTCGTTCATCTCTGCCTGCAGATCGCGACTGGTGGCAGCAACGATGCGTACATCGACCGGTACCAGCTGATTGGAGCCTAGCGCCTCGAACTCCCCCTCCTGAAGTACCCGCAATAGCTTGGCTTGCAGAGCGATAGCCATGTCACCAATTTCATCGAGAAAAAGCGTCCCGCCATCCGCAAGTTTGAATTTGCCGTCCCGACCTTTGCGGTCCGCACCAGTATATGCACCGGGGGTGACTCCGAAGAATTCCGATTCGAGCAAGGTCTCCGGAATTGCCGCAATGTTCACAGCGACAAACGCTTTGTCCGCCCGCAGACTGGCATTGTGAATGGCTTGTGCCAGAAGCTCTTTGCCCGTACCGGTTTCCCCCTGAATTAGCACCGGCGCCTTTGTGCGCGCCGCGCGCCGCGCCTGCTGCTTGAGTGCAACACATACGTCGGACGCGGCGATAATGCTGGACAGTGTATGTTTGGCGCGCCGAGCTTCGGCAAGGCAACGCTGGGCGTCGGCATAGTCTACTCTGAGGCGATTGAAGCGAGAAACCAGCGGCGCCAGCCCCATTGTATTGTCAAGCAGCATAAGGCCTATGCCACCGATTACAGCGCCCGATTTGTCGCGCAGCGGCAGACGCATGACGACGAAGGTCTCTTCGCCAAAGTCCATAAGGTCGAGCATGATCGGTCGCCCTGTTTCGACCACTTCGCGCATCAAGCTATTAGGCACGATGCTCTCCACCGGTTGACCAATGGCCAAGGCCGGATCGGCCAGGCCAAGCCGCTTGGGGTAGCGGTCGTTCATCCAGACGATGCGCGCTTGCCTGTCGACGATAATCGCGCCGTCGCAAATATCAGCGAGATGGCCGAGCAGCGACTCGGTCGCGACCTTGACCAGATGTTCGCCTTCGCTGGCAACCAGCGGTTTGGTAATGGATATTTCTGGCGAACGCGATGGCATGGTGCAAAGTTTCCTTTCCTTCTGTCGTATGTCAAGTGGAGTCGCCCACCTTGGCCTTGTCTGCATGAGGATCCCGCGGCTCTTCGTCGGCCAAAAGCTCCGTTTCATGCTATCAGACCTTCCTGATGCTGCTCTCCAATCCAGTTCTCCAGAAACCGAACAGTCGATCTGTAGCCGAGAGTCGAGGCTACCCTTCTTGCTTTCGAATACCTCGATGATTAATCGCGAGTTCCGCACCGGCCGGTCCTCTCGCAGAATGCGCGTCTCCATCTGATCGCTCACTGAAGCATCCGGGTTGCGGGCAAGGCATCGGGAACGGTATGCACGAGGAGGAGCGTAGCCGATATTGCGAGGACAGACCAAGCCGGCAGGAAATTCACGAACTAGAGGTTCGCGGCTCTCGTGTGAACTGGATGCTCGGTCGATGTGCTGCTCAAACAAACAAGTACGTTGTCACAATTTCACTTCGGACACTTGGCTTCTTCCAGTTTTAACAGCTTGTACTCGATGGAATCCACCAATGCTATCCAACTGGCTTCAATGATATCAGTGGAGACGCCGACTGTCGTCCACACGGCATCACCGTCGGTCGACTGCAGCAGAACGCGAACTTTGGCAGCAGTCGCATCCTTGCCGTTGATGACGCGCACCTTGTAATCCGTCAGGTGGACGTTTGAAAGTTCCGGGTAGAATTTGTCCAATGCCCTGCGCAAGGCACAATCAAGTGCATGAACCGGACCATCCCCTTCAGCAGCCGTGATTTCATCCGTGCCATCCACTTTAACCTTGATGATGGCCGAAGAACCATACGCGCCATTGGTCGGCTGTTCGCCAATGATCTTGAAATGTTCGAGCTCAAAAAACGGTCGGTACTTGCCGAGTTGTTTACGTATGACAAGCTCAAACGTGCTTTCGGCACCCTCGAACTGATACCCCTCGTGTTCCATTTCCTTCAGGCGTTTGATGATGCTGTCGGTAACCGCATCGTCTTTGGAAATACTTGCATCCACTTCCCAAATCTTTTCGAGAATCATGCGTCGACCAGACACTTCACTCATCAGAAATCGGCGCTGCCCACCCACCAGATCCGGGTCGATATGCTCAAAGGAATGGGCTGCCTTATTAACCCCGTCAATATGCATTCCGCCCTTATGGGCAAAAGCGCAGTTGCCGACAAAAGGGTCGCGTTCGTTCAGCGCAACGTTTGAAATTGCTGCAATGTGACGGGCTACACGGGTAATGTTCCGGTACTGGCCGTCCGGCAAACATTCGAATTCCCGTTTCACGCCGAGATTGGCGATGATTGTCGAAAGATTGGCATTGCCGCAACGTTCGCCAAACCCGATATATGTCCCCTGCACATGACGGGCTCCATTTTCAACTGCCATTACGCTGTTGGCCACCGCCATGCCGCAGTCATTGTGTGCGTGGATGCCTAATGGCACGGCGAACGAGGCCTCTACCGTCCGTACGATCTGAGCCACTTCGGAGGGAAAGGTTCCGCCATTGGTATCGCACAAGACCAGGGCATCGGCACCCCCCGCGACGGCAGCCCGCAGTGATTCAACGGCATATTCCGGGTTGTTCTTATAGCCATCGAAGAAATGTTCCGCATCGTATACCACTTCCTTGCCCCTGCCCTTGAAGAAGGCTACCGTGTCACTGATCATGTTCAGGTTTTCCTGCAGCGATGTGCGGATGATTTCAGTCACATGAAAATCCCAGCTTTTTCCGAATATGACGATGACCGGTGTATCCGCCTGCAACAGGGACTGGACGTTGTCGTCGCTCTCCGCACTACAGTCGCGACGACGGGTGCTGCCAAAGGCAGCCAGTCTGGCGTGTTTCAGAACGATGCCCTTTGCGCGCGCAAAAAACTCAAGATCCTTCGGATTCGATCCGGGATTGCCGGCCTCGATATAGTCCACGCCGTGATCATCGAGAAGTTCAAGGATTTTCAGTTTATCCTCCACCGAAAACGAAATTCCCTCGGCCTGGGCGCCATCGCGCAAAGTCGAATCCAATATCGATACCTTCATGCCCATTTCAACATCCTTGAATTTATGTATATCCGTCTGTCACCTGAATTCAAAATGGCGTAACGGCGGTTATTTTGTAACGTGAGCTACCCTGGGGTGTACTCAGGACTTTTTGTGAGGCCAATGCGCGCCAAATATCTTTGACAGCCAGTCGAAGCCACTTCGCTCTTGACAGACACGTTTTACAACAAGTTATCCCGTGTCATTCCTCCACGCTTTATGACACGACGAAGTTGATCAAGCGCTTCAATCTGGATTTGCCGTACACGCTCGCGGGTCAGGTTGAGGTCCGCGGCAACTTCCTCAAGCGTACTGATTTCGCCCCCCCCCAAACCGTAGCGACGCTCAAGCACACGACGCTGTTTCTCAGGAAGATGCCCCACCCAATCATTCACCAGATTGCACACCTCATTGGCTTGTAGCATGCTTTCCGGGTTTCGCACGTTGTCGTCAGCGATGGCATCGGCTACGGTGTGGTTGGGATCGATTTCCAGTGGGGCGTCAAGCGAAGCAATATGCTCGTTGAGTGCAAGCACCTTACGCACGTCTTCAACAGAGCGGTCGGTCAAATGGGCGATCTGATCCAGACGGACATCTTTGCCATTGGCCATTTCGAGGTGGCGAAGCGCGCGCAGCACCAACTTTATCTCTTTAACCACGTGAACCGGCAAGCGAATGGTGCGCGACTGGTTCATTATCGATCGTTCGATGCTCTGACGAATCCACCAAGTGGCGTAAGTCGAGAAGCGGAATCCACGTTCGGGATCAAACTTTTCAATGGCGTGAATCAGGCCAAGATTGCCCTCTTCGATCAGGTCCAGCAGTGGCATGCCACGATTGAGGTAATGCTTGGCGATATTCACGACAAGGCGCAGGTTATGCTCGATCATCTTCTGCCGTGCATCAAACTCCCCCCGATGCGCACGGCATGCCCAATCGAATTCCTCTTCAGGGGTGAATAGGGGCTTGGCGCCAATCTCGTTGAGGTAATGCTGGGTGACGTCGTTGAGCAGATCGACTTCGGGTGCCGCAGGAAGAGAATCGTCTTCCGGTTCAGTCAGAAAGCGCTCGTCAACGGAACCCGCATCCTGCGGAATCTCGTCTTCAGCTAAGCCAGAATCGGCAACAGGCTTGCCAGGAATCATTATCGATGCGGAAGAAACTTGATCGGGTCAAGCGGCTTGCCCTTACTCCGAATTTCGAAGTGCAACTTGACCTGATCCGTGTCGGTATTGCCCATCTCGGCGATTTTCTGACCTTGAGTAACCATCTGGCCCTCCTTGACCAAAATCGACCGGTTATGACCATACACCGAGACGTACGTTTTGTTGTGTTTGACGATCACGAGTTTCCCATAGCCCCGCAGAAAATTGGCGATAATGACCTTGCCATCTCCGGACGCAATCACCGGGTCGCCTGCATTGCCTGCGATATCGATCCCTTTGTTAGCCCCTTCGCTGAAGGTGCCGATAATCTTGCCGTTCGCTGGCCAGACCCAGGATATCTCATCAGCTGCCAGAGCAGCCTCGGCGGGCTTGACTTCAGGTTTTGCTTCCGGCGGCGTCTGAGCGACAATCGCTTCGGCCGGCTTGGTTTGGTTCTGATTTTGCGCTTGTGCAAGTGCCTGATCCGAGTAGGGTACTTTTCCGGCCTGCGGCTCCCGCTTCAACGATTCACTATTGCTATCTCGACGTTGGCTATCGGCCGACGTTTCACCGCCGATGGGCATGGAAACGACCACGTCGGAAGTTACCGGCACAGCCGAAGCCACAGAAGAATTCGCCGTCTGCGGTTTAATCTTCAGTACTTTTCCAACCTGAACGCTGTTCGGGTTGACGATGCCGTTCATGGCGATCAACTCGCGCGGATCCATGCCGTGTTCACGCGCAATGCTATACAGCGTGTCACCACTCTTGACTACGTAGCTGTCTTTCGCCAACGAACCGGGCGACGCCTGACCGCCTCGCTCGAACACTGGCGCTGGAGATCGGCTGGCACATCCAGCCAGAACAAGCAGAGCGACGAGGACAATGGTCCGACTTGGCTTTTCGAAAGCACGCAAATTCTTCATTCAAGTCCTGAGAGAAGTGGTACGAAACGAACGCCATCCAGAGGGGTTTCAATGTAACCCTCGGCACGGCGTTCAACAAGAAGAAGGTACTGTTCTCCCTGACCCACCGGTATCACCATTCTGCCACCAAGTGCGAGTTGCTGCAAAAGCGCCTGCGGAACACACGAGGCTGCCGCAGCAACAATGATGGTATCGAACGGGGCCGCTTCGGGAAGGCCGAATTGCCCATCGGCATATTTCAGTCGGACCCTGAATTCTTGAATCGCACGCAAATTGAGTTTGGCCTTGGCCAACAACGGCTCAATTCGCTCGACGGCATAAACCTCCTTCGTCAATTGCGCCAGAACGGCGGCCTGGTAACCACAGCCCGCTCCAACCTCCAGGGTTTTTCCCAATTCACGTCCTTCGCGCAGAACTTCAATCATCCTGGCCACGATAAAAGGCTGCGAGATCGTTTGTGAAAAACCAAGCGGCAACGCCGTATCTTCGTAGGCACGCGATGCCAGCGCCTCCTCGACGAATAGGTGACGCGGAACTGCCGCCAGCGCGGACAATACCCGTTCGTCACGAATCCCCTTTTCACGGAGCCGTGCGATCATTCGTGCGCGGGTCCGTTGTGATGTCATGCCGCTACCGGAATGCGTCTGGGTCATTGTGCCAGCCAGCTCCGAATCAGCGGAAGTTGCGCGTTGTGCGTCAGGTCAATCTGCAATGGTGTGATCGAAACCTGGTGCTTGCTGACGGCCAAGAAATCTGTGCCCTCCCCGGCATCCTGAGCTTCACCGGCAGCGCCAACCCAATAAACCGTCTCGTTGCGCGGCGTCACCGTGCGCACTACCGCTTCGGCCTTGTGACGCTTGCCCAACCGTGTAACGACCCGGCCTTGCAATTGCGCGTAAGGCACGTCCGGCACATTGACATTGAGCAACAGGGGTTCGCGCATCTCCTGGCGCAAGATCATCTGTACCAGATCCAGCGCAACGCGTGCCGCCGTATCGAAATGCTCTCCGCCCTTATTGCATAACGAAACGGCCAACGACGGGACCCCAAGGAGGTAGCCCTCAGTGGCTGCCGCGACGGTTCCCGAGTAGATCGTGTCATCGCCCATGTTGGCGCCGTCGTTGATTCCCGAAACAACCATGTCCGGCAGTGTGTCAAGCATGCCGGTAACGGCCAGATGCACGCAATCGGTAGGCGTTCCATTGACATGATAAAAACCATTGGCCGAACGCTTGAGGGAAAGCGGGCGGTCAAGCGTCAAGGAATTGCTGGCGCCGCTACGGTCGCGTTCCGGCGCGACAACGGTGATGTCGGCCAACACCGACAAGGCTTGCGCTAGACTTTCGATCCCCGGCGAAAAATAGCCATCGTCGTTACTCAGCAAGATTCGCATATCAACCCAAACAACAGTTGGACAGAAGAAACAAAAAAACCGGCAAATTGCCGGCTTCCGGATAATGGGAGTAGCGCCCCTATCTGACGACGTCTAGCGTTTCCCACCTGAAACCAAGTCGCCACCAATCAGTGCTAAATTATACGGGTATTCGCCTTCAAGTGTGATAGCAGACAGGAATACACTGTGCCGGACAAGGCCCGAAAGAAGCCATTATTGCGTTTTCATACTTAAGCGATGGAACCGGCTCCTGGAAACGCTGTCTCTTGAAGGGTCAACTTCATTTTAATTGTGCCGTCAGCGCCCTGACCTTGAATTTCTCCTCTGGCAAGCCAGCCGTTCGGTCGAAAATCATGGTGTTCGGCCACTCACGCCTTATCACGTACTTCCGGAGAGCCCTATGAAGAGCGACAAGAAAATCATCGATATCCTGAATGGCCTACTGGCCGGGGAATTGACCGCCATCGACCAATATCTGATCCATGGCGAAATGTACGCGGACATGGGCTTCACGCGCCTGTCGGAAAAGGCCCTGCACGAATCCAACCACGAACTGCAGCATGCCCGGGCTCTGATCCAGCGCATACTTTTCCTGGAAGGCACTCCCAACCTGGCCAAGCGTGAAGCGCTGAAGATCGGGAAAACGGTTCCGGCCATGCTTGAGGCCGATCTTTCGGTCGAATACAAGGTTGTCGGCGAATTGAAGAAAGCCATGGCCGCCTGTGAAAAAGCGCAAGACTACGTAACGCGCGATATGCTGGCCATTCAACTTGAAGACACCGAGATGGACCACGCCTACTATCTCGAAAAGCAGATTCGGCAAATCGAACTGGTCGGTCTGCAAAACTATCAACAGAGCCAAATGGGCACCGGAAATCCGGCATAAAGAGATGCGACGATGAAAAGCGATAAACGAATCATAGACACCCTGAACAAGGTGCTGAAAAACGAATTGACGTCGATCAATCAATATTTTTTGCATGCCCGCATGTTTCGCCACTGGGGCCTGGAAAAGCTTAACGACTACCAGTATGAGCAGTCCATTCGTGTCATGAAGGAAGCGGACAAGCTGATTGATCGCGTTCTATTCCTTGAAGGCCTGCCCAACTTGCAGAATCTTGGCAAACTACTGATTGGCGAAAACGTCGTCGAATGTCTGCAGTGCGATCTCAAATACGAGCGCGAGATCCAGCACCCGCAGCTGATCGAAAGCATCGCGCTGTGTGAGGCTCTGCAGGATTACGTCAGTCGCGACCTCCTGGAAGACCTGCTGGAGCACTGCGAGGAAGCCGTCGACTGGCTGGAGACGCAGCACAGCCTGATCAGGGACATCACGCTACCGAACTATCTGCAGGCGCACATCGAGCCGGGTGGCGACTGATAAGACCCGTACGACATCACCGCATCGTCCGCCACACTAACCTCTTGGCCATTGGAGATTGACCCGTGTACGTCTGCGTCTGCATGGCCGTTACCGACCGCCAGATTCATGCCGCCGCGCAGGAAGGCGCACGCTCGCTGAAAGATTTGCGGCGGCTGCTTGGCGTGACCAGTGAATGCGGCCATTGCGCCACGTATGCACGGCAGTGCCTGCAAGAAGCCAATGAGGCACTGCGTGAATCGCCGCGTGACGCGGGTCTCGAACCCAGACTCAAAACGACCAAGGCCCGCCGGCAGACGGCTTGAGGCTATCCAAACCGAAGTGGGGCGCCAGTCCACGACGCATCGCGTTGAGCGATGGGGACGAACGGCCGCCTGATCAACTCCTGGTGAACAACGCAATCGATTCAACGTGCGAGGTGTTGGGGAACATATTGATCACACCGGCGCCTCGCAGTCGGTACCCCTGCCGGCCAACAAGAATCGTCGCATCGCGCGCCAGCGTCGCCGGGTTGCATGAAACATAAACGATTTGGCCGGGCCCGTTCTCACCGATGGCGCTCACCAGCGCCGCCGCCCCTTCGCGAGGCGGGTCGATCAGCATCCTGTCGAAGTGCCCCAATGCGCCTAGCGTTTCCGGGGTGGCCGAAAAGAGATCGGCCACAGCATACTCGACCTGCCGTTCCAGGCCGTTTGCCACGGCATTCTCCGCAGCTCGGCGGACCAGATCGGCACTTCCCTCGACGCCCAGGACATAGGCCCCGGAGCGCCCCAAGGGCAGACTGAAGTTCCCCAGGCCACAGAACATATCGGCAATCCGCTCGCCCGGTTGCGGGTCGAGCAAGGCCAGCGCGCGACGGACCAGAACCCGATTGATGCCATGATTGACTTGCGTAAACTCAGTGGGCGAGAAGCAGTGCTCGATGTCGAAGTCCGGCAAGCAGTAGGAAAGCTGCGGACCCTCCAGCGGGTAGAAGCGATACGCGCTGGCCGGTCCTTTTGGTTGCAAATAGAACACGACCTTGTGCCGATCGGCAAACGCCCGCAGTAGAACTTCGTCAGCCGTGGTGAGCGGCGCAAGAATCCGCAGCACCAGCGCGGTCATCGACTCGCCTACGGCCACCTCGATCTGCGGCATGGCATGCTTGATCGACAACGCGAAAACCAGCTCGCGCAAGGGCAGCAACAGCGCAGAGACATGCGGCGGCAGTACCTCGCACTGGCGCATGTCGGCCACAAAGCTGCTCTTGCGCTCATGAAAGCCGATCAGCACGCCGCCTTTTTTCACCACCAGCCGCGCCGACAGCCGCGCCCGCTGACGATACCCCCACGGCATGCCGTGTATCGGTGGATAGAGCAGCTCGGCCTTTACCCGACCGAGATGCCACAGATTGGTTTCGAGCACGCGCTGTTTGGCGGCAAGCTGCGCGGCGGAGTCGAGATGCTGCATGCTGCAACCGCCGCAAACGCCGAAATGGGGACATCTCGGCTCGATGCGATCCGATGAGGCCTTCACAAGGCGTACAATGCGCGCCACTTCAAAGCTCGGCTTCTTGCGAAAGCTGACATATTCAACCCGCTCGCCAGGCAAGGCGCCTTCGACAAAAATCGTCTTGCCATCGAGCCGCGTTATTCCGCGTCCCTCGTGGTCCAGCGATTCAATCGTTCCGGTCGGCATCAAGACATTCCAGTAAAAAACGCGCCATTTTAGCCGTCTACGGCTATCCGTTGGGCTTCCCGTTCCACATAACGGGCATTGCCTGACAATCGTAACGGCCCACCAGCATTTGCCGCTTGCTGGCGAAACCGGGGCGCTTTTCCACGACGAAATTCGCCGCACTCAGCGCACGGCGGACCGTCCCGGCAACCGACCAAGTGGCCAGCGTGGCGCCGGGCACGGCCAGGCGCGCCAAGGAACGGCACAACGCCCCGGACCACATTTCCGGGTTCTTGGCGGGTGAGAAACCATCCAGATAAAATGCATCCACCGGCATTTCAAACTCAGGCAAGAGCTGCAGGGCATCGCCAAAACCGAGCGTGAGAATGATCCGCCGTTGAGCCAGTTCCAATCGATGCACGCCTGGCGACAGCACGGGCCATTGATTTCTCAACGCTTCAGCTATCCGCCCAAACTCGGGCCATGCGGCATGGGCACGCGCCAGATCGCCGATGCGCAACGGGTACTTTTCAAACGAAACGAAATGCAGCTCGACACAGCGTTGATCGTCGTTCAGCCATTCCAGCCAGGTCGCCAGAAGATTGAGGCCAAGGCCGAACCCGGTTTCAAGAATGACGAATCGCTTCCTGCCGCGCCACCGTGCTGGCAGGTCATTGCCGCCAAGAAAAACGTGACGAGCCTGCGCATGCCCTCCGTCAGCGGAGTGGTAAACCTCGGAAAATTGCTCCGAGCAAGGTGTCCCCTCGGCGTTAAAAACCAGATGGGCAGGTTCGAGAGCGATCAAAATGGCGGCTTGAACATCAAGGGTGACAGGGAATTTCGAGAGTGCTCGATTGCAGGTGCGGATGAGCCGGCAACATCTTCGCTCACGCCATGATCAACTCCCAGCGCACACAGGGGTCGAGCGCTGCCACGGCGTGCGCGGCATAGCTGCGCAGCTCGTCATCATCCGAATGGCATTTCCCGACGAGCCAGCCCGGCAGCGCCCCCTGAGGATGAAAATTCCATTCGGTTGGCGCCACGATGCGGTAATCAGCGATCCGGTCATTTTCAAGAACGACTTCGTGCATCAACAGGCCACGGGCCGTCTCCACCAATGCCCGGCCAATGCCCGGCGCCACTGTCGCGGCACTGGCCGTACCGCCTGCACCCACGTTTAGCCGGCCGGTTGCCCAGAGTTCAAGTTCGGCCAGGCGCGCCAGCCAACGCTCGGCGAAAGCGCCGCCAACCGGGGTAGCCTGACTCCCTCGCCGGGCGTAAGCGCCTGTTTCGGCAGCCTGCCCGTGCCATGTCGGCGCGCCCCCCATTTCAGCGCCGAGCTGCTCCCAAACGGCAAGTGACGCCCGTGCCGAATGCACACAAAGCAGCGCTGGCTCTCCAGCTAAGGGCTGTTCCAGTGCCTCGACCATCACCAACAGACGATTGACCTCCGGGTTTGCGAGCAACTCCAGCAATCCCTCGCCCTGGTCTTTGTCAACCCGCTGGACGGCGACCAAGAACTCGTTTCGCAGCGGCGGCAGAGCAAACAAGACCGGAAGATCCAGCAGGCAACGCCAGAGATGTTCGCGCATTGCTTCGTTAACGATTTCCGGCACCAGAATTGGCGCCGATTCCGCGCCGCGTGCCGCCGCTACGGCCAGACGGGCGGCCGTTCCCTGCGCCCGACCACACAAGGCGAAGACCGATGGCAGTAGCGACACCACCGCATCGGCCTGTCGCCCCTTGAGCAACTGGGCCACCTGGGGCCGTTGACAGCGTACTTGCGCTGCAACCACCCTGCGGTTGGCGCTTTGCAAGCGCAGGTACACGCACCCGGTGTCGATACCGGCGTTCATCGCACAGAAAAGACGCAGGGGATTTTGTGCTTATCGGCCCGCGACCCGGAGCATGCATGCTGCATGGCTCAGCCCGTCGCCAGAGGCAGACTCAGACGAAACAATCCACCGCCCGAGGGATGATTTTCAACGGTCAGCGTGCCACCGTGGCGCTCGACGATGCCGTAGCTGATGGCCAGGCCCAGCCCGGTTCCACGACCGACCGGTTTGGTCGAAAAGAACGGTTCGAAAAGCTTGCCCAGGTTGGCGGTGGGAATCCCGGGTCCGTTATCGTGAAACTCGATCACGGCCTCGCCATCCAGCGCTCGCCCTGAAATCTCCAGACTCCGTTCCGGCACGCCTTCGGTCGCATCGGCGGCGTTCTGAACCAGATTCATCACGACTTGCTGCAACTGGCCCGACGAACCAAGCGTACGCAGCGTGCCGTCGAAACGAATCTCAACTAAAAACTGATTGGCGATGCCTTTTTGCACCCAGTTAACCGCGCGTTCGATGATTTCATGGAGGTCGCATTCCTGTCGCTCGTCACGGTCAGTAGCCGAGAAACGTTTGAGCGCGTCGACGATGTCGCGGGTGCGTTCGGCGCCCTCGAGCGTACCGTCGATCAGCGAAGGCAAGTCTTTCAACATGCGGTCGATCCGCAATTCCTCGCGCAGGGCAGAGCACTCCTCGCGAGTGGCTCCTCCGTGAATCGCGGACATGTAGCGTCCGAAACGCTCAGCATATCGCTTCAGGGCGATGGCGTTGCCATAGACGAAACTGATCGGGTTATTCAGTTCGTGCGCCACCCCGGCCACCAGCCGTCCGAGCGATGCCATCTTCTCCGAATGAATCAATTGATGCTTGGTTGTCTTGAGATCTTCGTGGGCTTTGCGCAAGGCCTGATAGGCACGCTTCAGTTCGCCGACGGGGCGCCCGGTAATGACCAGGCCAAGCAGCTTCCCAACGCCGCTGTAGCGGGGCGTGCAGTTGAGCGAAACCGGGATGGCACCACCATTGGCAGCCTTCAACAGAAATTCGCCATCGGCAACACTTTGCCCGATTTGCTCAACCAGCAAACGACCGGCGTTTTGTCGCGAATCGTCGTCGGCGAAAAGGTCGAATATCGGTCGGCCGTGCAATAGCTGCTCATCGACACCGAGCAATGACGCCAGCGCCAGGTTCACACTTTCGATCAAACCAGCGCGATTACAAACGATCAACAGATCGGACATCGACGTCAGCACCGAGGAAATGAACTGCTGCGAGTCCTCCAGTGCGGCGTTCTTTTCTTCCAGACTAACTTCGTACTGCAGGAGGTCGTTATAAACCTCATCCATCTTGCGGATCACATCCAGCCAGATACCATCCTCGGCCGCCGCGGCAGACGCGGCTGCCAGCAGTTCGACGGTCTGCCTGGTGGTTTCATTGTCCCCGCTGGGAGAAAGTGCTGGCCGGGTTTTCACTGATCCGCCTATTTCGCAAACATGAGTCGATTTTTTAATGCATAAAATCGAAGAGTGCAATAGCCAGGATGAGCGACGGACATCAGAAGGGTGCCCACGGACTTGCTTCCATACAAAGACTGTAAGGCAGTTACAACAACCTTATCCACGGATTTTGTTGAGTTGTTCCGTAGCGCTTGATGAATTCTCGTGTTTCTTCCGTCAAAAGGCCCCAACCGTGAATTTGTTCGCCTATGGTGCCACCTAAGTCGTTTAATTCAAGAATCATCGGTCCCCGGTCGGTCAGCGCAAAATCCCAATGATGAATCTTCATGAGTGGAAATACGGCCCCAGCGCGACGGCAAATATCGAGAATCCGGTCCCAACCGGGAAGTCTGAAACCTGTCAGGGATTGGCCAGAGTAGGGATGTGTCGTTATGACTTGGGTATTGGGCCAGAAGCCGCTTAACACTCTGTTGATTTCCCCATTTGTCAGTTCAACATCCGCGAGAAGGTTGCCATATTTTCCCATACTGAAGTTGTCCACTTGATTCGGTGGAACCGCAATTTTCCAAAGTGCGCGTATGGGTTTGACGCCGTCCGGACCGTTAAGACAGACTACCCGGACACCGCACACCGCAGGCCAGTTGGTCAGGGCTTGAATTTCCGCGGCGGAAGTGAGTGCTTCCTGGAACAGGAAGCCGCATTCAGGCCTATGGTACCGACGGTCGATGGTCTCGTCCAAACGGCTCAGGAAGCTTTCGATCGAAACGGTCTTTCCATTCGGCAAAGCGAGGGTATCCGAAGAAGCGTCGTACGCTGCGAGATAGGCCGTTCCATACGCTTGTTGCGAATATGCTGGCTTGCTAAACAACGGATAAATCGACGGATCGCGAAGATAAGTTGCGACTTCCGACTTGCTTTTCAGGTGGATGCCCAGAGTGTCGGAGATTCGCCCGGAAGGGTGATAACAGGCACGAATAGGTGCAACGGGTAGCCCAGCAGAGGTGGCGAGCACGGTAAACACGCACTTGTCCCATGCCGGAAGAACGGCAGACCTCGGGTTGAGGACTAAGCTGAATTGCTCCTGCAGTCGCCACCCGAGGTAATCCGGAGCGCCACGCCCCAACTGATAATCGTCGTCATAAAGCTTGCACCAGTAGTAATCCGAAATTCCGCATTGTCCGCCGTATTTCCGTAGCGCACGTATTTCCTGTAACTGGTCGCGCCAACTCTTACCAGTTTGTGCTCTTGCCAGCGATGCACACTCGGTGAAATCCTTAAACTGGCTTTTCAGTCTGCCCACGCGGCTTGCTAATTGGTTTTGCATCGTCGTCGTCGCCCGAGTTATCTAATCAAGTGAATCGCACCATGTTATGGGCAGCTTTTTGGTCAGGAACAACAAGCAAAACATAAGGGCCCAACCATTCTCACAAAGAGTGCACTTGTAATAGTCAAATGTAGTCCAATTGAACTACAAAGATGTTCCGAACATATCCCCGATTCTTTCCAACGCCGCTTACAATGCGCGCTTTGGCAAATCTCGAAAAGAAACATACTGCGCAGACGAACAGTAAAACCCTTATGTCCAGCGAGATGCTAAAGTATTGTTTCGGTAAATACCTTGCGATTTGTCACACATTTCGGAGTTTTTTATGGGTTCTCTGTTAGAGAGTATTCGGGCAGCACGGGCGGCAGGGGGAAAGCCGGCATTGCTGCAACTCTTGGAGATATTGAAACTTCGTTTGCGTCAATCGCCGATAGGTATCGGTGAGTATTTTGAGTACGGGATCTGGCATGCTTCCATAACTCCCGACATGCGCGACGAGTTTATCGGCTGGAGACAGAGCGGTGATCTGGATCGGAAGCTCAACGATGTTGAATGTCGCGTGCTGGCTGAAGACAAACTGCTCAACTACATGATTCTGTGCTCCAAAGGCTTTCCGATACCTACGCCGATAGCGACTTATTGCACAAACGGACGTCAGATTGGAGACGAGAAGGCGCTCCGGACGCATGACGAGGTGCGCTCATTTCTGAAGGACGAGGTCTACCCGTTTTATGTCAAGCCGATATCTGCCGGCTATGGTCATGGCGTACTCGGGGTGACCGCGCGAGAAGATGAATCCTTTAGGCTCTTCGATGGCCGTCGAATCGGGTTGGACGAGTTCATGGCGCCCTTTTCCTTTTCACCATACAAAGGAATGTTGTTTCAGAAGCCGCTGACCTCGCATCCTGACATCGCTGAAGTGACGGGCACAGAGGCGGTCAGTTGCGTTCGCTTCATCTGCTTGGTCACTTCCGCAGGACCCGTTATCCATACTGCGTTCTGGAAAATCACCACAGGCCGCAACATGCTCGACAATTTCTCACACGGAGACTACGGCAATTGTCTGGGTGCAATCAACATTGGAAATGGGACCATCGTGCGCGTCATCTCCCGCATGGGACCTGGTGGTCAGATCGAACGTCACCCGACAACGCAAAAGCCTTTGCTCGGTCTGGCTTTGCCGGACTGGGACCTTGCCGTAGATATGGTGTGCTCCGCCAGCAGACAGTTTCCGGGCCTTCGCTTGCAGAACTGGGACGTTGCGTTGTGCCCGGAAGGTCCGGTACTCCTGGAACTTAACACCGAATCTGAACTCGCCATCCCGCAAGCGATTTCCGGACATGGTCTGAAGGACCTGCGGTTACGTGAAATCCTCGCCGATATCGAGCAGACTAGAGCGGCCTATCGCGCAGCAGTCGCGCAGCGCAACCTGAACTAAGCGATGGCGTTCTTGTTACCCTCCAAGCGCATTCGTGCCGCCCTGGCGTGGCGGGTTCGCCGGGTATTTGGCGATCAAAGCGTCGATCGCCTTTGCGTCACTTGCGCCAAAAACTGGCGCCCGCTCCTCAAGAAACCGGTTTTCATCGGCATTTGCGGTAGCGCCGGCAAGACAACGACCAAGGAACTCCTGTTGGGCGTTCTATCGCACACGCGCCGGGGCACTGCCAATCCGGCATCGCTCAACGCCCCTCCCGAAATCGCCAAGACAATCCTGCGTGTTCGCCGAAATCACGATTTTTGCGTGACTGAACTGAGCGAGGACAAGCCCGGCGTGCTGGACGTACCCCTGGCCCTGTTAGAGCCGGATATCGGCATCGTCACCATCGTCGGAGACGACCATTCGAGCAAGGATTACCCGCGCGAAGCCATCGCCACTGAAATAAGCAAGCTTATTGCTGCCCTCCCGGCCACCGGCACCGCCGTACTCAATGCCGACGACCCGCTGGTCCTGGCCATGGCCGAGCACAGCGTTGCCCGGGTCATCACTTACGGTGTATCGCCCCAGGCCGAGCTACGCGCCGAAAACATTACCTCAGTGTGGCCGGAGCGTTTGCAGATGACCCTGATACGCGGCACGGAGCGTGTGAGACTGCACACCCGCTTGTGCGGAACACACTGGCTCCCGGCGGTGCTCAGCGCCGTGGGTGGCGGACTGGCTGCTGGTCTGACCCTGACCGAATGTGCCGAAGGCCTGGCGACCGTTGAACCGTTCGACGGCCGCATGCAGCCAGTGACGACGACCGATGGCGTGAGTTTCATCCGCGATGACTTCAAAGCACCCCTATGGACGGTCGATGCCTGTTTCAAATTCATGCAAGAAGCTCAGGCTAAACGAAAGATTATCGTCATCGGCGAGTTGTCGGACACCGGCTCCAGAAAAGAGTCTGGTTACGTGAGAACCGCTGGTTCTGCCCAGGAGATTGCAGACATTACAATTTTTGTAGGCCCGTGGGCATCCAGCGTTTTCAAAGCACGCAAGACCAGCGGACTACACAAATTGCTTGCATTCAATCATGTTCTGGATGCGGCCAATTATCTTAACTCAATCGTCGGCGAGGGTGATTTGGTGTTGCTCAAAGGCAATGCGAAGAACGACCATCTGCTGCGCATTATTCTGGCGCGGAGCGAGAAAATTGCCTGCTGGCGCGACGACTGCGCACGGGATTCTTTTTGTAACGAATGCCCGCATCGCAACAAGCCTTCCGGTTCGCCGGCATGCGCAGTCGACGCATCGCCTGGAGTTCCCGAGCCACGAGAAATACCACTCTGGCTGCGCCCCATCGAATCGGGCGAACAGGTGATCGTCGGCCTGGGCAACCCCGACGAGAAATATGCCGGGACGCCGCATAATGTCGGCTACGAGTTCGTCGACCATCTGCTTGCTTCTGCAGCATTGAACTGGGATGAGACCCCCGAAGCCCGAATCGCGCGCGGGGCGTTCCAAGGTCATCAAGTATGCCTGGTCAAGATCAGAATGCCGATGAATCTGATCGGCGGTGGTCTGAAGCGACTGGCCGAACAAATGGACTTTTCACCTGAACAATGCATTCTCATCTACGACGATCTGGACTTGCCCGTAGGCACCGTACGCAGTCGCCTGAAAGGCAGCGCGGGAGGTCATCGTGGCGTCGCATCGATCCTGGAGGCCTTCCAGACCGACGCCATACGGCGAATAAAAATCGGGGTGGGCCAGACGGGCGTAAAGCTTGACGTTGTTAATTACGTTCTTTCCCCTTTTGACGTAGCGAGTCGTAAGTCCGTTGACTTGGCAATCTCGTTGGCCAAAACACATGTGCTGGATATTGTCGAACGCCCCAATACAGTGAAAGGTTCGTCGCGGAAAACGTAAGGCCGACACCATGCGGGTAACATTGAGCACGAGTATTCGTCGTTTTCGGAGAGCTCTTGCGTGGCGCCTGCACAGGCTGCTCGGCGACCGCATCATCTACGGCACGCTGCTTGCGAGCGCCAGGCTCTGGCGCCGGATGCTAAAGAAACCGGTGTTCATTGGCGTCACGGGTAGCGCCGGCAAGACCATGGCGAAAGAACTCGTGCTGGGAATACTCACGCACAAGGGGAAAGGCGTTGGAAACTTTTCGTCCTACAACAACATCGAAGAAATCGCCAAGCCCATGCTGCGGTTGCGTCCAACGCACGGCTTCTTCGTCACCGAGCTAACCGGGGACAAGCCCTATGCCATGGACAAGTCGCTTGCCCTGGTTCAGCCCAGCATCGGCATCGTCACCGTGGTGCGCGACGATCATTCGAGCAAGGACTACCCGCGTGAGGCCATCGCCAAGGAAAAAGGCAAGCTCATCGCTTCGCTCCCGGCCACCGGCACCGCTGTCCTCAATGCCGATGACGAACTGGTTCTCGCCATGGCGGCCAAGTCCACCGCCAAGGTCATCACCTATGGCCTTTCTCCCAAAGCAGAACTTCGCGCCGAAAACATCAGCTCGGTGTGGCCGGATCGTTTGCAGATGACCCTGGTGCGCGGCTCGGAGCGCGTAGAACTCCGCACTCAGTTGTGCGGAACGCACTGGGTTCCTTCCGTGCTGGGCGCCATTGGCGGTGGACTCGCTGCCGGCATGACCTTGGTCGAATGCGCCACGGGCGTCGCCCGTGTTCCCCCCTTTGACGGACGCATGCAAGCGGTGACAACGCCGGATGGGGTGACGTTCATCCGTGATGACTACAAAGCGCCTTTGTGGACGGTCGACGCGTGCTTCGAATTCATGAAGTCGGCGCGAGCCAAGCGGAAAATCATCGTCATCGGCGAATTGCAAGATATTGGCTCGCAGAAAGGAGCGCAATTCGCCAAAACCGCGATCCTTGCTCAGAAAATTGCGGACATAACTATTTTTGTAGGCCCGTGGGCTTCCAGCGTACTGAAGACGCGCAGGCCGGGAGTGGGCGATGCTTTACGAACCTTCAGCCACGTCCGGGATGCCACCGAGTTCATTAATTCCATTTCCCGTGAAGGCGATCTGATCTTGCTCAAGGGAGCCAACAAACAAGACCACCTATTGCGCATCATCCTTGCCCGGAACGGAGATGTGGCCTGCTGGCGGGACGACTGCAATCGATATTCATTCTGCAATGAGTGCCCTGATCGGAATAAGCCTTCCGGCTTGCCGATATTGACGGCCAGTGCAACAGTATCGGGCGCAACGGCTCAGGCGCCACCATCGGGTCTGAGCCCGGTGGAGGGCGACGGACAGGTGATTGTCGGCCTTGGCAACCCAGAGCCACACTACACCGGCACGCCGCACAACGTCGGTTACGAGGCGGCGGATCGACTCGCTGCCTCCTGGGGACTTAAATGGGACAAGAACCCCGAAGTCTGGTTCGCTCGCGGTTCGGTTAACGGTCAAGCGGTATGTCTGCTCAAGATGAGATTGGCCATGAACCTCACCGGCCCAGGATTGAAGCAGCTATCGGAAACGATGCGCTTTAGCCCCGAACAATGCATTCTTGTCTTCGACGATCTTGATATGCCACTTGGTTCCGTACGATCCCGAATGAACGGCGGTGCGGGCGGGCATCGCGGCGTTGCTTCGATTCTGGAGGCATTTCAAACAGATGCCATAAGACGGGTCAAGATCGGCGTCGGCCAAACGGGGATAAAGATAGATCGCGCCGCTTACGTCGTGAAGGCATTTGATGCCCTGAGTCAAGCGGCCATAAATCAGTCGCTACTGACTGCTATTGCGCACGTAGGAAGATTCGTAGAGCACTCAAACGTTTCAAAGCGGAAATCACCAAGCGCATCGACTAAGAAACAGAAACATGCATTCCCTCCCCTATAGAACTTTCATTCGCGTGCGTAATGCCATTGGCTGGCGTCTTCGCCGGGTTTTCGGAGATCATGGGGTCGACGCCGCGATGATTGCCTGTGCCAAGTGTTGGCGGCCCCTGCTGAAGAAACCGCTGTTCATTGGCGTTACCGGAAGCGCCGGGAAAACTACGACCAAAGAGCTCTTGCTGGGGATGCTTGCGCACAAGGGTCACGCGGTTGGCAACGATGGTTCCTACAGCAATATCGACAAGCAGGCCGAGGCATTGCTGCGACTCGCTCCGAACCACAGCTTTTTTGTAACCGAGCTCTCCGGTCACCGACCCGGTGAAATGGACGAGAACCTGCCGTTGGTGCGGCCGACCATCGGCATCGTCACTGTGGTGCGCGACGATCATTCGAGCAAGGACTACCCGCGTGAGGCCATCGCCAAGGAAAAAGGCAAGCTCATCGCTTCGCTCCCGGCCACCGGCACCGCTGTCCTCAATGCCGATGACGAACTGGTTCTCGCCATGGCGGCCAAGTCCACCGCCAAGGTCATCACCTATGGCCTTTCTCCCAAAGCAGAACTTCGCGCCGAAAACATCAGCTCGGTGTGGCCGGATCGTTTGCAGATGACCCTGGTGCGCGGCTCGGAGCGCGTAGAACTCCGCACTCAGTTGTGCGGAACGCACTGGGTTCCTTCCGTGCTGGGCGCCATTGGCGGTGGACTCGCTGCCGGCATGACCTTGGTCGAATGCGCCACGGGCGTCGCCAGTGTTCCCCCCTTTGACGGACGCATGCAAGCGGTGACGACGCCGGATGGGGTGACATTCATCAGAGATGATTTCAAAGCACCCCTGTGGACGCTCGATACGTGCTTCGAATTCATGAAGTCGGCGCAAGCCAAGCGGAAAATCATCGTCTTTGGTGAGATTTCAGACGCCGGCCACAAAAAAGGGGCGAAGTACGCGAAAACCGCACGCCTGGCCCAGAACATTGCCGATGTGACGGTTTTCGTTGGCACATGGGCGTCCAGTGCACTGAAGGCGCGGAAGCCTGGTGAGGAAGACAAATTGCGCGCGTTCAGCCATGCCCGCGATGCGACTGAGTACATCAAGTCAATCACACGCGAGGGCGATCTGATTCTGCTCAAAGGAACAAACAGACAAGACCATCTGCAACGTATCCTCTTGGCGCAAAGTGGCAAAGTTGCCTGCTGGCGCCAGGACTGCAACAGGGTTTCATTCTGCAACGAGTGCCCCGACCTGAACACGCCGTCCGGCGCACCGCTCTTGCTGCAGCAGCAGAACAGCGAAGCCCCAACGCCCGAAGCGCCGCCATCTAGCCCGCAAGTATCCGAACCTGACCTACAGGTGGTTGTCGGTCTTGGCAACCCAGAAACGAAGTATGCCAATACGCCACATAACGTCGGCTATGAGGTGGTGGACCAACTGGCGGCCTCGTTGAAACTGAATTGGGACGCGACACCCGAAGCCTGGATTGCACGCGGATCATCGAAGGGGCGTGCTGTTTGTCTGATCAAGATCAGAATGCCCATGAATGGAATCGGCACTGGGCTGAAGCAGTTTTCGGAAAGCATGACCTGCAGCCCCGAAGACTATGTTCTGGTTTACGACGATCTCGACCTGCCGCTCGGCGCCGTGAAGACCCGATTACGCGGCGGTGCCGGAGGGCATCGTGGCGTCGCCTCGATCCTGGAGGCGTTTCAAACCGACGACATAAGACGGGTCAAGATCGGTGTGGGCAAAGCGGGAGAAGAACTTGATCGCGTCAGCTATGTTCTGACGGCTTTTGATGCGGAATGCCGCAGCGCCATTGACCTGTCGATTTTGACTGCCGAGGCGCGCGTAGTCGAACTGTTGGAACGCCAGCCCAAAAGAGAGTGACGAAATAATGCGTATGACTTCGTTTGACATTCTCACCCGCTTGTCCGGGGCGCTGCTGTGGCGCATTCGCAAGCTGGTGGGCGACGATCTGGTTGATCGGGCCATGCTCAAAATTGCTCCGTACTGGCGCCCCTTCCTCAAAAAGCCGATATTCATCGGGGTTACTGGCAGTGTCGGCAAGACCACGACCAAGGAGCTATTGCTTGGCATGCTGGGCCGCAACGGTCGTGGTGTGGGCACGGTCGGTTCGTTGAATAATATCGATGCGTCGGCACAGGCGATACTGCGCCTTCGTCCGAGTGATACTTTCTTCGCCGCAGAATTGAGTGAAGACAAGCCGGGGGTGTTGGACGAACAACTCGCCCTGCTGCAACCGGATGTTGGCATTGTCACCATCGTGGGCTACGACCATTGGAGCGCTTACGATTCCCGCGAAGCCATCGCCGCCGAAATGGGTAAACTGGTCGCGGCGCTCCCGGCCACCGGCACCGCCGTGCTCAATGCCGACGATGAATTGGTTTTGACCATGGCTACCCACTGTGCCGCAAGGATCATCACTTACGGCGTATCGCCCCAGGCCGAACTGCGGGCCGAAAACATCGGTTCCATGTGGCCTGAGCGTTTGCAGATGACTCTGGTGCGCGGTACGGAACAGGTTTCATTACAAACCCAGCTGTGTGGTACGCACTGGATACCGTCAGTGCTCGGAGCCGTCGGCGGCGGACTGGCCGCCGGCCTGTCGCTTGAGGCGTGTGTCGCAGGAATCGCCAGCGTGGCGCCTTTTGTCGGCCGCATGCAACCGGTGACGACGACTGATGGCGTGACCTTTATCCGCGATGACTTCAAGGCTCCTTTATGGACAGTTGACGCCTGTTTCGAATTCTTGAAGACAGCGCGGGCCGAGCGGAAAATACTGGTCATCGGTTCCCTTTCCGACTGCGGTGCCGGAGCACCGGAAAAATACATCAAGGTCGCCAAGCAAGCGCAGGAAATTGCCGACTTAACAATATTCGTCGGCCCTTGGGCATCGCAAGTTCTAAAGGCTCGCAAGTCCGGAACGCAAGATGTATTGCGCGCGTTCCGGAATGTCCGCAATGCCGCCGAGTACCTGAATTCGATCACTCGCGAGGGCGACCTGGTGGTACTCAAAGGCACCAACAAACAGGACCATTTGCTGCGCGTCATCTTGGCGCGTACCGGGGATATCGCCTGCTGGCGTGATGATTGCGGGCGCATGGCCTTCTGTAACGAATGCGCTGATCGAAGCAAGCCTTCCGGCTTGCCCGCATTTGTCGTCGGTGCCCCGGCTGAAGTTCGCGAACCACGAGAAACACCACTCTGCCTGCGCCCCATCGAATCGGGCGAACAGGTAATCGTCGGCCTGGGCAACTCCGACGCGAAATATGCCGGGACGCCGCATAACGCTGGCTACGAGCTCGTCGACCATCTGCTTGTTTCCGCAGGATTGAACTGGGATGAGACTCCCGAAGCCTGGATCGCGCGCGGGATACTTCAAGGTCATCGAGTGTGCCTCGTCAAGATCAGAATGGCGATGAACCTGATTGGTGGCGGTCTGAAACGGCTGGCTGAACAGATGGCGATTGAGCCTGAACAATGCATTCTCATCTACGACGATCTCGACATGCCATTGGGTTCCATTCGCAGCCGTCTGAGCGGTGGCGCGGGTGGTCATCGTGGCGTCGCGTCAATCCTCGAGGCCTTCCAGACCGATGCCTTCCGTAGGGTGAAGGTCGGTGTCGATCAAGAGGGGGCAAAGCTCAATCGCGTTGACTATGTCCTGACACCGCTTTCCGCAGTCAGCCGCGATGTCGTCGACCAGGCGATGCAGACCGCAGAAGCGCATGTCCTCAAATTGCTTGCCGCTCAGAAAAAAACCTCTTGACCCAGCAAGTATGGCTGCATGACCACACCCACACCAATAACCCGCCTTCGTGCCATGGCCATGAACAGGGCTAATTGCATGTTCCCCCGCAAGATGCCTTGCGCCACGCCCAATGGCGCGGTCTCCTGCGGTAACGGATCAGCGCTCCAGTGATGCCAGCCAGTCGAGCGTGGCATCCTCGACTTTCAAACGCAGTGCTTGTGCCGAGAAGGTATGGTCGGCATCGGGTGGCTCGACTCGGCTGATTCGGTCTGTGTCTAGGAGACCCGCCCACGCGGCGTTTGCACCCGCATATTCGAGAAACTCCTTGGCCGTGTAATCCTCCCCGCTCAGTATCAGCAGCACTCGGCCAGAAAATTGCCTCAACCCTTCGGCCATACGATCCTGAAAAGAACGAATTTCGCCTTCCGCGTGATCGCTTGTACCACGGGCTTTGAGTGCGCTGGTCACCAAGCCACGAACCGATTGGAACAACGACAGCTTTCCGCTCAGCAATTTGATCCAGAACTCCCGTTGCAGCAAGCGCTGGCCATAGTAGTGTTTGATATGCGTCTGCGCCAGACTGGCCTCGGAACGGACCCAGGGGTTGAGCAATACGAGTCCGGCGATCCGCGAATCCCTGGTAGCCTGCACGTACAGCAGCGCACTCGATGCGGCGTCGCACAAGCCCCACAGCACGACGCGCCGAATCGTCGGACATGAACTCTGGAACGTATCAAGCGCCGCGCCGATATCGTCGGTAACTTCCTCGAAATTGCGCATCGCGCCATCGCTGTCGCCCATCCCTCGATAGTCGAATCGCATGGTCGGATAGCCCTCAGCCGCCAATCGGCGCGTCAGCAGTAGAAACTGGCGATGACTACCCACGCGGTACTGCGGGCCACCAACGACAATCAACACGCCACAGTCGATCGGCGTATCCGGTGTGGCAACGATGCCCAGCAGCTGCTCGCCACCGACCGGAAAAACCACGGCCTGCTCGGCGTAATTCATTGTACGGGCACTTCTGTCATAGCCGCGAGACTGGCCTCGAGCAGCGCCGGGCACTCGGAAATTTCGGCGGTTTGCCAGAACGCCGGGCCACCAACCGCTTGGCCTCGTGCGCTACGCCCCGCCGCCTGCCACTTCTCAAGCCGTATGCTGGCCAGTGGCGACAGGCTTGCTTCAGCATCCTGCCTGGCCGACAACTCAAGCCATTCGATCCTTACGGTTTGACCGGCCGGCAATAGCTCCGCCTGCTCCAGACCGCTGGCCAAAGCCGGCGATAGGCGGTAACCGGCAATCTCGACTGGTTGACCTTGCGCCAATTGCCCGCGAAGACGCTCCATCAACCCCTTGGCGTCGCCACCCTGCATTTCGCCGGCCAGTTTCAAGCGCAGAAACTGCTGCAGAAACTGCTTGCCCGAAACAACCGGCTGCCACAGCAATAAATTACTTGGCCGGTCGATCCGGGCAGCCGCAGCGCTGGCCAGCAAACCACCGACACGCAGCCCCCAAATCCAGAGTTCGGCAGTGCTACGCTGCTGCAACCAATGGCAGGCCAGGCACACGTCTTCAACCCAGCGCTCCCAACTGGCATCGCCAAAGTCGCCCGAGCTGTCGCCACAGCCTTGCAGGTCGATCTGCAGCACGCCATAACCCACTGCGGCCAGCGCCCTTGCCTGGAGGGCCACCATCCGCCTCGACTTGTTCATCTCCTCGGCAAACGGATGAACATACACGACCGCGCCGCGCCAGTCGGATTGCGTTTCGGGCTGATAAAACAGGCAAAAACGCCGGCCCGATTTATCTTTTGCATCCGATGCGACAGGCAAAAAGAAGGCGTCAAGGGTCATGAGGCGCTCGGTTCAGGCCGCCAGTTTGCCTTCGACAAAGCCCACCAGGGTTCCCACCGTGGCAAAAACGGCACCGTCGATTTCATCGTCATCAACCATGAAGCCAAACCGCTCTTCCAATGTCGTGATCAGCGCGACCACGGCCATCGAATCCAGCTCGGGAATCGCGCCCAGCAACGGCGTTTCAAGGGTAAATCCCGCTGACCGGCCTTTAAGGCTCAATATCTCATCGAGTATCGACAACACCGATTGTTTTATATCCACATAACCTCCTCGCTTTCGCTCGTATCCTGCCGTCCAAATTTCAGGCCACGATTATACTGGCAGAATCCCGGCGAAATGACGCAACACCCGATCGGCATGGATCGACAGCACGATTCTAAATATCCTGAATACGCCGACAACGGAATAAATTCACAGTGCACCGGCACACTATTCGCTAAAATTGCCAACTGTTCCGAACCGCCAATGCCCAACCAATGACCGATTCCTTTCTCCTCCACGACCTGATCACTCGATCGACCGAGATCAACCCGCAGGCCATTGCACTGACCTACGGCAAGCAGTCGATAACATACGGTGAACTGTGTGGTTCGATCGAAGGCTTCGTCAGCGGCATGCGCGAACTCGACCTGCAGCGTGGCGAACGAATCGCCATTTACCTTGAAAAACGTTTTGAGACGGTCATCGCCAGCTTTGGCGCGACAGCGGCCGGCTGCGTATTCGTTCCGCTTAACCCCTTGCTCAAACCCGATCAGGTCGCCTACATCATGCGCGACTGCAATGTGCGCGCGCTGATCACCTCGAATGAGCGCCTGCCGCTGCTAACCCCGGTCATGGAGGCCTGCCACGATTTGCGCCATGTCCTGTTGGTCAATGCCGAAACGCTGCCGTCGAGCGGTAGCCCGGTCTCCTATTTGCGCTGGGACGACTTGCTGAAATCACCTTTGCGTACCGGCCATCGAGTGATTGACACCGACATGGCCGCCATCCTCTACACCTCGGGCAGTACCGGCAAACCCAAGGGCGTGGTGCTATCGCACCGCAACATGGTCGCCGGCGCGAAAAGCGTGGCGAGCTACCTGGGAAATACGGCCGATGACACCCTGCTGGCCGCCCTCCCCCTGTCTTTCGACGCCGGCTTCAGCCAACTGACTACGGCCTTCCATTGCGGCGCACGCGTTGTGCTGCTCAACTATTTGCTGCCCCGCGATGTGCTCAAGGCACTGGAGCGCGAAAAGGTTACCGGACTGACCGCCGTTCCACCGCTTTACATCCAGCTCACGCAACTGGAATGGCCAGCCGGCATCACCGAACATCTGCGCTACTTCGCCAATACCGGCGGACGCATGCCGCGTGAGACGCTGGCCGCACTGCGCTCGCGTCTACCCAAGACAAAGCCGTATCTGATGTACGGCTTGACTGAAGCTTTCCGCTCGACCTACCTGCCTCCGGGTGAAGTGGACCGCCGGCCGGACTCGATCGGCAAAGCCATCCCAAATGCCGAAATTCTTGTCCTGCGCGACGACGGTTCGCCGTGCGCACCCAATGAGCCGGGCGAACTGGTGCATCGCGGCGCACTGGTTGGTATGGGCTACTGGAACGATCACGAAAAGACCGCCGAGCGCTACAAGCCGCTGCCGAGCGGCACGCCGGGCCGCGAAGCCGGATTGGTGCTGCCGGAACTGGCCGTTTTTTCAGGCGACACGGTGCGCCAGGACGAAGAGGGGTTCCTCTACTTCATCGGACGCCGCGACGAGATGATGAAGACATCAGGCTACCGGGTCAGCCCGACCGAGGTCGAGGAAGTGATATATGCCACCCGACTGGTCGGTGAATGCGTCGCCTTCGGTGTCGATCACGACCAGCTCGGCCAGGCGATCCAGGTCATCGCCACGCCCGCTCGCGAAGGCGGCGATTTCGATACGACCGAATTGCTTGCCGAATGCCGCCGACTGATGCCGGCCTATATGGTGCCGGCGCACATCGATGTACGGGAGGGGCCGTTGCCACGCAACCCGAACGGCAAAATTGACCGCAAGGCCTTATCCACCGAATGGAACGAGCGTCAGCGCGCTTGATGCGCGCTTGCCCCAAGGAACCGCCCATGTCAGCCAGCGACCGCCAAAGCCCGACGCATGCACCGATGACCCAGTTTTCCGTGATCGACGGCGAGCTGGTCGTTGGCGGCATTCCCCTCACCCGCCTCGCCGCACGTGTCGGGAAGACGCCGTTTTACGCCTACGACCGGCAGTCGCTGGCCCAGCGCGTTGCCCGACTGCGGGCAGCCCTCCCTAAATCCATCAAGTTGCACTATGCGATGAAGGCCAACCCGATGCCGGCCCTGGTGTGCCATATGGCCGGACTGGTTGACGGTATCGACGTGGCCTCCGGCGGTGAGCTCAAGATTGCGCTCGACAGCGGGGCCAATGTACATGACATCAGCTTTGCCGGTCCCGGAAAGAATCGCGACGAACTGCAGCAGGCTGTTGCCGCCGGCATTTTGATCAATATCGAGTCCTTCCGCGAAGTGGCCGAACTCGCGAGAATCCGCGAAGAATCCGGATTCCTCGGTCGTGTTGCCGTACGCGTCAATCCCGATTTCGAACTGAAAAGTTCGGGCATGAAGATGGGCGGCGGTCCCAAGCAGTTCGGTGTCGACGCCGAACAAGTGCCCGAACTGCTGGCTGAAATCGGCCGCGCCGGGTTGACGTTCGAAGGCTTTCATCTGTTTGCCGGCTCGCAAAACCTGAAACCCGAAGCCATCGTCGAAGCGCAGTGCAAGAGCTTTGAGCTGGCGCTTCGATTGGCACAATCCGCGCCCTCGCCGGTGCGTTTTCTGAATCTAGGCGGCGGCTTTGGCATCCCCTACTTTCCCGGCGAAGCACACCTCGATCTGGCGCCGATTGGCGCCAATCTTGCCACCCTCACCGAACGCGCACAGCGCGAACTTCCCGGAGCCGAATTGGTCATCGAGCTGGGGCGTTATCTGGTCGGCGAAGCCGGTATTTATGTGGCGCGCGTGGTCGACCGGAAAATTTCACGCGGACAAATCTTTCTCGTAACCAATGGCGGCTTGCACCACCACCTCTCGGCCTCCGGAAATTTTGGCCAGGTGATCCGCAAGAACTACCCTGTGGTCATCGGGAATAGAATGAATGCGGCACTGCAAGAAAGCGCTTCGGTAGTCGGTGTGCTATGCACTCCGCTGGACCTGTTGGCCGACCGGATGGAACTGGCCGCAGCGCAACCCGGCGATCTGGTCGTCATCTACCAATCCGGCGCCTACGGGTTCACCGCGAGCCCGCAAGCCTTTCTCGGCCATCCGGCGTGTATCGAGGTTCTGGTATGAACCCGCCGTCAGCATTCTGAACGGCCAGCCTTGGAATTGGAGCTTGCTCGATTCGACCCTGAACCTTGCGGTTTCCCGAGACCGCGGCTATCCCCTTTGCCCAACCAGCCCGATATTTCAATATTTCGCGGGTCGCGGCCCGGAAGTTCGCTGCCCATCGACATCGGCAACTTCCGTCACTTCACACGTGGCCGATATGCCTTGGGCGAGGCCTATAGGCTCGCCGGCGTCAATCGCGATGGTGCACTACTCGCCCCGGCTTACCATTGTGTCACGATGCTTGACCCGGCCATGGCGCTCGGTGCTGACATTGTGCTCTACCCCCTGCAGCCCGATCTGTCACCGGTTCTGAACAAACTCGATGAACTGCTGGCAGCGTATGGCAAGCCGGTCAAGGCCTTTCTGGCCACGCACTATTTTGGCTTGGCAAAGAACTTCAGCCATCTGAAGAAATGGTGCGACAGGCATGACATCGTACTCATCGAGGATTGCTCGCATACGTTGTTTACCGAAGCCTTTCAAGCAGCCGGGACGGGCATCTATGGACGCTTCGTCGCGTCCAGCCCATATAAATTTTTTGCTTGCGAAGATGGCGGTTTGCTTTATTCGCCAGATGCCGTACTTCTCGATACGGTGAAGACCAGGCCAGCCGGTGTGGTGGAAGAGCTTCGCGGCATCAAGCGAGTCATCGAGAAATGCCGCTCAAATGGTCCAACTGCCTCCGATAGTGAACTGATCGACGCGAGACTTGCCGAACTGAATGTAAAACCGCTGATCGAAGGCAACAATCGGATTACGGCGTATGACCACCCTTCGTCCCTTTATACCGCAGAGGAATCCGGGTTAAGCTCGCTGATGGGTTCGCGATGCATTGTCCGTCTATCTTCACTAACAGAAAATATGAAGCGCCGGCGGAATAACTACCAGCGCTGGGCCAAGGCCGTGGCGGAACTGCCGAATTGCCACGCATTGTTTCCCGAGCTGCCCGAATACTGTTTCCCGTACATGTTCCCGCTACACATCAAGCACGCTAAGCCGCACTTTTACTGGTTGAAGCAATTGGGAACTCCGGTCTGGCGCTGGGACGAAATGGTCATTTCAGGCTGCCCCATTGCGCAGGACTATCGACTTCATCTGCTGCACCTGGCGTGTCATCAATCACTGACGGATCTACAGCTCGACTGGATGATCACCGTGTTGCAAAAAACGCTCCGTTCGCCTTGGCAAGGAGTGAAGTAATGGCTTGGGAGTTCCATCCAGCGAAAGCAGCGTTCCTGAAGTTTGCAGAAGACTGGGATCGCCTGAACGCTAAGCTTTACCACGGCCACCCCTATAGCGATAGTCGCTTCGTCGGCCCGCTGCTCGACCATTTCGCCAATGGAAAAGAACAACTTTGCATCCATCGAACTGATGGCGTCGTTTCCGGCGCTTTGATCCTGCAAGCCGATGGATTAGGGCGCTGGTCTTCCTTTCGTCCATCACAAAGGCAGGCTATCGTCCTGCTGCTTGATGATGTTCGTGTATTGGAAACCCTGCTCAGATCGCTTCCCGGTATCGCCTGGTCGCTTGAACTCTACGCCATCGACCCGCGTTTTTCGCCCGATTTTGCCGACCTTGATTTGGTCAAGATCTTTTCTCCCCAAGCGCTCACGATCGGCATCCATCCACACGCTGGTTTTTCGGATTACTGGGACAAGCGCTCGAAAAACCTCAGAGCCAATGTGCGTCGCTATCTCAACCGTGCAGAAAAGGAAATCGAAACGCCATCACTGAAACGGTTTGATGACCATTCCGAGATGGCCGCCGGAGTGGAACGTTTTGGCGCGCTTGAGATGGCCGGATGGAAAGGCAAATTAGGCACAGCAATCTCCCTTGCTAACACGCAGGGCGCGTTTTATTCCGAAGTGCTGGCCCGCTTTGCCTTATCGGGTCAGGCCGCGGTCTACGAGTTGTACGTCGGTGAGCGACTGGCCGCTTCGCGCCTGGTGATTAGCAACAATCAAATGCTCATTATTCTCAAGACGACGTACGATGAATCACTAGCTCGCTTCGCGCCCGGCCGGATTCAGCTTTATCGCATCATTCAGGAGCAGATGACGGAACAGCCCGAGAAAACCATTGAGTTTTATACGAACGCCACGCGTGATCAGATCGAGTGGTCAAGCTTCCGCTGCGTCATTCAGAACGTTCACCTCATCAGAAACGATTCTTGTGCGGCCGCCTACTCGGTGCTCAAAGTATTACTCCGTCGTCTGCGCAGTGCGGGCTCGCGCAGGAATGCGACCGATACGATGGTCGGGGATCCCGTCGAAGTCAAAGCCTATGCACGAATTGAAGATTTTTCCAGCGAGCAATACGATCTTGGGGAATTCGCTGCCAAAGACAATATCGAAACGTCGATCGACTGGTTTGACCTTTTGCAAAAACAAGTCTACCCGGACGATCCGGGCGTACGGTACTACTTCGTTACTGAAGACAAGCGCCCTTTAATCATTCTTCCGCTAAGGCTATCAACTCAAGGAAGCACGAAGACTGTCGAATCACTCGGCAACTATTACACTTCGCTCTATTCACCGTTACTGAGCAAGGATGGCGACCTGCAGGCCATCCGGCACTTGCTTGCCGCCGCCACGTGTGACCACCAAGGCGCCCATGTCATGCGCTTTGCACCGATGGATAAGGAATCTCCGGCCTATTCGACATTGTCGAACGAGCTGCGCGCCATCGGCTGGATACCATTCAGATATTTTTGCTTCGGCAACTGGTATCTGAAGGTGGACAGCAACTGGGAAGGCTATCTGAAAAAGCGCAGCGCCAACCTGAGGAGCAGCATCAAACGCAGAAGCAAGGAATTCTCCCAGGCCGGCGGCACATTGGAACTCGTGTCATCACCGGTCGATATTGAAAACGCCATTGCCGATTTTCAGGAAGTGTACTCGGCAAGCTGGAAAATTCCTGAGCCGTATTCAGGCTTTGTCCCTTCGCTGATCCGTAGGCTTTGTGCCATCGGCATGCTTCGGCTCGGCATTGCCCGTCTGGAAGGGAAGCCTATAGCCGCCCAGCTTTGGATTGTCGGCCAGGACAAAGCGAGTATTTACAAGGTGGCCTATCACAAAGAGTTTGCCTCGTACTCGCCTGGAACGGTGCTGACCAGTTACCTGCTGCAATACGTCATCGAACAGGATCACGTCAAGGAAGTCGATTTCTTGATCGGTGACGACGAATACAAACCGTTCTGGATGAGCAATCGGCGGGAGCGTTGGGGAATTGTCGCTTACAACCCACGCACCCTGATGGGCTTGGCATGGTTCATGCGAGAAACAATGGGCCGGATTGCCAAATTAGCTGGGCGGCAACTCAAAATCACTGTCAGCAAGTCACGCGTTATTGGCTCGACCTGCTCCAGGGTTTTTACTGAGCGGCGAATCAAACATTTTTGCTTCACAAGACCCCAACGAGACCATGTCATGCACTGGACCCTGCACCCTGTTGCGCAATTTCCCGAATATGCCGATCAGTGGGACACGCTGGTTCGCTCGCGACCGGGAACCCCATTTCTGGAATCAGGGTTCCTGCAACCCAGTTTGGAATTCTTTGGCACAGGAAATGAGCAACTGTGTTTGCTCCATTGTAACGGCCGGCTTCGTGCTGCTGCCATCATGCAACGGGGCCGCAAGGGAAACTGGCAAACCTTTCAGCCTTCTCAGCTTCCCCTCGGCGCATGGATTTCAGACGGAAAAGTTGATTTGAAGCTGGCCTTGAATGAACTCATGCGCCAACTTCCCGGCTGGCCCTTCGGTATCGGGGCCAGCCAACTCGATTCGCGATTTCAAACCCGGCCCGACGATGACGCTGAGCTACGAACCCAGGACTACATTCAAACAGCCTGGGTGGATATCGAAGGCAGTTTTGAAACGTATTGGGACTCACGTGGCAAGAACATCAAACAAAATACACGCAAGCAAAGGACCCGATTGCAAGCGGATGGCGTCGCAATGCGATTGGAATGCCTTGTTGCTCCCGAAGATGTCCGGCAGGCGATCGTTGATTATGGCCGGCTAGAAAAAGCCGGCTGGAAAGCGCCTGCCGGGACGGCTATCGAACCTGACAACGCACAAGGTCATTTCTATCGGAAAATGCTCGAAAACTTCTGCGCCTTGGGGCAATGCCGGATCTACCGCTACCTCTTCGACGACAAAGTTGTGGCGATGGATCTGTGCATTCATGATGACACTTCTATCGTTATCTTGAAAACGGCTTACGACGAGACTTACAAGTCGATCTCTCCGTCCACTTTGATGCGTCAGGATGAATTCAAGCACCTGTTTGATGAGCATAAGTTCAAACGCATCGAGTTTTATGGCAAAGTCATGGAGTGGCACACGCGCTGGACAATTCAAAGCCGCTCCATTTACCATGTTACAGCCTACCGCTGGGCCTGGTTAAGACAACTGCACAAGCGCCTGTCTGCCCCGTCGCCGCTTCCTGCGCAGGAAGCGGCGACTACGACCCAGATCTGACACTCACATGTTTTCGTTCATCATTTCCTTTCCCGTCATCGGCCCATACGTGGAGCGATTATGAAACGTCTATTAATGATCGCTTACCATTTCCCCCCATTGGCTGGCAGCAGCGGGATCCAACGCACCTTGCGCTTTGTACAGCATTTACCAAAATTCAACTGGGAGCCTATCGTTCTGACAGCCGACCCACGCGCCTATGAGCGGACCAGTGATGATCTCATGGCCGACATACCCAAAGGGGTGGTTGTGCGCAGAGCCTTTGCGCTCGACACGGCACGCCAGCTGTCCATTGCCGGCCGTTATATCGGCGCGATGGCTCGGCCTGATCGCTGGGTCAGCTGGAAGATCGCGGCTGTCCGCGAAGGCGTGCGGATGATCCGGGAATTCAAGCCGCAGGCTATCTGGTCAAGCTACCCGATTGCCACCGCACACCTGATTGGCGCCGAGTTACAGAAGCGAAGCGGACTGCCTTGGATTGCCGACTTTCGGGACCCGATGGTGCAGGAAGGTTATCCACCCGATCCGCTGGTCAGGAAGAGTTACCAGGCGATCGAAGAAAGGGCATTGGCGACCGCCCGCTACAGCACCTTTACCACGCCAAGTGCAGCAAGGACGTACCAACTACGCTATCCAGGCAATGCGGACAGGGTGGTAGTACTTGAAAACGGCTATGACGAAGAAACCTTTTCTTCAGCTCAAAACAATGTCACACAGAATCGGAAAATCCACCCCGGCGCCGTAACATTGCTGCACAGTGGCATCGTGTATCCGGAGGAGCGTGATCCAAGCGAACTGTTTGCAGCCCTAGGCCATTTGAAGGAATCTGGAAGAATTATTCCCGGTACATTTAAAATTCGCTTCCGGGCGTCGGTGCATGACGATTTGTTATGCGCACTTGCCGATAAATTCAAGGTTGCTGAGTTTATCGATTGCCAACCGCCCATACCTTATCGCGAGGCGCTGATGGAGATGCTCAATGCAGATGGTCTTTTGGTCATGCAGGCATCCAACTGCAACGAGCAAATTCCAGCCAAAATTTACGAGTACTTGAGGGCGAGACGCCCCATTCTCGCTTTGACCGATCCAGCAGGTGATACAGCGGTTACACTTCGTTGCGCGGGTGTTAACGACATTGCCCGTCTCGATTCACGCTCGGAAATCTCCGAGGCCTTGCCTCGATTTATCGAAGCGATTGTTCAATCAAAGGTCATAATGCCACATGCCGAGATTGTCGAACAAGCCTCTCGCGAAGGGCGAACCGAGCAATTGGCCAGACTTCTCGAATCAGCATAGCTTGGCTCATGTGGGCGCTGTATGCGGCGTGAACCGTTGTTTTCAAAGCTGTCTTTAATGAACGGAAAATGTTGAGCCGATCCATCAATCTCCTGATGACACTTGTTGCGCTGACCTTGTGTGCTTTCCTGGTCGCGCATTATCCTCTTGGACCGTTCATCCCGGCCGTTGGCTTGCTCTCCTATGCACTTGTGGTGTTTTATCGGCCGAGCATTTTTCTGATCATCATTCCAGCGCTCATTCCGCTTATCGGATTCGCGCCCTGGACTGGATGGATCAGTTTTGAGGAACTTGATTTACTGGTCCTTGCTACAGCGGCAGGTGCATACGCCAGATACGCTTTCGATGGAAAGCGGCAGGGCGGCCAGCGTACATCGTCGTTATTGATCGTTCTGTCAGTCCTGATGTCCGCATCGATTCTGATCTCGATGGCCCGTGGCTTCGCCGATGCCGGCGGTTTTGTATTTGGATGGTTTCAGGGTTATGACGGCTCGATGAACAGCATACGAATCGGAAAGAGTTTCTTCCTGGCGCTGCTGCTGCTTCCCCTGCTGATACGACAGCAATATAGCGCTGAGCAAAGTACTTCCCGTAAGTTGGCTCTGGGCATTGCGCTGGGTTTGTGTGCCGCGTCACTTGCGGCGCTATGGGAACGCTTGGCCTATACTGATCTCCTGAATTTTTCCAGTGACTACCGATCAACGGCATTGTTTTGGGAAATGCACGTCGGGGGTGCTGCACTCGATGGTTGGCTATTGCTTACCTTCCCGTTTTCAATTTGGGCACTGCGCCATTCCAGAAATGCTTTACAGTATGCATGTTCAATACTTCTGATAGGGCTGGCCGCCTATGCTTCGCTGACTACTTTTTCCCGGGGGGTTTATCTTGCTCTCGTTGTTTCCCTGCCATTGCTAGCCTGGCAAACACGCAGGCGTTTTGACTCCGCTCAAGCTGCTCCGGAAACACCGGCCTGGGGATTCTTTCGCTGGATGTTTGCGCTTGTTTTTCTGGGCTCGCTCGCTGGTCTGGTCTTCCCCGCAGGAGGTTATCGCGGGCTTATCGCCATGTTGGGTCTCCTTGCCGTTTCGTTATCAATGCCGCCGACGCTGCGAAAAATGTCGCTTGGGAATTTTGCAACCGGCGGTTCAGTTGGCCTGTTCATCGGGATGGCAGTGGTTCTATCGGCGAACTTACTACCCAAGGGCCCGTACGTTCTCTATTCACTCCTCTTGTTCCTGACCCTATTAACGCTGTATTGGCCAGGAATGCAGAATGTGCAGAATCGCTCGTCCGTCTGTTTGGCCAGCTTCTGTTGCCTGTTGTTGAGCGCAGCAGACGTCACTTATTTTTGGGGTGGCACCGAGGCCCTGTGGGGCATGAGTCTGGCACTGACTATGCTCATCCTGTTACTGGCATGGGCAACGTTTACCAGGCATCCGCTATGGCCAGATCAACTTCGCTGGCAAGGCAACTTGATGGTTGTTGCCGTTGCTGCCAGTTTGCGTCGTTGCCGTATTTGTTGGCGGCGGCTACATGACGGACAGGTTTTCGACAACCGGCAAGGATTTCGGTGGTCGCTTGTCGCATTGGAGACAAACCATCAGCATGCTCAAAACACCTTGGGATATGGTGTTTGGCAAAGGCCTTGGTCGATTTCCTGCCAACTACTATTTTGATATCCCGACGGGCGAATTCCCGGGCAGCTATCGAGTCACAACTGAAAACGGCAATTCATTCTTGTCGCTCGTCGCACCACGACATCCGATGAGCTTTGGAGACATCCTGCGGATGTCACAGCGCTTGAGTTTTGATGCTCATGGCCCATTTGTTCTCGATTTCAAGATCAAGACCAAGGCTACTGTTGAAATTCATGCGGAGGTTTGTGAGAAGCATCTGTTGTATTCCGGAAGTTGTGCCATCGGAAACGTGGCTATCAAAGCCACGCATGGCGAATGGCAATCCGAACATTTGCGTCTTGATGGCCCGTTGTTGGGAACCGGCCCTGGTACGCTCCGCGCTTCAAAACGTTTTCACTAGGAATCGGGAACCAAAGCGGCGCTGCCGAAGTCGACGATTTGCTGCTGAGTTCTACGGGGAGCCCTAATTTGCTGGCTAACAACGACTTCTCCAACGAAATGCAGCATTGGTTTTTTAGCAGTGACCATGACCACATGCCTTGGCATGCCAAGAATCTGCTGGTGAATATCTTGTTCGATCAGGGAACCACAGGCTTGGTTCTTTTCCTGCTGCTGACAAGCTGTGCGCTATGGCGTCTGAATCTCGGGAAAGCAAGACTTCACGAGTTCTCCCCCTACTTGAACGCTGCAATCATAGGTTTTCTTGCCGTTGGCCTGTTCGACAGCCTCACGGACGTACCTAGATTGGCATTTCTCTACTACCTGCTGATCCTATATGCCTTATCGCTCGGCGCCTCCTTTCGAAAGATTAGTGGCAAGCCATCAAAAAGCCGGAAACCGGGTGATGCTTCAAAAGCCGTCGAACCGCTACAATCCTTGAAGAAGTAAACTAAAACGCATGCCTTCCGACCTGACATCCTACCGATCGAGTTTAGCTGAACAGCAACGTATTGCAGACTTGTTCGCACTTCTTCCCGCCAGTGGCTGCAACGCACTCGACATAGGGGCCCGCGATGGCTACCTCTCAAGAATGCTTGCCGAGCGATTCGACCGGGTCGTTGCCCTTGATCTCGAGAAGCCCGATATCGAGCATCCTAAAATCGTTCCGATGCAAGGCAATATTGCAGACTCAAAGTTTTCGGACAATCAATTCGACGCAGTCCTCTGCGCCGAAGTCCTGGAACATATTCCCCCACATCTCTTGACCCGGTCCTGCCACGAAATAGCTCGGATTGCTCGGAACAAGGTTGTAATCGGCGTTCCTTATCGCCAGGATCTCCGTTGTGGTCGTACCACCTGCGCCAACTGCGGGAAAACGAATCCTCCTTGGGGCCACGTCAATAGTTTCGACGAAAACCGGCTCAGGATGCTTTTTCCGGCGCTGATCTTGGAAAAATGACATTTGTCGGATTTTGCTGCGAAGGGACAAACAGCATTTCCACGGCACTGCTTGACTATGCGGGTAACCCGTACGGCACATGGCAACAGGACGAGCCATGTATCCACTGTGGCGGGCCGATAGGCTCACCCAAAGCGCGGAATCCCTTCCAGCGCATTTCTACCCGAGTTGCATTTCTGATCAACCGCTTCCAGGGTCTTACGATCAAGCCGCATGGCAATTGGATCCATGTGCTGTTTGCGAAGCCTTCAGCAACGACAACCTACTGAAACTCAAACTCATGACCTCCAAATCGCCCATTGTCCGAAATGCGGAACTCGACGAACCGCTTTGTTCGGGACGGTACAAATTCAACGATATTCAGCTTCAGCAATTGAATAGCGAGCAAGGTGGGATTGCCGCTTGGACCGAAGCATTCAGGCGATCGAAAGTCGCGGCCCCAAATGGCGTAGCGGGCGATTTCGCGGTTGCATTGTTCAGTCCAAAGTCCCGTTCATTGCCGTTGACCGCTTCGCCATCAATAGCCTGTGCTATCAAATCGTGGATGGCCGTCTCCGAGTCGCGGAACGCGCCGACGATCTTGCAGCAGCCGATGCCAAACTCGACCCACAGGCACTCTACGATTATCTCTACTTCCATGATCCCGGCACCACGTACGGTCTTCAAAGGCATTTACCGTCTCCCGGCTGGTCACTATGCGCTGTTCGAGAACGGGAAATTGACCGTTGCGCCTTGGTGGACACCTCATTTTGAGGAAGACCGCCGAGTACCTGTACCTGAGCTCAAGGCGGAGTTCCGCCAAATCCTGCGCGATTCGGTGACCGATCAGCTCGATGGTCAAACGACGGGCTGTTTTCTCAGCGGCGGCACCGATAGTTCAACCGTAGCAGGCCTGCTCCGTGAGGTCACAGGGCAGCCCGCCAAGGCTTTTTCCATCGGCTTCGAGGCGGCAGGTTACGACGAGATGGAATACGCACGCATTGCGGCCCGCCACTTCGGTGCTGAACACCATGAGTACTACGTCACGCCGAACGACCTTGTGCGCAGCATCCCCGATGTGGCGGCATCCTACGACCAGCCATTCGGCAATTCATCCGTCGTTCCAGCCTACTATTGCGCCAAGGCAGCCCGCGAGGCAGGTGTTACGCGCATCCTCGCCGGCGATGGCGGCGACGAGCTTTTCGGCGGCAACACCCGTTACGCCAAACAGCGGGTCTTCAATGCCTATGACAATATACCGGGCAGCCTGCGGCGAGGAGTTCTTGAGCCTCTACTTATTGGAAATACCTTAGCGGGAAGAATTCCAGGGATCAAGAAGGCAGTCAGCTACGTCGAACAGGCCCGCATTCCCATGCCTGACCGGATGCAGATGTATAACCTGCTTGGCCGCATTGGCCTTGCTGAGGTGCTTACTTCCGAGTTTCTCGCCCAGGTCAACCGGACGACACGCTGCGGCAACAGCGGGAAACCTACCAATCGGGAGACGGTCGCGCGCTGGTCAACCGCATGCTCTGGTACGACTGGAAATACACCTTGGCCGACAACGACCTGCCCAAAGTCGTCGGCGCCAACAGGCTGGCTGGTATTCCTGTCGGTTTCCCACTTCTGGACGACCGCCTGGTCGATTTCTCACTGCGCTTGAATCCTGAGCTCAAACTCAAAGGGCTGACCTTGCGCTGGTTCTTCAAGGGAGGCCCTGAAAGACTTTTGCCTCCGCAAATCATTACCAAGAAGAAACACGGTTTCGGTCTTCCATTCGGTGTTTGGGCTGTAGAGCATGCTGGGCTGCGAACTCTGGCCATGGAATCACTCGACTCGCTTCGTTGTCGGGGAATTGTCAGATCCGATTTCCTTGACCGGCTGGTCAAGGAGTATCTTCCGCAACACCCGGGTTATTACGGAGAACTGGTCTGGATTTTGATGATGCTGGCACAGTGGCTTCTGGCTCGAGGCCCAGCAAAGAAAGCGTCGATATAGAAGTCAATATGATCTTGTGCCAGTAATGGGTCAACCTGGCCCGTCTCAATTCAGCAGCCTCAATCAGGAAACAATACCTTCGTGTCGACCAGAAAAGCACTTGCCTTGTCCTTCTTGGACCGTTATTCGGGACTTGTTCTGCATACCGCCTCGTCCATGGTGGTGGCAGGTTATTGTCCCCCTCGGAGATTGAGTCTCGGTCACCATGGTGCTTCTGGGCTTTGTAGCCACGTTCTGCGACCTGGGCGCCGGGCAGTATCTGGTTCAGCAAAAGGAATTGACTGAAGAACGCATCAGGGCCACCTGGAGCGTGCAGCTTGGACTGGGCCTCTTCATCGCCTTGCTTATTCTTGCGGCGGCCATACCTACGGCCTCGTTTTACAACGAGCCTAGAATGCTCGATATCATGCTGGTGCTCGCTTTGAATTTCGCGATTACACCTTTTCTGGCCTTTCCTATGCTTGGCTGGCACGTGACATGCGTTTCGGCAAGATTGCGGTCATCCGCTTTGTCGGTTCGGTTGTTCATGCCGCCTCTTCAATCGGTTTGGCCTGGTCAGGCCACGGACCGGTCAGCCTTGGCGTGGCAAACGCGTTGACAACGCTCTCCGGCATCCTGGCAGTGTGGCTATTGGCGCGTCCAATAGGCATTGGCGACCGACATTGAAAGGGATTACGGAGGTAGTGTCGTTTGGCGGAAAGCTGACCTTGAATTCGCTCATGAACACGCTTGCCATAGGCGCACCTGAACTCTTTCTCGGCAAAATCCAAACGATGACAGCAGCCGGTCAATTCAGTCGTTCTCTTGGTTTGGTGAGCATGTTTCAACGTCTGATCATGGACGCGGTGAATGCCGTGGCTTTGCCGTATTTCGCCAAGCAATTCCGTGAATCTAAAGACTACGCTGCTTCATTCATCGTGGCCATGGAACTGGTAACGGGTTTGGGCTGGTCTTTCTTTGCCGGAATCTGTGTTCTTGCTTATCCAGCAATTCATATCCTTTACGGCGATCAATGGGGCGATGCGGTCAACCCAACCCTGATGGCTCGCCATTGCCTACGCAATCGGTGTTCCTTCTTCGGTATGCTACACACCTTTGATAGCCATTGGCGCAGCAACGGATTCACTGAAAATCACGGTTGTGTCGACTTTGCTGTTCTTGGCGGCTACTTTTGTCGGTGCTACCCTGGACCTTGTAACCTTGAGTCAACTATTGGTGATTGCTGCATTCATTGTTGCTATTCTCTGGCTTCGATTGGCATCAAAACGCATCGGCTTTCCCGTTAAGGCGCTCTTTCACTGCTGGCTGAAAAGCATGTTGTTGGCGATCGGCGCAATAGGCGTTCCAATGGCCACCATGATGCAAATGGGATGGAACTCACCGGACATACTGACGACGACGTGCATTTCGGTCCCGGGTGGAGTTCTCGGGTTTCTTCTCTCGGCCTATGTGACGAAGCATCAGGTCTGGAACGAGATCAGCAAGGTGGTTCGAAAACAGCGTTGACGTTGAGCGGCTGATTGGCAAGTGAATGGACAACAGAAACATCGAATATCGACAGTTGGAAGAGACCAAACTCCCGGTGATCGTTTTTCTATCGCTAACAGGCTCATCGATGTCAAACGTCAACTGACTAGCTTCACGCTATTCGTTGCCACACACTATAGGCAAACAGTACAAGCGATCGCGCTTATAAATCACGACCAATCGGTTGGAACAACCAAGTTTTGAGTAACGGATTTCAGCCCGATCCGTTGAAGGCCTCTAATGAATAACTTCAAGAAGATTCCGAACTACTTGCGAGAATTCGGTGTTGTGTCTGGCTTGAAAATCTTTTCTGCAGTGGAATTGGCAAAGCCCGTGTCTTCGGAGCGCAGGATCAAGCTATCGATACCCGGTTATAGCAATAGCATCTTTCTGCGCGACAATCTGGCTGATTGTTCAACCTTCTGGCAATGCTTGGTCCAGCGACAGTATGACACGCGTCGTTTTCCGCATCACGCCCGCTTGATGGATCGCTACGAAGAAAGTATCCGCCAAGGTCAAATACCTTTGATTGTCGATTGCGGCGGAAACATTGGAATGGCTGCACTGTGGTTTGCCAAACAGTTCCCCCGGTCGAAGATTATCTCGATTGAACCAGACGAAAATAATCTTGAATTGTTACAACTGAATACTCAGGCATTCAGTGACAGAATCACGATCATCCACGGCGGAATTTGGAACAAGCACGGAGCACTTAAGATCATTAACCCCGATTCAGGCTCTGCGGCATTTCGCGTGGAATTTCAGGAGTCGCAGGATTCAGGCTCAATTCCGGCTTATACGATGGATGATCTATGCAATCTTGGTGGTGACAAGGATCCTTTGATCGTAAAAACTCGATATCGAAGGTGCTCAGGCACAGCTTTTTCAAGCAATACAGATTGGGTCGATCGGTCAACGCTGATTACCTTGGAGCTTGACGACTGGCTACTCCCTTGGCAGGGCACTAGCCGCAATTTCTTTCCTGTCTCTCCAAGTACAAATTTGATTACCTGCTTGGGGAGAAAGCATCTTCTGCTTCAGGGACGTTTCTTGAAGCACTCTGTCCGCCTTGAACAAACCTTCAAATACAGGTACTGGGCGGTCCTCATTTTCTCAAGGCTTTCGCCAGAGCTGCATCAGACAGCGGCAAATCGGTTTGGAGTCCGGTCCCAGGGAGTAAAGCGCGGCAGATGGAAAACGTCTGAACGGGTACTGGCAAATTTGGGTTCCGTCGAAACCGCGGCGACAAAACCAGCCTGCGAACCATCTCTCCGTGGCGGGCTGAACAATCACGCGACGGTACGCCATTGGGGTATGCAAAAACGTTCACCGATTCACCGAGTATGGATTCGAGTTCCAACTTGCCAGCCTCAATCTCCGCGTAGGCCTTCCCGTCCTCCATGAGTTCAAGAATCGGATGTGTGTGCGTGTGGGCACCAATCTCCGCACCAGCCACGCGCAATTTCTTGAGTTGGGCGCGAGTCATCATCAACGGCTTATGCTCTGTGATGGCTCCTCGACGACCAATTTCGGTAGCTACTGCTGAGCGACGATCGTGATCGAAATATTTCAGTTGTCCAAGTACCGCCTCGTAGCACCTTACCCGTGAAGCCGTGTCAGTGAGAGCGTGATACCCCAAGTTAAACTCTTGCAGATCCAACACCCCATCAGGGCATTGCGAACTGTCTCGATAACCTCATCATTCCACATGCGCCCCCATCAAGAAATGACGTCGCTATAAAAAGGTGGAAGGAATGCCGAAGCGCTCAAGAATCGCCAGGCCACCTCAAGATTGTCAGCATAACCGTCGTCAAAAGTAATTACGGCCGCTGCGGCCGGCAATGTACTCGCCTCTTAGGTGCTCTACAGCGTCTCCGAGTGAGCACATTGAAGGTTTTCGCAATGAAGCGGGCCATCCAATGAAATTGTTCCGCAGACGGTTCAAACGGCAGGATTGGGTCAGCTTTCGCCAGGACACGGTGAAAGATAAAGATGCTGAGTCTGGCCGACGTGCCCGACGGCGAAAGGGTACGAAATATTGGAGAAAGCATCGAATCAGACCCGACAACCCTTCACATCACCTCAAAGCCGAAAAAGTTTCCCGAGCGACACGGGCATAACGATCCGTATCGAAACGGACATACCCGATAAAGTGTAAGAATACGGTACCTGGCTGCTCACGGCCCGGATGGCAATACTTCGGGTGTGGAAGCACACAGGCTTGCGGTGAATTTGAAACCATGAAATTGGAGGCGAACTGCTCAGTTCCCCAGGCACTCCATTTGTCTGCGAGTGCCACTTCCATCGCCTGGCTGAACTCTCGCAACCTAGCACGGCTAAAGCTACCTGGAGCAAAGCCCGAAAACCCAGCGCACCCACGGACATAACGTGACGATTGGGCGCTGGGAGTCGATCCAGATTCGCTTCGGCGAGTATTTGTACGTGTTCCCCGCTATCGGCGTGCTTTCGCCCAATGGGACGCTTCATCACTGCTGACAAAATCCTGGCCATCCTCGGTCGCCAATACAAATGAACTCGATTCACCAATCGCATTTTTCACTTCGGCCATCTCAGCCAAGACCACTGTGTCAGCATCCAACTGAACAACATAATCATTTTGCACATACTCGGAAATCGCTATCAACCGTTCCCAGCATCCTCCCTGCGGCATTCCGGGCTCACGGAAATCAACCGCTTTAGCAAATTCAATGCCATGGACATGAGATCTGATCAGCGATTGGTCTGCTTCAGTAATACTAGGATCAGAGACAACGATAATTCGCTGTGGGTGAAGAAAACGACAGAATGACTTTATTGCCAAAGATAGGATTCAACATCCCGATGATGCACCATGGAAAGCACGGCAAACCGGTCGCTGCCGGTAACAACAGGCTTAGTGACGAGCACGTGTTGAAGTGCCTTCCCGAAACGGCGTCGATTGATCGCTGTTCGGACTTTGTTGATAAGAGATCAATCGTCGGCATATTGATTCAACAAACTCCATCAAATAGAAACATAACCTTATTCCTTCCACTTACCCGCACGCATCAAGCGGTTTCGCAAACCTGGCAATGGGTAACCAAGCTGGTAGGCGTGCTTGGCCGCCTCAACAGACTTGTCATATTCCTTCAGCTCAAAATAGGCAAAGGATGCGTGAACGTGAACGCTCATCGTTTCTTCATCAAGAGATTCGATCTTTTCCAGTTGAGCATTGGCTTCGGCCACTTTGCCGCGCCGCGCATAGTAGTAGTAGCCGTAGAGCGCCCTGACCAGAGCGTCATCTGGCGCAAAACGAACGGCTCGCTGGAAAAAGCAATGTATCCGTAGCAGGCTGGACGGGAGGTTTTCGGTCTTATACCGAAAACCCATATCTTCCATGGCAGCCAAAGCTCTTGGGTGATTAGGAAACGCCCAGAGGGTGTAGCCAAAACCGGCGGCAGGAGGAAGTTCGATCATTTTCCGGGAAGATTTCTTCTGACCTTTCAGGTAAGCCTCATATTCGAGGGAGAAGTGAGCTCCTTCAACGAGTGCCCTGTCGTCTGGTCCGGCCCTGCGATAATCGAAGGGGCCATATTTGTTTGGGATCCACAGCGGGCGACAGTCCGTTTCATAGAGTTCCTCGGCTGGCCAGCGCGTTGCCCAATCGGGATAGCTGCCCTGATTGAGGGCCGCACTCGCACCATCTGCGAAGACAAAGACAAAAAACAAGAAACAAAGACGCAACGCTTTGCAAACGATTGGTCTTCGCTTCATTGAGAACCTGAAATGGAACAACTGTATATTCCCGCTTGACGTTTGCACACTGGGTTGGGTCATCTTACAGATCTTTCTGAAATCGAAAGCTCGACGTTTGGTTGCACGCTCGTGGGGTCTTTGGTGCTCTTCCCTGGAATGGATTCGATCCAATCTTGACCTTGAGAACGGAAATTCAAAATCCAGCGCTTGGTTAGACAAACAATAACCAGAATATTATAGGGCAAGTCGAAGTATGCCAGACTCAGGAAAGCCCCACCGACGGCATAACCTACCAGCGCGACCTGACACATGGCGCCGAGATTCTTGCACCAAAGCGACTCCGGTTCTTTTCCTCCATTCTGAATTAGCCAGTTACTCGTGCGCCAGACTGACCACCACATCCCCATGAACAGGAATAATCCGATGAAGCCGTGCTCGCCAAGCACCTGAAAGTAAATGCTGTGCGCGGCATGGATGTCAGTTGGATTGGGCGCATAAAGAGCAAAAATGTCCGCCGTATACATGTCGAAGCCTGCACCGGTAATCATATGGGTAGCCACATTGTAGGCTACCCACCAGGCATTATACGCCCCATCGCCGAACTATCTTCCTCGTAAGTATTTATGGTTTCCATCCGGTTCGACCACTGGTCAGGCATGAAGGCAATCAATGCCACGCCGACAACCAGCATGATCACTCCGGAAACAAGCTTCTTTGGACTCTTCAACCAAAGAAAGATCGTCATGGCAGCAATGGCCAATAACGCTCCCCGCGACTGGCTACCCAAGGCGGCGGCAGCAGTAAGCAACATCGCGACCGAAAACCCGTGACGCACCCACAATCTTGTTGACTCCAACTGCAAATAGCGCATAAGTGGAATGACAACGATCAGGGCCAAGGCCAACTCATTGTTTCCACCGATAAACCCGCCGGGTCCCCAAACGCGATAAACGCCGCCATGCAGAAGTGTAAAGATTCCTCCCTTGATACCGAAGAAACCGAGAGAGCAAGCCACTACCCAGACAAAGATTTCAATATGACGTCGGGTTCTCAATAGCATCAAAGCGACCAGAATCATCACATCGATTTTCAGCACTTTGGAAAGCATTTCAACGCTACCATCGACGTTGTATGAGTATGGAAAAGTGATGCATATCCAGGCCACGAACAACAAGAGCCATATAGCCGGCGGTTCCGAAAATGGGCTTTGCCTTTCCTTGCTAACATTCCAATCATCGTGGCGATGGCGACAATTGCCGCAACTGGAAAAGTTTGTGCAAATCCGTAAGCCAAGGAATGCGGGTTCATCAGACTCACCCAGGTCCACAGCATGACGCCGAACCATGGTCGCCTTAAGGCATAAAGGCTACCAGCCAATACTATTCCGACGACCAGAATATCACGCACTGTCTATTCTCCGTTTTCGTCAAACGCATTTCATATCATTGCCTATCACATCAAGCGGTATGGGGTTTCGCTTAAGTCGGCATAACCAGGCTCTGAACATAGCGAAACTTGCCAGATTTCTCGCGTGGGATATCCTCAACCCTGAGGACGCACACCTCAACGCTTTGCCCGAGCCGGGCCTTGATCCCTTTGCTGATTATCGCTTCGACCTCTGGGCCACAATCAATTCCCGGAACAATCTGGACGACGACCCGCTCCAGAGTCTCCTGGACGACTTTGAAAGAAGCAATGCCCGGTATGTCGCGAATCGGGTAAACCACCGCTAGTCCGTGCATGATTGTGCCATCGGTAGCGATAATGAAATCGGTGGTTCGTCCCTGAATTTCTTGCAAGACTGGCAATCCTCGACCGCAGGCGCATACCTTTTCGGACTGAATGGCAACGTCGCCGGTGCGGTAGCGAATGAAGGGGAACTCACTGGTAGCCAGATGAGTGACGACTACCTCACCGGCGGTGCCATGGGGAACTGCATTACCTTCCTGGTCAACCAGTTCGACGATGATATCTTCCGCCGTCAGATGCATGCTGCCTGGGGGCATTGGTGAGCGATGAAACCGGCATCTCGGCCACCGTAGCCGTTGGCTACCGGGCAACCAAATACACGAGTGATGTCGTCGCGCTGATGATCGTATAACCGTTCGGAGGTTACGAAGGCCACGCGGATGCCAAGATCGCTCATTCGCTGGCCCCGTTTTTCGGCGTGGCGTGCTATCAGTGAAATGGATGATGGATAACCAAACAACATAGCCGGCCGGGTGCGACGAATGGTGTCGATAAAGCCATCGAGTTTGGATTCGCTCATTTCGAATGCGGGCAAGAGCTGTGTCCTCAGCAGACGATCGCGAAACTGTCGGATGCGGTCTTGCGATGTGAGCTCGATGGGGCTACCCCACACAACGATTTCAGGATCGCCGATATCGACGTTCCACCAGCGTGTGGCGCGCCATTTGGCCGCCACATCGTGGCTTACCCGTTCATTTCCGATAAAGAATATAAGTGGCTCTCCGGACGAACCGCCGGTATTGAAACGCGCCAGTCGCTCCGCCTTCTCAGATTTGAGTTGTTCCAGATTGTTTCGAATGATCGGCTTCGTGAGAAATGGAAGGCGTTTGAGATCGTTCAATGAATTGATTTCAGAGGCGCGAATTCCGAGGCTGGCGAAGAGCTCACGATAATAGGGAACGTTCTTCTCGGCCTTGTCCAGAAGACAGAACAATCTTTCCAGTTGGAACGCTTCAAGACGATCACGCGGCCACCATTGAGACTCCTCCATTTGCTTGCGTATGCTTACCGTGCTGTGATGCTTGAAATGCTCATGAATTGGAAAGATAAAGCCAGCAACCAGTTTTGTGTATAGATCACTCATGCTGCCCCTCTGGCCCTTGCGCAATAAGAAGAAAGTGCTGACAAAGCCGCGTTACCCGCTCATCCCATGAATTCTTTTCAGCGTAACTGCGGATATATGCTCGATCCCACGAACGAATGAAGGAATCCTTGATTGCCTTGGCTAGAGCTTCCGAATCGCCAAAAGGAACAACTGTCCCGAGACTAGCTTCGCAGACAACCTCCTGGTTTCCACCTACAGCGGTAGTGACGACCGGCAAACCGCATGCCATGGCCTCCAGGAAAACGTTAGCCCAACCTTCGTTACTGGTCGCCAAAACGAACACGTCGGCAGCCGAAAGAATCGACGGGAGTTCATCTGAAGCTATCGAGCCCAGAAACCTGACACATCCCTCAAGATTGAGGCGTTTGACTTGGTTTTCCAGTTCCACTCTGTTGTTTCCCTCGGTACTGCCCCCTCCAATGATCAGAAAGATCAGGTCGGGAAACTGTTGCCTCAACTTCGGCAGCAATTCAATGACGCGATGAAAACCCTTCCTGGGTACCAAGCCTCCAACCGATACAAGTACTTTGCTCTCCCTCGAGAGACACAGTGCAGTTCGACATGCGGTTCGGTCCCGAACAGAAAATCGAATGGCATCAACGCCATTGCCAACGACTTCGATCTTGTCTGGTGGCGCACCGTGTGAAATAACCAATGTACGCAGCGATTCGGATACCGAAAATACCTGAGCAGCCTGCTTGATCGCTTGCAGGAGTTTCTTGCCCAGCCGGGCATCATGAATATGGCGCGTTTCGGTACCGCGCAGCGTGATCGTAAACGGCACTTCAAGCCAGCGGCTCAATAGACTTGCAGCATAGCCATCGGGATAGGCAAAGTGGGCATCGATAATGTCCAGCCGTCCTTCATGTTTTAATCTGCGCATATGAGAAAACGCACCCAGTGCCATCATCAACCCGTCGAATGTCTTAAGCAAACTGGGTATGGAAAGAAAGCGGGGATACCAAACATCAATCCCAGATTGCCGTTCATAGGTCGGCGCGCCTGGGCGGAAATGCGGCTTGATGCGGCGAAGCATATCCTGGAACGGAAACCAGGGGGTTGGTGCAACCACTGAAATGGGGAAATGCCTGCCCACGCGAAACATGCGCTCGCGAACAAACAGTCCGGCACCTGGCTGCACCTGGCTGGGAAAGAGGCTGGAAAAGACGACGATATGAGGATCTACCATGTCGTCCGCGCTAAGCGTTCATTCCGCTCAAACGAGCATACGGACTGCGGTAGTTGGCGATGCTGTTCGGCCAATTGCGGACAGATTCGACAAAATGACGGCCGTTGGCTTTCAATAGCGGCCAGCGTTGGCTGTCATCGAGCAGATCGAGCAATGCTTGCGTCAGCGATTCCCGATCCCCGGCCTTGAAAAGAATGCCTGTCTTGTTGTGCTCGATGAGTTCCTTGTGCCCGCCGACGTCGGATGCAACAAAAAGCTGCCCTTGCGCCATGGCTTCGAGGGGTTTGAGCGGCGTTACAAGTTCGGTTAACCGCATGGTATGGCGCGGGTACGCCAGAATGTTAATCAGGTCGTAGTAACGGCTGACTTCCTTATGCGGAACGCGCCCAGTGAAGATGACATGGTCCGTTAACCCAAGTTGCGCGGCTTGCTGGCGCAAGAAGGATTCTTGCGGGCCTCCACCCACCAGCAAAATTCTCACATCGGGTCGCTGCCTGATCAACGCTGGAAGTGCTGCGAGAAGAAGATCAAGGCCTTCGTAGGCATAAAAGGAACCAATGAAGCCGATAACGGTTTTCCCCATCAGACCCCATTTCGTTTGGAGATCGGGATCAGGCGGGCTGGCCAGATTGAAGGAAGACACATCGACGGCATTCGGTATGACCGTAACTTTGCGGTCAGGGATTCCTCGGGCCACCAGGTCGGAACGCAAGCCCTCACAGATGGTGAAGACGTGGTCGACCTGACGGATTGCTCGCGTTTCAAGCCTTCGGGTCGCTCGGTAGCGCAAACTGCCTTCAGTCGTCGAACCATGGTCTACCGCCGCATCTTCCCAGAAAGCGCGAATTTCGTAGACCACTGGCAAGCCGAGTTTACGGGCTACCTTGATGGCCGGAAAGGCGTTGAGAACGGGTGAGTGTGCATGGATGATATCGGGGCTTACCTCGCGAGCAACTTCTTCCAGACGTGTTTCGAGATGCTTCATCAGCAGCAGTTCCTTGCCGATGGGCAGTTTGGCAAGTGTTCCACTCGCCACGGGTGTGCGGTAGAAGCGCATGCCATCAACATCATCAAACGGCGCGGAACTTTCGCCTTGTTTAGGTGAGGTGATATGGAAAGTTTCCCAACCCAAGGCACGCTGCTCGCGCAGAATCGACAAGGTACGGAAAGTGTAGCCGCTATGCAGCGGGATGGAGTGATCCAGCACGTGAAGAATACGCAGGCTCATGACAGCCCTGCCGACGGCGAAATTCCTGGTGTGCCCGACAGGTTGGTCTGGGCAATCGGCGACTCATCCAGCACGGTGCGCAGAAAGGCTTCAAACATCAGCAGGGTCCACAACGGGGCGCTGTAATCTCGCATTCCGGATTGGTGCGCGTCAACCAGATGCTGCAGATAGTCACGATTGAACCAGCCAGTGGCCGCCAGCCGTGGGCCAAGAACGGCCTGACGTACTCGTTCCTTGAGCGGGCCACGAAACCAGCGGGCCAGCGGTACTGAAAAACCCATTTTCGGACGATAGAGGATATCCTGCGAAAGCAACGGCTCCATCGCTTTCTTGAGCAGATACTTGCCCTCCTGCCCGCGTACCTTGAGTGAAGATGGCAGCGTGGCCAGCCATTCAACCAGTTTGTGATCCATCAAAGGCTCTCGAACTTCGAGTGAGTGTGCCATGCTGGCCCGATCCACCTTGGTGTTGATGTCACCCACCAGATAGGTCTTGAGATCGAGATACTGGATCAGGGCCAAAGGGTCGTCGGTATCTGCGCGTTCGGCATGATGCCGGAAAACTTCCTGGGCGTCGTAACCGGCGATTTCGTTCTTGAATTTTTCGCTGAATAGTTGCGACCGCATCGGATCCCGCAAGATCGAGACCGAATGAAAGTATGCTTCGACCGAACTGCGCGCCATTCCTTCAAACGTGGTCTTGGCGCGGAACATACGCGGTGCCCAATCGGCCTTGGGGTATACACGACCCAGGAGCCTGAAGATCGGCCGGCGAATGGCGCTTGGCAATGATGAGCGCATGCGCTCCTCCATCAAGTGCAAGCGATAGCGGCGATAGCCGCCGAAGGTTTCATCACCCCCATCGCCAGACAGTGCCACGGTCACATGCTTGCGCGCCAGCTGGCAAACACGATAGGTCGGAATGGCCGAGCTATCCGCATAGGGCTCGTCATAAAGTCGAGCCAGCGTGTCGATCAGATCGAAATCATCGCTTTCAACCATTTCAATATGATGATTGGTGCGATAGCGCTCGGCAACGGTTCGGGCAAACTCGGCCTCGTTAAAAGCCGGATCTGCAAATGCGATCGAGCACGTATTCACCGGCTCATTGGAAAGCCCTGCCATCAGTGCTACCACAGCACTTGAATCGACCCCTCCGGACAGAAAGGCGCCAAGCGGCACTTCGGAAATCATGCGCAGGCGGATCGATTCGCTGAGCTTTTCATTCAGTTGCGAGCAAGCGTCAACCACGCCAATTGGATCGTTCAATTTGAAGCGTACATCCCAGTACTCTCTGGGCTCACCGGCTGGCTGGCCACGACGAAGTGTCAGTGTGTGTGCTGGCGGGAGCTTTTTGGCCTGGCGGAAAATCGTACGCGGCTCAGCCACGTAGCCAAGCGCAAAATATTCCTCTACCGCCAGTGGATCTATGTCACGCGCCAGTCCGCCATGCGCCAACAAAGATTTCAATTCAGAGCCAAACAGAAATATGCCATCGGAAAGCTGCGCGTAGTACAGTGGCTTCACACCCAGCCGGTCACGCGCCAGAAACAAGGTTTCACTATTGCGATCCCATAAGGCAAAGGCGAACATGCCGCGGAATCGTTCCACACATTGCTCTCCCCATGCTTCCCAGGCGTGAACGATGACCTCGGTATCGCTGCGCGTATGAAACACGTGCCCCAACTGCTGTAATTCAGGAATCAATTCCTGGTAGTTGTAGATTTCGCCATTGAAGACAACACAAACGCTCTGATCTTCGTTGTAGAGGGGCTGTTGGCCAGTCGACAAATCGATAATCGAAAGGCGTCGGTGGCCCAAGCCAATTCCGGGCTCTGTATGCAAACCACCTTCGTCGGGCCCGCGATGATGCTGTGCCTCATTCATGCGCATCAACACCGCCCGACTAATGTCTCGTTTGCCACGCGTATCGTATATTCCGGTTATGCCGCACATGTTCTTCGTTCGCTGTTATCGTCAAATTCTATTCAGCAAATGGTCGTACAGCCCTTGGTACTGCTGCACCATCGCTGCCATGCTGTATTGCCGCTCAACTGCAGCACGCCCTTCCTGCCCCGCGCTTCGCGCCATGGCATGATCGTTTGCGTAGCTAACAATCTTCTGCGCCATGGCTTCAACGTCACCTGCCGAAACGAGAACGCCACTTCGTCCGGTATCGACTAACTCGCTGTTTCCACCAACGTCGGTCGCGATGACGGGCAGGCCGCTGGCCATCGCCTCAAGTATCGTATTCGATACGCCCTCAGCCAAAGAGGGCAATACAAAACAATCCAGCCCACGCAGAATTTCCGGGACATCGTTACGCTCGCCCGGCAACCACGCCAGTTGGGCACATCCGGCTTCTTCAAGCAAGGTCTGCGATTGTGCCCGTAGCGGTCCATCCCCAATCATCACCAGTCGCAGGCTGTCCTTCAACTCAGGCGCGATTACCAGGGCACGAATAAAGGCCCGGGCCAGCGTGGTCTGATCCTTCACTGTCTGCATGCGGCCCACGGTTCCAACCAGCCAGTATTCCGGACCAGAAAAAGGGCAGCCGAGAATCGGCTGGCGTGTTCCTGCCGGCTGGAATCGTTGTGCATCGACGCCATTGTAAATCTGTAGCACTTTGCTCTGAGCTATACCCACTCTGGAGGTCAGATAGTGTTCGAGATCACGCGACAAGGCTATGTAATAAGTCACGAACGGCCGATATAATCGACGCGCCCACTGATATTTCTTGCTCAAACCATGCAGGTCGCCGACATCCCGGCCATGCTCACCATGAATCCGCACCGGCACACCGGCCGCCCAGGCCGGTATGACCGCCTCGAGTGCTCCAAGGTTTCGACTGTGCACAATTGACGCCTTTAGCGTACGAAACAGCTTGAACATTTTCGGATATATCCACAAGGCATGACCCGGGGGCTTTTCCAGCGCAATGAACTGCACATCGTCTCGAATGATTCGTCTACGAAAGTCAGTAATGTCAGTCAGAGAAACGACAGCGTGGCGATACCCATCGCGAGGCATGTGGTTAATCAGATTGACGATGCCATTCTCCAGACCACCGACATCGAAACGGTACATGACATGGACAACCAATGGGCGTGGATCGTTGCCCACCTTCACCTAATCTCCCTGGTCCGATCAAGAACGCTCTCGATTTCTGGCGCGGCCAACCCAATGAAAGCATCCATCAATGCTTCCCCATCACCCGCTTCTCCTTTGGGAGTGTAAAGGAAGATTACGGCTGAATCGTCTCCGTATCCCAAAAGGCGTGACCATGCAATATAGGCTTTCGCTATGTAATCACTGGCGGTTAGATGACCATTGACCCAGTACCATTGCCAGACCACGAGGCGCGTTGAATCTGCTGACCGTAGCTCGGCAGTACGTACGGTAATCGACTGCTGGTTGAAAGTAATTTTGCGCGTGCCATCGCCGACCTTTGCCCACACGGGATCGGCGCTTCTCACCGTCACGTTGCCGGAGGTGACCATTTTGTGGTTGTCGTCCTGATTGCGGTAGTAAGCCAGATACACACCCAACTCTCGGCCCGCTGAGCCAAAGGTGTAGTACTGATCAGCGGAAGCGTTCTCGAAGTGAGGACTCCAAGCGGTAAACTTGACAGGAGAGGCAGGCCAACCAGGAACCAAACCCATCGCATCAAGCTGGTTAAGCGGGGGCGTCACACTCCCTTCGATTTTCCACTCCGCAAGCGGCCAGATTGACGTGATCACCATCGTCGCGAGCGCCAAAATGAAAGGTGACGAATGGGCGCGGGCTACGACTGGTGATTCTGTGGCCGAACGGCCCTGCGGTGGTGGAAGCTCGTCTTCACGCCAACGAGAACCAATCACGAACATGGTCATGATCACAATGCCGAAAAAAAGCCAGCCATAGATCAAATGGTCCACTCCAACAGCAAGCTTGTTCCCGGAAAGATGACCGATCATGACAATCAAATAGGCTCGCATCCAGTTGGCGATCACCGGAACAACCAAAGCAACACCAAAGAAAATAAGTCGGCGTTTGAACGAGCGATAACTTAGGTAGGCAAAAAGTGAGCCTACGGTCAAAGAGGCAATGATGTAACGAACGCCACTGCAAGCTTCGACCACTGACCAGCTACCCGAAGGTATAACGAAGTGCAGACCTTCGCGAAACACCGGGATACCGCTGAGTCTTAAGCCAAGCACGGTAAAATTGGCGGTCCACTCCATCAACTGCGGCAAGGCAAATTCGCCAAAAGGCACGGCCCAATACAGAAAAGCTAGCGGGAAAGTAATATGTCGGGCCACAGGCAAGCCGAGAAAGGCAATTACGGCCAGAATCAGCATCGTTGTTAAGGCAAACTGAGAGAGCACACCGACCGTAGCCAGTTCGCCCAACAACCAGACAAAGCCGGTACCGACCAATACAAAAAGGATCCAGTAATTGGGTCTTGGGGCTAATGGAGCGAGTTGGTCGCGAATTCTCCAGATCAGCCAAATCGTGATTGGCAGCACCAGAAAACCGTGGGTGAAAGTTTCAGAGCGAACCCAAATGCCAACCATGGCCATTGCTGTTTCGCGATACAACACGAGAATCGTGAGCAGCGTAAAGAACAGCACCGGCAGTACTGATCGCCACTTGCGAGCAACCATGTCAATAGCCGCTGGATTCGCTGTGGGTTGATGTTGACCAGACTCATTCATAGCAATAGTTGCGTCAAATCAATTTACCTGGGTCATCAAGATAGCGATCAATGCCCGAAAGATGGGCTTCCCAACTGTAACGCGCCACCACTCGATCGCGCGCAGCCTTGCCCATCACTTTGGCGTAATCGGGATTTTGGAGTAGCGATTCGATTTGTCTCACATAGTCTTCGACGGTTCCCGCTGTCAGGAAATCCCTTTCAGGAACAGCGTCAACCGCTCCCGCACACTCTTGCGAAGCAACAACCGCCAAACCCATGGCCATCGCCTCCAGCACTTTGTTCTGGATACCGCGTGCAAGACGCAAGGGAGCGACTACGACCGTTGCATGCTGCAAATACGGCCGAACATCGTCCACAGTGCCGGTTACAACGACCTGCTCGTTTGCCAAAGCTTGAACGGCTGGAGTCGGACTCCGGCCGACAATGTAGAAACGTAGCTCCGGTCTATGCTTCTGCAATTTCGGTAGAATTTCGGCAGCAAACCAGCTCACGGCGTCGATATTAGGCCAGTAATCCATGGCACCCGTGAACACCAGTGCGCGCTCATCGGCAGCAAATGGAGAAATCATGGTGTGTTCTGGCGAGAAGAACTCTGCGTCTACGCCATTGCACATCGCCTCGACGCGCGCTTTGCATTCCGGCGCACTGCGACAGAAAAGTTCTGTTTCATTCTCTGTGACAAAAAACGAGTGCGTCGCCCGTTGCGCAACCAAGCGTTCAAAAGCCAACAATCGCTCGCCTTCCCGCCGGTAAAGCCAGGACATTGGCCAGCGGTGGTTGGGCGCATACTGGTCCACTTGGCCGAGTCGACATCGACAAAATCAACCAGGGTGCTCAACTGCGGATACCCCCGAACATATTGCGCCATGGCCGAAGAAAATATGACGGATGCTTTGATGTTCTGTTGTTGTATTGTTTCTTCCACCCAGGTTAGTAGACCGGAATTGCGGTAGTACGGCAATGTCAGCGCTTCGTTGCTGAGCAAGCCGCTGAGGCTGCGCAGCTTGGCCACCCGGGGTGACAGCCTGGCAATATGCAGATCAGCGCAATAGGGACGCAACGCGTCACGGTAAACCTCATCCTGTGGGTCGTCTATGAACGTACCCAGGAATACTCGATGTTTGGTTGCCAGATGCTTGAGCAAATGGAAAGAGCGCACCTTGTCACCTTTGTTTGGCGGATAAGGTAGTCGATGTACAAGATAGAGCAGGTTAGCCACGTCTGTATCAGCCTAGATTGCGCACAATGAAGGGTCCCAGCCAGTTGGCGATACTGATCGGCATCCGGCGCCAGGCGGCAATAAGCAGCCGGTACTTGGCGTTCGCGGGATTGTTCTGGGGAATGGTATCGCGCCGATAGAGGCAGTATTCGTAAAACAGGGGTTGAGGTTCAAATCCCCAATTCTTCTTGAACGAATAGGAGCCGGTACCCTGCTTGCTCCGCCCATAGTCAAATATCCTGATTCCACGCTCACAGGCTCGCCGCATCAGCTCCCAGTATTTGAAATCATTGGCGGCCTGATCGCGTGCCGTCAAATCATCCCCCGCGTAGTAAGGTAGCACCTCATCCCGGAAATAAAAGCTTAGAACACTGCTCAACGGCCGCCCGCCTGCGTCTACGGCCGTAAGCACTTCGCAGTCCTTGCCGAACTCCTTCAACAGTGCTTCAAAATATCGCCTCGGCATTGCCGGGGTTCCATGGCGATGGACATTGTCGGCATATAGCGAAAAAAAACGATCGACCGTCTCATCAATCTCGCTACGCAAGCCGTTCTTAATCCCTTTGCGAACCATGGCCCGTTGTTTACGCGGGATAGCCAACATATTGGCTTCAACTTCAGGTTTCAACTCCTTGCGAAAACTGACATAGAGGTTCTGCGTCGGCCAATCAGGGTGGCGTTGTTCGATGTTGCGAAGTTCAAGTTGATCGACGCCGAGTTCCCTGGCGATAGCCTGCGCTTCATCCTCCAGGCGCTTAACCGCTTCAGGGGTGTTGGCTGCAATTCCGCCATAGACTGCAAAAGGGAGGGAAACGAGCGATTTGCCAAAAAGAAAGCTGTTGACATGGCCAAGTGGCAAAACTCCCTCGATAACCTTATCCCTTTCGGCATAAAGAAAATACGTCTGATGGTTGAAGACCTCGCCAACAATTTTCTGCCAACCGGCTTTATGGAAAAAAGTGGCGTTCGAGCAGTTGGAAACGAACGCATCCCATCGCCCGATCTGTTCTCTATCGTCAGACTCAAGTCGCCTTACGACCAACTTGGACGACGTGATCGGCACCTCTCGAACTTCCTCGTCGGCCATTGTCATCACTTCACCTCAGGCGTTGGCCTGGTCGTCGTATCGCGGCTACGGGTGAGGAATATCTCATCCATCCGCCCCCAGCTGAAGTCCGCTAACAGCCGTTGAAGGCGCCCTTCTGTTTTATGTAGATTGACATAGTGGCGGAAACGGGTCTTGATGTTAATCCCTTCAACTCGTGGTTGTTCGGCATCGATTTCCCACGGGTGAAAATAGAAAACAGCCGCCTCGTGATCATGTCGGTTGACATGTTGCAAGAGCCAGCGTGACAGGGCATAGGGCATCAGGCGAAAGTACCCGCCACCACTCGCCGGCCAGTTGCGGTCGAAAAACCTTGCCGTGGTTACCGGCACTTCGAGCAGGCCAGTGCGCACCTGGTGGGCAAAGCGCGGTGCATCCGGCATGCCATAGTGATCATGACGAATCGGATAGATGCTCGAACTGTAGCGATAACCGGCACGCTCGAGGCAATCAAAAGCCCATAGATTGCTTTCATTGATTGAAAAACTGGGCGCTCGATAGCCCTTCACTTCGCGACCCGACAGATCCTCCAGCAGTTTTTTTGCCGATTCAATGTCTGAAAAGAAATCGGCTTCAGTCAGGTCACTCGCACGTTGATGACCATAACCGTGACTTGCCAGTTCGTGACCGCAATCGCCAATGCGCCTGACAAGGTGTGGGTAACGTTCAGCTATCCAGCCAAGCGTAAAAAAAGTAGCTTTCGTTTCGCTGACATCGAGCATTTGAAGAATACGTTCCACATTCTTCTCGACGCGGCAATCACGAATTTCCCATTGATCGCGCGGGATGTAAGGGGCTAACGCAGAAACCTGAAAATAGTCTTCGACGTCAATGGTCAGGGCATTTTTGATAGAACTGCCTAGCATCCCGATGCCCTTACCGGTCATTTCAATGTGCGACGATGACGACCTATAAGCCACAGCGACAAATCGGCGGCAATTCGTTCAGCCGCCTTCCCATCCCAGAATTCCGGAATACGCCCGCATTTTCCGCCACCGCCCAAAACTTCATCTACCCCACTCAATATGGTGCCTCGGTCGCTACCCACCATGGTATTGGTTCCGTGCTCTACGGTAATCGGACGTTCGGTATTCTCACGTATTGTTAAGCAGGGTATGCCGAGTGCCGTTGTCTCTTCCTGCAAACCACCGGAATCCGTGAGCACGAGCCTTGCACCGGACATCAGCCCCAACATTTCAAGGTAGCCCTGTGGCGGCAGGAGAACGATACGTTTGCTGTTCACCAGATCGTGCAACGCGAATCGCTCTATATTTGCTCGCGTGCGCGGGTGAAGCGCAAAAATCAGTGGTATTTTTTCGGATACTTCGCGCAAGACGGAAAGCAAGGGTTGCAATGTCCCGATCTGATCGACATTCGACGGACGATGCAACGTTACCACAGCAAATTCTTGCGAATCTTTCAAGAACGCCGCATCGACACCGGCCTCGGACAAGGTTTTGGCGGGAGAGTGCGCAAACTCACGATTGGACAGCAATGAGTCAATCATCACATTGCCAACAAAGCGCACACGCTCCGCACTTATACCCTCACGCAGCAAATTGTCCAGAGCGCTTCGTTCGGTCGTATAGAGCAAATCGGCAATCTGATCGGTCAAGACGCGATTGATTTCCTCTGGCATGCCCCTATCGTAACTACGCAAACCGGCTTCGACGTGAACAACGGGCACTCCTCTCTTCACGCTAACCAAGGTGCATGCCAAGGTTGAATTGACATCGCCAACGACCAGTACGCAAGAAGGCTTGTAGGTTTCAAGAACGGGCTCAAAGCGGCGCATCACATCAGCGGTCTGCACAGCATGCGTCCCCGATCCGACTTCCAGGTTGATATCGGGGTGCGGCAATCGAAGATCGACGAACAGGCGGTCGTTCATGTCTTTGTCGTAATGCTGACCGGTATGCACGAGTACCGTCGGCAAAGCAGGTTGATGCGCGGCAAAAGCACGCAAGATTGGCGCCATCTTCATGAAATTCGGTCGAGCACCGACGACACACACGACTGGCCCAAGATCAGTTGGCCACAGTTCTGGATTCAAGTTTGATCTTCCTTTTCTGATTGCTGCATACGGATAGCATTTACTAGCTGCTGTAGCAGTGTCAGCGTTGCCGCGCTACTGCGTTCGATACGTATCATGCTACGTTCAAGACGCACGATTCTCTGATCGTTCAAGCCATTTTTCAGGTCGGTGATTGCCCGTGTCGTTTCGTCGGCAGCGCTTGCTGCCAGCTCAAGCCTGGAAAGATCAATATCCAGAATCGAGCTGTCGGTCAATCGCGCTCCTGAACCATTCGGCCCTGTGACACCGCTTTCCTTGCCAAAATACGACGGCGCAATGGTTTCATCGCTAATTTCCTTGGCCACTTCTTCGACATCAGCCAGATTGAATTCTCGCTTTCCGGCCAAGAATCCGGACAGCAGGAGGCGATCGCATAACGCATTGATACGGCGAGGAATACCGCCGCTGGTCCTGAAAATTGCCGCATACGCATCACTGTCGAACAATGGCGCACTTGTACAGCCAGCACATTTGAGTCGATGCTCTATATAGGCCTGAGTTTCATCCTGAGCCATCGGCCCAATATGACAGGCAGCAATAACGCGCTGCCGTAACTGTTGCATATGCGGGCTTTGCATGATGCCGCGAAATTCCGGCTGACCGATCAGGAAGCTTTGCAGCAGCGCGTGCGTTTCGAATTGAAAGTTTGAAAGCATCCGCAATTCTTCGACCGCGCGCGGTGTCAGATTTTGCGCTTCATCCACGATGAGCAGGCAACGCTTTCCTTGCCGGGTCACATCGACCAGAAAGGCTTCAAGCGCCAGCAGTACATCGGACTTGCCGGAGTTCTTGGTAGCAACGCCGAAGGCAGCAGCCACCATGCGCAATGTATCTTCGGCGTCCAGTTGAGTACTGACAAGCTGAGCCGCAACCACCTTTGCCGAATCGAGCTTGCTGAGCAAACCCCGGACAATGGTTGTCTTCCCGGCACCAACCTCACCCGTAACTACGATAAAACCTTCATTCTGGTGCAAGCCATATTCGAGGTAAGCCGTGGCGCGCCGATGTTGCTTGCTGCCAAAGTAAAACGTGGGATCAGGATTAAGCTGAAAAGGCTTGCTGGTCAAGCCATAAAAAGATTCGTACATGATGGCGGGCTAAAACTGGTGGGACAGCACGCCCGTCACTGCATTCTCGGTATAACTCGTTGTACCTTCAGTGATCACGTGGCGCGCACCGAGGCCAGCATTCGTGTGCGGTCCGAGCTTTGTCGTAAAATTGAGATTCATCATTTTCTGGATTGTTTCAAGCGAAGTTGCTCCTCCGCTTCCTGTGCTGGTCATTCGGGAAAATGTTCCCGTCAGCGATGACAAAGGCGTCAATTTATGCGACCAGTTGATGCTGCCACCGCGTTGGCGAATATTTGAGGCTTGTGAAAAATCTTCATTGACCAAGAAACCTGTTCCAGTTCCTTGCGAGAGTGCTTGGGATTCAGTCTGCGTGGCGGCAAAGGTCACCGTATTTCTGATTCCTACCACGGCAAATGAGAATTCACGACGATGTTGCAGCGATACTCCAGACGTCAGGAATCCCCCGGGGACCGGGTTGGTTGGTGATATCGGGCCGAGCAGAGCGCTTATGCAGGCGGCGCGTTCTGCCGCAGTTGAGCTCGGAGGAAGAATTGACAAACAGATACTTGAGGCCAAGTCAAAGAAAGTGCCAAGACCAACCGACGACTGCTGGTTTGTCTGCGCAGAGACATCCTTGCTTTCAACGTATTTCCACGCTGTGCCGGCTGTACGATGCGTGAAACTGTAGTTGTTGCTTTTCCCGAAAAATCGATCTTCCCTGCTTACTGATACTTGCGTACGATCGGTAGGCGCCCAGTCGAGACCAACACCTTTTGTCGAATGCGATTCCTTGTTCACCGTGAGGTAATCATTCGCCTCTCGCCCTCCTATCAGGGAAACCTGGATTGCGGGTGTAACCTTGTAGGAAAGCACGCCACGCAAGCGGTCTGCCTCATTGCTACGCCCGTTGCCGAACTTGACTTTCTGGCTGCTAGCATCTAGAGACCAACCGAGACTTGCCAATGCGGTCACTCCTTTAAGCGACGCGACCAATTCATTGGTGTCCGAGTCGAACCCCGAGTTGGACTTCGAGCTTGTGCTACTCAGGTTATAGCGCAATTGATAATCCGCCAGACTACCGAAAGAACCTCGAAAATAAGGCGAAATGCGATAGGTCGAGGTTTCCGTCGTGTTGTTGTTAGCGTTGGTATTGACCGTCGTCGAAGTCGCTCCACCAAAAGCTGAAATACTCTGTTGTGATATGACGCCACTGGCCTCGATAAAAAACCAGTTTTCAAGCGCCTCCAGAGTCCCAAATGCATTCAATGCATTCTGCGTGTTATTGCGTGAAGAATCCTGCGCATAAATCAAATTATGCAATTGATAGTCAAAACGCAGTTTGGAGCGACCGCCGGAACCTTCGATACGAATACCCGGGTTGATATCGGAAATCAGGTCGCTTTTACTTGTGGTGTTCAAGGCGACGTTGTCTGTTGCGGTTTCATTGACGGCAATTGTCGGCGTGATCTTCCAATCTCCGGCTAAGGCCTCACATGCGACGAGAACCAAGAGCAGCCCGAGAAATACCGGCCCACGAACTGGCAATCCGGGTTTGAGATCAGTTGCCATAACCATAGCCATAACCATAGCCATAGCTGTCCTTGGCAGACGCAGTGGCCTGATTAAGCAACATTAACTTTACCGGACAGGATTCAAGTGTAGCAAGCGCATGTTTGACATCGGCATATGTAGTGCCTTCCGCCTTAACAACCATGACGACTTGGCCCATCAAAGACGCAAGGGTTCTAGCCTCGGTTGTCACCAGAAGCGGCGGAGAATCGAATATGATGATCCGGTCCGAATATCTATTTGCCATATCTTCAAGGAGAGTCGCCATCGCATCGCTGGCCAGTAGCTCAGTCGCACGCGGGTGAGGGGTACCGCTGGGAAGAATAGTCAGCTTCTCAACGTTGGTACGCAACAAGACTTGCGGCAGATCAATCGAATCATCAACCAGCACGTCCATCAATCCACGCGCCGGAGGTAACCCCAGCACCTTCAGCAAATTAGGCCGCGCAACGTCAGCGTCTACCAGCATTACTGTGTTATCCAACTCCATGGCAATGCTCATGGCAAGATTGGCGGCAGTAAAGGTCTTGCCTTCACCTGGCAGGGCACTGGTAATCATGATCAGATTGCCGTTACTAATTGGCGTAGCGCTTCTGCCCATTGCGTTGTCAATCAACGGTCGTTTGATCACACGATATTCATCTGCATGCGCTGAGCGCGGTGCGTCAGGGCGCAAAATTCCTGCCGCAGACAACACTTGAAGATCAAGTTCTATCCGACGTGACAAAGACATTTCCGGCGACTGAAGAACTTCTCCGCGATTTGAATCCGTCGGTGTTTTCTCCTGACGCGCTTGATGAACCTGTGGCTTTTCTGCAATCGGTTCGGAAACCTTCTCTACCGATGGCTGAGGCACATCAACCCCGGCCTGACGCAATTGTTCCAACCGCTGTGCCGCTTGCTCAATGAGGCTCATCGTTCTTCCTCAAGCCGTTCGGATTGTAAAGATAAACAGCAAAGCTATCCCTGCGCCATAGGCACCAACGAGCGAAGCACAAGCAGCAATAAAGCGCCTGAAATCCTTCCTATTCTTCAGCTTCGTTGCTTCGTCTATATGCCTGGAAACAATCCCGAGCAATGGCAATCCGGTGGCCTCCCGCAAATCGCGGGCGACAAAGAACACTGGCCGAATCTGACTCGCGGCAAAGGGCACAAATAGGCCAACCGCCAGCGATAACACCAATGCCAAAGGCATTAGAAGCAATCGATTGGGAGACACGGGGCGCGGCGAAACACGTGGCGGATCGATCAAGCGAAAATCGACCCCTCCCGCGCTAGCATCCATTTCCCCAGACATCGTTGCTGATTCCCGACGCGCCACTAGGCTTTCGTAGTTCTTCTTGTTAATGTCATAATCCCGGTTAAGCTGTGCGTATTCGGCCTCAATCTGGGGGACCATCTTTACTGAGGCCTTTAAATGATCGTAACGCGACTGGTACTCGGCAACCCGAACACGTAAGGAGGCAACGGCGGCCTCACTCTCTGCCAGAGACACTTTTAGCTGTTGATACACTGGATTATTATTTACCAGAGACGCCGGACTGTTAGGAGACGCCTTTTTGCGAGCCGTAATTTCAGCTCGCTTCTGCTCTTCCAGTTCCTTGATCATGCGTCGAGTACCAAGCACGTCTGGATGTTGCTCAGTAAATCTCTGCAGCAAACCATCCAGATTGTGTTTCATGGTGTCGATGCGGCCGTCGATTTCGGGAATGGAAATACCAGCGGTCGATTCCGGCGTATCTGGCAGCAGAACCGGATCTTCCCCGACGATCTGGCGTTTGAGCGCATCGCGTGCATTCTCGGCTTCCCGCAACTCAAGCTTGGATTTCTCAAGAACGGCACTGACTTCGCCAATTCGCCCAAAGTAATCCTTGCCATCGGAACCTTGCTGCAAGGAAAGGTTCTTCAGTTTGAATTCCTTCAGTCGGTTTTCTGCCTCCTCCAGTTTGTTTTGGTACACCTGAATCTGGTCGTCTATGAATTTCTTGGCGGAATCCGTGTCCTTGCGCTTGTCGCCAAGGCTAGACTCTACGAATATGGATGCCAGCGACTGAACCACCCGTTTTGCCCGCTCAGGGTCCTGATCGTCATAGGCAAGCGTATACAGGTTGTCACGCGATGTACTCTTGATGGTGAGCGTTTTCATCAAGGAGTCGATCATGGCATCCTGTGCCGGTTTGGATTTGACATTGAGATCCAGATCAGCCATGCGGACCAGTTTTTCCACGTTGGGTCGGCTGATCAGAGTCCGGCTTAGAATCATGATCTGCTGGTCGAGATTCGGTTCAATCGCCAAACCCGACATCAACGGTTTGAGTATGGACTGGGTGTCCACGTAAATACGCGCCGAGGCCTCATATTTATCCGGAATACGGAGAATCACGACGACGGCAATCACACCAACGGCCCAAGCAACAACCAGCCCGAGCCAGCGATGCTTCCACATTCCTCGCAGAATAGTCGTCGCTTGTCGGATTATTTCATCCATGGATCATGTTTTCGCTAGTGATTTTTAAACACACTGGCTACGATCCATATCGTCGCCAGTAAAATTGAAGAGCCAATCAGAACCAACTGCGCGGGATGATCAATACATCGCCCGGCTTCATTTCGACATTGGCCGACACATCACCGCGCTTTATCAGATCGTTTACGCGAACACTGAATTGTTTGTTGCTTTCGGCGGTTCGTAGCAGGGTGGTTCCATTGCCATCAGCAAACTCGGTGATTCCGCCAACAGCGATCATGACGTCAAGCAGTGTCATTTGCTGTTTATAAGGTAGCGTTTGCGGCTTTGCCGCTTCTCCCACGACGCGTATTTGTTCACTATATGGCCCGACAAAGGCGGTGACTATGACGGTAACAACCGGGTCTCGTATGAATTTGCCAAGCGCCTCCTCGATATCTCGAGCCAGTTTCGTCGAGTCCTTCCCTATCGCCGGCAAATCCTCAACCAGAGGCGCTGTAATCTTGCCATCGGGCCGCACCGGAACGGTCATCGAAAGCTCTGGGTTTCGCCAAACCACGATATTCACCATATCGCCTGGCCCGATGATGTAATTGTAGTCAGGCGATGAAGCAGAATATGGCGCGGGGGGGTTGCTTGATGCACAACCGATAGCCACAGCGCCAAGCGTCCCGATGACCATCCAACGAAACGCGACGCCTAAGGCGTTATACAGGCTGACAAACATACCATTCTCCTTTAATCGGCAACTGTCCTATGGAACGCGGGAAACTCGTCAGGCGTAATACTAACGGAAATAACCCAACTTTAATCAATTTGTCCAACACAATCCCGTCGGAGAATAATGTATTGTTGTTAGTAACATACAATCCATTCTTTAACCAAAATAACAATAACAATTGGTTTCCTCGGTCCCTAGAATCGTCGTTCCAATGCCCAACGATGCCTACATACCCACGGGTTGCTTTATCGGAATTAAAGTATCAGGTCTTTTTCGTTCCATAAACTGCGCGACTGGAATGCTTTGATTCTAGCTATTAGCTTCACTCCTGCCGTTCTTTCGAAGACAGTCGCTGGCAACAAGCGAAAGATACTGTGTCATACGCGATGAAAGAAACAAGTATTTCACACTTCAAGAGTGTAGTTCCACACAACCCAGGCGGCATCTGGCCAGGATGAAATCAGGCACCTTGCCGAAGCGCGTCGACTACATGCATTCGCGATGCCCGACGCGCAGGCATCACTGCGGCCAGGCAGGTGGCCACAAGACCAATGCCCCCGGCAGTCAACACTTCGAGCGGCATAATTCGGATGAAGGCGGTGTATCCGATATTGGCATTGGGGGGCGGCGGCATTGGAATCCCGATGGCAGAAATGGTCCAGGCCGCGGCGCAGCCCAGCGACATGCCCAGTCCTGCGCCAATCAAACCAAGCATCATACTCTCGGTCATAATGAGTCGGAATACCGCTCCCGGCCTGTCGCCCAGGGCCAGCAAGGTACCAAACTCTCGCGTACGTTCAAACAGAGTCATGTTGACACTGTTTGCCACGCTTAACAGCACCATGAGCAAGATGATGAGGCGTAACACGCCGAACTGTGTCTCGTAGAGTTGCTGTGTCTTGTCGTAGAAGTCCGACAACGCTCTCCAGGAGGCAATTTCGTATTTGTCCGGACCAAGTTTGTGACGCAGGGAAGCCACCACTCGATCCGTATCCGTTGTGCGATTGAGCAACAGCACCATAACGTGAGCGGAATCATTGTCCATCAGGTTCCGCGCCGCCTTCAGTGAAATTCGGACGGCACGTGCGTCAAAATCCTTCGAAAAACTCTGAAACACCCCGATGACCTCAAAGTCCAAAGTATTGACTGCACCCTGCGCCAGCGTGATGACCAGATTGACTCTATCGCCTGCCTTCAGCCCAAGCGATTTTGCCACGCCTTGCCCTAACACGATGCCGTCGCTATCGCCATCGGCAAGTGCGCGCCCTTCGATATAGCGCATATAGGTGCCGAGCTTGGCCTCCGCATCGGGTTCGACACCCTCGCCAACAATCCCGAGATCGCGCTTCCCGTTGTTGATCATTCCCGTAAAACCGAGACGTGACAACACGATCTGCACTCCAGGCTGATCCGCCAGTTCTTGTTTGAGCTTGTCCGGCTGATCGATAAGAAACGAATCCGGGGATCGAGTACGTCCTTCGCGGTACCCCTGGCGGACTATCTGGATATGTCCGCTCTGCGAATGAATAACCGCCTCACCCAGTTGAATAAATATGTCCTGCACAAAACCGCCGGCCAGGATCAGACCGGCCACACCCAGGCTAATGGCCGCCAGAGTCGCTGCCGACCGGACCCGATGCCGGAACACGTTGCGCAGAGCAAACGCCAGACCTTGGGGTAGCTGTAAGTTCATTGGTTGTGCCGCAATGCGTCGACGATATTTAACCGACTGGCCTTCCAGGCCGGCAGAATGCTGGCGATCAAGGTCGTAACCAGGGCCAGGGTCAAAGCTTCACCGGCCAGAGAAGTGCTGATCAAAATCTGACCGATATAGCCCCTTGCCATTCCTGGCGCAGGCGGCATCGGAATTCCGATGGTGGAGATGATGGCCGCCAGAACATAACCCAGGATCAGCCCGACCAAGCCGCCGGCCACGCCGATCAAGACGCCCTCAGCCAGAAACATACGCATCACAAATTTCCGTCGCTGCCCGATGGCCAGACTGGTTCCGATTTCTCGGGTTCGTTCAAGCACGCTCATCGTTTGCGTATTGGAAATGGTCAATACAATGATCAATCCGATAATAAACTTCACCACGCTGACCTGCTTCGAGAATAAAACGACCGTCTTATTGTAAAAATCGGATAGTGCGTTCCACGGAATAACCTCAAAACTCTTTGCTGGCAATTCATCTCTAAGTTTCTCAGCGGTCTTCGTTGTTTGCTCGGTCCGTTCAAGCAGCGCTACCCAGGTGGTCGCGCCGTCAACCCGCATCAACTTGCGCGCCACGGCAATTGGCAGGCGCAATGCGCTGTCATCATATTCCTTGACTATGGTGGCAAACGTCCCGGCAACCTTGACTTCAACCGCATTCGGACTGCCATTGGCCGCGGTTGCCAGCAACACAACGGTATCACCGGCTTTGACTTCAAGACTATGCGCCAAGCCTTCACCCAGCAACACGGCGGTTTCGGTCACATCGGAAAGATCGCTACCGGACACAAGGGTGATACGACTGCTGATCGGTCGCTCACGCACCGGATCAATGCCTTCCCCGACAAAGGCAATGGTCACATCGCCGTGACTAACCAGCCCGCTGAAAGCCAGACGCGGGGTCAAGCTGACCATGCCTTCCGTCTTTTCAATCATCTGCTGTTCGGACGATTGTGCCGGGAGCAGGAATGCATAGGGATCGGCAATCCCTTTTTCGTAGTAAGCCGGCCTTACAATCTGCAGATGGCCAAGTTGCGAATGAATAGTGATTTCACGCATGTCCTGGAAGATCCAGGCAATGAAACCCCCAGCCAATAAAAAAGCAACGATGCCCCCCGCCACCGTAAGTACTGCCACGGTGGTCCGATTGGCATTTCGCCGGAGATTACGGCCGGCAAGACGGAAATCTGCGGCTAAACCGAGCATAGTCAGGTCGTTAACATTAATGAGCCAGTGTCAATGCATCCACTTCACGGTCGTGAGCTTAACCCAGCGCGGATGAAAAGAAACCATACGCAGGCAAAGAAAATACTTGACTTGGAAATTGAAATACAATTGCCCAAAACACACAACACAATCAGGTAACAATAAGGTGCATATATTCTGCCGTACTGACGCTACATCATAGGCCCAGGCGCCTCGCCTGCAAGCCTGCTTTCCCATGAGATTCAGCGCCATCGTCTGTGGTAGCGCGAACGTGTGAGGCTAACATGAAAAGGTGTAAAAAGTGCTTGATTCCCGCGTCTGTGCCTGGGATATCGTTATCAAAAGATGACGTTTGCAACCTATGCCTGGACAAGAATACACTGCAGTCTGCCGCTGCCAAAGAGGAAGAAGCAAGGCAACGGTACGAAGCAGACTTCGAAAAGACCCTTGCAGAATGCAGAGGGCAAGGTGAATACGATTGCCTGGTACCCCTGAGTGGCGGGAAAGACAGCATTTACCTGCTGTATCGTCTCAAAGTCGAATGCAAATTGAAAGTATTGGCCTTCACTGTGGATGTCAATATACCGGGTCTGGCCTGGGATAACATCAGACGCGCACTGGCCAAACTGAACATCGACCACATCACTTATTCACCCTCGCACGAGTTCTACGACAAAACCTTCCGCTACCTGCTGCGCAACCAGGAAGAGCGCGGCGCGGTCTATACCATCTCTTATGTCTATGCCCCGCTCTTTGAGGGCGATGCGATCAAACTGGCGATGGAAAAAAATATCCCGCTGGTTCTGGCGGGCTACTCACCCGGCCAACCGGAACCCGAACGCATGCTTTACGAGTTTTCACGTCAGCTGATTTGTGAGACCGACTGGACGCCTCCCGAGATGGCCACTTGCGGCGAATTCGATGCGGAGGATCTGAGCCGGTTCTACAATCCGAGGAACTACCCGTCGGGGACGCAATTTCCACGCTACCTCGCCCCTTTTCACGCCTGGCCCTACAACCAGGAAAGCATCATGCGCAAAGTTGTCGAGCTTGGGCTGGTGGCCACCAGCAAACACGCCAATCCGATCCACAGCAACTACCCGATCAACTGGCTGCTGATGTATTCCGATCTTCGCGCCTTTGGCTATAACCCGTATGCCCCTGAATTTTCGGCACTCATCCGGAATGGCAAAGCCGATCTAAATTATTGGCGAATCATGGGGCCTCTGGTCGATTTTCTCATTCGCCGCCGGCTGGGACCAGGGAAGGAAGTGACGCGCAGTCTGAATTCGCTTGGTCTGACTGCCGACGATCTAGGCATCACAAAGCCGCGTGGCGCGTATGACCCGATTCCGGGACGCATGTGACGTACCAGCCGATATCGGATGAGGTCATGGAATGCGCGGGCTGGACCGTTCCCGGCCTGTTGCATTTCAGGAGCAAACGCACGCCACAAGCCATCGCTCAATGGCAACTGGTGCCCAACGGACAATGGATTCAAGGCACCTGGAGCGAATACTGCGGTGCGGTCGCTTCCATAGCCTGTGGCTTCAGAAGACTGGGGCTGGTTGAAGGCGATCGGGTCGGCATCATGGCCGCCAGCAGCAAGGAATGGGATTTTGCCCAACTGGGCATTCTGGCTGCCGGTGGCATCGCTATCGGCCTTGACCCTCACGGACTCGACGAACACACACAGGAGATTGCCCATCGCTGTGAGTTTGCCGGCGTCGTACTGACCAACCCCGCGCTTCTCGATAAACTCGGCGACGAGGCGCGCCGACGCCTGCGCTACGTCGTCAGCATTGAGCCGACCACGCAAACGGGTATAGCTACGCTGGACTCGATGATTGCTGAATTGGCCGATGAGGCTCGTTGGAATCGGGCACAACCGGATAGCACGGCAACCATTATTTTCACCTCCGGCACGACGGGCACACCCAAAGGGATCGAATACAGCCACCGCCAGATGTGCCTGGCCACCACTGCGATACTTTCAGCCTTTCCCGACCTTCGAGACGGCAGCCGACTGGCTTGCTGGCTGCCCCTCTCCAACCTGTTCCAGCGCATGATCAACCTCTGCGCCATCAGCCGGGGCGCGCAAACCTTCTATGTCGCCGATCCACGGGAAATCATGCGCTACGCACCGCAGATCGCACCGCATGTGTTCATTGGCGTTCCACGGTTCTATGAAAAACTCTATTCCGGCATTCAGGAGGCATTGGGGAAAAAGCCGGCCTGGCAACAATGGTTGGCACAATGGGCACTCCGCATTGGCGACCGACACGCGACGGCCTTACGCGCCGGCTTGCCGCCAGGACTCGAGTTGACGTTAAAACTTGCCGTGGCGGAACGCCTTGTTCTGAGACAATTGCGCGGCATTCTGGGTCCCAATCTGCAATTCATGATCAGCGGATCGGCGCCGATGCCGGTATGGCTGCTCGAACATTTCCACGCCATTGGCCTGCCTGTTCTCGAAGCCTACGGGCTGAGTGAAAATATAATCCCGGTGTCCTTGAACCGGCCAGGACATTTTCGTTTCGGCTCTGTCGGCAACCCGCTTCCGGGATGCGAAGTCCGACTTGCCGAAGACAGTGAGCTGCTCGTACGCGGCCCGGGTGTATTCCATGGCTATTTTGGCGACGACAACGCCGAGACCCGCATTGACAATGATGGATTTCTGACGAGCGGTGACTTTGCACATATCGATGACGAAGGGTTTATTACCCTGATCGGTCGAAAATCCGAAATTTTCAAAACATCGACCGGGCGCCGCGTTGCCCCGTCGAGCATTGAAAGCCAACTGCGACAGCTAGATCAGGTCGAATACGCCGTCGTGTTTGGTGCTGGACGTACTCAGCCCACCGCACTGCTGGCGGTCGGCAAAGCACTGTGGCAGGAGGATGAACACCGTTATTGTCAGCAGTTACGCGCAGAAGCGGCGCGCGTCCTCGCGCCGTTACCCACTTACTTGCGGCCGGCGGCACTCGCCTTGACGACACAGATGTTTACACTGGCCGGCGGAGAATTGACGGCCAACCTTAAAATGCGCAGGCGCAATATCGAGCAAAATTTTTCATTCGTCCTGGATGAACTCAACATGCACATCGACAAGGCCGCCGGTGCTCCCTTCGAAACGCTAAGCAAGGATGGCCTCGTGCTATTTCTCAGCCTATGAAAAATTACTTTGTCACCGGCGCTACCGGGGCGATTGGAAGCGCACTGATACCCATCCTGCTGCAAGACGCGGGAACCCATATCCGTTTGCTTTTACGAGCAAATTCACCCGAAAACCTGGCGTCGAGACTGGAAGCACTGTTCAATTTTTGGCAGATACCTGTCGATGACGTAAGCACCCGAAGCCGGGTCAAGGCCTTGCGTGGCGATGTTACCTTGCCCCGATTTGGGCTTGACGATGTGGACTATCAAGCCATCTGTACGGACTGCACGCATATCGTTCACTCGGCGGGGAATGTGCGGATGAATCTGCCGATCGAGAAGGCAAGACATTCTTCGGTAGACTCGGCACGCAACATCATCGAGCTGGCCCACCATTGCCCCAAGCTGCTCAAAGTCGAATTCGTCAGCACCGTGGGGGTTGGCGGGCGCACCAATGGCGCCGTTCCCGAGGAATGGATTCTGACGCCGCGCGGCTTCCACAACACCTATGAACAGGCCAAGGCGGAGGCCGAAGACACGATTCGTGCTGAACTGGAGCGCGGTCTGGCGCTGACCGTTCATCGGCCCAGCATGGTCGTCGGCGACACGATCAGCGGACGCATCATCCATTTCCAGGTCTTCTATCATTTGTGCGAATTTCTTTCCGGAAGACGCACCCTGGGATTGGCCCCCGGTTTTGGCGTGGCACGGCTCGATATCGTGCCGGCCGACTATGTAGCCAAGATCATCGCCTGGTCGAGTTCGACCCATATCACGTCCGGCCAAATCCTGCACTCCTGCTCCGGACCGGATTTGGCACTGCCTCTGGAACCGTTGCGTGAACAAGTGAGGAAGGCTTTTGCCGCCGCCGGCCGTAAGTTACCGCCAGTCATCAACCTGCCGACCAGCGTCTTTCGGGCGCTGCTCACCGGAGTCAGCGTTTTCATGCCTGGCGAGACGCGTCGGGCGATCAAAACCCTGCCTGTGTTCCTCGATTATCTGGCCACCGAACAGACCTTCGCCAACAGCAGTACGCAATCCTTGCTCGCCGATTTCGGCCTTGGCGTACCCTCCCCTTCAAGCTATCTGGACAAGGTATTGAGCTACTACCTGGAAGACTCCGGTCGTTAAGCGGCCCTGATCTGGCCCGAGCAACTTAGGGTTGCCAGTTTTTCAATCAAAAAAAACGGCCTCACGAAGAGGCCGTTTCGTATCGCTGCTTGAGCTAAGTCTTATTTACGGCGACGAATCCGACCGAAGCCAAGACCTGCCAAGCCGAGGCCCAAGAGCGCCAAGCTGCCGGGTTCCGGAACGGGGGTCGCACGGATATCGAAAGACAATTTCACCGTCGTAGACAGATTTTCGGGGGTTACGAAACCGATACAACCCGGACCCTGTCCAACTGCTGCACAGGCCTCAGGCCCGACACCTGTCAAACCGGCAAGATCAAGGTCGAGGAAATAGTTGAAACCATCAACGGTGGCCAAGAACAAATTCGTCAGCGGACTTGATCCCGCCGGATCGAGCACAAAAATGTCCGGGCACGGAATACCGAGAACCAAGCCATCTGCACAAGTTCCAGCAATATTTGGCGTTTCCTTGAACTTAATGGCGAAATGGCCAGTTATGGGTCCAAATGGGATCCCCGCAATAGGCGCAGTCGATTCAAGCATCAACGAACCGACCAACAAAGCATTTGTCAACGTTTCGCCACTAATCGGGAAGTTGTTATGCGTCAAACTGACATCAAATACGAACGGGCCATTTGTAACTACAGAACCGCTGGTCCGGCCGATACCGTTGTTACCGTTCAAGGTCAACGAGCTAAGGCCAAAGCCAGCATCAACGCCCCACGACAGCTTGGTGGGATCACCCGATGACGGATTAGCATCCAACGAGCCTATGGTGAAATTGGTAAAGCCATTGTTGAGCGAACCGGTAACGCTTGCAGGCGCCGAAGAACCAAAGCCGAACAGGTTTTCGTAATTCCAATCGGTGATCATCGTGCCAGCATTGGCATTGCCACCGGCAAGGACGGCAACGGGCACGGCCATCGCGAGTATTAATTTAGTGAACTTTCTCATGTTTCTCTCCATTGTTGGTGGCTAATGCATTAAGTTTAATCACTGCGGGTTTATACTAGCAATCAGCGTGCCAGATATATTTTGTTCCATTAACTCAATTGGTTACGAATTCATGCCTGATTCAAAAGCAGACGAGTGTAAAAAATTCTGACACTCGTCTGCTTTATGTCAGATTGGCATCAAAAACTGTAGCGCACTTCCGAATACACGCGATCACGCCCACTGTAGGTTCCAAACAGACCGAGTGGCGGTCCTTTGAAAACATCGGCACCGACGGCCAGACGCCAGTTTCGCTCGAAACTCCACATTACCCTGGGGCGGAAGAGCCAGTCCGTACGATTCAAACTGGCGATCCAGGTGGCTTGTGCTTCCAAAGCGTCTGTGAATTTGTGGTTCAACAGCAGGCTATATCCATTTTCGTGCTTATCTGAAATCAGGTCGGGGTCGTGATCGAAAAAAGTGCGTTGGTAAACCTGCATATTGAGGCGCGTATCGGCCGGCAAGGTGAAATCCAGCCCTAAGGCCCAATCGAGCGTGTTTTGTCGGGCCAAGCCATTGCCGTCGGCTTCCCGGACGACGCTGAACTGTCGTCCGCGGGTGTAAACCATCTCGCCTTTCAGCACAAACGATCCGAAATCCTTGGCCAGCGTGCTGCCAAACTGATTGATACGGTCGTGGCGTGCCTGGTAAATGTAGGTTCCCGGCACGCTCACGGCATCGCGGTAAAACGTTGGATTGATGTCCATGCTGCTGTAAGCAAACCCGGAAATATCCCAACCGCTCTTAAGCGTTGAGAGACGCAAGCCATAATTGGAGTTCGACAGATTGCGCGGGGGACGGACTTCATTCCGGTATTGAACGCTGACGCCCTCAGGCTGCAGCTGATAGGGGAAAAACTCGGCACCCGGTTTGCCGATCTGATCGTAACTGGCGACGGGGATCCAGAGCAATTCAGCGTGATAATCGTCCTTGAAGTACTCTGCCCGCGCCGCCCACTGGGTGATCCGCATCGTGTCGAATTCGGGAAGAATGAATTCCCGCATGTCTCTGGCCGAAACAACGTCGGCAAAGAAAAGGCCGACCATTTCCCCCCAGACGACGTGCTGCTTGCCGAGACGAAAATCCCAGTCACCGGCGCTGATATCCATATAGTTCTCGCGCAGGGTCAAATTGAACCGCTGATCTCTGGCCACCGCGCCTGGGTAAAAATCGTAAAGGCTATGGACGGCATCGTAGTCCATCCGGGCGCCGAGTTTCCATTTGATACCACCGCCTAAATTCCCCTGAGAACTAAGATCGGCACGAGTCAGCATCTTTGACCAATGCACCGGGCTTTCGGTCGTACGAGCCATTTCGAGCTGCAGAAATCCCTTTATTCCACCGAAAGACGAGGGCGCCGCCTTCTCGGGCTTCAAGCCTGGTTTGGGAAGAGCAGGCTCGTCATCGCCGAACAAAGCGTCCCGGCTTCCCGATGCAGATTCCTCAGTGGAATTGGCGGCCAAAAGATATGTCGGGTTGGTTGGCCAAGCTTCGATTTTTCGCGGTAACACTAACCCTAACCCGGCTTGAGGGTCCCCATCGTTGGCCGGGGTCAGCACATTCTCTGCCCAAACGGGTATCGATCCCGATGCCAAGGCCAGCCCGGCGATCAGCTTGAAGCCGATAATCCGAATTGATTTATTCTTTTGGCTCATACCTAACCTTTTCAACTAGCTGGCCTGTTGTTCTGCCGCAACAGCTTCGAGCGTACGACGCTGACGTGCAAGCGACCATTTTTTGGTTTCGGAACGTACGCCCAACGCGGAAATTTCTCCGTCATCGACGCGAATCAGACGGTCTGCCTTGGCAATCACGCGTTTGTCATGTGTGGAAAAAATAAACGTCGTATTGAAGGCACGGTTGATCTGTTTCATCAGGTTCAGGATCTCCTCGCCGGTCTTGTGGTCGAGGTTAGCGGTTGGCTCATCGGCCAGAACAATCGAAGGAAGGATCGCGAGCGCGCGTGCGATGGCAACGCGCTGGCGCTGACCGCCACTCAACTGGTTTGGGCGATGATCGGAAAATTTTGACAAGCCCACGATGTCGAGGAAATAGTCAACGCGCTTTTGTCGTTCTTCCTTCGACACATCATTCCGTTGTAACAGCGGATACTCAACGTTTTCAGCGGCAGACAACACAGGCAGCAGGTTGAAGGTCTGAAAAATAAAACCGATGGTTCTGCTGCGCAAATCGGCCAGTTGATCTTGCGTCCGGCCGCTCACGTCCTGTTCGTTTATGAATATCTTTCCGCTTGTCGGCGTATCGATGCAACCGATAAGGTTGAGCAGGGTCGTCTTGCCGCTGCCGGAAGGGCCAGCAATCGCCAGAAAAACCCCAGGGTCAAAGGACAGGGTGATGTCTTTGAGGGCTTGGACTTTCTGATCACCGAGCTGATAATCCTTATACACGTGTTCAATGCGGACAACGCTCATCGGCAGGCTTTCTGCCAACCTTTTGGTGGGTCAGCACAATTGGGGGAAAAAACTATGGAAATCATGACGATCCGGCACCCATGTGTCAAGGCGACTGCAATACTTATGCTCTTCGTACTCTCGGTGTTCATCGTACCATGCCATGCGGCCGAGACTACGCCGCCAGCACAGGCCGACGATTCAATCGCCCGTACCATTGTCGAAAAAGCCGACTTGGTTCGATTTCCGTCTGAAGGATTCCAGGTTGATATCGCGATCAACAGCTCGCAAGCCGGTCAGGCTGCGGAATCACGCAAGTACCGGGTGCTTTCCAAAGGCAACAGCAACACGGTGGTGATGGTCACCGAACCGGCTTCCGAACGCGGGCAGATCATTCTCATGAAAGGACGTGATTTATGGGTTTTCATGCCCGATGTATCCCAACCCATACGCATCGCCCTGTCCCAGCGACTCACCGGGCAGGTAGCCAACGGCGATCTGGCGAGGGCCAACTTTTCTGCGGACTACAATCCGAAACTCTTGCGTACCGATAGCATCGACAATGAAAACTATCACGTCCTTGATCTGATCGCCGTTGACCGCAGCGTTACATACCAGCGCGTGGTTTATTGGGTTCGGCAAAGAGACTTTTGGCCCTACAAAGCCGAGTTCTACTCACTTTCCAACCGCTTGCTCAAAACCTGTAAATACGAGAATTACCAAACCATGGAAGGAAGGCTCCGTCCAACACGTCTGGTCATGGAGGATGCGCTCAAGAGTGGGGAGCAGTCTGTTCTTGAATACGGCAGCATGAAGCTGCGGGATCTGCCGGACAAGATATTCACCAAGGATTACCTGAAAAAACTTGATTAGGGCCGGCCAGACGCATTGTCAAAATCAGGCTTGGGCAGCAAGGTGTCGACCAGGCCTCGACCTGCCGCTTCACAGAGGTCGAGCACTCTTTCAAAACCCTCGGGGCCACCGTAATAAGGATCGGGCACCTCATCCATCGCCAATCCTTGCGCATAGGACAGAAACAAACCCAGCTTGGATTCGTACGTCTCCGGACAGGATCGACGCAAGTAAGCCAGGTTCACCCGATCCATGGCCAGAATGAGGTCAAATCGACCGAAGTCCTGCTCCTTCACGCGCCGGGCGCGCATTCCCGAAAGATCGTAGCCTCGATTGGCAGCCACTTTCCGGGCACGTTGGTCGGGATGTTCGCCCTCGTGATAACCGTGTGTACCCGCCGAATCGACGACCAGAACGGTGGCCAGACCGGCGCGCTCCGCTTGGAACCGAACAACCCCCTCCGCCAGCGGTGACCGACAGATATTGCCCATGCAGACGAAGAGAATTCGTGTCATTTTTTTGAATTCATTGCGATAGTTCGCTGATTTTCAGGCGTACCTAGCGCCTGGGCCGTGAGGCAGCAGCAAACTCAGTAATCGGTACGCGCTCAATCGAAACAATAGCAGATTGACAGCGGAACAAACGCTTGCCCGTTTTGTCGCGATCCCATGTCGGCGAAATTTACAATCTTTTTGAATTCGCTTGGTAAACCGATTTCAAAGAATAACAATATCATAAGGTTGCGAATTTGGTATGAATCATGCTTTAACCCCAGTCGCAGCTCCTATCTGGTTGATCCGGGCCGCGCTACTAACAGCGGCCTGATTTACCGTGTGGGATTTCAGTGGATGTTTCATTCGAGTAGAGTGCACGGTTTACTCTTTTTCCTTGTTGAGAACTTAGAGCAAAGGAACGAGCAAGGTGGGTGGCTTTACGCAATTGACACCCGGTGACCGCAAGAGTTTGGCGCGTACAGGATCGGTACGCGTGTCAGCCGCTCGTTCGGCTTGAATTACAATAGCATAGGCACAGAAAACATGCTTCAAGCCGATCCCGATATTCGCCAGCGTTTGCAGGTCGCCCGACTGCCCATCTTGCCGCAGATACTGCTGCAACTGATCCAGCACTGCCAATCTGATGAGATCGTTGTGCCTGCCTTGGCCGAACTGATCGCCAAGGATCCGGGCATGACCAGCAAGATTCTCGGCTTGGCTCACAGTTCCGCCTATCATCGTGCAGGTCGAAAGGCAGGTCTGGAGCAATCGCTGACTGCCCTCGGCACCGACACGATCAAGTCCTTGGTGGTCAGCGAATCGGTCTTTCAGGTCTTCAACGATGCTTCTTATGCGAACAGCGTCGATCTTCGCCTCTTCTGGCAGCATTCACTGGAAACCGCGTTGTTGGCACGGGGCATCGCCGAAAAGATGCGCTATCCCCACCAAGAAGAGGCTTACCTTGCCGGCCTGCTGCATGACATAGGGCGTTTGGCGCTTGTCACGGCTTCACCGCAGGAGTACACCCGCAGCTTTCTTGACCAGGATGACGAACTCCTGTGCGCTTTTGAGCAAAGCACACTACACGTTTCACACCCCCAAGTCGGTTCATGGTTGATTGAAAACTGGGATCTCGATTCATTCATGGCGGACAGCGTCCTCTATCACCATGAATCAATGGCCCGCCTTGAATCCGCCCACCCTCTCGTACGCATCGTTCGCCTGGCGCATCGGCTAAGTTGCCACAATACGGATGATCTGGATATCAACGAAGCCGGGGGTCTGTATGGCATTACCAGCGCCGACCTTGGGAAAATTTCCAATCAGGCCAGATCGCAGGTGAAAACATTCGCCGAGCTTCTCGGAATCGACCTGGCCGCCGCCCCACAGGCGTCGGCCGTTACCGCGAACATTCCGGGCGAAACGGTTCAGGAAGAAGTAAGACAGCAGTTGTCCAACGAAGTGCGTAACCTGATGCTCGCTTCCGAGGCTGGTCGATCATTCTCCCGATTGCAGGGGGAAGCCGGCTTGCTCGAATCGGTGACTCGTTCGGCACGCATGCTTTTCAACTTTGAAGATGTCATTGTTCTGTTAATGAACGGCGCGGGCAAGGCGCTCATAGGCATCCCGGTGGGAGAGCACAAACAGCGCCTGACAGAATTTACCATCGCGCTCGGCAGCGGCGGATTGATTGCCGAGGTCGCCCTGCAACGCCGGCTGGCTTTTGCCGGATCGGACGGAAATCCACTGGGCATAGCTGAGGAACAACTCTTACGTGTACTGGGCTGTGAGTCGCTCGTCTGTGTGCCCCTGATATCCGGGCAACGCTGCCTGGGCGTGATGGTTGGTGGCGTGGCGCCGTGGCAAGCCGCCGTGTTGCAGCGCCGCGAACGTTTTCTCAAGTCTTTTGGCGAACAGGCTGCGATAGCGCTCGAATCAGCCCTGGGCGAACGCGGGGAAGCCTCGCGTCGTGTAGCCAGTGTCGCTGAAGAATACAGGGAATCCTCGCGCAGAGTCGCGCATGAAGTGAACAACCCCCTTTCGATAATCAAGAACTACCTGAGCATTCTTGGCGGCAAACTGGACAAGCACGAACCGGTGGTCAGCGAGCTTTCAATACTCAATGAAGAGCTGGACCGCGTTGGACATATCATCAAAGGATTGGCCGACCTGAAACCGACTTTGCGTGACGCAGGCGCCGAAGTTAACCGCGTCGTGCGCGATATCGTCCGCCTGTTCCGTGATACCGAGTTTGTTCCCGCATCGGTGAAAATCGTCGCCGAGACCCAGGATTTGCCGACGGAAATTGAAGGCAGTGCCGACAAGCTCAAACAGATACTGGTCAATCTCGTCAAGAACGCCATCGAAGCCTTGCCCACCGGAGGAGAAATCCATATTGCGAATAACGGCCATGTCAACCGTGATGGACAGTTGTACATCGAAGTCAGTGTCAGGGACAGCGGGCCCGGAATACCATCCGAGATACTGGAAAACCTATTTTCGCCCGTACAAAGCACTAAAGGTACTGGACATCAGGGCCTAGGTCTGAGTATTGTGCACAACCTGGTAAAAAAGGTTCAGGGATTAATCACTTGTCGAAGCAGTAGCAGGGGGACAGCATTCGAGATACTGCTCCCGATTCGTAAACGCAACTACCAGGTTGTACCTGGGGAGAACTAAGTTCGAGGTGACGATGGACGGGATTTCTGCCAACGATTCTTCCGCGCTCAAGAATTCTGCGAGCGGTCTCGCAGCTCCTCACTACATTGCTGCTGAAAATTCACCGCGTTTATTGCTTGTCGATGACGAGCCCAGACTGTTGAGCAGTCTTTGCGCGATGCTTGGTGACCGTGGCTTCCAAATGCTTACCGCATCAAGCGGTAGCGAAACCATCGAACTGCTCGGCAAACTCCAATTTGATCTTGTTTTGCTTGACTTGCGCCTGCCCGATATCGGCGGCCACGAGATCATGGACTTCATCAATGCCAAAGGCATTGATGCCACGGTAATCGTGCTCAGCGGCGACACGGGAATCGAAGCGGCGATAGGCGCCCTGAAACGTGGAGCGTACGACTATCTACGCAAACCGTACTCTCGCGAAGAGTTGCTCAAGACCATCGACAATGCACTGCAGCAGCGAAAGCTTGAAAACGAAAATCGCAGCATCGCTATGCGGCTGGAGAGCTCCGAGAAGCTTTATCGTTACCTCGTTGATAGTTCACCCGACATCATTTATACGCTCGATCAGGAAGGGCGATTTACATTCGTCAATGATCGGGTGAAGCAATTGCTGGGCTATGGCTCGCAGGAACTGGTTGGAAGACACTACTCGGTCCTGGTACACGATGACGATATCGAGCGCGCTCGTTATGTTTTCAACGAACGCCGGGTCGGCGAACGCGCATCGCGAAATGTCGAGCTGCGTTTGAAAAGCCTGTCCGGAGAAGATCAGGAGCGCACTTTCGACAATACCTTGATGACCATTTCCTTCAACTCGATGGGGATGTATTCATTGGGCAAAGAGATCGTCAATCGAAAATTTTTCGGCACCTATGGTGTTGCGCGTGACATTACCGACCGGAAACGTGCTGAAGAGCTGATTTCCTATCAAGCTTATCACGATATTCTGACCGATCTGCCCAACCGCATTCTGTTCAAGGACCGGCTTGGCCTGGCGGTGATCCAGGCCAGGCGAAATAGAGCCGAACTGGCGGTTATGTTCGTCGATCTGGACCGTTTCAAGCTGGTGAATGACACATTGGGCCATGTCAAGGGCGACGAATTGCTGCAGCACGTCTCAGGCCGACTGAAGAACTGTTTGCGCCGGGGCGACACGCTGGCGCGTATCGGCGGTGACGAATTCACCGCCGTGCTGCCCGAACTCAGGGATAGGCAGGATGCCGAGATCATTGCCGAGAAATTTCTTGAATCGTTGCGCCAGCCCTTCTTTCTGGATGGTAAAGAAGTCTACATCTCGGCAAGTATTGGTATCGCCGTCTATCCAAGCGACGGCGACTCCATTGACGAATTGCTGCGCCATGCCGATATTGCCATGTATTACGTCAAGTCGCAGGGCAAGAACGCTCATGCTTTCTATGAATCCTCGATGCTTGATGCCTCGTACCAGAAGGTTGCTCTCGAGCAGAGCCTGCGTCGCGCGCTTGAACAAAACGAGTTGGAAATGTACTACCAGCCGCAGGTGGATGTGCTGACCGGAGAGATCGTTGGCGCCGAAGGCCTGATGCGCTGGAATCACCCTGAACGTGGATTGCTGACAGCCGGTGAGTTCTTACCATTTGCCGAAGAAAACGGTTTGATGGTTCCCATCAGCGATTGGATGCTCGGTGCGCTTTGTCGCGATTTGCTCCAATGGAATGCCGTTGGCGGCGAGTCCGTGCGGCTTTCGCTCAATATCTCGCCGCACTATCTTGATCACGGTGATTTTTTCGACAAGATCCGGGACGCCCTATCCCGGTTCAATATTTCCCCCTCGCAAATCGAAGTCGAAATCACCGAAAACGTCTGCATACGCAATCCACAATATGCCATCGAGCAACTCAACCGACTATGCCAGCTTGGTGTCAGCATCGCCATTGACGACTTCGGCACGGGCTATTCGTCACTGTCGTATTTACATCGTTTCCCTGTACACACGATCAAGATCGATCAATCCTTTGTCAAGGAAATCCAGCGCGAGAATGGGCACTTCCCCGTCGTTATGGCAATCATCTCGATAGCGCATGGTCTGGGGCTGAATCTTGTCGCCGAGGGCGTCGAGACAAAAACCCAGGCCCAGTACCTTGAACAGTCGGGATGTAAAATCATGCAGGGGTATTTCTACTATCAGCCGCTGTCGCGGCTACAGTTCTTGGAGCTGCTGCGCGAAAAACGCGCGATCAGTGCCTAACAGCTTTCAATTTTCGAGCAGGATGCGCAGCATACGACGCAAGGGCTCGGCGGCTCCCCACAAGAGCTGATCGCCGACAGTAAATGCGCCAAGAAACTGCGGGCCCATGGCGAGCTTGTGCAAGCGCCCGACCGGCACAGAAAGCGTTCCGGTGACGGCAACAGGCGTTAGCTCACGCTCGCTGATCTCACGCTCGTTGGGAACGACCTTGACCCACGAGTTACCCTTGGCAATGATGTCAGTCAATTCGTCCAGGGGAACATCCTGCCTGAGCTTGATGGTCAGACCCTGCGCATGACACCGCATGGCGCCAATACGCACACAAAGACCATCAATCGGAATACTGCCGGGCGAGCCGAACGCCGGACGGCCGAGAATCTTATTGCATTCTGCTCCGCCCTTCCATTCCTCTTTCGACTGACCTCCTCCGACAGGCACATCGATCCATGGAATCAGGCTGCCGGCAAGCGCCGTATTGCGAAACGTCGTGGTCGGAAAATTCGCGGCGCGCATCGTTTCGACCACCTTGCGATCAATGTCGAGAATTGCCGATGAGGGATCGTTCAGATCGGGTTTGATCGCGTCATGGATGGCACCCATCTGCGACAACAATTCGCGCATGCATTGAGCACCGGCACCCGAAGCCGCCTGGTACGTCATAGCGCTCACCCATTCGATCAGGTCGCTCCTGAACAATCCACAAAGCCCCATCAGCATCAATGAAACCGTGCAGTTGCCGCCAATCCAGTTTTTCCCACCATTCGCCAGTGCCGCCCGGATGACATCGAGGTTTACCGGATCAAGTATGATAACGGCATCTTCTTCCATGCGCAGGGTCGAAGCGGCATCGATCCAGTGGCCGTTCCAGCCGCTCGCGCGCAGCCTGGGGAAAACATCCTTGGTATAGTCTCCGCCCTGGCAGGTGATGATGATGTCCATCGGCCTGAGCGCATCAATCGACAACGCATCCTGCAAGACAGGAGCATCCCTGCCTCCCAGCGACGGCGCTTTGCCGCCGACCGACGAGGTCGAGAAATAAACGGGTTCGATGAAATCGAAATCACGTTCTTCCACCATGCGCTGCAGCAGCACCGAACCCACCATGCCGCGCCAGCCAATCAGGCCAAGCTTTTTCATTTCCCTTGCCTCAAGATTTCCCGTTCAACCATACGTCAAGCTCTAAGTTCAGCCAGAACCGCATCGCCCATCTCGCGCGTTCCAACCTTCTTTGTTCCTGGCTCGTAAATGTCGCCGGTACGATACCCCAGCGCCAGGACCTTCTTCACCGCGCCTTCGATTCTTTGCGCGACGTCTTCCAGCGAGAACGTATAGCGTAACATCATCGCCACCGACAATATCGTTGCCAGCGGATTGGCCACGCCTTTGCCGGCGATGTCCGGAGCCGAACCGTGACACGGTTCGTACAAGCCCTTGTTGTTCTCGTCAAGCGAGGCCGACGGAAGCATGCCGATCGATCCGGTGAGCATCGACGCCTCATCCGACAGAATGTCGCCGAACATATTGCCGGTGACCATGACATCGAACTGTTTGGGAGCCTTTACCAGTTGCATCGCGGCGTTATCGACCAGCAGATGCGTGAGCTCGACATCCGGATACTCGGGCGCCAGTTCGTTCATGACGTCGCGCCAGAGTTGTGTCGTTTCAAGAACATTCATCTTGTCAACCGAGCACAGTTTCTTGTTGCGCTTGCGCGCCGCTTCAAAGGCGACCTGCCCTATGCGACGAATCTCACTCTCGCTATAGTGCATCGTATTGAAACCGAAGCGTTGCATCCTGCCATCCACTTCGCGCATCTCGATACCCCGCGGCAGACCGAAATAAATATCCCCGGTCAATTCACGCACAATCAGAATGTCCAGACCGGCAACCACCTCGGGTTTGAGTGTCGATGCGTTGGCGAGTTCCGGATAGAGAATGGCCGGACGCAAATTCGCAAACAAGCCGAGCTGTTTGCGGATGCCGAGCAGGCCGCGCTCCGGGCGCTGCTCACGCGGCAGCGTATCCCATTTGGGGCCACCGACTGCGCCAAGCAGTACGGCATCGGCGGCCTGCGCCAACTTCTGGGTCGCTTCCGGATAAGGGCTTCCCGTCGCATCGACAGCGCAGCCACCAAGCAGCGCTTCTTCAAGTTCGATGTTCAAATCGAGCGCTTTCAGCACGCGCACGGCCTCAGCCATAATTTCAAGGCCGATGCCATCACCGGGCAATACACAAATTTTCATCACTTCATTCCCCATGCTGATCTAACAACTTCGCGACAAGAATATGCTCACACACTTTAAAAACCAGATACATGGCCAATCCCGACACACCCGAGACGATCAATTCCAGAAGCTGTTGCAACGCGCCATCGAGTAGAGCCACGGTGCCATGCTGGTATACCAGCTCAATGTTGGCACGGATCAGATAGAGCAGATTGAGCGAAGTCAGCCCAAAGCCGATGAACGCCAGCCCCATGACCAAGAAGGTCATTATCGAATGAGAACCCAAATAAGCGACAACGATAGGCAGCAGACGACTTGCTGCTTTACACACCACCTGCTCCTGTTGCAAACAGCCACGGCTGTTCGACCCGGCGTTTTTCCTCAAAGGCGCGAATCTTCTCGGCGTGACGCAAGGTTAGTCCGATGTCGTCCCAGCCGTTGAGCAGGCACTCTTTGCGAAAGGCATCGACGTCAAAATGCAGCGCCCGTCCGTCCGGGAGAACAACGGTTTGCTGCCCAAGATCTACGCCAAGCGTATAACCTGGCTTGGCGCTAACCTCGGCAAAAAGCGCGTCGATCTCACTCGCGGGCAGGACAACCGGCAAGATGCCGTTCTTGAAGCAGTTATTGAAAAATATGTCGGCAAAACTCTCGGCGATGATGACTCGAAAACCAAAATCGAGCAAAGCCCAGGGTGCATGTTCGCGAGAACTGCCGCAACCGAAATTCTTGCGCGTCAGCAGAATCTGCGCACCTTGATAACGCGGCAGGTTGAGTAAGAAGTCCGGATTGATCGGACGATTCGTGCAATCCTCCCCGGGCTGACCGATGTCGGTATAACGCCATTCATCAAACAGATTCGGGCCGAAACCCGAGCGCTTGATCGACTTCAGAAACTGTTTCGGAATGATCGCATCGGTGTCGACGTTGGCACGATCCAGCGGCGCAACCAACCCGTCGAGGTGAACAAATTTGTCCATAAATTCCCTTGTAAATTGCGTTACTTGGCCGCTTTCTCGATGGCCTGACCGCCCTTTTCGATGTCCTTACCGACGCCCTGAACGGTATTGCAAGCGGTAAGCACCGTTGAAGTCACAATGAAAGTGAAAATGAAAACGATTCTTTTCATGACCAGTCTCCTTAAAGTAAGTCGCGAACATCGGTGAAATGACCTGCAATGGCCGCCGCGGCGGCCATTTCCGGGCTGACCAGGTGGGTTCGCCCACCCGCACCCTGGCGGCCCTCAAAATTGCGATTCGACGTCGAGGCGCATCGCTCACCGGTTTCCAGGCGGTCGGCATTCATCGCCAGACACATCGAACATCCGGCTTCGCGCCACTCGAAACCGGCATCAATAAAGATTTTGTCCAATCCTTCAAGCTCCGCCTGTTTCTTGACCAGCCCGGAACCAGGAACAGCCAGTGCCAGTTTGACACTGCCTGATACCTTGCGCCCCTTGAGGATGCTGGCCGCAGCGCGCAAATCCTCAATACGGGAGTTGGTGCACGACCCGATAAACACCTTGTCGATGACAATCTCACTGATGGGCGTATTGGCTTTCAGTCCCATGTAGTGCAGCGCGCGTTCCATCCCTTCCCGGCGAGCAATATCCATTTCACGGGAAGGATCGGGCACCCTGTCGCCGATCGAAACCACCATTTCGGGAGACGTACCCCAGGTCACCTGCGGCTGTATATCTTCGGCTCGCATCTCGAGCACGCAATCGAACACGGCACCTTCGTCGCTGTGCAGTGTGCGCCAATGGTCTACCGCGGCATCCCACTGTTCTCCCTTCGGGGCAAAAGGACGGCCTTTGAGGTATTCAATCGTCCGCTCATCAACGGCAATGAAGCCCATGCGCGCACCGGCCTCAATCGCCATGTTGCAAAGCGTCATCCGTGCTTCCACCGACAGTTGCCGAATCGTGCTGCCGCCAAATTCAATGGCATAACCCGTCCCGCCCGCAGTTCCGATCCGCCCGATGATCGCCAGAGCGACGTCCTTGGCGGTCACGCCCTTGCCCAGCGTGCCGTCCACCCGATACAGCATGGCTTTTGACTTTTTCTGCAACAGGCACTGTGTGGCCAGGACGTGTTCGACTTCGGACGTTCCGATCCCCAGCGCCATGCATCCAAATGCGCCGTGCGTGCTGGTGTGCGAATCGCCGCAAACGACGGTCATTCCGGGTAGCGTTACGCCATTCTCGGGACCAACCACATGAACGACGCCCTGACGACGATCCATGAAGGGAAAGTAAGCCAAGGCACCGACTTCGCGAATGTTGGCGTCAAGCGTCTCCACCTGCAAGCGCGAAACCGGATCCTCGATACCACGTTCCCAATGGTTGGTTGGCGTATTGTGGTCTGCAGTGGCCACGATGGAAGAAATGCGCCAAGGCTTGCGGCCAGTCAGCTTCAAGCCTTCGAAGGCCTGCGGGCTCGTCACCTCATGCACCAGATGGCGGTCGATGTAGATCAGCGCGGTCCCATCGGATTCCTCATGCACCACATGGCTCTGCCAAAGTTTGTCGTATAAATTTTGCGGCATAGGTCTGCTATCCTGAACTTCGGGTCCCGAACGGCCCGAATGAACGTTTGATTATCTCATGGCTCGCCCGGACTGTCAGCCCGTAGCGCTTTGAATAGCGCGCGCGCTTTCGATCTCCGCTTGACCAATGCCTGATTTCTTACAACAATCGGAACGACAATAGAAAAGGTTCATCGACCATGATCGACTCGATTATCAGCGATTTCGAGCTGCCAGCCACGGGAGACAAGAATTTCAGACTCTCCGATTGTCAGAACAGGATTGTCGTCATCTATTTCTATCCCAAGGACAATACGCCTGGTTGCACTACCGAAGCACAACAGTTTCGGGACCTCCATCCTGCCTTTATGGATGCCGGATGTGAAGTGATCGGCGTTTCGCGCGACAGCATCCGCTCGCACAACAACTTCAGAACCAAACTGGACCTGCCCTTTGATTTGTTATCCGATGCCGATGAACAACTGTGTGTGCAATTCTCGGTGATCAAAATGAAGTCGATGTACGGCAAACAGGTCCGAGGCATCGAACGCAGTACATTCGTCATCGACGGCAAGTGCGTGCTCCGGCGTGAGTGGCGCAAGGTCAAGGCAGAAGGTCATGCCCAGGAAGTCCTGGAATTCGTGAAAACGCTCTGAACAAAGCCCACGCCTCACTGAAATCACCGAAGAAAGCCCTTCCATGGCTCAAGCACGTGTTACCGAAAAAAAGAAGAAAGCACCGTCGACCAAACTCTTTGTGCTTGACACCAATGTCCTGTTGCATGACCCGACGAGTGTGTATCGGTTTGAAGAGCACGACATCTACCTGCCGATCATGACGTTGGAAGAACTCGACAACAACAAGAAAGGCCTGTCCGAAGTCTCGCGCAACGCGCGGCAGGTTACGCGTACGCTCGATGAAATCGTGAGCAGCCACAGCAAGGTGATCGAGAACGGCATCGCACTGGCTGGCCCTTCGCGTAAACTGGCCAGCGGACGGCTTTTCCTGCAGACCGAAGCCATTGCCAACGATTTGCCGAGTGGACTGCCCACGGCCAAGGCCGATAACCAGATTCTTGCGGTTGTCATTCACCTGCAACGGACGAACCCTGAACGCGCCGTCATCCTGGTATCGAAAGATATCAACATGCGCATCAAGGCCCGTGCGCTCGGACTGGAGGCACAGGATTATTTCAATGACAAGGTCCTAGAAGACACCGATTTGCTGTACACCGGAGCACTTGAACTACCGGAAAATTTCTGGAACACGCACAGCCAGGGCATGGAATCCTGGAAACGGGATAGCCTGACACTTTATCGCGTTCATGGGCCGCTGTGTCGGCAACTACTGGTCAACGAATTCATCTATCAGATGGGAGAACCAGCGCTCAACGCCATCGTCCGGGAAGTCGCCGACGGAACCGCACAATTCGAAACGCTGACCGATTTCTCACACCCGAAAAACAGTGTCTGGGGAATCACCGCACGCAACCGCGAGCAAAACTTCGCCCTCAATCTGCTGATGGACCCCGAGGTTGATTTCGTCAGCCTGCTTGGCCAGGCCGGCACGGGGAAAACCTTGCTGACCCTCGCGGCCGCACTAACTCAAGTCATGGAAGCCAAGCGCTACACTGAAATCATCATGACCCGGGTCACGGTTCCGGTGGGCGAGGATATCGGTTTTCTGCCGGGTACTGAAGAAGAAAAAATGGGTCCTTGGATGGGCGCTCTGGAAGACAATCTCGAAGTGCTCAACAAATCCGACGATGACGCCGGCGAATGGGGCCGCGCCGCAACACGCGACCTGATCCGCAACCGGATCAAAATCAAGTCGCTCAATTTTATGCGTGGGCGAACCTTCCTGAATAAATTCCTGATCATCGATGAAGCGCAGAACCTGACGCCAAAGCAGATCAAGACCCTGATAACCCGGGCCGGACCCGGCACCAAGGTTGTCTGCATGGGAAATATCGCACAGATCGATACCCCCTACCTGACCGAAGGCAGTTCCGGCCTCACCTACGTCGTGGACCGCTTCAAGGGCTGGAAACACTCCGGTCATATCACCTTGCAACGCGGTGAGCGCTCCCGTCTCGCTGACTACGCGACCGAAGTGTTATAATCCTGAGCACTCCGAGCCGTGTCCTGTGACACGGCTCAGTCATTTTTGCTATCCGGTCCTGGCCAATGGACCCGACGCATTCAGGAGAGTCGATTGAAACGACGTGACTTCCTCGCCGCTTCGGCAGTACTCGCGCTGCTTGCGTCGCCCCCAGCAAACGCTGCAAAAAAGGCGATAAGGAAAAACCATCCGCCCAAACCGTCTGCCAGGAAACCGACCAGAAAAAAGGCAGCGGACGCATCGCAGACGACGGCAGCGGAGGAAACCCGCAACGTCATCAGCCTGCCGGACGAACCGCTGGCGCATTGGCGCGCCTATGACATCCGTTCAACCATCGCGCTCAGGCAAATCAACGGAAAAGCGCGCCTCTGGATACCGCTGGCCCAATACAAGGACACGGCATGGGAACGCTCTCTGGGTCACAACTGGCAGGGTAACTTTGAAAACGCCGGCATCTATCGCGACCCGGTGGCGGAAATGGAGGTTTTCTACGCCGATTGGCCGGAGGGCACAGTAAACCCTCAACTGCAGATCGTCAGCCAGATTGCCACGCAAGACCGGCATTTTGACATTACCCGCCGTGGTGCAGTCGCTGAACGCACTGAAGTGCTTCGCCGCTGCCTCCAATCCACCAGCCTCGTCCCCACCGACGGAATTGTTCGCCACACCGCCGAACGGGCGATTGGCCGGGTCAGGGATCCGGTCGCGCAAGGCAAGGCCATCTACGATTGGGTCGTCGATAATGTCAGCTTCGACCCGCAGATGAAGGGCGTCGGCAACGTCAATATCGGCCGCATGCTTGAAAGCGGCAACCTGAACGGTCGCAGCGCGGATATAGCCCTGCTCTTTGTCGGCATGTGCCGCTCCATCGGCATTCCGGCGCGCCCGGTATTCGGATTGCGCATGGATAGCTCGCGCTTGTTCGGCAGCCTCGGCACCAGCGGCAACCTGAGCACGGACCAACACTGCCGGGCCGAGTTTTACACGCCAGGCTATGGCTGGATTCCGGTCGAGCCTTCCGATGTCAGCAAGGCCATTCGTGATGAACATCTAATCATCGGCGATCCCAAACTGACGGTTTTGAAGAAGCTGCTATTCGGTTTCTGGGAGATGAACTGGATCAGCTTCAACGTCGCGCAGGACGTGAGCCTGCGCGGTTCGACCGGACAAACACTGCCCTTCTTGATCTACCCCGTGGTTGAAACCGCTGGCGGCCGTTTCAACAGCCTGGACAGCAGCCATTTCAGCTACAGCATAAACGCCAGCCGCACCGATATCTGAATAGGCGTTCTAGTAAGATCCGGGGCTGGCGAAATTCTCGAAACGCGTGTACTCACCGACAAAGGTCAGGCGGACCATGCCGATCGGACCATTTCGCTGCTTGCCGATGATGATTTCGGCACTCCCTTTATCCGGCGTATCCTGGTTGTAAACTTCGTCGCGGTAGATAAACAGAATCACGTCGGCGTCCTGCTCGATGGCGCCGGACTCACGCAGATCAGACATCACCGGACGCTTGTTCGGGCGCTGCTCAAGCGAGCGGTTAAGCTGCGACAGCGCGATCACCGGCACATTCAATTCCTTGGCCAGACTCTTCAGCGAGCGTGAGATTTCGGAAATCTCGGTCGCCCTGTTTTCGCCCTGCCCCGATACCGACATCAATTGCAGGTAATCGATGATGATCAGGCCAAGCTTGCCGCACTGCCGGTGAAGGCGGCGCGCACGCGCACGCAGATCGATTGGGTTGAGTGCCGCGGTCTCGTCGATGTAGAGTGGCGCTTCGTGCATTTTGCCCAAGGCAAAGGATAGCCGCGACCACTCGTCGTCATTGAGACGACCTGTGCGCACGCGCTGCGCATCGAGCCGGCCGACCGAGGAAAGCATACGCATCGCCAACTGGGTGCCGCCCATCTCCATCGAGAAAACGGCAACCGGCAAACCGACTTCAATCGCCACATGCTCGGCCATATTCAGGGCCAACGAGGTTTTACCCATCGACGGACGACCGGCGATTATCAACAGGTCGCCCGCCTGCAAACCGGACGTTTTCAAATCGAGGTCGTGGTAGCCGGTCGGCACGCCGGTGATATCCGAAGGATTATCCCGATCATGCAACTCCTGAATCCGTTCGACCACCTGCGTGAGCAGTGGATTGATGTGCTGAAAGCCGGTCTGATGGCGGAAACCGCCTTCGGCAATGGCGAAAACCCGGGCTTCGGCCTCATCGAGTAATTGCTTCGGGTCGCGGCCCAGCGGGTTGAGTGCGCTTCCAGCGATCTCGTCGCCGGCCGTGACCAACTGGCGAAGCACCGCCCGTTCACGAACGATTTCGGCGTAACGCCGGATATTCGAAGCCGACGGCGTATTGGCGGCCAGTTCTCCGAGGTAGGCCAAACCGCCGGTGTCATCGCCTTCGCCGGCCTGATCGAGGCTTTCGGCAACCGTCACTACATCGACGGGCTTGTTACGTTCCAGCAGCTTGCGAATTTGTCGGTAAATCCGCTTGTGTTCGTCACGATAGAAATCGCCCTCTCCGACCAGGTCGGCAATCTTGTCGAACGCCGCGTTATCGAGCAATAACCCGCCAAGCACCGATTGTTCCGCCTCAATCGAGTGCGGGGGGATGCGCAGATGGGTTATCGCCGGATCGATCGACGCGTTCTGCGGAAAGGCTGAATTTGACGATTTGGCCATAAAGGATTCCGGTGCGAAAAGCGTGACGAGCAAGGGTGTGAGTTTACTCCGGGCGACACCTGTCGTGGCATCTCAAAACAAGAAAGCCTTGCACCAGGGCAAGGCTTTTTCGGCGGCAGACAGCGGGCCGTGCTTCTCTTTTACTGCTCTCCGACCACGACGACTTTGATGCTCGCCAACACCTCGGTATGCAGTGATATTTCCAGCGCTGTCTCGCCCACCGCCTTGATCGGGCCCATCGGCATGCGAATATCCGACCGCTCGATATCATAACCAAGTGCCTTCAGGCCATCGGCCACATCATGATTGCTCACCGAACCGAAGAGTCGACCATCGACGCCGGCCTTGCGTGCAACCGTAACCAATACACCTTCCAGCTTTTCGGCAAATGCTTGAGCGGCAACAAGTTTTTCAGCGGCAATCTTCTCAAGCTCAGCGCGCCGGACTTCGAACTCTTTCATCACCAGCGGGGTGGCACGCTTGGCCTTGCCTTGTGGAATCAGGAAATTGCGGGCGTAGCCGTCCTTGACCTTGACCAGATCGCCGAGGTTGCCGAGGTTGACGACCTTTTCCATCAGAATTATTTGCATCGCCGGTTCCTCGATTATTGGTGGTTATCTGAATAGGGCAGTAACGCCAGAAACCGCGCCCGCTTGATGGCCACCGATAACAGTCGCTGGTATCCCGCCTTAGTGCCCGTCAGGCGTGCCGGCATGATCTTGGCATTCTCGGCGATGTACTCCTTGAACAGGTCGACATCCTTGTAATCGATGCCGTCCATCTTCTCGAGACTGAAGCGGCAAAACTTGCGGCGCTTGAACAACCCGCTACCACGTTTTTTGACGTTCTTGTCATCTTTTTTCTTGAAAAACCTACCCATTTTCATTTCCTTCGACAAATTCAATCGTGATCACATGTAATCTCAGCTGTTTGCTGTTCCGGCTACTGGCGGCCATGAAGCCCGTCAAGTGAACCATCGCTCCCGGAGTCGCTGCCTGCAGCCACTTGGCTGCATCACCCAGACCGATGGCCCGAATCTCACACTCAACCCGCCTTGGCCTGTCCGCCTCGATCTGATCCGACTGGTGCCTGACAACGCATTCCGTAACCGGAACGGAGGCCGGAGTGTACCGTAGCGCCTTGCGCTCGATCAGGATTCCAGTGAGTTCGACGCGGTTCAGCTGCGCCTCAACATTCAGTCAATCGACTCGGCTTCGACTGCGGCTTCCACTGCAACCCCATCGCGTGCTTCCATCATCGACTTGGATTTCTCTTCCTTCATCATCGGCGACGGTGTCGTCACGGCTTTCTTCATCTTGATGGTGAGATGACGCAGAACGGCATCGTTGAATTTGAAGCCATGTTCAAGTTCGGCCAGCGCTTCGCCATTGCATTCAATGTTCATCAGAACATAGTGGGCCTTGTGCAATTTCTGGATCGGGTAAGCCAGCTGACGGCGCCCCCAGTCTTCAAGGCGGTGAATCTGGCCGCCGTGCGTGGCCACCAGGGCCTTGTAACGCTCGACCATGGCCGGAACCTGCTCGCTCTGGTCCGGATGGACGATAAAAACGATTTCATAATGGCGCATGAACACTCCTTATGGTTAAAGCCCCCCTTCATGCGATAGGTGGGGCAAGGTGGAAAAGCCGGCTATTATAGCTGACTTATTGCTTGAGGATCAATGCCATTCGCCGTGACGCGTGCGCGCGCAAACGATGGGCCGCAGCGCCCGATCCGGACGAGACACCTCCGGCGAACCCCGCGCAACCGACGGCATTGCTGCGAAAAAAACTCTCCCGTCGAATCGAGTGCATGACATAGTCGGCACACTCGACTCTTGGGAGAGTCGGCTTACCCGCCCTATATCAGGCCGGCTTGCTCGCCAGCGCCAGCTGGAGCTGTTCAAGCGCCGCCGGATCCTCAATGGTCGTCAGATCGCCCGGATCACGTCCTTCTGCCAGCGCCTGGATGGAACGACGCAACAGCTTGCCGGATCGGGTTTTCGGCAACACACTCAAAAAGTGCACCCGGCTCGGGCGTGCAATGGCGCCCAGGCTGTCGTCCACCTGCTTCATCACCGCTTTTTCAAGCGCGGCGCGAAGCTCCGGCGTGGCGATCGAAGCGGCATCCTTGACCACGGCAAAGGCCATCGGCATCTGGCCCTTCAACTGATCGGCGACGCCAACCACAGCCACTTCGGCAATCGCGGGATGGCCCTGGATCGACTCTTCGATTTCGCGCGTTCCAAGGCGATGGCCCGCGACGTTGATGACATCGTCGGTACGGCCAAGGATGTAGTGATATCCGTCTTTGTCCTTGATGCCCCAGTCGAACGAGGAATAGACCTGCGGCTCCCTGAACAAGGTGAAGTAGGTTGAAACGAAGCGGGCATCGTCGCCCCAAACTGTCGAAAGACAACCCGGTGGCAGTGGCGGCACAATGGCCACAATACCCTTTTCATCCGGATCGCAGATGGTGCCGTCCTCGCGGAAAATCTTGAGGTTGTATCCATAGACCGGGAAACTGGGCGTCCCGAAACGGATTTCGGTTTTCTCGACACCTGGCATCGCAGAGAGGATCGGCCAGCCGGTTTCGGTCTGCCAGTAATTGTCGATCACCGGCAAGCCGAGTTCGCCCATGATCCACTCGTGGGTAGGCTGGTCGAGTGGTTCACCGGCCAGGAACAGGTGCTTCAGCGAAGACAGGTCATACTTGTGCATGTACGAGCTGTCATGCTTCTTCAGGACGCGAGCCGCAGTCGGCGCCGAGAACATGACATTGACCTTGTACTTCTCGACAATCTTCCACCAGATGCCTGGATCGGGACGCAGCGGAGTTCCCTCGTACATAATGGTACACATGCCGGCAATCAGCGGCCCATAAACGATGTACGAGTGGCCAACGACCCAGCCGATATCGGAAGTCGAAAAATAGGTCTCGCCCTCCTTACCGCAGTAGATGTTCTTAATCGACGAGGCCAGGGCCACAGCATAGCCGCCAGTATCGCGCTGCACACCCTTCGGCTTGCCGGTGGTGCCGGAGGTATAAAGAATGTAGGAAGGCTCGGACGACTCCAGCCAGGTGATCGGCACTTCGGCGTCCATGAATTTCGCGCGTAAGGTCGCATAATCGACATCGCGCCCTTCGACTTTGTTGAACCCTTTGTCGAGGCCACGATCAACCATCAACACCTTGGCCGGCTTGTGTTCTGCGAGTGATATGGCTTCATCCAGAAGATGCTTGTATGGAACCGCCTTGCCAGCACGCATGCCAGCATCCGAGGAGACGATCAGCTTTGGCGTGGCATCGTCGATACGTGTGGCTAACGATCCGGAAGCAAAACCTCCGAAAACGACCGAGTGAATAGCACCGATACGGGTGCAGGCCAGCATGGCGAATGTGGCCTCGGCGATCATCGGCATGTAGATCAGAACGCGGTCGCCCTTGCCAACGCCAAGGCTCTGCATAACGGCCGCCGTGCGCATGACTTCCTTTTTCAGATCGGCGAAGGAATACACAACTTCCTGGTCGGTTTCCGTCGAGATAAAAACCAGCGCACGGTCATTCGGACGCTTGGCCGCATGACGATCAACAGCGTTGTAGCATATATTTGTGAGGCCACCGACAAACCATTTGGCAAATGGGGGCCTGGAAAAATCAAGCGTCTTCGTAAAAGGCTGGTGCCAGTCGATCAGCTTGGCCTCTTCCGCCCAGAAAACATCCGGGTTGTCGATGGATTGTTTGTGAAATTCCTTGATTGTCGTCATAAATTTTCCTTTTTGCTGATACTGCACTACCTGCACTAATGGTTACTAATCCTGCCCGACGTCTTGTCCCTTCTGCGCCGGGTCAAGCAAGCACTTCTCGATATCTGCCATGGGCAGACCCAACTTCAACTCCCGTTCCAACAAATTCAACAAAGGCAGCACCTGACTGCCCAGTACGTTCAGGTGCGGCATAACCTCGCTCTCATTACCGGCCCTGATCAGGGCAATGGCATCCTCTAGCCGCGGCACTGGCGCTTCCGACATCGGCTGCACTTTACAGGCGATGACCCGGTTGCCACCAGACTGTTGCGCCAACTTCAGACGCGCGCCGGCAAGTTCGACCAGCGCGCCCGCTGAAGTCACCCCATCTACCGGGGAATTGCTGACACCGACACTGACCGATAAGTTCAACCGCTGCCCATGCACCGCGATATTTGCCACCCGTATGGCTTCGCGCAAACGATTGCCGAAAGACTCGCAGGCGGGAAAAGGCGTTCCCGGCGAAATGACCACCAGCCGGCTTCCGGAAAAATGTCCCAGACTGTCTTCCTTGCGCACCTTGCTAATCAGCATGGCGATAAAACGTTGCTGCAACTGATTCAGCACATCGACGCCATGCTCTTCGCGTATGGCGCCTACGTCATCGAAACCCATGACGATGGCGCTAACCTCGCTGTTATGCCGCATGGCATGCGACATCGCCTGAGCCGCCTGCAGCTCGACGTATTTTCGCGTGAACAGCCCCGTCTCCGGATTCTGGACATGCTGTTCAAGGTTTTCCTTGAGTTGATTCTGCGCTTCGGAAAGCTTGAGCAACGAATCGATCCGTCCCAACAATTCCGTTCCACCGGTGCTGCGGCTGATGAAGTCCGACGCGCCGTGGGATTTGGCGCGTGCCAGCACCTCATCGTTGTCGCCTGAAATCATCAGCATCGGCATTTGGGCCAGCCGCGGCAACCGTGAAGAACGCACGCGAACCAGCAAGCCGTCGCCATCGAGCACCGGCAGTGAAAGCGAACAGATCACCAACTGAATCGATTGATCCAGAACCAGGACCTGCCAGGCGGCTTCACCGTTCGATTCCTCGCGAAAATCGTAGCTATCGCGAATATGCTTGATGATCATCGCGCGCACCATACGCGACTCATCAACAATCAGCACTCGGGGCAACTGGGTCACATGATTCATTCTTGACTCAGTCCGTAGTGGGCCGGAACGATATCACGCTGCATGCCACGACGCCAACTAGGCACCAGCCACATCAACAACAACACGGCCGCGCGCCTTGCCTTTCAGAAAGCTGTCAAACACGCCCGGCAATTCATCGAAACGTACACGGTGGGTCATTTCCAGCAAGTGTCGAGGTCGCAGGTCATCACCCAAACGTTTCCAGACGCGACTGCGGTAAGGCTCGCCAATATAGCCGGAATCGATGCCCAGCAAGCTGACGCCGCGCAATATGAAGGGCATGACGGATGAATTGAACGAGCCACTGGCCGCCATACCGATACTGGCAATCGTTCCGCCCTGCTTCATCGTGCTGGCTATCCACGCCAGCACATCGCCGCCCAGATTATCCACCGCGCCAGCCCACAGCGTCTTGTCGAGCGGGCGGATACGCGACAGGTCGAGCGCAGGTCGGTACATGACATCAGCAGCACCCAAGCGCTTGAGGTAATCAAATTCGGCTTCCTTGCCTGTTAATGCAGTCACCTTATAGCCCAGTTTGGCCAGCATATCGACGGCCAAACCGCCCACTCCCCCAGTCGCCCCATTGACGATGACCGGCCCCTTGGCTGGGGTAAGGCCGTTTTCCTCCATCCGAACAATCCCCAAAGCCGCCGTAAAGCCCGCCGTACCCAGGGACATCGCTTCGAGCAGCGTAAGGCCCGCAGGCAAGGGAAACACCCAGTCCGCGGGAATGCGGGCGTACTCGGCGTATCCGCCGTGGTGCGCAACGCCAATGTCGAAACTTGTCGCAATCACCGGATCGCCGGGACTGAAACGCGAATCGGTACTGCCCACGACAGTCCCGGACAGATCGATACCGCCGACGCAGGGGAAACGACGAATGATTCGCCCGGCACCGGTCGCGGCCAAAGCATCCTTGAAATTGACGCTGGAATAAGCGACCTTGATCGTCACCGCGCCGGCATCCAGCTGGTTTTCGTCCATGACGACGAAATCCGCCCGCGTCTTTCCATCAACTTCATTGATCTGATAAGCCTTGAAGGGCTCCATGAACACTCCTTGCCGAGATTGCAATTAGCCGAGGCCGCGGCCCAATTGGGTGTCGCCAATGCACATCCGGCGATTATAAGCATAAAACCATTTCACCAGCACCCCTAGCGTTAGCCGACATCAGAATTACAAAGACACTATTAATCATGTGGTTACGCCGATACTCCCGGAAAATGCCGTCGGCGGACGCTATCACAAGGGTTTACAGACGACATTTTTTCTTTTAGATTGCCGACCCATGACTTATAGAAGACTTCTCTCGGCACTGCGCTCTGCGCTTACCGGCGCCGCCATGATTCTTGTGATTGGCACGGGCACAGCACATGCCGCCGACCAACAACAGGCATCCAACGACGAGCCTTCGCTGCTTGAGCGCTACACGAACCATGCCCAGGATCTGATTCTCAAAGGTCTGGAGCTGGTCGGCATCAATTATCGCCGCGGCGGTACCGACCCCAACAGCGGCCTCGATTGCAGCGGCTTTGTCCAGACCGTGTTCAAGGATGCTGTGGGTATCCTTCTGCCACGTACGGCGCACGAGCAAAGCGAAATCGGCAACGTGGTCGACAAAACCGAACTCAAGGCAGGTGATCTGGTTTTTTTCAACACCATGCGTCACGCCTTCTCGCATGTCGGCATCTACCTTGGGGACAACCGCTTCCTGCACGCACCGCGCAGCGGTGCTGAAATCCGGGTTGAGGACATGAACCAGGGTTACTGGATCAAGCGCTACAACGGAGCACGTCGTATCATCGAACGCTGAAACGCGCTCTATGGTTTGCCAGGTTGACCGGGACGCGCAAGCGTCCTTTTGTTTGGCGGGTACTCCGCGATGTCCGTTCACGGCACAGCCGACAGCAAACCGGCGCCAGCTTGCGCTCCCATGGCAACTGAATCAGGATGCGAACATGCACGCTTTGGGAACGCCACATGACATCGAATCAAGCGCTCAACTTGGCGCATCGAACGCGCAATCCGCCGCCAACGGATATATTTGCATCGTACCCTGGCACCAGAACTTCTACTTCCGGCGATGATTCCCTGGCTTGACAGCAACACTGCTTTTCCCTCGCTCGAACTCGCCCTGAGCGAACCGAATGGCCTGCTCTGCGCGGGAGGCGACCTGTCGCCGCAACGCATCGTTCAAGCCTACCGCCAAGGCATCTTCCCCTGGTTTACCGAGGGCGAACCCATCCTGTGGTGGAGCCCCGACCCGCGCATGGTTCTCGTGCCCTCGGAGTTCAGAGTTTCACGATCGCTGCGGCGCACCTTGCGAGCCAGCAAATACCAGGTTCGGCTCGACTGCGATTTCCGATCCGTCATCGATGCCTGCGCCAGAGCCCGGCGCATTGGCCAGGCCGGCACCTGGATCACCGACGAAATGCAGACTGCTTACTGCACGCTGCATGAACTCGGTTATGCCCACTCGGTCGAAGTGTTGTTTGACCACCAACTGGTTGGCGGGCTGTACGGCCTGGCCATCGGTAAAATGTTCTATGGGGAATCGATGTTCTCGCACGCCACCGACGCCTCGAAAATTGCCCTCGCGCACCTGGTTCGCCTGCTCGATTCACTGGATTTCGGCCTGATCGATTGCCAGATGAACACGCCGCATCTGGCATCGCTGGGAGCCCGTGAAATACCGCGCCGTGATTTCACGGCCCGATTGCATGAACTCACCGCCTTCGCTCCAATCCGTGGCCGTTGGCCAGGCGACGGCGCAAATCAGGCGTGGGACTGGTAGCATGCTGAGAATTGGGCCAAACTGCCTGAACGCTATATGAGGCGAGTTGGCATCTCGCTTGTATAGCCGATCAATGTTTACTGGATGACCAACGGCGATGTCTCATCTCAACGACTCCGAACTCCCCTTCTCACTCTTGCAGTTCTACAGCACGGCCGCCTACCCGTGCAGCTACCTGCCCGGCGAGCGCGCCATGTCCGAGGTGGCCACGCCGACACACCTGATCACGACCGAAGTCTACGGCGAACTGGTACGCAGAGGCTTCCGACGTAGCGGTGTCTTCACTTACCGCCCTAACTGCGAAGGCTGCCGCGCCTGCATACCGGTACGTCTGCCGGTCGAACGCTTTGCCCCCAACCGCAGCCAACGGCGCTGTCTCAAGGCGCACGCTTCGCTGCACGCCCGCGAACTGCCCCTTATGTATTTCGACGAGCATTACCGCCTCTACTTGCGCTATCAGGCGGCACGGCACCTTGGCGGCGGCATGGATCAGGACAATCACGAACAGTATTCGCGTTTCCTGCTGCAAAGCCGCGTGGACAGCCGACTGATCGAGTTCTCCGAGAACGGCGAGCTGCGCATGGTTAGCATCATTGACGTGTTGAATGACGGCCTGTCCTCGGTATATACGTTCTACGACCCCGATGTTAAGGGCGTCAGTCTGGGTTCCTACAACATCCTCTGGCAAATCGCCCAGTGCACGGCAAACAACTGGCCTTACTTGTACCTGGGCTACTGGATACGCGACAGCCGCAAGATGGCCTACAAGGCCAACTTCCGCCCGATCGAAGGGCTCATCGACGATGCATGGCGTGAATTCGATGCGTCCGACGAAAATGCAGGAAACCGTTGAGCCTTAGCCGTCTGTCGAAACAGACCGAACGGCTGCCACAAAAAGAAGAACCCAATCCATGTGTAAATCATCCCGAAACACTCGCCGAAATCGCACCTTGAGCGTACAAAGGCGTCTGTCTTCATTTCCTGGAATATGACGTGCTGATAAATTGTGTTGCCTACCAAAACGGATCGCGCCTGGCTGATTTGCCGGTCGAGGAAATCAGCGACTACCTGACCAAACCGGGCTGCTTCGTCTGGGTGGCTTTGTGCGACGCGACCCCGCAAGAGCTGGACCAGATGAAGGAAGAGTTCAATCTTCACGAACTGGCCGTGGAAGACGCCCGCCACGGCCACCAGCGCCCCAAGATCGAGGAATACGGCGACTCGGTGTTCGCGGTCATGCACCAGCTGGAACTGGATCAAGGTGAGTTCAGCGTCAGCGAGGTGAATGTATTCGTCGGACGTAATTTTGTGCTGTCCGTGCGGAACCATAGCAAGCAGCATTTTCTGGCGGTACGCGAACGTTGCGAGCGCGAACCCCAGTTGCTTGAACATGGGGCCGGGTTCGTCTTTTATGCGCTGATGGATGCCGTGGTTGACCGCTACTTCCCCATCATGGATGGGCTGGAGTCCGAACTCGAAGAAATCGAGGAGCAAATCTTTGGCCGGAGTTCAGCGCGCAGCAGCATCGAGCAGCTCTACGCCTTGAAGCGCAAAATCACATTCCTCAAACATGCGGTTGCCCCCCTGATGGAAGCGGCCGGCAAACTGTTCAGCGGTCGCGGGCCAGTCGTGTGCGCCAATAGCCGTGACTATTTCCGGGACGTCTATGACCACCTGACCAAGATCAACGCCTCGCTCGACACCATCCGTGACACCATCGGCACGGCCATTCAGGTCAACCTGTCGATGGTAACGATCGAAGAAAGCGAAGTGAATAAGAAACTGGCGGCCTGGGCCGGAATATTCGCCGTCGCCACCGCCTTTGCCGGCATCTGGGGGATGAACTTCAAGACCATGCCCGAACTGCAATGGGAATACGGTTATCCCGTGGCGCTCCTGACTATCAGCCTGACCTGTTTCTTTCTCTATACCCGCTTCAAACGCGCCGGATGGCTGTGAGGAACGGTCTCACGGGAATTCTGGCGATGTGCCGGCCCGCATTTCCGGCTCAACCACGGACAGTCATCGAGCCGAGCACGGACGAAACTGCGCCACCTAAATAACGACTTGCGACCCCAACTCCACCACCCGGTTCGAGGGAATTTTCAAATAAGCCGTCAGGCTGCTGGCGTTGCGGAACATGGCAGAGAAGATCAAGACACGCCAGTAACTCATTTCCTTGCCAAAGCCGGCAATCAGCGTTTCTCGACCGAGGAAGAAGGAGGTGTCCATCATGTCGAATTCCAATCCGTAATGCGCGCACATTTCAAGCGCAACCGGAATGTCGGGCTCGTCCTTGAATCCATAATGGACCGTCACCTGCCAAAATCCTTCGTCCAATTTAACTACTTCCACCCGATCCACCTCGGGCACATAAGGGACGTCGAAGATGCGGATGGTCACAATGACCATCCTTTCGTGCAGTACCTTGAAGTGTTTCAGGCTGTGCAGCATTGACCGCGGCACACCCTGCGGTCTGCCAGTCAGGAACACAGCCGTTCCCGGCACTCGCGTTGTTCCGCCTAGCGCAAGGCTGGCGATAAACGGGGCGAGATCGATCGCATCCTGCCCCAGCTTGATGTGCATCAGCGCACGACCCCGTTTCCAGGTGATCAGCAAGATAAATATGGCGAGGCCAAAGATGATGGGAAACCACCCCCCGTCGAGAATTTTGATCGAGTTGGCGGAAAAAAATGCCAGATCAATCAACACAAAGGGCAGTACACCAAGGGCAGACCGCCACGGTTGCCACCCCCACAACCAGCGGGCAACGACAAAGGCCAGGAAATTGGTGATCAGCATGGTGCCGGTAACCGCGATGCCGTAGGCGGCAGCAAGACGACTCGAAGAGCCGAAACCAATAACCAGCGCAATGACCGAAACGAGGAGCATCCAGTTGATTGCCGGAAGGTAGATCTGTCCAATCTCGCTGTCGGACGTATGCTGCACTTCAAGGCGTGGCGAATAGCCCAGTTGCATGGCCTGCAAAGTGATCGAAAAAGCGCCCGAAATCACCGCTTGCGAAGCAATGACGGTGGCCGCAGTGGCCAGGCCGACGAGCGGATAATGCGCCCAGCCAGGCGCCAGCAGATAGAATGGGTTCTCAATCGATTCCGGCTTGCTTAAAAGCAAAGCACCCTGACCGAAATAATTGATCAATAACGAGGGAAGAACGAGCGCAAACCAGGCCACCTGGATTGGCTTTCGACCGAAATGTCCCATGTCGGCATACAACGCTTCGCCCCCGGTGAGGACCAGCACCACCGCACCAAGCGAGAGAAAACCCAACCCCGGGTCGGCTATCAGGAACGAGACGCCCCAAATCGGGTTAAGCGCCCGCATCACGTTAGGCTCCGCAATGATATTGATCGCACCCAGTACCGCCAACACGCCGAACCAGAGCAGCATCACCGGCCCGAACAACTTGCCGACGCTGGCCGTACCGTGGCTTTGAATAATAAACAGGAAGACCAGGACCACCAGGGCCAGCGGAATGATGTAAGGCTTGAAAGCCGGAGTGATCACCTCCAGGCCCTCGACCGCCGAAAGCACCGAAATGGCTGGCGTTACCACACCGTCGCCGTAAAACAGTGCGGCCCCGAACAACCCGAGCATGACGATGACCTGATGACCACGCGAGCCTTCCCTGATGTTGCGCAATGCAAGGGCCATCAAGGCAATGATTCCCCCCTCGCCCTTGTTATCGGCACGCATGATGAACAAGACGTACTTGCCGCTGACCACCACCATCAGCGCCCAGAAAACCAGCGACAGTATGCCGAGCACGTTTTCCGGCGTAATCGGTACGGGATGGTGCTCGCTGGAAAACACCTCCTTGAGCGCATAGAGCGGACTGGTACCGATGTCGCCATAGACTACGCCAAGTGCAGCGAGTGCAAGATTGTTGAATCGTGTTTTGTCTGCCGGGCTCGCCTGGGTCATTTCATTTTCCGGTAAATATCTTCAAACGAATAATCAGCCGCTTCAGAAATCGCGTGCTTGCGCCGGCCAGGTCTTCTATATGTCATGTGCTTACGAACAAGAAACTGCGTCATGGCTGAAAGCGGTAACCGACAGCGGTTTCGGTTAACAGGTATTTTGGCTGGGTTGGATCGTCTTCAAGCTTCTGTCGCAGATGCCCGACATAGACACGCAGATAGTGGCTGCTCTCGACGCTGGACGGCCCCCACACTTCACGCAACAGATGGCGCTGCGTAATGACCTTGCCGGTATTGGCCAGCAACACACAGAGCAGGCGATATTCAATGGGCGTCAGATGCAAAACAACGCCTTTCCTGGTCACTACACGACGCGCGAGATCGACCAGAACATCGCCAAATTCGACGATCGGCGAGGCATCATCGCCGCTTCGGCTCTGACGTCGCAACAAGGCACGCGAACGCGCCCGCAATTCACCGACGCCAAATGGCTTGGTCAGGTAGTCGTCGGCACCGGCGTCAAGCGCTTCGATCTTGTCCTGCTCAAGCGAACGCGCCGAAAGGACCAGGATCGGCACATCCGACCAGCCGCGCAGATTTCGGATGAAGTCGATTCCATTGCCATCGGGCAAACCGAGGTCGAGTACCACCAGGTCGGGCTTGTGGTTTCCCGATTCAATTAAACCTTGCGCCGAAGTGGCCGCCTCAACTACGCGGCATCCCTCTTCTTCCAAGGAAGTCCGCACAAAACGGCGAATTTGTTTTTCGTCTTCGACGATGATGACCGTCGGCGATCGATCACTTTCGCGATCACTTGAAATTCCGCTCATGACCGACGTTCGCCTTCCTGAGGCAACTCTTCCGCCACGATCACTGGCGGTACGCCCAGCGGCAGGGTGAACGTCATGCAGGCACCGCCCTGCTGACGATTTGCTGCACTGATCGAGCCGGCATGCGCTTCGACAATGGCACGGCAAATGGCCAGTCCCAAACCGACGCCCGGTTTGGAAGCCTGAAGATTGCCCCGGGCAAACATCTCAAACACAAGCTTATCGCCATCGACGGCAAACCCGGTGCCGTGGTCGGCGACCGTCACTTCAACGCAAGCATTTCGCGCTCGCACGGCGATCTCGATGGGCGATGCGGGTGCGGAATACTTCGCGGCATTGTCCAACAGGTTGCAGAACACCCTTTCAATCAATACGGCATCGAACTCGATCAAGGGCAGATCCTTTGCCAGCGACACTTTGACCGGGTGTTCAACCAAGGCGCGACCGAGCAGTTTGATGCTCGAGCCGATCACCTCCTCTATCGGTTGCCACTCCTTATGCAAAGTGACTTCGCCGGCGTGCAATCGGGCCATATCCAATAGATTGCCAACCAGTCCGGCCAGACGTTCGGCCTGTTCGCGTATCGCTTCGGCCGACTCGAGTGCCATGGCGCTCAGCGGTGGCTTACTCACCGCCAGCGAATCCGCCAGGCCGACCAACGCCGTCAGCGGAGTGCGCAGATCGTGCGATAGCGCGGAGAGTATCGAACTGCGCAAACGCTCCGAAACGACTTGAACCTGTGAGCGCTGCGCAACATCAACGTAGTGCACCCGTTCGACGGCGATGGCCACCAGCGAAGCCATCGTTTCCAGCCGCTCGCGCTGGTCGAGCAGGGTTTTCGGATTTACTCCCGTGGGTGCCAGGGCAACCACGCCGCGCACGCGCATCGGTGCCTTCAGTGGCAGGTAGAGGGCGGCAAAACCGCTGTCGGCCAGTTGTTCGCAGGTAACAGGGATGCCCTTTTCAAAGGCCATGATCACCAAGCGTGGTTCGATCTGAAACTGTGCGGGTTCACTGTCGTGGCAGGGATGCAGTTCGCCTGCACTGTCGGGCAGCAAAATCATGGCCTCGGCGTTCAATAAGCGTTGCAGGAAGTTCCGCGTGATTCTGGCGACCTGCTCGATCATCAACGCACCGGAAAGCTCGCGCGCCATTTCGTAGAGCGCCCGGGTGCGCATCGCTTCGATAGCCGAATCCTCGGCCTGTTGCCGAAGGCCGGCGGTCAATTGCCCGGTGATGATCGCCACGACGAGCATGACGCCAAAGGTGACCAGATATTGGCCGTCATGAACGACGAAGGAAAAGCGCGGTGGAACAAAGAAGAAATCGAAAAGCCCGACGCTGAGAAAAGCGGCCAGCAAAGCGGAAGACAATCCGAGGCTGACGCCAATGAGCAGTACCGTGAGCAGAAACAACATCACGATATTGGCCAGATCCAGATACCTCAACAACGGCGTAGCCAGCAATGTTGTACCGGCGCACGCCAGCACAGCCAGAGTCAGTCGCTTCCAGGCGGCCAATGAATAGGCTGGATTGGTGCGCAATGTTGAAATGAACCACATGGACAGATTGCCTTCTGGTCAAGAACACGATAACCAATCAACTCTTCTGGAAACGCCAAAAGATTGCGCAATTGTCCTGCGGTGTGAGTAAAAAAGGTGTAAAGAATCAATCCGCCGCCCACTTGTTCGGGCAATTTTTGGATCGGTGGGCTTGGACTTGCGACTTGAGCTGTGGCGAAACCACTTGGACGCGCATTGTTGGGAATGCGCGAACCAGTAATTGGTCGCATGCTGCTGACGATTACAGCGGACGTTTCTCTTGATTCAGTCGTCGCAACCGCAACAGTTCTTTGGCGTCAATGCCAATCAAGATCGCCACGCTGAATATGGGAACTGATTACGCTGCTGGCTTCAGTCGCGAATCTTACGCGCCAACTCATACGCAATTTTCATATGCATTTCCCGACCTCCCAAGCTCAACTTTTCGCAAGCCTGTACCCGTACGTCGTTGATGCTTGCAACCGAAGATTCTTCAACCCATCACGATTTCAGGGGAGTATTCACCGATTCGAGAGCGACCCCAGCGATTACCGCCTGATCGGCCAGGCGGTGCAAATATTGCTGCAAGACGGTGACGTAGGCTTGTTGCCGCAGGGCGACGGCCACCGCGCCACGGACCGTCTCGAACGCTTGCTCCGTGCCGGCTTCGCGTGCAAGCACTTCAACCACATGAAAGCCAAAACGGCTGTGCACCAGGCGCGGAAGCACGCCCACCTCGGCATGCCCGAACAGCTCTTTGGAAAATTCCGGCGCGCAGTCCGAGGCCTTTAGCCAGCCCAGGTGACCGCCTTCCGCACCGCTGGGGCAGTTCGACAAGGTGCTGGCGGCTTGGGCAAACCGGTCTTCCGCCTTGTCGCCGTCGTGACAGCGGACATCAAGCAAACAGGTTTCGGCACGATTGCGCAACGCCACCACATCGACTCCCGGCGTGACGGCGAACAGGATGTGCCGGGCATTGACGCGCTCACCCGTGGCGTACAGCGCCTGGTGCGCCGCGTAATGGCGTCTACACGCTTCTTCCGAAGGTTCGGGGACAGTCAGGCTCTGCTCCAGCAAAGCCTCAATGGCGCTACTGGCCGCCTCGCTCAGTACGCCATCGGAACCCGGCGTATCGCTTTCGGGTAACAGGCCGCAGGTCATCGCTGCCTGGCGCAGCAGTTCGGAACAGGCGCGCTGCCGCAGTTCATCGGCAGACAGCAGGTCCTCTGCCGTATTGAGCGCGACGCCATTGACGCTGGCAATCTCCTGCGTTGCCGCGGCTGTGTTATGCACCATGGCCATACCCGACTCCCTTAAACGCCAGCGCCTGGACGACGCGGCAGATTGTGACCGGCAGGCACATTCAGCCGGCGCGCACGGACGACCTGGTACGGGCGGATCAGATAGGCGGCAGCACCAAAACCGCTCCACACATGAACCAGTCGGGTGAATGGGAAAATCAGAAAGAGGCTCATGCCCAGGAACATATGCAGTTTGAATACCCAGCTGACCCCGGCCAGCATCTCTGCCGCACCCATACGGAAGGTCACGATGCGCTGAGCCCATTCGGCCAGCAGCAGCATGACGCTGCCATCGAGGTGTTGCGCCGAGAGCGGGAGGCTCGCCAGACCCAGTGCGAGTTGCAGCCAGAACACCGCAAGCAGAACGATATCACTGGTTTTTGACGTCGCCCGGATTCGCGGTTCGCTCAAGCGGCGATGCAGCAGCACCGTCACGCCAATGAAGGCGAACACTCCCGCAACACCGCCGGCGATCATGGCCAGCTTCTGTTTGGTGCCGGCGTCGATGAAATGTTCGTAGGCAAAGTGCGGCGTGAGCATGCCGAAGAAGTGACCGAAGAAGAGGAACAGGACGCCAATGTGAAACAGGTTGCTACCGAGTTTCAACTGGCCGACCTTGAGCAATTGCGACGAATCGCTTTTCCAGGTGTATTGATCGCGGTCAAAGCGAAGTAGGCTGCCCAGTAAGAAAACAGTCAGGCAGATGTAGGGGTACAAGCCGAACAAAAAAGTGTCGAGAGTGTTCATCGTAATGCTCCGGTGTGTGCAGGGCTATTCGCTCTTGATCTGGACGTTTCGTTTCTGACAAAGTGGATAGGCTGTTCCTGAGCGGTCTTGCCCTGTCCCTTGACGGAACAACCGTCGAAAACGACAGGCTCTTCCCAGGCCACGTCGAGCGCCTCGTCGGGTGTGATCTTGACGGCATGCGCCTTTTCCCCGCTGAGTTCGAGCAAGGCGCCAAGGGCGCTGGCATAAGCGCTTTTGCGTTGCTGCAAGGCGTTGAAGATGGCATTGAAGAGGTGCGCCATCTCGCTAAGGAAATCGCGGGCCTCGCGCGGCGGCTGCGTTGAGACGAACTCCAGCACCACTGGCAGGTAATCCGGCAGTTCGCCGGGCGCCAGAAACAAACCGGCCTTCTCGTAGGTCTGCGCCAGATCGATCATCGCCGGGCCGCGATCGCGTGAGTCGCCATGCACATGTTCAAACAAATGGAGTGAGGTGGCGCGACCACGGTCGAATATCTGCAGGTATTCGGCCTCGTTCTCCAGTGCGTCGCCACGCTCCAGCGTGTTGATCAGTGCGCACAGCTCGGTCAGGCGATCGGCGGGAACCCTCTTGTCCGAAGTCAGCGCGTCACGTACCTCGGGCAACTGGCTGCGCAGCGCCGCGTCCGGGTAGGACAGCAGACGCGCCAGAGCGCGAAGGCTTAAGGATACGTCAGGTAGCGTCATGGTTCAGACCTCCGCCTTGATCGGGATGGTACGGCGCTTGGTTCCGCCGAACAGGCTGGTTTCGTTGGCGCCATCGGAACAGCCGTTGCCGAACGAGAAGCCGCAGCCGCCGCGTACGTCGAAGGTGTTTTCGGCGTACTCGCGATGCGTGCTGGGGATCACAAAGCGGTCTTCGTAGTTGGCGATGGCCATCACGTGGTACATCTCTTCGACCTGCGCCGGAGTCATTTGGACCTGCTCAAGTACCGCCGTGTTGGTGCGACCGTTGACGTGTTTGTCGCGCTGGTAGGCGCGCATGGCCAGCATGCGCTCCAGCGCGCGTTCGACAGGCAGCGTATCGCCTGCGGTCAGCAGGTTGGCTAAGTACTTGACCGGGATGCGCAACTGCTTGACGTCCGGAATTTCGCCATTGGCGCCGATGTGCCCCGCATGGGCCGCTGCGCTGATCGGCGAAAGCGGTGGGACGTACCAGACCATCGGCAAGGTGCGGTATTCAGGGTGCAAGGGCAAGGCCACTTTCCAGTCCATGGCCATCTTGTAGACCGGGCTCTTGCGCGCGGCATCCATCCATTGATCCGGAATGCCGTCGATACGGGCCTGTTCGATAACCTTCGGATCGTTGGGGTCGAGAAATACGTCGAGTTGCGCCTGATACAGATCGCGGTCGTGCTCGACACTTGCGGCCTGCTGAATCCGGTCCGCATCGTAGAGCAGCACGCCCAGGTAACGAATTCGCCCGACGCAGGTTTCCGAACAAACCGTCGGCTGCCCGGCCTCGATGCGCGGGTAACAGAAGATGCACTTTTCCGCTTTGCCCGATTTCCAGTTGTAGTAGATCTTCTTGTACGGGCATCCGGAGACGCACATGCGCCAGCCACGGCATTTGTCCTGGTCGATCAGCACGATGCCGTCTTCCTCGCGTTTGTAGATCGAGCCCGAAGGACAACTGGCCACACACGCCGGGTTGAGGCAGTGCTCGCACAGACGAGGCAGGTACATCATGAAGGTGTTTTCGAATTCCCCGTAGATGTCCTTCTGGATATCGTCGAAATTCTTGTCCTTGCTGCGCTTGGAAAACTCGCCGCCGAGAATTTCTTCCCAGTTTGGCCCCCAAACGATTTTTTCCATCCGTTTGCCGGTAATCAGGCTACGCGGGCGGGCCGTCGGTGCGGCTTTCGATTCCGGCGCCGACTGCAGATGATCGTAGTCGAAGGTGAAAGGCTCATAGTAGTCGTCGATCTCCGGCAGATTGGGGTTGGCGAAGATGCGCATCAGCAGTTTCCACTTGCCGCCCTGGCGCGGCTCGATCTTGCCGTTGGCGAGCCGATGCCAGCCGCCGTTCCATTTGTCCTGGTTTTCCCATTCCTTGGGATAGCCGATACCCGGCTTGGTCTCGACGTTGTTGAACCAGGCGTACTCCATGCCGGGGCGGCTGGTCCAGACGTTCTTGCAGGTCACTGAGCAGGTGTGGCAACCGATGCACTTGTCCAGATTCAACACCATGCCGATTTGGGCGCGAATTTTCATTTTTTCGTCTCCTGCCGAGCCGCCTCAAAGGAGACGACCGCCCCCTTGGGGGGCAGCGAATGAATATGAGTGTGGGGGGTCATGACTTTCTCCTTACGCCTGCGCCGTTGCGGCGGCCGATTCGGCTTCGCCGTCGAGCCAGTCCACTTTGTTCATCTTGCGCACCACGACAAACTCGTCACGGTTGGTGCCGATGGTTCCGTAGTAGTTGAAGCCATAGCTGAACTGGGCGTACCCACCGATCATGTGCGTCGGTTTGAGCACAATGCGGGTCACCGAATTGTGGATGCCGCCCCGGATGCCGGTGATCTCCGAACCGGGTGTATTGACGATTTTTTCCTGAGCGTGGTACATCAAGACCATGCCGGGGTTGACCCGTTGGCTGACGACGGCGCGTGCGGCAATGGCGCCGTTGATGTTGAACAATTCCACCCAGTCGTTATCGACAATGCCGGCGCTCTTGGCATCGTCCTCACTGAGCCAGATCACCGGCCCGCCACGGTTGAGCGTGAGCATCATCAGATTGTCGGTGTAGGTGGAGTGAATCCCCCACTTCTGGTGCGGCGTGATGAAATTCAGGGCGATTTCCTTGTTGCCATTAGGCTTGATGTTCTGGATACCCGCCGTGGTCTTCAGGTCCACCGGCGGACGGTAGGTGGAAAATCCCTCGCCGAACGCCGTCATCCAGGGGTGATCCATGTAGAACTGCTGGCGGCCCGTCAGAGTGCGCCATGGGATCAGCTCGTGCACATTGGTGTAGCCGGCGTTATAGGACACGGTTTCGGATTCGATACCGCTCCACGTCGGCGAACTGATGATCTTGCGCGGCTGCGCCTGAATGTCGCGGAAACGGATCTTTTCATCCTCCCGGTACAGCGCCAGATGCGTATGATCGATTCCGGTTTGCTTGCCCAGCGCCTTCCAGGCTTTCACCGCAACGTGCCCGTTGGTTTCCGGCGCCAATTGCAGCACGACTTCGCAGGCGTCGATGTCGGATTCGATCTTCGGCATGCCGCAGGTTGCGCCTTCGGCGGTGGTGAGACCGTTCAGTTCGCCGAGTTGCTTGACTTCGGTCTGGGTATTCCAAGCAATGCCTTTGCCACCGTTGCCAACCTTGTCCATCAACGGGCCAAGCGCCGTGAAACGCTTGTACACATTGGGGTAGTCACGTTCGACCACGACCATGTTCGGCGCCGTTTTTCCGGGAATCAGATCAATTTCGCCGCGCTTCCAGTCCCGAACGCCAAACGGCTGGGCCAGTTCGGCGGGCGAGTCATGCATCAACGGAGCAAGCACCATTTCACGCTCGACGCCTAAATGGCCGACACAGACTTCGCTGAATTTCCTGGCGAACCCCTTGTAGATTTCCCAGTCACTGCGGGATTGCCAGGCCGGATCGACGGCAGTCGATAGCGGATGGATGAAGGGGTGCATGTCACTGGTATTGAGGTCGTTCTTCTCGTACCAGGTCGCCGTCGGCAAGACGATGTCGGAATACAGGCAGGTGGTGCTCATGCGGAAATCCAGCGTCACCAGCAGATCCAGTTTCCCTTCAGGCGCTTTATCGTGCCAAACCACTTCGGAAGGTTTGGCTTCGTCATGCCCAAGATCCTTGCCCTGTACACCGTGGCTTGTGCCCAACAGGTGCTTGAGGAAATACTCATGGCCCTTGCCGCTGGAACCCAGAATGTTGGAGCGCCAGACAAACATGTTGCGCGGCCAGTTATCCGGATGATCCGGGTCTTCGCAGCTCATGGTGAGCGAGCCGTCCTTGAGTCCTTTGACCGTGTATTCTTTGGGATCGACGCCCGCGGCGACGGCATCCCGCACCACGTGTAGCGGATTGGTCTTGAGTTGCGGCGCGGACGGCAACCAGCCCATGCGCTCGGCGCGCACGTTGTAGTCAATCATGCTGCCGCCGTACAGTTTCTGGTCGGCGAGCGGCGAGAGCACTTCTTCCATGCCCAGCTTTTCATAACGCCACTGATCCGTGTGCGCATAGAAGAAGCTGGTCGAGTTCATCTGGCGGGGAGGACGGATCCAGTCCAGGGCAAAGGCCAGGGCGGTCCAGCCGGTCTGGGGCCGCAGTTTTTCCTGGCCCACGTAGTGCGCCCAACCGCCACCGCTTTGTCCGATACAGCCGCACATCATCAGCATGTTGATGACGCCGCGGTAGTTCATGTCGCTGTGATACCAGTGATTCATCGCCGCGCCGATGATGACCATCGAGCGACCGTGAGTCTTGTCGGCATTGTCGGCAAACTGACGCGCTACCGTAATCAGCTGCTCGCGTGGCGTACCGGTGATGCGCTCCTGCCAGGCCGGCGTGTAGGGTGTGTCGTCGTCGAAGTTCTTGGCCGCCAGCTCGCCCGCCAGGCCACGAGCTACGCCATAGTTGGCCACTTGCAGGTCGAACACGGTAGCCACGAGCACCTTGCCACCAGTCTTGCCCAACGCGATGCTTTGCACCGGCACGGTACGCACCAGTACGTTGTTGCTCCCGGCGCCGCTGGCATTGTTGGGGAAATGCTCGCTTTCGATGCCGCCGAAGTAAGGGAAACCAACCTTGGCCGTTTGCGTGCTCGGGTTCTTACCTTCCATCACCGTGAGTTTCAGTTTGACCTCGGCACCGGTGCTGGCCTCTTTTGCTTCCAGGTTCCACTGACCCTCGTCGGCGCGACCATCCGGCCCCCAGCGAAAACCGATCGCGCCGTTGGGCAGCACGACTTCGCCCGATTCGTCCAGGGCCACCGTTTTCCATTCAGGATTGTTGCTGGCGCCGAAGGCACCGTCGAAATCGGAGGCGCGAACGTAGCGGTCGGGCACCATCACGGTTTCGCCGCCGGGCAACTGATGCTCCTTGAGCATGACCAGCATCGGCATGTCGGTGTAGCGGCGGACGTAATTGTCAAAATATTCGCTACGCGGTTTGCCGCCATCAGGGAAGTAGAACTCCTTCAGGATGACGTGACCCATGGCCATGGCCACGGCGGCATCGGTGCCCTGCTTGGGCTTCATCCAGATGTCGGAAAGTTTGGCAACTTCCGAGTAGTCCGGAGTGACCGCAACCGTCTTGGTGCCCTTGTAGCGCACCTCGGTGAAGAAGTGGGCGTCCGGCGTACGGGTCTGCGGTACGTTGGAGCCCCAGGCGATGATGAAATTGGAGTTGTACCAGTCGGCCGACTCGGGCACGTCCGTTTGTTCGCCCCAGATTTGCGGGCTGGCGGGTGGCAGGTCGCAATACCAGTCGTAAAAGCTCATGCAGACGCCGCCAATCAGACTAAGGTAGCGGCTGCCGGCAGCATAGGAAACCATCGACATGGCCGGAATCGGAGAAAAGCCAATGACGCGATCCGGGCCATGCTTCTTGATCGTATGCACATTCGCCGCAGTGATGATTTCATTCACTTCGTCCCAGTTGGCGCGCACAAAGCCACCCAGGCCACGCACGCTCTGGTACTCCCGACGTTTCCCGTCCGCTTGCACGATCGAAGCCCAGGCATCGACCGGCTCCTTAGACAGACGGGCTTCGCGCCATAGCTTGAGCAGGCGGCCGCGGATCAGCGGATATTTGACGCGGTTGGCGCTGTACAGGTACCAGCTGTAACTGGCGCCGCGTGCGCAACCGCGGGGTTCGTGGTTCGGCATGTCCCAGCGGGTGCGCGGGTAATCGGTCTGCTGGGTTTCCCAGGTGACGATGCCGCCCTTGACGTAAATCTTCCACGAACAGGAGCCGGTGCAGTTCACACCGTGCGTGGAGCGAACGATCTTGTCGTGCGCCCAGCGGTCGCGGTAGGCATCTTCCCAGGTTCGGTCTTCACCGTTGGTGACGCCGTGTTCGCCGGAAAATGGCTCTTTGGGCTGTGAAAAATAACTCAGTCGATCGAGAAAGTGGCTCATGTGGGTTCTCCGGGTATTCGATCAAACAGATTAAGGGTTCTTTATTTCAGCGCCGCGGCGCAGGTAGAACCACCAGTTGAGGATCAGGCACAGCGCATAAAACACCGCGAATCCGTACATCGCCGCCTGCGGCGTGCCGGCCTTGATCTGCTGGCCGATCACTACCGGTGCGATGAAGGCACCGTAGGCGGCGACGGCCGATGTCCAGCCCAGCACCGGGCCGGCCTGCTGCCGGTCGAAGATGACCCCGATGGTGCGGAAAGTCGAGCCGTTGCCGATGCCGCTGGCCGCGAAGAGCACGATGAACAGCAGCATGAAGGGCAGGAAGTACTGCTCGGGCGTGGCCGAGTGGTAGGCTTGCATCATCACATAGCCAACGGCCACCGAGGCCACCACCATCGCTGCCGAAACCCATTGCGTGACGATCGAACCGCCGACCTTGTCGGAGACCCAGCCGCCCACCGGACGGATCAGCGCACCGACAAAGGGACCGATCCAGGCAAAGGCCAGCACTGCCGGTGCGTTCGGGTTGCTCGCCGTGTGTTGCATCACACCGGCGGCGTCGGGCACATGGCTAACGCCGAAGATCACCTTCATCGACAGCGGTAGCGCCATTGAGAAACCGATAAACGAGCCGAAAGTGACGATGTAGAGGATGGTCATCGCCCACGTGTGCTTGTTGCGGAAGATCTCGAACTGCTTGGCCACACCTTCCTTCATCGGACCGAAGGCGGCCATCTTCATCACCAGCAGCGCGAGGACGATGTCCAGTGGTATGGCCACCCACATGTTGAGCAGGCCCAGCCCGGTCGGCGGCGGCAGATACAGGTAAAGCATGAAGATCGACGGCACGAAGGCCAGCGTGTACAGGTAGGTGATCTTGGCGAAGGCGACGATCGGGTTGCCAGTGGACGGCGAGATCGTCTTCAGGTTGTTCATGCCGAACCAGCACAGAATGGCCAGGGGCACCAGCGACAGAACCCAGGCAAACCCGGCGTTCTGGATCCAGGTCGAGGTACCGGCGGGAATCTTGCCGAAGATCCAGCCGCTGTCCTTGACCAGGGTCATCGGTTCGCCGCCAAAGCTGCCCAGGAGGCCCATCGTCATCACGAGCGGGATCACCACCTGCATCGTCGTCACGCCGAAGTTTCCGAGGCCGGCGTTCAGCCCCAGCCCGGTGCCCTGCAGGCGCTTCGGAAAGAAGGTCGAGATATTCGACATCGAGCTGGCAAAGTTGCCGCCGCCTACGCCCGACCACAGTGCCATCAGTTGGAAAGCCCACAACGGCCAGTCTTTGTGCTGCAGCACGATGCCGGTGCCGATGGCCGGCGCCAGAAGCATCGCCGTGGTCAGGAAAATAGTGTTGCGCCCGCCGGCCAGGCGGATCAGGAACGATGCCGGAATGCGCATCGTGGCCCCGGCGATGCCGGCGATGGCGGTCAGCGTGAACAACTCCGCCTGGGTAAAGGGGAAGCCCAGGTTGAGCATCTGCACGGTGATGATGCCCCACATGCCCCAGACGGCGAACCCGCACAGCAGGGCCGGAATCGAAATCCACAAGTTGCGATAGGCGATCTTCTTACCGGTGCTTTCCCAGAAGTCGTTGTCTTCCGGGCGCCAGTCGGCGATGTCAGCTCCAGTGTGCGATTTGTTTGTCATGATGTGCTTTCTTGAGAGCAAAAATTAGTGGTGCGCGCCGGCTGCGACGGCCTTGTGGTCAGCGGACTCCTGATGGCGGTTTTCAGTCCAGTAGATCCAGATCAGTGATACCCAGACCACGCCGTACATCAGCATGAAAGCGCTGGAGCGGACTCCGGTCAGATCCATCAGCGCGCCGAACATGATGGGCAGCACGAAACCGCCCATGCCGCCGGCTAGACCGACGACGCCGCTGACCGTACCGATGTTGTGGGGATACTCATCACTGATGTATTTGAAGACGCTGGCTTTGCCGAAAGCGAAACAGACGCCCAGAATGAACAGCAGGATGGTGAACAGATAGACGTTCAGTCCGATGTGGAAAGACAGGGGACCTGTAGTTGTTGCAATGGTCAGATCGGTTTGCGGGTAGCTCAACAGGAAGAGGCAGATCCAGCTGATCCACATCACCCACCAGGTCACGCTGTGCGCTCCCCATTTGTCCGACATCCAGCCACCGAAGGCGCGCAATACGCCGCCCGGCAACGAGAAACAGGCGGCCAACAGGGCAGCAGTCCGAATGTCCAGCCCGAACTCGCCGACGTAGTACTGGACCATCCACAAGGCCAGGGCGACATAGCCACCAAAGACGATGCTGTAGAACTGGCAGTACTTCAGAACTTTGGGATCCTTCAGAACCTTGAGTTGTTCCCGGAAGGAATCGTTGTGCGTCACCAGATGCGCAGGGTCGCTATAGCTGAAAAACCAGAACAGGGCGACCGTCGCGGCCATGACCGCTGCATAAACCAGCGGCACCATGGTCCACCCGAAGGCAACGACCAGAGCCGGTGCCAGAAATTTATTGACGGCAGCTCCCGAGTTGCCGGCACCGTATATGCCCATGGCGAATCCTTGCTGATTCCGCGGGAACCAGCGTGCCACGTAGGGCGTGCCCACCGAAAACGAGCCGCCAGCCAGACCCAGCACCAGACCGATGACCAGGTACTGCCAGTATTGCGTGGCGTAGGCCATGAGCCAGATCGCCGGTACGGTGATGGCCATGAGAACGGCCATCACGATGCGGCCACCGTACTTGTCGGTCCAGATGCCCAGCGGCACGCGGATCAGCGAACCGCTGAGCACCGGCATGGCCGTCAGCAACCCGAATTCGGTCGCATTCAGACCCAAAGCTTTCTTGATCGGGATGCCGATCACGCCGAACATCATCCAGACCATGAAGCACACGGTAAATGAAAGTGTGCTGACCATCAGAATCGAGAGTGCCTGCCCTTTTTTAGTCATGCCATACCCCTTTATTTGCATGACCATAATTTAGAGCGAGCCGCTCCTCGGGAGAATCCTCCTGTAGACGCATTCCGAGCCGGAATTGGTACTACCGTCCTCGGCGACCCCCTAGTTCCGTAGAACTAGACTGCGCATATTCCCGGCGCTATTTGATTTGGATCAAAGCAGGCCGTGCTCGGATGCGATAACCGCCGCATGAACGCGCGAACTGACATCGAGTTTGCGCAACACGTGCTGGACGTGGATCTTGACGGTGGTTTCGGCAATGCCGAATTCGCGTGCGATCTCCTTGTTGCTGGCGCCGCGCGCAATCCCTCGCAAAATATCGAGTTCGCGCGGCGACAGGCTGTCTAGCACCGAACTTGCCGAGGCCGGTCTGGTCAGAGACGGGTCGGACCGGCCCGCCCCGGCGCTGGGAGGCACATAACCGTCGGAGGCGACAATCCGGTAAGCCGACACCAGCTTGCTCATCATCTCCGGCGCCACGATATTTTCGCCTTGCATGGCGCTTTTGATGGCCGCGGCCAAGGCTTCACCTTCCGCAGTCTTCAGCAGGTAGCCGACCGCACCGCCACACAAGGCGGCGGCGAGGTCATTTTCGTCTTCGCTGACGGTCAACATCAGAATCCGCGCTGCGGGTGCCGCATCCCGCAGAGCCGGTAAGGCATCGACACCTTGGACGCCGGGCAGGTGGTTATCGAGCAAGATGATATCGGGCTGCAGCTCCTGAGCCTTGCGCAACGCTTCACCCGCATCTGCGGCGTCGCCGACGACTCGCAACTGCGGGTCGCGAGTCAGCAGCGCGGTCAGGCCGCGGCGGAAGAGCGTATGGTCGTCGACGACCAGCAGACGGATCGGCGGCATGTCGGGGTGCAATGTGTCAATGCTCATGCCATGGCTCCCTTGGGTACCGGCGCTTCGTCCGGCATCGGATCCGCCGGGGCCGGCAGCGTTAGAACGACGGTACTACCGTGGCCCGGCGTGGAAATGACGTTGAGTTCGGCGCCGATGCGCTGGGCGCGCTCCTTCATGATGCGAAGCCCGACATGCGTTTCATCCAGCGCGTCGTTATCGACCTGGAATCCGATGCCGTCGTCACGCACCTCAAAACGCCACGCCGGTTGTTGCTCAATCGCCAGCTGGACATGCGAGGCACGGGCATGCTTGCGCACGTTAGACAAGGCTTCCTGCACGATATGCAGCACCTGGATTTGCACGTCCGGCGGAAGCGGCATGCCTCGCCCGCGCATGCTCATCGATGCCTTGACGCCACTCTGGTGCTCGAATTTTCGTAAGGTTGTGGACAACGCGGGCTCGATCTCTTCGTCATTGGCGCGGGTTCGAAAATGCAACAGCAGCTCGCGCACATTGCCATAACTTTCACGAACGCCGGTATCGATTTCTTCAAGCACTCCCTGAATCTCGACTGCATTCTCCGACTGAACGGCGTCGCGCAACAACTGCACCTGTATTTTCAAGAAAGCCAATGACTGGGCGATTGAATCATGCAGTTCGCGCGCCAGATACATGCGCTCCTGCGACACCGCCGCTTCCTTTTCCAGCGCATTGAGACGGAGGTTTTCCATGGCGCTGGCCAAGTGGTTGCCCAGAACTTCCAGCAAAGAGCGCACGGCAGGCGGCGGCGACACGATGGCGTTGAAAAACAGGTCGATTTCTCCCATCAGCCGCTCATGCAAGCGGATCGGAACATTGATCACGGTTTTAAAGCCGGCTTTTGCGCATAGCAGTTTCGAATTTTCCGGCTCGCCCTGTATCGGGACGACGCGCAATCTTGCTTCTGAGCCGATTTCCCCGCAATAACAGCTTCCCTTGTCGATGCATTGCTCGGCATCGACAAGGGACTGGGGCATGCCGAGCGCTGCCAGCATCAGATAATGCTGGTTGTCCTGATCCGACCAGCGAATCGTAACGCCATCGGCTCTGGCAATACGGGCCATGCTCTTGACGAAACCCTGGCTCAGATCGTCAAGCGTGGTCGCGTTCGCGACCAAGGTGGTGACTTCATACAGGCCTTCCAGCCGCTCTTTTTTTTCTTCGAGCTCACTGGTCTTTTCAGTCACTTTGTGTTCGAGATTGCGGTACATCGATTGCAGATTGTCGGCCATGCCGTTAAACCCCATGGCCAGCATGCCAAATTCATCGCTGCTGACATGATTGACGCGCGAATCGAAATCGCCCTGCTGGATTTTTTCGATAGCCAGCTTGAGCTGGCCCACCGGCTCCAGAACGAATACGTACCCGGTATAGATCAGTATCGCGGCAACCAGAATGGCCATGCCCAACACCGACATCTGCAGCAGATACAGCAAGGACGTCCAAAGCGCCATGTGCGATTCGATGCTGATCACCAGCGCGTCGATATCCGAAACAAATGCGCCGGTCTCGATGCGCAACGCATCGAGTTGCGTGTGACTGCCGTCCAGCCAATGGTCGCGATAGCCTGCCCAGTGTCCAACGACCGTTTCGAACTTGTCGCGAACGACATTGTCCCACGGCACGAAAAGCGGTCGGTCCGGATCGCCCATGCGCAATACGGCCACGCTTTGTTCGAATTGCGCAATCTGCTGGGTCAACTCACTGGTCTGTTCAAGGCTGACGGACAGAGCCATGCGGTAGGTTTGCATGCGCATGCGCCCCGCTTCGTTGATCGCGGCGGCACCCCCGTCGAGTTGCCAGGACACCCACAGCGTCGCGGCTGTCGAGATCAGCACAAACACCAGGAAGGGCGCCACCACCAAGGTTAATTTGGTACCCAAACTCCATTGCGTGTTGGACGTCATTGATGGAAATTGATAGCCCGAAGTTTCGTTCTAGGACGACGATGTGTTAAAAAGGTCAATGCAACTGATCGTAACACTACCCGATTGAAGCGATCGAGGGAAAATGGGCCGTTCCCGCATCGGGCGACCGGTCGATGCCAAAGCGCAACGCATCGGTTTTCCCGGCCCCGGGCCGATGACTTCATGAGATTCTGACCCCTATGCCACGCATTTCTGCCAACACCATCGAGCTGTTCTACGAATCGTTCGGTTCGGCCAGCGCTCCTACCGTTCTCTTGATCATGGGGCTTGGCGCGCAATTGACGCGCTGGAATATCGAACTCTGCGACCTGTTGGTGCACCGAGGCTATCGCGTCATCCGCTTCGATAACCGTGACTCTGGATTGTCGACGCGCTGCGATGGGCTGGCGCTACCCGATTTCAGTGCCCTTCTGCGCGGCGCTTCACCGTTTGCCCTGCCCTATACCCTGGAAACGATGGCCGCCGATAGTATTGGCCTGCTCGATGCGCTTGAGATCGAACAGGCGCACCTGGTCGGCGCCTCGATGGGCGGAGCGATTGCCCAAATCATCGCCGCCCGCTACCCGGAACGCACGCATTCGCTGACCAGCATCATGTCGTCGAGCGGCAACCCGATGCTGCCACCACCCACTTCTGCCGCCGCCATGTCGCTGTTCGCCCCGCTGCCCGTGACTCAGGATCGCCAAAGCGTTGTTCAGGATGCCATCGCGCGCCACCGGTCGGTGGCCAGCCCGGCGTATCCGACGGCGGAGGAAGACCTGGAGTTACTGTTCGGCCAGGAGTATGACCGCAGCTTCAATCCGCAGGGCGTGGCCAGGCAACTCGGCGCCCTCATCGCCAACGGCGATCGACGAGCGCTGCTGAAGCGCATCGCCTGCCCGACCGTCGTTCTCCATGGGAAGGACGATCCGCTGATCAATCTGGCCTGCGGCGAGGATGTCGCCAACCACATTCCCGAGGCGGAACTGCGCGTTGTCGATGGCATGGGACACGATTTCCCGGTGGCGCTGTCGGCGACCTTCGCCGACGCGATCTGTCAGGCAGCGACACGAGCGGCATGCTGACAGAATACCGGCCGACCCAAGGAATCTAGCGCGTTGCGCGTGCCAACCAGGCTTTCACGCCCGCGTGCTCGCTAACGCTGCGGAAGACCCGTTGCAGCTTCGGACAGTGGTCAAACACCGTCGTTGGCACATAGTCGACTGTTCCCGACGTCAACCAGCGCACGATCATGTACAGCTTGAGGTCGACAACATTTAGCTTGTCGCCGCCCACAAAGGACGATTCGCCGAGCAACCGCTCGACGTTTGCGCCCCATGTCGGCAGGTCGTTGCTTGCCAGCGCCTCGCGGGCGGAGCGCTTCTGGGCTTCATCGGTAATGCGGAGCGTTGGCCCCACGATGGAGCGCAGATCCTCGACGTAGCACATCAGTGCCTCGTGGTACGCCGCCTCCAGGTCATCTTTCGGGTGCAGGCCATGCTGCCGGCCGATGTAGACCAGAATCGCGTTCGACTGCGCAAGCGGCGGCTTGCCGGCCGGTTCGAAAACCGGCAGCGAACCAAAAGGGGTCTGCGGTTTGAGTTTCGGCCAATCCGCGGTCGGGATGCGCACATCGTCGAAATCGACACCCGCAAGATGCAGGGCGATGCGGCACTCTTCGCCGCGGCTACCGGCGAAGTCAAAGTAAACGAGGCGGGGCTTGGACATGGCAGTGGATCCTTCATCAAAGGGGGTTTGCACAAGGGCGTGCTCGGCACGAACAACCGTAGCGCATTATCGGCAAGCGTGATCGGCTTGGCAATGCGCCGGCCAGAGCGGCACCCGCTGACCCCGCGTTCCGCCATGCGGCCGGCGGGTCGCGCGCAACCACTCAATTCAGACGTATGTTTGTTGGTGATCGCCACCAGAGTCTTGTGAGCAGGTCAACGTGTTTGTACATACAATAAACATTGACGTGCTATCTATTTGTGCATACACTTCTGATCTATGAAAGTCGACTTCGACCCGCTCAAGAACGAGCGAAACATCAGAGAGCGTCAACTCTCATTCGAACGAGCGGCAGAAGTCGATTTCAACACGGCGCTGGTATTTCCCGACACCCGAAAGGCATATGGCGAAACTCGTTACATCGCGCTGTGTTACTTGGATCGCCGGTTGCATGTGCTGTGCTTTACCGAGACCGAAATGGGCATTCGGGTAATCAGCTTCCGCAAGGCAAATACGAGAGAGGCAAATCAATATGGCAAGTCGCAAACCCCTGATTGACGCGGACGGTGAAGTCCGCGAACTGACGGCCGAAGACATGGCGAAATTCAAGCCAACCGCTGAGGCATTACCCGCATCCTTCAGAAAAAAACTCGGCGTACGTGGTCCTCAGAAAACACCGACCAAAGAGCGCATCACCATCCGCTTGTCGAGAGAGGTCGTTGAGCAATTTCGTGCAAGCGGCGAAGGCTGGCAGACCCGTGTGGATGCCGCCTTGCGCGAGTGGCTCCAGAACCACTCTCCGGCGTAAGCCATTGCTCTAATCAATCGTGGGATCGATCCCGTCGTTCCAGAAGTGCTGCGCCCAAAAAATCTGCGCAGCCGCCGCTTCGGGTAAAATCGGCCGATGATTTATTCGCTGCTGCGCAATGTCTTCTTTTCGCTCGACCCCGAGATGGCCCACGATCTGGGGATGTCCGGCGTCGACTTCCTCAACCGGGCGGGGATCGCCTGCCTGCTGGCCTCGCCGCCTCCGCCCGACCCGGTCGAGGTCATGGGGCTGAAGTTCCGCAATCCGGTCGGCCTGGCCGCCGGCCTGGACAAGAATGGAGAACACGTCGACGCGCTGGCCGCCCTCGGTTTCGGCTTTATCGAGATCGGTACCGTGACGCCGCGCCCGCAACCGGGCAACCCCAAGCCACGGATGTTCCGCATTGTCCAGAAACAGGCCATCATCAACCGCCTGGGCTTCAACAACGATGGTGTCGATCAACTGCTATCCAACATTTCGGACGCGCAGTTCCCGCAGCGCGGCGGCATCCTCGGCATCAACATCGGCAAGAACTTCGACACGCCCATCGAAAACGCAGTGGACGACTACCTGATCTGCCTGGAGCGGGTGTATCAAGCCGCCAGCTATGTCACCGTCAATATTTCCAGCCCGAACACCAAAAATCTGCGCGATTTGCAGAACGACGCGGCGCTCGATGCGCTGCTCGGCGGCCTGAAGGCGGCACAGAACCGTCTGGCGGAAAAGCATGGCAAGTATGTCCCGCTGGTGCTGAAAATCGCGCCGGATCTTGAAGACGCACAGATTCAGTCGATCGCCGACCTTCTGCGCCTGCATCGCATGGACGGCGTAATCGCCACCAACACCACGCTGTCTCGCGACGGGGTTGAGGGCAAGGTGAACGCCAGTGAGGCCGGGGGGCTGTCGGGCGCCCCGCTGTTCAAGCGCGCCACAGCCGTGCTGAATAAGCTCGCCGTCGCCCTGGCCGGCGAAATACCGATCATCGGCGTCGGCGGCATCATGACCGGCGACGATGCGCTGGCCAAACGGGAGGCTGGCGCGAGCCTGGTTCAGCTTTATTCGGGCTTCATCTATCGCGGTCCGGCCTTGATCGCCGAAGCTGCGGCGGCCCTGGCCAATTCAAACCGCCCGAACGCACCGACCGTTGCCCGATAGCGCTACAGTCAACAGGGTTGAACGCTGTCCGCCGATAGGGGATAATTTCAAGGCTTTGCAGCGCTTGCTGCCGTGCTTGCCGCCCTTTCCCGCATTGCCATTCGAGCCATGACCCACTATCTATTCATCATCATCGGCGCTGTTCTGGTCAACAACGTCGTTCTGGTGAAGATCCTTGGTCTGTGCCCTTTCATGGGCGTCTCCAAAAAACTCGAAACCGCCCTGGGCATGGGCGCGGCAACCACTTTTGTCCTGACCGTGGCGACGGGCGCCAGTTATATCATCGACCACTTCATGCTCATGCCCTTCGGGCTGGAATACCTGCGCACGCTCTCATTCATCGTCACCATCGCCGCCATCGTTCAATTGACCGAGATGGTGATCCAGAAAACCAGCCCGCTGCTGCATCAGGTGCTGGGCATCTACCTGCCGCTGATCACCACCAACTGCGCGGTGCTCGGCGTACCGCTGCTCAACGTGGTGAACAAGCATAACTTCATCGAATCGCTGTTCTTCGGCGCCAGCAGCGCCATCGGCTTTTCGCTGGTGCTGATTCTCTTTGCCGGGATACGCGAGCGCGTCGAAGGGGCCGACGTTCCGGTTTATTTCCGCGGGGTGGCCATCGCCATGGTCACTGCCGGACTGATGTCGCTCGCTTTCATGGGTTTTGCCGGCCTGGATAAATACAACTGATGATTACGGCCATCCTCGTCATGGCCCTCGGCGCCGTCATCCTGGGCGCGGCACTCGGTTTCGCCTCGATCAAATTCAAGGTCGAAGGCAACCCGCTGGTCGAAAAGATCGAAGCCATCCTTCCGCAGACGCAATGCGGCCAGTGCGGATTCCCGGGATGCAAGCCGTATGCCGAAGCCATCGCCGAAGGCGAAGTCGAGATCAACCTCTGCCCGCCCGGCGGCATGGAAGGCGTGCGCAAGCTCGCCGACCTGCTCGGACGCGAAGTCAAGCCGCTCGAAGCGCAAGAAAAACCCAAGCAGGTGGCCATCATCGACGAGCAGACGTGTATCGGCTGTACCCTGTGCATCCAGGCCTGCCCGGTGGATGCCATCGTCGGCGCCGCCAAGCAGATGCATACCATTGTCGAATCGCTGTGTACCGGCTGCGAGTTGTGCGTCAAACCCTGCCCGGTGGAATGCATTCGCATGGAAACCCTCCACGAAACCCTCGAAAACTGGAAATGGAAATATCCGGTCATCGAAATCAAGCGCGTTGCCTGAGCGCCAGGGATACGGATACCCGCATGCTGCAGCAGCTCTTCAGCTTCAAGGGTGGCGTCAAGCCCGATACCAACAAGGCCCCTTCGGTACAGGCACCGATCGGCACGGCGCCGCTGCCCCGGCTATTGGTTGTCCCGCTGCACCAAAGCATTGGCGGCATGCCCAATCCACTGGTCGAAGCCGGCGACCGCGTGCTCAAGGGACAGTTGATCGGCAGCGCCGACCAATGGCTTTCGTCGGCCGTCCATGCGCCCACTTCCGGTACAGTACGGGCCATCGAGGAGCGCGTCGCCGCGCATCCCTCCGGCTTGCCGACGCTCTCGGTCGTCATCGAGCCCGACGGCCAGGACCAATGGATCGAGCGTCAACCCCTCGACTACCAGGCACTCGAACCCGAGCGCGTCCGCGAAGTCCTGCGTGATGCTGGCGTCGTTGGCCTCGGTGGCGCTGTGTTCCCCAGCCATGCCAAACTCAGCGCGGCCAAAGCGGTCGCCATGGAAGAACTGGTGATCAACGGTGCCGAATGCGAACCGTACATGACCTGCGACGATCTGCTGATGCGCGAACGAGCCGACGATATCGTTCGCGGTTCGGGGATCTTTCGCGACCTGTTGCAACCGAAACGCGTGCTGATCGGCATTGAGGACAACAAACCGGAAGCCGCTGCAGCGATGAAAGCGGCGGTTGAAAGGCTGGGCGAAAACTTCGAGGTCATCACCGTCCCGACGCGTTACCCGGCCGGGGGCGCCAAGCAGTTGATCCGCGTGCTGACCGGCAAGGAAGTTCCGGCCAGCAAACGTTCGCCCGAAATGGGCGTGCAATGCTTCAACGTGGCGACCGCCTACACCGCTTGGCGCGCCATCGCCCACGGCGAACCGGTGCTCTCGCGCATCGTCACGCTGACCGGCAATGTCGAACAGGCGCGCAACTGGGACGTGCTGCTCGGAACGCCGCTCAGGGATTTCGTCGCGCTCGGGCAAGCCCGGCCCGACACCAATGGCTACCTGATGGGCGGCCCGATGATGGGTTTCGAAATGCCCGGCCTTGATGCGCCGATCATCAAGGCCACCAACTGCATCATCGCCAGTTCAGCGCGCTTGTTTCCGCCACCCGCGCCCGAAATGCCGTGCATCCGCTGCGGCGCCTGCGCCGAAGCCTGTCCGCACGAACTGCAGCCTTTCGAGATGTACTGGTTTGCGCGCGCCCGAAACTTTGGCAAGACACAGGAATACAATATCTTCGACTGCATCGAATGCGGCTGTTGCAGTTATGTTTGTCCGTCGCACATTCCGCTGGTGCAGTACTTCCGCTTTGCCAAGAGCGAGATCTGGTCGCGCGAGCGGGAGAAAGCCATGGCCGATGCCGCAAAAGCCCGCTTCGAATTGCGCAACGAGCGCGAAGAGCGCGAGAAGGCCGAGAAAGCCGAACGTCTGGCCAAGGCCGCAGCGGCCAAAGCGGCGGCAAAGAAGCCCGAGCCGGCGGACAACGCGACTCCAGCAAGCGCCACTTCCGGCGTCGATGCGCCCGTCGATGCCGACCCTGCCGCAGCCAAAAAAGCCGCGATCGCCGCAGCCATGGAACGCGCCCGACAGCAACGCGAAAGCGTGCAGCCGAAGAATACCGACGGACTGAGCATCGCCCAACGCAAGGAGATTGCCGAGATCGAAGCGCGCAGAGCTCCGTTGCAAGCACGGCAAACCGCTCTCGACACAGAGAACACGGAGCCACAGAGGACAAAGAGCAATGACCAATAACTGCTTTCTCCGTTTTTCCTCCGTGATCTTCGTGTCTCCGTGCTCTCTGTGTTGAAAGAGGTTTGCGAATCCATGAACTTCACCACCCCGCCCTATCTGATCCAGGACGTCAGCGTCCAGCGCATCATGCTCCAGGTCCTTGCCGCGCTGCTGCCGGGGATTGCCGTATACGTCTGGCTGCTCGGGCCGATCGTTCTGTTACAGATCGCCATCGCCACGATTGCCTGCGTGCTCGCCGAGGCCGGCATGCTCAAGCTGCTCAACAAGCCCCTGGCCCTTTTCCTTGGCGATGGAAGCGCAATCGTCACCGCCTGGCTGATCGCCCTGGCTTTTCCGCCACTCTCGCCGTGGTGGCTGATCGTCGTCGGCGCGTTGTTTGCCATCGTCGTGGCCAAACACCTCTACGGCGGACTCGGCCAGAACCCGTTCAATCCGGCCATGATCGCCTTTGCCGTGTGCATCGTCTCGTTTCCCGCGCTGATGTCGCAGTGGCCGCCGGTCGACCTGCCGGGCGGCTTTGCCGAGCACCTGGCGCTCGTCATGGGGACCGCCCCGCGCCTCGACGCAATGAGCGGCGCCACCCCGCTCGACGCCCTGAAAACGGCGCTCAAGCTGGCGGAGGGAACTCAGGCCGTACCGAACATACTGGCCGACGCGCGCACCTTTGGCCATTTTGCCGGCAGAGGCTGGGAATGGGTTGGCGTGGCCTACCTGCTCGGCGGCTTGTGGCTTTGGCAACGCCGGATCATCAGTTGGCACGCGCCCTTCGCCTTTCTTGCCGGCATCGGCGTGCTCTCGGGCGCGCTCTGGGTAGTGAACCCGGCAGGATTCGCCAGCCCGATTTTTCATCTCTTTTCGGGCGGCGCCATGCTCGGCGCTTTCTTCATCGTCACCGACCCGGTATCGGGCTGTACGACACCGCGCGGCAAACTTATTTTCGGCTTTGGCGCCGGTGCCCTGGCCTATGTCATACGTGTATTCGGCGGCTACCCGGACGGCGTGGCGTTTGCCGTGCTGCTCTTGAACATCTGCGTACCGCTGATCGATCTCTATACGCAGCCCCCCATTTTCGGCATGAAGAACAAATGATGCGCCAGGCAAAACCGCTGACCGCGACACGCATGGCGGCACGTACGGCGATCATCCTGTTTCTATTCGTCGTCATCTTTACCGCGCTGCTGGCAAGCGCCTATTTATGGACGCTTCCAACCATTCAGGCCGCCGCCGTCGAAGAGAAAATGAAATTGATCGGCGAGGTTCTGCCCGGCAGCCACTACGATAACGACTTGCTGAACAATACCGTGCGCATCGCAGCGACCGACTCGCTGGGGCTGGACGAAGACTCGATCGCCTATCGCGCGAGCAAGAACGGCAAGCCCAGCGCCGTGGTGCTCGAAGCGGTCGCGCCCGATGGCTACGCTGGAAAGATTCGACTGATGATCGCCGTGGGTGCCGACGGGGCTGTGATCGGCGTACGCGTGACGCAACACAAGGAAACGCCGGGGTTAGGCGATTATATCGAGCCGAAGAAAGACAAGAACAAGGATCGCCCCTGGATCGCCCAGTTCGACGGCCTGACGCCGACGGCGATCGACGCGCCGCAATGGAAGGTCAAGAAAGACGGCGGGCGCTTCGACTCGATGGCTGGCGCCACCGTCACCCCGCGTGCGGTGATCAAGGCCGTTCGTAAAGCCGCGCTTTATGTCGCGGCGAACCACGAGCGGTTTTTCGCGTCTCGGCAAAACGTAGCTGATGAGGTAAGAAAATGATGACCCGTGAAGAATTTCGCCAGATTGCCGCCAATGGCGCCTGGAAGCAAAATACCAGCCTGATCCAGATTCTCGGTTTATGCCCATTGCTGGCGGTTACCACCAATCTGGTCAACGGCGTGATGCTATCGCTGGCGACGATCATCGTCATGGCCATCGCGGGACTGGCCGTCGCCAGCTTACGCAACTTGATCCCCCACGAAATCCGCATCCCGGTTTTCATTTTGATCGTGGCGGCGCTGGTCACGACGATCGACCTGCTGTTCAACGCCAATCTGCATGAACTCTATCTGGTGCTGGGCATCTTCATCCCGCTGATCGTCACCAACTGCATCGTGCTGGCACGCGTCGAAGCCTTTGCCAACAAGAACCCTCCGCTACAATCCATGTTCGACGGCATTTTCATGGGCGTCGGCATGTTATGGACGCTGGCCTTGCTCGGCGGCCTGCGCGAACTGATCGGCAATGGCACGCTGTTCTCGGGCATCGACATGGTCTTCCCCGGCCTGCACGCGTTGCAACTGCTGCCCAAAGACTACCCCGGTCTGCTGCTCGCCGTCCTTCCTCCCGGCGCGTTCATTCTGCTCGGTTGTCTGATTGCCTGGAAAAACTGGATCGAAGCGCGTGCCGCGTCTCGCGAAAGCCGCCGCATACCCGACTCTGTCATCGCGGCGGGCCACTGATCGCGCACCGGCAGCCGCCATGAATGCGAACAAGCGCGCCGAAATCTTTGCGCGACTGCGCGCCGCCAATCCGGCACCCACCACCGAACTGGAATACGCCACGACTTTTCAGCTTCTTGTCGCGGTCATTCTTTCGGCCCAAGCCACCGACAAAAGCGTCAATCTCGCAACACGGCGTCTCTTTGCCGATGCCCCGACACCGCAGGCCATCCTCGCGCTCGGTGAAGAGGGGTTGGCTGAATACATCAAGCGTATCGGCCTCTTTTCGACCAAGGCGAGGAACATCGTCGCCACCTGCCGCCGGCTCGTTGAACACCACGACGGCGAGGTTCCGAACGACCGCGATGCGCTCGACGCGCTGCCCGGCGTCGGACGGAAAACGGCCAACGTGGTACTCAATACCGCCTTTGGCGAACCAACCATCGCCGTCGACACGCATATATTCCGCGTCGCCAACCGGACAAAACTGGCCATCGGCAAGACGCCGCTTGCCGTCGAACTCAAGCTGTTAAAATCGGTACCCGACAACGACAAGCAGAACGCCCATCACTGGCTGATCCTGCATGGCCGTTACACCTGCAAGGCACGCCGCCCGGAATGCCCACGTTGCGTCATCGCCGACCTTTGCGAATATGAAGAGAAGTCCCTGATGGTTAGCGCCCCATGACCGTTGCCACCGCACTCGTTTCCGACAATGACGCGCTGCCCCGACTTGCCGAAGACGCCGTCCGGCAGGCTCTCGAAAGAGCCGGAGCGACTCATGCCAACGGCGTTTTGCTTTTCCTGACACCCGAGTTCGCGCGTCATGCCCAGCAAACCATCACCGCAGTGGCACGCGTCGCGCAGTGCACCCAGGTCGCCGGCGGCATCGCTTCGGGGATTTTCACCGAGTCCGGCTGGGCACTGGATCGCCCTGCGGCGGCCGTCATGGTATTAGGTGGCGACCTCTCGCTGGGGCATGCTGAGGTGGGTCAACACCCCGTGCTCAGTTATGCCGGGGGCAATTTCCCTCCCGAATGGGGCAACGACGGCGTCCGTTTTGGCGGGTGTTTTTCCGGCAGTACCGGCTGCGCCGACGCCCTCGTCTGGCAACAATGCCGCCTCACCGAACCCCAACGTTGCAGCACGCAACTCCTGGGCGCCACCCTGGACATCGCCGTTTCCAGCGGTTTGAAACTGCTGGGCAAAGCTTTACCGGTCGACAGCAGCAAGGGTTTCGATGTGGAGCAAATTGGCGGCCAAACGGCGCTAAAGAGCCTGAACCGGATGTTGCCAACCCATCTACGCAACCACGCCGGGCTGCTGCATCATGTCAATGCGGTGCTGTTCGAAAATGAAGGCCAGGCCAACACCGCGCTGGCCGATGGTCACTTTCGACCGATCGCCATCGTGACCGCCAACGCCGACAACTCGCTGACGCTGGCCGAACGCGTCGTGCCGGGGCAATTTCTGGCCTGGGCCATTCGTCAACCTGACGGTGCAATGGCCGATATGCGGCAAACGGTTGAACGGCTGGCCAAGAAGCTTGAAGGGTCTGCCCAGCCCCGCTGTGCCCTGATGTTTTCGTGCATCGGCCGCGGCCCTTATTTCTATGGTGGCGAGGACGGCGATCTGGATGTTTTTCGCGAGCGTTTTCCCGTCCTCCCCGTACTGGGTACCTACGGCACCGGCCAGATCGCTCCATCAACCGCCGTCAGCGGAGACTCGGTGAATCGCCTCATGCAGAACGCCGTCGTCACCGCACTGGTCAGCACGCGAGTGAAGGAGGAACATGTTCAACCCATCGCGTGAACAGGTTCGCTTATTCTTTTGCGATTCCTGGCGCAAGCACCGGGAGCATCGGCTACTCGAAGGCGCCGAAGCCACCGCGGCCGACCTGATCGAACAGCACCCCGAGTACCACGCGTTGCTGGAAAACCCGGACGCCGCCGTGGAACAGGAATTCACGCCCGAAGGGGGTCAGATGAACCCCTTCCTCCACCTCTCTTTACACCTGGCCATCGCCGATCAGATCAGCATCGATCAACCGCCTGGCATACGCGCGGCGTATCACGCGCTACGCAAGCGCCTCGATGTGCACGAAGCCGAACACGCCATCCTGGAGTGCCTGGGCGAAACGCTCTGGCGCGCCCAGCGCGATGGATCGGCGATCGACGCCAATCAGTATCTGGAGTGCGTCCAGCGTTGTGCCAGAAAGTAAAATCGGACAGCAAGCGGTCCTCAGGGGACGTTCGATGTCAACAACCACCGCTGCCGAGGATTGAGCCGTCTCACCAGAGCACGCCAGTGCCCAGCCGTCTTGCTACCAGCCAAGAACACCCAATCCCGTATAATTTCAGCGATTCAGAACGAAGAGAGGGTTATCGATGCATTACTTTCTGCGCCTGCTCCTATGCACCTTTCTACTCGTACCACCTGTGGTCGCCGAGGAGCATCAATACATCTACGGTGCTGAACTTATGACACCTAAGGAGCGCGACACCTATCGTCGTAATCTGCAGCAGGCGCCCAACGACGAGGCGCGTGGCGGGTACCGCCAGCGGCACCGTGAGCGTATTCAGAAACGCGCAAAGCGGCGCGGCAAGCAACTCGACGACAAAGGTATTGTGCGTGGCCAAGAGGCCGAGCGATGAACCGTTTGCGTCTCTATCTGCTGCCACTATGGCTGTTGGCTGTGCCTGCCCACGCCCTCACCGGTGACCCGGTGCGCGGCGAGAAGCTGCACGCCAAGTGTCTGGACTGCCACGGCACCGGCCTCTATGCGCCGGGCAAGCGCAAGATTGTGTCGCTCAAAGCCTTGAGGAAGGACGTGAAGCGCTGGGGAACCTACTACGCGCCGGCGCTTACCGACCAGGAAGTGGAGGACATTACCGCCTGGTTGAACGAGAAGTTCTACAAATTTTGATTCTGCCGTTCGTGGCTTCGGTCGCTCCGGCCTGTGGGCGCCGGTCACATGCACGTTCGAAGGTCTGCTTTTCAAAAGTCTGAAGGTCCGTTCAGGGCACTTTGCTGCCCATCCGGTCGATACTCCGTATGCATAGGCGTCTTGCCAAGTCGGCACGTTGCAGCTTGTCGCTACAATTTCCAACTACTCATTCTTGCTGACGATTTGAACACCAGGCCGAAATGAGGCGTTTCCAAGCTCGGTTTTGCACGCAACCTGCCACTCCCCACCCGGGAGGCTTGGACATCTTGCGCCCCCCATGTAAGTGTTTGGTAGCTTGAAGGATTAGATCTTCGCCTTCCGGTGAATCCGCTGCTTCCCTATCAGAAATGCAGCGGTCGTTTGTCGCAGGCCAGGGCGGCTTCATGCACCACTTCCGAGAGCGTCGGATGCGCATGACAAATGCGCGCGAGGTCTTCGCTCGCGGCACCGAACTCCATCGCCACCACACATTCGGAAATCAGTTCCGAGGCATTGGCGCCGATGATGTGCGCACCGAGGATGCGGTCGGTTTTGGCGTCGGCCAGCATCTTGACGAAGCCGGACGTATCGCCCATGCCGAGCGCCCGGCCGTTGGCCGCAAAGGGTATCTTGCCGACCTTGAAAGCGACGCCGTCGGCCTTGAGCTGCTGTTCGGTCTTGCCGACCCAGGCAATTTCCGGGCTCGTGTAAATCACCCACGGTACCGTGTCGAAATTGCAGTGCCCCGCTTGGCCAGCCATCAATTCGGCCACCATGACGCCTTCTTCCATCGCCTTGTGGGCAAGCATCGGGCCGGAAACCACGTCACCGACGGCCCACACTCCTGGAAGGTTGGTGCGGCACTGCCCGTCAACGTCGATACGTCCCCGCTCGTCGAGCTTCAGACCAACCGCTTCAGCGTTCAACCCCGTGGTATACGGGATGCGCCCAACCGAGACAATCAAGCGATCGGCATCGAGCTTCTGTGGCTGACCATCCTTGTCGGTATAGGTGATCGAAACACCCTTCTTCGACGTTTTCACCTCGCCGATCTGCACGCCAAGATGGATGTTCATTCCCTGCTTGGCAAAGACCTTGGCCGCCTCGCGAGCCACATCGACGTCGGCCACGGAGAGGAATTCGGGCAATGCTTCAAGAATGGTAATTTCCGATCCGAGGCGACGCCAGACGCTGCCCATTTCCAGGCCGATGACCCCCGCGCCGATGATCACGAGTTTCTCCGGCACGGCATCCAGATCGAGCGCGCCGGCGTTGTCGCAGATGATCTTGTTATCGACCGGTCTCTGGAAGGTGCCGGGCTGCGGAACCCGTGGCGATGATGACCTGGGCGGCTTCCACCGTGTCGTCGCCCACTTTGATTTGCCAGCCATCGCCAGTCTGCGCAACAAAAGAACCGTGCCCGTTGAGCAGGACAATCTTGTTCTTCTTGAACAGGCCCTTGATACCGCTGGTCAGCTGATTGACGATGGCATTCTTGCGGCCAATCATGGTCGGCACGTCGATTGCTGGCGTTCCCACCGAAATCCCCTGGGTGGAAAAATGGTGTCCTGCTTCTTCAAACAGATGCGAGGTATGCAGCAAGGCCTTGGACGGAATGCATCCGACATTCAGGCAGGTGCCGCCCAGACGCGGTTCGCCCTTGGGGTCGGCGTAGGCGTTGGATTCGCAGCAGGCGACCTTGAATCCAAGCTGAGCGGCGCGTATCGCCGCGACATAACCGCCAGGACCACCGCCGATAACGAGCACATCAAATTGCTTGGACATTTTTTACCTCTTCAAACACGGAGTGCACAGAGGCACAGAGAACACGGAGCGATCCAGTACTTGGTTATCTCTGTGTCTCCGTGGGCTCTGTGTTGAATGCGGTCAACTTCTAGACGCCTAGCAGCAGGCGGGCCGGGTCTTCCAGCGCTTCCTTCATGGTCACCAGACCGAGCACAGCTTCGCGTCCGTCGATGATGCGATGATCGTAGGACATGGCCAGATAGTTGATCGGACGGATGACGATCTGGCCGTTTTCGACAACGGCACGATCCTTGGTGGCATGGATGCCGAGAATCGCCGATTGCGGCGGATTGATGATCGGCGTCGATAACATCGAACCGAAAATGCCGCCATTGGAAATCGAGAAGGTGCCTCCGGTCAGATCTTCCATCGACAATTTGCCGTCCTTGGCCTTCTGGCCGAATTCACCGATCTTCTTCTCGATGTCGGCGATGCTCATCTGGTCGGCATCGCGCAGAATCGGTACGACCAACCCGCGCGGGCTACCCACGGCGATACCGATGTCGATATAGCCGTGATAGACGATATCGGCGCCGTCCACCGAGGAATTGATGATCGGAAACTTCTGCAAGGCAGCAACAGCGGCCTTGACGAAAAATCCCATGAAGCCAAGGCGAACGCCATGCGCCTTTTCGAATTTGTCGCCGTATTCCTTGCGTAGCGCCATCACGGGCGCCATGTTGACTTCATTGAACGTGGTCAAGATGGCATTGGTCGATTGCGACTGGACCAAGCGTTCGGCAACCCGAGCCCGCAGTCGGGACATGGGCACGCGCTGCTCCGGGCGACCGTCAAGTGGAATCGACACGCTTGGCGCGGGCGGCAGTGCAAACGAGGAAACCGATGCGGGCTTTGCGGTTGCCGGTGGCGTCGAAGCCGGCGCGGAGGCCGCTTTGGCCGGTGCGCCCAACGCGTCTTCCTTGGTGACGCGGCCACCGCGACCGGTACCGGTCACCTGGCTGGCAGAAAGTCCTTTCTCGTCCAGAATCTTGCGTGCCGCCGGCATGGCCACGCCGGCCGCCGTGGGCGTAGCCGGGCTGGCGGCGGGTGCGGACGGTGCTGCTGGCGCTTCCCTGACGGCGGCTGGCGCAGAAGACGCTACCGTCGCCGTGGCTTCGGTATCGATGCGGGCGATCAATTCGCCGGCGACGACGGTGTCGCCATTCTGTTTGATGATTTCTATCAACACGCCGCTCGCCGGCGCAGGAAGCTCAAGGACAACCTTGTCGGTCTCGATGTCAATCAGGTTTTCGTCCCGCGACACGGCCTCTCCGGCATTCTTGTGCCAGGTGACCAGCGTCGCCTCGGCGACCGATTCTGACAACTGTGGAACTTTCACGTCGATGATCATGTTCACTCCGATTTATGCGTATTTGTACTGTTCGATTTCGCCCAGAGCGGACTCGATCAGCGCTTTTTGTTGCGTGATGTGCTTGCTGAAATAACCCGCCGCCGGGGAGGGTGACGCCGGACGGGATACCAGCAACAGATGTTGCTTGCTGTTGAACGAACGGTCCAGATGTTGACGCGAGGCGATCCAGTACCAAGCCCCCTGGTTGCGCGGCTCTTCCTGACACCAGACGATCTCGGTGGCTTTGGGATACTTCGAAAGCTCGGCGGCAAAGGCTTCTTGCGGGAAGGGATAGAGTTGCTCAAGGCGGGCGATGGCAATCGTGTCGATATTCTTCTCGCGGCGTGCGGCAAGAAGTTCGTAGTAGATCTTGCCAGTGCAGAAGATGACGCGTTTCACTTTCTTGACATCGATCGGATCCACTTCGCCAATCACCAGTTGAAATCCACCCTTGGCGATTTCGTCCATGGTCGACACGGCGTCCTTATGGCGCAACAGCGACTTCGGCGTAAACACGATCAGGGGCTTGCGCTGTTTGCGTATGGCCTGCCGACGCAGCATGTGGAAAACCTGTGCCGGCGTCGATGGCTGGCAGACTTCCATATTCATCTCGGCGCACAACTGCATGAAACGTTCGATACGCGCCGAAGAATGCTCGGGTCCCTGCCCCTCATAGCCATGCGGCAGGAGCAGGACAAGACCGCAGGCACGGCCCCATTTTGTTTCGCCGGAAGCAATGAACTGATCGATAACCACCTGGGCGCCGTTCACAAAGTCGCCGAACTGGGCTTCCCAGACCACCAGCTCGAAAGGATTCGACGTGGAATAGCCGAATTCGAACGCCAGCACAGCTTCTTCGGAAAGCACGGAGTCGAAACACTGGAAGCTCGCCTGTTTTTCTTCCAGGTTGGCCAGTGGATAGTAGGTGCCTTCGTCCCAATGCTCGCGTTTCTGGTCATGCAACGCGGCATGCCGGTGGAAGAAAGTGCTCCGCCCGACATCTTCGCCGGAGATGCGTACGCCATGCCCGGACACAAGCAATGAAGCGTAGGCCAGGTTTTCCCCCATGCCCCAGTCGAAGGGCAAGCTGCCCTGACCCATCAGCCGGCGGTCTTCGATGATTCGCTTGACGCGGCCATGCAGGGTGAAGTTCTCGGGAATTGCGGTGAGGCGATCGGCGAGGCGCTTGATTTCCTTCGTCGGAATGGTGGTGTCGCAGTTTTCGATATACTTTGTCGGCAGGAAGGGCGCCCAGTCGATCGTCATCGGATGGGTATAACCGGCGATAACCGGGTTGTACAACAATTCTCCGCGATCGAGATGGTCACGGTAGCTCTGGATCATGTGTTCCGGCCCATCGCCGGGCAGTACCCCTTCGGCGACCAAGCGGTCGGCATACAGCTTGCGCGTCCCGGGATGTGCCGATATCCGCTTGTACATCAGCGGTTGTGTGACCATAGGTTCGTCCTGTTCGTTGTGTCCGAGCTTGCGGAAACAGACGATATCGATGACGACATCTTTTCTGAACTCCTGCCTGAACTCGACGGCCAGACGGGTCACCAGCGCCACGGCTTCCGGGTCGTCGCCATTGACGTGGAAGATGGGCGCATTGGACATCTTGAAGATGTCGGTGCAATACAGCGACGAACGCGAATCGCGTGGATCGGAGGTGGTAAACCCGATCTGGTTATTGACCACGATATGCACCGTTCCACCCGTCCCGTAACCACGGGTCTGAGAAAAATTGAGCATTTCCTGATTGACGCCCTGGCCAGCTACGGCGGCATCGCCATGAATAAGCACCGGGAAAATCTTCTCTTGGGCTCCCTCGCCACGACGGTGTTGCCGGGCATAGGCCATGCCGATGACAACAGGGTTGACGATTTCGAGATGCGAGGGGTTGAATGCCAGGGTCAAATGGCAGGCGCCTCCCGGGGTCGACACGTCGGATGCGTAGCCAAGGTGGTACTTGACGTCGCCGGAGGTCAGATCCTGCGCCTTCTTGCCCTCAAACTCGTCAAACAGCATCGCGGGTTCCTTGCCCAGCGTATTGACCAGGACGTTCAGACGCCCCCGATGCGCCATGCCGACAACAATGTCATCGACGCCCGCGCCGCCGGCAACACGCACCAGTTCGTCCAGTGCGACGATCAGGGATTCTCCGCCCTCCAGCGAAAACCGTTTCTGGCCGACGTAGCGGGTATGCAGATAGCGTTCGAGCGTCTCGGCCGCGGTCAGGCGTTCCAGGAATCGCAGCTTCTGGGCCGAAGTGTAGGTGCCCTTGGCGCGTATCGGCTCGAGGCGGGCCTGCAGCCAGCGCTTCTCGGTAATGTTGTCGATGTACATGTACTCGATGCCAATCGAACTGCAGTAGGTCTCCTTGACGACATCGAGAATCTGGCCAAAAGTGGATCGTTCGGCAACGCCTTTGAAGGATCCGGCGTTGAACGGCGTATTGATATCGGCATCGTCCAAACCATAGAACGCCGGGTCGAGCTCGTTGATGACCGGCCGCGTCTGGCGCTTGAGCGGGTCGAGATTGGCCCAGCGCGCACCGAGCGTGCGGTAAGCCGTAATGAGCTGCAGAACGCTGACCTGTTTCTTGTCATCGACGGGTCGCGACAAAGTGGCGCGATACCCCCCCAACAGGGCCTGCTTGGCAAAGGCATTCACCACCGGGAGATGGGGAACGTCGCGGGCTACCACGCCGGGCAGTTGCGCCAGCTTGTCGAAGTAGTCGCGCCAGTCGCCGGGAACCGAGGCGGGGTTGTCGAGGTAGTTCTCGTAGAGCTCTTCCACAAAGGGGGCATTGCCGCCGAAAAGTAGCGACGTTCCGCAAAGCTGATTCATCATGGCATTCATCTGTGCTCGAATCTCTTTAGTAGGTTCGGAAAATATGGCCGGACGATGAACATACCGACCAGACGAGAAAGGCGACAGCCATCGCTGTCGCCTCCATGTACTGCTGACCCTGCTTCTTAGCGCTGGTTGAGCGGCGGGACATTGCGCGCGGGCGTTCCAATATAAAGTTGACGTGGACGACCGATCTTGTATTCCGGGTCGGCAATCATTTCTTCCCACTGTACCATCCAGCCAACCGTACGTGCCAGGGCGAAAATACAGGTGAACATCGAGGTCGGGATGCCGATGGCCTTCTGGACGATACCCGAGTAGAAATCAACGTTCGGATAAAGTTTCTTGTCGATGAAGTAACTGTCTTCCAGCGCAATCCGCTCGAGTTCCATGGCCAATTTGAAGAGTGGATCGTTTTCCAGGCCCTGTTCCTTCAAGACGTCGGCGCAGACCTTTCGCATCAGCGTGGCGCGCGGATCGAAGTTCTTGTAGACGCGGTGCCCGAAACCCATCAGCTTGAAGGGATCGTCCTTGTCCTTGGCACGTTTGATGAACTCGGGAACACGCGATACATCACCAATCTCTTCGAGCATCTTCAGACAGGCCTCGTTGGCGCCGCCATGCGCCGGCCCCCACAGGCAGCCGATACCCGCCGAAACGCAGGCATAGGGGTTGGCGCCGGACGAACCCGCGAGGCGGACAGTCGACGTCGAGGCGTTCTGCTCGTGGTCGGCATGCAGGGTAAAGATGGTGTCCAGCGCGTGCACCAGAACCGGATTGGGCTTGTAGGTCTCGCACGGCGTACCGAACATCATGTGCATGAAATTAGCCGTATAGTCCAGATCATTTCGCGGATACATGAACGGCTGGCCGGTGTGGTACTTGTACGCGTAGGCGACGATCGTCGGCAACTTGGCGATGATCCGGTTGTAGCTGATATTGCGGTGTTCGGCGTCGGAGAAATCTTCGGCTTCGTGATAGAACGCCGAGAGGGCGCCGACCACACCGACCAGAACGGCCATCGGATGTGCATCGCGACGAAAGCCCTGGTAGAACTTGACCAGTTGCTCGTGCAACATGGTGTGATCCTTGATCGTCGATTCGAAGGCGCTTTTTTCCTCGGTGTTCGGCAGTTCGCCGTGCTTCAGCAAGTAAGCCACATCAAGGAAGTTGCATTGGGTCGCCAGTTGCTCGATCGGATAGCCGCGATACAGCAGTTCGCCCTTGTCTCCGTCAATAAACGTGATCTTCGACCGGCATGCGGCCGTCGACAGAAAACCGGAGTCGTAGGTAAACATCCCAGTTTTGGCGGCCAATGCCCGAATGTCGATACAGTCGTTGCCAATGACCGGCGTCATGATCGGGAATTCGACGGGGTCCCGGCCTTCGATAATCAAGGTAGCTTTGCGTTCGGTGGTCATACGAATCTCCGGTTCAGATGTTTAAGGCGCTTGATCTCGGTGTTCCCGAAGTCGGGACATTTTCGTTACTCTACTTTACTCTGACATCCCGCAACATGTTCACAACTTCGGCCTGCAAAGAATTCTCACACTCGCGCTTGCCGGTAATCAGCGGCCACAGCTCGAGATCCTCCATATCGGCCAACTGAATAAAAGCCACCGCCTGTGCCGGAGTCAAATCATGGAATTGTCTTTCGAGGAAACCTCCCAAAAGCAAATCCATTTCCAGCATGGCGCGGCGCGTACAACGCCAGCGCAAACGGTTAAGTTCTGCGCTGGATATCATCAAATTGCTCGCCTGACCATCATTTCCTTGATTTTGCCAATGGCTTGCGTCGGATTCAGATTCTTTGGACAGACTTCAACGCAATTCATGATGGTGTGACAACGGAACAAGCGATAAGGGTCTTCAAGATCGTCAAGGCGCGCGTTGGTTGCTTCATCACGCGTGTCGGCAATGAAACGATACGCGTTCAGCAAACCGGCGGGGCCGACGAACTTGTCCGGGTTCCACCAGAACGACGGGCACGATGTCGAGCAGCAGGCACAGAGAATGCACTCATAAAGGCCGTTGAGTTCTTCGCGGTCCTCCGGGGTCTGCAGACGCTCGCGGTCCGGCGGTGGGGAGTCGTTGATCAGGTACGGCTTGACCGAGTGATACTGCTTGAAGAACTGGGTCATATCGACGATCAGATCGCGGATGACCGGAAGACCCGGCAGAGGGCGTAAAACAACTGGCTGTTTGAGTTCGCTGATTTCGGTCAGACAGGCCAAACCGTTCTTGCCGTTGATGTTCATCGCGTCGGAACCGCATATCCCTTCACGACACGAGCGGCGGTACGACAGCGAATCGTCTTTGGCCTTGAGCTTGGTCAGCACGTCGAGCAGCTTGCGATCGATCGTCGGATCAATCTCGATCGAAATGTCCTGCATGTACGGCGCGTTGTCCTTGTCCGGATCGTAGCGGTAAATCTTGAATTGCATTGTTGGGCTTGACATAGTCATTGACTCCTGGGCGTGATGGTGCCGAGATCAGTAGGCACGCGTCTTTAGCGCGATGGTTTCGACGGAAAGCGGCTTGAGTTGCACCGGTTTGTAGCTCAGTTTGTTGCCTTCACGGTGCCACAGGGTGTGTTTGAGCCACAGCTCATCGTCCCGCCCGTTCGGATTGGCGGCGGTATCCGGTGCGTCGTCGCGCACATGGGCGCCGCGCGACTCCTTGCGCGCCTCGGCAGACACCATCGTCGACTTGGCCACCTCGATCAGGTTGTCAAGCTCCAGCGCTTCGACGCGTGCCGTGTTCCAGGTCGCTGACTTGTCGCCTATTTCGGTCAGGTGCACCGCTTTCTCGATATCACAGATCTTGCTCACACCTTCCACCAGCATGTCTTTGAAGCGGAACACGCCGCAGTGTTTCTGCATCGTACGCTGCAATTCGAGACGCGTTTCATTGACGCTCGCACCGCCCTTCTGGGTATTCAGCCGGTTCAGGCGTGCCAGTGTGTAATCGGCAAAGTCTGCGGGCAGTTCCTTCAGGGCATTCGGGCCGGCCTTGACCGCCTCGACGACCGAATCACCAGAAGACTTGCCGAAGACCAGCAAGTCGAGCAGTGAGTTGGTGCCCAAACGATTGGCGCCATGCACCGACGCACAGGCGCATTCGCCGGCCGCGTAGAAACCGGTCACGGTGCTGCCGTCGGGATTGACGACCTGACCATGGAAGTTGGTCGGGATACCGCCCATCTGGTAATGGCAGGTCGGCACCACCGGAATCGGCGCCTTGATCGGGTCGATGCCGGCAAACTGGATCGAAATTTCCCGGATACCCGGCAAACGCTTCATGATCGTCGCCGGATCGAGGTGCGTGATATCGAGCAAGACGAAATCCTTGGCCGGACCACAACCCCGACCTTCGTTGATTTCAGTCACCATGGCCCGCGAAACGACATCGCGTGACGCCAGATCCTTGGCGTTCGGCGCGTAACGCTCCATGAAGCGCTCGTTATCCGAATTGCGCAGGATACCGCCTTCACCACGCACACCTTCGGTAATCAGCACGCCGGCGCCGGCCACGCCGGTCGGATGGAACTGCCAGAACTCCATGTCTTCGAGGGCAATACCGGCACGTGCCGCCATGCCCAGACCGTCACCCGTATTGATGAAAGCGTTGGTCGATGAGTAGTAGATGCGGCCGGCACCGCCAGTGGCAAAGATGGTGGCCTTGGCATGGAAGGCGACGATCTCGCCGGTTTCCATTTCCAGGGCAATGACGCCCAAGACTTGCCCGTCGGCATCGCGGATCAGATCGAGCGCCATCCATTCAACGAAAAACTGGGTATTGGCACGCACGTTGCGCTGATACAGCGCATGCAGCATCGCGTGACCGGTGCGGTCGGCCGCCGCGCAGGCGCGACGAACGGGCTTTTCACCAAAGTTGGACATATGCCCGCCAAACGGACGCTGGTAAATCTTGCCCTCGTCGGTCCGGTCAAATGGCATGCCGAAGTGCTCGAGCTCGACAACGGCCTCAGGCGCCTTGCGGCACATGAATTCGATGGCATCCTGGTCGCCGAGCCAGTCGGACCCCTTGACGGTGTCGTACATATGCCAATGCCAATGATCTTCCTCGGAGTTGCCCAGCGACGCCGAAACTCCCCCCTGCGCAGCAACGGTGTGCGAACGCGTTGGAAAGACCTTGGACAGCACAGCGGTTTTCAGCCCTGCTTCGGAAAGCTGTATGGCGGCACGCAGTCCGGCACCGCCGGCACCGACGATCACTGCATCAAATTTGCGTACGGAAATGGTTAGCTTGCTCACTTAAATTCTCCACAGAATCTGCACCGCCCAGCCGGCATAGCCGACCAGCGCCGCAGCGGTTGCAATCATCAGGAGCAGACGCAAGCCGTCCGGCTTGATGTAGTCCATCCAGATATCTCGGATACCGATCCAGACATGATAGAAAAGGCTGACGAAGAACAGGAAGCTGGCAAATTTCATGAACCCGTTGGCAAAAATACCACGCCAGCTCGCATGGGAATCTGGCGCGACCGCCAGGACTACCACCAACAATATGACGGTGTAGATCGCCATGATGATGGCCGTCGCGCGCTGAATGACCCAGTCCTTGAGGCCGTAATGCGCCCCGACAAGAATTCGATTTACCATAGCACCTTTCCTCCAATGATCAGGGTCATGGCGATGCTCACCGCAAAAACTATCTTGCTGGAAAGACGCGCCGATTCAAGGTCGATTCCCTTGTGCAAATCCAGTAACAGATAGCGGATGCCGGCACAGAAGTGGTGGAAATACAACCAGATCAGTCCGAGCAAGATCAGTTTGACCAGAGGATGGGCAACGAAACTCTTGCACAGGGCAAAGGTTTCGGGTGACGCAAGACTGCCCTCAAACAACCAGAGCAGAACGGGCAGGAGTAGAAAAAGCACTGCGCCGCTGACACGGTGTACGATCGACAGAATACCGGGTAGCGGTAGTCGTATCGTCATCAGGTCCAGGTTTTTTGGACGCTTCTTTTTTAGAATCATTTCTGCCATGGAATCACCCCTTCCGTTGTACGGCCAAAAAGGCCGCTTAGACCTACTTCAAACCAATAAGTTCGAGCCACCAAACAGCTTTCCCTTACCCCGCAAAACCTGCTTTGCCGCGAACTACCCCAATTCGTTGTGATAGTAAAAATTCTGAGTCGAGTAAAATCCGCGACGCCATTCCACGGGTTTACTGTCATAGGTGTACGTGACGCGCTCGACAAGCAGCAAGGGGCTACCCTCGGCCACTTGCAACAACTCTGCACTCACCCTGTCGGCGGAAACTGCCCGCAAGCGTTCCTCCGCCCGAATAATGCGAACCGCATACCTGCTCTCGAACAGGCTGTACATGGATACCGCGACCGAATTGAGAATATCCAGTGACAGATCGGGAAACAACTCGCCGGGCAGATAGATTTCATCAAAAACAGCCGGTTCATCCCCAAATTTCATCAATCGGCGAACAATGTTGATTGGCGCACCCGGCTCCAGAGCGAGCGTTCGGGCCACATCGGCTCCCGCCTTGGCTCGCCAGCACTCCAAAGGAATGCTTTGCAACCGGAGCAGCTCGCCCTCATTGGAGGCCAACCGAAGGAAGCGAAAAAAGGATCGCGGATCGTCGTGAGTCGAAACGAAGGTGCCCTTGCCCTGGCGACGCACCAGCAGATTTTCGTTCGCCAACTCATCAATTGCCTTGCGTACCGTACCCTGACTTACACCAAAGCGTTCGGCCAGTTCGGATTCGCTGGGTATGATGTCGCCCGGTTTCCATTCACCCGATTCTAGGCTTCTTGTAATCAGCGCCCTGATTTGTTGATAGAGCGGACTGAAGGTTGGGGAGTGGGTTGTTGCCGGCCGGTTCATACTGCGAATTTCAGCACAAATTTCATTGCAAGTCCATTTTATTATAAATATCTTATATAAGACACATGACCACTTAAACGACAATTGACACCACGCGAGCTTCGCTCGTATCATTCCCCTCTGGTATTACTTGCCTTGAATGAACCAGTTACGGACGACCTAACAGTACTTATCTGGTTTTTTGCAGTTCATCTTTACCTACAGGAGCCGCACTATGTCCAAATCCCCAATTCGTGTCGCCGTGACCGGCGCTGCCGGCCAAATCGGTTACAGCCTGCTGTTCCGCATTGCGTCCGGTGAAATGCTCGGAAAGGACCAACCGGTCTTCCTCCAGCTGCTTGACTTGCCGCAAGCCCAGAAAGCCTGTCAGGGCGTCATGATGGAGCTTGATGACTGCGCTTTCCCGCTACTCGCCGGGATGATCGCCACGGATGATCCGAACGTCGCGTTCAAGGATGCCGACGTTTGCCTGCTCGTCGGCGCGCGTCCGCGCGGACCCGGCATGGAGCGCGCCGATCTGCTCACCGCCAACGGCGCCATTTTTACCGTTCAAGGCAAAGCCATTGCCGAAAACGCCAAGGAAAACGTCAAGGTGCTAGTCGTCGGCAACCCCTGCAATACCAATGCGCTGATCGCCGCCTCTGCTGCCAAGAAGGTCGGTCGTACCGACCCGGCGAACTACCATGCCATGCTGCGCCTCGATTACAACCGTGCCGTCCTGCAACTCGCGCAGAAGACCAAGCGCCCGGTAGCCAGCTTCAAGAACCTGGTGGTCTGGGGAAATCACTCTCCGACGATGTACGCCGACTACCGTAACTGCACGTCCAACGGTGACAACGTCAAAGCGCTGATCAACGACCCGGTGTGGAACAACGATGTATTCCTGCCGACCGTCGGCAAGCGTGGCGCTGCCATTATCGAAGCACGTGGCCTCTCTTCCGCCGCGTCCGCCGCCAACGCCGCGATCGACCACATTCATGACTGGGCCCTCGGTTCGGATAACTGGGTCACCATGGGCGTACCAAGCGACGGTTCCTATGGCATCCCCGCCGGTATCGTGTTCGGCTTCCCCTGCGAGTGCAAAGGCGGTTCCTTCAAGATCGTTCAAGGACTCGAAATCGACGATTACTCGCGCGAGAAAATCAACAAGACCCTCAAGGAACTCACCGACGAGGCTGAAGCCGTCAAGGCCATGCTCTAACAAAGCGCCCCGCTCCAATCGAAACCGCAGCCCGTCTGCGGTTTTTTTTGGCTTGGATTCGGCGTTGCCGGCTCGCGATTGTGGTTGTGCGAAGCAGCGCGCGTAGCGCATCATCCTGCCGAGGAGGCGGTATGGACGTCGAACTCGTAGAAATCCGCGATTTTCTTGCCGAATACGCGCCGTTTTCACTGCTCGACGCGGCCGCGCTGAATGCCTTGCCAAGGCGGCTTGCAGTACGTTACCTGCGGCGCGGCAGCGCCTTTCCACCGGTGAACGAAAACCAGCGCTGCCTCTATGCGGTCCGTCAGGGCGCGATCGAACTACGAACCGACGATGGCAGGTTGACTGGCATGCTGTCCGAGGGCGATATTTTCGATCAAGACTGCTGTGCTGCGGCCGAGCATGCCATAGCCACCGAACGCAGCGTGGGTACGGCAATCGAGGACACGCTGCTCTACCTGCTCCCCTGCGAGACACTGCAGGCCTTGCGTCGCGAGAACCCGGCACTCGACGACTACTTTGTCAGGAGCGTGGCCGAACGGCTGCGTCACGGTCGCCACGCTCTCGGTAATGGGCCAAGCGAACGTACGAGCCTGATGACCCTGACGGTCAGCGATTTTGTTCGTCGCGCCCCGGTAGGCGCCGAATCGTCGCTGCCGATCTGCGAGGCAGCCCGGATCATGTCGCGGGAGGGCGTTTCGGCCCTGCTCATCGTCGATTCCGGGGCCTTGTGCGGCATCGTAACCGACCGCGACCTTCGCACCCGCTGCCTGGCTCAACATCTTGCGCCGAATGAGCCGCTGGCCCGCATCATGAGCACGGAGGTGGCCTGCATCGGCCCCGAAAGTGCCGCTTTCGAAGCGCTCATGTTGATGACCCGCAAAGGCATCCATCATCTGCCGGTCGTTGATGCATCCGGCATTCACGGGCTGGTCTCGGCCACCGACCTGTTGCGCTGGCAAAGCACCGACACGGTCTTTCTCGTCGGCCTCATCGGCAAGTCGCCGGATGTCGAATCGCTGATGCGCGCCAGTGCGGAGTTGCCGGAGTTGCAGCTCCAGATGCAGGGCCACGGCGCCACGCCGGGTCAGGTTGGGCAGGCCGTAGCGTCGGTCAATGACGCCATCACCTGCCGTCTGATCGAATTGGCGCTGCAGGAACTCGGGCCAGCGCCTGTCGCCTTCACTTGGCTGGCCTGCGGCTCGCAGGGACGCCATGAGCAGACGGTACATTCCGATCAGGACAATGCCCTGATTCTCGACGACGCCTTTGACGACGCGCTGCACGGCCACTATTTTTCGGCACTTGCCGAGCGCGTCAATGACGGGCTCGACGCCTGCGGCTACCGCTATTGCCCCGGCAAGGTGATGGCCAGCAACCCGCTGTGGCGGCAACCGCAGCGAGCATGGATCGCCATCTTTCGCGGCTGGATCGGGCACACCGACGCCAGGGCGGCGATGCTGGCCGCAAACTTTCTCGACCTGCGCACCGTCTACGGCGACACGGCGCTGCTCATGCCGCTGCACGAGGCAATCAAGCAGGCCTATTCGAAGAGCGAAGTATTTCTCGCAAACATGGTCGCCAATGCGCTGAAGAACAAGCCGCCGCTAGGCTTCTTCCGAAACTTCACGCTGATCGCCGACGGTGAACATGCGGACAGCTTCGACATCAAGCGGGGCGGCCTGATTCCGGTCACGGACATTGCCCGCATACTCGCGCTGTCGAATGGCCAGGCCCGGATCGGCACCCTCGCCCGACTGCGCGAAGCCGCCGGAACACCCGTCCTGAGCGCAGAAAGCGCGCACGAACTTGAGGAAGCGTTCGAGTATTTTGGCAACCTGCGGCTGCAACATCAGGCGGAGCAGATTCGGCGCGGCCAGGCGCCCGATAACTACCTTTCGCCGGCGGCTCTGACCTCGCTGGAGCGAAGCAATCTGAAAGAAGCCTTTGCGGTGGTCGAGCGCATGCAAAAGATCTTGTCCCAACGCTACCCGGACCGTCCCGCCTGATGCTGCTCGAATGCGTTGAACGTTGCTTCGGTCATGATTTCAGGCGTCGCCGGCTGCTTGCCCGCGCGCCAGCCGGGCCGCTTCGCGACTACCTGGCGACGCCCTTCCCCGCCCCGGATGCGCCAAGCCGGGAGACTGCCTATCTGGCGCTCGATCTGGAGACGACTGGTGCCGACCCGGCGCGTAACGAAATCGTCAGCTTCGGCTGGGTGTGCATGGACGGCGAGCGGATCGACCTCGGATCGGCCCGCCACTACATTGTTCGACTTCGCGGCGCCGTCAGCGACGCATCGGCGGTGATCCATGGCATTACCGACGATCAATGTCAGACGGGTTGCCATCTTGAGTCGGCACTCGCTGAGTTGCTGGCCACTTTGGCCGGGCGGGTGATGATCGCGCATCGGGCAGAAACCGAACGCGGCTTTGTCGGCCACGCCTGTGAAGCCATTTATGGCGGACGCATTCTGATCCCGACGGTCGACACCCTGCGCATCGCCATTCGCGCCAAAGCGCGCCAGAATCGACCGTTGCAGCGCGGCGACCTGCGCCTCTCCGCCCTGCGCCAGAAGTACAGGCTGCCCCGCTACCGCGCCCACAACGCGCTCAGCGACGCGCTGTCGACGGCCGAATTGTTCCTCGCCCAACAGACCGAAAGCGTGGAGACGACGCTGTTGAAAAACTGGCTAACTTTCCGTTAGCTGAAGTATGCTTGGCTCTGAATTCCTGGTTCTACCGACTTGTAGAAAACCTCCCTGCCCCTACTTGCGTGATCACTTGATGATAAAAATCAAATCTGCCTTGCAAAGATTTCAGTGCGGGGTCCTTGCGCCCTTGGTTTTATTCGCGACCTGTGGATTTCTGCTGGCCGCGCCGGCCTACGCCGATTCTGATAAGGCCGCAAAGCTGTATGAGGATGCGCTACGTCGATACGACAAGGGCGATCTGCCAGGAGCTTCGGTCCAGCTTAAAAGTGCCATTCAGCAGAACAGCAAGATGCTTTCCGCCCATCTGCTGCTGGGCAAAACATTGTTCAAGCTAGGTCAGTTGAAGGGTGCAGAAGCCGCATTTGAAGAAGCTCTTAAATTGGGGGTGGATCGTGGCGAAGTTGCCTTGCCGCTCGGACAGGTCTATCTCCTTCTCGGCGAATCGAAACTCGTCATCGACAGGATCCAACCCACGGGGCTATCGCCAGCCCTGCAAGCGGAAATCCTGACTCTGAGGGGAACGGCTTATGCAGAAAGCGGAAATTCAAACTTGGCTGCGCGTTCGTTTGCCGAGGCACGCACGCTGAACCCCAAGTCGCCCGCTCCGCTGATCGCTGAAGGGTCCTGGCTGCTGAAGCAGGGCAAACAGCAGGAAGCCATGACCTTGATCAAAAAGGCCATCGAACTGGCGCCGAAAGATGCCCAAGCCTGGAGCACCTACGCTTCGGTATTGCAAGCCGGGCAAGACGTGACGGGAGCGCTGGCGGCCTATGATCGTTCTCTCGAATTGGATCCCCGGCACGCCGAGGCACGGCTGTCACGGGCCGCCTTGCTGATGAGCTTGAATCGCGGGAAAGAAGCTGAAAAGGATCTTTCCCTGCTTACCGAGGCCAATCTGGAAGATCCACGTGTTTTCTATCTCCGCGCAGTGTTGGCTAGTGAGCGGGGCGACGCGGCGGGTGCCAAGGCGTTACTGGCAGAAGCCACTCGCGAGATCGATGCCCTGCCAAAGACCTATCTCAGCGGCAAAGGTCATTTACTCATGGTGGCGGCGCTGGCCAACCATGCGTTGCGAAACTGGGAAAAAGCTACCGAATACCTCAATCTCATTCTGGAACGAACGCCGCGAAATTTTGTAGCTCGCAAGCTATTGGCGTCGATATACATTGAAACCAAAGACTACAAGCGAGCCAGGACACTCCTGGAAAAACTCTTAGAGGCCACTCCGGATGATTCCCAGGTTCAATTCATGCTGGGTTCCGTCTACCTGGTCTTGCGTCAGCACACTCAGGCGGCCGAATTGCTTGAAAAAGCAACCCACGGGGGTAACCCGGCAGCAGTGCACGAATTGGGTTTGAGCCAGCTCGCCCTGGGCCGGGACAATATCGGTATTGCCAGTCTGGAGAAGGCTTTCTCGGGAGATATTGGCGACAATTGGGCGGGGGTCGAATTGTCCATTATCTACTCACGGCAAGGACAATTGAAGAAGGCGGTACAGGTCGCTGAAACCATTGTCAAGAGAGAGCCTTCCAATCTGGCGATGATTAACTTTCTCGGATCTGTCAAAGGCGCAAGTGGGGACAAAGCCGGTGCGCGGGCAGCATACTTACAGGTACTTGCCAAAGATCCAGGGTTTCGCCCGGCTATTCTCAACCTGATTCGACTCGACGTGGAAGAGTCGCACGTCGACGAAGCCCGGACCAGGTTGAACCAGCTCCTCGCCAAACGAGGTGACGACCCCGATGCCCTTTATGAGTTCGGCGCGCTGGAAGTCAAAGCCAAGAAAACGGAAAACGCCGTCCGCTACTGGCAAAAGGCAATTGACGTGCAACGAACAGACACACGTCCCGGACTCGCCCTGGTCGACTTGTTGGGACGTCAGGGACAAACAGCTCAAGCCTTGACTGTCGCGAAACAACTAGCATCCACCTATCCGGACGACTTGGCGGTCAAAGTGGCTCTCGGACGCGCACTCATGGCAGCCGACGATCTGACCAGTGCGCGTAGCGTATTCCACTCGGCGACGCTCCTGGCCAATTACGACCCTACGCTCCAGGTGCAAATTGGCCGATTGCAGCTCAACGCAGGCAATCCGGACGGCGCGGTCTACAGCGCCCAAAAAGCGTTACAAGGCCTGGCCAACGACGAAGCTGCCTTGACCCTCATGGTCGAAGCGGAAACAGTACGCGGCGAAACCGCTCGTGCCAAAACGGCACTGAAGGCTTTGGCAGATTCGCACCCGAACAGCCTGGCCACTTTGCAGACCAGCGCCAACTTCGCAATGACCAATGGCCAATACGCTGCGGCAGCCAACGGTTACCGAGCCGTTCTGGCCCTTCAACCGACGACGGCAACGGCGATCAATATCGTGCAGGCACATGTCGCCCTGGGAGAATACGCCAAAGCCATCACATTCCTCACGGATTGGCTCAAGAAGCATACTAACGACAGCACCGCCCTGAAGGCCTTGGCGGAATTGCAAATGCGCACCGGGAACTACTCGGCAGCTCGCAAGACCTATGAACTCGTCCTTGCTTACGAACCGGACGACACATTGAGCTTGAATAATCTGGCCATTGTGTTGTTGAATCTGAATGACCCAAAGGCCTCGGAAATCGCTGAAAAAGCACACAAGCTGGTACCCAACAATTCGGTAGTCACCGATACTCTGGGCTGGATTATGGTGCGTCAGGGAAAGGCCGAATCTGGCTTGGGGCTTTTACGTGAAGCGCGTCTCAGAAGCCCTGAGAACAGCGAGATACGGTTCCATCTTGCCTATGCCCTGGCAAAAACCGGTCGGAAGGCTGAAGCCAAGGAAGAACTTACCGCGGCCTTGAATGGCCCAAACAAGCTCAAAATTCAGGGCGAAGTTTCCGAGTTGAAAACCGAATTGGGCCTGTAAAAGGGCAGTTTGGTGTCGAGAATTTTTACGAAATGCGCGTTTCAGAACCAAGAATTTCTTAAATATTTATTAAAAACATATCATTACAAAATTGGTTCGATTTTTGCTTTTAATTGTTTGTCCAGTAATCATCACCGTTCGGAATCGACGTATGAAAACAATTTCAGCAACTTGCCTCCTTGCCTCGGCCCTGATGCTTGGCCTTCCCCTTCAAGCTTCTGCCAGCACCGCCACTTTCTTGGGCTCTGGGACAGGTCCCGGAGGGGTCAGCGTCAGCGCATCGGCTGTTTTCGATATTTCAGGCAACAACCTCACCATCACCTTGACCAACACCTCCGTGGCTAACTCTGGGCAGGACGTTCCGGGCAGCACGCTGACTGGGGTCTTTTGGAATTCTGCCAGCAGCCGGTCCCTGACGCCGTTGTCCGCAACGGTTGCGTCGGGTTCTTCGATCATTCAACAGGCAGGGTGTTGCGCAGGTGTCACCAATGTCGGTGGCGAGTTCGGGTACCAGGCTGCCGCTTTTGGAGCCGGTGCACCTGTCGGCGCCAACCGTGGAATCGCCAGTTCCGGATACCTGACCACGGGATTATCCGGCAACCTGGGTAACTTTAACGGGGTTAATCTTGAGGGTCCGGTTTCACTTGATGGAATCAACTTCGGAATTGTTTCATCCGCTTCAGGATTCAATCCGAATGGCGGCCTAAGTGCCGTTCCGCTTATACAGAACTCTGTGGTTTTTGTGCTGACCGGTGTAAACGGCTTGACGACTGCGGACATTTCCAATGTCAGTTTTCAGTACGGCACAGCGTATAACGAATTGAACGTGCCAGGTGGCGGCGGTGGCGGCAAGGTGCCTGAGCCGGGTTCCGTAGCCTTGTTTGGCGCTTCACTTCTTGCACTGTATGCGACGACCCGGCGCCGCAAGTCCATCGGTTTACGACTGTAGAAAAACACTCACCTGCACTTTGGTCAAGAGCAAGCAAGACGGGTTAGACGCCCCTGGTTTTGTTCTTCCATAAGACTTCGCCGTGACTCTTACAAAGCCACGGCGAAATACTTTCTCTGGAACAGCAGTGCCACATTGACCAGACCGATCATCACCGGCACTTCGACCAGTGGGCCGATCACCGCGGCAAACGCAACGCCCGAGTCGATGCCGTAAACCGCCACGGCAACCGCGATGGCCAGTTCAAAGTTGTTGCTGGCCGCTGTGAATGAGAGGGTGGCGCACTTTTCGTAAGTGGCTCCCAGACGCCGGCTCACGAAAAAAGAAAAAACAAACATCGCGACAAAATAGATCAGCAGCGGAATGGCGATACGCACCACGTCCAGCGGAATGCTGACGATCAGCTTGCCCTTCAGGCTGAACATGACAACGATGGTGAACAGCAGCGCGATCAGCGTGATCGGCCCGATCTTCGGAACGAAGCGGGTGTGATACCAATCCTTCGAAACAAAACGCAGCATGATCACGCGGGTCAACACCCCGGCCAGGCACGGGATGCCCAGGTAGATGAACACACTTTCGGCAATCTGCCCGATCGAGATATCGATGACCGCGCCGGACAGCCCGAAGAGCGGCGGCAGCACGGTGATGAACAGCCAGGCATAGACGCTGAAAAACAGCACCTGAAAGATCGAGTTGAAGGCCACCAGGCCGGCGGCATACTCGGTGGATCCCTTGGCCAGTTCGTTCCAGACAATCACCATGGCAATGCAACGGGCCAGGCCGATCATGATCAGACCGACCATGTATTCAGGCTGGTCCTGGAGAAATACGATCGCCAGCGCGAACATCAGGATTGGCCCGAGAATCCAGTTCTGCACCAGAGACAAGCCCAGCACTTTCGTGTCGCGGAATACGTCGGGCAATTCTTCGTAACGCACCTTGGCGAAGGGTGGGTACATCATCAGGATCAGCCCCACGGCAATCGGCATATTGGTCGTGCCGACCTGGAAGCTGTTAATGAAATCCTCGATCCCCGGAACAGAAAAGCCGAGAGCTACCCCGAGTGCCATGGCGGCAAAAATCCAGACGGTGAGATACCTGTCGAGAAACGAGAGTTTCTTCGCAATGGCGCTCATTCGCCGGCTTCCTCATGAATACGCCGGGCGGCGGCCTTGACCTCGTCGGCCGAAAGCGCTTCGAGCGGCAAGGCTAGAAAAGCCCGGACGCGCTTCTCCAACTGCCGGTAGGCCAGCTCGAAGGCCTCCCATCGCGCTTCGAGCGGCTCGACATGCGCCGGGTCCGCAATGCCCCAGTGCGCGGTGGCCGGGTGCCCCGGCCAGATCGGGCAGGTCTCGCCTGCGGCACTGGCGCAGACGGTAAAGATGTAATCGAGCTGTGGCGCGCCCGCCGCGGCAAACTCGTCCCACGACTTGCTGCGCACCTCGGACGGCAGCGCGATGCCGTGTTTTGTCAGCGTTTCCAGCGCCACCGGATTGACCTTGCCGGAGGGCTTGCTGCCCGCCGAATAGGCGTGAATGCGTCCCTTGCCGAGATGATTGAACAGGGATTCGCCGAGAATCGAGCGGGCGGAGTTGCCGGTGCATAAGACCAGCACATTGAGAGGTTCGCCAGTTGTCACGTGTGCTTTCCTTTCGGGAGACAAAGTTCGGGATGACCGCCGCAGCAGTCTTCGGTCAGGAATTCAATCAGTCCATTGATACCGGCCATGGCCGCCCGGTAACGCAGGAAGCGACCTTCCTGCACCGAAGTGACCAGACCGGCCTGCGCCAGAGTCTTGAGATGAAACGACAGCGTCGGCGCCGGCAATCCAAGCTGCTCGCCGATCACTCCCGGCGTCAGGCCTTCGGGGGCGTTACGCACCAGCAGGCGGAAGACGGCCAGACGGCTTTCCTGGGCCAGGGCAGCAAGCGCGCAGACAGCATCATTGGTTTCCATGTTTCCAATAATATGGAAACCTAGTCCACTTGGCAAGTGCCGTTTGAAATTGTGTTGCTAGTCTTCAAGTTGTCCGGCTTTGCGGCACGCCATCTGTCCGGCTGTCATAGCGCCTTGAAAGCGGTGGCTTGAAGCGTCATGGAAACTCGCGTAAAGTAAGAATCCCTTACTTTCTTGCACTGGTGGTGAACATGCTGGCCAAGATGACCTCGAAGAACCAATTGACGCTGCCCAAGAGCATCACGGCGACCATCGATTCGCCCGAATATTTCGAAGTGGAAGCCATCAACGGCCAGATCGTGCTGACGCCAGTGCGCATCCAGCGCGGCGACGCCGTGCGTGCCAAACTGGCGGAATTGGGCCTCGCCGAGCAGGACATCGCCGACGCCGTGCAATGGGCGCGGCAGGCGCCGGCCAAGACATTGCGGAAGAAATGAGGCGCGCGGCCGGCCCGCTTCCGGTTGTCATCGACACCAACGTGGTCCTGTTGGCGCTGGTGTTCGCCAATGGGCGCTTGGCCCCGCTGCGCCTAGCCTGGCAGGCACGGCGCATCCTGCCCCTCGCTTCCCGCGTCACGGCAGCCGAACTGATCCGGGTGCTCGCCTACCCCAAGTTCAAACTTTCTCCGGGTGAACAGCAGGAATTGCTGGCCGACTACCTCCCCTACTGCAAGACTGTGAGCATCCCCCATCCGCTGCCGCCAACGTACATGGTGCCGCGCTGCCGCGACCCCTTCGACGTGCCCTTCCTGCATCTGGCGTTGGCCGGCAAAGCCAAGGTCCTTGTTACCGGTGACCAGGACCTGCTCGCGCTCTCCGACCGCTTCGCCTGCCCCATCCTCACCGCCGATCAGTTCATCAACACCCTGACCCCATGAGCACCACCGACTTCGTCGCCAAGCCCTGTAACCTGTGCACTATCACAAACCATGGGCAGTACTATTTGCACTCACTTGGCCACTATGAAAGTCTACCCAAACCTTCGCACATACCCTCGTTGAGGTTCGGCCAACGCAAACTCAAACCATTGGTTGCTTCGGCAACTTGCTGAGAAGATCCCAACCCAACAAGCGGGCAGAACCGGTTTCTTGGCGCACCCTGCCGCGCAAGCCAATATTCAAGCGGCTCTCAGGGTTGGCAAGTCTGCAATGGCGTGTTGACGCCATTGCAGGCCGACGCTTGTCAATCGGGCTGATCGCTTGAAGCCTGGAGCAAGACGCTCATTTCAGTTCCGTGTGCGCCAGATCATCCGCCACGTAGGCCCGGACGATGCCTTCAAAATCCGCGTCGCCTTTGAAGCCCAGCGCGTGGGCGCGCGTCATGTCCCAGCGGCCGGGCCAGCTGCCGACGATGCGTTGCACGACGGGGTCGCTTTCCCACCGAATTCTGTCGACCGCGTGCTTCCCGGCCACCCGGCCCAGGGTGTCGACCATTTCGCAGACGGTTACGCTGACGCCGGGCAGGTTGAGCACCGGGCACTGTGCAAAAGCGTCGGCCGGGAGATCGTGCGCCCAGACCAGGCATTCAATGGCCTGGCGCGGGGAAAGCAGCCACAGACGGGTGTCCACCGTCACCGGGCAAATCGTCGCTTCGTTGCTCAGCGGTTCGCGAATGATGCCGCTGGCAAATGAGGACGCGGCCTTGTTGGGTTTGCCCGGCCGCACGGAAATCGTCGGCAGACGCACGCCGCGTCCGTCGATGAAGCCCTTGCGGCTGTAATCGGACAGCAGCAGTTCGCCGATGGCTTTCTGGATGCCGTACGACGACTTCGGATTGAGCGCGGTGTCGTCCCGGACAAGCTCGGGAAGCTGGCCGCCATAGACCGCGACCGAACTGGCAAACAGCACCTTCGGGCAATGCCCCAGTTGACGGCAGCGCTCGAACAGTAGCCGCATGGCGTCAATGTTGACGCGCATCCCCAGATCGAAATCCGCTTCGGCCTGACTGCTGACCACCGCCGCCAGATGGAAGATCGACGCGGTATCGGCGTCGACGACGTCGTTGATCGCCTGCGGATCGGCTATATCGCCGGTGACCACGCAAACGCGTGGATCGGTGAATCCGTCGGCCTGGATGGCATCGAACAACACCAGGCGGTCGATCGACTCTTCGACGCCTGCAGCATTCCTGAGCACGCCGCGCTGCAGCAGCTTGCTGGCCAGTCGTCGTCCCAGAAATCCGGCGCCACCGGTAATCAATACTTTCATGTCGTATCCCTTCAGGTCATCTTCTTTAGCCAGCCCAGCCCGTCCTCGGTCCTGCCGCGCGGGCGATACTCGCAACCGACCCAGCCCTGGTAACCCAGGTCGTCCAATAGCCGGAACAGATGGCGATAATCGACTTCGCCCTCATCCGGTTCGTGGCGCCCGGGAACGCTGGCGATCTGAATATGGCCGATGCCGGCGATATTGTTCTTCAGGGTCATGCTGAGATCGCCTTCAACGATCTGGGCGTGATAGATATCCATTTGAACTTTGAGATTGGGCGCGCCGATCTCGGCGCAGAGGGCGTGTGCCTCAGCCTGCGTATTGAGGAAGTAGCCGGGCATGTCGCGCATGTTGATCGGTTCGATAAGCAGCGTCAGGCCACGCTCCGAGAACACCCCGGCGGCATAGCGCAGATTGTCGACAAACACCGCCCGATGCGATGCCCGGTCGGCGCCCGCCGGAAGCAAGCCGGCCATGGCGTGAATGCGGGGAGTTCCCATCGCCGATGCATACTTCAGCGCCTTGGCCACACCGGCGCGAAATTCGCCTTCGCGCCCCGGAATCGAAGCGATTCCGCGTTCGCCTGCGGCCCAGTCACCGGGCGGCATATTGAACAGCGCGCTCTTGAGCCCGGCGTCGTTGAGCCAACTCGTCACATCCGCGACCGGATAGTCGTAGGGAAAAAGAAATTCGACGGCGGCAAAACCCGCCCTGGCGGCAGCGGCAAAGCGCTCCGTGAACGGAAGTTCGGTGAACATCATGGTCAGGTTGGCGGCGAATCTTGGCATGGCGACTCACTCAGAAAAGGAAACGGATTTCGTGACAAATTTTCGTGGTGCATACCTTGCGAAATTTCAGCAGGAACTTGAGGGTTGCGTTGCTTCATCGCGTGAAGCAGGCTCGGTACGATACGAGGCGCCTTGAATCTATCAGTTATTCATTCAACAGTGGCAATGCTTGGCCTATCTCGAAACAACTTTTGACGATTTGTGGCAGTTGATCCGTTCCGATCGATTCCGTTCCAGGCTTCAAGCCAGTGGGTGCAATTCACCCTCAATCGCTTGGTTGCAGGAAGCGCCATGCCTTGATGAAGAAATCCCGCGTGCCGAAATTTCCCGATTTGAGCGCCAGCGCCACGGGGCGACCGTTCGATGACTTCGATATCGCCACGGTCCAGGGCACGCCGGGATCGATTTCCGGGCCGATGCGCAAGCCGGTGATCCCCAGCGCCTTGACCACGGCGCCGGAAGTTTCGCCACCGGCCACGATCAGTTGCCCGACGCCCAGCTCAAGCAACCCCCTGGCGATTTCCGCCAGCGCCGTTTCGATCAGGCTGCCCGCCTGCGCGGCGCCAAGCTGTGCCTGAACGGCCTTGACCTCTTCGGGCGCCGCGGTGGCGTAAACCAGTACCGGCCCCTTGTCCATTCGGCTGGCAGCCCAATCGAGCGCCGCACCGACCACATCGCCGCCGCATGCCAGCTCAAAGGGATCGACCCGAAAGGCCGGATGCGTCTCGCGCATTCGCGCTACCTGCCCTTGCGTGGCGATTGAGCAACTGCCCGAGATGACTGCCCGCAGACCGCCCGTGGGTGGCAGCGCATCGGCCGCCCCGCTTTCGGCCAGCAGGCCGGCACGACGAAAGGCTTGCGGCAAACCAAGCGCCAGCCCGGAGCCTGCGGTGACCAGCGGAAGGCCGGCACACGCAGCGCCGATGTTCAGCAAGTCCGCATCGGAAAGCGCGTCGACCACGGCAAAACGGAATCCCGCGGATTCCAGTGCCTGGAAACGGGAACGAATCGCGCCTTCGCCTTTCTGCACGTCGGCATGGTCCACCAGACCGACCCTGCCCTTGGCCTGGGCTTGCAGCACTCGAACAAGATTTGCATCGCTCATCGGTGTCACAGGGTGATCGCGCATACCTGAATCCGATAGCAGCAGATCGCCGACAAACAGATGGCCTTTGTAGATGGTCCGGCCGTTGGCCGGGAAAGCCGGGCAGGCGATCGTAAAGCGGCTGCCCAGGGCGTCCAGTAGCGCTTCGGCAACGGGGCCGATGTTGCCACGGGGCGTCGAATCGAAGGTCGAACAGTATTTGAAATAATACTGACGGGCACCCGCCTGCTGAAGCCAGCGTAACGCGTCGAGTGATTCCGAAACTGCTTCGCCGACCGGTGCCGTGCGTGATTTCAGCGCGACGACGACCGCGTCGATACCGTCGTCAACATCGGCAACTGCCGGTTCTTGCGGAACGCCAATCAGCTGCACCGTGCGCATCCCGGCCTTGACCAGCATGCCGGCTAGGTCGGTCGCGCCGGTAAAATCGTCGGCGATACATCCAAGCAGAATGGTCATGATGTCAGGCTCGACTCAAACGCCGTGCACATGAAACCCAAAAAAAAGCCCCCAACAGCGGAGGCTTTTCAGTGCTGACCCAACCACGGCAGCTTACATGCGCACGATCATGGCGTCGCCAAATTCCGAACACGATACCTCGGTTGCCCCTTCCATCAGTCGCGCGAAGTCGTAGGTTACGACCTTGTCGCCAATGGCCGCTTCCATTGATTTGACGAGCAGATCGGCCGCTTCCAGCCAACCGAGGTGACGCAGCATCATTTCGGCGGAAAGAATCAGCGAACCGGGATTGACCTTGTCCAGGCCGGCGTATTTCGGCGCCGTACCATGCGTGGCTTCAAAACAGGCGTATTGGTCGGAGATGTTGGCGCCGGGCGCAATGCCGATACCGCCAACCTGCGCGGCCAGTGCGTCGGAGATGTAGTCGCCGTTGAGGTTCAGCGTGGCGATCACATCGTACTCCGCCGGACGCAGCAAAATCTGTTGCAGGAAGGCGTCGGCGATGGAGTCCTTGATGATGATGCCGTTCGGCAGTTTGAGCCATGGGCCGCCGTCGATCTCGACGCCGCCGAATTCGTTCTTGGCCAGCGCATAGGCCCAGTCGCGGAAGGCGCCTTCGGTGAACTTCATGATGTTGCCTTTGTGCACGATCGTCACCGATTTGCGCTTGTTGGCAATGGCGTACTTGATCGCGGCACGCACCAGCCGCTCAGTGCCATCCTTGGATACCGGCTTGATGCCGATCCCCGACGTTTCCGGGAAGCGGATCTTGCTGACGCCCATTTCTTCCTGGAGAAACTTGATGACCTTCTTGCAGGGCTCGGAGCCGGACTGCCACTCGACACCGGCGTAGATGTCCTCGGTGTTCTCGCGGTAGATGACCATGTTGATCAGTTCAGGATGCTTGACCGGCGAAGGGACGCCACGGAAATACTGCACCGGACGCACGCACTGGTAGAGGTCGAGTTCCTGGCGCAAGGCTACGTTGAGCGAGCGGATGCCGCCACCGACCGGCGTCGTCATCGGACCCTTGATCGAGACGGAGTATTCCTTGAGGGTGGCGAGCGTTTCAGCCGACAGCCAGATATCCGACCCGTACATCTTCGTTGACTTCTCGCCGGCGTAGACCTCCATCCAGTGGATTTTCTTCTTGCCGCCGTAGGCCTTCTCAACCGCTGCGTCGACCACCTTGATCATTACGGGGGTGATATCGACGCCGATGCCATCGCCTTCGATGAACGGGATAATCGGGTTGTCCGGTATGGCTTGGCCGGGAACGATCTTCTTGCCACCCTGCGGAATCTTGATCAGACTTTCGCTCATGTTAACTCCATGTAGTAATTTGGTTATGCCCTGGTTGCGTGCCCGCACAAACAGCCAATTTGCTTTCTTTGCACACGTGCTGCAGACCTGAAAGGCAATCGATGCAGCGTGGCGAGGTTTGATTACAACGCCGAATCAAATCAGAAGAGTGTGTAATTATGGGGGAAAACCCGGCACTTCGCCAGCATTCATTGTTTTGTATTTGTCATACATCGTGCGGGGGCCGTTAATGCTACAATTTTCGGATTAAATCATCACGGCCTAAGAAGATGGACATCTGGATCGACGAACACCCCCCCGCCCTGCTCATTTCAAAAGCAATGATCGAAGGTTTCAACCGGCATTACCGGCTCATCCGCCAATACGGACAGCAGGCGAAAACGCTTTTTGAAGAAGGTGACTGGAAAGGGGTACAGGATGCCGTCCGTGATCGCATTCCCTCATACGACAACCGCTCGAACGAAACGGCCAGGCTCATCGAAGCCCGATACGGCACCGATTCGCTCGACGACGCGACCTGGCAACAAGTCAAGCTGCTCTACATCGGCCAGTTGATCAATCACAAGCAGCCTGAACTCGCCGAGACGTTCTTCAATTCGGTGTGTTCGAGACTTCTGCACCGAACCTATTTCCACAACGACTACATCTTTACCCGACCGGCAGTGTCCACCGAGTACATCCAGTCCGACCCGCCGGTGTATACCAGTTACTACCCAAAATTAGGCGGTCTGCGTCAGACGATCAAGCAGATCATTTACGATTTCGAATGGCAACGCCCGTTTGAAGATCTTGACCGCGATATCGATTGCGCCTTACGTACGGCGGAACTGTTTCTTGGGGGCTGGCCCAAAACTGAAGCCAACGTCCAGATCCAGGTACTGCACTCCGCTTTCTATCGCAACAAGGGTGCCTATATCTTTGGCAAGGCCATCAACGGCAATGTCGAGACGCCGTTTGCCGTTCCTGTCCTGCATAACTCGGAAGGCCAACTCGTTCTTGACACTTTGTTGCTGGACACCGCGAAGATCGTTCTTCTGTTCTCTTTGTCCCGTGCCTATTTCATGGTCGACATGGAAGTACCTTCGGGTTACGTTCAGTTTCTGCTGAGCATCATGCCGCATAAACCGCGTTCGGAAATCTACACCATGCTCGGTCTTGGCAAACAGGGCAAAACCATGTTCTTCCGCGATCTGCATGAGCACCTGCGACACTCACGCGACAATTTCGTCATCGCTCCGGGTGTACCCGGAATGGTCATGCTGGTCTTTACGCTGCCATCGTATCTTTACGTCTTCAAAATTCTCAGGGATGTGTTTTCGCCGACCAAAGAAGTCGATCACGAAACGGTCAAGGCAAAATATCTGATGGTCAAGAAAGTCGACCGTGTCGGCCGAATGGCGGACACGCTGGAATTTTCGGATGTCGCCTTGCCAAAGAACCGTTTTTCGGAAGAACTGCTTGAACAACTCCGCGCACACGTTCCTTCCCTACTCGAAGAAGATGGCGATGACTTGGTCATCAAGCACCTCTATATCGAACGGCGCATGACGCCTTTGAACATTTATCTGGACAGCGCCACGCCCGAACAAATCGACCATGCCGTTTTCGAATATGGCAATGCCATCCGCGAACTGGCCAGCGCCAACGTTTTCCCCGGCGACATGCTGTGGAAGAATTTCGGCATGACCAGTTATAACCGGGTGGTGTTCTATGATTATGACGAAATTGAATACATGACCGACTGCAATTTCCGCACCATTCCGGAAGCCCCGTATCCGGAGATGGAAATGTCCAGCGAGCCCTGGTATTCGGTCGGAAAGAACGATGTGTTTCCCGAGGAGTTCGCGTCCTTCCTGCTTGGCTCACCGAAAGTCCGCGCGGCTTTTCTCAAGTATCACCGCTATCTGCTCAATGCAAAATTCTGGAAAGCGGCGCAGGACAAGATCCGCTCGGGTTACGTCGAGGACTTCTTCCCCTACCCCGAAGAATTGCGTTTCTGCAATGCGTTCAAGGATACCTTCCCCGAAAAAACAGAATGACGGAACAAAAAAAACCTCGTCATCTGACGAGGTTCGTTTCGCTTCGCTGGCCGTCTTATTGCGTTACTTCAGCTTGATTTCCTTGTACGCCACGTGCTTGCGCACCTTGGGGTCGTACTTCTTGATCTCCATCTTTTCCGGCATCGTCTTCTTGTTCTTGGTCGTCGTATAGAAATGGCCGGTGCCAGCCGTCGACTCAAGTTTGATCTTCTCACGCATCGCTCTGGTCCCCGCTCAGATCTCGCCGCGCGCGCGCAATTGCGCCAGCACCGCGTCGATACCGTTCTTGTCAATGGTGCGCAAACCAGCGCTCGACACGCGCAGACGCACCCAGTTGTTTTCGCTTTCCACCCAGAACCGGCGGTAATGCAGATTCGGCAAAAGCGCCGCTTCGTGCGATTGTTGGCATGGGAAACATTGTTTCCGGCCATCGGGCCTTTGCCCGTCACTTGGCAGACACGCGCCATCTTGGTTGCTCCGATTGTTCTAGGGAAGAAGGTCGGCGATTCTAGCTTAAAACAAGCACTTGCCTCAAGCGATTTTTGATCCGCCGCTTGTGGCCGGACTAGAGTAGGCCGCGTTCGGCAAACGACAGAGGCTGGTTTTGTCCGGCCACGATGAAATGGTCCAATACGCGCACGTCGACGAGAGCCAGTGCCTGCTTGAGTTCCCGGGTCAGCGTCTGGTCGGCGGCCGAAGGCTCGGCAACGCCAGAAGGATGGTTATGCGCAAACACCACGGTGGCCGCGTTATGCCACAGCGCCTTCTTAACCACTTCTCGCGGATAGACGCTGGTTTGCGTCAGCGTTCCGTGAAACAGTTCTTCGGCCGCGATCAGGCAGTTTTGTGCATCCAGCCACAGAGCGAGAAACACTTCATGTGCCAGCCCGGCCAGGTGCAGGCGAAGATAATCGCGCACCGTACCCGGCGTTGAAAAGGCATTCCCTCGCTTCATTTCCTCGACCAGGGCACGGCGCGACATTTCCAGAACGGCCTGTAACTGTGCAAATTTGGCCGGTCCCATGCCGGGGAATGCAGAAAATTCGTCCCGCGTCGCCGAAAACAATCGATTTAGGCTGCCGAAATGCTGAATCAACTGGCGCGCCAAATCGACCGCACTTTTCCCCTTCACGCCCACACGCAGGAAAATCGCCAACAATTCGGCGTCGGTCAGTGCCGCAGCGCCTTGCATCAGCAAGCGTTCGCGCGGACGTTCACTCTCCGGCCAGTCGGTAATTGCCATTTTGCAATCTCGGTTAGAATGTTTCGTCTGGCATTCTAACCAAGCTATCGGATCATTCGCATGGAATTGACGGGAAAACGCATTGCGCTTGGCATCACCGGCGGCATTGCCGCCTACAAATCCCCCGAGCTTGTTCGCCTGCTGATCAAGGAAGGCGCCACCGTCCAGGTGGTGATGACCGAGGCGGCGACCCGTTTCATCGCGCCGGTCACTTTCCAGGCGCTTTCCGGCAAACCCGTGTTCAGCGACCAGTGGGATTCGCGCGTGGCCAACAACATGGCGCATATCGATCTGTCGCGTGATGCCGATGTGATACTGGTCGCGCCGGCTTCGGCCGATTTCCTGGCCAAGCTGGCCCATGGGCTGGCCGACGATCTGCTGAGCACGCTTGCGTTGGCACGCGACTGCCCGCTGCTGGTGGCGCCGGCGATGAACCGCCAGATGTGGGAAAACGTGGCAACGCAACGCAATGTCGCGACGCTGGATGGCGACGGCATCGCCATTCTCGGCCCGGCCTGCGGCGATCAGGCCTGTGGCGAAATCGGCCTGGGCCGCATGATCGAACCGGAAGCGCTGGTCGCCGCACTGATCGCCTTCTTCCAGCCCAAGCGGCTCAGCGGCAAAAAAGTTCTGCTCACCGCCGGTCCAACCTTCGAAGCGATCGACCCGGTACGCGGCATCACCAATCTGTCGAGCGGGAAGATGGGCTTTGCCGTGGCGCGCGCGGCCCAGGAAGCCGGCGCCGAGGTCATCCTAATCAGCGGCCCGGCCAACCAGCCCACACCGCTTGGCGTGACGCGCATCGATGTCGTCAGCGGGCTCGAAATGCATTCCGCCGTCATGAAACATGCCGCAAGGCAGGACGTCTTCATCGGTATCGCTGCGGTCGCCGACTATCGTCCTAAGACGGTAGCAGAACACAAGATCAAGAAGGACGGCCAGGGCGCCCCGGCAATTGAACTGGTTCAGAACCCGGACATTCTGGCCGATGTGGCGGCCTTGCCCGTGCCGCCATTGTGTGTTGGTTTCGCCGCCGAGAGCACAAATCTGGCTGAATACGCGGAAAGAAAGCGCAAGGCGAAAAAGGTGCCGCTGATCGTCGGTAACCTGATTCAAGACGGTTTCGGAGGCGACAACAACACGCTGACCCTGTTCGACGACGGCGGTGCGACTCCGCTTCCCGCCGGCTCGAAAATCGAGTTGGCCAGAGCGCTCGTTGCGCATGTCGCCAAGCTGCTGGAGAGTCGTTGATGAACGCCGGGCCGAATGACACGGCAAACGACTTTGTTCGTGAAAAAACCCGCAGGATCGTCGGCCATGCGGCACTCAAGCGCGCCAGCCGGATGGTCGAGAACTGGCAGGTTGAAGAACAGGAAAAGCGCTGGCTTGCCAAATGCATCGTTGTCGGTCTGCTTATTGCCCTGGTCTTTGCCGTGTTGCTGGGCACCGCCCTGAAACTGCACCTCTGACAGGAGACCCCATGCATCGCATCGACGTACGCCTGCTCGACCCGCGTCTCAAGGACAACCCGCCGCACTATGCCACGCCGGGTGCCGCCGGACTTGATTTGCGCGCCTGCATTGAAGCCCCGGTGAAAATACACCCCGGCGACACCATGCTGATTCCAACCGGCATGGCCATTCATCTGGCCGATCCCGGCCTGGCGGCGATGATCCTGCCACGCTCCGGGCTGGGCCACAAGCACGGCATCGTGCTCGGCAACCTGGTGGGACTGATCGATTCCGACTATCAGGGCGAAATCATGATTTCCACCTGGAATCGTGGCCATGAAAGCTTCACGCTCAATCCGCTCGACCGGCTGGCGCAACTCGTCATTGTCCCTGTCATGCAGGTTGCATTTGACGTGGTTGACGAATTTACCGCCAGCTCCCGTGGTTCCGGGGGGTTCGGGAGCACCGGCAAGTGCTGATCGCCCGGTCAACGAGGTAGCCGATTTCACCCCAGCCAGCGGGAAAGGATCGCGACGTGGCCCACCAACAGACCATTGAGGCCAGCACAAATGGCCGAGGCACGACGGAAATCACTGCCGAAGTCGCCCGGATCGTACGTGCATCGCACGTCGAAACCGGCTTGGTCAACATCTTTGTTCTGCATACCAGCTGTTCGGTGATCCTTACCGAAAACGCCGATCCGACGGTGCGTCGGGACCTTGAAACGCTGGCACGACGCTGGGCACCTGACGGCGACCCGGCCTATCGTCACGACAATGAAGGTGATGACGACATGGCCGCACACGGCCGAAACATTCTGGCGGGCAGCTCGATCACCGTGCCGGTTTGCAATGGCGACCTGAAACTCGGCACCTGGCAGGGCATTTATCTGTGGGAACATCGGACCGTTTCGCACCGACGCCGAATCGTCGTTACGGTTGTCGGCTGACGATTTCGCCGAGTCCGGTTCGTCAATTTTCCCTATGCGCCAAATCAGGCCTGCAGCCTGACCGGAATCACCCCGCGCAGGCTGTTCGTCAGGTAGATCGCCGGAGCACCCAGCAAGTCCTCCTTGAAAAGGACAGCCTCGATCGCCCGTCCCGATTCCAGGAGCTGCCGTCGCATCACGCCGGGCAGCAATCCGCTGGACGTTGGCGGCGTCAGCCACACGCCGTCGCGCTCGATGAAGACGTTACTGCGCGCTCCTTCGCACACTTCGCCACGCGTATTGAGAAAGACCGCATCGAAAAAATCGGGGCATCCTGCCAGACGGGCCAAGGCCCGATCGTACATGCGGCGCGCACTGGTCTTATGCCCCAGCAGATAATTGCCAGGGTCCACACGTTCCTCGGCGAGCACGGCCAAAGCGGGCAGCGCGCAATCCTCAAGCACAGCCTGACTTATCTGGAATCGACCATCGTGGGCAAGCGTCAATCGTATCCGGCGGGGGCCGGTCGAATGCATTGACGCCTGTTCCGCCAGACCGGCCGAAATGGCCGCGATATCACAGGCAAATCCGAGCACCTGCGCCGAAGCCTGAAGCCGCTCGAGATGCAATTCCAATCGCTGCAACACGCCACGCTCCAGGCACAGGGTTTCGATGAGACCGAAACCGGGATCGAAGCGCGTAAGAAAACGTGATTTCAGAAGGCATTCGGCATATTCGCTGGCCGGGCTGGAATCGATGACGATACCGCTGCCAACGCCCAATGTTCCCTGTCCGTCGGGCGCGACTTCGAGCGTCCGGATAGCCACATTGAAGCGGCAATCGCCTCCCGGCGACAACCAACCCAAAGCTCCGGTATACAGGCCGCGTGGGGCGACCTCAAGTTGGGCGATACGTTGCATGGCTCGAATTTTTGGCGCGCCGGTAATCGAGCCGCAGGGGAACAGCGCCCGGAACAAGTCGAAGAGTTTGACTCCGGGCAAGTCCGCCGATACGGTTGAGACGAGCTGCCATAGCGTCGGGTAGGCTTCAACGTCACACAGCGACTCAACCTGCACCTTGCCGGGCTGCGCCAGCTTCCCCAGATCGTTACGCAACAGATCGACGATCATGATATTTTCGGCGCGTTCCTTTTCGGACGCCAGCAAGGACGCCCGTAGCGCGGCATCTTCACCTGGTGAGATGCCGCGCTCGGCGGTACCCTTCATCGGACGCGTGACGACCCGGCTACCGACGCGTTCGAAAAACAATTCGGGCGAAAAGGAAAGCAGTGTTTCTTCCGGCGTGACGATGTACGCCCCATGTCGCACCGTCTGACGCGCCCGCAGTCGGGCATAAAGCGCCCATGGGTGCCCGTAGAGCCTGAAAGCGAGGGGAAAGGTAAGGTTGATCTGGTAACAATCGCCTGCGGCTATCCAGCGCCGGATCTGCTCGACCTTTGCTGCATGGGCCGCAGCGTCGAGGGCCGCTGAAAGGTGGGCCACGCCGGCAACCCGATCATGCTCTGGAATTTCGGCCAGACGCTCGCTGATAAATGCTTCGAGCGCTCCCGGATCGAGCCGCCGGGCCTGACCAAAAACCCAGGCGCGCAACATCGGGCGGCACGTCTGTGACAAAGGGACGGACGGTTCGAAACATTCGCCAAGAGCATAATCGGCCGCCAGGGCAATCCATTCGCCCTGGTCTGCCGCTGCTTCCAGCACCGCAAATAGCGAAGCCAGATCGGGGCCGCGCGCGGCGTCGCCATCAAAGCTTACGGTACGCCGATACTGCGACAGCAGAATGGCATGGCCGCCATCGCAGTCAAAGAGCGCGAAACGCCCATCGCTCATGTTCAACGTTCAGTGTTGGAAGATGTGAGCGCAGGCAGATATTCCGAGCGCAGGGTGAAATTCAACCGCCATTCTTCTTCTGCTTGGTTTCTTCATCGAGCAACTTGCGCAATTCGCGCAGACGCGCATCGACGGCAGACTGCTCGTAAAAATTACCATCGTTCGCCTGCTGGGCAAACTGCAATTGTTCGACCGCCTGTCCAAGCTGGCCCTGAAGGTAGTAATACTCGGCCTGCGCTCTGAGTTGCTGCAAGCGCTTGCCGAGGGCCGAATAGGTCTTGGCTTGCAAGCCGTACAGTTTGTAATCGGTCAGGCTGAGCTGCAATTGCGACTCCAGAAATTGCAAGGCCAGATCGTATTGTCTGCCGGCATACAGCGACTCGGCATAACCATAGACCAGCGACTTGGCTTGCGGAAAGCGCAACAAGGCTTCGCGGTATATTGCCTGTGCGGCCGGCAAGTCGCCTGCGGCGGAGCGGATATCGGCGGCCAGGCCGGAAATGATCGGCGAGCTCACCTTGAGCGACTTGATGGCCTCCATTTCGCGTTGAGCGCCCAAGATGTCCTTGGCGCGCATCAAGGCAAAGGCCAGCCCATAACGGGCCGCCGCCTGCGATGCATACTTCTTGTCGCGCAATGCAATTTCAAATTCGCTCACCGCCTCTCGCGCCGTCCCCGTCTGCGCCCGGATCTTGGCGCGTACGAGATAAAAATCGGGGCTGCTGACAACTTGGCGATAAGACGAGTTCTGCGCGCGATTCTGCATATCGGAGATCCGCTCCACCGTCAGCGGGTGCGTCCGCAAGTAGACCGGCGCATTGACCTCGGACACGTGACCCGCCTTTTGCATGCGCTCAAAAAAATCGCTCATGCTGCGTACGTCATAGCCCGCTTTTTCGAGCGTTTTATACCCGGCGCGATCCGCCTCGCGTTCAAAATCCCGGCTGAAGGAAAGCTGAGCTTGCACCATGCCGGCCTGCACCGAGGAAATGGTGGCCATCCCGATATCCGCATTGGAGCGTGCAGCGAGAATGCCGACCGCCATGGCAATCATGCTGGGAATCGTATTCTGCTTTTCCCTGGCAATCTGGCGTGCCAGATGATTTTGCGTGACGTGGCCAATTTCGTGGGCGACCACCCCGGCCAACTCCGACTCGGACTGCGCGGTCAGCAAGGTACCGGTGTTCACCCCGATAAAACCGCCGAACATGGCGAAAGCGTTGACGCTGCTGTCGCGAATGGCAAAAAAATGATACTCCCCGATCGGATTTGCGCTGGACTCGGCCAGCCGCTGCCCCAGGCGATTGAGATAGTCGTTGATATCCGCGTCGTCAACATAGCTCGGCTCGCGCAGGCGAATCTCATTCATGATGCTCACGCCTATCCGGCGTTCAAGCTGTTGTGAAAATTCAGCCCGGGCCGACTCACCGAGATCGGGGAGATCGTCGGCCAACACAACTGAAGCGCTGGCCAAGAACATGGCCAGAGCCAGGCGCACAGCACCCCGGGCGGCGCAGCGGAGAAAATGGGTTACGCGCAGCAGCACAGTGATCGTCCATACCTTTCGAGACAGTGAACGCAATGATACCGGACTCGGCGACATCATTTGGTTTCCAGATGTTTCAGGCACAGCGTGTCAGCGACCGCAGACGAAAAAAAACCCGCCAGAGGCGGGTTCCCTTAACGCAGCCGAAAATCAGGCACGCCCAATATTCGATGCTTGCTTGCCCTTGGGGCCCTGCGTCACGTCGAAGGAAACTTTCTCGCCCTCTTTGAGGGTCTTGAATCCGCCCATGGTGATCGCGGAAAAATGCGCAAAAAGATCTTCGCTGCCATCATCCGGAGTAATGAAACCGAAACCCTTGGCGTCATTGAACCACTTAACTGTACCTGTTGCCATATTGCTACTTCCTTGAAAAGAGACAAGATCCGGGCATCGCCCGACGTGCATGTTTGAAATTCAACTGGAGCCTGAACCAAAACATGGGGACTTTTTACGCTAGTTGTGGTGGATGCGTCAAGCATTTTTGAGCGAGAATGCCGCTTTGGTGCCCGAACGCAGCGCGATTTGTGCGTAAAAGGCGGAAAACGAGGCAGCACGCATGAAGGTTTTGCACAACTCGAAAGACTGGTTAGAATTGAATCATGGCAAAACAGCATCAGGAAGGTTCCGTACTCGAGGCTAAACGCAGCAAGGTCGCCCCCCCGCCTCTTTATACAGTCTTGTTGCTCAACGACGATTTCACACCGATGGATTTCGTCGTTCATGTACTGCAGAGGTTTTTTTCCATGAACCGAGAACAAGCGATGCAAATCATGCTCAAAGTACATATCGAGGGGCGCGGCGTCTGTGGCGTGTATCCACGCGATGTCGCGGCAACGAAGGTCGAGCAGGTGGCAGTCTTCGCACGGGAAAACCAGCACCCCCTGGCGTGCGTGATGGAGGAAAACTGAATGATCGCGCAGGAACTTGAAGTCAGCTTGCACATGGCCTTTGTCGAGGCGCGACAAAAGCGTCATGAGTTCATCACGGTCGAGCATCTGCTGCTCGCACTGCTTGATAACGCGTCTGCGGCGGAGACTTTGCATGCCTGTGGCGGAAATATCGAGCAACTGCGCAAGGATCTGACCAAGTTCATCGTCGAGCACACGCCGACGGTGGATGGCGAAGATGACATTGACACGCAACCGACGCTCGGTTTTCAACGTGTCATCCAGCGCGCCATCCTGCATGTCCAGTCGTCCGGGAAGAAAGAGGTCAATGGCGCCAATGTGCTGGTTGCCATTTTTGGCGAAAAGGATTCGCACGCGGCCTATTATCTGCAGAAGCAGGGAATCGCCCGGCTGGACGTTGTCAATTTCATTTCCCACGGTATCAGCAAGGTGCCGCAGGGCACTGTGCGCAGCGACCCTGATGTCGAAACCGAGGGAGAGGCCCAGCAGGCCTCCGGCCCGCTGGAAAGCTACACCAACAACCTCAACGCGCTGGCCCTGCAAGGGAAGATCGACCCGCTGATCGGGCGAGAAAAAGAGCTTGAGCGGGTAATCCAGACGCTATGTCGGCGCCGCAAGAACAACCCGTTGCTGGCCGGTGAAGCCGGCGTGGGCAAAACGGCCATTGCCGAGGGGCTGGCCCGTCGTATCGTCGAAAAAAACGTTCCGGAAATTCTCGAAAAAGCCAACGTCTATGCCCTGGACATGGGCGCGCTGTTGGCCGGCACGAAGTATCGCGGCGACTTCGAACAACGCTTGAAGGGTGTTCTGAAGCAACTGAGCGAAAAACCTCAGGCCATCCTCTTCATCGACGAAATCCATACGCTGATCGGGGCCGGATCGGCTTCGGGCGGCACGCTGGATGCCTCGAACCTTCTCAAACCGGCGCTCTCGAACGGCCAGCTCAAATGTATCGGCGCCACAACCTACACCGAGTACCGCGGCATCTTCGAAAAAGACCATGCCTTGTCGCGTCGCTTCCAGAAGATCGACGTTAACGAACCTTCCATTGCCGAAACCATCGAAATTCTCAAAGGCCTGAAAACCCGCTTCGAAACGCACCACGGCATCAAGTACTCGGCTGCAGCGCTGACCTCGGCCGTTGAGCTTTCGGTACGCTTCATCTCCGATCGCCACCTGCCCGACAAGGCTATCGATGTCATTGATGAGGCCGGTGCCGCGCAACGCATTCTTCCCAAGTCCCGACAGAAGAAACTGATCGGAAAACAGGATATCGAAGAAATCGTGGCCAAGATCGCCCGCATCCCCTCGACCCATGTCTCGTCCGACGATCGCAGTTCGCTGAAAAACCTCGACCGCGATCTCAAGGCTGTCGTTTTTGGACAAGAGGCCGCGATCGATGCGCTGACCCGGGCGATCAAGATGGCGCGTTCGGGCCTGGGCAATCCGACCAAGCCCATAGGCTGCTTCCTGTTTTCCGGACCCACGGGCGTCGGCAAGACCGAAGTGGCCAAACAGCTCGCCTACTGCCTCGGCAACGAGTTGTTGCGCTACGACATGTCCGAGTACATGGAGCGCCACGCGGTTTCACGACTGATCGGCGCCCCTCCGGGTTACGTCGGATTCGAGCAGGGAGGACAACTGACCGAGGCGGTCACCAAGAAGCCCTATTGCGTTCTGCTGCTCGACGAGATCGAAAAAGCCCACCCCGACATCTACAACATCCTGCTGCAGGTGATGGACCACGGCACGCTCACGGACAACAACGGTCGCAAAGCCGATTTCCGCAATGCGGTCATCATCATGACCACCAATGCCGGCCAGGAATCGATCCAGAAGGCCAGCATGGGCTTTACCAAAGCCAAGACGGCGGGTGACGAGATGGTCGAAATCAAACGCCTGTTCACCCCCGAATTCCGCAACCGGCTCGACGCCACCATTTCCTTCAAGGCGCTTGACCATGACATCATCCTCCGTGTGGTCGACAAATTCCTTATCCAGCTTGAGGAACAATTGCACGAGAAAAAAGTGGAAGCCACGTTTACCGATGCGCTGAAGGAACATCTCGCCGCACATGGATTCGACCCGCTGATGGGCGCTCGCCCCATGGCGCGCCTGATTCAGGACACCATCCGCTCGGCGCTGGCCGACGAGTTGTTGTTCGGGCGTCTGGCCAGCGGTGGTCAGGTGACGGTTGATATCGACAACGACGACAAAGTAAAACTGGTTTTTGAAGAAGAGGCCGAAGCCGTCGTTTGACGCGACGCATCCGGCCACAGGAACCATGCTCGGCCAGGAGTAGAACTCCCCCAATTTTTGCATTCAGGAACTCGCATGCCCTTCAAGACCCCCGATCTGCTGGATTCGAACGAAGAACAGATTCGCCGCGGCAACCTGCGCGTTGTCGCTCCCATGTTTCAACGCTACGGTGCCCGGTCGTCCTTCAGCGGCCAGATCGTCACGCTCAAGCTGTTCGAGGATAACTCGCTGGTGCGCGAAGCATTCGCCGAAGCCGGCACCGGCAAGGTGCTGGTCATCGACGGCGGCGGCTCATTGCGGTGCGCGCTGGTCGGCGATCAGTTGGCCATCCTGGCGCACAAGAACGGCTGGGAAGGCGTGGTCGTCTATGGCTGCATCAGGGATTCGGGCGACATCAACCAGATCGACATCGGCGTTCGCGCACTCAACACGCACCCCCTGAAAAGCATCAAGAAAGGCGCAGGCGACCGCAACATCGACATCAGCTTCGGCGGCATCTCGTTCCGCCAGGACGAATGGATCTATGTCGACGAGGACGGCATCGTCGTTTCCACGCAGGCGCTGGACTAACTCCGGGTGACGCTGCCGGCAGCGGGCGCACCCCGCTGCAACTCCCGGAAATGGTCGGTTTCGCGGTTTTTCAGCCCCTCTTTCCGCACTTTTCCCGACCGATAAGCCGCGTCTGCCGTTTGGCGCAACGCGCAGGATCGCGGACAGACGCATATCGAATCAAAAAATATCTTATATCTTATATAAGACTATTGCCGCTTGCAAAAAACCTCTCTATAATTGTTGGCATCACCTGCCTGAAAAGCACTCGGCAAGACGCTTTAATTTCTGGCTGTCTGATTTTTTCTCAAATTCTGGGTTGTTTCTAATTTTTAGTGAGGTCAATCATGAGTACACGTGAACAACAAATCGCCGAACTTGAAAAAGACTGGGCCGAAAACCCCCGTTGGAAAGGAATCAAGCGTGGCTACTCGGCCGCCGACGTTGTTCGTTTGCGCGGCTCGTTCCCGATCGAATACACCATCGCCCGTCGCGGCGCCGAAAAACTCTGGAACCTGGTCAATACCGAGCCCTATGTCAATTGCCTGGGCGCATTGACCGGGGGCCAAGCCATGCAACAGGTCAAGGCTGGCGTAAAAGCCATCTACCTGTCCGGTTGGCAGGTCGCAGCGGACAACAACGGCTATGCCGCGATGTACCCCGACCAGTCACTGTACCCCGTCGACTCCGTGCCGAAGGTTGTCGAGCGCATCAACAACTCGTTCCGCCGCGCCGACGAAATCCAGTATTCCAAGAACATCGATGCCGGCCACAAAGACTACGTCGATTACTTTGCACCGATCGTTGCCGACGCTGAAGCCGGTTTCGGCGGCGTGCTCAACGCCTTCGAGCTGATGAAAGCCATGATCCGTTCTGGCGCCGGCGGTGTGCACTGGGAAGACCAGTTGGCCTCGGTCAAGAAATGCGGCCACATGGGCGGCAAGGTCCTGGTGCCAACGCAGGAAGCGGTCCAGAAGCTCATCGCCGCGCGTTTCGCGGCCGACGTCTGTGGCGTGCCGACGCTGGTCATCGCGCGTACCGATGCCGAAGCGGCCGACCTGCTGACTTCCGACTATGACGAAAACGACAAGCCTTTCGTTACCGGCGAGCGTACCGCGGAAGGGTTCTACAAGACCAAGAAGGGCCTGGGGCAAGCGATCTCGCGAGCTGTGGCCTATGCGGCCTACGCCGACCTCGTGTGGTGCGAAACCGGCACGCCGGATCTGGAATTTGCCCGCAAGTTCGCCGAGGGCGTACACGCCAAGTTCCCGGGGAAAATGCTCGCCTACAACTGCTCGCCTTCGTTCAACTGGAAGAAGAATCTCGACGACGCCACCATCGCCAAATTCCAGAAAGAACTCGGCGCCATGGGCTACAAGTACCAGTTCATCACCCTCGCCGGCATCCACAACATGTGGTACCACATGTTCGATCTGTCGCAGGACTATGTGAAACGCGGTATGACGGCCTACGTCGAAAAGGTTCAGGAACCCGAGTTCGCGGCGCGGGATCGCGGCTACACCTTTGTCTCGCACCAGCAGGAAGTCGGGACAGGTTACTTCGACGAAGTCACGACCGTCATCCAGGGCGGCGTCTCATCGGTCACCGCGCTGACCGGTTCGACGGAAGAAGAGCAGTTCCACTGATCCGCAAGCGATGAAAACGAGGCCGCCCGTGGGCGGCCTTTTTTTTCAAAAAACGCCGAGAGCCAGCCCGGCAGCCAGTGCCCTCCCCGACTCCCGGCAACGCTCGAGGTCCGCCGCGGCCACGGTTTTTGGAGCAAGAATTGCCTCGGGCGTCTGCGCATGCGTACAAACAATCAAAGGCTCGGCAACGCGCCGCAGCCGCCACCCGGTAGCGATGCGGTCAATCTGCCGCACGGCATTTTGTCCATCGCTGCCCGCGCAGACCAGCACGGCGTAAGGCCGGCCATTGATACGCTCCAGCGCGGGGTAATAGCAACGATCGAAAAAATCCTTCATCTGACCGGACATGGCGGCGAGGTTTTCCGGCGTGGCAAATACGTAGCCGTCCGCTTCGATGACGTCTACAGCCCCGGCGACCGAGGCATGGAGCAGACGCGTCATCGTTCCATCTTCCTCGGCAGCGCCCGAAACAAATGCACGTGCCATTTGCTCGGTGCCGCCTGTCATTGAGTGATATACAACGAGTAGCGTTTTCATCTCGGATGCCCGCTTCAAGCGGGGATCATACGTCTCGCGATCCCCACGAAGAAAAACAGCTCGTCAGTAGTGCCTAACCGGGTTCTTGTGTCAGGATAGGCCATTCAAGTGCGAAATGAACGGTATCTCCGATGGCAACTTATATGGGAAAGCACCTCGGGCAGCGCTTGTATGCCAGATTTCCTTGGAATTTGGCGGAGAGGGTGGGATTCGAACCCACGGTACCTTGCAGTACGCCTGATTTCGAATCAGGTACATTCGACCACTCTGCCACCTCTCCGTCCGGGGCCGAATCTTAGCACAACTCGACAGCCCATGCGCCTGATCCTCCTCGCTCTTGTCGTAATTATCGCCGGCTGTAGCGAGCAGGTTCAGTTGCCACTGGCAAAAACCCGGGAACTCGTGATTCTGACCCGGGTTGGCTCGACGAGCTACTCGGTTAACGAAACGAATGGCGCTTCGGGCTTCGACTATGACCTGGTCCGGCTGTTTGCCAAGGATCTGGGTCTGAAGGCCCGTATCGTCGTTGCCGCCAGCGATAACGATATTCTGCAACGGGTGAAAAGCGGCGAAGCCCATCTGGCCGCCGCTTGGCAGTCACCAGTTGCGGATCCGGCTATTCACTACAGCACGCCCTACTTCCAGGACCACGACATTCTGGTCACCCACGAAGCCGCGCTGCCGCTGACCAGCATCGAACAACTGGCCAACAAGACCGTCCACGTCGTTGCCGGTTCACGACAGGAGACGGCGCTACGCGAGTCAGGCAAGTCCGTTCCGGGATTGCTCATCGTCGGCAGCCACAAACACAGCGAACTTGATTTGCTGGAAGGCGTCGCCAATCAACGGTTCGAGGCAACCCTGGTCAATGGCGCGGCATACGACATTGGCAAGAACTATTATCCCGAATTGCAGTACTCGCTCGAACTGGGGGAAGCCCGGCCGATTGTCTGGCTTTTCTCGCCCGGTGTGGACCCGGAGTTGATTGCCAAAGCCAATGCGTTTCTTGAACGACTTCATAAGAGCGGTGAGATGGACCGCCTGAAAGACCGCTATTTCGGACATGTCGAACGACTCACCCAGGCCGACAGCATGCATTTCATCGAGCGTATGCATTCTGTTCTGGACACTTATCGGCCGCTGTTTCAGGCGGCTCAGACCCGAACGGGAATCGACTGGCGACTGCTGGCGGCCGTTGCCTATCAGGAATCCCAATGGGATCCGTGGGCAACCAGCCCGACCGGGGTGCGCGGAATGATGATGCTCACCGAAGATACTGCCGACCTGCTTGGCGTTGGCAACCGGCTTGATGCGGCGCAAAGCATCAACGCCGGAGCGCAGTACATCAGCGACCTGCGCGATGCGCTCCCGAACAGCATCGCTGAACCCGATCGCCTATGGTTGACGCTTGCCGCCTACAACCTTGGCATGGGCCACCTCAATGCCGCGCGCTATCTGGCCAAGACGCTGCAGGCCAACCCGGACTCCTGGTACGCAATGAAGAAGATACTGCCTTTGCTCGGTCTTCCCCAGTACTACAGCCGGTTAAAATCCGGCAAGGGGCGGGGCGGCGAAGCCGTCATCATGGTTGAGAATATCCGCCTCTACAAAGACATTCTCGATCGTTACGAACGACCTTACGACCCCTTGGAAAAAGATTCGGTCAAGAGTAGAGGACGGCAAGAAGCGTATTCGAAACAGGACGCCAGACCAAAAAGCCGACAACGGTTTACTTTCGCGTCGTGATTTTTTCCAGGCCGCCCAGATACGGACGCAACAGGGCAGGCACGGTAATGCTGCCGTCGGCGTTCTGATAATTCTCCATGATGGCCACCAGCGTGCGGCCGACGGCAAGACCCGAGCCGTTGAGCGTATGCACCAGTTCGGTCTTGTTTTTTTCATTGCGGCAGCGTGCCTGCATGCGCCGGGCCTGGAAAGACTCGAAATTCGAGCACGACGAAATCTCGCGATAGGTGTTTTGCGCCGGCAGCCAGACTTCCAGGTCGTAGGTCTTGGCCGACGAAAAACCCATATCCCCGGTGCATAGGGCGACCCGGCGGTACGGCAGCTCCAGTTTCTCCAGAATGATTTCGGCGTGGCGCGTCAATTCTTCATGCGCGTCATTGGATTTTTCAGCCGAAACTATCTGCACCAGTTCAACCTTGTCAAACTGATGCTGCCGTATCATGCCGCGCGTATCCTTGCCGTAGGAACCCGCCTCCGAGCGAAAACACGGCGTGTGGCAGACCAGCTTGAGCGGCAAGGTATCCCAGGCCAGAATGTCGCCACGCACAATGTTGGTGACCGGCACTTCGGCCGTCGGAATCAGGTACAGCGGTTCGGCATCCGGACGCAGAATCTTGAACAGGTCTTCTTCGAACTTCGGCAACTGACCCGTGCCGAACAAGCTGGCGGCATTGACCAGATAGGGGGCATAGACCTCGGTGTAGCCGTGCTCTTCGCTATGCACGTCGAGCATGAACTGGGCGATCGATCGGTGCAGCCGGGCGAGCGGCCCTTGCATCAGCGAGAACCGTGCGCCAGCAATTTTGGCCGCCGTCGCGAAATCGAGTTGCCCGAGCGCTTCACCGAGATCGACATGATCCCTGACGGTGAAATCGTAAGAACGCGGGGTGCCCCAGCGCATGGTTTCGACGTTGTCGACTTCGGACTTGCCGAGCGGAACACTCTCCTGCGGCAGATTGGGGATGATCGCCACAAAGGCATCGAAATCCTTGAGCAGCACGTCGAGTCGTATTTCATTGGCATCCAACTCTTCCTTCAGCGCGGCGACTTCGGCCAGCACCGCCGAAGCGTCCTCGCCCTTGCCCTTGAGCATGCCGATCTGTTTGGACAGACTGTTGCGTCTGGCCTGCAGATCCTGGGTCCGTGTCTGCAGCGTCTTGCGTGCGGCTTCGAGCTGCTGGAACGCAGCAATGTCCAGAGCATATCCCCGTGTTGCCAGCCGTTCGGAAACAGCGTCTATGTCATTGCGCAGCAGTTGGATATCGAGCATTTTCAGTCCTCTGAGTCTTTGGGGGTTCTTGTGAATTTTGGCGCATTGCGGTCCAGATCGCGCAGATGTGCAAGCTTTTCGCCTAACCTGATTTCCAGCCCGCGCTCTACCGGTCGGTACCACTCGACGGGCGGCATGCCATCCGGAAAATAATCTTCGCCTGCGGCGTAGCCCTCGGCTTCGTCGTGCGCGTAACGGTAGTCCTTGCCGTAGTCGAGTTCTTTCATCAGCCGGGTCGGCGCATTGCGCAAGTGGAGCGGCACCGGCCGCGAGCCGTCTTTGGCGATAAATTTGCGCGTCGCATTATACGCGACGTAAGCCGCATTCGATTTGGCCGCCAGCGCCAGATAGATTACGGCTTCGGCCAGCGCCAACTCTCCCTCTGGCGAACCGAGACGTTCATAGGTTTCGGCGGCGGCGGCGGCGATCTGCGCGGCGCGCGGGTCGGCGAGTCCGATATCTTCCCAGGCCATGCGCACAATGCGCCGGGCCAGATAGCGCGGGTCGGCGCCGCCGTCGAGCATGCGGCAAAACCAGTAGAGTGCGGCATCGGGGTTGGAGCCTCGCACCGCTTTGTGCAAGGCGGATATCTGATCGTAAAAAGCTTCACCGCCTTTATCGAAGCGGCGCAGATTCTGCGCCAGCGTGTTCTCGATCAACGCACCGTCGATGCACGACAGATGCGCTGTCGATGCCGCCGTACGCATCTGCTCCAGCAGATTGATCAGCCGGCGGGCATCGCCGTCGGCCGCTCCGATCAAGCGCGAACGAGCGTCGTCGTCAAAGCTCAATCCCTGTAGTGCTTGCCCGCAGGCGCGCTCAAGCAACAAACCCAGCTCGTCTTCGGACAAGGGGTTCAATACGTAAACCGAGGCACGCGACAGAAGCGCCGAGTTCACTTCAAACGAGGGATTTTCGGTCGTTGCGCCGACCAGCGTCAGCAACCCGCTTTCAACGTAGGGAAGAAAGGCATCCTGTTGTGCCTTGTTGAAACGGTGGACTTCATCGACAAAGAGAATCGTCGGTCGGCCATTCTGTGCCCACACGGCCTCGGCGCGTGCCACCGCCTCACGTATGTCCCTGACCCCGGAAAACACTGCCGACAGGGCGATGAATTCGGCATCGAAGGCATCGGCCATCAGGCGCGCCAGCGTCGTTTTGCCGACGCCTGGCGGCCCCCAGAGGATCAGCGAATGCAGCTTGCGCGCTTCAAAGGCCAGTCTCAGCGGCTTACCGGCGCCAAGAAGATGCTGTTGGCCTATCACCGCGTCCAGCGTCGCCGGTCGCAGCGCTTCCGCCAGGGGCACCGGATGGGCTTGTGCGAAAAGATCACTCACCTAGGACATCGACACCGGGAGGGGGGGTAAATCGGAAAAGCGCGGACGCGAGCGGCGGATTTCGTTCGAGATGCGAAAAGTATAATGTCGTGAGCTGGCCGAAACTGTCGAACAATTCCATCGACTTCAGATCGTTTCCAGAAAACCCCAGTCGCAGTTTCTCAAAGCCGCTGTCCGGCGATTTAGGAACCGCCTCCAGCCATTCGAGCCCTTCCCGCTCGCCGGCTTCGCGCAAACTGAAATTCCTCTCCAGCGCACCTTTGCCGCTGTTATTGCCATCGCTTTCACCGACCAGCAACGCCACCGGCGAGCTGCCCAGCGCGGCGCCCATCTTTTTAACCGTCACCTGGCGCAGATCGGGGTCGTAGATCCAGACTTTTTCACCGTCACCGACCAGTAATTGACTATAAGGTCTCTCGATCTGCCAGCGAAATTTCCCAGGCCGCGAGAACATCATCACGCCAGTTGACTGCTGCGGTCGCTTACCGTTCTTGGCGGTGACGATCTGCGCAAAATCGGCGCGCATCGTCTTCGTCGTTTCGAAAAAGCGATGCAACTTGTCAACCGCGCCAGCGTGGGCCTGACCCGCGATCAGGCAGGCTAAAAGAGCCATCGACACGGCATGGCGAGAGAATGCAAAGGGCATCAAGTGCGGGATGGCCCAGCGCATCGAAATCGAAGTTTTGGACCTCATTCGGGTTTGCGCGCTATCACTTCGCGGCCACCACGCCCATCCATGGCCGATACCAGCCCAGACTTCTCCATGGCTTCAATCAGTCGTGCCGATCGGTTGTAGCCGATGCGCAGATGGCGCTGAACCAGCGAAATCGACGCACGACGGTTCTTGAGCACGATCTGCACGGCCTGGTCGTACAAGGGATCGGATTCGCCATCGACGGCAGCGCCATTGCCCTCGCCGTTGTCGCCTCCCTCTTCGCCGTCATCGTCAAGGCCAGCCCCCGTCAGCACGCCTTCGACATAATTCGGCGCGCCGGCACGCTTCAGGTAATCGACGACGTGATGCACTTCATCGTCGGCGACAAAGGCGCCATGCACGCGCGTTGGGTACCCGGTTCCCGGAGCGAGGAACAACATATCGCCCTGACCCAGAAGCGCTTCGGCACCCATCTGGTCGATGATGGTGCGCGAATCGATCTTCGACGACACCTGGAATGACATACGCGTTGGAATATTGGCTTTGATCAGCCCGGTGATCACATCGACCGATGGACGCTGCGTGGCCAGTATCAGGTGGATACCCGATGCACGTGCCTTCTGGGCGAGCCGGGCAATCAACTGTTCGACTTTCTTGCCGGCGACCATCATCAGGTCAGCGAGTTCGTCGATGACCAAGACGATGTTCGGCATGGAAACCAGGGGTTCGGGCGCCTCCGGCGTCAGCGAAAAAGGATTCGTCAGCTTGTTTCCAGCCTTCTCCGCATCCTTGATGCGATGGTTGAGTCCGGCGATATTGCGCACGCCCATGGCCGACATCAGCTTGTAACGCCTTTCCATCTCGGCAACACACCAGTTGAGTGCGTTGGCCGCCTGCTTCATATCCACCACCACCGGTGCCAACAGATGCGGAATGCCTTCATAGATCGAGAGTTCGAGCATTTTGGGGTCGACCAGAATCAGGCGCACCTTGTCCGGTTCGGACTTGTAGAGCAATGACAGAATCATGGCGTTGATCCCGACCGATTTGCCCGACCCGGTCGTTCCGGCAACCAGCAAGTGTGGCATCTTGGCCAGATCGACGACCACCGGATGACCGCCGATGTCCTTGCCGAGCGTCATCGCCAGCGGAGATGACATATCGTGATATGCGCTGCTCGAAATGATTTCGGACAGTCGGACGATCTGACGCTTGGCGTTCGGAAGTTCGAGCGCCATGCACGATTTTCCAGGGACCGTCTCGACGACGCGGATCGACACCATCGACAAGGCGCGCGCCATGTCTTTGGCCAGGTTGACGATCTGCGCGCCCTTGACCCCGACGGCAGGTTCGATTTCGAAGCGGGTGATCACCGGACCCGGATAAGCGGCCAACACCCGGGCCTGAACGCCAAAATCGGCCAGCTTGCGTTCGATCAGGCGCGAGGTGTACTCCAGGCTTTCGGCGCTGACACGGTCGGTCTGCAACTCCGCGGGTTCGAGCAGGTGCAAGGGGGGTAGCAAACCGCCGACAACTGCCTCGGGAAAAAGCGGGACCTGACGCTCGCGTTCGATTCGCTTTTCGACCTTGACCGAGACCGGTATCGCCGGCTCCGGCACTTCGATGATGATCGGTGCCTGGGTTTCAAAACGACGTTTTTCATCGTCGACGACGGCCTCGCGTTCACGGGCGACCTCACGTCCGATGCGTCTGTCCTGCCAGCGCTCGAACAGTCCACGCACGGCCCCACACGCGGCTTCAAGCAAGGCGCCGAAACGTTCCGCCGCTGAAAGCCACGACATCCCTGAAAAAATGCTCCAGCCCAGCCCCAAGGCCGCCAGCAAGGTCAACGTGGCCCCGGTGTAACCAAGGTAACGCACCGCCAGATGACCAATTTCAAAACCCAGCACGCCTCCGGCACCATGATCAAGCGGCAATTGGGCCTTGAGCGAGTAAAAACGCAAGTTCTCCAGTCCGGTGCTGGATGCCAGCAGCACAATGAAACCCGACAAGGCGATGAAGAAAGGCCGCCGGTCTGCGCTGCGCAGGCCACCGAGCCGACGATAACCCCACCACACGACGGCGATCAGGAAGACAATCCACCACCAGGCAGAGACACCGAAAACGTAAAGCAGCAGATCGGCCAGCCAGGCACCGCCACGGCCGGTGGGATTGTGCAAGGTCGTTGCATGCACCGCATGTGACCAGCCGGGATCATCCCGATGGTAGCCCCACAAAGACAAGCCCAAGAATGCGGCCAGGACAACCAGCGCCAGCCACCGTGATTCCTGCAGAATGGCAGCTATCTTTTCCGGCAACGGACTGGGCGCCTTGGAAGCACTATCCACCCTGTTTTTTAACAGCGAAGCCATCAATATCGATAAGAATTGGACAATCGGGGATTATAGCCGGCGGCAGGCCACAACCGGAAAGTCGCGCGTCAACCCAGGAATCAATCTTCGTTGAGGACGATACGACCCGCTTCGACGCGGATATAGCCGCTGCGTTCCAGATCCTTCATCACGCGGCTGACCATTTCTCTTGAGGCCCCCACCATCTTGGCCATATCCTGTTTGGTCACCTTGCGCCGTATAACGCGAATACCGTGCTCTTTTTCGGAAAAATCGAGCAGCAGTTTGGCCACGCGCCCATAGACATCCATCAGCGCCAGACTTTCGATCTTGCGATTCGCCTCGCGCAAGCGCAGCACCAGGCTCTTCATGATATTCAGGCAAAGATCGAAGTTGTCGGCCAGCGCTTTCATTAGATCGACTTTGGCAATGACCAGCAGTTCGCAGGGTTCATTGGTGACGACGTCGGCCGAGCGCGGCGATCCGTCGATCAGCCCCATTTCGCCGAAACATTCGCCTTCGCCAAGAAGACAAAGGATCACTTCGTTCCCTTCGGCGTCGCGATTCAGCACCTTCGCACTGCCGCTGACGAGGACAAAGAGCGAGTCGGTACTGTCACCGACATAGACGATGGTTGTATTGCGCGCCACTTTGCGACTCACCGCCATTCTCGCAATCTGTTCGAGTTGCGCGTCGGGCAGCCCGGCAAACATGGGGATATTCTGCAACAAGGTCAGCCCTGACTTGACACCGCTCTTGTGCTGTTTTGCCTGCATGATTTCCCCTTTCGTTTGGGCAATTTTTTCAACAGGTTGCGCGGGAATTATAAGACACTTTATGGCTTCGACTGCAATGCCGCCGGAGTGGTTCAGGCATTGCCGGTTATAATTTCCCTCTCGCCAAGCTTTGAAGGGAAGAAAAATGACCGCGACGCCACGGCACTGCCGACTTCTTATACTCGGTTCCGGCCCGGCTGGCTACACGGCCGCCGTCTATGCCGCCCGCGCCAACCTCAAGCCGGTGCTGATCACCGGAATGGCCCAGGGTGGCCAGTTGATGACCACGACCGATGTGGATAACTGGCCCGCCGACGCTCAGGGCGTGCAGGGGCCGGAATTGATGCAGCGCTTCGAAGAGCATGCAAAACGCTTTGATACCGAAATCATTTTCGACCATATCCATACGGCCCGATTGACCGAAAAACCCTTCATGCTGATTGGCGACGCCGGAAGCTATACCTGCGATGCGCTGATCCTGGCACCGGCGCATCGGCGCAATACCTCGGCCTGCCGTCTGAAGAAGCGTTTTCGGGCCGTGGGGTTTCCGCCTGCGCCACCTGCGATGGCTTTTTTTACCGCAACCAGCCGGTGGCTGTCATTGGTGGAGGGAATACTGCGGTCGAAGAAGCCCTCTATCTGGCCAATATCGCCAGCCACGTCAGCGTCGTTCACCGCCGCGACAAATTCCGTGGCGAGAAGATCCTGCAGGACAAGCTCTTCGAGAAGGAAAAATCCGGCAAGGTCACAATCAAGTGGAATTCAACGCTGGACGAAGTGCTCGGCGACAAATCCGGGGTTACCGGAATCCGCATCAAGAGCACGCTGAACGGCGCCAGCGAGAACATCCCGCTGATGGGCGTATTCATTGCCATCGGCCATAAACCGAATACCGATCTTTTTGTCGGGCAACTGAAGATGGAAGGCGGCTACATCGTTACTGAAGGTGGCAGCAAGGGCAATGCCACGGCCACTTCGATCGCCGGCGTTTTCGCCGCCGGCGACGTGCAGGACCACATTTACCGCCAAGCCTGCACCTCGGCCGGCTCCGGGTGCATGGCCGCGCTCGATGCCGAGCGCTACCTCGACAATCTCGACAATTCATAGCGCAGCCCCGGGCGCATAAAGTACAGCAGCAAGCGCTGCTTTATGCGCTCCGTGTTCTCGTCGATCGATACGATAGCCCATGGTTTTCAGCGATGAGTCAGCACCATCGACCCACCCCGGAAGAGCTGGCTGCCTTTCACGCTGCGGTCGCCGGCACCATCCCTTTGCGCGCGCCCGAACGCGTCGCCTTTGAACCACCCAAGCCCAGTCCGCGCCCCCGCCAGCGTGAACTCGACGAAGCCGCGGCCATCAGCGAATCGCTGTGCGGCCCTCTTGAAATCGACGATCTGCTGGCCCTCGCCGACGCCGATTCCTATCTGCGCACAGGGTTGCCACGCAAGGTATTGCGTGACCTGCGTCGAGGCCGCTGGTCGATACAGAACCATATCGATCTGCACGGCCTGAACCGCCACGAGGCGCACGAAGCCGTTTCGCGTTTCCTCGCCGAATCGCAGAACGCCGGGAAGCGCTGTCTGCGCATCGTGCATGGTCGGGGTCACGGCTCCCCCGGTCGTGAGGGTGTCCTGCGGCAACTGGTCAAATCCTGGCTGGCGCGTCGCCGGGACGTCCTGGCTTTCTGTCATGCGCCGGCCAACGACGGTGGCGAAGGCGCGCTGTGGGTGTTGCTCAAGGCATGACGATTTTCAAAACGCCAGGCGTGTGAAAAATCGTCACACAATATTGAAGATGTCCGTATCTATTGTCTTTCAGGCCAGTTGATACGACCGATGACCAAAACAAAAACGGCTCGCGAACTGGCGAGCCGTTCTTCTTGAGCGGGGCGAAATCAGACCGCCGATTCGCCTGTTTCGCCTGTCCGAATGCGCACGACCTGTTCGACGGAAGACACGAAGATCTTGCCGTCGCCGATCTTGCCGGTGCGCGCGGCCTTGATGATCGAATCGATCGCGCCCTCGACTGCGTCATCGGCAACGACGATTTCGATCTTGACCTTGGGCAGGAAATCAACGACGTATTCGGCACCACGATACAACTCGGTATGCCCCTTCTGGCGACCGAAACCTTTTACTTCGGTTACCGTCAGGCCGGAAACGCCGATTTCCGACAGCGCTTCGCGCACTTCGTCCAGTTTGAAGGGTTTGATCACAGCTTCAATTTTTTTCATGGCGGTCTCCGGAAGATGCATGACAAATCGTACCAGAAATCGGCTTTCAGTACGGATCGCGATAACGATTGGTGATCGGGTAACGCCAATCCTTGCCGAAACCGCGCGGCGTGACACGTATGCCTACCGGTGACTGGCGTCGTTTGTATTCGCTGATCTTGAGCAGACGAACGACGCGACGCACGTCGGTTTCAGCCAGGCCTCGGGCGATGATTTCGCGCGGGCTGAGTTCCTCCTCCATGTAGGCTCCGATAATCGCGTCCAGCACCTCGTAAGGCGGCAAATTGTCCTGGTCGGTCTGCCCCGGTTTCAGTTCGGCCGAAGGCGCCCGCGTGATGATGCGCTCGGGAATCACGGCGGATACTGTATTCCGCCAGCGTGACAAACGATAAACCAGCGTCTTGGCAATGTCCTTGATCACCGCGAAACCGCCGGCCATGTCGCCGTAGAGCGTGCAATAGCCGACCGCCATTTCGGACTTGTTGCCGGTCGTCAGCACCAGTGACCCGGTCTTGTTCGACAGCGCCATGAGGATCATGCCGCGAATCCGTGCCTGCAGGTTTTCTTCCGTCGTGTCGGCGGGCAGACCGGCAAATTCCTGCTCCAGCATAGTGCTGAAAGTCTGCATCGCCGATTCGATGGGAATTTCGTCATAGCGCACGCCAAGCCGGCGGATCATTTCCCGTGAATCGGCAAGGCTGATCTCGGCGGTATAGGGCGAAGGCATCATCACGGCACGCACCTTGTCCGCCCCCAGCGCATCGACGGCAATGCACAGCGTCAGCGCCGAGTCGATGCCCCCCGAAAGGCCGATGATCGCGCCGGGAAAACCGTTCTTTCCGAGGTAATCGCGCACGCCCAGAACCAGGGCCTGATAGACCTCGATCTCGACCGCACGATCCGCAACGATTACGCCGGGCTGCGGCTCGGCGCGGGCAAATTCTACGACGTCCAGCGCCTCGACGAACTTGGGCAACTGGTAGCACAGAACGCCGTGCGAATCCATGGCGAACGAGCCTCCGTCAAAAACCAGCTCGTCCTGCCCGCCGACCAGGTTGGCATAAACCACCGGCAAACCGGTGGAAGCGATGCGTGCACGCAAAACTTCGGCGCGACGCTCCTGTTTACCGATATGGTAGGGCGACGCGTTGAGCACCAGCAGGACTTCGGCACCGGATTCCATGGCCTGGTCCGCCGCTCCCGCCTCCCAGACGTCGGCACAGATATTGATGCCGCAGCGCACCCCGTTGATGGTGACTACGCAAGGCGCATCGCCGGACTCGAAATAGCGCTCCTCGTCGAACACCTCATAGTTGGGCAAGCGCTGCTTGCAATAGGTGGCCGCGGCAACGCCATCGATCAATAGGGTCGCCGCGTTGTAGCGGCAACCGTTGCGCGACAACGGGTGGCCGACCAGCACGGCAATGCCCCGCACCGCGGCGGCCAGCGCATTGAGTTCATGCGCACAGGCGGCATAGAAGTCTTCCCGCAACAACAGATCTTCCGGCGGATAACCGCACAGCGCCAGTTCGGGCGTCAGCAGGAGATCGGCGCCCCGTGCCTTGGCACGCTCGGCAAAATCGAGAATTCGCGCGGCATTGCCGGCCAGATCGCCAACCGTGGCGTTGATTTGGGCAATGGCAATCTTCAGGGTCATAGGCATCACTATAAACGATAGCCGGGCCTAACAGAGCGCGGACAATTGCCTTTGATTTGCCAACTATGCTTATTGCATTCATTGCCCGGCAATGGATTTCCTTCATTGGCGGGGTCGCCAGATTGGGGATCATGTTGGACATGGGGCGACACCGGAAAAAAAACGGAAGCATGCGCCTTGGATGAAGCGGATGTTATGCCCCACTTCGGCCGGCTGCTCTGGCCAGGTTGGTCAAGCCTGGCGCGCCGTGAATCCGTCTCAGGTCAGCTCACATCGCCAAGGTGCGCGTCACGCCGTTTTCATCGATGCCAAGCAAACGGAAGCCCGGATGGGGGTGAAAAATCTGGCCGGTCACCGGATCCAACAGACTTTCGGACATCGCCAGCAGGGTCAGCGCAGCCATGTGGATGTGGCCCAGGTAGTTGATGTTATGAATGCTGCAAACGTCGCCGGTATGCATGGCCAGTTCAACAGTAGGCAAAACGGTTTCGATGGAGTCGTTGGTGTTCAGGGTCAAGTTCAACATGGCACTTCCCAGTAGCTTATTAGGGTGCTGGACCTCGTTAGGTTAGGGTCGGAGACAAGTCGGTCTACGGCCTTGGGCACCACAACTTTAGCAATCGCTCCAGGCCGCCAGAAATTCGTGCCAGTGCGGCTTATCGAGCCTCGCCAGTTCGCTACGGACGAAACGGGTCTCGGCGTCGTATTCGGTGCGTGACAGCTCGCCACGCATCAACCGGAAGCGCAACGACACGAGGTAGGTATTCATCACATCGGTTTCGCAGTAATCACGAATTCCGCCAATTTCGCCGCGCTGCCATGCTTCCCATACCTTGCTGCCGTCCATGCCGAGCTTGCCGGGAAAACCGATCAGCTTGGCCAGTGCGTCAAGCGGCACGTTGGCGCGCGGCTGGTACATGGCCAACAGATCCATGAGGTCGAGATGGCGAGTATGGTAACGGCTGATATAGTTGTTCCATTTGAAATCGCGGCTGTCGCCATAGTCACCGTCGCCCAGGTCCCAATAACGTGGCGCCACAATGCCGTGGATCAATCCCCGATAATGCAGCACCGGCAGATCGAACCCGCCGCCGTTCCAGGAAACGAGCTGCGGGCTGAATTTTTCGATGCCGTCGAAAAAACGTTGAATGATCTCGGCCTCGCCCTGTTCCGGCTCGGCCAGCGACCAGACGCGCAGATCCTTGCCGGCACGCAAAGCGCAGGAAATAACGGCAATGCGTTGCAGATGCAGCGGCAAAAAATCGTTTCCGCTCTGTGCCCGGCGTTGCTGAAAAGCCAGTTCTGCCACTTCGGCATCGGACAATCCGGAATCGAGATCGTGCAAACGGCGCAGACCCGATACGTCGGGGATGGTCTCAATGTCGAAGACGAGGACAGGTTTCATACGGCACTCGAAAGGCTCAGGATGGAAATACGCCCGTGGACAGATAACGATCGCCGCGGTCGCAAACGATGGTTACGATAATGGCATGTTCGACTTCGCGCGCCAGGCGCAAGGCAATCACCAGCGCTCCTCCGGAAGAAATTCCGGAAAATATTCCCTCCTCGCGAGCCAGCCGCCGTGTCATGGCTTCGGCATCCCCCTGCGCGACCGACTCAATGCGATCGACGCGCGAACGCTCGAAAAATTTCGGCAGATAGGCTTCCGGCCATTTCCGGATTCCGGGGATCTGCGAACCCTCTTCCGGTTGGCAGCCAACAATGCAGATGTCTTGATTCTGCTCCTTGAGATAGCGCGAAACGCCCATGATCGTCCCGGTCGTCCCCATGCTGCTGACGAAGTGCGTCACGCGGCCTTGCGTTTCACGCCAGATCTCGGGCCCCGTGCCTTCGTAATGTGCCAGCGGGTTATCCGGGTTGGCAAACTGATCGAGAATGATCCCCGTGCCTTCGTTCTGCATTCTTTCGGCCACATCGCGAGCCAGTTCCATGCCGCCGCTCTTAGGCGTGAGGATCAGTTCTGCGCCGAATGCGCGCATCGTTTGGCGGCGTTCGATGCTCTGGTTCTCCGGCATGACCAGAAGCATGCGATAGCCGCCCATCGCCGCGGCCATCGCCAGGGCGATACCGGTATTGCCGGAAGTTGCCTCGATCAGCGTATCGCCGGGTTTGATCTCGCCGCGCTGCTCGGCACGACGGATCATCGACAGCGCCGGCCGATCCTTGACCGACCCGGCCGGGTTGTTGCCTTCGAGTTTGGCCAACACGACATTGCCGCGCGCCTCGCATTCGGCACCGGGCAAGCGTTTGAGGCGGACCAGGGGGGTGCCGCCGACAAAATCCTCAAGCGTCTTATACACGAGCGTTCATCCATTGAACGTACTGCGGCACACCCTGCTCGACGCTGGCAAACGGAGCGTCGTAACCCGCCTTGCGCAGCAAGGTGAGGTCGGCCTGGGTAAAACTCTGGTACTTGCCCCTGAGCGCATCGGGGAAGGGAATATATTCAATCAGGCCCAGCCCGATGAGCTCGGCCAGCGGCAGTGCGGGCTCCCCGGCCAGTGCGCGACAACTGTTCACGTTGGCCACGGCCAGTTCGTTGAAGCTTTGAGCACGGCCGGTACCCAGGTTGAATATCCCGGATTTTTCCGGGTGATCGAGAAAGTGGAGGTTCACCGCCGCCACGTCGCCGACAAAAACAAAATCTCGCTTCTGCTCGCCATTGGCATAGCCATTGCAGCCTTCGAACAGCCTGACCTTGTGCTCGGAACGAAACTGGTTGAAATGGTGAAAGGCGACCGAGGCCATGCGTCCCTTGTGCGCTTCGCGAGGGCCGTAGACGTTGAAATAACGGAAGCCCACGATTTGCGACGATACCTTCGGCATACGCTGACGCACGACCTGATCGAAAAGGAATTTCGAATAGCCATAGACGTTGAGCGGCGCCTCGAACGAGCGCTCTTCCCGGAACACGTTGCTCCCGCCATAGGTCGCCGCGCTCGACGCATAGAGGTATGGCACGCCTTGATCGATGCACCAATCGAGAATCCCGAGTGAGTAACGGAAATTGTTCTCCATCATGTAACGGCCATCTGATTCCATCGTGTCGGAACACGCACCTTGGTGGAAGATGGCGTCGATCCCGCCGTTGAACTGCCCGGCCAGCAGCCGACCAAGGAACTCGGTTTTATCGATGTAATCGACGATTTCGCAATCGACCAGATTCTTGAACTTGTCGGCACGCGTCAGGTTATCGACGGCAATGATCCCGGTTACCCCGCGCTCATTCAGCGCCTTGACAAGATTTGAACCGATAAAGCCGGCCGCACCAGTGACTATCGTATACATAGACGACCTCAGCCCAACGCCGCGTCAAGTTCGGTCCGCGTCACAACGGCGGTACCCAGTTTGCCGACGACGATACCGGCAGCCACATTGGCGACGTGAATGGCGCTTGCCCAATCGACCCCCCGCGCCAGCATGACGGCCAAGGTGGCGATCACCGTATCACCGGCGCCGGATACATCAAACACTTCGCGTGCCACCGCCTTTTCATGGATTGTGCCCCCGCTATAGAAAAGCGACATGCCCTCGTCACTGCGCGTCACCAAAAGCGCCTGCAAAGCCAGCTCAGTACGCAGGGCATTGGCTTTGCGCTCCAGTTCCGCTTCGTCCGTCCAGCGTCCTACAACCGCGCGCAGCTCACCGCGGTTCGGCGTGATGATCGTTGCGCCGACATATTTCGAGTATTCCTCGCCCTTGGGGTCGACCAGAACGATCTTGCCGGAAGCACGCGCCAAGCCAATCATCTCGCTGATATGCGTCAACCCGCCCTTGCCATAATCGGAGAAAACAACGGCATCGCACTCAGGCAGGCGTTGCTCAAACTCCGACAGCTTGGCCCGCAGCACCTCGTGCGACGGAATCGTTTCAAAATCGATTCTCAGCAATTGTTGCTGCCGGCCTATGACGCGCAGCTTTACCGTGGTGGTGATCGCTTCGTCGATGTGCAAGCTGGCATCGATATCGCCTTCATTCATCAGGCGTTTCAGACTTTCACCCGGCTCGTCATTGCCAACCAGCGCCAACAACACGACCTGTGCGCCAAGCGCTGCCGCATTACGCGCCACGTTGGCAGCGCCACCCGGCCGTTCCTCGCTGCGCTCGATCTTTACAATCGGCACCGGCGCTTCGGGTGAAATGCGCGACACCTCGCCAAACCAGTAACGATCGAGCATGACATCGCCAACGATGAGCAGGCGAACCGCCGACAGATCTCCAAGAACCATGTAGATTACCTCGGCATGCTATGGCGTCAGATCGAATTCTTCGGTGCGTTTTGGCGAATAGGTTTCCCAACCGCCACACGCTGGACAGCGCCAATAAAACTGCCGCGCTTTGAAGCCGCAATTATCGCACCGATAGCGTGCCAGCCGACGCGTATAGCCATGTACGATGCTCTTGGCCAGATCCAGATCGGCGCGTGTTTCGGGCGGGGCAACCAGCAAGCGGGCTTCGATCAACTTGTCAAACCCGAGCAGCGTCGGGTTGCGTTTCAACTCGTCACGGACCAGCGCATACGCCGCGTCGGCACCTTCGCTTTCGAGCACGAGCTGAAAGACCACGTCGAGCAAATCAAGCGAAGGGTAATGTTCAAGGTAGCCGCGCAGGAGTTGCAAACCCTCTTCATGGCGCGCCAGCTTGCGGAAAGCGTCGAGCAGGCGTTGCGCGACCAGCGCCAGATAGGTTGGGTCCTGCTGTTCAATGCGTTGCCAACAGGCGATGGCCTCTTCCGTTCTATCCAGTTGCGCCTCAATGTCGCCTTGCAACAGACTGGCACGCACGCATTTCCGGTTACGCTCCAGCGCTGTCTTCAGGTAGCCCGACGCGACATCGCGTCGCGAGCGGATGATTTCTGCCGCAGCGAGTTCGCAGTAGTACTCGGCAATTTCCTTTTGAGAAGCGATATCCGGCAGTTCAGCGGCAATGGCAATGGCTTTTTCCCAGTCCTTTTCGAGCTGGTAGATTTCGAGCAGATTCCGTTTGGCTTCCTTGACCATTGCCGAGTCGCGGAGCTTGTTGAAAACTTCTTCGGCACGATCGAGCAGCCCCGCCTTCAGAAAATCCTGCCCGAGTTCGGAAAGCGCCTGTAATTTCATATCCTGCGGCAAATCGTCCCGTTCGACCAGATTCTGATGCATGCGAATGGCACGCTCGGTCTCGCCACGACGTCGGAACAGGCTGCCCAGCGCGAAATGCAGTTCAACGGTTTGCGGATCGACTTTGACCGCATCGACGAAGGACTCGATGGCACGATCCGGCTGCTCGTTAAGCAGGAAATTGAGTCCTTGAAAATACGAGCGTGGCAGTGCGCGCGACTCCTTGACCACATGCCGGATATCGATCCGCGCCGCAGCCCAACCCAGCCCGAAAAAGACAGGGAAGAACAGGAGTTGCCAGTATTCAAATTCAATCATGAATAGTTAATAGTTCTTTGGCATTTTTTTGAGTTCGTCGCAAGCTACTGTGCGTCAACAGGTTTCACTTGCGTCGGGTGCTCCGACTTCAGTTCGCGTCTTAATCTGCCGACCTCACGACGCAGTCCGAAAACCGTCCCAAGCAATGACATCACGCCCAGTGCCGCGCCCCCGGCGAAAAAAGCCAGAACGACGATGATGAGCGGAGCCTGCCAGGCTGAGTCAAAGAAAAAGCGTATGCTGACCGGGTCAGTGTTCTTGAGCGCAAAGGCGAACAAAAACAAAAATATGAAGATTCGGATGCCCCACAGCAAACCACGCATCAGTCATACTCCAACAAAAAAAGGGCGGCAACCTGCGTTGCCGCCCACGGTATGTCACTGTACCGCAACTTTGTCACTCAACCTGCGTTGAGCGCACTATCGACACGCTCACGCAATTCCTTACCCGCCTTGAAATGCGGCACCCATTTAGCCGGAACACTGACCTTTTCCCCGGACTTGGGGTTGCGGCCAACGCGCGGTGGTCTGTAGTTCAGCGAGAAGCTGCCGAATCCGCGAATCTCGATACGATCGCCCCGGGCTAACACCTCGGACATCGCATCGAGAATCATCTTGACCGCGAAATCGGCATCTTTGGCGACCAGTTGTGGAAACCGCTCGGCCAGTCGTGCGATCATGTCTGACTTGGTCATACTCAAGCCTTATTGCGAGTTGTTTAACTTGGCCTTCAGAAGAGCGCCAAGGTTGGTTGTGCCCGAGTTGACGTTGCTGTCTGCAGAAAACTTCTGCATCGCTTCATGTTGCTCGGCCTGATCCTTGGCCTTGATCGACAAGTTGATCGAACGCGTCTTGCGATCAATGTTGATAATCATCGCTTCGACGGCATCGCCTTCCTTATAGACCTTGGTGAGATCGTCGATACGATCACGCGATACTTCGGAGGCGCGCAGATGGCCTTCCATGTCGCCCTCAAGCGTAATCACCGCGCCACGCGCATCCACCGACTTGACGACACCACGAACGATGGCGTTCTTCTCGTGAGTGGCAATAAAGCTGGTGTAAGGATCGCCATCAAGCTGCTTGATGCCCAGCGAGATACGCTCCTTGTCGGTATCAATGGCGAGTACGACGGCTTCAACTTCGTCGCCCTTCTTGAAATTGCGAATCGCCTCTTCGCCCGGAACCGACCAGGACAGGTCCGAGAGGTGAACCAGACCATCGATTCCACCCGGCAAACCAATAAACACGCCAAAATCGGTAATCGACTTGATGGCGCCGCGAACCTTGTCGCCCTTCTTTTGGTTCATCGAGAACTCATCCCACGGATTGGCAACGCACTGCTTCATACCGAGGGAAATACGCCGACGCTCTTCGTCGATTTCGAGAATCATAACTTCGACTTCGTCGCCCAACTGAACCACCTTGGATGGATGGACGTTCTTGTTGGTCCAGTCCATTTCGGAGACGTGCACCAGCCCTTCGATGCCCTGCTCGATTTCGACGAAAGCGCCATAATCGGTCAGGTTGGTAACCTTGCCAAACATCCGGGTGCTTTGCGGATAGCGGCGCGAGATGCCAACCCACGGATCTTCGCCCAATTGCTTGAGACCCAGCGAGACCCGGTTCTTGTCCTGGTCGAACTTGAGAATCTTGGCTTGCACCTCGTCGCCAACGGCCAGCACTTCGGACGGGTGACGGACACGGCGCCACGCCAAGTCGGTAATGTGCAGCAGACCGTCGATACCGCCGAGGTCAACGAATGCACCGTAGTCGGTAATATTCTTGACGATACCCTTGACGATGCTGCCTTCCTTGAGGTTGGACAGTAGCGCTTCGCGCTCTTCACCGACGCTGGCTTCGAGAACGGCGCGACGGGAAACAACGACGTTGTTGCGTTTGCGATCAAGCTTGATGACCTTGAATTCATAGGTTTTGCCTTCGTACGGCGTGGTGTCCTTGACCGGACGCATGTCGACCAGCGACCCCGGCAGGAAAGCGCGAACGCTGTTGGCCATGACGGTCAAACCGCCCTTGACCTTGCCGGTGATGGTACCGGTAACCAGCGTGCCTTCGTTCAATGCGGTTTCGAGGTAGTTCCACGCTGCAACACGCTTGGCACGTTCACGCGAAAGGCGGGTTTCGCCGAAACCGTTTTCGAGTTGTTCAATGGCGACCTGCACAAAATCGCCGACCTTTGCTTCAAGTTCGCCTTGATCGTTCAGAAATTCTTCACGATCGATATAGCTTTCGGACTTTAGTCCGGCATTGACGACCACAAAGTTCTGGTCGATACGCACGACCTCGGCGGTGATGACCTCGCCCTGGCGCATTTCCTGACGCGCGAGGCTGGCTTCGAAGAGATCGGCAAAACTTTCCTGGATAATGGGATGAGCTGACATATATAGAGTGACCTGACCGCATGGCTGCGGGTTAAGTTAATAAAAAATCGCCCGTTCCTGAGTTCTTGCCAACGGCCCCCGTAAGGATCGCCACAGTGCCCCGTGGGGCTGGCAAAAGACAATCAACCGGCAACAACCGAGGCGTACGACATGGTCGCACGACCTTTGCTACGACCCCTTCCTGCTCCACAGCAGCACCTGATCCACCGCTTGTTCAATGGTCAGATCTGTCGTATCGAGCAACATGGCGTCTTCGCTCTGCTGCAAGGGCGCAACGCTACGTCGGCTATCACGTTGGTCGCGTTCGCGCAAATCCTGCAAAAGAGGCAGGATACTAGCAGCGATTCCTTTTTCGATCAACTGCTTATGGCGTCTTTCCGCTCGCACTTCGACACTCGCAGTCAGGAAAACCTTGGTCTGCGCATCCGGGAATACGACCGAAGCCATATCGCGGCCATCGGCGACCAGGCCCGGTGCCTGGCGGAACAGGCGCTGTCTGAAGAGCAAGGCGTTGCGCACGGTGGGGAGGGCCGCAACCTGGGAAGCCCCTGACGAGATTTCCTCATCGCGAATTGCATCATTGACTTCATCGCCGGACAGCCGTATCGAATTCTCGCCAAACACCACGTCGAGTCCGGCGGCGATGGCTGCCACGCGCGCCTCGTCACGCCACGACACACCGGCACGCCGGCAGGCCAGTGCGGTGAGTCGATACAAGGCCCCGGAATCAAGATAATGCCAACCCAGCGCAGCCGCCACACGCGCCGCGACGGTTCCTTTGCCGGAGGCCGAGGGTCCGTCAATGGCAATGACCGGAACGGGCCGCGTGACTTTGGCGAACGCCGCGAAGTACTCGGGAAAGGTCTTGGACACACAAGCCGGATCGTTGATGCGTAGGGTACTGGCCAATGAGACCAAGGAAAAACACATAGCGATGCGGTGATCGTCATAGGTATCGATACCGGCGTCAGGCGATCGGAGATCGCCTTTCCGAGGGATCACGCGAATGAAGTCGGCCCCCGTCTGGACTTCGGCGCCGAGCTTGCGCAGTTCGGTGGCCATCGCCTCGATCCGGTCCGTTTCTTTGACCCGCCAGCTGGCGATATGCGTCAGCGTCGTTGGGCCTTCGGCAAACAGTGCGGTCGTGGCCAGCGTCATGGCGGCATCCGGAATGTGCTTGCAGTCGAGGCTTATTCCGCGCAGTTTTCCTGATGGCGGCGCAGCCGCTGCGATCCAGTTCGATCCTGTCTCGATTCGCGCCCCCATCTGCGCCAGTGCGTCGGCAAAACGCACATCGCCCTGCACGGAATCGCACCCGACGCCTGCAACACGCAGCGGGCCACCACCAATCGCTCCGAGCGCCAGAAAATACGAAGCCGACGAAGCGTCGGCTTCAACGTATACGACCCCCGGCGAGCGGTAGGTGTCGCCGGCCGGAACGATAAATCGCTGCCACCCTTCGCGCACCACTTCCACGCCAAAACGCGCCATGGTCGCCAGCGTGATCTCGATGTAGGGTTTGGAGATCAGGTCGCCGACAACTTCGATCGTTGTTTCCGTCCCGGTCAGCGGCAAGGCCATCAACAGGCCGGTCAGAAACTGGCTCGACAGGTCGCCCCGCACCTGTACGTGGCCGCGCGAACGGATCGTGGAAGGGCGAATCTCAAGCGGTGGGAATCCTTCATTCTCCAGATAACGGATGTCGGCGCCAAGCTCGCGCAAGGCATCGACAAGATCGCCGATAGGCCGCTCATGCATCCGCGCCACGCCGGTCAACGTGTAATGCCCGCCGGCCAGCGCCAACGCTGCGGTCAAAGAACGGAACGCTGTTCCGGCATTTCCGAGAAACAACTCCGCGCGTTTGCACGGAAAGTTTCCCGCCACGCCGTGTATGCGATAGACGCGATCACCCAGCGACTCCACAGCGATACCCAACGCCCTGAGCGCATCAAGCATCCGCGCCGTGTCGTCGGACTCCAGCAGGTCACGAACTTCCGTCACGCCACCGGCAAGAGCGGACAGCAACAGCACGCGGTTGGATATGCTCTTCGAGCCAGGCAGCTGCACCACGCCTTGAGCCGACAGCAGCGGCGGCAGATCGATAAAATCCATGAGGCTTACTTGACCTTGCCTTCCGCCCAGTCGCGACGCGCCTTGCGGGCAACATCGAAGGTGCGTTCGAGAACGTCGCCATCGCCTTTGTCCAGCGCATCGCGCAACACGTCCAGATGCGCCCGGTAACGGTCGAGCTCTTCGAGCAGCGCCTGACGATTGGCCAGACAGATATCGCGCCACATTTCCGGATGGCTGGCCGAAATTCTCGAAAAATCGCGGAAACCACTGGCGGCATAGCTGAAAAACTGGTCGCAGTCTTCGCGCACGGCCAGATCGTAGACCAGGGCAAACGACAACAGGTGCGGCAAATGGCTGACGGCAGCAAAAATCCGGTCATGCGCGGAGGGAGACAACTCATGAACCTGCGCGCCGCACCATTCCCAGGCCGAACGCACTCGTGCCACGTTGAGGACGGTGTTTTCCGGCAAGGGGGTCAACACCACTTTCTTTTCGCGGTAGAGGTCGGCGCGCGCCGCCGCCGCGCCGCTATTCTCCGCACCGGCAATGGGATGCGCCGGAACAAACTGTCCGATCTTGTCTCCGAAATGCTCTCGTGCTGACGCAACCACTTCCATCTTGGTACTGCCGCCGTCAGTGACTACCGTTTGCGCGCCGAGATACGGTGCGATGCGGGCCATGATCTCGGGCATCTGGCCGACCGGAGAGGCGATCAAGACAAGGTCGGCGTCCGCCACCTCCTGCCCGGCGTTGGCGCCGACCCGGTCGATGATGCCCAGATCCAGGGCCTGTTTCAGCGTCGCCAGGCTGCGGCCGAAGCCGACAACTTCGTCGACCTGCTCGGTTGCTTTGAGACCGAGCGCGAAGGAACCGCCGATCAGGCCAACGCCAAAGACCACCACCTTGCCGAATTCAGGCTCATCGCTCATTACAGGACCTTGCGCTGCGCATGCTCCAGGGCTTCGAGAAAACGGAGGTTTTCCGCCTCGGTGCCGATCGTCACGCGCAACCATTCCGGCATACCGTAACCGCCTATCGGTCGGACGATAACGCCCTGCTTGAGCAGCTTCAGATTCAAGGTGGCCGCGTCACCCGCTTTGAACGTCACAAAATTTCCATGGGAAGGAATATGTGGGAATCCATGCCGTTTCAGGCCGTTGACGATCTGCTCCATGCCGGAACGATTGAGCGCATAACTGCGCGCCACGAACTCATGATCGTCGAGCGCGGCCGTCGCCGCAGCCAGCGCCAGATTGTTGCAGTTGAACGGTTGGCGCACGCGGTTCATCAGATCGGCAATTTCGGCCGAAGCCAACGCATAACCTATGCGCAAGCCGGCCAGGCCGTAAATCTTTGAAAAGGTCCGCGTGATCACCAGATTCGAGAACATCTGGAGCCACGCAGTCGTGTCGACCCGTTCGCCGGGTGGAATGTATTCGTTGTAAGCTTCATCGAGAACGACAATGACATCTTCCGGAACAGCGCACATGAACGCTTCGAGCTGCGGGTACGGCAGGAAGGTTCCGGTCGGGTTGTTTGGATTGGCAATCCAGATCAGACGGGTGTCCGGACGAATCGCCTCACGCATGGCGTCAAGATCGTGGCCATACTCCTTGGCCGGAACGGCAATCAGCTCGGCGCCTGCCGAAAGCGAGGCCAAAGGGTAAACCGCGAAGGCATGCTGCGAAAAGAGGGTTGATCTCCCTGGCGCCAGATAGACACGAGCCACCAAATCAAGCACATCGTTAGAGCCATTGCCAAGAACGAGGCGGTCCGTACCCAGAGAAAAATGGTTCGCCAGAGCGCTCTTCAGATCGAAGTCATCGGGATAGCGTTCCAGCGAACCGACTGCCTGGTCGACCGCCATTCTGGCCTTCGGACTCATACCCAGGGGATTCTCGTTGGAAGCCAGCTTGACAATACGCTCGACGGGAATACCCATTTCGCGGGCCAGCTGTGTAATCGGCTTCCCTGGAAGATAGGGCGATATGGCACGAACGTTAGGCAATGACTGGTCACACAGCGCCATGGATTGTCCTCAAGAGGGTCAGTAAACGGTCACGGGGTAGGAGCCGAGCACTTTGAGATACGCCGCACGACGGCCAAGTTCGGCGAGCGCAGTGGCCACGGCGGGGTCGTCTCGATGACCTTCGATATCGACGAAAAAAACGTATTCCCACAACGTATGCCGTGCCGGACGGGATTCGAGCCGGGTCATCGAGACGCCGAACTCGGAAAATGGCGCCAGCAATTTCCCGAGCGCGCCAGTCTGGTTATGCGCCGACATGATCAGTGACGTCTTGTCGCGCCCGGAAGGCCCTGCTTCCTGACGCCCCATGACGACAAAACGGGTGGTGTTGTTCGGTTCGTCTTCAATGCTGCTGGCCAGTTTCGGCAAGCGGTAACGCTCGGCGGCGGCCTCGCCGGCGATCGCCGCTGCTCCGGCCTCCGCGGCGGCGTACTGCGCCGCCTGCGCGTTACTGCCCATTGATATGCGCTGAGCATTGGGCAGCGAACGGTTCAGCCATTCATGGCATTGCGCCAGCGATTGCGCGTGCGAATAGACCTTGATGACCTTGTCAAGCGAGCTTTCATTCGACAACAAATGCTGGTGGATGCGCAACACCACTTCACCGCATATTTTTAACGGCGTGCTCTGCAGAAGATCCATGGTGCGCCCGATTGCGCCTTCGGTCGAATTCTCGATCGGCACCACGGCATAATCCGCGTGCGTCGCTTCAACCTCGCGGAACACATCGTCTATCGAGACCTGCGGCATCAACCGGGCGGCATGGCCGAAGTGTTTGGTCGCCGCACTCTCCGAAAAGGTGCCCAGCGGACCAAGAAAGGCAACACCGAGCGCCTGTTCAAGCGACAAGCAGGCGGACATCACCTCGCGGAAAAACCAGGTGACGCTCTCGTTGGACAATGGCCCCGGGTTGGTCTCCTGAATTCGCCGCAAGACCTGCGCCTCACGCTCCGGGCGATAGATGAAACCCGCTTCGCCATGGGATGCCTTGATCTGTCCGACCTGTTGCGCGCATTTGGCGCGACGGTTCAGAAGGTCGAGCAACTGGCCATCGATGGCATCGATTTCAGCACGTACTACCGATAGTTTTTGCTGAAGCTCATCGTTCATGATTTAAATCCGGAAACGTGTCGGCATTCACGGTTCAATGGTGTGGAAATCGAGTTCGGCAATCGGCCTTTTACGTTGGGTCCTGCGCCGTAGGATCCTCATCGCTCGCCTCCTGACCGGCTTCCTGATCATCTTCGGTTTCGACGACTTTTTCCAGTCCGGCGAGCTTTTCGCCGGCATCAAGGGCAATCAGCGTCACGCCTTGCGTGGCACGACCCAGCTCGCGGATCTCACTGACGCGGGTGCGGATCAGCACACCGCCCGTGGTAATCAGCATGATTTCGTCGTCGTCATGGACCAAACGCGCCGCGACGACCTTGCCATTGCGTTCGCTGGCGGCGATGGCGATGACGCCCTGCGTTCCGCGACCGGAATGGCGGAAATCGGCCAATACGGTGCGCTTGCCAAAACCGTTCTCGGTCGCTACCAGTACCGTCTCCTGGTGGTTCTCTGCCACCAGCAGGGAAAGCACCTGCTGACCTTCACCCAATCTCATGCCGCGCACGCCGCGTGCGGTTCGTCCCATCGGACGAACGTCCTCCTCGTCGAACCAGACAGCCTTGCCGGCATCGGAAACCAATACAATGTCATGTGTGCCGCCGGTGATTTCGGCACCGATCAGGAAGTCGTCGTCGTCAAGCGCCACGGCGATGATTCCGGCCTTGCGCGGATTGGAGAAGTCGGAAAGCGGCGTCTTCTTGACCGTTCCCTGAGAGGTGCACATGAAGATGAAACGATCTTCGGTGAATTCCTTGATCGGCAGAATGGCATTGATCTTCTCGCCCTCTTCAAGCGGGAACATGTTGACGATCGGTTTGCCGCGGCCTGTCCGGGCGCCCTGCGGTACCTCATAGACCTTGAGCCAGTAAACCCGCCCGCGATTCGAGAAGCAGAGAATGAAATCGTGCGTATTGGCGATGAACAGATGGTCGACGAAATCGTCTTCCTTGACGCTCGCCGCCTGCTTGCCGCGACCACCACGGCGCTGCGAGCGATAGTCGGTGAGCGGCTGTGACTTGATGTAACCCGTATGCGAAAGGGTGACCACCATGTCCTGTGGCGTAATGAAGTCCTCGATGCCCAGATCCTGCGTATTGAGCACGATTTCCGAGCGTCGTTTGTCGCCGAACTGAGCGCGAATTCCCGTCAACTCCTCAACGATGATCTCGCTGATCCGCTCGGGGCGCGCCAGAATGTCCATCAGATCAGCAATGCGTGCAAGCAATTCGCCATAGTCCGCGACGATCTTTTCGCGTTCCAGGCCGGTCAGACGCTGCAGGCGCAGTTCGAGAATGGCTTGCGCCTGCGCCTCGGACAGCAGATAGCCGTTTTTCGACAAGCCATACTCAAGCCCCAGCCCTTCGGGGCGCGTTGCATCCAGAGTCGCCCGTTGCAGCATTTCACCGACTGTCGTCGACAGCCACAACCGCCCCATCAGGCCACGACGGGCATCCGCCGGCGTCGGCGAGGCCTTGATCAGCGCGATGATCTCATCGACATTGTCGAGCGCCACCGCCAGGCCTTCCTGGATGTGCGCCCGTTCGCGTGCCTTGCGCAACTCGAACACCGTGCGCCGGGTGATGACTTCGCGCCGATGCGAGAGAAAGCAGTCGAGCATCTGCTTCAGGTTGAGCAGGCGCGGCTGGCCGTCGACCAGCGCCACCATGTTCATGCCGAAGGTATCTTGCAGCTGCGTCTGCTTGTACAGGCAGTTGAGAACGACTTCGGGAACTTCGTTGCGCTTGAGCTCGATCACCACGCGCATTCCCGACTTGTCCGACTCGTCACGCAGATCGGATATGCCGTCAATCTTTTTCTCGTTGACCAGTTCTCCGACCTTTTCCAGCAGGGTCCGCTTGTTTACCTGATAAGGCAACTCATCGATGATGATCGCCTGACGATCGCTGCTGCCCTTGATCGGTTCGAAGTGCGTCCTGCCGCGCATCACAACGCGGCCGCGGCCGGTACGATAGCCTTCACGAACGCCGGATACGCCGTAAATGATTCCGGCCGTCGGGAAATCGGGCGCCGGCACAATGTCGATCAACTCGTCGATGGTCATTTCCGGATTGCTCAACAAGGCCAGGCAGGCATCGATGACCTCGTTGAGATTATGTGGCGGAATGTTGGTTGCCATGCCGACGGCAATACCCGACGAACCGTTGATCAGCAGATTCGGGATACGCGCCGGCATGATCAGCGGCTCTTGCTCGGAGCCATCGTAGTTCGGGCCGAAATCGACGGTTTCCTTGTCGATATCGGCAAGCAGCTCGTGCCCGATACGAGCCATGCGCACTTCGGTATAACGCATCGCCGCGGCGTTGTCCCCGTCGACCGAACCGAAATTGCCCTGCCCGTCTACCAGCATGTATCGCAGCGAAAAATTCTGCGCCATGCGCACAATGGTGTCATACACCGCCGTGTCGCCATGCGGGTGGTACTTACCGATCACGTCGCCGACAATCCGCGCCGATTTCTTGTAGGCCTTGTTCCAGTCGTTGGAGAGTTCATGCATGGCAAACAACACACGCCGATGCACCGGCTTGAGACCATCCCGCGCATCCGGCAGCGCGCGCCCGACAATGACGCTCATGGCATAGTCAAGATACGAACGACGCATCTCGTCTTCAAGGCTGACCGGCAGTGTTTCTTTGGCGAAGGGGTCCACGGGTTGTTCCATTTTCTATCCGGAGATATCCAGCAAGAACCCAACTTCGGCGTCGATGTTGTCGTCTTGACTAAACCGTCGATTCTATCACGCCCGCATCGTCCAGTCCGAGCTCTGCTGACGCAGCATCGGAACAGTCTTGGCAATCCCGATACGGATTGCGCGACAAGCGTCCCTCACACCGGCGCCATCGGCAACTGGCACCATGGCAGCTATTTTGGTGATCGAAACTGCGCTTGATGAAGTAAGCTAGCGCATGACTCAAACTACCGACACTTCTCTGGCGATTTCCGGTCGATACAACGTCATCCCATGAACACGCCCCTGGATTTGCTTATCGAGGCCCGCTGGATCATTCCTGTCGAACCGGCCAATGTTGTCCTGGAAAATTACGCTGTCGCGGTCAATAACGGCCGAATTGTTGCAATCTTACAACAAGCTGAAGCCAATACCCGATTCGCCCCGCGCCAACGCAAACACCTGGCGAATCACATCCTCATTCCTGGACTCGTTAATCTGCATACGCATGCCGCAATGACGCTGCTGCGCGGCCTCGCTGATGATTTGCCGCTGATGGAATGGCTGCATGACCATATCTGGCCAGCCGAAGAAAAACACGTCTCGGCGCAATTCGTCCACGACGGGACACGGATCGCTTGCGCCGAAATGCTGCGCGGCGGCACGACCTGCTTCAATGACATGTATTTCTTCCCCGAAGCAACGGCCAAGGCCGCGCTGGCCGCCGGCATGCGTGCCGCCATCGGGTTGATTACCCTGGATTTTCCGACGCCCTACGCGGCCGATGCAGACGACTATCTGACCAAGGGACTGTCGGTACGTGACCTGCTTCGGGATGAACCCTTGCTCAGTTTCTGTCTCGCCCCGCATGCTCCCTATTCTGTCAGCGACAGCAATTTCAGGCGGGTGTTGACCCTCGCAGAACAGTGCGACCTGCCGATCCACCTTCATCTTCACGAAACGGCCCAGGAAGTTGCGGAAAGCGTACAGCGCATTGGGATACGGCCTGTCGAACGCTTGCATCGACTTGGGCTGCTCGGCCCCGCGCTGATAGGCGCCCACGGCATATACCTCAACGCGGACGAAATGGCCCTGCTGGCTCAGTACGGCTGTTCGATAGCCCACTGCCCAAGCTCAAATCTAAAGCTTGCCAGCGGCATCGCGCCTATAGCCGCATTGGCCAAACAAGGCGTCAACCTCGGCCTCGGCACCGATGGTGCAGCGAGCAACAATCGGCTGGATATGTTTCAGGAATTACGGCTGGCTGCCCTGCTGGCCAAGGGCCACAGCGGGCAGGCCGATGCTGTCGGCGCGCATCTGGCGTTACACATGGCAACGCTTGGCGGTGCCCAGGCTCTTGGCCTGGAAGCCATTATCGGATCGATCAAAACCGGCAAGGCCGCCGATCTGTGCGCCATCAATATCAATGACATCGGATTGATACCGTGCTACGATCCAGCATCGCTCCTGGTTTATTCGGCCGGGCGTGAGCATGTAAGTGACGTGTGGGTTGCCGGGCAAATTCGCGTTGCCAATGGCCACCTGCTTGAAACGAGCGAAATTGAGTTGATAAATCTTGCGGCTTTGTGGCAGAATCAAATTCGTCCGCGTAATGTTTGATCAAATATTGCCGAATATTTAGGCTTAACAGGCCATGCGGATACAACCCGCAGGCTCCAACTATCGAGGGAAACCCAGATGAACAAAACTGTAAAACAAATAATGATGGCCATGTTAGCCACTGCTCTCGGCCTTTGTGCCTCGTTGGCTCAGGCACAAAATCGTGTTTACGTCATTGACGGCCGCGGCGAAGTTGCCACCAGCGGCACGGGCCTGTGCTGGCGTACCGGTTTCTGGACTCCGGCGGCTGCGGCCACGGATCCGGCGGGCTGCAAGTGCGACAAAGATCTGATCCCGAAGGAAGTCTGCGAGCCGCCAATGGCTAAGCCGGCTGATACCCATGCGAAACCGATGGGTGAAAAGATCACCGTTGCCGCCGACGCGCTGTTTGACTTCGACAAAGCCACGCTGCGTCCTGAAGGCAAGAAGAAGATCGACGAAGTTGCCGCCAAGGCCCAGGGTCTGGTTCTCGAAGTGGTGATCGCTGTGGGCCACACGGACCGCATCGGTAGCGATGCTTACAACCAGAAGCTTTCCGAGAAGCGTGCTGCTGCCGTCAAGGAATACATGGTCAGCAAGGGCATTCCGGCCAACCGTATCTATACTGAAGGCAAGGGCAAGAAGCAGCCAGTCACCAAGCCCGATCAGTGCAAGGGTGCGAAGAGCGCCAAGGTTATCGCCTGCTTGCAACCTGACCGTCGCGTTGATATCGAAATCATCGGCACTTCCAAGTAATACTGTCGATGCCAATAAAAGCCCTGCCTCGGCAGGGCTTTTTTGTTTCCAACTACAAAGACAATCTGTTCGCCATGATCAACGCCGACCAAAACGAACTCGACAAATTCAGCCAACTCGCACATCGCTGGTGGGATCCGAAAAGCGAGTTCAAGCCGCTGCATGACATCAACCCGCTGCGCCTCGAATGGATCGATGGCCATGCCGGAATTTCGGGGAAGAGAATCCTGGATGTGGGCTGTGGCGGCGGAATACTTTCCGAAAGCATGGCCGAGCGCGGCGCATCGGTTACCGGCATCGATCTTTCGGACAAGGCGCTTGGTGTCGCGCGACTGCACCTGCTTGAAAGCGGCAACCAGGTTGACTACAAGAAGTTGTCTGCCGAGGAGCATGCCGGAGAGGCCGCCGGTAGCTACGATGTTGTCACCTGTATGGAAATGCTTGAACACGTTCCCGACCCGGCCAGCATTATTTCTGCCTGTTCCGTTCTGGTCAAACCGGGAGGGCACGTCTTTTTCTCGACCATTAACCGCAATGCCAAAGCATACGTACTGGCCGTCATTGGCGCCGAATATGTGCTCAAGATGCTGCCCAAAGGTACGCACGACTACGCCAAATTCATCAAGCCGTCCGAACTTTCACGTTGGGCCAAGAGCGCTTTGCTCGAACCCAATGAATTGATCGGCATGACCTATAACCCGATCACCCGGCAATATCACCTCGGTCGCGATACCGACGTCAACTATCTGCTGCATACCATCAGGTCGGCCTGAGGTCTCTTCCCACTCTCCAGTTACCGTACACCCTGTTCGCCAAAGCTGCGGTCCTGAACTGACTGGCGTGTTATGATTCAGCCGGTGTGTAAGATGTATCGTGCACATTCGTATCTGAACCACGGGGGCGACCTGGCTTCGACGTGGGTTGCAAAGCAGCGCAGGGCATACCGAGGACCAGTCACCTCGTAAATCCATCTGGAAACTACTAAACGCCAACGACGAGCGTTTTGCTCTAGCCGCTTAGGCGGTTGGACCGCTGTACTGATCGGTCACTGGGTCAGGTGAGGCAACTCACGACAGCGTCATTTACAGTGACTCGCTCTTGTCAGGGTTGCTTTGGCAAGAGTTAAATCCAAGGCAACTCGCCTGAAGCAAGCCTGTTCGGCCGGCGTGCAAAGGTTAAAACCCAAATGACCGGACTAAGTATGTAGAACTGTCTGTAGAGGACTTGCGGACGGGGGTTCGATCCCCCCCGCCTCCACCATTAAACACGGTCAATTCAACGAGTTACGAAAGTAACTCGTTGAATTGACTACTTTTTAGCTGCTTTCGGCCACGAATAAAATGCAACTTCAGACCTCAATCACCCAAACCGGTGCGGCCAAGGCCAACTTCGTGTTGGATGCGTTGATGGCGGTTGCGAAGAGGATATTGAAGTTCCCGGGGCGCGGAAGCTACCCGAAGGAACTGGTCGGACCGGGCATCAGAGAAAACCGCCAGACCTTCTTCAAACCGTAGTCCGCCACCAAATCGGAAGAGCCCGGAAGTCAACGAGCGCCACGACTCAATTCTTCACAAACCCACAGGTCAAATCTGGACGATTCTGGCGATTGATTGTTGGCATCGGCTGCATAGCCAAAATCAACTAGCGGCGGCCTGCAACCAGCTCACTGCGATGACGGGCGCGTGCGGCGGCTTCCAGGTCACCTCGCTTGTCTGCATCTAGCGCCAGCACACCCAGCCAGGCCAACAGCGGGCGGCGCCAACCCTGTGCGGAAGCGGTGTCGATCGCGAGTTCAATATCGGATGGCGCGAGATGGCCGCTGCGCAGCAACACACCGGCGGCGATCAATCGCGGCAGCGGCGCCTCAATCGAGACGAGCGCTGCCTTTCCACCCCCAAACACGGCCTGATAGTGTTGCGGCAGCAGCGCGAAATCATAGGGCTGGCCGTTGAGAAAAGCGGCATAAGCCAGCTCGGCAGCACCGATGCCATCGGCATCCTTGGTCAATGCCACAAAGCCGGGGCATCCGTCGTATTCGAGACTGGCGGCCTGGACGCCGCAACGGACCAGTTCGGCCCGTGCCACCTGATCGAAACGCCCGGTGCGGGCCAGCTCGCTACGCGCGCGGGCAAAATCGCCTTCCGCGAGCCGGCGGTTTCCGTTCAGGTAGGCCGACGTGTAGCGGCCCAGCGCGCTGTACGCGTCGATCTGCCAGTCCGGCGAAACCGGCCCGCCGGCACAGGCGGCCAGGGCGATCACGCAGACCGCAAGCATCAGGCGTACTTTCATGGCAATTTGATCTCGGTGTCGCGGGCGAACGGCCACTTGCGGTTGATGTCGTTAATCAGCGCACTGGCCTTGCGCAGACTATTTTCGACTTCAGCGCGCAAACCAACCAGGTCGGCGCTTGCGTCACGGGTGTTGGCGGCGATCACTTGTGCATCGGCCAGAATCGCATCGGCTTTCTTCAGACTGTCACGTGCCTCGCGCAGCAAGCCATGCAGCTGCGCAATGGCAGCTTGCGATTCGTCCATCACGCCCCCATGGGCAAAGATCCGTGCGTCGGCTTTTTCGAGCAAGGCGTTCGTCCGTTCGAGCGTCGTGATCAGTTTCCTTGCATTTTCGTCGCTGCCGAGCATCCCGGCGAGTACGCCATAGCGACCTTTCATGCGATCGGTCACCGATTGCACATTGCCCAGGCTGGCATTCAGCGGCGAATCCGTTGCCGACATCTTTTGCAGGTTTTCCAGGAGCGCGCGCATCGCGGTCATCACCTGCGGAATCTGCTCGCTCGCGTCGCCGCGCAGTACGCTTCGTTCGGCCCCGTCCGGCAACGGAGGGTCGGTGAGAATGCCTGAGAATGCGCGTATCTTCGTTTCACCAACAAGACTGCGTTCCATGGTGAACACACTCGACGTGCGCAACCAGCGCGCATCGTCTTTCGTCACGTCGATCAGGATGTGTACGTTGCCGTCGTTGGCCAATTCGACACGGTCGATGCGGCCGATGGGAAACCCCGAAAATGTCAGATCCATGCCGGACTTGAGCCCTTCCGAATTGTCGGCCACGAGAATCAACCGTTGGGTTTCCTCGAAAACGCCACGTGCCTTCATGACGTATAGCACAAAGGCAAAGATCAGCACGATAGTCAGCACCAGTAGCGCCACCGCCTTGAACTCCGCATACGGGGTCGTTGGCGAAGGCACGTCTGATTCAGGCACCGGATTCCGTTTCTCCATCAGGTCACTCAGAAGAAGGCCGCTATCAGCGACAATATTTCAATCGCCAGGAGCACGATGAACAAACGTTGCCGACCCGGCAGCGTGGCGCTGGAAGCTTGTTGACCATCGACCAAGGCTGTATAACGTACAACGGCTGGAATGGTCCCTACCGCCAGAGCAAACAATGCAGTCTTCAATCCTAACAACATAGTGACGATCGGTTCAAATACCTGCCCCACGGTTCGTGTGAAACTTCCCACGCCCCAGGGAGAAAAACCGTAAACGCCGATATACCCCAGAAATAATGCCAACCCGCCGCTGATCGTGACCAGCGACACGACGGCGACGCTCTGGGCGATGGCCCGAGGCAGGATCGCCTGACGCCAGACATCCGTCGTGATCACCCGTGAAGGGGCGTAGGCGGCGTCTTGCGGCATGGCATCCCATTCGGTTGTGGCGGCAATATCGGTGCGAAGCGCGACAAACAGCGCCGCCGAGAGTGGCAGCAGTTCGACGACCAGCACGCGCACGACCATGCCAAGGGCAAACTGTGAAAGTCCATAACTCTGGGCCGTCACCACGACGATATGAATCAGGACCAGGCTGATCAGCGCCGAAAAAAGAATGAAGCGCGGCAATATCTGCGCTGCGGTCTGACAGATTTGCAGGGCCACGGCATGCCGCTTGTCCGGTGTGTATGTCGAGGGCGACAGCGCCATGGCCACCAGCAGCGCTCCACAATGAACCAGGCTCCACCACCCCGATAGCCAGTCAGACAACCCGCGTGCAACAGTACCAAGTGAATGAACGGTTAGGCTCGTTTCCTTCATGCTGAAATGATACCAGTTCGTTGACGTGTGTATGGCCCGTACGCTGATCAGGAGCAACCGTTGTAATGGTTTTCAACGCCGAATCAGTGCATTGAGGCCGACGGTTTGCCAACACCACGCCAAAATCGCAAGAATCGGGTGGCGGGTCGATAGCGCCCGATACAGAATGCTCTAAGATCACCTGAACCAACCCAATGAGATTGTTCATGCCTGCGGAAATGCTTTGTGAAGCGATGCGTTCGCTTTTCGCCTTGTGCGGATCGTATCGATCCGTCCACGCATGAACAGGGTTGCCCAACGCAACCTGGCCTACGAGACCGTAGCACAGGCCATCCGTTTCATTCGTCGGCATGCGACCCGACAACCGGAGCTCGACGAGATCGCCGCTCATGTCGGCCTCAGTTCATATCACCTCCAACGCATCTTCCGCGCCTGGGCCGGCATTTCACCCAAACGTTTTTTGCAATTCCTGACCAGGGAACACGCCCTGACGCTATTGCGCCAAAACAACGACATCCTCGCCACCGCTCATGAAACCGGATTGTCGGGACCCGGCCGCCTGCATGACCTGATGGTCAATTGCGACGCGGTAACGCCGGGCGAAGTGCGTGCGCTGGGCGACAGTTTGACAATCTCCTACGGTTTCGGTCCGACGCCGCTGGGTCGCGTCATTGCCGGCATGACAGCGCGCGGCCTGTGCCATCTGGAATTTATCGACGACGACCCTGGTGGCCTGGCGACGCTACGCGGCGAGTGGCCGCTGGCGACGCTGCTTCACGACGACGAAGCGTTAGCGGCCATCATTGACAAGCTGTTCCCGGATGGCAATTGCCACCGCCCACCTCCGCTGCTGCTCAGAGGAACGAATTTTCAGATCAAGACCTGGGAGGCGCTACTGAAGATTCCGAGCGGCCAAATCGTCTCCTATCGGACTCTGGCCGGATTGGCAGGCACTCCTCGTGCCCATCGCGCCGTCGGTTCGGCGCTGGCGCAAAACCGCATCGCCCTCCTCATCCCCTGCCACCGCGTCATCCGTGAAAATGGCGACAGCGGTCAATACCGCTGGGGGAGCGAGCGAAAATCGGCGCTGATTGCCTACGAATCGGCACTGGTCCGACAAAGAGGCAGACCGGGCGAAAACCTTGGCCGCGACTAGTGGAAAAACTCCTCCAGCCGCTCGAACACCTCATGCTCCGCGCCATGGCGGCGTAGTGACAGCACGTCTTCCAGTTTTTCGATTTGCTTGATCATTTGTTCCAGCCGGGCGTCTTCGTTAACCAGCAACCAGATTCGGCTGATCTCGCTGCTGGTTTCGCCACTGGACTTGAGGCCGTTTTTTTCATAGCCGACCGGCATACAAACGATGCCCTCGACGTTGTAGGCACGGCGCGAGAACATGCCGACAACATGCGACATCACGCCTGCATGGTTATTTACATCAAGCTCAAGCACGGTGCTGGCCAGCGCCCGGTTTTCTGTTTTTGAATTGGCATTCATATTCAACCTCCGATCATGTCTTTGTTGGCTGCGCCTGGCGCCACCATGGGTAAAACCTGCTCATGCCTGTCAATGCTGGCATGGATCAACACCGGGCCGGGCAAGGACAACGCCGCCCGCAGCGCCGAACTCGGGTCGCCCGCATTGTCGAGGTCAAGGGTCTGCCAGCCAAAGCCTTCGGCAACCTTGATGAAGTCCGGCATGCCCCTGAATTTTGAAGCGAAAATACGCTCGCCATAGAACATGGTTTGCTGCTGGAACACCAGGCCCAACGATGCATTGTTCATCAGCACAACTTTGACGTTGGCCACTTCTTCCGCCGCCGTGGCGAATTCCTGCACGTTCATCAATATGCTCCCGTCGCCAGTGAAGCAAACGACCGTACGCTGCGGTTCGGCAAGCGCTGCACCGATCGCCGCCGGCAACCCGAATCCCATCGTCCCCAATCCGCCCGAAGTCAGCCATTGGCGCGGTCGTCGCAGCGGGTAGGCTTGCGCGACCCACATCTGATGCTGTCCGACATCGGTGCTGATCGTCGCTTCGTCATCGAGGCAATCGGCCACGGCGCGTATCAGGCCGTAAGGCATGCGTGGATCGTCGATGCCCGGCATGCGCAACGGATGCGTCGCCTTCAGATCGGCCACGCGCGCCAGCCAGGGCTTGCGCAGAATGGCCTCGACCTGTGGCACCAGTTGCCCGAGAACGGCCTTGACGTCACCGGCGATACCGACATGCGCCGTCTTGATCTTGTCGAGTTCGGAAGGGTCGATGTCAATGTGGATGATTTTGGCTTGCGAACAGAAAGCCGCCACCTTACCCGTCGCCCGATCGTCGAAGCGTGCACCAACGGCAATCAGCAGATCGCACTCATCGAGCGCCAGATTGGTGCAGCGCGCGCCGTGCATGCCAAGCATTCCGAGCGATAGGGGATGATCAACCGGCATCGCTCCCAACGCCATCAGCGTCATCACGCTCGGCAAGCCGGCCTTTTCTGCCAGGGCCACCGCCGACCCTGAGGCACCGGAGTGAACGACCCCTCCGCCCAGATAGAGAATGGGGCGTGCGGCGCCGTTGATCATCGCCGCCGCACGGGAAATCAGCACGGCATCCGGTGCCGGTGCCGGATCGGACGCGCCGGGCGCAGGCCAGTCGCTTACTTCAATGGACTGGTTCTGCACGTCCTTGGGAATATCGACAAGCACCGGGCCGGGGCGTCCGGAGGCGGCCAGGCGGAATGCGTGCGGAATAACCTCAAGCAACTCCTCGGCCGAACCCACCAGAAAATTATGCTTGGTGATTGGAATCGTCAAGCCATAGGTGTCGACTTCCTGAAACGCATCGGTACCGATCATCGATTTGGGCACCTGCCCGGTAATCGCCACCAGCGGAATCGAATCGAGCTTGGCGTCGGCAATGGCCGTCAACAAATTGGTTGCGCCGGGGCCCGAAGAGGCCATGCAGACCGCGACTTCTCCGCTGGCCCGGGCGATGCCCTGTGCGATGAAGCCGGCGCCCTGTTCATGACGTGCAAGTACATGATGGATCTGGGTCGACTGCGACAGGGCGTCGTAGATCGGCAGAATCGCGCCGCCGGGAATGCCGGACAATAGTCGCACGCCCTGCCTTTCAAGCAGGCGCACCACGATTTGCGCACCGGTGAGGATTTCGCTTCGTTTGCTGGTCATGAACATCTCCTTCTGATTACTGATGCTGTTAGCGGCCATTCCGGGAGGTCCTAAATGCAAAAACCCCGCTCGGTTTGCACCGGCGGGGTTTTGGAATCTTCTGTCGTTTTACGCTTCGACTTACTTTCTTCCTGACCTGGGCGGCGCATGGGTTGATACGCGTACTACACGTACGACGCGTACTACCGGTACTGCACCGCGGGCAATGACGAACGCTGCCGTAGCCGCCGCCAGAGCGATAAGCGTTGCGAAAGCAGGTAGGTCAAAAGCAGCCATGGTCATTCAGTCAAATTCGTAAACACACGGTCGAATTAGAAACGAGTACGACGAAAAACACAAGCCCTATTTATAAGCTTGGTGGAAATAATTCACGCGACGATAGTCTCCGGAAGAGTTGCCAGAAACTGTTTAACGGAATGTTGTCTAAGCAAAATGCGCTGCGTTATTCAACCTCAAACCAGAATGCCATGAGCCCGAATAAGGTGGATCGAACGAAACTTGTCCGGCTGACCGATCTGCCAAACGTCGGTCAGGATGGTCAGCGATGACGGAACTCTACATCAGCACCGACGTCGAGACCGACGGGCCGATCCCGGGACCGCATTCGATGTTGAGCCTCGGATCGGCAGCCTACACGGCCGATAAGCAAATCCTCTCGACTTTCAGCGCCAACCTTGAAACGCTTCCCGAGGCCAGCGCTCACCCCAAGACAACCGCATGGTGGGCAACACAACCGGATGCCTGGGCGGCCTGCCGCAAGGATCTTGAATCACCTGGCGCGGCCATGATGCGCTATGTGGCCTGGCTCAAGTCGCTGCCCGGTCGCCTTGTATTCGTCGCTTACCCGGCAGGTTTCGACTTCACCTTTGTCTATTGGTATTTGATCCGCTTTGCCGGCGAAAGCCCCTTCAGCTTTTCCGCCCTGGACATGAAATCATTCGCCATGGCGCATCTCCGCAAAGACTACCGCGACATCACGAAAACCAATATGCCCAGCCATTGGTTCGACGCGCTGCCGCATACGCACGTCGCGCTGGACGATGCCATCGAACAGGGCGCGTTGTTCTGCAACATGCTCAACGAGAATCGTGCAATTGACCGAACATGAGTATTCGGAATCGATAACCATAAATAGGAGACGCCATGCTGCTCATTGGAATGCTTGACTCGCCTTATGTTCGCCGCGTGGCGATCTCGCTTCAACTGCTCGGCCTGAACTTCGAACACCGCTCGATCTCCGTGTTCAGCACGTTTTCCCAGTTCCAGCAGATCAATCCGGTGGTCAAGGCCCCGACGCTGGTCTGCGATGACGGTGAAATCTTGATGGATTCAAGCCTGATTCTCGAATACGCCGAAGCGCTGGCCGGCCCTGGAAAAAGTCTGTTGCCCACTAACGTTTCCGAGCTTCAGCACAGCCTTTGTGCCATCGGTCTGGCACTCGCCGCATGCGAAAAAAGCGTACAGATCATTTATGAGCGGAACTTGCGGCCGGCCGAGAAGCAGCATGAACCCTGGGTCGAGCGCGTGCGCGGTCAACTCCTGGCGGCCTTCGGAGCACTTGAGAAAGGACTGCAGCGCCGACCGTTGGCTTGCAACAGTACACGTATCGACCAGACGGGTATCAGCGTGGCGGTGGCCTGGCATTTCACGCAACAGATGCTTCCTGAAATCGTCCCGGCATTGAACTACCCGGCCTTACGCGAATTCTCAGGAAACGCCGAAACCCTGCCAGAATTCGTCGCGGCGCCCCACGGTTCGGGCACCTATCGCCGTACGCAATAATTTTTGCGAGTCAAAGCAGTCCGGCCCACAGGCGCGCCTGAACGCCCAAGTACACGGCCTTCTTCAGGCCGACAGGCGTGTCAGGCAATGGCGATGCTGCTCCTGCGGCATACCGTCGCGAGATCGCCTATCAGCGGGCATTTCGGGGCAATGCCGTGGCTGACAACACTCGCTGACCGATACGTCTGCGCTTCAGCCCAAGGCTTTATCCACGACTTCGAAGACATCGCGCGACAATCCTGCGTGTTGCCTGAGCGACTCCAGCACCGCGCGCGCGTGACGCTGGTGCTCGGCATCGAATCTCTTCCAGCGATCGAAACTGCGTGCCATCCGCGCGGCGATCTGCGGATTGATATGCCTCAGCGAAAGACCAAGTTTGTTTTCGTGTCCGCTGGCGTTCGGTTTCAGCGCTGCAGTCGGCGGATGTGCGGCTAAGACATTACGGAATGGCGACCGGATACTTTGAAAGCATAAAGTGCTGCGATCAGCCCCGCGGCCAGCAGCAAGCCCGACGGTAGAAATGTCATCAGGCCTTGCAGCTGCGGACTGTGTGGCAGCAACGTGCTGACTAACAGGATCCGGCCAAAGGTCGCCAGCGCGAGCACCGCGAAAAAACTGCCCATGAACAGACCTTCCGCACCACGCGTCCCCGACGTCGAGGCGTACTCCATCAGGCCAGCAAGAGCAGCGGCCCAACCGACACCGCTCAGCACTTGCATCACCACCAGCGATGGCAAGCTGTCGACTACCGCTGACGCGTAGCTGCCAAGCGCTGTCAGAAAAATGCCCGCGGCTGCGACGGTCAGCATGCCGAGGCGCTTCACCAGCGCGCCGACGGCAGGCAGAGCGGCAAAAAAGCCGACCCACAGCAAGGGCATCAACCAGGGCAGGTTTTCCTTTGCCGCATGCGCCAGATACTGCGGCCCTGCATTGACGAAGGCATGCAACTGTAAGCCGCCAGCTGCCAGCACCAGGACCGACAGCGCCGGTGCATACACGGCAAAGGCGACGGGTTGCAGCGCCTCGACACGGGTCTCAGGGCCGGCAGCCATGACCGTGCGCATCAGTACGACAACGGCAATCAACAGCGTGACGGCAGCAAGCACAAACGGCAAACGCGGATCGACGCCCTTGAGCAGCGTGCCGACGTAGGGCGACAAGGCCGCCGCAAGCGCCATCCCCGCGGCGTACCAGCGAACCAGACTGCCCTGCTGCGCCGCCCTGGCACGCTTGGCAAGCAACACCACGGTTGGCGCGCGCAGGACCGAGGCGCTGAGTACCCATATGAATAAAACAGCAATAAGCAAGCTCGGCGAGACATTTCCGGACATTGGCAGCAACACGAAGGCGAAGGTTGAAATGATCGTGAGCCACAAGAGCAGGCGGGCCAGCTTGCGGTAACCATCGGTTAGGCGATCGGCAACTAGCGCAAAGGCAATGTCCATGACGGCAAAAATCAGCTGATCTGCCATCAGCAGGAGCGGCAGCCATGCTCTTGCCATATGGGCCGATGCAAGCAGCTCCGGCAGATAGATCACATACACCGTCCAGCCCAGCGTGAAGAAGAACTGCACGCTGGCCAGAGCCGGACCTCCGGCCGCTTTGGGTTCGCCGGCCGAAACCATCACGGCGCCAGTGCCCTGCTGACGACCTCGAACACATCCCCCGACAATGCAGCCTGCTGCTGCAAACTTTGCAACGCCGCGCGCGCATGGCTCTGGTGCTCGGCATCGAATCTCTTCCAGCGATCGAAACTGCGTGCCATCCGCGCGGCGACTTGCGGATTGACCGGATCGAGCGCGGCGATCTGCCCGGCAAGGAAGCGATATCCGCTGCCATCGGCGGCATGAAAATGCCGGTGGTTGGCGCCGAAAGTGCGTAGCAGGGCGTAGACCTTGTTCGGATTGCGGATGTCGAAAGCCGGGTGACGCGTCAGACTTTCCACCAACGCCAGAGTGCCCGGCACTCGACTGCTGGCCTGCACCGAAAGCCATTTGTCGACCACCAGCGCTTCGTCTTGCCAACGCGCGTAAAAGGCGGCCAGCGCGGCTTTGCCCGGCTCGCAGGGTCCGTTCCTTTCGGCCGGCGCATTGGCCAGCACGGTGAGCGCGGCAAACTGGTCGCTCATGTTGTCGGCGCTGTCGAATTGCCGATGCGCCAAGGTGAGGTACTCCAGCGAATCGAGTTCGTTCAGATAGCCGAGGCAGAGATTGCGCAGCCGGCGACGGCCCGCCCCGGCCGTATCCGGTTGATATGGCCCGATCGGGGCAAGCGTGGCGTAAATTCGGGCGAGTTCGTTTTCCAGACCGCTCGCCAAATGGCGCGCGAGGCCGGTTCTGGCCGCATGCAGCACCTCCGGATCAACCACTTCCATCTGCTCGGCCAGCGTTGCCTCGCCGGGTAGCGTCAGCGTTTCGGCGATGAACGCCGGATCGCCCGTGCCGAGCAGCACTTTGCGTGCGGCTTCAATCACGCTGTCCGGCCACGTTACGGTTTCGCCACGCGCCAAGTCAATGACGGCCACGCGGATCAGTCGACCAAAGAGCCGCTGGCCGGCTTCCCAGCGGTTGAAGGGATCGCTGTCATGGGCCAGCAAGTGGACGAGATCGGCTTCGCTGTAGTCGTGTTCAAGCACGACCGGGGCCGAGAAATTGCGCAGTAGCGAGGGCACGGGCGCCACCGCGATGTCGTCGAAGACGAAGACCTGCTCCGGTTCGACAAGGTGCAGGACGCGCGTGCACGATCCCGTCTTCGCATCTGCCGTTGCCTCACTGCCCAGATCGAGATCGGCGCCAGTCGGGCCGACCAGGCCGACGGCGACAGGTATCAGGTAGGGCGCTTTCTCCGCCTGATCGGGTGTAGGCGCACAACTTTGCGTCAGCGTCAGCGCGTAGCGCCTCTGCTGCGCGTCGTAATCGCCACGTGAAGTCACCTTCGGCGTACCCGCCTGGCTGTACCAGGTCATGAACGGCGTAAAGTCGAAAGCGGCGGCATCGCCCATCGCCACAACGAAATCGTCGCAGGTGACCGCCTGTTCGTCGTGGCGTTCGAAGTAAATATCCATGCCTCGCCGGAACGCCTCCGTGCCGATCAGCGTGCGGATCATGCGCACGACTTCGGCACCCTTTTCATAAACGGTGGCCGTATAGAAATTGTTGATTTCCAGATAGCTAAACGGGCGCACCGGATGCGCCATCGGGCCCGCATCCTCGGGAAACTGGGCGGCGCGCAGGCCGCGCACCTCGCGAATCCGCGCGGTTTCGCGGCTGTGCATATCGGCACCGAATTCCTGATCGCGAAAGACGGTCAGCCCTTCCTTCAACGAAAGCTGGAACCAGTCGCGGCAGGTTACGCGGTTGCCGGTCCAGTTGTGAAAGTATTCGTGGGCCACGACGCGGTCGATATTCTCGAAATCGGCATCGGTCGCCACGTCGGCGCGCGCCAGCACGTACTTGGTGTTGAAGATGTTGAGCCCCTTGTTTTCCATGGCGCCCATGTTGAAGTCGCCGACGGCGACGATCATGTAGTGGTCGAGATCGCATTCGAGGCCGAATGTCTCCTCGTCCCACTGCATCGCTTTCTTGAGCGCCGTCATGGCGTGGCCGCATTGGTCGAGCTTGCCGGGTTCGACGTAGATGGACAGCTTGACCTCGCGTGCGGATCGGGTGCGATAAGTGCTGCGCAGCACATCGAGCTTTCCCGCAACCAGCGCGAAAAGGTAACAGGGCTTCCTGAAGGGATCCTCCCAAGTGGCATAATGGCGGCCTTCCGCCTCGTCGCCCGCATCGACCGGATTACCGTTGCATAACAAGAAAGGAAAATCGGCTTTGTCGGCATGAATGGTGACGGTATAACGCGCCATGACGTCCGGCCGGTCGATAAACCAGGTGATGCGGCGAAATCCCTGTGGTTCGCACTGGGTGAAATAGCCGTCCCGGCTTCGATATAAGCCCGAGAGCTGCGTATTCTTGTCGGGCTGGATGGACACCCGGGTTTCCAGCGTGAAGCGTTCCGGCAAACCGTTGACGACCAGCCGATGCTCACTCAATTGGTAGGCGTCTGCTGGCAGCAGGCGGCCATCGACCTTGACCGAATGGGTCTCCAGTTCTTCGCCATCGAGCACCAAGGGATATTCACCCGGAACGGCGGGATTGCGCACGCAATTCAGGGTGGCCACAACCCAGGTTCCGGGGGCGCATATATCGACATCCAGATGAACGGCGTTGACCAGATATGCTGGCGGCGTGTAGTCCCTGAGTCGTACGGGAGCGGGAGTATCGGTATGCATCAGCGGGAAAGTTCCAAATGACGAGAGCCGCGATGATAACGGAAGGACGGCGCCTAGCGGTATGGAAACGATTGAAAAACTTGTCTCCGATACTCTGCCTGGAACAGCTAGAATCCCAAACATGACGCCTGACGACGCCCCGCCGGCCTATCCACTACGCTTGCTCTGCCACCCGGCCACAGCGGCCCCGGTGGTCCGTCTGATCGAGGCACGTGCGCTGCTCCGGCCGGATGGTCATCTCGACCTGGCTTTTTGCCTCCGCGGCGACATGGCGCGACTGCTGATCCCGACGGAACCGGCAGCGGACCGCAAGCTGCTCTGGGAACATACCTGTTTCGAAGCATTCGTCAGCGTCGCCGGCCACAGCGCGTACCGCGAGTTCAATTTCTCGCCCTCCGGCCAATGGGCGTCCTTCGCATTTTCGGATTATCGTCTGGGCGACGATGCACCGTCCCCGATTCCGGCGCCGCAGATCGCCTCCCGCCTATATGCCGGGCGACTGGAACTTGAAGCGACCCTTGCTCCGGAGGCATTGCCTTTAGGAAGCACCATCCTTTTGCTTGGCCTTTCGGCGGTCGTCGAAGCCGCCGATACCGTCGATGGCAGCCACAGCTACTGGGCGTTGCGCCATCCCGCCGCGCATCCGGATTTTCACCACCGCGATTCCTTTGCATTTGAACTGGTCAAACCACGTTAACTGCCCTGAAAGCGAAATGATGTCTGCTCTGTTGTTTGGTCTCGACCGCCTGCTTGCCGACCCCGCGCTGCGCAAGCCGCTGGTCGGCAAACGTCTCGCGCTGCTCGCCCACCCGGCGTCGGTCACGGCCAATCTGACGCACGCCCTTGACGCGCTGGCCGCGCTCGACGACCTTCGCCTGTGTTCGGCCTTCGGTCCGCAGCACGGCCTGCGCGGCGACAAGCAGGACAACATGATCGAATCGCCCGACTATGTCGATCCGCGGCATGGCATCCCGGTGTTCAGCCTGTACGGCGAAGCACGCCGCCCCACCACTGCGATGATGGATACCTTCGATGTTCTGTTGATCGACCTACAGGACCTCGGCTGCCGCATCTACACGTTCATCACCACACTGCGCTATCTGCTCGAAGCGGCCGCCAAGCACAGCAAGACGGTGTGGGTGCTTGACCGCCCCAACCCCGCCGGCAGGCCGGTGGAGGGCCTGCTGCTGCTGCCCGGCTGGGAAAGCTTTGTCGGCGCGGGCGAATTGCCCATGCGTCATGGCATGACGATGGGCGAACTGGCGTGCTGGTTCATCGCCACGCTCAAGCTCGATGTCGATTGCGAAATCATCAGCATGCACGGCTGGCTGCCCGATGAGGCGCCCGGTTTCGGCTGGCCAATCGGCAAACGCAGCTGGGTCAACCCCAGCCCAAATGCGCCCAACCTCTCGATGGCACGCTGCTACGCCGGCACCGTGATGCTCGAAGGAACAACGCTCTCCGAAGGACGCGGGACGACCCGCCCGCTTGAACTGTTCGGCGCACCGGACATCGACGCGCGGGTTCTGATCGCCGGAATGTTCGCCCTCGCCCCGGCCTGGCTTGCCGGATGTCGTCTGCGCGATTGCTGGTTCGAGCCGACCTTCCACAAGCACGCGGGAAAACTGTGTAATGGCGTGCAGATTCATGTCGATAATGATCACTACCAGCACACCGATTTCCGCCCGTGGCGACTGCAATGCCTGGCCTTCAAGCTCTTGCGCCGTCTGCAGCCCGGCTACCCGCTGTGGCGCGACTTTCCTTACGAATACGAAAATGATCGTCTGGCCATCGACCTGATCAACGGTAGCCCCTTGTTACGCGAGTGGGTCGACGACCCTTCCGCAACGCCTGCCGACCTTGACGCGTTGGCTCGGGCTGACGAAATAGCCTGGATGGCAGCTCGCGAAGACTTCCTGCTCTACTAAAGAAAAAAACCGACGGACCAGCCGTCGGCTTTTTTTGCAGCGAAGCGTGTGCTCAGAGACGTTCGAAAATTGCGGCGATCCCCTGCCCGCCGCCAATACACATGGTCACCAGCGCATACTTGCCGTTGGTACGTTGCAGCTCGTACAAGGCCTTGGTGGCGATGAATGCACCGGAACAGCCAATCGGGTGACCCAATGCGATGGCACCACCGTTCACGTTGGTTTTGGCCGGATCAAGTCCGAGATCGCGACCGACCGCAAGCGCTTGAGCGGCGAAGGCTTCGTTGGCTTCGATCACGTCCATCTGGTCCAGCGTCATGCCCGCCTTTTTGAGGACCAACTTGGTTGCCGAAACCGGGCCGATGCCCATGATCTCGTTCGGCACGCCGGTGATGGCGTACGAAACGAGACGTGCGATCGGCTTATGGCCGGCCTTGGCCGCAACGTCCGCAGCAGCCAGCACAAAAAAGGCGGCGCCGTCGTTGATGCCTGAAGCATTGCCGGCGGTAACCGTTCCCGTTTTCGAGAATGCCGGTTTCATTTTGGCCAGGGACTCCAAAGTCGTCTTGGGTTTGCAATGCTCGTCGGTATCGAACACCACATCGCCTTTACGCGTCTCCTGGACGATCGGAACAATCTGTGACTTGAAACGTCCTTCGGCAATGGCACGCCCGGCGCGCTGCTGCGATTCCACTGCGAACGCATCCTGCTCTTCGCGGGTAATGCCCCATTTGGTGGCGACATTTTCCGCCGTCACGCCCATATGGCCTACACCGAACGGATCGTTCAGGGTGGCAACCATCGAATCGACAGCCTTGGTGTCTCCCATGCGCGCGCCGGTGCGCATCGCCGCGAGCATATAGGTCGCACGCGACATGACTTCAACGCCACCGCCGATCCCGTAATCACTGTCACCGAGCATGATGTTCTGTGCCGAACTGACGATGCCCTGCAGGCCGGAAGAACAAAGGCGGCTGACCTGCATAGCGATCGAGTCCATCGGCAAACCGGCCTGAATTGATGCAACGCGCGAGACGTACGCATAGCGTGAATCGGTCGGGAGAACGGTGCCTACCGTTACATAATTGATTTCCTTCGGATCGACACCCGAACGTGCAATCGACTCCTTCATGACGAGGCCAGCCAACTCGCATGGCTCAATCCAGGATAGTCCACCGCCGAAGGTACCGATCGCCGAACGAACTGCGCTTAAAACGACAACATCTCTGCTCATGTTTACAATCTCCTAAGTGTATGTGTAACGATTACGAACCCACCATATTGGCAAAACCCAACAACAGCAACAGCAACAACCAGAGCAACAGGGCCCGCCAGACCAAGCCTACTGCACTCTGCATGAACTCAACGTCGGCTTCGTCACCGGTGCCAATCTCGGCGCGATCGGCTATTTCACCGGCCTCGACCACCGGCATGCCCAGACGCACGCCCAGGGCACCGGCACCGCTGGCCAGGACAATGCCGATGCCGCTTCCCGACAGGCTGTCCGGCCATTTGTTGGCCTGGGTACGCCAACAATAAACCGCGTCCTCGAAATTACCGACAATGGCAAATCCGGCGGCAGTTATCCGCAAGGGCAGCCAGTCTATAACAGCAAAGGCTTGTTGTGAGAATTTTCCGAAACGGCCAGTTTCGGTATCGTTCTGCTTCCCCCAGGTATCGGCGAAGAAAGCCGCCGCGCGATAGAGCATGGCGCCGCACGGACCGGGTAGCAGGGCGAAGCAGGCCAGTACGCCGAACACATGGCGATGCGATGCGCTGAGCGCTTCCTCAATCGCCAGCCGGGCGATGGCCGACGGCGACAGGTCGTCGCAACGCCGACCCCGCCATTCGCCCAACAATTTGCGGGCATGCGGCAAGTCTTCCATACGCAGGGCAAGCTGGATGTCCGTATAGTAGTGACTGAACTGCCGAAATCCCATCGTCAGATAAAGGACGAGTACATTCCAGCACCAGGCCAGCAGCGGGTTCAATGAATGAAGTACGGCATATACGCCGCCGGCGATCAGCACCATTCCGCCGACGGCAATCAGCCAGGCGATCTGGCCGTGGTTCCTCTCGCCGGCATTAAAAAGCCGTTCAAGAAATCCTGCGAGCCGGGTCAGCGGTTCGTGAACAACGCGACGGTAGGGCAATGGCCGTAACTGCTCGATCAGCAGTACGGCAAGCAGAGAAAAAAGAGTCATGCAGATTTAGCGACGTTGCGGCGCAAAGCGTATCGCGCCCTTCAGGTATCAAAGTCGGCCAAGATACCATATTTATTGCGTACATGCCGAGACCCAGGATCGTCATCGCCGCGGGCGAGATTCACCGCCATGCCTTCGCCGGAGATGGGACAGCCACACGTTTTCGGAGCGGTTGAGGTACTAGGCGGCCAGCGCCCTGGCGAGCGTGGCGATCATCCCGGCGGTCGCCCCCCAGATGAAGTGTTCTCGATAGGGCATGGCAATGTAATGGCGAATCTTTCCACGATAGGGCAACGAGTGCCGTTGATGGTTTGCGGTATCCATCAGGAAGGAGAACGGAACCTCAAAAATTTTCGCGACCTCGTGCGGGTCCGGCTGCAAATCGAATGGAGGTGTGACCAAGGCCACGACGGGCGTTACACGATAACCCGTAACGGTGCGGTATTCAGGCAGGTAGCCGACAATTTCGACATGCGCCGATGACAAACCGATTTCCTCTTCCGCTTCACGCAAGGCCGTGTGTGCCGGCGATGCGTCCTCAGGTTCAAATCGGCCGCCCGGAAAACTGATTTGCCCCGGATGGTCCTTCAAATGCTCGGTGCGTTGGGTGAGCAGAACCGAGGCCCCGCCCTTGCGCAAGACAATGGGAAATAGCACCGCAGCCGGCGTCAATTCAATGTCACCGACACCGTCTTCGAGCACGAACGAGCTTGCCGAGGGGGCCGGGTACAATACCGAACGCAGACGTTCAAAATCGATTTCATCCGCAAACCTGCGGGGTTGCGCCTGGACAAACGTGTCATTTTCCGTTGTCAGTTTCCTCCTCCTCGATTTCGGCACTCACGGCATTGAGGGCATCCTGCAACGTTTCTTCCGGCAGGGCATTGATCGATGTCGCCGCAAGATCAGCGGACTCGACGGCAGCCAGCGGCAAACGCTTGCTGTCCAGACTGGCGATCAGCGCGGCAGTCGCACCCACAACGCGAAGCAAGGACTGCCGTTCGCCCATCAACATCTCAAGCTCGCGGCGCAACATGATGATTTCCTGGTCGCGATGGGGCATCGATATCTCCTAATAGCGCTTCTTCAGCGTCATGGTGTCTCCATCACGTTGCATTTCCATGCGATTCAAGAAACTCATGCCGAGCAAGGCAATGGGCAGATCGGTTTGCATTACCATGGCATCGACATTGTTGAGGACGATCTCGCCGACGCGCACGGTATCGAGCTTGACGCGCGAGACGATCGTCTGACCGTTGGCCGTGTTGGTTATACCGGGTTGTCCCTTTTCCGGATCGATACCGATCCGGCGCGCATCGCTCGCGCCCAGTGATATCAGGGAAGCGCCGGTATCCACGATGAAACGAACCGTCGTCCCGTTGATGTTTCCAGTTGTCATGAAGTGCCCTCCGGCATCGGCGGTCAGCACGGCCTTGGCCGGCCCGCCTCCAGACGACTGGGACGCCACGTTCTGCCCGACGCGCAATACCCGCTTCTTGCCATCGATTTCAAGCGTTGCCGACTCTCCTTCGATGGACAGGACTTTGACCCCCTCGTCGGTCAAAACGCCAAGCGGAACAACCCGCGGCCTGCCGCCATTGATGGTCAACAAGGCTTTGCCGGGGAACAAACCGGCCAGGCCAACATCCGCCGCACACGCGCCCTGTGCGACAAACCCTAGTGCAGCCAGCAATAGGCAGCGCAGCGCCTGGCGGGTAAAATCTGCAGGGCGCAGAAACCCGTCGTTTGTAATCGGACCCCGCAAGAACATGAAACCCATCGCCATTTTTCGCCACGCCAAAACCGAGGGACCCGGCTATTTTGCCACATTCCTCGATCAACACTCGATTCCATGGCAACTGATCGCCATCGACCAGGGCGAAGCGGTACCTGAACGAGCCGATGCCTATTCCGGACTCTGCCTGATGGGCGGTCCGATGAGCGTGAACGATCCGCTACCTTGGATCACCCAAATGTGTGCACTAATTCGAGAGGCCGACCGAGAGGACATTCCGGTCATCGGCCATTGCCTGGGCGGGCAACTGATGAGCAAGGCTTTCGGCGGCGTCATTAGCGCAAGCCCGACAAAGGAAATTGGCTGGGGAACTGCCCGTGTCGAAAATAACGACGGTTCACGCCGCTGGCTGGGGGATGACCGAGACGAATTCGGTGTGGTAACCGTTTTTCAATGGCATGGCGAGACTTTCAGCCTTCCCTCCGGGGCACAGCGTATCCTCACCAACGAATACTGCGCCAACCAGATGTTCACGCTCGGCCCGCACCTGGCGATGCAGTGTCACGTCGAAATGAGCCCGGAAATGATCAACGCGTGGTGCGCCTGCTGGGCTGCCGAAGTGCACGACCTCGACCCTTTGCCCATGTCAGTGCAAACGCCCGAGCGCATGCGCTCGGAAGCGGAGGCCCGCCTGCCTCCCATGCGGCGATTGGCTGATCGCTTGTATTCGGTTTGGTTGCGAAACGTGCAACGGATCTGATCGGCAATCGGTCGCTTGCCGCGCAAAGGGTCCGTGGATGCCGGTGAACGCCGGAAACAAGAACGCGGCCCTTGAGGCCGCGTTTTCAGCAGTGCATCGGTTCCGTCGGGAGGATTCTGCACGAACCCTCGCCTGTTCGCGTGTTCAGACTACGGCTTGTGCTCGACCGTGACGCACTGGTAAACCCCGCCAAACATAGTACGTTTGCTCCAGGTAAAGCGATCGGCCTGGGCCGCGTAACTGCTGATTTCGTTTTTCCACAGCGCATCGGCAAATGGCTCCAGATACCGGTTGACGAGTTTCAGGATGTAACGCACCGGATGCCATACGGCGGGATTGTGATAATCGACGAACACGGCCTTGCTGCCCTTGGGAAGGTTTGCCAGCATGTTATTGACTATTTCGTGCTTCTTCTCGTCTGGGACTTCGTGCAGGAGGAAGAAGCTGCAGATCAGATCGTAGTCGATCGATGCTTCACCCGCAAAACTCGCCGCATCGCAGCGTATGATCTTTGTCCATTCCATGCCGTTTAGTTTGCGCTGGCTGTGTTCGATCTGTATCGGCGTCACGTCGGTCAGATGGAAGACACCCCGCGGACCGACTTTCTGTGCCGCGCGGATAACCAGATCGCCATAGACGTGCGCCAGTTGCCAGACGCGCATTCCTTCCTTGATTTCGTTCAGATAGGAACGTATCAGTCGCTGATCGTTCAGGAACAGTTGCACCCGAACGACCATATTGTGATCCAGAGCACGCACCCACTTGGGATCGACGTACGCCCAATCGTAGACCTCGGTCATATACGCAGGAACGCCATCATAATAGGGGTCAATGGCTAGCGACGCGTGGTTCTTGGTCATGAATTAATCCGATCCAGTCAAAGTTTCCATGTAGTCGGCGACAAACCGGATACGGCAAAAACCGGCGGAAAAAGCCAAACAGAGGAAGGGGCATAAAGGTTTTGATTATCCCTGACCCGGACATTCCAGTCAAACGGTATAGCGCTGGAAAGCGGTTGATCAGCGCAATGCGGTCATAGCATGCGCTGCACGGGGGCCCGCCATCAGGGCACCGCGATTCACACCGGGAGGGGCGCAAAGAGCGCGGCGATGTCGTCCTCTCCGAATTTTAGGTTGATCGTTCGATCCTCCGACAGAATCCCCGCGACGAGGTCGGCCTTGCGCTCCTGCAGGGCAAGAATTTTCTCCTCAATACTGCCGGCGATGATCAGCTTGTAGACAAACACGGGTTTGTCCTGACCAATCCGGTGGGCGCGGTCGGTGGCCTGGTTCTCAACCGCAGGATTCCACCACGGATCGTAGTGGATCACGGTGTCGGCCGCGGTGAGGTTGAGGCCCACGCCCCCGGCCTTCAAACTGATCAGGAAAACCGGCACCTCGCCTTCCTGGAACCGACGCACCGGCGTTTCCCGGTCAACGGTATCTCCCTTGAGGATGACGTAGTCCAGACCGGCCTCTTTCAGTTCAATCTCGATCAACGAAAGCATGCTGGTAAATTGCGAGAACAATAGAATTCGCCGGCCCTCGTCCACCAGTTCGGGCAGCATGGTCATCAACAGGTCGAGCTTGGCGCGCTCATAGACCTGCTGCGTCGTGACCGATTTGATGAGACGCGGATCGCAACAGATCTGCCGAAGTTTGAGAAGCGCATCAAGAATAACGATCTGGCTACGCCCGAATCCCTTCCGTGCGACCTCTTCGCGCACCATGGCGTCCATGGCGGCGCGGACTGTCTCGTAGAGATCTCGCTGGCCTCCGGTAAGTTCGATACGGCGCACGATGGTTGTTTTCGGCGGCAGCTCGCGCGCCACTTCTTCCTTCTTCCGGCGCAGGATGAATGGGCGGATTCGCCGCGAGAGCAATTCCCGGCGGAGGTTATCGCCTTGCTTTTCGATCGGCAGTCGCCAATATTTGGCAAAGGTGTTGCTGTTGCCTAGGAAACCGGGCAACAGGAAATCGAATTGGCTCCACAACTCGCCCAGATGGTTTTCCAGCGGCGTTCCTGTCAAGCACAGACGGTGTCGTGCGTCGATCTTGCGCACGACTTCGGCCCCCTGACTGCGGGCGTTCTTGACCGTTTGCGCTTCGTCCAGAATGAGCAGATGGTAGCGATACTGGGTCAACTCGATCGCATCGCGCCACAGCAGGGGATAGGTTGTCATGACCACGTCGTGCTGCGGGATTTCGACAAACCTGCTCTTGCGTTCGGTGCCATGCAGCGACAGGATGGTCAAGCTCGGCGCAAAACGCGCGGCTTCATTTTTCCAGTTGAAGATGAGCGACGTGGGCAAAACAATCAATGCCGGACGATCAAGCCGGCCGGATTCCTTTTCCAACAACAGGTGGGCCAGTGCCTGGGCCGTCTTCCCCAGCCCCATGTCATCCGCGAGTATGCCTGACAACTGCTGTTGGCGCAGAAACTGCAACCAGGCCAGCCCTTCCTTCTGGTAGGGACGCAGTTCAAGCCCCAAGCCGGCCGGTGAATCGATGTGAGTGATCCCCTGCGCCACGGTCAACTGGTTGGCCAGTTCCAGCATGTCTCGGTGACCGCGAAATTGCCACCGGCTGCTGTCCTTGAGCGCTTCCAGGCGCGGCGAATCAAGACGTGAAAGATGCAGGACATTGCCGCCTGAAAAGCCGTCGAAGAGATCGATCAAGGTCGCCGCGAGCGGCTTCAAACGGCTGGCCGGCGCCCGAATACGCAGATTGGCCGGGGTCTTGAGTTCGATCATTTCCTCATCGGCGATCCGATGCAAGGACCCCGAGTCCAGCCAGCGCGGATCGTTCCGGAACAAGGCGGCAAGGAGCGGGGCCAACGGCAAGCGTTCGCCTTCGACAATGACGCCCATATCGAGATCAAACCAGCCATTTTCAGACTCGGTCAAATCGGCTTCCCACGATTCGATCTGGAACGCATGATGGCGAAAATCATCAGCCAACTCGACCTGCCAGCCGGCATGTCGTAACTGCGGCAGCCCTTCCTCCATGAAGGCCGGCCAACACGACTCATTTTCCAGCCCGTAGGCGCTGTCCGGCGGGCTGCCAAAGGTGTGCAGCGCATAACTCGGTATCTTCTGAAGGCCCGTCGCGACCAGGCGATCCATCAGCGATTGCTCATGTCCGATCTGGCGCAGTATACGGACGGTCTCGCCATCGGGCAGCGTGGCAATCTCACGATGATCATCTGGCTTTATTTCGGCGTCGAGATAACGAAACACCGGTAACACCACGTCGAAAGTCCCCGCGTTATAGCTCACTCCATAGCCGCGCCAATTTCTGTTGCCATGCGTGTCGACGGTCAGTAGCCGCAAAACTGCAATCGGGTTGGTTTCGATGCAGCGCAGACGGGCACTGGCAAATTCCGAAGGGATAGGCAAGTCGGGGGCAAGCTCGGTCAGCGCTTGGGCAACCAGCGCGGCGTCCACGTCTGACAGGGGCGGCAGCGAAAACAGGCGAGATACGACAGACGGGTTGCCAGGCACATCCAGGATACCCACGGCATACTCATCGAGGTCGATATACCAGGGAGGTTGCAAGGGTACGACCAAGCTGGCCGGGGGAGTCGGTTTCAAACAGGGCCGTTGCCGCCCATTGACATCCAGCCGCCAACTCACGCACGCCGGTCGTGTCTCGGCCTGCATCAACGGCGTAAAATCGCTTTCCGGGAAAAGGCGACCGGTGCGCAGCATCCGCTGCAGAATTTCCCCGCCATGCCTCGGACCAAGACCAAACGCGCGCAACCCCGTATCGTGCGCCCGATCGGCCCAAAGCAGCCGAAGAATACTGATGTCTTCCTCGGCGACGAAAGGCAAGGGCTTGATCAGCGAGCGATCGATCGTCCACCACTCTTCAGCGCTTTCAGGATCGCGACCTTTGAGAACGATCACTCCGAAGCCATTGGCATCCCGGGTCCATTGCAGACGATAGAACAGCTGATTCCTGCCGACGGCGGCTTTGTTGTTGTTCTTTCTGCTGACTGCCATGGACACGCGACGCAGTTCTTCTACCCAGGAAAGGACTCCCGGATTGATGCGCTTTTGTTCTTCCAACTCATTAACAGTCTTTGGCAGCATGTGGATCGGTGTTCAATCGACAAACAACGCCGCGCGCCGGCAGCAATTCATGAATATGCCTCGAAGGCGGGGTGGCCTGAAACCGGCCGACAACCGAACAGGGTAAACGCCATGCTGAGCCGGAGCAAGCAAATTCAGCGAATCCTGCGATCAGTCGCGAAAATTGCCGGATTTGACCGGAAAATCGACAATCGCCTTCTTGACCAGGCCGATCGCTTCCTGCAGCACATCCCGCTTGGCTCCGCTGACACGTACGGCATCGCCCTGAATTGCAGCCTGCACCTTGAGCTTCGAGTCCTTGAGCAACTTGACGATTTTCTTTGCCAGCTCAATTTCGATGCCAATCTTGATTTTCAGATCCTGCTTGACCTTGTCGCCCGAGACTTTCTGCACGGTCTGTGAATCCAGTCGCTTGGTGCAGTCCGGCTCTTTCTTTTCCAACTCCGGGAAAAGTATGTCTTTGATCTGATTCAGCTGAAAATCCGAGTCGGCGAACAAGGTGATGACTTTGTCCTTATCGTTCAACTCGATTCTGGCACTCGTTCCCTTGAAATCGTGACGTCCGATGAGTTTTTTTCCGGCAGCGTCGATGGCATTCTTCAACGCCACCTGGTCCACTTCTGAAGAAAAATCGAAAGACGGCATGAAAACCTCCTCTTAACCGAAATGACAAACGTAGTGATATGGCTCGTCGCAGGCGATTTCGAAGGACGAGTTGCCGGGCACTTCGAATGACTGTCCGGCAGCATAGCTGCTCCAGTCGCTTTCGCCTTTCAGGCGAACCCGGCAGGAACCACTGACGGTTTCCATGACTTCGGGCGACCCGGTATTAAAGACCAACGCCGATGGAAGTATGACGCCCACGGTCTTCTTGGTTCCGTCGGCAAACTGAATGGTATGACTGACACATTTTCCATCGAAGTAGATGTTGGCCTGCTTGACGATACTCACGTTATCGAACGTCGACATGTTCGCTACTCCCCCAGGTCTTCAAGAATTCGGCGATCAATGCTTGCGGTTCCGCAGATTGGCTGCGATGCGCATGCGCAACGCATTGAGTTTGATAAAGCCTCCAGCGTCTTTCTGATCGTAGGCGCCGGCATCGTCCTCAAAAGTGGCAATGTTCGAATCGAACAGCGAGTCGGTCTTCGAATCGCGGCCGGAAATTATGACGTTTCCTTTGTAAAGCTTGAGCCGAACCCATCCGTTGACCGATCGTTGCGTATGGTCGAACAGGGTCTGCAGGGCCTGCCGCTCCGGGCTCCACCAATAACCGTTATATATCAGGCTGGCATACCGCGGCATCAGATCGTCTTTGAGATGGGCGACCTCGCGATCCAGGGTAATCGACTCGATCGCGCGGTGGGCGCGCAGGAGAATTGTTCCGCCGGGAGTTTCGTAGCATCCCCGCGACTTCATGCCGACGTAGCGATTTTCGACAAGGTCGATACGACCGACACCGTGCTTGCCCCCGACCTCGTTGAGCAGGGCCAGCAATTGGTCCGCCGGCATGCGCTTGCCATTGATGGCAACCAGATCCCCATTCTCGAATTCGAGATCCAGGTATTCTGCCGCGTCAGGCGCCGCTTCCGGCGACACGGTCCAGCGCCACATCGACGCTTCGGCCTCGGCTGAAGGTTCCTCCAGATGGCGTCCTTCGTAGCTAATATGGAGCAGGTTGGCGTCCATCGAATACGGCGACCCCCCTTGTTTATGCTTCATCTCGACCGGTATGCCATGTCGTTCGGCGTAGGCCAGAAGCTTTTCACGCGAAAGAAGGTCCCACTCGCGCCAGGGCGCAATGATCTTGATGTCGGGCTTGAGTGCATAGGCTCCAAGTTCGAAGCGCACCTGATCGTTGCCCTTGCCGGTCGCACCATGCACCACGGCATCCGCGCCGGTCAGGTTAACGATGTCGATCATCCGCTTGGCGATCAACGGCCGCGCAATCGAGGTGCCGAGGAGATACTCGCCTTCGTAGACGGTATTGGCCCGGAACATCGGAAACACAAAGTCGCGAACGAATTCTTCGCGAAGATCGTCGATATAAATATTTTCCGGTTTGATGCCGAACTGGATCGCCTTCGGGCGCGCCGCCTCAAGCTCATCACCCTGGCCCAGGTCGGCCGTGAAGGTCACGACCTCGCACTGATAGGTATCTTGCAACCACTTAAGTATGACCGACGTATCCAGACCTCCCGAATACGCCAGAACCGCCTTCTTGATATCACTCATCGATTACTCCACTCCACGAATTCATGCGACCGAGTACCAGATACTCCATCAATGCTTTTTGCACATGCAGACGGTTTTCCGCTTCATCCCAAACCACGCTCTGCGGGCCATCAATGACTTCAGCAGAAACTTCCTCGCCCCGATGCGCCGGAAGACAATGCAAGAACAACGCCTGCGGGTGGGCGACGCGCATCATCTCGGCGTCTACCTGCCAATCGGCAAAATCACGTTTGCGCTCTTCGTTTTCCGCTTCAAAACCCATCGAAGTCCACACATCGGTCGTCACAATGTCGGCATTCGCCGCAGCGGCCATTGGATCGTCGAACTGCTCAAAGTGATCGGTACCGTAGAGTCCCGCACGTTCAACTTCCACCCCATATCCCGGCGGGGTCGATACACGAACATTGAAGTTAAGGACTTCGGCCGCTTGCAACCAGGTATTGCAGACGTTGTTCGAGTCGCCGATCCAGGCCACCGTTCTGCCCTCAATCGGGCCACGGTGTTCGATATAGGTATAGATATCGGCCATGATCTGGCAGGGGTGATACTCATTGGTCAACCCGTTGATCACCGGCACTCGGGAGTGCGCTGCCAGCCGCTCGACGGTCTCCTGTTCGAAGGTCCGGATCATGATCAGGTCGCTCATGCGCGATATGACCTGCGCGGCATCCTCGACCGGTTCACCGCGACCGAGCTGCGAATCGCGCGTGTTGAGATAAATTGCCGCGCCGCCAAGCTGATGCATGCCGGCTTCGAATGACAATCGAGTACGTGTGCTGGCCTTCTCGAATATCATCACCAGCGTTCGATCGACCAACGGCCAATGCTGTTGATACGCTTTGAATTGCGATTTGATCCAGCGCGTGCGCTCGAACAGATACTCAAATTCCTCACGCGTGAAATCCTTGAACTGCAGAAAGTGCTTGAGGTCCGGATTGACGGCTTTCATCACTATGCTCGATCAGGCCGCGAGAAACTCACGAATCAATCCCGAAAGCCTTACAACCAGCTCCTTGCCTTCATCCGCGCTGAACGTCAGCGGCGGCAATAGTCGTATGACCTTGTCCGCAGTCACGTTGATCAACACGCCGGCCTCCAGGCCGCGCCTGACCAGATCGCCGCAGGGCCGGTCCAGTTCGATGCCGATCATCAGCCCCTGGCCGCGTATATCGACAATCCCTGACGTTCCATTCAGTGCCTGCGACAGCCCTTCCCGGATCAATCGGCCGACTGAAATGGCGCTGGCGATCAGGCGATCTTTCTCGATCACCTCGATGGTGGTCAAGGCAGCGGTGGTGGCCAACTGGTTGCCGCCAAAGGTTGACCCATGGTTGCCCGGTTTGAATAGGCCCGCGGCCTTTCCAGCCGCAAGACAGGCGCCGACCGGAACGCCGCCCCCGAGCCCCTTGGCCAGGGTGACCACATCCGGGCGAATGCCGGCATGCTGAAAGCCGAACCACGTTCCGGTACGGCCCATGCCGCATTGGACTTCATCGCAGACAAACAGCCAGCCCATTTGGTCGCAAAGCCGATGCAGCCCCCGCTGGTATTCCACATCGGCAATGTTTACCCCCCCTTCGCCCTGAACAATTTCGAGCAAGACGGCAACGATCGTCTTGTCGTTCTTGGCAATTGTCCGGACAGCGTCAAGATCATTGTAGGGAACGCGAACAAAGCCGGAAACAAGGGGTTCGAAACCCGCCTGGGCTTTGCGATTGCCGGTTGCCGACAAGGTCGCCATCGTCCGCCCATGAAATGCTTTCTCCATGACGATGATGGCTGGTTTATCGATGCCCTTCGTGTGACCGTAGAAGCGCGAGAGCTTGATTGCCGCTTCGTTGGCCTCACAGCCCGAGTTGCAGAAGAACACTTCGTCCATCCCCGCCAGCGCCGCCAGCTTGTCGGCCAATAGCTCCTGTTGCGGCATGGCATAGAGGTTGGACGTGTGCAGCAGTCGACCGGCCTGGGCGGCAATGGCCGCAACCAGCGCAGGATGATTATGTCCCAGGGTGGAAACGGCAATTCCCGACAGCGCATCGAGATACACTTTTCCTTCGGTGTCGGTAATCCAACTGCCTTCTCCGTGGCTAAAGGCAACCGGCAGCCGGGAATATGTGTTCATTAGGTGAGACATAAACAACCTCTGGATGAAGCTCAGAAACTGAAACGGCGGCTTGCGCCGCCGGTAATTCACGCATCATCATGCATCAGTAGTGGACCGGTGCCTGTTCTTGCGTGTTCGAAACCCCTGTCTGCCATTGTTTCAAGGGGTGAAATTCTAAGGGAAAACCAGTGGCTTGTATATAAGCTCGAAAAGCGAACAGATTGCAGCCGGCACGCTACAATGCGGCATGCGCATTACCGTGTTCAACCAGAAAGGCGGCGTCGGAAAGACCACGACGACGCTCAATCTCGCCGCCGCAGCTTGCCGTAATGGCGGCCAGCCCTTATTGCTTGACCTCGATCCGCAGTGCCACCTTACATACATCCACGGGACCATCCCCCGGGATTCCGCGCGCAGTCTCTTCGGTTTCTATCAGAGTCTGCATGCACTGGATGAACTGGCCATCCCTTGGGAAGGCATTGGCCGGCTTGTCCCTTCACACCAGCAGTTGATCAAAGTCGACTCGATATTCGGCAAGGGCCCTGCCGTGCTGAACAAGCTGCGTCTCGGCCTCGACGCCATGGACGATTCCATACCCGGCAACGCCGCACAAAACACGCTGATCGATTGCTGCCCCTATGTCGGCGTACTGGCACTCAACGCCATCTTTGCCTGCGATCTGGTGCTCATCCCGATCTCGACCGATTACCTCTCGCTGCTGGCGGCAGAACAAATGACCCGAACGCTGGCCATTCTCGAACCGGTGATGAAACGACGTGTCGAGCGCCGCTATTTTCTGACGCGCTACGATCGCCGACGAAAAATGAGCAAGGATGTGCAGAACAAGTTGCTTGAACGCTATGCCGATGAAGTTTGCCGGACCGTCATATCGGAAAACGTGGCAATTGCCGAAAGCCCGTCATTGAATCGGGATGTGTTCAGCCACAATGCATCCAGTGTTGGCGCGAAAGACTATACTCTGCTCTTTGAGGAACTGCGGCGACAAAAATTCCTGTAACAGGCGACGCCACGACTACTTTGACGTTTCAACCGAGGTCGGCCCGGAAATGAGATCGACGACTTCCTCAAAAGTCACCATACCGACACGTGGCATCTGAATGACCAGTCGTCTTGCTTCGATGATTTCACAACCGAGATAGATCTGGCGCAGCTTGCGTTCGGCATCCAGCTCGTCCTTGCCAAATATCAACAAGTTATCGACAACGGCCCCGCTTCGGGTACGGATACGGAAACCATATTTGGCAGTAGGCGTGAGCTGCATAAACCACCTCTATATCAAGGAGATGTAACGACTATATGCAGTAAATTATACGAATGCAAGCCAAGTGTCTATCAATTTCGTCAAGCTGATGCAGGTGGACAGCCAGTTCTCGGAGGATTCGAACAGCGCGCGCCGACGATAGGTCTGACTTTCTGCTAGAATCCGCGCGTTCAAAAGACCTGCCAGGTTTCAACAATAATTATTGTATTGACCACACCAAAACATGCGATTTCCGCCCAATACCCCCTTCATCATTGTCGGTCTGACCGGCGACGGCATCCGATTTCGTCCCAGTGACTGGGCCGAGAGGTTGTGTGGCGTGCTATCGGCGTTTGGTGCGGAAAAGAAAATGAAGTATTCGCCTTATGTCAGCCCCGGTCACTACCACGCCGAAAAAGCCGTCTTTGTAGACGGTCGGTTCTACGAGATCGAACCCATGGCATACCGTTTCATTCTCAACTTCGCCCAGGACAATGGGTTACAGCTTGTCGAAGGTGTCAGAGGAAGCGAACTGAGCGCCGATCCGATGTAGGAACGGGAAACGGCGAGCAAGTTTGCGTTACTCCAGTCACGTCGGCGAACCGTCGTCGTCGACCACCGACGAAATCCAGCCTGCGGTAACGGGGAATAAAAAAAGGGGCAGCCAAGCTGCCCCTTTTTGACGCTTTGGCGTGCGGATCAGGAAACCATTGGGAGAATCGGTACGATCATCAGCGCAACGATATTGATGATCTTGATCAATGGATTGACTGCCGGTCCGGCGGTATCCTTGTAGGGGTCACCAACCGTATCGCCGGTCACCGAGGCTTTGTGGGCTTCGGATCCTTTACCGCCGAAATGGCCATCCTCAATGTACTTCTTGGCGTTGTCCCAGGCACCGCCGCCGGTCGTCATGGAAATCGCGACAAACAGCCCGGTAATGATGGTTCCCATCAGCAAGCCGCCGAGCGCTTTCGGCCCCAGCAGCAAACCGACGACGACCGGCACCAGTACCGGCAGAAGCGATGGAACGATCATTTCCTTGATCGCAGCCGTGGTCAGCATTCCGACGGCGCGGGAATAATCCGGCTTGGCCGTGCCGTCCATGATTCCCGGGATTTCTTTGAACTGCCGCCGCACTTCGATGACCACCGCACCCGCTGCACGGCCGACAGCTTCCATGGCCATGGCACTGAACAGATAGGGGATCAAGCCGCCGACAAACAGGCCGATAATGACCATGTGGTCCGACAGATCGAACGACATGACCACATTCATCTTGGACTCCAGGGCATGCGTATAGTCGGCAAACAAGACCAGCGCGGCCAGACCTGCCGAACCAATAGCGTACCCCTTGGTCACTGCCTTGGTCGTGTTACCCACGGCGTCGAGCGGATCGGTCACGTCACGCACTTCCTGCGGCAGTCCGGACATTTCGGCTATACCGCCGGCATTGTCGGTAATCGGCCCGTAGGCGTCGAGAGCGACGATGATGCCCGTCATCGACAGCATCGAAGTCGCCGCAATCGAAATCCCATACAGTCCGGCCAGAGCATAGGTGATGTAAATTGCCAAGCAGACCGAAAGCACCGGTAGCGCAGTCGCCTTCATCGAGACGCCCAGGCCGGCGATGATGTTGGTACCGTGCCCCGTCGTCGACGCTTCGGCCACATGTTGTACTGGCGAGAAGTCGGTTCCCGTGTAGTACTCGGTGATCCACACCAGCAAGCCCGTCAGTACCAGGCCGACCGTCGCCGCACCAAATATGCTCAATGAGCTGATAAATTTGCCATCAGCAAGTGTGATTCCGTTGCCCAGCATCCAGGTCGTTATCGGGTAAAAAGCCAGCAGCGCCAGCACGCCAGCCACGGCCAGGCCGCGGTAGAGGGCATTCATGATCTTGCCGCCTTCATTGGCCTTGACGAAAGCACAGCCGATAATCGAAGCAATGATCGAAACGCCACCCAGAACCAGGGGATAGATAATCAGGTTGTCGGTCGCATTGGCCACGCCCTTGAGCATCATCGCGCCAAGCACCATCGTGGCCACTACCGTAACGGCGTAGGTTTCAAAAAGGTCAGCGGCCATACCTGCGCAATCGCCGACATTGTCGCCGACGTTATCGGCAATCACCGCCGGGTTACGTGGATCATCTTCCGGAATACCCGCTTCGACCTTGCCGACCAGGTCGGCACCGACGTCAGCACCTTTGGTGAAAATACCGCCACCCAATCGAGCGAAAATCGAAATCAGCGAGCCGCCGAAAGCCAGGCCCACCAGCGGTTCGACAGCATGCTGGAAATCAGCGCCGCCGCCACGCAGATAGGCATAGTAGCCGGCCACACCGAGCAGACCGAGGCCGACGACCAGCATGCCCGTAATGGCTCCGCCCTTGAAGGCCACATCGAGTGCGGCGGCAATGCCGCTACGCGCTGCCTCTGCGGTTCGCACATTGGCACGAACCGACACGTTCATGCCAATGAAGCCGGTGGCACCGGAGAGCACGGCGCCAATGACAAAACCGACCGCCATCAACTTGCCAAGAAAGACTGCAATCAGGACAGCCAGAACGGCGCCGACGATACCAATCGTCGTGTATTGCTTGTTCAGGTAGGCAGACGCCCCCACCTGAATCGCCTTGGCGATTTCCTGCATCCGTTCATTGCCCGCCGGCAACGAAAGAATCCATTTGGTCATAACAGCACCGTAAAGTACCGCGACCACCGCGCATACCAGCGCGAATACGAGACCTGCCGACATGAATACCCCCTATCAAGATTACGCTGGCCCCTCGGGAGACTCCTTGGGTGCCGGATTGCTCAACTTTCTGCTAAAAACTTGTCACACCTCCTCTCATGGGAGGTACGGATTCCTACTTCAATTTCACCCTTCGATCATCGTGAAACGAATCATGGCGTCTCGATATCGATATTATTTCAGTGCGTCCAACGCAGCCTGCTTGATCTGTTCAATATTGCCCACACCGGAAATCTTGCGGCACTTGGGCGCCTTGGCGTCCCCGGTGGCAAACCATTGGCTATAGTATTCGATCAATGGTCGTGTCTGTGTATGATAAACCTGAAGACGCTTCTTGACCGTTTCTTCCCGGTCGTCATCGCGCTGAATTAAGGCTTCGCCAGTCACATCGTCCTTGCCCTCGACCTTGGGCGGGTTGTATCTAACGTGGTAGGTCCGTCCCGATGCCAGATGCACCCGGCGGCCACTCATCCGTTCGATGATTTCCGAATCGGCGACAGCGATTTCAAGCACGAAATCCAGAACAGCACCGGCCGATTTCATCGCCTCGGCCTGCGTGATGGTGCGCGGGAAGCCATCGAACAAGTAGCCTGCCTGGCAGTCAGCCCGCGTCAGCCTTTCCTTGACCAGACCAATGATGATGTCGTCCGACACCAAGCCGCCGGCATCCATGACCTTGCGCGCCTCAAGTCCGAGGGGCGTTCCGGCTTTTATCGCTGATCGCAGCATATCGCCTGTGGAAATTTGCGGAATTCCGAATTTTTCACAGATGAATTGTGCTTGCGTGCCTTTACCGGCGCCGGGCGCACCCAGCAGGATCAGTCTCATTGCCCCTCTTCCTCAGAGAAAATCGAACAAAGCGATTAAGTATACCACTCGCACTGCACGGTAACGTACAGACGTCTTTTCAAAGGTACTGAAAAGTACCTTCAAATGACCTGCTGGTCAAACGTTTTCACTCCGCGCGGAAGCATTTCTGCATTCGCGCTGCGTCTTCCGGCGTGTCCACCCCTGGCATCGGCAGAAGGCCGGTAACCGCCACATTGATCCGAAATCCATGCCAGAGCGCGCGCAGTTGTTCAAGCGCTTCGAATTCCTCAAGTGGCGAAGGCGTCAACCGCGAAAATGCACGCAAAAATCGTACTCGGTAAGCATAAAGGCCAATATGCCGGAACGCCGGAATCCTGGCAGGCAAGGTTTCTTTGCCGGGAACACGGGCAAAGTGATCGCGCGGGTAAGGAATCGGCGCCCGGGAAAAATACAATGCATCGCCGTCGGCCTTGCACACCACTTTGACCACATTGGGATTTTGGAAATCGGCCGCATGTTCGAGCGGATGCGCCAGGGTGGTGATATCGGCACCGCTGACTGCCAGCTGGCTCGCCACCTGGGCAATCAGTTCCGGATCGATCAGTGGCTCGTCGCCCTGGACATTCACCACGATGGATTCATCATCCCAACCGCGTTGTTCGACGACTTCAGCCAGACGATCGGTTCCGGTCGGATGATCCGCCCTGGTCAGCAAGACCGACAGGCCATGCCGGGCCGCCGCCGCCTGAATGTCGGCATGGTCGGTCGCGATCCAGACCTCTTCGGCGCCTGAAAGGGCCGCGCGCTCGGCCACCCGGGCAACCATGGGTTTCCCACCGAGATCCAGAAGGGGCTTGGCCGGCAGTCGGGACGAGGCGTAACGGGCCGGAATGACTACCTTGAAACGGACGCCGCCATGGGACATCAGTTATCCTGCGCGTCAAGGCGGCGCGCTTCTTCTTCGAGCATCACCGGAATGTCATCGCGCACCGGGAAGGCCAGCTTGCAGGGTTTACAGACCAGTTCCAGCTCTGCCTTGCGATACTCCAGATTCGCTTTGCAGATCGGGCAGACGAGGATATCAAGCAAGCGCGCGTCCATCGAGTTTCTCCAAAATGATGTCAAGCAAAGTGGGGCCTGAGCTTGCCGATACAATCTGCGCCTCCACCGGAAGCACCCAAGCCACACCTGAAGCCAATGCCGCGCATTTTACTGCATCTTTCTCGGTCATCAGCAGCACGCCCTCGCGCGCAAAAGCGAGGTCGGCAGCTTTGTACTCGTGATGATCGGGGAACGCGTGGGCCTCAAACTCGAGACCCAAAGCCTTGAGGTGCGCAAAGAAGCGGTTTGGATCGCCGATGCCGGCCATCGCAAACAAGCGTTTACCGTGCAAATCTTCCGCAGCACAGAACCGCCGCGCATCCAACAAGGAATGGAAACGTTGGCCCACCAGGCGCATCTCGAATTTCGGCAAATCCGATCCAGCTTCTTTCCCCTGCCCCGGCGGGGCCGAATTCCAAACCACTGCGGTTACCCGAGACAGACGCCGAAGCGGCTCGCGAAGCGGCCCTACTGGCAACAGACGGGAATTCCCCGGGCCGCGTCCGTCGAACACGGCAATCTCCACAGCGCGCTGCAACCGGTAATGTTGTAGTCCGTCATCGGAAACGATGACGTTGCACTCCGGATGCCCGGCCAGCAAGGCTTGCCCGGCGGCGACTCGATCACGTCCAGTAGATACCGGCACACCGGCACGTCGAGCCAGCAAGAGCGGCTCGTCTCCCACGACCGCAACGTCGGAGGCAACACCGACCGACTGCACGCCAGCCGCCGCACCGCCATAGCCCCGGCTGACAATCCCGGGACGCCAGCCCAACTCGCGCAAGCGGTCAACCAGCCAGAGTACGAGCGGCGTCTTGCCGCTCCCACCGACAGTCAGATTGCCAACAACGATGACCGGCACCGGCAGGCGATACGAGCGCAGAACGCCACAGCGATACAAGGCATACCGCACCCAGACCATCAAGCGAAACAGCCAGGAAAGTGGCAGCAGGGGAAGCAACGAAAACGCCAGTTGCCGGCGGTACCACAAGCGCGTGAGGCACGGTGCGATGCGGTGGCAATCGGGCATCAGCGAACCAACAGCAACTTGCCGGCGATCCCGCGTGGCGCCATCAGCGCGGTGATTGGGTGGCGAACGAGATGTGCGGATAACCGGCCGTCTGCGCCGCCTGCATGATGTCGATCACGCTCTGATGCGTGGCCTTGGCGTCGGCATTGATCACGATTACCGGCTCCTTGGCGTCACCCGCAGCGTGGCGCAATGCTTCGCTGATCGTCAGCACATCGGTAGCCGGCAACGCCGTCTTGTTGACCTGCACCTGGCCGGTCGCCGTAACCGCGACGTTGATTTCGCTGGGTTGCTCGGCCTTCTTGCTGGCGTCGGCCGTCGGCAGGTTGATTTCAAGACCGGAAAACTTGGCGTAGGTCGTTGTGAGCATCAGAAAAATGATGATGACCAGCAGCACATCGATCAGCGGGATCAGGTTGATCTCAGGGGTATCATGGCCACGACCACGTAGAAAATTCATCCCTGCTCCTCAGGCCTTGCGTTCGTTGTTCAAAACCTCGACCAGACGCACGGCCTGTTGTTGCATTTCAATCACGAAACCATTCACCAGCGCACGAAAGTGACGCCAGAAAATCATTCCCGGGATGGCGATGATCAAGCCAAACCCCGTGTTGTACAGCGCCACCGAGATGCCGTGGGCCAGCTGCATGGGATTGCTCCCCGTCGGCGACTGCGACCCAAAAATCTCGATCATGCCGACCACGGTACCGAACAAACCCATCAATGGGCTGATCGAAGCAATGGTGCCCAGCGTCGTGAGATAGCGGTCAAGTTCGTGCGCCACCACGCCGCCGGTTTCCTCGATCGCATCGCGCATGATTTCGCGCGAACTGCCGACATTGCGCAGACCGGCCGAAAGTACGCGCCCCAGCGGGGACTGCGCTTCCAGGTTGGTCAGCATCGTTTCGCTGACGCCCTGTTTGCGGTACTCAGCAACCACGCGCTGCAACAAACCGCTCGGCAGCACCTTGGTCCGACGCAAGGCCACCAAGCGTTCAATGATCAGCGCGACAGCAACAATGGACGCCAACAACAAGGGCCAGATGGGCCAACCGGCCGCCATAATGATTGAAAACACGCATTTCCCCCAAGGGTTTATTCCGCCGGTAACTTTAGCCTGAGCCGACACCAGCGGCAAGCCCCGCGCGCAAGTAATGCCGGAATTCTTATTCACAAATTCTGTGAGTAACTTTGTGGATAAAAGCCGATTGTGAGCGCTAAGTGCCCAAGGTTAAAGGACTTTTCAAATGATGCCAGAATAACAGGCGATATTTTTTTATGTTTATATTCAATGGCTTGACAAAATTGCCTGATTCCGCAACGGTTTCAGCCGGATTTACCCCTGAAATCGCCGCAGGCTGTGCATTACTTGCCAAGGATGTAGAATTGGCGCATGTTAGAAAGCACTCGTAGCGGCGCAGGCCTTGCCCCATCAGCACCCGTCATCCCAGTTTCAGTGCTCAACCGGCTTGCGCGGGAGCGACTCGAAACGGCCTTTCCGCTCTGCTGGGTCGCCGGCGAGGTCTCCAACCTGACGGCCGCCGCCTCCGGTCATGTCTATTTTTCACTAAAGGATGCGGCCGCCCAAGTGCGTTGCGTCATGTTCCGAAACCGCGCCCAGTTGCTCGGCTGGCGCCTGGAAAACGGCCAGCACATCGAAGCCCGGGTTCTGGTAACACTCTACGAGGCACGGGGAGACTTCCAGCTCAACGTCGAGACGGCTCGCCAGGCCGGCCTGGGCAATCTCTTTGAGCAGTTCCTCCGCCTCAAGGAAAAACTCGAAAGCGAAGGCCTGTTTGCCGCCGAAGGCAAGCGCATGCTGCCCGCCTTTCCGCGCCGCATCGGCATCGTCACTTCACTGCAGGCAGCCGCGCTGAGAGACGTCTTGAGTACCCTCGCGCGCCGCGCGCCGCACGTCGATCTGGTGCTCTACCCGACCCCGGTACAGGGCAGTGGCGCTGCGGCGCAGATTGCCGATAGCCTGCGCTGCGCAGGCGAACGACGTGAGTGCGATGTGCTCATCGTCTGCCGGGGCGGCGGCAGCCTCGAAGATTTGTGGGCGTTTAACGACGAAGCGCTGGCCCGCGCCATCCGGGCCTGTCCGATTCCGGTGATCAGCGGTATTGGTCACGAAACCGACTTCACGATTGCCGATTTTGCTGCCGATCAACGTGCGCCCACCCCCACCGCTGCGGCGGAACTTGCCGCGCCGGAACGGTCTGCCTTGCTGGCGCAGCTTGCCGATTGTCGGCTTGCGCTACACCGCCAATTTACGCAGCAGCAGAACCGGCTGAGCCAGTACCTCGACGGATTGGCGCGTCGTCTGCAGCATCCCGCCCAAGGTCTCGCGCAACAAAGGGAAAACCTGCTCAACCTGCAGCGACGCCTTGACAGCAGTCTGTTGCAAACCAGCACGCGTTTTCGCCATGCACTTTCAGGTCTGAGCCACCGCCTCCTTCTGGCCCGCCCGAACAGCAACCGGCTGACTCGACGGCTTGAGACGCTCGCGCCAAGACTGCGCGGCGCATGGCAGGCAAGCCTGCATGACCGAACGGTCGACCTCGCGCGCATCGCCGCCAGCTTGACCCACCTCAATCCCGACGCCATACTGGCGCGAGGCTACAGCATCGTCACCGACAACGCAGGGCGCATTCTGCGTGACAGCCGGTCGCTGGAACCAAACGACCCCATCGCTGTCTGTTTCCACAGTGGTCGAGCGGAGGCAACGATCACCTCGGTGACCAGAGAACCGGCACAACCGAACTCAAAGAACCGCCCGACCCGCTGAAAACACCCCACCGTAATGCAAGCCAAGGAGAAATGATGGAACATCAATTGCCGCAACTGCCTTTTACCATGGACGCACTGGCGCCCCACATGTCGAAGGAAACCTTCGAGTACCACTATGCCAAGCATCATCAGGCCTACGTCACCAACCTGAACAACCTGATCAAGGGCACGGAATTCGAAAATCTCGACCTCGAAGCCATCGTCAAGAAAGCCCCGGCCGGAGGCGTCTATAACAATTCCGCGCAAGTGTGGAACCATACGTTCTTCTGGAACTGCCTCAAGCCCAACGGCGGCGGTACGCCTGGCGGAGCCTTGGCGGCGGCGATCAACGCCAAGTGGGGTTCCTTCGATGAGTTCAAGAAAGCCTTCCAGGCCTCCGCCGTCGGCAACTTCGGCTCGGGCTGGACCTGGCTCGTGAAGAAGGCCGACGGCTCCGTCGACATCGTCAACATGGGCGCTGCCGGCACACCGCTGACCACCGGCGACAAGGCGCTGCTGTGCATCGACGTTTGGGAACACGCCTACTACATCGACTACCGGAATATGCGCCCGAAATTCGTTGAGACCTTCTTGAACAGCCTGGCCAACTGGAGCTTCGCCGAGAAGAACTTTGGCTGATGATTGACGGCTGTCACGCAACAGTAAAGTCATAGGAACAAAACGGGGAGCCTCATGGCTCCCTTTTTTGTTGTTCTTTGAATGGGTTCGATCAGTTGTTCGGACCAATCCAGAACCAAATTGAGCGCCTGCTTCCCAGCCTTCATCGCTCATCGAAGAAAAACGCCTTCCTGATGACTCGATGGGGGAGCTCAACATACGCTGCTCCTTGGTCAGTCATCTCAAAAACGAATCGCCGCATTCGGCGTTTCGTGGTCAGCACCGCCGACCTCAGCGCTGCTTATTCCTGAACGGTGTCAAACCTGTGACCAAAGGTAATGTTTATGAAAATCGAATCCGATATGATTTTCATCACTGAGCATGCGAACACCGATCGAAAGGAAAAGTAACGCCAGACTACATGGCGCAAGATGTCAGGTGCATACGAGCCGGGAGTGTGCGAAGTGCTTACGGCCCAATAGGGCTGATAGCGTCCTCTTCATGAATTTTCTCGGAGGGCATATGTATACAATTCAAACTTCCGTGCAGCATTTTTCCACTCGTTGCGCCGTTGTGCTTTCGGTCGCACTTCTCCTGGCCAGTCCGTCGTTGTTTGCCGAGACAGCCCCCCAGATCAACGGTACGGGCGGCAGTTCGACGGCACGCGTGTTTGCTCAATGGAATTTTCTTTTCACCAAGGAATCCGGGATAAAGGTCGACTTCGCTGCCGCCAATTCCGGGGTTGGAATTCGTGAAGCGATCGCACATCGCATCGATTTCGCCCCTACGGAAATCCCCTTGTCATCTGAAGAGCTGGCGAAGAATGAACTTGTGCAGTTTCCGCTGTTGATTGGGGGCGTGGCAGTCATTGTTAATATTCCGGGCGTACCTCCAGGCGCGCTTTCACTCAGTTCGAATCTTCTGGCCAATATCTTTCTGGGCGAGATCAAGTTCTGGAACGACGAGGCGATTCGCGCCGCCAATCCAAATCTCAACTTGCCCAAACTGCCGATCAAGCTGGTTGTTCGCGAAACACCGGCCAGTACGACACTGGGGTTGACTTCTTTCCTCGCCAAAACAGATCCCACTTGGGCTTCGCGTATCGGCGCAAAGGATCTTCCCCTTTGGCCAGCTCCGACCATCAAGACGGCGACCGTCAAGGTGATGGGTGAAACAGTGAAGTCGACACCGGGAGCGATCGGCTACCTTAACTACGATGAAGCGTTCCGGAACAATCTTGCCTATGTCAAGTTGCGAAACCGCGCGGGGCACTATCTGAAGCCATCTCAAGAGAGCATTCTGGCCGCGGCCTCTGCGGCCGGGCTTGGACGAACCGGAGACAAGATTCCGGATCTCATCAATGTGGACGGTCAAGGGTCCTGGCCCATCGTCGAAGTGACTTACATTCTGGTCGACCGAAATCCCAAGAACGTGGAGCGCGCAAGATCGACACTGAAGTTCTTTTTCTGGGCTTTCATGCAGGGCGACGCCATGGCGCTGGATACCGGTTTCGTGCCACTGCCCCCCGGCGTTCAGGCGCGCAACATCGGGATCTTCCGCGACGTTCACGGACCAGACAATTCGCCGCTGGATTATTTGCGCTAGTGCGCGGGGTTGACCCCAACGACCGTTGAGGCCGAAATGCTGCAAGGACCACTCCCCCATCAACGGGCGTCGTCCCGGTCAACCCGATAGATCTGTGCCGTACAATCCTGCTTTGCACTGATCCAGGTTCCCCGACGCGGGACGTCATCAACGCTAAAGATTGCGGCACGGTCAAAACGTGTCGTCCTGGCCTGCGCTCACGCGTTGTTCCTAAACAAGATGCTCGAAGTGCCCAACAAGAAGCACTTCGTGTACATTTGACGTCTGGCGACCGGTTAGTGCATGAACCTCAAACACCGTGACCGCAGCAACCATTGACTTGTACGATAGCCCGAAGGGAACCATGAACAAACTCATCCAGGCCATCAACTTCGCCGCCGACCGGCACCGCAATCAACGCCGCAAGGACGTTCATGCTTCCCCTTACATCAATCACCCGATCGCGCTGGCGAATGTCCTCGCCAATGAGGCCTTTGTCGAGGATGATTGCGTGCTGATTGCGGCCATTCTGCATGACACCCTTGAAGATACCGAGACCACCGAGACCGAACTGGTCCAACTGTTCGGGCAGGAGATTGCCGATATCGTTCTTGAGGTCACTGACGACAAAACCCTGCCAAAGGCTGAGCGCAAGCGTCTGCAAATCGAGCACGCCGCCTCCATCAGCCGGCTGGCCAAACTGGTCAAATTGGCCGACAAAATCTGCAACCTACGCGACATCACCAGCAACCCGCCGTCAAACTGGCCCGAGGAGCGCAAGCGCGAGTATTTCGAGTGGGCCAGAGCCGTCGTGGATGGATTGCGCGGCGTGCATCCGGCCCTTGAACAGCTCTTCGATGAATCTTACAAAGCGCGGCCCCTGCCCTCATGAAACGTCTTCTTGTCACAATGGTTTGCGTGCTTTCGTCTTCGACGGTATTCGCCGTTGAAATATCGGAGGACATGGTTAACAAATACGTTGAACAGGGACTGGCCAAGAGGGCCAATCGCAAAGTTCAAATACTCAACCCGAAAGTCACCCTCCTGGAAGGATTTGCCACCCTCTGTGCCACGGTCCATGCAAAAGCGTATCCAAAAGATGTCGATTTTTGTGCCGACATGACGCCGAAGTGGCGGCAGGAAACGGGCTCGCTGCTAGCCACCAAAATGACATTGGTTTCGCTGAACGCGCCGGGTGTCAGCGACAAGGACATCGAGCTGGTCAAACTGATTGTGAACCAAGGCGTTCTGCCGCGCTTGGAGGGCACCGAAATTTATAGAGCCGACGGTTTCATCGGCAAGCAGATTTCCGGCGTGACGGTCCTGCCGGGGAAACTGGATCTTTCGCTGTGAGCCTGCCGTCATTCTTGATCGCATACGCAAAGCGTTCCGTCTTGGCCGACTCTGCAACCAGTGATCGGCTCAATCACCGAGGCGCGGTTGACACGAGCGGCTCGTAGAAGCCGTTGGACAGGGCGCATACGCTCGATGGTAGATGTTCGACACCCCCGCATCGGGCGCGCCTAATCACCGCCACATCCGCCACCACAACCGCCGCCGCCACAGCCATCCCCGGCTCCGGCTCCTGCTCCGTCGCCATCGCCACTGCCGCTCGCGTCCAGCCCATCAGTTCCGCCATCAAAGCCGGCGCTTGAGAAATCGCCACCGCAGTAAACAACTGCCCCTTGCGTACCGTCTGATCGTTGTTTGCGACTCGCCTCGCAGTCGGCGACGTAGTGGAAGCCATTGGGGATGTTGAGTTTGCCATCCAAGGCAAACAACAATGGCAAGCGTGTCGGTCTGACCGGGTTGATGTTCTCCTCCAGACAGGCGTAACGCCAACAGCGGCGCATCCCAGCGTTGCTTGCCTGGCTATTGCTCAGAACGACTGCCGGCGTATGGTGAAGAAAACGTCCGAATGCTTTCTGGCAGAAGAGCTGGTAATTCTTTGTGTACAGGATGAACTCGTGCCAGAGTTCATCAGCGGCTTGGGATGGCATGGAGACGTACTTTCGTCCGCTCTTCAGGTGCGCCAAAAAGAATTGCCGTAAGCCATGCGAAACCAGCTGGCATTCCTTTGCCGAAAGATCTGGGTAATGCTGCCGCAGCTTTTCGAATAGCCCGGTGGGCAAAACAAAACTGCGTATGTACGATTCACGGCGAAGAACAAGCTGTCTCCGCCAAAGGGCAATGCATAACCCGGCGAGAAATAGACAGACTACAGTGACGAACAGCATTATTTGCGTTCTCTACGTGTCAATTTTCCGGCGCTGAATGGCGATCCCGCTGCGCCCCAGACTGATGGATTGTGATGTCAGGCAAATCATGCGGTCTCCCTGAATGCACGAAGCTCGATCTTAGCAGCGTTGACGGATCGATTGACGAACGCCTCGCTTAAACTCGATGGGCCAAGTGTAAAATTTCTCCTATAGTGAGCGCTACCGAGCCAATCCAAAGGAGATCGCCATGCATGTCACACTCGTCCACGTCCGTGTCAGACTCGAAAATGTCGACGACTTCATCGCTGCAACGCGCGCCAATCACCTGGCTTCGATCAACGAACCAGGCAATCGTCGCTTCGATGTCTTGCAGGCGCCCGACGACGCAACGCGCTTCATCCTTTACGAGGCCTACGCATCGGCCGCCGACGCCGCCGCGCACAAGGAAACTGCGCACTACTTCGCCTGGCGCGAAGCGGTCGGTGGCATGATGGTCGAACCGCGCCGCGGCGAGCCGATGAACGGACTCTTTCCCGCATGAGCGTCGGTTTCTTGCCTTTCTCGATCGCCCGCCTGCCGCGCATCGAATTCGGCAGCGGCACGCTCGGCAAACTGCCCGACATCGCTGCCGCCTACGGCAGTCGACTGCTGATCGTCACCGGTGTTCGGGCGTTTGCCGAATCCGAAAGCGGCGCACGATTTTTCGCCGCATTGTGCGAGCGCAAACTTTCCTGGGAGCACGTCAAAGTGACCGGTGAGCCATCGCCGGAATTTGTCGACGCAAGCGTCTCCGCCCTGTGCGGGACGCCATTCGACGCAGTTATCGGCATTGGCGGCGGCAGCGCCCTGGACGCAGCCAAGGCGATTGCCGGCTTGCTGCGGCCGGGCAACTCGGTGATGGATCATCTTGAAGGCGTCGGGCCGGAACGGCCCTATCATGGCCCGGCAACGCCGTTCATCGCCGTGCCGACCACCGCCGGCACCGGCTCGGAGGCTACCAAGAATGCGGTGCTGACAGCACCCGGCGGCTTCAAGAAATCGTTCCGCGACGACAAGCTCGTCGCCGAGTGGGCGATTATCGATCCGGATTTGCTCGCCACCTGTTCCCCGGCATTGATCGGCGCCGACGGTCTGGACGCCTTCACGCAGCTTCTCGAATCCTTCGTCTCGACGCGCGCCAATCCGATGACCGATGCGCTCGCCCGCTCAGGCATCATGGCCGCTCGCGATGCCTTGTCGTCGCTTTATCACGCGCAGTCCGCTGCGGCGCGCGCGCAAATGGCCTACGCTTCCTTGCTGTCAGGCATCTGTCTGGCCCAGACCGGGCTGGGCTCGGTGCATGGTCTGGCTTCGCCGCTTGGGGCCTTTTTCCCGATTCCGCATGGCGTGGTTTGCGGAACGCTGGTGGCCACCGCCACAGCATGCAATATCGATGCGATGGAAGCACGCGAAACGGGTAACCCGGCTTTGCCCAAGTATGCCGAGATCGGCCGCCGCTTTGCCATGAAGAAGGGCTTGGACGGCCCCGATGCACGATGCCACCTCGTCGACGTGCTGCGATGCTGGGAACTGGAACTTGGCCTGCCACGCCTCTCGGCCTACGGTATCGGCACCGGCGATCTGCCGCGTATCGTCGCCGCCAGCCGCGGTTCAAGCATGAAGACCAATCCGGTGGTGCTCACCGACTTGGAACTTACGCAGATACTCAGCGCCCGTCTCTGAAAGCAAAGGGCGAAAGCGGTATGCCGACATCGTACTTGTTTAGCACGCCCATCGCTTTCCCTCGTTCACTCACCCATCACCCGGCCCTCGCGACGCGGGTCCGCGCCGCCGACATAGCTCCCTTGGCTTTTCTGGATGGCTTGCAGGCCACTGTTCAAATCCAGTTCCTTGACCTCATGCCCACGAGATTGCAAGGCTTGAGTGAATGCCAGAGGAAAGCGCTTCGCCTCGAGCAGCGTCGGCCCATTCAGCGAACCGAAGTTGGGCAAGTCGATCGCCTGCTGTGGCGTCAGTCCCCAATTGAGCGTCGCATAAAGCAGCTTGGCGGTGTAGTGAATGATCATTGCGCCACCCGGCGAACCACCACTCAACACGAATTCGCCGTTGTCATTATCGAAAACCAAGGTCGGGCTCATCGAGGAGCGTGGCCGCTTGCCTGGCTCGACCCGATTGGCGACCGGCGTGCCGCTGCTGTCGGCGGGCGTGAAGGAGAAATCGGTCAGCTCGTTGTTGAGCAGAAAACCACGCACCATCAACCGCGCGCCGAAGGCATCCTCGATACTGCTGGTCATCGCCAACGCGTTGCCGCTGGCGTCAACTACGCTGATATGCGAAGTGCCGTATTCGACCTGTTCCGGCATCGATGAATAGTTGACGTGCTGTGGCGACGGCGAGCCGGGTACCGCCGCCTTCATCGATCGAGGACCGATCAGACGCACCCTTTCCGCAAGATAAGACGGGGCGATCAGCGATGACCAGCGACCCTCCGGGGCAACAACAAAATCGGGATCGGCAATGTACTTCGCGCGATCGGCAAAGGCCAGTCGCGAAGCTTCGGTGTAGTAGTGCATCCACAACGGGTCTTCAAAGTCCAAACGACGCGCTTCGCTATGGTCGAGGATGCCGAGAATCTGCGCGATGACGATCGCACCCGAACTCGGCGGCGGAAATCCGCAGATCCGGTAGCTATGGTTCTCGCGCTTCGTTTCCGGCGCGTAGATGGTGCAAAGCGGGTCACGACGTTTTGCCCGGTATGCCGACATATCGGCCATGCTTAAATGGCCGGGGTTGCTTGGGTGCTTGCGCACCTGGTCGACCACGGCCTGGGCGATCTCGCCTTCGTACAGTGCTCGCGAGCCTTCGGCGGCAATCCTGCGCAGGACGTATGCTAAATCCGTATTTCTCAGTAAAGTACCGATCGCGTGAGGCTCACCGTTGCGTTCATAAAAATAGGCGCTGGCCCTGGGATCCTTGCGCAGATGCGGGTCGGCTTTAAGCAGCTTGAACAGGCGCGGGCTGACTGGAAAGCCTTTCTCGGCCAGTGTGATTGCCGGCGCGAAGAGCTGCGACCAGGGCAGCTTTCCGTACGCGGCATGCGCCATTTCGAGCATGCGCAGAGCTCCCGGGACACCCACCGCGCGACCGCCGAAGACTGCTTCGGCAAAAGTCATCGGCTGGCCATCGGCCTTGATGAACAGCGTCTCGCTGACCGTGGCTGGTGCCGTTTCGCGGCCGTCAAAAGCAAGGACATTGTGACCATCGTAATACAGCAGGAAAGCGCCGCCCCCAATGCCGCTGGATTGCGGCTCGACCAGCGTCAGGACCATCTGGACAGCGATCGCCGCATCGATCGCCGAGCCGCCGGCCCGGAGGATTTCCAGGCCGGCCGAACTGGCCAGTGGATTCGCGGCCCCGACGGCGAACTTCTCGCCGCGCCAGCCGGGCTGCACGGTCATTCCCGATACGCCCTCGGGCTGATGCCGTGCGATGTCATTCGCATCGCCCGACCGGTCCACGTTCGGTGCTTGGGCACAAGCGGAGGTCAGCAAAGCAGATAGCAGGGCAAGGCAATAGCGTTTCATGCAAAGACTCGTATCGACAGACCCTGGCTTTGTCCCATTAAAACCAGCCGGGCGTCAAGCGGACGCTCGGCGTTCACCCCGACATGTCTCGGCATTTCTCATCTTACAGCTTACGCTGGCCAGGTTCTGACGCCGCGCCGATGTATGCCTTTGTTATATTTCCAATGTAAATCACATACCGTTTCTCGTTCCAGAGGCTGGCCTCGGCTTCCGCTGAATCAGTAAAAGGAGTAAAGTGGCCGGACATTGTTCATCACGACTATAGGGATATCAGCGATGCGAATTCTTGTTCTGGGAGCGGGTGGAATCGGCGGTTATTTTGGCGCCAGAATTCAGGCTGCGGGAGGCGATGTCACTTTTCTGGTGCGTCCGGCCAGAGCGGCGCAACTGCGGGAAAACGGACTGAAGGTTTCCAGCCCCGCCGGCAATTTGCAGCTCACTCCCAAAGTCGTGACCAAGGACGAACTGAACGAACAGTTCGACGTCATTATCCTCTCCTGCAAATCCTATGACCTGGAATCGTCCATCGAATCGATCGCACCTGCCGTCGGTGAGCATAGCGTCATTTTGCCGCTGCTTAATGGCGTTATGCACATCGATACGCTGGTCGGGCGTTTTGGAACCGAGCGCGTACTCGGTGGCGTGGCGTTCATCTCCGTCATGCTGGCGCCCGACGGGGAAATCAAACACCTCTACAAACTGCACCGCCTGTTTACCGGTTCGCGCACACCGCAGCCCCCGCAATGGTTGCAGCCGTTCGCGCAGTTGCTGTCGTCATCAGGAATCGATTTCAATCTTTCCGAAAATATCGATCAGGCCATGTGGGACAAGATTGTTTTCCTTTCTACCTTGGCCGGCTCGACCTGCATCTTCCGCGCCAGCATCGGCGACACGCTGAGTACCGTCGCCGGCGAATCCTTTATTACCGGCCTGCTGGCGGAATGTGCCAGGATTGCCGCCGTCAGCGGTTATTCCGTATCCGAGGCGCAACTGGCCGCTTATCGCAAACAATTGACCGAGCGCGGATCGGGACTGATGGCATCGATGCTGCGCGATGTCGAACGTGGTGGGCCGACCGAGGCCGACCATATTCTCGGCGACATGGTCGTTCGCGCTCAGGCCAATGCCGTTGATGCCCCCATGCTCCGGCTCGCCTACTCGCATCTGCAGGCCTACGATTTCCGCCGGAAGGCCGCAGCGTCGAAATAAATTGCATCTGTCCTGACATCGGACGCTGATTCTGGAGGAGGCGAGCGATGCCCAGTCTCAGGCAGTATCAGGTTGACGCCTTCACGACCCGTCCGTTTGCCGGGAACCCGGCGGCAATCTGCCCATTGGCTGACTGGCCGGACGACAGCCTGTTGCAGGCCATCGCCGAGGAAAACAATCTTTCGGAAACCGCCTATTTTGTTCCGTCCACCAAGGGCTTTCGCTTGCGCTGGTTTACCCCGGTTGCTGAGGTCGATCTGTGTGGGCACGCCACCCTTGCGGCGGCACACGTCCTGTTCGTGAATATGGGCTATCCGAGCTCGAAGATTACCTTCGAGACGCGAAGCGGCGACTTGGTGGTCGAACGCAAGAGTGAATGCCTTGAAATGGATTTCCCCGCACGGCCACCGGCTGCCTGTTCGGCCCAGAATTCGCTGGTCGAAGCGCTTGGGCGCCGACCTATCGAAACGCTATCGGCTGACGATTACGTCGCCGTGTTTGAAAGTGAGGCAGCCGTTCGCGCCATCGACCCTGATTTTGGCCTGCTCCGCCGGCTCGATTTGCGTGGGGTGATCATTACCGCGCCCGGCGACGACGTCGATTTTGTCAGCCGCTTCTTTGCCCCAAAATTCGGCATCCCCGAAGACCCGGTGACCGGCTCGGCGCATTGCACGCTGGCGCCTTACTGGGCCAACCGACTTGACAAGGCCTCCCTCGCCGCCCGGCAGGTTTCCAGGCGTGGCGGCGATATCCTTTGCGAATTGAAAGGCGACCGGGTCAAGCTTTCCGGCGCTGCCGTCACCGTCATGGTCACGGCCATTTCATTGCCTGACTAGCCCGTCGACGCTGCTCAGCAGTTCGTGATATCGAGGATATCTACCTGCTTCACAGATCTCATTCAACGCGATCTAAAGTCCTTCCCGAGAAAAACGTAAAACACAGCCTCGGAAATTGTTCCTTTGAAACTGTTCGCTTTGGCTTTGAACATGACAGTAGTACGCTTGTCTCTTCACTTTGATTAACAACACCCGTTCAGGTCATCATGGCTATTTTCCGCTGCAATAAGTGTGGTCACCTTCAAGAAGAGCCTGACGGCCGATTGGGTGAAACGGTCGCCTGCCCCAAGTGCACAAACCAGGCACCGGTCTACAGCGCCCTATTTTTCATTGGCAAACTATTGGACAAATACTTCGAAGCGCAGCGCGAAATTGTCCGTCTGAAGGAACCTTCTGAAAGAACAGCCGACTCCAGTTCGCAGTCCTCAACTGCCCAAACCCTTCTTAATGAAATTGATTTTTCCAATACCGATCAACTGGCTTCGGAACTGCAACACGGTCCAATCTACGACTGGTTTAGCCGAAAGCAGATCAAGGTTGTGACCAATATGCGTAGTGTCGACACCACTGGATTTTTCGATGAAGTCGCGGTTGGCATCGGTCACAATTTACCAGCCCTGAAAGAAGTTCTGGAACGCATACGGTGGGCACAGCAGAAGGAATACTCAAGCGTAACCATTCACCTTGCGAAGAAATCCGAGGAAGATACGCGCGCCATTACAGCATTTTGCCAGCAGTTGTATGACTTCTCCTTTGTCGCCAAGTGCTTTCACAACCGTCAGGAAAATAGTATTCGTTTGATTGTTCAAACCGCTCCGGCCATCCGACGTTTCTTCAGCGGCGAGTGGCTTGAGTGGTATGCCCTGATGAGCTGTCTGGAATACACAAAAGCACGCCAGAAGCGTTTTTCCTGTGCACGTAACCTCGTCATCTCACTGCAAAACGACGAAAGTTACGAACTCGATGTTTTTATGCTGATCGATGGGAATCTCCCGATCTGCATCGAATGCAAAACTGGCGAATTCCGCCAGAATATCGAGAGGTACCTGACGCTACGAAAGCGGCTTGGGATCATAGGTAAGAATTTCATCATGTGTATCTCTGGTCTGAGCGCGGAACATGCCAAGGGATTGAGCGCCATGTATGATCTGACGTTCACCAACGAGCAAGAATTGCCCACCCGGCTTGCCCATATCTATTGACAGCCCTTTTTCAACCCATCAGCAATGCCATAACTATGCATCAGCACTTCGCTTGATAGGGGAATTCCAGTACCTCGCGAGTTCAACATCGAAGCGCAACGCTAAATCAACACAATATCGGATAGCGAAACAATGACTCTGATGTTTGAACCGTAGCAAACCAGCTTGTTCATTCCACGGGTGATGGCAGCAACGACGAATAGATTTTCAAAGACACCGGGTCGCCTGGCGTGCCTCACCGCCCGCTCGAATGTTTTATATTTCAAACGGACGTGCCGTCCTATGAACGTCTTCAGCTTTCTTCCCATGGTATCTAACCGTGAAACGTGGCGTTACTCTGTACGCCGAACAAGAACACAGAAACTGACCGGCCGGATCACTCGATGATGATCTTCTTATTGTCTGCGACTTCCTTCTTGGTCAGCTCCAGATTTAGTACGCCGTCTTCGTACCGTGCTTTGGTGTTGGTTTCGTCGGCGGCTTGTGGCAGCGTGAAAGAGCGGTACTGCCTGCCGTAATAGCACTCACGGTGGATGACTTTATCGCCTCTTTTCTCGTTTCTTTCCTTCTTCAACTCAGCGCTGATCGACACCCGATCGCCATTGACCGAGATATTGATGTCGTCCTTATCGAACCCAGGCATTTCTGCGCGAATTTTGAAGGTCTTTTCGTCTTCGCTGATATCGATCTGAATCTGGGCCTCGGACACCGAGTCGAACGGCTTCGGGGTCAGAAAGAATCCTTTGAACTTGTCGCCCATTTCCCGGCCGAATGGGCTAAGACGGGACAGGCTGCGGAACGGGTTGAACCGAGCAATATCTCCCATAATGTCGCTCCCTCTTCTTACTGGAAAAACAAGCAGCGCCTGGTTGCCATGTCCAATCAGGGTGAAACTGAAGACGAGTTGGACATGGCCTAACTTCAAGGATAGATGTCGGGCCTGGAAAATACATACGTGCAAGCACGTACGTATTTTCCGGTATGGACACAAGCGGGCGCATGCCAAAGCCGCGGGCTCAAGTCTTACCTCGACGAGCCGAGGCCGATGAGAACAGGCTGTCGTTCGAACCATTTGGCATGGACTGGCTGGCTTCCCCTTACTCGCCGCAGCACGCTGGCCGATTCTGAGATCATCGGCCACCTCGGTCGACTTGCAGCCGCTCAGGAAGTTCATCTTATGCACTCCAGCCCGACCACCAAGGCGGGGCAGCACATCCGGGGATGTGTGTCGCCTACTCTCCCAACAGTTCGGCTATCGGCTCGAGTTGCTCCACATGCTGAGCCACCACTTTCAGGATCACCGTAATCGGGATACTCAGCAGCATGCCCCAGATGCCCCACAGCCACGCCCAGAAAAGCAGCGAGACGAAAACCGCCGCCGTGTTCATCTTAGCGATGCGGCCCGTCATCCAGGTGGTGACGAAGGTTCCGACGAAGGTGGCGACCGCCAGCGAAGCACCCGCAAGCAGCAGCGCCATCGAAAGGGCGTCGAACTGCAGGAATGCGGCCGTGCCGATGGCGCCAGCGGTAACCGCGGGACCAAAGTAGGGGATGACATGCAGTAGACCTGCGGCTAGGGCCCAGGCACCGGCGTTCTCGAGGCCGATCCAACGCAGCGCGATCCAGGTCAGCACGGCCACCAGCACGTTGGTCGCTAGGAGCATGAACATGTAGCGCTGGACGGATTCGTTGATGTCATCAAGGATGCGAACGGTGACCTTCCTGTTCGAAAGCGTCGGCCCCGTCAGACGTACCAGCTTCCTCTTGTAGGTGTCGCCTGAAAGCAGCAAAAAGAAAGTCAGGAAGAGCACCATCGCCGCTTGGCCGATCAATCCCACGGCTCCCACGGTGTTCGCCCACAGGAAGTCGCCGAGCTTGAAGCCCGGCGTGTCGATGACGACGCGCGTCGCCGGCCGTTTGGGCGTTGAGTCAATTCCGGCCGCCTGGCTCGTCGCCTTCTCGATCTCGCTCGCCGCCGTTTGCACCTTCTGCAGGGTACTCGTCTGGCCCTTGCGCACACTGGCGAGGCCCGTCGATAACTTGCTCACCGCCTCAGGCACCTGATCGAGGATGGTCTGGAACTGTCCACGCAACGAGTAGGCCCCGAGGATCAGCGAGCAGACGACACCGGCCATCACGATGGTGGTCCCCAGCGGGCGCGGCATCCTGATCTGTTCCAGCCAGACGACCAGGGGATTCAAGGTGTAGGCAAAGAGTAACCCGAGCAACAGAGTGACGACCAGAAGCTGTGCCCATTCCAGCGCGAAGACCACGGCTATCGTGGCGATGACGGCCAGGGCCACGCTCTGCGTGCCCACGGCGACACGAACGGTCGGCACCTCGGCGTCGGACGCCGCCGCAGTCTCGCTGTCCAGGGACCGCGCATCGCGACTGTCGGTGGACGGCGGGGCAGCCGAGCGCGAAGACATCGCTGGTTCGCCGGCTGCGGTTGCGGGCGGATGGGTGGGTGGTTCCACGCTATTCGCGCAACGGCTTGGCCGTGGGAGTTCCTGCCATTGAGGCAGGCGGTTCACGACCACCGCCGTTTTGCGGTGTCCTGCGGTGGCCGCTAATAGCCATCACTCACTTGAGCCGCATGTCGTTCTTGACGGATGTGACGCCGCCGACGGTGCGTGCCAATGCAACCGCTTTGTTGATCGCGGCCTGCGAACTCACGAAGCCGCTCAATTGAACTACACCTTTAAAGGTCTCGACGTTGATCTCGGCGGACTTCAGGCTCGGCTCGTTCAATATGGCGGCCTTCACTTTGGTCGTGATGACGCTGTCGTCCACGTACTCACCGGTCCCCTCCTGCTTGGCGGTGGACGCGCAACCTGTGGCGGACACCAGCAATACGGCCAGGAACAGTGCGGAAAGATACTTGGCAAGTCTTTTCATGATTGATTCTCCTAACTTAGGTTAAACAGGAATTCCAGATTCCGGCGCTCTGACGACACGCCGTGCAGCGACAGCGGCTCACGCTCGGCCCTTCGGCCTAGCGAGCGCCGCGCGAAACGGCGTGGTACACCACCAGCAACACAACTGCACCGACGACGGCCACGAGCAAGCTGTAAAGGTTGAACCCGCTTACACCAGCCATCCCGAAGGTATGGAAGAGCCAGCCGCCGATGACTGCGCCGACTACGCCGAGAACGATGTCCATGACGGCACCCTGTCCGGTTCCGCTAACCAATTTGCTGGCGACAAAACCTGCGATGAGTCCAAGTACGATCCATGCGAGTAAAGACATGATTGCCTCCTGTATTTGCAGCTTTCGGGCCGCACAATTTCCAACGTCACGCGGCAGGGTCCAACAATGGCTGCCGCATCGCCCCACCCGTTCGTCACTGCATCGATCGGATCAGGAGGGCGTCTGCGTTTGTTAATCCTTGTTGAGCTCCTCAAATCGCTTGATCTGTGCCTCCGCGTCGTCCCTGGTGGTGCCGTAGGCCTCCTGAATCTTGCCCACGAGCTCGACGCGCTTGCCGGCAATCACATCAAGGTGCTCGTCGGTAAGGTCGCCCCATTGCGCTTTCACCTTGCCCTTGAACTGCTTCCAGTTCCCTTCGACGATATCCCAGTTCATATCAAGCTCCTTGTTTTCATGACTCGAACGGCGGAATTGCCAATCGGGCATCGCATCCTGTTCTTCCCACCCAACCCCGCGTACAGCGAAAGAAGGATCGCGAGATAGTGTGGCGACTGCGCGTTGCGGTGGACGGATTGGTTGGAAACGCCCGATGACAAGGCAAGCGTAGGCGGATGATCGGGCGCAGTCTGTACGCTGGCGCACGTAGACCGAACTCAAGCGCCGCCGCCGATGGCCGTTCCAAGGTCCGCACGGGATACGCGGCCAAGCCGGAAAACCGGCACGGTGATGCACATGGTGCAGCGGAAGACCCTGCTTCTGAAGTTTTGATTCTTGTGTGCGCAAACGTACAGAGCTTACGGCCTGAGGCGAGTAGGGTAGGAGCCAGTGACTTTGAATCGCCGTTATTTGCGCGACACGGTCACTTAACCCATAGCGGAAGGAAATTGCATGAACAGCATCATCTACCTCGTCGGCCTGGTCGTCATCGTCATGTTTGTCTTGTCGTTTCTTGGGCTTCGATAAGCGGTCGACTTGTCAAGCTATTTGGCTGGAAGGGGCCATTGTCATATCAAAAGGAATCGACTGCATCGATACGACGACTGCAGCACCATTCTAACGTCGCGCACTTGCTAGGTTTAGCTGCGCGCGACAACCGGTCGCGCGTTTGCGGCAGCCTATTTCTTGTCGCCCTTGGCAGCGTCCTGAATCGCTTCACCGGCCTTCTCGATCTGCTGCCCAACCTTTTCTGCCGCTTTGTCCATTTCCTTGCCGGCCTTCTCTGCCGGGCCTTCCTGCTTCTGGCAACCGGGTAGTGCGATGAGCAGTGCGCTTACGAACAAGGCTGTGCTGACGATTTTTCCGAGTTTCATCTCAAATTTCTCCTGGTAATCCTGGTAATTCAATTGACCCGCAGCGGAAGTGACCGTGAGGGTCGCGTCGACTGCGGGATCAAAGCACCGAATGGGCGTGGTGCACCTGCCGGGGCAGCCTGGCGCGCCGCCCCGTGTATCATGCTTCGCATCATTTGCCGACTTCGTGACCGATCACGCCGCCGACAGCGGCGCCGCCGACGGTTCCGATCGCGCTGCCGCCCGTAAGAACTGCTCCTCCGACGGCGCCTACACCGGCACCGATGGCGGTGCTCTTGTCCTGCGACGACATGTCCGCACAAGCACTAAGGCCGAACAGCACTGCTGCGGCGAGTGCGGTGAAAGTAAATCTCTGATTCGTTTTCATGGGCTTACCTCATTGTCAAACATTGTGTTTCGGATATTTCATGCCTGGCCGACCACGGCTGACGATTTGTCGAAGCGCATCTTCGCTCGATCCCCGCTTCCTGCCATGAGCTCGTACAGCGTGCATCGATCGCCCGGTTGTGTCTGTACGCTACTGCACATAGCCAATGCGAGACGTGTATAGTCAACACACATCTCGCTCCGCCGTTGCCACTGCATCGACGTGGTTGTCCGATCGCTGCTGAAGCGTGTGAGTATTGCCATGCCCTCGCTCCCTCGTAATCCCGCCCCGCACAATCCGCGCCAGAACCACCTGCTCGCCGCCCTGCCGGCGGACGAATATGCGCGCCTCCTTCCCAGTCTGGAATTGGTCCCGATGCCGCTCGCCGAGGCGCTCTACGAGTCTGGCATGCAGATGCGCCATGTCTATTTTCCCACCACTTCGATCGTGTCCCTGCTTTATGTCATGGAGGACGGCTCATCGGCTGAAATCGCTGTGGTCGGCAACGAGGGAATCGTCGGCGTGTCGCTCTTCATGGGCGGCGAAAGCACGTCGAGCCGGGCGGTTGTGCAAAGCGCTGGCCACGCGTATCGCTTGAAGGACCAGCTGCTGAAGGATGAGTTCTATCGCGCCGGCCCGATGCAGCGTCTGTTGCTGCGTTACACCCAGGCCCTTCTGACGCAGATGGCGCAGACGGCGGTGTGCAACCGCCACCATTCGCTCGACCAGCAGCTGTGCCGCTGGCTGCTGCTCTCCCTCGACCGCCTGGTTTCAAACGAACTGGTCATGACGCAGGAACTGATCGCCAACATGCTCGGCGTGCGCCGCGAGGGTGTTACCGAGGCCGCCGGCAATTTGCAGCGGGCCGGCTTGATCTCGTATCAGCGCGGGCACATCGTCGTACTCGACCGGGCGGGTCTGGAGGCGCGCTGCTGCGAGTGTTACGCGGTGGTCAAGAAGGAGTTCGAGCGCTTGCTCCCGAAGGCGATTACCCGGTAAGCCACAGGATCGAGTGCCGTCGCCATGGGTGCCCTGGTGTTGCACGCGCACGTGGCAGCACCGTTATGTGCGCTACCGCCCGGACAGTCGCCAAGTTTCAATCCATGCTATGCGCCATGAACTACTCGTTCGGGCGAAGCTCTTCTCTGTTGCTCGGCATCCGACACCCGGTTAGCACTACCGCCTTTCCGGTTACCGGTTTCTTCTTTGCATCGCGAAGGGCAACGTGCCAATCACCAAGTCTGCCGCGGCCACCAATCGCCTGATCGAGGCTCTGCCGCGCAAATATCGTCAGCGTTTTCTGGCGACCTGTAAGCCGGTCGAACTGACATTTGCCGAGGTTCTGGCCGAACCCGGCGAGCGCATTCGCCACGTTTTCTTTCCCACCACGAGCTGCATTTCCCTGGTAACGCCGATCGACGGTTGTGCCAGCCTGGAGGTAGGTCTGGTCGGCGACGAAGGCATGCTGGGGATCTCACTCATCCTCGGGGTGGGGATTTCGCCACTCAGCGCCCTGGTACAGGGTGAAGGCTTTGCGCTGCGAATGGACACGGTGCTGTTTCGTCGCGAACTTGGACTCAGTCCCGCATTGCAAGGGATGCTCAAGCGCTACCTCCATGTGGTGATGGGCCAACTCGCACAATCAACCGCCTGCACCCGTTTTCATGTCGTCGAAGCGCGTCTCGCCCGCTGCCTCTTGATGACGCAGGACCGGACTCACTCGGACGCATTTCATGGCACGCACGAATTCCTGGCCTCCATGCTGGGAGTGCGTCGGGTCGGAGTGACCAAGGCCGCCACTTCACTGCGAAATCGCAAACTGATCAGCTATCATCGCGGCAATATCAAGATTCTCGACCGCAGCGGACTTGAAGCTGCTTCCTGCGGGTGCTACGAAGCCGATAACGCCACTTATATCCGAGGGATGGGCTAGCGAAGTTATCGGGTCGATGCCGCATATCGCCTCAAAAGAAACACGCGGCGGGCGTGTTGTGGCAAGGTGAAATGCGTTGCTGTAGAAATCTGAAATGGCATCGGTTGAGATTCGCGTGCGATCAAGCGCTAACGGCCATGAAGAACTTGCGCATCCGTGCCAGCACGAACGCAATTGCCAAGTGACTCGCATCGTGAAACCTTCGACAATGCCAATTAACCATCATATTGCGTGGTGATATAACGAAAGGCAGCGCCAAGATGACAGAATCGCAACATCGGCCAATACTGTTCAGGTTTATTCTTCCTCACGAGCCGTCATCGTGTTTTCGGTTCCGGAGCGCCGGAAAATAGCGTGGCCGAGGAGGACACCGTTTTTGTGATCGATGACGACCCCGCCATTCGGGACCTTGTGGCGTGTTTGCTTGAAGATGAAAAGATCGAAGTCGAATGTTTCGCTAGTGGAGAAGCCTTTCTGAAGGTGTGCCGCTGGTTGCCACGCAGTTGCGCCATCGTCGATATGAGCCTGCCCGGATTCGACGGTTTGCAGCTGCAGGCCGAACTAACGAAGCGCGGCATATTGCTGCCAATCATCTTCCTCACCGGTTACGGCGACATTCCCCTGAGTGTTCGCGCCATCAAGGCCGGGGCAGTCGATTTCCTCAGCAAGCCGGTCACCAGCGCCGTACTCCTGGCCAGCGTGCAGGCCGCCCTGATTGAAAGCGAAAGACTGAGCCAGCACTCCAACAAGACGCATGCCGCCATTGCGCTCGTGGCCAATCTGACCGGACGTGAGCGCGAAGTGCTGCGGCTGGCGGTTGAGGGTCTGACAAACAAAGAAATCGCGAGGGAACTTAAGATCAGCCATCGCACCGTGGAAGTCCACAAGACGCGAATCAAGCAAAAAACCGGAGCAGCGACCTTGCTTGAACTGGCGCGTTTGTACGATTCATCTTCCGAGCCAGGTAATTGACAGACCCTGTTGCCGTTTCCGATCGATCAAGCCGGCGCCGAGCTGCGAATCAGGTGATCGAAAGCGCCAAGAGCCGCCTTGGCGCCTTCACCCATGGCGATGATGATCTGCTTGAACGGTACCGTCGTACAGTCGCCGGCGGCGAAGACGCCGGGCAGCGAAGTCTGGCCCCGCGCGTCGACCTCGACTTCGCCATGTGCTGATAATCCAATTGTCCCCTTGAGCCAATCGGTATTGGGCAACAGACCAATCTGCACGAAGATGCCTTCGAGCGGAATGGTGTGAACTGCGGTGTGAGCTTCATCGTTCGTCCTGTCCTTATAGATCAGACCATTGACTTTTTCACCATCGCCGATCGCTTCGGTGGTTAGTGCGCTGGTGATGACGGTTACGTTGGGCAGGCTGAAGAGCTTTTTCTGCAGCACGGCGTCGGCGCGCAGCGCCTTGTCGAATTCGAGCAGAGTGACGTGGGCGACGACACCGGCCAGATCAATCGCCGCCTCGACGCCCGAGTTGCCGCCGCCGATCACCGCCACGCGCTTGCCTTTGAACAGCGGGCCGTCGCAATGCGGACAATAGGCCACGCCGCGACCGCGATATTCCTTTTCGCCCGGAACGTTCATTTCACGCCAGTGCGCGCCGGTGGAGATGATCACCGATTTGCTTTTCAGTGTCGCGCCGCTGGCCAGCCGAACTTCGGTGAGGCCGTTCGCACCCGGAACCAGCGCCTCGGCACGTTGCAGATTCATGATGTCGACGTCGTATTCGCGCACGTGCTGTTCCAACCCGGCAGAAAGCTTCGGGCCGTCGGTTTCCTTGACCGAGATGAAATTTTCGATAGCCAGCGTATCGAGCACTTGCCCGCCGAAGCGCTCGGCGACAACGCCCGTGCGTACGCCCTTGCGCGCCGCGTAGATGGCGGCTGCCGCGCCGGCCGGGCCGCCACCGACGATCAGCACATCGAAGGCCTCCTTGGCGGCAAGTTTTTCCGCTTCGCGCGCAACGGCGCCGGTATCGATCTTGGCGATGATCTCCTCAAGCGTCATGCGTCCTTGCCCGAAAGCTTCACCATTCAGATAGACCGTCGGCACGGCCATGATCTTCCGCTCGTTCACTTCGCTCTGAAACAGCGCACCGTCGATCATCGTGTGGCCGATGCCGGGATTGAGCACGGCCATCAGATTGAGCGCCTGAACCACGTCCGGGCAGTTGTGGCAGGATAACGAAATGAAGGTTTCGAAGCGGAAGTTGCCCGGAATGGCGCGAATCTGTTCGATCAACTCGGCTTCGACCTTGGGCGGGTGACCGCCGGTCTGCAGCAAGGCCAGCACCAGCGAAGTGAACTCATGGCCCAGCGGAATACCGGAGAAGACGATGCGTGCCGCTTCGCCGGGGCGAGTCACGGCAAACGAGGGCTTGCGTGAGTCGATGCCATCATTGCGTACGCTCACCTTGTCGGAAAGACTGGCGATGTCGTCCAGCATGGAACGCATCTCTTGCGCTTTGTCGCTGTCATCGAGCGTAGCGATCAGTTCGATGGGGTGCACAAGTCGCTCAAGATAGGCCTTGAGCTGGGCTTTGATGGTGGCGTCGAGCATTTTTTGTTCTCCCAATGGCAGTTAAATTGGCCACAACGTGCACAACGGACACAACGAAGAACAAGTCTTAGGTCGTGATCGCTGTGTCGTTGTGGCTAAACATGGCTCCTTAAATCTTTCCGACCAGATCGAGCGATGGAGACAACGTGGCCTCACCCGGCGTCCACTTAGCCGGGCAGACTTCGCCCGGATGTGTGGCGACATACTGAGCCGCCTGAATCTTCCTCTTCAGTTCCTTGGCGTCGCGCCCGATTCCCAGATCGTGAATTTCGCAGACCTTGATTACGCCTTCGGGGTTGATGACAAAGGTGCCGCGTAAGGCTAGGCCTTCCTCCTCAATCATCACGCCGAAGTTGCGGGTAATCGCGCCGGTCGGATCGCCAATCATCGGATAGCGGATCTTCTTGATCGTCTCCGACGCGTCGTGCCAGGCCTTGTGCGTGAAATGAGTGTCGGTCGATACCGAATACACCTCGACGCCCATCTTCTGAAAATCGGCGTATTCGTCGGCAACATCGCCCAGTTCGGTCGGGCAAACGAAAGTGAAGTCAGCAGGGTAAAAGAATACGACTGACCACTTGCCGCGCAGGTCGGCATCGGACACCGGGACGAATTTTCCGTTGTGGTAAGCGGTGGCCTTGAAGGGCAGGATTTCGGTATTGATCAGTGATTTCATCTTGGTTACTCCTTATAAACAGCGGTTGGTAAAACAAGCTACGAGGCCATCGTAGGATCGTCGCAAAAATTAATCCAATTGATTAGCAATATTGTTTTCATAGCTTTTACCTATCGGTAGCGTACGCGCGGTCATTGACCCGTTCGCTTGCCGGAACGCTCAGGTACAATGACGGCCCTTCAAACCAATGACTTTCCGAGGTCTCTTAGTGCTCGTCGCCGCCAACATCACCATGCAATTCGGGGCCAAACCCCTGTTTGAAAACGTTTCGGTCAAGTTCGGCGAGGGTTACCGTTACGGCCTGATCGGTGCCAACGGTTCCGGAAAATCAACCTTCATGAAGATTCTCGACGGTGAACTGGAAGCCAGCGCCGGCAACGTCTCGAAGGATGCTCACGAGCGCATGGCCTATCTGCGCCAGGACCAGTTTGCCTTCGAAGACCGCCGTGTGATTGACGTCGTCATGATGGGCCATCAGGAAATGTGGTCCTGCATGCAGGAGAAGGACGCGATCTACGCCAATCCGGAAGCGACTGAGGCAGACTTCATGCACGCCGCCGAACTCGAAAGCCACTTTGCCGAGTACGACGGCTATACGGCCGAAGCACGCGCCGGCGAATTGTTGCTCGGTGTCGGCATTCCGTCGGCGCAACACTTTGGCCCGATGAGCGAGGTTGCGCCGGGCTGGAAGCTGCGCGTACTGCTCATTCAGGCCTTGTTCGCCGATCCCGACATCCTGCTGCTCGACGAGCCGACCAACAACCTCGACATCGCCACCATCCGCTGGCTGGAAAATGTGCTCAACGAGCGCAACAGTACGATGATCATCATCTCGCACGACCGCCACTTCCTGAACCAGGTTTGCACTCACATGGCCGACCTGGACTATGGCAAGGTCACGGTATACCCGGGCAACTACGACGACTTCATGGAAGCGTCGTCGATGGCGCGTCAGCAGCAGAAGAATGCCAACGACCGGGCCAAGGAGCGCATCTCCGAACTGCAGGATTTCGTGCGTCGTTTTTCGGCCAACAAGTCCAAGGCCAAGCAGGCGACGTCACGTGTGAAGCTGATCGAAAAATTGAGACCGGAGGACGTCAAACCCTCCTCGCGCCAGTATCCGTGGATTCGTTTCGATTTCGACGAAAAAGACAAACTGCACCGGCAGGCGGCGGAAGTCGAGAAACTTGCCTTTGCTTACGCGGGAAGTGAACGCAAGATTTTCAGCGGCTTCACGTTCACCCTCAATGCGGGCGACCGTGTTGCGGTGATCGGTGAAAACGGCGTCGGCAAATCGACTTTTCTCAAGCTGATGATGGGCGAGCTGCAGCCGCAGTCCGGCAGCGTCAAGTGGACCGAAAAAGCGCGCCGCGGTTACTACGCGCAGGACCACGCCGACGATTTCAAGAGCGACTCCAGCCTCGTCGAATGGATCGCTGGTTATGCGCGCGCCAATGCCGCCGAGGGCGAGGATCTGGAAACGCTGATTCGCGGAACGCTGGGGCGTCTGCTCTTTTCGGGTGACGAAGTACGCAAAGCCGTGAAAGTCATCTCGGGCGGCGAACAGGGGCGCATGATTTTCGGCAAACTGCTGCTGACGAAAAACAATGTGCTGGTCATGGACGAACCGACCAACCACCTGGATATGGAATCGATTGAATCGCTCAACACGGCGCTTGAGAAATTCAAGGGCACCTTGCTGTTTGCCTCGCACGATCGCGAGTTTGTTTCGTCGCTGGCCACGCGAATTCTCGAGATTCGCATGGATGGCACCGTGGTCGACTATCACGGCAACTATGAAGACTATCTCGCCAGCCAAGGCATCGACTGAGAAGGGCCGATCGGTTTGGGATTCATGGACTGCGCAATAAACGACTTGGCATCGAATGCTGGCTACGTCTGACGGGAAAGCCACACGCCGCGCTAATTCTCTCCTAACTCTTGTTTGCTAAGGTCCATACTTCGAACCAGATTGCCTCCGATCCCTTCGCACTCAAGACAACGATTATTGGAGCACCCTTTTGCTAACCGTAGCCCAATTACGACGCGTACTGGCTTATTTTTTTCTATTGACCTACGTGGTGCTGCTGGGCATCACCTGGGACGGGATTGATTTTGCCTGGGCACGCAGCGAAGGGGCGCTGACCTTCGGGTTTGCCGTAGCGGTATGGCTGACCTACGGCCTGATCTACCTGCTGCCGGCACTGCTCATCACCGGGCTGGTCGAGAAACTCGTGCATCGCCAGCGCGAACACGGGCACAAAGCGGTCTTCTACCCCCTGGCCGTACTCAGCACCGGCATCACCACCCTGTTCTTCTACGCCAATGCCAAGCTCTATACGCTCTACGGCATGTTCATCAACAGCTTCGTCATCAACCTGGTCTCCACCCCGGGTGGTCTCGAATCGCTGGGCGCCAGCACTGCCTCCAAGCTCACGTTCGTCGCCATCGCCGCCGCCTTCCTCCTGCTGCAAGCCCTCCTGCTGGCGGCCACCCTGTACGCCTACCGGCGCTTCGGCGAACCGAACTGGATCCCGCGCCGCTTCTTCACCGGCCTGCTGATCCTGTTCGCCGTCACCACCGTCGGCGAGCGCCTGGTGTACGCCTACACCACCGCCACTGGCGTCGCCAGCATCAGTTCCCTGACCCTCAAGGTCCCCTACTACCTCGGCCTGTCCGCGCGCGGGGTGCTCCACAGGCTCGGGGTCAAGGTCAAGCGCTCCCAGACCTTCCAACTGGCCCAGGGCAATCTGAATTACCCCCTGCACCCCCTGGAGGTCACCACGCCGGCCGCTCCCCTCAACATCGTCTGGCTGGTCTCGGAATCGTGGCGTGCCGACACGCTAGACGCCGAAATCATGCCCCACACCTGGGCCTTTGCCCAGAACGCCCAGCGCTTCACGCACAACTACAGCGGCGGCAACGGGACGCGTGTCGGCATGTTCACGATGTTCACCGGCATTCCGGGCAGCTACTGGTTCCCCGTGCTGGCCGAACGCAAAGGCGCGCCGCTCATCGACGTGCTCAAGAGCCAGAACTACCAGATGAGCTTTTACACCAGCGCCAAGTTCTCCTACCCTGAATTCGATGCGACCATCTTCAGCCAGGTGCCGACCGAGCAGTTGCATGAGATCGCCGGAGGAGCGCCCGGCTGGGAAAAGGACCAGCAGAACGTCGCCCACCTGCTCAAGTTCATCGACACGCGCGACAAGCACCGGCCGTTCTTCACCTTCATGTTCTTCGAATCGCCCCATGCCCGCTACTACTTCCCGCCCGAGAGCGTGATCCGCACGCCGTATCTGGACGATATCAATTACTTCACCCTGAGCAAGTCCGAACTGGCCAGCCAGATTCATCTGATCAAGAACCGTTACCTCAATTCGGTGCATCATCTGGACAGCCAGTTTGGCCGTGTGTTCGATTACCTGAAGCAGCATGACCTGCTGAAGAACACCGTCGTCCTGATGCTCGGCGATCACGGCGAGGAGTTCTTGGAGAACGGGCGCTGGGGGCATAATTCGGCCTTTACCGATCAGCAGACGCGTACGCCGCTGGTCCTCTGGGTGCCGGGTATGAAGCCGTCGGTCTATGAGGGGATGAGCAATCACATGGATGTGATTCCGATGCTGATGCCGATGCTCGGGGTCAAGAACCCCCAGCAGGACTATACGACCGGCTTCAATCTGCTCGCCGGGGAAACCCGGGATCATGCGGTCATCGCCGAATGGTCAAGCACCGGTTATATCGATCGCGATGCCAAGATCACCCTGCCGCTGTCGGTCGTGGCAGCGCAGCACCCCCTGGTCACCGGCCCCCACGATGAGGTGCTCTCTCCCCAGGAGCAGGATGCCCTCTTCGCCCGTAAAGCCAAAAACCTCGCCGCTATGTTGGAAGAATTGGGGCGCTATCTCAAGAAATCTAAATCAGGAAAGTGAACCCGAGTCGTGATCGGCATGAACAGCGAAAATGCCATCAACCAGCGTGGGCAGCATGCTCAATTTCTTTCGGTACTTGATTCGCTCAGGCGGGCTGCAATACTTTCCTGGATTTGTTGCGGACCGGTGAAGGAAATGTAGGAATCACGATGCGTATCCTGCTGGTTGAAGATGATCGGATGATCGGCGAAGCGGTGTCGGTTGCACTCAGGGACGCCGCCTATGCTGTGGATTGGGTGCAGGATGGGATGGTTGCCGGGACGGTGCTCGAACGCGGAGAACATCAGGCGGTTCTGCTTGATTTGGGCCTCCCCAAACGCAACGGCCTGGAGGTGCTTCGACGCTTGCGCCTTGCCGGCAATCGAATTCCGGTCATCGTCATAACAGCCAGCGACGGCGTTGACGACCGGATCAAGGGGCTGGATTTCGGGGCGGACGACTATCTCGTCAAACCCTTCGACGTCAATGAACTGCTGGCAAGGTTGCGGGCCGTTATCCGGCGGCAGGGCGGCCAGGCCGCGAATGTGCTTTCTTCCGGCAATGTCAGCCTCGACCCGGCGACACGCAGGGCACGCTACGAGGACAGCGAGGCGCTTCTGAGTGCGCGCGAATTCGCGCTGCTGCACGCATTGCTGCTGCACCCAGGAGCGATTCTGACCCGTGCTCAGCTTGAAGAGCACATCTACGGGTGGAATGAGGAAGTCGAAAGCAACGCCGTCGATTTCCTCATCCACGGCATACGCAGGAAACTGGGTGCCAATGTCATTAACAACGTGCGAGGTGCAGGCTGGATGATCAAGAATACTTCATGAACAATTCACTACAAAGACGACTATCAGTCTGGCTTTGCCTGGTTGTTGTGACGACCGGCTTATTGGCTACTGTCGTTTCATTTGTCGTGGCGTATGAAGATGCGAAAGAGTTTCAGGACCACATGTTGCGGCAGATTGCATTGTTGGCCGCTGGCAATCCCGGTATTTCGATGCCTATCGAAATACCAAAGAGCAATTCAAAACGGGCCGCAGAAGATAATGCGACCCGGATTACTGTCATCCGTATTCCTGAAGATCAACGCCCAGACTGGCTCGACGGAAACCTGAAAAAAGGGTTCCATACAATTGAGAAAGGCCAGAAGCATATCAGAGTGTTCATCCTGGAAGAGATGGAGGGCAGAGCAACGGCGGTTGCACAACCGACCAAAACGCGCGACGAGCTTGCACTAAACAGCGCGCTGCTGGCGCTGACGCCCCTGCTATTCGTCCTTCCCGTCATGGTCTGGTTGATTTTGCGAATCGTGCGCAATCAACTGGCTCCCGTCGGCCGGCTTGCCGGTCACCTGGATGCACAGCCGGCAAACCGGCCGCTTGCCCTTTCCGAAACGGGTGTTCCCGATGAAATCGTCCCGTTTGTCCAGGCCATCAATCGGCTGCTCCAGCGAGTCAGTGATTTGATGAACCAGCAGCGTCGCTTTATCGCCGACGCAGCCCACGAACTCAGAAGCCCGCTCACCGCACTGTCCATCCAGGCCCAAAATCTGATGCTGTCCCCGAATCTGGATGTGATGCATGAGCGTGTAATACCACTGCAGGCAGGTATCGAGCGGTCGCGAAAGCTGACGGAGCAACTCCTGAGCCTAGCCAGAACCCAAGCGGATACCCAGGAAGCCTCCGATGTCGATGTTTCGGCCATGGCTCGTGAACTGATTGCCGAGTTTCTGCCCTGGGCACAAGAAAAACGCATCGATCTGGGTCTGGACGAAGTCGAGCAATTGACTTTAAAGGTTGCGCCGGAAGCACTCAGGCTGGTGCTCAGAAATGCGCTCGAAAACGCGCTGAAATATGCCCCGGAAGGAGGAGAAGTTACCCTGCGCCTGTACACAAATGCCAACGGCAAATGCATAGACATTGTCGATGATGGCCCGGGTATTGCCAACGCCGAGCAGGAACGCGTTTTCGATCCGTTTTACCGGATACCGGGAGCAGCAGGAGAAGGTAGCGGTCTCGGGCTGTCGATTGCCCGCGAGGCGGCAGTCAGCCAAGGCGGATGCGTAAGTCTGCTCAATCGACCGGAAGGCCCAGGGTTGATCTTCCACTATCAGCACAATCGCTAATTATGATCTTTACGTATCAAGTCGCTATTTCAGCATTCAGGCTATTTGAGTGAAGGCAAAGTTGAATTGGAGTCGAGTTGCAATTCTGCTGTGGTTGATTCCAATGGCAGTTATTGCCATCTCGATAATCGTTCACCCACTCAACAGAAGCATGACGCCAATTTACCATGACGCCGTTGTGAATTGGGATGCTCATAGACCAATTTACACCGGAACACATGGTTTCAACTACCTCCCAGTATTTGTTCCATTTTTCAGCATCTTCACCAGGCTTCCGCTCGTCGTTTGTGAAATTGCCTGGCGATTGATAGCTCTAATTGGACTTTATTTTGGGCTTTTGCGTTGCACAAAATCCCTGACGACAATCAACTGTCCTCGTGCATTTACAATCATCACTCTTCTGACCTTACCAATGAGTCTGAGCGCATTTCGCAACGGTCAATCAAGTGCACAACTGGCAGCCAGCCTGGTCTTGGCCGCTTGTTGTTTAAAGGACCAGCATTGGTCGTGGGCCACCCTATGGCTTTGCCTTGCGCTTGTTTGCAAGCCCCTGGCGATTCCGGCCATCGGACTGGCGGTCATGATGTTCCCACGGATTTGGTGGCGTATGATTTTGGGCGCTTTATTCGTGTTTGCCGCTCCGTACCTTCTTGCGCCAGCAAGTTATGCAAATGGACTGTACGTCTCATTCGTTGGCAACATCATCGATTGTTTTGACCCGGGAAGTCGAACATTTGCCGATCTGAACGGGGTTCTGATGGTTCTGGATCTTAAGCTGACCGGGATGACTTCGTTGATGGTACGTATAGCCGCTGGAGGAGCTATGGCGATAGGATGCTTGCTGGCCAGGAATTACGGCTCCGATATGTGGCGGACCATGCTATGGCTTGGTTTATCTGCCGGCTATATTATGCTGTTTACACCAATGAACGAGGCTAACAGTTATGTCATACTCGCGCCGTCGCTGGGTCTTTGGGCTTGGTGGCATTTCGAAAATGGAAGTCCTTGGACGGCAAAGTTCATTGGTCTTATGTGTGGGCTAATGGTTTTTCTGCCAGACATAGTTGCCCTTGTGTTAGGACAGCTCTACGGAAACGAATTCGCCAAATTCTTGTACCCCCTCATTACCCTGATATTCTTGGGAATTCTCCTACAGCAACTTAATAGCAAATCCACTGAGATCGCTTTGTGAAACAACCCGTCCGGGTCTGACGCGTCTGCAAGAAATTGGAATTTCCCGAAGCTCCTTCTCGTTGTCCTAAACGGCATTTTCCTATGCCCATCAAACGACCGGATAAAGTGACTGCACCTTTCAGGGAAAATCGCCGTTTATGAACGAAGCACAACCGTTACGTCGTAGTTTCATTGCAGGAAGAGAGGCCTTGTTTCTTTGGGTCGTGTCCTTGCTCGTCTTCATGTTTGGAATTTGGCATCAGCCGTTCATCAATTTTGAAACTCGGTTCGCCGTTTTCGCTCAGGAAATGCTCCTGAATGGACTGACCCTATTCCCTACAACCTACGGCAAACCTTATCCAGATTACCCAGTTACCTCCACAGTACTTATATGGTTGTTCTCTCTCCCCTTTGGGCAGGTTACTAAATTTTCAGCTGTGTTGCCCACTGCATTGGCATCGGCAACCGTCGTTGCCTTGACTTACAAGTTATTTGCCGAATACTCAAGGGAATGGGGAATTTTGGCCGTTGGGTTTGAATTCCTCACCGTAACTTTTCTGGCCGATGCGCGATCCATTTCATTGGATCAAATAGTGTCGGCCATATGCTTGTCTGCCTTCTACTTAACCCATCTGTCATATCGCAAAGGCTTGGCCTTGCCAATGAAGCGACTTGTGTTCTTACTCTTATCGGGGTTTTTGATCCGGGGACCCATCGGGGTTGTCTTACCCGCTGGCGTAGTTCTGTCTCACTTGCTGGCTACCAGCAAATGGGGCGACGTGTTCAAGTTTGCCGCATGGAGTGCCGTGACGCTGGTAGCCTGCGCGACAGCGCAACTTGGATTGGCCTGGATTATCTATGGCCAGGAGTTCGTAAACGACATTATCAAAATGCAGGCGGTTAGTCGTTTTGCCGATTCCGCACCACTGCCAAAATATTATTATTTCAGCAGCAGTTTGTGGAATTACGCTTTAAGTTACCCGATCGCCATTTCGGTGGCACTAATGGCCCTATATTTCAAATTCATAAAGCGCTCCACAATCGGCAACAAAGAACATTCCCCCATAATCATGATTCTTCTTTGCTGGATTGCGATATTGTTTGTCGGACTGTCTATCCCGGAAACGAAGAAAGTGCGCTATCTCCTTCCTGCTGTCCCTGCCTTGGCTGGGCTGGCAAGCTACGCATTCATCAACAATGATTTGTCGTTGATGAAATGGGTTCGCCGCTGTTCTTCCCTTGTTCTTATTATTCTTCCTTTCCTGGCTGCTGTTCTTGTCTATACACAAAAAGGGCGATTTGAAAGTTTTGGCCTGAACCACAATGTAGCCATGGGCGTATTCCTTTCGTTGTTCCTTGCCAATATCTCAATGGCAATATTTCAATATAGGAATGAACCTGTTTTGTCAGCGGCGTTCATGTTCATTAACATTCTGGCAGCCCTCTATCTGAAAATAGCGATTGTTGAGCCGATCGACCTTCGACTTCACGACACCAGTAAATTTGTTGGCCGAATTGAATCATTGATCGAAAAGAATCCGGGAAATCTGTTGTTCTACAAGGAAAACCCAGATGGCTTGCCAATCAAGTACCTGGTGAATGCCAAGGCAGACATTATTCCCGAGTTCATCGTCGATCTGGAGTCAATCAAGAACAGCCGCACTGCCGTATGGTTGCTCGCAAAGGAAACCAATTTGGATGATATTAAGAAGGCTCTGATAAACACCAGCTCAGTTATCTATCGCGAAAGGTTTGGTGACTTGCCGTATTTGGCCGTGTTTGTACCCGCAGCCCCCCACGATCCTGTTCCGTCTGTAAGAGCTTTGCCGTGAGCAGTCAGCTGGCCGACTTCAAACATACACCGTTCAATGACTCGACGACTGAAAATAGCGGTCGCAGAAATCACAGCCGTATTGAGGGAGCCAAGCGGGTATTCGGTAGAAACGGTCCCGAATTCGGAGCAATACCTTGTCATGGTATTCGGCATAATTGAACCCCTGACCGAGAACAAGGTAGTAGCGCACCCCTTCGATTTCAAAATCTGAGAAATCGACCCGATCGAAGAACGGAACATAACTATTCTTGCTTGGTTGGCTCTTGCGCAGTATCAATACATTGCGCCCGCTTTGTGTTCGCCAGTCGGTTACAAAATCATCCTGACGCGCATAAAACGACCCCTCCCCGAAAACAGCAAAAGGCCGCCGAGAGTTGTACGAAAGTGTTGCTGCCAAGGAGTAGCCTTCTGTCGAGAATAAATAATCTTTGGCATACGGCTCAAGCTTTAACAACACTTCTTCAGCACGCACAGTCAGCACGATCCCGTCATAAAGTCGGCTGTTTTTCCAAACTTGAATGGGCTGCGTGGCAATCAAGATGACGATCAGCATATGAAGGACCGCAAAGGATGCGGACCATTTGACCAATTTGCTTAAAGTCATCAAGGGCAAGGCTATGGCCGCCAGAATTGCAAAAAGTGGAGTGAAGGATAACAGCCAGTGCAGTCCCACTGAACGCCACAAGGACATCAGCCCAAAGAGAGTTAGAGGAATGACTAGAATCCAGAATGCGACAGCAGCCTCCCCGTTCTTGGCTACGATGACCGCGACGTGATTGCGGTTCTTCCAGAATTCATGCAACAACCAAGGCGTGGCAAGGTAGAACAGTGAAATTGCATAAAGAACGGGATTGTTCACCGAAAGCCCGGCGCTCGAATTCCGATTCATGAAATTGAACAAAATGTTGACCCAACCGTGGTGGCTATTCCACCACAGGTTGTAGATGAGCGCAGGTATGGCAGCAATGAATAGGATCGACAATCCGGCAAAACGTGCGTAATCGCGCCGGATCAAGAGCACGTGAATAACATAGGAAATTCCCAGCAGTGCGGCGAAGTACTTGCTCAGAAAGGCCAGACCTAGAAAAACACCGGCCAATGCATGCCAAGACGACTCAACGCTGAATGCTTGCTTGCCGCGTAACGCAGCAAAGTAAGCCGCCATGGAAAGCATGGAAAAGAAGATAAGCGGCGTGTCAGTGGTAATCAGTACATTCCATACATTTACCGGCTGCAAAAGGATGAGTATGGCGGCATATCGCGCGCGTTCGTCACCCTGGGGCCGTGCAATCCACCATCCGCACCAGGCGAGGAAAAGTGGCAATGCCATGGACGGCAAACGCAAGAACCACGGTGAATGCGCGAAGGCAAGCAGTGCGGTTAGCCACCACCCGACCATTGGTGGATGATCATAATATCCACCTGCCGGATGCTCTCCCCAAAAAACGAAATAGGCTTCATCTCCGGTCATGGGCAAAACAACAGAGAACCACACCCGGAATGAGATCAACAACAGCAACCAGAGCCATGACCATCCGTGTGGCTTTATCTGAATCTTTCCTAACACATCAGAATTCCGGTCGATAGAAATATGCACGGGGGAACGACAACTCTCTCAATCTCAAGATGCCCTTCGAGTAAGTGAACCGCACGCAGCTTAACCGAGTGCCAAAAATTCAGGCACGAGACGTGCCGCCAGCAAAACACACGAGGAAATCAAATCGCTTCTCGGTTGCTTACATCTGCAATGAGGTCTTGGCACTATAAGCAATCGGATCCTGTAACGCCAATATACCGCTGCGTCCTGCCACTTCACCCATAACGATCCGGTGTTTCGGCAAACGGGTCGTATCGAGCGAGTCGAAGGCGTCGCGGCATGACCCCAGGCGGTACCCTTGCTGGTGCCAGCCCGAAAGCAGTTTCTCGAATACCGTAGACAACCGCATTCCTTCGAGTTCGGCGTGCAAGGTATAAACATGAGGCTGTCCATGTTCTTCGGTAAGCCCAAGAAGATGTCGATGCACATTTTCCTCGGTCAAACCATTGTCCCCGATCAACTCATCCAGGGTTGGCAAAGTGGTCGGGATTTGTGGAACACCCAGCAATCCTCCCCGATCATCGACTGGTTGGAACGGGCAAGACCCGCGCACGTCCGAAGCATATTCAAAACCCAGTTCTTGTTCGCAAGCGAACGCACTCGGGTTCATTTGCCAGCCGGCGGCACCATGAGTCCGCGCAGAAGAACCAAAGATTTCCTTGAACCGATTTGCTGCTCGGTGCATCTCGTTTTGAGTCCACTTGGCGCTTTGCCGCGCAACGTTGTCTTGCCAGCGTATATGATCCCAGCAGTGAATCCCAACTTCATGCCCGGCATCGCGCACAGTACGCATCAACTCCGCTTCCCGATACCCGATGTCAGGTCCGGGCAACAGCGTGCCATAGAGAAGTGTCTTTAGCCCGTAATGCTCAACAACCGAAGTGCGCGACACTTTCTTCAGGAAACCCTTGCGAAACACCCGCTTTATGGCACGGCCGGTATGGTCGGGCCCTAAGCTAAATAAAAAAGTGGCGAAGGTATCGTGACGTTTCAGGATATTCAGTAAACACGGCACACCGATATGAGTGCCGCGCCAAGTATCGACATCAATTTTGAGCGAAAGTATCTTCCCTGCCACTTACAGAACCAGGCCTTTGGCGTTGGAAACCTGGGTTCGGTAGTAATCAAAAATACCCTTGAGCGCATCAGCCATATTTACGCGTGGAGACCAGGACAGGATTTGTTGTGTGTTATCGATCTTCGGCACGCGGCTTTGAACATCCTGATAGCCTTTCCCGTAATACTCGCCGGAGGTGGTTTCAACAACGCTGGTCTTACTCAATCCATCTGCATATTCGGGATAGGCCTTGGCCAATTCCAGCATCATCGCAGCGAGATCACGCACTGAGAAGTTGTTTTCCGGATTGCCAATATTGAAAATCTGACCACTGGCACAACCATTCTCGTTCTCGATGATCTTCATGAGGGCATTGATACCGTCATCGATGTAAGTGAACGAACGTTTCTGATGCCCGCCATCAACCAGCTTGATCACTTCTCCGCGAACGATATGTCCAAAGAACTGGGTGATGACACGACTGGAGCCTTCTTTGGTCGTATGAATCGAATCCAGACCTCCACCAATCCAGTTGAAGGGGCGGAAGAGCGTGTAATTCAACCCTTCCTGTTGACCGTAAGCGGCGATCACACGATCCAGGAGTTGCTTTGAGCAAGCATAGATCCAGCGCGGCTTGTTTATCGGGCCGTAAATCAATTCGGAATTTTCCGCATCAAACTCACCGTCCTTGCACATTCCATAAACTTCGGAGGTCGATGGAAAAACGATGTGCTTTTTGTACGCGACGCACCATTTCACGATCGGCAGATTTGCCTCGAAATCCAGTTGAAAGACGCTCAATGGCGACTGAACGTACGTTGCTGGCGTTGCGATCGCCACCAGAGGAAGCACAACATCGCACTTCTTTACGTGATATTCGATCCATTCCTTGTTGATAGTAATATCTCCCTCGAAATAGTGGAATCGAGGGTTTGACATGAATTCGACTACCCGGTCTGAATACATGTCCATGCCGAAGACGTGCCAGTCAGTCGTGTCCAGTATGCGTTTGGTCAAGTGGTGGCCAATGAAACCGTTTACACCAAGAATTAGGACTTTTTTCATGGAATCTATCTCTTACAAAATGGATTGAATCTAAGGAACTTCTATTCCGGCAGTCTTAGGCCACCGAGTTGGAATACATCGTCACAAGCGTCCAAGAGTCGTCCGGAGAATTCCCCCTTCAGTATTTGCAAAGCGCCTCCGCCTATTGGAAAAACTTCAATATGCCCATTTCGCCACTGAATGGTTCCGCTGGAAGAAACCACGCGCGAGTCATCGACAACCCGCGTGCGCCACAGTACCAAACGGCCGTTTGAAAAATCGCTGAATGCTCCGGGGAAAGGGTAAGTTACAGCACGCACGAGATCGTGTATCCGGCGAGCATTTTGATTCCAGTCGATTCGTCCATCGTTGGCGCAACGGCCACCGTAATAGGCTCCGTTCGACAGGTTCTGCGGGACATGAGGCGCCGTACCATCGATCAACTTGGGCAATGAGCGATAGAGACAGAGTTCAGCTGCAACGACCACTTTGTCAAAGACTTCCTGCGCATTGTCGTCGGGCAGGATCGGCACGGCAAACTGGTCCACAACGGGCCCGTTGTCAGGCTTGATATTCATTTGGTGCAAGGTTGCACCGGTTTCACGCGCACCGTTTATGATGGCCCAATTGACTGGGGCTCGACCGCGGAAATAGGGCAACATCGAACCGTGCATGTTATAGGCGCCACGCGTGACCGATTTCAACAACGGCGATTTCAACATCTGCCGATAGTAGAAGCTGAAAATGAATTCCGCCCTGAGTGCGGCAATCCGTGCTTCGATCTCGGGTGTATTGGGATCTGTCGGGGTAATAAATGGAATATTGTTTTCTATGCAAAGCTGTTGTACTGACCCGAACCAGATATGTTCTTTGGCGCTATCTTCGTGAGTAACCACCAGTCTAACGTCCACACCTCCCGCAAGTAATACCCTCAGGCAGCGAACGCCAACGTTATGGTAGGCAAAAACCACCGCGCTACTCATTGTGCGCTCCATCATTTTGCAGTATGGCCGAGATCAGATAGCGGGGCCGGTTGCGTACTTCGTGGTAAACCCGGCCTATGTATTCGCCCAAAATCCCAATCCCGAATAGCGCAATTCCCAACAGGAAGAAGGTGATTGCAAACAAGGTAAACAATCCTTCCGCTTCCGGCCCGAGAAACAGGCGCCTTATCAGTAGATAGGCCACCAGCAGGCCAGATCCCAGCGATATCAACATCCCAAGCATGGAAAACAACTCAAGCGGCACGACCGAAAAGCCCGTCATCAAGTCAAAGTTGAGACGAATCAGGCTGTAAAGTGAATACTTGGATTCGCCGGCATAACGTTCTTCATGACCAATGACGACTTCGGTCGGGTTCTGTGCGAATGAATAGGCGAGCGCCGGGATAAAAGTGTGCATTTCATTGCACTGATTGATGGTGTTGATGATGCGACGGCTGTAGGCGCGCATCATGCACCCTTGGTCGGTCATGCGGATATGGGTAATACGCTCGCGAAAACGATTCATTGCGCTGCTGGCCAAATGTCGCCACAAACTGTCGTGTCGTTTGCGGCGGATCGACCCGACATAGTCATGCCCATTGTCTATTTCAGCAAGCAAAGTCTGGATGTCTTCCGGTGGATTCTGGAGATCGGCATCGAGAGTGACAATGCAATCGCCACGAGCGTGTGCGAAGCCCGCCAAAATGGCTCGATGCTGGCCATAATTTCCATCGAAGAGAATGACCCGAGTAACGTCCTGGCGCACGTGATATTGCTCAGCCAAGATGGCTGCCGACTTGTCGCGACTGCCGTCATTGACAAAGATGATTTCATACGTTTTACCCAATGCATCGAGAGCGTTATACAGCCTGCCGAACAAAGCCTTCAGCGTTGCCTCTTCGTTGTAAACGGGAATCACGACGGTCAGTTGTGGATTGCTCATGCCTCGGTACCGTTAAGGCACATGGACTCGATCACTCGGCCCAGCGCCGATGCGACGCGCCGTATGTCATCTTCATGCATCGCCGGAAACAGTGGCAGCGTCAGGATGCGGGCGGCAACGTTCTCAGTGCGCGGAAGCGGAGTAATGGACAACCGCAATTTCCTGTAAAGCGAGGTTTGATGGATGGCCGGGTAATGAACTCCAACGGCTATGCCATGATCGCGCAGGTGTTTGATAAGCTCCCCACGCCGTTCGGCCAATTCATTGGGTAACAGCACCTGGAACATGTGCCAGTTGCTCTGCGCAAAGTCCTTTGGCGGCAATTCCAGCGGCAACCCGGTGAGCTGGACAAAATACTGACGCGCCAACTCCCGACGCCTGAGGTTGAAACAATCCAGGCTTTTCAGCTGCCCCAAACCAATGGCTGCGGCTATATCGGTAAGGTTGGCCTTACCGCCGAGTATGTCGCAGTCGTACGTTCCGTCAGCACAGCGGGTAATCCCTTGCAACCTGAGTTTTTCAAACTGTCGTGCCTCTTGCTCCGTGTTCATGACCAAACAACCGCCTTCTCCTGTAGTCATGTTTTTATTGGGATGGAAACTGAACACGACCAGGTCACCGAAACTGCCTATTTCACGCCCTTTCCAGTTAGCGCCCTGGGCTTGTGCAGCATCCTCGACGACGCGCAATTCATAGCGCTGTGCCAGGGTGTAAAGGAGGTCACGATCAACGGGGAATCCCGCCAGATCGACCGGTATGATCGCGCGAGTACGTTCCGTAATCGCTGCCTCAACCTTGTTAAGGTCGATCAAGCGTGTAACTGGATCGATATCGACGAAGACGGGAGTAGCGCCAACCGTCAATATCACATTGGACGTAGCGACCCAACTGAGCGAAGTGGTAATGACCTCGTCGCCTGATTTAATTCCCGCTATGCGCAATGCAAATTCAAGAGCGGCTGTTGCCGAGTTGGCGACACGAACGGGACGTCCTCCCGCCCGTAGCGACAAAGCACTTTCGAACTCATGGCACTTTGGGCCGGTCGTCAGCCAACCCGAACGAAGAACACCAATTACCGAGGCAATGGTCTCTTCATCGATATCGGGTTTGGTAAAAGGCAAGATGTCCATGAGTTCAGCTTCTTGCAACGATGATCACGCCGACAATAATTACGGCAATTCCGACCAGGCGCTGTGGCCCGACTGCTTCCTGAAATAGATACCAGGCGAGCCCCGCATTAACGATGTACCCAATCGATAGCATGGGATAGGCCATGCTGACCTCGACGCGGGATAGCGCCAAAATCCACACCACCACACTCACCAGATAAAAGGACAAGCCGACAAGAATTGGGAAGTTAGTGGCGAGAGCACTTCCAACTGGCCACACGTTGCTCATGGAAAACTCAAAATGCCCCAGTTGCCGTACTCCAGACTTGAGCAGCAACTGCGCGAACGCATTGAGTAAGACGCCGCAAACAATCAGCGCGAATTCCGCCAGTTTCATGGCTTGATCACTGCCATACGTCGCGCATCCTCATAAACCGTTTTCATGTCCACTCCCTGCTCTTTAAGGTCTCTGAAAACTTGTTTGTTCATCATGGCTATGGGGTTAGGACTTGACTTCCAACGAGCGATGAACTCGCTCAATGTTGGACTGGCTTTCCACGGTTCTACCTTTTGTCCGAATTCAAATTCATCCTGGTAATCGACCTGGATTACTGAACGTCTTAGGTAGAATGGAAGCGTCTGGTCGTACGCATTATGTATTGTGAATATTTCAGTATCGGGTCGAATGTATTCTTTGACTTGTTCGGCAATCGCTTTACCACTCTTCAATTGTCCGAATTCGTTGTGACCAATAATGCTGGCGGAAACTCCCCAAAGACTTCCGGCCGTCAGAAGCATTATGGCCAGCCTGATTTTATCTTGAGCAAGGAAGCGCAACGCCAGAGTAGCACAAAATAGAAATCCCACGCCCCCGGCAGCCAAAAAAAGTGCGAAGTGCTGCATGACAGACAACGGTGTCTCGGGTGAGACAGAGAACCTAGCAAACGGATAGCTGCAAGCGATCAGCCCCCACAGGACCATCGGTAGCCACAAGTGTCTTTTGAGTTCTGCCGCCCTGGCATGAATCAATGTCTTTCCAAGCATTAGAGCCAGCGCTGGAAACAAGGGCAATATATACGAAGGCAGTTTGGAATGAGACAGGCTAAAAAACACAAAAACAAACGCCGTCCAAACCAGCAAGAAGCGCTCAGGCTGGAATACCAACTCTTCCCGACAGGGCCACCCCTCACGAATCAAGCGCGGCAGCAACGATGTCCAGGGCAAAAAACCCACAAGCAAGAGTGGAATGAAATACCAGAAAGGACCTTCGCGCTGAGCTTCATTTGTCAGGTATCGCGCGAAGTGTTCGTGAATGAAAAAGAATGAGGCGAAACCGGGATTTCGGCTTGAGACCAACCAGAACCAAGGCCCGGCCAAGACGACAAATATCGCACTCCCGGACAACCATTGCATGCGCCGCCAAACACTCCACTGCCGATTCGTCAGACTGTAAATTACCAAAGAGCAACCGGGGATAAGCAGGCCAACCAACCCTTTCGAAAGCATTGCACCGGCCATTGCCGCCCATGCCACCCACATGCCATAGCAACGTTCTCTTGGCGTGGCACCGTCTTGTTGAGCCCACAGGAAGGAACAAAGCGTCAGTGTCAGAAAAAACATCAAGCCCGTGTCGAGCGTCAAAAAGTGACTGTTGCCAATCACCCAGAATGATCCTGCCATGACGAGAGCGGCAAAGTGGCCTGCCCCCCACAAGCGGCGTGCCGTAAGTCCGATGACAAAAACCGACAGCAAGCCCGTCAGCCCGGGCCAGAAACGAGCGGCAAATTCGTTGATGCCAAAGATCTGATAACTGAGTGCCCCCATCCAATACTGCAGCGCTGGCTTCTCAAAATACAGGATGCCATTCAGGCGTGGCGTAACCCAATCACCGCTTTGCAACATTCCCAGAGACAATTCGGCGTAACGCCCCTCGTCCGGGTGAATTAAGGCCCGGTAGCCCAACGTTGCCAACCAGACCACGATGAGAACAAGCCAAAAGGCCCAAGTGGACAGGCTTCCAACGCTTGAGGCGCTCCCCGACAACTTCTGGACAGTGGTTTTATTTAGCAAGAACAAATTGATTTCCAATGGATATTTAAACTGGGTATCGAAAGAGACATGGGCAATATACGCCGACTTAGTTAGTTGGGAATTAGGGCATGAGGAAAACGAAAACCTGCCTTTCATCAACTGTCGTCTTCAATGCTCTTCTCCTCCTCCCCAACTCAAACGTTCGGTTCGTTACCGGAGTCACGATACGTTTCCGATCAAGAGTATACTTGGGCCTCTATAATCCCGCCCGACCGTTACATGCTCCCGACTGCTGCCGTTTCATCCAACGACTTTGAAGTCGCGGCCCTCGGCCAGATTTTCACGCCGCAGGCTATCGTCGATTGCATGTGTGCTCTGGTGCGCAATCGTGGCCGGGTACTCGAACCAGCTTGTGGCGATGGCGCGTTTTTCAGGCATTTTCCCGGCGCACTGGGAATCGAAGTCGATCCCCGCCATGCGCCGCCGGGTGCGGAGGTGATGAACTTCTTCGAATTGGCGCAAGACGAGTTTTTCGCCACGATCATCGGCAATCCGCCATATGTGCGCTATCAAGATATCTCGCCGGGAACGCGACGGCTGGCCGGAAGAAGCATTCTCGACAAGCGCGCCAATCTGTATCTGTTTTTCATCGAGAAGTGCCTGCGCCATCTGGAGCCCGGTGGCGAACTGATCTTCATCACGCCGCGCGATCTGCTGAAGGCGACTTCAGCCGTACCGCTGAACCGCGTCCTTTTTGCTGCGGGATCCATTACCGATTTCATCGACCTCGGGGATTCGCGCCTGTTTGACGGCGCAACGCCCAATTGCGCGATCTGGCGCTTCGAACGCGGCAATTATTCGCGCCGCACGCGGTATGCCACGCTAAGCCAGGCTGAAGGCGAAGCAGGCCTGGATTGCTTGCAATGGAGCGATCGACGCTTTATCGAAAGTGGCGGTCATTTGATGTTCACCCGCATCGATTATCCGCTGCACCTCTCCGACCTGGCGTTTGTCAAAGTCGGTGCCGTTTCTGGGGCCGACGACCTGTATGTGAGCGATGTGTACGGCAATCGGGACTTTGTCTGTTCATCGACGGTGGCGGATGGTCTGACTCGGCGTATGATCTGGTGCGAGACTGGCGCACCGCCTGCAGAAGCGCTGTTGGCGCACAAGGAACGCCTGATGGCTCGTCGTATCCGCCACTATGACGAGACCAACTGGTGGCAGTGGGGACGCGGTTATTATCAATCGGAGCAGCCTCGCATTTACGTCAATGGGAAAACGCGCAGGCCGCAACCCTTTTTCGTACATGATTGCCCGAATTACGACGGCGCAGTACTGGCTATTTTTCCGCATGACCGGACGCTGGACGTGAAAACGCTGGCCGATGCGCTGAACGGCGTCGAATGGAGTGATCTTGGCTTTGTCTGCGACGGACGCTTTCTTTTTACCCAACGCAGTCTGGAGCAATCTCCACTACCCGCATCCTTCAGCCAGTTCTTGCCGCAACAGACCGGCGCCACTTGGCTGGATCGACTGAAGAAATTGTTATGAACAATCAAGATTGTGTTTCGATCCTGATCGGAGATACGCCATGGTTCCTCATTTGACGACCGCACTCAATGGCCCCCTGCTGGCCCTCGAGTCGAAACTCCTCAACGCCACGCCTGACATCGAGCGCTGGCTACGTGGCCAGTGGCAGGAGCACACGCCACCGTTTTATGGATCGGTTGATTTGCGCAACTCCGGTTTCAAACTTGCCCCGGTTGACATGAATCTATTCCCCGGTGGGTTCAATAATCTGAATTCGGCGTTCCTGCCGCTCTGCGTGCAGGCGGCGATGTCGGCGATTGACAAAATCTGCCCGAGCGCGAAGAACCTGCTGCTGATCCCCGAAAATCACACGCGTAATTTCTTCTATTTGCAAAATGTGGCTCAGCTGGCGACCATCCTGCGCCTGACGGGGCTCAATGTCCGTCTGGGTTCCCTGTTGCCGGAAATCGAAAAGCCGACGCCGATCGTTCTGCCCGACGGCACAACGCTGTTGCTTGAACCGCTGATCCGCGGCCAGAATCGTTTGGGCCTGGAAGGCTTTGATCCTTGCGCGATCCTGCTCAACAACGATCTCTCGGCCGGCATCCCGCCGATTCTTCAAAACCTTGAGGAACAGTTCATTTTGCCGCCACTGCATGCCGGTTGGGCAGTACGGCGCAAATCGACTCATTTTGCCGCCTATGACGAAGTGGCTAGCGAGTTTGCCCAGCTTCTGGAGATTGACCCATGGCAGATCAATCCTTATTTCGCCGTCTGCAGCAGCGTAAATTTTCATGAACGGCAGGGCGAAGAATGCCTGTCATCGAGTGTTGACGCGGTACTTGGCGCGATCCGAAAGAAATACAAGGAATACGCGATCGACGAGACCCCCTATGTGGTGGTCAAGGCCGATGCGGGCACCTACGGCATGGGCGTGATGACGGTCAAGGACGCCTCCGAAATCGTCGGTTTGAACCGCAAGCAGCGCAACAAGATGTCGGTCGTCAAGGAAGGGATGAACGTGTCACAGGTCATTATCCAGGAGGGTGTGCATACCCACGAACGGGTGGGCAAGGATGACAAGGCCGGCGTCGCGGAGCCTGTGGTGTATATGATCGACCGCTATGTCGTCGGCGGTTTCTACCGTGTGCATTCCGGCCGCGGCAAGGATGAGAACCTCAATGCGCCGGGCATGCATTTTGAACCGCAGGCCTTTGAGACCAGTTGCTCGCTGCCGGACCAGTGCCAGAACCCGGATGCTCCACCCAACCGCTTTTATGCCTATGGTGTAGTGTCACGGCTGGCGCATCTTGCCGCCTCGATCGAACTGGAACGCACGGCGCCCGCCGAAGTTTGACGCGTCGTCCCGACGATCTGATCAAGATTCTGTTCCGTCTCCCACCGCTCAGGAGAATTGTTCATGCGCTTTGCCTTCATCCTCGATCCACTTGTTTCGCTCAAGGCCTACAAAGATTCGAGCGTCGCCATGATGCGTGCGGCGCAGGCTGCCGGCCATGCCGTTTGGGCGATTCAACAGCAGGCCATTCATTGGTCGGCACGTCATGGCGTATGCGCCGAAGCAACGCACCTCGAACTGCTGGACGACGATGTGGAGTGGTGCGTCGAAATCGACCGCCATGTTGTACCGCTCCGCGATTTTGCCGCCGTGGTCATGCGCAAGGATCCGCCCTTTGACGTCGAATATGTCACCACTACCTGGCTGCTTTCACGTGCAGAGGCTGAAGGAGCGCGCGTCTTCAACCGACCGCAGGCGCTGCGCGATCATTCCGAAAAACTCGCCGTAGCGGAGTTTGCGCAATTTTCCGTGCCCACGCTGGTCTCACGAGAACCGGCTCTGATTCACGGCTTCATCGAAACGCAAAGCGATGTCATCCTCAAACCCCTTGACGGCATGGGCGGCAGCCAGATATTCCGCGTCCGCCATGACGACCCGAACCGCAACGTCATCGTCGAGACGTTGATCCAGGACTTGCTGACGCACGATGGCGCCCGCACGATCATGGCCCAGCGCTACATCCCCGAGATCAGCGCTGGCGACAAGCGCATCCTGCTCGTTGACGGCGAAGTGGTGCCCTATTGTCTGGCGCGGATCCCAAAAGCCGGCGAGACGCGCGGCAACCTGGCGGCGGGTGGCAGCGGCGTGGCACGCGAACTGACCGCACGCGACCGCGAAATCGCCGATGCGCTGGCCCCAGCACTTGCCGCACGCGGCCTTCTCCTGGTCGGCATCGACGTAATCGGCGACTGGCTCACCGAAATAAACGTCACTAGCCCGACCTGCATGGTTGAAATCTGTCAGCAAACCGGTTTTGATGCCGCACAGATGTTCATTGCCGCGCTGGAGCGTCGATGCATTTCATCCGCCTAGTTGTTCTGGTCATCATGGCTGGAGTGCTGACAGCCTGTGCCAAAGCGAAGCTTCATCACCAGGAATCCTTCGTTTTCGGAACGCGAGTCGAAGTCCTGATCGCCGGGCTGGATGAGTCGCCGGCGCGTCTGGCCGCCGCTGCGGTTCTGCGCGAATTTGACCGCATGCACCGCACGTATCACGCCTGGCAGCCCTCCGAACTGAGCACGCTGAACGCGGCGATCGCGGACGGAAGAACTCTGGAAGTGACCCCCGAAATGGCCGGGCTGCTGATCGACGCGCAACGCTTTGCCGCAGCCAGCGATCGGCTTTTCGATCCGGGCATTGGTGGCCTGGTCAAGCTGTGGGGCTTCCATTCCGACGAATTCAAATCCGTTCTGCCCGATCCGTTTGAACTTGCGGCATGGCGCGCGGCGCGTCCTGGCATAGGGGACTTGCGGATCGAAGGCACGCGCGTGAGTAGCCGCAATCGCGCAGTAGCCATCGATTTTGGCGGGTATCTCAAAGGGGTTGCCCTCGATCGGGCTGCAGCCATTCTGCATGGTCAAGGGGTCAATAACGCGCTGATCAACATCGGCGGGAACGTGATGGCGCTTGGCACAAGAAACGGTGAGCGCTGGCGCGTCGGCATTCAGCATCCACGGCAACCAGGACCGCTGGCCACCGTCGAACTCAACGACGGCGAGGCGATCGGCACGTCCGGCGATTATCAGCGCTACTTTGAGGTCAATGGCCAGCGCTACAGCCACCTCCTTGACCCGCGTAGCGGCGCCCCAGCGACACAGACCCAGTCGCTTACCGTTCTCATCACCCCGCGACCGGCGGCTGGCGCGCTCTCCGATATGGCGTCCAAACCGTTGTTTATCCGCGGTGCCGAATGGCCTGAAATGGCCGAAAAACTGTCCATTGAGCAAGTCCTGTGCGTTGATGCCCACGGGCGCATTCAGGTCAGCGCAGCGTTGCACCATCGCCTTGAATTCGTCGGCATTGAAGCAACAGCGATCGAAATTTTACCCACTGATGTTTCCGGGACTCACGGAATACGTGGAATCCCTTAGAATGTCCGCTGATACTTACTGGAACGCGCAATGATCGGTATCCTCCTGATTACGCATGGCACGTTTGGCGAAAGCCTGATCCAGAATGTGTGCCACGTCCTCAACAAACGACCGCCATTGCTCGGCCAGCTCGGCATCACCGCACAGGACGACTTGCTTGACGTTTTGCCTCTGGCCGAAGCGAAACTGCGGGAAGTCGATGATGGCAACGGCGTACTGATCATGACGGATATACTGGGCGCCACGCCCTCTAATCTCGGTCTGAAATTGCTCGTTCCGGGATGGATCGAAGGCGTTGCCGGCGTCAATTTACCGATGCTGCTGCGCGCACTGACCTATCGAAACCTCGGAATGAACACACTGATGCAAAAAGCCGTCAGTGGCGGCCGGGACGGTGTCGTCAACATGCTGCAGCACTAAACAGGGAATCTACAGGAAGACTAATGGCACGCGCTGAAATAGAGATTTCCAATAAGCTGGGTTTGCATGCCCGAGCCTCGGCCAAGCTGACGCAACTGGCCGGCAGTTTCAACTCCGAAGTCTGGTTGGAGAAGGGGAACCGCCGGATCAATGCCAAAAGCATTATGGGTGTGATGATGCTGGCTGCCGGCAAGGGCTCCACCGTGTTGGTGGAAACCATCGGCAGCGACGAACAACCCGCACTCGAATCGCTTCTTAAACTGATCGCGGATAAATTCGGCGAAGGAGAATGAGCAAACCATGAGCTTCACTTTGCACGGCCTCGCCGCATCAAACGGCATCGCGATTGGCCAGGCGCATCTGATCTCGCAGGCGACGCTAGAGGTGTCGCACTTGGTCATCTCCCCGCGCATGGTTGACAAGGAAGTCGCGCGTTTCGAAGCGGCTCTGGAACAAGTCCGCAGCGAATTCGCCGCGATGAAAAGCGAAATGGGGAAATCCCCAACCGATATCGCGGCCTTCATCGACCTGCATCTGATGATCCTCGCCGACCCGGAGTTGTCCGAGGTTCCCCAGCAAATCATTCGCGAACGACGTTGCAACGCTGAATGGGCGATCGTCCAGCAGATGGAATTTCTGGTTGCCCAGTTCGACCAGATTGACGACACCTATTTGCGCGAACGCAGTTACGACGTGCGTCAGGTCGTCGAGCGCGTCGTCAGGGAACTGGCCGGGCGGCCGAATAATTCATCGGTCAAGATTCCCAAGGGCACCAAGGGAGAAAACCTGATCGTCGTCGCCCATGATCTTTCACCGTCCGATGTCATGGCCTTCAAGGATCAGCATTTCGCTTCATTTGTCACCGACGTTGGCGGCACGACCTCGCACACGGCCATCCTGGCGCGTGGCATGGGCATTCCGGCGGTGCTTGGCCTGCACAACGCCCGTCAGTTGATTCGGGACAAGGAAACCATCATCGTCGACGGCACGCGCGGCGTGTTGATCGTCAATCCCGATGTTCGCGTCCTGGAGGAATACGAGCTCAAAAAGAGCCAGATCGAAATTGATCGCTCGAAGCTCAAGCTGCTCAAGAGCACGCGGGCAACAACGCTCGATCGCGTCAAGATCGATTTGCTGGCCAACATCGAAGAGCCGAGCGATGTGGCAGCGGCACTTGAGAGCGGTGCCGAAGGCGTCGGCCTGTTCCGCACCGAATTCATATTTCTCGGACGCGGCGACATGCCCTCCGAGGACGAACAGTTCGAGGCGTATCGCAAGGCTGTCAAAGCCATGCAGGGCAAACCGATAACGATCCGCACATTCGATCTTGGCAACGACAAGCACCTGCATTCGGAAGATACCATCTGGGGCCGGAAGCGCGACAACCCGGCGCTGGGCCTGCGTTCGATCCGCCTATCGCTGGCCGAACCGGACTCGTTCCAGGCGCAATTGCGCGCCATCCTGCGCGTCTCCAAGCTGGGCAAGGTAAAAATCCTGATTCCCATGCTCTCGCACGCACATCAGATCGACCAGACGCTGGCGGCGCTGGAGCAGGCAAAATCAAGTTTGCGTGGCGGAAAGATTGCCTTCGACGAGAGCATCGAAATTGGCGGGATGATCGAGGTTCCGGCAGCGGCTCTGGCCGTCGGCCTTTTTCTGCGCCGCATGCATTTCCTTTCGATCGGCACCAACGACTTGATCCAATACACGCTGGCTATTGATCGCAGCGATGAACAGGTCTCGAACCTTTACGAGCCGCTGCATCCGGCCGTCCTGATGTTGTTGGCGCATGTCATCAGCACCGCCGAAAAGGTTAACGTACCGGTTTCGATGTGCGGCGAAATGGCTGGAGATCCGAAACTGACCCGTCTGTTATTGGGCATGGGCCTGCGCGAATTTTCGATGCATCCGTCGCAAATTCCGGCGATCAAGCAAAAGGTCAAGCAGAGCGACATTTCCGAATTGATACCTATCGTGCGTCGCATTATGCGTCTTGAAGAATCCTCCAAAATTCAGGAACAGATCGAACGCCTCAACAATTAATGACGTGGCCACGGGCAACGAACATCCGCTTTGATTTGTCTATTCCCTCGCGCGTCCCGATTCGGCAGATTTGACTTTTCCCGGGACTGCCGGTAACTTTCTCCCATAGCGCCGATTTGAATCTTCAGCTTGCGGGCGCTCAATAAATACGGCTAAAGCGGGGCCAGCCCAGTCCGCTTTTCTGCCGACTGGGTTTTTATTCAATACGATGACAATGGTCCAAAATAATTCGGTCGGAATCGTTGCCCCGCAACGGATCCGTTTCAATGAGCCGATCGCTCTCAAGAGCGGGGCTCGACTTCCAGGCTTCGATCTCGTTTTTGAAACCTACGGTACGCTGAATACCGCGCGCTCCAACGCCGTACTGGTATGCCATGCACTTTCCGGCGGCCATCATGTTGCCGGAGTATACGCCGACGATCCGACCAACTGGGGTTGGTGGGACAACTTGGTCGGTCCTGGCAAGCCCCTCGATACCCGTAAGTTTTTTGTCGTCGGAGTCAACAACCTCGGTGGGTGCTATGGCTCGACCGGGCCGCTGTCCGTGAACCCCGAGACCGGGAAGCGTTATGGCGCGGATTTTCCGATGGTGACCGTCGAAGACTGGGTGGCGGCGCACGCACGCCTTGCCGACCATCTCGGCGTGGACACCTGGGCGGCGGTGATCGGCGGCAGCCTTGGCGGCATGCAGGCACTCGAATGGACCTTGCAGTACCCGGACCGCATACGGCATGCCATGGTCATCGCCTCGGCACCAAAATTGTCGGCTCAGAATATCGCCTTCAACGAAGTCGCCCGTCAGGCCATTCTGTCCGACCCGGATTTTCACGGCGGCCACTATGCCGAACATGGCGTGATCCCGACCCATGGGCTGCGGCTGGCGCGCATGGTGGGTCACATCACCTATCTGTCGGATGGCCAGATGGGCGAAAAATTCGGACGACAACTGCGCCACGGCGAACACCAGTTCAGTTTCGATGTCGATTTTGAGGTGGAGTCCTACCTGCGCTATCAAGGCGACAAGTTTGCCAGTTTCTTCGACGCCAACACCTACCTCAATACGACCAAGGCGCTCGATTATTTCGACCCGGCTTATACCTACGACGGCGATCTGGCCGCCGCCCTGGCCCGGGCCAAGGCCAAGTTCTTCGTCGCCAGTTTTTCAACGGACTGGCGCTTCGCCCCGTCACGCTCTCGAGAAATCGTCTTCGCGCTACTGCATAACCGCCTGCATGTCGCCTACGCCGAAATCGACAGCGATGCGGGACATGATTCCTTTCTGCTCGATGACGTTCATTATCACGCTGTATTGCGCGCCTATCTGGAGAACATATCCGTATGAGCAATGGAAACCCCTTGACGGCCATCGAACGCGAACGTTTCGATTTTGCCGTTATTGCCAACTGGATACCCCCCGGAGAGCGTGTACTCGACCTGGGGTGTGGCGATGGCAAGCTGCTGCGTTATCTGCGCGAAAGCAAAGGGGTTTTCGGTTACGGCGTCGAGATCGATCACGAGAGTGTGCTCGGTTGCATCCGCAATGGGGTCGATGTGATCCAGATCGACATCGAGGGCGGTCTTTCAGGTTTTGAAAATCAGTCCTTCAATCACGTGATCATTTCCCAGGCGCTGCAGGCCATGCATGCCACCGAGCGAATTCTGGGCGAAATGCTGCGCGTCGCCGACGAAGCCGTCGTGAGTTTCCCCAATTTTGCCTACCGCACCAACCGGGCAGCGATCGCCCAGGGCCATATGCCGGTTTCCGAAAATCTGCCTTACGAATGGTACGAAACGCCCAATGTCCGCTTTTTCACCATCGCCGATTTTGAAGCGCTGTGCGGCAAACTGGGCATCGAGATTCGGGAACGGCTGGCCTTTGACGATACTGGGCAAGCGGTGACCGATGACCCCAATCTGAACGGCAGTCTGGCCTTCTATCGTCTGGGCCGGAAAGCCTGATGCCCGTTTGGCTGAAAGCACTGTTGACCCGCAAGATGCTGATCTGCGTCTTTACCGGGTTCAGCTCCGGTTTGCCGCTTTATCTCCTGCTCAACCTGCTGCCGGCCTGGTTGCGCAGCGAAGGCGTCAATCTTAAAACCATCGGTTTTTTTGCGCTGATTCAATTTCCTTACACCTGGAAGTTTCTCTGGTCGCCTTTCCTCGACCGCTACGCTCTACCCATACTCGGTCGACGACGCTTCTGGTCGCTCAGCATGCAGATCGGATTGCTGCTTTCCATCGGCCTGCTCGGCGGCCTTTCGCCAAACACCGACATCGTTCCAGTGCTCTGGCTGGCCACCCTGCTTGCACTGTTCTCGGCAACCCAGGACATCGCCCTGGATGCCTACCGTCGCGAACTGCTGAGCGATACCGAACTGGGCCTCGGCAACGCCGTACATGTGAACGCTTATCGCGTCGCCGGACTGGTGCCCGGATCGCTCTCACTGATTCTTGCCGACCTGTTACCCTGGTCGCAGGTCTTCTGGATCACTGCCGCCTTCATGCTGCCTGGCATGGTCATGGTGCTGTCGGTCAATGAACCCGATTGCTCGCAGACAAAACCCCGAACCTTGCGCGAAGCCGTGGTCGAACCCTTTCACGAATTCATGGGTCGGGCGGGCCTGCAAGGGGCTCTGCTGGTCCTGGCATTCATTTTCCTTTACAAGTTGGGCGACTCATTGTGCACCGCCCTGGCGACGCCTTTTTACCTCGACATGGGTTTCACAAAAACGGATATCGGCCTGATCGCCAAGCATGCCGGCCTCTGGCCGGCGGTGATCGGCGGCCTGATTGGTGGCTTGTGGATGGTGCGTCTGGGCATCAACCGTGCCTTATGGCTATTCGGCGTTGTCCAGCTACTTTCGATTCTTGGCTTTGCCTGGCTGGCCTGGCTGGGGCCGCATACAGCCATCGGCATGGACCAACGGCTGGCGCTCGCCACCGTGATCGGCTTCGAGGCGCTCGGCGTCGGCCTGGGCACGGTTGCCTTCGTTGCCTTCATTGCGCGTTCAACGCATCCAGCCTACACCGCCACCCAATATGCCTTATTTACCAGCCTGGCCGCCGTGCCGCGCACGTTTTTCAATGCTTCGGCGGGTTGGTTGGTCGAAAGCCTGGGCTGGTTCAATTTTTTTCTGCTGTGCACCGCGCTGGCGGTACCGGGCATGCTCTTGCTGCCGCGGGTCGCGCCGTGGCGACCCGCGTCCATCGACGCTACGCGCCGTGTCTGAAACCAACGCGGCCTGCGCCGAGGCACTGATCAGCGCTGCCCGCGAGCTGTCGTCCAAGGTCGAAAGTCTGGTTTTTTCTCCCCCGGTGTCGCATACCTATAACCCGCTGACGTACGCCTGGGAAGCGCACGTGCAGTATTTGCGCCGCTATGGGGCAAGCCGCAAGGAAGTGCTGTTCATCGGCATGAACCCCGGCCCCTTCGGCATGGTGCAATGCGGCGTGCCCTTTGGTGAAATCACCGCGGTGCGAGGCTGGATGGGAATCGAAACTCGCATTGCGAAGCCGGCTATCGAGAACCCCAAGCGCCTGATCGATGGCTTTGCGTGTACCCGCTCCGAAGTTAGCGGCCGGCGGCTGTGGGGGCTGTTTCAGGAACGCTTTGGCACGGCAGAGGCATTCTTCGCCCGGCATTTTGTTGCCAACTACTGTCCGCTGGCCTTCTTCGACCAGGGTCGAAATCTGACGCCGGACAAGCTGCCAACGACCGAGACAGACCCTCTCAATTCGGCCTGTGACGATCATCTCAGGCAGATCGTCGCGGCGCTTGAGGCAAAATGGGTCATCGCGGTCGGCGGTTTTGCCGAGCGGCGCGCAAGCGATGCTCTGGCGGGGATAAATGTCCGCATTGGAAAAATACTGCATCCCAGCCCGGCAAGTCCAGCCGCCAACCGGGGATGGGCGGCCGCGGCGACACGGCAATTGATGGCTTTGGGAGTCTGGCACTAACCCGGTGGCGGCGACACCGTGTACGCCGGGAGGGTTGTGTATGGCTTACTTGCGCTGAAGATCTGTTACCGGCCGTTGCGCACGCGGTTTTCGCCGCCGGTCGAGCCACCAGGCATACACCGGCAGCAATAATGCAGAACCGGGCAGGAGCAGGAACAACAAGTAAGGCGATACTCGCGAAAGCACGCGTAGCTGGTTAAGGAGCTCCGATCTTTCGTCTTCAGTCCATTTATCGCCATTGCGATTCTTCATCAGCAGGGGCATCAGCCCGCGCATGCGGACAACGTCAGCGACAAACTCCCGAGCCTGCCGTTTCTGCGAGGCTACAACACGTGAAACGACGCTGGATTTCCCGATTGTCGCCTTGCCCCCTTCGTCATTGCTCACGAACCGGCTTTCACATCGAACATCGGAAATGTCTTGCGCAAAGTCCGCCAGGTCTTCCAGGCGAAGTAGGCGCGTCGGGTCCAGCGCCCGATGCGGCCTGGCTTCAGGACGACCAGCGTCGCCACGACAAGCGTAACGACGCTGGGGTGGTGTTTGACAAAGACGACGCCGGCGCGCACGCCTGCCACCAGCCGATCTGCTGTCGACAAGGCAGCGCGCACCGGCGGCACTTCACGCGCCAGCGAGGCGCGCTGATGGGCGATGCGTTCGAGCAAGCGGCCACGCCGCAAATGAAGTTCAATCAGCCGGCGACTCATGGCCGACCGCCTCTTTCAACTGGCGCAAATCTTCTTTCAACTCGGCAATGCTGACGGCAAAGACATGCTCGGGCTGCCGTGTCGATTGCTTGAACAACGCAAAGAACACAACGCCGAGAACAAGGAAAAACCCGGTTGACGCGCCCAGGACGATCACCCGGCTGTCCCAGAACAGCACGGTCATCCACGCCACGGCGAGCAGCATGCAGAAGGCAAAACAGAACGCCATTCCCTGCGCCAGGAGAAGCAGACGAATAGCGCGCAACTTCCCGGCTTCGATTTCGTTGCCGAGCAATTCAAGTCGTGTCTTGCCGCTGGCCAGCAGCGTCACGGCTATGTTTTTCAACGCACGGAACAGGCCGCTGTTGCCGCCGCCTTGCCTATCGTCCATCGTGCTAACGCCGCCTAGCGACGGCCGATTATGACACCGAGCAAGAGCCCAATCCCTGCCGCGATGCCGACTGCCCGCCACGGATTTTCATTGACGTAGTCGTCGGTTGCCCGCGCCGCTGCCTTGGTCTTATCGAGCAGCGCCGCTTCGGCATCGGCAATCCGCAACTTAGCGTCACGCAAACGCTCACTGATACGCTCACGCAAATCGGCCATTTTCTCGCCGGCGACACCGGCGGTAGCACGTAGAATTTCCTCGGCATCGGAGACGACAATCTTCATATCGGAGACGAGTTTCTGCTTGCTGTTGTTGGAGAGATCGTTAACTTCGGTCATGGGGCACCTCATGTGATAAGGAGTAAACAAGAAAAGATAGGGCACGAAACCACAGCGTGTTCGCGGACCACCACACTCAGGGTATCTAATTTGACGCCACAGATCAATGCGCAAATTCACAGCGCATAGTCGTAGTCGACCAGCAACGGTGCATGATCCGAAAAACGTCGCGCCTTGTAGACGGAAGCCGAACGTGCTGTCCCGGCTAATGCCGGCGAGGCCAACTGGTAGTCGATCCGCCAGCCAACATTCTTGGCCCAGGCTTGCCCGCGGTTCGACCACCACGTGTATGACTCGTCGGTGCTTTCCGGATGAAGCTGACGGTAAACGTCTTTCCAGCCCCCCTCTGTCAGTACCCGGCTGACCCAGGCACGCTCTTCAGGCAGAAAGCCGGAATTCTTCCGGTTGCCCTTCCAGTTCTTGAGATCGATTTCCTGGTGGGCAATGTTCCAGTCACCGCATACCACGATATCGCGACCGCTGTTTGCCAGTTCAAGGAGATGGGGATAAAAAATGTCCATGAAGCGGAATTTTGCCGCCTGACGTTCCGGCGAGCTCGAACCCGAGGGCAGATAGAGCGATATGACCGAGAGCGAACCGAAATCGGCGCGAAGATAGCGACCTTCTGCATCGAACTGCGCGTCACCCAAACCTGCGCGGACGACATCCGGTTTTCGGCGGCACCACAACCCGACACCGCTATAGCCTTTTTTCTCGGCAAGGTGGTAATAAGCGTTCAGGCCATCCGGCCCCTTCATTTCGTCGGTCAGGTCCGAATCTTGCGCCTTGATTTCCTGAAGGCAAATGACCTCGGCGCTCTGGGCGGCAAGCCAGGGTAGGACTCCCTTGTTCCAGGCGGAGCGAATGCCGTTGAGATTTAGGGTAATGATGCGTAACATGTCAGTTCCGTGCCCGAGGTTTTGGTTGCTAGACTATGGACTTTCGTCAGGAATTCATCGCGTTTGCCCTGGAACAAGACGTTTTGCGTTTTGGCAAGTTCAAGACCAAGGCGGGACGGCTGTCGCCCTATTTCTTCAATGCCGGCTTGTTCAACGACGGGGCGTCACTTGATCGGCTGTCGCAATTTTACGCCAAGGCGATCCTCGCCAGCGGCCTTGCCGTCAATACCCTGTTCGGGCCAGCCTACAAAGGCATTCCGCTGGTCGCGGCAAGTGCACTGGCTTTGGCGCGCGCCGGCCGCAACCTTCCCTTTGCCTTCAACCGCAAGGAAATCAAAGATCACGGCGAGGGGGGAGGCATCATCGGCGCGCCATTGACCGGCCGCGTGCTGATTGTCGACGATGTCATTTCGGCCGGCACCTCGGTGCGAGAATCGGTCGAACTGATCCGTGCAGCCGGCGCCACGCCGTGCGGCGTGGTGATCGCGCTCGATCGCATGGAGCGCGGCAATGGCGACACTTCGGCCGTTCAGGAAGTCGAGCAGGAGTATGCAATACCGGTCGTGGCGGTCGCCACGCTCGACGATTTGATGACTTATCTGCGCGAACGACCCGAATTCAAGGAACACCAAAGCGCTGTGGCCGTTTATCGTCAGGAATATGGCGTTGAATATGCTCACTAGGACAACGCTCGCTCGAACGGGCGCCATAGCGGTGGCGATAGCGTTCGGTCACCCGGCGCTGGCCGCCGGCACCCTGTTTTGCTGCAATGACACGACGGGCAAACAAGTGTGCGGCGACATTCTGCCGCAAGCGTGTTATGGACACGCCTATCGCGAGATTGGCGCGTCCGGACGGACTCTACGCAACGTTGAGGCTCCCCTAACCGCCGAACAACGCGCGCAGCGTGCTATTGAAGAGGCAAAACGCAAGGAGGAAGCAGCCGCGCTCAAGGAGCAACAACGCAAGGATCAAGCGTTGCTCAATACCTATGGCAGCGTCAAGGACATCGAAGCAATGCGTTTACGCGCCCAGGAGGATGTCAAGAAATCGATCGAAAACGCTGAAGCGAAGATCGCCGAAATTCAGATCCTGCGCAAGAAGTTCGAGGACGAAGCCGAGTTCTACAAGAAGAAACAGCTGCCCGCCGAAGTACAGAAAGGCCTGAACGACACCGCTTTCGAGATCAAGGCACAGCAGTCGATCATCGATTCCAAGCAAAAGGAACTCGATATCATCCGCGATAAATACGATCAGGACAGGCGCCGCTACATCGATTTGAGCCGCCGCGGCCTGATACAACGCTGAAGCCGGCTGGCCTGTCGATCGGCTTTTGGCCTACACCTCGCCAAGTTTCTTGCGCAACAGCGCGTTGACCTGTTGCGGGTTGGCCTGGCCTTTGGCCGCTTTCATCGCCTGCCCGACCAAGGCATTGAAGGCCTTGTCCTTGCCCGCCTTGAATTCGGCGACCATCGGCGCATTGGCTGCCAACACGCCGTCGATCAGTGTCTCTATGGCGCTGCCGTCGGTAATCTGCTTCAAGCCTTGCTGTTCGATGATCTCGTCGGCCGACTTGCCTTCTCCGTTCCACAAGGTCTCGAACACTTTCTTGGCGATGTTGTTTGAAATGGTCTGGTCGGCAATGCGCGCAACCAATCCGCCAAGCTGAATCGGCGACACCGGTGCTTCGGCAATATCGCGGCCTTCCTTGTTAAGCCGCGCCGCTAGGTCGACGGTCACCCAATTGGCGCAGATTTTGGCGCTGCCAGCCCCGCTGACCGCAACCGCCGCTTCGAAATAATCGGCGACATCAAGCGCGGCAGTGAGCGTCGCGGCATCGTAAGTCGACAACGCATAGGACGCGATGAAGCGGTCGCGTTTATGGGCCGGCAATTCCGGCATGCTCAAGCGCGTTTTCTCGATCCAGTCGAGATCGATGACCAAAGGCAACAGGTCGGGATCGGGAAAGTAGCGGTAATCATGCGCGTCTTCCTTTGAACGCATCGCACACGTTTCACCGCTGTCGGGATTGAACAATACCGTCGCCTGCCGAATCGGGCGGCCTTCCTCGATCTCGGCGATCTGCCATTGCGCTTCATAGTCGATGGCCTGTTGCATGAAGCGGAAGGAGTTGAGGTTTTTGATCTCGCGCCGGGTCCCCAATTCGCGCTGTCCGGCCGGCCGCACCGAGACATTGGCATCGCAACGGAAGGACCCTTCCTGCATGTTGCCGTCGCAGATACCGATCCAGCGCACCAGTGCGTGCAATGCTTTGGCGTAGGCCACGGCTTCGGCGGAGGAGCGCATGTCGGGTTCTGTAACGATTTCAAGCAGCGGCGTTCCGGCACGGTTGAGGTCTATTCCCGACTTGCCATGGAAGTCCTCGTGCAATGACTTGCCGGCATCCTCTTCAAGATGGGCACGGGTCAGGTTAACGGTCTTTTCAGTGAGACTGTCACCCTGGCCCATTTGAATCGTCACCTCGCCGCCAACGACCACCGGCAATTCGTATTGGCTGATCTGGTAGCCTTTGGGCAGATCGGGATAGAAGTAGTTCTTACGTGCAAAAACCGATCTCGCGGCGATTTTTCCATCGACGGCCAGGCCAAATCGGATTGCACAGTCGACCGCACCTCTGTTCAGCACCGGCAATACGCCGGGAAGAGCAATGTCCACGGCGCTGGCCTGAACATTGGGGGGCGCACCAAAATCCGTCGAACTGCCGGAAAAAATTTTTGAGCGGGTTGCCAGTTGCGCATGCGTTTCTATGCCAATAACAACTTCCCATTGTTTCATCGTCATACACTCACTCGTCAAGAACAGCGGCCGTTCCGGGTGTCGACCAGAATCGGCCAGAGATAACTGAAAGCATCTCCACCGCACATCGACTGACAGGCGTTGAAAGCCACCGTAACGCCTTTACCTTGCTCCCATATCCGGACGACGCAGCCGCTCGCATCGTCGGTCAACACAACATTCGGCAGTGTGGCCGTCTGATGAAAATTCTTCATTTCGAAGCGGCACAGACCCTGTTTCGGGATGTTCACTTCGGCGACAAAACGTTTGACCTCGGCCTTCGTGACCTGCAAGTCCATCGTTCCTCGTCCACCGGCTACGTCATGGAAACGGCATCGAGTGCGCACATTGAGCTCCCTGTCCGGCATCGGTTTGAGCGAACGGCCCAGCAAATGCCTGAGCGGTTGCGATTTGATTTTCTCTGCGGGCTGCGAATTGCTGTCAGTTGAGGCAGGCTCGGGCGTGACAGGCACCGGTTCCGGATCGTGCGTTGCGCAGGCCGCGACCAGAAATGTCATGAGCATTGCTTGAATCGAGCGCATCGGCGTCAGCCGATTTCTGGCGGATACCGCAGGTGCCAGTCGGTAGCCTGTTGGTATCGATGCGCGATATTCAGCAACTTGGCCTCGCAGAAATAATCGCCGATCAGTTGCAATCCCGCCGGCAAGCTGTTGGCGAATCCACAGGGAATCGACATCCCCGGCAATCCGGCAAGATTCACGGCAATGGTATAAATATCCGAGAGGTACATCTGAACCGGATCGGCCGCTTTTTCGCCGAGACTGAACGCCGTGCTCGGACTGGTCGGCCCCATGATCACGTCGCACTGCCTGAAGGCGGCAACAAAATCGTTGGCGATCAGGCGACGAATCCGCTGCGCCTGCAAATAATAGGCGTCGTAGTAACCATGCGAAAGCACATAGGTGCCGATCAGGATGCGGCGCTTGACTTCGTCGCCAAAGCCCTGCGCCCGGCTGCGAAAGTACATTTCGTTGAGATCGCCGTACTCGGGCGCACGGTAACCGTAGCGAACGCCGTCAAAGCGCGAGAGATTAGAACTGGCCTCGGCCGGTGCGATCACGTAATAAGCCGGCACGGACAGCTTCATGTTCGGCAGGCTGATGTCGACCGTCTCCGCCCCCAGCTTGCGGTATTCGGCGATGGCTTCTTCGACCAAGCGCATGACTTCTGCAGTGCAACCCGTTCTTTCGCTGGCTCCGAAAAATTCCTGAGGCAGGCCGATTTTCAGCCCGGTCAGTGGCTTGCCGTCGGCCCGCGCGGAAAGCATGCCGAGGTAATCCTCTTTTTCGCGGCTGACGCTCGTCGAATCGCGCGGATCGAAACCCACCATGGTGTTGAGCAGCAGTGCGCAGTCTTCGGCAGTTCGTCCCATCGGGCCGGCCTGGTCGAGCGATGAGGCGAAAGCGATCATGCCGTAACGCGAAACAACGCCGTAGGTGGGTTTCAGGCCAGTCAGATTGCATAATGCGGCGGGTTGCCGGATTGAGCCGCCGGTATCGGTCCCGGTTGCCGCCGGCGCCAACCGGGCAGCAACCGCTGCAGCCGACCCCCCCGACGAACCACCGGAAACGCGCCCCCTGTCCCAGGGGTTCTTCACTGCACCGTAGTAGGAGGTTTCGTTCGACGAGCCCATGGCGAATTCGTCCATGTTCGTCTTGCCGAGCATCACGGCGCCAGCGTCATTGAAGCGTTCGATGACCGTCGCATCGTACGGGCTGACGAAATTGCCAAGCATCTTCGAGCCGCAGGTGGTCAGCCAGCCCTTGCTGCAGAAAATATCCTTCTGGGCGAGCGGGATCCCGGTTAACGGCCCGGCGCCTGCGCCCCCCTTGCCGACCGCGCGCAATTCATCGGCCGCCTTTGCTTGAGCCAGGCTTTTCCGGGCATCGACGGTTATGAATGCGTTGATCGACGGATTGTGCAAGGCAATCCGGTCCAGGTAGAGCTGAGTCAGCTCAACGCTCGAAATCTCCTTGGCGGCCAGCGCCTGCGACAGCGCAGTGACGCTGCGGGCCAACATCGCGTTCATTCGAGCACCTTCGGCACGAGGTAAAGGCCGGCCTCGATTTCCGGCGCTATGGCTTGAAATGCTTCGCGCTGATTGACTTCGGTCACGCAATCGTCGCGCAGACGCTGGGCGAGATCCTGAGCGTGCGCCATGGGCTCGACGTTTCGTGTATCGACGGCCTGCATTGCTTCGATCAGGCCAAATATTCCATTCAGGTGGCCGAGCGTGGTCTGCGCTTCGGCATCGCTGATTTCAATCCGCGCGAGCTGAGCAACACGCCGGACTTGTTCCAAGGTAAGCGACATGGTTACGAAATGTGTAAGGTATTAAAACGAACAGCCATATAAGGTATCATAAATACTTTGCTGACCGCAGTCCTTGCGGAGCTTTAACGGATACTCAGGAATGTTCAGTTTTCTACGCAGTTATTTTTCCAATGATCTTGCAATCGATCTGGGAACCGCCAATACGCTGATCTACGTTCGCGGCAAGGGTATCGTCCTTGATGAACCCTCGGTTGTTGCCATACGCATGGAAGGCGGCCCCAACGCCAAAAAAACGATCCAGGCTGTCGGCCTGGCGGCCAAGAATATGCTTGGCAAAGCCCCGGGCGCCATTACCGTCATTCGCCCGATGAAAGACGGGGTAATCGCCGACTTCACCGTGACCGAACAGATGCTCAAGCAGTTCATCCGCAAGGTGCACGATTCCCGTCTGCTTTCGCCAAGCCCGCGCATCATCATCTGCGTGCCTTCGGGCTCGACGCAGGTTGAACGCCGCGCCATTCGCGAGTCGGCCATCGGTGCGGGCGCCAGTCAGGTATTTCTCATCGAGGAGCCAATGGCGGCCGCCATCGGTGCCGATCTTCCGGTTTCCGAGCCGACCGGCTCGATGGTCGTCGACATTGGCGGCGGGACGACCGAAGTCGGCGTCATCTCCCTCGGCGGCATGGTTTATGCGGGTTCCGTTCGTGTCGGCGGCGACAAGCTCGACGAAGCGATCATCAACTATATCAGCCGGAACTACGGCATGCTGATCGGCGAGAATACGGCGGAAAACATCAAGAAACGCATCGGTTCGGCCTTCCCGGGTGCCGAAGTCCGTGAAATGGAAGTTTCAGGGATCAACAAGGCGGAAGGCATTCCACGCAAGTTCACCATATCTTCGAATGAAATTCTCGAGGCGCTCACCGAACCGCTCAACAATATTGTGTCGGCGGTCAAGTCCGCGCTCGAAAAAACACCACCGGAACTCGGCGCCGACATCGCCGACAAAGGTATGGTGCTAACCGGAGGCGGCGCCCTGCTCCGCGATCTTGACCGTCTGCTGATGGAAGAAACCGGCCTGCCGGTCATTGTCGCCGAAGAACCATTGATCTGCGTCGCGCGCGGTTGCGGTATGGCGCTCGAGAGGATGGACAAGCTCGGCAGCATATTTACTTCGGACTGAGATGCTGTCCGGAGATACCAGGGAAACGTGAGACGTGTTGCTCTTCCCTATCGTCACGCCAGACAACTGGAGCATTGTTTGGCTGTGACGGAAATCCCTATCACCAGACGATGATTAACGTAATGACCCCAAGATCGTCGTTCTGCGCGCCACACTGAAAGATGGATCATCAACCCCCGCCGTTCTTCAAACGTGGCCCGGCGCCGCTGGCGCGACTGACCTTCTACGCGGCACTTTCGCTGTCACTGGTTTTCATTGACTCCCGGTTCCAGACGCTTGAGCTGTTTCGGCAGGGCGTGTCGGTATTCACCCATCCACTTCAGCAGGCCGCCCATGCGCCGGTTGAATTCCTGTTAAACGTGGGTAGCTATTTTTCGGGCATCACCCGTTTTCAAGCCGAAAACGCGAACCTTAAACGCGCCAAACTGGACGACGCCGAAACGCTGTTGCGGATGCAACAGCTCGAAGTGGAAAACGAACGTCTGCGCAAGTTGCTCGAAGTGAAGAGCAGACAAAAGGCACACGGTCGCGTTACGCAAATCCTTTATGCCGCGCGTGACCCCTTTTCGCGTCGAGTGATCGCCGACAAAGGCCAACAGGACCATATCATTGCAGGACAGCCGGTCGTCGACGATGCTGGAGTCGTTGGCCAGGTCACGCGCGTATTTCCCTTCGTATCGGAGATCACGCTGATTACCGACAAGGAACAGGCGGTGCCCGTTCAAGTCGTCCGCAACGGGCTGCGCTCCGTGGTGTTCGGGCTGGGCAATGGCCAACTCGAACTGCGTTTCATGCCGGCCAACGCCGATGTGCAGGTGGGTGATCTGCTGGTCACTTCCGGGCTGGATGGCATATTTCTTCCCGGATTCCCGGTGGCCAAAGTGGTCAATATCGAACGCGACACGTCGTACTCGTTCGCCCGCATTTACTGCGTACCGATTGCCGGCGTCGAAAACTTCGGCGAAGTCATGGTGCTTGACCCACGAGAATCGATTCCTCTGCCTCCACAGTTGGCGAACGACAGCGCCGCTGTCAGCGCAAAGTCGTCGACCAAGCCCGGAGTCAAGAAAAAACGATTGGTAAGGGAGTAAGCCCATGCAGCCCACCTACTCTTCATCGCGCATCCTGCAGCCGGTTCGCCCCTGGTTTATCGTAATCACGATGCTGATTGCCCTGTTGCTCAACTTTCTTCCCGCCTCAACCTGGCCTTGGATGCCTGACTGGGTCGCGTTGTTGCTGATTTTCTGGAGCATACGCGAGCCACGCCATGCGGGCATGGGGTCCGGCTTCATTCTCGGACTGGCCATGGACGTGGCCGACTCCAGCCTGATGGGGCAGCATGCCCTTGCTTACGTATTGGCCGCCTATGCCGCCACGTCGCTTTCACGGCGCATCCTGTGGTTTCCCCTTGCCCAGCAGGCCTTGCACGTTCTGCCCCTGATGCTGGCTGTTCAACTTGTGCAGTTTGGCGTTCGCGCCATGCCCGGCGCAGTCCTGCCCGGATTGGGCTACTTTGCCGGCCCGTTTATCGGAGCCCTGGTGTGGTTTCCACTGACCTTTGTTCTGCTTTTGCCGCAATACCAGCCCGTCGACCGTGACGCCAACCGGCCCATCTGAGGAAATTTCCCTTGCGTTTTCGGTTTTCAAAGCAACGCACGCAGGACAGTGAGCTTGAAAAGTTCCGCTTCCGTATCGTGTTTGCCGCAGGAGCAGTGGTACTGGCGTTTTCCTTGTTGATTGGGCGCTTTTTCTACCTGCAAGTCATACAACGCGACTATTACACGACGCGGGCCGAAGACAACCGCATCTCCCTGGTGCCCATTGCTCCCAACCGTGGCGTCATTCTTGATCGAAACGGGACGATCCTGGCACGAAATTACACCGCGTTCACCCTCGAAATCACCCCGTCCAAGATCGACAGACTCGATGAAACCATCGAAGAACTTGGAAGGTTGGTTGAAATCCTCCCCAAGGACCGGCGGCGATTTCGCAAACTGCTCGAAGAAAGCAAGTCCTTCGAAAGCCTACCGATTCGTACGCGCCTGAGCGACGAGGAAGTCGCCCGCTTCGCGGCCAATCGTTACCGTTTTCCGGGAGTTGAAGTCAAGGCGCGGTTATTCCGTCAATACCCGCTCGGCTCGATCGCTTCACACGCCATCGGCTATATCAATCGCATCAACAAGACCGATCTTGAAACGATCGAAAAGAACGAGCAGGAGGCCAATTACAAAGGCACCGACCACATCGGCAAGACCGGATTGGAACAGAAATACGAATTTCAACTGCATGGTCAGACCGGTTACGAGGAAGTCGAGATTGATGCCGGCGGTCACGCGATTCGCAGCCTGGCCAGAACCGCGCCGATATCCGGTAACAACCTGACGTTGACTCTGGATGCCAAATTACAGGAGATTACCGAAAAAGCATTTGGCGATCGACGCGGTGCCTTGGTCGCCATCGAGCCTTCAACCGGCGGAATTCTCGCCCTGGTATCGACACCCACCTTTGACCCGAATCTTTTTGTCGATGGTATCCGTTCGGACGAATGGGATCTGCTCAACAACTCACCGGATCGCCCCATGGTCAATCGCGCCCTGAACGGCGCCTACCCGCCGGGTTCAACCTTCAAGCCTTTCATGGCCCTGGCTGCGCTCGAAATCGGCAAACGTTCGCCAAGCCAGACGATCTACGATCCCGGCTACTTCTCTTTTGGTGGCCATACCTTCCGCGACGACAAGAAGGGAGGGCACGGCTCGGTCGACATGTACAAATCGATCGTCCACTCGTGCGACACCTATTACTACATGCTGGCTAATGACATGGGCATTGACAATATTGCACGGTTCATGGGCAGCCTTGGACTGGGTAGCCGCACCGGCATCGACATCGAAGGCGAGTCGGAGGGCGTGCTGCCATCGCCGGAGTGGAAAAAACGTCGCTTCAAACGCCCGGATCAGCAAAAATGGTACGCTGGCGAAACGATCTCGATCGGCATCGGCCAAGGCTACAACGCTTACACCCCGATCCAACTGGCGCAAGCCATTGCCGCGGTGGCCAATAACGGTGTGCTCTACCGACCGCATCTCGTCAGATACATCACCGACACCAAGAGCGGCCAAAAATCACTGATCGAACCCGAACCGTTACGCACGCTCCACTGGAAACCACAAAATGTCGAAACGATCAAGAATGCAATGATCGGCGTCAACAAGGAAGGAACGGGTGCCCGGGCATTTGCTGGTGCAGAGTATGTTTCAGGCGGCAAGACCGGCACAGCACAGTTGTTCAGCCTCAAAGGGGCGGATTACCGGTCAGGCAAACTGAAGCAGGAGTTACGCGACCACGCACTGTTCATTGCCTTCGCGCCGGCGGATCAACCTAAAATCGCCCTCGCCGTTCTGGTCGAGAATGGCGGTTTTGGCGCGCGCTCGGCGGCGCCGATCGCCCGCATGGTCATCGACTACTACCTGCTGGGCAAGCTTCCCCAGGGGCCCGCAAAAGATGAAGATTCACCGGAAAAAGTGGAATAGGCCGTGTTCAAGCACCTACTCGAACGCTTCTGGGCACGCCTGACCGGAAATATCGACGGGCCACTATTGGCCATTGCCCTGGCTCTGATGGCCTTTGGGGTAGCCACCGTCTTTAGCGCCACCTACGACGCCAATAACCGGGCCTACAGTCAGTTGTTGAACATGCTGGTTGGTCTTGCGGCCATGTGGGCCATTGCCCAGACCCCGCCGCAAAAACTGATGCGCTTTGCTGTCCCACTTTACGTTCTCGGCGTCGTTCTGCTGGTGTTGGTGTTCTTGGTGGGCGTCAAGGTCAATGGGGCCAAGCGCTGGCTTCCGCTGGGCTTCACCCGAATCCAGCCGGCCGAGATTCTCAAGATCGCGATGCCGCTGATGCTGGCCTGGTATTTTCACCGGTACGAGTCCGCCCTGAAATTCCGTCACTTCGCGATTGCCGGCATCTTGCTGCTCGTTCCCTTCGGACTGATCGCCAAACAGCCCGATCTGGGAACCGCGATTCTCGTCGGCGCTTCCGGGTTTTACGTCATCTTCCTTGCCGGACTGCCTTGGAAAGCCGTCATCGGCCTGATCCTCGCCGGCGCCAGTGCCGCGCCTTTCGTGTGGACCATGCTGCACGGCTATCAGCGCAAGCGTCTGCTGACATTGATCGATCCGACCACCGACCCGCTGGGAGCGGGATATCACATCATCCAATCGACGATCGCAATCGGCTCGGGAGGCAGCTTCGGAAAAGGCTGGCTGCAAGGAACGCAAACCCACCTGGAATTTATTCCCGAGCGTCACACCGACTTCATTTTTGCCGTATTTTCGGAAGAGCGCGGCTTGCTCGGGAACGCCATCCTGGTCGGCTTGTATTTATTGCTGATCGCCCGGGGGCTCATGATCTCGGCCAACGCTTCGACCTTGTTTGCCCGCGTACTGGGCGGAGCAATCACCCTGAGTTTCTTCACTTACGTCTTTGTTAACATGGGCATGGTCAGTGGTGTTTTGCCTGTCGTTGGCGTTCCGCTGCCGTTTATGAGTTATGGTGGAACGGCGCTGGTCACCTTGTTTCTCGGCCTGGGCATCCTGATGAGCATCCACTCTCACCGGATGCTGGTAAAGAAGTGATGCGCGCTGCCGGGTGAAAGAAAGCCGATGAGACAGAGAAAACCTTGTGCGCTACCCGCCTCGCTGCTGATGCTGCTCTTTCTCTCCGCCTGTGGCAGTCAGGCGCCGCGCGCCATCGATGGCACCGTACCGGGCAGTGATCCTTCATCGCCGACAAGTACTGTCCGCAAGCCGAGCGCAACGCAAAAACGTGGCGGTGGCTATTACAAGGATGACGGGCCGGGCGACGACATCCCCGATAATCTGGACGACATTCCGGATGCTCAACCGAGAAGTGAACCGCTGCACCGGTTTGCCAACAAACCCTACAACGTGCTGGGTAGGTCGTATGTGCCGGAAACCAGCCTCAGGCCTTTCCGCCAGACCGGCACGGCCAGCTGGTACGGGAAGAAGTTTCATGGGCAGATGACTTCGATCGGCGAACCCTACGACATGTTCTCGATGACTGCCGCCCATCCGACGCTAGCCATCCCCTCCTACGTACGGATCACCAACTTGGGCAATGGCAAATCCGTGATCGTTCGCGTTACCGATCGCGGGCCGTTTCACGCGGATCGGATCATCGATCTCTCCTACCTAGCGGCATACCGCCTCGGTTACATCAACGAAGGCAGCACGCAGGTTGAAGTCGAAGCCGTGCTACCCCGCGACTCGACCCTGCTGAACTACGCGCAGATCAAACCACCGGCACAACCGGCCAAGGCGCCCATGGCCCGAGTGGAACGCGACGAAATTGAAATCCTGGCGACGCGCGGGGAGGTGAATACGAATTCAGCCGCAGCTTCGTCGCCAGGATCGACTCTATCGCCCACGTCGGCGCCGACCACCCCGAAAGGTGTATTCCTTCAGCTTGGGGCCTTTTCCAATGCGGACAACGCCGACAACCTACGTTCCCATCTATCACGAGAACTGGACTGGTTGAACGAAGGCATCCAGATCAGCGCCAGCGGAGGGATCCACCGTGTACAACTCGGTCCCTATGCGACCCGTGCCGATGCCGAAAAAGTCGCCGAAAAGATTCGCCTGGTGCTCGGCTACAAACCCGGGTTTGTGGTGCGCTAAAGCCTACGATTCCGATCGGAGAAACAGTTACCCCTGCAAGTACTTCAAGGCAACCCACGCCTGGCCAACAGACAAGCCTCCGTCATTGGGCGGCAATTTACGGGCTTCAATCAGGGACAATCCGCGGCTGCCGAGGCGAGAGCGCAACCCTCGGGCGATCACCTGATTGAGGAAGCATCCCCCGCTGCCCACGATAGTGCTGCCTGACGGTGCAACGGCACAAATCCAGTCGGCCAACGCGGCCACAAGCGTGGCATGGAAAATGGCCGCACCGCGTTCGGGAACCTTTTCATCGGCCAACACCGCATAGAGTTCCCGCAAATCCAGGCAACCGTCTTGAATCGTCCAGGCGCCATTCAGCGGCAGTATGTCCCCGTAACGATCAGCCATTCCTTCGAGCAACTCCGACGCTTGGCCATCGAATGCCATGACCGGTTTGACACCAAGTAACCCCGCGGCCGCGTTGATGTAGCAGCCAAGACTTGAAGTTTCAGGGCATTTAACGCCGCGTAACAGCGTCTTTGCAACCGCCGCCGCACCTCGCTGCCCCGGAAACCGCTGTTCGATTTCCTGGCCGCGTCCGAGTTGTTGGAGTACCGCGGCCGCCAGACGCCATGGCACTCTGAGCGCGTGTTCTCCAACGAGTTGGATCGGCGCAATGTGCCCAATGCGCTCCATCCGCGCGCCATCGACACGCAGTAATTCTCCACCCCAACCGCGTCCATCCGTTCCCAGCCCGATACCATCGAGCGACAACCCGATGACCGGCGTGTCAATCCGATGTTCGGCCAGAACAGCCGCCGTGTGGGCATGATGATGCTGGACGGCAAGCGAGGGAACTCCTTTTTGGAGCGCAAAGTCCAAGGCATACCGAGTCGAGTGGAAAGAACGGTCCAGATCGTGCGCAACAAACGCGGGTTTGATGTCGAGTAACTTGAGGAGGCGGGACACGGTCGAGTCGAAAAAATCGCAGGCCGCCGCGTTATCCAGATCGCCGATATGCTGTGACACAAACGCCTCGTCACCACGGGTCACGCAGACCGTGTTCTTGAACCACCCGCCCACCGCCAGAACCGGCGGACCGGATCTTGGCAGTTTGATCGGCTGTGGTGTATAGCCCCGCCCGCGACGGACGAGTTGCAAGCCACCAGGACCGGAACGGGCGATACTGTCGTCGCAGCGCGAAACGATCTCGCGCTCATGCAGAAGAAAAGCATCGGCCACACCGGACAGGCGCATCAGGGCTTCCTTGTCGCCGATGACCAGGGGTTCGCCGCCGCTGTCGGCACCGGTCATGACCAAGGCGAGTTTCTGTGGTCGATCCAGCCAACCGAGACCTTGCGGCCGGCCAGCAGCCTCATGGAAAAGCAAATACTGCAAGGGCGTGCTGGGTATCATCACCCCGAGCCAGCTCAAACCATTGGTCACTCCCGGCAATACGCTATCGCAGTTTGGTCGTTTTTTCAGCAATATGATCGGACGCTCCGACATCGCGAGCAGCCCGGGTTCGCCGAGATTCAATTGAACAAAAGTACTGGCCGATGCGGCGTTGGCCAGCATGACGGCAAACGGGCGTTCATCGCGCTGCTTACGTTCGCGCAGAACGGCAACTGCACCGGCATTGCGCGCATCGCAGGCCAGATGAAACCCGCCCATGCCCTTGATGGCAATAATCTTTCCCTGTTTGACAAGCGCCAGGGCTTGTGTGATCGGATCGCCCGGCAAAGGCTGTCCGTCCGCATCCAGTAACGCCAGCTGCGGTCCGCATTTCGGGCAACAAATCACTTCGTCCTTGCTATGCCGACCTTCTTTGCGCCGGGTTTCGCTCTGGCACTTTGCGCATGGGGCATGGCCCTTCAGGCTGGTACGTTCGCGGGCAAACGGCAAGGCACGGGTAATCGTGTAACGCGGGCCGCAATGCGAACAACCGGCGAACGCATAGCGCCAGCGTCGGTTTGCCGGATCGAACATTTCTGTCAGGCAATCGCGGCAAACCGCCAAGTCATGCCCGACCATGGCGGGAAACCGGCCGCCGCGATTATTGAGGATATAAAAATCGTCGGAAACGCACTCGAGAGGACCATCCAGCGCCTTTACCGAATCGATGCGCGCCGCGACAGGAGCGTCCACTCGAAGGCGCTCAATCAGGCTTTGCACCTGCTCAGCGGCGCCACAGACTTCTATCTCAACGCCATGCGCGTCTTTCTTGACCCAACCGGTAAGCAAAAGCTCTTTGGCCAACCGCCAGATATACGGTCGGAAACCTACGCCCTGTGCGACACCGCTGAGCCGAATACGTTGACAAACGTTGTTCAATTTATCTGGAATTTGCACGGGTCAATCCGTATCTTTTTCGTTGGAAGGGAACTTCCTTTACGCCGGAGGTCGTCCGTATCGTCAAATCGAATCGCTGCTCCTTGCTTGACGGAAAAACAGTACGGTCATTCTATTCAATGATGCTGCATAATGATACCCAAGCAACACGAAAACTTCGTTCCGTGCCCTCATTCTGCTTAACCCAGCCGCGACAAAAGAAACCCCGCACCGACTGATCCGGCGCTCTTGCGCCTTGGGGCCAGGACCGACGCATGATCTACATCAACCCAAAGCACGTCACCACGCTGCATAATAGCGGTTTTTCCCCCTTTGACCCCTCCCAGGCATGCTCGAAGCCTCCAACATCGAATGCGTACGCGGCGAGCGAACTCTGTTCTCGCACGTCGATTTCCGTCTTGATGGTGGTGAATTGCTTGATTTGCAGGGCGGAAACGGCTCGGGAAAAACCAGTCTGCTGCGCATGATTTGCGGCCTATCAGCGCCGGCGAATGGCGAAATACGCTGGCGGGGCGAGTTGATCGGCAAGCTTGGCGAGGATTATCGTCGCGAGTTGTGTTTTCTTGGCCACCACAACGCCATCAAGGAAGAACTGACGCCGCTCGAAAACCTGCTGGCCTCGGCCAAACTGGCCGACGAAATACTCGATGCAGGCGAAGCGCTCGATGCGCTGGAAATCGTTGGCCTGGCCGGACGCGAAGATCTGGCCTGTCGCTACCTGTCGCAGGGCCAGAAGCGCCGTGTCGCGCTGGCACGGCTGGTCAATGAACGGCGAGCCCTGTGGCTGCTCGATGAACCCTACGTGGCGCTGGATGCGGCGGCGGTCGAACTGATCGCCGGCTTGATCGGCGCCCATCTGCAACGCGGCGGTTTGGCCGTACTGACCACGCATCAAACGGTCAACATCGTCGCTGGCTCGGTTCGTCAGCTGCGGCTGAACTAGCCGTCGTCCTGGGTTAACCGGAATATGCTCAACCTGATTCGTGCCATTATCAGCCGTGACCTTCGTCTGGCGCTGCGCCGTCGGGCGGACTTGGTGTCGGCGCTGTTCTTTTTCATCATCGTCGTCAGTTTGTTTCCGCTTGGCGTGGGGCCTGAGCCGGAGCTGTTGCGCAAGCTGGCGCCGGGCGTGCTGTGGGTCGCCGCGCTGTTGGCTACCCTGCTGTCCTTGCCGCGCCTCTTTGCCGACGATCATCGCGACGGCACGCTGGAACAACTGGCGTTGGCGCCGCAGCCCCTCGGCCTGATCGTGCTCGGCAAGGTCCTGGCACACTGGCTGGTTTCGGGCCTGCCGCTCACGCTGTTGGCCCCGGTCCTGGGAATCCAGTTCGACCTGTCCGGCGAGGCACTGTGGGTTCTCGCCTTCTCGCTGCTGATCGGGACGCCTGCCTTGTCCGGCATCGGAGCCATCGGCGCAGCGCTGACGCTGGGCGTACGGGGCGGTGGCGTACTGCTTTCGCTGCTGGTGCTTCCCCTGTATATTCCGGTGCTGATTTTCGGGGCGGGCGCGGTCGATGCCGCCGTCATCGGACTCGGCGCGCAAGCCCACCTGTCGCTCCTGGGTGCCATGATGCTGGGCGGCGTATTTTTTGCCCCGTGGCCAACCGCAGCGGCGTTACGGATTGCTTTGGAATAATGGGTAACAAACTGATCAACATTTATCGATTCGCCAGCCCGCAGGCATTTTACCCGCTCGCCGGCAAGATGATTCCCTGGTTTTGGACTCTGGCTGCCATTTTCGGCATCGCCGGGCTCTACATCGGCTTTCTGGTGGCGCCTACGGACGCGCAACAGGGCGAGGGTTACCGTATCATCTTCCTGCACGTACCGGCTTCCTGGTTGTCGATGTTCATTTATCTGGTGATGGCATTCTGGGCCGGGCTGGGGCTGGGCTTCAACTTCCGCCTGTCGGGCATGATGGCTTCGGCGCTGGCGCCGACCGGTGCGCTGTTCGCCTTCCTTTCCCTGTGGACCGGCGCACTGTGGGGCAAGCCAATGTGGGGCACGTGGTGGGTTTGGGACGCGCGTCTGACCTCGGAGCTGATCCTGCTTTTTCTCTACGTCGGCTTCATCGCCCTGCAATCGTCGATAGACGACCCGCGGCGCGCCGACAAGGCGGGGGCCATCCTGGCGCTGGTCGGCGTGGTCAATATCCCGATCATCTATTTTTCGGTGAAGTGGTGGAACACCCTGCATCAGGGCTCTTCGGTCAGTCTGACCAAATCGCCCTCGATGGCCGTGACAATGCTCTGGGGCATGTTGCTCTGCGCACTGGGTTGCTGGATGTATTCTATCGCCGTGGCCTTGATGCGGGTGCGCTCCATCATGCTGGAACGCGAGCGTCACACCGACTGGGTTCGCGCCGAATTGGCGGAGCCGGGCGAACACGCTGGCCAGGAGTAAGCCATGTATTGGAACAGTTTTTCTGAATTTATGGCCATGGGCAACCACGGCGTCTATGTCTGGGGCTCGGTAGGCGTCATGGCGATCCTGATGCTGCTGGAACCGGTATTGCTGATCCAGAGTCGAAAAAACCTTATTGCTCGGCTCAAACGCCAGTTCCGCGCCGAGCGTTCCGATGCCAACACCGATCGCAAGACATCACCCCAAAGGTAGCCATTGAAAACACGTCACAAGCGCATTGCGCTGATCATCGGCGGTCTGGCAATTCTCGGCCTCGTCGTTGCTCTGGTGCTCAACGCCTTTCAGAGCAATCTGGTATTTTTCTTCACGCCAACGCAGGTGGCGGCGGGTGAAGCACCCAGGGGCAAGTCTTTTCGCATCGGCGGCCTGGTCAAGGAAGGCTCGATCAAACGCGAGCCCGATGGCGTCACCTTGCGTTTTGTCGTGACCGATACCGAAAAGGACATGATCGTCGCTTACAAGGGAATCCTGCCCGACCTTTTCAAGGAGGGGAAAGGCGCCGTCGCCCAGGGTAAGCTCGGCGAGGATGGTATTTTCATCGCCAGTGAAGTGCTCGCCAAGCACGATGAGAACTACATGCCGCCGGAAGCCACCCAGGCCGTCGGCGACGCGCAAGCGCGCGCAGCCGCCAACAAAGCGGCTGTCGAAGCGACGGCCAAGACCGTAAAGCATTGATTGAAGGAAACGGACAAACGCTCATGATTCCGGAACTCGGACACTTCGCTCTGATCGTCGCGCTTTGCGTGGCGCTTGTACAAGGCACCCTGCCGTTGATCGGCGCCCACCGGCGGCAACCCGGATGGATCGCCCTGGCCCGCCCGGCGGCCCGCGCCCAGGCCCTGTTGATGGCCGTTGCCTTCGGCTGTCTGACAAGCGCTTTCGTCAGCAACGATTTCTCGGTTATCTATGTGGCGCAACATTCGAATACCTTGCTGCCGATACAGTACCGTGTGGCCGCCGTGTGGGGTGGCCATGAAGGCTCACTGCTGCTCTGGGTCATGATGCTGTCGTTGTGGACTCTGGCGGTTTCAGTCTTTTCGAAACAACTTCCCGACTACATGGTCGCCCGGGTACTCGGCGTGCTGGCCTTGGTGACCGCCGGTTTCCTGCTGTTCATCCTGTTCACCTCGAACCCCTTCGAGCGCCTGCTGCCGGGCGCCGACGAAGGGCGCGATCTCAACCCGCTCTTGCAGGACCCCGGCCTGATCATCCACCCACCGATGCTCTACATGGGCTACGTCGGCTTCTCGGTGGCCTATGCCTTTGCCGTCGCCGCCCTGCTCTCCGGACAACTCGACGCCGCCTGGGCACGCTGGTCACGCCCGTGGACCACCGCGGCCTGGATATTCCTCACCCTGGGCATCGCGCTCGGCTCCTGGTGGGCCTATTACGAACTCGGCTGGGGCGGCTGGTGGTTCTGGGACCCGGTCGAGAATGCTTCCTTCATGCCGTGGCTGGTCGGCACGGCCCTGATTCACTCGCTGGCGGTCACCGAAAAACGCGGGAGCTTCAAGAACTGGACGGTGCTGCTGGCCATTGCTGCCTTCTCGCTGTCGCTGCTCGGTACCTTCTTGGTACGCTCCGGTGTTCTGACTTCGGTCCATGCCTTCGCCACCGACCCGCGGCGCGGCATCTTCATTCTCGTCTTCCTCGTGACGGTAATCGGCAGCTCGCTCGCCCTCTTTGCCTGGCGCGCGCCCAAGGTCGGCCTGGGCGGCCGCTTCGGCCTGCTTTCACGCGAATCGCTGTTACTCACCAACAATGTGCTGCTGATCGTCGCCTGCGCATCCGTATTGCTTGGCACGCTCTACCCGCTGCTCATTGACGCGCTTGGCCTGGGCAAGCTTTCAGTCGGCCCGCCTTACTTTGATTCTGTTTTCGCTCCGTTGATGATCCCGGCACTTTTCCTGATCGGCGTCGCACCATTTGCCCGCTGGAAGCAGGCCAGCTTCGGCGAGCTGGCGCGCACCCTGCGCCTGGCCTTTTTCGCGGCGGCGGCGGTCGGCATCGTCGCACCCTTCGTCTTCGGGGAATGGAAACCGCTGGTCGCCCTCGGTCTGTTGCTGGCCATGTGGATCGTACTCGCGGGCACGCTCAACTTCGCCCAACGCGTGCAGTCAACACGCGCCGGCCAGCCCTTTCTGGCTGCCGCACTCAAACAGCCACGCAGTTTTTTCGGCATGCATACCGCCCACGTCGGCATCGCGGTCTTCGTCGTCGGGGTGACAATGGTCAATGGTTACCAAACCGAAAAAGACGTGAAGATGGAGATTGGCGATACCGTAGGCGTGGGCGGTTACACCTTCCGGTTCAACGGCGTCCGGCAGGAAAAGGGGCCCAACTATGTGGCACTGGTCGGCGATATCGACCTGCTGAAAGGGGACAAGCACCTCCGTAAAATGCACCCGGAAAAGCGCAACTACGTGTCCGGTTCGATGCCGATGACCGAAGCGGCAATCGATACCGGCTTGCTGCGCGATGTCTACGTCTCGCTCGGCGAGCCGATCGACAAATCCCGACCGGATGCGGCCTGGGCCGTTCGCGTCTATCACAAGCCCTTCGTCGATTGGATCTGGGGGGGCTGCGTACTGATGGCGGTCGGCGGTCTTTTCGCTTTGACCGACCGCCGTTACCGGATCAAATCGCGCGCGACATCGAGTCATCTCGGCGCGCTGGCCCAACACGCCTGAGGTTTCCAAAATCATGAACCGCTTTCTCTGGCCCTTGATCGGCTTCGTCATACTCGTGGCCCTGCTGGCTATCGGGCTCAACCTCAACCCGCGCGACGTGCCGTCGCCCCTGGTCGGCAAGCCGGCACCGATGTTTACGCTGCCCCAGGTCGCCGCGCCGACGCAAACCTTCTCGCCAAGGGAGATGCTCGGCCAAGTGTGGCTGCTCAATGTCTGGTCAACCTGGTGCGTCTCCTGCCGGCAGGAACACCCGGTGCTGGTCGAAATGGCAAAGAACAAGGCGGTGACGCTGGTTGGTCTCAACTACAAGGAGGTACGCGGTGATGGCGCCCTGGATGCGGACAAGATCAGCGCCGACGCCGAAATGAAGCTGGCCCTGGACCGATCGAATGCCTGGCTGAACAAGCACGGCAACCCCTACCGCCTGTCGGTGCTCGATCTCGACGGGCGCGTCGGTATCGACTATGGCGTTTACGGCGTACCCGAGACTTATGTCATCGACAAAGCCGGCGTCATCCGCATGAAGCACACCGGCCCGATCACCCTGGAAGCGTTCTCGGGAGAAATTCTGCCGCTGATTACGGAATTGTCGAAATGAAAGCCTGGCTGATACTTCTACTGCTGGCCCTGGCCTCGTTGACCTTGCACGCCAAGGAAGCCGCGCCGCTCGCCGAGGACGAGGCCGTCGAAAGACGTCTGGTGGATATTTCCTCGGAATTGCGCTGCCTGGTCTGCCAGAACGAATCCTTGTCCGGCTCGCATGCCGAATTGGCGAATGATCTGCGTCGCGAAATCCGAACGCTGATCAAAGACGGCAAGAGCGACGCCGAAATCATGGACTTCATGGTCAGCCGTTACGGCGATTTCGTGCGCTATCGTCCACCGCTCAAGGGAACGACCCTGCTGCTGTGGTTTGGCCCTGCCGTGCTCCTGACCGGTTCCCTCTCGGCACTCTTTCTCTACTTGCGCCGTCGCAACAAAGCCATCAAGGACATGCCGCTCAGCAAGGAAGAGCAACAACAGGCGGAAAGCCTGCTCAACGCAAAAGAAGCGCAATCATGACCGTCATGACCGGTTTCATTCTGGCCTCGGCGCTGCTGGTCCTCGTCGTCCTGGCCATGTTGTTGCCCCCACTCTGGCGAACCCGGGTAACAGCAACCGCCGTCAATCGTCGCGAGGCCAATCTGGACATCTTGCGCGATCAGATGCGCGAGCTCGAACACGACCGAAACGAAGGGATATTGACTGACGCCGATCTGGAACAGGCCAAAGCGGAATTGGCTCGTCGCTTGCTCGATGAAGTGCAGCCCGAAATTGCGCCGACAACCGGAGGCGGCGGGCGGAAGACGGCATTCGCCCTGCTCATCGCCATTCCGCTAGCTGCGGCGGCCGGCTATCTGTTCCTCGGCAACCCGCAAGCGCTCGACCCGATGCAAACACAGGCACGCATCAGTCCGCAACAGATCGAAGCGATGCTTGGCAAACTGGTTGAAAAACTCAAGAAGAACCCGGAAGACAACAAGGGCTGGGTCATGCTCGCCCGCTCCTACAAGGTTTTGGGCCGCTTTGCCGAATCGGCCGAAGCCTACGGTCACGGCGGCGCTTTGGTCGACACGGACCCCTCGCTGCTGGCCGACTACGCCGAGGTGCTGGCGCAAGCCCACGGGGGCAGCTTCACCGGCCAGCCCGCCGAGCTGATCTCCCGTGCGCTCAAGATGGACCCGAATGAACCGCAGGCACTCTTCCTCGCGGGCGCGGCGGCAGCGGACCGCAAAGATTTTTCTGCCGTTGCCGAATACTGGGAACGTCTGCTGCTGCAACTCGAACCGGGGTCGGAGGAAGCGCAGCATCTGGAAACCGCCGTCGCCAAGGCGCGCGAGATCGTTGCACAGGCAGGGGGCAAGGCGGGTCCGGCAACCAAGCACAAGCCATCCGTCAAAGCGCCTACGGTCGCGGAAACCATCAGTGGCGAAGTGACGATCAGCGGCAAAATCGCCGCACAGGCCAAGCCCGGCGATCTGCTCTTTGTTTTCGCGCGAGCGGAAGAAGGTTCGCGCATGCCGTTGGCGGTGATACGCGCGCAAGTGGCCGATTTGCCGCTTAAGTTCCAGCTTGACGATTCGATGGCCTTGCCGGGAGGCGGCAAAATCTCCGGGTTCAAGACGGTCAACATCGAAGCACGCGTCGCCAAGGCCGGTCGCGCACAAAGCTCGAGCGGGGACCTGTTCGGCCAGCTCAAGGGCATCAAACCCGGCGGCAAGAATCTTAAACTGGTGATTGATCAGGTCCAGCCTTGAGCGTTGAGAAATCGCCCCCATCGCACACATCGGCGTACCATCCATAAGCACTCCGGCTTGACAACCTTCGCCAGACTTTACCGGTGCAGGCAACTCGGACATGCCGGTTTTGTGGATTTATTCATACTTGAACAGCATGGCCATGTGACAGAGTCGAGCGTACTATCTGAATAAGGCTGTATATGCCGCACCAACATCACACGATCTCACTCGGGTTCACCGGGCAGACTTTCCCTGCGGGGGTACATGTCTGCCAGATATTCAGCAATGACGAGGAGCGTTTGAGCTCCCTGCTCGAATTCCTGCGCAGCGGCCTGGTCGCTGGTGAGCGCACCGCCTGCTTCTCCGACAATCTGGACGAACACGATCTGGCGAAGTACCTCAACAGACATGGCTTGTCGAGCGATGCGCTCAAGGCGTCCGGCGCGCTTTCATGTTCCGGGGCGAGAGCGGTGTATTTCCAGGACGGGCGCTTTGACCCCGAGCGGACGCTCGGTATGCTGCGCCAGTACCACGAAGACTCGGTAGCTCACAACTACCCCGCCGCACGCGTCATCGGCGAAATGTCGTCCGAGGTGCAAAACATGCCGGGGGGTTCGCGACTTCTGGAATACGAATCGCGTGTCAGCCTGTTGCTGAAAGACCACCCGGTAACCGCCGTCTGTCAGTACGACGCCAATGCTTTCGACGGCGCCATGCTCATGAAGATTCTCAAAGTCCACCCGATGATGGTGATACGCGGCGTGGTAGTACGCAATCCCTACTACATCGCACCGTCAGAATTCCTCGCACGTGAATGCTGACGCCCTCGGCAACCCGAATGACGGCAGATTCCGCAGTCGATAAGCAAGTCCTCGGTCAACTCCTGTTGATGCAGAGCGTCGTCGCCTCGTTGCCGGATGATGCGATCATCCCCTTTGTCATTGAAGGGCTTTCCGACATTCCGGGGGTTGGGCTCGTTGAATTCCATGCCGACCCTTCGGAGTCGCCCACTCCCGGATGCTTTCGCATTGCGTCCGGCTCGACCATCCTCGGCGAACTCGCTTTCAAAGTAACGTACATGGGAGCTTTCGAGCCCTACGTTGATCATATCCGCAATTTCCTCTTCATGCTGGCGATCATCCTCGACGAGCGGCGTCAGCGCCAACTCCTTCAATCCCGTGAGCATGAGCTCGAACGTCAGGTCGAGGAACGTAGCGCCGATCTGAGCAAGGAGCGCGACTCCGCGCAGCGCTACCTCGATATTGCCGGCGTCATGCTCATGGCCCTCGATCGCGAAGGACGGATCGAGATGATCAACAAGAAGGGAGCGCAGCTTCTGGGCAAGGACGAGAGCGCCCTGCTCGGAATGAACTGGTTCGAAAATTTCGTTCCGGAAGAACAGCGGAGCGAGATTCGCGAAGTATTTGGCAAGTTGATGGCAGGGGATGCGCGGCTTCTGGCACAGTACGAGAACCGCATCGTCAATGCTTCGGGCCAGGAATTGACGATTGCCTGGAACAACACCCTGATACGCGACGCGACCGGCAACATTACCGGCACCTTGTCGTCGGCCGAAGACGTTACCGAACGCAGAAAAGCCGAAGAGCGCATCCAGGAACTGGCCTACTTCGACCAACTCACCGGCCTGCCCAACCGCACGCTACTGCAGGACCGACTGCAGCAGGCCATTGCGGTCAATTCGCGGACGGGGTTTCATGGGGCGTTGCTGTTCATCGACCTGGATAATTTCAAAACGCTCAACGATACGCTCGGACATGACAAGGGCGATCAATTGCTGCAACAGGTGGCCGCGCGTCTGGCGCTTTGCGTACGTGAGGGCGACACTGTGGCACGCCTGGGTGGAGACGAATTCATGGTGGTTCTGGCCGGCCTGAGCGCGCTTGAAAACGACGCCGCTGCGGCGGTTGAAATGGTCGCCGAGAAGATACTCACCGCGCTCACTCGGGTATACACGCTCGGCGATATACCTCACCACTGCACGGCCAGCTTGGGCATTACCTTATTCAAGAATGATCAGTCGACCGTCGAAAATCTGATGAAACAGGCCGACCTGGCCATGTACAAATCCAAGACTTCCGGTCGCAACAGGGCCCGTTTCTTCGATCCCACGCTGGAGTTTGCGGTGAAGGAACGGGCCGCTTTGGAGGACGATCTGCGGCACGCCCTCGGCGCGAATCAATTCCTCTTGCACTACCAGGCACAGATTCTTGACGGCGGCTGTATCAGCGGCGCCGAAGTCCTGGTGCGCTGGCAACATCCGCAGCGCGGTCTGGTGCCCCCCGCTGAGTTCATCCCGCTGGCCGAGGATACCGGACTGATTCTTCCGCTCGGCCGCTGGGTGCTGGAGTCGGCATGCACCCAGTTGGCTTTGTGGTCTACCCGGCCGGCGATGGCCCATTTGACGGTGGCCGTCAACGTCAGCGCGCGCCAGTTCCACGCCGACGACTTCGTCGATCAGGTACTCGCTGTCCTCGAGAAGTCCGGAGCCAACCCGCAGTTACTGAAGCTGGAACTGACCGAAAGCCTGCTGGTTTCCGATGTCGAAAGCATCGTCAAAAAAATGTTCTTGTTGAAATCCAGGGGCGTCAGTTTCTCGCTCGACGACTTCGGCACGGGGTTTTCCTCGCTCTCCTACCTGAAACGCCTGCCGCTCGATCAGTTGAAGATCGACCAGTCGTTCGTTCGCGATGTACTGAGCGATTCCAACGATGCCGCGATCGCCCGCACTATCGTGGCGCTTTCCCAAAGTCTGGGCCTCGGGGTGATCGCGGAAGGCGTCGAAACAGAGGCTCAAAAAGACTTCTTGACCGCTTCGGGCTGCCATGCCTATCAGGGCTATTTTTTCAGTCACCCCTTGCCTTTGCAAGGTTTTGAAAATTTCATGAATCGGACCTGATACCCGATTGCTGTCCAGTCGTAGTTTCCATAGGCAGAGAATTCGCTTTTGAACAACAGCGGGCGATTCGTCCTGGACGGCGAACTCGACAGCCGGACGTTCTTATCCGCCGCCTTCTTCCTTTATCCGGTGGCTCAAAGACAACTCCGATAACGGAATAGGCGAGTTTCCTGAAAGACTGTTGGCATTGAATGCGCTTGACCTGCGTCGAATACCTCGGCGATACTCCCCTTGTTGCCCTTGGAGTGGCCGTCATTTTCCTTTTGCTTTCAGATAGTTTGACAAGGATATGCAGCGCTCCACGATGCGGTGAATCTGCACCAGAGGAGGGGGTGAAGATTCCATGAAAGCCGCGCCAAAACGGATAAGAAATTAGCATAAAACACTACAAAAAAACCGCGCTGAATAGAAATGACCAGCCCCTTTCTGTTCGGAACTGATTTCCCACTTCTAACGCACGAGGCTCCCATGCTCACTACCCTTATTCTGGTTTTTGTGGTGGCCTACACCGCCATTGCCCTGGAACATCCGCTCAAAGTCAACAAGTCAGCCTCGGCACTGCTGGGCGCGGGCTTGCTGTGGACGATATATGCCGTTGGCGCGGGTGATTCCCATCTGGTCAACGAGCAGCTGGCGGAGTCGCTCATGGGCACCGCGCAAATCGTGTTCTTCCTGATGGGGGCCATGACCATTGTCGAGGTGGTGGATGCGCACAATGGCTTTGAAGTCATCACCGCGCGAATCAAAACCACAAAGCTCTCCACCCTGATGTGGATGGTCGGCTTTGTGGCTTTTTTTCTCAGCTCCATTCTCGACAACCTGACAACCACCATCGTGATGGTGTCATTGATCAAGAAACTGCTGGGGAAGCACGAAGATCGCCTGTTCTTTGCCGGAATCATCGTCATCGCCGCCAATGCGGGCGGCGCCTGGTCGCCGATCGGCGACGTCACCACGACCATGCTGTGGATTGGCGGACAAATCACCACGGTGGCGATCATGGAAGGGGTGCTCCTGGCCTCGTTGGCCAACCTCATCGTGCCTCTGGCAGTGACCAGTTATTTCCTCGGCGCACGTCCGGTGGTTTCGCCCCAACGCGTGGCAGCCGATCCGCAGTTCGACACCACCGACTTCGAGCGCAATTTGATGTTCTTTCTGGGACTGGCCATCCTCGTGTCGGTGCCGATTTTCAAGACCTTGACCCACCTGCCGCCATTTCTGGGCATCTTGTTCGGCGTGGGTATCTTGTGGCTGGTCGGCGACCTGGTTCACCGCAAGGCTGAAGATCTGCGCAAACAGCGCTTGACGCTGGCGCGGGCGCTGATGCGCATCGACATGAGTTCGATTGTCTTCTTCATCGGCATCCTGCTCAGTGTGGCGGTGCTGGAACATACGCATATCCTGTCGTCCATTGCGCAGTGGCTGGACAATGCGGTCGGGCGCCAGGATGTGATCGTGATGCTCATTGGCCTGGTCAGCGCCATCGTAGACAATGTGCCGCTGGTGGCTGCCAGCATGGGCATGTACAGCATGCAAACCTACCCACCCGACAGTTTCTTGTGGGAGTTCATGGCTTACTGCGCGGGTACGGGCGGTTCGATCCTGATCATCGGCTCCGCCGCCGGTGTGGCCGCCATGGGACTGGAGAAGATTGACTTCATCTGGTATGTGAAGAAGATCAGCGCGCTGGCGTTGCTGGGCTACGTGGCGGGTGCCGTCGTGTATATCGTCCAGTTCAAGCTGTTCCATTGAACCCAAAACGCCAGGCCCAGATTTTCCAACCCAGGGGATTTCAAGCAATGTTTTCCGGACGACGCGCTCGTTACACTTGAGCAGGGATCCGCACGGTTCTCACATCGACAACCATACCCTCTTGACATACCCGGCGGGTTGAGGCGAACGGCGTTCTGCTATTGCTTCCCGCAAACAATCTGCCGCACCTTTTCGGGAGTACTTCCGGGCGCAACGTCCTCCCACTGCGGGTCCGACAATCGCTCATTCGCCACCAGCCGACCTCCCGCCATCTGTTCGGTATAAGCCTCGGCGGCAAGCGTTCGGAAACGCGGCACAGTACAGTCATACTCGAGCAGATTCTTGACCGAACCGACCGCCGTCCGCGCGTCTGCCCACTGAGCGACGGTGAAATCCATGAGTTGCCAAATCTGCGCGAAATTTCCGTTTCTCTGCATCAATTTCTGGTCCAGATAGACACGAAAAGTATCACTCCTGCCGAGCAGGGACCACTCCGCCTGCACACTGCCGGCAAGCAGGAACGAGGCCAGCACGTAAAATAATTGCCGCACCATTCTGCGGGAACAAGCCGGTCTAATCATGGCGCGACACCAAGCTTGCGGCATGCTGTCGCCATGGGATGGCGAAGGGCATTCCATGGACTGAGCCTCCCCCGGTGCTTGCTTGTTTTGGCATGATTTTCGGCCCTTCATCCATTCGCTTCGGTGCTCGACAACCCATTCGCCGGTCAACGCCCAGGGTCACCCGTGTAGTTGGTCATCACGCATTGCTAGCGGAAATATACCGGAAACAACGGGCTCGGACCACGCTTGCTTCAGTACTGTATTGTCGTCCGATAAAAGTGTGACCACCTCGATCAATTTCAAATGTACGATTGCGGGGTCACGCTCCTGGCATTTTGTTGCCGCGCGGCGTGAACCCCGGATTCTCGAAGGGGAAAGCTCCTTCCCTACGACAGGTCAGCAACATGGCACTCCAGCGCAAGCTATACACCGGTACCGATTTTCGTCGTGCGCTATCTATCGAAGAGTTGCGCTCGATTGCGCGTCGCTGCGTCCCGCATTTCGCCTTCGAATACGTCGATTGCGGCGCAGAAGACGAAGTGACGCTGCGCCGCAATCGCGCGGCCTTTGAATCAATCGGCTGGGTGCCCAACACCCTGGTGGACACAAGCGCTCGGCACCAGCGCATCACGCTGTTCGGCCGCCCGTCGAGCTCACCGCTGGTCATTGCGCCGACCGCCATGAATGGCATGCTGCGGCATCGCGGCGATGTCGCCCTGGCACGTGCCGCAGCCACCGCCGGCATCCCTTTCACGTTGAGCACCTTCTCGAACGTTCAAATCGAAGCGCTCGCAACAAAGGCGGGCGGCCGTCTCTGGATGCAGCTGTACATCATGAAAGACAGGTCGATTGCCCGCAACATTATTCGCCGCGCCGATCTCGCCGGATGCGAAGCACTGGTCCTGACCTCCGACGCGAACGTCTTCGGTCGCCGGGAATGGGACCAGCGCAATTATCGTGCGCCGGGCAAGCTGACGCTGCGTAATCTTGCCGACGTGGCGCTTCATCCGCGATGGTTTCTGAATGTGATCGTTCCGCATGGCGTGCCAAGGTTTGAAAACGTCATCGATTTTCTGCCTGCGGAAGCACGCAGCGCCCGCGTGGGGGTGGGCTATTTGCCGAAATTGCTGGTGCCTGACGTCACCTGGGACGATTTGAAGTGGTTACGCGAGGAATGGCCCAGAAAACTGATCCTCAAAGGCGTATTGAATGTCGCCGACGCGCAACGAGCGGCCGACCTGGGTTGTGACGGAATCGTCCTCACCAATCACGGTGGGCGTCAGCTCGATGGGTGTGTCTCACCGATCGACGTATTGCCCGAAATTGCAGCTGCGGTTGGCGACCGACTCGCCATAGTCGTTGATAGCGGGTTCCGGCGCGGCGCAGACGTGGTAAAGGCAATCGCCCTGGGTGCCCACGCGGTGATGATCGGCGCGGCACCGCTCTATGGCCTGGCCGCCGGTGGCGAGGAAGGGGCACGTCACGCCATCGGCATTATCACCGGCGAAGTGGACCGCGTTCTCGGGCAACTGGGGTGCACCTCCCTGCAAGAGCTCGGACCTCATTTGTTGGTTCGTGCAAATCCAAGCTGAACGCGCCCTATGCCCACATCGGCCGTCTCACGCCACATTCTGCCCCTCTGCCTGGGCATTTCCCTGATTGCTTTCCTGACTATGGGCTCGGGTATTGCCCTGGCCTGCACGCCGTTCATAGAAGAGCATCCTTCGTGGTCGTCGGCTTCGTTTCGCCCACACACCACAGCCTTCGAACACTGCGAGGTCGACGAAGAAACGTATCGTCGGATCGTTTCCCAATGGCTGCGCAACCGACCTGCGGATGCCGCCGCCGTTTCCTCACTCTCGCTCGGAAGAGTCATCGCCTATCCCTGGCTGTCCAGACACATCGCCGATTCCGCACTTGGCAAAGCGGATTGGGCAGCACGTATTTCCAGGGCAAAGCCGGTCGATCGCGGAAAGCTTGCGGCAGAAGTTCTGCGTGATCCAACACTCCTTCAACGGCTGGCCATTCCATTCGAAGACACGCCCTACCTGGCCTCAAGCGTGTCCTTCGAGAAAGTGCTGTTCGGCAAGGCGGACGCCTATTCTTCAAACAGCAACGCTGGCGCGGTCATCGTGCCGTTTGACGCACAGTTGTGGCTAAGAATCACGCCGCGTAATTAACCACCCGCGCGATAGCGCTGAAGTTGCAGACGACCGTCGGTATGTTCCGCGCGCAGCGCAAAATCAAACAAGTCCGCCTGCGCGCATAGCTCAAGGTCGCTGGCCGGCAGGCTGGGGTTGGTGCCCGCGAGAAAGCGGCGACCGAAATCCGAGTTGCGCACGCGATCGGCATACGGCGCCGGATCGGGATTGTCGCCGTGCAGCAGCGCCTCAATATAATCGGCACAGGCCACATCCTCATCGCCATCGCGATCAACCCACTCGCCGGTGATCACGAAGCACACTTCCTCCGGATGCAGGTCGAGAAGCGCCTGAGCCGTGGCGCGGGCGAAAAGCAGGCTGCCGGCAAACAAGGCGCGCGCGTGGCGAAAGCGCGTCAGCCCAAGCACCCCGGCGGCCGTACTCTGAATCAACGCCCGGCCGGCCAGTTCGGCCCCCTGCAGTGCGGTGGGCGAATTGCCGAAATCGAAACCTGGCGCCGCGTCGCCACCAGCGACCGCACCGGTGGTCAGCGCATCGGGCATTGCGGCTTGCAAGTAAAGCGCATCGGAGATCGTTTCCACCGGGTAGATCACGCTGGCACCTGCCGCAAAAGCGTAGGCAGCGACCGAGAACGAACGCAGCACATCGATCACCACCACGGCGTCATGGGAATCGGGCGCCGCGTTAAGACGATTGAGGAAAAGGCGGCTGGTGCGCATGGCGAGTCCCCAGGTTCTCGTTCGTCATTATTCGGGCACGCGGCGTGAAGCGTGCCGGCGCTGCGCACCGCGCCGGCGCTTGGCCATCATCCTTGAAAACCTTTCGGGTTGCTCATCTGCCAACGCCAAGCATCGGCGCACATGGCATCCAGGCCACGCTCGGCCTTCCAGCCCAACAAGGCGGCTGCCTGCTCCGGTTCGGCATAACAGGAGGCAATATCTCCCGGCCGCCGCGCGGATATCCGGTATGGCACCGCCCGCCCGCTGGCCCGCTCAAAAGCCCGCACCATGTCGAGTACGCTGTATCCGATGCCGGTGCCGAGGTTGACGGTCAGACACTCGGCGTGCGCCTGCAGGCGCGCCAGCGCCTTGAGGTGGCCCAGCGCGAGATCGACCACATGGATGTAATCGCGAACGCCGGTCCCATCCGGGGTCGGATAATCATTGCCCCACACATTAAGGTACTCGCGCTGACCCACCGCCACCTGAGCCACAAAAGGCAACAGGTTGTTCGGGATGCCTTGCGGATCCTCGCCGATCAGGCCGCTGGCATGAGCACCGACCGGATTGAAGTAACGCAGCAATCCCAGGCGCCAGGTCGAATCGCTGACATACAGATCGCGCAGGATATCCTCGATCATCAGCTTGCTGCGGCCGTAGGGATTGGTTGCCGACAAGGGATGATCCTCGGTCAGCGGCAAACGCTGCGGGTCGCCATACACCGTCGCCGAAGAGCTGAAGACCAGGGTTTTCACTCCGCATTCATCCATCGCTTCGAGGAGGCGCAGCGTACCGACCACGTTGTTGTCATAGTAATTGAGCGGTTGCGCCACCGACTCACCCACCGCCTTCAGCCCGGCAAAATGAATCACTGCATCGGCGCCGCTCGTGCGCAACGCAGCGACCAGCGCCGCGCGGTCGCGCACATCCCCGCGCACCAGACCGAGTGTCTTGCCGGTGATGCGCTCGACCCTGGCCACGGCTTCGGGATGGCTGTTGCAGAAACTGTCGAACACCGTAACCGCATACCCTGCGTTGAGCAGCTCGACGCAGGTGTGCGACCCAATATAACCGGCGCCGCCGGTAACCAGTATGCTCATGCTGTACTCCAATGGACGATGCGTGATTATCCTCGAAACCACCGCTGACCGCGTAGGTACAGCCTCGAATTAGCGATGGAAATGGCTGGGCTTACGGCTCGCCGAGCAGTTCGTTGAGCAGATCGGCGAGCCGGTACCCGGCTTCGGCGATCCGCCGCCTGGCAATCTCCTTGGCATTGTCGTGAAACGCCGCGCTGAGGGTTGGAACGAATTCGTCGTCTGGCGGATAGGCGCTTTGTCGGGCCAGATGCCAGCTTTCTTCTATCCAGAGTCCCGGCTTCGATCGCGCCGGGTCAGCGGGCGCGGCAGGGTACGCGGCGGTCAGCGCCCGCCCCGCTGCATCGAGACGTTCGCCGCGCAGCCAGGGCGGACCCGGCAGATCGTCCCAGTAGGCGTGAAGCGTCGAAGACGGCTTGCGTGGATTGAACGGGTTGATCACCATGACGCCGTTGCCGAGGCGGTCCCAATGGCCTTGTGCGTCGAGCCGAATGCTGGTGTGCAGGGGTTGATGCGCGTCGCCAACCAGGTGGATCATCCAGGGCAAGGCATAGACGCGCGTGCTGCGGGGCGCTCCGAGCGCGCTCAATACTTTGCCCAACGCCACGAGCTGCTGTTCGAGCATGCCGGATACCGACTCCCGATTCCGCTGCGCATGGATCGCCGGCGTACCGTCCAGCGGACGGTTCACGTAATGCCAGTCGCGGTGCCGCTCCATGTCGGGGAAGCCGGGCAGAAGCGGCGTCGGCGCGTCGATGCCGGCACTGTAGAAACGATTGTCGCTGCGGATATCGTCCGGCCAGGTGGACGCTTCGATGAAAGCCAACCGTCCAGACTCGTCGGCGCCTGCCCGATCGCGCCAACGCACGTAGTCCGGGTGATCGCGCAACAACTGCGCGATCACGGTACGGGTATGCCGATCAAGACGTTCCCAGGCGATGCCCGCCACCAGCCGGTGGCCTGCGGCGTTCCACGCCAGCGCCGGCCCGGACGAGAGCAACAGCACGACCAGAGACAGCAGCGCGCGCCAGCCACGGAAGAACGGCAATGACATCCGGTTATCGATCAAGCGCGATATCCGCATGCGACACCGGATCGTCCAGGGGCTCCAGATGCGTGAGCACCGTCGCCTGCGGCAAGGCATCGCGTATATCGCTTTCTATCCGTTCAGCCAGTTCATGACCTCTCTGGATCGTCCATTCGCCGGGCACCAGTACATGCACTTCGACAAAGCGGCGCGCGCCCGATTCGCGGGTGCGCAGGGCGTGGTAATCGATTCCCTGTTCGCGATAACGATTCAAGACAGCCAGCACCCGGTCGTGCTCGGCGGCCGGCAAGGCCACATCCATCAGGCCCTGTGTCGAGCGATACAACAGCTTCCAGCCCGTCCAGACGATATTGGCGGCGACCAGCAGCGCCAGCAGGGGATCGAGCCATAACCACCCGGTCAGAGCGACGGCGGCGACCCCGGTGATCACGCCGGACGAAGTCCACACGTCGGTCATCAGGTGATGCGCATCGGCCTCCAGCGTCAGCGATCGATATTTGAGTCCGGCAGCCAGCAGAACACGGGCGGTATACAAATTGACCAGCGAAGCGGCGACCGATACGGCCAGCCCGATACCCAGTTGCTCAAGCGGCTGCGGATGCAGCAGTCGTTCGACGGCGGTTACGCCAATGCCGATCGCCGCGAGCAGAATCAGCAGCCCCTCGAACCCACCGGAAAAGTATTCGGCCTTGCCATGGCCATAGGCGTGATGGTCGTCTGCCGGCTGTTCGGCGACCGTGATCATGGCCAGGGCCATCATCGCCCCGGCGAGATTGACGACCGATTCGAGCGCGTCGGACAGCAGGCCGACCGAACCGGTCATCCGCCAGGCCACGCCCTTGAGCAGAATCGTCGTCAGCGCGGCGCAGATCGACAGCCAGGCGTAGTTTCTAAGTGAAGTTGGGCGCATCGGAGCATTATGACAGGCCGCGATGGAACAAAGAACCGCAACCCGGCGCACATCGACGAGTTCGCATCGTCCGCCAAGAGAAACTCGTGCCTTAGGCCGAGCACCCGGAGCGAATAGATGTCGATAAATCTTACAGCCGGCGTACGGTTGACCGCCTGCAGATGAAAAAAACACATAAGAAACATAGCTAAAGACGGGAAGGTATGTATTTTGCTTATTCTGTACACTGTACAAGTTAGCCTTGGCTGTGGGGAGCGAGTCATTGGGCGGCTTGTGGGCAGTCAAGACGGAACGGGAGGGGGTTCGATTCGCATGAATGACAAGCCCAAGAGTCCGCTTTCAGGGCAGACTTCGCGCGCTGGCAACGCCTTGGACTGCGCTTTGCGCGCCTACGCTGAGCAGCCCCACTTTCGCAGTGCCGAGGGGCACGAAGTCATCTTTGATAATCCGTTTCACCGGCCGGTGCGCGCACACGATTTGTCCTTTCTCGACTTTTCTCGGCCCGTAGATCAACAACACGCATGTGCCTTGAGTGCTCTCATGGGTAATCGCATGTTGCTTAACATCTACGAAGCAGACCTGCCCTTCGTCGGAGAGGCGTCCTCGGCGCAGAGCCTCGCGGATCGAGCGGCGTTCTACTCGACGAATAACCGGGTACTCGGCGAGCAAGTGCGCCCAGCGTTGGAGCGACATTGCTTCGCATGGGTCGACGATGCGGCTGTAGCGCAAGAGGAAAGCACGACTGGTTTGATCGAGCGGTCGTTGACACAGTTCGTGGTCTCGGCACAGGCCGTCGCGAAAGCGATCGACGCTGCCGATGCTCCCGCCCGTATGGCACGACTCCTCGCGATTCAGATGTGCGGTCCATTGCGCGCACGGGATCTGGCCCTCCAACGCTACGTGATTGCCAGCCCGGACAGCTTCTGGGGCGACTGGATCGCCGCTGGGGCACATGCGGCGCATACGCGACGCCACGAGACATCGGCCTTGGCACGTGCGGCGCAATTGAGCGAAACCCCTCACGCGTACTGGCAGTTCTACTTGGGGTCGCAACTGGCAGTTACAAACTATTTGACACGTGTCCTACGGAATCCGAGCAGGTTCTTCGAAGCCGCGGGATCCATCGCCATCGATCGACTGTGTTCCTTCGAACTTGCCCTGTGTTGGCGCGACCTCCTCGCGTCTGCATTTGGCGCCGACGCGGCCCCGTCGAGTGGTTGGCAACGTTCTTCAATCGAGACTCTTACGAGTCAAGTGCTGTGCCAGATCGAAAACATGTCGGGAGTGCCGCGGGCCGAGTGTTTGCGCGCCTTCAAGCGAGGAATACAAGGCATGTGCCAGGTCCTTGTCGCGGCCAACGACGATCTCGTGCAGCAGATTGCTTGGGCCGGTCATGCCAGCGAGAATCGCCGTATGGCGGAAGACTACACGCGGGTCATCCGTGAGCGCTCATTAGTAGTCGACATGGAGACCTACATCGAGCCATCGAGCGAGCGATCCACGACACATGTTCATAACACTGACCGGCTGCTGGTAATCGAATCCGGTGAGATGGACTTCTGGCATAGCTACGGCGAGCCATTGCATTTTACGCCCGGCGACATGATTTTCGTTCCAAAATACCGCCTGCATGGTTCGGTTGTGACCACCCGTCAATGCGTTTATCATCAGCCGATCGTGGACGGGGAACTGCGCGAGTCCTTTTCTCACTTGCGTCCAATGCGTTAGCGGATCGACCTCGTGGATGCGAACATCTGGCCCGACACTGGCGAGATCCGGGTAGCTCACACGGAACGTTGGTCCTCCACGCCAGACATGCTGCTCGCTGCGGCATGGCTGGAACGGAACGGTCTGCGCCCGGAAAGTCTACTGATCGCCGCGTGCGCGCTCGTTGTAGCGTGGGTCAATGACGCCGATTCAGCAAGCCTGGCCATCTCTTGTGATGGCTCACACAAGGCCACTCGTGTTCAGCGGGTTGACGTGTCGCTGGCGCAAGACCCTATCCAACTGTGCCGTGATGTCGATAGGGAGTATGCGGACTCCGACTACGGTCCAGCCACGGCAGCCTGTGACGCATTGCTGACCATCACAAGCTCGTGCCGACCATCGCACGGTAGATTGTGCGGTGAATTTCGCCTTGGCATCGGTATCGTCATCGAGGGTCTGACCGTGCGCGAAGTTGCGATTACCTATGACCCTCGGATCACGGCGACGGCCATGGTTAGGTCGATCGAGCGCGGAATTATCCGTGCCGCCGCATGCGTCCCAACCTGTCCCACACTGAGCGACATTGAGTGGCTCAGCCAGGAGGAATACCAGCGCATCGTGTACCGATGGAATGCGACCCGAGCACCCTACAACTACGAACGATGCCTGCATTGGCTCTTCGAGGAGCAGGCGCAGCGTACGCCCGACGCGGTGGCTCTGGAGTTCCATGGGCAGATACTTTCCTATTTCGAGCTTGAGCAACGCTCACGCAGCCTGGCATGCGAGTTGCGCAGTCGTGGTGTCGATTGCGACGTACTCGTGCCACTTTGTGCCGAGCGCTCGGTCGCCATGGTCATCGGAATCCTCGGCATACTGCGAGCAGGCGGCGCCTACGTTCCGATTGATCCACGCTCGCCCGACGAACACACTGCGCGCGTGCTCGAGAACGTTGCGCCTGAACTGTTGGTGATTGAGGCGCGGTGGCAGGTTCGCATGGCTCGATTTGGGCTACCACTGCTGCCCATCGAAGATCATTCTGCGACCGTCGAAGCTCGGCCCTGTCTCGGACTTGGGCGGCCAGATGCGCTTGCTTGCGTCATACACACCTCGGGCTCTACGGGCTTGCCCAAGGGCACACTCCTCGAACACCGCGCGCTGCTGAACAATATTCTGTGGCTGCAAGAAAACTGGCCACTGGGCGCCGGCGAGGCCGTGTTGCAGAAGACACCGTTCACCTTCGACGTCTCGATCAAGGAGTTTCTCTGGCCCCTTTGCGTCGGCGGGCGACTCGTCATGGCGCAACCGGGCCGTCATTTGGACATGCCCTATCTGGGGCGTCTCATACAGGAGCATCGCGTCGCCGTAACCCATTTCGTACCGTCGATCCTCCAGTCGTTTCTCACAATGCCGGGTGTCGAGGCCTGCGTCAGCATCCGCCTGGTAATGTGTGGTGCCGAGGTTCTTTCGCCTGAAATCGTCGGCCGGTTTTTCAGCGTGCTCGGTGCGAAACTACTCCACCTCTACGGACCCACAGAGGCAGCCATCTCGGTAACCGGATGGGTATGTGATCGATTCGTCCAGTCGTTACGCGCCGTACCTTTGGGACGGCCGATGTCCAATGTGCATATTTACCTGCTCAATCGGGCGATGCAGCCTGTTCCGCCGGGAGTTCCCGGCGAACTTTTTATCGGCGGTGTGGCGCTCGCGCGGGGCTATCTGCGTCAGCCTCAACTAACACAGCAGTGCTTTGTCGACGACCCGTTTGCTGTGCCCGGAAGTGAGGGACGACTTTATCGAACGAGGGACCGAGCCCGCTATACCGCGGACGGTGTCATCGAGTTTCTTGGGAGATTCGATCGGCAAGTGAAGATCAATGGCACTCGAATCGAGCCCGAAGAAATCGAGATCACGCTACGCAAACATCCTGCTCTGGATCGCGCGGCGGTCGCTGCACTCGCCGACGGGCATGGACGCCTGCGCCTCGTCGCCTATGTAGTATGCAAGACTGCTGCGGCTCCCAGCCCCTTCGAATTGCACCGGTATTGCACGGCAAGACTTCCCGCCTACATGGTGCCCAGTGCGTTCGTTGCTCTTTCACAGTTACCGTTGCTGGTTAACGGCAAGGTCGACTATGCCGCCTTGCCAGTTTCGGCTTAGGCCTCGAAGGACTGCGGGAATGCTCCTAACCTCATCGCGGCTACCCCCCGACTATCGCCAGCGTGTACTTCTGGGCGATTTGGTCGGCCGGGCGGTTCAGCCCCCAGACTGGTTCATTCCCTGCCTCGAGACATTTCACACAACAGTCATCGACCCGGATTATCCGTGCTATTTCGGTAGCGCGGCAGCACACCACGGCGAACTCTACTACACGATCTCCGACTCGCGCACGCAACACCTGCTCGCGCGCACCTTGCAGAATTTCCTTGCCAACGCTAGGCTTGCTCCAGATGAGAGGCGGAACCTTACAATATTCTTTCCTCCCGACGCGCTTCCGCTATCACACTCAGAATACAAGCAGCGATTCTGGTCTGTGCTCCAGGCCCTGCATCAGTCCGATGCCAGCCCATGGCCAGACTCGGTTTCAACAGATCCCAACCAACCGAATTGGGAATTCTGTTTCGCCGGCGAGCCAATCTTCGCCTTTTGCGCAGATCCAAGCTACCGATCGCGGACCAGTCGCAATCTAGGCCCTGGCATGATCATCCTCATGCAGCCAAGGCGTTCGTTCTTCGGCATAGAGGGCCATACACGCGCCGGAATTCAAGCGCGCAACAAGACTCGGGAGCGCCTGGAAAAATGGGACCACATGCCGGCGCACCCAGACCTCGGGGTATACGGTGAGTCAAACAATCGCGAATGGAAACAGTATGTTCTCCCTGACGACAACTCGTCGGTCACCGGCATCTGCCCTTTTGTCGCACAAGATGCTAGCGTGGGACGTGAATCGACGACCAATCGCGACTTCGAGTGCAATGAATAGCCCGCTGCTTGAATTTCACTGTTTCACGAAGTCGCCCACATGGATTAGACCACCACGAATGATTCGCGCCCTCAGACCACCTTTATGTACAAAGAATCGAACTACCTCCGGGTAGGTGTACTTGGCAAAGGTAGCGCACGGTTCGCATAATTCGAGGCCTTCTAGCTCAACCTCACCTATGTAGAATTGTTTCCCGCAAAGGTTGTTTAGGTTTACTCCAACTGTTACAAGATTGCGGCGCGGCTCATGCGCCTGAAGCTGCAGGTCCGATGCTTCTGAAAAGGCGCGGATCTGTTCGATTTCGATGAGGGTAAGTTGATGTTCTGGTGACTTTCTAAGTTGTGGATCGGAATAACGATCCCCGCGAAGCCCGCAGTTCGCGATCGCCTCGACCTTATCGAGCGAGACCGTCGGCTCTCCACGACGAGGGGCGATGAAAATATGTTGAATCGTTCCCATGGTTAGCTAGTCCAATGAATGAAAGAGACTACCCCGCCCCGAGGGAACAAAGGAAAGCCAGCACGGTAACGGACCCCATGTCCCTTACGATGCAACCTTACGACCTGCTTCCGTCTCTCGTGCAGTTGTTCTGGGTTCCGGTATCGCCCGCCTTCTTTTCCAATGCCAATTAGATATCAGAAATTTCTATAATTTCCATTCACATGTTGCCGAGTCAATGGAGCTGGCTGCACCCGTAGCCGGCCTATCACCATTCAACCACAAAGTTTGATTTCACGGCTCGATGCGCGTGCCGAGCACTTTCAGAAATTTCGCCAGCCAGTCGGGATGCGCCGGCCAGGCGGGCGCCGTCACCAGGTTGCCGTCGACGTGCGCCTGATCGATCGGGATGTCGGCATAGCTGCCTCCAGCGGCCTTGACCTCCGGAGCACAGGCGGGATAGGCACTGCATGAACGGCCGCCAAGTACGCCGGCCGCCGCCAGAAGTTGAGCGCCGTGACAGATGGCGGCGATCGGTTTTTTCGCGTTGGCAAAGTGCTGCACCATGGCGATCACTTTCGGATTGAGGCGCAGATATTCCGGTGCCCGTCCGCCGGGAATCACCAGCGCGTCATAGTCCTCGGCCGTCACCGAATCGAACGAAGCATTGAGGGTGAAATTGTGTCCGGGTTTTTCGCTGTAGGTCTGGTCGCCCTCAAAGTCGTGCACCGCCGTACGCACGGTTGCTCCGGCATTCTTCCCCGGACAGACGGCATGTACCGTGTGCCCGACCATCAACAGCGCCTGAAACGGCACCATCGTCTCGTAGTCCTCGGTGTAGTCACCGGTCAGCATCAGGATTTTCTTGCTTGCCATGGTATTTCCTCCTTATTGGTTGGGCCCGACGGAGATGATTGTGAATCAATTGCTGCAATTCAGGTAGCCGCAGATTTCCCCGGGAACGATCGGATCGCCATCAGTCCAGGGTCCGCCGGAAGGTTTTCAGGCCCAGTGCCAGCACGACGCCCATGAACAAGAGGATCGGCCAGACCTGATCCCACAGCATGTTCACGCCGTTGCCCTTGAGCATGATGCCGCGCACGAGCACCAGAAAGTGCGTGAGCGGGAGCACATTCCCGACGACCTGCGCCCATTCCGGCATGCCGCGGAAGGGAAACATGAAACCCGAGAGCAGCATCGACGGAAGAAAGAAAAAGAAGGTCATCTGCATGGCCTGGAGCTGGTTTCGCGCGATCGAGCTGAAGGTAATGCCGAGGGTCAGGTTGGCGCAGATGAACAGCAGCACCACGCCATATAGCAGCAGCAGATTGCCGTACATCGGCACGTTGAACACCCAGCGCGCGGCCAGCAAGACGAGCGTCACCTGAATCAGGCCGATGAGAATATACGGAACGATCTTTCCGGTCATCACCTCGACCGGCGTCGCCGGCGTCGCCAGCAGGTTTTCGAAGGTTCCCCGCTCGCGCTCCCGGGTCATCGCCAGGCCGGTCATCAATACCATCGTCATCGTCAGGATCACGCCGAGCAGACCCGGCACCACGTTGTAAGCGGTTATGCCTTCCGGGTTATAACGTCGGTGCACGCGGAGTTCGAACGGCGGCGCGGACGGACGGTTCAGCCCCGGCATGTCCTGAGCGAAGACGTCGATACCCAGATGATTCAGCACCGAAATGGCGCCACCCGTCGCCATCGGATCGGTCGCGTCGGCTTCAACCAGCAGGACGGGGGGTTTGCCGCGCACCAGGTCGCGATTGAAGCCGGGAGGAAAGGTGACGACAAACTGCACCTTGCTGCGCTCGAGCAAATCGTTCGCTTCGCGCTCATTCACGCTGCCGACTATCTTGAAGTAGTCGCTGTTCCGCATGGCCGCAACATAGGCGCGCGCAAAGGGGCCGGGATCGGCCATGACAACGGCCGTGGGCAGGTGCTTCGGGTCGGAATTGATGGCGAAGCCGAAGAGCATCAACTGCATGATCGGAATGCCGATGATCATCCCAAACGTCAGGCGATCGCGTTTGAGCTGGATGAATTCCTTGAGCAGAATGCCGATCCAGCGGCTAAAGGAAAACCCGGAAAAACCGTTCATCGCATCATCCCTGGAATTGATCCTGGCTGCCCTGCATGAGGTAGATGAAGGCATCCTCAAGCGAGGGTGGAACGGCAGTCATCTTCAGCGGCGTATCGCGCAGACGCGATTTCAGCGTGGCTTCCAGCGCGTCCCGGTCCTTGCCGCTGACATGAAGCGTGGCGCCAAAACTCGCCACCAGATCGACGCCGGGCAAGGCCCGCAGCGCCTCGCCCATGCCTTGCAGACCGGTACCGGTGATTTCCCAGGTATGCAGGTGCTGACCGGTCACCACCTCGACGGCCGTTCCCGAAGCCATCAGCGTGCCGTAGGCGATATACGCCAGCCGGTGGCAACGCTCGGCTTCGTCCATGTAATGGGTCGATACGAGCACGGTAATGCCGGCGGCAGAGAGGTGGTGAATCTCCTCCCAGAAATCGCGGCGGGCCTTGGGGTCCACGCCGGCGGTCGGTTCGTCGAGCAAAAGCAGTTTTGGGTGATGCAACAGGCAGGCGGCCAGTGACAGGCGTTGCTTCCAGCCGCCGGAGAGCGTACCCGCCAGTTGCTTGCGCCGGCCGCTCAAACCCAGATCGTCCAGCGCCTTATCGACGACGGTACTACGGTCCTTCATGCCGAACATGCGGGCGACGAAATCGAGGTTTTCAGCAATCGTGAGATCGTCCCACAACGAAAATCTCTGCGTCATGTAGCCGACCTGGCGCTTGATCGCAGCGCTCTCGGTGAGCACGTCCAACCCGAGGCAGGTACCGCGTCCGCTGTCCGGCGTCAGCAAACCGCAGAGCATGCGGATCGACGTCGTCTTGCCGCTGCCGTTGGGCCCCAGAAAGCCGAAAATCTCCCCTTCCCGCACCTGCAATGCGAGATCCTTGACGACGTGTTTGTCGCCAAACCGCTTGTTGATTCCGGCGACGTCGATGACCAGCGGAGCGTTGTCCATTTCAGCGCGGCGCCAGCCGTTCAGCCAATTCGCCGGCTTCGGGCGCGGTGACCGACTTCTTCTCCACCACCCAGCGTTTCTGCGCCGCGAGGGCGGCGGCGGCCTGCACGTCGGCCTCGGCGCCGCGCACCTCGGCCTTCCGCCCCAGCGTCGCGCGGTAGCTGGCCAGTTGCTGACGCGCCGCCTCGGTCTGAGCCTGGGACTGCTCATAGGCGCTACGGGCTTCATCGAGCGCGGTTTGCGAAACGAACTTCGCCTTGGCCAGCGCTTCCTGCTGCCGCAACCGGGTCTGGGCCAGACGCAAGCCGGCCTGCGCGGCCAGCAGATTGGCTTCGAGCGCAGCAATCTCGGGCGGCCGGCGCGGCTCCTTCAGATTCTCCACCTTCTCGCGGGCCGACCCGGCCCGGGCTTCGGCCTCGGCCAGCGCCTGCGCGTCCGGGTCGGTGGCGACCGCGAATAGTGCCTGACCTGCCGCAACGCGACTGCCGCGCAAGGCATCCAGAGACTTCAGATAACCGGCCTGTGGCGCCGACAGATACAGGTATTCGCCCTCCACATAGCCCTGATAGGCCGGCGACGAATTCGGCCCGCAGGCGGCCAGCAGGCTCGCCACAACGGCCCCCGCCAGCAAACGCAAAACGGCACGCGAGCGCATCATGGCTTTCTCCCTTTCGCTTGTTCAATGGGCGGCGCCAACAGGCCCAGCATGGCGGCAATTCCCTCGCGAACCTCCCTGGCCGACTGCGGATTCAGTCGTGCCTGGTGCATGATGGCCAGCCCGACGACAGTGGCATGGAAGAGCAGCACCGCTTCCGGGCCGGACGCCAGACCGGACGTCGCCAGCATGACCTGCACCTGGGTACGCACATGCTTGATCAACTTGCGCAAAGGCTTGCGGATGGCCGGGTCGGCATCGGCGGCCACGATCAGACCGATCATGACTCGCGGCGGCACGCCGCCGATCATGACCTCAGCAAAGGTGTCGGCCAGGGTGGCTTGATCAGGCTTCTCGACCAAGCGCGCCGCAATTTCCTCCATCGTCCGGGCAATTGTCTGCCCGGCAATGCCAAGCAGCAGATCGGCACGCGTCGGGAAGTAGTAGGTCAAGTGGCTTTGCTTGATGCCCGCCGCCCGGGCCACCTGCGGCTGCGTCAGCGCAGCAATGCCCTTGTCCTTGAGCAGCATCACGCCCGCTGCGAGAATGGAATCCTTTACGTTCAAACGACACTCCTGAATCTGACGACCTGTGCCGTATTATCCGCTGATTTGGTACAACTACCAAATTCATTTTCGCCGTAGCTTGATGAACGCGCCGATCTCCCATTCGCGCATCGCCAGCAGCAGCCCCGTGCCGCGACGTTTGGCCAGCGGCGCCGCCAGGCTTTCTTCGTGAATCTCGGCAAATCTTTGCCGCAGCTTGCGGATTTCGGCCTGCATTTTCGCCATGGCCTGTTCGGTCAGCATGGCATGCGAGAAAGCCATGACTTCGTCGCCTCCCGAGAAGTCGCTCTTCAGAAACTCGCCCATCCCCTGGCCGAGAAAGTACATGCGGATCGGCCCTTTGGGCCGCCAGTCGAAATCGCGCGCCACGTTGAGGCGGATCCGATTGCCCGGCAGCAGATCGATCAAGCGCAAGCGGTCAAGCTTGACCAGACGCTGGATGCATTCCGCTTCGCTCAGGGCATAGGTGTCGACGATGTTCCCGATTTCCCACTGGTTTAGCACACAAACCGCGACGAGCAGAAGCTTGGCATCAGACACCAGTTCCTTTCCTGTGCATCGCTCAGGGTATGCAGACGGCCTTCGCTGGCCGCGGCCTCATGCGTCAGTTCCGCCAGGGTAAAGCCCAAGAGATGCGCGATTTCTATTACCCTGTCGATGCTGAATCGGCCCAGCGCGAACATGCGTTTCACGCTGGGTTCAGATACGTTCAGCGCCAGCGCCAAATCACGATAGGTCATCCCTTGTATTTTGAGACGATGCTTGAGGGTTTTCACCAACCGGGCGATTTCGTTCATGGCAGCCAATGGTTAATAGTATTAGTTTTTGATACTTGATACATTATATGACAAGCCTTTCGACGTTATAGTTTATCATTTATCGACTTACGTGCAATCTGAGCTCTCCTTCACTGACGAGAGTCCTTATGAAACCCTGGATCCAGCACCTTCCGCTGATCGTTACCCTGACGCTGTCGGGAGCCGCCATCGTGCACGGCCCGATAGCGCAACTCCCCCGACTATCACAACTTTGCCGATCAATCGCTTTTGTTCGGCATACCCCATTTCGCCGATGTCATTTCCAATCTCGGATTCGTCCTGGTTGCCCTGTGGGCCTGGCAAGGCTGGCCCCATGCACAAGGCACGAGAGCATCGCGAATGGCTGGGCCGGTTACCGGCTGTTTCTGATCGCCCTGTTGCTGACCGGGGTGGGCTCATCGTACTACCACCTCGCACCGGACAATGCCCGACTGGTCTGGGATCGACTGCCCATTGCGCTGGCCTGCGGCGGCCTGCTGGCTGGAGTCTGGGGCGATACCCGGAACAGAAGCAGCACCGTGCCATCTGTTCTCCTCGCCATCGCCGCCGTGCTCAGCGTGGGCTGGTGGTACGTCACCGAACAGGCCGGCGCGGGCGATCTGCGCCCTTACCTGTTGCTCCAGGGTCTCCCCCTGCTACTCATTCCGCTGTGGCAGTGGATACATGACCGGCCGCGCGCCGAACGACTGGCCTTCACTTATGCGCTGGCAATCTATGCTCTGGCCAAACTGGCCGAGCTGGGTGACCACCCGATCGCAAGGGCAACGGGAATGCTGAGCGGGCACACGTTGAAACATCTGCTGGCCAGCGCCGCTGCCGCGTTCATCGTCGCGGCCCTGATACGGCGAATCCGCCAGGTGCCGCTTGGGGTAAAGTTGCCCCCTACGGCGGCCAGCCATTCGACCTTTAGCACAATCAACAAAACAACTTCTCACTAAGAATGACCGGGGAATAATCATGTTCAAGACTCTAGCGCGCCTCGTCTTCAAGGCACTGTTTCGTGTCCAGGTCAGCGGACAACCCAGCACATTCATCAACCCCAGGACGCTGATCGTCGCCAACCATGAATCCTTCATCGACGGTCTTCTCCTTGGCCTGATGATGCCGGTCGATGCGGTTTTCGTCGTGCATACGCAAATCGCCAACCGTCCCATGTTTCGTTTCATGCTGCGTTTTGTTCCGCACCTGGCGGTCGATTCAACCAGTCCGCTGGCGATGAAGCAGATCGTCAAGCTGGTGGAAACCGGGCAGCCTGTCGTGATTTTTCCGGAAGGCCGGATCACCAAGACCGGCTCGCTGATGAAAGTATATGACGGAGCTGCCTTCGTTGCCGCCAAGACCGGGGCCACCATCGTGCCGGTGCGCATTGACGGCGCCGCGCGCAGCTATTTCCGGCAGGTTGGCCGGTGTTCACCCGCGCAAGCTATTTCCCAAAGTGACCATTTCGATCCAGCCGCGCCGCCATATTCCCATGCCCGACCTGCCCTCCGCCAAGCTGCGCCGTCGTCGCGCCGGAGAACTGCTGAGGCAGATCCTGCTCGACATGCTGGTCGCCACACGCCCGCAACGGACCGTGTTTGAAGCCTTTCTGGATGGCAAGGCCACCTTTGGAGCGCATTACAAGCTGGTGGAGGATGTTCGTCTGGTCGAAGAATCCTACGGTTCCCTGCTCAAGATGGCGCTCGGCATGATGCGCCTGATGTCCCGCCTGACCGCACCGGGGGAAGTCGTCGGCGTGCTGACGCCCAATGCGGCGCCGACACTGGGCCTGGTGCTCGCGCTATCGGCAGGCAAACGCATCCCTGCGCTGCTCAACTATACGGCCGGCCCGGATGGCTTGCAGGCCGCCTGCATTGCCGCCGACATCAAGACCGTCATTTCGTCCAGAGGCTTTCTGGAGAAAGCCCGACTCACGCAGGTCGTCGAGAAACTGTCCGGCATTCGCGTTGTGTATCTCGAAGACCTCAAATCGACGATCGGCTTGAGCGACCGCTTGTGGGTACTCTGGCATCTTGTTTTCCCCGCAGGGGCCGCGCTGGCGCAGACGCCGGACGATCCGGCGATCGTACTCTTCACTTCGGGATCGGAAGGCAAGCCCAAAGGCGTTGTCCATTCGCACACCTCGGTACTCTCAAACGTCGCACAGATACGCGCAGTTGCCGATTTCACGCCGCACGACAAGTTCATGATGGCCCTGCCACTGTTCCATTCGTTTGGTCTGACTTGTGGCGTCCTGCTGCCGCTGGTGTCCGGCTGCAAGGTATTCCTCTACCCGAGCCCCCTCCACTACCGGATCATCCCGGAGATCGTCTATGACCGCGACTGCACGGTGCTGTTCGGCACATCGACCTTTCTCGGCAACTACGGCAAATTCGCCCACCAGTACGATTTCGGACGCCTGCGCTACGTCGTTGCCGGTGCCGAGAAATTGTCCGAAGACGTCCGCAAGCTGTGGATCGAGAAGTTTGGCATCCGCATTCTGGAGGGTTACGGCGTGACAGAATGCGCGCCGGTGGTGGCTGTCAACGTGCCGATGGCCTGCCGCATCGGCAGCGTCGGGCAACTCCTGCCCGGCATGGAATACGAACTTGAAGCGGTTCCGGGATCGAGCATGGCGGCGCGCTGCACGTGAAGGGACCCAATGTGATGATGGGATACTTTCTCTACGACCAACCCGGCGTCATACAACAACCGCAATCGAAAGGCCCTGGCTGGTATTCGACCGGCGATATCGTCGAACGCGACGACGACGGGTTCCTGCATATTCGTGGACGCCTGAAACGCTTCGCCAAGATTGCTGGCGAAATGGTCTCGCTTGAGGTGGTCGAAAAGCTAGCTGCGCTGGCGGCCCCCGAATTTGCCCACGCCGCATCGACGCGCGCCGACGCCGCCAAGGGCGAAGCGCTGGTGCTGTTCACGACCGCCCCCGAACTGCGTCGCGAACACTTGTTGGCCGCTGCCAAGACCACCGGGTCTCCCGAGCTGGCCGTGCCACGAGTGATTCAGAAGGTCGCGGCGATCCCGCTCCTCGGCTCCGGCAAGACCGACTACGTCACCCTGAAGAAGATGTCGGAAACATCGGCCGGCGAAATGACGAACGCCTGACACGACCCAATCGAACGCCTTAAGGAAAACAATTCATGAGTTCGCAATTCGCCCTGCTCAAGACGCGCCGCTACGGTCCTTTCTTCGGAACGCAATTCCTCGGTGCATTCAACGACAATCTGTTCAAGAATGCGCTGGTCGTTCTGCTGACGTTCCAGACGACGCAATGGACCGCCATGAAACCCGAACTGCTGGCCAATCTGGCGGCGGGCATATTCATCCTGCCGTTCTTTCTCTCTTCGGCAACCGCCGGGCAACTGGCCGACAAGTTCGACAAGTCGCGACTGGCACGGCTCGTCAAAGTGCTCGAGATCGTCATCATGCTCATTGCCGGCGTCGGGTTCTGGCTGCATAGCCTGGCTAGCCTGCTCTTCGCCTTGTTTCTGCTCGGCCTGCACTCGACCCTGTTCGGCCCGGTGAAATACGCCATCCTGCCGCAGCATCTGCGCGAGGAAGAGTTGGTCGGCGGCAACGCACTGATTGAAGCCGGCACCTTTGTCGCCATCCTTATCGGCACCTTGTTTGGCGGTCTGCTCGCCGGCATCGAAGGCGGCAAGGCATGGATAACCACCGGCTGCCTGCTGACTGCGGTGCTGGGCTATTTGACCAGCCGCGGAATTCCGAAGCTCCGGCGCCGGAACCGACGCTGAAGATCAATCCGAACCCGTTCACCGAAACCTGGCGCAACATCGGCTTCGCGCGGGAAAACCGCACGGTCTTCCTGTCGATTCTTGGCATTTCATGGTTCTGGCTTTTCGGCGCGCTGCTCCTCGCGCAATTTCCCGCGTATGCCAAAACGTACTGGGCGGCACGGAAACGGGCGTCACCCTGCTCCTCGGCACCTTCACGCTCGGCATCGGTTTTGGATCCCTGCTATGCGAGCGCTTGTCGGCAAAGCAACTGGAAATCGGCCTGGTGCCCTTCGGGTCCATCGGGCTCACCGTCTTCGGTCTCGATCTGGCTTTCGCCTCGCCGACGACGCTGCCTCCCATTCCCTTGTCGATCCTTCCTTGCGGCATTCCCAGGGAACGCTACACGTTCTGTTCGACCTTTTCGCGATGGGCCTTTTCGGGGGTTCTTCATCGTCCCGCTCTATGCGCTGATGCAGATTCGCTCGGACGCGAGCCACCGCGCGCGCATCATCGCCGCGAACAACATCGTCAATGCCCTGTTCATGGTCGTCGAGACGCCGGCGCGGCGGCCGGGCTGGGGGGTCCAATGGCCTGAGCATTCCGACGCTGTTTGGCGTGGCGGCAATCGGCAACGCCGCTGTGGCGCTGTACATCTACGGCCTGGTGCCGGAGTTTCTATTCGCTTCATCGTCTGGCTGTTGGTGCACCTCGGTGAGTACCGGCTGGAAAAAGCGACATCGATCGCATCCCCGATAGCGGCCCGGCGGTGATCGTCTGCAACCACGTCAGCTTCGTCGATGCGCTGGTGGTGATGGCGGCCTGCCCACGGCCGATCCGTTTCGTCATGGACCACCAGATCTTCAACTGGCTGATCCTGTCGTTTGTTTTCAGGCCGGGCGCGCCATTCCCATTGCCTCGGCCAAGGACGATCCGGTATTGCTGGAAAGAGCATTCGACGAGGTATCCGCCGCCGCGCTGGCCGGCGGCGAGCTGGTTGCAATCTTCCCCGAAGGCAAAATCACGTCGGATGGCGAACTTTGTCCGTTCCGTCCGGGGATCAGCCGCATTCTTGAACGCAATGCGGTGCCGGTGATTCCCGTTGCATTGTCGGGACTATGGGGCAGTATCTTCTCCGAAACGCGACGGCCGGCCACTGGCAATCATGGAAGGCGCGACCCTTCAGACGGATCGCCATAGCCGTTGGTCAGCCCGTCAACCCTGGTCAGGCAGTCCGGAGGCGCTCAGAAACACCGTGCTGGAGCTGCGCGGCGCGGAAAATAGACCTTATACCGCGCCGGCGCCGCCGACTGCGCTGTCGGCGCAGTGTATCCGGGACGCTTACATCAGAATCGAGAAAATGCTGCTGTAATCGTCTTTCCAGGGCTGGAAATTCTTTCGCGCGACGATCGGCACCGCATCCTGAGCTGAGGCTTGCTGAAAAAGGTACGATCCGCGCTGATCAGCGCCCAGCGAACGAAAGATGAGCCGATCACGGTCGCCTTCAAAACTGACCAGTCGAACATCCTTCTCGAAGTGCTCGGCAGCGGCTTTCACCACCGGTTGCAAGTCAAGGAAACGGTTAGTGATGTACGGCCAGCACCCCGTTTTCGGTTTCAGATGCCTGAAATACTGGTCGAATGCCCTCCAGAGTCAGCAGATGGACGGGAACCGAATCGCCCGGAGAAGGCGTCGACAACCAGCACGTCAAACTGCTGCGCCGGTTCGCGTTCCAGTTGCGCGGGCGTCGCCGAGAACGATTTCCGTGCTGGCGGCGGTGCGCGAAAGAAAGCTGAAGTTATCGCGAGCGATGTCGATCACCAATGGGTCGATTTCGTACAGCCTGGAAGTAGTCCCCTTTGCGCCCGTAACTGACCAGCGTGCCGACACCCAGGCCGACCACACCGACCCAGCGGCCCGCTGGCCGCCTTGATCTGCAGTGCCTTGCCGGCACCGCCTTCGGTGCTGTAATAGGTTGTCGGCAAATCCAGCTTGTCCGCAGCGAGATGCTGACGGCCATGGACAATCTGTCCGTGCAGCATGCTGCGGTAATCGCCCTCGGGGTTGGCGAAGACTTGCAGGGTGCCGAAAATGCGCACCGTGACCTCGGCCCCTTCGATCTCGTTGAGGTGTTCATCGACTTGAACCCAGCCCAGAGCCAGCAGCACCGCCGCAGTCGAGGCGATGCTGGCATTGCGCCAGAGCGGACGGGAAAACCCGGCTTTGGGGATGATGGCCAGGGCGGCGACAAATCCCGTCAGCATGATGCCGATCGACAGTTCTGTAATTGCTGTTGAACCAGTACGGCGCGATGACGCCGACAAAGAAACCGCCGATGACGCCACCGACGGCAAGCATCAGGTAGTAGCCGGTCAAGTGGCGGGATGCGGCTGCAGCCGGGCGAGTTCGTGACACACCATGCAGGCGACAAAAATGCCGACAGGTTGATGGCCATCGAAAGGTAAAGGGGAATTTCGCTCAGCCCCAGGGTGGGCAGGCAAGTGCCGCCAGCCCGACGACCAGCAACGGGAGAAAGATGATGCGCCGATACCAGCCGTGGCGCTCAAAACTCAGGATGAACGAGAGCAGATACAAGGCCAGCGGCACCACCCAGAGCATCGGAATCGGCGCGATGTTGGTGGTCAGGAAACTGGTATCGGCCACCATCAGAATCGACGGACAGGGCCGCCAAAGCCGCCCACAGCACCATGTCCGTCCAGCGGCGCGGGGCCTTCTGCGTGATGCTGCACGACGATGGGTTTCCTTCCGCCCGCGCCAGGCAAGCAGCGCAGGAGACCGCAAAGCAGCCAAACAGCCCGGACCACAGCCAGGACTGCCCGCGCGTCGGGAATACCGGTTCAACGGCAATCGGATACGCTAGCAGTGCCAGCATCGAACCGAAATTCGACAAGGCAAACAGGCGATACGGCACCAGACCGGACCGTTCACGAGCGAACCACGCTTGCAGCAGCGGCCGGTCATGGACAGCACAAAGTAAGGCAGGCCGATGGATACGGTCAGCAGCCCGAGGATGCGCAGCGTCGGATTCTCGGCGCCGGTCGGCTTCAGTCGGCGCTCAGGCTGATCGGTATCAGAAGCAAACTGACCAGCAGCAGCGCGCCATGCACCAGGCTCTGACGCGAAGGCGTGAGGAAGCGGACGACCCAATGCGAGTAAAATAGCCGACAGCAAGACCATCTGGAAGAACAGCATGCAGGTGGTCCACACCGACGCCGAACCGCCAAACCATGGCAATATCATTTTTCCGATCAGGGGCTGGACCTGAAAGAGCAGGAACGCACTGAGAAAAATCGTCAGTCCATAGTGAAAGGTGAGACGCAGATCAATTTTCATGGGGAATGGGGAAAGAGGGAATGAAGGTTTCGCCGGGTGGCCTATCTACGCCGAGTCATGCTGGCCGAACATCCGAATTATCCGTAGACGAACGCTCTTGAGCAGTAAAAACTCAAGAAGGCGATTCGACCAGGAATGGAAAGCATGCAATTGACGCACTTCAGGAGGAATTATTCGCTGTCGACTGGGAAATTGCCCGAATTTCCCATATCGACTCGGAGAACGTTCGCACTTCTTGTCTTTGTGTCGTCGCTCTCCCGGGGTTTAACGGACACTCACAGCGAAGATAGAACAGGCACGGTTCATCGCAGCATTTCAACCCGGCTCAATGCGTAGCTCTCAGCCCCAATTACATATCGAACGATTGCTCCACGCCGGCCTAATTGGGCGCCCCAGGAACAGATTGCTCCCACCAGGCGACCCATACCCCCACTGAAATATCGGGACACCGTATCCGATCCCAACACAACCAATGTGATGAAACTTGCAAATACCAGCCAGAGACGAAAGCGATTCATCCAACTGTGAGTGCGTTCAACGCGACCCATCGACGTGCCTTAGCCGGCTTCCTTACGGATACGCCTGGCTTCCTCGCCGCGCGATACTGCGAATGTGTGCGTGAAACCGAACTCGCGAACGATGTCTCGACTTCGTCAGTTACAGTCTTTTATCCAGGCACAAACCTTGTGGTTTGGGCCGTGTTGGCCGAGGACGCTTCGCCATGATGCCCGCGAGTGTTTTCTCGACCAATTTCATGTCATGCCGGTGGGCACCGTCAATGACGACGGCCAGCGGAATGCCGGCCGCTTCGGTCAGAAGACCGCGCTTGACGCCTGCTTTCCCCTGTCCGTCGGGTTCCGCACCCGTTTTTTGGAGCTGGACAGCGGCGCTTTCGTCATGGCACTGCGTCCATCGACAACGACGACCACCCGATCCCTTTCAAGCCATCGTATCGGGTCAGACCCCTTCCTCCACAGCGCTTCGAAAACCCCAGCCTCTGTGCATTCCCGAAAGCGTCGGTATGCCGAACTACAGGAACAGATCCCCGTCGCATCGAGTGCATTCCATTGACACCCGGTTCTTAATCAATCCGTTTCCAAAGCGCCCAGTCAGTGCTTCTATTCAATGGAAAAGACGCCATGAGTACATACTTGAAGCCGTGTTGTCACTTGAGTGTGAGGTGGTGGCAGTGAGGACGTCGATCCTGCGATGTTGATAATCCTCCAGCAGGTAGTTCTGGCCGTACACGCTGCCACCATCCTTTAACATTGGTCCCGCTGGTCCGAAAAAAAGCCTCGCTTTCTTACTTGTTTAGTAATTTTAGCGACTTCCGGCTCTGTCAATCCAAAAGCGTAATCCCAGATGTGCAGCTTTGAAAAAGTAGCAACGGCACCGATGCGGCGAGTGGCGATAATTGCATTGGGTGGCAGATTCACCCATCCAGCGTGAGTAAAGCTCAAGCCCGGTGCCGGTGAGACATATCCTGGATAGTTTTTACTTTCTCTTGAAAAAGTGTGCTGCGAAAGTTGATTACACCCAGGCCGATGAAGGCGATGGCGAAAATTGCCACTCGTTGCAGTGGAGTGTTTTCACTGACATCTTTCCGCTCCCAGATGAACAAGCAAGTGCAAAGCCCCCCACCACAGGGAAATTGCGATTGGACTGAAGAGGCCAAAATACCGGGCAGTGAGAGTCCAGTCATTCCGTGCAACCAGTTAAGAATAGAATCCCAGTGCAGATTATCGCCGCGAGTGGTTGCGCCCAAGCGTCGATTTTGCTGCCGGATTTGCATTATTCCAAACCGGATTAAGGCTAACGCCAGCACACCGCTAAAAGTCCGGGCATGTTAATTACATGCCCACTAAGATAGTTCACGGTACGTTCCAATGATGCCCTCGAGGGTTGCACCTTTGGCACCCGGAAAGTATTGGGGAGGATGTCGTCAAAATACACTGACCCTGGCGAGGGTGACGACGCCGATGCAGCCAGATTAACAAGACAGCATCAGCCAGGGGCGCAGGCGTGAACCAGAACGCTCCGCACCAAGAATTAGTGATAAAGGAAATATCAAAATCAGTTCTGGACGTACCGTAAAACCAATCGCACCGAGGATTGCAATGAGATAGCCGGAACGATCCGTCGCCGCCAACGAGACCATCAGGGCAAGCAGCAGAGCCGCCAGTCCGGTCTCCATCCCCGTTGCAGTGAAAAATGCAAATCATATTGAGTAACAATCAACCAGGGGCGGGGGAGCAAAACGCCCAGGCGCCGGGGGTTGGCGCAATTGGCGCAGCGGTAAGCAGGATGATAATCACTGCAAGAAATCCTGCCGTCAATCCAACGACCCGACCACGTTAAGCAGGTCCAGGGGGCGAAAAATACCCACACAAGAAATATCCATCCGGCATTTGTCACGCCTTCAACCCGGTCGCTAGGATTGAATACAAACCCTTGACCGTTGACGAGTTATCCACGTACCCAGGCCGATGAGGGCATCATCCACGAACACCGCGGGTCCAATTGACAATCACCATCCAAAACAATAGACCCGCAAGTAAAGCACCACCGAGGATGAATTTAGTCTGCAGCTTCCCTGTTTTCTTCCTTGGTTGTCTGCATGTTACTTCCTGCGATGCGTGATGGGGAATGGTGAAAAGAGGAATGAAGGTTTCGCCGGGTGGACTATCGCCGAGTCATGCTGGCCGAACATCCGGAATATCGGTAGGCGAACGCTCGCGAGCAGTAAAAAACTCAAGAAGGCGATTCGACCGGGAAGGAAACCGATAATCGAGGCAATTTTGGAAGCGGTCACCGGTTTCCAAATAGTCGTTGATTGCCCCAGCGCAATCAATCGCAACTCTTCCATCGAACTTATTCGGGCAACGACGTTTGAGTACAAATGCGGTAAAGCGTCGCCAGATTAAGTTGAGCGGCGAACAAAACCAGATCCTGTTGCCTTCACTGTCTGTAAAGGCGCCCACATAGAATCCTTCATCGTCACAAGCCTGCACGGGTGGCATGACCTGACGCCACGATTCTTCAATTCCCGCTCGGTGTCAAGTGCGCGTGGTCGTCGCAAGAGTGATGCGTGGGTTGAGCTGACCGCTCGGTTGTGCGTCCAGCCATCGGCGACTGACTTCAACATCAATATGATGTTTCCCAGCATGTCCGACCTGACGATCACCCCCATACGCCGGTGGCAGAGCCAATGTTTCGCCATAAAATTGCCGCGCCCGCGACATATCGGTTCTGCCAGCTGCAACGACCTTGAGCCGCTGAAAACCTGAAAGTGCCCATATGAAACCCTTTCCGTCACGCCGTTCGTTGAGTTGGCTTTGGGCGATTTCACATCGTCGATCCACAACCAGAATTTCGATGGCCAACATCCTGCCCATGCGTTCCCATCCTGCCACCAGCCAAATCGGATGGCAACCCGGCAGGGATACCGCTTGGCTTATGTCTTCGAGCAATTTTGCGGGTTTAGCGGCTACTGCGCCACGTCGGCGAGAAACTCCGTATAGAATTTTGCCGAGGGGCCTGTTCCATCGCCACGGCGAATGCGCCCAGCGAATGCGTCGCTGGCGGGCTGCTCCGCCTGATAGGTTTTGTTCAATCGTGTCTCGCCCCCGCCAGCGGCTGCAGCTCAAGCGCGACGACGGCTATGCTGTGCTGCCCGGATAGCACCCGTTCAAACGTCGACGATGGCCCGTCAAGCGCATGCACGGCGCCAGCTGTCGCCCTTCAGATCAAGGTGCTGCCCAGGCTGGTTTTCTGACAGCTCCCTGTACGATTTGTGCGGCGGATACAGACACAGGTGGTGTGATACTGGCGTAACTGGCGCAGGCTGGCTTCGTCGCTGACGATCGGTCGGTCCGTTCGTAAAGACTGTCAGCGCGGAAGGCGTTCACGGCAACGGCGCCGGGCAAGGACGTGGCTGCCGGGGCGCGATGCGCGGGCCGGAGGCGATAGAAACGGTCGGTCGGCGCCGGCGGCACGCTTGCCGCAGGCGGCGAGCAACAAGAGCAAACCGAAAGACCAGAGTGTTTTTGTTCAGTCCTTCATTTCGCCGCTCCTGCATCGTCGGTTGGCGGTCGGCTCTGGATCAGCGCGGCCGGATTCTCGTATGGTGCGCGAGAACTCGTTGATGTTGCGCCCGGCCGATTCAGGCTGATAGGGCGTCGCATCGATGCGCCGTATCGAGTCCTTCAAACCTGTACCGCCGTTGGTGACAATGCCGCGGGTATCCCTGACCAGATCTTCGACTTGGCACGCACCGTGGACAGATCGGCCCAGCAGCTTCAGCGCATTGGCCGAAGCGCCATCGGCGTTCTGCAACGGCAGCGGCCCAGTGCTGACGTTCTGATCGCTGAACAAGGTGTCGATACGCCCCGCCGTACGGTTGATGCGCTCGATGGTCGAGCGCATGTCGGCCATCGCCGGCGCCACGTTGAGTTGATCTGGAACGAGCATCGGCTTGATTGTGGATTCGTAATCTGGCCCGATTCGGTGGCCAGCGCAGCGACTCGACTCCATCAAATTGGCGCTGCTGCTGCCGGGAATATCGCCCCTGCCGCCAGGAATGTCGCTGCCGCCGCCTCGCCTGATCTCGACCAGCGGCGCACTGAGCAATCCCGGCGTGGCAATCAGGGCTGGCCATCGACCGGGATACCACCGGCTTTCTCAGGTTGAGCGTGATGCGATAGCCGTGCGCTTGTGGCGCGTCACCGGCTCGACCTGCGCCACATTGCCAACTCGAACCCTCGTAGGTCACCACCGTGCCCTCCTTGATGCCGGCGACATTGGCAAAGTGCGTGTAGACGTCGCCCGCTTGGCGCTGTGCCCGGTAATCCGGTACAAGGCGTAGAGCAGAACGCCGGCCATCAGCAGCACAAAATTGCCGACCAGCAGGTAATTGACGTTGTCGCGTTTCATTCAGGTGTGCCTCGTGGTCAGGAAATCTCCCGGTCAATCGTTCCATATATTCCTCGGGGTTGATACTTCGTTTCTCGGGGGTACGGTTAAGCAGGGACTGGATGCGCGGGTTATCGCTGGCGCGGACCTGGCGGCGATCGTGTCCGACATCAGATGCGCGGCCTGGTCGAGCACCGTGATCCGGTCGGCGATTTTGCGAAGGCGCTCCAGTTCGTGCGTCACCACGACGATCGTCATGTTCATGGCGTCGCGCAGGATCAGGATCAGATCGTCCAGTTCGGCGGAAACCACCGGATCGAGCCTCGCCGACGGCTCGTCAAAGAACAGCAGGCGCGGGTCCAGCGACGATGGCGCGCGCCAGCGCCGCACGCTTGATCATGCCGCCCGACAACCTTGATAGCATGAGACTCCTCGAAGCCGGCGAGATTGACTACTTCAAGCTTCATGCGGCCCATGATGCGCATGGTATTTTCTGTCGAGCTTGGTAGCGAAACCACGCAAAGGCAACTCGACGTTCTCGCCGACGGTCATCGAATTGAACAAGGCACCGCCCTGAAAGGCCACGCCCATGTTCTTGCGCAGGTGGGTACATTTCGGTCGGCACTCAAGCGGGTGATGTCTCAACGAGCAGCTTTGATGCTGCCCGAGGTGCTGGCGCAGTGCCGAGCAGATGGCGCAACAGCGTGCTCTTGCTCGAACCGCCAGCTGCCGCCCAGTGATGACCATGATCTCGCCCTGCCGCACCGGGAAGCTGATGTCGTCGAGAATCTTCCGGGGCCCGTGGTGGTGACCAGATGGTCGACGTCGATGGTACAATGGGGTAGTCGGCATTAGAAACAGAACCTCTTTAAACACGGAGGACACAGAGACACAGAGTTCGCAGAGT
>JADJLB010000011.1 GCA_016705685.1 Propionivibrio sp.
TTCATGCGTGACTGGCGCCCCGCATCGGCGACCTGATCTCAGGGCTCGATGCGCGTGCCGAGCACCTTCAGAAATTTCGCCAGCCAATCCGGATGCGCCGGCCAGGCAGGCGCCGTCACCTTACTGCTACCGACATGCGCCTCCGATCAACAGGAATCTCGGCAAAGCTGCCGCCCGCTGCCGTTACCTCCGCAGCACAGGCGGGATAGGCACTCCATGAACGGTCGCCAAGTACGCCGGCCGCCGCCAGAAGTTGAGCGCCGTGACAGATGGCGGCGATCGGTTTTTTTTCGCGTTGGCAAAGTGCTGCACCATGGCGATCACTTTCGGATTGAGGCGCAGATATTCCGGTGCCCGTCCGCCGGGAATCACCAGCGTCATAGTCCTCGGCCGTCACCGAATCGAACGAAGCATTGAGGGTGAAATTGTGTCCTTGTTTTTCGGCTGTAGGTCTGGTCGTCCTCAAAGTCGTGCACCGCCGTACGCACGGTTGCTCCCCGGCATTCTTCCCGGACAGACGGCAGCGTACCGTGTGCCCGACCATCAACAGCGCCTCTGAAACGGCACCATCGTCCGTAGTCCCTGGTGTAGTCACCGGTCAGCATCAGATTTTCTTGCTTGCCATGGTATTTCCTCCTTATTGGGTGGGCCCGACGGAGAGGATTGTGAATCAATTGCTGCAATTCAGGTAGCCGCAGATTTCCGGGAACGATCGATCGCGATCAGTCCAGGGTCCGCCGGAAGGTTTTCAGGCCCAGTGCCAGCACGACGCCCATGAACAAGAGGATGGGCCAGCCCGATCCCACAGCATGGTCACGCCATTGCCCTTGAGCATGATGCCACGGACCAGCACCAGAAAGTGCGTGAGCGGGAGCACATTGCCGACGACCTGCGCCCACTCCGGCATGCCGCGGAAGGGGAACATGAAACCCGAGAGCAGCATCGAAGGTAAAAAGAAGAAGAAGGTCATCTGCATGGCCTGCAGCTGGTTCCGCGCAATCGAGCTGAAGGTGATGCCGAGGGTCAGGTTGGCACAGATGAACAGCAGCACCACGCCATATAGAGCAGCAGATTGCCGTACATCGGCACGTTGAACACCCAGCGCGCGGCCAGCAAGACGAGCGTCACCTGAATCAGGCCGATGAGAATATACGGAACGATCTTCCGGTCATCACCTCGACCGGCGCCGCCGGCGTCGCCAGCAGGTTTTCGAAGGTTCCCGCTCGCGCTCCCGGGTCATCGCCAAGCCGGTCATCAATACCATCGTCATCGCCAGGATCACGCCGAGCAGACCCGGCACCACGTTGTAAGCGGTTATGCCTTCCGGGTTATAACGTCGGTGCACGCGGAGTTCGAACGGCGGCGCGGACGGACGGTTCAGCCCCGGCATGTCCTGAGCGAAGACGTCGATACCCAGATGGTTGAGCACCGAAATGGCCCCGCCCGTGGCCATCGGATCGGTCGCGTCGGCTTCAACCAGCAGGACGGGGGGTTTGCCGCGCACCAGGTCGCGATTGAAGCCGGGAGGAAAGGTGACGACAAACTGCACCTTGCTGCGCTCGAGCAAATCGTTCGCTTCGCGCTCATTCACGCTGCCGACTATCTTGAAGTAGTCGCTGTTCCGCATGGCCGCAACATAGGCGCGCGCAAAGGGGCCGGGATCGGCCATGACAACGGCCGTGGGCAGGTGCTTGGGTCGGAATTGATGGCGAAGCCGAAGAGCATCAACTGCATGATCGGAATGCCGATGATCATCCCAAACGTCAGGCGATCGCGTTTGAGCTGGATGAATTCCTTGAGCAGAATGCCGATCCAGCGGCTAAAGGAAAACCCGGAAAAACCGTTCATCGCATCATCCCTGGAATTGATCCTGGCTGCCCTGCACGAGGTAGATGAAGGCATCCTCAAGCGAGGGTGGAACGGCAGTCATCTTCAGCGGCGTATCGCGCAGACGCGATTTCAGCGTGGCTTCCAGCGCGTCCCGGTCCTTGCCGCTGACATGAAGCGTGGCGCCAAAACTCGCCACCAGATCGACGCCGGGCAAGGCCCGCAGCGCCTCGCCCATGCCTTGCAGACCGGTACCGGTGATTTCCCAGGTATGCAGGTGCTGACCGGTCACCACCTCGACGGCCGTTCCCGAAGCCATCAGCGTACCGTAGGCGATATACGCCAGCCGGTGGCAACGTTCGGCTTCATCCATGTAGTGGGTCGAGACGAGCACGGTAATTCCGGCCGCAGAGAGGCGGTGGATTTCCTCCCAGAAATCGCGGCGTGCCTTGGGGTCAACCCCGGCGGTGGGCTCGTCGAGCAGCAGCAGCCTGGGGTGATGCAACAGGCAGGCGGCCAGCGACAGCCGTTGCTTCCAGCCGCCGGACAGCGTACCCGCCAGCTGGTTGCGCCGGCCGGCCAGCCCCAGTTCCTCCAGCGCTTGATCGACGACCTTTTTGCGGTCCGTCATGCCGAACATGCGGGCGACGAAATCGAGGTTTTCGCCGATGCTCAAATCATCCCACAACGAAAATTTCTGCGTCATGTAGCCAACCTGGCGCTTGATCGCAGCGCTCTCGGTGAGCACGTTCAGTCCGAGGCAGGTACCGCGTCCGCTGTCTGGCGTCAGCAAACCGCAGAGCATGCGGATCGACGTCGTCTTGCCGCTGCCGTTGGGCCCCAGAAAGCCGAAAATCTCCCCTTCCCGCACCTGCAATGCGAGATCCTTGACGACGTGTTTGTCGCCAAACCGCTTGTTGATTCCGGCGACGTCGATGACCAGCGGAGCGTTGTCCATTTCAGCGCGGCGCCAGCCGTACGTCTACCGGCAGGCCGGGGCGAAGGGTGGCCGCCTGAGCCGGATCCGGCGCGGCTTCAACGCGGAACACCAGCTTTTCACGGCTGCCGCGGCTATAAATAACCGGCGGCGTATATTCGGCCTGTGCGGCGATGAAGTCGATGCTGGCATGGATAGGCTCCGCACAGCCATCACACCCGGCTAGCACGGCCTGGCCCGGCTGAAGCGCAGCGACGGCAGACTCCGGGACAAAAAAGCGCAAGCGCCGCCGCGCATCGGGCAGCAGGCTGGCGACGGCGGCGCCGGCGGGAACCCATTCGCCGGGCCGGTAATAGGTTTCAGCCAATTCGCCGGCTTCGGGCGCGGTGACCGACTTCTTCTCCACCACCCAGCGTTTCTGCGCCGCGAGGGCGGCGGCGGCCTGCACGTCGGCCTCGGCGCCGCGCACCTCGGCCTTCCGCCCCAGCGTCGCGCGGTAGCTGGCCAGTTGCTGACGCGCCGCCTCGGTCTGAGCCTGGGACTGCTCATAGGCGCTACGGGCTTCATCGAGCGCGGTTTGCGAAACGAACTTCGCCTTGGCCAGCGCTTCCTGCTGCCGCAACCGGGTCTGGGCCAGACGCAAGCCGGCCTGCGCGGCCAGCAGATTGGCTTCGAGCGCAGCAATCTCGGGCGGCCGGCGCGGCTCCTTCAGATTCTCCACCTTCTCGCGGGCCGACCCGGCCCGGGCTTCAGCCTCGGCCAGCGCCTGCGCGTCCGGGTCGGTGGCGACCGCGAATAGTGCCTGACCTGCCGCAACGCGACTGCCCCGTAAGGCATCCAGCGATTTCAGATAACCCGCCTGGGGCGCCGACAGATACAGGTATTCGCCTTCCACATAGCCCTGATAGGCCGGCGACGAATTCGGCCCGCAGGCGGCCAGCAGGCTCGCCACAACGGCCCCCGCCAGCAAACGCAAAACGGCACGCGAGCGCATCATGGCTTTCTCCCTTTCGCTTGTTCAATGGGCGGCGCCAACAGGCCCAGCATGGCGGCAATTCCCTCGCGAACCTCCCTGGCCGACTGCGGATTCAGTCGCGCTTGGTGCATGATGGCCAGCCCGACGACAGTGGCATGGAAGAGCAGCACCGCTTCCGGGCCGGACGCCAGACCGGACGTCGCCAGCATGACCTGCACCTGGGTACGCACATGCTTGATCAACTTGCGCAAAGGCTTGCGGATGGCCGGGTCGGCATCGGCGGCCACGATCAGACCGATCATGACTCGCGGCGGCACGCCGCCGATCATGACCTCAGCAAAGGTGTCGGCCAGGGTGGCTTGATCAGGCTTCTCGACCAAGCGCGCCGCAATTTCCTCCATCGTCCGGGCAATTGTCTGCCCGGCAATGCCAAGCAGCAGATCGGCACGCGTCGGGAAGTAGTAGGTCAAGTGGCTTTGCTTGATTCCCGCCGCCCGGGCCACCTGCGGCTGCGTCAGCGCAGCAATGCCCTTGTCCTTGAGCAGCATCACGCCCGCTGCGAGAATGGAATCCTTTACGTTCAAACGACACTCCTGAATCTGACGACCTGTGCCGTATTATCCGCTGATTTGGTACAACTACCAAATTCATTTTCGCCGTAGCTTGATGAACGCGCCGATCTCCCATTCGCGCATCGCCAGCAGCAGCCCCGTGCCGCGACGTTTGGCAAGCGGCGCCGCCAGGCTTTCTTCGTGAATCTCGGCAAATCTTTGCCGCAGCTTGCGGATTTCGGCCTGCATTTTCGCCATGGCCTGTTCGGTCAGCATGGCATGCGAGAAAGCCATGACTTCGTCGCCTCCCGAGAAGTCGCTCTTCAGAAACTCGCCCATCCCCTGGCCGAGAAAGTACATGCGGATCGGCCCTTTGGGCCGCCAGTCGAAATCGCGCGCCACGTTGAGGCGGATCCGATTGCCCGGCAGCAGATCGATCAAGCGCAAGCGGTCAAGCTTGACCAGACGCTGGATGCATTCCGCTTCGCTCAGGGCATAGGTCTCGACGATGTTCCCGATTTCCCACTGGTTCAGCACACAAACCGCGACGAGCAGAAGCTTGGCATCAGACACCAGTTCCCTTTCCTGTGCATCGCTCAGGGTATGCAGACGGCCTTCGCTGGCCGCGGCCTCATGCGTCAGTTCCGCCAGGGTAAAGCCCAAGAGATGCGCGATTTCTATTACCCTGTCGATGCTGAATCGGCCCAGCGCGAACATGCGTTTCACGCTGGGTTCAGATACGTTCAGCGCCAGCGCCAAATCACGATAGGTCATCCCTTGTATTTTGAGACGATGCTTGAGGGTTTTCACCAACCGGGCGATTTCGTTCATGGCAGCCAATGGTTAATAGTATTAGTTTTTAATACTTGATACATTATATGACAAGCCTTTCGACGTTATAGTTTATCATTTATCGACTTACGTGCAATCTGAGCTCTCCTTCACTGACGAGAGTCCTTATGAAACCCTGGATCCAGCACCTTCCGCTGATCGTTACCCTGACGCTGTCGGGAGCCGCCATCGTGCACGGCCCGATAGCGCAACTCCCCGACTATCACAACTTTGCCGATCAATCGCTTTTGTTCGGCATACCCCATTTCGCCGATGTCATTTCCAATCTCGGATTCGTCCTGGTTGCCCTGTGGGGCCTGGCAAGGCTGGCCCCATGCACAAGGCACGAGAGCATCGCGAATGGCTGGGCCGGTTACCGGCTGTTTCTGATCGCCCTGTTGCTCACCGGGGTGGGCTCATCGTACTACCACCTCGCACCGGACAATGCCCGACTGGTCTGGGATCGACTGCCCATTGCGCTGGCCTGCGGCGGCCTGCTGGCTGGAGTCTGGGGCGATACCCGGAACAGAAGCAGCACCGTGCCATCTGTTCTCCTCGCCATCGCCGCCGTGCTCAGCGTGGGCTGGTGGTACGTCACCGAACAGGCCGGCGCGGGCGATCTGCGCCCTTACCTGTTGCTCCAGGGTCTCCCCCTGCTACTCATTCCGCTGTGGCAGTGGATACATGACCGGCCGCGCGCCGAACGACTGGCCTTCACTTATGCGCTGGCAATCTATGCTCTGGCCAAACTGGCCGAGCTGGGTGACCACCCGATCGCAAGGGCAACGGGAATGCTGAGCGGGCACACGTTGAAACATCTGCTGGCCAGCGCCGCTGCCGCGTTCATCGTCGCGGCCCTGATACGGCGAATCCGCCAGGTGCCGCTTGGGGTAAAGTTGCCCCCTACGGCGGCCAGCCATTCGACCTTTAGCACAATCAACAAAACAACTTCTCACTAAGAATGACCGGGGAATAATCATGTTCAAGACTCTAGCGCGCCTCGTCTTCAAGGCACTGTTTCGTGTCCAGGTCAGCGGACAACCCAGCACATTCATCAACCCCAGGACGCTGATCGTCGCCAACCATGAATCCTTCATCGACGGTCTTCTCCTTGGCCTGATGATGCCGGTCGATGCGGTTTTCGTCGTGCATACGCAAATCGCCAACCGTCCCATGTTTCGTTTCATGCTGCGTTTTGTTCCGCACCTGGCGGTCGATTCAACCAGTCCGCTGGCGATGAAGCAGATCGTCAAGCTGGTGGAAACCGGGCAGCCTGTCGTGATTTTTCCGGAAGGCCGGATCACCAAGACCGGCTCGCTGATGAAAGTATATGACGGAGCTGCCTTCGTTGCCGCCAAGACCGGGGCCACCATCGTGCCGGTGCGCATTGACGGCGCCGCGCGCAGCTATTTCGGCAGGTTGGCCGGTGTCTACCCGCGCAAGCTATTTCCCAAAGTAACCATTTCGATCCAGCCGCGCCGCCATATTCCCATGCCCGACCTGCCCTCCGCCAAGCTGCGCCGTCGTCGCGCCGGAGAACTGCTGAGGCAGATCCTGCTCGACATGCTGGTCGCCACACGCCCGCAACGGACCGTGTTTGAAGCCTTTCTGGATGGCAAGGCCACCTTTGGCGCGCATTACAAGCTGGTGGAGGATGTTCGTCTGGTCGAAGAATCCTACGGTTCCCTGCTCAAGATGGCGCTCGGAATGATGCGCCTGATGTCCCGTCTGACCGCACCGGGGGAAGTCGTCGGCGTGCTGACGCCCAATGCGGCGCCGACACTGGGCCTGGTGCTCGCGCTATCGGCAGGCAAACGCATCCCTGCGCTGCTCAACTATACGGCCGGCCCGGATGGCTTGCAGGCCGCCTGCATTGCCGCCGACATCAAGACCGTCATTTCGTCCAGAGGCTTTCTGGAGAAAGCCCGACTCACGCAGGTCGTCGAGAAACTGTCCGGCATTCGCGTTGTGTATCTCGAAGACCTCAAATCGACGATCGGCTTGAGCGACCGCTTGTGGGTACTCTGGCATCTTGTTTTCCCCGCAGGGGCCGCGCTGGCGCAGACGCCGGACGATCCGGCGATCGTACTCTTCACTTCGGGATCGGAAGGCAAGCCCAAAGGCGTTGTCCATTCGCACACCTCGGTACTCTCAAACGTCGCACAGATACGCGCAGTTGCCGATTTCACGCCGCACGACAAGTTCATGATGGCCCTGCCACTGTTCCATTCGTTTGGTCTGACCTGTGGCGTCCTGCTGCCGCTGGTGTCCGGCTGCAAGGTATTCCTCTACCCGAGCCCCCTCCACTACCGGATCATCCCGGAGATCGTCTATGACCGCGACTGCACGGTGCTGTTCGGCACATCGACCTTTCTCGGCAACTACGGCAAATTCGCCCACCAGTACGATTTCCGGACGCCTGCGCTACGTCGTTGCCGGTGCCGAGAAATTGTCCGAAGACGTCCGCAAGCTGTGGATCGAGAAGTTTGGCATCCGCATTCTGGAGGGTTACGGCGTGACAGAATGCGCGCCGGTGGTGGCTGTCAACGTGCCGATGGCCTGCCGCATCGGCAGCGTCGGGCAACTCCTGCCCGGCATGGAATACGAACTTGAAGCGGTTCCCGGGATCGAGCATGGCGGCGCGCTGCACGTGAAGGGACCCAATGTGATGATGGGATACTTTCTCTACGACCAACCCGGCGTCATACAACAACCGCAATCGAAAGGCCCTGGCTGGTATTCGACCGGCGATATCGTCGAACGCGACGACGACGGGTTCCTGCATATTCGTGGACGCCTGAAACGCTTCGCCAAGATTGCTGGCGAAATGGTCTCGCTTGAGGTGGTCGAAAAGCTAGCTGCGCTGGCGGCCCCCGAATTTGCCCACGCCGCATCGACGCGCGCCGACGCCGCCAAGGGCGAAGCGCTGGTGCTGTTCACGACCGCCCCCGAACTGCGTCGCGAACACTTGCTGGCCGCTGCCAAAACCACCGGCTCGCCCGAACTGGCCGTGCCGCGAGTTATCCAGAAAATCGCTGCGATCCCGCTGCTCGGCTCCGGCAAGACCGACTATGTCACGTTGAAGAAAATGTCGGAAGCATCGGCTGACGAAATGACGAGCGCCTGATACGGCCCAATTAAACGCCTTAAGGAAAACAATTCATGAGTTCGCAATTCGCCCTGCTCAAGACGCGCCGCTACGGTCCTTTCTTCGGAACGCAATTCCTCGGTGCATTCAACGACAATCTGTTCAAGAATGCGCTGGTCGTTCTGCTGACGTTCCAGACGACGCAATGGACCGCCATGAAACCCGAACTGCTGGCCAATCTGGCGGCGGGCATATTCATCCTGCCGTTCTTTCTCTTTTCGGCAACCGCCGGGCAACTGGCCGACAAGTTCGACAAGTCGCGACTGGCACGGCTCGTCAAAGTGCTCGAGATCGTCATCATGCTCATTGCCGGCGTCGGGTTCTGGCTGCATAGCCTGGCTAGCCTGCTCTTCGCCTTGTTTCTGCTCGGCCTGCACTCGACCCTGTTCGGCCCGGTGAAATACGCCATCCTGCCGCAGCATCTGCGCGAGGAAGAGCTGGTCGGCGGCAACGCGCTGATTGAAGCCGGCACCTTTGTCGCCATCCTTATCGGCACCTTGTTTGGCGGTCTGCTCGCCGGCATCGAAGGCGGCAAGGCGTGGATAACCGCCGGCTGCCTGCTGACCGCGGTGCTGGGCTATTTGACCAGCCGCGGAATTCCGGAAGCTCCGGCGCCGGAACCGACGCTGAAGATCAATCCGAACCCGTTCACCGAAACCTGGCGCAACATCGGCTTCGCGCGGGAAAACCGCACGGTCTTCCTGTCGATTCTTGGCATTTCATGGTTCTGGCTTTTCGGCGCGCTGCTCCTCGCGCAATTTCCCGCGTATGCCAAAAACGTACTGGGCGGCACGGAAACGAGCGTCACCCTGCTCCTCGGCACCTTCACGCTCGGCATCGGTTTTGGATCCCTGCTATGCGAGCGCTTGTCGGCAAAGCAACTGGAAATCGGCCTGGTGCCCTTCGGGTCCATCGGGCTCACCGTCTTCGGTCTCGATCTGGCTTTCGCCTCGCCGACGACGCTGCCTCCCATTCCCTTGTCGATCCTTCCCTTGCTGCATTCCCAGGGAACGCTACACGTTCTGTTCGACCTTTTCGCGATGGGCCTTTTCGGGGGGTTCTTCATCGTCCCGCTCTATGCGCTGATGCAGATTCGCTCGGACGCGAGCCACCGCGCGCGCATCATCGCCGCGAACAACATCGTCAATGCCCTGTTCATGGTCGTCGGCGCCGGCGCGGCGGCCGGGCTGCTGTCCAATGGCCTGAGCATTCCGACGCTGTTTGGCGTGGCGGCAATCAGCAACGCCGCTGTGGCGCTGTACATCTACGGTCTGGTGCCCGAGTTTCTATTGCGCTTCATCGTCTGGCTGTTGGTGCACTCGGTGTACCGGCTGGAAAAAAGCGACATCGATCGCATCCCCGATAGCGGCCCGGCGTTGATCATCAGCAACCACGTCAGCTTCGTCGATGCGCTCGTCATTACAGCCGCCTGCCACCGACCGATACGCTTCGTCATGGACCACCAGATCTTCAACTGGCCGATCCTGTCGTTTGTTTTCAAGGCCGGGCGCGCCATTCCCATTGCCTCGGCCAAGGACGATCCGGTATTGCTGGAAAGAGCATTCGACGAGGTATCCGCCGCGCTGGCCGGCGGCGAGCTGGTTGCAATCTTCCCCGAAGGCAAAATCACGTCGGATGGCGAACTTTGTCCGTTCCGTCCGGGGATCAGCCGCATTCTTGAACGCAATGCGGTACCGGTGATTCCCGTTGCATTGTCGGGACTATGGGGCAGTATCTTCTCGAAACGCGACGGCCGGCCACTCGGCAATCTATGGAAGGCGCGACCCTTCAGACGGATCGCCATAGCCGTTGGTCAGCCCGTCAACCCTGGTCAGGCAGTCCCGGAGGCGCTCAGAAACACCGTGCTGGAGCTGCGCGGCGCGGAAAAATAGACCTTATACCGCGCCGGCACGCCGACTGCGCTGTCGGCGCAGTGTATCCGGGACGCCTACATCAGAATCGAGAAAATGCTGCTGTAATCGTCTTTCCAGGGCTGGAAATTCTTTCGCGCGACGATCGGCACTGCATCCTTGAGCTGAGGCTTGCTGAAAAAGGTACGATCCGCGCTGATCAGCGCCCAGCGTGAACGAAAGATGAGCCGATCACGGTCGCCTTCAAAACTGACCAGACGAACATCCTTCTCGAAGTGCTCGGCAGCGGCTTTCACCACCGGTTGCAAGTCAAGGAAACGGTTAGTGATGTGCACGGCCAGCACCCCGTTTGGTTTCAGATGCCTGAAATACTGGTCGAATGCCTCCAGAGTCAGCAGATGGACGGGAACCGAATCGCCCGAGAAGGCGTCGACAACCAGCACGTCAAACTGCTGCGCCGGTTCGCGTTCCAGTTGCAAGCGGGCGTCGCCGAGAACGATTTCCGTGCTGGCGGCGGTGCGCGAAAGAAAGCTGAAGTTATCGCGAGCGATGTCGATCACCAATGGGTCGATTTCGTACAGCCTGAAGTAGTCCCCTTTGCGCCCGTAACTGACCAGCGTGCCGACACCGAGGCCGACCACACCGACCCGCAGCGGCCCGCTGGCCGCCTTGATCTGCAGTGCCTTGCCCGCCCCGCCTTCGGTGCTGTAATAGGTCGTCGGCAAATCCAGCTTGTCCAGCGCGAGGTGCTGTCGACCGTGGACAATCTGTCCGTGCAGCATGCTGCGGTAATCGCCCTCGGGATTGGCGAAGACTTGCAGGGTGCCGTAGAAATTGCGCACCGTGACCTCGGCCCCTTCGATCTCGTTGAGGTGTTCATCGACTTGAACCCAGCCCAGAGCCAGCAGCACCGCCGCAGTCGAGGCGATGCTGGCATTGCGCCAGAGCGGACGGGAAAACCCGGCTTTGGGGATGATGGCCAGGGCGGCGACCAATCCCGTCAGCATGATGCCGATCGACAGTTCGTAATTGCTGTTGAACCAGTACGGCGCGATGACGCCGACAAAGAACCCGCCCACAACGCCACCGACGGCCAGCATGAGGTAGTACCCGGTCAAGTGGCTGGGATGCGGCTGCAGCCGGGCGAGTTCGCCGTGACACACCATGCAGGCGACAAAAAATGCCGACAGGTTGATGGCCATCGAAAGGTAAAGGGGAATTTCGCTCAGCCCCAGGGTGGGCAGATAAGCGAGCGCCGCCAGCCCGACGACCAGCAACGGGAGAAAGATGATGCGCCGATACCAGCCGTGGCGCTCGAAACTCAGGATGAACGAAAGCAGATACAAGGCCAACGGCACCACCCAGAGCATCGGAATCGGCGCGATGTTGGTGGTCAGGAAACTGGTATCGGCCACCATCAGAATCGACGGACAGGCCGCCAAAGCCGCCCACAGCACCATGTCCGTCCAGCGCGGCGCGGGGCCTTCCTCATGATGCTGCACGACGATGGGTTTCCCCTTCCGCCCGCGCCAGGCAAGCAGCGCGCAGGAGACCGCAAAGCAGCCAAACAGCCCGGACCACAGCCAGGACTGCCCGCGCGTCGGGAATACCGGTTCAACGGCAATCGGATACGCCAGCAGTGCCAGCATCGAACCGAAATTCGACAAGGCAAACAGGCGATACGGCACCAGACCGGATCGTTCACGAGCGAACCACGCTTGCAGCAGCGGGCCGGTCGTGGACAGCACAAAGTAAGGCAGGCCGATGGATACGGTCAGCAGCCCGAGGATGCGCAGCGTCGGATTCTCGGCGCCGGTCGGCTTCCAGTCGGCGCTCGGGCTGATCGGTATCAGAAGCAAACTGACCAGCAGCAGCGCGCCATGCACCAGGCTCTGACGCGAAGGCGTGAGGAAGCGGACGACCCAATGCGAGTAAAAATAGCCGAGCAGCAAGACCATCTGGAAGAACAGCATGCAGGTGGTCCACACCGACGCCGAACCGCCAAACCATGGCAATATCATTTTTCCGATCAGGGGCTGGACCTGAAAGAGCAGGAACGCACTGAGAAAAATCGTCAGTCCATAGTGAAAGGTGAGACGCAGATCAATTTTCATGGGGAATGGGGAAAGAGGGAATGAAGGTTTCGCCGGGTGGCCTATCTACGCCGAGTCATGCTGGCCGAACATCCGAATTATCCGGTAGACGAACGCTCTTGAGCAGTAAAAAACTCAAGAAGGCGATTCGACCAGGAATGGAAAGCATGCAATTGACGCACTTCAGGGAGGAATTACTCGCTGTCGACTGGGAAATTGCCTCGGGAATTTCCCATATCGACCCGGAGAGAACGTTCGCACTTCTTGTCTTTGTGTCGTCGCTCTCCCGGGGTTTAACGGACACTCAGCAGCGAAGATAGGAACAGGCTTCGTTCATCGCAGCATTTCAACCGGCTCAATGCGTAGCCTCTCTCAGCCCCAATTCCATATCGAACGATTGCTCCACGCCGGCCTAATTGGGCGCCCCCCGAGAACAGATTGCTCCCACCAGGCGATCCATACCCCCACTGAAATATCGGGACACCGTATCCGATCCCAACACAACCAGTGTGATGAAACTTGCAAATACCAGCCAGAGACGAAAGCGATTCATCCAACTATGAGTGCGTTCAACGACCCATCGACGTGCCTTGAAGCCGGCTTCCTTACGGATAGCCTGGGCTTCCTCGCCGCGCGTGCGAATGTGTGCGGTGAAACCGAACTCGCGAACGATGTCTCGGACTTCGTCGAAGTCATAGCCTTTATCCAGGCACAAACCTTGTGGTTTGGCCCGTGTTGGCCGAGGACGCTTCGCCATGATGCCCGCGAGTGTTTTCTCGACCAATTTCATGTCATGCCGGTGGGCACCGTCAATGACGACGGCCAGCGGAATGCCGGCCGCTTCGGTCAGAAGACTGCGCTTGACGCCCTGCTTTCCCCTGTCCGTCGGGTTCGCACCCGTTTTTTGAGCTGGACAGCGGCGCTTTCGTCATGGCACCGTCCATCGACAACCACGACCACCCGATCCCTTTCAAGCCATCGTATCGGGTCAGACCCTTGCGCCACAGCGCTTCGAAAACCCAGCCTCTGTGCATTCCCGAAAGCGTCGGTATGCCGAACTACAGGAACAGATCCCCGTCGCATCGAGTGCATTCCATTGACACCCGGTTCTTAATCAATCCGTTTCCAAAGCGCCCAGTCAGTGCTTCTATTCAATGGAAAAGACGCCATGAGTACATACTTGAAGCCGTGAATTGTCACTTCTGAGTGTGAGGTGGTGGCAGTGAGGACGTCGATCCTGCGATGTTGATAATCCTCCAGCAGGTAGTCTGGCCGTACACGCTGCCACACATCCTTTAACATTGGGTCCGCCGGGTCTGAAAAAGCCTCGCTCTTGTGTTGCTTAACAATTTTAGCGACTTCCGGCTCTGTCAATCCAAAAGCGTAATCCCAGATGTGCAGCTTTGAAAAGTAGGCAACGGCACCGATGCGGCGAGTGGCGATAATTGCATTGGGTGGCAGATTCTGCCCCATCCAGCGTGAGGGTAGCTCAAGCCCGGTGCCGGTGAGGACATATCCTGGATAGGTTTTTACTTTCTCTTGAAAAAGTGTGCTGCGAAAGTTGATTACACCCAGGCCGATGAAGGCGATGGCGAAAATTGCCACTAGTGCAGTGAGTGTTTTCACTGACATCTTTTCCGCTCCCAGATGAACAAGCAAAGTGCAAAGCCCCCACCACAGGGCGAAAGCTGCGATTGGACTGAAGGGGCCAAAATACCGGGCAGTGAGAGTCCAGTCATTCCGTGCATACAAGCAGAATAGAATCCCAGTGCAGATTATCGCCGCGAGGGTTGCGCCCAAGCGTCGATTTTGCCGCCGGATTTGCATTATTCCAAACCCGATTAAGGCTAACGCCAGCACACCGCTAAAAAGTCCGGGCATGTTAATTACATGCCCACTAAGATAGTTCACGGTACGTTCAATGATGCCCTCGAGGGTTGCACCTTTGGCACGGAAAGTATTGGGGAGGATGTCGTCAAAATACATGACCCTGGCGAGGGTGATGACGCCGATGCAAGCCAGATTAACAAGCAGCATCAGCCAGGGGCGCAGGCGTGAACCAGAACGCTCCGCACCAAGAATTAGTGATAAAGGAAATATCAAAATCAGTTCTGGACGTACCGTAAAACCAATCGCACCGAGGATTGCAATGAGATAGCCGGAACGATTCGTCGCCGCCAACGAGACCATCAGGGCAAGCAGCAGAGCCGCCAGTCCGGTCTCCATCCCCGTTGCAGTGAAAAATGCAAAATCATATTGAGTAACAATCAACAGGGGCAGGGGAGCTAAAAACGCCAGGCGCCAGGGGTTTGGCGCAATTGGCGCAGCGGTAAGCAGGATGATAATCACTGCAAGAAATCCTGCCGTCAATCCAACGACCCGAGCCACGTTAAGCAGGTCGCCCAGGGGCGAAAATACCCACACAAGAAATATCCATCCGGCATTTGTCACGCCTTCAACCCGGTCGCCAGGATTGAATACAAACCCGTGACCGTTGACCAGGTTATCCACGTACCGCAGGCCGATGAGGGCATCATCCACGAACATGCCGCGGGTCCAATTGACAATCACCATCCAAAACAATAGACCCGCAAGTAAAGCACCACCGAGGATGAATTTAGTCTGTATTCCCTGTTTTTCTTCCTTGGTTGTCTGCATGTTTACTTCCTGCGATGCGTGATGGGGAATGGTGAAAGAGGGAATGAAGGCTTCGCCGGGTGGACTATCTACGCCGAGTCATGCTGGCCGAACATCCGGAATATCCGGTAGGCGAACGCTCTTGAGCAGTAAAAAACTCAAGAAGGCGATTCGACCGGGAAGGAAACGGATAAATCGAGGCAATTTTGGAAGCGGTCACCGGTTTTCAAATAGTCGTTGATTGCCCCAGCGCAATCAATCGCGCACTCGCTCCCATCGAACCTATTCGGGCAACGACGTTTGAGTACAAATGTGTAAAGCGTCGCCAGATTCAGTTGAGCGGCGAACAAAACCAGATCCTGTTGCCTTCACTGTCTGTAAAGGCGCCCACATAGAATCCTTCATCGTCATAAGCCTGCACGGGGTGGCTGACCGTGACGCCACGATTCTTCAATTCCCGCTCGGTGTCAAGTGCGTGGTCGGTCGCAAGAGTGATGCGTGGGTTGAGCTGATCGCTCGGTTGTGCGTACCAGCCATCGGCGACTGACTTCAACATCAATATGATGTTTCCCAGCATGTACCCGACCTGACGATCACCCTCATACGCCGGTGGCAGAGCCAATGTTTCGCCATAAAATTGCCGCGCCCGCGACATATCGGTTGCTGCCAGTGCAACGACCCTGGAGCCGCTGAAAACCTAAAGTGCCCATATGAAACCCTTTCAGTCACACCGTCTCGTTGAGTTGGCCTTGGGCGATTTCACATCGTCGATCACAACCAGAATTTCGATGGCCAACATCCTGCCCATGCGTTCCCATCCTGCCACCAGCCAAATCGGATGGCAACCCAGGATACCGCTTGGCTTATGTCTTCGAGCAATTTTGCGGGTTTAGCGGCTATGCGCCACGTCGGCGAGAAACTCCGTATAGATTTTGCCGAGGGCCTGTTCCATCGCCACGGCGAATGCGCCCAGCGAATCGTCGCTGGCGGGCTGCTCCACCTGATAGGTTTTGTTCAATCGTGTCTTGCCCCCCGCCAGCAGCTGCAGCTCAAGCGCGACGACGGCCTTGCTGTGCTGCCCGGATAGCACCCGTTCAAACTTGACGATGCGCCCGTCAAGCGCATACGGCGCATTGCTGTCGCCCTTCAGATCAAGTGCGCTGCCCAGGCTGGCCTTGAAATGCTCCTGTACGATTTGTGCAGGCGGATACAGCCACAGGTGGTAGTGATACTGGCGTAACTGGCGCAGGCTGGCTTCATCGCTGTAGACGATCGGTCGTTCCGCGTAAAGACTGTCAGCGCGGAAGGCGTTCACGGCAACGGCGCCGGGCAAGGACGTGGCTGCCGGGGCGACGTGCGCGGGCTGCAGGCGATAGAAACGGTCGGTCGGCGCCGCGGCACGCTGCCGCAGGCGGCGAGCAACAAGAGCAAACCGAAAGACCAGAGTGTTTTGTTCAGTCGCTTCATTTCGCTGCTCCTGCATCGTCGGTTGGCGGTCGGCTCTGGATCAGCGCGGCCGGATTCTCGCGTATGGTGCGCGAGAACTCGTTGATGTTGCGCCCGGCCGATTCAAGCTGATAGAGCGTCGCATCGATGCGCCGTATCGAGTCCTTCAAACCTGTACCGCCGTTGGTGACAATGCCGCGGGTATCCTTGACCAGATCTTCGACTTCGGCACGCACCGTGGACAGATCGGCCAGCAGCTTCAGCGCATTGGCCGAAGCGCCATCGGCGTTCTGCAGCAGCCGGCTCCAGTGCTGCACGTTCTGATCGCTGAACAAGGTGTCGATACGCCCCGCCGTACGGTTGATGCGCTCGATGGTCGAGCGCATGTCGGCCATCGCCGGCGCCACGTTGCGGTTGATCTGAACGAGCATCGGCTTGATTGTGGATTCGGTAATCTGGCCCAATTCGGTGGCCAGCGCAGCGACCGACTCCATCAAATTGGCGCTGCTGCTGCCGGGAATATCGCCCCCTGCCGCCAGAATGTCGCTGCCGCCGCCCTCCTTGATCTCGACCAGCGGCGCACTGAGCAATCCCGGCGTGGCAATCAGGGCGCGGCTATCGACCGGGATGCTCACCGGCTTTCTCAGGTTGAGCGTGATGCGATACGCCGTGCGCTTGTCGCGCGTCACCGGCTCGACCTGCGCCACATTGCCAACCTCGAATCCCTCGTAGGTCACCACCGTGCCCTCCTTGATGCCGGCGACATTGGCAAAGTGCGTGTAGACATCGCCCTTGGCACTGTGCCCGGTAATCCGGTACAAGGCGTAGAGCAGAACGCCGGCCATCAGCAGCACAAAACTGCCGACCAGCAGGTAATTGACGTTGTCGCGTTTCATTCGTTGTGCCTCATGGTCAGGAAATCTCCCGGGTCAATCGTTCCATATATTCCTCGGGGTTGATGGCTTCGTTTCTCGGGGTACGGTTAAGCAGGGACTGGATGCGCGGGTTATCGCTGGCGCGCACGGCGGCAACCGTATCCGACATCAGGATGCGGCCCTGGTCGAGCACCGTGATCCGGTCGGCGATTTTGAAGGCGCTCTCCAGTTCGTGCGTCACCACGACGATCGTCATGTTCATGGCGTCGCGCAGGATCAGGATCAGATCGTCCAGTTCGGCGGAAACCACCGGATCGAGCCCCGCCGACGGCTCGTCAAAGAACAGCAGGCGCGGGTCCATGACGATGGCGCGCGCCAGCGCCGCACGCTTGATCATGCCGCCCGACAACTCCGATGGCATGAGACTCTCGAAGCCGGCGAGATTGACCACTTCAAGCTTCATGCGGCTCATGATGCGCATGGTATTTTCGTCGAGCTTGGTATGTTCACGCAAAGGCAACTCGACGTTCTCGCCGACGGTCATCGAATTGAACAAGGCACCGCCCTGAAAGGCCACGCCCATGTTCTTGCGCAGGTCGTACATTTCGTCGGCACTCAAGCGGGTGATGTCCTTACCGAGCAGCTTGATGCTGCCCGAGGTGGGCTGGTGCAGGCCGAGCAGATGGCGCAACAGCGTGCTCTTGCCCGAACCGCTGCCGCCCATGATGACCATGATCTCGCCCTGCCGCGCCTGGAAGCTGATGTCGTCGAGAATCTTCCGGGGCCCGTAGTGGGTGACCAGATGGTCGACGTCGATGGCAAGGTCGGTAGTCGGCATTAGAAACAGAACCTCTTTAAACACGGAGGACACAGAGACACAGAGTTCGCAGAGTTCGCAGCGAACGAAATCTTTAAATCCCTTGGGCCATTTTCCCCATCCATCATCTTCTTTTTCATTCCCGAAGCTTCTCTCCGTGATCTCTGTGTCTCCGTGCCCTCAGTGTTGAAGGCGTTTAGCGGCTGGTAAGGAATGTAAATACCATATCCGCGAGGATGATGCCGATGCACCCAAGCACCACCGCGCGCGTTGTCGCCCGCCCACGCCCTCGGCGCCGGCATTCACGTTGAAGCCGTTGGCCGCGCCGATGAGGACGATAATCACGGCAAAAATGAAGCTCTTGAGCACGCCATGAATCACGTCGTCGACGACCAGCACTTCGAAAACTCGATCGAAGAATATGCCAATCGGCAGACTCAGTTCGCCGGCGCAATACAGCGCCCCACCAAACAACGCAACCAGGTCGGACAGAATGGTCAATGCCGGCAGGGTCAGCAACATGGCGGCCAGCAGCGGCGCCACCAGATAGCGCACCGGGTTGATTCCGATCACGCGCAAGGCGTCGATTTCCTGCGAAATCTGCATGGTGCCGATGCGCGCCGCGATGGCCGAGCCGGAACGCCCGGCGACGAAGATCCCGGTGATCAGCGGGGCAAACTCGCGCGTCACCGACAAGGAGATACCGAGCACCACCTGCCCCTCGGCACCGAAGGTGCGCAGCGTATAAATGCCTTGGATGGCCAGCATCATCCCGGTGGCGAAGGAGGCCAGCGCGACGATGGGAATCGCATTTACGCCAACGCCGATGGCTTCCTTGAACACCGCGCCCAGGCGCACCGGCTGACGCCGCCAATGACCGAGCAGCAGCCAGTAAAACGCCTCGACCATCAGCGCGGCGTGATAGCCGACTTCCCGGACCACTTGCAGGCTGCGCTGGCCGACTTGCGAGACGAATGACAGGACGGCGTTCATGCGTATCGGGGAAAGGGTGAAGGCGGCGTTTGACGATTGAGCGCCGGAATCATGCCTGGCTCAAACCACGTCATCTAGCGAGGCATGAATCGGGAATACCTTGTCGAGCCGCGCCAGCTTCAGCACGTTCATCGCCGGTTGCGCGACTGCCACCAAGGCGAAATCCATGCCCTGCTTTCTGGCCGCCTGATACCCTTCGACCAGGCTGGCGACGCCGGAACTATCCATATAACTGACTGCCGAAAGATCGATGAGCAACGGCATTTTCTTCTTGAGGCAATCGAGAATGACCTCGCGTGCACTGGGTGACGAATGCAGGTCAACATCGCCGGAAAGGCGAACTACCATGTACGGCGTCCGGAATTCGATTTGTATATCCACTTGCTTCCCCCTCATGAGATACGCTTGGTCAGTTGCAGGCAGTTTGCATAACCCTCCGGCGCCGGCCGGTAGGCCACCCCGTCCATCAATTCGCGCATGAACCGTACGCCCAGCCCGCCGGGCCGCAGCTCGTGCAATTCCCGTGGGCGCAAATCCTCATCTTTTGCAGGTAGGCCATTATCCAGCAATTGCACCATCAATACGTCATCATTAACGCCCATGCGCAGCGTGAAGCCCTGTCCGGCGGCAAACCCGTAGCCATGCTTGATGATATTCATGCACGCCTCATTGATCGCCAGCACCACCTGCTCGCTCGCTTCCTCGGTGCAATGCGCGCGCTGGCACGCCTCGCGCACCGCCGCACGAACCGCCGACAAATCCTCGGTACGCGCTGGAAATGTCCGGTCGAGCAGCTCGGCCATCAGCCGATCACCAGCAGCGTCAGGTCGTCGCGCAGGCGCACGCCGGGATGGACCAGCGTCTCGACCACGCGTTCGAGCTGTTCGGCGGGCGGCCGAAGCGAATACTTGTCAAGCAGCGCCTTCAGGCCGAAGACTTCCAGCATTCTGCCGTCCGCCGACCAGCCTTCGGTCACCCCATCGGTAAACAGATAGAGCCGTCCGCCATCGAGCTTCAAGCGCTGGTCGGTATAGGTCATGCCCGGCAGAATGCCAAGCGGCGGCGAGGATTCTTCAAGCTCGCGATACGTTCCCGACCGGCTGCGATAGAGCGGCGGCTGATGTCCGGCGTTGGCAAACAGGATTTCGCCATTGGCCGGGTTGCACTCCCGGCCGCCATCGTCACGAACATGCCGCGACTGGCGGTTTCGGCAAGTTCGTCGTTAAGTATGGCCAGCAACTGCGCCGAATCGTGCACCGTCTTGCCGAGGCAGCGAAACAGGCTGATCGTCTTGGCCATCAGCATCGCCGAATTCATTCCCTTGCCCGACACATCGCCCAGCCCCCAGGCGATGCGACCGTCGGCCAAGGTGAAGAAATCGTAAAAATCGCCGGAGACCTCCAGCGCCGACAGATTCAGTCCATGGATAGGAAAATCGTCCGCGGGTTGGTCGGGCAGCAGGTTGCGCTGAATCTCGCGCGCCAGATCGAGCTCTCGGCGCATGCGCTCCTGCTCGACCAGCGCTTCGGTCATCTGCGCATTGTGCACGGCCAGCGAAACCATGCCGGCCAGCACCTGCAGGAAGCGCTTGTCCGCCGGATCGAAAAGACCGTCGCCCTTGCGCTTGTTGATCACCTCCAACGCGCCCAGCATACGCCCCTTGACCATCAGCGGCGCGCACAGGATGGAACGGGTCGTGAAACCGGTGCGGTCATCGACGGCGGTGCTGAAATCCCCGTCGGCCGACACGTCGCGCACCATCTGGACGGCATTTTCGGCCAGCGCACGGCCGACGATGCCCTGATTCCTGGCGATGGTCAGGCCCTTGATCGAGACCGGCCCGGCGCAAGCCAGGCAAGTCAAGGTCTCGCCCGCCGCGTCGAGCAGGAAGATCGACGACGCCTCGGTATCCATGTAGCTCATGATCTGCTGCACCGCATTGGCCAGCGTCTGGCTCATCTCCGGGCGCGCCGACGAAATCCTGGCTGATTGCCAGGAGCAGCTCCATATCGCCCGTCAACCGGGAATTGGCGTTGTTGTCGGCCAGTTGCTTGGCGTGTTCGATCGACACTGCAGGAAGCTCCGGTGCGTCATGTTGCAGGAAGACGCATTATCCTTGATTCGGCTTTAGAGCGGGCGTCGATAGACCGCAAAGAAATGCGGTACGGGCGGATCCTGATCGTCGTCGTAGGCGACAAAATGTCTCTCGATCAAACCGGCACGCAGGAAGCCCTCGATCTCATCCCGATCCAAAGCCAGAGGAAAAGAATCAAGTTGTTCGCCCGCATTCCGGCTGCGACAGGACACCAGGATTTCGCCGCCGGGAGCAACCAGATCCGAGATGGCTGCCAGCGCTTCAGCCCGACTCGGACCCACCAGAATCTGGATCGTGTTGCACTCGTATACCAGATCGAATCCCTGCGACCACGACACCGGAAGATCGAACAGATCGGCGACCCGGTAGTCCACCGTGCTGCCGGGATAGCGCTGCCGGCACATGGCGATGGCCGACGGGGAGATGTCGAAGGCCGTAACCCGGTAGCCATGCTGCGACAAGGCTTCGGCATCGTCGCCCAGTCCGCAGCCGATGGTGATCGCCCGGGTGCCAGCAGAGGCATCTCTCGTCTTGATCCAGTCGAGCAGCAAGGGGTTGGGTTTCAGGTCGGCCCAATATACCTTGCAAATATCGCCGCCGGCTCGGGCATAGAACGCTTCAAACCAGCCGTTGGGATCATCCCGATCGGCGTATTCCCTGGCCAGACGTTGCGTTGCGCTTTTTGGATCTTCCATGGTCAGCGGTATGTCATTTCGCGGAGCTTGTTACGTTCATTGAAACCGATCTTGCGAGTCTAACCCTGATCGCGCTCTCCGACACGCCGACCGCACACATCGGCATCGCCACACCAGGCGACGACGGCCGGCCGCTTACCGGGCGGTGACTTCAAGGCCTTTATCCACGGCACGCGGGTTGCACGACCCGCCGTTGGGCCAATAGCAAGCACCGGCGAACTCCCGGTTGCCGATGATACTGTCGAGGTAGTCCGCCAGCGTGGCTGGCGAAACCAGCCACACATTCGGCACCGATTCAAAGGGACCGATGCCGCTGAGGATATTTTGTACGCGGGCGGCGCAAAAAAGTGGCATGGTGCTCCCGGCCTGGTCGACGCGTGCCTCGATCTGCCTGAACTGCTCAGCGGTCAAGGCGAAGCGATAGAGTTTGACTACCGGGCCGTCTTCCAGCTGAAAGCGCACATAGTCCCGCAGGCTGATGCCGGGCCAGTGCGAATCGAGACCACGCGTTCCCATGTAGCTGCCCGCCGGGTCCAGCAAGCGATCCGCGGCAAACATCCCGGAATGGACCATTTTGGCATTGTCGTTGATCACCACGATCACTTCCCGAGATCCCGGCTCCGGAACGTCGAGATGATCCGGATAGCCGTTGCCGATTCGCGGTGCCGGCGTATCCGGGATGCTATGAACCTGGGCACAGGCGGCAAGCGCCAGAACGCAGGCAGCCATCAGCACGCCGCCAAGAAAGCGTGTCCAATTGCGCAGATCGGTCAAGCCGGTCATCGCCCCAGGATTCAGACGGTCGCTTCGCGGGCCAGCATGGCGTCTTTTTCCGCTTTGACCGTCGGGTGATAGCACTCCGCGGGTTGAGCGCCCAAATGGCCGACGCAGGCATTGCAGTCGACGCATCGGGGGCCGGGCTGGTTGTCGCGAAGATGTCGGTAAATGTACGGGTCGGCGATGAAGGCGCGACCGGCCGAGACCGCGTCGCACTTGCCCTGGCTGATCGCCGCCTCCATCGCTTCGCGCGTGCGAAAACCTCCGACGCATATCACCGGAATCGCCAGCTGTTTCTTGAATTGCGGCGTGTAGTCGAGGTTATAGCCCTGGCGCCCTTTCCAGAGCAGATTCGAGGCCAGCGTGACCAACGGCCTGAACACTTGCAGCAAGGTGCGGCGCAGCGGCGGCAGGTAACTCATGCTGCCCTTGAGCATGTTGCGCAGGCACTGGTCGAACGTACCGCAGACCATCGGAAAACCTGACTCATAATGCCCAACGGATATCTCCACGGCGTCTATGCCCTCGCGCTGCAGCAGCGTTGCTGCTTCGACCAGCTCGCCGGTGTGCAGACCATCGCGCAACGGCAGCCAGTCCGAGCCGTTCATTTTGACGATCACCGGAAAGTCCGGGCCGAGGCGCGATCGAATGGCCTGGATGATCTGGCGGATGAAGCGCGTGCGGTTCTCCATCGAACCGCCATACTCGTCGCTGCGCCGGTTGGTATAGGGCGTCAAGAACTGGCTGAGCAGGTAGCCGTTGGCCGAATGCAGTTGAACGCCGTCGAAGCCGGCACGCCGGCAGCGCTCGGCGGCATCGGCGAACTGCCCGACCAGGCGCTGGATCTCTTCGACGGTCAGCGCCTGCGGCTTGGTGCCGGTCAGCAAGTCCTTAACGTCGGAAGCCGAGTATGCCACCGGCGATTGGGCAAAACGGGGGACCACCTGACGCCCGCAGTGGTTGAGCTGCGCAAAGAATTTGGCGCCCTGCGCATGCACGGCATCGACGACCCTGGCCAGAGCGGGAATCTTGTCGTCATGGTCGGCGCCAAGTTGCAGCGGCGCCGATTTTCCTTCGCGGCAGACGTAGATATTGCCGGTAATGATCAGTGGCGTGCCACCACGCGCAATCGGCACATAGAATTCAACCACCGCGTCGGTGGCAAAACCACCACATGTGCCACGCGTTTCGGCGGTGGCGGTCTTGAACAGACGGCCCGGCAGGACAAGCGGGCCGATGCCGATGGGACTGAAGAGTACGCTGTTTTGTGGCGACATGGCAGGCTCCTCTCGGTTGCGTTGCTCAGTACATGCGGCAGTTCAAGTCTGTGCGGAAATACCGAACGGAATGGTTCAGGCACTTTCCAGCCAGTGCGACACAATTGTGCGAATCAACCCAAGGCGCCCAAAGTCGTAGGTCGCCAGCTGCTCGGGTGAAACCCGTCTGACCTCGGCGATTTCGTCGTTCAACGTCACCTGACCGTACGCTTCGACGGCATAAGCGATGATCAGTTGATTGAATCTGGGGTGCGGATAATGGCCGATGAACTGGCACGCGCTGCCCTTGAGGCCAAGCTCTTCTTCCGTCTCCCTGAGAATCGCGCTCTCGGGCGATTCACCCTGCTCCAGGAAGCCGGTGATCATGGAGAATATGCCTTCCGGCCAGGTGGCATTTCTCGCCAGGACGTACTGGCCCTCGTTCCGCACCAGACCAGCAACCACCGGGATGGGATTGTTCCAGCTGACGAACTGGCACTGCACCGACGAACACGCCAGGCGCACGACGCCGTCCACAGGGCGGCTTTCAAGATCGCTTCGGCAAAGAGGACAGTATTTCATCGGCGCATCGTGCCAGGAACGAATTGGAAGATCAAGGCGAAAAAATGGCAAGGGGACGTATCGCCTTCCACACGCCGGTGCGCTCAGTGCGCACGAGCCAGCATGACGATACCGGCAACCATGCAGGCCGTACCGACGATACGCGATGGAACAAAGGCTTCACGCAGCAGTCCGGCGGTGAAACAACCCGACCAGCATCGAGACTCGCACCGGCGCAATAACTGAGCGGCCATCGCAGCAAATAGCACAAGCGTGTAGGACAACGGAGAAGCAACCCGACGGCAACAATGTATCGGCTGTTTAGCCGCCATTGGGCTTTAAGACCCAGCCTCCGAGCGCCAGCGGTGCAGATCTCCGATGGCAAGACCGAGGGCGAAAGACCGCGCCACACCGAGCGTCTTGACGGCCCACCAATAGCGCAGGTCATCCGGGAGGGTTCCCCAGACGACCCCGCTCGCGCCTTTGGTGGCAAGGAATGAAACACGGGCGGCTCCCGCCATCAGGGCAATGCCCGTCAAGACTGCGAAGATACCCAACCATCCAAGAAAACTGGGCGATTCGTTCAGAACGACTATCGCACCAAACACGGCAAACAGAGGCCCCGTCCCGCGGGCCAAGGGGTAAACAACCGAAAATTCGCCTTCGCGATAACCCTTCTGCAGAACCAGCGAATACACCACATGAACGATCGCTGCCTATGATCGCGATCCATGCCTGAACGGTAAGTTGATGCGCGTTGGTGAACCAGGAAGACAACCCGAATGGAGCGGCAACAACCAGGCTGACCAATCCAAACAGCCACACAAACGGCAAGCCGCCAGACGCCTTCTTGGCGAAGTAGTTCCAAAGCGCATGACATAATGCGCCGGCAACGACAAGGCTGAGCGCATCTGAGTTCATTGACTATCGTCAGACACCGCCCGCTTGCCAGTAAGTCGCTTACTCATCGTAATACGAACCCGAGGGCGGACCCGCCAACAAGGGCATCACCACAGCAAATTTTTCAGGAGGGATGTTCTTTACCGAGGCCTGATGCGCAGCGACGGACGTCCACACCTCGATGATCACGAATTCATTGACGTTGTCCTGGTGTTGAAGCAATTGACACGATTCGCAACCTGGCGACTGCTCGATCAGCGGAAGGATTGAAACCAGAAATTCGCGCAAGCTGTTTGACAAACCTTCTTTGGCGCGGAAGGTGTTAATACGTGTAATGCTCATCGAATACTCCTGAGAAGGAACCGCTTGAAACGTTGTCGCTAGTTCCAGTGCGGTGAAGTGACAATTATCATCAGCGCGAAGAGGCCGTAGAGCAGCCCCGGAACCGCCAGAATGGCGAGCACGGCTATCGCCAGACCGGTCCGGCCGTGCATGTGCAAACGGTGCCCAAGAAACAGAATCGCCGCGGTTGCCGAGAGCAGGGAAAGCCACAGGCTCATGTTGAATGAAGAAACCGATCCGTCTCCGATTCCGACAACGAAGAAACCCGCCGCCAGTGCGGTCACAAGGGCAGCGATCGCGAAGGTGGCCCAGTAAATGACACGACGCGGAGACGTTGGTGAAGATGCCGATGAATTCATGGAAGACTCACTGAAACAGGTACTGTTTTTGGCCGCACGAGCAGGGGCTAAGAACGTGGCAGAAACGCATTTCATAGGCGTATTGGCGAGCCCAGGATGCGCCATTTCAAAGAAGCAAAGCCAACTATTCAATGGGGGTCACAATGACGGCGGTGCCATAGCAAAGCACTTCGGTCAGACCCGCCATGAGCTCGGTTGCGTCGTAACGCATTCCGATAATCGCATTGGCTTTGAGCGATTGGCCATGCTGCCGCATGAGTTGAAATGTCTCCGAGCGAGCACGTTCACAAAGCGCAGTATAGATGGTGATATTGCCGCCAAACAGCGATTGAATGCCACCAAGAAAGTTGCCGATGATCGACCGGGAGCGAACCGTAATCCCTCGAACCACGCCAAGATTCTTCGTGATTCGGTAACCTGGCAGTTCGAATGCTGTAGTAATCATTGAGTTGTCCATGGTCTCTCCGTATTCAAAAATTCGTTAAAGGGCAATCGTTGATGAATGGTTGTGCTGATTGAGGTTCGAAAGCCGTGCGCGGAACCCAAGACGCGCTCTCGTGGGTCGAATCGACGGCTGGCTTCCGCTTAAAAGCGCAAACACGCTGCGCGGCCTGCAACAGAAACTCGACCTTCACTGCATCGAGCGGAAATACGATGCTGCCTCTATCCGTACGATTCAGAACGCCTGCGCTAATCTTAGTAGCTATGCAACGGATATTGACGGAGACTCACGCATGAACCGCTTGTGCCACCAGCTTCACCCCAGAGCCGTACAGACGCGGCTGATAGTATCGAAGCGCGGCTGAGCATCGGGTCGTAAGGCTCTGTAAAGTGCTTCACGAGTAATTCCGGAAGCGCGGGCGATCTCGCTCATTCCACGCGCACGAGCAATATCACCGAGCGCCGCAGCCAGTAAGGCGGGATCGTTCTCTTCCAGAATAACAGTGAGATATGCTGCCATATCGTCTTCGTCTTTCAGATGTTCTGCGGGATCGAAATCAGGAAGGTCAGCGATACGAATTTTCTTGGTCATGATTCATTCCTCCATCATGGCCGCAAGTTTCACGGCCTTGGCAATATCGGCGGACTGTGTAGACTTGTCGCCGCCGCCGAGCATTACGATCAATGTTTCACCCCGCTGAATGTAGTACATGCGCCATCCCGCGCCGAAATGTTCGCGCATCTCGACGACACCATCGCCGACAGGCCTTACATCGCCCAGGTTGCCCAGCATCGCCTTGCGCAAGCGAACATTGAGTCGCTGCCGGGTAATCCGGTCTTTCAGGCCATCCAGCCAAGTAGAAAATACATCGGTGCGTTTGATCGAGAACACGCTTAAACTGTAGTCGTCTGGTTACACCTTGTCAACTGCTCAATCAGCAAGGTGAAGACGGGGCATAAGGATGGTTGGCGCCCTTCTCAACGATCATCAGCTTGGACAGGAAGACATCTCCAGCAAATCGAGCGTCGGATAGTCGATATATCCTTTGCTTCCGCCTTGGTAGAACGTTGTCGTATCCGGCGGGTTGAGCGGTGCGTTTTGGCGAAAGCGTTCGGGCAGATCGGGGTTGGCGATATACGCTTGACCGAACGCTACGGCATCGGCGTCGCCGTTGGCGATCGCTTGTTCGGCCGATTCCTTGGTAAATTGTTCGTTCGCAATAAGCACACCACCGAAAGCGGCTTTGATTGTTTTACCAATACTGTCCGGCCCGAGATACTCGCGCGTGCAAATGAATGCGATCTTGCGTCGGCCGAGTTCAGCTGCAACATGGCCAAACGTGGCGGCCGGATTGGAATCGCCCATCGAGTGCTTGTCTCCGCGCGGCGCGAGGTGCATGCCGACGCGCTGACTGCCCCAGACGCCGATGACGGCATCCGTGACGTCCAGTATCAGGCGCGCTCGATTTTCGACGCTGCCGCCGTAGTCATCGGTGCGGCGGTTCGTGCTGTCCCTGGAGGAATTGATCCAGCAGATAGCCATTGGCGCCGTGAATTTCCACACCGTCGAAACCCGCGGCTTTCGCATTTTCCGCGCCTTGCCGATAGGCTTCGATGATTCCGGGAATCTCGTCGCGTTCGAGCGCTCGCGGAGTCACAAAGGGCGTCTCGGGGCGAACCAGACTGACATGGCCTTCCGGGGCGATCGCGCTGGGCGCCACCGGCAACTCGCCCTTGAGGAAGAGCGGATGCGAAATGCGGCCCACATGCCAAAGCTGCAGAAAAATGCGGCCGCTCTTCTGGTGCACTGCCTGGGTGATCAGCTTCCACCCTGTCACTTGCTCGGCTGACCAGATGCCGGGCGTTTCGGCGTAGCCCACGCCTTGCGGCGTGACCGAGGTCGCTTCGGTGATGATCAGCCCCGCGCTCGCACGCTGCGCGTAGTATTCGGCCATCAGGGAATTTGGAACACGCACCGCTCCGGCGCGGCTGCGGGTCAACGGTGCCATCACAATACGGTTCGGCAACAATAAATCGCCGACACGCAAGGGATCAAAAAGAGTCGTCATGAGATAGGTCCTTTTTTAATAGTTCATAAATACGGTACAACAGGATTATTGAAAAAGCAACGGTATCGGGTACCCTTACGATCTATGAGTCGACCCCTAGCGCACCCGAATAGCGAAGACATCACCGTGGCGGGCATTCTGCACGCCCTCGCCGACCCGGTACGGCTGGCCATCGTCAGCGAACTGCTGAAAGCGGAAGCCGGTTTGAACTGCACGCAAATGACCGACCGGCTCGAAGTCGACATGCCGAAATCAACCTGCTCTCAGCACTATCGCATTCTGCGAGAGTCGGGTTTGATCGTCAGCGAACGCAAAGGCGTGGAACTCACGAGCCGCGTGCGCCTGCGCGAACTGGAGACGCGATTCCCCGGATTACTCCAATCGATTCTCAAAGCGCACGAACAGGAAACGACGAAAACTAGGCGGCGAGGGCGTGGCGGATAGAGCAGTTGCCAGAACGGGTAGATGGTAGCAATAGCGACGGTGTAGAAAGAACAATGAAGAGGGGTTGGCACCGCATTGAATTTCGCAAGAACAATTCGAAGCTGACCCCTTTGGGTTGCCCAATCTTCAAAACAGGCTTACCATGGAACGAGAAATTGCAGACTTGGCGTCTCCTGGACAAGTTCACACCCCCTTGACTTGGCCCAAGACGAGATGCCCTTGAACGTTCGGCCGGTCTTGGCCCAGGATGATTGGCAGGGGGGAAAAGGGGCGCGGTTTTCTTCCGGAGAAAAAAAAATCTCCCTGACCAAGGCTGGAGCAAGCTGCGTCAGGCAAGACGAGACTGTTGTTGCCGCTCCAAGTAGGATCTCCAGATCGGAAGTTGTGGTACGCAGAAAGGGGCTTCTCCGTACGCTGGGTACTCGAAGAGCTTGCCGTTGTAGTAGGTGGTGGCCTTAGGGCGGATTTCAGCGGCCTGTGCAGCCCTGGATAGCGGCACCAGGGAACTGTAGACTCTTTTCATCTGCGCATTTGCGGACCGAATGGATATCAATGATCAAAGGTTGTGCCTTGATACCCGACATGGCCCGTTACAAAGTCATCGACACCAGCCCGCGTTTTCTCGCGGTGGATTTGGAAGCAGTTATTGCCCGGTACCTTCGAACATGCCTGAACTACCTTGTCGATCACGGAACTCGATCTGCGCCGTTTCGACGCCCGCTATCGTAATGACTTCACTGGCGCTAGCGCCTATGCACCCGCACTGTTGCTCAAGGTTGTCTTGTTCGCCTACAGCCGGGGCATTGTCAGTAGCCGGGAGATCGAACGTGCCTGCCGCGAGCAGGTCACCTTCATTGCACTCAGTGGTGATTGCGCGCCACACTTCACCACCTTTGCCGACTTTGTTTCTACGCTGGGCGCCGAGATCGTTCCGCTGTTCAAGGAAGTCCTGCTCATCTGCGACCAGCAAGGCCTGATCGGCCGCGAGATGTTCGCGATTGATCGCGTCAAACTGCCGAGCAATGCCAGCAAAGGCAAGAGCGGCACTCGGGCCGATTTCAGCCGCCAGGCCGACAAGCTGGAACAGGCCGCCCAGCAATGCTCGCCCGCCATCGCGAGAACGACGCCCGACCGATTGAATCCGATCTGACGGCCAAGGCGGCCCAACGTATCGAGCGGCTTCAGCACGGCGCCGCCCAACTGCGCCGCTGGCTCAAGAAGCATCCCGAGGATCGCAAAGGCGCCAAAGGCAAGGTGATCAAGAGCAACCGCACGGATAACGACTCCGCCAAGATGGCCACATCCAAGGGCGTCATTCAAGGCTACACCGGCGTCGCCGCCGTCGATGCCAAGCACCAGATCATCATCGAAGCCCAGGCCCACGGCACGGGCAGCGAGCAGGCGCTCCTGATGCCGGTGGTCGCCGCCGCCACACCCTGTGCACGCTCGACACGCTAATCACGGCCGACGCCGGCTACCACAGTGAAGCCAACCTCAAGGCACTGGCCGAGACGCATCGACCGGCGCTGATTGCCGACAGCCAGATGCGCCAGCGCGATGAACGTTTCACGACCAGGCCCGGCACACGGCCCAACCCGATCCGCTCTACGACAAGGCCCATCCCAAGAAGACCGCCGGTCACTACCGGCCCAAGGATTTCGACTACGATCCGCAAGCCGGTACCTGTATCTGTCCAGCCGGAAAGAGGCTCTACCAGAACGGAGCCAACTGCCATCACAACGGCCAGATCGGCACCAAGTTCCAAGGGGCGCTGCGCGATTGTCTGCCCTGTACGTTCGCGAGAAGTGCCTGAGGAAGCCCGAGACGACGAAGACCCGTCAGGTGATGTTCTTTCGCGGTAAGGCGGATAAAACGGCGGTGAACTATAGCGAGATCATGCGGCGAGCGATTGATTCGGAGCGCGGAAGGCAACTCTACGGGAAACGCTTCGCCACGGTGGAACCGGTGTTCGGCAATATCCGCCACAACAAAGGGCTGGACCGCTTCGCTGCGCGCGGGCAGACGAAGGTCGATACGCAGTGGAAGTTGTTCTGCCTGGTACACAATATCGAGAAGCTGGCGCATCACGGCTATGCGCAGTAGCAGAAGAAGGCAAGGCAGGCCCTCCCCAAGGGACATGCCGGCGATTTGAGACAAACGTCGCCGCTGGCGGGACGGCGAAGCACCTCATCAAAACGCGAAATGACCAGTGGCGCCGATGAATCCGGCGCCATTCGCTCGTCAAATTCGGCTAAAAAGGGTTTTTCTACAGCTTCAACGTTTGGGTGCACCGGCCTGCGCGGCTTTTCGCGAAGGTCCGGTGGAACATTTGGTTCGACCCCATTCTCACGTGCTACGGGAATGACGTGCTACGTACTGGCGAAGAACGCCATCCATTCGTGATTGCCAGCTTCACCGGTGGATTTGAAGAACTCCACGACCTCTTGGCTGAAGCGCACGGACACAGAGCAATTTCTTGTGTTCGGATTTTGGACGGCCACGCAACGCCTGGACCGGAAACCATCGACTTGAGTTTTGCTTTGGCTAAGTGGTGTGCGTCAGGATCACTTTGGCAGCAGCAGTAATGGCTCGGTCCTCTTCTGCGGTCGGCATGAGATGGTGGGACGCTTAGAGATTTTCGACATAGTGTTTTACCTCGCGACGATTCAACGGCGCAGACTGATGACCCTTCGCGCTTCACCATCGGTCCACAAACGCCACGTAGTACAACTTTGGGTTTCGGAGCGAGCGCGATCATTTCGCGTTCGCTGTACTCAGGCTCGATCTATCAATCCACACCAGCGCGGCTTCCCAGTTGGCAGTTCTCCTGCCACGGACAGAGAAACGCCGTGTTTCGTTTGGTTTGCTGTCCTTGGCTGGATCGAACTCGATAAGCATGCTTTACTGTAGCTACAATAAATACATCTGTCAACGTGTTGCGCTGAGTGCTTCTTTTGTGGGGCCGAACGAACAGCACTTCCTGTCCCGAGGCTGCGGCGGAAGCTGCAAATGGCAACGAGAGTGCCAGATGGGGTTTCACGATCACATCAGAACCACGAAAGGAATCCATGAGCATTGTCACAGTCGGAATCGATCTGGCCACATGGTTGCCGTACGGCGTTGATGATAACGGTAAGTCCGCGCTGGTCAAGCCAAAAGTATCACGAGAGCATCTTCTGCCTCTCGTCGCACAGTTGCCACCCTGCGTCATCGGCATGGGCCGCTCCGCACCACTGCACGGCTGTTTCGCCAACACGGCCACGCTACCAGTGACCGATCGCCCCCAAGTTCGTCACGCCTCATCGCCTG
>JADJLB010000012.1 GCA_016705685.1 Propionivibrio sp.
CTCTCCGTGATCTCTGTGTCTCCGTGCCTCAGTGTTGAAGGCGTTTAGCGGCTGGTAAGGAATGTAAATACCATATCCGCGAGAGGATGATGCCGATGCACCCAAGCAGCACCGCGCGCGTTGTCGCCCGCCCACGCCCTCGGCACCGGCATTCACGTTGAAGCCGTTGGCCGCGCCGATGAGGAGCGATAATCACGGCAAAAATGAAGCTCTTGAGCACGCCATGAATCACGTCGTCGACGACCAGCGCACTTCGAAAACTCGATCGAAGAATATGCCAATCGGCAGACTCTCGATTCGCCGGCGCAATACAGCGCCCCACCGACCGCGCAACCGGGTCGGACAGAATGGTCAATGCCGGCAGGGTCTGGCAACATGGCGGCCAGCAGCGGCGCCGCAGATAGCGCACCGGAACAGTTCCGATCACGCGCAAGGCGTCGATTTCCTGCGGAAATACTGCGCTGGTGCTGCCGATGCGCGCCGCGATGGCCGAGCCGGAACGCCCGGCGGCTGAGATCGGTGATCAGCGGAACCAAACTCGCGCGTCACCGACGGGGGCTGAGCACCACCTGCCCTCGGCACCGAAGGTGCCGCAGCGTATAAATGCCTTGGATGGCCAGCATCATCCCGGTGGCGAAGAGGAGGCCAGCGCGACGATGGGGGATCGCATTTACCGCCAACGCCGATGGCCTCGCTTGAACACCGCGCCCAGAGCGCGCACCGGCACAAACGCCGCCAATGAAGCCGAGCAGCAGCCGGTAAAACGCCTCGACCATCAGCGCGGCGTGATAGCCGACTTCCGGACCGGTTGCAGGCTACGCTGGCCGACTTACCCACGAGACGAATGACAGGACGTTCATGCGTATCCAGAAGAAGGGTGAAGGCGGCGTTTGACGATTGAGCGCCGGAATCCGGTATGGCTCCAAACCACGTCATCTAGCGAGGGCGCCAGATCAAGAATACCTTGTCGAGCCGCGCCAGCTTCCAGCACGTTCATCGCCGGTTGCGCGACTGCCGCAAGGCGAAATCCATGCCCACTGCTTTCGCCCGCCTGATACCTTCGACCAGGCTGGCGCCGCTGGGGCTAGCTATCCTGATAGCTGACTGCCGAAAGATCGATGAGCAACGGCGTTTTCTTGCTAGAAGACGGTAATCGAGAATGACCTCGCGTACCACCTGGGTGACGAATGCGGTCAGCCATCGCCGGAAAGGCGAACTACCATGTACGGCGTCCGGAATTCGGTTTACGTATATCCACTTGCGCTTCCCCTCGCGAGATACGCTTGGTCAGTTGCAGGAACCGGTTTGCATAACCCTCCGGCGCCGGCCGGTAAGGCCACCGTCCATCAATTCGCGCATGAACCGTACGCCCAGCCCGCCGGGCCGCAGCTCGTGCAATTCCCGTGGGCGCAAATCCTCATCTTTACCGGGTAGGCCGGTGTCCAGCAATTGCACCATCAAGCCGCGTCATCATTAACGCCCTGCGCAGCGTGAAACCCCTGTCCGGCGGCAAACCCGTAGCCGTGCTTGATGATATTCATGCACGCCTCATTGATCGCCAGCACCACCTGCTCGCTCGCTTCCTCGGGCGTGCATTGCGCGCTGGCACGCCTCGCGCACCGCCGCACCTGTGAGCTTCCGCCGACAAATCCTCGGTACGCGCTGGAAACATGCGTTCAAGGCAGCTCGGCCATCAGCCGATCACCAGCAGCGTCAGGTCGTCGCGCAGGCTCCTGCCGGGATGGATAAGCGTCTACCGACCACGCGTTCGAGCTGCATTCGGCGGGCGGCCGAAGCGAATACTTGTCAAGCAGCGCCTTCAGGCCGAAGGCTTCCAGCATTCTGCCGTCCGCCGACCAGCCGGTCACCCCATCGGTAAACAGAATGAGGCCATCCGCCATCGAGCTTCGGGCGCTGGTCGGTATAGGTCATGCCCGGCAGAATGCCGGGCGGCGGCGAGGATTCTTCAAGCTCGCGATGGACACCCGACCGGCTGCGATAGACGGCGGCTGATGTCCGGCGTTGGCAAACGGGGGTTTCGCCATTGGCCGGGTTGTACACCGACACCGCCATCGTCACAACATGCCGCCGACCGGCGGTTTCGGCCAGTTCGTCGTTAAGTAGCCAGCAACTGCGCCGGATCATTTTCGTCTTGCCGAGGCAGCTAGACAGGTGTTCGTCTTGGCCATCAGCATCGCCGAATTCGTTCCGCCCCGCCCGATATCCTTGGCCCCCAGGCGTGCGACCATCGGCAACGGTGAGGAAATCATAAAATCGCCAGGGGCCTCCAGCGCCGACGAGATTCAGTCCATGGATAGGAAAATCGTCCGCAGGTTGGTCGGGCAGCAGGTTGCGCTGAATCTCGCGCGCCAGATCGAACTCTCGGCGCATGCGCTCCTGCTCAAAGCCAGCGCTTCAGTCATCTGCGCATTGTGCACAGCCAGCGAAACCATGCCGGCCAGCACCTGCAGGAAGCGCTTGTCACGCCGGATCGAAAGACCGTCGCCCTTTGCGCTTGTTTGATCACCTCCAACGCGCCCAGCATACGCCCTTGACCATCAGCAGCGCACGGGATAAGAACGGGTCGTGAAACCCGTGCGGTCATCGACGGCGGCGGTGCTGAAATCCCCGTCGGCCGACACATCGCGCACCATGGACGGCATTTTCGACAGCGCGAACCGCCTTGATGCCCTGATTCATATGGCGATGGTCAGGCCCTTGATCGAGACCGGCCCGGCTCAGGCCGAGCAAGTCGAGGTCTCGCCCGCCGCGTCGACCAGGAAGATCGGCAACGCACCATTATCCATGTAAGCCATGATCCTGCACCGCATTTGGCCAGCGTCTGGCTCATCTCGGGCGCGCCGACGAAATATCTGGCTGATTACCAGGCGCAGCTCCATATCGCCCGTCCGCCGGGACTTGGCGTTGTTGTCGGCCGGTTAGCTGAGCGTGTTCGATCGACACCGCAGGAAGCTCAGGTGCGTCGTATTGCAGGAAGACGCATTATCGCTGATTCGGCTTTAGAGCGGGCGTCGATGAACCGCAGCGAAATGCGGTACGGGCGGATCCTGATCGTCGTCGTAGAGCGTGTAAAGGTATCTCGATCAAACCAGCACGCAGGAAGCCCTCGATCTCATCCCGATCAAAGCCAGAGAGAGAAAATCAAGTTGTTCGCCGCATTCCGGCTGCGACAGGACTGCAGGATTACCGCGCGGGGCAAGCCAGATCCGAGATGGCTCGTAGCGGCACGAAAGCTGACTCGGATCCCGCAGAATCTGGATCGTGTTGCACTCGTACTTGAGATCAGAATCCCTGCACGACCACGACACCGGAAGGTCGAACAGATCGGCGACCCAGTGATCCTCGTGCTGCCGGGATAACGCTACCGGCGCGGCGATGTGCCGATGGGGAGATGTCGGGCCGTAACCCGGCCCAGCCATGCTGCGACAGGGCTTCGGCATCGTCATGATCCGCAGCCGATGGTGATCGCCGGAACGCCAGCAGAGCATCACAATCGCCCAGGTATGCAGTCAGGCAGCAAGAGATTGGGTTTTCCGTCGGCCCAATATACGCGCAAAATATCGCCGCCCGCTCGGGCATGGAATGGCCAAGCCCAGCCGTTGGGATCCATCCCGATCGGCGTATTCCCCTGGCCCAGACGTTTGCGTTGCACTGGATCAAAATTGGTCAGCGGTATGTCGACGCCGGAGCTTGTTACGGTCTGTTGAAACCGATCTTTTGCAGGTCACCAACCTGATCGCGCTCTCCGACCCGCCAAGCGCAACACATCGGCATCACTTCCACACCAGGCGACGACGACCGGCCGCTTCGCGGGCGGTGATTTGAACACTATCCACGGCACGCGGGTTGCCCGGCCGCCGTTGAACCAATAACAAAGCACCGGCGAACTCGGTTGCCGATGATACTATCGAGATGAGTCCGCCAGCGTGGCTGGCAAAACCAACCACCCGGTAGGCACCGATTACACCCCGATGCCGCTGAGGATATTTTAATGCGAGCGGCGCAAAAAATGGCGTGATTGCTCCCAACCTGGTCGGCGCGTGCCTCGATCTGCCTGAACTGCTCAGCGGTCCAAGGCGAGAAGCGATAGAGTTTGACCGCGGGCCGATCTTCCAGCTGAAAGCGCACATGATCCTACAGGCTGATGCCGGGCCAGTGCGAATCGAGACCACGCGTTCCGTAGCAGCTGCCCGCCGGGTCCAGCAAGCGATCCGACGGAACCCGTCCAGGAATGGACCACTTTGGCATTGTCGTTGATCACCCCGATCCACTTCCGAGATAGCGGCTAGGAACGTCGAGATGATCGGATCGGCGTTGCTGCCGATTCGCGGTGCCGGCGTATCCGGGATGCTATGAACCTGAGGCACAGGCGGCAAGCGCCAGAACGCAGGCAGCCCATCAGCACGCCGCAAAGAAAGCGTGTCCAATTTAGCAGATCGGTCAAGCCGGTCATCGCCCCAGGATTCAGACGGTCGCTTCGAGCCAGCGTAGCGTCTTTTCCGCTTTGACCGTCGGGTGATAGCTCCACGGGTTAGCGAGCGCCCAAGTGACGCAGGCATTGCCGTTGAAACGCATCGGGGCCGAGCTTGGATTGTCGCGAAGATATTCTGGTGATAATGGGTCGGCGATCGAGGCGCGACCGACCGAAGGATGGCGTCGCCCCGCCCGCACCAGCTGATCGCCGCCTCCATCGCTGCGCATTTGAAAACCTCCGACGCATATCACCGGAATCGCCAGCTGTTTCTTGAATTGCGGCGTGTGGTCGAAAGGTTATAGCCACAGCGCCCTTTCCAGAACAGATTCGAGGCCAGCGTGACCAACGGCCTGAACACTTGCAGCAAAGGTGCGGCGCAGCGGCGGCGGGTAACTCATGCTGCCCTTGAGCATGTTGCGCAGGCACTGGTCGAACGTACCGCAGACCATCGGAAAACCTGACTCATAATGCCCAACGGATATCTCCACGGCGTCTATGCCCTCCCCGCGCTGCAGCAGCGTTGCTGCTTCGACCAGCTCGCCGGTGTGCAGACCATCGCGCAACGGCAGGCAGTCCGAACCACCATTTTGACGATCACCGGAAAGTCCAGGCCGAGGCGCGATCAGATGGCCTGGATGATCTGGCGGATGAAGCGCGTGCTGCGGTTCTCCATCGAACCGCCATACTCGTCGCTGCGCCGGTTGGTATAGGGCGTCAAGAACTGGCTGAGCAGGTAGCCGTTGGCCAGATGCGGTTGAACGCCGTCGAAGCCGGCACGCCGGCAACGCTCGGCAGCATCGGCGAACTGCCCGACCAGGCGCTGGATCTTTCGACGGTCAGCGCCTGCGGCTTGGTCGCCGGTAGGCAGGTGCGCCTAACGTCGGAAGCCGAGTATGCCACCGGCGATTGGGTAAAACGGGGGACCACCTGACGCCCGCAGTGGTTGACTGCGCAAAGAATTTGGCGCCCTGCGCATGCACGGCATCGACGACCCGCAGCCAGAGCGAATTTTATCGTCATGGTCGGCGCCAAGTTGCAGCGGCGCCGATTTTCTTCGCGGCAGACGGAGGAATATTGCCGGTAATGATCAGTGGCGTGCCGCCACGCGCAATCGGCACCTAGAAATCAACCACCGCGTCGGTGGCAAAACCATCAATGTGCCACGCGTTTCGGCGGTGGCGGTCTTGAACAGACGGCCCGGCAGGACAAGCGGGCCGATGCCGATGGGACTGAAGGTACGCTGTTTTTGGCGACATGGCAGGCTCCTCTCGGTTGCGTTGCTCAGTACATGCGGCAGTTCAAGTCTGTGCGGAAATACCGAACGGAATGGTTCAGGCACTTTCCAGCCAGTGCGAAACAATCGTGCGGATCAACCCAAGGCGCCCGAAGTCGTAGGTCGCCAGCTGCTCGGGTGAAACCCGTCTGACCTCGGCGATCTCGTCGTTCAACTTCACCTGACCGTGGGCTTCGACGGCATAAGCGATGATCAGTTGATTGAATCTGGGGTGCGGATAATGGCCGATGAACTTGCACGCGCTGCCCTTGAGGCCAAGCTCTTCTTCCGTCTCCCTGAGAATCGCGCTCTCGGGCGATTCACCCTGCTCCAGGAAGCCGGTGATCATGGAGAACATGCCTTCCGGCCAGGTGGCATTCTCGCCGGACGTACTGGCCTCGTTCCGCACCAGACCAGCAACCACCGGGATGGGATTGTTCCAGCTGACGAACTGGCACTGCACCGACGAACACGCCAGGCGCACGACGCCGTCCACAGGGCGGCTTTCAAGATCGCTTCGGCAAAAAGGACAGTATTTCATCGGCGCATCGTGCCAGGAACGAATTGGAAGATCAAGGCGAAAAATGGCAAAGGGACGTATCGCCTTCCACACGCCGGTGCGCTCAGTGCGCACGAGCCAGCATGACGATACCGGCAACCATGCAGGCCGTACCGACGATACGCGATGGAACAAAGGTTCACGCAGCAGTCTGGCGCAAAACAACACGCCGACCAGCATCAGAGCCCGCGGACCGGTGCAATGTAACTGAGCGGGGCCATCGTCATGGCAAATAGCACGAGCGTGTAGGACAACGGAGAAAGCAACCCGACGGCAACAATGTATCGGCTGTTTAGCCGCCATTGGGCTTTAAGACCCTGATCGTCTCCGAGCGCCAGCGGTGCAAGAAGAATGCTCCGGATGGCAAGACCGAGGGCGTAATACAGGACCGCGCCACACCGAGCGTCTTGACGGCCCAACCGTCAATCACTGTGAGGGCGGCGATGGTCAGTCCGGTGAGGGTTCCCCAGACGACAACCGCTCGCGCCTTTGGTGTGGCAAGGAATGAAACACGGGCGGCTCCCGCCATCAGGGCAATGCCCGTCAAGACTGCGAAGATACCCAACCATACAAAACTGGGCGATTCGTTCAGAACGACTATCGCACCAAACACGGCAAACAGAGGCCCCGTCCCGCGGGCCAAGGGGTAAACAACCGAAAATTCGCCTTCGCGATAACCCTTCTGCAGAACCAGCGAATACACCACATGAACGATCGCGCTGCCTATGATCGCGATCCATGCCTGAACGGTAAGTTGATGCGCGTTGGTGAACCAGGAAGACAACCCGAATGGAGCGGCAACAACCAGGCTGACCAATCCAAACAGCCACACAAACGGCAAGCCGCCAGACGCCTTCTTGGCGAAGTAGTTCCAAAGCGCATGACATAATGCGCCGGCAACGACAAGGCTGAGCGCATCTGAGTTCATTGACTATCGTCGGACACCGCCCGCTTGCCAGTAAGTCGCTTACTCATCGTAGTACGAACCCGAGGGCGGACCCGCCAACAAGGGCATCACCACCAAATTTTTCAGGAGGGATGTTCTTTACCGAGGCCTGATGCGCAGCGACGGACGTCCACACCTCGATGATCACGAATTCATTGACGTTGTCCTGGTGTTGAAGCAATTGACACGATTCGCAACCTGGCGACTGCTCGATCAGCGGAAGGATTGAAACCAGAAATTCGCGCAAGCTGTTTGACAAACGTTCTTTGGCGCGGAAGGTGTTGATACGTGTAATGCTCATCGAATACTCCTGAGAAGGAACCGATTGAAACGTTGTCGCTAGTTCCAGTGCGGTGAAGTGACAATTATCATCAGCGCGAAGAGGCCGTAGAGCAGCCCCGGAACCGCCAGAATGGCGAGCACGGCTATCGCCAGACCGGTCCGGCCGTGCATGTGCAAACGGTGCCCAAGAAACAGAATCGCCGCGGTTGCCGAGAGCAGGAAAGCCACAGGCTCATGTTGAATGAAGAAACCGATCCGTCTCCGATTCCGACAACGAAGAAACCCGCCGCCAGTGCGGTCACAAGGGCAGCGATCGCGAAGGTGGCCCAGTAAATGACACGACGCGGAGACGTTGGTGAAGATGCCGATGAATTCATGGAAGACTCACTGAAACAGGTACTGTTTCTTGCCGCACTGAGCAGGGGCTAAGAACGTGGCAGAAACGCATTTCATAGGCGTATTGGCGAGCCCAGGATGCGCCATTTCAAAGAAGCAAAGCCAACTATTCAATGGGGGTCGACAATGACGGCGGTGCCATAGCAAGCACTTCGGTCAGACCCGCCATGAGCTCGGTTGCGTCGTAACGCATTCCGATAATCGCATTGGCTTTGAGCGATTGGCCATGCTGCCGCATGAGTTGAAATGTCTCCGAGCGAGCACGTTCCACAAAGCGCAGTATAGATGGTGATATTGCCGCCAAACAGCGATTGAATGCCACCAAGAAAGTTGCCGATGATCGACCGGGAGCGAACCGTAATCCCTCGAACCACGCCAAGATTCTTCGTGATTCGGTAACCTGGCAGTTCGAATGCTGTAGTAATCATTGAGTTGTCCATGGTCTCTCCGTATTCAAAAATTCGTTAAAGGGCAATCGTTGATGAATGGTTGTGCTGATTGAGGTTCGAAAGCCGTGCGCGGAACCCAAGACGCGCTCTCGTGGGTCGAATCGACGGCTGGCTTCCGCTTAAAAAGCGCAAACACGCTGCGCGGCCTGCAACAGAAACTCGACCTTCACTGCATCGAGCGGAAATACGATGCTGCCTCTATCCGTACGATTCAGAACGCCTGCGCTAATCTTAGTAGTTATGCAACGGATATTGACGGAGACTCACGCATGAACCGCTTGTGCCACCAGCTTCACCCCAGAGCCGTACAGACGCGGCTGATAGTATCGAAGCGCGGCTGAGCATCGGATCGTAAGGCTCTGTAAAGTGCTTCACGAGTAATTCCGGAAGCGCGGGCGATCTCGCTCATTCCACGCGCACGAGCAATATCACCGAGCGCCGCAGCCAGTAAGGCGGGATCGTTCTCTCTTCAGAATAACAGTGAGATATGCTGCCATATCGTCTTCGTCTTTCAGATGTTCTGCGGGATCGAAATCAGGAAGGTCAGCGATACGAATTTTCTTGGTCATGATTCATTCCTCCATCGTGGCCGCGAGTTTTTCACGGCCTTGGCAATATCGGCGGACTGTGAACTTGTCGCCGCCGCCGAGCATTACGATCAATGTTTCACCCCGCTGAATGTAGTACATGCGCCATCCCGCGCCGAAATGTTCGCGCATCTCGACGACACCATCGCCGACAGGCCCTACATCGCCAGGTTGCCCAGCATCGCCTTGCGCAAGCGAACATTGAGTCGCTGCCGGGTAATCCGGTCTTTCAGGCCATCCAGCCAAGTAGAAAATACATCGGTGCGTTTGATCGAGAACACGCTTAAACTGTAGTCGTCTGGTTACACCTTGTCAACTGCTCAATCAGCAAGGTGAAGACGGGGCATAAGGATGGTTGGCGCCCTTCTCAACGATCATCAGCTTGGACAGGACGACATCTCCAGCAAATCGAGCGTCGGATAGTCGATATATCCTTTGCTTCCGCCTTGGTAGAACGTTGTCGTATCCGGCGGGTTGAGCGGTGCGTTTTGGCGAAAGCGTTCGGGCAGATCGGGGTTGGCGATATACGCTTGACCGAACGCTACGGCATCGGCGTCGCCATTGGCGATCGCTTGTTCGGCCGATTCCTTGGTAAATTGTTCGTTCGCGATAAGCACACCACCGAAAGCGGCTTTGATTGTTTTGCCAATACTGTCCGGCCCGAGATACTCGCGCGTGCAAATGAATGCGATCTTGCGTCGGCCGAGTTCAGTGGCCACATAGCCGAATGTAGCGGCCGGATTGGAATCTCCCATCGAGTGCCTGTCTCCGCGTGGTGCGAGGTGCATGCCGACGCGTTGACTTCCCCAAACGTCGATGACCGCATCCGTGACTTCCAGCATAAGGCGCGCTCGATTTTCGACACTGCCGCCGTAGTCATCCGTGCGGCGATTCGTGCTGTCCTGGAGGAATTGATCCAGCAGATAGCCATTGGCGCCGTGAATTTCCACACCGTCGAAACCCGCGGCTTTCGCATTTTCCGCGCCTTGCCGATAGGCTTCGATGATTCCGGGAATCTCGTCGCGTTCGAGCGCTCGCGGAGTCACAAAAGGCGTCTCGGGGCGGACCAGACTGACATGGCCTGCTGGCGCGATCGCGCTGGGCGCCACCGGCAAGTCACCGTTGAGGAAGAGCGGATGCGAAATGCGGCCTACATGCCAAAGCTGCAAGAAGATGCGGCCACTCTTCTGGTGCACTGCCTGGGTGATCAGCTTCCACCCTGTCACTTGCTCGGCTGACCAGATGCCGGGCGTTTCGGCGTAGCCCACGCCTTGCGGCGTGACCGAGGTCGCTTCGGTGATGATCAGCCCCGCGCTCGCACGCTGCGCGTAGTATTCGGCCATCAGGGAATTTGGAACACGCACCGCTCCGGCGCGGCTGCGGGTCAACGGCGCCATCACAATACGGTTCGGCAACAATAAATCGCCAACACGCAAGGGATCAAAAAGAGTCGTCATGAGAGAGGTCCTTTTAAATAGTTCATAAATACGGTACAACAGGATTATTGAAAAAGCAACGGTATCGGGTACCCTTACGATCTATGAGTCGACCCCTAGCGCACCCGAATAGCGAAGACATCACCGTGGCGGGCATTCTGCACGCCCTCGCCGACCCGGTACGGCTGGCCATCGTCAGCGAACTGCTGAAAGCGGAAGCCGGTTTGAACTGCACGCAAATGACCGACCGGCTCGAAGTCGACATGCCGAAATCAACCTGCTCTCAGCACTATCGCATTCTGCGAGAGTCGGGTTTGATCGTCAGCGAACGCAAAGGCGTGGAACTCACGAGCCACGTGCGCCTGCGCGAACTGGAGACGCGATTCCCCGGATTACTCAATCGATTCTCAAAGCGCACGAACAGGAAACGACGAAAACTAGGCGGCGAGGGCGTGGCGGATAGAGCAGTTGCCAGAACGGGTAGATGGTAGCAATAGCGACGGTGTAGAAAGAACAATGAAGAGGGGTTAGCACAGCACTGAATTTCTCCAAGAAATATTCGAAGCTGACCCTTTTGGGTTCCCAATCGTCAAAACAGGCTTACCATGGAACGAGAAATTGCACACTCCGGCGGTCGACAATCCTTGACTTCCAAGACAGTTGCTTGATCGTTCGGCCGCTCTTGGCTCAGGTTCATTGGCTCTCCCTGCAAGGCTGAGCAAGCTGCTCGACGAGACTCTTTGCCGCTCCAAGTAGGATCTCCAGATCGGGAAGTTGTGGGTACGCAGAAAGGGCTTCTCCGTACGCTGGGTACTCGAACAGCTTGCCGTTGTAGTAGGTGGTGGCCTTGCGGATTTCAGCAGCCTCAGCCCTGGATAGCGGCACCAGGGAACTTAGATTCTTTGCCTCCGCTTGGGTGAGGATTGCGTCGAGGTTGTGCCCATACCCGACATGGCCCGTTACAAAGTCATCGACACCAGCCCGCGTTTTCTCGCGGTGGATTTGGAGAAGCAGTTGTTGCCCGGCACCTTCGAACATGCCCTGAACTACCTTGTCGATCACGAACTCGATCTGCGCCGCTTCGACGCCCGCTATCGGAATGACTTCACTGGCGCTAGCGCCTATGCACCCGCACTGTTGCTCAAGGTTGTCTTGTTCGCCTACAGCCGGGGGCATTGTCAGTAGCCGGGAGATCGAACGTGCCTGCCGCGAGCAGGTCACCTTCATTGCACTCAGTGGTGATTGCGCGCCACACTTCACCACCTTTGCCGACTTTGTTTCTACGCTGGGCGCCGAGATCGGGCCGCTGTTCAAGGAAGTCCTGCTCATCTGCGACCGGCAAGGCCTGATCGGCCGCGAGATGTTCGCCATCGATGGCGTCAAGTTGCCCAGCAATGCCAGCAAAGGCAAGAGCGGCACTCGGGCCGATTTCAGCCGCCAGGCCGACAAGATGGAAGCGGCCGCCAAAGCAATGCTCGCCCGCCATCGCGAGAACGACGCCCGACCGATTGAATCCGATCTGACGGCCAAGGCGGCCCAACGTATCGAGCGGCTTCAGCGCGACGCCACCCAACTGCGCCGCTGGCTCAAGAAGCATCCCGAGGATCGCAAAGGCGCCAAAGGCAAGGTGATCAAGAGCAACCGCACGGATAACGACTCCGCCAAGATGGCCACATCCAAGGGCGTCATTCAAGGCTACACCGGCGTCGCCGCCGTCGATGATCGCCACCAGATCATTATCGAAGCGCAAGCCCACGGCACCGGCAGCGAGCAGGCGCTCCTGATGCCGGTGGTCGCCGCCGCCACACCTGTGTGCACGCTCGACACGCTAATCACGGCCGACGCCGGCTACCACAGTGAAGCCAACCTCAAGGCACTGGCCGAGACGCATCGACCGGCGCTGATTGCCGACAGCCAGATGCGCCAGCGCGATGAACGTTTCAAGGATCAGGCCACGCACAAGGCCCAACCCGATCCGCTCTACGACAAGGCCCATCCCAAGAAGACCGCCGGTCACTACCGGCCCCAGGATTTCGACTACGATGCGCAAGCCGGTACCTGTATCTGTCCGGCGGGCAAGAGGCTCTACCAGAACGGCGCCAACTGCCATCACAATGGCCAGGTCGGTACCAAGTTCCAAGGGGCGCTACGCGATTGTCTGCCCTGTACGCTACGCGAGAAGTGCCTGAGGAAGCCCGAGACGACGAAGACCCGTCAGGTGATGTTCTTTCGCGGTAAGGCGGATAAAACGGCGGTGAACTATAGCGAGATCATGCGGCGAGCGATTGATTCGGAGCGCGGAAGGCAACTCTACGGGAAACGCTTCGCCACGGTGGAACCGGTGTTCGGCAATATCCGCCACAACAAAGGGCTGGACCGCTTCACGCTGCGCGGGCAGACGAAGGTCGATACGCAGTGGAAGTTGTTCTGCCTGGTACACAATATCGAGAAGCTGGCGCATCACGGCTATGCACAGTAGGCGAAGAAGGCACGGCAGACCCTCCCCAAGGGACATGCCGGCGGTTTGAGACAAACGTCGCCGCTGGCGGGACGGCGAAGCACCTCATCAAAACGCGAAATGACCAGTGGCGCCGATGAATCCGGCGCCATTCGTTTGTCAAAATTCGGCTAAAAAGGGGTTTTTCTACAGCTTCAACGTTTGAATTCACCGGCCTGCGCGGCTTTTCGCGCAGGTCCGGTGGAATGATTGGTTCGACCCCATTCTCACGTGCTACGGGAATGACGTGCTACGTACTGGCGAAGAACGCCATCCATTCGTGATTGCCAGCCTTCACCGGTGGATTTGAAGAACTCCACGACCTCTTGGCTGTAGCGCACGGACACGAGCAATTTCTTGTGTTCGGATTTTGGACGGCCACGCAACGCTCGGATCGGAACCATCGACTTGAGTTGCTTTGGCGTAAGTGGTTGTGCGTCAGGATCACTTTTGGCAGCAGCAGTAATGGCTCGGTCCTCTTCTGCGGTCGGCATGAGAATGGTGGGACGCTTAGAGATTTTCGACATAGTGTTTTACCTCGCGACGATTGGCACGGCGCAGACTGATGACCCTTCGCGCTTCACCACGGTCTACAAACGCCACGTAGTACAGGATTTCGGTTTTCGGAGCGAGCGCGATCATTCGCGTTTCGCTGTACTCGAACCGGTCATCAATCCACACCAGCGCGGCTTCCCAGTTGAGTTCTCCTGCCACGGACAGAGAAACGCCGTGTTTCGTTTGGTTTGCCAAGTCCTTGGCTGGATCGAACTCGATAAGCATGCTTTACTGTAGCTACAATAAATACATCTGTCAACGTGTTGCGCTGAGCGTTTTTTGTGGGGCCGAACGAATGAAAGGGACTTCCCCGTCCCGAGGCTGCGGCGGAAGCCGCAAACGGCAACGAGTGCCATGATGGGGTTTCACGATCACATCAGAACCACGAAAGGGGAAATCCATGAGCATTGTCACAGTCGGAATCGATCTGGCCAAGCATGTGTTTGCCGTGCATGGCGTTGATGATAACGGTAAGTCCGCGCTGGTCAAGCCAAAAGTATCACGAGAGCATCTTCTGCCTCTCGTCGCACAGTTGCCACCCTGTGTCATCGGCATGGAAGCCTGCTCGGCGCGCACCACTGGGCACGGCTGTTTCGCCAACACGGCCACACCGTGCGACTGATCGCCCCCAAGTTCGTCACGCCCTATCGCCTGGGCGGCAAACGCGGCAAGAACGACGCGGCCGATGCGGCGGCGATCTGCGAAGCGGTGACCCGGCCCCACATGCGCTTCGTCCCAATTGCGTATTTCGCGGCATCGTGACCGGTGATTTCGCCGAAGCGTGACCGACGTTTCACGAAAGCGTGACCGCGATTTCGCGCTGAACGTGACCGATGAGGATGATGTTGCATGAATAGTTGAAGGTAGCCTTACCGCTTTTTGAAAGCGGACGAGGATGCCTCAGGAAAGACTATCCATGCGCAAGATACGAGACGTACTCCGCTACCGCCACAGCACCGGGCTCAGCCTGGACGCGACAGCTCGGGCGCTCAACATTTCCAAAGGCGTGGTCGCCAAATACATCCGACTGGCTGGTGCCGCCGGGTTGAGCTGGCCACTGCCTGACGAACTCGACGATAGTGGGCTGGAGAAACTGCTCTACCGGCAGGTCGCTGCCCGCGATCCCACCTACGCCGAACCTGATTACGCCTTGGTTCATCAGGAGTTGAAGAAGAAAGGCGTCTGTCAGCGACCGGCATATTCGAGCCACTTGATGATCGGCGTATTCGGTCCAGTGCGTGACCGGCCTATATAAGCCACCTTGCGACCGGCGTATTCGGTCCAGGCGATGATCGGCGTATTCGAGCCAGTGAGCAGGGGAAACACATAACGGGCATCTTGGGAATTTGATTGCGGTTCCGCGTACCCTCGGCGGTTTTTTTGCCGGGAGAAGGCGATGGGCCGAAGGAGAATCGAGATGCACCACTACCGACAGGCTCTGATGCGGATGCGTCAGGGCGACTCGGACCGCGACATCGCCAAGAGCGGTCTGATGTGCCGGGCGAACGCCGCCAGTTTGCGGATACTGGCCCAAACGCAAGGCTGGCTGGATGGCAGCGCCACGTTGCCCGAGGATGTGGCGATCGCCCAAGCACTGGCGCCACCGAAACGCGCCAGCACCACCATTTCCGGGCTGGAACCGCTGCGCGAGCAAATGGCCGGTTGGCTGGGTCAGGGCGTCTCCGGCGTCGTCATCCACACCGCATTGAAGCGCGAACACGGCTACACCGGCAGTTATTCGGCGGTGCGCCGGATGCTCGCCACGCTCAAACGCGAGGTGCCGCCCGATGCCACCGTCCGCCTGATCTTCGCTCCCGGCGAAGCCGCCCAGGTCGACTTCGGTGCCGGCCCCATGCTCGCCAATCCGGTCGGCGAGATCCGCCGGACCTGGGCCTTCGTCATGACGCTCTGCTTCTCGCGCCACCAGTACGTCGAGTTCGTCTGGGATCAGACGGTAGCCACCTGGCTCGGCTGCCACCGGCGCGCCTTCGAATGGTTCGGCGCCGTTCCGGACCGGGTCATCATCGACAACGCCAAGTGCGCGATCATCAAGGCGTGCCGCCACGACCCGCAGACCCAGCGTTCCTACGCCGATTGCGCCGAAGGCTACGGCTTCCGGATCGATGCCTGTCCGCCGCACGACCCGCAGAAGAAGGGCATCGTCGAGTCCGGCGTCAAATACCTGAAGGGCAACTTCCTGCCACTCAAGACCTTTCGCGACCTGAGCGACCTCAATACCCAGGCGAAGGGCTGGGTTGTCGAGGAGGCCGGCATCCGCCGGCACGGCACCACCGGCGAGGCGCCACTCGCCCGCTTCGAATTGGAACGGGCGCTCCTCTTGCCGCTGCCTGCCGTCGCCCCCGACCTCGGCGTCTGGTCGCAGGCGAGCTTGCACCGGGATTGCCACATCCAGTTTGATCGCGCCTTCTATTCGGCACCGTGGCCCTTGATCGGCAAACGCCTGTGGCTGAAGGCCAGCGACGGCATGGTCTCGATCTACGACGAATTCCGTGTCGTCGCCGCCCACGCCCGGGCTCTGCGCCCAGGTGATCGACGTACTGTGCGCGATCATCTGCCGCCCGAGGCGCAAGCCTTCTTCGCCCACGACCGGGAATGGTGCCTGGAACAGGCCGCTCACGTCGGCCCGGCCTGCGCCGAGTTGATCGCGCAGTTGCTTTCGGATCGCATCGTCGAACGCCTGCGTGCCGCCCAGGGCGTGCTGCGACTGGTCAAGCCCTACACGGCGCTTCGCCTCGAAGCGGCCTGCGCCCGGGCGTTGGCGCATGGCTCGCCGTTCTACCGGACGGTGAAGACGATCCTCGCCGGCGGTCACGATCTGCGTGCTGCCGAGTCGATCATGCCGGCGACTACGCCGCACTCGGGCCGCTTTGCCCGCGACGCCGCCAGCCTCTTCGCCGCGTCCGAGTCGCTGCATTGACCGCCGCCTTGTTCTCCATGGCTGGAGACGGCTTTCTGCCGTCTCCAGCCATGAATCAGCGTATTGCCCGTGGTCGGGCGTCAAGGTTTCGCTGCGCCGGGCTTGGCCCGACCTTGACCCCCGGCCACGGGTTTCCCCCTGCGGCCCTGGCGTCGCTTTATCCTTGAAGGAGTTGTCTCTTGAATCCCGTTCCTGAACTCGCCCCGAATCTCAAACAGCTTCGCCTTTCCGGCATCCTCGATTCGCTCGATGCCCGTAATCGGCAGGCGATCGAATCGAAGCTCGCCTACACCGAGTTTCTCTCGCTCCTGATCCACGATGAGGTGGCCCGCCGTGAACAGAAGAAGTTCGCGCTGCGGCTGCGTCGCGCCGCCTTCCGTTCCGGCAAGTCGCTCGACGGTTTCGATTTCTCGCGCTTGCCGAACGTCAATCAGGCGCTGATCCATGACCTCGCGACCGGCCGCTATCTCGGCGAGAAGGCGCCGGTGCTGATTGTCGGGCCTTGCGGCACCGGCAAGAGCCATCTGGCGCAAGCCCTCGGCCATTGCGCAGTACGCCAGGGCGTCGATGTGTTGTTTACAACGCAGGCGCAGCTTTCGGCCAGCCTGACGGCAGCGCGTGCCGTCGGCACCTTCGAGCGCAAACTCGCCACGCTGGCCCGCGTACCGCTGCTGATCGTCGACGATTTCGGACTCAAACCGATGCGCCCGCCGGTCGATGAAGACTTCCATGACTTGATTGCCGAGCGCTATGAGCAGGTAGCAACGATCGTCACCAGCAATCTCGATTTCAGTGAGTGGGATCAGGCGTTTCCAGCCAACCGCCTGCTCGCCGCCGCGACCCTCGATCGCCTGCGCCACAACGCCTATTGCTTGACCCTCGATGGCGATTCCTATCGCTCACCGAAACAGGCCCCAGCCACCAGAAAATCAGTGCATGAAAAACAGGTAAAATCAGCCAACTCTTAACCCCCAAAAGCTGCCCGTTGGACCCCCTGAAACTGGCTCATATACGCCGATCATGGGTGGCTCATTTACGGCGGTCAATGACAGGCGTCACGCTTACGCTACTCTGGGAAGAGTACCTGCAAGTGGTCGGCGGGCACGGCTACCAATATGACCGAAGGAAATCCCTGTGGGACACTGCCTTCTGCACCCGTTACAAGGACTGGACGGGCCAGCTGAAGCGCTCCATGCGCCAGATTCACCGTGCAGGCGAGAAGCTATTTGCCGACTATGCGGGGCCGACGGTTCCGATCATTGATACGGTTACCACCCGCATTTGCATTTGGCCATGCCGGCGGCGGCGCTCGACGGCAAGTGCCGGCGCTGGCGGACCAAGCCGCGCGGCAAAGGCAACGGCTACTTGTTCAACCACCGTGCCCTGGCCAAGGTCTTTCGCGCCAAGCTGCTGGCGGCCCTGGGCCGTGAAGGTCTGAAACTGCCCGCCTGTCACCCGCAGAAATGGGTGGTCGACTGCAAGGGCGTCGGCACGGGTGAAAAAGCCTTGGTCTATCTTGGCCGCTATCTCTATCGGGGCGTCATTCAGGAAAAGGATATCCTGGCCTGTGACGAGAAGCAGGTCAGCTTTCGCTACCGCGATAGCCAGACCGGCAAGATGGCGGTGCGCACGGTGAGCGGCGCCACCTTCCTCTGGCTGATTCTGCAACACGTCTTGCCCAAGGGGTTTCGGCGCGCCCGCAACTTCGGCTTTCTGCATCCCAACAGCAAACGCTTGATCGCGCTGTTGCAGGTGGTGCTGAAGGTGATGCCCAGCACCGACCTGACTTGGATGAAACCACGGCCGCCGTTTCTGTGCGCGTGCTGCGGGGCGCCGATGCAGGTGGTACGAAGGCGTATTCCGTCGGCACGCGACCGATGGCGTGCCGCTAGCTCGGCCGAGGGCGTGAGCATGTAAGCCGCTCGCCATCAGGTTGCGAATGCGCCATTCGGCGCCACGGACGTGCTCGGCCTGAAATCACCAGGAATCGTGGATTCGGTCGGCAAAACGGCTGAATCTGGCGACGCGCCGTTGCAATGACGGTGCAGTGACCAGTGTCCGAGGGCTTTCTATTGCGAAAAGCCCTTGGGCGCGGTCAAGGACAAAAAGATATTTCCAGAGGGCATTACCCAACGACCGAACCGGACCTGTCCAACAACCGGTTCAGATCGTGGCTCGCTTCGCGATCACGATCTAACCTTGATCGTTGGGCGTCAGTCAGCTTTCCCTATGATTGCTTCGGCCTTCCTGTGATGATCCGCCAACTGTGCTTCGCCATATGAAGGATCGAGTTCAAAAGCGATGCGTTCGGCGTTTAGGTATCTCCACGCTGCAATATAGGCGTTGGCTTTCGCACCGGATTTCAAAAAAGTAATTGCCGCTGTCGCGACAGCAATTGCGATAGGTAGGTACTCGAATTGGGTGGCCTTATTTGCTGCGATCCACGCGGTACCGATGGAGGAGGTTAGGCCAAGAGAGTAATGGACAAAATTCCAAAACCAGAATGCTTTCCACCAATTGCACAATTGCTTGGTTATTTGGGGTGGTGTTTCTCGCAAAGCCATTGCTACCTCCTCAGGAAATGGCGTGGGGTGTTGATGGATGATGACGTCCAACGAATGAAAGGGACTTCCCCGTCCCGAGGCTGCGGCGGAAGCCGCAAACGGCAACGAGTGCCATGATGGGATTTCGAGAGCACATCAAAACCACGAAAGGGGAAGTCCATGAGCATTATCACAGTCGGAATCGATCTGGCCAAGAATGTGTTTGCCGTGCATGGCGTTGATGATAATGGTAAGTCCGCGCTGGTCAAGCCAAAAGTATCGCGAGAGCATCTTCTGCCTCTCGTCGCACAGTTGCCACCCTGTGTCATCGGCATGGAAGCCTGCTCCGGCGCGCACCACTGGGCACGGCTGTTTCGCCAGCACGGCCACACCGTCAAGCTCATGGCCCCGAAGTTCGTCACGCCCTATCGCATGGGCGGCAAACGCGGCAAGAACGACGCCGCCGATGCGGCCGCCATCTGCGAAGCCGTGACGCGTCCCAACATGCGCTTTGTCCCAATCAAGGAAGAGCATCAGCAGATCATCCTCTGCCTACACCGCACGCGACAGGGATTTGTCGAAGAACGCACAGCGACCTATAACCGCCTACGCGGGCTGATCGCCGAGTTCGGCATCGTCCTGCCACAAAAAGTCGCCAATCTGCACCGGCACATTGGCGCGCGTCTGGAAGATTTGCCGGGTTTCGCTAACCAGTGCGTCGGCGATCTGCTCTCGCACGCCGATCAGCTCGATGCGCGCATTGCTGACTATGATCGACTGATCGCCCAGGCTGCGCGTGAGGATGCGCGGAGCAAGCGCCTGATGCAACGTCCCGGCATTGGCCCGGTCACGGCCAGCGCGCTACTGGCCAGCATCGGCGGTGGTCACGACTTCAAGAACGGGCGTCAGGTGGCGGCGTGGATCGGCCTCACGCCGGGTCAGCACAGCAGCGGTGGCAAGGACCGGTTGGGGCGAATTACCAAGGCCGGTGACCACTACCTGCGAACGCTACTGGTATTGGGCGCGCGCACCATCCTCAATACGCTGGGCGACAAACAAGACCATTTCAGTCGCTGGGCACGCAATCTCGTTGCTCGACGGGGGTATGGGCGCGCGGCGGTCGCCATTGCCGCAAAGAATGCACGGCTGGCGTGGGCGGTGTTGAGATATGGCGAGGATTTCCGGCTCAGTCCGAGCGCCGCCTGAACCGCTGACAAATGCGTCTGTAGGGAAAGATACTGAACGGAACAAGCGTGCCGCCAGAGGGCGGCCAGGAATCATCGGTGTACCCCAAGGGTATTTCCGCTGGGCACACTGCATGCGTTGATGTGAAGCGGGTTGGATCCGCGCCGGGAGTGCCTGATTAGCTCAAGGGGAAGCGGTTATTCCCGACTAACGAGAAAGGTCCCGGCGCGCGTCTTTCATCAGGGTCCGAGCTTGATGCTCAACATGACCGTTTGTAGTTTCGCAGTCCGCCATCTTCTCGACCAACGACAGCAGCGCAACATGGATCAGATCAGGAAAAAATCGATGAACTAAAAACTGTCACGCGCACTTGCGAATTTGGGGAAGCCCTTGTAGTAGAGCTAACCGGCGCTGCGCGGCTTTATCGCGCAGCGTCCAGCGACCGAAGGGAGCGAGGTTGAGCGCCGGGTTGGGCATTGTCATCGCACGCGCAAGCTTCGTTGGAACAATGACGGCTTGGCTTTTCCAAACAGTACCTCGGCGAGTTTCACAGAAGCAGCAGCTTCTTCGCGCAAGAGATCGGCAAACTGTTTGAGTTCATCGTCGTTAATGTCTTCGCCAAGTGAGACGATAAAGTCAAATCTCTGACCGAGGCGTAACACGCGACCTGGAATATTGCGCATGCCACCTAAAATGAAACCGTAACGCACATAAGGATAGACGCGGCGAATGCGGTCAGCTTTTTCAGAATAGACGATGGCGTCGTGGGTTGTGACCTTCCCAAATTTGATTTCAGCAACAATGCGTGGAATCACAGAAGTGTGACCATCTGTTGATTCGTCATACACAAGAATATCCTGTTCAAAACCGCGGCCACCACCTCTGATCGGCACTCCCGTATCGGGGTCGACGCCCATTCGAATAATGCCTTTGTGATCAAAAGATAGATCGTACAAGAGCGATTGCTTCCGCCCAACTTGGTGTGGCAGGAGTGCTCCCTTGATGCGGTCGGCGAGGGAATCAGTAAATTCGTCTTCGGTCATGAGTGAGCGTCCGAAAATGCCCAACGTTTAGCTTGAGGGGCGCGGAAACAGGCGGCGAAGCCGGCTGTTGGAGCGTCCCTCTCGAAGCGTTTGTTGGGCTTTCGCTCATAGCATCCTACTTACACGCCAAAGAACTCTCGGCGGTGAGCATTCTCTTACCTTGGGCAATTGCAATGTAATCGTTTAGGAACTTGCGCAAAGTCTCCTCAAAGACCTTGCTGTGATCCAAGACTACGCTAGTGCTGGCATGTGCAATTAGGAAAGGGTTATTGATTCGATGTTGCTCTGTGGGTGTCAATCGGACTCCGGCGATCGAGGGGAGATTCGTGAGGTCAAGATTCGCAATCGCACATGGATTGTCCACGTAGAGGCGAGGATCGAAGCGTGGAATCAAAGGGGAGGAACTAGACGTGAGGTCAATTGAGTGAGTGCGAAATTGCTCATATTCGCCGAGCGCTTGAGTCCACAGCGCCCGTTGTCCCGGTCGAAAGTCTGGTCTCAAGAAAAGAGCATCCAGATTCCTGCCAATTGGAAAAAGGACTTGGCGCGGTACATCACCGGCGGACGACACCACTAACATGATCGGATTCTGCTGCGGCCCGAACTCAAGTGCAGCTGAGAGCCTCCAGATTCGTTCAAACTGCAGTGCTTCGAAAGCAGGGTTGACTAGAACAACCAGATCACCGAAACCTAATAAATCGGTTACCTGGTTTGACGAACTGCGTGAGGCACCGTTTTTCGCAGCCCTAGTAAGCAATTCGTTTTCTATCTCATATGCCACGGATCGAAAGAGAACCTGGCCGCCGAAACTGTGCCCAAAAGATGTCAAACCAAAGAAATGACGGGTTGCCCCAGTCGCCCTTAGCTCCCGCTTTTCTCGATAAAGCGAATTGAGTCGGCCAAGGAACTCCCTTAGATCCCCTTCGCCGACACGCTCAGCCGCTGCCTTGCGGCCCCAGAACGTTGCGTAATCTAAAATCCATGGAAGAGAGCGGCCGCGCCAGCCAACGTAAATTGACACTACTGAAAGCGATTCACTGCCAGTAAGGTTCTTGCGAAACAAGCGATAAACCGCGCTCTCAGGGTTTGAGCTGTCGATCAATCTCCTGCGCGTGTCTGCCACGGATGAAGAAAAATCACGTAGATTCTCGTCATCCGGACCGGCATCGTGATGCCATCCGTGAACAAACAATACAACGATGACGTTGGACGTCTTTGATAGCTCCTTGATCCTTTCAAGTGCACGATCTGGCGCGGACCTATCCCAAAACTGTCCGTAGTCATCAATCTGAATGACGAAATCATCGGCGTCAGGGTTCGCCGGTACTTGGAATTGCTTGTGATTGTAGGCGCAGCCTGTAAGCCAGAACACGACCACTAAGACAACCACGGTCAATAGTGCATTGAACCCCATTTTCCTCTCCGCTGCGATAAAAGGTCTGGTTTGCAGAGCCCAACGTTTGAATTCACCGGCCTGCGCGGCTTTTCGCGCAGGTCCGGTGGAATGATGGGTTCGGCCCCATTTCACTCACCACCTTTTGGTGTTGATTTGTCAGGCGCCTGATTCTGTTGCTGCTTGTCCATGCCGCCGAGAACATAGCCAGCTACACCGCTGAGAATTGAAGCGACGCCCTCAGCCGTTAGCTTGCCAAGCGCAGCCAAAAGGATTGTTGCGAGAATGATGAGCACGGCTGCCGCAAGGCGAAGGAAGTTGCCGCGCTCGAACATAAGACCAAACGACTTGGCTTGACCTTGGCCGGCACGGAAGAATGCGATGCCACCGACGATAGTGAAGCTCATGATCGCAAGAGCAAGAACAATCACGATTGCCCAGACGACAGTTTGTGTATCAGTCATGAATTGCTCCTACGCAAGAACCGGCAACAGATGGGTAGCCAAGACAAGTTGATGGGGCCGAACGTGGAAGTGAGCGACCTGCGCGGCGTTTAGCGCAGGTCCGCTCGACTGCAGGGTTATGCCACACGTGCATTACCTATTGGAGGGCTTTACCAAGAACTTGCGGTAATGGTGCATGTTCTGGCGAAGGAAGTGAATGAACTCATGTGGCTTGTCGAACCTTCGAAGTAGCGGCTCAAGTTCACTTGGAGGCATTCTGCAAAATGGCTCCGCTTGAACGACGATACTTATTAGCGCCGGGTCTGCGATGTCGTCATTTAGTGTTTTGACTCGGTTGAGTTCTCTAAAGAACTGTTCGTCAAGCCAATTACCCTTGAAGTAGGCGCCATAGAGACTGTTACGTGCTTTTTCCAGAGGCCAAGGAATTCCATCAAATAGCTGGAATTCCGTGCCCGTTGCCGAGCATTTGAATTTCTCTTCTGGATGCCACTCCGTTTGTACCAACTTTCTTGGGGGGGTGCAGCATGAACAGTATGGGAAATCCTCCATGTATTCGGAATCGAGATAGACCTTCCACCAAACACCGTAGTGGGTGACGAATTTCCATTCGCCATCGTCTTCGTTTAATCGCTCAGAAAACTGCTTTAGTTCCGTTCTCTGTCTCAGGGTGATCCGGGCCAACGTGGCAAGGGCTATCAGAACAAGGACTAGAGGGGTTAGAACGTAGTCAGTTGGAATCGTACGGACCCACGCTTGGAATTCAGAAATCTTCGCAATGGCGACGAGATAGCCGCCTGATGCTAGGAACGCTGCGATAGATGTACCGAGGTTTTTGGCTATTGCCTCAATAATCTGTGCGGCTGTTTTCTTGAACCATTCAATCATTTGTCCGCCCAGGTAGAGGACGTAAGTGGGGCATAACGTCGAAGTTCAGGGGAGAGCGGAAGCGGGCGAAGCCCGCTGTAGCGAATTCCCTGGAACGCAGTGTTAGGCATTGGTGTACTGATGAGCATATTTAATGATTTTTTCATCAAGCGCCTGCCTGGTTTGCTGGAATTTGTCGCTGGCATGCTCTACAGCATGCCTATTTTTGTGAACAGCTTGAGCGCCTGCTGTTATGCCAGCAACAAATTGATGGTTTTCAAGTATCACGGAGTGGAGATTGGCACATGCGTTTAGATAGTTGTGAGCGTCTTCAAGCAGCAATGGAAAATAAATTGCCGAAAGGGTCGCAACTTTCCGAGCATGAATTGGCGTGCGCAATGACGCTTGCGAAAGCGACTCTGATTGCAAAAGCTCAGTCAACCAAACCTGGCCATCGGTTAAATGTTCCGCTAATTGTTCGTATTTCTCGCGCAACAGTTTTTTCTTTTGATGCGCTCTACTTATATGTTCTTGAATCATTGCGCTCACTTGAGAAAGCGTCACGCCCGCAAGGGCGGACACCGAGGCAATGATGGCAGTAAGAACGGTGTTATCCATTTGGATGATGCCTAACGTGGAGGTGACCGGCGCTGCGCGGCTTCATCGCGCAGCGTCCAGTGACCGAAGGGAACGGGGTCGACCGGCGGGTTAGAGCGCATAGCCATTACTTTTGCTCTGACGTGGAGAAGCCGAGGCGCTTGATGACGCGCTTTACTCCAGGATGGTCTTGAAATGCAATTGCCAGAACGGAGGCAAGCAAGACAATTAGTTGAACGACCGTTGTAATAGCGTCTAGCCACCGTTCAGCCGCCAGCAGCCTATACAACCCGAAAGCGGCAATGGCCAAAATGGGGAGAGCGACAATGACTGTGAAGACCTTGAACGCCAGACGAGACGTTGGGTTTGGATTCGTCGTGTGGTCGGCCCCAAGAATTGCGGCGAATAGAAACATAACGGACCCGAGCAACAGGCCGCCAACGAGCACCTGACCGGAACCCAATAGCCCCACGAACATGAACAATGCCGCAAGGGCAACACAGACGAATTGAGGAAGGCGCCGGGGAAGTCAATCGTTTGGCATAGGGGTTGGCCGGGAAATATCCCGAGTACGGCAGAGCAAGAGGGCCAGACTCGCCGAATTCCGGGAATCCGGTTCGGCGTGCCCAACGCCACGGACGAGGACGGCACGCGAACGCGCAAGCACCCCCGGAAACGATGTTTCCATCGCTTCGACAAGGGCTGAGGTGTGCGCCGCCGACCCCGCTCACGGTGGCCCCCTTGGCGAAGGAAGGTCGGCCGGTCGGCCAGGCTCACGCAAGAGCACCCCCGACACACGAAACTGTCCGATACCGCAATGCGGGCAATGGGCCGGCTCGATGCGCGCCACCCGGCGCAGGAACTCGTCCACCGACTCGATGACTTCGGGGTGTGGCGGCGGCACTCCGAGTGCCGCCCGGGCGGCGGCCAGCCCGTTCTTCTTTCGGGCCGGTGACAACAGACCGTAATGCCGGATACGCTTGAACCCGGGTGGCAGGACATGGTGCAGAAAGCGCCCAATGAACTCGGTACCCGGGAGGTGGATCGTGCGCTTCTTGCCGGTGGATCGATCGGCGCGCACCCGGAAGAGTACGTCGTTGCCGTCGATACCGACGATCCGCTCATTCGAGATCGCCACCCGGTGCGTATAGCGGCCCAGGTAGTCCAGCACCGCCTCGGGGCCACCCAAAGGTTGCTTGGCATAGACCACCCAGTCGTGGGCATGCAGCGCGTGCTTCAAGCACGGCCAGTCGACATTCGTCTTGACCGATTCCGGCCATCGCCCGCTGATTCGCAAGCCCTCCAGACCCGCGACGAACTTGCCACGAAATACCTTGGACAATGCACGTACCGGGAACAGAAAGCCCGTCTTTGGCCTGATCCAGACACCGGCATCAGACAGCGCCCCGCCGGCCACCAGCGCATGGACATGGACATGCCGCCCCAGATCCTGCTTCCAGGTGTGCAGCACCAGGGAGAAGGCCGGCGTCCCGCCCAGCCAGCGCGGGTTGGCCGCGAACTCCGTCAGCGTCGCCGACACCGCACCAAACAGAGTTTCGTAGATCGCTCGCGGCGCCATGCCGATCAGGCCGTTCAGATCATGCGACAGGGTGAACACCAGATGGAAATACGGCACCGGCAACAGTTCGCGCCGGCGCCGGGCCAGCCACGCTTCCTTGGCGCGCGTCTGGCATTGCGGGCAATGCCGGTTGCGACAGGAGTGATAGACGTGGCGCGTCGTGCCGCAGGCATCGCAGGTCTCGACATGCCCACCCAGCGCCGCGGTGCGACAACGGAGGATGGCGCGCCAGACCTTGGCCTTCCCCGACGACAGGGGGTGGCTGGCGAGATAGCTCGGCCCGTGGCGACGCAGCACCTCGGCCAAACCGACGTGGCGGCCCACGGCCGTTCAGGCGGGGACGGAATCGAGCAGTTCGAGCGGTGAGGTGGTGCCGGTCAGGCGGTTCCGCGCCAGATGCAGGTAGCGCAGGGTGGTGCTGATGTGGCCGTGGCCCAGCAGGCGCTGGATGGTGTGCAAATCGACCCCGGCCTCCAGCAGGTGAGTGGCGAAGCTGTGGCGCAGAGTGTGGATGCCGGCGGCGTTGGCGAGTCCGGCGGCCTCGCAGGCGGCCCGGTACATGCGCTGCGCGGTCTGGTCGTTCATGGGACCGTCGCCGGCCTTGTTGGGGAACAGCCACGGACGCGGCCGGCTGGTTTGCCAGTACAGCCGCAGAGTCTCCAGCAGCCGGGGCGAGAGCAGCGTATAGCGATCCTGACCGCCCTTGCCCTGGCGGACCTTGAGGCACATGCGATCCGGCGCGGACTCGATGTCGCTCACGTGCAGGGCGCAGACTTCGGAGACGCGCAGACCGGCGGCGTAGGTGGTCATCAAGACGGTGCGTGTGCGCAAGGTGCCGCAGGCGGCGAACAGCCGTCCGATGTCCTCGCGCGAGAGCACCACCGGCAGCCGCTTGGGCACCTTGGCCATCGGGATGTCGAGCCAGATCTTGCGTTGCTGCAACACGGTGCCGAACAGAAAGCGGCAGGCGCAGGCGGCTTGATTGACGCTGGCGTAGGCGAGCCGCTTCTCGGTGATCAGGTGCAACAGGTAGCTCTGGATCTGCTCGGCATCGAGCTGATCCGGAGGTCTGTGGTAGTGCTTGGCAAGACCGGCCACGCAGGCCAGGTAGGTCTCCCGCGTCCGTGGCGCAAACCCGCGCAGGACCATGGCATCATCCATCCGCTGGCGCAGTTCAGTCATGTCGTTCTCCTCGTCAAGTCGGGAACATTCCCGATTGCGAGGATCGGACAAAGCGCTTCCAGAAAAGCAAAACGCGGCGGTGACTCGCGCCACCACCGCGTCAGCGGTTTAGTTCAACGTAGAGCTAACCGGCGCTGCGCGGCTTTATCGCGCAGCGTCCAGAGAGCGAAGCGAACGGGGTTGAGCGGCGGGTTAGGTGTCTTCATGGCAATAGCCACGCTGAAGAGAAAACTGGCCACACGAACGCGCCGGCGAACACAAAGAGAGCCAAAAACAGCGCGGCGTACCAACGAATGACGGCTTGTACTACCAACGGCAAGCGGCCGACGAAACGGCTGCGTGACTGTAGATTGCCTTGCTGCGGATGGAACCAAACGCACACACACAATAGTGACCAAGGGACAACCACTATTGGGCCGAGAACAGAGCCGCCAATTGCGGCTACACGCGCTGACGGTATAAACGTGAGCACCAGAACGTAAGCTACAACGGCGAACAGCGTGCAGCCAAAGAGCCACCAGCGATACGGATAGAAACGCGTGGCCAAGGAAGTGCAGAGAGCGGGAGTCACGATGTTCGACACCTAACGCAAAAGTGAGGGGTGCCGCGCAATGAAAAATGAAGAGACACCCGCCGCTTGTTCGGCATCCCGCTCGACTGACGGGTTAGCCGTAGTTTTGCCAAAAGAGCCGCCTTTGGGGTTGCTTATGAGTATGGCACTTCGCTACGACCACGGTCTTGGATGCCCTGGATATTATGACCTGATGCCAACGTATAACGGCGAGACTCACGCGAGACGCCTAGAAGCTACGCTAACGACAATGCGCCAGCTTTACGAAGAGGTAAGCGGGTACGGATTTTACAGGCCGGACTGCGAATAAGAGTATGCCGCAATGGTGACGGCTAACGTAGAGGTGACCGGCGCTGCGCGGCTTTATCGCGCAGCGTCCAGCGACCGAAGGGAGCGGGGTCGACCGCCGGGTTGGGCCAGATCACTGAGGCGTAGTGCCGCTACCGGGGATGGCTGATTCTCGACTACGGAGTGCATAAAGTGCAGTCCAGATGTCTTTTGTGTATTTTGCCTTCTCGGGACCGTCTGGAAGCAGTGCGGCGAAATCTATCATATCCACGATAGAACGGTACCCACTACGCATTTCATGGTGGAAACGCCATCGGGCACCGAACGCCAATGCACGCTCAGCTGCAACAAGAACCCCAGCAACCGAAGAGAGTATTGCCGCAACGAAAGTGAGTTTTTCCCCGAAGGCCTGGCTAGAAAAGAGGGCCGATGCTGCTGTAAATGTCAGTGTTAGAAGCGTTCCACCATTAAAGCACCAAGCATCCAGCGATGGGGAGTGTTCATCGATCGCTCGCTGCAGGCGCTCCTTTATAGGGGTAAAGTCGATAGGCCCTCCCGGCGGTGGTGGCACCGGCGGTAGTGCTGCCAATTTTCCCGCGTCGGCAGTTGTTTCAGCTTGATTGACGGCAGTTTGTTCTGACATCTCTATCTCCCATTAGAAGTCTTCGACTATGTGGCCCAACGAATAGCGTTTATCTGCCGACGCGGGCGAGGAAGAAGAGAGCGCGGAGTCATCTTGGCGGATAAACCTTGTTGGACTGAACCGCCGGGAGGGCGGTGGTTATGGGGATTGTAAGGAAGGCGCCGGGGAAGTCAATCGTTTGGCATAGGGGTTGGCCGGGAAATATCCCGAGTACGGCAGAGCAAGAGGGCCAGACTCGGCGAATTCCGGGCATCCGGTTCGGCGTGCCCAACGCCACGGACGAGGACGGCACGCGAACGCGCAAGCACCCCCGGAAACGATGTTTCCATCGCTTCGACAAGGGCTGAGGTGTGCGCCGCCGACCCCGCTCACGGTGGCCCCCTTGGCGAAGGAAGGTCGGCCGGTCGGCCAGGCTCACGCAAGAGCACCCCCGACACACGAAACTGTCCGATACCGCAATGCGGGCAATGGGCCGGCTCGATGCGCGCCACCCGGCGCAGGAACTCGTCCACCGACTCGATGACTTCGGGGTGTGGCGGCGGCACTCGAGTGCCGCCCAGGCGGCGGCCAGCCCGTTCTTCTTTCGGGCCGGTGACAACAGACCGTAATGCCGGATACGCTTGAACCCGGGTGGCAGGACATGGTGCAGAAAGCGCCCAATGAACTCGGTACCCGGGAGGTGGATCGTGCGCTTCTTGCCGGTGGATCGATCGGCGCGCACCCGGAAGAGTACGTCGTTGCCGTCGATACCGACGATCCGCTCATTCGAGATCGCCACCCGGTGCGTATAGCGGCCCAGGTAGTCCAGCACCGCCTCGGGGCCACCCCAAAGGTTGCTTGGCATAGACCACCCAGTCGTGGGCATACAGCGCGTGCTTCAAGCACGGCCAGTCGACATTCGTCTTGACCGATTCCGGCCATCGCCCGCTGATTCGCAAGCCCTCCAGACCCGCGACGAACTTGCCACGAAATACCTTGGACAATGCACGTACCGGGAACAGAAAGCCCGTCTTTGGCCTGATCCAGACACCGGCATCAGACAGCGCCCCGCCGGCCACCAGCGCATGGACATGGACATGCCGCCCCAGATCCTGCTTCCAGGTGTGCAGCACCAGGGAGAAGGCCGGCGTCCCGCCCAGCCAGCGCGGGTTGGCCGCGAACTCCGTCAGCGTCGCCGACACCGCACCAAACAGGGTTTCGTAGATCGCTCGCGGCGCCATGCCGATCAGGCCGTTCAGATCATGCGACAGGGTGGAACACCAGATGGAAATACGGCACCGGCAACAGTTCGCGCCGGCGCCGGGCCAGCCACGCTTCCTTGGCGCGCGTCTGGCATTGCGGGCAATGCCGGTTGCGACAGGAGTGATAGACGTGGCGCGTCGTGCCGCAGGCATCGCAGGTCTCGACATGCCCACCCAGCGCCGCGGTGCGACAACGGAGGATGGCGCGCCAGACCTTGGCCTTCCCCGACGACAGGGGTGGCTGGCGAGATAGCTCGGCCCGTGGCGACGCAGCACCTCGGCCAAACCGACGTGGCGGCCCACGGCCGTTCAGGCGGGGACGGAATCGAGCAGTTCGAGCGGTGAGGTGGTGCCGGTCAGGCGGTTCCGCGCCAGATGCAGGTAGCGCAGGGTGGTGCTGATGTGGCCGTGGCCCAGCAGGCGCTGGATGGTGTGCAAATCGACCCCGGCCTCCAGCAGGTGAGTGGCGAAGCTGTGGCGCAGAGTGTGGATGCCGGCGGCGTTGGCGAGTCCGGCGGCCTCGCAGGCGGCCCGGTACATGCGCTGCGCGGTCTGGTCGTTCATGGGACCGTCGCCGGCCTTGTTGGGGAACAGCCACGGACGCGGCCGGCTGGTTTGCCAGTACAGCCGCAGAGTCTCCAGCAGCCGGGGCGAGAGCAGCGTATAGCGATCCTGACCGCCCTTGCCCTGGCGGACCTTGAGGCACATGCGATCCGGCGCGGACTCGATGTCGCTCACGTGCAGGGCGCAGACTTCGGAGACGCGCAGACCGGCGGCGTAGGTGGTCATCAAGACGGTGCGTGTGCGCAAGGTGCCGCAGGCGGCGAACAGCCGTCCGATGTCCTCGCGCGAGAGCACCACCGGCAGCCGCTTGGGCACCTTGGCCATCGGGATGTCGAGCCAGATCTTGCGTTGCCGCAATACGGTGCCGAACAGAAAGCGGCAGGCGCAGGCGGCTTGATTGACGCTGGCGTAGGCGAGCCGCTTCTCGGTGATCAGGTGCAACAGGTAGCTCTGGATCTGCTCGGCATCGAGCTGATCCGGAGGTCTGTGGTAGTGCTTGGCAAGACCGGCCACGCAGGCCAGGTAGGTCTCCCGCGTCCGTGGCGCAAACCCGCGCAGGACCATGGCATCATCCATCCGCTGGCGCAGTTCAGTCATGTCGTTCTCCTCGTCAAGTCGGGAACATTCCCGATTGCGAGGATCGGACAAAGCGCTTCCAGAAAAGCAAAACGCGGCGGTGACTCGCGCCACCACCGCGTCAGCGGTTTAGTTCAACGTTAAGTCTGCCGCCTAATTGACGGGATGTAATGCGTCATGACGGAAAACATCCCGTCAAATAGGCTGGATATAACATCAGGTTTTTGTCCTTTGCTGAATTCCATCAGTCACTTGGTTAAATTTAGTGGGGCCTAAAATGCCGTCAATTCCGTCACCTGCCGATTCGCTCGCCACGCCACGCCTCCCGGAGCAGGTCTGGGGCCGGATTCGCTTCAAGCATTACAGCTTCCGCAGCGAAACGCAATATGTTTTGTGGGTAAGGCGCTTTGCTGGCACTTACCCCTGCCAAGGTGCGCGGTGCCGGATCGCGTGGTCGGCTGTGAAAAGTACAAGAACAGTCACCGTTGGCGCTGGCTGGACGCCGGAAGTTGCCCTGGAAGGCATCCGGGGCATCCTGGCAAGCAGCACTTCGACGGCCCGACCGGGCGAGCCTGCTAAACAGCGACTAAAACGCCGTCCTCGTTTCTGACCGTCCCGGCGCGAATCAGCTCCCTCGTCAGCCAATCCGCAAGCGCTTCATTGTCGTAGCCGAGGTAGCGGACATTGACGCTCTGGCAGAAGCTGAGGCTGGCCAGAAAGGCCGGCAAGTCATTGCAGGGGAGTTGCCGCCGCTCCATCAGCGCAAAAGCGAGCATCACCTTGAGGGCGTGGCGCGCCAAGCGTTCGCTGCTTTGTTCGAAGGAAGCGAGCCGCTGGTAGGCGCGCTCGAAGGCGTCTTCGACTTCGACAAAGGGTGCGCCGTGGCCGGGGATGACGACGTCGATCGGCAGGCGGGCGAGCTTGTCGAGCGTCTGCCGCGTCGCCTTGAGGCCGCCGGCATCATCCGGATGGCCGAGCAGTTCGGAAAATATGACGCCGAAGCCATCGCGCCACAGCGCGTCGCCGGAGATCAGGATGCGCTGTTCGCTGTTGTGGAAGGCCAGCGCATCCATGTCGTGGCCGGGAACGGCGATTGCGTTCCAGACGAGTCCGCCGAGTTCGACCTGATCGCCCTCGGCGATCGTCGCGTCGTGCTGGAAGCGCGCCGCCGACTGACCGAGCGGTGAGAGCAGCAGCGCCTCTTCATCCCATTCGGCGATCATGGCGTCGATGCCGGAGGGAACGATAACCTGGCAGCCGAACGACTGCACCACCGCCGCGTTGCCCCCGATGTGATCGGAATGCGAGTGCGTGTTGAACAATCGCGTCAGGCGACGGCCGTCGAGCGCATGCGCGAGCAGAGCGAGCGTTTGTGCGGCGTGCGTGAGATAGCCGCTGTCGATCACCGCCGCCTGCTCGCCTTCGAAGAAGACGATATTGTTCGAGGAAAGCCAGCCGCGTTCGAGGACCAGCAGGCTGTCGGGGAGCATCAGGGTGTCGTTGACGGTTCGGAATTGGCGGCCGAGTCAGGGACGGGCGCTTCGGGCGTTCCCGTTTCATCATGCTCGACGCATAGCGCTTCGAATGCATCCTGCGGCCCGCCCGTGGATACGGGATACGGCGGGCGGCCACAGCCCAGGCAGTACCCCGAATCCGCATCGGGCATGCACACGCCGACGCAGAGATATTCGTCTTCGGAAGGTGTGTCCGGCGGGCTCATCGATCGCAATCTCCGCGAAATTCCTTGCCTGTCGGGTCGTGCTCGGCGCGTCGCCGTTCGACGGCGGCGAGGATAGCCAGCTTGTCATCGACCGCAGCGCGACTCCAACTAGTGATTTCGTCGAGCGTACGAAAACAGCCGCGACACAATCCGCTGACTTCGTCCATCTGACACACGTTGATGCACGGCGACAAGACGCCCGCTGGCGAGAACAAGGACGAACTCATGAGACGCTCCGTTTGGCAAGCCAGGCTTTGGCGGATTTCGCTTGGGTTTCCCGGCCAAGCTGCCGTGAAATGTACTGGCTGGCAGCCATCAGTTTATCCATATCGATCCCCGTTTCGATGCCCAGACCGTGCAACAGGTAGACCACATCTTCGGTCGCCACGTTTCCCGAAGCGCCGGCAGCATACGGACAGCCGCCGAGCCCGGCGATGGAACTGTCGAACACGGCCATGCCGAGTTCGAGCGCTGCGTAGATATTGGCGATGGCCATGCCGTAGGTGTCGTGAAAATGGCCGGCGAGTTTATCAATCGGGACGTCTTTTGCGCAAGCGTCGATCATGCATTGCACCGCTGCCGGCGTGCCGGCGCCTATCGTATCGCCAAGCGACACTTCGTGGCAGCCCATGTCATACAGTTGCTTCGCCACCCACGCCGTTTTGGCCGGATCGATCGCGCCTTCGTAAGGGCAGGCGACGACGCAGGAGACATAGCCGCGCATGCCGATCCGCAATGCGCGTGCCGCATCGGCCACGGCGACGAATCGTTGCAGGCTTTCGGCAATGCTGCAGTTGATGTTCTTCTGCGAAAACGATTCCGAAGCGGCGCCGAAAATGGCGACTTCGGTCGCCCCGGCCTCCACCGCCGCTTCAAAACCTTTCAAATTGGGCGTCAGCACCGGATAAGCCACCCCGGCCTTGCGCTTCGTGCTGGACAATACGGCGCGCAGCACGGCGCTGTTGTCGCCCATCTGCGGCACCCACTTGGCCGACACGAAAGACGTCACCTCGATGGCCGACAGTCCCGCTGCGGCGAGGCGTTCGATCAACTCGACCTTGACGGCGGCCGGAACGATCTGCGCTTCGTTCTGCAGCCCGTCGCGCGGGCCGACCTCGACGATTTTGACGTGCTTGGGAAGGGTCATGCTCATTGCATCTCGACGCTGCTGGCACGCAGCCAGGCGGCGCAATCGGGTTCATCGAGACTTCCCGAGGCTAGCCGCAGCATCTGAGTGACGCACTCCGCATCGCTGGCCGCCAAGCGATATCCATGGAGCAGGAGAAACAGTTCGGCGCAAACAAATGCGGTACGTTTGTTGCCATCGACAAACGGATGGTTCCTGACCAACCCGAACGCATAGGCCGCCGCAAGATCGGCCGCATCCGGCGATCCGTAGGCCGCCAGGTTACGTGGCCGCGACAACGCGGAAGAGAGCAAGCCCGTATCACGCACTCCGACGAGGCCACCATGCTCGGCAAGCTGCGCTTCATGTACTGCCAATACGACGTTATCTTCGATCCAGCGCCAGGCGATCATTTTGCGAGTTCGTGCAATACATCGCGACGTGACTTCATGATCTTGCGAGCGGCGTCCATCTGCTGCTCGAATTCAGGGTCGAACGGCGTCAGGCGCACGCCTTCGGGCGATTCTGTGGCATACAGCGTATCGCCTTTCTCCACGTGCAGGAGGCCAAGCAACTCCTTGGGCAACACCACGCCTACCGAATTGCCAATCTGGGTCAGTTTCAGGGCGAACATGTTTGAACTCCGACGTTATAACATTTGTAATACTAAACAAAAGCCCCGTGCTGATCAATCCACCGTAACCGGTTGCTTGGTTTCCGCTTCGAACTCGACCAGTTCGGCCCCTTCGACCACCTGATCGCCGACCGCGTAGCAGAAGGCTTTGACCGTGCCATGCTTCGGCGCGATGACCGTGTGCTCCATTTTCATGGCTTCGAGAATCAGCAGCGGCTTGCCTTTCTCGACGGTCTGCCCCGGTGCGGCGAGCAAGGCGACAACCTTGCCGGGCATCGGCGCGGTGAGGCCGCCGCCCTGCGTGCCGCCGGCTTCGACCAGATGCAGCGGGTCGTCGCGCAGGACGACCCAGGTCGCCCCGTTAAGGAAGACGTGACGTTTCTGGATCTGCTTTTCGGTCACGGCGATGACGCTGGCAATCAGGCGACGGTCGTCGAGTTCGACGGCGAGCTGCCCGGCAAACTGGCCGCTATCGAGCATCCGTCCCCGCGCCAGCACCGATTCGCCGGCCAGCGTCAAGCGCCAGCCGTCGGCCTCGTAGGCCACGACAACTTCGTGCAGCGTTTCGCCGCTGCGATAGGTGACGGTGCGCCGCGACTGGATATTCAGGCGCCAGCCGTCGTGCGAACTCCACGGCGACCACGGGTCGCCCGACTGCCGGGCGGTGGCGAGCGCCGTCGATTGCTCGCGCAGCAGTTCGGCGACGGCGGCGACATAGAAGACGACACGCGGCGGCTCGACGCTCGCCGGAAACAGGAAGTCGCGGCTGCGTTCGATCAGGCCGGTATCGAGATCGGCGTTGGCAAATGCCGGGCAGGCCACCAGACGCGACAGAAAATCGATGTTGGCGGTAACGCCGACGATGCGGTAATCGGCCAACGCCTGCTGCATGCGCGCCAGCGCCGCATTGCGGTCCACGTCCCAGACGATCAGCTTGGCGATCATCGGATCGTAGAACGACGTGATCTCGTCGCCCTGCTCGATGCCGGTGTCGACGCGCACGTTGAGGCTGACGGCAGGCGGCGCCAGATGGATCAGACGGCCGGTCGAGGGCAGGAAGCCGCGGGTGGCGTCTTCGGCATAAATGCGCGCTTCGAGCGCATGGCCGCGGATTTCGAGCTGGTCCTGGCGCAGCGGGAGCGGCTCACCGTTGGCGACGCGTAACTGCCATTCGACCAGATCCTGCCCGGTAATCATTTCGGTCACCGGATGCTCGACCTGCAGCCGGGTATTCATTTCCATGAAATAGAACGCGCCGTCCTGGGCAAAGGTCTCGCCGGCGATGAACTCGACGGTGCCGGCGCCAACGTAGCCCACCGCTCGGGCGGCATCGACCGCAGCCTTGCCCATCGCTGCCCGGTGGGCCGTCGTCATACCCGGTGCCGGTGCCTCTTCAAGCACTTTCTGGTGGCGGCGCTGTACCGAGCAGTCGCGTTCGAAAAGATAGACGCAATTGCCGTGTGTATCGGCAAAGACCTGGATTTCGATATGCCGCGAACGGGTCAGGTATTTTTCGATAAGCACGTGCTCGGAGCCAAAAAACGACAAGGCTTCGCGGCGGCACGAGGCGAGCGCGCCCGGAAAATCTTCGCTCCTTTCGACCATCCGCATGCCCTTTCCGCCCCCGCCGGCCGCTGCTTTGATCAGCACCGGATAACCGATGACGTCGGCTTGAGCGAGCAAAAAATTGGCGTCCTGGACATCGCCGTGGTATCCGGGCGTCAGCGGCACCTTGGCCGCGCCCATGATTTTCTTGGCGGCCGACTTGGAGCCCATGGCGCGAATCGCCTCGGCCGGCGGGCCGATGAAGACGATTCCCGATTCGGCGCAGGCGTCGGCGAAGCGGTCGTTTTCGGAAAGGAAACCATAGCCCGGATGCACCGCCTGCGCGCCGGTGCGCTTCGCGGCGTCGAGAATGCGTTCGATCACCAAATAGGATTCGTTGACCGCCGCCGGGCCGATACACACCGCCTCGTCGGCAAGGCGCACGTGCCGCGCATTGACGTCGGCTTCGGAATAAACGGCAACGGTGCGGATACCCATGCGCCGCGCCGTCCTGATCACGCGGCAGGCAATTTCTCCACGGTTGGCAATCAGAATTTTTGTGAACACTTAAGCCCCTTCAACACGGAGATCACGGAGACACAGAGAACACAGAGATGTTGAATACGTCATTTCCCTGAGTATCTTCTCTGTGCTCTCTGTGTCTCCGTGCCCTCTGTGTTAAAAGCGGTTAACCAACAATCCATGACGGCTTGCGTTTCTCCAGAAATGCCGTCAGGCCCTCTTTGCCTTCCGGGCTGGCGCGGACACGGGTGATGCGCTGCGTGGTTTCGTCTATCGTCTCCTGATCGATCGGCAGGCCGGCGACGGCGCGGATCAGTGCCTTGCATTCGGCTTGCGCCGCCGGGCCGTTTTTCAGCAGGGTATCGAGGATTTCGGCGATTGCTTCGTCGAGCTGTTCCTCGCCCGGAACGATTTCGTGCAGCAGCCCGATGCGATACGCTTCGGATGCGGAAAAGCGCTCGGCGCTGAGCATGTAACGGCGGCTGTAGCGTTCGCCGATGGCCGAGAGCACATAGGGGCTGATCACCGCCGGCACGATGCCGAGCCTGACTTCGGTGAGCGCAAACTGCGCATCGTAGGTCGCTACGGCCACATCACAGGCGGCGATCAGGCCGACGCCGCCGCCAAAGGCCGGGCCTTGCACGCGGGCAATGGTCGGCTTGCCCAATTCATTCAGCGTCGACATCAATGTGGCGAGCTGTTGCGCATCGCGCAGGTTTTCTTCCGGCGAGTAACTCGCCGCACGCTTCATCCAGTTAAGGTCGGCGCCAGCGCAAAAGCTCTTGCCGGTCGATGACAATACGACAACACGAACGCGCGGATCGACCGCAAGCTCACGCAGGCCGGCGGTCATCTCGCCGATCAGCACATCGTCGAAGGCGTTGTGCCGCTCCGGCCGGTTCAGGGTAAGAATACCGACGTCAAGATCGACTTCGGTGATGATTGATTGATAAATCACGAAACCTCCTTTGACACAGAGAACACAGAGACACGGAGAGCACGGAGAAAACCAACAAAGGTTGGCAAGAATTTCTTTTCTTATTCTCTGTGGGCTCGGTGTCTCTGTGCTCTCTGTGTTGAAAGCGTTTACATCCGGAAAATTCCAAACTTCGTTTCCACCGCCGGCGCATTCATCGATGCCGACAGCCCCAGGCCGAGCACGCGACGCGTATCGGCCGGGTCGATCACTCCGTCGTCCCAAAGACGCGCGCTGGCGTAATAGGGATGGCCTTGCAACTCGTATTGCTCGCGGATCGGCGCTTTGAACTCGGCCTCTTCCTCGGCACTCCAGGTTTTTCCGGCAGCCTCCAGACCGTCGCGCTTGACCGTGGCGAGCACACCGGCGGCCTGTTCGCCGCCCATCACCGAGATGCGCGCATTCGGCCACATCCAGAGGAAACGCGGGCCGTAAGCCCGGCCGCACATGCCGTAGTTGCCAGCGCCGAACGAGCCGCCGATGACGACGGTGAACTTCGGCACGCGGGCGCAGGCGACCGCGGTGACCATCTTGGCGCCGTCGCGCGCGATGCCGCCGTTTTCATATTTGCGGCCGACCATGAACCCGGTGATGTTCTGCAAGAAGACCAACGGGATTCCGCGCTGGGCGCACAGTTCGACAAAATGCGCAGCCTTCAGCGAGGACTCGGAAAAAAGGATGCCGTTGTTGGCCACGATGCCAACCGGGTAACCCCAGAGGCGCGCGAACCCGCATACCAGGGTCGACCCGTAGCGCGCCTTGAATTCGTCGAAATCCGACCCGTCGACGATGCGGGCAATGATCTCGCGCACATCGAAAGGCTTCTTGGTATCGGCCGGAATGACGCCGTAGAGTTCCTCTTTGGCATAGAGCGGTGCACGCGGCTCGACCAGGCTGACCGGCGGGTTTTTGCGCCAGTTGAGGTCGCCGACGATGCGCCGGGCAATGGCCAGCGCATGCGCATCGTTTTCGGCCAGGTGATCGACAACACCGGAGATGCGCGTATGCACGTCGGCACCGCCCAGTTCCTCGGCGCTGACCACCTCGCCCGTCGCCGCTTTGACCAAGGGCGGACCACCAAGAAAAATGGTGCCCTGATCCTTGACGATGATCGACTCGTCCGACATCGCCGGAACATACGCGCCGCCGGCGGTGCACGAGCCCATCACGGCGGCGATCTGCGGAATGCCGGCTGCCGAAAGCGTGGCCTGATTGTAGAAGATGCGCCCGAAGTGTTCCTTGTCGGGAAAGACTTCGTCCTGCAGCGGTAGAAATGCACCGCCCGAATCGACCAGATAGATGCACGGCAGACGGTTTTCGCCGGCAATTTCCTGCGCCCGCAAGTGCTTCTTCACGGTCATCGGGTAATAGGTGCCGCCTTTTACCGTCGCATCGTTGGCGATAATCATGCATTCGACGCCCTTGACCCGACCGACGCCGGTAATCAGCGACGCGGCAGGGACCTCGAAACGATTTTCGCCGCCGTACATGCCGTACGCCGCGAGTTGCGACAGCTCGAGAAAAGGCGCGCCCGGATCGACCAGCGTATTGACCCGTTCGCGCGGCAGCAGTTTGCCGCGTGCGAGGTGTTTCTGGCGCGCCGCCTCGGGACCGCCCAGGGCGATCGTGTCGACGGTCTGGCGCAAGTCGTTGACCACCGTCTGCATGGCCTCGACGTTGGCCTGGAAATCGGGGCTGCGCGTATCGAGCTGAGTCGTCAAGACAGGCATCAGAAACCGCCCTTTTCGAGCCAGAGTTCGATCTGCGGCAGGCGGTCCGAACCAAAGAAAGGTTCACCATCGACGAGGATGTACGGCGAGCCGAATACGCCTATGGCGATGGCCGCTTCGCACTCGGCCTTGAGGCGCGCCTTGATCGCCGGGCCGGCCAGCGCTTCGGACAGGGCGTCGTAATCCGCGCCCTGGCGCGAGGCCAGATCGAGCACCACGGTGAGATCGGAGATATCCTGCCCGTCGACAAAAAAGGCGCGGTAGGCGGCATGCGCAAATGCCCTGGCCCTGGCGCAGTCCTGGTCATGCAGCCAGTAATAGGTGCGTGCGGCGTGTTGCGTGGCGACCGGGAAACGCCGCGGGTGCGCATACGGCACGCCCAGGTAACGCGCCGAGCGGGCAAAATCGTGCAGCGAATACTCGCCTTTGAGCGGTGCCTGGGTCAGCGGTACGGCGCCCGTTTCGCGAAAGATGATACCGAGCAGAATCGGGCGCCACTTGACCTTGCGACCGAATTTTTGCGCCAGCAAGTCGATCTTTTCCGACGCCAGATAGCCGTAGGGCGAAGAAAAATCGAAATAGAATTCCAGAGCACTATCGATGTTGGTCATGATCCACTTTACCTTTCTCAGCTCAATCCGCCGCAATCGCGCGGCCGATGACCAGCCGCTGGATGTCGTTCGCACCTTCGTAGATCTGGCAGACGCGCACGTCGCGATAAATCCGCTCGACCGGGAAATCGCTGACGTAGCCATAGCCGCCGTGAATCTGGATGGCATCGGAACACACTTTCTCGGCCATCTCGGAGGCGAACATCTTGGCCATGGACGCCTCGGTCAGGCAGGGCTTGCCGGCATCCTTCAGCAGCGCGGCACGCCAGGCCAGCAAACGCGCCGCGTCGATCTGCGTGGCCATGTCGGCGAGGCGGAAACTGACAGCCTGGTGGTTGATGATCGCGGTGCCGAATGTCTGGCGTTCCTTGGCATACTTTACTGCCGCTTCGAAGGCTGCGCGCGCCATCCCCACCGACTGCGCGGCTATGCCGATGCGCCCGGCTTCGAGGTTGGAGAGCGCCATGCGATAGCCCTCGCCTTCCGCGCCGAGCAAGGCGCTGGCGGGAACGCGGCAGTTTTCAAAAACGATCTGCGCCGTGTCGGAGGCCTTCTGGCCCATCTTTTCCTCGATACGAGCGACGATATAACCGGGCGTATCGGTCGGCACCAGGAAGCAGGAAATACCCTTCTTGCCGGCGGCCTTGTCGGTAACTGCGAAAACGATGGCGGCCTGCGCGTGTTTTCCGGTGGAGACGAACTGTTTGACGCCGTTGAGCACAAAGAAATCGCCCGAACCATCCTGCACCCGGTCGGCGCGAGTCGTGATCGTCGATGCATCGGAACCGGTATGCGGCTCGGTCAGACAGAAGCAGCCGAGCTTCTCACCGCGCGCCAGCGGCTTGAGCCAGCGTTCCTTCTGTTCGTCCGTTCCGAACTTCATGACAATGCCGCAGACCAGCGAGTTCTGGACGCTGACGATGGTCGATGTGGCGCCGTCGCCGGCCGCGATTTCCTCCAGCACCAGCACCAGCGACAGGTAGTCCATGGCGGCGCCGCCCCACTGCTCCGGCACGATCATGCCGAGCGCGCCCAACTCGCCGAGCTCGCGCAAGGCGGCGGCCGGAAAGGTGTGATGCCGGTCCCATTCGCCGGCAAACGGGGCGAGACGCTCCTGCGCAAAAGCGCGCAGCGAGTCGCGGATCATTTCCTGTTCTTGCGTCAGAATCATGGCCAAGCTTCCTGTCGATAACCGGTCAAGCCGTTTCGCCAAACAATTCGCGACCGATCAGCATGCGGCGGATCTCCGACGTGCCGGCGCCGATCTCGTAGAGCTTGGCGTCGCGCCACAGGCGACCCACCGGATATTCATTGACATAACCGTTGCCGCCCAGGGTCTGGATCGCTTCGCCGGCCATCCAGGTGGCCTTTTCGGCCGCGTAGAGGATGGCACCAGCGGCGTCCTTGCGCGGGCTGCGCCCACTGCCGTCGCCCCGGTCGCACGCTTGCCCCACGGCATAAACATACGCCCGGCAGGCGTTGAAGGTGGTGTACATGTCGGCGATCTTGCCCTGCATCAACTGGAATTCGCCGATCGCCTGACCGAACTGCTTGCGTTCATGCACATAGGGCAGAACCACATCCATCACCGCCGCCATGATGCCGAGCGGCCCACCGGCCAGCACCGCGCGTTCGTAATCGAGACCGCTCATCAGCACGCGCACGCCTCCGTCAAGCGCACCGAGCACGTTTTCTGCAGGCACTTCACAGTCGTCAAAGAACAGCGGATAGGTATTGGAGCCGCGCATCCCGAGCTTGTCGAGCTTGGAGCCGCAGGAGAAACCCTTCATCCCTTTCTCGATGATGAACGCGGTGATTCCTTTCGGGCCAGCATCGGCGTTGGTCCTGGCGTAGACCACCTGGGTATCGGCGTCGCCGCCGTTGGTAATCCACATCTTGGCACCGTTGAGAACGTATCGATCGCCTTTCCTGTCGGCACGCAGCTTCATGCTGACGACATCGGAGCCGGAATTCGGCTCGGACATGGCCAGCGCGCCGACATGCTCGCCGGAAATCAGTCTGGGCAGATATTTGGCCTTCTGCGCGGCGTTGCCGTTGCGACTGATCTGATTCACGCAGAGATTGGAATGCGCGCCGTACGACAGCCCGACGCTGGCCGAAGCGCGCGAAATCTCTTCCATGGCGATGATGTGCGCCAGATAGCCGAGACCGGTGCCGCCGTATTCCTCGTCGGCGGTCATGCCGAGTAGGCCCATGTCGCCAAACTTCTTCCACAGATCGGCCGGAAACAGGTTGTCATGGTCGATGGCGGCAGCGCGCGGGGCAATCTCGGCCGCCGCAAAATGGCGAATCGATTCGCGCAGCATATCGATGGTTTCACCGTGGGCAAAACCGAGGCTCGGGTAGTCCATGTGTCGCTCTCCTTGCTGGTGTCCTACAGAACGTTGTCCTTCTTGCCGTGCAGGGTCATGATCGTCTGCTGCATGACGGCGCACAAGGTCTTCTTGCCGTCCTTGACGGCAAAAACATCGGCTCGGGTCACGATCAACGTTCGTCCATAGCGTATCACCGAACCTTCGGCGATCAGCAAGTGGCCTTCGGCTGGCGCCAGCAGATTGAGCTTGTATTCAACGGTCAACACGCCGGTTTCGTGCGAGGTCAGCGTGCTCGCCGCGTAACCCGCCGCCGAATCGGCGATCATGCCGACCACCCCGCCATGGATGTACCCGTGCTGCTGCGTAATCTCCGGCTTATGCGGCAGGTGGATCTCCGTATAGCCGGCCTCGATCACCGGCATGCTGGCGCCGATCAGCGTCATGGCCTGTTGCCGACCGAAGCTGGCGCGGATGCGTTCGGCGAATTGTGGATCCTGAGCTTTGTGCATAATCGGCATTTAAATTGACGTTGACGTTAACGTCAACTGATTTGTATCATGGGAATCCCGCGACATCCCGGAGACTTGTTTATTTACAGCGATCCTGAGGACGAAACGTCCTGGGCCGCGCGGGCTGAAAGCAGTTCATGGCACTGCTGCTCGACGGCATTGATTTCCTGCAACACGGCTTCGATATCCTCACGTTGCTGAACCAGCGCCGCCTTTCGCTGGGCCAGGCCGTTCAGCAGTTCGGTCAGTTGCGTGTTCTTGTCGCGCGCCGAGTCGTACATATTGATCAGATAACCGATTTCGGCCAGGCTGAAGCCGAGTCGCTTGCCGCGCAGCGCAAGTTTGAGCCGGGTGCGGTCGCGGCGGCTGAACACGCGGGTTCGCCCTTCGCGCTGCGGTGAAATCAGTCGCTGATCCTCGTAAAAACGGATCGTGCGCGGCGTAATGCCAAATTCACGCGCCAGATCGGAGATGCTGAAACTTGTCGCTTTTTTTTCCACCGGTGGCCTGCCTGTTATCGTGTCGAGTGAAATCACGGGCTGTCGCGCGAAATTTCTTACGAAGGATACGCCGTGATGTTCAGTGATTTCCTTGCGTCCCGTACTCTATGGGCCAAGTGTATCGATTCCCGCGGTTTTTACAATCCAGCGTATGTTGCCTGAGTATCCACACGCCACGCCCCCAGCGGCCGGAGAAAGCATTGAGGTCGCTCCCGGCATTCACTGGCTGCGCATGCCGCTGCCGTTTGCCCTCAACCACATCAACCTCTGGCTGCTTGAAGACGAAGAGGCGGGCCGGCCCGGCTGGACGCTCGTCGACACGGGTTTCGCGCTCGACGCAGTCAAGGCCTGCTGGGAGACCCTGCTCGCCCGGCTGAACGCGTCGCCGCGTGGCGGGCGCATCTTGCGCATCGTCGTCACTCATTTTCACCCGGACCATCTCGGCCTCGCCGCCTGGCTGCAGGAGAGAAGCGGTGCGCCGATTTTCATGACGCTCGGCGAGTATCTGACCGCTCATGCGGTATGGCACGAAACGGGCGGGCACGGCATCGCAGCGATGCTGGGCCAGTTCCGCGCGCACGGCCTGAACGCCGAGCGCTGCGCCAGGCTGGAAGGCAACCGCGGCCTTTACAAACGTGGCGTGCCGAGCCTGCCCACTGCGTATCGACGGCTCTTCGATGGCAACGTGCTAACCTTTGGCGGCCGGCACTGGCAGGTTCGCGTCGGTTTCGGGCATTCGCCGGAGCATGCGGCGCTTTACTGTGCCAAGCTTGGCCTGCTGATTTCCGGAGACATGCTGCTGCCGGCGATTTCGACCAATGTCAGCGTTTACGCCGTCACGCCGATGGCCGACTCGCTTGCCGATTACCTGGCCTCGCTCGATCGCTATCGCCAGTTGCCCGAGGAGACGCTGGTGCTCCCCTCGCACGGGCTGCCGTTTTTCGGCATGCACGACCGGATCGATGCCCTGCATGAGCACCATGCCGAACGGCTGAAAATTCTCGAAGCAAACTGCGAAATACCGCGCAGCGCAGCGGAGTTGCTGTCGTCACTGTTCGCACGCGAACTCGACAGCCATCAGACGATGTTCGCCATGGGCGAAGCCATTGCCCATCTGAACCGCCTCGAACATGCCGGAAGGCTCACGCGCTTGTCGGGCGACGATGGCACGATCCGTTTTGTTGCACGAAAATAGACCCCTTGATCACCGCGACGTCGCGCCCAACAGGAGACTTGCCAATGAAAGCGTTTCAGGATTACTACCCGGAAAATCTCGCCCACTGCTACGGCTGCGGCAGCCACAACCAACACGGCCACCGCATCAAGACCTACTGGGAGGGCGAGGAAAGCGTCACCCGCTTTACGCCCGAGCCTTGTCACACGGCCATTCCCGGCTTCGTCTATGGCGGCTTGCTGGCTTCGCTGATCGATTGTCACAGCACCGGTACCGCCGCCGCGGCGATGTATCGCAACGAAGGCCGGGAGATGGACAGCCTGCCGGCTTACCGTTTCGTGACCGGTTCCCTGCAGGTCAGCTATCTCAAGCCGACGCCGCTCGGGCGGGAACTCGAAATTCGCGGCCGCGTGAAGGAAATCAAGGGGCGCAAGGTGGTCGTCGAATGCTCGGTTTTTGCCGACGGCGTCGCCACTGCCCGCGGCGAAGTGGTGGCCGTTCAGATGCCGGAAAATTTCGGGGATTGAGCGGCAAAAATCAGACCTTCAATCAACGCACCGTCAGCCAGCCGGAAATATCCATAATGGGTGAAGTCGAATCGAGCCCGTGGAAAAACCTCAACCCGGTAGCCCGAAGCCAAGACGCCCACAGTGCGTCTTGCTGAAAATACTGGCTGAAAAACCGTTATAATTCAGCCCCTTTCTTCGCCTTTTCCGTTAATACGCCGGCCCTCTCCGATGCTCGTTTTTCGCGGTTTTACTCGTAAAGCGCCCAGCGCCACGGTGCTGACCATTGGCAATTTCGATGGGGTGCACCTTGGCCACCGCGCGCTGCTTGCCCAGCTAAGAGCAACGGCTGCCCGTGAAGGCCTGCTCCCGGCTGCGCTGACCTTCGAACCGCATCCGCGCGAGTTCTTTGGCCACGAATCCGCGCCTGCTCGCTTATCCACGTTGCGCGAGAAGCTTGAGATGCTCGCCGAAGAGGGAGCGGCGCTCGCCTACGTATGCCATTTCAATGCCCGCTTCGCAGCGCTATCCGCAGAAGAATTCATCGAGCGCATTCTCGTCGGCAGTGCACGCGTCAAGCATTTGATCGTTGGTGACGATTTCCGCTTTGGCGTGGGTCGTCGGGGCAATATTGCCCTGCTGCGCGAGGCCGGAAAGCACTACGGATTTCAGGTGGAAGCGATAGACGGCGTGACCGTCGAAGGCGAACGCGCGTCCAGTTCGGCGGTACGCAACGCGCTCGCCGAAGGTCGGCTGGATTATGCCGCTCGCCTGCTCGGGCGGCCCTATTCGATCGACGGTCGCGTTGTCCATGGCGACAAGATGGGACGGCAACTGGGTTTTGCCACCGCCAATATCCGTATCAAGCATGACAAGCCGCCGCTACTGGGCGTCTTCGTCGCCGAGGTTCTCGGCTTATCGAAGCAAGCGCTGCGGGGCGTGGCCAACCTCGGCTTCCGTCCGAGCGCCGCGCGGGTTGACCGCCCGCTTCTCGAAGTGCATCTGTTCGATTTTTCAACCGAGATTTATGGCCAACACATCAACGTGCGCTTCCTGCACCAATTGCGGAATGAAATAAGATTCCCCAACCTCGATGCGCTCAAGTCGCAGATCGCCGATGACGTAGACCAGGCCAAAGCTTACTTTCGCCGTCTCGATGCTCCGACGCACCCGTGAAATAAACATCCGGTCCGGACTCATCCCCTGGACCACGCCGTGGAAATTTTTCAAATGCCTGACTACAAGAACACTCTAAACCTGACGGACACACCCTTTCCCATGCGCGGCGATCTGGCCAAACGCGAGCCCCAATGGGTGGCTGCCTGGCAGAAGAACAAACTGTACGAGCAAATCCGTGAAGTCTCGAAAGGCCGCCCTCGCTTCGTTCTGCACGACGGCCCGCCGTATGCCAATGGCGACATCCACATCGGCCACGCGGTCAACAAGATACTCAAAGACATCATCGTTCGCTCGAAGACGCTGGCCGGATTCGACGCGCCCTACGTTCCCGGTTGGGATTGCCACGGCCTGCCGATCGAACACCAGATCGAGAAGAAACACGGCAAACACATTGCCGGCGACCAGGTCCGCGCCTTGTGTCGCGCCTTCGCCGCCGAACAGGTCGAACGCCAGAAGAATGACTTTATCCGCCTCGGCGTTCTCGGCGAATGGGACAACCCGTACCTGACCATGGCCTTCAAGACCGAAGCCGACGAAATCCGTTCGCTCGGCAAGATTCTGGAGAAGGGTTACCTCTATCAGGGTTTGAAGCCGGTCAATTGGTGCCTCGATTGCGCATCGGCACTGGCCGAAGCCGAAGTCGAGCATGAGGACAAGAACTCGCCGGCCATCGACGTGGCTTTCGAAGTCCATCCCAACCACACCGGCAAGGTGGCCAAAGCCTTCGGCCTGTCGCACCTGCGCGCGCCCACCTTTGCCGTGATCTGGACCACCACCCCGTGGACGCTGCCGGCCAACGAAGCGGTGAGCATTCACCCCGAATTCGACTACGACCTGGTCGATACGCCCAAGGGCACACTGATCCTGGTTCATGAACTGGCGGACGCCTGCCTGAAGCGCTATAACCTGGAAGGCACGGTCATCGGCTCAGCCAAAGGCGCGGCCCTTGAGCACGTGTTGCTCAAGCATCCGTTCCAGGAGCGCGATGTGGCCATCATCTGCGGCTCGCACGTTACCCTCGAAGCCGGCACCGGCCTCGTCCACACCGCGCCGGCGCATGGCGCCGACGACTACCAGATCGGCAAGGTCTATGGCCTGCCGGTGGTCAACCCGGTCGGCGACGACGGGAAGTTCCTGGCCGCAACTCCCCCGCTTTCCGTTTCGCCACTGGCCGGGAAATCGGTCTGGGAAGCCAATCCGCTGGTCGTGCAGGAACTCGAAACCCAGGGGCGTCTGCTCAAGATGGAACGCATCACGCACAGCTACCCGCATTGCTGGCGGCACAAGACGCCGATCATCTTCCGCGCCACGACGCAATGGTTCGTCGGCATGGATCACAAGGACAGGGAAGATGCGGCCACGCTGCGCTGGATCGCCGAACGCGCGGTGGACGAAACGCAGTTCTTCCCGGCCTGGGGTCGCGCGCGACTCGAAGCGATGATGAAAACCCGCCCCGACTGGTGCGTTTCGCGCCAGCGCAACTGGGGCGTGCCGATCCCGTTCTTCCTGCACAAGGAAACCGGCGCCCTGCATCCGCGTACGCCGGAGCTGATCGAAGAAGTCGCCCTGCGTGTTGAGCAGGCCGGCATCGAAGCCTGGTTTTCGCTCGACCCCAAGGCGCTGCTCGGCGAGGAAAGCGCACATTACCGCAAGATGAACGACACGCTGGATGTGTGGTTCGACTCCGGCGTGACCCATGCCAGCGTGCTACGCGGGTCGCATCAAGCCCAGCTTGACTACCCGGCTGATCTCTACCTGGAAGGTTCGGACCAGCATCGCGGCTGGTTCCAGAGCTCGCTGCTGACCGGCTGCGCGATTGACGGCCGCGCGCCGTACAAGGCGCTGCTGACGCACGGTTTCGTCGTCGATGGCAAGGGACTCAAGATGTCAAAATCCAAGGGCAACGTCATCGCCCCGCAAAAGGTTTCGGACACGCTCGGCGCCGACATCCTGCGCCTGTGGACCGCCGCCACGGATTACTCGGGCGAACTGTCGATTTCCGACGAGATCCTCAAGCGCGTCGTCGAGTCTTACCGCCGCATGCGCAACACGCTGCGTTTCCTGCTCGCCAACATCTCCGATTTCGACGCCGAAGACCACGCAAACTCGGACCTGCTCCCGCCCGAACAATGGCTGGAAATCGACCGCTATGCATTGGCCATGACGCGTCAGTTACAGGCGCAATGCGCGGCCGACTACGGCAAGTACGAATTCCACCGCGTCGTGCAGGCGCTGCAATCCTTCTGTTCGGAAGACCTCGGCGGTTTTTATCTCGACATCCTCAAGGACCGCTTGTACACCGCCGCTGCTAACTCCCCGGCACGCCGGTCGGCACAAAGCGCGCTGTGGCATATCACCAGCGCCTTCGCCAAACTGATGGCGCCAATCCTTTCCTTTACCGCCGAAGAAGTCTGGCAGACGCTGAGCGGCAAGAACGAGTCGGTCATGCTGCAAACCTGGCAGGCACTGCCCGAACCGGCTGACGAAGCGCGGCTGCTCGACAAATGGGAAAAGATCCGGCTTTACCGTGCCGAAGTGACGCGCGCCCTCGAAGAACTCCGCGTCGCCGGCCAGATCGGCTCGTCGCTGCAAGCCGAAGTCTGCGTGCAGGCCGACGGCGAGAAGTACGACATCCTGGCTTCGCTCGGCGACGACCTGCGTTTCGTGCTGATCTGTTCGAAGACCCGTCTGGTGCGCAGCGCCGAGGAGAAGCTGGAATGCCGCGCATTGAGTTATGCCAAATGCGGGCGATGCTGGCATGTGCGCGAAGACGTGGGCCACCACCCCGAGCATCCGGAAATCTGCGAGCGTTGCGTGAGCAACCTGTACGGCGAAGGCGAAGCCCGTGCCTGCGCGTAACATCAGACCCTGGCTGTGGCTGGTCGGGATCGTCGTCGCCATCGACCAGATCAGCAAGTGGATCGTTCTCGGCGCCATGCAGGCCGGCGAGTCGCGCTATGTCGCACCGTTTTTCAATTGGGTGCTGACCTTCAATCCCGGTGCGGCATTCAGTTTTCTGTCCGATGCCGGCGGCTGGCAGCGCTGGTTCTTCACCGCGCTGGCGCTGGGCGTCTCGGCCTGGATCGTCGGCATGCTCAGCCGTCATAGCGGCGAGTTCCGCCTCTCGCTGGCGCTTACCCTGATTCTTGGCGGCGCGCTCGGCAACGTGATCGACAGAATCCGTTTCGGCGCTGTGGTCGATTTCATCCAGTGGCACATGGCGGGGTATTATTTCCCGGCCTTCAACGTCGCCGACTCGGCTATCACCCTTGGCGCCATTTTGATGGCCTGGGATCAGTTCGCGAGGAAGCCCACGAGCGATGCGACGGTCGCGTCCGTTCATGAGGCCAAGGAGGGTTAATGATGATTGATCCGTTGAAATACTCGAAAGATTCAGCCCTTGCGACCGTTCCCACAGTGCAGGCCGATAGCTACCTGACGCTCCATTACCGGCTGTCCGATGAAGACGGCAATGAGTTTGTCAGCACCTTCGATCTTTCCCCGGCGACCCTCCAGATGGGTAGCGGCCAGCTTGCCGAAACGCTTGAAAATTGCCTGATCGGGCTGCCTGCGCAGCAGCGACGCATATTCCAATTGGATTCCAGCGATGCCTTTGGCGAATACAACCCGCAGCTTGTCGAACGCATAGCGCGCAACGCCCTCCCGGCCAATATCGAACTCAAGGAAAACTCGCTGATCGAGTTTGGCGCGCCCGATGGCGGCGCCGGTTTCGCCGGCTTCCTGCGCGAGCTCTCCGACACCACGGCTCTCTTCGACTTCAATCATCCGCTCGCCGGCAAGCCGATCCGCTTCGAAGTCGAGATCATCGGCATCATGTAAGGCCTGCCATGCACATCATTCTTGCCAACCCTCGCGGCTTCTGCGCCGGCGTCGAACGCGCCATCGCCATCGTCGAACGCGCCCTGGAAAAGTTCGGCGCGCCGATCTATGTCCGCCACGAGGTCGTGCACAACCAGTTCGTTTGCGACGATCTGCGCGCCAAAGGAGCCATCTTCATCGACGATCTGGCCGACGTACCAACCGGCTGCACGGTCATCTTCAGCGCCCACGGCGTCTCTCAGGCGGTGCGCGAAGAAGCCGCGATGCGCGGCCTCAAGATCTTCGACGCGACCTGCCCGCTGGTCACCAAGGTGCATGTCGAAGTGGGAAAAATGAGGAAGGACGGTCGCCAGATCGTCATGATCGGGCACAAGGGCCACCCGGAAGTCGAAGGAACGATGGGGCAAAGCAAGGAAGGAATGTATCTCGTTGAAACGGCCGCCGATGCCCGGCAACTGGACGTCGAACCCGGCAGCGAACTGGCCTACGTCACGCAAACCACCCTGTCGGTCGATGACGCGGCAACGGTGGTCACAGCGCTGAAAGAACGATTCGCCAATATCATCGGCCCCAAGCGCGACGACATCTGCTACGCCACGCAAAACCGCCAGGACGCCGTCAAGGAACTGGCCACCAGAGCGGAAGTTGTTTTTGTCGTCGGCAGCCAGTCCAGCTCAAACTCCAACCGGCTGCGCGAAGTCGCCGAACTGCTCGGCGCCAAAGCCTACCTGATCGACAATGCCGAGCAGATCGACCCGGCCTGGCTGGTCGGCGTCAAGCGCATCGGCGTCACGGCCGGCGCTTCCGCGCCGGAAGTGCTCGTACAGAACGTCATCGACCGACTCAGCGGCGGTCATGCGGACCAGGTCAGCCAACTCACCGGCGTTGAAGAAAACGTGACCTTTGCTTTGCCGAGGGAGTTGCAGGGCTGAGCCACAATATTTGGCGGGAACCCTAGACTAAGACTTCCAAGACACGTTGATCCGAACATCTCAGGGCAGGCTACGAACTCTGGGACGCAAGCGATGGTGAATGCTTGCGAAAACCGCGCGGAAACCAAGCACTCATTGAAGCAGTGCCTGGTCCGGTCCTCACACGTTATTTAAGTATTTCCTTCCATGAGGCACGCCTCGTCTTTGTTCGAACACCAGCCGGCGGACCTTCCATTGATATGGTGGTCGCATCCGACTTCCGTATGATGACTTTGATCGTGCCATCTTCGAGTTGTACAAGAATGGGGCGACTGGCAAGCACGTTTCCAAGTGACCACGACGCCAAACCCAAACTCGTCATTCCGCCGGTTTTATAGTCAAGAATATTGAGCCAGCTACTCCCTCCCGGCGTACAAACGTCGTTGGTCGGAATGTTGGTGGTAAACACCAGTGCGCCGACAGCAAGAACCGGGTTGGTGTTGGAACGCTCCCCGGTAACTGGCAGATCTATGTACCAACCTTTCTTGGTTGTGTAGTCAATTGAATTGTTGGAGGCTGTTCTCGTCGTTGCACTGCTGGTCATTGTCTGTTGCACCAGACTGGACCTCAACGGAGTAATGACTGCCGTTGCGCCGGAGGGGTTTGACAGATCGTCGACCAGACCGTACATGGTCTGTGTTTGCGAGGCATGCGTGTTGGCACCTGCCGAGCCCGGAATATCGGTATCACCAAGATACTGCCCCGTACCAACGTAAACAAATCGCTTTTCTGTCCCGGCAATAACGATTTTTGCCAATTCCGGGGCAGTGGTGACCGGCTGAGTTACCGGAGTTGCCGCGGCATCAATCAAAGTGGCCAGCTTCTTCAGCTTCCAATTGGAGGTACTGGAATCATTCAGATCAAATCGCCAGACATTTCCAAATAGATCTCCGCCATAAACATATTGCACGGTGTTGTCGACCTGCCCATTGTCAACAAATCCGCTGATGTGGGCCAAACCGCTGGGGCCGTTCGGCGACGCAGAATCACCGACACCGGTATCGAAAGCATGCAGCAACACGCCAGTCCTTGCGTTGAGCACAAAGAGGTAGCCATGCCCATCGCCGCCGGAGTCAATGCCGTTGTTATAACCGGAAGTAACCAGAGTAACCCAGCCAAACGCCTTGGTCTTGGCGATGATCGGCGTACCATAGGTAAATCCAATCTTGTTGGCATTCATGGTCAAGCCGCCGGTTGTCGTACCGGCCGTTGTCGTGAGGTTATACGTTCCCGTGGTTGCGCTGTTCGGGAACTCCCACAACACCTTGCTCGCTGCATCCACTTCACTTGTCGCCGTTGGCGTGGTGACATCCAAGGCGAAGTAACCCCTGCCGCCCTTGCCCAATCCACCAAGCAGAACAGTTCTCCAATCCGGTGAGGGCAAAGTGGATGGTCGAGGACACCCGGCATCGGGGCAAGTATTGCTGAAATCCACATCGCCCACTATTGGAGTCGCATCAACATAATAATGGTGCGAGTAACTGGCCAGTTTGCTTAAGTCGCGCAGCTTGCTCGGTCCCGAAAACAGCAGATTCGGTATATAGGCCCAGCTTTCTTGCCCGTCGGCAGCGGCAAAGGCATGCATCATTCCATCGTTGGCACCTTGGAATACGGTCTTGAAACGGGTAGGTGAAGCCTTTGTGACGGATTGGGCTGTCTTAAACGTGGAATAGCCGTCGTCTGCATAGCGAAACCCCGGAGAGCTGACCACAACAGGTTCGGCGTTGATGATATCTCCGAGCCTCGAGGCACGCGTGTGATATGCGCTCCCTTCGAGACTTCGATCGCCGCGCAAATAGGCCAGCACATTAGCGCCATCCGTTGGCCCAGGCGGGGTAGTCGTCGAATTGAGGTAGCCCTGCTGCGTGGTCGAAAGCTTGGTTGTAATCGATGCACTGAGCGTAGCACCAGAAGACTGAAACTGGATACCTTGGCCTGTTCCTGTGATTCCGGAATAGGTAACAAGCTTTCTGTTTGCCGCAGTAACCGCCGCCGCATCAAGCAGCGACTTCGCCGTCCAACTGGCCGTCGCTGATGGAATGCCGGTGGTGACATCGATAGGATACAGGCCGAGATCACCGCTCCAGTTTCCTGAGTTGTAACTCGAAGCATAGGCGGAATTATCGACATTGACGTCGGCATTGGCCACCGCCACAGCCGCGGCGGCGCCAGTGCGCGAAACAATGTCGTCAAGCACTTTGGTCAGGGAGGTACGTATCGTCGTCGGATCTTCTGCTGAAAAATATTGCCCATGACCGTTGACCGCGGCATGCCACAAATCGTCGATGGCCGTGTTGGTGTCCGCAACAGGAAGGGGCCAATTATCGGCACCCGCCAGCAAGTTATAGTAAAATCCGGAGCTCGCCGTCAGATAGTCAGCTCTATATGCTTTGGACCCACTTGCACCCAGACCGATGGTGTAAGTCGTCATATGTTGCCAGGATGCCTTATCCGAGCTGTTTACCGGAACATTATTGGTGGCCTTCGTACCTGACGTTCTAAGATCAGTCACCCAATAATACATGGCCACGTCGGCCAACGAATTGCTTGAAGCCGTGCCGCCTTCGTAATATGGTCTTGGCCATGCTGCCCCGGCAGTCAAGCCGGTAACGGGCACCGGGTCGAGGGCTGAGGTTGGGATTGTAGGTACGGTGTTGTCCTGATTTCCAACAGCGACCGCATTGCCCCCAGAAAGGCTGTTCCAGAAACCATCCGTCGACAGAATCGCATAATTGCTCTGACATGAGTACTGTACAGGATCGTCGGTACCGACCCCGGCCGTCGAATATCCCATCGTACTTCCAGAGTAATACGCGCCAACACGTTGCAAGGCCTTTTGCAAAGGCGTCCCGTTGGCTGGATCAATCGAGTACAACTCTGTAAACCAAGCTATTTTTGTTGCATCGTCAAAATCGGCCATGCTTTTGAAATGCTGACCGGTTGAATTGCCGGTTCCTGAGGAGTTGTTGATGGTCGAGAAACCGACCCGATATTTTGACCCAAGGCTGGAAAATGCCAGACCCATGGTGGTCTTCATGGTCAGAATACGCGTCCGGTAATAGCTGAACCAATTGGCAAAATTCTGTATTTCCTGGGCGTAAGTGCAAGTCGCCACAGAAGCGGAAACGGAACAGTCCGTGCGATTTGGGCCGCGGGTGTAGCTTGCAGTCGAAGGGAGAATGTCTCGTCGAACGTAGGACACGCTGCTGCCCGGCGTTGGCGTGCCTGCGCCGGTATATTCGTAATAATAGGCAGTGAAGGCGATCGGACCGTACTTGTATGTTGTCGCTGAATAGGTTCTGCAATTTCCGGACGTACTACCGCCTGACGGAATTAAAGGCGGAGAAACTGTAGAGTAATAGCATGATTTGGTCAGATCGGTTCTACTCCCCGTCGGCGCCAGATACGGGTCATCAAGAGCACCCGAGCTCGCAGTGCTGGCGTTGCCAAGTGAGGTACCCTCTGGCGTACTACTGCTAAAGCTAGTCTTATTGATACCGGGCGTATAAAGCGTGTCTGGGTCGTAATACAACTTGTTTACTAGCGGAGAATAGAAATCCACGACACTGGTGTCGTATTGAGCCAAAGCATCGGTCCCGGTAATCGACCGCCAGTCCATACTTCCCGAATTATCAAGGATAAACATGATGTTCGGTTTTGCCGAATTCTTTACGGCCAACGGCACATCGGCAATATCGGTGTTAACCGCTTGCACTGAAGAAGCGAAATGCAGTAGCACCAGACCCAGAGCAGCTTTCCTAAGAAGAGACGAGCTGCGCAATTCGTGACGGGTTTTCATGGCCGGACCTCCTTGTTCGATCCTGAAATATCGGAATTCAACTGAATGTCATTTCAGCGTGCGAGTATGGTCTGCACGGTAGACAGCGTATTGCGCGGGCCTTTGACCCGAACGGTAACGCGGTACATCACTTCGATGACCTTTGACACGCCACCACCCGACGTAGGCGATTTGCTGGAACTGCCCCCTTCTGCTATTTCGCTCCCACATCTGTCGGTTGTGCCTGCAATTTTTGGCGCTTTGGTCAGTATTACGACAACGGCAGGGTCGGGGTTGCAGAGCCGCTCAACAACATACTGGATATCGTTACCATTCAACGTAGTGACGGGAATATTTAGGGTGTTGGTCCAATCGATCAGAGGGACGCCATCATCGTCTTCGGGTTGAATGCGGGCAGAGTAGCGGCAATTCCCCAAGATCGGAGCGACGACTGGCGGTCCAGCCGATCCCAAAGTGCCGACGGTGCAGCCAGCGGGTAGATTGGCATCGGGCGCGGGCGCGATGGTGGCATTCAAATAGGTCGCGGCGGCTTCAACACCATTGTCTGCCCCACTGACCGTAGTTTCTCTGAAGGCCATGTTGCCAGCGATGATGTTTCCGGTATCAACCGATCGCATCAGGGTAAGCCCGGCAACGGTCATGATAACCAGCGCCACGATGGCGAAAAACAGTGACGTTCCGCGCTGGCTGGCTCTGCTGGGGAAGGCGATTGTCCGGTTCAAACCGGAGGAAGAACGATTAGAGTCTTTCATAGATCTGGCCACAATACGTTGCGCATCGGAATAACAGTCTGGTACACCCTGTAACGGTAATGCTGCCATTCGGTATCCGCTGACGAACCGAGCGCAATGGCCGGGCCGCCTTCCCACGAGCACGGCCCATAATAAAGGATGGCGCTGGTGGCGGTGTCCATGCACGGATTGCTGACCAGCGCACCGTCGCGCTTGCTACTGCGGGCCACGACAGCGATTCGTATTGCCTTGATGCGTTGGCGGTTGTCACTCGCAGTCGATGTGTTCGCCGTCAAAGCGACCTTACCCCAGGTCGCCCCGGAGCCATTCACCCAACTATTGATCGTTCTGTCAGTCTTAGTCAGCGAAACACCATATTGTGCTTGCAATGCCACTATTTCACTGGCCACTACTTCAGTGTCAGTGGTCGGTACGGCAGCGCCTGATAATCTAACTACAGCTTGCAGGCTATTGTTGGCATTGACCGAATAGGAGGTGCTTTGAACACCTCCTGCTGTCGTGTTTCCAACCCGGTACACCAAGGAACCCGTTAGGAATCCAGCGCCCCCTGTTCCGAATCCGGGCCAGTTGTTGGCGGTCATGTAAGTTTGTGTCGCGTTGTATTCTGGCTTTTTCCCGGCTGGACCATTAGCTATGGTCAGTACGCTGCCTGCCTTGGACGACACCTGCATTAGACTGCAATTGATGTAATCGGGATCGTTGCCGACCACCATGATCAAATCGGCTGGCGGGTCAGTCGCTGTAGCCGGTGCGCCATTGAAATCATAGGGTCGTTCGACTTCAAGCAGCAGATCTGGCGCTGCGGTGAGAGTATCCATGGGTTTTACCAATTTTGTCGGAACAGACCCGGTAAAACGTAAGCCACTGCGTACATGGATCGTATCGTTGGTAGTACCAACATCGTCGATCAATACGGGCACTGGCATAAAGGAACCAACAGCAACCGGCGCCCCAGCACCGCTGGTATCCTGATAGTAGGAGAAGAAATTCCGACAAGCAAAAGAGGCGGGGTGATTGAATCCTGCGCCCGCTTTTCGAATATCCGCTTCAATAGCCATCATGGCAAGCAGGCCATTTTCTTGCGCATCAGCGGCGGCTGTTGTGGTTCTCTTGTGCCCTTCAAAAACCGATAGCGCTTGCACGATGACGACCATCGCGATAAATCCAATAGTCATACCGACCATCAGTTCGATCAAGCTGAAACCGGTTTCGTATCGATGTCTTAGGGTAGCGTCTGGTGACATAGCGTTCCCACTATAAGTTCTTGTTGATTTGGGCAGAGATCACGTGATTGTGATAGACGCCAGCGGTTGTCGACTTGTCGAGCCAGCACAATCTGACGGTCACAACATCACCGGCGACGGTTACCTGCTGTCTGTTGGCATCAGCGCCCGGTAGTAATTTGGCAATTTCAGTCAACCATGTAATTGCCGCTGGAGCAGTCGCTGCGGCACCACCGATTGGGCATAACGTCGCACCCACTGCGGTTGCGGACGAACCGTTTACATAAGTTACCAGGCTAGCTGGCGCTTCTCCCCACATCTGTCCAATGATCTGATTGGCCAGGAAAGAGGCATCAGCACGGTATTTGGCGTCTGCCGTGCTACGAATGGCGGCGGTTTGCATACTGATTAGCGCCAATATGCCGAATGAAAACACGAGAACGGCGACCATGGCTTCGATCAATGCAGAACCGTTTTGCACTCTAATACTCATATCCAACCTCATAACAAACACCTTCTGGGATCACCGACCGCTGTGACGGCAGGATCGCAAAGTCTGACTTGTCCTCCAGTCTTATTCACCTCAACGCGCAGGGTAAGGGAAGTTCCAGATGCGCTGACCAATACCTGCTCCAGCGTTGCCGATGCATCCGGGTTATCTGCGATACGTCCATAACCATTGAAAGTTGCGCTCGTCGCTGTTGTCGGGGCTCTGACCGCAGTTACGATTGAAGTCCCTTCTCCGCTGGTCCGTGATTTTTGAATTTCTGAGCCCGCACTGTCCTTGACCACCCAGGAAGTTTGGCCAGCGCCACTACCCAAAGTGAAAGTAATTCTTTCGTTGCGACGTACTGCCTCGCCTCGCGCAAGCTGCAAGGCATTTTGCACCGATTCTGCAGCCGTACGGACTTGCCCTCGCTTAATGAATTCTGAAAAAGAAGGCAAGGCGATCGACGCCAGAATACCGGCGATCAGAATCGTAATCATGAGTTCAATTATGGTAAAACCCATAACTTGTTTTCGTGTCGGCAGGCTTAACACGATTCCCCTCGCTTGGTTATCCAACAATCAAGTGGAGTACTCGCTGCCCAGGATGAAGCAGTGGTTTGCCTGCGGTTATCCTGATTTATGTTGAATGTAAAGCCTGACATCGTAACGCCACCGGTCGCCGTTACGGTGTAGGAATTCGCATCGGGAGCATTGCAACTGTAAGTAAATGAATCGTTTGCGGGAAGAGTCGCCCCACAGGTGGTGCCTGCAGAAGCATAGGTTCTGTTGTCCTGAAAGAATCGCTCCTGTCTGATTCTCATATCAGCCAAGTTTGAAGTCGCTTCGGTAATGCGGCTACGCTGAACATATTCCCGGTAAGAAGGGTAAGCGATAGCCGACAGGATACTTATCACGGCGACAACTATCATTAGTTCAATCAAGGTAATGCCACGGATGCTATTCATTTTCATATCTGCCTCTTTCTCGTTGTTTGCACATTAGACGAATACCTTCCATATACACAACTTAAGACGACAGACGGCATATTTACAGGTTCTAAAGGTTTAATTTTAGCCAAACAGAAGTCTAAATTGATCAAGCATTACTAGAGCGGTATAATCGCGCTCTTGTTGCCGCTGTAGCTCAGTTGGTAGAGCAGCGCATTCGTAATGCGAAGGTCGGCAGTTCGACTCCGCCCAGCGGCACCAGTCATACCAAGCACTTGGCCCAATTCACAAGGTTGGGCTTTTTGCATTTTTGGATAAGCGTCACGACCAGGACGCGGCCAACCGCGTCATTGAAATCGAACTGAAAGGCGGCACCGGGAATTACGTCGACGTCGCCTCGACGAAACTCACGCGCTCGAAATCCGGGCCATCGTCAAGCACGTGCAACAGTTTCACCCGCCGGGCCGTGTCCGAAAATATCTCGAAGAGACGACCGGCGCGATACCAGCCCTGCGGGATGACCAGCGATTGCTCGGCGCCTATCGTTGGCACGGCGGGGAGGATGAATGCGCGACGGTACAGTTCGTTGTGCGTCGCATCCTGCCCAATCGGGCGGGCCGCAACGGCCTGCGGAATGCCAGGCAGGGCGGCAATTCCAGCGATCAATCCCCCGCCCTGTTCCTGCATCAACCAGGTAACGTGGGCCAACAGGAAATTCACGCCGTCGTGCGGGCAGATCGCCAGCAACTGTCCGTGAGCGATTTTCTTGCCGACGATGCGTCGCATCAAGCGGAAGCCCGTGGCCGATTGGTTGACCACTTCCCATTGATCGACGGTGAAACCGAGTTGTTGCTGTCGCATCTGCAGTTGTTGCGCGGGGTCGTCCATGAGCGGGAAAGCAAACAGGTTTTCGAAAGCCTGTCTTGAGTACGTGTAGTCATGGTCTTGCTGGGAGAACTCTCTGCCGGAAATGTAGTAATGCATTTCATCGAACCCAAGGCATACCTTGGCGATCCCCGTCGTGGCATGACGACGAAATTTCCTCGGGGCCTGGGCCTGTGACCAGGGTGTTGACAGGTGTGCGAGCAGGCGTTTGCACTGGCCGGCCGTGCAGTCTTCGCCAAGGCCGGTTTGTGAAGGTGCCATCTTCTGGTTCAGTTGCTGGCGGATCTGGCCGAGTTGCAAGCTGAGATGCGAGGTGTCCAGACGGCGCACTTGTTCAGTCTGCAGACTGTCGGAAGACGCGCACAGTCCGACGTCCTGAGTCAGGTCGACGACATACGCCGGCAAGGGCTCGCCGGGCACGACAGCATGCAAACTGACCAGCGGCGCCCAATTGCTGGCCCACCGGCGCACCAGGGTCTGATCGCGAATTGAAAGGCTGTATGGGCTGGCCTGTTCGGAAAGGAGCAGGCTGACATAGGCGGCCGTGCAGTGCGTGCTGCGACCCAGCGGATCGAGGCTGTCGGGAATGGAGAGAGTGGCCACTCCCTTCTTTTCAGCCTGGGTAAAGTAGGCATGCAGCCCCAGCCACGCGCCGTGTGGCAGTTCGCGCCGGGCGCGCTGATGCTCGACGATGACCAGACCGGCGTAGTGAAGGCAACGGTGCAGAATCTGCGCATCGCGAAAGGTATGTTCAATGCTGTCGGGCGACGTATCCAGCTTAAGGCAGTGGGCATAGGTGCGGGCCACTTTGCTCCATGTGGCAATAACCTGCTGGAAACAACTTTCCTCATCATCGCCGAGAGGAAGTGGTTTGTGGACATAGTGTCGCGCACGCTCCTCCTCGACTAGGTGGAGCGGCATGCGCATTTGTTCCAGCAGATTGAGATAGACGCTGGCCGGTGGCGGGTTCTGCAGCAGGTTGTCAAGCAAGCGGTCGAGTTCGCTTTCCGCCACTTGCGGATTGTTCAAAGGCAATCGGGAGATGATGCGTAACCCGGATTGCAAATCTGGCGTCCCCTCTTCTGCCGCCGAGGCTGAATCCACGCCGCTTGGGCCGGGTTCACTTTTTTGATCGGCATTTTCGCTCTCTGTCCCCATGAAACAACTCACTTTCGAAGCGGATGATGTTCAAAGCACATGGGCACTTGCCGGACTTTTCTCCTGGCAAACCACACCTTGGTCAATAGATACGCGCCCCCGGAGGATTCATGATACGTGGCTGATTGCCCGCAGGCAATGACCGCCGCTGTCCGCAGGTGGATGCCGCCCAGCATGACGTACTGATATACTGTTCGCCTGCCCCGCCCAACCCCTGCAAAGAAAATCATGGCCCGCATCCAGATCGAACTTCCCGAGTACTTTGAGTTTTCCACCGAGATCACGCTTTATCTGAGCCATATGAATTATGGCGGACACCTGGATAACGCCCTTCTGCTCACCGTCGTTTCGGAAGCGCGCGCCCGATATTTCAAATCGCTGGGTCATAGCGAACTGAATATCGATGGGGTAGGCCTTATTATTGCCGATGCCGCGCTTCAGTACCGTTCGGAGGCGTTTCATGGCGAAGTGATGATAGTACGCATGACCGCGGCCGAGTTCAGCAAATACGGCTGCGATCTGCTGTGGTGCATGAACGAGCAATCATCGCGGCGTGAAGTGGCGCGCGGCAAGACCGGGATAGTGTTTTTCGACTACTCGACCCGCAAGATGGCACCGGTACCGCAAAGTTTCCTGTCGCGGCCAAACGCTGGCGACTAAGTCAGCGCATAGTCTCTCGCCAAACGCTGCTGCAGGTTACGCGCCTGCTTCAGCGATTCTTTCAGGATATGACGATCCAGTTCATGCAGATGATCCGGATTAACGCGGTTGGGCGCAGCCCCTCCATATTGAGCAGCCTGATGCTCCAGTCGCAGGCGCTGGATATGGTAAAACGCGTCGACCAGTGCAGCCGCTTCATGTGTCTGCATGCCGATCGACCGGGCAGCACCGCGCAAACGCTCGACGGTATTGGTGTCCGGAACGCCATTGGCCAATGCGTAGATACGCGCCGCATCGACGAAAGGTCGCGATCCGTACATCTTCAGGTCAATGGTATGCGGAAACTGTTTGTTTCCGTCATAGCGAAAACCTTGCCACCAGTTGAGTGGCGACTCCCAGTTCATCGTGTTTTCGACCAGGGCGCGAAGGAATATCGGATAGAGCGGCGCCCTGGCCAGTAGCCATTCGCGCAATTCGCCAGCCAGCGAATCCTGCCCGTAAAGCGCACGAAAATCGAAAAAGATGGTGGAGTTGAGCAGCGCTTCGGGCTCACTGGTCGCCATCCACGCGCCAAAAGCCAATTGCCACTCGTCAAGCGAAAGGCACCAGGCCGGATTGCTGGCCATGATGTCACCTTTGCACAATGGGAACCCGCAGCTATCCAGCGCTTCATTGACCGCACGGGCAAAGGGCAGAAAAGCGGCGCGCTGCCCAGCGGCTTCAGCTTCCGACGTCGCCGCAAAAACAAGTCCGTTATCCTGGTCGGTCGATAGCGTCTGCTCCAATCTTCCCTCCGAACCAAATACCAGCCAGCACCAGGGAACGTAAGGCAGCTCGAAGTTCCCAGCTGTCACTTCGATCACCTGCAAGGTCAGCAGATCGTTGAGCGCCGATATACGTTGGCATATGGACTCGGCGCCGACCCGTTCGGCCAGTAGGTCGGTGGCAAATCTGCGTATCTCGGCAGACAGGCCGGCCAGAGCGGGAATGTCGCGGGCCGCCAGAATCGACGAAACCAGTTCCGCAGCACGCGAACCGGTCTGGGCGTAAAGGTCGGCCTGTGAGACAAGATTAAAATAGCTGCCGTCAGGCTCGGTCAGCACCAGATGCCTGACACTGCGGCGCACCATGATGACGCTCGCCTGATGCGCCGTTGCGCTGGCTGGCAGCGTGATCAAACCGCCGGTCATGATCACGGCGATTGGCGCATCGAGGTCGCCCGCTTCGATGGCGATGCGTCGAAGCACATCGCGCAGCGTCACGATGCCGAGCGGAACATGGCTAGCTTCGTCCACCACGACAATGGCATCGGTATGGGCCGCATCGAGCTTGAGCAAGGTCTCGCGAACACTGGCGGACGGCGGCACGGTGAGTGGCGCCGCGCGAACCAGATGGCGCAGGATGGTAAAGGACGATAAGGGCGCGACTGCCGTATCAGTACTTGAGTCGGGCATGATAAGTCCTCTGACTCGCTTCGCGCGCCTGACGCAGCGTATGGATGCCGATTCCGGCCAGCAACGGCAGCATTTTCAGAAAGATTTCACCGGTCACCATGGCGTCACCCAGCGCCGTGTGGCGTCCGATCACGGAAACGCCAAGCCGTTCGGCGATGGCTTCGAGCCGATGCGACGTCTGATTGGGATGCAATGCGGCTGACAGCAACAGGGTGTCGAGTACTGGTTGATCAAAATTCAGGCCCAGGGCTTGCTGTTTCAATTGCAAGAAGCGCATGTCGAAGGCCGCATTATGCGCAAGCAATACCGTGTCGGCGCAAAAGGCATGAAATGCGGGAAGCACGGTATCGATGGTCGGCTGTCCGACCAGTAGGTCCGGCGTGATCCCGTGGATGCCGATCGACTCTCGTGACAGCATGTGTTGCGGATCGACAAGCTGGTCGAAGCATTCGTTGTGCAACAGTCTGCGGTTAACAATGCGCGTTGCGCCAATCTGGATGATTTCGTCGCCTTCCGAGGGTTGAAGCCCGGTCGTTTCCGTATCGAAAACGGTATAGGCCAGTTCGCTCAGTGGCCTGTCGTCGAGTTCATGCGCGGAAGCCGACCACTGAAAAAGATCGAAGTCGTAAAACTCGGGGCGGCTTCCCTGACGTGGCAACTGAATGCTCCGTGGCACCTCCTTGGGTGAATCCGCAGCGGGAAGCAGGATACGGTAGAACGCTCGATGCGAAACGCGCTCGCGCTGAAACCAGATCTCTCCATTGCAACGATCAATTACTTCGCGGACGGACAAGGGCGTTGCTTCGCCGCCGGTGGTCATTGAATCCAGTTCCCAGGCCATGGCCGTTTCGTTGTTCATTGAAGTGCCAAACCACATCAGGTCGAGCTGGGCCAGACGACCTCCGAGCGACAAGGCCAGGCGCACTTCGCGGATATGATATTCGTCATGAAGGCGGGTGGTGAGGAAGGACAAGGCCTGCAGCAAGCCGAAACTGTCGATGCGCAGCCAGATGCTTTCATCGACGGTGTCCACTTTGACGGCCAATCCGCTACGCTCGCCGATGCGACGTACGGCGGCGTTGACCAGGTCGGCTCCCAGCATTTCCTCCAATGGCCAACGCACGCGCAGGTCATCCGAAAACGCTTTGGCGGCGCCTTCGAGGTGCCGCGACAGCGCCCGCGCTTCGTCCTGGATGACGCCAAGAAAACGCTCGCGCTGTTCCGGCGAGATATCGGCAAACTCCGACAGCGTCTCGGCGGCGGCTCGGATGCTCCCCAAGGGACCGCGTCCACCCTCGGTTAAGGACTGAATCAACGCATCGCGCCGGGCATCGCGCTCGTTGGTCGCGGTGATGTCATCGAGAATCAGGACGAAGCCGGTAATCTCCGAGACAGGCGCATCTTCTTGGTCAATTCGTTCGGCGGCCAGCACGGGCGACATGTGCGCAAGCAGCAATTTTCCGGAGCGCGTCGCCGTTACAAATTGCGCAGACGGCCTCTCGGCGTCGCTGTTCAACTTGTGTTGCAGACGCTCCAGGGCGTGCGCAATCAGGCTGCGGTCGAACAGGTGATAGATCGATCGGCCGAGGCCGAGCAACTCACTCCCGAGATTTTCCGAACCAGCGCACAGCTCCTGTTGTGCCCTCTGGTTGTAGAGCAGCACGCGGCCGTCGAGATTGCAGACAACAACACTCCGATCGAGCTCCGCCATGAGCGCGGCCAGGCGGCTGCGCTCCTGCTCCAGCGATGCCCGCGCCTCCCGTACGCGCTCCGCCACATCGCCCGCCAGCACATCACGCGCGGCGGCCAGCCGGTTGACGGCATGCCCCAGCACGCGCAATTCGGGCGAACCGTACTCGCCTAGACGCGTGCCGCTGCTGATCAGAGCATCGACTTCCTCGGCCATACGCAGCGTGGCACGCAGATAATTCTCATGCAGTTTGGATAGCAACACCCAGGCCAGCCAGCACGATGCCAGGGTGAGCACCACTACGCCGAAGATTCGCCCTTCGGCAGCAGAGGGATCCCTTCCGCTCTCCAAGGCGCCTCCCACCAACAGTAAGGCGGCGGTAATCAATACAAGGGTAATCAGAAAGAGGCAAGTACCCGCCGTCAGGCAAACAAGTTTGCGCCGGGGATTCACTCACATCCCCAACAGGGAACGTACCTGGGCCACCAGTTCCTTGGTCGAAAAGGGTTTGGTCATATAGGCATCGGCACCCAGCCCCAGGCCTTTGGTGACCTCGGTATCGCGCCCCTTGGCGGTAAGCATCAGCACGCGCATCGAGGCCAATTCAGGATCGGCACGTAAGGCTTGACATACGTCGAAGCCATTCATTTTGGGCATCATCACATCGAGCAGCACCAGATCGGGCCGTTCGCTACGCGCCTTGGCCAGCGCTTCTTCGCCGTCGGCAGCGACCAGAACGTCGAACCCTTCGCGCCGCAGCAGAAAATCGAGAGAAATGACGATATTCTGCTCATCGTCGGCAATCAGCACTTTCTTTGTCATCTCGTCTCCACTCCGAATAATCTCGAAACGCCCTACAAAGGAGCGTTTTCCATTGAATTGTCAGGTCGTGCGAAGGGCAGAAAGAAACGAAAGACGGCCCCTTCGCCAAGCACGCTTTCTACCCACAAGCGCCCGCCGAAATGCTCGACGATGCGACGGCTGATCGGCAAACCGAGGCCGGTCCCGGCCGGTTTATCAGTCATCGAATCCCCGACCTGACGGAACTTTTCGAATATGATCTGCTGATCGTCGACGCCGATCCCCGGGCCGTTGTCAATAACGCTCACTTCAAGCCCTTCCGTTCTGGTGCGCAAGCTTACCTTAACCCAGCCGGACTCTGCAGGAAGAAACTTTACTGCATTGGACAACAGATTGAGCATCACCTGTATCAAGCGGTCACGGTCAGCCAGGATCAGCGGCAACCCCTCAGGCAGATCAAGCTCGATACGCCCCCCCTTGGCGCTGAACAGCTGGCTAGTAGCCGCCACCGACTGCTCGATCACTTCTTTCAGGTCAAGCTGGGTGCCACGCCAGTCGGCGTTGCCCGATTCGATTTTTGCCAGATCCAGGGTCTGATTCACCAGACGGGCCAGGCGCTCGGTTTCGCTGACAATCAGCGACAGAAATTTCTCCCGATCCGGGAGGTGCATTTTCGGATCGTCACGCAGCAACTCCGAAAACGCACGGATCGAAGTGAGCGGGGTTCGCAGTTCGTGAGTAACTGACGACATGATGTCATCCTTGACGCGATCAAGCTCCTTCAGACGCTCGTTGGCACCCTTGAGGTCACTCGTGGCAGCCTCAAGTTCGCGCGACTTGCGCTCCAACTGGCGACTGTAACTGCGCAATTGCGAGGCTTCATCGAGGATGTTCATGACTTCTGACAGGCTGAGCGGCTCTTCCTTGGCCACCGACGCCACCATCACCCGCGCTGAGGCACTACCGATCGCTCCGGCGAGCAAGGACTCGGCGAAATGCACCAGTTCGGCGTCGGCTTCCGGCGAATCTTCGGCATCCCCCCCTTTTCTCCGCGCATACGCGGTGAAAGCCGATTTGGCACGCTCTGGCCCGAGAAAGCGGCCGACCAGTTGCAGCAGATCGGCCACCTCGGCGCGCCCGCGCCACAGCGCCGCACCCACAGGCCGCGTATGCTTCAGGGCGTCGACAAAAAGCGTGGCTTGACTGGCCTCGACCGCACTGGGCGGTCGCATGACCGAGAAGGCAACATAAGCGCCGATGTTGGCGAAAAAACTCCAGAACAGGCAGTGAGGAATTTCATCCAGACCAGTCAAGCCAAAGAGCTGTTGCGGACGCAGCAGATTCAAACCGAACGGCCCCTGGGTCAGGAAGTCGGCAGCCAGCCAGCCAGACTTGGCAAACGATGGCAACAGCAGGGTGTAAGCCCACACCAGAAATCCGGCACTCAACCCGGCCAGCGCGCCACCCCGCGTCCCTCCGCGCCAATACATGCCTCCGATCATGGCCGGCGCGAACTGGGCGACCGCCGCGAAGCTGATCAACCCGATGGCGACCAGCGCGTAGGCTTCGCCGGCTAAACGGAAGTAGAGATAGCCGAGCAGCAGGATGACCACAATCGCTCCCCGGCGTATGCCAAGCAGAAGCTGGGAAAGATCCTTCGACTCGGCCAGTTCCGCGCCACGCCAGCGGAGCAAGATCGGCATCACCAGATCGTTGCAAACCATCGTCGACAACGCGATGGTTTCGACGATGACCATGCCTGTTGCTGCCGACAAACCACCGATGAAGACCAGCAGGGTCAGTCCTTCCTGCCGGTGGGCCATGGGCAAGGTCAGGACAAAGGTATCGGCATCGACAGCTTCTCCGGAAAAATGCAGCAGGCCGCCAAAGGCAATCGGCAGGACAAAAATATTTATCAGCAGCAGATAGAGCGGAAACAACCATGCGGCACGTTTGAGATGCGATTCGTTGACGTTTTCGACGACGGCAACCTGAAATTGACGAGGCAGGAACAGGATGGCCAGACCGGCCAGGAGGGTCAGCGAAAACCAACCGGTATACCCGTGTCCCGAAGGTATGGCGACGGTCAATTTACGCAAACTTTCTTCCACAGCCACGCGTTGAAAGATGTCTGCGAAACCATCGTAGACCCCATAGGTGACATATAACCCGACCGCCAGAAACGCCACCAGCTTGACGCTGGATTCAAGCGCAATCGCCGCAACCATCCCTTCATGACGTTCCGTGGCATCCAGGTGACGCGTGCCGAATACGATGGTGAAGGCGGCTAGTATCATGGCAATGTAGAAACTCATGTCGGCAAACACGGGCAATGCCGTGCTGCGCCCGGGCATGACGATTTGCGGGTAATTGAGCAGCAGGATGACACTGCCCGATACCGCCTTGAGCTGTAAAGCGATGTAAGGAATGATGCCGACCACGGCGATCACGGTCACCAAACCGCCGAGCAGATGGCTTTTCCCGTAGCGGGAGGAAATGAAGTCGGCAATCGAAGTAATGCGGTTGGCTTTCGCCGTTCGGATCATCTTGAGCAGGAGGAACCAGCCGAGGGCCATGATCAGCGTCGGGCCAAGATAGATCGGGAGGAAACCGATGCCCGACACGGCGGCACGGCCAACGCTGCCGTAAAACGTCCAGGTTGTGCAATAGACCGCCATCGACAGCGCGTAAATTGTCGGATTGGCGATGATCGAGCGCCCCTGATCGGCGCGCTTGTCGCCCCACCAGGCAACGGCAAAAAGCAGCCCGAGATAGAGCAGCGAGGCTATAAAGATCGTCGGAGCGTTGAGCATCGACGCGGCCTACTCGATCGGGTGCTCGATAAAGAAAGCCATGATGGCGATCAGCCCAGCCCAGGCAGCAAATATGTAGGCATAGATCAATGGGATGCCGAACAGATCGGCGCCACGATCGAACAGCGACAGCACGGGGTAATTGAACAGCAAGCAGCCTCCGAGAAAAGTGGCTATCAGTCGCTCGCCGATAAGTTTCCTGTCGGGCATCTGCTTCCCCTCCTGCGAAGATCGGAAGTTCCAGTTTGCATCACTCGACCCCTATTACGCCACCCGATGGCGTCAATGGTTCGCGGCCCAACGGTGTCCGCCCTCTGGGCACTTTTCTCCCGGGCGCTCTAGAAAAGTGTCAGAGACGTCAGCCGGCGGGCCACGTCAGGCTGTTTCACACCAACTGTGCTCAGGCAATTCGAAGCCGTGCCAGCGACGCAACGGCGTCCCCGCCCCCGATTTCGGGGGTAATCACCAGTTCGAGTACCGTAACTCCGGACAGTTCAACCTGATGTTCTTCGATTTCGGCAGACGCTCCTTGCGGATTGAAATTCCACTGTTGCCTGACGATCTCGCGGTAGGTTTTTCCCTTGTCGGCAGACCAGCGCAGAACATATTCCTGCGTGCGTGACCAGGATTCTTCCACGAATGACAGCAGTATCCTGCGCACCCGTTGTGGCTGAGGAAAGATCAGTCGGATCGTCTGCTTGCCGGATACGGCGGCACGCCACCCGGCGTGTTCGCCATGTGCCAGCGCGAGCTCTATGGGGTGGGCCGCGTCCTCGGAGCTGATTTCAACCTCGACCAGATCTTCAAGGTCAAGCCAACCCTCGTCCGACGTTGACGTCGCTTGCCGGGTTTCTTCGATCAATCGTTTACGCATTTAACTCATCCTCTCTGTAGTCGAACCGTTGCGGGACCCGGAATTCGCTTACCGAATCCAATAATGCCTATTGTCATACCCCGATCTCGCCAAGCTGCGCGGCCAGCTGTTGCTCGGCCATTATCCAGTAGTGCGTCGCAGAGCTCCGGAAACCGTCATTCTCGGCAATGAAATAGGCGGCGGATTCGATCCTGCGATAGCGCGCCTCGGCGTCCTGAGTCGCCGGGTCTTTTTTTCTGGCAGCAGCACGTTTGCTGGCAATTAATCTTTCCGGCATGTCACCCCTCGGAGGAGCAGAACACATAACCCTGGGAAACGCAGACTAACGCTCCCGTAAGTTCCTGTATTTTCTGCTGGAGATTGCACAGAACCGCGTAAGATCATGCCACATAAACTGTTTTTTCGTTCGGATAATCGTACGCTCATTTACCCGAACAAAATGCAAATCCAGGTAATAAGTACATTGGCGAGCGACAAGAAAACGGCAGCACTGCCGATATCCTTGGCACGCTTTGACAATGGGTGCCGATCCAGTGAAATCCGATCAACGACCGCTTCAATCGCCGAATTGAGCAATTCAACAATCAATACCAGGAGGACGCTGGCGATCATCAGAGCGCGCCCGACCCCGTTCACCGGAAGAAAGAAGCTGGCTGGTATCAGCAGTGCTGCAAGAAGGGCTTCCTGGCGAAAAGCATCTTCGCAGGTGAAAGCCGCATGCAAACCGGCCAGAGAATAGTGCAATGCATTCCATAACCGTTGCATGCCGGTTTTTCCCTTGAACGGGCTTTCCTCAAGCACGGAGCTCTCCTTGCCAGAAGCACAAGCCGCCAAGTATAGCGGCTTTGCCGGCGGTTTCCTGATTTGAAGACGTCGACTAAACGCCTCGCTTTGCAGAAAGCGCACCGCGCCTGGTTTCGAATTTTCTATGACATAGACCGATTCGGGGCTACATGTTGTTTCCAAGACCATGCTCATTCGATACGACGACCTGCTGAAAAAATAGGGCTAGAATGCGCTTCACCACACTGTCGCAGGATCCACCTCGCCATGAATCAGGACGAACTCAAACAAGCCGTTGCCCATGCCGCACTGGCGTATGTGGTGGAAGACAGCATCGTTGGCGTCGGTACGGGGTCCACGGCCAGGATGTTCATCAAAGCGCTCTCCGGCATGAAGGACAGAATCACCGGTGCCGTGGCCAGCTCGGAAGACACCCGGAAACGCCTCGAAGGGCACGGCATTCGGGTTTTCGACCTGAACGAGGTCTCGGAACTTCCGGTGTACATCGATGGCGCCGACGAAATAAATCCCGGGTTGCACATGATCAAGGGCGGAGGCGGCGCTTTGACCCGCGAAAAAATTATTGCGGCCGTCGCCAAGACCTTTGTTTGTATCGCCGACGAATCAAAACGGGTAAACGTTCTCGGCGCCTTCCCGCTGCCTATCGAAGTGATTCCGATGGCTACTGCCCATGTCGCTCGCGCAATGGTCGACCTCGGTGGTTCTCCGGTACTGCGCGAGGGCTTTAGAACGGACAACGGCAATTTGATTCTCGATGTTCACGGATTGCAGATCGTCGACCCGGTCGGCCTCGAAACACGCATCAACCACATCGTTGGCGTCGTCAGCAACGGGCTGTTTGCCCGCCGACCCGCCGATATCTGCCTGCTGGGTACCTACAGCGGCGTGCAGGTCTTGTCCGCCCACTGAAACATCGGTGTAACCTTAATACGTTAAACTGGCAGACAAGCGTTCTCCCAACACAGAACCATCATGGAGCAAGTCGAATGAGCGACCATACTTCCAAGAATTTCGATCTCGAACTCGAAAATCTGCGTACTCGCGTCCTGCAAATGGGGGGCTTGGCTGAAGAGCAGGTTCGCAAGGCGATGGAAGGCCTTGACACGGGCGACCATCCGCTTTTGGAAACTGTCATCCGCAACGACGTACTGATCAACGAGATCGAGATCGATACCGAAACCTCGTGTTATCAGATCATTGCCAAACGGCAACCGACGGCGAACGATCTGCGCATGATTGTCTCTGTCCTCAAGGCCATATCCGATCTGGAACGCGTCGGCGACAAGGCCAGGAAAATCGCGCGCCTGGGCATCGCCCTGACGAATCATCCGTCCGCCGGCTCGCTGAATATTGAGTTGAACCATATGGCCGAAACGGCGCTGAAGATGTTGCGCCTTTCACTGGACGGTTTTGCCCGTCTTGACGTCAGCCTGGCGACCAAAGCGATGCATCTCGACAGTCTGGTCAATACGGAATATCTGGCCGTAACCCGCCAATTGATCACCTACATGATGGAAGATCCGCGCACCATCACGCGGTCATTGGATATCCTGTCAATCGCCAAGGCCATCGAGCGCATCGGCGACCATGCAAGCAGCATCGCCGAATATGTTATTTTCATGGTCAAGGGGCTGAACGTGCGCCACGCGACGGCCGACGAGGTCGAAGCGAAGATTGCCAGTTTCAGTTGATGTCGGCGACCACAGGGGCAAACGCCGATCGGTCGTGGCGCCGGCCACAGACGCGCGGGACTGGCGGACCACGCATTCAGTGACTTGGGGGCACGTACCCCTGTACCTGATCGGCTCCACTGCCAAAAAAGTGCTTCTCGATCTGCTCGGCCAGATACTTACGATGCGCCGCATCCGCCAGATTCAGACGATTTTCGTTGATGATCATCGTCTGCATGCGAATCCACTGCTGCCAGGCTTCTTTGGAAACGCCTTCGTAAATCCGCTTTCCGAGTTCCCCCGGATAGGGTGGAAAATCGAGCGCTTCGGCCTCTCGCCCGAGTTTTACACAGTTCACCGTTCTTGCCATAAATTCACTCCGTCATGCACTAAACGCATTCGCCATTCGACGCCCGGATTATACCGTGCAAGACGAATCCAAAAACTCAAACCGCCTTGGAAAATACTTTGGAACGGCGTTGCAGGTTGTAAAGAAGCCGTTTCTCAGTCGGCAGTTGATCTACCGGTTGTTCGACAAAGCCCCTTTCCTTGAACCAGTGCGAAGTCACCGTGGTCAGCACGAACAAGCGCTTGATGCCTACCGCCCGGGCGCGCGTTTCGATGCGTTTGATCAGTTTTTCCCCATAGCCCCAGCGGCGGTAGTGGGGATGCACGGCGACGCAGGCCAGTTCGGCCTGATCGTCGCCATAGGGATAAAGCGCGGCGCACCCGACAATCAGACCATCGTGTTCAATCACCGAGAAGCGCGTAATTTCGCGCTCGAGCAATTCACGCGAACGGCGCACCAGGGCTCCGATCTCCTCAAGCGGCTCGATCAGCGCCACCAGTCCGCTGATATCGTCCGGACGCGCGTCACGTAAAATCTCAAGCGATTCACGGGTAATGATGGTGCCTACGCCATCACGCGAAAACAGTTCGCGCAGCAAGGTGCCATCCTCGTTATAGCTGATCAGATGCACCCGGCCGATGCCGGCGCGGCTGGCGCGTACGGCACAGGGTAGATAGCGCTTGATGTCCGGCGACAGCCAGTCGCCAGTCGTTACCAGGCGCTCGGCCGAATCGGCGGTGAGCTCGTCGAGCAGATTTCCATCACGATCCGTTACGCCCTGGCTATCGGTCAGAAAAATCAGCTTGTCGGCGGTAATGGCCTTTGCTGCCGATTCGGCGACTTCTTCCATGGCGAGATTGAATATTTCGCCCGTTGGGCTGGCCCCCAGGCAAGAAAGAATCACGATATTCCCCATGCCCAATTGCGCTCGAATCCCTTCGGCATCGATCTTGCGCACGCTCCCGGCATATTGCATATCCACCCCGTCAAGCACGCCGAGTGGTTTGGCCGTGATGAAATTACCGGCAATGATGCGTATCGTGCTGTTGGCCATCGGCGTATCGGGCAAGCCCTGAGAAAGCAGCGCGTCAATTTCGAGATACACGCTGCCGACCGCATCGATCACGCAATCCAGCGTCGCCGCATCGGTGACGCGGTAACCCAAATGGGTAATCGATTTGATGCCCTTCTCGCTCAATTCTTCTTCTATCTGCGGACGCGCACCATGCACCAGCAACAGCCGCACCCCCAGCGCGGCCAGCAGATTTGCGTCGTAGGCCAATGTACGCGCCAGCGGACCCGAAATCGCCTTGCCCCCGAAAGCAATTACAAACGTCTTACCTCGAAACAGATTGACATAGGGAGCAACCGACCGGAACAGGGATACGAAGTGGGCGGAACTCAGTTCATCGTGCATTTTATTTATTTGTCCTTGGATTTTTCTTTTGCCTTGTCTGCGTTCAAGGCGCTTTCCAGGCGTTCGCAGAGGGTCCGCAAGATCTTGACCCGAGCATAACTTTTGTTGTTCGCTTCAACCAGCGTCCACGGCGCCGTACTGGTGCTGGTCCGGTCGACCATATCGCATACCGCAGTGTGATAGGCCTCGGCCTTTTCACGGTTGCGCCAGTCCTCTTCGGTAATCTTGAAACGCTTGAAATCGATTTTCTCGCGCTCCTTGAAGCGCTTGAGTTGTTCTTTGTCGCTGATCTGCAACCAGAACTTGATGACTATCGCACCGTCTTTTTGCAGCTCATGTTCAAAGTCATTGATCTCAGTGTAAGCACGCAACCAGTCGGCTTCAGTACAAAACCCCTCGACACGCTCGACCAACACGCGGCCATACCAGGTGCGGTCGAAAATAGCCACCCGACCAGTGCGCGGGATGTGCCGCCAGAACCGCCACATGTAGGGCTGGGCGCGCTCCTCCTCGGTCGGCGCAGCAACGGGAATGATCTGGTATTGACGTGCATCGATCGCCGCCGTAATACGCCGTATACTCCCGCCTTTGCCAGCGGCGTCCGAACCTTCGAAAGCGACGATCAGCGAGCGCGTCTTGAATCCGGGATGGCGCACCAGCTCTGACAATCGCCCCTGCCACTTGGCCAGCTGGACTTCGTAAGCCTGGTGATCGAGTTTCTGCGTCAGATCCAGTGCGGTCAGCACATCGAGCGTATCGATCTTCGGGGCCAGCGGCGGAGCCACCGGAAAGTTCTGGTCACGCTTGTCGGCCAGGCGCTTTTGAAGTGCGTCCAGGATGATCTTGCCGACGGTCAGCGAACGATAACGATCGTCCGTTCCCTCGATGACGATCCACGGCGCCCAGGGCGTATTGGTCATGCGTAGCACATGACCGGCCGCATCCTGCAACTTATCGTAGGTTTTTAGACGCGACCAGCTCTCCTTGGTCACCCGCCAAGCCGTTCTGGGGTTTTTTTCGATCGCCTTCAAACGTTGGCGCTGACCATCCTTGGAGAGATGGAACCAGAATTTGAGGACCAGTGCGCCTTCATTGACCAGCATCGCCTCGAAACGATTGATCTGGTCCATGCGCTGGTCGAGGTCGCCTTTGGCCAACTGCCCCTGAATCCGTTCACGAATCGGGTCGGAATACCAGGAGCCGGCAAAAATACCGGTTCGCCCTTTGGGGGGCAGAGCACGCCAGTAGCGCCACATATAGGGCCGCTCGCGCTCTTCGTCGCTGGGCGCGGAAAAAGCGAGCGTGGACAGGTATCGCGGGTCCATCCATTCATAGAGTACGTTGATGGTTTCCCCCTTGCCTGAACCATCGACTCCGCTGACCAGAATAACGACTGGAAATTTCCCGTTCTCGCGTAGCTCGAATTGCGCATCGAGCAAATCCGCGCGCAACTTGGGCACTTCTTCGCGGAAAGTCGTCTTGTCGATCGTATGTCCCAGTTCTGCCGATTCAAACATGATGTAAGCCCTCTCTGAAATCGCCCCACAAACCCTGAATTGCCGCCAGTGCAGCCAGCCCGGCCGTCTCGGTGCGCAAGATTCTCGGCCCGAGCCGGATTGGAAGAAAACCAGCTTGCTCCGCCTTCTTGAGTTCCTCCATAGCCAATCCTCCCTCGGGACCAATCAGTAATTCGATCTGCCCCCTGGGAGCAACGGGTGCGATGCTATCCAGAGTGTGCTCCGAACCGGGCACCAGCATCAAGCGCATTATTTCTTCCCCACCCGGCTTGTCCAGCCATTGCACGAGATCCATCAGCGCATCTACCTCCGGCACCCGGTTGCGACCGCACTGTTCGCAGGCCGCAATGGCTACAGCTCGCCAGTGCTCAACACGCCGCGCTGACCTCTCGCGTTCGAGCCGAACGACGCTGCGTTGCGACTTCACCGGAACGATACGCGAAACGCCTAACTCGACGGCTTTCTGTATGGTCATGTCCATCTTCTCGCCAGCCTGCAGGCCCTGCACGAGCGACACGCGGATCGGTGCCTCACACTCGGCATCACGCCATTCCAGCACATTGACCACCACCTGCGCGCGCTCAATTCGGGCAATGCGGGCAACATATTCGCCACCGTGGCCATCGAACAAAATCAGATCGTCACCTTCGCGCAAACGCAAGACCCGGCTGGCGTGGCGCGCTGCGGCTTCAGGCAGGGCAAGCTGAGAAGTATTCTCCAAGGGCAGTGGGCAGTAAAATCGGTTCATGCGCATGGTGATATTATATGAGTATGTTTAAGTCATCATGACCGGCAGGTCAATCTCAACTATGGCCATCAACACTCCAATTTGCAATTACGGCTGGAACGCACCCGAATTCGAACTCCCCGACACGACGGGCAGATACTGGACATTGGATAAACTTCGCGGAGTCAATGGTCTGTTGCTGATGTTTATTTGCAACCACTGCCCCTACGTCAAAGCAATCATCGACCGTATTTGCCAAGACGCGTTAAGACTGCAGCAGATGGGCTTTGGCGTTGCCGCCATCATGAGCAACGATACAGACGCCTATCCGGAAGATTCGTTGGCCAACATGAAAGGGCTTTCTCAAAGCCTCGGGTTTTCATTCCCGTATTTGCACGACGAATCGCAGAACGTTGCACGCGACTATGGCGCCGTATGCACACCGGATTTCTTCGGTTTCAACAAGCATCTGCAGTTGCAATACCGGGGCCGCCTCGATTCGAGCGGTCGCGCACCGGCAGCGCCCGATGTCCGGCGCGAACTGGTCGATGCCATGCGGCTGATTGCGGCCACTGGAAACGGACCGGCCGAACAGGTGGCCTCGATGGGCTGCTCGATTAAATGGCGCAGTTGACGGGGAATTCCTGAAGCAGGCTCACGACTTGATCTCAACGCACGCAATCGCCCATTGTTTGAAATCGATTCTCTTCTGGGCCAATTTAAGGTAGAATTTACGTTCAGTCATATAGTTAACCAGTACACTGGTCAACTGTATACATTTCTTCATGCGTTTTCACAAAAAATTCGGAGATTCGACGATGCGTCGCACCACACTCAGCCGTTACCTGATTGAAGAGCAACGGGAAAAAGGCAAAATCAATGCCGATCTGCGCCTCCTTCTGGAAGTCGTTTCTCGTGCCTGCAAAGGAATTTCAATCGCCATCGGCAAGGGTGCATCGGCTGAAAACGGAGGCGTATTCGGTGAAGCCGGCAGCGAAAACGTTCAGGGCGAGGCGCAAAAGAAACTCGACATCCTTTCCAACGAAATTCTTCTGGAGGCCAACGAGTGGGGAGGCCACCTGGCCGGTATGGCTTCCGAAGAAATGGCCGAGCCTCATTCGATTCCGAACCGTTATCCGCAGGGCGAATATCTGTTGTTATTCGACCCGCTGGACGGCTCCTCGAACATCGATATCAACGTTTCCGTTGGCACCATTTTTTCTGTTTTGCGCTGCCCCGATGGTGCGGACCCGACTCAGTCCTCGTCCTTCCAGCAAGCTGGGACACAGCAAGTTGCTGCCGGTTACGCTGTCTATGGCCCGACCACACTGCTGGTACTCACGGTCGGAGATGGCGTCGTCTGTTTTACGCTCGATCGCGAATACGGCTCCTTCGTGCTCACCCATGAAAACATGCAAATCCCGGCGGATACCAAAGAATTTGCCATTAACATGTCGAACGCGCGTTTCTGGGATGCGCCGGTAAAGCGCTACGTCGACGACCTGCTGGCCGGGGCGAACGGCCCACGCGGCAAGGACTTCAATATGCGCTGGGTAGCCGCGATGGTTGCCGACGTACATCGAATCATGACACGAGGCGGTGTCTTCCTTTATCCGATTGACAGCAGAAACCGCGACAAGGGCGGTAAACTCCGTTTGATGTACGAGGCTAACCCGATGGCCTTCATCGTCGAGCAGGCTGGCGGCGCGGCAACCACCGGCACCGAACGTATCATGAGTATTGTGCCAACCGCTCTGCACCAACGTGTTTCGGTCATTCTCGGGTCCAAGAGCGAAGTCGAAATCGTCGAGAAATACTATCGGGAAATGAACTAAACCCGCTGGGCGCAATGAGACCGGGCACTTTAGTGCTCCTGCAACAGAGTAAGCTCGTTCTCGGTATGCCTTAGTCGTATCGCCAGCGTCCGGGCCAGCTTGGAGACCAGCACAAAGGCGATGCGCTTGTGCTCTCCGGCCAGGACGTTGAATTTCTCCAGGGTGACCAGATAGAGTTCGCAATCTCTGGACGCGATGGCGTCGTTGCCGCGCGGCCGCTGATCAAGAAATGCCAGGCCGCCGAAAAATTCGCCCCGGCCAAAGGTGGCGATGTGGCATAAACGCGAACTCCCTCCGACACAACCCATGATCCGCACTTCCCCGCTGCGGATCAAATAAAGGGCTGTTCCAGGATCGCCACGCGCAAAGATGACTTCCCCGGCCTTGTAGGAGCGTGTTTCCATGCAGGCCTCAAGATCGGACAGCGTGTCGGCCTTGCTCCCCATAAACAGGCCGATTTCATGCAATTCGAGCGGCGGCAGGTCCGTGTCGTCGGCCCCCATATCACCGAGCAGGCGATCCTCGACCCATTCGATGGCCGCCTCGAGCGATGGCATGAAGATTACCTTTTTATCGTCCGATACCAGTCCAGCAAGTTCAAGAAATTCGCGCAGATTGCGTCCGTTGGGTAAACTTTCGCGCACATTGGAAAGCAAGAGTGGAACACCGCGCTCGGACAAGGCGTTGCGTACCAGTTTAAGCATGTGCGCCGCCGTCACATCGACGGATTGCACACGCTGCAGATCGAGGATCAGGTAATCGGTTGTCGCCAGTTCCGGTTCCAGGGTCAGGAAGAGCTGATGCGTGGTGCCGAAAAACAGGCTGCCCTGCAGCTCAAATATGACTGCGGTATTTCCTTTCTGTTCGAGTATCAATGTTTCTGTTTCCGGCCGGTACCAGGTCGAAGAGCGTTGTCCGACAAAGCTCTTTCGGCGTACCACATTGCCGCCCACCTGCTCGCGCAGAAAAAGGATGATCGACAGAATGACGCCGACAGCCGAAGCGGCGATCAAGCCCACAAAAAGCGCTACGCCAATAACCGCCAAGACCACCGTGAAGTCCAGAACGGTTGAGCGCGATTCAAGAAAACGCAAAGGATCCGTGTCGATCATGCGCAATCCGATCACGATCAGCACCCCACTCAGCGCGGGAACGGGAATCCACGCGACATAAGCACTGAGCAGCAATGCGGCAATCAAAGTCATGACTCCTTCGACAATGCCGGATATTCTCGTTTTGGCGCCGCTTGACAAATTGACCAGGCTGGCACCCATGGTCCCTGCGCCTGGAAGGCCTCCGATGGTACAAGCCACGACATTGGCAAGTCCCTGCGCCGCGAGTTCACGGTTCGGATCATGACGCGTGCGTGTCATCTGATCGAGAACAACACAGGTCTTCAGGGTATCGATTGAAAGCAGAGCCGCCAGCGTGATCGCACTGCCGACAAGAGCAGCTACCTGCGCAAGCTTGAGTTCACCGATCTGATACCAGCGATCGGTTATCAGATCGATATAGCCCACGCCTGTCGCGCCGAATGCGCCGACAACCAGAGAATTTCCGTCAAGCTGCAACAAGGACGCGTCGGTGATGGCAATACCGGCATACGTCAGAATCCCAGCAAAAATACCCATGATCGTTCCCGGTATCGTCTTGGTCAGCTTCGGTCCGACAAGCATTGCAAAAACGGTCATACCGCCGATCAGCAACCCGCGCCAATCCCAGTGCAGAGGCGAAACCAACACCTCAAGCCAGTTCACGCCGGTTGGCGCACCGGCAAATTTTGGCAACTGACTGCCAATGATGATCAGACCGACTCCACTCAGATAACCACTGACTACCGGGTACGGTATGTATTTAATCAACCGGCCTATGCCGAGAAATCCGATGAGAATCTGGATCAGGCCGGTGAGTATGCCCAGGACGGTCATCAGCAGGACTATGGGCAACGGCTGTAATCCCTGCGAAACCAGTTGAATGGCAAATGCCGAGAGGACCGCTGCCGCAGGTGCGCAGGGCGCGCTGATCAGTCGATCCGTACCGCCGAAGGTGGGGGCAATGAGCCCGAGGGCGGTTGCCCCAAAAATACCGGCGAGCGCACCGAAAGCCGCATACTGGGGGCTGATTGCGGCATATACGGTTACGCCGAATGCCACAGCCGCCGGCAAGGCGACCAGCATGGCTGCCAGACCGCCCCAGAAGTCGCCCGAATAGCGCATCCACGTCCCGGAAAACTCGCGCATTGTCTACACTTCCTCCGCAGTGATAACGGTTAATAGTGAATTAGGCGCAGCAAACTATACCTCAGCAATTGCTCCGTGCGCGGCAATCTGAAGCCGCATATCATTTGCCAGCCGGCTCTCGAATGAACTAGACTCCGCATGGCGGGTCCTAGACCGACGGGTTACCGCTTGTGGCGCCTTTTTTTCCACTCCGGCTATCTGTGACATTTCCCCCTTAACCCGTCAGATTGAAGTATGACCTGCCTCCCATTCTTGTCACTTCGTTTTCATTCTCGCTGGCTCGCGACTGGTCGTGACATTCGTTTCGCTGTTAGGCAACACCTGGACCGCACTCGATTCGTGTTTGTTTTCCCAATATTTCTCGTTTCGCCGCCGCCTGTGGCTACGAACTCATGTATTGCCCACTTGGCGGTTACCGCAACTTATGTAATGCTATCCCCCTTCCGGTTCAACTTGGCACCATCCCAGCCATAGCTTCAGCCTATGGTTGTTTGTAAACCTTTTGGAGTACCTGACCGATGCCTCATTCAAAAAAACCCAAAGTTGACGGTGTGGCATTCCACGCCCAAATCGATGAAAAGCTGCTCACCTCAGTTGCTGCCGAGCCCATCACGGCCAACAACAAGGAACTTTATAAGGCACTTTCGCTGGTTGCACGCGATCAACTCGCGCAACGTTGGGTTAAAACACAGGTCGATGATCGTAAGAACAAGGTGCGTCGCATCTACTATATGTCGATGGAATTCCTGATCGGCCGCACCTTGAACAATGCGCTATCGGCGCTCGGCCTGCGCGAAAATGCAGATGCGGCTTTCTCGACTGCAGGCGGCCCGTCGCTCACCGATCTTCTTGAATGCGAACCGGATGCCGCTCTGGGCAATGGCGGCCTCGGTCGATTGGCCGCGTGTTTTCTAGACTCGATGGCAACAGTGGAACTGCCGTCCTGGGGCTACGGCATGCGTTATGAGTATGGCATGTTTGCCCAGTCAATCATCAATGGCGGCCAGGTCGAACATCCGGATTCCTGGCTTGTCGACGGCACCCCGTGGGAGTTTCCGCGGCCGGGCACGCACTTCACCGTCAAATTTGGCGGCTCTGCCGAACATCACGGCGAGTGGGCCGAATGGAATGCCGCCGAGGCTGTGGAAGGACGCGCTTTCGACTATGTCATCCCAGGGCACGGCACGGACAGGGTCAGCACGCTCCGGCTCTGGCGGGCCGGCGCGCCCGCCCAGATCGATCTGAACGCCTTCAACTCCGGTGACTACGCGCGCGCCGCCGAGTTCAAGAACCGCTTTGAAAACATTTCCTGGGTGCTGTATCCGAATGACACCACGCCGGCTGGTCGCGAACTCCGCCTGCGCCAGGAATACTTCTTTGTCTCGGCTTCGCTACAGGACATATTGTTCCATCATGTCGAAGAGTATGGCCATGTCCATAACCTGGCCGAGCAAGTGGCGATCCATCTGAATGATACCCATCCGGCAATAAGCGTCGCCGAACTGATGCGCCTTTTGTGCGACGAACATGGCATGCCTTGGTCGGAAGCCTGGAATCAATGCACCCGGATATTTTCATACACCAATCACACATTGATGCCCGAGGCGCTGGAAACCTGGTCGGTCGGTCTGATGAACAGTTTGCTGCCGCGTCACATGCGTATCATCTATCGCATCAATCAGGACTTTCTCAGCGAAGTCTCGCAACGCTACCCAGGTAACATCGATCTGATCCGGCGCGTCTCGCTCATTGACGATGCTGATGGCAATCCAGACAACAAGCGGGTACGCATGGCTCACCTGAGCATCGTCGGTAGCCATCGAGTCAACGGGGTGTCGCAGTTGCATTCGGACCTGATGGTCCAGACGATCTTTGCCGACTTTGCCAAGCTTTACCCGAAACGTTTTCACAACAAGACCAACGGCGTCACACCACGTCGCTGGCTGGCGCAGGCCAATTCCGGACTGGCCGGCTTGCTCGACGAACACATCGGCGATAGTTGGCGACTCAATCTCGACCGCCTGGAGAAGCTGAAACCCCTGGCCAACGACAAAGCATTCCGTTCGGCGTTTGCCACGGTCAAGCGCAACAACAAACTGCGTCTGGCGGACTACATCAAACGTGAAACGGGCGTCATTCTCAACCCGGACAGCTTGTTCGATGTTCAAGTCAAGCGTATCCACGAATACAAGCGGCAGCTGCTCAATGTGCTGCACGTCATCACCCGGTACAACGCCATACTGCACGGTCTTGCCGACAACGCCGCGCCGCGTTGTGTCATCTTCGCCGGCAAGGCCGCGTCGTCATACTACATGGCCAAGCAGGTTATCCGCTTGATTCACGATGTCGCCAATGTCATCAACAACGACCCGCGCACGATGGACAAATTGAAGGTCGTTTTTGTCCCCAATTACGGCGTTTCGGTCGCGGAACTGATCATGCCGGCAGCTGATCTTTCCGAGCAGATATCCACAGCAGGCACCGAAGCCTCAGGCACGGGCAACATGAAGTTTTCTTTGAATGGCGCGTTGACCATCGGCACCGAGGATGGGGCGAACATCGAGATTCGTGACAACGTGGGCGCAGAAAACATATTCATCTTCGGCAATACCACCCCGCAAGTTGAAGCCATACGGAAAGCCGGCTACGACCCGAAGTCCATTTACCAGAAAAATGCAATGCTCAATGAAACCTTGAACAAGATCGACGGCGGTTTCTTTTCGCCAACCGACAAGAGACGTTATCACGACGTCTTTAACTGTCTGGTGAATTACGGCGACCATTACCTGCTGCTGGCCGACTATGCGGATTACATAGCTGCTCAAACCAAGGTCGATAGTCTTTTCCTGAAGCCCGACGAGTGGAATCGCAAGGCGATTCTCAATGTCGCCGGGATGGGCGTCTTTTCTTCCGACCGTACCATCCGGGACTACGCCATCGACACCTGGAACATGGGCTCACTACTGAAGAAAGTTTGATATGTTAAGCAAGGCAGAAGTCATTTCCCTGTGCCGTGGCGAGCACGGCAATCCATTTGCCGTGCTCGGGTTGCACGCCGGCGCGAAAGGTCGCTTATGGCTTCGCAGCTTGCAACCCGGTGCTAATGCGGTTTTCGTCATCGATGCCGAGAGCGGTCAAGAGTTAATCGAATTGACCCAGCGCAAAATCGAAGGTTTGGGGGATGCATCCGGTTTTTTTGAAGCATCCATTCTCGGCCGGAGCGATCCGTTCAAGTACCGACTGCGTATTGTCTGGCCGGGCGGCGTACAGGAAATCGACGATCCCTACAGTTTTTCGATGGTTCTAGGCGAGCTTGATGTATGGTTGCTTGCCGAAGGGTCGCACCTTCGCCCTTTCGAGCGTCTTGGTGCCCATTTACGTGAAATCGATGGCGTGCAGGGAACCGCATTCGCTGTCTGGGCTCCCGACGCGCAACGCGTCAGTGTCGTCGGCGACTTCAACACCTGGGACGGTCGACGAAACCCCATGCGTTTGCGCCGCGAGTGTGGCGTCTGGGAGCTCTTCCTGCCTGGCGTTGGGCCGGGAGCCTGCTACAAGTATGAAATACGTTCGCAGGGAGGCCATATATTGCCGCAAAAGGCCGATCCCTACGGCTTTGCGTCCGAAATGCGGCCGGCTACGGCATCGGTCGTCACCGAATTGCCACAGATCGCTTCACGCACGTCGGTAGCGTCCGGCAACAAGCTGAACTCCCCGATTTCGATCTATGAAGTCCATCTCGGTTCCTGGAAACGCGCCGATGGCGGCGGCTTTCCAGATTGGCAACGCATCGCTGAAACGCTGATCCCCTACGTGGTCGATCTCGGTTTTACGCACATCGAGCTTCTGCCGATTTCGGAACACCCCTTCGACGGCTCGTGGGGTTATCAACCGCTCGGCATTTATGCCCCGACGGCCCGCTTCGGTTCTCCGCAGGGTTTCTGTGACTTTGTTTCGGCCTGCCATTCGACCGGAATCGAAGTCATCGTCGATTGGGTTCCAGCACATTTTCCGACCGATGCACACGGCCTTAGCAACTTCGACGGCAGGCCACTCTATGAACATGCCGACCCACGTGAGGGCATGCATCAGGACTGGGGAACGCTGATATACAACTTCGGCCGACGCGAGGTTTTTAATTACCTGGTTGGCAATGCGCTTTACTGGATCGAGCATTACGGTGTTGATGGATTGCGCGTGGACGCGGTCGCATCCATGCTGTACCGCGATTACAGCCGCTCTCATGGCGAATGGATACCGAACATTTACGGCGGCAGGGAAAATATTGAAGCCGTGCATTTCCTGCGCCGGATGAACGAGACGCTTGGCCAGGAATGTCCTGATGCGACAACCTATGCCGAGGAGTCCACCGCCTGGCCGGCTGTGACCCGCCCGCCATCGATGGGAGGTCTGGGCTTCAACTACAAGTGGAATATGGGCTGGATGCACGACGTTCTTGACTACATGAAGCTCGAACCGATCTATCGCCGCTATCACCACAACAGCCTCACCTTCGGCCTGCTCTACGCCTTCACTGAAAACTTTGTCCTGCCGCTGTCGCACGACGAAGTTGTTCATGGCAAGGGGTCACTGCTCACCAAGATGTCCGGAGATTATTGGCAGAAATTCGCCAATCTGCGAGCGCTTTACGGCTTCATGTGGGGGCACCCGGGCAAGAAACTGCTGTTCATGGGCGGCGAATTTGCCCAGTGGAGCGAATGGAACCATGAAACTTCACTCGACTGGAACCTACTCGACTACCCACAGCACGATGGCGTACGCCGCCTTGTCAGGGACCTGAACCGGCTCTATCGCGACACACCGGCGCTGTATGAGCTTGATTTTGAACCCGCCGGATTCGAGTGGATTTCGGCCAACGATTCCGACAATTCGGTCATTGCTTTCATCCGTCGCGGCTATGACCGAAAACGCGCGATGCTTTGTATCTGTAACTTTACGCCGGTCGTTCGGTCCAACTACCGCTTGGGCGCTCCCGGGCCCGGCTTGTACCGTGAACGCATCAACACGGACTCTCAGCACTATGGCGGCAGCGATGTCGGCAACGCTTACGGCCTGGTTAATGCCGAGCAGATACCGGCACACCAATTCGAATGGTCAATTGCAGTGACGCTTCCACCGCTGGCCACCGTGTATCTTGAATGGGAGCATTGAACCTCGGCGCTGGGCTGGAAGCGGGCCAACCCTGGCCGCTTGGGGCCCATTGGGATGGTGCAGGGGTCAATTTCACCCTATTTTCGGCGCGTGCCGAACGGGTTGATCTATGCATTTTCGAAGGCAGCACCATGCGTACGCTGCCGCTTCCCAAGTGTACGGATCAGGTGTGGCACGGCTATCTGCCAGGCGCCAGCCCCGGTCTTTCTTATGCCTATCGCGTATATGGACCTGAGTCACCCGGCAACCGCTTCGCTTCGAATCAACTGCTCGTCGACCCCTATGCGCGGGAACTGAGCGGCAATTTTTCCTACGACCCGTCGTCTTCCCCGGCCAAGGGACTGAAGTCATGCGTCATAAACGCGTCGTTCGATTGGGGCGACGATGCGCCGCCGGCCATTCCCTGGGCCGATTCGGTTTTTTACGAAATCCACGTCAAAGGAGCAACCCGACTGCATCCGGGTGTTCCCGAAGCGCTCCGCGGCACCTATGCCGGATTAGCTTCGCCCGCCATGCTAAAGCATCTCAAACGGCTGGGCGTCACTGCGGTCAACCTGCTCCCGGTGCACTACTTTCTCGACGAAGAACGCCTGGTTGGAATGGGTCTGACCAATTACTGGGGTTATAACACGCTCGGCTTCTTTGCACCGGAGCCGCGCTATGCCGCCAGGGTTGGTGGCCAACCGGTCATCGACGAGTTCCGTTCCATGGTGCGTGCGTTGCACGCGGCGGGAATCGAAGTCATTCTCGACGTCGTGTTTAACCATACGGCTGAAACCGATGAAACCGGTCCGACGGTCTCGTTTCGCGGTATCGACAATTCGAGCTACTACCGTTTGTCAGGCAACGACCCGAATTACTACGAGAACTTCAGCGGTTGCGGAAATACTTTCAACCTAGCCCATCCTCGCGTTCTTCAGCTGGTCATGGATGCGCTGCGCTACTGGGTTGGCGAAATGCACGTTGACGGCTTCCGTTTCGACCTGGCAGCGACGCTCACTCGCGATAGTGGATTCCTTGCAGCTGTCAGACAGGATCCCTTATTGGCGCGAGCCAAAATGATTGCGGAACCCTGGGATCTGGGGCCTGATGGCTATCATCTGGGTCGATTTCCGCCAGGCTGGAGCGAATGGAACGACCGCTTTCGCGATGTCACTCGTGCTTTCTGGATGACGGGTGAATCCGAACCGGCGGCAATGGCTCAACGACTCGCCGGCTCTAGCGAAGTATTTCGTTACTCCGGGCGAGCCCCGCAAGCCGGTGTCAATTTCATAACCGCGCACGACGGCTTCACCTTGCTTGATCTGGTCAGTTACCAGTCCAAACATAACGAGCTCAACGGCGAGAACAACCGAGACGGGCACGGTCACAACCTCTCATGGAATTGCGGAGAGGAAGGCCAGAGCAATGACCCGATCGTTCTTCAGCGACGTCATTCTCTACAGCGCGCCCTGCTGGCCACTCTGTTTGTGGCTCAGGGTGTTCCCATGTTGCAGGGAGGTGATGAACTGGGCCGCACGCAGTCTGGCAACAACAATGCCTACTGCCAGGACAACGCCATGACCTGGCTTGACTGGAAACATGCCGACACCGGTCTGATCGATTTTACGGCTGGTTTGATCGGCTTGCGACAACGTTTTCCACAGCTTCGCCGCAACAACTGGCTGACGGGCGAATGTAACGTTCACGGCCAACGCGACATTGTCTGGTGGCATCCCGGTGGGCGCGAGATGGGCCACGATGACTGGCATTCGCCGCCAAGGGGCGCTCTGGGCTTCATTATGGCGCCCTTACCCGCAGGCGACTCAAATAATGCCTCTCAAACACTGCTTGTCCTGATCAACCGGGACGCCGATGCTCAGACTTTTGCTCTGCCATCGGGTGACTGGCACCAACTGTGCGACAGCAATGCTGAAAAACCTTTCGCACCGCTGTTACGTCAACAGACCGTGTTACTGGCAGCACGAAGTGTGCTCATACTCTCACAGGAATAGACCGATGCCATTGCAGCGGCACAGCGGAATCTTGCTTCATCCGACATCACTTCCTGGTCCTCATGGCTCAGGGGATCTGGGACCATCGGCCTATTACTTTGTCGACTGGTTGGTTGCCGCTTCCCAAAGCCTGTGGCAGGTTCTGCCTCTCGGTGGTATCGGCCCGGGCAATTCACCCTATATGAGCCCTTCAGCCTTTGCCGGCAACGAATTGTTGATCGACTTGGCACAGTTGCGCGATGCAGGGTGGCTGTCGGATGCGGACATTTCTCCGGACCACGGCTTCGACGATTACAAGGTCAATTTTCCAGCAGTGCAATCGTTTCGCATTTCGCGACTGCGCATGGCGGCAAGCAAATTTTTCGCCGATTCACGACACGCTGCCCAACAGCGCTTCAGAACGTTCTGCTACGAAGCGCGTAACTGGCTAGACGACTACGCGCTGTTCATGGCCCTCGACAAAGAATACGGCGGTGATGGAAAGCTCTGGCAAGATTGGCCATCTGAACTGGCGCACCGCCAGCCGGAGGCATTGCGCGCAGTGGCTGAAAAATTGTCCGAGGAATGTAATTTCTGGAAGTACTGCCAGTGGTGCTTCTACAACCAATGGGCCGTACTCAAGGAGTATGCCAATAAGCGCGGCGTGGAGATCATCGGCGATATGCCGATTTTTGTTTCTGCCCATGGCGCTGATGTTTGGGCCAATCAACAATTATTCGATCTCGACGACAAACGAAAACCTCGCGTCGTTGCCGGTGTACCCCCGGATTTCTTCAGTGCTACGGGACAACACTGGGGTAATCCGCTGTACAACTGGCCAGCGCATGCGAAGGAAGGCTATCGGTGGTGGATCGATCGGCTCATCGGAACGCTGACACTCTGCGACATTGTACGCATCGACCATTTCCGAGGCTTCGAGTCTTACTGGGAAATACCTGCCACTTCGGAAACAGCCATCGATGGCCAATGGAAACCAGGGCCTGGTCTGGCCCTGTTCACCGCATTACAAAACGCACTGAACAAGCGACAAGACCAACTCGGTGATGGCCCAAGAATCATCGCTGAAGACCTTGGGATCATTACTCCGGAAGTCACTGCTTTGCGCCAAGCCGCGGGTCTGCCGGGAATGCGCATCCTCCAGTTTGCCTTTGACGGACACTCTGACAATTTATATCTCCCGCACAACTTTGAAGCCAATACCGTTGCCTACACGGGAACCCACGACAACGATACGACTTGGGGCTGGTGGGATACGCTGGCACCGAAAGATCAGGATTATGTTCGTCGTTATCTTGGCATCCAGGGGGAGTTCAGCGTTTGGGATATGATCCGGGTTGCCTCGGTTTCTGTTGCTGCGCTTTCCATCATTCCCATGCAAGACATTCTCGGCCTTGACACTACTTGCCGTATGAACCTTCCTGGGTGCGCTGAGGGCTCTTGGGAATGGCGTTTCAACTGGTCTCAGCTTGCGCCTTGGCATGCCGACCGTCTGGCCGAGTTGACACGCGTGCATGGACGTATTCCAACGCGCCGCAGCGATGAAGCGACACAATCAAGTAGCACCGATTGAATAAGCAGTACATTCGTTTTGCGGTGAAACAAATCGCATATTGACTCAGTTTTTTAAATCGCGCTTATGCAGTACAATCCTGTCGTTGCTCTTTTTCTAGAACCAGTTTTCCTCTTTATAGGGATAGAACCATGGCCGAGACAACCACTAAAGCAGCCCCCAAAAAAGCGGCAACAAAGACTGCCGTCGCCAGCGCCAAACCGGCGCCAGTCAAGAAACCCGCTGTAAAGTCTACGGCAACGAGTGACAAGCCGGCCGCGGCAAAGGCCAAGACCGTCAGCGCCAAGCCGGCTATACCCAACAAGACACCAGCCACCAAGAGTCCTGCTGCCAAACCTGCTGCGCGCAGTTCAAAGGCCATGGTTGTGAGTGATGAGTTGCGTTATCGCATGATCGGCGAAGCAGCCTATTACCGCGCCGAGAAAAATCACTTCAAGAGCGACCCTGTCCGCGACTGGATCGAGGCTGAAAGCGATATCTCGAAGATGCTCGACGGCGGGAAAAAATAGTCGTTCGCCCCAAGCACGCCCCACGTACGGGGCGCAGGGATTTCAGTTTATTGACCAACCTCATCAGCATGAGGTTGGTGTTGATTGGGTGTCGCCAGTAGCATCGCAGGCGGACCACGGGAACACCTGAATTCCCGGCCCCTTCAGCTTTCCCGATACGGATAATCCGATGCCGAAATTTTTCTAGCGCGGTGTGGTATCAATTCAGACTGCGGTACAGGGATTCGTAATTGGCAGCGGAATCATTCCAGGAAAAATCCTGCCCCATCGCCCGCCTCTGAACTTGTAGCCATGTCGTCGGGTCGCCATACAGCGCACAGGCTTGGCGGACGCATCCGAGAAATGCGGGCAAAGTGGCCAAGTCAAATACAAAACCAGTGGCTTTCTCTGATTTCAGGTTTTCTGGACTTGCGTCAATCACGGTATCCCCCAGCCCCCCAACTTTGCGCACTAGCGGCAAAGTCCCGTAACGCAAGGCATAGAGCTGGGTCAATCCGCAGGGTTCGAAGCGCGAGGGGACGAGAAACACATCGGCCCCTGCCATAAAGCGATGAGACATTGCCTCGTCATAGCCGATATGTACGGCAATGGAATCCGGATTGGTCAGTGCGGCATGCCGAAAGCCGCTTTCCAGGGCGCTGTCCCCCGTACCGAGCACGGCCAGCTGAACACCCGCTTTGATGAAATCGGGCAATGCCGCCAATAGCAGATCCATGCCCTTTTGCGACGTTAGCCGGCTAACGACGGCGAAAAGCGGGCCGGTAGCGTGAGGAGACAGGCCAAGTTCAGACTGCAAAGCGAGCTTGCATTCCTTCTTGCCCTGGATATTGTTCAAATTGTATGACCTTCCGCTGACCGGATCATCTGGATTCCAGACAGCATAGTCCACACCGTTCAGAATGCCGGTAAGGTCATCACCGCGCTCGCGCAAAACCTCGTCAAGGCCGCATCCGAATTCCGGCGTACGGATTTCCCTTGCATAGGCCGGACTGACCGTCGTTATCTTTCTGGAGTGGACGAGGCCCGCCTTCATGAACGATATTTTTCCGCGAAATTCGATACCCTGCGGGGTCAATTCGGTCGCTGGCAATCCCAATTCGACGTAATAGTCCATCGGAAAAATTCCACGGAAAGCCAGATTGTGAACTGTGAAGACGGTAGCCGTCTTCAGCCCAGGATTCTGGGCGATGTATACGGGCACCAATCCAGCGTGCCAGTCATGCGCATGTATTACATCGGGGAGCCATCCGGGGGACAGTTCACCGGAGGCCATATGGGCAGCGACCCATCCCAACAGGGCAAAACGGCGATGATTATCGCTCCAGTCATGTCCTTTAGCGTCAACATACGGATTGCCTTCGCGTTGATACAGGAACGGAGCATCGATCACATAGGCATGTAAACCGCTGTCTGGCATACGACCGATGCGTATCGTTATGACTGCCGCACCAAACGCCGGGCCGAAGCGGATTACCGGCGCGAGCCCGACGAGACCTTCGAGTATGGCAGGAAACCCGGGCAAGAGGAGACGAACGTCAAGCCCACGTTTGGCAAGCGCCGGTGGCAATGACGCGACAATATCGGCCAAACCACCGGTTTTGACTAAAGGGTAAATTTCAGCGGCGACATGCAGGATGCGCATCATTTGGAAAAGCTGGGTAGGAATCAGCCCAGCCGTTCGATCATCTGTCGTGTAACCAGTGTGACCCCGTTCTCCGTTCGCCGGAACCGCCGAAAATCTTCATCATAGTCTTCGCCGATAACCATGCCGGGCGGTATACGCACGCCATGGTCGATGATGCAACGATGCAACCTCGCCCCCCGGCCGATTTCGACATCGGGCAAGAGCACCGAGAAATTGATCTTCGCATGAGAGTGAACACGGCAAGATGAAAACAGCAGTGAACGATTCATTTCGCCTGAAATGATGCACCCCCCCGAAACGGTGGACTCGATGGCCAACCCATGACGGTCTATCTGGTTATGCACGAACTTTGCCGGAGGAATCTGCTGCTGATAGGTCCATATCGGCCAGTTGCGATCATACAGATTCAATGAAGGCTCAGTCGCCGTCAAATCGATGTTGGCTTCCCAATAGGAATCGATGGTTCCCGCATCGCGCCAATAATCCTCTTTATTTTGCCCTTCTTCCGGTGCATGAACACAGCTACGGTCAAACGAATGTGACATGGCCCAGCCGTTCTGCACGGCACGGGGAATGATATCCTTGCCGAAGTCATGACTGGAGTTCGGATCGTTGATGTCGCGCAACAACTCGCTGTACAAGAACTTCGAGTTAAAGATATAGATACCCATGCTGCACAGCGAGCGATCCGGTTTTCCGGGCATTGCTGGAGGGTCAGCCGGCTTCTCAACGAACTCGGTGATTCGACGGCTGGCATCCACCGCAATCACGCCAAACCCGGTGGCATCCTTGCGCGGCACTTCGATACAAGCGAGCGTGCACTCCGCGCCACTCTCGACATGGTCGACCAACATTGCCGCATAGTTCATTTTGTATACGTGATCGCCCGCAAGAACCACCACGTATTCCGGCGCCGGCCGGTAGTTTTCGAGAATGTCGATGTTCTGATACACCGCATCAGCCGTTCCGCGATACCAGGATTCCTCGTCAATACGCTGCTGGGCAGGCATCAGGTCGACGAACTCGTTCACCTCGCCACGAAGGAATCCCCAACCGCGCTGAAGGTGGCGCAGGAGGCTGTGGGACTTGTATTGAGTGATCACGCCAATGCGACGAATGCCCGAATTGACGCAGTTGGACATGGCAAAATCAATAATTCGGTACTTGCCTCCGAAATACACGGCGGGCTTTGCCCGACTTTCGGTCAACTCGTATAACCGGCTTCCACGACCGCCGGCAAGCACCAGCGCAACCGCTTTGCCGGGCAACTGAAAAGTTCGCCTTTCTAACATTTTGCCATGCTCCTAATTAAAACCGATTTCAACAACAGTTCTTAGCTAATCACATCCGGAGCTTTTCTGCCGGTAATTGGCACAATTCGAGCCACTTTTTCGGCGAGAGCGACAAGCGGCGCCAAGGACTCTTGTGTAGGTATCGTGTGACGTGATGCGTCGGCTTCGTAGCGCTCGAGATATAGCCGCAATGTCGCCCCCTCAGTCCCGGTACCCGAAAGCCTGAACACCACGCGCGACCCATTTTCAAGCAGAATCCGGATGCCTTGCTTGTCGCTGCGCGAACCATCCACGGGATCGATGTAACAGAAGTCGTCAGCTGCCTCTATGCGCATCCCATCGCATTCCATTCCGATCAGCGTGGGCAGCTTCTTGCGAAGTTCGTCCATGAGCGTCTCGGCCTTCGCTGTTTCGATGCCTTCATAATCATGACGGGAATAAATGTTTCGACCAAAGCGGCGCCAATGCTCACGGACAATTTGCTCGACCGGCTCGTCGCGAACGGCAAGAATGTTCAGCCAGTACAATACCGCCCACAAGCCGTCTTTCTCGCGCACATGATTGGAACCCGTGCCAGCGCTCTCTTCACCGCATAGCGTGGCTTTTCCGGCATCGAGCAGCGTGCCGAAGTATTTCCAACCCGTGGGGGTCTCGTAACAGGGAATGCCCATCTCTGCGGCGACACGATCCACAGCACAACTGGTTGGCATGGACCGCGCCACGCCGGACAGTCCCTTGGCATAAGCTGGAATCAGCTTGTAGTTGGCAGCAATGACGGCAAGGCTATCGCTAGGACTGACAATGAATCCACGGCCCACGATCATATTGCGATCGCCATCGCCGTCCGAAGCCGCACCGAACGACAAACCGGACTGTGCGTCGGCAAGAGCAGACACCAACTCGGCGGCATAAACAGGGTTCGGGTCGGGATGTCCTCCGCCAAAATCCGGCAGCGGCGTTCCGTTGATCACCGTGCCCTTGGGCGCACCCAGCCGCCCCTCCAGTATCGCATGCGCATAGGGGCCATTGACCGCATGCATGGCGTCGAAACGCATGCGGAACTCAGGTCGGGCCAACAGGCCGGCGATCCGGTCAAAATCAAAGAGCGACTCGAGGAGCTCAGCGTAATCGGCAACCGGATTGATAATGCAAACTTGCATAGAACCGATGCGCGTCTCGCCAAGAGAAGTCAGATCGACGTCAGGTGCTTCGACGATCCGGTAGGCGCTGATTTCTTGTGTCCGGCGATACACCGCATCAGTGAAAGTTTCATTGGCCGGGCCACCGTTTTCGAGGTTGTATTTGATGCCAAAATCGTCGTCAGGCCCACCCGGATTGTGGCTGGCCGACAAGATGATGCCGCCAAATGCACCCTGCTTGCGGATCACCGCGCTGGCCGCCGGAGTGGACAATATCCCGTTGCAACCGACCAGCACCCGGCCAAACCCTGCCGCCGCCGCCATGCGCAGGATGATCTGGATAGCCGTATCGTTGAAATACCGGCCATCGCCTCCAAGCACCAGGGTCTTCCCCTGCTGGCCGCTCAAACTGTCGAATATGGCCTGAACGAAGTTTTCAAGATACCCGGGTTGCTGGAAAACCTTAACCTTTTTTCGCAACCCCGAGGTTCCGGGTTTCTGCCCGGCGAAAGGAGTCGTCGCAACGGTGATAATGTTCATGTCATTCCTCAACAGTAACTGGCTGCACTTGATTCAGTATTGACAGGGTTCAAACGGATGAAGGCGGATGAACTCATTTGAGATGCTTACGACTGAAATTCAACAATCCCTGTGTGGACGCGTCGAGCATCTTGGCCAACTCTGGCTCATAAACCGCCGGGAGAATGCGATTGGCCACTGCCTTGCCAAGCTCAACACCCCATTGGTCAAACGAATTGATGCCCCACACGGCACCCTGCACAAACACCTTGTGCTCATAGAGCGCAACCAGCGAACCGAGCGAACCCGGATTGAGGCTGCTCAGGAGCATCGTCGATGAAGGCTGGTTACCGGCAAACACACGGTGTGGCAGCAAATCCGCAATTTCCTTCGGGCTAAGCGATTCTTTCTCCAGACTGGCACGCACCTCGCTCTCGTTCCTGCCGAAAGCCAAGGCCGCGCTTTGAGCAAAGCAGTTGGAAAGAAGCGCTTCCTGATGTTTCGGCAGGGGAAAATCGGAGCGCACGGCAGCGATAAAATCGCAGGGCACCAAACGCCCACCCTGATGCAAGAGCTGGAAAAACGCATGCTGCCCGTTGTTGCCCAACTCGCCCCAAACGATGGGTGACGTTGCGTAATCGAGTGCTTCCCCGCCAATGCTGACTGATTTGCCGTTACTTTCCATCTCGAGTTGCTGCAGGAAGGACGGGAAGTATTTCAGCGACTCGTTGTACGGTAATACCGAGTTGGTCGTCGCGCCAAGGAAATTGGTATTCCAGATACCGATCAGCGCCATCACCACCGGAAGATTCCGCTCGAATGGCGTCGTGCGGAAATGCTCGTCCATGCGCTCAGCGCCGCGCAGCATTTCGTCAAAGGCATGCGGACCGATGGCGACCATCAACGCAAGGCCAACGGCCGACCACAGGGAATATCTTCCGCCCACCCAGTCCCATATCGGGAATACCAGATCCTTGCTGACGCCGAACTCGACAGCACGTTCAGGTTTGCTGGAAACCGCCGCGAAATGATTTTCCGATACCAGTTCGTCGCCAAGATTTGCGCGTAACCATTCTCGAGCCGTATTGGCGTTGAACATGGTTTCTTGCGTCGTGAAAGTCTTGCTAACGACAATGAACAATGTCGTGCGAGGATCCAGCGTCTGTAGCAAAGGAGCCAGCTGCGCCGCGTCGAGGTTCGAAATATAATGCACTCCGAGCGCAGGATGGCTGAGTGAGCGCAAAGCTTGGCCCATCATTTTGGGGCCCAGATCCGAACCGCCAATGCCGATATTGACGACATCGCGAATCGGCATTCCCTTGTGCCCAAGGCATTTGCCACTGCGCAGGCGTTCGGCAAATTCGGCCATGCGCCGTCTTGTCTCAATGACTTCCGGCATCACGTCGAACTGGCTGCCCGGGAACGGGCCGGCAGAACGTCTCAGGGCAACATGCAAAACCGAACGCCCCTCGCTGATATTGATACGCTCGCCGGCAAACATGCGCTCGGTCGATTCAGAAACCCGTGCCTCACGGGCAAGCGAAGCCAGCAAACCCAGTGTTTCTGAGGTCATCCGCTGCTTCGAGAAATCGTAGAGAATGCCGTCGAATGTAAGCGACAGCGATTCCACGCGATTTGGGTCGCTGGCAAACAGATCTTTCAGGTGCGATTTACCGACAGACTGGCGATGGGATTCGAGTGCCGCCCATGCGGGCGTGGAGGTGATCGTCATTTATGGAATACCCCTTAACGTATAACTTGATTAAATCCACGTCACGGCCACTGAACGCCAAGGCACATAACGTAATCGGGTCTATTCTATGCGAAATATTTACCCTTCTGCGATACTCGATTCACAATATTTGAGAGCCTCGTGCATGGGCTTGAGCATTACTCAACCTGGAATGGCCTGAACGCCTTTCTGGATAGGGGCTCCCGTGAATTGACCACACCTCGGAAATCGAGAGGGTTTACGGGCAGCCTCTCAACCTAATTTCGGCTGCCTTGTTTAGACCCACGAGATCGCGACTTACCTCCAGTAAAAAATCACCGTTACCGGTTCGGCCAATTCGCTACGATCCTTCTGCACGCTGATTTTTTCTCGCTTCTTTGCTGCGGAATCCTTCCAGGCAACACGATGCTGAGGTACTATTGAAAGTGGTCGTTTTACAGTCATTCGCGACGATCATCCTGTTTATTGACAGCCGCCATACTGTACCGTATGCTAACCGTACTCAACAGTATGGTTCAGAGTACGATCTGGCGTAGGCAACGTCGAATGCGGCGTTTTCTGCTCAGCCACATAAAGGAGATCAGCATTGAAGATTATTGTTCCAGTCAAACGGGTCGTCGATTACAACGTAAAAGTGCGGGTCAAGGCGGATGGTACGGGTGTGGATATAGCCAACGCCAAGATGTCGATCAATCCGTTCGACGAAATTGCCATTGAAGAAGCCGTTCGCCTGAAGGAAGCCGGTATTGCCAGTGAAGTGGTTGCCGTTTCGGCCGGGGTTGCCGGTTGCCAGGAAACCCTGCGCACGGCGATGGCCATTGGCGCCGACCGCGCCATCCTGATCCAGAGCGATACCGAATTACAGCCCCTGGCCGTCGCCAAGCTGCTCAAGGCCGTCTGCGAAAAGAACAACCGCAGATCGTACTGTGCGGCAAGCAGGCCATTGACGACGACGCGAACCAGACGGGTCAGATGCTCGCGGCGCTGATGAACTGGCCGCAGGCCACCTTCGCCTCGAAGGTGCTGGTGGCAGACGGCAAAGCGACGGTGACGCGTGAAATCGACGGCGGGCTTGAAACCATCGAAGTTTCGCTGCCGGCCGTGATAACCACCGACCTGCGTCTCAACGAGCCGCGTTACGCGACACTGCCCAACATCATGAAGGCCAAGAAAAAACCGCTCGAAACCGTCACCCCGGAGGCGCTCGGTGTGGAGGTCGCACCGCGCCTCAAGACGCTGAAGATGAGCGAACCGGCCAAGCGAACGGCTGGAGTCATCGTCGCCGACGTGGCCGAACTGGTCGCCAAACTCAAGAATGAAGCAAAGGTAATCTGACATGACCATTCTCGTTATTGCTGAACACGACAACACGTCGCTCAAGCCCGCCACCGCCAACGCCGTGACGGCAGCCGTAAAGATCGGTGGCGACATTCACCTGCTGGTGGCGGGCAGCGGCTGCACGGCGGTGGCCAATAGCGCCGCGACGATCGCCGGCGTCACCAAAGTCCTGCTGGCCGATGCGGCACACTATGCCGATCAGTCCCCGGAAAACCTGGCGACACTGATCGTCGCCCAGGCAGCGTCTTACAGCCATATCCTTGCCCCGGCCACCACCGCCGGCAAGAACATGCTGCCGCGCGTCGCGGCACTGCTCGATGTGGCACAGGTTTCAGACATCGTCGCCGTCGAATCGCCCGACACCTTCGTTCGTCCGATCTATGCCGGCAACGTGCTGGCGACGGTGCAGTCGTCGGATGCGGTCAAGGTCATTTCGGTGCGCATGACGGCCTTCGATCCGGCTGCGGAAGGCGGCGCGGCAGCGGTCGAGACTCTCGCCGCCGGTGCCGATCTGGGCCAGAGCAAGGCTGTTTCACGTGAGCTGACGCAATCCGCACGGCCGGATCTGGCGATCGCCAAGGTGGTGGTGTCCGGCGGACGCGGCATGGGCAGTGGCGAAAACTACCACGCGCTGCTTGAACCGTTGGCCGACAAGCTCGGCGCGGCGCTAGGTGCGTCGCGTGCAGCCGTCGATGCCGGCTACGCACCGAACGACTTTCAGGTTGGACAGACCGGGAAGATCGTCGCGCCACAGCTGTATATCGCCATCGGTATTTCCGGTGCCATCCAGCATCTGGCCGGCATGAAGGACAGCCGCGTGATCGTAGCCATCAACAAGGACCCGGATGCGCCGATCTTCCAGGTCGCCGATTACGGCCTCGTCGGCGATCTGTTTGAGCAAGTGCCGGCTCTGATGGCAGCGCTTGGTTGATCAGGGAACGGTGTCAGCGACAACTGCAAGTCAACGCTGATACCGGCTAAGAGCCGGCCTACATATTCGGATAATTCGGCCCTTCGCCACCTTGTGGGACCACCCAGGTGATGTTCTGAGTCGGATCCTTGATGTCGCAAGTCTTGCAATGCACGCAATTCTGCGCGTTGATCTGCAGACGCGGGTTATTCCCGTCGTCGTCTCTTACAATTTCATAAACGCCGGCCGGGCAGTAACGCTGTTCGGGGGCATCGTAAAGCGCCAGATTGACCTCAATCGGCACTGAGGGATTCTTCAATGTCAAATGACAGGGCTGATCTTCCTCGTGATTGGTGTTGGACAGATAGACCGAAGATAACCGGTCGAAGCTGATCACGCCATCGGGCTTGGGGTAGACGATGGGCTGGCATTCGGCCGCCTTCTTAAGCTTGGTATGGTCCGCTGCCGTATGGCGTAGCGTCCATGGCGCCTGACCACGAAATACAATCTGGTCGATACCGAACATCAGGCTGCCCGGACGCAATCCCTTGGCCATCCATGGCTTGAAGTTGCGCGCCTTGTGCAGCTCGTCAAAAAGCCAGCTCTTGCGAAAAGTGTCGGGATACGCCGCCAGCTCATCGCCGCTACGTCCGGCCACAACGGCATCGAAGCAGGCTTCCGCCGCCAGCGCCCCGGTCTTGATGGCACAATGCGACCCTTTGATCCGCGCCGCATTGAGAAAACCGGCATCGTCGCCAATCAGCGCGCCGCCGGGGAATATCAGTTTAGGCAGGGATTGCAGCCCGCCGGCAGTGAGTGCGCGCGCGCCGTAGGCGATGCGTTTTCCGCCTTCAAGAAACGTTCGCAGCGCAGGATGGGTCTTCAGGCGCTGAAATTCTTCAAAGGGCGACAGATACGGATTGCTGTAACCGAGTCCGGTAACAAAACCGACCGACACCTGATTGTCTTCCATGTGGTACATGAAGCCACCACCGTAAGTCTGCGGGTCAAGCGGCCAGCCGCCAGTATGAATGACCAGTCCGGATTGATGTTTCTCCGGTTTGACTTCCCAAAGCTCCTTGAGGCCGATGCCGTAAACCTGCGCGTCGGCGCCTTCGCGCAGATTGAATTTCTCTTCAAGTTGCTTGCCCAACTGGCCGCGACAGCCTTCGGCAAACAAGGTGTATTTGGCGAGTAGTTCCATGCCGGGCTGATAAGCCGGGCCCTGGCTGCCATCCTTGAGCAAACCCATGTCACCGGTGGCCACGCCTTTGACCGAGCCGTCCTCATTGTAGAGCACCTCCGCGCCGGCAAAGCCTGGATAGATTTCAATGCCAAGTGCTTCTGCCTGCTGGCCGAGCCAACGGCAGAGATTGGCCAGGCTGATCACGTGGTTGCCTTCATTGTGGAAGCAGCCGGGTAACATCCAGTTCGGGATTTGGAAACTGCCGCCTTCCTTGAGCATCAAGAAGCGATCTTCGCTGACCGGCGCTTTGAGTGGTGCACCCAGGGTCTGCCAGTTGGGAAAGAGTTCTGCCAATGCGCGCGGATCAAGCACCGCTCCGGAAAGAATATGCCCCCCGATTTCGGCCGCTTTTTCGATCAGGCAAACACTAATTTCACTTGCATGTTCGGCGGCAAGTTGCTTGAGGCGTATTGCCGCAGACAACCCCGCCGGCCCACCGCCAACAATTACGACATCATATTCCATGGATTCTCGTTGCATCTCGGTCCTCGCGTCCGTAATCGGTTGTCGGGTTTACCGGCAATTTTAACCTAGAAACCTCAGTTGGACGGGCGGAGTGTGCGGTTTTTGGGGTGCAGGGCAAGGCGCAACGACGCAGAAGAAGTGCCATTGGCGTCGATGGCCTACGCCATGAGATGAGCGGTGAACTGAGGCTTTCAGGCTGCAGGCATTACATACAAAGCGGGAAGCCAGCGTCAGACACAGGAACGGCAGCGCACATGTAACGGCAAAGAATCGATCCGTGACTCAATCGATGTCTTGCGGCATCGTAATGACAACCTTTCCAGTGGATTTGCGGGTCACCACCTGATTGAGCGCCTCGACCGCCCTTTCCAGTGGATAAATTGCCGAGATATGCGGTTTTATCGCACCGCTCAGATACCACTGAATCAGTGTCCGTAGACTACGGGTCATCACTTTGGGATGCAATTCCGCATAGGCTGGCCAGTTCAGGCCGATCACATCCACATTCTTGACCAGCAGATGGTTGGCGGGAATCTGCGGCACGGATCCACTGGCAAATCCAATCAACAAGATGCGCCCTTCAAAGGCGATGCTGCGTAGCGACGCGCTGAACAACTCGCCACCCACCGGATCGTAAACTACATCCGCACCACGGCCGTTGGTCAGTTCCTTGATTCGATCCCGCACGTTCTCATGGTTCGTATCGATGAGATGATCAGCACCGTGCGCTCGAGCCACTTCGAGTTTTTCCGGGCTGCTCGCCGTGGCGATGACCGAGGCCTTCAGTTGCTTGCCTATGGCTACGGCGGTCAAGCCGACGCCTCCGGAGGCGCCATGGACCACCAAGGTTTCTCCCGCGCGCAATCGCGCCCGGTGCCACAAAGCGATATGCGAAGTGCCATACACCACGGGAAAGGCGGCACCATCTTCCCAGGACATCGCCTCGGGCATCGGCACACAGCCGATGGCAGCAACAACAAGTTGCTCGGCATAGCCGCCGTACGGAGTCATGGCAATCACGCGTTGCCCGATAACGAACCGTTTCACGCCGGTGCCCAACTCCAATACGTCACCGGAAACTTCAAAACCGGGACTGAAGGGTGGTTGCGGCTGCCTTTGATATTGGCCGCGCGTAATCAACCCATCGGCGAAATTGACTCCGCAGGCACGGACACGGATACGGACTTGGCCGGGACCGGGACGCGGCTCCGGAACCTCATCCAGGCGCAATGCCGCTGGGCCGGTGAGTTCATGACAGACGATGGCTAGCATGGCAGCGTATTCCCCACCGTTAAAGAAAATTCCTTCCCTGCCCCGAAGGGTGGGAAGGGAATTTTACAACCATCCCACCCTGAACAGGGTGGGATGGCCTACAACGTAGCCAGTACCTTATCGAGCGCCGAATCCTAGCCGATGATCTTGCGCACCACATCGGTCATGGAGATCACGCCGACCGGCTTGTCTTTCTCGGTGACCACCAGGCGGTGCATCCGCCGACCTGTCATCAAGCTGACCGCATCGCTCAAGAGCATATCGGCATCGCAGGTCGCACAACCTGGAGTCATGATCTCGCTGGCCTTCATCGACCGCGCCTGATCCGGCGTCCGGCCCTGACGCGCCAGAACCATATCAGTTTGTGATACGACACCGGTGGCTTTGCCCTGCTCCATGACCACTACTGCGTGGATTTCCTTGTCCACCATGATCTTGGCCACTGCGCCGATCGTGTCGTCCGGGGTACAGGAAATAATGCCATGATGCATCAAATCACGCACCTTGGTACCGTCATCGGCGATGGTCAAGGCCTCGGCCTCCTCAATGCTGGGCAACGGTTCGGACATCGGGTACGGATGTGGCGTGGTATGCACATCGCCCTTGGGTAGCGTCGGATGAACAACCGTCACTGCGGGCTTGCCACTGACACCGAGCCCGAACTGGGTCGCGCCAATGAGCACTGACATGTTGCCATGCGGATGCTTATTGTCAGCCATTAACTGATGCGCAATTGGTAACTCATCATAGGTGAATGCCCGCGACATGCAAGGGTCAAGCTGTCCGCTCAGCGCCAACTGGTTCATCTGGTTGGACTGCTCGGTATTGGCAAAATGCGAACCCTGCAGGCGCTTCTGGCGCATCCACAGGTAGCGCAAATCGACAGTCGCATTGTAGCCGGTCGTCCCGGCGCAGACCACCACCATGCCACCCGTTTCGCAAACGAAAATCGAGCTTGGGATGGTGGTTTCACCCGGGTGCTCGAAGACGACGTTCGGTGCACGCTTCTCACCCAGAACTTCCCAGATTTTCGAACCAAAGGCCCGGACACCCTTAAGCCACTTGGCATAACCAGCGTTGTCTTTCCAGTGTGGGAGCATACCCCAGTGATCGAATTCGTTGCGGTTGATGCAACCTTTCGCGCCCAACTTCATACAGTAATCAAACTTGTCTTCACCCGACACCATGGCCACGGAGGTCGCCCCAACGGCCTTGGCGATCTGAATCGCCATCGAACCCAACCCACCAGCACCACCCCAGATCAAGGCCACATCACCTTTCTTGATAGAGCTGGAACCCCAGCCATGCAGCATCCGCCAAGCGGTCGCCGCAACCAGCGTATAAGCGGCGGATTCTTCCCAGTTCATATGCTTCGGTCTGGGCATGCACTGCTGGGCCTGCACCGGGTAAACTGGGCAAAGCTGCCGTAGTTGGTCTCGTAACCCCAAATCTTGAACGAGGGGGAGTACATCGGATCCCCGCCCTTCTTGACCCACGAGCAATTCCGGTCAAAGGTTCCACAATGCATCACGACTTCATCGCCAACCTTGACGTTAGTCACATCCTTGCCAACCTTGTACACGATGCCGGACGCATCGCTGCCGCCGATATGAAAGTCTTCGGGTTCGCCGTTCTTGTTACGTGCGCCGATGACGTTGACGGGGATGCCCATCGCCGCCCAGACGTTGTTGTAGTTGATCCCTGCCGCCATCACGTAAACCAGCACTTCGTCGTCGGCGATCGACGGCGTATTCACTACTTCCTTCTGAAACGCTTCCGTCGGCTTGCCAAAACGGTCCGCGCGAACCAGCCAGGCGTGCATTTTTTCCGGAACTTCGCCCAGGGGAGGTTGTTCACCTATTTCATACAGTTGCTTGCTCATCGGGATGCTCCTTCTTTGGTTGAACTGCTTGATTAATCGGACAACTTGAATCTGGACAAAATATGCTGTCGCATAAGATCGTATTCTTGAAACTGTCCGGAACGATTTCCGCTCAGGCGTTCGCCGATACCGGTCAAGCCGCCAACCAACTCCAAGCCGAATGTTCCGAATTCTTCCTTCAACAAGCGTATTACCCAGGCGCTGTGATGGCGCACGCGCAACTTGCCAAGCAATGCGGAACTGGCCAGAAAGCCGCGATGCCTGTCGATATGTTCCTGTAATTCCTTGATCCCTGTATTCATCGTCGCGCTGACCAGGCACACCGGGTAATCCCATTCTTCCCGACGATCCTGTCGCGGAGCGCTACGGCCAATTTCGGCAGCTGTCTTGCGTGCTGCAGCGCCAAGATCGGACTTATTAACCGCAAAAATATCAGGGATTTCGATAATACCAGACTTCAGATACTGAATTGCATCGCCCGAGGCCGGTTGCGCCACGTAACAAACCGTGTCGGCAATTTCGGCAATCTCGATTTCAGTTTGCCCGACTCCGACCGTCTCGATGACGACGATATCGAAGCAGGCGAGCATCAGCCAGCTCATCGGCCAAACCTCGGTCGCCACACCGCCCATCTGATTGCGATTCGCCAGCGAGCGAATGAACAGGCCTTCATCATGCGAGGTGTTCTTGATGCGAATACGATCGCCGAGCAGGGCACCACCGCCGAGTTCGGGGCGGCTCGACGGATCCACGGCCAGCACGCCAACGGTCCTCCCTGACAGGCGCCAGGCACGAATCATCGCGCTGACCAGCGAAGACTTCCCAGCGCCAGGCGGGCCCGTCACGCCGATAAGGTGGCCTTCATTCAACCAGCGATCGCCGGACAGGGACGCCAGCAACCTTGCCGAGCAAGTTCGCGCCTCGCCCCGCTTGTTATCCAGAAGATTCAGGCCACTGGCAACCGCCGCCCGCTCACCGCGCCGTATCCGCGAAGCCAACTGTTCGGGATCGGAAGGTTCGCTAATATCATTTCCCCATCACTGCAGCAATCCGAGACGTTTGAGCCCGTTGCCTTCACGGATCACATCCACCATATCCGCCATGATGGTATTCAAATTGAAATCCTTGGGTGTGTAGATTGCACGTACGCCAAGCGCCATCAGCTTTTCGGCATCCTCTTGCGGGATGATCCCACCGGCAATCACCGGCACGCCCGCCAGATCGCGCGCGCGAAGTTCCTGCAGAACGGCTTCCACCAGTTCCATGTGACTCCCCGAAAGAATCGACAGCCCCACCATATGCACCCCTTCTTCCTGGGCCGCCTGGGCAATCTGCTGAGGGGTCAGCCGGATTCCGTCGTAGACGACCTCGAAACCGACATCCCTGGCCTTGACGGCAACCTGTTCCGCACCGTTGGAGTGTCCGTCCAGACCTGGCTTGCCGACCAAAAGTTTCAAGGGGCGACCCAATTCATTGCCGGTGTTGGCGACCCGCGCCCGGAGCTCGGCTACCTGATCCTTCTTGCCGAGCACTTCGCGGCTGTCAATGGCAATGTCGATACCCGTCGGTGGCCTGAACTCGCCGAAAACCGCGCGCAAGGAATCTCCCCATTCGCCGGTCGTGACTCCGGCCAACGCACAGCGAATCGAACTGGGCATGATGTTGGCGTCGCTCTTGGCGGCATCAGTGAGTCCTTGCAAAGCAGCCCGCGCTTCGGCATCGTTACGGTTCTTGCGATGCGCCTGCAGACGTTCGATTTGCTCCCCGCTCGGCCGCCGGATTGGTTTTCATGATGCTGCCGTCGCTGTCCAGGGTCAGCGGCGATTCCGCTGTTTCCTGGAAGCAGTTAACGCCGATGATTTTCAGGTCGCCCGATTCAATGGCGCGCAGACGGTTCATGTGGCTACCGACCAGTTCGCGCTTGATGTAGCCGGACTCGATCGCCGCAACAATCCCGCCCTGGGCTTCGACATTCTCGATTTCCGCCCTGGCCCCTTCGACCAGTTCCTTGACCTTGGCGGCAATCACCGGCGACCCATCCAGAATGTCCGCGTACTCGAGCAAATCGGTTTCGAAAGCCATCACCTGCTGTATACGCAGGGCCCACTGCTGATCCCAGGGCGCGGCAAACCCATGGCCTCGTTCCAGGCCGGGAGTTGTATGGCGCGGGCTCTGGCGTTTTTCGAGAGCACCACTGCCAGCATTTCCAGGACGATGCGCTGCACGTTGTTTTCGGGTTGTGGCTCGGTCAAGCCCAGCGAATTCACCTGGACGCCATAACGGAACCGCCGCAGCTTGGGATCTTCGACCTTGTAACGCGTCAGGGTCAGTTCGTCCCACATTTCGCCAAATGCGCGAAGCTTGCAGCACTCCTCAACGAAGCGTATGCCGGCATTGACAAAAAATGAGATGCGTTCGACAACTTGCGGAAAATCGCTCGGCGCGATCTCGCCGGTCGCCTTGACCCGGTCGAGAACGGCCATCGAGGCGCAGAGGGCGTAAGCCAGCTCCTGAACCGGCGTTGCACCCGCTTCCTGCAAATGGTAGCTACATATATTGGTCGGATTCCATTTGGGAACATGCTTGACGGTATAGTTGATCGTATCGGCAATCAAACGCATCGACGGTCCCGGCGGATAGATATACGTCCCGCGCGAGAGATACTCCTTGATGATGTCGTTCTGGGTTGTGCCGCTCAGTTCCTTCGGATCGATGCCCCGCCGTTGCGCCAGGCCAATGTACATCGACAACAACCATGGCGCCGTGGCATTGATGGTCATGGCCGTGTTCATTTTGTCGAGGGGAATCTGATCGAACAATTGATCCATGTCCTCGATATTCGATATGGGCACGCCAACCTTGCCGACCTCGCCTCTGGACAAGGGATTGTCGGCATCGTAGCCAGTCTGCGTTGGCAAATCGAAGGCTACCGAGAGCCCCGTCTGGCCTTTGGCCAGATTGGTTCGATAAAGCGTATTGGACGCCTTGGCGGAGCTATGACCACTATAGGTCCGCATCAACCAGGGTCGATCGACTTTCTTCTGAGTTGAAACCATGACTATCCCCTCTTACTGATCATGAGTCGGGCTGAAGCGCTGTCTAAACCGCATCAATCAGCGAACGCGCGATAACCTTCAGCGCCAACGTTTCTTCCGCGCCCTCGAAGATCGACAGCACGCGGGCATCCAGGAAATAACGGCTGACCGGCGTCTCCTCGGCATAGCCCATGCCCCCATGAATCTGCATCGCTTCGCGGGTGAGCCACTCGGCGGTCCGGCAGGTGAACAGCTTCACCATGCTGGCCTCCATTTGCCCCTTGCCCTGATCCATCAAGCGACCCACGGCGTAGGTAAATTGGCGCGATACGGTCAGCAAAGTCGCCATGCGCGCCAGCTTGACGCGGGTCCGTTGGAAATCGCCGATCAGTTTGCCAAACGCCTTACGCTCCTGGGAATAGGAAACGGCTTTTTCAAAAGCGGCCTGCATCACGCCGATGGCGCGTGCGGCCGTCTGGATCCGACCGCCGGCAAACCCGGCCATGGTGAAGTAGAAACCTTTTCCTTCGCCCTCCGGCCCGCCAACCAGATTGTCATCCGGCACAAAGACATGGTCGAAAAAGACCTCGTAGGAATGCATCCCGCGATAACCGATCGTCGCAATCGCACGCCCCGTCAGCACACCGCCTAGCGGTTGACGATATTCAAAGTCATGCCCGTCGTAAGAATCCTTCTCGACCAAAAACATGCTCAGTCCCTTGTGGCCGAGCGAGCTGTCCGGATTGGAGCGGGCCAGGACCAGGAGTAGCCCGGCCTTCCCGGCCATGGTGCACCAGGTCTTGGCGCCGTCGAGTATCCACCCGCCCTCGCATTTCGTTGCTTTGAGTCGCATGGCGGCGACATCGGACCCGGTATCGGGCTCGGTTACGGCAATGGCGCACAAGGGCTGACCCATCGCGATTTGAGGCAACCATTTTTGTCTTTGTGCTTCGGTTCCCCTTTGAGCAGTGAGCGGCTGAGGATCTCCGGACGCGTGATCAGGCTGCCCGCTCCGCCCAGCGAGCCATGCGAAAGCTCCTCCGTCACCACGATCATCCCCATGTTGTCTTCATGATCGTCACTCTGGATACCACCGTATCGCTCGGGGATCGACAGGCCAAAACAGCCCATTTCGGTCAGCGGATCCAGGATCTCCGGCGGAATGATCCGGTCTTCCCGATGTATTTCTTCAGCCAGCGGCATCACCACGTTCGTCGCCAGTTTGCGGAAGGAGTCCTGCATCATCGTGGCATCGTCGCCAAGCAGGTAGGCGCCACTGCCGCCATCCAGCGTTGAGACCAGTTTGCCCAGCGCATCCAGATTGCCGGCGTCCAGTTGCTCCTGGCAGAACCGGGCAATCGCGGGGGAGGCCAACGTTGCGACGTCCGCTTCGCTCAGGCCGTAATTCTGCGGACGCACTCGCAAACGGTTTTGAATGTTCTGCAAGGCCTCTGCACAAAAACCAGAGTCATCCGTTGTTCCAGGCAAACACCCTCGCCCGCTGTGCTGGCGGCCATCTTTTCGGCGTATTCCAGGGCAAAGCGCGCTGCGGTGGATTCGGCGGCACTTTTTCTCCCTGATTTGCGTTCAATTGGCCACTATTTCTTGGTGCGATTATTGACGATTCGAACGAACGAGCGGGAGCGCAATTCGTCCAAGGTAATTCCCGTCGCCAGAACTTCCTGCTCGGTGATCGCGCCGCAGGCCATCCCACGCAAGAAGAAGTTCAGCAGGCCTTGGCCGGTCGCCGCATCGTCGAAGGTATTGCCCACCAGCGTGGCTTGGGCGGCCTTGTTCAGGAACGCGTTCAGTCGAGCCGAGGCATCCTGCAATCCACTGAGGAAGAATGCATCCATGGCCGCATAGCGAATCGGCAACTGTCCCGGATTCAGATCCCAGCCCTGATAGTAGCCATGGGCAAGCGAGTGCCTGATATTGTCGTAGTGCAGCTTCCACGCGCCATGAACCACCATGCGGTTTTCGTACCTTTGCTGGGAAGTCAGCACGTCGTCTTTACCGGCCTTGTGCGGACCGATCGGCATGCTCGTGGTCGCGCCGTCGCTGATGGTGATGCCGGTTCCCGCCAGGCTAACCTGCATCACATGGCGGGCGAAGTCGCAGGCCGGGTGCGTGTGCTTCTGGTGAGCGGCCGTAATATTGCACGAGGCTGTGTAATCGTAAGTCCCGAAAATGGCCGAGCGGCAGCGCCCGCCGGCGGCAGCCACCAACAACGGGACCGTGTTTTCCCCCCTTGTGATTGATGATCGACTGCGTAGTCTCGATCATGATTTCCATTTTCAGCGAGCCCTTGGCGAAACCTAGCTTGGCTTCGAGTTTCTCCAGAATCTTGACGCAGGTGGAAACCTGAGTCGGGGTATTGACCTTCGGCAAGGTAACGATGAAATGATTTGGCAGTTTGCTACCTGTCTTCTCGGCCAGACGGGTCAGGAACAGGTCAAGCGTGCGGATCGACCGAACCTTGCACTCATCTGAAAACGTCTTGATGCGGATACCGATGAAGGGCGACAGAATATTCTCGCTCATCCCTTTGGCGACTTCATCTGCGGCCGCGATGGCATGCGCATCTTCCTCTTCGTCAGGACGATTACCATAGCCGTCCTCAAAATCGATGCGGTTGTCCTCGATCGGCTCGGTTTGCAGCTTCTTCACGACGCGGTTATATACCGTATAAGCCAGCCAGGCGGCCTGTTTGGTTTCGCGTACCAGCTCGGGGTTGGTCTCCAGCGCGCGGGTCAGATTCGCCAGTTCGGTGGGATCCGTCGGCAGTGTATCCGCGCGCGGCATACCCAACGCACGGGCGAAGACACTGTAAGTAGGCGCATGGGTTTCCAGAGTTTTGAGCGCGACCTCACCCAACTTGGCGGAAAATCCGGCCTTGAACAGATTCGCGCCTCCGTAAACCGTATGAACCGGCTGCCGATGAAAAGAATCCGCCGGATAATGTACATTGAATGCCGCATTGAGTCGTGCAACTCGCTGCAATAGGCATTCATTTCATCGTGGGTGAGCGTAAGTTTCATGTGTTGCCTCCCTAATCGTTTCCAAAAACCACATTGATCACGTCTTGAAAAAATTCACCGAATCGTGCAGGCCATCCGTCAATCGTCGTGATGCGCCGCAACACGCATGGCGGGCGCGCCGCCAAAAAATAGCCCCTGCGGCATGCGCGCCTCAAAATACTGAAAGCGTCTCGAATAACAGGAGAAAAAGCTGTAAAAAAGGCAAAAAAGACACCCATTCAAGTGCAAGAAAACCGACCCCGGATAGGCAAAATCATTCTAACGCCTGATGATGTTGCTATGCAACATTAATTGAGAAAAAAGCGTCGATCCAGGAACAACCCGTAGGGATTTTCTTAATCGTGTTATAGGATGTGACTGAACCGATGACTCCTGGCAAACCCTAGATGCTATAGCCACTGTTGACGGTTTGCAAATACCAGGATACCGGGATGATTTGCCATTGAAGGTCGGATCTGCAAAACGCTCATGCTCACCATCGTTGCCGCGTTAGTCAGTTTCCTTTTGCGTACAGCCTTCACTTCAGCCCTCTATCCCCTTGAACGAAAGCATACCGATCATGATTGCCACCATTCTGTGCGACCGCGCCGACTCTATTGCCACGATCTCACTTTCCAATCCAGGCAAAATGAACGCCATGAACGCCACCATGTGGCGGGAACTACGGCAGACCGTGCAGCAACTTGCGGAAGACCCCGATATCCGTAGCATTATTCTACGCGGCGCAGGCGAGGTGTTCGCCGCGGGGGCGACATCGAGGGAGCTCAGAGGCCCGTGCCACCGTCGACAGCGCATTGGCGTATCTCGAGACTGTCGGCCAGGTATTACAGGCGATCGAGCAGCTTCCGCAACCGACCATTGCGGCGATTCAAGGGCCATGCGCTGGCGCCGGGCTGGAAATCGCCAGCGTCTGCGACTTGAGAATTGCCGGTCATTCAGCCCGTTTCGGCGCACCAGTCATGAAGCTGGGATTTTTCAATGTACCCCGGTGAACTGGCGGGCTTGCTTGCGCTTGCCGGTCCGGCGTTGACTCGGGAAATCCTGCTGGAGGGCCGCTTGCTAACAGCCGCCGAAGCGTTGAACAAAGGGCTGCTAACGCGCGTCGTGCCGGACACCGAAGTCCATGCTGAAGCTCTGGTGACGGGGCGCCGCATCGCTGCGGGGGCACCTTTGGTGGCGAAATGGCACTAAAGTGGATTGCGCGGCTGATGAACCCTGCGCCACTGAGCGAAGACGAGAAACGCGCCTCTTTCGCATTTCTCGACAGCGCCGACTATATTGAAGGGCTTGCGGCCTTTCTCGAAAAGCGCCCGCCGGACTTCTCCGGACGCTGAATCTCTGCTCGTTTTCCTCAGTGACGTAGTCGAGAACGGTCGGCTTCCAGCGACAAATTATTATGAGATCTACGGTTAAATCATCTGTCGCCGGACGCGGGAGCGATATATTACTTGCCGGCTGCCTCGCGTTTGCGCCGTGAGGTTGGCATCAGAGTCGCCTCACCATCGATGACCACCGTGTCACCCACGGTGCAAACGGTTTCGAGGACTACTCGACCCTTTTCTGCGATAACTTCCTTGACCGTCGCCTTGGCATGCACAGTGTCGCCAGGGCGCACCGGCGCCCGGAAACGCAGCGACTGGTTCATGTAAATACAACCGGGTCCGGGCAAACGATTACCCAGTACCGCTGAAATAAGGCTGGCGGACAACATGCCGTGCGCGATGCGGCCTTTGAACATGGTCGTCTTGGCGAAGTCTTCATCCATATGGACTGCATTGACGTCCGTGGACACGCCGGCAAACATGACGAGGTCTGCATCAGTAATGGTTTTGGCGATTTCTGCGCTCATGCCGACAGACAAATCTTCGATGTCGTAACCGTTCTGAGGATTCATTGAAAGCCTTTCTTGGTAATTATCAGCACGGAAACGCCGCGCCCCGGAAAAACGACGCAAGCGACCGCCCGCGCCAACCTATTTGCTTGCGCGTTCCGGACATTTCGAAATAGGTACGTCGCAAGGCTGGATATTACAATTGCGACGACGAGTATCCTTGATATGGGCATTTAGGTCAAACGCCAGCAGCCGTCAGCCCGTCCGTGATCAGATCAGGCGCTCCGAATAGAACGTTGTTCGCGCAATGAACGCACGTCGTTGGATAGACAAGAAGCGCGAGCAGAAAGTACAGAGGTCTTGACTCAGGGGTCCACTTCATCGTCAGGCCGGTACCCGTTGTGACGTACTCAATGAACTCAGTGGCTGGAAGACTCGGTCGATGGTGTATCGTTACGCCAAGTTCGCCACAGAGCATCTGGCAACGGCAGCGAAGCGGTTGAGACAGTGACGGCGGATAACGTGATTGAATTGTCACGTTTCTGTCACGCTCCAGAAACGATAAGAGCCTGACCTTACGGTCAAGCCCTTGGCGGTACGGGTGGTGGAGAACCTCCACCTGAAGAACCAGCATCTTAAAGCATTTCGGTTTTTTTAGGAAGGATTGAGGCCAGCAGGGGCTTCAGAGGTGGTTTTTCGAACCTCCACCACGTCCTACCATGCACCGGGCACCCCTTCATTGCTTAACGGACCAAAAAATAAAAACAGCCCGGAGGTCCGAGCTGCAGCGGTTCGGTGCCAGTCGATTGCTACTCAGCAACCATTACACGAGTCTTCATTAGATCCTGAATGACCCTCTCACGGAAACTGGGGCTTTGTGATTGGCGAGACGTGAATGCGACAACGCTGGCCGAACGTTGCTGTACAGGAGTATTAGCTGGGCACATGGCCTGAGGTACTCATACCACCCTCTGAACTCGTTATTGTTTATTGATAACGCTACCGCCCAGCACATCTGCCAGCCTATACATACTTGACATAAATGGCACTTCGGCGGGGGAAATTTACTTTAAGCGCCATGATGCCTGAATCGATACTCTTTCGCAGATCGTTTTAGCGCAGGACGTACCAAACCCCTCGGCCACTGCCATGCTGGTTCAGCGTGCTGCGTTCGACCAGGGTACGAAAATGCTGCTTGAGCGTATTCCGGCTAGCGCCGGTCAGCTTGATGGCATCGCCAATGGTGGTGCGGCCATGCTCGCGGGCAAACTCGACGATCTGTAACTGCAGTTCGGGCATGGTTGCCAACACAATCTTCTCGCGCTCGACCTTCTTCTCCAGACGCCGCATCTGCTCGGCCAAGGAACGTAGAAAGAACACTAGCCACGGCTGCCAGTTCGGTGACTCCGTGCGGATCGTGCCTTGCGTCTGACGCAACGCCAAGTAGTAGGCTTCCTTGCTGTGCTCGATCACGCTTTCCAACGAACTGTACGGCACATAGGCGTACCCGGCCTGCAGCAGCAGCAGCGTGGTCAGAACCCGGGAGAGCCGCCCGTTGCCGTCTTGGAACGGATGGATCTCCAGGAAAACGACAACGCACAGGGCAATGATCAGCAGTGGATGCAGTCGCGCAGTCTCCCGCTCCTGGTTAACCCAGGCCACCAACTCAGTCATCAGGCGAGGCGTATCGAAGGGTGACGCGGTCTGGAAAACAATACCGATCTGCGCGCCGGTTTCGTCGAAAGCGGCAACGCTGTTCGAGTTGGTTTTGTAGTTGCCGCGATGCCAAGTGTCCTTCTCGCTATGGCGCAGCAGGATCTGATGCAACTGTTTGATGTGGTTCTCGGTGAACGGGATGTCCTGCCACGACGAGAACACCAAGTCCATCAACTCGGCATAGCCAGCCACTTCCTGCTCGTCGCGGGTGGCGAAGGATTTGATCTCCAGATTCGACAGTAGCTGTTCCACCTCCCGGTCGGACAGCTTGCTGCCCTCAATTCGGGTGGAAGAGCCAATGCTCTCGATGGTGGCCACACGGCGCAGGGCCGACAGGCGGTCGGGCGCGAGTGTGCCCAAAGCCCGCCAAGCGCCCTTGAACTCGTCGATCTTGGCAATGAGGCTCAAGATCTCCGGGGTGATCTGGATGGTGTCAGTTTTAAGCACGAGCCAATACTACACCCATTTACACCCAATAAAGCAGAAAACCATTCTCACACCCGATTACACCCATTTCATCGACTTATACCGTAGTGTTGCGAAACATCGGGTGATTGACTTCTGACCCGATGGGTCGGAACGGGCGTGCAGGAGCACGCCCACCCGGTAATACCCTTCCCGGCCGAAGGCGGCCCGGTCACGCACGTTCCATTTCAATCTTTGAATGGAGTGCATCATGACCAAGCAATGCAAAGCCTGTGGCAAAGCGTTTCAGTCTCATCCCAAGGTTCCCACCCAAACCTACTGTTCGTCCCCAAAATGCCAACGCGAGCGTCGCCGGCGGTGGCTGGAAGAAAAACGGCAGGTTGACGCTGACTATCAAGGCAACGAACCGCAAAAGATCGAACAGTGGCGAAACGACCATCCGGACAGGTAGTCTGTCCCTGCGTTTTCTATTGTCTCAGACAGATCGGGAAGATACGCTTTCCGAAGTGACTCAAGATCATCGCGAACTCTTGCACGGAGCGTCAGACAGTTTGAGTTGGCCTTATGGACGATGCTGAAAAAACCAATGGGTGAAAATAGCCACATAGATACCTCCTCAAATAAACCGTGTTGTTCAAACGATATGTAATCTCCAAATTCAACGACAGGTAAATGGCCTTTCAAGCGTGGCTATAACCCTGTCGGACAGATACAAGTAAACTGGTTGAAATGGTTTCCGGTTAGCCGGTGATTCGCTTAAATGTCAGGATGGCTGCCACGTCGTTTCTATCTGCGAGTGTCGCCTTTGCCTCGAAGTCTGCTGGATTCTTTGAGAATGACAGCAACTCAAACATTCCTTGGTATTTCCACTGGTTCGTACCCATTTTCAGAAATACAGGTATAGACCCGCCTTGGGCGGCCAATATCTCTGCCTTGCCAATAATTTTTGGACCGTTGCCCACCAGCACAACTTCCGGGGCTTCCGGGTTCATGGTTGTAGTGAAGCAACCGCATAGGATGGTTTGCTTGTTTTGTGGGAGATAGGACCCACCTTTGGCATCGCCACCAAAAGTCTTGCAAATATAGTCATGGGTATAAATCTGGCCAACTTGTAAGTTTGCTTTTGCGTCCATGTTGCCCTCCCTTAAGTGATTGTTCTTTCTCAACCACAGTTCGATCTCCTGTTTGTTCCATATTTGGCCGCAAGCCAAATCAGCGACAGGCTCTGGAAATGAAGGGTCTCTGGAAACCCAGTTGCTTATCGCGGCCCGACTTGTTGATGCGAGGGCGGCAATTTCGCTAATTCCAACGAGTTCCATGGTGACCCCTTGTGGTTAATGTGTGTACGTAGATCACTCTAAACGTTAGTGTGAATGTTGTCAACACATATTTATGGCATTGTGAGCGAGAGAGTTCTTTAGCGAGCGGGGTCGGGTTCAGCTTTGCCTATATTGGGCATGCGGACTTGTCTGGTACTTCAATGAAAGCCTTGCCGATCTATTTGCAACTTGCGCTGACCTGACAAGACGAACCAAATAGACTGCTGATTTGGTGGCTGTCGTTGCGAGCATCGCTGCTGATATTTCTTGATGTATCCGTAGCGCGTCTTTCTACCATTTCTCCTCTCTTTCGTGTTTGACGAACAACGCAGCCTGCGCTTGCCACGGCGAAAGAGTTGGTGGAGATTTTGAGAGAACAGAGGGCAAAAGAGAGTCGAACCGGCTGCCCTTCGGCTTAGGGCTGACGCACCCCTGGCACACGCAGAATGAGCGGGAACCCCGCGTGTGATGCGGGAAGCACAAATGAAAACGCCCAACTGAGAACAGTTGGGCGTCTAATACTGGTGGCCAGTCGCGGAATCGAACCACGGACACGCGGATTTTCAGTCCGCTGCTCTACCAACTGAGCTAACTGGCCAAAGAAGGCGGCATTATAGCGGCCCACCCCTGCTACGTCAAAAAACAAACGGGCGTTTGCGTGCAAGAGGGAGGTTAAATATTCTTCAGGCGAACCCACTCTGGTAGCGCTCGGAGTCCGGCCGACTGGCGGTATTCAAGCGATGCGCAGTGAACACCAGTCGGGCAATCGAACCCGCAACCCGGCCTCCTTGATCATCGGGCGAGCGCGGGCGCAGACTGGCTGCCGCGCGGTGTAACTCGGCAATTTCACGTACGATGGCAAGCCCTAATCCGCTGCCCTCCACGCCGGTGCCATCAACACGATAAAACCGGTCAAACACTTTATGCGCGTCTTCATCGGCGATGCCGATACCGCTGTCTTCAATTTCCAGCAAGACAAAATCACCCTGGGCAACCACCCGGGCAGTCACCCTGCCGCCATCGGGCGTATAGCGCAAGGCATTGTCGAGGAGGTTGTTGATCATCTCGCGCAGCAGCAGGTCGTTCCCCAGAATATGTACGGGCCCCGCCGGTTCGTAACCGAGATCGATATGCCGGTCAAGCGCCCGGATGACCCAGGTTTCAACAATATCGTGCAGTAATTGATCAAGATCAACAGGCACGAGTGCCTGTTCGGAGAGTTCGCTTGCTTCGGCGCGGGCCAGCGCGAGCAGTTGATCGACCAGGTGCGATGCGCGGTCGACACTGCTTGAAATATTCTGCAGGGCATAACGAAGATGGCCTGGGTCATTTTCTCGCATGGCCAATTGGGCCTGCATTTTCAGCCCGGTCAGCGGTGTACGCAGTTGGTGCGCGGCATCGGAAATGAAGCGACGCTGAGCATCCATATTGTGTTGCATGCGCACCAACATGGAATTGAACGCCTCGGTCAAAGGCTGCAGTTCCTCGGGAACACGGCTGGCTGCTATCGGAGAAAGATCGGCCTCGCGACGTGATTCAATTCGCTCACGTAGACGGGTCAAGGGTCGCAGCCCTTGCGACAACCCAAACCAGACGAGAACCACGGCGAGCGGGATAATGACAAATTGTGGAAGAATCACACTGGCGATGATCTTGTTTGAAAGTTGCGAGCGTTTTTCAAGGGTCTCACCTACTTCAACAAGAACCCAGCGTTCACGTGGCGAGTCAGGCTCTGCCAGGTACATATAGGCCACCCTGAGGTCCTGGCCGCTGGTGTCGTCATCGCGAAAGTAAACCTCTCCCGGCTCAACCTTTTCCGGCACATCGACAGTTTTCAGTCGCGGCAACTCGGAATCCCCCGCAATCAATTTACCCCCGTCGCCAAGCACATGAAAATACACGCTGTCGATTTCATCGGCGCGCAAAAAGGCTCGCGAAGATTCGGGAAAGGTTATCTGTGGACGACCTTGGACAAACTTGACCTTGCGCGATATTTCGGTCACCTGATCGCGCAGGACCTGGTCGTAAGGGAAATTGGCGACGCTGGTTGAAAAGAAATGCGTGACAGCGATACTGACCGGCCACACAAACAGGAGTGGCGCCAACATCCAGTCCAGAATTTCCCCAAACAGCGAACGCTGGGTATCAGGGTTTGGGCTCTTGCGCAGACTTTTCAAAGCAGTACCCAAGACCACGCACGTTGGCAATCTTTACATCGCTGGATTCGAGTTTCTTGCGCAAACGATGCACATAAACCTCGATCGCATTGTGGCTCACTTCCTCACCCCAGCTGCACATGTGCTCCACCAGTTGATCCTTGCTCACCAACCGTCCCGCGCGGGACATAAGCACCTCAAGCAAACCCAGCTCACGCGCCGACAAGTCGAGCATCACGCCGTTCAACAGCGCGCAACGATCCTTTTGATCGAAGGACAATGCGCCACACTGGATGACCGGCGCTGTTCCCGTTGAGCGGCGCGTTAGCGCCCTCACGCGTGCTTCCAGTTCGGGGAGTTCGAACGGCTTGGCCATGTAGTCATCCGCACCCAGGTCGAGCCCTTTGACCCGATCGCTGGTCCCGTCAAGTGCCGTAAGAATCAGTACCGGCACATTCGACTTTCGCGCGCGCAAACGACGCAGAACATCAAGACCGGACAGCTTGGGCAGGCCGATATCGAGAATGACCAGATCGTACGTCCCGGCAGTCAGCGCATTGTCCGCATCGACACCGTTGGCCACCCAATCGACCGCATAGCCTGTCTGGCGCAACGAACGACCCAGCCCATCCGCAATGATCCGATCATCTTCGGCAATCAGAATTCGCATGTTCTCTTTTTCTGTGGTCGACTTGCGTAAGTTTTTTGTAAGCCGCTGCTTATACGATGCACACGCTGTTCTCCTTTATGGTCTTGGGAGTTTAGGTTTCGACCAAAACTCGGGGAGTGCCTGTAACTGCACCGGGCGCTCCCCGCCATTTTTCCTTCAGTCGCTCTCCCAGGCCGACACGGCACCCGATGGGTGCTCCGTGAAATTCCACGCAGCCTTATTGTGCCACTAAATTTGGCGCACAATAGCCGTTCAAAATCACCCCGCACAAAAGAAAACCCCCTGCATGGAATACCACACAGGGGGTTTGACTTGCGGAAATGCTCAGACTGGCTTGGTCTTCCGGGTAATTACATTCCCATATCCATGCCGCCCATGCCACCCATGCCGCCCATCCCACCCGGCATACCGCCCATGGATGGTTTGTCCTCGGCCAACTCGGCCACCATGCAGTCAGTGGTCAGCATCAGGCCAGCGATCGACGCGGCATTTTGCAGCGCGGTACGCGTCACCTTGGTCGGATCCAGCACGCCCATCTCGACCATGTCACCATACTCGCCGGTGGCTGCGTTGTAACCGTAGTTGCCCTTGCCATTGACCACGGCATTAACCACCACTGAAGGCTCTTCGCCAGCGTTGGCAACGATTTCACGCAGCGGCTGCTCCATCGCGCGAAGGACGATCTTGATGCCGGCGTCCTGGTCGTGGTTATCGCCCTTGAGCGAAGCCAGCGCCAGACGGGCACGCAGCAGCGCAACGCCACCGCCGGGAACGATGCCTTCTTCGACGGCGGCACGCGTTGCGTGCAACGCATCTTCGACGCGCGCCTTCTTCTCCTTCATTTCAACTTCGGTCGCCGCACCCACCTTGATCAAAGCAACACCACCGGCCAGCTTGGCGACGCGTTCCTGGAGCTTCTCGCTATCGTAATCGCTGGTCGACGTTTCGATCTGCGCACGGATCTGCTTGACACGCCCTTCAATACTGGCCGCATCCCCAGCACCATCGATCAGCGTGGTGTTTTCCTTGCCGATCTCGACGCGCTTGGCTTGTCCGAGTTCAGCCAGCGTTGCTTTTTCGAGGGTCAGCCCGACTTCTTCGGCGATGACCTGTCCACCGGTCAGGATGGCGATGTCTTCCAGCATGGCCTTGCGCCGATCACCGAATCCTGGCGCCTTGACGGCACAGGTTTTCAGAATGCCGCGGATGTTATTGACCACCAGAGTGGCGAGCGCTTCACCTTCGACATCTTCCGCAACGATCAACAGCGGACGACCCGCCTTGGCAACTTGCTCAAGGATCGGCAGCAGATCGCGAATGTTGGAGATCTTCTTGTCGAAGATCAGCACATAGGGGTTATCCAGAATGGCGCTTTGCTTATCCGGATTGTTGATGAAGTAAGGGCTGAGATAGCCACGGTCAAACTGCATGCCTTCGACGACGTCAAGCTCATTGTTCAGCGACTTGCCATCTTCAACCGTAATCACGCCTTCCTTGCCGACTTTGTCCATCGCGCGGGCAATGATGTCGCCAATATCGGCGTCGGCATTAGCGGAGATCGAACCCACCTGGGCGATTTCCTTGTTCGTCGAGCAGGGCTTGGAAAGCTTCTTCAGCTCTTCGATGGTGGCGATTACCGCCTTGTCGATGCCACGCTTGAGGTCCATCGGATTCATCCCGGCGGCAACGTACTTCATGCCTTCGCGGACGATCGACTGTGCCAGAACAGTGGCGGTGGTGGTGCCATCACCGGCGATATCGGAGGTCTTGGAAGCAACTTCCTTGACCATCTGCGCGCCCATGTTGGCGAACTTGTCTTTCAGCTCGATTTCCTTGGCGACGGAAACGCCGTCCTTGGTCACGGTCGGGGCCCCGTACGAGCGCTCCAGCACAACATTGCGGCCTTTCGGACCGAGGGTGATTTTGACCGCGTCGGCCAGGATGTTCACGCCTTCGACCATGCGGGCGCGGGCGGAGTCGCCAAATTTAACGTCTTTTGCTGCCATTGAGATGCTCCTAATAATTCGGTAGTGGGGTGAATCCGGTTCGTTTTGCCAGGCGTCTTACGCTCAGGCTTCGACGACGCCCATGATGTCTTCTTCGCGCATGACCAGCAGTTCCTCGCCATCGATCTTGACCGTCTGGCCAGAGTATTTGCCGAACAGGATGCGGTCGCCGACCTTGACATCGGGAACCAGGCGCTGGCCTTTGTCGTCACGCTTGCCTGGGCCAACGGACAAAACTTCACCTTGATCCGGCTTTTCAGCGGCGGCATCGGGAATGACGATACCGGAGGCGGTTTTGCGCTCCTCTTCGAGGCGTTTGACGATCACGCGATCATGCAACGGACGGATTTTCATGCAGTTTCTCCTAGGGTTTATTACGAATAACGACACACTGACCAATATCGTTCCAGCCGGGCCGCTCGCCCGCCGACAAAGATATTAGCACTCACTTCTTACGAGTGCTAATAATAGGGGCGGGCAGCGGAAATTTCAAGCAGCGATTGTATGAATTACGACAATTCTTTGCGGGCACGGTCCGTTCATCGCCCTTCAGGTCATCTTTCTGACCTGCATCTTGTGGCTGAACAGCTTTTGAACCAAGCCTCGCAGGCTGCCTACCGCCACAAAGAAAACGGCCCGGGAGCTTTCACTCTCGGGCCGTTCCAAGCCTTGAAACTACCTTTTCTTAGTGGCCGGAAGCGCTGCTGGAACCCAGACCGGTTTCCGAACGCACTCTCTGCGCCGGGTAAAGCGAGCGCTCGAGTTGAGCCTGTTTGCTGTTATCCATCTTGGATACCAGATAGATGGTCAGGAACGCCGCGCTCATCGAGAACAATCCCGGTGAAGAGTACGGGAACCAGGCACTGCCCTTCGGATTACCCATCACCGCTTCCCAAACCGAAGCCGAGGCGATGGTCAGACCTGCCGAGCTGATCAAGCCGACGATCCCGCCGGTGACCGCGCCCTTGGTCGTGCAATCCTTCCACAGTACGGACATGAAGAGGACCGGGAAGTTCGCCGAACAGGCAATGGCGAAGGCCAGCATCACCATGTAGGCCACGTTTTGCTTTTCAAAAGCGATGCCCAGATAAACCGCGACGATGCCCAAGCAGATCGTGGTGATCTTCGAAACACGCAGCTCGTGTGCCGAATCGGCCTTCCCCTTCATGAACACCGTGGCATAGAGGTCGTGCGATACGGCCGAAGCACCGGACAACGTCAGGCCGGAAACCACCGCCAGAATCGTGGCGAAGGCCACGGCGGAGATGAATCCGAGAAAGACGTTGCCACCGACCGCGTTCGCCAGATGGACAGCGGCCATGTTGCCGCCGCCCTTCAGACCCTTGGCCAGTTCGCCACCGACGTAGTACGAGGCCGGGTCCTGCGTCAGCAGAACGATGGCACCAAAACCGATGATGAAGGTCAGAATATAGAAGTACCCGATCCAGGTCGTTGCCCAACCCACGGACTTGCGGGCCTCCTTGGCGCTCGGCACGGTAAAGAAACGCATCAGGATGTGCGGCAGACCGGCCGTGCCGAACATCAGGGTCATGCCGACCGAGATGGCCGAGATCGGATCCTTGATCAGCGCGCCCGGCCCCATGATGGCGTCGTGCTTGCTGTGGATTTCAACCGCCTTGGCGAAAAGCAGTTCGGGGTTGAAATGGAACTGCCAGAGCACCGCCAGGGCCATGAAGGTCGCACCGCAGAGCAGCATGATGGCCTTGATGATCTGCACCCAGGTCGTCGCCGTCATGCCGCCGAACAGGACGTAACACATCATCAGCACGCCGACGATCATCACCGCGTAGTGGTACTCGAGGCCGAACAGCACCTTGATCAACTGGCCGGCACCAACCATCTGGGCGATCATGTAGAACGCCACGACGACCAGGGTGCCACACGCTGCGAACACGCGAGTCGGCGTTTGCGCAAAGCGGTAGGACGCCACGTCAGCAAAGGTGAACTTGCCAAGATTGCGCAAGCGTTCGGCCATCAGGAAGGTGATGACTGGCCAGCCGACCAGCCAGCCGATCGAGAAGATCAGGCCGTCGAAGCCGTTGGCAAACACCAAACCGGAAATACCAAGGAAGGACGCGGCGGACATGTAGTCGCCGGCGATCGCCAGACCGTTCTGGAAACCGGTGATGCCGCCCCCGGCCGTGTAGAAGTCAGCCGCCGTCTTGGTCTTGTTGGCGGCCCACTTGGTAATAAACAGGGTGATGGTCACGAAAACGGCAAACATGGCAATCGCCACCCAGTTGGTTTCCTGTTTGACCGTGGTGCCGAGATCGGCGCCTGCGGCCAGAGCGAGGCTGGTCGCCAGCAAGCCAAGCAGGACACATAGGCTGTTACGCACAAAGTTGTTCCTCATTTCTGATTCGCCTCCTTGATGATTTCAGCATTAAGCCGGTCGAATTCCGAGTTGGCGCGACGTACGTAGATATTGGTGATAAGGATGGTTAACACGATGACGCCCACGCCCATCGGGATGCCGATCGAGGTCACCATGCCGGCGCCCATTTTCTGCGCCAGGAATTCCTTGTCATAAGCGATCAACAAGATGTAGCCGTAGTAAATCAGCATGACAAGAATGGTCATCATGATGCTGTACGAACTACGGGTGCTTACAAATTTGTGATACTTGGGATTTGCCTCAATCCGTGCGGCTAAATCGTCAGCCATCGTTATCTCCTCAAGAAGTAGTTTTTCAAGCCGTTGCCAGCAACTGCGAAGGCGACAATAGTCCGTAAAACTTACTATTCACTTACACCTTCATGAGTTTTAGCTGATTATTAGTCCTCGCTGCTGACTGAAACTTGTTCTTCCCCTTACTTCTTACCTCGTGCTTGTCAGGCGACAGGGCAGAAAGGCGCAAAAAAAAAGCTGTTGCCCTCTCGCGCAACAGCCTTCAGCGGGAAAATGCAAGATCGCTTCAACAGCGGAAGCGGCTGACCAGTTGGGTCAATTCACTCGAAATCTTTTCCATATCGCCCGCGGTAGCCGCCGTCGATTGCATGGCGGCCGTCGTTTCCGCAACCATGGCGGTAATCTCCTCAACCTTTTGCGCAATATTGTTGCTGGCAATGCTTTGTTCCTTGGTCGAGTCGGCAACCTCGCGAATTCGATCCAGCGTCGATTGCGCACCATCCTTGATCTGGCGCAACGATTCGGCCGCACCTTCAGCCGCCTGTACCCCTGCGGCAACCTGTGGCAATGCCGCATCCATTACACCAACCACCTGCACCGTATCCGCCTGAATGCCGGCGATCATCTGTTCGATTTCGATCGTTGCGGCCGACGTCCGCTCGGCCAGCTTGCGCACTTCATCGGCGACGACGGCGAATCCGCGGCCTTGTTCACCAGCGCGGGCGGCTTCGATGGCGGCGTTCAGCGCCAGCAGGTTGGTCTGCCCGGCGATATCCTTGATCACGCCGGCGATCGATGAAATCTGGTTGGCACGCTCCTCGAGCTTGCGAATACGACCGGAGGCGTCGCTGACCCGCGAAGCAATTTCCTTGATTTCACCCCGGGCCGTTTCGACCCTGCCGAACCCGTCTTCGGACAAACTCACCGATGCCAGAGAATTCTCCTGGGTATCGTTCGCGTTATCGGAAATATGGTTGATGCTGACCGTCATTTCCTCGATCGCCGCGGCCATCGCCTGCGTTGCATCGGATTGCTTCTCCGAAGCCAAAGCGACCTCCCGGGATGCGCTGCTGATGCGCTCCGTATCCTTGGTCAACCTGGACGAGCTCTGGCTGATTTCGGAGACCATATTGCGAATCGATCCGACCATTTCACCCATGGAATCCAACATGCTTCCTTTCGGCGCTGCCGGCATGGTACCGGTCAGATCGCCAGCGGCCACTCGCGACATGAATTCAATGGCAACGGTCGGTTCGCCGCCTACCTGTCGCAATATCCCTCGTGCAATAGCGAATCCCAGCCCGGCGATCAGAACGATCAGAACACCGGCTACGCCGAGATCGAAGAGCAGGCGCTTCTGAAATTCGTCGTTGATGTCGTCGATGTAGACCCCTGTGCCGATCACCCACGACCACGGCTCGAAAAGCTTGACGTACCCAAGTTTATCCACCGGAATTTTGTCGCCCGGGCGCGCCGTCAATGTCGTCAGAAATGCGCCATTCGGGCTCTGTTTGACTGCTGCAAGAATGTCTTTCCAGGTGTAGTTACCCCGGGTGTCCTTGATCTTCTCAAGCATGTTCTGCCCGATGCGTTCCTTGACCACATGATAGACGCCGACGCCTTCCGTCGTGAAGGAATAGACGTATTCCGACTTGCCGTCCTGGCCGCCGTAGCGCACCCTGCCGATGGCCTCTGCGGCCGACTTCTGCGCCTGTTCGCGGGTCATCTGACCAGCCACTTCCTGCGCCTGATAGGCCGCCAGGGTCGAGTAAACCCCTTCGAGCACCGACTGGATGACTTCCTTGCGGCCGTTGAGCATGTCCCGTCGCGTCTCGACCGCAGAAAAGACCACCAGGCTGACCAAGCCAAGCAGCGCAGCAATGACCAACAGGGCAATTCTTGTTTTCAGTTTCATGCGATCGATCATGGCGCGTCTCCTGTATCCCGAAATTCTCTACTTGCTGAAGCGGATCAAGCCGCCATCAGCGCACGTACACACGATGACGGGCGAACGATCCCGACCCGATGTTGCTCGACGGCGATCCGGCATAAATCGAGGCCGGCGTTGTCGATCTCCGTGACACCGGAGAGGTCCATCTCATCGACGCCCATCCGGGTCAGGCTGTGCATGAAGTCGCTGCGCAAACTGGCGTTCAGGCCCCCGGCAATCCGCATTACCTTGCGTCCCTGCAGTTCATTTATACTCAGCACGGAAGCTTTGCCTGAAGCCAGCGCATGATCGATCGCGTCCTGAATGAGCACTTCGCTGATCGGCCCGGCCTGAAAACGAACCCCGTAGCGATCACCGATCTTGCTCACGACGACGGCCGACATATCGATGAGAGGCGAATCAAAGACGGTAAACTCGCAACCGAACGCTTCGCCCACCTTGAGAGGCATTTCCGTTCGCAGCAACAGCCCGCCGAGTGAAATATTTTCCAATGCGCCGGTTCCAGCCAGCCCGAATTGTCCGATACGCACAGGGGGCAGAACGTTAAAGCGAATGCGCTGGTGTTTACGTTGTTCCGTCATAACGCTCCTGACCCATATTTCATTCATTATTTTTCGCACATATTACATGCAACACCATGCCATGGCACAACTATCCCCTACCTCCCGCCGCGCTCGCCTGAGGTTTATTCTGACCACCTTGCTGTTCTTGCTGGCGCCACCCCTGGGTGCCCAGAGCGCCGAGTTGCCGCCTGCCGTCACGCGAGCGTTGCAGGACGCCGGGATTCCGCTACGCAGCACGGCCATTGTCGTACAAGGCGTCGATGCCGAGCCGGCCTTGATCCGCCACAACGCCATGCAGGCGATGAATCCGGCTTCGACGATGAAGCTGGTGACGACTTACGCCGCGCTGGAACTCCTCGGACCGGCTTACACCTGGAAAACGGAGGCGCTGACGGATACGCCACCCCACAACGGCCAGCCCATCGGCCATCTCTACCTGCGTGGCAGCGGCGACCCGCGGCTCGCACTGGAACAATTCTGGCTACTCTTACGCCAGTTGCGCGCACGGGGCGTCACCGACATTGCCGGCGACTTGATTCTGGACCGTAGCGCGTTTGCCCTGCCGGCGTATAACCCAGCCGAATTCGACAACGAGCCGCTGCGTCCCTACAACGCTGGGCCGGATGCCTTGCTGGTCAATCTGAAGAGCCTGCGCTTGACCCTGCGCCCGGACAGCGCCAAACATGCTGTTGGCGTAATCGTCGAAACACCGAGTGACGACCTGCGCATCGACAACCGCTTGCTGCTATCGGCAGACGCCTGTGGCGACTGGCGCGAACAGATCAAAACCAGGGTCAATGTAGAAAGCATAGAACTCACCGGTAATTTTTCGGCAAGCTGCGGCGACAAGGCGCTGAACCTCTCGCCATGGTCCGCCGATGTGCAGGTCGAACGGCTGTTTCGCGCGCTTTGGCGCGAGCTGGGCGGCACCCTACGCGGCAAGGTTCGCGAAGGCGTGACGCCAGCCAACGCACAGGTACTGGCCGTACAGGAATCACCCGCGCTCGGCGAAGTGGTCCGTGAGATCAACAAGTTCAGCAATAACGTCATGGCCCGCCAGGTGTTTTTGACCCTTGACGGAGACCGTCCGGCCACGGCAGAAGGCGCGCGCCGACGCCTCAAGGGGTGGTTGGCCGACAAGCGATTGAAACTGCCCGAACTGGTTATCGACAATGGCTCGGGACTGTCGCGCAGCGAGCGCATCTCGGCCGACGGCCTGAGCCAGTTACTTCTTTCGGCCTGGAAAAGCCCGGTGATGCCGGAGTTGATGTCCTCGTTGCCGCTTGCCGGTATCGACGGCACCTTGAAGAAACGTCTCGGCAACAGTGCCGCCGCTGGACGCGCGCACTTGAAAACCGGTTACCTGGACGGTGTTCGGGCCATTGCCGGCTACGTGCTAGACAGCAATGATCAGCGTTGGGTCGTCGTTTTCCTGATCAACGACCCGAAATCAAGGAACGGCAAGCCGGCCATGGATGCGCTGCTGCGCTGGGTGGCGGAACGCTGAACGATCACCGCGGTCGATAGTCGCGCACGAACGCTTCCAGCTGTTCGGCCGACATGGGTTTGGCATAAAAATAACCCTGCACCTCATGGCATCCCTTGTCACGCAGGAAAGCGACCTGCTCCGCCGTCTCCACACCCTCGGCAATGGTATGCAAGCCGAGACTTCGGGACAATCCGATGATGGCATCGACGATCGCTTCGTCTTCCGGATCGCTGGAAATGTCCTGCACAAAGGACTGATCGATTTTAAGCTTGTTGACCTTGAAGCGTTTGAGATAACTCAGCGAGGAATATCCGGTGCCAAAGTCGTCGATCGACATGCGGACGCCGCGCGCATGCAGATCGTTCATCACCTTGATCGCCGCGAGGGGATCGTCCATCGCCACGCCTTCGGTCAACTCCAGCTCCAGGCAGTGTGGCGGCAAATCGTATTCATTGAGAATCTGCGATATCAGCTCGGGAAGGCGACTCTGGCGGAACTGGACCGCCGAAAGATTGACCGCCATCACCATCGGCGCCAGACCGGCATGGGCCCACGCTTTCATCTGGCGAACCGCCGTCCGCAATACCCACTCGCCGATGGGCAGGATCAGGCCGCTATCTTCGGCCACAGGGATAAAATCACTCGGGGAAACCGTACCGAGACCGGGGTGCTGCCAGCGCAGCAGTGCTTCAACACCGATGATATGGTCATTTTCCAGAGAAATCAGCGGCTGGTAATGGAGCTGGAACTGGTCGCGCTCCAAGGCGTGGCGCAAGGCGTTTTCAAGTTGCAGCGTGCGATCCGAGCGTTCCTGCATTTCCCGGGTAAAAAAGCGGAAAGTTTGACGTCCGCCTTGCTTGGCCCGGTACATGGCGGCGTCGGCACACATCGACAACGTTTCATAGGTATCCCCGTCGGCGGGGTACATGGCAATGCCCAACGATGGTGTGATGGTCAATACATGCTGTTCGATTTGATAGGGGCGTGACAGTGCATTCAGGATTTTTTCCGCGACATGGGTGGCGCCATCCGCACCGGTTCCCGGCAAGACAAGAATGAATTCGTCGCCACCCAGGCGCGAAACCGTATCCTCGTCACGCAAGGCCGCCTGCAAGCGCCCGGCCACCTGAATCAGCAGTTCATCGCCGATCCGGTGCCCGAGCGAATCATTGACATTCTTGAAGCGATCTAGATCGAGAAAAACCAGCGCCAGCGTTTCTCTATCACGTTCCGCCATGCTCAGCGCCTGACTGACACGGCCGGCCAACAAGCTGCGGTTCGGCAGACCAGTAAGCGCATCGAAATGGGCCAGGCGATGAATGTGCGCCTCATTTTCCTTGCGCTCGGAGATGTCGTTGAAAATGCCGACATAGTGGCTGACCCTGCCATCGCTGTCGCGCACCTGACTGATCGACACCAGTTCCGGATAGATGTTGCCGTCCTTGCGGCGGTTCCACAACTCGCCTTTCCAGTAACCATTATTGTTGATGTCATCCCACATGCTGCGATAGAACTGCAGGTCGTGATGTCCTGAAGCCAGCATGCGCGGGTTGCGCCCCAGGGCCTCGTCGGCGCTATACCCCGTGATTTCGGAGAAGGCCCGGTTGACCATCAGGATGGTGAGATCGGCATCGGTGACGACAATCCCCTCGGCGCTCTGTTCAAATACCTTGGCAGCAAGTTTGAGCTGCTCCTCGGCCTTATGACGTTCGGTCAAATCGATCATGATGCAGTGCGTGCGCAGAAAATTTCCTTCCGCGTCACGGCTGATCCGCCCGTTAATCATCACTAAACGCTGTGTCCCGTCCCGATGGATGAAATGGAACAGCGGTCCGTCGAGCTTCCCTTGATGTTGAAATTGCGGGAATTCCTTGTCGAGTGTTTTTACTGAAACATCGGTCAGGAAATCGCTGACAGGTCGGCCGATCACCTCGTCGCGAGTCCGTCCGAGCAAGCTCAACCAGGCGTCGTTAACCTCAAGAATGTTTCCGGTTATATCCAGCGACTGGTAAGCCAACGGGGCATTTTCGTAAAGGTCGCGAAAACGGCTTTCACTCTCGCGCAAGGCCACTTCGATTTGCCTGCGTTCCGCGTCCTTGGCGAAAGCGGTCAGGGCAAAGCTGATGTCATGGGCCATTTCGATCAACAGATTACGCACTTCCTCATCGAAGGTATCGCCCGCCACAGCATAGATGACCAGCGCGCCGACTACCTCATCTCTCCGAGTCAGCGGTAGCGCGCCCACGGCCCCCCATCCGGCTATAGCCGCATGGTCATGCCATGGTGCCGTTCTCGGATCGTTCAAGTAATCCAGAATCCACACGGGTTGACGCTCGCGAATCGCACTGCCGGTGGCACCTTTGCCGTAAGGGCTTTCGGCATCGGCTGATACCTGCGTACGCAGCAGATAATCCGCGCCTGCACCGAAAGTGGCCACAGGCCGAACGAGCCGGGAATTTTTGTCGAGCAATCCGATCCACGCCAGTTTCATGCCGCCGTACTCGACGGCGAAACGGCAGATTTGCGGAAACAACTCTTCCTGGCTGGTGCAGCGCACGATGGCCTGGTTGCACTCGCTCAGCGCAGAATACATGCGCGTCAAGCGAAGAATCCGCTCTTCGGCCAGCTTGCGCTCGCTGATATCCTGCACCGTGGCAATCAAGTACTCCGGTGCGCCGTCAGGCGTGCGCACGCACTTGACGTCCAGGGAGGTCAGCACAGTGGTGCCATCCTGGCGAATGAAGCGTTTTTCCAGGGCATACCCTTCGGATTCGCCACGCATGACCCGCTCGAACTCGACAACATTTCCTGCCAGGTCGTCCGGGTGCGTTATTTCCTCCCAGGTGATACGCAGCATGTCTTCACGCGAATACCCGAGGATCTCGCACAGGCGGTCGTTGACCTGAATCCACTGCCTGGTCGTCGGCGAACTCACGGCGATGCCGATGAAGGGAAGATCGAAGAATTGACGGAGCAGCCGGTCCGAGTGGGCCTGCATCTCCAACTGCAAGGTTCGACCGCGCTGTCGCCAAAGCAGCAGCATCACAGCGCTGAGCGTGACGATGGATAGCAAGGCGATCAGGCTAACCCAGAACGCCAGATTGCGCAGCGGCGCCATGACCTCGTCGCGATCGAGTTTGGCGATGATGACCCAGTCGGTCCCTTTCACCGGGCGGAAAGCCGTGAGCACCGACACGCCGCGATAATCATTACCTGTGGCAGTGCCAGGAAGTCCTGCATTGATCGCCACCACCGTCGGCAATTCCGTTCTGCTCAACGGCACCCGCTTGGCCGCATTTTCACCCTGTCGATGGCGCACATTGGTAAGGCAGATCGCCGAATCGCCATCGCGGCGAACGAGCAGAGTTTCCCCACTGGCACTGGCGGTCGGCCAGCGCTCGATGTAGGGAAACAGGAAGCGTTCGGGCGATAGATGGAGCACCACGGCACCGACCGGTTGAAGCACGCCTTTACCGGTCCGGAAAAGAGGAGCAACCAGATCGATATACTGATGCCGATCAGCATCCGCAAATACTTCGCTGAGTTGCGGTTGTGCGCTCGCCAACGCCTTGGACAGCAGGTCCATCATTTGTGGCGACGGTGGTCGCGACGGCCCGACCTCCATGAGCGGCTTTCCTTGCGGATCGACCAGCAAAAGGGCATCGATATGCATCGCGTTCATGGCCGAGGTCAGACGCTCGCGCACATCGTCTGCTAGATCATCTCCACCCATCTGCTGTAAGGATGACACCTGTCTGATCAGACCGGGCTTGGACATGACGACAAGCCCATCGTTGTGGCGTTCTGCCAGCCAGTTTTCGATCTGGCTGGCCTTGAGCTCTACGATGACCGCAAGATCTTCAAAGACTTGATGCTCGACGTGGGGGCCATGCACTTTGACCACGACGAACCCGACTGCGGGCACCAGTGCCAGCACGCCCGCGCAGGCCAGAACGCGCCAGTACCACTGGCCAGGCAAGTTTAGCCAACGGCCCGGCGCGGACGACATTGAAAGCGCCAGGGGCGGGCGAGACGCGGCAAGGGAGGGCAAAGGTTCACGCCACTGCTTGAGCAGGAAATAGAGCAGCACACTGGTTGCCAGGACGAACAGCAGGCCCTTGCCCAGTTCAATTCGCCCCTGCACCACCGGGTCGTCGACACTGAGCTTCAGCAAGGCTCCCGACACAACGATCCACAAGGCAGCGAAGGCTGCGTAGAGCAGGGCGATGCGCCCCGGAGACAGTCTCCGCCTCGTGGATGTCGGTTTAAGTGGCTGGTTCATCGGGCTTTTGGCATCTTTTCCTGATCTTCCATCATACGCCGAAGCCTATATTTTCGGCATACGGCGTTCAAGAGGGCGCCTTCCCTGCGGACAACCCGCTTACCGGCGGCACGGTTCTGTCACAGGCCGAGATCCTGCCACAGCGCATCGACGCGCTGCTTCACCGCGGCATCCATAACAATCGGCGTACCCCACCCGCGGCTGCTTTCGCCGGGCCACTTGTTGGTGGCGTCGATGCCCATCTTGCTGCCTAGCCCGGCCACCGGGCTGGCGAAATCGAGATAGTCAATCGGTGTATTTTCGGCGATCAGGGTATCGCGCGCGGCGTCGACGCGGGTGGTCATCGCCCAGATGACTTCCTTCCAGTCGCGGATATTGACATCGTCATCGACGACGATGATGAACTTGGTGTACATGAACTGGCGCAGGAACGACCAGATGCCGAACATCACGCGCTTGGCATGGCCGGGGTACTGCTTCTGGATGCTGACCGTCGCCAGACGATAGGAGCAACCTTCGGGCGGCAGATAGAAATCGACGATCTCCGGGAATTGTTTCTGCAGCAAGGGCACGAACACTTCGTTGAGCGCCACGCCCAGCATCGCCGGCTCATCCGGCGGTTTGCCGGTATAGGTACTGTGATAGATCGGATTCTTGCGCATCGTGATGCGCTCGATGGTGAACACAGGGAAGGGTGCCTGCTCGTTGTAATAACCGGTATGGTCGCCGTAGGGGCCTTCGAGCGCCGTTTCATGCGGATCGATGAACCCTTCGAGGACGATCTCGCTGGACGCCGGCACCTGCAGACCCGAGCCGATGCATTTCACCACCTCGGTTTTCGCGCCGCGCAACAGGCCGGCGAACTGGTATTCCGACAGGCTGTCCGGCACCGGCGTCACTGCGCCGAGGATGGTCGCCGGATCGCAGCCGATCACCGTCGCCACCGGGAAAGCCTCTCCCGGATTCTGCAGGCAGTGATCGCGAAAATCGAGCGCGCCGCCGCGATGCGCCAACCAGCGCATGATCACCTTGTTCGGAGCAATGACCTGCTGCCGATAGATGCCAAGGTTCTGTCGCGCCTTGTTCGGCCCGCGCGTCACGGTCAGTCCCCACGTAATCAGCGGCCCCACATCGCCCGGCCAGCAATGCTGGATCGGCAGTCGCGACAAATCGACGTCCTGGCCTTCCCAGACGATCTCCTGGCAGGGTGCCGACGACACGACTTTGGGCGACATGTTGAGTACCTGCTTCAAAATCGGCAATTTGTCCCAGGCATCCTTGAGCCCTTTCGGCGGCTCGGGTTCCTTGAGAAAAGCGAGCAGCTTGCCGACCTCGCGCAACGCCCCGACCGAATCCTGACCCATTCCCAAAGCCACGCGGCGCGGCGTGCCAAACAAATTGGCCAGCACCGGTATCTTGTGCCCCCTGGGGTTTTCGAAAAGAAGAGCCGGCCCCCCGCCGCGCAGCACGCGGTCACAGATTTCGGTCATTTCCAGCCGGGGGTCGACTTCGATGCCTATGCGCTTCAACTCGCCCAATTGTTCAAGTTGCGCGATGAAATCCCGCAGGTCGTGGTAACGCATGTAAGAAAACCCATGGTAGGAATGTGGAAACAGGATTATCCTTGATCCGACGCCGATAGGGGAACCCGCATGAGTACCGCGCTTGAGCTGGCCGCACTACCGCTGATCGCCTTTTCGGCGCGGGTCAGTCGTGGGGAACTGGAGGTTCTGCGCGCCGACGGCGGCATGCTTGAGCTATTTACTGCGGGTCAAACGGCGCCGACCTGGCTGAATCAAGCGATGCACGCCAATGAAACGGCGGCTTTCCTGGCCCCACCGGAAGGCGAGTCGCGCCAGTTGGTCCGGCTGCGCGACACCCGCGGCGCATGGCACTGGTTCAACCTGCGCATCGGCGACCTTGATCGCCATGCTGACGCGCTGTGTTATACCGCCCTGCTCACCGACGCCACCGAATTCAAGGCCATGGAAGAAGTCGCGCAGCGCTATCGCGACTACACCGAGATCACCTCCGACTGGTACTGGGAAACCGACGCCGAACACCGTTTCAGCTATTTTTCACGCGAGTTTGAAGAAGTCTCCGGCGTTCCCAGCGCCAGTGTGCTGGGCAAAACGCGCTGGGATGGTATCGGCAAGGAGCGCCTCGGCAATATCGACTGGGAAGCGCACAAGCAGTTGATGTTCGACCAAAAACCTTTCCGCAATTTCGAATACCCCGGCCGCCGTGCCGATGGGCGGATTTTCTGGTTTCGCATCAGCGGCCGACCGCGCTACGACGACGGCGGGAAATTTCTCGGCTACTACGGCATCGCCGCCGATATCACCACCACGCGGCGCATCGAGGAGCGTTTGCAGCAATCGGAACGGCTGGCCTCGATCGGGCAACTTGCCGCCGGTGTCGCCCATGAGATCAACAATCCCCTCAGCTTTATCCGCTCCAACGTTGAAACGCTCGGCGAGTACCTGAGTTCGCTGTTGGTTCTGGTCGACCACTACGCGGCGGTCGAAGCCACTGGCCCGGCGCACGAGACGCTCACAGCGCTACAGGCGGCCAAGGAAAAGGCCGATCTCGACTTCGTGCGCCAGGACGCCCCCGCCCTGCTCGATGAATGCCGCAATGGCCTGGAACGGGTACGGAAAATCGTTGCCGATCTGCGTGAATTTTCCCGTGAGGGCGATACTGACTGGAGTGAGGTAGATATCCATACCTGTCTGGAGAGCGCCATCAATCTGGTAGTCGGTGGCTTGCCTTCGACGATCCGGCTGGAACGCCGTTACGCCAAACTGCCAACGCTGCGCTGCAAACCACTGCAACTTAACCAGGTTTTTCTGGCCTTGCTGCGCAACGCCGCGCTGGCGATTGGCGACCATCCCGGAACGATCACGGCCAGTAGCGGGCAGAACGACCAGGGCGAGCTGTGGTTTGAGATTGCCGACACCGGCGTTGGCATCGCTCCCGAAAACCTGCCGCGTCTTTTCGAGCCGTTCTTCACCACGCGCAAGGTCGGCCAGGGGACCGGCATGGGGTTGTCGATGTGTTTCGGCATCGTTGCCGACCATGGCGGCCGCATCGAAGTGCAAAGCACGCCCGGCGCTGGCGCCAGTTTCCGCGTTACGCTGCCGCAAAATACGGCGCGGAAGAATTGCTGAGGGCCTTCTACGGCCGAATCAGATAATCCACGGCGATCCCGGCAAACACGCTGGCACCGATCCAGTTGTTATGCAGAAAGGCTTTGAAGCAAAGTGCCGGATCGCGTTCCCGGATCAGCGTGAAGTGATAGCCGGCGATGCCGGCGGCGAGTAAAAGCCCGGCGTAAAACGGCCACCCCGAACGCAGCCCGTAACCGATCCAGGCGATCAATCCAAGCGTCATCGCATAACTCAACATGACCGCAGCGACGTCGTAACGGCCGAAGGTAATCGCCGATGTCTTGATGCCGATCTTCAGGTCGTCGATGCGGTCAACCATCGCGTATTCGGTGTCATAGGCAATCGCCCAGAAGACGTTGGCCAGCAGCAGCCACCACGCCTCCGCCGGAATCATGCCGAGCTGCGCCGCATAGGCCATTGGAATGCCAAAGCCGAAGGCGACACCGAGATACGCTTGCGGTACGGCGAAGAAGCGTTTGGTGAAGGGATAACTCGCCGCCAGAAACAGGGCGCCAACCGACAGCTCGACGATGAGCCAGCTTTGCAGCGGCAGGATCAGACAAAAGGCGCTGATAACCAGCGCCAGGAAAAGGATCGTCGCCTCCTTCACCGAGACCGTCCGCGCCGCCAGCGGGCGCGCCTTCGTGCGTGCCACATGCGGATCAAAATCACGATCCGCAAAATCGTTGATCACGCAACCGGCCGAACGCATCAGCACCGTGCCAAGCGTAAATATCCACACCACAACCCAGTTCGGCCGCCCATGCGCCGACAACCACAAACCCCAGAAGGTTGGCCAAAGGAGCAACAGGATGCCGATCGGCTTGTCGAGCCGCATCAGCTTTTCGTAACGATCGAAACGGTCGCGCCAATGTTCAAGGGAAATATTCATGGACGCCATTTTAGTGCCAGCCGCTGTTTCTGTGGCCTGCTTCCAGCCTACTGGCACGCCGCCATCCCAAAAACTTTGACAACGCCGCCCCGCTCCTGGATCATTCCGGCCTTCAGGTGCCCTGCGCCGCAAGGCGGGGGAGAATCGGGAAGGCGGTGCAACTCCGCCACGTGCCCAACGCTGTAAGGATGATGCTCTGGCAACAAGCCACTGGTGAACACCGGGAAGGCGCCAGACGCAACTGAATCCGAGTCAGAAGACCGGCCTGAAAAATTTCGCGCGCTGCAAGGCCCGGCAGGCGCTCACTTTTCACGCAAGGGGAATTGCAATGAAAACAGAACAAGCCGAACAAGACATCCACGCCTTCACCGACGAAGCACGCGCGGCGATCTACCAAGCCATCTTCTCGCGCCGCGACGTACGCGGCCAGTTTCTACCCAAAACTGTACCGGACGCGGTGATGAGCCGCATCATCACCGCTGCGCACCACGCGCCTTCGGTTGGCTTCATGCAGCCGTGGAATTTTCTCGTCGTCCGTTCGGACGAAATTAAGCAGCGGGTGCACGCCGCTTTTGCCAAAGCGCACGCCGAAGCCGCCGAGATGTTTGATGGCGAGCAGCGCGCCATCTACAAAACACTCAAACTCGAAGGCATCCTGGAGTCGCCCATCGGCATCTGCATCACCTGCGACCGCGAGCGGACCGGCCCGGTCGTCGTCGGCCGTACGCACATGAAAACCATGGACCTGTACAGCAGCGTCTGCGCTGTGCAGAACCTCTGGCTGGCAGCGCGCGCCGAAGGGCTGGGCGTCGGCTGGGTAAGCATTTTCAATCAATCCGCATTGCAAGAAGCGCTCGGCATCCCGAAGGGCATCACGCCGATTGCCTACCTGTGCGTCGGCTACGTCAGCCACTTCTACGCCAAACCCGAACTCGAAGCCGCCGGCTGGCTGCCGCGCCTGCCGATTGAAGACCTCGTGTACTTCGACCAGTGGGGGCAAAGCGATGCGCAACAACCGCTGATCAAACAACTAATGCACGACCAGGCCACCATTCAAGCCGAAGCGAGCGCCAGCACGCGCCAGCCGACCAGCGGGCGCCCCGTCTAAGCGCAAAAGTCGCAAACTTGGCCGGGGCAATCGCCTGAAAAGCGGTGGCGCTTAAAAACTCAGCGCCCAGCCGCTGATCCGCCCTGGCCACCACCACCGCCCTGCCCGCCCCGTTCAGGACGGCACGCCAAAGGTTTTTCGCCCTGCCCCGACGCCCCACCCTGGCCGCCTTCTGAGGAGGAATTCTGACGAGGTGGCGGCGAAAAACAGGAGCCGCTCACCTGATTGTTCTGGCGCCCGGCAAAGCTGCACGCCGCACCACTCGCTTTGCCTTTGCAGGCAGCGATGGCTTGCGGCGGTGGCCCTTGATGCTGCCCCCCGCCCTGCCCGCCGCCTTGATTGCCTGAATTCATATTCTGCCCGCCACCTTGCATGGGGCCGCTCTGTGCGCAAACACCCGCAGCAAAGCCCGCAAGCAGCAGCGCAATGCTGATCTTTTTCATGACCATGATGATTCTCCTTTAGCCAGGGTTACGGTGAGATTCAATGTTCGAAGACAAAGCCGACGCCGTTGATATAGTGGCGCGGAATCGCCCTCCGTGGAACGCATTCTGAACGCCGATCTGGCACTTGCGATGGAGAAATATCGGAGGAATCGGGGAGCGGGCAGTTTCTCGTCGGCGGCGTTGCCTAGCGAGGGCGTCCCGCGCAATTTGAGAGCACAGCAGCCAGAGCCTCCGCACCAAGTGCCGCCGATTTCAACTTGAACTGGGCAATCATGATTCTCATCACTTGATTCGGCTCTGCAAAACGCTCAAACAGCCTCGCTAAGCATCGCCGTGATCGGCTCCCCGAAGCTCATCTCTTCTGTTCCGATTCGGCAAGAAGTCTAGCCACGATTGGTTTCGCCTTGTCATACATCTCTTGAGTGCCAAAGCGCGCCTCCAACCGTTCGATTCCTCTGCTTAGTGATGGGGCGATGGCCACGCTAGCCTGATCCAAACTTAAATTGGACTGCTCAAGAGATGCCAAGAACTCCCGTGATGAACCTTTGACGCCATTCTCCAGAAGATAATAGAACGTATTTTTAGGAATTCCGTTGTGTGCCGCGAGCCTATTCCCGAACGCGCGGCCAGATCCAATGCCGTAGCGTCTCCAAAAAAAGACAGCCAGTGCAACCAGAATCAAGAATCCTATGACTGCCTGAATATGTACCAAGGTTCCGATTTCCTCCTGAAGGTATTGCAATGATGAGCGTTGCGGCTCTCGCCGTGGTTCCTGTCCCGATGCCAGACTTTGTATTAGCCTAAAAAACGTCGGGCTAAATTCCGGATGGTTGATATCGACAGCCGAACGTCGGTATAAAAATCCGGAATGTCCAATATTCCCCTTTTTGTCCGACTAAATGTTAACTGGAACACCGTCCATTCTGTCTTCTAAGTTCTAAGGCAGCCACTGGCTGCTTCCGCTGTATAGCCAAAATCACCGTACTCCATTGCCGACATTCGATCTAATCATCGGTCAAAGTAGAATCGAATGAGTGCTACAGACTGTTTGCTGCCGTTCCGTTTTCGATGCCAATAACTTTAATACGGCCTTTGTCGGTCTTCACCCAAGGCACGCAATCTAAAAGCATCACCAGACTGGAGCGTGGCGCACCCCCTCCTCTCTAGCCAATTCAGCACCGTAGAACGCCAACTGGCGCGCTCTCCGGCGATGGTCGCGGCAGCACAACAAAGGCTAATCACCATTATTTTAACTGCCACACCCAGCGTCCACCGGGCTCACCTGGATCGCTCGCCCCGTCGCTCGCCGCTGCGTGGCCTGCGCAATGCCGGCACGGATTTCTTCGGTGCGCTGCGCGCGGTCGCCGCGATAGAAGAGGTTGAACGCCTCGAACGGGATGAGCCGGCCATCGGGCTGGGCGATATGCACACAGGACTTCTTCAGCGCACGCAGGTCGAGGTTGTGCGCATCCATAAACTGCACGATGAGCACGCGGAAGACATTTTCATACGACAGCTGCGGCGCGTCGATGCGCGGCAGGCAGCACAGCAGATCCGAGAGACAACTGGCCTGACCTTCCGGCGACAGGTTGGTCGAAAAAAGGCGAAATACTTGCGCCTTGAGCGCCGGATCGCGCTCGAAAACGATGGTGCTGTGCGGCCCGGCGAGTAGCGCTTCGGGGCCGACGTGGCGGGTCAGCGGTTGCACATCATCGCCCAGTCGCAGCGCGTAGCCCATGGCCAGCGTATCCGGATTGCATGGCACGGGAACAATGTCTTCCAGACTGAATACGCCCGACTGCTCGGCAATGCGCCGGCGCAACTCGCTTACCGTCAGCCGGCGATGCTGCGCGCCGGGCTGCGCATCGAGCCCCTCGTTGCGGCCGGCCGATTGCTCGGGCTGCAGCGTCACGCCGCGCACGCAGCGCCACTGCAGCGCGTGGCGGATCACTTCGCCGATTTCGTCTTGGTTCACGCCGCGCCGCACGGTCATCACCAGCGTTGTCGAGATGCCGTGCGCTTCAAGCTGTTCCAGCGCGCGCCGATGCACCTCGGCGAGATTGGCGCCGCGCATGGCTTGCAGCGCTTCGTCGCGCAACGAATCGAATTGCAGGTAGATCTCCAGCCCCGGCTTGTAATCGGCCAGACGAGCGACAAAATCGGGTTCGCGGCCAATGCGCAAACCATTGGTATTGACCATCAGATGGCGGATCGGTCGCGCCCGCGCCGCATCGAGGATGGCGAAGAAATCCGGATGCAGCGTCGGCTCGCCGCCCGAAATCTGCACCACATCGGGTTCGCCTTCGTTGGCCACCACGGCGTCGAGCATTGCCTCGATCTCGGCCAACGTGCGGTGCTTCAGGCGCTCCGGCCCGGACTCGGCAAAACACACCGGGCAACGCAGATTGCAGTGCTCGGTGATTTCGATCAGCGTCAGGCAGGAATGCTGCATGTGGTCGGGACACAAGCCGCAGTCGTACGGGCAACCATACGTCATTTGCGTATTGAAGCGCTCGGGCATTTCCGGTGCTTTGACATACACCTCGCGCGCCAGTTTGTACCACGCCGCATCGTCGCTGATCAGCACGCGCTCGATACCATGCGCCGGGCACCATTTTTCCAGAAAGACCGATTCGTCCTTGATCAGAACCTTCGCTTCGACCACCTGCAGACAGGTCGAGCAGACCGAGGAAGTGGTGTCGTAGAACAGATAGGGGCGGTTCTTGCGGCTCACGATTCCGCTTCCAGGGCCAACAAGCGAACCCCGCGCCAGTGGCGTACTACGGAGGGCAGATAGCTCACAAGGGCCAGAATACAAACGGCCTGGATACCCGACAGACCGCCGGGAAATTCATACGGCACCGGCTTGAGAAAATCGACCAGCAGACGCCACAGCAGGTAGGCGCTCAGCATCAGCTTGAACAGCAAGCCCGGCGTTCCTGCCAGCATCGGTTGCATTCGGCGCAGCCATGCCCAGAGCAATCCCGCGAAAACAATTTCGTACAACTGTGTCGGGTGACGCGCAACGCCGTCGCCAAAATCGATTCCCCACGGCAGGTTCGTCGCGATGCCGTAGGTACCATCGGACAAGCCGGCGAGAAAGCAGCCCATACGACCGATCATCAAGCCCAGCAGTACCGGGAAGACGAAATCGTCGCCGGTTGACCGTGTTATTCCGGTCAGCTTCTTTGCCAGCTCGACGCCAAGCAGGCCACCGAGCAGCCCACCGACCATCGACTGCCCGGCAAGAAGAACTACCGGCTGATCCCAGTATTGGGTGAGCAGATGCGGGAACTCGGCCCAGAAGACGAGTTTGTTGCCCAGCGCGGCGCCAAATACACAACCGAGCACCACGCCAAAATCCTTGCCCATGAGCAGGCCCGGGGCACCAGTTCGGCGACGCAAGATGCGGTAATACTGAACGCCGGTAAACAGCCCCAGCGCTTCGAAAAGAGGGTGAACCCACGGATAGGCCGTGACGGATGGCACGGGCTACTTGCCCTCCGCGTCATTCGAGTCGCTCGTGTTGTCCGCTGGCGATTTGCTCTCCTCCCGCTGCACGTTCTGCGCGGCAGATGTCTTCCGGATAATCCGTATCGCGGCCCAAAAGACAAGGCTGCCAATCAGGATCGATACCAGCCCGACCGCTGCAAAAACACCTCCGAAGCCGTCCGATTTTTCGACCAGGGGCAGTACGACGCAGAAACCGCCGCCCAGGATGAGTGCGAAACCAAACAGCAACAGAAATATCTTGATGATCCAGAAAACGAAATTGCCGAAAGCTTCCATGGTCACTCCCCGATTTGCGTGTTTCCAATTGCGTGCTTAGGTTTCGCAATAAAGTCAAAGGCCAGCCGTGCGGAATGGTACAAGGCGTTTGCCGCAAAGGGAATCCCGAACTTGCGACGGTTTGGCCTGCCGGCAGGTCAGGCTCCCGACGAGTCGTGCAAATCTCCCGTTGTTTGCCGGTGATTGACCACGTTTCGAGGGCAATTCATTTATACTGGCAACCTTGACACAGGCGAGCTGATCGGATCAGGTTCAACGCTTCGCCGTACGCTTGATCGAAAGGTAGAACGCATGGGCATTTTCAATCCATTCCGGTCAATTCTCGGCAAGACCGAATCCGTGGCCCAGCCACCAATCGCAGCTCCTCAGCCCCAGGCGGGACCTTCCGTGCCGGTGGAGCGGCGCAGCCGCAAGCGACTGAATTCTCACCTCGAACGGCGTGTGCTCATCATCGACGATTCGGCGACGATCGTCGCCGCGCTCCGTAAAATGCTGCGCTCGGCCGGCTGCGTCACGCTGGAAGCGATGGATGCCGAGAAAGGCCTGGAAATGGTCCTCCAGGAAAAACCCGAGCTGGTCTTTCTCGACATCGTGCTGCCCGGCATGAACGGATTCGCCGCCTTGCGGCTGATGCGGCGCAATCCGCTGACGCGGGACATTCCGGTCATCATGATCAGCGGAAACGAGCAGGCGACGGAACAGTTCTATGCCAAGCGGATTGGCGCCGACGACTTCATGAAAAAGCCGTTTTCCCGTTACGAGGTATTTGCCCGCATCGACGCCCTGATCGAAAGCAACAAGCTGAGGCGCCTTTATGCGGGGATTACCGAAGACAAACCGGTCGCTGCGGCGGCTTCGTCCTAGCCGTCCGTTCTAACCCCGTATCGCTGGGGTTACGATAGGCCATGCCCAACGCCGCGAAGCCGTTCGCAGCACTCCCCGCCGGCCTCAGCCAGCGTTACGAAATTCGTAGCGAACTCGGGCGCGGCGCCACGGGAACGGTGTATCTCGCCCAGGATACTTTTGCCCAGCGCGAGGTGGCGCTGAAAGTCGCTCATGCCAGCGTCTTCAACGATGACCCCGCGCAGGCCCTGGTACGTAAAGCCTGGTTGAACGAGGTGCATCTGGCCGGCAGTCTGCACCACCCCTACATCGTCGAAATATACGACGCCGGTTTTGGCGACAACAGCGCCTATCTGGCCATGGAATACCTTGCACACGGCACCCTGGAGCCTTACACCAAAGCCGATACGCTCAAGCCGGTCTCCGAAGTGCTGGAGATCGCCTACAAATGCGCCAGCGCGCTGAACTATGCTGGCCGCTCCGGGATCATTCATCGCGATATCAAACCGGCCAACCTGCAATATGTCGGCCCGGGCGAAGCCAAAGTTTGCGACTTTGGCGCCGCATACTGGTCTAGCAGCAACAACGAGGCCACGCAGGTCATGGACATCGGTTCGCTGGCCTACATGGCGCCCGAGCTTTTTCGCCAATGGGTCACGCCGCAGGCGGACATCTACGCGCTGGGGGTTGTCCTGCACCAGTTATTGACCGGCCAGCGCCCGTTCGACGCGCCCGATCAGGCGTCGCTGATGTACAAGATTCTGAACGGCGAGCGGGAACCGCTGACGAGTTTTCGCCACGATCTGCCAACCAACCTGAACGCATTGCTCGACAAAATGCTCGCGCGCAGTCTGGAAGACCGTTTTGCCAACTGGCCGTCGGTTCTCTCGGCGCTCTCATCGCACATCACCGCGACCTTGAGAATGAAACCGGCGGCCAACCGACGACCTGCCGAAGCGGAACTGTATGACCAATTGCGCAAACTGCCCTTGCTCGCCTCGCTCAACGACGCCCAGCTGTGGGAACTCCTGCGCATTTCACGGTGGCGCAAAATCAAGGCTGGAACGGTGCTGATGCGCGAAGGTGACGACGCGCTTTCGTGTTACCTGCTGCTCAAGGGCGAGGCCACAGTTACGCAGAAAGGTCAGCTGATCGCTCTGCTGAATCCGGGCACGCTGTTTGGCGAACTTGCCTTTGCCGAAGAAACGCCTGCGCCGCGCGCCGCAACATTGACCGCCACCTGCGACGGAATCATAGGCAAATGGCCCAACGCCCGACTCAATACGGCCTCGACCGGGCTGCAATCGGAAATGCTCAAAATCTTCTTCCGGCTATCCACCGAACGGCTCAAACAGGCGGATGAGCGTTATCTGCGACTGTGTCGGCACTATAGCCCGAACGGGAATTCCGACGCCTGAATGCCACGCCAGTTAGCCTCCCATGAACGCTTTTGACGAATGCGTGGCCCGTTTTTTTGGCCACCGTTACCACGCCTACAACGACTGGGCCAAACACGAATACGGCGGCCGTCTGCAAAAGGTCTCCATCGACGCTGGATTCACCTGCCCAAACCGCGATGGTTCGCTTGGCATCGGCGGCTGTACTTACTGCAACAACGAGGGCTTTTCACCGAGTTACCTGCTCGAACAACGCGACATCTTCACCCAGATCGACACCGGTATCGAGTTCATGCGGCGGCGCTATCCGAAAACCAAGGCATTCATTGCGTACTTCCAGAGCTATTCGAATACCTACGACGATCTTGATGCGCTGAAACAGGTCTATGGCCTCGCGCTGTCGCACCCGGACATAGCCGGAATCGCCATCGGGACGCGACCCGATTGCCTGCCTGAGGAAACGCTCGATTATCTTGCCGAGCTGGCGACCCGTACGATGGTGGAACTGGAAATCGGCATTGAATCCTGCAACGACGACGTACTCGAGGAATGCCTGCGCGGACACGATTTTGCCTGCACCCAGGACGCCATCCGGCGTGCGGCCAAGCGCGATCTGTTCGTCACCGGGCACCTCCTGCTTGGCCTGCCGCTCGAAAGCCGAGACAGCCTTATCGCTGGCGCCAGGGCGCTGGCAGCCTTGCCCCTCGACGCGCTGAAGTTCCACCAACTGCAGATTGTGCGGGGTACGCGACTGGCCAATCTGTACCGCGCCGCGCCGGACAGCATTTCCTTGCTCACTCCCGAAAGCTACCTTGATGCGGTGATCGACATGCTCGAACTGCTTCCGCCGGGCATCAAGATTCAGCGGCTGGGCAGCGAGGTTCCACCGAGTGTGCTCGTCTCACCCGACTGGGGAATGCGACTTTTCAAGTTCCCGGCCATGCTCGAAGCAAAACTGGAAGCCCGAAACACCTGGCAGGGCAGGCTGTATTGCGCGCACGCGTAAAACCCCGCAGAGTCGCCTCAGCATGACACCACCCTGCGGGTTCAGTCGTCGTGCGCGGCAGAATACCGACTCGGCCCAACGCTACGCACCTGCGGGCAAGCCGGACGAATACGTTACAATTCACCCTGAAATTACGTACACCTGACAAAACACGCGACAGACTAAGGCCATGAACAAAACACGCAGCAAGTATCTGGTCCATGCCGTGATTCTGAGAACCGGGTTGGACACGACGGAGTTCGATGACGCCAAGGCCGGACACCCCCTGGAGCGGCGTTTGAATCGGCTGGAACGGATCACGGCTTCTTACCGGGGTCGCATCGACGGGCGAACCCGCAACACGCTGCAGATGACCTTCGACACGGCCGATGCCGCGCTACTCAGCGCATGCGAGATGCAGCACCGCTGCGCCGTGCTGCCGCAGGTTGCCAAGCAAAGGCTTGCTTTGCGTATCGGCATTCACCAAGGACTCATCCGCCAACGCGCCAGGGATGGCGCGGACAACACGCAAGATATCGCCATGCGTCTGGCCGTGGCCGACGATGGCATCGTGGTTTCCGAACTGGTCGTGCAATCGCTCAACCCCGAACTGCGCGAACTGACTCGGCCATTTGACGACATCCCCCTCGACATTGCCGTGCACAAGGTCGACTGGCGGCGCGAGATACCTTCGGCCGCGTTTGGCGGCGAATCCTTCTGGCCGGCCAACATGGCCTCCAATCCCGTCGGACCCTACCTCGTGTTGCACCACGGGCTGAAAACCATAGAAGCCACTCAGGAAAACCCGTTGGTCACCATCGGCCGCGATCCGACATCCGACCTGGTCGTTGTCGACTTCTTTGTCTCGCGCAATCACTGTCTGATCGAAAGGCAGGCCAAGTACATCGTGTTGACGGACACGAGCACCAATGGCACCAGCGTTTTACCGGACACCGGCGAAGAATTTCTGGTCAAGAACAACTTCGTTGTCCTAAAAGGCAAAGGCCTGCTTTTCTTCGGCAGGCCTTTCAAGGGGGAACGACGCGGTGCCGTCAGGTTTGAAGCGTACTAAGACCGCTCGATAAAATTTGAGTGTCTGGGCGAAGCCCAACCAAAACCCTCCGACGCAGAGGCCACAAGCCCTCCCCCACGCGGCAACCCCACCGACGTGCTACGTCCTTCAAGCCTTGGCTTTGTGCTTGGGGTGGGTATGCACGAAGTGCCGGAGCACCAGTTTCAGATGCAGCGCTTTTTTCTGATTGCCGAGCCGGCGCTCTTCCTCTATGTCATCCAGAATGATTCGCTTGATCATCGGAACGCCGTCAGAGCTATGAACCAGATAGCTCCCCAGTTCAAGTGCCACAATTTCGGGTACATGCTCGTGCTGGGCAATGGCTTCGACCTCTTCTTCGGTCAGGTCGCTCAGTTCGAGGCAATCTTCATAGGTCAACATTTTGCTGCTCCCCTCGGTTTGCTTGCTGGTTAAAAATTTCAGCGACGAACCGTCAGAACACACACCGTCTGAGCAAGTCCGCTCTTCACTTGAATATTAACCCAGAAACGCGGATTGAAGCCACTCACTGCGGCCGGAAAGCGCACAATTACTGGCTGCCACGGTGGGGCCAGTGCAAGCGCTGGCCGTCAGGTCGTGGCGCTTGAACGACACCCCACCGCCGACAGTCTTGCCGCCTGTACACTGACCTCTTCAGCCTACTGTAAGCTGCGTTATCCGGCCAACTGAAGGAACCCTTTTGACATGCCTGCCTCTGACGCAATCAAAGCACCGGAAACCCTATGGCTGAAGGCCCAATACGGCGGGACTATTTTCCTTAGCGCGTTCCTTCTGTTTCAGGTCCAGCCAGTCATGGGCAAGATGATCCTCCCGTGGTACGGGGGTGCGGCATCGGTCTGGACGACCTGTCTGCTGTTCTTTCAGTCGATGCTGCTATTGGGCTACATCTATACCCATTTCCTTGTGCGCCGACTTTCACCCAGGCCGCAGGCTGTCTTGCACATTGCTCTGCTCGCGCTTGCCGTGGCGATGCTTCCGATCTCACCAAATCTGACATGGAAGCCCCTGGGAAATTACAGCCCGAGCCTTCATCTGCTTGGGGTTCTTGCCTTGAGCGTGGGACTGCCCTATTTCGTTCTATCCACCACGGGTCCGCTGGTCCAAGTCTGGTTTTCACGAGAACGGCCGGGTACCTTGCCTTATCGGCTCTTTGCACTTTCCAATGTTGGCTCGATGATTGGTTTGTTGAGCTACCCCTTCGCCATCGAGCCCGTTTCGAGTATTTCCGAGCAGTCGTCCGGATGGTCATTTGGTTTCATTTCTTTCGCTTTGTTGTGCGGATCGCTCGCTTGGCGTGGGTCGAAGCGCGCTTCTCTGGCGTCGAACGCGGTCCAACCTCAGCACCCATCCGCTCCGCCGAGTCTGATGACCCAGCTAACCTGGGTATTCCTGGCGGCGTGTCCGTCCTTGCTTCTGGTGTCCTTGACGAGTCATCTAACTCGTGATGTCGCGCCGATACCCATGCTGTGGATCGCTCCTCTCACCATTTACCTGCTGAGCTTCAGCATCAGCTTCGACCATCGCCGATGGTACAAGCGCATCGTATTCGCCCCTCTATTGATCATCGCGGTGGTCGCTGTGTGCTATTTGGCGGCGGTCGACTTTGGGGATCTCGATATCAAGATCGTGGTTTCGGCGTACTTGCTTGCTTTCTTTGTTTTTTCCATGGTCTGTCACGGCGAACTGGCCCGTCTGGCACCACCGACGGATCACCTGACGACTTTCTACCTGTTGATCGCCGGAGGGGGGACACTCGGCGGGTTGTTTGTAGCGATCTTGGCGCCGCAAGTATTCTCCGGCGACTACGAATTCCAAATCGGCGTGGTCTTGACCATTGCTGTGGCGTCAGTCGTGTACGCATACGATCGGCAGCGAGGCGCGATGCGTTACGTGAAATATCCTCGCACCTTGATCTTGCTGACCGGAATGTGTGCAGCGATTGGCTCGGGTTACATCTTCGTGAGCAGCGAAATGCAACGGCGCAACGACACGTTACTGGCATCGCGCAATTTCTATGGCTCCCTGCGTGTCGACCATGATGGATCGGAGAACGATCTGAAAGTCACCTTGATGCACGGAGTGATCGTCCATGGCGCGCAATTCGTTGACCCTGACCGATTGCACTGGCCAACAACCTACTATGGCGAATCGAGCGGTATTGGCATTACGCTAAATTACTTTAACAAGCGCTTGCCTGTGGTGCGAGTCGGGGTTATCGGGCTCGGGGCAGGCACCATCGCCAGCTATGGTCGCACAGGAGATCAATATCGGTTCTATGAGATCAATCCTGCTGTTCAGGGCATTGCCCATTCGTACTTTAGCTTCTTGCGGGATTCTCACGCGGCGGTGAATCTGGTCTCTGGCGATGCGCGCCTTTCCCTTGAGCGGGAGGCGCCGCAGCGATTCGATGTACTCGCAATCGATGCCTTCTCCGGAGACTCTATTCCTATGCATTTGCTGACTCGAGAGGCGTTTCGGGAATATATCCGGCACATGGCTCCTGGCGGTGTGCTGGCGGTCCATGCTTCCAACCAATACCTGAACCTGGCCCCCATCGTAATGATGGCGGCCAACGAATTCGGCATGAAGGCCCGTATTGTGACGAGCGAGGCCAATGAAGACCAAGGGGTCGACGCCGCCGATTGGGTACTCGTGACGGCGAATCCGCACTTTCTTTCCAATCCCGACGTCAAGGGCGTGGCCAGGACGATTTACGTTCCATCCGGCACCCAGACATGGACTGATGACTTCAGCAGCATCCTCCCAATCTTGCTATAGCAGCGCATGCGCTGAACGTGCGATGACCCGCCACAGGTCAAATGGAGCAAAGAGTGGATTCGGAGTGCTGGCGGCCAAGAAGATGGGGTGTTCGTCGGACGGGTCGGCACCGCATCGCTACCCGGGGCAGCGCCAATGCGGGTACGACAAGCAGAAAAAAGCCCAACCGATAAGGGTCAGGCTTTTTCAATTGGTGGTGATGGGCAGAATTGAACTGCCGACCTATGGGTTATGAATCCATCGCTCTAACCAACTGAGCTACATCACCGGGAAGGGCGCGAGATTATACGGTTCGGCACGGGATGCGGTCAAGTTTTTACGGCCACACAAGGCACCCAAGCTTGACTATAATGGGGCCATGCCGATTCCCGCCTCACTCATCGCCTCGATTGTCAGCGCCATCATCGAAACTGCGGCGCAAAGCCCTACGAGGGATCCCTCGCAATACGAGATTTATGCCACGACCCGCACGTTGCCGCCGGAGGCCAAGACGGGCGTCATGCTGCCGCCATTGGGGGATGGCCTCGTCGTGATCAACGGCCAGCCGATGCGGCTGGCGCCGACCGCCCAGTTTCGCAGCGAGCGCAATCTCATCGTCATGACCATGAGCATCCAGAAGCCGTCCGAGGTCGTTTACCTCACCGATACCTCCGGTGCGATATACCGCGTATGGATGCTCAGCCTGTCCGAATCTTCAGCTCATCAAAAAAACTGATCCGCAATATGCCAAAAAAACTGTTCATCCGCACCTTCGGGTGCCAGATGAACGAGTACGACTCGGACAAAATGGCCGATGTGCTCGCTGCCTCTGAAGACATCGTCAAGACCGACAACCCTGAAGATGCGGATATCATCCTGTTCAACACCTGTTCGGTGCGCGAAAAGGCGCAGGAGCGTGTTTTTCACGACCTCGGCCGGGTGCGCCTGCTCAAGCGGACCAAGCCCGATCTGGTGATCGGCGTTGGCGGTTGCGTCGCCAGCCAGGAGGGAGCCGCCATCATCGCCCGGGCGCCTTATGTTGATATCGTTTTCGGCCCGCAGACCCTGCATCGCCTGCCGCAATTGATTGCTGACAAGCGGCGTCTTGGCCGATCGCAAGTCGATATCTCCTTCCCGGAAATCGAGAAATTCGACCGGTTGCCACCGGCCAAGGTTGACGGCGCGTCGGCTTTCGTCTCGATCATGGAGGGTTGCAGCAAGTACTGCACCTTCTGCATCGTTCCCTACACGCGCGGCGAGGAAGTCTCGCGCCCCTTCGACGACGTCCTGACCGAAGTGGCCGGTCTGGCCGCGCAGGGTGTCAAGGAAATCACGCTGCTCGGGCAGAACGTCAATGCCTACCGTGGGGCAATGGCGGCGGGCAACGATCATTCCGGCGACACCGCGGACCTGGCCTTGCTTATCGAATATATCGCCGAAATTCCGGGCATTGAACGAATCCGCTTTACGACCTCGCATCCGCGCGAAGTCACGCCGCGGCTGATCGAGGCTTTCGCCACCGTGCCCAAACTGGTTTCGCATCTGCACCTGCCGGTGCAATCGGGCTCGGATCGCGTGCTGGCGGCGATGAAGCGCGGCCACACGGCGATCGAATACAAAAGCCTGGTACGGAAACTGCGCACCGCGCGCCCCGATTTATCCCTGTCTTCCGACTTCATCGTCGGCTTTCCCGGTGAAACTGCCGAAGATTTCGAGAAGACCATGAAGCTGATCGATGCCGTCGGTTTCGACGCCTCCTTTTCTTTTCTTTACAGCTCCCGACCCGGCACGCCGGCCGCCGAACTGCACGACGACACGCCGCACGCGCTTCGTCTCGAACGATTGATGCGCCTGCAAAAGCGCATCGAAGAACTTTCGCAAAGCGTCTCGCAATCGATGGTCGGCAGCGTCCAGCGCGTGCTGGTCGAAGGCCAGTCGAAAAAGGACAAGACCGAATTGGCCGGGCGTACCGATAACAACCGCATCGTCAATTTCATCGGCGATCCCCGGCTGATGCACAGTTTCGTCGACCTGAGCATCAGCTCCGCCATGCCGCATTCGCTGCGAGGCGAAATGTTGCCCGCCTGAAATGCAGCGTTCCAGGATCATGAATAGCAAAGCCACGGCAAAACCCCGAACCATCGAGCTGTTGCTCTCGCCCGTCAACAACAGCCAACTCGCCAATCTGTGCGGTGCGCTCGACGAAAACCTGCGCCAGATCGAAACCGCACTCGATGTTTCCATCGCTCGTCGCGGCGAGCGTTTCACGCTGCGCGGCGAAGCGATACAAACGGCGCGCGCCGCCGAAGCGCTGCAAAAGTTCTACGCGCTGGCCAAGGATTCCCTGTCGGTCGATGAAATCCAGCTCGGCCTGATCGAACTGATCAACCGGCCGGCACGCAAAGATGCGCAGGGCGGCATGCCTTCGCCGGCGCTGATGACCCGCAAGACCGAGCTGCACGGCCGCACGCCGCGCCAAGTCGAATACCTCAGGCATATTCAGGAACACGACATCACCTTCGGCACCGGCCCGGCCGGCACCGGAAAGACGTATCTGGCCGTGGCGTCAGCAGTCGACGCGATCGAGCGCGAACTCGTTCAGCGCATCGTGCTGACACGCCCGGCGGTGGAAGCCGGCGAACGACTCGGCTTCCTGCCCGGCGATCTGGCGCAGAAGATCGACCCCTACCTGCGGCCACTCTATGACGCTCTCTATGACCTGATGGGTTTTGACCGGGTCGCCAAGCTTTTCGAGCGCGGCGCCATCGAAATTGCGCCGCTGGCCTATATGCGCGGCCGCACGCTGAATCATGCCTTTATCATCTTGGACGAGGCACAGAACACCACCCCCGAGCAAATGAAGATGTTCCTCACGCGCATCGGCATCGGCGCCAAGGCGGTAGTCACCGGCGACGTGACGCAGATCGATCTGCAACGTGGACAGAAAAGCGGGCTGATCGAAGCGCGTCAGATTCTCAAGGAAGTGCGCGGCATCGCCTTCACCGAGTTCGAGAAAGAGGATGTCGTCCGCCACCCGTTGGTCGCCCGCATCGTATCGGCCTATGAAGCGCACACCCTCGCGATGGAGGGTAAATGATCAGCAGGCGCCTCAATCTTTGCGTGCAGTATGCCTGCGATCCCAGCGGATTGCCCTTGCGCCCGCTGGTTCGTGCGTGTGCCCGCGCGGCCTTGAGTGTCGACGGCGCGCGCGGCGGACGCATCACGGTGCGTTTTGTCGGCATCGAGGAAGGTCAGTCGCTCAATCGCCATTTTCGCGGCAAAGACTACGCCACCAACGTATTGTCATTCCCCTACGAAACCGAGCCGGTCGTCTGCGGCGACCTGGTCATCTGCGCGCCGGTGGTCGAACATGAGGCGGACGAACAGTCCAAGGCGCCGGAAGCCCATTTCGCCCATCTGATCGTCCATGGCGTGCTGCACTTGCTCGGCTACGACCACGAAGCCGGCAAGAAGCAGGCTCGCCTGATGGAAAAGCAGGAGTGCGCCATATTGGCCGAACTCGGATACACGGACCCTTATTGCGGAATCACCTGACCTATGGACATCAACCCAGCCAACAAGCGCGGTTTCTTTGAACGACTGTCCTCGATCCTCGTGCGCGAGCCGGAGGATCGGGAACAACTCGTGGAACTGCTGCATTCAGCCTGTGAACGCAATCTGCTGGACGCCGACGCCCTGTCGATTACCGAAGGCGCGCTCGCCGCCTCCGAGATCAGCGTGCGCGATGTGATGGTGCCACGCGCGCAGATGGAGGTTGTCGACATCGACGATCCACTGAGCGACATCATTGCCCAGGTCAACCGCACGGCGCACTCGCGCTTTCCGGTCATCGACGGCAATCGTGACAATGTCATCGGCCTGCTGCTGGCCAAGGACTTGTTGCGCTTGCAGACCGTCGTCAAATTCAACCTGCGCGACTGGCTACGCCCGGCCGTATTCATCCCCGAGTCCAAGCGCTTGAACGTTCTGCTGCGCGAGTTCCGCGTTTCGCACAACCACATGGCGGTGGTGGTCGATGAATACGCTGGCGTGAGCGGTTTGATCACCATCGAAGACGTGCTCGAACAGATCGTTGGCGACATCGAGGACGAATACGATTTCGACGAAGCCGACGACAACATCCGGCTGGACCAAACCGGCCGCTACCGGGTCAAGGCGCAAACCAGCATCGAGGATTTCAACACGCACTTCGGCACGAATTTCTCCAATGACGATTGCAATACCGTGGGCGGACTGATTTTGAATCATCTGGGGCGGGTGCCGAAACGCAGCGAATCGATCGACTTTGGCGGCTTTCATTTCACGGTTCTGCGTGCCGACAGTCGCCGGATCTACACGCTGTTTGTCAGCCCTCTACCGGACGCCAATGCAGCGGCCTGAGCCGTGCACATCCCGCGCCTGACCATTGCTCTGCTGCTCGGTGCAGCCAGTGTGCTGGCCTTTGCGCCGATGGGCGGGTTCCCGTTGATCTGGCTGACCCTCGGCGGCCTGTACGCATTGCTTGAACGCACCACGGACGGCACCCGTGGCGCAGCAAGCAACGCCCGAACCGGCGCGCTTCTTGGCGCCGCGTATGGCTTTGGCCTGTTCATCGTCGGCGTATCCTGGGTCTATGTCAGCCTCAGCGCATTCGGCGGCATGCCCGCCCCCGTGGCGGCACTGGCCACCTTGTTGTTCTGCGGTGTCCTGTCGATCTTCCCGGCAGTTGCCTGTGCTGTTCATGTTCGTTTTTCCCCGCCGGGATGGTGGCAACGCGGTCTGTTGTTTGCTTCGTTATGGATGCTCGCCGAATGGCTGCGCGGCTGGGTCCTGACCGGTTTTCCCTGGCTGGCCGCCGGCTATTCGCAGGCGCCACCCAGCCCGCTCGCGGGTTATGCTCCGGTGCTGGGCATCTATGGCGTAACGCTGATAACGGCATTTCTCGCAACGCTGATCGCCGAGGCAGCCCGGCGCTGGATTTCAGGCAAAGCGGGATGTGGCACGCCACGGCGCTGGCGTGCGCTGCTGCCGGTGGTCATCGCCGGTCTGCTGCTGGGTGGCGGCGGCTTGCTGCGCGCGGCGCACTGGACTGCGCCACGCGGTGAGCCGTCCAGCGTTGCCCTGCTGCAAGGCAATGTCGCGCAGGATCTGAAATGGCGACCCGAAAAATTCAGCGAATCGCTGCGTATCTATTACCGTCTGGCGCTGGAAAATCCGGCGCAACTGACCGTCCTGCCGGAAACGGCGCTGCCCGCCTTTCTGAGTCAGGTGCCCGGCGAATACCTCGACGAATTGAAAAGCCTCGCCGAACGCCAGCACGGCGACATGCTCCTGGGAATTGCCGTCGGTGATTTTGCCAGCTACGCCAATGCGGCCATCAGCCTGGGCCAATCGACGCGGCAGCGCTACAGCAAGTCGCATCTGGTGCCCTTTGGTGAATTCGTCCCGCCCGGCTTTGTCTGGTTCATGAATCTGGCCCACATCCCGATGTCGGACTTTACCCCCGGTGCGAAACAACAAACCCCACTGGAGATCGCCGGCCAGAAAGTCGCCGTGAATATCTGCTACGAAGATGCCTTCGGCGAGGAAATCATCCGACAATTGCCCGCAGCCACTTTGCTGGTGAACATTTCCAACGTCGCCTGGTTTGGCGACTCGCTGGCCCCGGCGCAACACCTGCAGATCGCCCAGTTGCGCGCGCTTGAAACGGGTCGCATGATGCTGCGCGCCACCAATACCGGAATGACCGCCATTGTCGCCGCCGACGGTACCGTCATCGGCGCGCTTAAACCTTTTACCCGTGCGGCATTGCGCGGGGAAGTTCAAGGCTACGTCGGTGCCACCCCCTATGTGCGCTGGGGCAACTGGCCGGCGGTCATCTTGGCCCTGCTGGTGTCGATTGCTTTCGTCCACCCGCGTAACACGGTATCCTGAACGGATATCAAATCACCGGAGATTGGCTCCATGGCACTGCTTTCCTGGTCGAACCAGTATTTGATCGGCAATGACCTGATCGATGCCGAGCACGAGGAACTGTTCCGTCTGATCAACGACTTTCACACGCTTTGGGTTGAAGCGCGAAATCGTCAGGATATCGCCAAGATCCTGCATCAGCTTATCGTCTACGCCCAGATGCATTTCCAGCATGAAGAAAAGATCATGGAGGACGCCGGCTACCAAATGCTCGCCGAGCATCAGAAGATTCACGAATCGATGATCGACAAGATTTTCGAACTGCACGCTTCCTATGCGGAAGGCCATCTTCGACTGGAGATCGAGACCATGAAGTTCGTCAAGTCCTGGCTGCTTGATCATATCCTGGACCACGATTACCGTTTCCGTAATTATCTGGCGCGCACGCAGAATGCTAGTGGAGAAGCAGCACCACAAACGGCTGAGGGAAAATCCTGAAGAATTGCGTTTTCAAGTCTGTGTTCCAAACATCATGCCGCGTCTTCCTTTAGTCGAAAAACACCCGCCGGAACCTCCGTCTCACACTGTGCAAGTGGCAAAGCGCCTTCAAGTCAGGGGAAAAACCAAGTAAGATCGACCCTTGTTCAGCGCTTACGAAATCATTCATGCCAACTTTTCAGGAAGTCATTCTGCGTCTCCAGAATTACTGGGACAAACAGGGATGCGCACTGCTCCAGCCCTACGATATCGAAGTCGGTGCGGGCACGTTTCACACCGCCACTTTCCTGCGCGCCATCGGCCCCGAGCCGTGGAACGCCGCCTATGTGCAGCCCTCGCGCCGGCCCAAGGATGGCCGCTACGGCGAAAACCCGAACCGCCTGCAGCATTACTACCAGTATCAGGTCGTCCTGAAACCCTCACCGGCGAATATCCAGGAACTCTACCTGCAATCGCTCGAAGCGCTGGGCATCGATCTCAAGGAGCACGATATCCGCTTCGTCGAGGACGACTGGGAATCGCCCACGCTCGGCGCCTGGGGGCTGGGCTGGGAAGTCTGGCTTGACGGCATGGAAGTCACACAATTCACCTACTTCCAGGAAGTTGGCTCGCTGACGTGCAGGCCGGTACTCGGTGAAATCACCTACGGCATTGAACGGCTGGCCATGTATCTACAGGGTGTTGAAAACGTCTTCGACCTGACCTGGGCCGAAGGACCGGGGTATCGCGTGACCTACGGCGATGTGTACCACCAGAACGAAGTCGAGCAATCGAAATATAATTTCGAGCACTCCAATATCGAGATGCTCTTCCGCCATTTCTGCGATCACGAAGCCGAAGCCAAGCGCCTGATGGAGGTCAATCTGGCGCTCCCTGCTTTCGAGCAGGTCATGAAATGCTCGCACTGCTTCAATCTGCTCGATGCCCGCGGCGCCATCTCGGTCACCGAACGCGCCGCCTACATCGGCCGCGTTCGCGCCCTGGCGCGCGAAGTCGCACAGTCCTATTACAACTCTCGTGAAGCTCTGGGGTTCCCGATGTGCAAGGCAACTGCTGCTGTGGAGGCGATATGAACGGCAGTGTGCTGATCGAGCTGCGTACCGAGGAACTGCCGCCGAAGGCTTTATCGCTTCTCGGCGAAGCTTTTAAGGACGAAATTTTCAACGGCTTGGTGCGCTACCAGCTCAGCCAGAGAGTACCGGCAAACGTATCATGGTTCGCCACGCCGCGCAGACTGGCCGTCTCGATTCGTGAAGTCGAGACAACCGCAGCTGACCGCGTCGAAGAATTGAAACTCATGCCTGTCTCCGTCGCACTCGATGCAAACGGTCAACCGACACAAGCGCTGCTCAAGAAGCTCGAAGCGTCAGGGATCCCGGTTTCTGAAATCGCCAAGTTTGAGAAGCGCATGGATGGCAAAGCTCAGGCTCTGTTCTATAAGGCAACGGTCAAGGGTGTTGATCTCGACGCAGTGCTCGCTGGCATCGTCACACAGGCGCTCAAGAAGCTGCCGATCCAGAAGGTCATGCGCTGGGGCGATTCAGAAGACCAGTTCGTACGCCCGGTGCACAGCCTGATCATGCTGCACGGAAAGCGCGTCGTTCCGGGCAAGGTGCTTGGCCTCACGAGCAGCAACAAGACGCTGGGACACCGCTTCCTTTCTGCGGGCGATATCGTCATTGCGAACCCCGAAGAGTACGCAGCGAAGCTTGAAGCCGGAAAGGTCATCGCCTCGTTCGCCGAACGGCGCGCGTCGATTGCCGCGCAGCTCGACATCAAGGCCGCCGAACTGAACGCGCGCCTGAATCCGGCTGAAGGCCTGCTCGATGAAGTCACCTCGCTGGTCGAATGGCCGGTGGTCTATGTCGGCGAGTTTGAAACGGATTACCTCGAAGTGCCGCAGGAATGCCTGATTCTGACCATGCAACAGAACCAGAAATACTTTCCGCTGCTGGATGGCAACGGCAAGTTGATGAACAAGTTCCTGATCGTCTCCAACATGCAGGTTGACGACCCGACGAATATCGTCAGCGGCAACGCGCGGGTGGTTCGTCCGCGCCTGTCCGACGCGCAATTCTTTTACAACCAGGACCGCAAGCATTCGCTGGCCTCGCGCCTTGACCGTTTGAGCAGCGTCGTCTACCACAACAAGCTCGGTTCAGTGCTGCAACGCGTCGAACGCCTCGAAGGACTGGCCCAGAAAATTGCCGTTCGACTCGGCGCCAACGCCTCGCTGGCCGCACGCGCCGCACGGCTGGCCAAAGCCGATCTGGTCACCGACATGGTCGGCGAATTCCCTGAGTTGCAGGGCATCATGGGGTGCTATTACGCGCTGCACGATGGCGAGGATGCACGGGTTGCCGAGGCCATCCAGAGTCATTACCAACCGCGCTTTGCCGGCGACGCCCTGCCCCGCGGCGCCATTGCCTGCGCCACCGCATTGGCCGACAAGCTCGACGCGCTGGCCGGATTCTTCGGCATCGGCCAGATTCCGACCGGCGACAAGGACCCCTTCGGCCTGCGCCGCGCCGCGCTCGGCATCTTGCGCATCCTGATGGAGTCACCGCTACCCCTCGATCTGCGAGAGCTTCTTGGCGATGCGGCCGCCGGCTTCGCGCCTGGTCTGCTGAACCTGACCGACGGTTTGCCTGCCGGTCTGGAAGACTTCATCCTCGACCGCCTGCGCGGCCTGCTCAAGGAAGCGGGACACGCTCAGGATGCGATCGAGGCCGTGCTGGTCCAGCGCCCGACCCGGATCGATCTCGTCCCCGCCCGACTCGACGCCGTACGCGCCTTCCTGATCCTGCCCGAAGCGCTGGCGCTGGCTGCGGCGAACAAGCGCATCGGCAACATCCTGAAGAAGAGCGAAGGCGCGACCGGAATCAGCTACGCACCCCCCGATGCAGCCCTGCTTCAAGAAGACGCCGAGAAGGCGCTCTACCAGCGGATTCAGGCGATTTCACCGGTGGTCAAAGCGCACGTCGCCAACGACGCTTATGCCGACGCGCTCAAGGCGCTGGCCTCGGTTCGCCTCGAGGTCGATCTTTTCTTTGACAAGGTGATGGTCAACGTCGATGATTCAAGTGTGCGGGCCAATCGACTTGGCCTGCTCAAGGCGCTGTTCGACCAACTCAATGCAGTAGCCGATATTTCGAAGCTGGGCGTATGAAACTCGTTATCCTCGATCGCGACGGCGTCATCAATTACGACTCGGACCAATACATCAAATCGCCGTCGGAGTGGAAGCCCCTGCCCGGCAGTCTCGAGGCCATAGCCAGGCTGACGCATGCCGGTTACCGCGTCGTCGTCGCCTCCAACCAGTCCGGTATCGGCCGCGGCCTGTTCGACATGGACACGCTCAATGCCATTCACGACAAAATGCACCGCGCCGTGCAGGGTCTTGGCGGACGCATCAACGCCATCTTCTATTGCCCGCACACCGCCGAATCGAAGTGCAAATGCCGCAAGCCCAAGACCGGCATGTTTGAACGCATCGGCACGTGTTTCAATACCGACTTGAGCGAAGCCTATGTCATTGGCGATTCCCTGCGCGACCTGAGCCCGGGCGTAGCCGTCGGCGCCCGGCCGATTCTGGTACTCACCGGGAAAGGCCAGATTACGCAGCGCGACAATGTACTACCCGAAGGCACGCGGGTTTGTGCCGATCTCGCCGAAGCGGTTGAATACATACTGAAGTCATGACCGCCTTTTTTCGTTCCACCCTGTTTCTGCTACTCGCCATCCTGATCACCGCACCTTTCGGCTTGATCGTGACGCTGGCCATTGTCTTGCCGATCAAATTGCGCTTCCGCCTCATCGCGTTCTGGCGCGCCATCTTCATGGCCCTGTGCGAATACGTGCTTGGACTGCGTTACCAGGTCGTCGGCCGTGAAAACATCCCGTCAACGCCCAGCGTCATCTTGTCCAAACACCAGTCGGCCTGGGAAACGGTCAGTCTGCAGTCCATTTTTCCGCCGCTGGTTTTCGTCCTGAAGAAGTCCCTGCTGATGATTCCTTTTCTCGGCTGGGCATTCGCCGCCGTCAAGATGATTTCGATCGACCGCAGTGCCGGCACGGACGCGCTGCGCCAGGTGATTAACCAGGGTTGCGATCGGCTCAAGGCCGGTTACTGGGTTGTCATATTCCCCGAAGGCACGCGTATCGCTCCCGGAGAAAAACGCCGCTTCAAGACCGGCGGCGCGCACCTGGCGATTCACGCAGGCGTTCCGACCGTCCCGGTGGCGCACAATGCCGGTGAGTTTTGGGGAAGGAACGCCTTCGTCAAACATGCCGGTCTGATCACGGTCAGCATCGGCCCGGCCATTGATCCAAACGGCAAATCCGCGGCCGAAATCACCACGCTGGCCGAGCAGTGGATCGATGGCGAAATGCACCGCCTGTCGCCGCACCGATATCCGCATAAGGCTCATGCCCTGGCAGGCTGACCTGTTCGGATCGCGTGAGCAAACGCTGGCGGCAAATGAAACGCCGCGACGAATCGTGCTCGGCGACCGGGTCATTCCCTACGTTCTGCGTCGCGCCCGACGCCGCACCATCGGCCTTTCGATCGACCAGCGCGGTCTGCGCGTTGGCGCACCACGCCGGGCATCGCTCGTCGACGTCGAATCGCTGATTCTTCGTCATGGCGACTGGGTAAAACAGAAGCTCGACGAATGGCATCACCGCCTGTGCCAGGAGTCGCTGGCCATTGTCGATGGCGTTCGCCTGCCGATGCTCGGCGAATCGCTGCTGATCCGCCTGGCGGCGGGAAACAACCGTGCCTTGTGGACCGAAGCGCCGGGGCAATCTGCCCCGATTCTCACCCTGTGCTTGTGCTCGCCAGAAGATGCGGCCGGCCTGTTGGAAAAAGCGCTACGGGAAAAGGCGCGAACATTGTTTGATATGCGCCTTGGATACTACGCGGGACCACTTGGCTTGGCGACTCCGCGGCTGACTCTGTCGAGCGCGCGAACACGCTGGGGCAGTTGCAGCCTGAAAACCGGCATCCGTCTGAACTGGCGGCTGATTCACTTCCCTCAGCACGTGATCGACTACGTGGTGGTGCATGAACTCGCCCATCTTCGCGAAATGAACCACAGCCCGCGCTTCTGGGCTATCGTCGGGCAGATTTATCCCGATTACAAAACGGCGCGCACCGAATTGCAACAGCTCGCCGCCCGCTGTCCGCGCTGGTAGGCGGCGCCTTGGACCGGTCTGAACAATCCGGAGTCCTTGCATGTCGGATTCTCGATACTGACATCAACCCAGCCCGCGCAAAAGCAGCGGCATCAACCACGGCAGCAGCAGAGCGGTTAGCAAACCGTTCAGCCCCATCGCCAGGGCAGAAAAGGCGCCGGTCTGCTCATTGACCTGAAAGGCGCGCGCGGTGCCAATACCGTGCGACGCCGTACCGAGGGCGAAGCCTCGCACGGCAGGATCGTCGATCTTGAGCAGGGCATAAACGCCATTGGCGCCGACCGCACCGAGGATGCCGGTAAGAATGACCAGCACGGCAGTCAGCGACGGCAGGCCGCCAAGGTGTTCGGCGATGCCCATGGCAATCGGCGTGGTCACCGATTTGGGTGCCAGCGACAGCAACGTGGCAGCGCTGGCTCCGAACAGGCGACCGATCAATACCGCGGAACATGCCGCCGTAATCGAACCGGCCAGCAAGGCGACGAGCAAGGGCACGGCCATGCGCTTAAGCCGGCCAAGCTGGGCATAGAGCGGGATGGCGAGGGCGACCGTGGCGGGGCCGAGGAGAAAGTGCACGAATTGCGCCCCGTCGAAATAGGTACGGTACGGCGTGCCCGTCGCCCACAACGCCATGACCACCACGGCAACGGCGAGCAGCACCGGATTGGCCAGCGGATGCGCGTGGCAGCGCTTATTGACAAACAAGGCACCCTGATAGGCCAGCAGCGTGAACGTCAGGCCGAGCAAGGGCGACGCGGCGAGATAGACCCACAATTCGCTGATGCGCGGACTCATGGCAATGGATCCATGGTGTCCTGCTTTAGGCCATGCCGGATCAGTGCGCGTAGCACCCAGGCCGTGACGGCGATGGTGACGAAGGTGCTGGCGACGAGCGAGACGACAATGGGCAGCCATTCGTCGGCCATGCGCTGCCAATGCAGCATGACACCCACGCCGGCCGGCACAAACAGCAGCGAGAGATGCTGCAACAGTTGTTGCGCCGTTTCGCGCAGTTCGATGCCCGGCCCGCCACGTAGCGCCAGAACAGCGAACAACAAGGCCATGCCAATCACCGGGCCGGGTATCGGCAGCTTGAGAAGGAGGCTGATCGCTTCCCCTGCCAGTTGAAACAAGAGAAGAAGCGTAATCGCTTTCAACATGTTTTCTCTCCAAATTGCGGGATCCGACAGCACGGGTGTCCCCGGCCTATTTGTCGATGCGATATTGTATGCGTTTGACGATGGCTATAATCCCGACTGCACACACCTCTTGATTTGCAGCTCAACGTTTTTTAGGAAATGAACATGAAGCGATTTCTACTTTCAGCAGCCCTGGCCCTGACCTTTGTTTCCCCGGTATTTGCTGCCAATGTGGGTGTCTCGGTCAGCGTCGGCCAACCCGGTTTCTACGGCCGTCTCGACATCGGCGGCTATCCGCCGCCCCAGGTCATCTATGCTCAACCGGTGTTCATCGGGCCTGCCCCGATGAATCGCCCGCCCATCTATCTGCGCGTTCCGCCCGGTCACGCCAAACACTGGAGCAAGCATTGCAGTCGATACAACGCCTGTGGCGAGCCGGTCTACTTTGTTCAGGATGACTGGTATACCCGTGAATTTGCGCCCAGGTATCAGGACCGGCATCGCGAACATTGGGAAAACGAGCGCCACGATAACCGGGGATACGATCGCGGCAACGACCGGGACGAGGGACGAGGCAATAGCCAAGGAAAAGGCAAAGGTCATGGTCGTGGCCATGGGCATGACGGCTGAAGCGGTCGATTGACTGTTTCCATGACTCCGCTCCAAACGTGTTCGCGATAAGCCCATCGGCAATGCGCGGGCAACTCGGCAAGGTGGCGGCGCTCTTTGCCGGCAGCATCCGCCCGCTTACCCCGAACAATCGGCCCAGCGGTATATTCAAAACTCCGGTAGAGCAGGCCGTGTGGATTGGCCGCAACGGTCTGGAAGGTGACGCGCAGGCTGACCTTCGTGTGCACGGCGGTCCGGAAAAGGCCTTGCACCAGTACCCGGCGGGCCATTATTCCGTATTGGCCCAGGCCTTCCCCGACGTTCGGAGCGAGCTTTTTCCTGGCGCGCTCGGTGAGAACCTGTCGGTAAGCGGTTGGGACGAATCGACCGTGTGCATCGGCGACATCTTCCAGCTGGGCGATGCGGTCATCCAGGTGTCGCAACCCCGAACGCCGTGCTGGAAGATTGACAGCCGCTTCGGCGTGGAAGGGATGACGCAGCATATTCACCAGAACGATTTGACGGGGTGGTATTTTCGGGTGCTCAGTGAGGGGCTGGTCGCACCCGGCGGCGAGTTTTGCCTGATCGAACGCGATCCGCGCAAAACAAGCGTCAAACAGCTATTGAGCCTATGGCGAGCGCATCGGCCATCGCCCGAGGCGCTGGAATCCATCGCGGCGATATCGACGCTGTCCCCCAATTGGGTGAAGAAGATGAACGATCGCGCGCAACAACTCAGACATCTCCCTTGACCCAGGCGACTGGAAGCACGGGCCAAGTCGCAAACTTTACGCCTGACAAGACAGGCATATTTTGGGAACGCACAGAATGAAAATCGCCGTCATGGGAGCGGGTGCTGTCGGTTGCTATTACGGCGGCATGCTGGCGCGCGCCGGACATGAAGTTACAATGATCGGACGCCCTACCCACGTTGAAGCCATGCGTCGCAATGGCCTGCTCCTCGAAACGCAAGCGTTCAGCTTGCACGTGCCGGTACAGGCCAGTACCGACGCGCGTTGTATCAAGGGCGCCGGGCTCGTCCTCTGCTGCGTCAAGTCGACCGATAGCGAGAGCGCGGCGGCGGACATGGCACGCCACCTTGACCCCGACGCTCTCGTGCTGAGCATGCAAAACGGCGTGGACAATGCGGCGCGGCTGCAAGCGCTGCTCAAACAAGACGTGATCGCCACCGTCGTCTACGTCGCCACCGAAATGGCCGGGCCGGGTCATGTCCGACACCACGGCCGCGGCGAACTGGTCATGGGCCCAACGGCGAGCGGTCAGGCACTGGTCACGCTGTTCGTCGAAGCCGGCATTCCGGCAGCAATCTCCGACAACGTGACGGGTGAGCTGTGGGCCAAGCTGATCCTCAATTGCGCCTACAATGCGCTGTCCGCGATTACTCAAATCCCCTATGGTCGTCTGGTGCAAAGCGACGGTGTAGACGGCGTGATGCGCGATGTGGTCCAGGAATGCCTGGCCGTCGCGCAGGGCTTGGGCGTGAGTGTTCCGGGAGACACCTGGGAGGCAGTTCAGCGCATCGCACGAACCATGCCGAATCAATATTCTTCAACCGCCCAGGATCTGGGGCGCGGCAAATGCAGCGAGATCGACCATCTGAACGGCCATGTCCTGCGCCAGGGCGAGGCACTGGGAATCGCCACACCGGTCAATCGCGTCCTGCACACCCTGGTCAAAGTGCTTGAGGCAAGAGCGGCAATGACCAAGACATCCACGAAGGAGAATCCATGAGAGTCCTGCACACCATGATCCGCGTCGGCAACCTTGAAAATTCGCTGGCCTTTTACACCGGCGTACTGGGCATGCGCCTGCTGCGCCGACAGGACTATCCCGAAGGCCGGTTCACGCTGGCCTTCGTCGGTTATTGCGCGGAAAGCGAGGGGGCCGTGCTCGAACTTACGCACAACTGGGACACGCCGTCCTACGATCTTGGCAATGCCTTCGGGCACATCGCACTTGCCGTCGACGATGCCTACGCGGCCTGCGAGCAGATCAAAGCCAAGGGCGGTAAGGTCACACGCGAAGCCGGTCCGATGAAACACGGCACGACCGTTATCGCTTTTGTCGAAGATCCGGACGGCTACAAAATCGAGCTGATCCAAAAGAAGGCGGCCTGATCCATGACGTTTCCGTCGTTCTTTTCCGAAGTCCAGCCCATCGTCATGCATGACCGGCTGGCCGAGTTTCTCGGCGCGGCGGACGCCGGCATCATCGAATATCGCTATGTCGATGCGGTGAAGCTCGCCGGGCATTCCTGTCCGACGGTCGCCGGCGCCTACCTGTTAACCCGTCGCGCACTGGCCGCGCTTTATGCGGATGAATTGCCGGAGCGCGGCGAGATCGAGGTCAACTTTCGCGAAGCACAGGATGCCGGCGTCGCCGGCGTGATGGGCGCCGTTGTCGGGCTGATCACCGGCGCCGCCGGCCTTGGCGGCTTCAAGGGCATCGGCGGGCATTTCTCGCGGCGCAACCTGCTCGGCTTCGAGGCACTCGATCTGCCCGGCGGGATCGGTTTCACACGCCGGGACAATGGACGCACCTTGACCGCTTCCTTGCATCTCGAACGCGTTGCGCCCGACCCACGCACCGGGCCCTTGCTGCAACGGCTGCTGGCCGGCGAGCGCGACCCGGCAGTAGCCGAAGCCTTTGCCGGTCTGTGGCAGGATCGCGTGCGGCGTATTCTTGTCGATCACGGCGACGACCCAGAGCTGATCGGCATCGCTTGAGGCAGCCATGACCTCAACAACGACAGGGACGCCAAGCGGCGCGCATCGACCTCTGGTTTTGCGCCATTGATCGGATTAAACTGAGAACCTGCCTGCGCACGCTGGCATTGACAAGGAGCAAGATCATGGGCAAGGCCAAGGAATCCAGCAAGGAATCGAAGAAACAACCGGTAAAGACAGCCAAGGAAAAAAAGGCTGCCAAGCAAGCCAAGAAACACCCGACGGACACGATTCCGCCGGCCGCGCGCTGAGCCTGAAGTATCCCTAAGCTCCGCTGGCGAATTTACCTGACGTCGAACTCAAAGCTCGCCGCCACCTGGCCTTCAATGATCACCTGGAGATGCCGGTGTCCGGCTGGCTCGCTTGAGCCGATAGCCCATTCGCCATAGATTTTCCCCTCGACGGGCACCAGTTGTCTCTGGCTGACCTGGTTGCGTCGCTGTGCGGGAACGTCGAGGCTTTCGCTCACCGGATCGGCAGCATCCTTGGTCTTGGTGGGATTTGGCAGAACGTATTCCTCCTGGACACTCACGGCTCGCCTGCTCGTGCGCACTTCGATGGTCCAGCCATAGCGCTGACCGACGCGATGAGGTACCACCCGGGTCGGCTCAAAGACCAGTTCGAGCGGGTTGCTGTCGTCAAAGATGCCGAATTCCGCACTGACGATTTCGACGGGCGCTCCCTTGGGATCCGCAGGCGCGGCCAGTGAAAACCCAGCCAGAAAGATAATGACCAGAAACAGCGTATTACGGATGGAGCGAATCTTCATATTGATTTCCGATTGCTGCCGATTCAGTCCCGGATCGTGGCTGCCTGGCGATCGTTCCACAGCACCCTTGGCACAGGGCCTCCCGACATCCTAACGAAATAACTTAACGTCATGAATATCGCCCTGCTGAAAGACTTCTTCGCGAGTTTCGTTCGAACCCGGGGCATCGGCCGCCATTTCCGACGCCTCGTCATGCTCGACTCTATCACGGGCACCAGCGTCAGTCGTGAATTGCCGCCCGCCTTGTCGCAAAGCCTGGTCAATGCCGCCCGGAGCGAACCTGAAGCCTTGCTCAAGCAACTTGATTCCCACCCCCACGGACTGAGCGAAGCGCAAGCCGACACCGCGCGCGAGCGCTTTGGCTTGAATGAAGTCGAACACGAAAAGCCGCCGTCCTGGATGCTGCATCTGTGGCATTGCTACAAGACGCCATTCGATCTGCTGCTCACATTGCTCGCGGCGATTTCCTACGTCACCGAAGACCACAAGGCGACCATCGTCATCAGCACCATGGTGGTGATCTCGGTATTCATCCGGTTCTGGCAAGAAAGCAAGTCCAACCGCGCCGCCGACAAACTGAAGGCGATGGTGAGCAACACCGCTACGGTCATTCGACACGATCTTGCGGAAGATGCTTTGGAGGTCGCCCGCCGGTATTTCGAGATCCAGCTCCACCCGAAACCCCCGCGCAAAATCGAACTGCCGATCAAACTGCTTGTCCCGGGCGATCTGATCGTGCTCTCCGCCGGCGACATGATTCCCGCCGATTGCCGCTTGCTCTCCGCCAAGGATCTGTTCGTTGCCCAGGCGGCCATGACAGGCGAATCGCTTCCGGTTGAAAAGTATGTTCTGCAGCGGGATGACAATGCCGAGAACGTCCTGGAACTGGACAACATTTTGTTCATGGGCACCAACGTCGTCTCGGGTTCGGCGACGGCCATCGTGGTCAACACTGGCAACCGCACGTATTTTGGCGCTCTGGCTCAGCGCGTGACCCTGAGCGATCGCACCCCGACCCAGTTCCAGGCCGGAGTCAACAAGGTCGCCTGGCTGCTGATCCGCTTCATGTTTGTCATGACGCCGCTGGTACTGTTCATCAACGGCTTTACCAAAGGTGACTGGGCCGAGGCTTTCCTCTTCGCCATGTCCGTTGCCGTCGGACTGACTCCGGAAATGCTGCCGATGATCGTCACATCGACGCTAGCCAAAGGCGCCGTGATGCTGTCGCGCCAGAAAGTGATCGTGAAACGACTGGACGCCATCCAGAATTTTGGCGCCATGGACGTGCTGTGTACCGACAAGACGGGAACGCTGACCCAGGACAAGATTTTCCTGGCTCACCATACCGACGTCTGGGGCGAGGAATCCGACGACGTCCTGGAATCGGCTTACCTCAATAGTTACTACCAGACCGGCCTGAAGAACCTGCTCGATGTCGCCGTGCTCGAACACGTTGAAGTCCATCGCGAACTCGAAGTGGCCACGGCTTTTCGCAAGGTCGATGAAATTCCCTTCGATTTCACCCGGCGTCGCATGTCGGTGGTGGTGGCCGAACACGACGAGCATCACCTGCTGATCTGCAAGGGCGCGGTCGAGGAAATTCTCAGTATCTGTAGTTGGGTCCGTCACGGCGACACGGACGAACCCTTGACCGCCGAATTGCTAGAGCGCGTCCGCACCGTCACCGCCGAGCAGAATGCCGATGGTCTGCGCGTGGTGGCCGTGGCTTCCCGGGAATTGCCGCCAACTCAGGAGGCCTATGGCGTCGCCGACGAAAGCGGGCTGACCCTGGTTGGCTACGTGGCTTTTCTCGACCCGCCCAAGGAATCCACGGCGCCGGCACTCAAGGCCCTGGCCGCGCACGGCGTCTCAGTCAAGGTTCTGACCGGCGATAACGAACTGGTGACCGCCAAGATTTGCCGTGAAGTGGGGCTGGAAGCGGACGCCATCCTTCTGGGCTCAGCCGTCGAGCGGATGAACGACGCCGAATTGTCCTTGGCAGTGGAAACCCATCAGGTGTTTGCCAAACTGACGCCTGCGCACAAAGAACGCATCGTCGGATTGCTCAAGTCCAACGGACACGTGGTCGGCTTCATGGGCGACGGGATCAACGATGCGTCTGCGCTGCGCACCGCCGACATCGGCATATCGGTTGACACCGCAGTGGATATAGCCAAGGAAGCCGCCGATATCATCCTGCTGGAAAAGAGCCTGATGGTGCTGGAAGAAGGCGTGGTCGAAGGCCGCAAGACCTTTGCCAACATGCTGAAGTACATCAAGATGACGGCCAGTTCCAATTTCGGCAACGTGTTTTCGGTACTGGTGGCGAGCGCCTTCATCCCGTTTCTGCCCATGCTACCGATGCACCTGCTGGTGCAAAATCTGCTGTACGACATCTCGCAAATCGCCATCCCGTTCGACAACGTTGACGAAGAACTCGTGAAAGAGCCTCAGCGCTGGAATCCCGGCGATCTGGGCCGCTTCATGCTCTTCTTCGGGCCGGTCAGTTCCATCTTCGACATAACGACTTACTGCGTCATGTGGTTTATCTTCGGCGCGAACACGCCGGAACAACAAACCCTGTTCCAGTCGGGTTGGTTCATCGAAGGGCTGATGACCCAGACCCTGGTCGTGCACATGATCCGCACCCAGAAAATCCCCTTCCTGGAGAGTCGTCCAGGCACGGCCCTGCTGGCGACGACCGGCCTGATCATGATGATCGGCATTTCCATTCCGATGGGTCCGCTCGCACACTATTTCAAGCTGCAAGCGCTGCCGCTGACTTACTTCCCGATTCTGCTGGTCATCCTGGCGGGCTACATGATCCTGACGCAGGCCATGAAGCGCTACTACACTCGCCGCTTTGGTTGGCGCTAGGGTTGGCGTCAATGCGCGTAGCGGCGGCGATTCAGCCCGGCCCGCAATGGCCGACGATCAAAAGTCGTCGGGCGCTTCCCAGAGGATGAACCCCTCCTCCTGAAGCGTTAGGTTCATCATCTTGAGCAAAGGATGGGCTCGCTGGCCCAGGTGAATGCCGGCACGTCCGGATTTGTGTTCTTCGTCGTCGCCCTTCGTGTCGTCATCGACGACACCTTCCTGCCGAGCTTTATGCTCGGCTTCGCGCAGTGCCAGTTTTTCCTCATCAACGGCTTTCTGCAATGTCGCCATGGCCTCCGGCAACTGGTCTTTGGTGAATACGCCGCGTGCTGTACATTCCTTGCCGACGATCTCCAGCAGTTGTCGCATATCCTTGGCGAACATGATGATCTCGCCGGAAGCGCTCGAAGTCAGTCTGACCAACATGATTATTTTCTCCCTATATAGCTTCTATTCCGCCACCTCGCCGATCATCGGTATGGTCGACGTACAGCTTGACCATTGTACGCCTGCTTATCGCATCATCTAGCACACCTGACCGGTTAGAATGGTCAACGTCATAAGGCCACTCTCGGATGCGAAGACTTGCTGCCATGCCCAGTTCGGACACTTCACTCCCAACATCGTTGTCGCTCGGCGTCGACCTTGGCGGCACCAAGATCGAATATGCCAGAGAATTGCGAATTCTTTCCGCTGCCCTCCACTTGCATCCGATGCATACTTCGTAACATACTGATTTATATCGACACTGATATTGATCGGACGGATATGGAGTTATCTGAGTCCGCTTGCAACCGATGCTTTTGATGTAGCTATTGGTGTAGCTGCAACGTGCTACAGTGTAGTTAGCTACACTTTTAGTCAAAAACATGGGACAACTCACTGACGTACAAATCCAGTCATGGATTAGGCAAAGCAAACCTGTCGCGTGTTCGCGCCGATTGAATCTTGACCCAGGGTGCTGATTGAAATATGACCCAGGACGGGTAGCTACTGTTTGAGTTAGCAACTGTGGATAAGTGTAGCAAACGGTGGGTAGTGATGTTCTCCTTTCTCGGTCTCGCGGGGCAATCGGAATGCGCTGGGAAGGCGCGAAGGGCGTAGCCCGAAGCGAATTTCCCAGCGCGCGACGACTCAGAGCGGTTCTTCAATTGGTGCGTCTTCTTTGCCACCCTTGCGTTTGAGCTCCCGTGATTTGATGCGCGACTTGGCGGCAATGCTGCTGTGCTGGAATCGATAGGACTCGTTCCCTGTTTCCACGATATGGCAGTGATGGGTGAGGCGATCCAGGAGTGCTGTCGTCATCTTGGCATCGCCAAACACGCTGGACCACTCCGGAGAAGCTCAGGTTCGTCGTAATCACCACGCTCGTGTGCTCGTATAGCTTGGACAGCAGATGAAACAGCAAGGCGCCACCGGCCTGGCTAAACGGGAGGTAGCCCAGTTCATCGAGAATGACCAGATCCATCCGTAGAAGCGACAGTGCTATTCGCCCGGCCTTGCCATCGCGCTTCTCCCGTTCCAGCACATTGACCAGATCCACCGTGGAGTAGAAGCGCACCCGTTTGCCCTGCAAGGCAATCCCGGACACGGCAATGGCGGTGGCCAAAGTGCGTCTTGCCCGTGCCCGGCCCACCAATAAACACCGCGTTCTGCGCCGTGTCGGTAAAGGACAGCGTCGCCAGTTCCTTGATCAGGGGCTGATCCGCACTCGACGCATCGAAGTCAAATCCCGCCAGATCACGATGCACGGGGAACTTGGCCATGTTCATCTGGTGACTCACGGAGCGCATCGCGCGGTCGGTGTGCTCTTCTTGCAGCAGGTGCTCAATCAACCACCGCGACGACTCAGTCGATGTCGTGCCCTGAGCCATCAATTCGGTCCAGGCAATGGCCATCCCTTGCAATCGCAGTTCCTTGAGTTCAATCGCGATATCACGCATGGTTCACCTCTGCTGCGTCAGCCCCCACGTCGTCGGGATCCCGCAGGCTGTCGTAACGACTGGGGTTGGCCAGCGGCGCTTCCTTGAGCTGCAAACTGGTTTCCACGCAGGCCGGCGTTGGCGTGGCATTCAGACGAGCCAGCACATTGAGGACATGCTCGGCACTCAGGGCCCCGGATTCGATCACCAGTTCCACCGCGACCAAGACCGCATCCAACCCCGATGTCGGTACAGCGGCCAGTACCTGCGACATGATCTTATCTCCACCCGTGTGTCGCATCAGGCCTTGCTTTAACAACTAGGGGTGCAGGCAAGTCAGCGAACGGCGCGCCATTTCTGAGCGCCCCGGGTTTGCGTTCCACTATCGAGATGTAGTGCTGCCAGTCGTAGCAGATCTCGCCCCGCTCGGTCAGGCGATCATGACTGGCGACCACCGCATCGCCAGCCACAATGCTCACCCGGGTCGGATAGAGTCGGGTGCTGACTCGCTGCCCGGCAAACTCGCAGGGCACTGAGTAGCGATTACGCTGCACGCTGACCAGGCAGGTGCTCGATACCCGTGCCGGTTTCTCTACGTAGCCGTCAAACGGCGTGGGCATCGGCATCATCTCGGCGCCTTCCTGCTCGAGCATTTCCGCGACGCTGAAAGTCTTGTGTTCCGGATGACGCAGTTCACTCCACAGCGACCGGCAACGCTCGCCCAGCCACAGGTTGAGTTCCGTGAACGAGCGAAACTGCCGATTCTGCGCATCCAGCCAGATACGCCGCCGACTGTCTTGCACGTTCTTCTCGACGACGCCTTTCTCCCAGCCCGAGGCGACATTGCAGAAGTCGGCGTCAAACAGGTAGTGCGCGCACATGACGGCAAAGCGCGCATTGACCACACGTCCCTTACCCTTGTTGACCTTGTCCACTGCCGTCTTCATATTGTCATAGATGCCGCGACGGGGAATGCCGCCCAGCGCGGTAAAGGATCGCGTGTGGGCATCGAACAGCATTTCGTGGCCTTGGCTCGGGTAGGCTACCAACCAGAACGCGCGGCTAGCGCACAGCTTGAGATGAGAAACTTGCATGCGTCGGTAGATGCCGCCAATCACGAGTCCTTCTTCGCTCCAGTCAAACTGGAATGCTTCGCCCAACTCGAAACTCAGGGGAACAAAGGCGTGCGGGGCTTTGCCTTCTTGACCGCGCCAGGCGCGGATGAAGGCAGTGAGTTGGCTGTAGCCGCCTACGTAACCTTCGATCTTGATTTGCGCCAATAAATCCTTGGCAGTGCGCCGGTTCTGTTTGGCGCGGTGCGAATCGGCTTTGAGCGCCTGCTCAATGACTCCGTGGAACCGCGTGAGTCGGCTTGGTCCCGGAACCCTGAGGTAAGTCGGTGGGGCAGCTTCCTTGGGCTCTCTCACCCATTTGCGGATCGTGTTGCGCGACAACCCCGTGCGCTTTGTGATTTCGTGCAGCGACTGCTTGTCGCGGAAATACATCCGTCGAATCTTGCCTATCATTTCCATGGTGATCACCTTTTATCTCCCGCCTAAAAATTAGGCGGAACTAGTGGAACACCTGGGTCAGTTTTACGTCAGCATTTCGCCTATTGCTGGGTCACTATTCGGTCAGCGTCAACACACTTGCCCCAAAGAGAACAACGGGCCCTCATTGTGCGGGGGTGGCATTGAATGCGAGTTGGCGGGTAAATCTGGAATTTCGTTTGACATGGCAGTGGCTCCTATTGGTTGAGCCGCACCGCCAAAAAGCGCCGAGTCCGTAAACGCAAAAAGCCACAACTCGGGGAGTCATGGCTTTTGATACAAGCGTCGGAAACTGCGCGCTTTCTGGCACGTCGCGACTACGGCGCTATACGCCGTAGTGTAATGCTAATCGGATACCACCGCTGGGCCAAGCATCAAAAAACTTTGGCACTTGCTTACCAGTTCTCGACACTGCCCACACATCACCGACGATACATGTTGGCTATTGCCGGGTTACGCATGAATTTCATTCGCAGTCAAAGAAATGAACACGGGTCATTTGCCGGAGTAAGAATTGTCGCCCTCCTCATTGCTCGGGTGACGCCAACACGCAACGCAAGTAATGCCTGACCTCTTTCGCGGTCGGACGCATTGCCCCGAAGAATCTTGCCTTGGTGGCTTCCTTCGTAGATGACCACCTCACTAAACTCTTTCCCCTTGGACTTATGGATAGTCATCACATGAATCCCCTTCCAGTCTTTCAACGAAGCGGAAAAGTGCTCTTGTACGAGAGCATCGCGAACAGCGCTCTCCGCTCCGAAATAGCTTCCAGTGGATCGCCATAGTTCACTTAACCGGGATCGGAGCGCTGCCCCTTTGTGCAACAACCTCAGGTATTTTGCGTCGGAGGCCACTTGCTGCAGGACATCAATTCCACTCGCGTCAAGCAAATCCCTCATTGACAGCCAATCAACCCATGGATCGCCAAATAGCTCCGTGCCGAATCGCTTTTCGGCAAGCGCATGGGCAGCAGTTATTAGCTTCTTTTTCTTTGGCCCCTTAATGTCGCCCGACGCCAAGAATCCATCCAGCGCTCCAACTAGATCAAGTTCGACCTGATTTGGAAGTTTTGAGCCTTTGCGTCCTCTTATGTGCACGCACAGGTTATTGATAAGGCGCTGTGCAATGATCCCCGAGCTTGTTCCCCCTTCCAGCAACGATGCGATCAGGACCGCTGCCAATGATGGAGCTTCAGTGTCCAGTGCGACATCGTGAGGTAAAACGGGCAAACCATCTGTTGCAACACCAAGGTAATCCGAAACCTGAAGCATCAACTGTTTAGTAGGGACGAGAACCGCGAGCGACCATCCATCACCACCATCCTTAATCAGCCTCTTTAGGCTCTTAATGACGGCAGTCTTTAACGGATATAGCTGGTTGAGCCCACGATAAAAGCGGTATCCATCGACGGCGACGTGGGTGTAGGCCTTTCCCTTATTTGCACCAGTAAGCAGATCATTTCCAAAATCCGCAATGTCGGTCCCGCTGCTGCGATGATTTTCAGAACCAAAATCGAAGGTTTGAGGAGAAAAGACAGAAATGAACTCCCCTATACGCCTAGGATCAGCCCCCCGAAATTCATAGATGCGTTGTTCTGCATCAGCGAGCGCTAAGATTTTGCTTCGCTGGCCGAGTGACTGAATCAACGCCCACTCGTCTTGATTTGTGTCCTGAAATTCATCCAAAATGATGAAGGGATACGCATCGCTGATAATCTGAGAAAGGGCATTGCTCCGCGCCAGAAGCGCCGCAGCCGTTTCTGCAAACAGGTCGAAATGCAGAAGGCCATCTTCGACGAACAAGCGACGCTTTTCAGACAGCCTATCGCCTTCACTTTTTATCGCAGAGAGCTTTGCGGCGGCCTCTGGTGGCGGCAATAGCGTGATGCGGCGGCCTTCGCGCATCAGATAGCCATGACTCCGAAGCAAATTCCAAGTAAAGCCGTGGTATGTATTTACCTCAAGACAACTGAAGTCTTTCGCAGACAGCAATTTCCCTGCATGTTGAGCCACGCGAGCAATCGTTGCCCTGGCAAAGCTCAGGAACAGAATTTTTTGCCCTGATTTCAGAATGCCCGCTCGAATTTCCTGATCGGCTTTGAGCAAGGCAATGGTGGTCTTACCCGATCCCGGCCCGCCAAGGACGACAGCATTCCCGGAAGCCCCAAGCAGTGCCTTTCTCGACTCAGATAGCTCGATAACAGCCGTCATTAGGCTGGCAATTCCAGAATCAAGCTCTCGTCGACCGTCACAACCGGCTCGCTGACCGTTGGCGGATCGATTACTCCTTGGATGGCGAGCAGCGTATCAACTATGAATTTTGGCATTTCATCGCGTGTGCAAGCGTTCAGAAAGTCCGCCGCCGCCCCGTGACCCTTTCCCCATATGAAGTAATCGCGCATCGCGCCGAGCAAATCCTCATGCAACGTATCTGGTTTTGGTGTTTTAGCGATCAAGTGGTTGGGCCACAGCCCGTCCTCGACCAAAGACAATGCGTACCGTCGGAGTGCTGCTTCAGGAGTGCCTTTTAGCAGAACATTTTCAAACCCTTTTTCTGCTGCTTCAAATGGATGATGTACTGCGTGGGATATAGCCTCGCGCTGCTCTGGTGTCTGTAGGTCAAATACCGCGAATACGGTTTTGCCCAGCGTCTTGTAGTGCGCTCCCAACGGTCCAACTTGCGCGTCCGTGGTTGCATCAACTATGGCAACTCCAAGTGCCTCAAGTGATCGAAACTCTTCCGGGTGCAGTTCGTGCAAACGACGTGCAGCAGCGGGATATGCGTCGTATTCAGTTCGACCTTCTGCAATCAGGACTCTGCGCGACAGCAACGCCTCACAAAAGCGCTTCCTGACCTCGGCTTTGTAGCCTTTTGGTTTAACGGCAGGCGGATACGATGCGGGGATTGCCGCCAAAACACCCTCGTTTCGCGTCAGAACCAACACCTGGTCTGGAGCGAATTCCTCCAGCACATACGGGGAATGCGAAGTAAAAAGTGCTTGGGCAGACTTCTTCCGGACCCCATCAATAATTCGCTTCTGCGTATGAGGTGGAATAGCGATCTCCGGTTCTTCCATCGCAAAAATCACGTTCTGCTTGAGGTCGGCGATCAGCGACAACAGCGCCAATACAAGAGTATTGATCGTGCCAGTGCCTTGATGCTGAAAAGGTGCGGCGTACTCAGTGCCGTCTTCGCGCTTCGCGCCGGTCTCCATGAAAACGGTCAAGGTACGGCGCAAAGTGTCTCTTGTAAGATCAGACACGCGCATATGCGGATTGCTGACGGAATCGGCAGGCATGAAGCCGCGAATTGCAGACTGCACGCTGCTTAAGATCTCGGATATGCCGAGTTCTGGCTTTTCAGCTACCGGAAGCACACGCAGCTGTTCCAGAACGTCTTCCCATATTTTGAAGCTCTTGTCCTCTTGCAGTCTTAGGATGATATCCAGCAGAGAACCTCTCTCAAGGCTCAACGCACGACTGCCGGTCCTCAGCGTTCTGAGGTAGAGGAAACCACAAAGCCGTTTGTCGGATGTTTTAAAGGTGTCGTAACCTCCGTCATCTTTTTGCGGCGACAAGAAATGAGTCGATCCGACGAAGTCGTCCTCTTCGGAATCGTAAGTGCCAGTGAAACCAACTCGTAGGGCTGGTTTCACCGTCGGCTTATCCGTTCCCTCGGGGGGCGGTCCTTCGAGAAGCGTTTGCGCAGCTTCATCCCACCATTCGATGTGATCTCGAAAATGCCGGGCTTGGTCTTCCGACAAATCCGCAACAATCACCTCTACGTGAATCGGAACAGGCTTGCCGTCACCGTCGATATACCGTCCCGCATAAAAGTCGTGCTCGTCGATGACAGGTCGGCGGGCAAGGCGCTCTGGCCCGAGCACCAAATCCACCGCCTCCAGCAATGACGACTTGCCGATGTTGTTATCACCAACCAGGACAGCGTGCGACGGAATCAGCAGCTGACCTTGCTTGATGCCCCGAAAATTTTGAACCTTAAGCTTGGCGATTCGCATCGAAGCCCTCCTTGATAACCGTCACCATCAATACCCCCACTCCTGATGCGCCAGCGGCAGGCTGTTCAGCATCTCGCGGCACTGCCGCCACTGCGGCATGTGGGCATCCATCAGCGCGGTAAATCTGTCGTTGTGGTGCCGCTCCAACAGGTGCGTCAGCTCATGCGCCACGATGTATTCCAGACACTGCACGGGCTTCTTGGCTAGATCGGTGTTGAGGCGGACATTCCCGGCACCGGGGCTGCAACTACCCCACTTGGTTTTCATCTTCTGTACGAACACCTTGCCGGCTTTCACGCCGAGAGCCTTCTCCCACTTGGCAACCAGCGCCGGAACAGCGGCCTTAAGCTGTTCGCGATACCACGCATCAAGCACCTCTTGCTTCTTCTCGTGGCTGGCCGCAGGGCGAAGCTGGAGGATCATTTTGTTGTGCTTCAGTTCGACGCTCGGCGCGGCTTCCCTCTCTACCAGCGTAAGCAGGTAGCGCTTGCCCCAAACGTAGTGGCTTTCCCGGTCGAGGTATTCACGCGCGGTTTCGCGTTCCTGCTCGCGGAGCTTCTTCTGCTGGCTTTTGATCCACGCCAGTTTGGTGATGGCGAATACGCGGATGGTGTCGATGTCCATGCGCAGCGGCGCGGCGATGCGCACCTTGCCCGCCGGGGGATGCACGCTCAGGTGGATGTTCTTGATGTCCTTGAGCACCACGTCGACGGGAATGTTGCCCAGCTTGAACTGCGCCAAGGTCAATATTCCTTCTGCTGCCGGATGATGAGGAAGATGCGCTCGACCTCGGCCACGTCCTGCAATATCCCGTAGAGCGCCGCCTTGATGACGTTTTCCTTGGCCTGAACCCCGCGCCAGCCATCAGGCCGCGTGTGTTTGACGGTTTCGTCGATCTTCAGGGCCAGCGCCAGCATGTCGCCCTTTCCCGCTACATCATAGTGCGCAGCAGGTTCCGCCACATGAAGTACCTTGTCATTCGCCGCACCTTGCAGCAACAGGTTGTAGAGCGCACGCCGTCCGGGCGTATCCAGTTGCTTCGGCGTGTCTTCGGCTTGCCCCGCCTCGACGCGCTTCGCCAGTTCGGCCACCTGCTTCAGGTATTCCTCGTACTCGATGGCCTTGGCCTTGCGGGCCGCGATGATCTCGTCAAGTAGCGCCGACATCTTGGCGTAGTAGGCCGGGTCGTTCAGGTGTTCCTTAATGATCTTGCTGCGGACGTTGTTCTCTATGGTTTCGGCCACCGCCTCCTTGTTGCCCTTGAGCCCGGCAGGCAGGCTGTTGATCGCGCTGGCGATGCCGGTCTTGACGATCAATTCCAGCAGCGGCATGTCGTCGAAGGGCGAAATCGTCCTCGGTTCGCTGGCCTCGATATAGGTGTCGATCAGGTGCCGCATGTCGGCCTCGTAGGCTTTCATGTCCAGCTTTTCGTCGGCGGCGTTGCGGATGATCTCGCGCAGCTTCAGGTAACGATCAATCGTCTGTTTGATGCGCAGGATGTCGGCATCGCTGTAACCAGCCCGCGCCAAGTCGTCCGAGATATTGGCGTAGGCCCGCACCAGCGCGACCATCGCCTTGTAGAAGGCGGCGCGTTGCGTCTCGTGCGCCTTCAGGTCTTCGGGGATTTCGGTATTGCCGCAGAAATAGTGGATGTGCTCCAGCTCGCCTTTGGGCGGCGCCACCGGCTCGCAGAGCAGCGCGACGGCCTCCAGCGCGTTATCCAGCCGTTCGCGCCCCTTGCTCATGCGGTCTTGCAGCAATACCTCGGGATCGACGCCGCCAGAACTCTTGTCCAGTTCGGACGTATAGACGGCGATGGCGTTCTCGACCTTCCTGAACAAGTCCTTGTAGTCGACGATGTAGCCGAAGTCCTTGTCGTCGCCGTCGAGTCGGTTGGTACGGCAGATGGCCTGAAACAGGCCGTGATCCTGCATGCTCTTGTCGATGTAGAGGTAGGTGCAGCTGGGCGCATCGAAGCCGGTCAGCAGCTTGTCGACCACGACCAGCAGGCGCATGTTTGCCGGTTGCTCCTTGAACAGCTTTTTGGCGCGGTCTTCGTAGGTTTCGGTTTTCGACTTACCGGGTAGCGCCTCGACATCTTTCAGCAGTGCCGTGTAGATGTTGTAGATGAACTGCTTGTCGGTCTCGGTATTGGCACCGGTGTCTTCGAGCGTGATGTCCTGCGCCTGCGGGTTGTACGAGGTAACGACGGCGCACCGACCCTTGAACAACGTCTTCTGGAACAGCTCGAAATACTTGCACGCCTCGTAAATGCTGGAAGCGACCAAGATGGCATTGCCGCGCTGGTTGGACAGGCGCGGTTTGACGCCGAAGTCGAACACGATGTCGGCCACTACCCGATCCATCCGGGATTTTGAACTGAGCACGTTCTGCATGGTGCCCCACTGCTCGCGTAGCGCCGCCTTCTGCCAATCGTTCAGTCCCTTGGTTTTGGCGTCGAACCAGGCGTCGATTTTGTCGACAGAGCCAAGGCGCTGGTCGATGTCCCGCGCCTCATAGATGAGGTCGAGCACGACTTCATCTTCGACCGCTTCGCTGAACTTGTAGGTATGAATGTAGCCGCCGAACACTTCGAGGCTGGTCTGCTTGTCCTGCTTGAGCAGAGGCGTGCCGGTAAAGCCGACGAATACCGCATTGGGCATCAGCGCCTTCATCGTCCGGTGCAGCTTGCCGCTCTGCGTGCGGTGGCATTCATCGACGAAGACGAAAAGCTCGCCGACGGTCGGGCAGGGTTCGGCCTCCAGTTCCTTGATGAACTGCTCGAAGTCGTCGACACCCTTCTTGCCGAACTTGTGCACCAGCGAGCACAACAGGCGCGGCGTCGCCTGCCCGAGCTTGCTCATCAGGTCGCGCCCGCTGCTGGCGCGGGTCATTGGGTAGCCGGCGGCGATGAAAACGCCTTCGATCTGCTTATCGAGTTCGTCGCGGTCGGTAACGATCACGACGCGGGCATTGGGCTGGTTTTCCAGAATCCACTTGGCGAGCAGCACCATGACGATGCTCTTGCCGCTGCCCTGCGTGTGCCAGATGATGCCGCCCTCGCGGCGATGCACATGCGCCTGCGCCGCCTTGATGCCGAAATACTGATGGACGCGGGGCAGCTTCTTGATGCCGCCGTCGAAGAGCACGAAGTCGTGCATCAATTCGATCAACCGCGCCTTGTTGCACATCTTGAGCAGGTACTTGTCGAGCTTGAAGCGGCTGTTGTCGGTCTCGTCTTCCTTCCATTTCAGGAAGTATTTCTCGCCGGTGTCGATGGTGCCGTATTGCAAGCCCTCGGAATCGTTGCCGGCAAAGACGAATTGCACCGTGCTGAAGAACCACGCATTGAATTCCGGCTTCTGGTTGGAAATGCTCTGCCGGATGCCGTGACCAATCGAGACGCGGCTGTTTTTGAGTTCCAGCACGCCGACGGCGATGCCGTTGACGTAGAGCACGACGTCTGGCCGCCGCTCAAGATTGCCGTGCAGAGTCACTTCCTCGGCCACGGCGAAATCGTTCTGCGCCGGGTCGTTCCAGTCGATCAGCCAGACCGTTTCGGTGTTCTCGCCTGCCGCTGCCTGCACCTGAACGCCGTAGCGCAGCAGGCTGTACACCGCCTTGTTGTTGTCGTAGAGGCTGCGATTCGGGTTGTTGGCCTCGACGCGCAAGCGGTCAAGGGCACGGGAAATCTGCGCCGTGCTGTAGCCGCGCTTCTTCAGATTGGCGGTGAGCAGATCGACTTCGACGTTGCTGTTGTTCGGGCGGTCGGTCCAATCGCCGAGCGTGCGATAGCCCAGTTCGTCGCGGAACAGGGCGATGACGCGGTTTTGCGTGGCGCGTTCTGGCTGGCCGATGGTCATAGCAGACGAATCTCCCCAGTGAGCAGTTTCTGCATTGCGCCCTGCTTGAGCGAGCGGGTTTTGGTGAGCTGGGCTTCCAGTTCGGCGATTTCGGCGTCCATGTCGGAGAGGATGGTGGCGATGGCGGCTTGCTCTGTGGGGTCGCAAGGCAGGCTGATTTCGAGTGCCATCACGTCGACCGAGTTCACAGAGTCAAACGTGGAGCCTTTTGAAAGCTTTGCCCAGCTTGGTTCTTGGCTGATAAGGCAGTGATACATGAAATCATTTGCGTAACGGACAGCGCAAACACCTCTGCCAAGACACACGTCGAATACGGCGCGAGAAATTTCACCAACTGGTGCGCGAACCGACATCAGAATGTCTCCGCATTTGCCAACCTTTGGAGCCTCAGTCGTGTAAATGCGCCTGATGGTCTTCCGATTGGCAATATCGGCATTTCCCTGAATCAACGGCAGCCCAACCCCTTTCGTGTTGTAGTTGGATGAACTCGGAGATTGCCCCATCACTATTTCAGCTACATCCCCTAACCGCACCACTTCCCAGTTCTCACTGAACCCCGGCAGGCGCTTTTTGCCGGTGAGCAATTCCTGCATGGTGGCTTGTTTGAGGTGGCATTTTTTGGCGAGCAGTTGCTCCAGCGACTCGACGAGGGCATCCGTTTCGCTCAGGACTTCGGCGATGGCTTCTTGTTCGGCTTTGGTGGGTGGCAATTGGAGAAGAATTCCTCCAATCTGAGTCAACGACAAAAATGGTTGTGCACCGCCGCTAGACAAGTCCTTCGTTATGCTTGTCTTTCTCAGCCCGAGTGCGTAATTCAGATATGGGCCGCACACTTTGCGACGATGAGGTTTGAGAAGCGCGACGTTTTTCAAACTGAATTCATAGTCAACGACTACGAGCGCAGTGGTGGCAACTCCAGCGCCGATATTCACCATGAGTACATCGTTTCGCTCTGGATTGCATCTCTTGTAGATTATTTCGTGGTCGGCCTCTGTTAGATAGAGACAGGAGTCATAGTCGATCCAATTGTCCTTTACGTGTATCGCTGTCAAGAAAGGAATACCCGCAGAAACTGGTTTGGGCGTGTCATGTGTGCCATCAGTAATCTTGCTGCAACAATCCCGAAGGTATGTTGCGTCCCAATCTTGAGGAATTACGCCCACCTCGGTCTGCTTGTAGCCCGCTCGAATCGCGCTCATCGCCCAAGCCCCCAATCAAAAGTCGGCGCTGGCGGTACGGCGGCATTGCCCTGATTTTTTTGCAAGCGCCGTGCGAGAGGATCGCGGCTGCGCAATTGTTGCGACACCGTCGCACGAATTGGGTAAGCGTTCATGCGGCGGGCTCTTCGTCGGCTCCGCCCAAGCGGCGCAGGGCAAAGTTGGCGCTAAGACTCTGCAACTGGCGGATGGCGGTCGCGTTGAGTTTTTGCAGGCGTTCGCCCTGCGTCAGTCCCATGCGGATGAATTCGGCGTTGAGGCTTTCCAGATTGGCGAGCACCAGCAGTTGCTCGATGCCGGCCTCGTCGCGCATGTTGCCAGCCGCCTTTGGGTGAGCATCGCGCCACGCCTTGGCGGTCTGGCCGAACATGGCGACGTTGAGCACGTCGGCCTCGTTGGCGTAGGTGATTCGCGCCTGTTCGGGCGTGATCGCCGCTGGAATCAGGTGCGCCTTGATGGCGTCGGTGTGGATGCGGTAGTTGAGCTTGGACAGCGTGCGGTTGAGGTTCCATGCCAGCGACAGTCGACTGTTTTCGTCGTCCTTGAGGCGCTGGAATTCCTTGATGAGGTAGAGCTTGAATTCGACCGAAACCCAGGAGGCGAACTCAAACGCGATGTCCTTGTGGGCAAAGGTGCCGCCGTAGCGACCAGGCTTCGAGATCAAGCCAGTCGCTCCCGTCCCTTCGATCCATCGCTTTGCCGTCATGACGAAGCTGTTCAGGCCGATCTGGTTTTTAATCCCATCGAATTCGATGGGATTAAAACCGGGGTTGTTCAAGCGCTCCCAGAGGCCGAGGAATTCGATGGTATTTCTGTTCCGCATCCAGTTCTGGATGATGTAGTCCGTCCGCTCGCTATCCTTGTAGCGGGCAATGTCGGTCAGCGAAATGTAGTCGTCTTCGCGCTGCGACAGGATGGTGATGGCCGTGCCTTGCACGCTAATGCTGGATTTTTTGTCCTTGCTCATGGCTGGAACCCCATTTTCTTCAGATGCGCCGCCACCTTGGCGGAGAGGTCCGCGACCTTGCCGGTCAGCATCGGCAGCGGCGTCTCGTAGCGTTCGGCCAGTTCCTTGACGCGCTGGGTCAGTGCCTGACTGATGCGGTCCATTTCGCTGTGGATGTCGGCGGCGATGGCGGCGAGCCATTTGTCCTCGACGACCAGCGCCTTGATGTCGGCCTCGGTCAGCTTGGGGTATTTGGCGTAGGCCAGCGCGTCGAGTTCAGCATCAAGCTCCTTGACGGCTTTCTTGAGGTCGGCCTCCTGCGTGCAGAGCTTCAGCCAGGCATTGAGCGCAGCGGCTTCGTCCTTGGCTTCCTTGTCGTGTTTGATTTCCTTCAGCCGGGCGGCGACGTTGGCCTTATTGACCTTGTCGAGTTCGGCGAACGCGCCGTCTTCGCCGCCATGCTCTTCTTCCATTTCGGCCATTTGCGCGGCAACGCTTTCCAGTGCTGATTCCTGCTCGCGAATGGCGGCCTGCTGGGTAGCGAAGTAGCGATTGACGATCAGTTCCTTCGGCACGAGATCGCAGGCCCAGCCCTTGTCGACTTCCTTGCCCTTCTTGTTGGTTTCGATCACACGGTAGGTGTCGGCCTTCCAGCCATCGGCGGCGACCAGATAGCAATCGTCCTGCATCGTCGTCGCCCAATAGTCCATCAGGTGCTGATAGACCGCGTATTTGTCGATCAGCGGCTTGCCGGTGTAGTGCCCGAGAAGGTCTTCGGCAAGGTCGAGAATGACGGTCTTGGGATGGCAGCCGATTTGCAGGCCCTTGAGCGTTTGCGCGGTGCGCTCCCGCCAGTCGGCGAACAGGGCATTCATGCCGTTGATGAAGGTGACGAATTCCGGGTGCTCGTAGATGGTCGGCTTGATGGCCTGTTTGGCGACAACCAGATCGACGTAACCGGGACGACTGGACTTGAATAGTGACTGCCGCAGTTGCGGGCAGACGGTCCAATAGGCTTGCAGTGCATCCACGTCGCGGCTCGGAATGCCGCCTTTCAGGTGCCCCTCGATGTCCTGGATGTCCTCGGCCTGCTGGCTGTCGATGTAGCGCGGGATGTTGAGGTTGAAATCGTTCTTCTCGATTTCCTCGATGCTGACCATCCGGGCGTATTTGGGATTGCTGTCGTCGCGCCGGTTGAACACGTCGACAATCTGGTGGATGTCGCAGTCGCGCAGGCGGTTCTTCGGGCCGTCCTTCATGAAGCCGGCACTGGCGTCGATCATGAAGATGCCTTTGCGCGTATGGGCATTTTCCTTGTCGATGACGACGATGCAGGCGGGGATGCCGGTGCCGTAAAACAGGTTGGCGGGTAGCCCGATGATGCCTTTGATATAGCCCTTGCGAATGAGGTTGCGGCGGATGTCGGCCTCGGCATTGCCGCGAAACAGGACGCCGTGCGGCAGGATGCAGGTTCCCTTGCCGGTGCTCTTGAGCGAACGGACGATGTGCAGCAGGTAGGCGTAATCGCCCTGTTTGGCGGGCGGCGTGCCGAAATGCTTGAACCGCTCGTGCGGGTCGTTGATGGTGTCGAGGCCGGTGCCCCAGCGTTTGTCGCTGAATGGGGGATTGGCGACGACATAGTCGAAGGTCTTGAGTTGGCCGTCTTCGCTGGTGAAAAGCGGATTCGCCAAGGTGCTATGCCCGCCCTTGATTAGCGCCGTAGGATTGTTGTGCAGGATCATGTTCATCCGTGCCAGACCGGAGGTGGTGGTGTCTTTCTCCTGCCCGTACAGCGTGACCTTGGCGCTGGCTTCGTCACCCACCTTGAGCAGCAACGAACCCGAACCACAGGTCGGGTCATAAACCGTGGTGTCGTTGGTCGTGATCGCTCCACGGATGCCGATGATCTGCGCCATGATGCGACTGACTTCGGCGGGGGTGTAGAACTGGCCCTTGCTCTTACCGCTTTCGGCGGCGAAGTGGCGCATCAGATATTCGTAGGCGTCGCCGAGAATGTCGTCGCCGTCTGCGCGGTTCTTGCTGAAGTCGAGCGACTTGTTCTCGAAGATCGAAATCAGGTTGGTCAGCCGTTCGACGATTTCCTGACCGCTACCGAGCTTGCCCGGATCGTTGAAGTCGGGCATGTCCGATAGCTTGTTGGCGTTCGCCAGCGGGCCGATGATTTTCTTGTTGATCTGGTCGCCGATGTCCGGCTTGCCCTTGAGCGCGACCATGTCCTTGAAGCTGGCGCCTTCGGGGATCGTGATCGGCGCATAGGGGACGCCAGCGTACTTGTCGGAGACGTATTTGACGAACAGCAGGACGAGAACGTAGTCCTTGTACTGGCTGGCATCCATGCCGCCGCGTAGCTCGTCGCAGGAAGCCCAGAGGGAAGAATAAAGTTCAGATTTCTTGATTGCCATGGGCCGCTTTTTATAGGTCTGGTGCTGAATACCGGAAGGCGGTTACTTTACCTTATAGGCGGTATTGAATGAAGGGTTTGAATGGATTTGTCATGGCATAGCGAGGGGCAACGAAATATCCGATTGCCGCGCTCAGCCTCTGTACTGAAAGGCCCGGCGCATGGTGCTCTGAATCGAGTTCGCGATATGGCGATCCAGCGCATCGAAAACATCAAACAGCGGGGTGTCGTCCCTGTAGCGGTTGAACCATTCTTCGTTGGAAAACGCCATCACCAAGTCCGCGTCGCGCTGAAGACGGTCGATTGCGGCGTCAGCCCTCCGGTTACGGACACCCTCATAAGCGAAGGGCGTCACCACGGCGGCAACCGTCACCGCCCCGGTAGCACGGGCTGCATGTGCACAGATCGGCGTAACGCCGCTGCCTGTTCCACCGCCGAGTCCAGCAAGCAGAACGACCATATCGGAGCCGGTGAGCATTTCCGTCAAGATGGCGCGATGGCGCAAACAGGCTGCGCGTGCCGCATTGACTCGTCCGCCAGCACGGACCGGCGCGAGCATCAGCGTCTTGATCGGTGGCAACGCAGGATTGGCATCGTTGGCAATATCAACGAACTCCAACGCGTGCGGGCCGAGATCGACGCAAACATAGCTCAGCAACGCGCCCGCTTGATGCAGAACATTAACCGCCCGCATCGCAGTGACAAGGTTGCAGCCTGCTGCGCCGATACCGATGATCTTGCATGAGGGCGCTGGCGATCCGAAAGCGGGAAAACTCAGGGCGGCAACACCAGCGCCGAGACCTATCAAGAACTTTCGTCGATTCATTTTGCACTCTCAATTTGGCCCAACAGCCGGCGGAGGGCTACCAACCAACAAGGATTTCCGCTTCGGTCATTTCCCTGACCACCACTTCGACTTGTCGCGCTGAGGTATTACAGGCCTTAACGGGGGTGACCAATAAATCACCGCTGTCAAGGACCCGCACCAGGACCTTGTCGCCGATTTTCAGGCCGGCAACATCCATAACCGCGCTAGGAATTCTCAAACCCGCGCTGTGCCCCCAACGATTTAATTTCAATGGCATATTTGCCTCCTATGGCTATTCATTGGCTATTAGTGGCAAATTGCCGTAATCGTCGCGGTAATGAGTGGCATGCGCGGCTTGCCAACGTGCCGAAGATGGTGCGGGAAGCCGTTTGGAGGCATGCGTAGCCGGTCAAAAGTACCTGCCGGCTACGCTAGCTTGAGTCGGCTACTTCCCAGCGGGGCGCATCGGTGTGATTCCTATGAACCACGCGATTGGCACGGCCTTGACGTCAGTTCGCGCCTGGCGGTCAGCTGAAACCCAGTAGGCTGTATCTATCAACCACTCCTGAACCACCTTGCCGGCACCGTCGCGCTGGCGGACGAAAACCACGTGCCGACCAATTTCGGTTTCCGGGTTGTAGTCGATCAAACCGATGCACACGTCCGGCAGAGAGGCGATACCGGTGCTTTCTTTCCAGACGGTGCCGGTTAGGCTCCAGTGGGCCAGCAGCTTCGCGATCAGAATGTCGTCCATGAACGGGTAGGGTCCGTTCTTCGGCAGCTTGAAATTATCGACGGCGACTTGGCGAACTTCGGCCAAGGGGCGGGCAACAATCGTCGCCACTGCGGCCAGCCAGCAATCGAAGTCGTTGGTCTGTGCCACGCGTTTAAACGGAGGTTGTGGGGTGGGTGCGGTAGAGGTGGTAGCCATTTGGCGCTCCTTGAAAAGTAGTGCGAGAAAAGCGCGCAGCACTACCCGCCCGATGGACGAGGCCTCGGGTTTGGTTTCAACGAGTAGTGAATTTGCCAGTCGGCGACGCCGTGCCCGATATGATTTTCGGGGGCCGTCCGATCAAGCGAGTGATGCTGCGCAGTGAGTCACGTTCTGGTCTGCAAGCCGGTGGCCTGCTGCAAACGCGACGATGAATTGTTACTCAGTCCACCAAAAAGTGCTGAACTGAAAAACTTTGCCGTATGACAACAAGATATATTGTCACCTGTGATTTATCCATTACGATTAGCCTGTTAACGCCATGAACGTTCATCAACGCCAAGCGTGTAGCCAATTGCGTAGCCATGTGATTTTCGAAATATTAAAAGACAATAATAATTAATATGTTACGTATTGGAATTGACCTTGGCGGCACCAAGATCGAGATCGTCGCCCTCGATGCGTCGGGCAATGAACGGCTCCGACGCCGGGTTCCAACGCCGCAGGGCGACTACAGGGGTACGGTCGCGGCCGTTGCCGCGCTGGTTGAGGCGGTCGAACTCGAACTTGGGCAGCGCGGGAGCGTCGGCCTGGGCATCCCCGGTGCGGAATCGGCCACGGGCGGGCTGATCAAGAACGCCAATTCGACCTGGCTGATCGGCCAGCCGCTGCGCCGCGATTTGCAGACGCTGTTGCAACGCGAGATTCGTATCGAAAATGACGCCAACTGTTTTGCGCTTTCCGAAGCCGTTGACGGCGCCGGACAAGGCGCCCAAGTCGTCTTTGGCGTCATTCTTGGCACGGGCGTCGGCGGCGGCATCGTCGTCAATGAGCGGGTACTCACTGGCGCCAACCGCATTTGTGGGGAATGGGGGCACAACCCCTTGCCGAACCCTGGGGAAGAAACCTTGCCGCCTGCGATTTGCTACTGCGGTCGCCACGGCTGCATCGAAACCTGGCTGTCCGGCCCGGGACTGATCGCCGATCACGCGCGGCACAATGACAAAACCCTGACGCCGCAGGAAATCGACGTTCGGGCCAAACACGGCGATGCCGCCTGCGAAGCGACCTTGCAACGCTATGAACGCCGCCTGGCCAAGGCGCTCGCGCTGGTCATCAACATCCTCGACCCCGACGTCATTGTTCTGGGCGGCGGCCTGTCCAATATGGAACGGCTGTACTCCAATGTGCCGGCGCTTTGGAACGGCGCGGTATTTTCCGACAGCGTGCGTACCCGCTTGCTGCAAAACCGGCACGGCGACTCGTCAGGCGTGCGTGGCGCCGCCTGGCTATGGCACTGAACCGAAAGGCAGGAAATCAATACATTCACCTCGCCTTTGCCCAGTTCTGCCGGATAACGCATTCCATGAAATGAAAACGGATAAAACGCCGAATCCAGCCTGTATATGCCGATTCAGTACGTATGCTATAGTGCTTAAACCGTAGCCCGGCAGGTAGCCGATCAAGCAGTTTGGGCGGATCCGAAGAAGCAGGAACCGTAAACAGATTATCCGACATGACGCACTCCGATCCATTGCATTCTGTTTTGATAGACAGCCTGTTGCGGCAGGCCGCCAGATTATTGGACAGTCCAATAATCTGTCGACTGGACGAAGTGGTGTCTACTTCAAGTAGGCATTCCTAAGGAGGAACTAGATGTATTTCTGGAAGACACATCTACTGGTGGACGATCTGAAGAGAAGCTCGCTCGGTGAGACGGATTTCAAGAATTACTATTTGGCAACTTCCATCTTTACTTCCGCTTGCCTCTATCTCGTAATGTTGGGCTCGCGGGAAAACATGTTTTCGTTAGCCACTGAGGCTATCGGAACGGTGCTTGTCACGGTCCTTGGTATCAATGCGGCCTTCACGGCAAACGGCGGTCCAACAGGCATTCGCTTCCTTGAAAAGGCCGTTTCAATTTCTTTCCCTCTATTAGTCAAGGTCTTAGTTGGTGGTTTTGCCGTGGGTTTTCTGGTTGCTGTATTAGAGATATCCGGACTCAGCAAGTATCAAACGGAGTGGGCTACCGCAATTGGAATTGTTGCCGTTCAGTGTGTTTTTTTCTGGCGTCTGGTTGTCCATGTGAGACATACCAATGCATAACTACCAAGGTTAGATCGTGCGCAGCCATGATCTAAACCGGTTGCCGGACAGTCCCAGGTCTGGAGTTGGGTATTACCCTGCAAATATCTTTTTGTCCTTGCCCGCCGCAACAGTTTGTCGCGGCAAACTGCGCTTGAGCGCCTGAGCAGGTCATCCGTGCCGATCTGGCACGGCGGGAACTGCGCGTTTGAAGAAGTTGTGCGCAAGGAACCTTGAGCCTGATCAGCGTGGCTTTGCCCTTTTGCTTGACACCCTGGATCGAGAATATGTTCTTGGCCAGATCGATTTCTGCCGTGATCCCATTGGGATTCGTTTCAGTCATAATGCTGATGAACTTCACCTTTCGCGGTTTCCCAATGGGCACCTTCAGAATCACCCTTCTGGCACTTTGCTGCCGTGCGGCTTCAACTCCGTTCGCTCGGGTCGGGGAAGTCCCTTTCATTCTTTAGGCCACCATGCTCCAGATCAGGCTGTTCCTGCCGTTCGCCGCGGCCTATTTTCTCTCGTATCACTTTCGCACCGCCAATGCGGTCATCGGCCCGGTACTCAGCGAGGAAATGTTCCTCGGCGCAGCCGATCTGGGTTTGCTGACCAGCGCCTACTTTCTCGCCTTCGGCGCCGCCCAGCTGCCGCTGGGCGTTCTCCTCGACCGCTTCGGCGCGCGCCGGGTCGAAGCGGCGCTGCTGCTGATCGCTGCCGCCGGCGCGGCGCTCTTCGCCTGTGGCCATGGCATCGGCACGCTGGCCTTCGCCAGAGGCCTGATCGGCCTGGGCGTATCGGCCTGTCTGATGGCGTCGTTCAAGTCCTTCTCGCAATGGTTCCCTTTGGAAAGGCAGGCCGCACTGACCGGCTGGATCATGACCTCCGGCACGCTCGGCGCGTTGGCGGCGTCGACACCGCTCAATGCCGCCCTGCAGTTCGCCACCTGGCGCGAGATATTTTTTGCCCTGTCCGCAGCCACCCTGATGGTCGCCGGCTGGCTGTTCTTCAGCGTTCCCGACAAGCCGGGCACCCCCACACCCCAGCCCTTGTCGGCACAATGGTCGGGCATCAGGCGGGTGCTGACCGACCGTCACTTCTGGCGCTTTGCACCCCTGGGTTTCGCCAACATCGGTGGTTTCATGGCCATTCAAAGCCTCTGGTCGAGCGCCTGGCTGATGCATGTGAACGGGCATTCGCGCGCCGTCGCGGCCAACCATCTGGCCGCCATGAGTGCGGCCATGGTGGCGGGATACATCCTGATCGGCCTGCTCGCGACCGGACTCAGCCGGCACGGAATCGGACCGATTCATCTTCTCAAGTGGGGGCTTACGTTGGCTTTGCTGACCTTGCTGCTGATCATCAGCCAAGTCTCCGACCAGCACTACCTGCTGTGGATCGGCTACGGCGTTTTCTCAAGCTCCGGCACGCTCGCCTACTCGGTAATGTCCGCCGGATTCCCGGTCGCGCTTTCCGGGCGCGCCAACACGACGCTGAACCTGATCGTCTTCATTGGGGCCTTCGGCCTGCAATGGGGCATGGGCATTGTCATCGACTTCTTCCTGGCTCACGGCAACGCCACCGAGATCGCCCACCGTAACGCCTTTCTCATGCTGTTCGTGTTGCAAGCGGCGGCTTGTTTCTGGCTGCTGATCAGCGAGCGGCGGACGGCAAGGTCATAGCGCCACGCGCCGCAACTGCGGCACTACACGCACACGGGACGCCCACGTCTTCGTTGAAAGTCCTCGCGCATGCTCCTCACTCAAGCCGGAAACCCTGGCGAAACATCCGTCCAGCGGACAATCGCGCCCCGCAGGACAGCCATGCTCCAGCGCGCATTCACGCTGCGTTTGATCGGTCAGCACAATCGTGTGCTCCGCTTTGCAGATACCAATTGGGGAATCGATGTAGCTCATGATGCACTCCTTACTGATGGTGCACTACCAGTATAGGTCGCATTACAACATCATTCAATGCGACCGCCATGCCACCGGAAAAACCCGACGGCTTACGGCGGTTCACTATTTTTCGAAGACGTAAGTACCGGGAGCCGGGCCGAGGTCGGGAAATGAACCCGCCCCGGAATTGGGCGGCTTCACCAGAGGTCCGCATTGCGGTGAAAGCCAGGCCAGCCAGTCTTGCCACCACGAACCGGGCTGCTTGTTCGCGCGTGCCAACCAGTGTTCGTAATGCTCGTTCCGCTCGGGTTCGGCCACCCAGAAACTTTGCTTCGGCGGATCGACAACCGGGTTGACGATGCCAAAAATGTGGCCGGAAGTCGATAAGACGAAACGCACCGGCGCCTTGACGTTGATGTATTTGTGAATACGATAGGATTGGCGCCAGGGAACGATATGATCGTCTTCGGCGCTCACCGCATAGAGCGGCTGGGTGATGCGATCCAGGTCGATCGGCTCGTCGGCGATGGTCAGCGCATCGCGTTTCATCAGGTTGTTGTACAGATACATTTCGCGCAGGTAGAACGAGTGCATCGCTGCCGGCATGCGCGTCGTGTCCATGTTCCAGAACAGCACGTTAAATGCAGGCAGCGGCTCGCCGAAGAGATAGCTCTTCTCGAAGAAGTGCCAGACCAGACTGTTCGAGCGCAACAGCCGGAAGCTTGACGCCATGTCGCTACCGTCAAGATAGCCCACTTCCGCCATCTTCTCCTCAAGCGCGCGAATCGCGCCCTCATCGATGAACACATCGATGTCGCCCGGCCTGGAGAAGTCGGTCAGCGTGGTGAACAAGGTCCAGTGCGCGACCGGCACTTTCTTCTCGCCGTAGTGGCGGCTGGCCCAGGCCATGTAGGTCGCCACCATGGTGCCGCCGATGCAGTAGCCGACAAGATGCACCTGGGTCACCTTGCACAGCTTGCACGCCGTGGTAACCACTTGGTCGACACCTTCTTGGAGATAATCGCCAAAACCGACATCGGCCATTTCGGCCGTCGGGTTTTTCCAGCTCGTAATGAACACGCTGTAGCCCTGATCGGTGAGGTATTTGACCATGCTCTTTTTCGGTGTCAGATCGAGGATGTAAAACTTGTTGATCCACGGCGTGACGATCACAATCGGCGTTTTGTGCACCTTGTCGGTTGTCGCGGTGTAGTGGATCAGCTCAACCAGGCGATTGCGGAAAACCACCTGGCCGGGCGTCGTGGCCAGATCGACTCCGACCTTGAAGGCGTCGGGTTCGACCATGAGAATATTTTTCGCCTTGACATCGCGCATCAGGTTTTTGAAACCTTCCTTCAGGCTTTCGCCTCTGCTCTCGATGCTCTTGCGGATGGCCACCGGGTTGGTGAAGAAGAAGTTGGTCGGCGCCATCGCGTTGAGCCACTTTCGCACCCAGAAAGCTGCCCGCCTGCGCTCTTTATCGGATAGGCCGGGCGTTTCGAAGAGCATGTCCTCCAGCCGGTGCGTAAATGACAGATACGATTCCTTGATGATGTCCCAGGTCGGCACTTCGCTCCAGGCCGGGTCAGCAAAGCGAGCGTCGTCGGCATGCGGTTTGATCACATCCGGGCTCGACATAGCCAGGGCGCGGCGCATGTGATGGGTCTGCAAAGCCAGCACATCGCCCGACATCCCGCGAATCGCCCGGGCCAGTTCCTGCGGGTGCATCATCCATGCCACCTGGGCGTTGAGAATTGACGTCATCACGCCAAGGGGGTCGATGCGCTGTTCGAGTTTCCTCATCAAGTCTTCGTAGGCGCCGATCCCCGTCAGGTCCAGATCGGTCGTCTTTTTTTCCGCAGAACCGTTTCTGCTCATGATGCTCTCCACGAATAAGCATTCTACAATCGCGCTTGTCTTGCGGCGTTCTACCGAAAACCCACTATTCACCATGAATACCCGCGACCGTACTTATGCGGAACAAAGACTCGAAGCAAGGGTCGCCGGATTTTTCGACGGGGAAAACGCTCTGCTCTCTTACTGGAAACCGCTCCCGTCAGCTTCGGCAAAGCCCCACCGGGCGTGCCCAGCGCGGCGCTTCATGGCTTTCGCTCACTCGGAGCCGCTCCTTGTGCGCAGTCAATAACTCGAGGCTGGTCTTGACATAGTCGCGGGAAGACAACTCGCTCGCGGCATAACGCCGCAAGAGTGTCATCCATCGGACATGAATCGCACAAGGCGTACGATCATCCCCCCCTGAGAGTGGGCAATCGGGACACCGCGTCTCTGCCAGCACGCCGACCGCTGCCGTTTTCTGCCACTTCTGGCGATATTTCATGGCATTGGCTTCAATCCACGCCATGGCCCGCTGATCCCGCTCGTGGGGAGGGAAGCGCTCGACATACGCCTCAATCGCCGCCACCTGCTGATGAAAGAAATCCGCGTCCGAGACTTCAGGATGCGACATATCCCCCACAAAACGGGTAATGAGAGCCAGCGTCGGGTCATCTACGATATACATACACTTCCTGTCGGTCCGTAAGCACGTAATGAGTAGGTTAACTATATATAGCACAGATTTGCTGCAGTGCACAACAAAGTATACCGCATTGCTTGCGAGATGCAATAGGTGGATGTTCCTGGCCGATCCTGGTCTCATCGCCGCATGGTCGGTGTGACGGTTTACTGCGGCGATTCCTCCACCACCTTGGCCGCCTCTTCCAGAAGCCATTGGCTGAATGCGCGGATAACCGGACGTTCCACAATGGCTTCGGGCGTAACCAGGTAGTACGCCTGGGGGCGGCGGACAACGATATCGAACGGGATCACCAGACGACCCGCCGCCACTTCGGCGCCGACCAGCGGCTTGGAGGCCAACGCAATGCCCAGGCCGTCGATGACCGCAGTCAAGGCCAGGCCGGAGTCGCTGAAATGTGTGCCGGCATGGTCATCAAGGCCGTCGACGCCTGCGAGCTGAAGCCATTCAGCCCAGGTCGGACGGTCCATCTGCTCCGGTATGGTGTCGTCATGAAGCAGATCGTGATAGCGCAGGTCGGCAGGCACGTTCAGCGGACGCATTCCCGTCAGCAGCCGCGGGCTGCACACCGCGGTATACGCCGGCGAAAACAAACGATCGACCCGGCAGCCCGCATAACGGCCCCGACCGTAGCGAATGAACAACTCGGATTCATCGTCGCGCACATCGATCACATCGAAGCCCGAAACAGCCGCTGCGTCGGGCGGGTCGATGGTTTTCAGCGACGCCCTCAAATTCAATTGAATTTCCGGGTGACGGGCGGTGAATCCTGGCAAATGCCCGATCAGCCAGCGCGATGCAAATGCCGGGGGAGCACTGACGACCAGGCGACCACCGCCCTCTCGGCGCTGCGTGCTCTCGATCGATGCCGCGAAGCATTCGAGCCCTTCGCGCACCTTCGGCAACATGGCCCGGCCTTCGCTCGTCAGATCCAGCGCCCGCGTCAGTCGATGAAAAAGCGCAAAGCCAAGATAGTCCTCCAGGCCACGAATCTGGTGGCTGATCGCCGTGGGGGTCACGGCAAGCTCTTCGCTGGCCTTCTTGAAACTCAGGTGACGAGCCGCGGCCTCAAAGGCGCGCAATGCGTTCAGCGGGGGAAGTCGATAACTCATATGCCTGATATTTTCTCATGCATCGACTGATAAATGATCGTTTGATGCTGCGCAGCATTGTTCTTAGACTGCATTCCTACCCGAATCACGGGGAATAGCAAGGATTTACAAATGGAACGCAACGTCAATAGCTACGGAATCATCGAACGGGCACGCATCGAACGCAGCATTGCCTTGGGTAACCTGATCGCCTCGGGTACCCGCAAGACCATTGTGGGAGTATCCAGGGTCGCAGACCGATTCCTGCATGTCTTGCTAATGTCACCTGTCAATTCACGCTGAGGCATCTGCCGGTTTCCTCTACCATTTCATGGGGCCATGCCTGAAGGGAATACTCAGGCGCTTGCGTAGCCAGGCCCGATTCGTTGAAACGAACAGCTACAGCATAGCCAATAGCACGGCTTGACGGACACTGCTTCCGGCGAAGCGCACGGGAGTTACAATCGGGGCTCTCCCCCATGCGGCCCGCCATGAACCGTCCGTTATTCTCCGAAGCCTCCAGCGAACCCCTGCAGCGCGTCGTGAAAATACGTCGCGACTACAACACCTGGGTGGCCAACGAAACGCTCGAAGACTACGCCTTGCGGTTCACCCCGCACAGTTTTCGCAAGTGGTCGGAAATGCGGGTCGCCAACACCGCCTTTGGCGCCTCTTCCTTTCTGGTGCTGGAAGCCGTTGGCGCCACCATGCTGGTCAACGGGGGATTCATCAACGCCTTGTGGGCCATTCTGGCGACCGGCCTGATCATTTTTTTGATCGGGATGCCGATCAGTCACGCAGCGGCGCGCTACGGGCTGGACATGGACCTGCTGACGCGCGGCGCGGGCTTCGGTTACATCGGCTCGACCCTGACGTCGCTGATCTATGCTTCCTTCACCTTCATCTTCTTCGCGCTGGAAGCGGCGATCATGGCCTATGCCCTTGAGCTGGCCTTCCACATCCCGCCACGCTGGGGCTACCTGATCTGCGCATTGGTGGTGATTCCCATGGTGACCCATGGCGTCACCGCCATCAGCCGCCTGCAGGCATGGACGCAACCATTGTGGCTGTCTTTGCTGGTGCTTCCCTACGTCTTTGTGCTTTTGCAGGAGCCGGAAGTCCTCGGCGAACTGCTGCGCTATCCAGGCGCGCAGGGTACGGGCGGCGAATTCAGCATGCCGTTGTTCGGCGCGGCGCTCACCGTCGGCATTGCCCTGGTCACGCAAATGGGCGAACAGGCCGACTACCTGCGCTTCATGCCGGAGCGCACAGCGGCGAACCGTCGTCGCTGGTGGTTGGCTCTGGTGCTCGGCGGACCCGGCTGGATCGTTCCCGGCGTAGCGAAAATGCTCGGTGGCGCCCTGCTTGCCTATCTTGCCCTGCGCAACGCTGTACCCGTGGCGAAAGCGGTCGACCCCAATCAAATGTATTTGATCGGTTTTTCCCATGTCTTCAGCAACAGTTCGCTGGCTATTGGCGCGACCGTTTTTTTCGTGGTCATTTCCCAGCTCAAGATCAATGTCACCAATGCCTATGCCGGTTCGCTGGCCTGGTCGAATTTTTTTTCGCGCCTGACCCACAGCCATCCCGGACGGGTGGTCTGGGTCGTCTTCAATATACTGATCGCCTTGTTGCTCATGGAGCTCGATGTCTTTCAGGCGCTCGGCCAAATCCTCGGCTTGTATTCGAACATTGCCATCTCATGGATGGCGGCGGTCGTTGCCGACATCGTCATCAACAAACCGCTTGGCTTGTCTCCTCAGCATATCGAGTTCAAGCGCAGCCATCTTTATGACGTCAATCCGGTTGGCATCGGCGCCATGTGCCTCGCCTCGCTGCTCTCGATTGCCGCTTTCAGCGGTCTGTTCGGTCCGAGCGTGCAGCCCTATGCCTCCTTCATCGCGCTGATTACTGCCTTCGTCACCGCGCCCCTGATCGCCTGGATCACCGGCGGGCGTTATTACCTTGTCGATAGCACGCGCCCGGCGACAGGCCTGCGGCAGCATTGCTGCATCTGCGAGCGCGAATACGAAAACGAGGACATGGCGCACTGCCCGGCCTACCGCGGCACGATCTGCTCTTTGTGCTGCACGCTCGATGCGCGTTGCGACGATCTGTGCAAACCGGGAGCCAACCTCGCCGCCCAATGGAACGGCATGCTCCGTCACATCCTGCCGGCAGCGGCGATGCCCTATCTTGAAACAGGGCTGGGGCATTACCTGCTGCTGATGGCGGGCATCGTTCCCGTGCTGGCCGGCCTGCTCGGGCTGCTTTACACGCACGAGGTACTGGCCCTCGGAGCGGCGGCGAACCCGATATTGCCGCAGCTGCAACTCATCTTCATCAAGACCTTCTCGGCCTTGCTTCTCCTGGCCGGCATTGGCGCCTGGTGGATGGTTCTGACCCATAAAAGCCGACAGGTCGCCCAGGAGGAATCGAACCGGCAGACTCGCCTGCTGATGCAGGAAATCGACTCGCACCAGCGCACCGACGAGCAACTGCAGAAAGCCAAGCGCGCCGCGGATCAGGCCAACCAGGCCAAGAGCCGCTATATCACGGCGATCAGCCATGAGTTGCGCACACCGCTCAACAGCATTCTCGGCTACGCGCAGATCCTCGACGGCGACGAGTCCATTCCGAGCCATCGGCGGCAGGCGGTCGGCGTCATCCGCAAGAGCGGCGATCATTTGTTGTCGGTCATTGAAGGCACCCTCGATATCGCGCGCATCGAAGGCGGCAAGCTGACGCTGGAGGTCAAGCCGCTGGACTTCCCGGAATTCCTGCAGCAGATCGTCGGCATGTTCGAGCTGCAGGCACGAAACAAAGGCTTGAGTTTCAGCTACGAACCCGTTGGCGAACTCCCGGGCGTGGTTCGCGCCGACCAGCGGAGACTGCAACAAATCCTGCTCAACGTTCTCGGCAACGCCGTCAAATTCACCGCCCGCGGCCGGGTCAACTTTCGCGTCGAATGCCGGCGTGAAATGGCACTGTTTGACATTCAGGACAGCGGCCCGGGCATTCCACCTGAAGACCTGGAACGCGTCTTCGAACCCTTTGTTCGTGGCAGCAACACACAGGCTGGCGGAAGCGGCGTCGGCCTGACCATTGCACGCATGCTGACCGACCTGATGGGCGGAGAAATGACCGTCACCAGCACCGTGGGCGCTGGCAGCAATTTCCGCATCCGCCTGTTCCTGCCCCAGGTGCATACAGCGCTGACGGCCAGCGATCGGCCCAGGGCAAACCGGATCGGTTATGTCGGTATTCGCCGCCGTATCCTGGTGGTCGATAACGAGAAGGTTGATCGCGACATGCTGCAGAGCGTTCTCGACCCGCTGGGATTCCAGGTTGAACAAGCGGCCAGCGGCCACGAATGCCTGCAGGTACTGCCCCGATTCGCTCCGCATCTGGTCTTCATCGATCTGGCTATGCCCGGCATCGATGGCTGGGAAACCATCCGTCGCATCCACCAGCAGAATCTCACGGAGGCCCATATCGCCATCATCTCGGCCAATGCTTTCGATCGAGGGCTGGAAAACGATGTCGGCATCACCAACGAGGACTTCATCGTCAAGCCGCTACGGGTCAATGACCTGCTCGACTGGATCGGCCGAAAGCTCGCGCTCGAATGGGTCAGCACCGAAACGCCAGAGCCGCTGCCGCCGCCAGCCGCGACCCAGCCGGCCCCCCTGCTCCCACCCGGACAGGATTACCTTTCGGCCCTCGACGAACTGGTCAACCTGGGCTATGTTCGCGGCATACTCAACAAGCTCGGCGAGATCGAGCGACTGGATCCCGCGCATGGGGAATTCGTGCGCGTGCTGCGCGACCTGGCCCGTCGATTCCAGTTCGACACCATGAAAGAAGTTCTCGTCAAGGTACGCGATGCCGCCTGAACTCCCACTGGACCGCGCCGTCTCGGACATTGTCCTGATCGTCGATGACATTCCGGAGAATCTTTCGTTCCTCCACGATGCGCTCGATGAATCGGGCTACACCGTACTCGTCGCCACGAATGGCGAGACCGCGCTGCAACGGGCCCGCCAAAGCCTGCCGCACGTCATACTGCTTGATGCGATGATGCCGGGCATGGACGGATTTGAGGTCGCGCGACGCCTGAAAGCGGATTTTTCCACCCAGCACATTCCCATCGTTTTCATGACCGGGCTGAGCGAAACAGAGCACGTCGTTGCCGCCTTTGCCGCCGGTGGCGCCGACTACGTCACCAAACCCATCCGACCCGCCGAAGTGCTGGCCCGCATTGCCGCGCACATGCAGAACGCCCACCAGATGAAGCAGGCGCGAACGGCACTCGATGCCTTCGGCCAGGCCACGGTGGCCGTACGTGCCGCCGACGGAAAACTGGTCTGGCAAACGCCTCTGGCTCGAAAGCTGCTCAAGGACTATTTCGCCACTGGCGAGTCGGAAACGCCGCAACGCCTGCTGGCGTGGATCGCCGACGCCGAGTCTGCCCGTCGTGATGGCCGTGAGCCAGCCGCCCTGCTGGTGGCCGAAGACAGACGGCGGCTGCTGGCTTCCTTCCACGACCAGACCGGTGACCAGGAATGGCTGGTTGTTCTGCGCGAAGAAAATGATGCCACCGCCATCGATTCCCTCATTGCCGCTTTCCGACTCACGCAACGTGAAGCTGAAGTACTCTATTGGGTGACGCTGGGCAAGACCAGCAAGGACATCGGCGACATTCTTGGCAGCAGCCCGCGCACGGTAAACAAACACCTGGAACATGTCTTCGAAAAACTTGGCGTCGAAACCCGGACGGCGGCGGCAAATCTGGCCATCGGAAAAATGCGTTCGACTTAAGCTTGACGCCTGTTCATTATCCCGCTCCTGGGCTTTACCCGGTTGACCCGCTCAGCCCACGAATTCCGGCGGAATCACCGCCCTCAAGACCGTCTGCATTTCATTCAGCCGGGTACGGTTGCTGAGCCACCACACGGCACCCTTCTTGATTACCCAGTCCGCTTCCGCGCCCGACAGAAGCAGGGCAGCCATCTGGCCGAGCGTGGGCTGATGGCCGACAACCAGCACAGCCTCGCTCCCAGCCATTGCGGCACTGCCCTCGGGCCAGCCGATCACGGCGAGCAAATTCGACGCATTGCCCTCGCAATTCAACCGTTTGTCGGTCGTGAAAGGCCGCCCCAAGGCCTGTGCCGTTTGCTGGCAGCGCAGCGCCGGGCTGGCCAGTATGCGCAGTTTTTTCGGGGCATGCAGGGCTAACCATTCGGCCATATGCCGAGCCTGCCTTTCACCGCGCGCCGTCAGCTTGCGCTTCAAGTCCGGCGTACCTTCTGCCGCTTCGGCGTGACGCCACAACAAGAGTTCCATGCGTGTTTCCCCTATCGGCAAAACCGGTAGAGTGAGCGGCGATTGTTTCACGGGTATTTCGAGACCAGATTCAGATATCGTGGCAGCGCAGTTTTTCGACATCGGGAATGCTGATCTTGCGGCCTTCAACGACGATCAGGCCTTTGTCGGAAAGCTCGTGCAGGATGCGCGAGAAGTGTTCCTGCGTCAGGTTAAGACGCGAGGCAATCACGCCCTTATTGGTGGGCAAGGTAACGGTGAGCGATTTGGCATCGCTTCTGGTGTTATCACGCAACAAGTACCCGATGATGCGTTGACGTCCCGAATGAAGTGAATAGGACTCGACATCCGTCACCAGATGATGCAGCCGCATCGAAAGTCCGGCGATCATCTTGCGGCCGAGCTTGGGGTCTCTTTCCAACTCTTCGATGATGACGGATTTCGAAATGTGCAGCAGCAGTGAATCGCTCAAGGCCTGCGCGTACACCATGCAGGGTTTATCCATAAACATCACCGCCTCGCCAAAGGAATGGCCCTGGCTGAGGATATCCACGACTTTTTCGCCACCCTGCGATGACGTGAAGGCGAGTTTGACCTGCCCGTACACAATCAGATAAAACCCGTTCGACGGATCGCCTTTGTGAAACAGGATATCGCCACGCAAGGAATTGACCTCGCGCGTCCCGCGCGCTATGCGGGCTATTTCATCCGTGGCGAGGCCGTTGAACAGTGGCACGTGAGCAAGCAGCGCCTCGATGTTGACCTCCGGATTTGCAGGCATGCGGGCTATCCAACTTGGCAGATGTTGACGACGGCCAATGGTCGCATTAGACGCTGAAACAGGCAAGCGCAATGGATCGGGCTCGACCCTTCCTGCCGCCCAACACCGTCGCCGTTGCACACATGATCCCGGCGGTACACCGGTGGCACCGGGATGTGCGTTTGAGTATCTGCTGCTGTGGATTTATACTGCCCTATTTTTTGCGAGGCGGCTGTGAACACGCACGTAACGCACATGACGGTAAGCCCGTCCGGGACGCCCGCAGCGCTGGCGCGGGCCTGGTTGTGGTTGGGTTTGATGGCCCTGGTTGGCTCCGGCCTGCTGGCCATTTTGCTGGTGCTGTCGCGGACACCCGGGATCCAGGACATCTTTCCGCTGAAGGAATTCTTTCGGGCTGCGCTCATTGTGCATGTGGATCTTTCGGTCGCTATCTGGTTCATGGCGTTCGCTGCGGTAATCTGGAGCGCGCTCGGCACGAGTGCTCTGGCCTGGATGGGTTGGAGCGGTTTCGCACTCGCTGCCCTGGGAACCGCCGTGATGACCGTTTCACCATTTTTCCCTGGTGCCGAACCGGTGCTCAATAACTACATTCCCGTTCTTCAACAACCTCTGTTTTTTGCATCGCTGTGGATAAGTGGCGCCGGTTTCGCCCTCGCCGTCCTGCGTGCGCTGATCACCACCTGGCCGAACCGCTGGCTTGCCGAACCGCTTCGGCTGGGAGCATTCCTGGGCGCCCTGGCGGCCTTTTTCGCGCTGGCCGCGTTTTTGTGGTCGTGGGCAGTCGTACCCCGGATCGAAGAGAAGATATATTACGAGGTCATGTTCTGGGGCGGCGGCCACGTATTGCAATTTCAGCACGCGTTGCTGATGGTCCTGGCCTGGCTGTGGATAGCCGACGCACTCAGCTGCCCGCCCGTGGCCTCGCCACGCGCGCTTTCCGTTCTGTTTTTTGTCGCCGCACTGCCTTTGCTGGTCGTTCCCCTGTTTTATCTGATCGTGCCGCCCGGTTCCCTGGCGCATATGGAGCTTTTTGCCAAGTTGATGATCTGGGGGCATCCCTACATGGGTCCGTTGATCCTGCTGGGTGCCTGGTCGCTCTGGAGTGCTCGCCGCGTGGCCAGCAGCCCGGCCAAGTCAGCGTTTATTGCCTCCTTCACCCTGTTTGCGCTCGGTGGCGTGCTCGGCTACATGATCGAAGGGGTTAATGTCGTCATCCCCGCTCACTATCATGGCTCGACGGTCGGCGTCACTCTGTCCTTCATGGGCCTCGTATATGTGCTCTTGCCTGAACTCGGATACGCCAAAGCAGAAAGCTGTATGGCGCTCTGGCAACCCTATGTCTATGGCGCCGGACAGTTGATTCATGTGCTCGGTCTGGCTTGGTCGGGGGGTTATGGCGTACAGCGCAAGGTAGCCGGCGCGGAGCAGGCGCTGACCACGCTGCCGCAGAAAATCGGCATGGGCATGATGGGTCTGGGAGGGCTGATCGCCATTATCGGCGGCCTGATGTTTGTGCTGGTCTGTCTGAAAATCATGGCTGCCCGCAAGCGCTCATGAAATCGTCGCGAATGCTCGCGCTGGCGTTGCTCTCCGGCGTCGCGACGCTGGCCACCGTCGCGCTGCTGGTCTATCGCTTGTGGGTTACGGCCCAGCCACCGGCCAGCAGCGGCATCCCGCCGGGGCTGCTGGCTTCGCAACAACTCTCACCGGAAGGAGCGCAGAAAGCGGTCGATCGACTCTTTTCCCTGACCCTTCCCGATCTTGCAGGTCAGCCGCAGGCGATCGCCCAGTGGCGCGGCAAGGTTCTGGTAGTCAATTACTGGGCCAGTTGGTGTGCTCCCTGTGTCAAGGAAATGCCGGTCTTTTCCCGGATGCACGCGCACTATTCGGGCTGGGGCGTACAGTTCGTCGGTATCGGCCTGGACGATGCCGAGAAGATGCGCGCCTTCGTCAAGTCGACACCCGTATCTTATCCGCTGCTGGTCTCGGATTTTTCCAGTCAGAGCAGCGTGCTGGAAATCAAGGGTCTGCCCTTGACCCTGGTGATCGGTCGCGATGGGCGCCTCGAAATGACCCATCTCGGACCGCTCGATGAAGCCACGCTCGAACCCGTGCTCAAACGGCTGATTGGGCCGTAACCCCCACCGCTCGGATGAGCCGGGGTTTATTTCGGCTGAAAAGCCATCGAGCGTGCCGATACCGAGAATGCGTCGGAAAAGCACGCCCCGTCCTCAGCGCCCTGCTGCTTGAGGAAGGGGAAAATGGCTTCGACCATCTTTACCGATCCGCAAGCATATATTTCGTGCCCCTTGAGTTCCGGAAAATCGGCCAGGATGGCTTCATGGACGAGGCCGGTTCGGCCATTCCATTGATCTTCCGGTGCCGGATCGGACAGCACCGGGATGAAGTGGAAATTGGGATGCTCGCTGGCCCAGCGCTGCGGCAGTTCCGGCAGGTAGAGGTCGCGTAACTGCTTGACGCCCCAGTAGAGGTAGATCGGGCGTTTCAGGCCGCGCTCGAAAGCATCCTCGACCATGCTTTTGACCGGAGCAAATCCGGTTGCGCCGGCCACGAAAACGATCGGCCGCTCCGACTCGCGCAAGGCAAAATCGCCGAGAGGACCCTCAAAACGGATTTCATCGCCCACCTTCATCTGTTCGAATACCTGGGTTGTAAAGCGGCCGCCTTCAACCAGGCGAATCTGAAGTTCGATGTATTCGGGCTGGTGCGGCGGATTGGCAAAGGAAAATGCGCGACGCTGGCCATCATCAAGAATGACGTTGATGTACTGTCCGGCCTTGAAAGAGACCTTCTGTTCTTTAGGCAATTTGAGAAGAACAAGCATGACATCGTGCGTCAGTTTCTCAAGTTTTATGACCTTGGCAACATATTCCCGGAAGGCTTTTTCAACCGTACTCGCGGCATACTCTATTTCGACGTCGTTGATCGCCGTGGCGGAGCAGAGCAGGACTTTCCCCTGCGACAACTCCTCAGCGGAAAGCGCGCTGGGCTGGTACAAGCCGGGATCGACCTGACCTTGCAATACCGTGCATTTGCATACGCCGCAGCCGCCATTGCGGCATTCGTAGGGCAGGTTGACGTCCTGACGCAACCCGGCGTCGAGCAGCGTTTCGCCAAATCTGGCCGTTACGGACTTGCCATCGGGACGAAAGGTTATCCGTGTCGTGAGCTGGGCCGTACCACGTCGTTTGGGCGGCAGCCACGGCGTGAGAAAGAGCAGGCCGGTGAGTCCCATGACGCCGAGCCACAAATGCAGCGGGTCGTAAACATAAACCAGGGCCAGAACGGGCAACTGGAACCAGTCGAATTCAATATTGGTAGGTACGACCGCCATATCGGCCTGGCCACCCTGGCTGAATATGGGTTTGATCAGAGCGAGTGCGATAAACATCAGCGTGATGGCAATGGCGATCGGGCGGGGCGGGTTGATGTGCGCACGCGGCACACGCTGCACATGGACCCACATGATGATGACCACGATCAGCGGTACGCCAATGTGCATGAACGCCAGCAGGGTGAACAGCCGGCTGCCGACGTTTTCAAGGTAGATGAAGTTGCGGATGAGGGTGCCCCCAAACATCGGCAGGGCATCAAACCATTCCGCCGTGGCGATGACGACGAACTGCGCCAGCTTGTCCCAGACCAGCATGAAACCGTTGATGCCGGCAACATAGATCATCCACAGCAGGGCGACGCCGGTCAGCCATGAAAATGACCTGAATCCGCGATACCGGTCATAGGCGAAGTGACGCAGCATGTGCAGCAACATGGTAAGGATCATTCCATCGGTGGCATAGCGGTGGATGCTGCGCAGAATGCCCCCTGCCCACCACTGGTCATGGGTGATACGCTCGACCGATTCAAAGGCATGATCAATCCCGGTATCGGCAAAGATATACAGGTAGAGCCCGGAGCCTACCAGTAACCAGAACTGCCAGAAACTGAGCGTGCCGAGATGGTAGAAGGGGTTGAGTTTCTCGCCGAACGCCCTATTGAAAACGTTTTCAATGCGTATGAAAAACCAGCGAATGATTTGTTGTAGAAGTTTGACCATTGTTGTTATCCGCTCAGAGGAATGCAGGAGGGAAAGAAAAGATAATTCGAGGTAATTTTGGACAGGCCGGATTGAGAGCAGGTCGTCACCGATTTACTGTCTGAAGAAGAGGCCGCCTTTGTCGGGATTGAAATCGATCACCAGTACTTGCGCTGGCTTGAGCGTGATTTGTTCTTCCTTGACATGGTTGTAACCGGGATTTATCAGATTGTCATTCATGCGCACGGATAGCCGATAAGAGCCCGCCTTCAATTGAAACCGTTTGTACACGGTTGAAACGCCGTCCTTGGACAGGCCGGTAGGTTGCATTATCGTGCTGAACAACGGTTGCCCATCGAGATCGACTTCCAGTTTGATGTCCGAGCGATGCCGCGGGCAATCCAGTGGCGCGCGCATGTTGCGCGGCATATTCTCCAGCTCTTCAGGTGTGCGTTTGCGGCATTCACGACCGCCCAGATGGCTCATCGACAGTTTGATCAGCGCGGCGTCGTCAGGAATCGGCCGGTAACGGGGATAGGTGGCAAAGTAGCCGATGAATGCAGCGAATGCGCCATAGAGAACGATCTGGCCGACGATGGCGACAGCTTTAGGCATGATAGGAGTTTCTCCGGAAGTAAGGTGGCAAAGGATCGTCATCCGCCTGCTGGTTCTCGATCCTGTTTCTGAATGTCTTCAAGGCCTCGGCCAATAGCTTATTGTCATTGTCCGAAGCGAATAGATGGTGTACTCGGGACAAAGGCACCTTGCTGCGCAGGCGCGGCTCACGCCGCCCATTCAGCCGTTCATCAGTCCAGCGTTCGCCGAGTCGATAATGACATCCGCCACTACGGCAACTGGCCAGCATGACGCCATCGGCTCCGCCGCGCAAGGCGTACTCTACAAAGGCAGGGGGCAGCGCTGCGGTGCAGGCAAGACTGATCACGGCTGTATCAGTTGATGACAGCGCGTTGATCTTGGCGCCATGGCTGCAGCCGAAGACGACGATCCTGCTGCGGCCGCCCAGCCGGGACAGTTTCGCTTCGAGTTGTTGGCGTAAATCATTGACCGACAGCTGTGGCATATCGATTCCGGTCACCAGCCGTTCCTGGCTGCGGAAAGGGGTTGATGACGGGCATGATCCGGCGCAGATGCCGCAACCGGCGCAGAGATCGGCGGCAACGATGGCAATTTTGTAGCCTGGGCGGCTGGGATGCGGTGCCATGGTTATCGCGGCGAACGGGCAGTCGGCCAGACAACGGCTGCAACCATTGCAGTTGGCTTGATCGACCAAGGCAACGGGTTCAGCTTTGGGATGGGGCAGAAACGGCAGGATGAACAGCAGTGCCGTTGCGGCAATAAGCATCGACCAGACCATGGCCGGCGAGGTGACATCGGTTAGCGGATGAATGAACAACAGGAACCAGTCCAGGCGAAGTTGTGTGGAAACCATGGCCAGATCGGCCGGAGCATCGCTAAGCGCCGGCTTGATCAGCGCCAGCGCCAGGAGCGTCGCCAGGGTGCCCAGCATCATCTGTCGCGACGGTAGATAATCGACCCGGCTGATGCGATGGACATGAGCCCAAAGACCCAAAATGAGCATCAAGGGTATGCCCAGGTGAATAAAAACAAGCATCGTGAAAAATCGATCGCTGATCGAATCCGGCGTCAGAAAGTTACGCGCGGCAGGTTCGCTGAAGATGGGCAGCCAGTCGAGCAACTCGGTGCTGGCGATGGCGGAGAACTGGGCCAGCCGATCCCAGACGATCCAGTAGCCGCTGATGCCGGAAACGTAGCTCAGCCACAGGATGGGAACACCGGTCACCCAGGAATAGAAGCGGAAACCGTAATAACGTCCGTAAGCCCATTCGCGCACCAGGTGCAGAGCCATGACCAGGATAAAGGCGTCCGACGCGTAACGGTGCAGGCTGCGCAATACGCCTCCGAGGTACCATTGCTCGCGAGTCAGATGGCCGATCGAGTTGTAAACGCCGTTAATGCTGGTGTCGAGCACCGAGTAGAGATAGAGACCCGTTCCCACAATGATCCAGAGAAAATACAAGCCCATGGCGCCAAGATGGCGTAACGGATTGCTGCTCCCTCCAAAGAAGCGATCGAAAAACTCTTCGATGCGCTGGAAAAGCATTTGCGCCGCAGAGCGCAAGGAGGCATGAAAGCTCACGTGTGATGCATCCGTATAGCAATGGCAAATGACCATTAGCCGGTGATTATATAACCATGCGGCGCAGTACGACTTGACTCGTGTCAAATTCGGCACCGATGCGGAATGCGGCCCTATGAAGCGGCGGTTCCGGGTTATTGCCGGAGGCCAGGCAGAAGTTCTAACGATCGTCGAAGACGAATTCAGGGCGCTTTATCTTCGTTCCTGCGACGATTTTTCCAGAAATTGATGCTCAGGTAAATCATGAACCCGACAAAGCTCAGAAACCCGGCGAATTGAAAATAAAGGGAATAATTGGTACGGTAGCGTCCAGTCACCGGGTCGTAGACCGAGCAGATGATCCTGACCCGCGCCATGATCTCCTGCAAAGCGCTGACATGCGATGGAATTGCCGATCCGGCAATCATGATTTTGAGTGGCTCCGCCAGGTCTTCGGCGGTAAATTTTTCTCCATAGACCTGTCTGACGATCTTGCCTTGCGCATCGACCAGGGTAACTTGATTCAGGTGATCGAAACCTGCGGGTGTCGCCACATAGCTGAAACCAAAATTTTGCGTCAATTCGCCAAGTATTGCCGACGATGGGCTTAGAAACTCCCAGTTGGGAAGGCTGATCCCGTTCTGTGCCGCAAAGTCCTTGAGCGCCTGGGGCGAGTCGAACGGCTGATTGAAGCCTATGCTGATCACATTGAATCGGTCTGCACCGAGAACGCTGACCGTATTCTGTACCGCTTTCTGGAGATTCCGTGTCGTCGTCGGGCACACCTGAAAGCAGGCCGTATAGATGAAACTGACCAGCAGTGGCTTACCACGATAGCGCGAAAGTTCAACAGGTCTTCCCTGTCGATCAAGCAGGGCGAAGTCGCCGACCGGCTTGCCGATGACGCTTTGCGAAAACGCAAACGCTGTTTTTTCGTCCAGCGTGCTCAACGACACTCCCGTATTGAATCCTTGCGGTCGCGCAGTCAGTTTGGGGGAATCGGGCGTGCTTTCGGCGGCAACAAGCCGGGCGGGCAAACAGATCGACACCGTCGCAACAAGCGTGACGAGAGTTTGAATGATCGCCAGGAAACGCTTGCGTCGGTTAAAACTGGGCGTCGAAGATGGCACCGAGGAGCACCAGGGTCAACTGGATCAGCGAAGCGTGAAAACAGGTCATGGCCGTCTTGCGGTTGGTGTCCCGGGCCAACAACCAGGCTTTCTGAACGAACAACAAGCCGCCCGCAGCGGCTCCTGCAAAGTAGAGGACGCCGAGGCCGAAGGCCAAGGGCAAGAACGAAGCCGCCACCAGCGCCAGGGTACTGACGAATATCACCCGCGCAGCGCGTTTGTCCCCAACGACCACGGGAAGCATGGGGACGCCGATGGCCGCATAGTCCGCCTGAAAGGCGATGGCCAGACTCCAGAAATGCGGCGGGGTCCACAGAAAAAGGATAAAAGCCAGCGCCAGGGGTACCGCGCCAATATGCGGGTCGGCCGCAGCGGCGCCGGCCAGCACGGCCCAACTGCCGGCAAGTCCACCAAAAACGATGTTCAGCCAAGTATGGCGTTTTAACCAGACGGTATAGACGATAGCGTAAAAGAATGCGCCGAGAAACACATAGAGGGCTGACCAGGCATTAAGCGCGATCCATGCCGCTCCCACGGAAAGCAGCGAAAGCGCACCGATGATCAGCAACCAGAGCGGGCCGTGTCTGAGTTCACCGGTCGCGAAGGGGCGTTTGCTGGTACGCGCCATCAATGGGTCGAGATCGCGCTCGTAGTACTGGTTGAAGGCGCCGGCGCTGGCCGATGAAACAAGCACCGAAAGCGCCAAAACGATCGTCTGCCACCAACTGAGTCCGGCACCCGGCGTAACGGCGAGTCCGGCCAGAGCGGTGAACATAATGACAACGCCAATACGCAGTTTGAACAGGCTCAAAATGGTGCGTACTGAAATGCCATTTGCGTGATTGGCGGAAGGCGTCGATTGCATTGTAATAAGTGAGATAGAAAACGTGCCGAAGTAAACTAGGTACCGCCGTGCAATTCCTGGCCAAGAGCTGGTGCGGACAACGCGCTTGAAGCAAAACCGATTGCCAAATCCGACTCAGGCAGCCCCCCACGCCGCTGGCGCGGGGGAATACCTCAGGACTAACTTAACAACCAGACCTCGGACAGATACTTCCAGTTCACGAAGTAGTAAAGAACGAATGTAACCAGCAGGGTCAGCGCCAGCACCACTGTTCCCGGAACGGCAACATGGTCGTCCTTGTCCGTATGGGACACGGCCGAAGCGGCTTTAGTATTCGACGGTATCGGGGTCGGCTTATCCGAAACCGTGCCGCCATCAAGTTTCTTGCCGAACAGCAAAGAGCCGACGACCAAAACGATCCAAAGCGCACCGCCCAAAACCGCAATAACACCGAAGATGCCGGTCAGACCCATCATCAGGTAAGCCGCACCCGGCCACTCATACTGGAACGGCGCGCCGGAAAAAGCCATGTCCCAGTGGCGACGGGAAACGCCCAGTGTTCCCGCACCCATCATCACCAGGCCCAGAACCGACATGCTGATGCCGTACAGGTAAGGCTGGATTTGGCAAAGTTTGGGCAGGATCATTTCACGTCGGAACAGCGTCGGAACCAGGATATAGGTAATCGACATGAAAGCCAGGGTTGTACCAACCACGACGGTGGTATGGAAGTGACCTGGAACATAGAAGGTGTTGTGCATGAGCATGTTGATTTGTTCGGTACCCAGCACCACGCCGGAAATGCCGCCGAGGAAACCGAAACCGACCAGCGAAATGAACATGCCGGAAAAGGCCGGGTTGCCCCAAGGTGCCTTGCGTAGCCACTCGAAAAGACCATTGGTATAGCCTTTTTTACGCTGCGCCGCCTCGATAGCACCAGGTACGGTAAAGCCATGGATCATTGACGCCATGACAGCAAAATACATGAAGTAGGACGTGTTCAGCACTTTCCATTCGGCGCTCATTCCCGGATCTGACAGCAGGTGGTGCGCGCTGGCCAGTTGCAGGAAGAGAATGTAGAGCAGGAAGGCGAAACGCGACACCTTCTCCGACAGCGGCTTGGCACCGAAGATTACTGCCGCTGTCAGATACCAGACGGAAACATGGGCAGCCACGTTGATCTGTTGCGAGGAATGGCCCAATGCCCACCAGACCATCCGGTACAACTGGGCATCGATTTCCTTGATCAGTCCGACGGACCAGAGAAATGTCGGGATCAGGATGCCGGCACCAGCGAGAATCGTAAACGTGGCGATAATTGCCGCCGTCATGGCGCCAAAGGTGACCAGCGGGATCGATCCTTGATAGGTCTTGTCCTTCTTGGCAACGACCAGAGTTCCAAAAAATACGCCGAGGCCAACGAGTGCGCCGACGGCGACCAGAATAATCCCGAGGTAGAAGTGCGGCGCGGCCTGCATCGGCACGTAGGAGGTAAACATCACGCTGGACTCGCCCTGGAATATAGCGATGTTGCACATGATCCCGCCGATGACCATGAGCCAGAAGCCAAGCCAGGCCAGCTTGGGCGTTGCCAGTCGGCAGCGCAGCAGCGTCGATGAAGCAAAGTAGAGCACCGCCATTTCAAAGTGCAGGATCCACATAATGATCATGTCGATGCCGTGGGCGGTGAGAATCATATAGAACTGATCGGCCGGTAACAGCTTGATGGCCGGCCAACGGGTTAGAATCACGAGTAGCGCCGTGATGCCGCCAACCAACAGCCAGAGAACGCCGACGACGGCATTCCAGCGCATCAGTTTTTCGGCATTGTTTTCAAACTGCAGCCCTGAGCTCGGACAGGTACGGTAGGTAGTTGCCATCGAAATGCTCCCCTTATTTCACGTAAATGCGGCCAAGCATGGTGTGGTGCCCGATGCCGCAGTATTCGTTGCAGACGATGGCGTAAGTGCCCGACTTGGTCGGTGTCATCTTGACCACATGCTCATAGCCCGGCAACACCTGGATGTTGATGTTAACCGGTTGCAACGAGAAGCCATGTTGGTAATCCATGGAGGACAGATGGATCTTGTAGGTCTGCCCCTTTTCCAGCTCAAGGATCGGGTACCAGTTCCACAGACGGGCGATGAGATAGCCATCGCCACCGGCGGGCACCTTGACGACCGGAATCTGCAGGTCTGTTTCAGTGCGAACGGTATTCTCAGCAATGAACTTTTCGGCCTTAGCGGCAAACATTTCGGGGGTGGTCTTGTAAGCCTCGTTCGATAAGTTCTGCTTACCGTAAACGTGCCAATAGACCATCATCACGAACATGATCATGCCCCAGACAAAAGCGATACCAATCCACGCCCACTCGACTTTATCGATGGGCTGTTTCCACCAGAGCCGTTCCGACGGCGGCAGAATTGCACTCATTTGATTCTCCCAGAGTTGACTGAACGACTTACTTGGCTAAGGGGACGTTCATGATGTCGATGATGCCCCACAGAATATAGAGCAGCCCAGGCGAGGCAACTCCGAGAAACAGCAGCAGGAAAGAATTATCCAGAAGCTTCTGCATGAAAGGGACATCGTCATCGTTGTTTTCGGCCATGTTCCTACCCTCCATTACGATTGGCGCACATAGCGCGCGGTTGATTTCTTATGTACAGCCAGTCTAGTTCTGCCCAGAGATTATAGACTATCCGGAGAAGAGTACTTGGCTTTGCCGACTAGCGATTTGATCCACGTCAAGAACTTGAAAATCCATTAGGAATCATCACGGTGGGAAACAATTCGCTCTTGAAAAACCCTATAATCCCACGCTTACCGTTTATCCCTTGGAGTCGTACCATGGATAGTGTCGCCAGGCGGCAGGTTGCCCTATGGTTGTTTATTTGTAGCGCCATGGTCTTTGCCATTCTCGTGGTGGGCGGAGTCACACGGCTTACCCATTCCGGGCTGTCGATTGTCGAGTGGCAACCCATTGTCGGAGTGATTCCTCCCTTGAATCAGACCGAGTGGGCGGAAACTTTTGAAAAGTACAAGAAAACACCCGAATATCAGAAGGTTAACCATCAGATGGCGATTGACGAATTCAAGGGAATCTTCTACTGGGAATACTGGCATCGTGTTCTGGGACGACTGATAGGCGCCGTATTTCTTGTGCCGTTCCTCTACTTCTGGTTGCGCCGGAAGATTGATTCGTCCCTTATTCCCAAGCTTCTGGGTATCTTTATCCTCGGCGGGCTTCAGGGCGCGATGGGCTGGTATATGGTCAAGAGCGGCTTGGTCGACGATCCGCGGGTCAGTCAATTTCGCTTGACTGCCCATCTATCGCTGGCCTTCCTTCTATTTACCTCGATGATGTGGGTGGCATTGGATTTGCTGGCAGCACGACAGCGTGACGCGACAAACCGGATGTTGAAGAAATTGCACCGAAACGGGTTCATGTTGGCCATCCTGGCTTTTTATACGGTCGTTACCGGCGGTTTTGTGGCAGGTATTCGTGCCGGTAAAGCGTACAACACCTTTCCGTTGATGAACGGCCACTTCCTCCCGCCGGAAAGCTTCATCATTGACCCGTGGTACCTCAATTTCTTCAACAACATGTCACTGGTTCAGTTTGACCATCGCATGGGCGCGTGGTTGCTGGCCTTCCTGGCACCATGGTTTGTCTTTCAGGTCCGGGCCGCCGATGTTTCGAAACGGGCTCGACAAGCCGCCAACGTATTGCTGCTGTCATTGATTCTCCAGATTACGCTCGGCATCACGACGCTGTTGCTGGCTGTACCTGTCGCACTGGGTGCCGCACACCAAGGCGGCGCAATGCTGGTTTTTGCTGCCCTGCTCTGGCTGAACCACGAACTGCGGGTCGCGATCCGGCCGGTCGCTTCAGCTTAACCCCGGCCATCGGGCATTTTCGGGGTCAAGCACAGGCCTTGACCCGTGTCCGCCGGAACAGCCCCGACAAGCCTGAGTTGACCAGTACCGAATGGTCGGCGCGTTACGCCCATTCAGCGCAAAAAAGTCAAAGCGGTTCAATGCTTCATCGGCTCGCCAGGCTTTGGCGTCGCCGTCAGGTCACGTACTTCCCCCCTTGACTTCGATGCTTTCCGTCTTCTTGTCCTTGCCCTCGATGTTCAAGACCAGCGGTATGATCTCGCCCGCCTTCAGCGCTTGTTTCACGTCCAGCAACATGAGGTGGTAGCCTCCCGGGGCAAACTTGACGGCTTGACCGGCGGGCAGTTCCAGGCGCGGAATGGATCGCATCTGCATGACGCCGCCAGCCATTTTCATCTCGTGAATTTCCGTGACGCCGGCGACCGGGGAAGAAGCCCCGACGAGCGTCGCTCCTGCTTTGCTGGTGATTTCCATGAAGGCGCCGGTAGCCTTCTGGCCCGGCACGGTACCGCGAACCCAGACGCTTTGAACGTCAACATCGACTGCCATAGCCGTGCTGGACGATATGCCGAGTACGGCCACAAACAAGACCGATCTAAGAGTTTTCATAAGATTCCTTTCCGAATACAGAGTTGACAAAACATCCAATGCCATTTGCCAATGAGTTTCGAGGAGGTCAGGGCTTCTTGCTCCAATTCCCACTGGCATCCTCAATCCACCAACCTGCGTGAAACTGGTCCTTCCACCGCTTGATCTGGGCTGCTCGGGCTACCGGTTGAGCGTCCTGCCCTCCATGTGCTTCGGCCAGCGCATAGATCAAGGAATTGCGATCCGGATTTTCCTGGTCGATCAGTTTTTCTGCAATTTGTCGCTGAACCAGGGTTAAGCGGCTGCCATCGTGCATCTTTACCATGCCATCGTAACCCAGGCCGATAACGCCCGCTTCATAGAAGCGCACCAGTCTGGATGAACGTTGAGTCAACGCGTGCCGGGCGACCATCACCGGCGGAGTTCCAATATCCAGATTGATTTGGTCGCTTGCCGGCGCCGCCATGGCGAGTTGCGAGACAAGAATGAGCAGAAAAAGAATGTGTTTCATGAAGAATCTCCAGAACGGCTATTTTCCGTCGAGCAACAATTTCAGATCGGCAGCAACATTGCCGGGGATTTCCCCATGGCGTATCAGCAGCCTGAGTCTGCCCTGGGGGTCAAAAACATAGCTGCCGGTCGAGTGATCGATGCTGTAACTGCCTGGCATCGTACCGGGTTGCTTGCTATAGAAAACCTTGAACTCCTTAGCCAGCGCAGCCGTACTTGCTTCATCGCCCCGCAGTCCGAGAAAGCTGGGGTGAAATGCCGGAACGTATTGTGACAGTAATTCTGCGCTGTCACGCGACGGGTCGAGGGTGACGAAGACTACCTGTACGCGGCCGGCGTCAGCGCCCAGAAGTGCGAGCACGTCTCGCAGCGAAGCGAGCGTGGTTGGGCACACATCTGGGCATTGGGTATAACCGAAGAACAGGACCACCACCTTGCCGCGAAAATCAGACAGATGGCGAAGCGTCCCGTTGTGGTCGGCAAGGGCAAAGTCTTTGCCCCAATCGGCACCCGTCACATTGGTTGATTTGAAGCCGGGCGGTTCTGCGCAACCCGCCATCAGCAAGACACAGCAAAGAATCAGCGTTGATAGTGGTTTCATGATTGTCAGGATTTTAGTCTGCCTCAACGGTAACGGAAGGCCAATCGTATGTATCGGGCATGAACTTTGGGGCGTCCAATCAGATGTAGTAAGCAGCGCGTGTCATGACACCTGCCACCAGACGCATGCCTGTCTTGATGTTGGCAGGCAGATCCCGCGCGCCAAGACGAACCGCCGTAACGGCGTGAGCCATCTCATCCAGTTTCATTTGCTGGACGATCGCTCTGGACTTCACATCCTGCACTGACAACTCCGATAAATGATGATCAAGATGTGCTTCGACCTGACGTTCAGTCTCCGCCAGAAAGCCCAGACTAACAGCATCGCCCAGTTTGCCGGCAACCGCTCCCATTGTCAGCGCCCCCAGGTACCACAGTGGATTGAGCATGCTCTTGCGTGCACCCAACTCGGCAATGCGTTGCTCGGTCCAGGCCAGGTGCTCGGTTTCCTCATCCGCCGCCTGTTCCAGCGCCCGTCGGATCTCAGGGTCGTGACAAGTCAGGGCTTGCCCCTGATAGAGCGCCTGTGCGCATACTTCCCCGACATGATTGATCCGCATCAGAGCGCCAGAATGCGACTTGTCCTGTGCAGACAAGGCAGGCTCGGCACATTCCGCCCCGGGCACTCCCCGGGTGGTCGTCGACGCCGCACAGAGGGTGCGCAACGCCTTGTCAAAACCAACAATCAATGAATCAAGCATGCGCAAGCCTGTCTTAAGGGATTGTCCGGAACTGAAAAACTAAGGGCGTGTCGCCGCTGGCTGACCGCCGTAGCGAAGAGAACGGCGGGCATCGTCGGCATTCCTGATGGCGGGAGCGCCGATGGTGCAAAAATAGTTGCTGTAAAGCTCGACATGGTGGTTATTGGTACTCCCTTGAATCTTGACCCACTGATTGCTCCTCGCCTTCGACCATGTCTTGTCCGACCTGCCAAAGGCATAATACCTGCGTTCGGCAGTAGCACAACGCAAGCCTTCATAGCTGATGTTCTGTGCACCTGAAGAACTGACTACCACGAGCGTGTAGCGGATTACCCCATCGGGACCCACCGATAACGAATTGCTGTCGACCAGATAGCTGACGTCGGTTACGGCGCCAACCCTGAACGCAATGAGCTTTTCTTTCTCTGGAAATGCCGGCAGTTGCACTTCAATCTCTGCCCAGGGTTTTTCTTCATACTCGTTGTCGAAGCTTTCCGCCGACAGCGAAGTGGCGAACGCTGCCATTGTCATGGCTAAACACCACCGCGCCGCCGGCAATAACTTCATTGGTCACCGTCCAGTTGATTCAGGCCGCCGCTCATGAAAGCAACGGCACTAGTTCTTTCGCTCGGCATCGACTTTGTTTTCAGCGCGATCACGCTCGCCCTCATGTCGTGAACGACGATGATCCGCGTCTATGAACCGTGAAAGCTCGTTCAACGCCTGCTCATACACCTGGCGTTTGAACTCGATGACGCCATCCAGCGAAACCCAATAGTGATTCCAGCGCCAGGCATCGAACTCGGGATGGCTGCAAGCACGCAGGGACACATCGCTGTCACGCCCTATCAGACGCAGCAAGAACCAGATCTGCTTTTGTCCTCTGTAGCTTCCACGCCATTCACGTTTTACCCAATGCATCGGCACGTCGTAACGCAGCCAGTCCTTGGTTCTGCCAAGAATACTGATATGTTCGGGGAGCAAACCGACTTCTTCGTAGAGTTCCCGGTACATCGCCTGTTCAGGGGTTTCGCCCCGTTTGATGCCACCTTGCGGAAACTGCCATGAATGCTCGCGTATTCGCTTGCCCCAGAAAACCTCGTTCTTCGCGTTACAAAGAATGATGCCGACGTTCGGGCGATAACCTTCACGGTCGAGCATGATGTGTTCCTGCTAAATTTATTGATCGGCCTCATTCTTCCACAATTCATTGGGCTTGGAAAGTTCGCACCGGCTTGAACCTCCTGACGCCCATCAGGGCATGATGAACGTCGCACTCCACGAAGCTGTCTTGTAGAATCCCATTTTAATTTGAGAAAACCAATTCCCATGCGCTCTTCGCAGTTTTTCATCTCGACACTCAAGGAAGCGCCTTCCGATGCCGAAATTGTCAGCCACAAGTTGATGTTGCGCGCCGGTCTGATAAAACGCCTGGCTGGTGGAATATACACTTGGATGCCCGTTGGCCTACGCGTGCTGCGCAAGATTGAAAATATCGTCCGTCAGGAAATGGACCGTGCCGGCGCCATCGAACTGGCGATGCCGGCCGTGCAACCCGCCGAGCTGTGGCAAGAATCCGGCCGCTGGGAAAAATATGGGCCAGAACTGTTGCGCTTGAAGGATAGACACCAGCGCGATTTCGTCATCGGCCCGACACACGAAGAAGTCATTACCGATGTCGTGCGCAAGGAAGTCAAGAGCTACCGCCAGTTGCCTTTGCATTTTTATCAGGTTCAGATGAAGTTTCGCGACGAAATCCGTCCGCGTTTTGGCGTCATGCGCGGCCGCGAGTTCCTGATGAAGGATGGCTATTCATTTCACACCAGTTTCGAGGACTTGCAACGTGAATACCGCAACATGTTCGAAACCTATACACGAATCTTCAACCGACTGGGTTTGAAGTTTCGGGCGGTTGCCGCAGACACCGGATCGATCGGCGGCACGGGTTCGCATGAATTCCACGTGCTGGCAGATTCCGGTGAGGATGCGCTGGCCTATTGCCCCGGCTCGGACTATGCGGCCAATGTCGAATTGGCCGAAGCATTGGCTCCGCAGACGCTGCGGGGCGCCGCCAGCACAGCCATGAACAAGATCGCCACACCGAACTTGACGCGCTGTGAGGATGTCGCCGCTTTCCTGAATATTCCTGTCACCGACATGGTTAAATCCATCGCCATCGTCTGCCATCGGCCGGATGCTGATTCTGCCCAGTTCGCGCTGATCCTGCTTAGCGGCGACCATGATCTTAACGAGGTCAAGACGCAAAAGATCGTCGGGGAATTCCGCTTTGCCCGCGACGATGAAATCGTCGATGCGCTAGGCTGCAAGCCAGGTTATATCGGACCGGTAGGCATCCAGGCCATGCCGGTTTTTACCGATCGCAGCGTGGCGGCGATGAGCAACTTCGTTTGCGGTGCCAACGAAGCCGGTTTCCATTTGACTGGTGTCAACTTTGGCCGCGACCTGCCGGAACCCGTGACCATAGCGGATCTGCGCAATGTAACCCGTGGTGATCCTTCGCCTGACGGCAGGGGAAAACTGGAGCTCTGTCGCGGCATTGAAGTGGGCCACATTTTCCAGTTGCGGACAAAATATGCCGAAGCACTCAAATGCGCTTTTCTGGACGAAAGCGGTCAGAGCCGGATCATGGAAATGGGATGTTACGGCATTGGTGTCTCGCGCATTGTCGGCGCGGCCATCGAACAGAATCACGATGATCGAGGCATCCACTTTCCGCCCGCAATCGCCCCCTTCGAGGTGTGCATCATTCCAATGGGCTACAACAAGAGTCCAGCCGTAAAAGCAGCAACCGATGCGCTTTATGCCGACCTCCGGGCAAGCGCGATCGATGTGCTGCTCGACGATCGAAACGAGCGCCCTGGCGTGCTGTTCGCGGAAACCGAGTTGATTGGCATACCGCATCGTGTCGTCGTCGGCGATCGTGGCTTGGCGGACAATAAACTGGAATACAAAGGTCGCACCGATGCCGAAGCGACGATGGTTCCCCGCACTGAAATCCTGGCGTTCCTGAAAGCCCGATTGTGTCGCGAATCGCTCTAGTCCTGGCGCTGTTACTTTCGTTCAATGTGCTTGCCGGTGCGCAAAAGTACGAGCCCTTGTCGGCCAGCGTTCAAGCCGCACTGTCGCACACGATTTCCGACCAGGCGCCGCCGCGAAGTTCATTTCTCGACTCCATGGACGCCATTGACTGGCTGTCCGAGATGTCTCGGCGGCTGGAAAAACGCATCGTCAATCGAGAAAGCCGGCTGGAATTTTTACGCGCCGTGCATTACGAAGCCACCCGTGCCGGACTCGACCCGCAACTTGTTCTCGGTCTGATCCAGGTCGAAAGCGGTTTCAAGAAATACGCCGTCTCGTCCGCAGGTGCTCGGGGGTTCATGCAGGTCATGCCCTTCTGGGTCAGGCTGATCGGCCGCAACGATGACAACCTGTTTCACCTACGAACCAATCTGCGCTACGGCTGCACCATCCTGCGCCACTATCTGGATATCGAACAAGGCGATCTCTATCGGGCACTCGGTCGCTACAACGGCAGCCTGGGGCAAGCCGAATACCCTAATCTTGTTCGCGGCGCCTGGCTCAAGCAGTGGGCTTATTCCAGAGACAAGGCGCGCATCAGCGCATTCCAGGCAACATCCCCTTCATTCCACGCATCAGCTTGGCCATACCACCGCTGGAGAATTGCTTCATCATTTTCTGCGTTTGCTCAAATTGCTTGAGCAGACGATTGACTTCCTGCACCTGGACGCCAGCACCGACAGCAATTCGGCGCTTGCGTGACGCCTTGAGCAACTCGGGCCTGTTACGCTCGGTCGGTGTCATCGAATTGATAATGCCTTCGATTCGACCAATCGCCTTTTCTTCGCTGCCTGCCGGCATCTGACTTGCGGCTTGGGCGAATTGCGCCGGCAACTTTTCCATCATCGATGAAAGCCCGCCCATCTTGCGCATTTGGCCAATCTGTTCCTTGAAATCGTTAAGATCAAAACCTTTTCCCGATTTAAGCTTCCTGGCAAATTCAACGGCCTTCTGCTCGTCTATCCCCTTCTTCGCCTCTTCGATCAACGACAGCACATCGCCCATACCGAGAATACGCGATGCCATGCGTTCGGGATGAAACGCCTCCAGTCCGGTCAGTTTTTCGCCGACGCCGGCATATTTGATCGGGCGTCCGGTCACATGGCGCACCGAGAGCGCTGCGCCACCTCGCGCATCCCCGTCCAGCTTGGTGAGAATGACGCCCGTGAGTGGCAAAGCTTCGCCAAACGCCTTGGCCGTGTTGATCGCATCCTGCCCCATCATCGCGTCAACGACAAACAGCGTTTCTATCGGTCCAATCGCCGCGTGAAGTTCGGCAATCTCCTTCATCATCGACTCATCGATCGCCAGACGACCGGCGGTATCGACCAGCAATACGTCGTGGTAGTGACGTCTTGCCCAATCGACGGCGTTACGGGCAATATCGACCGGCTTATCGGTAGGGAGCGAAGGGAAAAAATCAACACCAGCTTGCTCGGCCACGGTCTGCAATTGCGCAATGGCCGCCGGACGGTAGATGTCGCAGGAAACAACCAGCACTTTTTTCTTTTGCGTTTCCCGCAGCAGCTTGGCGAGTTTACCGACGGTGGTGGTTTTCCCCGCACCCTGCAAACCCGCCATAAGAACAACCGCTGGCGGCTGGGTCGCCAGATTAAGCCCGCTGTGCGCATCGCCCATGAGCAGGGTCAACTCACGATGGACCACGCCGATCAAGGCCTGACCGGGGCTTAAAGAACCAATTACGTCCTCTCCAACCGCCTTTTCCTTGACCGAGGCGATCAAGGCCTTGATGGCCGGCAGCGCTACGTCGGCCTCAAGCAGAGCGAGACGAACCTCGCGCAAGGCTTCGGCAATATTGGCTTCGGTGAGGCGCGCTTCGCCACGCAGCGTCTTCATGACGCGGGAGAGTCTTTGAGTCAGGTTGTCGAGCATCTGGCTTCCAGCTTGGTGTAGACTTCAGGGATGCTGGACATTCTACTGCACCTTTGGTTTCCCGTTGCTTCGTCCCTGCTTTATGCCGCATTGGGATTACACTTCTGGCATACGCGCTGGCGTGAGGCCGACACGACCACCGATCTCCTGCCCATGCAGCGATGGGAACGCATGGCCATCGGCGTAACCTTGTCTTTTCAGGGCGTTGGCCTGTACGCTGAATTGTTCGGCGCCGGAGACATGCGTTTCTCGTTCAGCCTCGCGCTCTCGCTAATGCTCTGGATTGCTGTCTTCATCTACTGGCTGGAAAGCTTCCACTCACGCATGGACGGACTGCAACCGATGGTGCTTCCGCTGGCGGCGCTGTGTGCTTCTCTTCCCGTCCTGTTTCCGCAAGCACGAGTCATTGCACACGCCGACGCCTGGGGATTCAAACTTCATTTTCTGACCGCCATGCTGGCCTATAGCCTCTTCACCCTGTCGGCGATTCACGCCGTATTCATGGGTTTTGTTGAACGGAAGCTGCATCACGGAAAACTCAATAAGCAACTTGCCAGTCTCCCGCCGATCCTGATGATGGAAGCGCTGCTCTTCCGCATGATTGCCGTTGCCTTTGCTTTGCTCACCATTGCGCTGGTTAGCGGATTGGCATTTTCTGAAGCGATTTTTGGCAAAGCCATGGCGCTCGACCATAAAACCCTGTTTGCTTTTACCTCGTGGGCGATTTTTGCCGCGCTGTTGATCGGACGACACACGTACGGATGGCGGGGCCGGATAGCGTTGCGCTGGACCCTGGCCGGCTTTCTTGCTTTACTGCTGGCCTATATCGGCAGTCGGTTTGTCTCGGAAGTGTTGCTTGGCCGTATTTAGCCTGGCCAAAACCGACGATTCCCGCGTTCTAATGCCAACGCAATGAGCATCGCTTCTTTACAAACGAGCCGACACCATGCATCATCACCGCGATGTTCCCTGTACAGCCGTTACAGCCTTGATTCTTTGACGTAAGCAGGTGTCGTTTAGACAACTATGGCAGCAAATCCGCAACAGTCGTCGCTTAGCGGTCTCGCTCGAGCACTCGTCCAAGCCGGCCGAATCAAGGAAGCCGAAGCCGAGCATTTCTTGACGCAGGCCGCCGCCACTAAAAGCACGTTCATCGAACAACTGGTTAGCGCCAAGAAAGCCAGCGCTGCCGATATCGCTCGCTTTGCCGCCGACACGTTTGGCTACCCGCTGCTTGACCTTGGCGCCTTCGACGACGTTCATATTCTGAAGAGCGCGATTGATCGCAAGCTGATCGCCACTCACCGCGTCATCCCCTTACACAAACGTGGCAACCGGCTGTCCGTCGCCATTTCCGACCCGACCAATCTGCGTGCACTCGACGAAATTCGCTTCCAGACGGGAATGGCCGTCGACCCGGTGATCGTCGAAGACACGCAACTCGCCCCGCTGGTTGCCAAGCTCTCGGAATCGGCCGAGGAAACCCTCAAGAATCTGGCCGATGAAGACATCAATCTTGAGTTTACCGACGAAGACAGCCAGGAAAAATCCGATGAAGCTTCGGCACTCGAAGTCGATGATGCGCCGGTTGTCAAATTCATCCAGAAAATGCTGCTCGACGCCATCAATGACGGCGCGTCGGATATTCACTTCGAACCCTACGAAAAGAGCTACCGGATCCGTTTCCGTACGGACGGCATCCTGCGCGAAATCGCCTCGCCCCCCTTGGTCATCAAGGAAAAGATCGCCTCGCGCATCAAGGTAATTTCGCGACTCAACATCGCCGAAAAACGTGTCCCACAAGATGGCCGCATGCGCCTCGTCCTGTCCAAGAGCCGGGCAATCGACTTCCGGGTCAGCACGCTGCCAACGATGTACGGGGAAAAGATTGTTCTGCGGATTCTCGACCCGAGCAGCGCAACCTTGGGTATTGACGCCCTGGGTTACGAACCGGAACAGAAAGCCGTGCTGCTCGACGCCATTCAGCGCCCCTACGGCATGGTTCTGGTCACCGGACCAACCGGCTCAGGCAAGACCGTTTCGCTGTACACCTGCCTCAACATATTGAACAAACCGGGCATCAATATTTCCACGGCCGAAGACCCGGCGGAAATTCCCCTGCCGGGTATCAACCAGGTCAATATCGACGACCGCCAGGGACTGACCTTCCCGGTTGCGCTCAAGGCCTTCCTGCGGCAAGATCCCGACATCATCATGGTCGGCGAAATCCGCGACCTTGAAACCGCAGAAATCTCGATCAAAGCCGCGCAGACGGGACACATGGTCCTATCCACTCTGCATACGAATGACGCCCCGTCGACGCTGACCCGCCTGATGAACATGGGCGTCCCGACCTTCAATATCGCGTCAAGCATTCTGCTGATTACCGCTCAGCGGCTGGTTCGCCGCTTGTGCACCTGCAAGAAGCCCCTCGACACGCCGATGGAGACTTTGCTTAATGCCGGCTTCACCGAATCAGACCTCGACGGCAGCTGGGTTCTTTACGGACCGGCAGAATGCGAGCGCTGCAAAGGCACCGGCTACAAGGGACGCGTAGGCCTCTACCAGGTCATGCCCGTTACCGAAGCGATACAGCGCATCATCATGGCCAGTGGAACATCGCTGGATATCGCCATACAGGCCCAGAAAGAAGGGGTCAACGATTTGCGCCGCTCCGGCCTGATGAAGGTCATGCAGGGGCTCACCTCGCTGGATGAGGTTCTGGGAAGCACCAACGTCTAAAGAATAACGAAAGGGGACAGCATGGCGACCGCAACGAAAACGGCAAAGCGCACCCAGCAGGTCAAGGAGTATACCTTTCTCTGGATTGGCAAGAACAAGGCCGGAAAAATCGTCCGCGGCGAACAGCGCGCGACGAGTGAAGCCGTGGTCAATGCCACGCTCCGGCGCCAGGGTATTCTGGTCACCAAGGTATCGAAACAGAGTTTCAAGCGTGGCAGTCAGGTTACCGAAAAAGACGTAGCCCTGTTTACCCGCCAACTGGCCACCATGATGAAGGCCGGCGTCCCGCTATTGCAAACCTTCGACATTGTCGGTCGCGGCCATGAAAATCCCGCCGTTGGCAAACTGCTGCTCGACATCAAGTCCGACGTCGAAACCGGGAGTTCGCTTTCGCAGGCCTTCCGCAAATTCCCGCTCCACTTCGACCAACTCTACTGCAACCTGATCGCCGCGGGCGAACAGGCGGGTATCCTTGAAACGCTGCTCGAGCGATTGGCGACGTACAAGGAGAAGATGATCGCCATCAAGTCAAAAATCAAATCCGCGCTGTTTTACCCGGTGTCAATCATCATCGTGGCCTTCATCATCACCGCCGTGATCATGATCTTCGTCATCCCGGCCTTCAAGGAAGTTTTCACCAGTTTTGGCGCCGACCTGCCTGCGCCGACGTTGGTGGTAATGGCCATTTCAGATTTCTTTGTTTCTTATTGGTGGCTCATATTTGGCGCGACCGGCGGTGGTATTTTCGCCTTCTTCTACGTCTGGAAGCGCTCGGAAAAACTGCAATTCATCATGGACCGCCTGCTGCTCCGGGTTCCTGTGTTTGGCAGCCTGGTTCGCAAATCGGTGATCGCCCGGTGGACGCGCACGCTGTCGACCATGTTTGCCGCCGGCGTTCCGCTGGTGGAATCGCTCGATTCGGTCGGCGGCGCTGCCGGAAATATCGTCTACAAGCTCGCCACCAAACAGATCCAGAGCGAAGTCAGCACCGGCACCAGCCTGACCACCGCGATGCAGAACAGTCAGCTCTTCCCCAATATGGTCAATCAGATGGTGGCCATAGGCGAGGAATCGGGCGCGTTGGACGCCATGCTCGGCAAGGTGGCCGACTTTTTCGAAGCGGAAGTCGATGACGCGGTGGAAGCGCTTTCCAGCCTGATGGAACCGATCATCATGGTCGTCCTGGGGACGCTGATAGGCGGCATGGTCATCGCCATGTACCTGCCGATATTCAAGCTGGGCGCCGTGGTCTGATGCTGCAGGGCTGGCCGTCCGTTTTTCTGGATACGACCTCATTCATCCTGGTTTGCGGCGTACTCGGGCTGATGGTCGGCAGCTTCCTCAACGTCGTCATCCATCGTCTGCCCAGGATGTTGGATAACGACTGGCGCTACCAGTGTGCCGAGCTGCGCGGGGAAGAACCTCCTGTCGGCGAATCCCTCTCGCTGGCCCGGCCGCGTTCTCGCTGCCCCTCATGCGGGCATGTCATCACCGTGCTGGAAAATATTCCCTTGTTCAGCTGGATGGCCTTGCGCGGTAAGTGTTCGGCCTGCCATCAGCCGATTTCGGCCCGTTATCCCGTCGTCGAAGCGCTGAGCGGCGTGCTCTGCGCCTTGGCGGCCGCTCACTTCGGTTTCGGCGGAGCGGCTGCGGGCGCCCTGTTGCTGATCTGGTGCTTGATTGCGCTGACGTTCATCGATTTTGACACGCAACTATTGCCCGATTCGATCACCCTGCCGCTGCTCTGGTGCGGCTTGCTGTTCAATCTTTACGGCACGTTCACCGATCTGCCATCGGCCGTGATCGGCGCGATGGGCGGCTACCTCTCGTTATGGTCGGTTTATTGGGGATTCAAACTGATCACGGGCAAAGAAGGCATGGGCTATGGCGATTTCAAGCTGCTTGCCGCATTGGGCGCCTGGCTGGGCTGGCAAATCCTGCCGCTAACCATATTGCTCTCCTCGCTGGTCGGCGCGGTGGTCGGCATCGGACTGATTCTGTTGGCCAAACGAGGGCGGCAGGTACCCATCCCCTTCGGCCCCTATCTGGCGGCGGCCGGATTGCTCTCGCTTTTCTGGGGCAAAGAGCTCACGCAGAGCTATCTGCGTTTGATGTAGCCGCTTGAAAAATCGTTAGACACCCCAAAGTAGTATCAGGCGAGGTCCGCGACGAGGTTTCTCGTTCGGGTATAATTCGCGCTTTTCGAGCTTTCTTCGAGGCCTGCCATGCCAATCTACTCTTACCGTTGCGTTTCCTGCGGCTTTCAGAAGGATCATCTGCAGAAGCTCAGTGACCCTGTCCTGACCATTTGCCCTGAATGTGGCCTGGCATCGTATGCCAAGCAGGTTACTTCTGCCGGTTTTCAGTTGAAGGGCAATGGCTGGTATGCCACCGATTTCAAGGGAGGTCCGCCGCCCCCAGCGACCGCACAGCCATCTGCCGCCGAAAGCGCTCCACCCTGCGCCGGCGGCACCGGACCCTGCGCGAGCGCCAGCCCATGCGCAGGCAGTTGATCAAGCGTTATTTCCTGACCGGGCTGCTCATCTGGGTACCTTTGTCAATCACCGCCTGGGTGCTGTCGCTGATCGTCAACACGATGGATCAGTCCTTGCTCCTGCTGCCGAAGGCTATCCATCCCCAAACCTTGTTCGGTTTCAATATCCCTGGCGCTGGCGTCATCCTGACCCTGGCCATCATCATGGTGACCGGTCTGCTCACTGCCAATTTCATCGGTCAGCGACTGGTTAGCTGGTGGGAGAAACTCCTGGCACGGATTCCTGTGGTCAATTCAATTTACCATAGCGTAAAGCAGGTTTCCGACACGCTTTTTTCTTCTTCCGGCAATGCGTTCCGCAAGGCACTTCTGGTTCAGTACCCCCGTGCAGGAACGTGGACGATCGCCTTCCTCACCGGCAAGCCGGGCGGCGATGTCGCCAATCATCTGAACGGCGACTACGTTAGCATCTATGTGCCGACGACCCCCAATCCGACCTCCGGCTTCTTTCTGATGGTACCCCGCAGTGAGGTCGTCGAACTCGATATGGATGTCGATGAAGCACTGAAATACATTGTCTCGATGGGTGTGGTCGCCCCTCCCGCCAGGACAATACCTCGGCTATCGACTGCCTCCAACAAACAACTCCAGTAACCCCGGAATCAGCATGCGCACCCACTACTGCGGACAACTCAATTCACAAACCATTGGCCAGGACGTCGTCCTTTGTGGCTGGGCGCACCGTCGGCGCGATCACGGCGGCGTCATATTCGTCGACCTGCGTGACCGCGACGGGCTGGCACAGATTGTCTGCGACCCCGACCGCCCCGGCATGTTCGCCATTGCCGAATCCGTGCGCAATGAGTTCTGCCTGAAAATAACCGGCAAGGTCCGCGCCCGCCCGGCAGGCACGATCAACGCCAACATGCCAAGTGGTGAGGTTGAAATCCTCTGCCACGAAATTGAAGTGCTCAACCCGTCGGTAACGCCGCCGTTCCCGCTTGACGATGACAACCTCTCCGAGAATGTCCGTCTGCTGCATCGAGTCATCGACCTCCGGCGGCCGCACATGCAGCGCAATATGCAATTGCGCTACAAGGTCGCACGCGCTTTCCGCCGCTTTCTTGACGACGCCGGCTTTATCGACATCGAAACACCAATGCTGACCAAGAGCACGCCAGAAGGCGCCCGGGATTATCTGGTGCCCTCGCGGGTCCATCCGGGCCAGTTTTTCGCATTACCGCAATCGCCCCAGCTGTTCAAGCAACTGTTGATGGTCGCCGGGTTCGACCGCTACTACCAGATCACCAAATGCTTCCGCGATGAAGATCTGCGCGCCGACCGACAACCCGAATTCACCCAGGTCGATATGGAAACCTCGTTCATGAGCGAGGAGGCCATCACGTCGCTGATGGAAGAGCTGATCCGCACCGTATTCAAGGAAACAATAGGCGCCGATCTGCCCAGGCCTTTCCCGCGCCTCAGCCATGCGGAGGCCATGCATCGTTACGGCTCCGACAAACCGGATCTGCGCGTCACGCTGGAACTGACCGAAGTTACCGACGCCGTGAAAGACGTCTCCTTCAAGGTTTTCGCCAGCGTCGCCGGCAGCGAAAGCGGACGTGTCGCCGCCTTGCGCATTCCCGGAGGCGCCACCCTGACGCGAGGCGAGATCGATGCCTACACGCAATTCGTCGGCATTTACGGCGCCAGGGGGCTGGCCTACATCAAGGTCAACGATGTCAATCAGATCAATGAAACCGGTCTGCAATCGCCGATTGTCAAGAACCTTCACGGTACCGCGTTGAAGGCCATCATTGAACGTACCGGCGCACAGTCGGGAGATTTGATATTTTTTGGCGCCGATAAATCGAAAGTGGTCAATGACGCACTCGGCGCACTGCGCGTCAAGATCGGGCATGAGAAAGGCTTTCTGAATGGAAACGCCTGGGAGCCGCTGTGGATAGTTGACTTCCCGATGTTCGAATACGACGAAGAAAACAAGCGCTGGGCTGCCTGCCACCACCCCTTTACCAGCCCGAAGGACGAGCATCTCGGTCTGCTCGCCACGGACCCCGGCAAGTGTCTGGCCAAGGCTTACGATCTGGCGCTCAACGGATGGGAGTTGGGCGGTGGCTCGGTGCGGATTCACAACGCCACCGTACAAGCACAGGTCTTCAAGGCACTCGGCATCGGTGAAGAAGAAGCGCAACTCAAATTCGGATTCCTGCTCGACGCACTCAGATACGGCGCACCTCCGCATGGCGGCCTGGCCTTCGGCCTCGACCGCATCGTCACCCTGATGACCGGCGCCGAGTCGATCCGCGACGTGATCGCCTTCCCGAAAACACAACGCGCCCAATGCCTGCTCACCGACGCGCCGAGCGCCGTCGACGACAAGCAGCTGCGCGAACTGCATATTCGCCTGCGTCAAAAGGTCGAAGTGCAAATCGATTCGCCGGCCGCAATCGCCAAGGCCTGAACACCGTGCGCCGGCTGGCTGGCATCCTTCGTCTGGTGCTTTTTCTCGCACTGGCCGGAACGGTCGGATTCAGCGCAAACTCAGCGCAGGCCCGTGACAACATTGGCATTGACACCGTCGCGCTGGCCGACCTGCCGCCCGAAGCACAACGTACCGTGCAACTGGTCCGCCGAGGCGGCCCGTTCCCCTACCCGCAAAAAGATGGCAGCACTTTCGGAAATTTTGAAAGGCGCTTGCCCTTGCAAGCACGCGGCTATTATCGCGAATTCACCGTACCCACACCCGGACGTCATGATCGCGGTGCGCGACGCCTGATCGCCGGCAACGGCCGCAGTGGCGATGTCGCCACCTCGGGCGAGTATTATTACACCGATGACCACTACCGCAGCTTTCGCCGGATACGTGAACCATGACCCAGCACCGAGACGGCAAGCCCCCTCAAGAGAAGAATTTGCAAGGCCGCATTGCCGGCATTTTCAAGCTGGCACGCAAGGATTTGCCCGCGCTTCGGCAAGCCGCCGACGAGCTTAAACTCGGCTATTTCAACGTCGACCTGCGGGATGCCAGAAATGTCCCGGGCTTCATCAAGGCCCTAAACCGCGATCTGGATTTCCCCGACTGGTTTGGCGGCAATCTCGACGCGCTCCACGACTGCCTGACCGATCTTTCCTGGCACCCGGCTCCCGGCTATGTCATCACGCTCTCTGACAGTGAAACGCTGCGAAGCAATCCCACCAGTTTCGCGGCATTTAACGAGGTGCTGGCCAGTGCCGTCGAGGTATGGCAGGAGCGGAACATTCCTTTCCGGGTCTTCTACCTGCAGGACGACACGGCCTGCGCCACCGCACGAAATTGATCTGCCGGCACGCGATGACGGTCTACAAGCGCCCGGTCTCCGTGTTGGTGGTGATCCATCTGGCGGATCTTCGCGTACTATTGCTCGAACGACGCGCTCACCCCGGCTACTGGCAATCGGTTACCGGTAGCCAGGAGAACGACGAAAGCTTGCTCGATACGGCAAGACGTGAGGTACACGAAGAGACGGGCATCGTCGCCACGCCGGGCGCATTCATCGACTGGCAGATCGCCAATACCTACGAGATTTTCACCGAATGGCGTCACCGCTACGCGCCGGGTATCACGCAAAATACCGAGCACGTATTTTCGCTTGAAGTGCCGGCCGAACTACCCATCACGCTCGCGCCGGCCGAACATTCGAACTACCTTTGGCTGCCGTGGCGCGCAGCGGCGGAAAAGTGCTTCTCGTGGAGCAATCGCGACGCCATCGTCATGTTGGCCGAGAAGATTGCTGGCTGATGCGTCTATCGAGACAGGCCGGACAAAAACAACTTCCGCCAGCCACCGCTTCGAACAAACCCGACGGCCTCTCCATGCACCAGCAGCTTGGCAGGCCGGCTACCGCACCGCAGACAAATGAAGTGCCGCACGAGGCACATAGTGTAGGTTTGGCATCCTGATCGACAGTCATGGCTTCCCTCGTCTTGCTAACCAATCTCCTGCTTTCCCGGCTCTTTCTGCAACAAACCGTCCGTTATCCAGCGTTGCAACAAGCCGGCGGCAGCCGTCGCCGGATCGGACTCACCGGCCGCAGCGATGGCTGTACAGCACTCGGCGAAGTTGGCTCCATGCAGCAACGCGCTTAACGCGGCAACTTCGACCGGCTCGGCCGAACGCCAAAGGCAATCGAGCTCAGGCCGCCAGACCAGCAACACATGGGCCAAAGCCTCCGGTGCTTCGGTTTGCGCCTCGGCGTCTTCGTTCAAAGCACGCCAGATCGGCTCAACGCTCCAGTTCAGTTCAAGCAGGCACAGCGAGGGGATCGGCACAAATCGCCGCCGTGGCCATTCCCCGGTCGGCAATTCCGCAAGTTCCGCTAGCGACAGCAACAGCGTATCCGGCGCATCGAAAGCACCGCGAATGGCCCAGTCCATGCGTGCCACATCGACCAGCGCGGGGTGCGGCAAACGCTCGGGTTGAGCGGCGAGAAAATCCGCCAGGGTATCGCCGTACCAGCGGATCGAACGGTAACAAGAAGGATGCGCTTCAATGTAGTCATGCGCCAGATCGGCAAAGAATTCGTCGCCCAGCGCCCGGTGCAATACCGGATAGTTATCGCGTAAAGCCGACAACAGGCGGGCGCGATAGGCCATCAAGTAAAGACGAAGCCCTCCGGCGACCTCAGAACCTTCGGCGACGAACAAGCCCGGCGTCTCATCACGGGACAGAACGGCGTGCTGGAAGCGGTTCTGCAATTCATCGAGGCTGGTCATGCCGCCTCTCTCTGTTCGGCAAGCACACGTTCCGACAAAAGCCTGACGGCATCCAGCTCATCAACCAATTCATCCAAGCATGGAATGTTGTCATCGCGCTCGATCATCGTCGGTACTGCACCGAATCGACGAAGCGTGTAAGCATAAAGATCCCACACCGCGTCGCAGATCGGATGATCGTGAGTATCAATGATGTAGTTGCCGTGATCTTCATGCCCGGCCAGATGAATCTGACGCACGGCTGCAACCGGAATGGCATCGATAAACACCTGCGGATCGAAACCGTGATTGACGCTACTGACGTAAACATTATTCACGTCAAGGAGCAATTCGCAACCGCTACGCGCTGCCAATTCGCCGATGAATTCCCACTCTTTCATTTCATCGGAACGGTAACTGACGTAGCTGGAAACATTTTCAAGCAGAAAGGGAAGGCCGAGAACATCCTGAACCTGAGCCACACGCGGAACGAGGTGGCGCAACGTGGCCTCGGTATAGGGCAGCGGCATCAGGTCGTGGAGATTCAGCGAATCGGTTCCCGTCCAGCATAGATGATCGGACACCCATGCCGGCTCAACACGTCGGGCCAAGGATTTGAGCATCCGCAGGTAGTCGTCATCGAGCGGGTCGGTACTGCCAATGGACAGCGAAACGCCGTGCATCACCATCGGATAGTCCTGCCGGATTCGATCCAGAAAATGCAACGGCTTGCCGCCATCGACCATATAGTTTTCGGAGATGATCTCCAGCCAGTCGACCTTTTGCGGGGCAGTCACGAAGTCGCTGTAGTGGTCCGTTCGCAGACCCAGGCCAAATCCTTGGATACGCTGATTCAATGACGTTTTCCTTCAAGCCCTACGGAAAATTGGAACGGGCCACCCGGTTATCATGCCGAGCGGCCCGCAAGACGTTTACTTGACGACCTTGCCGCCGGCGTCCGTGCATTCCTTGGCGCTGGACTTGACGACCCAGCCCTGGCCCTTGCAGGAATTCATGCCCTTGCACTCGTTTTTGGCCGTCTTGCACTCTGACGTACCCTTGCACGAGTTGACGCCACTGCAATGAACCATTGCGCCTTCAGCGGCCTGGACGGCAGGCGCCACGAATGCACCGGCGGTGAAAAGGGCAGCCGCGGCAGCGGCCAAAGCAAAACCTGAACGTTGATGTGACATTTTGATTCTCCTGATAATGATAGGGTGGTGGCGAAGAGGTCGACGCGGAACCAATTTGTCGACACCGATTAGACGCAGGAAAATTGAAATCCTTACAAAAAAATACAAAAATATTTTTCGCGATCAAAATATCGCCAAGACGGAACCCCTCGGCAACTCGAACTTAAGGAAATGGCTATGCGTCAATACCAACGCTTGCTCGCTGTGGCCCTGTTTCTGGGCATGTTGCTCGCGGTATTCGAGTTTTCGGGACTCCGCGATCACTTCAACCTGGTTTTCTTGCAGCAGCAAATTGCCCAAAACCGTTTCTCTGGCCTGTTGTTATTTGTCCTGCTTTTTTCATTAGGCAACCTGATCCAGATCCCAGGCTGGGTCTTTCTGGCTGCCGCCGTACTGACGCTGGGCCGATTCTGGGGTGGATTGGCCACCTATGTCGCCGCTTGTGTTTCGTGCTCGCTGACGTTCCTTACCCTGCGCCTGATTGGTGGCGACGCCCTGCGGCAACTGACGAATAGAACCGCCGTCAAGATTCTGAGCCAGCTGGACGCCCGGCCAATCCGTAGCGTTGTGCTCCTGAGGGTACTGTTTCAAACCGTACCCGCGCTCAACTACGCGCTCGCCCTATCCGGAATCAAATTCCGCCAGTATTTCATCGGCACGCTGCTGGGCCTTCCTTTGCCGATTGCGCTGTATTGTCTGTTTTTTGAATACTTGGCCAAAGCCTTGAATATTCCAGGCATATAGAATCTGTCACGGAAATCGTCGAATCTAGAGAAACTTCTCAAGCTTGCGTGTGGCGCGATTCGTCGTTCGTTTCCTCTTCCCGGTTGCCGATCAACTGCATGAGTCCTGCGTATGGGCGCGACTCCGGTGCCGCTTGTTCCGCGGGCAAGTGGCTTTCAAGGTCGGCAATCCGTTTGCGCTGGCCGTCGCAGGTCTTTTCCAGTTCCTCGATCCGGCGTTTCTGGCGCTTCATCAGCCACTGCGATCTGAGTGTCGCCGGAGTGGTCAGGAAGGCGATAACGATGGCGCCAAGCGCAAGGGCCAGCAGCAACACCATGGCCAGCGAGCTGTCGAAACGCCAAAGCAGAAAATTTACGGTGACTGGGACGTTGTTCTGCATGGCAAAGGCCACGCCGACGATGGACGTAAATATGGCAGCGATGATGGTCAGTTGCATGAAACTCTCCTTTCGATCAGGTAGATTCCGAGGGCTGCCCGCGCGAAGATGCCGTGGCGGCGTCCGCTGCAGCCAAGCGATAACGGCCAACGGTGATCATGGTCGCCGAAACCAGGACCACCAGCATGACCGTCCCGTACAAAAAATGCGGCAACGAAACTGCCTCCTTGGCCGCCAAAAACAGCAGCACGGTGATCAGTCCGCGCGGAGCGATGCACGTGAGCGGCACCAGCAGGTCGAATCGCGAGACGCGCAACATGACGTATCGACTGCCATACACGACGGCCAGCACCAGTAAGGCCGACAACCAGGATTCAAGCGACACCAATTCCATCAAATCGGTCCAGTAGCCGAGCAGGATGAAAAAGAACCCGCGCACGGCGAATGTTAACTCCAGGATCAGCAGCTTGAATTCCTCAAGGGTCGTTTCGTATTGCTCGTCCAGCCAACCGCGAAACGGGCGCAACCTTACGATCAACCCAGGGTTATTCAACATCAGACCAAACAGCAAGACCAGAATCAGCGGCGACAGGTGCATCAACTTGCCTGCGGCATAAAGTCCGAAAAGACCCGCCAACAAAGGCGTGAAACGAATATGGCCGTCAATGCGCATCAGGATCAGCACCAGGCCAACGGCACAGATGACCGCCAGGAACAGCGAAAGCACGCCACCCCCGATCAACCCCATGAGGGCTCCACCAAGGGTGCCATCGGAGTTGAGTAGCGAGAAAAATACGAGCACGCCCAGAATGTCCGAAAATGAACTTTCATAAATCACGAACTCCCGTCCCCATGGCGGGAGAAAACCGCTGCTGGGAATAGCAATCGTGCTGCTGATCACTGCGAAAGGCACTGCCAGAACCGCGGACTGGTGGAGCGTCAAGTCAAGGGCCAGGTAGGCGACCAGCGTGAAGAGGGCCGCACATGAAACAAGACCGCCAAAGGCCATCAAGAAGCCGCTCGACGCTGCCCGCAGACGATCCCGACGCAGCTTGATGTCGAGCGCACCTTCGAGCACGATCAAAATCAGACCAAGGGTGCCGACGATGGGCACGGCCGCGCCGATACCCTCCAGAGCAAGTCCGAAACTCGCCAGAACCGGTTTGCCGGCGAGGCCAGTGGCGATCAGGAGGATGGCGGAGGGTATGCCGGCGGTGCGACCCAATCGCTCGACGCCGAAAGCAAGAAGCAAAAAGATCGAGGCGATAAGAATGGCCTGGTAGGTCACAGGGATTCCCAGGCCTTGGGCTGGCTGACGGTGGCGATTCCCTCAACACGCCGAGCCCTGACGCCACGTTTGCCGTCTCGCTTGATTTCATACATCACGGCATCGGCGGAACTCAGCATGGCGGAAAAGCCGCACTCCGCACTATCGAACCAGGCGATACCAACGCTGACGCTGACGGGGGGAAATTCATTCATGGCTTGATTGACCGAGGCGGCGATCTTTTGGCCGGCTTCGGTAGCGGCGTTGTAGCCAATCTCCGGCAACAGGATGGCGAACTCATCGCCGCCCAGGCGCGCCACATAGTCCGTCGTCCGCAACGTCTTCTGCAAAGCGAGGGCCACCGCCCGGAGCGCCCGGTCACCGGCACCATGGCCCCGGCTGTCGTTGAGGAGCTTGAAGTCGTCCAGATCAAGAAAGGCGACGGCGATGTGATGCCCATAGCGTTGGCAGCGCCTGGCTTCGGCTTCGCCCGCTTCAAAGAATGCATCCCGATTGAGCAAGGTCGTCAAGGCATCGTGGCGGGCCATTTCCTGCACCCGAGACAGCAAGGTCTGTACTTGAACAATCAGGTAAGAAACAAAGCTATATGTAGCGAAACGGGTGAGGCCATTCACGAACGGAATCCAGTCGCTGCTGAACTGCCTATCTGCCAGTACGTCTACGCCTACCCACATCACGGCGGCCAACAGCGAGAACAGGAAGCCATCCCGCCGTCCACCGGTCCAGGCAACGGCCACCACAGGAAGAATGATTGCCGATGAAAAGGCATATTCGGTATCCATAGCCGTGTGCAGGAAACCAAGCGTCATGACGGCGGTCAGACCAAGAATCCATGCAATCACCCGGAAGCGTTGTTCGGCATGCCGGGCCAGGAAAGTCATGACCACATTGACCATTTGATGGGATACGCCTCTTACGGTCTATCGTTGCGTTACGAACGGTAACTCGGCAACCACCAGAGCACCGGCGAGGATCACTCCCCAGGAGAGATACAGCCAGGCAAGAAAGATGGGCACTGCAGAAAAAGCCCCGTACATCACCGTGTACGTTGGGAAATTGGCAACGTAAAGGCCAAACAGTCGTTGCATGGCAACAAAACCCAAAGCGGCACTCACCCCGCCAATCATGGCATGCCATCGTGAAACCGGGCGGTTGGGGACGCCCCAGTAGAGCAGTGCGAAGAGCACCGCGGTAAACAAGACGGGGAGCACGCGAAAGAACGTCGCGCGCACCCACAGGGGTTCATTGACCAGCCCGAAAGAAACACCCGCAAGCAAAGTAATCAGGGTCAGGCTACCGCCAAACGCCACTGGGCCGAGCAGTAGCGCAGTCAGATGCATCGCCAAGCGTTTGACGATGGGGCGCTGCTTCCTGATCTTCCAGATGGCGTTGAATGCATGTTCGATGGTCAGCGTCTGCATCAGCGCCGTAACGACCAGCGCGATACCGCCAATCAACGGAACACCGCCGGCGCGATGAGCAAACTGGCCGAGAAACCTGGCGATAACGACGCCCGCCTTGTCCGGCAAAAGATTGGCCAGCAAGAATCTTTCCAAAGCCGCGCTCACGCCGTTCGCAAACGGGAAATACGAGATCAAACCTAGGCCAACGGCAATCATCGGCACCAGCCCAAGCAGTGTCGAAAACGAAAGCGCAGCTGCCGTCTGCGTCAAACGTTCGCCAAGAAATCGGCGAACGACGCGGAATGTCAGCAGGAAAGGCACAAGCAGTCTGCGCATGGTTTCAGCAGACTTTCAATGCGGCGTTCATAGCACCCATGACGCCGACAACGCTCGGTTCAAATGTATTTTCCGCATGACAATCTCCACCTGAGCGACGGGTCCGGGACAGGCAAGTCATGCAACAAAATGCGTTCAACCGACCCCAGCGACCACACGTTCAGTGTTTCATCATACGCTCCTTGGGCGCAACCAAGGAGCTTGGGTCCTGGTCAGCCTACGAGGATGCGGGAGAGTCCATGCCGTAAAACAGGACCGGATGCCAAGTGTCGCTACCAAGGGGTAGGCGGCTTCACCCCCCGCCGGCACGTTCTGCGTTAACGCGGAACGGGCCATGCACACCACGCAAAATACCAGCAGCGTCAACTTCGCTGTTGTTTCGCTGGCCTGATCGAATAAGATTTAGAGCGTTTCCAGCATCAGGGTTGGCACGGCGTGGCGTGGAATCGACAGGTAACATCTCTCGGATATTCTTCCGCTCAGCCCCCGATGCTGGCCCAACGCGCTCTGAACCAGTCGTCCAGCGACCAGCGGCCGGGGCCATGCAATAGAGTTACGAGGAGCAGTGCGCCCCACAGGACATGATCCTGACGGCCAAGGTCGGAGATGTCCGCGTAAGAAATCACGGCAACGACATTCATCACCGATAGGCCGGCCGCGCCGAATCGGCCGGCAAGACCGAATGCCAGAAGAACCGGCAGCCCCAACTCGCCGGCGGCGCCCATGAAAGCAGCGAGCTCTGGCGGCAAAACGGGTACGTGGTACTCATATTGAAAAAGCGCCACGGTCGAGCCCCAATCCTGAATCTTGGTGAGGCCGGACTTGAAGAAGACGCTGGCGACATAGAGCCGGATGGCCAGATCGAAAGCGGGTGTCAGCCACCTTTCGATCAGCGCGATGCCACGGCTGGCAAAAGACAGGGCACAGCTGCCCGATCGGGCCAAACGACCAAACGGTGGATTACAAGCGCTGGCCAAGTTGCTCATTCTATTCTCCTGTAATCACGCTGATGTTCGTGTTCGAATGGTCCCGATTGGATGCCGGCAAGGTAAATCCAGTGAGCGTCCCTGTGTTGATGAAGCGGTGAAGCGCCACAGCCGGATTGAAGCCATCCGCCGCTTTCATCGCCATGACGATGGCTTGCCCCAGGGGCTGCCCGGACTGTAGGGCGCGCAGAAAAACCGCTTCGCCAGCGCCTAGCGTCAGTACCGAGACTCTTCCTTCGCTCCGAACGACCAGCCCACGGCATTTCAAAGGCGACGAAATATCGATCCCGGCCAGCACGGCATCGCGATCATTCTTGGCCAACTGATGCGCCTGCCAGAGGTCCACCAACGACCAGGGCGACTCGATGAGTGCAGTGCCTGCCCACACCCCGATCAGCACGTCGGCATGCCTGGCAACCGGTACGGCGGCCAGCGCCGCCAGGTCGAATGCCGGGTCATCGACGGCACCATAAGCGACGAGCAAGGCCCACTCAAGGCGCGCCATGTCAGGCAAATAGGGCAGTTCCAGTCTCAGCGGCGACTCTTCCAGAAACATCGCCAGATCGTGTCCGTAGGCATTCAGATCGCCGCTTCCACTCGGATAGTCCGCGCTGTACCGATCGGCCAGCTGGCGGAAGCGCTGCTGCCCGAGAAGCTGCGCCACTACTGGATAAGTCGAGGCCAGTGCGCTGCGCCAGTTGCCGTTCACGTTGCGCCGATACGCCGCCAGCCGACGCTCGACAACGGCTTCAGGTTCGCTAAACATCACTCCCGGCATCAATTGCCGACCGGCTGTCACGCCATTGAGCAGAGCGCCACCGAACGCGGCTTGCCATTCAGGCAGCGAGCGCATCGTCCACCTCCCTTTGCCGTGCGCCAGCCGCTTGCAACCGCCGCTCGGCTTGCGCAGCCTCGCCCTGCAGCTCGGCCAGCGACGGAATATCGGCATCCCATTCGATCAGTGTCGGCCGGGGTCCAAAACGTTCGAGCGCGTACTCGTACAGCGTCCAGACCGGGGCATGCACCGGCTGACCATGCGTGTCGATGAGAAAGTCCTCACACGTCTCAAAACCTGCCAGATGCATCTCGCCAACCCGCTCAGGCGGAATGGCGTCGATGTATGTCTTCGCAGAAAAACCATGATTACAGGCCGAAACGTAAATATTGTTGATGTCGAGCAGAATTCCGCAACCGCTTTGCTGCGCCACGGCAACAAGGAAATCCCATTCCGGCATGGTCGAATCGGCAAATTGCAGGTAGCTCGACACATTTTCGATCAGAATCTGCCGCCGCAGGCGATCCTGCACGCGGCCAATGCGATCGACCACGTGCCGCAACGCCTCTTCGGTATACGGCAAGGGCAGCAAGTCGTTGAAGTGCCGCGCACCGAAGGATGACCAACACAGGTGCTCGGAAATCGCCGCCGGTTCGATGCGCTGGGCCAGCGTGGCCAGCTTTTCCAGGTGCGCGTCGAACAAGGTATCGACTGCGCCAAGCGACAAGCCGACACCGTGCAGGCTCAAGGGATAGGCCTGCCGGAGCTGTTGCAAGAACCCGATCGCAGCGCCGCCGGTGCTGAAGAAATTCTCGCTATGCACTTCCCACCACGCTACCGCCGGTCGCTCGGCGAGCACTTGCGCATGGTGCGGCGCGCGCAAGCCAATTCCGACGGCCAGCGGTAGTGTGTCAAGGCTCGCAGGTTCAGTTGAGGCAAGCATGCCGGGATTCCGTAGCACGGCGTGGCCTGGCCGGGATCAACCCTTCTTCATCTGCGCGAGTTCGGCCGCCGCTTTCAAGTTGCCGCCCAATTTTTCGCAACTGCCCTTGTCGACATACTTCCAGTCATTGGGATCCTTATCGACGGTCGACGTGCCGGCGCAAGCATGTTTGGAATACTTGCCGCCGCAGTCGTTCTTGCCGGCCATGGCAATGCCGTAACATTTTTCTTTTTCGGCGGCGGCAAAGGCAGCGCCCGAAGAGGCGCTGAGTCCAAGAGCGAGAAGGCCGGCAATGGCGGCTTGAGCAAGGCTATTTTCGGATTTCATATCAGTCTCCAGTTGATGAGTGGGTATTTCGAAAAACTATGTTTCTTCAATAACCGACTCTCCCGGAAACTTGAATCATTCTCCGGGAAAGCGCCTGAACGCCTGGCGCATCAAATCAATCTGTGCGTCAAAACGCCGGCAGGTGGTGCAGATCATTAGATGCAAACGCATTGAAAAACGTTCAGTCAGGCCGAGCTCGCGATCCTGCGCAGCAATCACCAACCGGTGAACTTCCCTGCAAGATTTCATTCCCGTCACCCCGCGCTGAACCAACGCAATTGCAAGCACTCCCGCAATCGCATGCGTGCCCGATAAAGCACCACCCAACAGTTAGACGAACTCATCTTCAATTCCTTACAAATTTCTTCAGTCTCGAACCCGAGCACCTCGCGCATGGTGAAAACGCGGGCCACATTTTCCGGCAGGGCCTGCATGCACAACTCCAGGACATCGTAAAAACCGCGCTGCTCGAGCACTGCCGACGGGTCGCCCCAGTCGCCCGGCGCCTCCTGCCAATGGCCGGAACCGTCGAAGAGCGCGTCGAAATCCTCATCGCCCTGGTCATCGACCAGCGGCAGCGACCCCTCGCGCGAACCGCGCCGCATCAGGTCGACAATCTTGTTGCGCAGTATGGATATCGCCCAGGTCTTGAGCTGAGAGCGTCCGGAAAACTTGCTCTTGCCCTCCAGCGCGGCCAGCAGCGTTTCCTGAACCACATCTTCAGCCGCCGCTTCATCGCGCAGTTGCAGCATGGCGAAGCGCAACAGCGTTGGCCGCAATTTCTGCAGGGAATTTTGGAGGTCGGTATCGCTCATCGCGCTACTCTAGCCGCAGCAACCCCGTCACGCAAGACAAGCGGGCTGCCGGAAAGGGGACACCCTGTCTTTATATTTGATGCCGCGCCGAGTAGAATCGCCGATCTATTCGAGGATCCCGACCATGACCCTTAAACAAATTTCCCCGGCGCAGGAAGCGGCCATCCTTGCCGAAGCGCTGCCTTACATCAAGCGCTTTCACGGCAAGGCCATCGTCGTCAAATTCGGCGGCAACGCGATGGTCAACGAGGCCCTCAAACAAAGCTTTGCGCGCGACGTCGTCCTGCTGAAACTGGTGGGCATGAATGTCGTCGTCGTCCATGGCGGCGGGCCGCAGATCGAGGATTTGCTGGCTCGTGTTGGCAAGAAGGGCGAGTTCGTCCAGGGCATGCGCGTAACGGATGCCGAGACGATGGCGATTGTCGAGATGGTGCTTGGCGGACAGGTCAACAAGGATGTGGTCAATCTGATCAATCAGGCCGGCGGGAAAGCTGTCGGGCTGACCGGAAAAGACAGCACCTTGATCCGCGCGAAAAAACTCCTTCTGCCCAACCAGGACAACCCCGCCGATTTGATCGACATCGGCCAGGTCGGCGAGATCACGCAGATCGACCCGGCGCTTATCATGCACCTTGAATCGGGCGGCTTCATTCCGGTCATTGCCTCGATCGGTGTTGGCAAGGACGGCGAGACTTTCAATATCAATGCCGATGTCGTTGCCGGAAAAATCGCCGAGGTGCTGAAGGCCGAAAAGCTCGTCCTGCTCACCAATACGCCGGGGGTGCTCGACAAAGACGGCGCGCTGGTAACAGACGTCACGCCCAAACAAATTGTCGAGATGGTCGCCGACGGGACGCTTTCCGGTGGCATGCTGCCCAAGATCAATTCGGCGCTGGACGCCGCGCGCAATGGCGTCAAGAGCGTACACGTCATCGACGGTCGCGTCGAACATGCGCTGCTGCTGGAAATCCTGACCAGTCACGGCGTCGGCACGATGATCAAATCGCATTGATGGCCGACCGATCGCGCACCTGGCTTTTCGATCTCGACAACACGCTTCACGACGCCAACCCGTTCATCTTCCCGCACATCAACCGCTCGATGATGACTTACATCTGCGAGCACCTGGGCGTCGATGAAACCGAGGCGAATCGGCTCAGGCAACTTTACTGGCAACGTTATGGCGCCACGCTGCTCGGCCTGATGCGCCACCACGGCACCAACCCCCACCACTTCCTGCACCACACCCACCAGTTTCCGGATCTTCAGCAGGCGGTTATCGCTCAGCGTGGCCTCAAGGCCATGCTCCGCCGCTTACCGGGCCGCAAGATCGTCTTCTCCAACGCCCCACTCAGGTATGCCGAATCGGTATTGGCGATTACCGGTATCCGGCATTGTTTCGACGCCATCTACACGGTCGAGCGCTTGCGCTTTCAACCCAAACCGGCCATCGGCGGCTTCCTGCGCCTGTTGCGCGACGAACAGCTCAGGCCGCCTACCTGCATTCTGGTTGAGGACTCGCACATCAACCTGAAAATGGCCAAGCGTATCGGAATGAAAACCGTGTGGGTAAGCACCTGCACACAACAACCGCCTTATGTAGACTTGAAAGTAAATACGGTTCTCGATTTGCCGCGGCACCTCGGACGGCTATAATCAACCCCGCCGAAATATCGAACCCTGGGGGCAACATCATGGCGAAACCTGGCGAAAGAAAACTGCAAATCCTGCAAACGCTGGCCGTAATGCTGGAAAACCCGACGGGCGAAAAAATCACGACCGCCGCCCTGGCCGCCAGACTCGACTGCTCCGAAGCCGCCCTGTATCGCCACTTCGCCAGCAAGGCACAGATGTTCGAAGGCCTGATCGAGTTTATCGAAAGCAGCCTGTTCGGCGTCATCAACCAGATATCCGCCGAGGAAGCGCAGGGCCTGCAACAGGTCGAGCATATTCTGGCGCTGCTGCTCAACTTTGCCCAACGCAATCGCGGCATGACCAAAGTGCTGACCGGCGATGCGCTGGTCAATGAGAATGAACGCCTGCAGGCCCGCATCAACCAGCTGCACGACAAGATCGAAGCCGCGCTCAAGCAGGCGCTACGCGTCGCCGCGACTCAGGAACAACTCTCGGCCAGCGCGGATTTCGGCGCTCTGGCCAATATCCTGCTCTGTCATGTCGTCGGTCGCTGGCAGCAATACGCAAAAAGCGGCTTTGCCCGAGAGCCGATGGCCCAATGGCCGCAGCAGTGGCCGATGCTCTTGATGGCCTGCCTGAGCCAGAGGCCAAACTGAAGCGCGATTCATGATCATCGTCGTGGGAGCGCTGCCGCGAACTTCCCCGCGTTACGCTGTGGACGGCAAGCTTCCCGCCTGATACCTTTGCTGCTCATCCGATTGGACAAGGCCACTTAAACGATGAGCGATCCTGGCGCGCTGGAACAGAATCTCCTCGTATACACGGCAATCCTTGACAACGCGGGCGTGGCTGTCGTGTTGACTCGCGAACGACACATCCAATGCTGCAATCCCTATGCCGATGAACTTTTCGGCTGGCCGACAGGCGCGCTGATCGGGCAATCGGGCGCTGTATTTCACGCCAGCCCCGAAGACCACGAAGCCCTGCTCCAGAAAGTGCGCGCGGAATTGTGTGCCGGGAGTACCGTAGAGGTCGAATTCCCCTTGCAGCGTCGCGACGGCAGCGTCTTTTTTGCTCATCTGGTCGCCCGGGCCATCGATGCGCAGGCCCCATGCTCGGGCACGGTGTGGATCATCAACGATATTTCCGAGGAATACGTCAGGCGCGACGCCACTGCTCGCCTGCTGCGCGAACAGCAGCTCATTTTCGAGCGCGCCCATACCGGAATTGTATTTCTCCGCGACCGCATCATTGTGCGTTGCAATCCGCGCTTCGAAGAACTCCTCGGCTATGGCCCGGGTGAGCTTATCGGCAAGTCAAACCGCATCTACTATCCAAGCGACGAAGCCTGGATTGAAACCGGGCGACGCGCCTATGCCGCAATTGCCGAAACAGGGTCGTACAGTGGCGAGGCGCTCTACCATCGACGCGACGGCACGCCGATCTGGTGCCACATCACCGGCAGCATGCTTGACCCAAAAGACCCTGACCTTGGTTTTGTCTGGCTGTATGAAGACATCACTGCCCGTCGCAATGCCGAGGCGGCGTTGGTTCAGAGCCATCACGAACACCAGTTGATTTTCGACAACGCGTTGGTCGGAATATCCTATCAGCGCAACCGTATCATCCAGCGCTGCAATCGCCGGATGGAGGAGATATTCGGATTTCCTGAAGGTGGCCTGGTCGAGCAGTCGACGCGCGTCCTGTTCTGTAGCGAAGAGGAATGGACGGACGCCTGGGTGCAGGTCAATTCGAGGCTGTCCGCCGAACGGACCTTTGAAGGCGAGTTGCGTTATTGCAAGCGCGATGGGACTCCGATCTGGGTTCACATTATCGGCCGTACCCTCACCTCACCCGACGGCGGCGAAACGTGGATATGGACCTATGCCGACATCACCGCGCGCCGTGCGGCCGAAGCCGCCTTGATGAAGAGCAATCAGGAGTATTCGCTGATTTTCGACAACGCGATGATCGGCATTTCCTACATGCGTGATCGTATCTTTCTGCGCTGCAACCGACGTCTTGAGGAAATATTCGGTTATCCGCCGGGCGGCCTGATCGGCCAGTCGTCAAGACTGCTTTTCGACAGCAACAAGGAATGGGAGGAAACCGGCCGCCGCGTCTACAGCGCGACTAAAGACGGCGATTTCTTTTCCGGCGAAATCAGTTACAGGCGGCTTGATGGGCAGCGCATCTGTGTGAATGCCAGGGGCCGGCTGGTCGAGCAGGCCGGCGAACAAATCTGGATCTGGACGCACGAAGACGTGACTCGTCGCGTACTCGCCGAAGAGGCCTTGCGCAAGAGCAATCTCGAACTGGAACAGCGCGTCGCCGAGCGCACCATTGAACTCTCGCAACAACTGCATTTCCTGCAGCAATTGATCGAAACCATACCCGGACCGATATTCTACAAGGATGCGCATGCCCGCTATCTGGGTTGCAACAGCGCCTTCGTAAATTTTATAGGAATCGCTGCCGACGACTTGATCGGCAAGACGCCGCACGACATCGCACCGGCCGAACTGGCCGACAAGTACCTCGCGGCCGATCGAACATTGCTTGATAAACCTGGTACGCAAGTCTACGAGACCCCGGTGCGCTATGCCAATGGCGAGATTCGCGACGTAATGTTCCACAAGGCGACATTCCACCAAGCCGATGGCACCGTGGGCGGACTCGTCGGCTTCATGCTCGACATTACCGAGCGCAAACGCATGGAAGCAGGTTTGCAGCAGGCGGCGACGGTTTTCGACAGTAGCGCCGAAGGCGTTACCATCACTTCGCCCAACGGAACGATCTTGGCCGTCAATCGCGCGTTCACCGAAATCACCGGTTATAGCCAAGATGAGGTCATCGGGAAAAACCCGCGCATGCTTCAATCCGGACGTCATGGCAAGGAGTTTTACCGGGACATGTGGACAGCGGTTGGCCGTAAAGGTCGATGGCAGGGTGAGGTCTGGAATCGGTGCAAGGATGGCCGGCTCTTTCCGGAATGGCTGACCATCAGCGCCGTCAAGGACGCCCACGGCGAGGTCACCCACTATGTCGGGGTCTTCTCCGATATCAGCGCGATCAAGACAGCCTATGAACAACTCAACTACCAGGCGCATCATGATCCGCTGACCGGCCTGCCCAACCGACTGCTGCTTGAAGACCGACTGCATGTGGCGCTACATCGCGCGCGCCGGGAGCAATCGGGACTCGCGGTCTTGTTCGTTGACCTCGATCGCTTCAAGACGATCAACGACAGTCTCGGGCACGATGTGGGCGATCGCGTGTTATGCGAAGTGGCTGAAAGGATGAACAAACTGATACGCGGCTCGGATACCGTCGCCCGGCTGGGAGGGGACGAATTCCTGATCCTGATGGAAGGTGTCCACGATGCCGCAACGGCATCGAGTGTTGCCGACAAAATCCTTGAAGACCTGCGCAAGACGCCCGTGTCGCTCGAACAGGAGTTCTTCGTCGGAGTGAGCATCGGCATCAGCCTTTTCCCCCAGGACGGTGACGATTCGACAACGCTGATCAAACATGCCGACATTGCGATGTACCGCGCCAAGCAGCGTGGCCGCAATACCTACGAGTTTTTCATTCCCGAATTGACCGAAAGCTCGCTTGAGCGTTTTCAGCTTGAAACCGAGTTACGCCGGGCCATCGAGCGAAACGAATTGCGTATCTACCTGCAACCTCAGTTTGCGCTGAATTCCGGTCTGCTCATCGGAGCCGAGGCTCTGGTCCGCTGGCTGCATCCCGAGAAGGGTCTGGTTTACCCCGGAAGATTCATTCCCTTGGCCGAAGAATCCGGTTTGATCGTAGCCATCGGCGAATGGGTACAGCTCACGGCCTGTCAATACTGGGCACAATGGACCGAGCACGGCCTCAATCCTGGCAAACTCTCGATCAACGTTTCCGGTGTCGAATTTCGCCGAGGGCGCATACAGGAAATTGTGCGCAAGACGCTCGATACGACTCGCCTGGCGCCGGCCCAGCTTGAACTGGAAATCACCGAAAGTGCGGTCATGAATCAGGCCGAAAGCGGCATTAAAGTCCTGAACGATTTACGGGATATGGGCATCAGTCTGGCCATTGACGATTTTGGCACCGGCTATTCGTCGCTGGCTTATCTGAAACGACTGCCACTCAACAAATTGAAGGTCGACCAGAGTTTTGTTCGCGGCCTGCCGGGCAATGTGGAAGACTGCGCGATTACCCGCGCCGTCATCGCGCTGGGCCACAGTCTGCAACTGACCATCATCGCCGAGGGCGTCGAGACCGCCGAACAGAGTGCATTCCTGCTTCGCGAGGGATGCGACGAAATCCAGGGATATTTGCGCGGCAAACCCATGTTTGCCGATGAATTTGCCCGGACATTTCTATACAGCTGAATTGCCCCGACCAGCTGGCTGAGCAAGGCCACGCTATAAATTAGTATTGTTAACAAAACAAAAAGCAGGTAACATGCGCGTGGTAACGGCGTTGAACGTCCCAAGTTGTATGAATTCAGCAATTCGCCTTCAAACTCCCTGAATTCGCGATTTATTTCGAATCGTCCGCGCTGAACTGATCAAGGTATCCACTCCAACGGATTGCGCATGCACGCTTCGAATTCAAGACTGGCCTTTATCGACGCACTCAAGGCCGTCGCCTCACAATTCATCGTACTTCACCACCTGGCGTTCTATGGCCCGATGTCCGATGTCGCCAACGATCTCGCGCCGGCCTTGTTTGCCTGGTTCAGCCAGGATGCGCGCATCGCGGTTCAGATATTCCTGGTCATCGGCGGCTTCCTCGCCGCAAAAGCCCTGGCTCCGGCAGGCACACTGATCAGCGCCAAACCACTCATGCTGCTGATGAGCCGCTACATTAAGCTGGTTGTTCCCTATGCCGCCGCAGTGATCTTCAGCATTCTTTGCGCCGCCATCGCCCGCAGCCTGATCGATCACCATTCGATACCCAATCCGCCTACGCTACGGCAATTGCTGGCGCATATTGCCCTTCTGCAGAATATTCTCGCTTACGATTCCCTGTCAGCCGGGATCTGGTATGTCGCCATCGACCTCCAGCTCTTCGCCCTGCTGCTCGGCACGCTCTGGCTTGCCCGCTCGATGGGCGACCAGTACGACGGCATGCCGGTTTTCAGCGTGCTTTCAGTTATCGCGCTGGCGCTCGGTTCTCTGTTCTACTTCAACCGCGATTCAAACTGGGACAGCTGGGCAATATATTTTTTCGGCACCTACGCCATGGGGGCGCTAACGTACTGGGCGACCGAAGCCGAACAAGAACCAGACTGGTTGGCGGTCATTGCCGGCGTTGTCATCGTTGCGCTCCTCATCGATTTCCGTTCGCGCATCGCCGTTGCTCTAGTCACGGCCGTGGTACTTGGCATCTCAAGACGCTGGGGGTTTATCGCTGACCGCCCGAAAGCAAAACTTCTGGCCTACCTGGGAAAGATTTCCTACTCGGTTTTCCTGGCCCACTTCCCGGTCATTCTGATCGTCAACGCTTTGTTTTACCGATTGGCGCCGGGAAACGCCACCGCCAATGCTTTCGGCATTTTGGTGGCGTGGCTCGCGAGCAATGTTGCAGGCATAGTTTTTTATCGGCTCGTCGAAAGCCGGTCCGGCGGCTGGCTGGCTTCAGCCCAAATCGGCATACAGCACAGCCTGCACCGCCTGGCTCCAGTCGTCCGCGTTAAATCCTGAAAGCCGGACAATTCGATCTGGGCGTCGATCGAGGCACGCCGTCGCGATCCGATCAGCCGGCCCGCAGATCCCCGTAATGCTTCTGGCCGCGCAAAAACAACAGACACCCGCTTAGGGTCGAAACGCTGCCATGGGGAAGGCCACTGCGCGCCAGATGATAATCGCCGGCTTGCGCATGGACATCGCCAAGGCGGACTTCCCCTTCCAGCACCATGCATTCCTCTTCGTCGATATGGTTGTGCGCCGGAAGCGACGATCCCGGAGCCATGCGCAATAGGTAACTGCGCGTGCTGGCATCCTCGCGTAGCAACTTCATGCTGATTCCCGGCAACAGGGGAATCCAGATCCCTTCAACACCGCGGATAGTGAGATGGCCGGCGGTGTCAACTCGCTGTTCTGCGACGACACTGTCCAGAACGCGTTGCCGCAGTGCGCGCATCCGTTCCGGCGGCGGCAATCCGGGGGTCTGGGCTTCAAGCAGCGCCTCGATCACCGGAGGAGCGAGCATCGGGTCGGGATGGCGTGATCGACGCGTCATGATGCCGCTACTCCATTGGCCAGGGCAGATTGCAAGACCAGCAGGGCTTTGCGGATATGAGTTTTGACTGTACCCAATGGCATCAGTGCATGATCCGCGATTTCCTGATGCGTCAAACCCCGGTAGAAAGCCAGCGCCAACAACTGGCGCTGGACCGGATCGAGCCGGGCAAGCGCTCCATGCAAGGCGCCATTGCGTTCAATCGACAACAGCAAATCCAGGGGATCGGAATGGGGCGAAGCTTCGGGTTCAATCAGTGCTTCGGGTTCGGGGTGGCAGTCCGCCTCGTCCCGCCGGCGTAGGCTGTCCAGGGCGCGTGAGCGCGTCATGGTCAACAACCAGGTCAACGGCCGCCCACGCACTACGTCATACCGCGCGGCTTGACGCCATACCTGGTGATAAGCCTCGGCGGCCACGTCCTCGGCAGCATCCGCCCGGCCAGTTATACGTAGCGCCAAGCCATAAACCTTCCCTAAGGTTGCGTCGTAGAAAGCGCTCAAGGCCTGCTCGTCACCCGTGGACATACGCTGAATCAGCGTCGTCAACTCAGCGTCGAGCGAGTCCTCAACGGCAGCGCAAGTAGTCGAATTCATGCGGGGGAGGTCTTGATCGGAAAAGTGTTCCGGCGCATAGACTAACCCGAGGGTGAAATACATGGCAAGCATGACGAGGCTTTCGATAGGGCCCTAATTACCTTACGCGGCAAAGAACGAATCGGATGTTCTCACATCCAAGCACTCGTTTCCTGCGTATTAGGGTCGGGAACCCTCTCCCTAACTCAACAAGGAGCACATCATGTCAATAGCGATCCGTAATTTCCATGCCGTATTCGCCATGCTTTTTGCATTGGGCCTGGGCGCCTGTTCAAGCATGCAGGCTACGCCACCCATGGAAAAGAGCCTCTACGAACGACTGGGCGGACAACCGGCGATTACCGCCGTGGTGGACGATTTCGTCGGCAATGTCGCCGCCGATACCCGGATCAACGGCTTCTTCGCCAAGACCAACATCCAGCACCTGAAGACCCTGCTCGTCGAGCAGATCTGTGCCGGCACAGGCGGACCCTGCAAATATACCGGTCGCAGTATGAAGCTTGCGCACGCCGGCATGGGTGTCGGCGACGCTCAATTTGGCGCGCTGGTGGAAGATCTGGTGAAGACCCTGGATAAATTTGGCGTGCCGGCCAAAGAGAAGAACGAACTCCTGGCAATACTCGGGCCGATGAAGAGCGACATCGTTACGCGCTGATCACCGGAAACGAATTCAACCGGACATCGGAGACCACCGGCCATGTATATCGATCACGACAATCGCATAACCCCCGCACAAGCCGAATTAAAGGCGAAAGTACATGCGTTCGCCCGCGACGTGCTGCGCCCCGCTGCCGCCGCGCTCGACCCTCTGGACGCGGCCACCGTGGCCGCTCCCGACTCCGCGCTGTGGACAACGCTCCGGGCCTCCTACGCTGCGGGGCTGCACACCGCGCTGATACCCACGACCCATGGCGGAATGGGTCTGGACGGAATGGAGCTGGCACTCGCTTTGGAAGAACTGGGCTGGGGATCGGCGGACTTTGCCGTCAGTCTCGCGGTGACCGGCTTTCCAGCGTCGCTGGCCGCCAAACTGGGCCAGGCCGAACTGCACAACAACTTTGTAGCGCCCTTTGTCGCTGACGGCAAGGCGGCCTGGATAGGCTGCTGGGCGATTACCGAACCAAACCACGGGTCGGATCATTTTCTGATGAACGATCCGCAGTTTCGTGACCCGACCCGCCACGGCGAAGTGACTGCCCGAGCACAAGGCGATCATTGGATTCTCAATGGCGCGAAAGCCCGTTGGGTGTCCAATGGCGGCATCGCCACCCACGCCGCCGTATATCTGAATACCGACCCGGCAAGGGGTCTGGCCGGCGGCGGTATTGCGCTGGTTCCCCTGGATCTTCCCGGCGTCATACGTGGCCCGCACCTCGACAAACTGGGTCAGCGCGCGCTGAACCAGGGAGGTTTCGCTTTCGATAACGTCAGCATTCCGTCGCACTTCATGCTGGCCGGAGCTGAGCTCTACCCACAACTGCTGGACCAGACCCTGGCATTGACCAACGCCGCCATGGGCAGCATTTTCACCGGCGTGGCCCAGGCCGCCTTCGAGGCGGCACTGGCCCACACGCAGACGCGGATGCAGGGTGGAAAGCGGCTGTGTGAACACCAGCTGGTGCAAAAACGGTTGTTCGATATGTATTGCCGGGTGGAATCGAGCCGAGCCCTGTCGCGCAACGCGTTCATCTGGAATGCCGGCCGCGCCAACCCGGTGACCGAATTGGCCACCGCGGCAAAGATATACTGCACCGAAGCGGCCTACGCGGTGTGCGATTCGGCCGTGCAACTCCTGGGCGGCGCCGGACTATCCAAGGGTGAGTTGGTGGAAAAGCTCTACCGCGATGCCCGTGCGGCGCTGATCGAAGACGGCAGCAATGACGTTCTCGCTTTATCGGGCGCTCAGCTTGTCCTGTCTCGGCAAGCGGACGATTAAGACGGGAATCGAGAACAAACAACAACTGAAAGGAAGCGCCATGCCGACACCCGCCAAGACCATCGAAAACTATTTCGACGCCATCCGGCGCAAGGACGCAGACGCCTGGGTCGCCTGCTTTGCCGATGACGCTGTAGCGTTTGACCCCGCACATACGCCCGCTCGTCGCGGCCAGGATGCTCACCGGGCGTTCTTCGAGGGCGTGGCCGGACAATTTTCCGAGCTCAATTTCCAGCCGGGCGAACCCTTCGTCTGCGGCAACCGCGCGGCAGTGAACTTTACCGCACAGTGCCGGGCCAGGAACGGGCGACAGGCCGAAGTCCAGGGCATCGACGTATTTCACTTCGATGACAACGGAAACATTGCGCAGCTTGAGGGCTACTGGGATCCGGCACCCCTGTTCATCGCCGCGGGGGCGTAGCGGCCTGACGGCCTGTGCTGGCCTACTTCTTCAAACTGTCGCGGATCTCGCGCAAGAGAAGCACATCTTCTGCGGGCTCTGCAGGTTCAGCGGGAGCGGCTGGCGCTTCGGCTTTCCTGAGCCGGTTAACCTGCTTGACCATCATGAAGATGATAAAAGCCAGGATGACGAAGTTCACCAGAATGGTGATGAAGTTGCCGTAGGCAAATACCGGAACCTGCGCCTTCTTGAGGGCGTCAAGGGTCATCGCCGTTCCCTCGGGGATCTTGCCAAGAATCACGAACATCCCGGAGAAATCGAGCTTGCCGCCCATGACCCAGGCGATGCAGGGCATGATCAGATCGCCAACGACGGAATCGACGATCTTGCCGAAAGCCCCGCCGATGATGACTCCGACGGCGAGGTCCATGACATTGCCTTTCATGGCAAATTCCTTGAATTCCTGAACAATGCTCATGCCTTCTCCTTGATGGTGTATGCCAAACGGCAAACTATAACAAAAATCCTTGTCAGATACGCCGCAGCCTCTCGCCCGCGGCAGCCAGTGTCGTCTCCTGCTTGGCAAAGCAGAAGCGCACGACGCGGTCATCGCATCCGTCATGGTGAAAAACGGAAACCGGTATAACTGCGACGCCGGCCTCGCGCGTCATCCAGCGAGCAAATTCGAGATCGGGCAGCTCCGAGATGCCCGCATATCGCGCCAGCTGAAAATAGGTCCCGCAGCAAGGCAGCAATTCGAAACGCGAGCCCTTCAACTGTTCACGGAAATAGTCACGCTTCTGCTGATAAAACGCCGCAAGCCCGAGATGACGCGAGGGCAGGCGCATGTAATCGGCGATTCCGAGCTGACAGGGGGTGTTGACGGTAAACACGTTGAACTGATGCACCTTGCGAAATTCGCTCATCAACTCTGCCGCGCCTATCACGTAACCGATTTTCCAGCCGGTAATGTGATACGTCTTGCCAAAGGAAGAAACCACGAGGCTGCGCGCTGCAAGTTCCGGATGGCTGGCCAGGCTGATGTGCCTTACGCCGTCGAAAACGATATGTTCGTAGACTTCGTCGGACAACAGCAGGATATCGGTGTCACGCGTCAGGTCGGCCAGCGCCGCCAGATCGCCAGCATCGAGCACGCTGCCGGTCGGATTGTGCGGCGAGTTGATGATGATCATGCGGGTACGCGGTGTGACCAGCGAGCGCACCTGATTCCAGTCCGGCTTGTACGCCGGGAATTTGAGCTGTGCATAGACGGCCGTGCCGCCGACGGTTTCGATCGCCGGGACGTAGCTGTCGTAGACCGGCTCGAAGACGATGACCTCGTCGCCGCCACGCACAAAGGCGGCAATCGCCGTAAAGATGGCCTGCGTCGCGCCGGCCGTGACCGTGATTTCCTGTTCGGCGTCATAACGCGCGCCGTACAGCGCTTCAACCTTGTCGGCAATGGCCGTGCGCAGCTCGGGCATGCCGGCCATGGGCGGGTACTGGTTCCTCCCCTGCCGCATGGCGCGCAATGTCGCCTCGAACAACGCCGGATCCGCCTGGAAATCGGGGAAGCCCTGAGACAGGTTGATCGCACCGCAATCGGCCGCGAGCTTGGACATCACGGTAAAAATCGTGGTGCCGACCCAGGGGAGTTTGGAGTCTATGGCGACAGAGGTCTTGAGCATGGGATTGACCAGCACGATAGTGGCGTTGATGAGGCGCCCAGTTTACGAGCATGAAGGCCGAGCGACAAGCACGAGTTATCACGATGCTTGCTCCATGGCGGTAGCGCATATTGCATTTCCCCGTTAGGATGCATGAAAATTTTGGAACTGTTCCGGCATCACGCTTTCCGAATCCCATGAGCAATCCTTATACCGACGAAGATATCGAGCGCTGCACGCTGAGCGGAAGCCGGGAAATCCTGTTTCAACTGCGCAGCCTGATCAAGCATAGCGAGCGGGTTTCCGTAACTTTCGACGAGGGCAGGCAAAGCTTTCTCACCGTGCTGATCGACATTTCCGCGGACGATGGCCAACTCATTTTCGATATCGGCGGCAGCGAGGAAACCAACCGTGCCTTCCTGAAAGCGGAACGCTGCCAGTTCGCCGGCATACTGGAAGGCATACGCATCCAGTTTTACGTCAAGCAGGCGCGCATGGTTAAGATAAATGGTGAGCACGTGTTCACCGTCGATTTGCCCAGCAGCATCCTGCGCTTGCAGCGACGTGACGCCTTCCGGCTTCATCTGCCCACCACCAAACCCTATATTTGCCGAGTCCGCAGGGGCTCGGCAAATGAAAAGGCGCTGCCGCTGCGCGACATTTCGGTGGGCGGCATCGGCACGCAGGTCGCCGAACAACTTGCCTACGATCCCTTGGAACGCCTTGAAAACAGCTGGATCGACCTGCGCGAATCGGGAATCTTCACCGTCACGCTTGAAGTACGCTATATCCAGTCTACCGAAAGCCGGTCGGGTAAGCCGCTTTGGCATATGGGGTGCCGATTCCTCAATTTGACGGCGCACGACGAAACGCTGATCCAGCGCTTCATGGCGCGCGTTGAAGCCGAACGCCGCGCTCTTTCGGCCGAATAGTCCGCTATCGCGCCACACCTGTAGCAGCGCCTGCCGTGGAGCGCCGCCTCGGCTGTTAGAATGCCGGCCATGCGAGTCAACAACGTTCCCACCCGCAGCCTCTGGCCGACGACTGACGCACGCGCCGTCGCCATCATTGACCAGACGGCCTTGCCGCATGAGTACCGCATCCACCGTCTAAGCACGCTGGCCGATGCGGCGCATGCCATCCGTTCCATGCAGGTCCGCGGCGCGCCCTTGATCGGCGTCACGGCAGCCTACGGGTTGGCGCTGGCGATGAGGCAGCAGCCCGACGATGCGGCGCTTGACAGCGCCGTCGCCACGCTCGGCGCCACCCGGCCGACCGCTGTCAACCTGCACTGGGCGCTGGCCCGCATGCTGGAAAAATTGCGACCACGGCCCCCTGGCGAACGCGCCGACGCCGCCTGGCAAGAAGCGGCCGTCCTGGCCGACGAAGACGCGGCGCAGTGCCGGCGCATCGGCGAACACGGGCTGGCTTTACTTCGCCCGCTCGCCGAAGAACGCGGCCGACTCGATATCATGACGCATTGCAACGCCGGCTGGCTGGCCACCGTCGACCACGGAACGGCGCTGGCTCCCGTCTATGCCGCCTTCGATGCCGGCATCGACGTTCATGTGTGGGTCTCCGAAACCCGCCCGCGCAATCAGGGCCTGCTCACCGCCTGGGAACTCAGGCAGCATGGCGTGCCGCATACCGTCTTTGCCGACAACGCCGCAGGATTCTTGCTGGAACGACAGGGGAACCGGGCCGTCGATGCGGTAATCGTCGGCGCGGACCGGATCGCCGCCAACGGCGATGTGGCCAACAAAGTGGGAACCTATCTCAAGGCGCTAGCCGCGCGCGAAGCCGGCGTTCCTTTCTTTGTTGCCGCACCACGTTCGACCATCGACTTCGAATGCGCCAGCGGCACCAATATTCCCATCGAGGAACGTTCGGGCGACGAGTTGCGCGTCATCCATGGCGTCATGATTGATCCAAGCCCCGTCGAACGACCTGAGCGCCTGAGTAGCTTGCGTTTGTTGCCAGCCGACGAGGCGGTGGCCAACCCGGCTTTTGACCTGACGCCGGCGCATTTGATCAGCACGATCATCACCGAGCGCGGATGCACGGCGGCGACTACCGACGGCCTGCACCGACTTTATCCGGAGCACGCGCATGCTTGAACTTCGCCAGAAACTGACCGAAACCGTTCGCCGCATGGCGGCGGCAGGACTCAACAAGGGCACGGCCGGCAATCTCAGTGTGCGCACCGAACAACGCGGCGAATCCGGCTTCCTGATCACGCCTACCGGGATGGCGTACGAATCGCTAAAACCCGAGGACATCGTTTTCATGCGCCTCGACGGAACGCATTCGGGCCGGCGCAAACCTTCCTCGGAATGGCGCTTCCATCGCGATCTCTACGCCGCCCGCCCGGAAGCCGGCGCCGTGCTGCATGCGCACTCGCCCTTCGCCGTAAGCCTGGCCTGCCTGCGCCGCGACATTCCGCCCTTTCACTACATGATTGCCCGCTTTGGAGGCGCCACGCTGCGTTGCGCGGCGTATGCGACCTTCGGCACACAGACCCTGTCCGATAACGCGCTGATCGCCATGGCCGGCCGTAGCGCTTGCCTGCTGGCCAACCACGGCATGCTCGTCTTCGGCAAAGACCTCGGCCACGCGCTTGACCTCGGGATGGAGCTCGAAACGCTGTGCGAGCACTACTGGCGCGCCTGCCAACTCGGCGACCCGGCGCTGCTTGACGCCGCCGAGATGGCTACGGTGCTGGAAAAGTTTGGCCACTACGGTCAACAGGGCTGAACGGCCCCGCTGCGTCGGCAATCACTAGCCACGGACCATGCTGCGCATCACCGAACTGCGTTTGCCCCTTGAACACCCGCCGGCCGCCTTGCGCGCGGCAATCGCCGGGCGCCTCGGCATTGCCGAAACGGCCATTCGCCGTTTCACGGTATTCCGGCGTAGCCACGATGCCCGAAAAAAAACCGCGCTGTATTTTATCTATACCGTCGATGTTGAAGTCGGCGAAGGCGACGGTGGCGAATGTAAAGACAGCGAAGCGAGCTTGCTGAAGAAATTGTCGGGCGATCCGCACATCGGACCGACGCCGGAGACAAGCTACCGCTTCGTTGCGCAGGCGCCGGACCACCTGGCCAGACGCCCGGTGATTATCGGTTTCGGCCCGGCCGGAATTTTTGCCGCGCTGGTGCTGGCGCAAATGGGATTTCGCCCTCTGGTGCTGGAACGCGGCAAGGCCGTGCGCGAGCGCACCCAGGACACCTGGGGTTTGTGGCGCAACAGAACGCTCGATCCGGAATCGAACGTCCAGTTCGGCGAAGGCGGCGCCGGCACCTTCTCGGACGGCAAGCTTTACAGCCAGGTCAAGGACCCACGCCATCTCGGGCGCAAGGTGCTGAGCGAATTCGTCAAGGCCGGCGCGCCGGAGGAAATTCTTTACGCCGCCAAGCCGCACATCGGCACGTTCCGGCTGGTCGGCATGGTCGAACGCATGCGCCGGGAGATCGAATCTTTGGGCGGCGAAATCCGTTTCCAGTGCCGCGTCGCCGGTTTGCGGATCGCCCCGGGTCGCTCACGTCGGCGGATGTGTGGCGTCATACTGGCGAACGGCGAAGAAATCGCCGCCGACCATGTCGTTCTGGCGCTCGGCCACAGCGCCCGCGACACCTTTGAGATGCTGCATGCGGCGGGCGTATTCATGGAAGCCAAAGCCTTTTCGGTGGGCTTCCGCATCGAGCACCCGCAATCGCTGATCGACAAAGCGCGGTTCGGCCCCAACGCCGGCAATCCGCTGCTCGGCGCGGCCGATTACAAGCTGGTGCATCACGCCCGCAATGGCCGCTCGGTGTATAGCTTCTGCATGTGCCCCGGCGGCCAGGTGGTGGCCGCCACCTCCGAGGCGAATTGCGTAGTCACCAACGGCATGAGCCAGTATTCGCGTGCCGAGCGCAACGCCAATGCCGGGATCGTCGTCGGCATCACTCCCCGGGACTATCCGGATGACATGGCGGGTGGACCGTCATCCGCCTTGTCGGGCATCGCGCTCCAGCGTCAGCTCGAACGCCACGCCTTCGAGCTGGGTGGGTGCACCTACGAGGCGCCGGGACAACTGGTCGGCGACTTTCTTGCCGCACGCCCTTCAACGCGGCTCGGCTCGGTGCTTCCTTCCTACCAGCCCGGCGTACATCTGACCGATCTTTCGAGCGCGTTGCCTGACTACGCCATCGCGGCGATTCGCGAGGCATTGCCGGCATTCGGCCGGCAGATCCGCGGTTTCGACATGAATGACGCAGTGCTCACCGGGGTCGAGACGCGCACCTCGTCGCCGCTGCGCATCACTCGTGGCACAGACTTTCAAAGCCTGAACGTTCAAGGGCTGTATCCGGCCGGCGAGGGCGCAGGGTATGCCGGCGGCATCCTATCGGCCGGTATCGACGGCATCCGGGCGGCCGAAGCGCTGGCGCTTGCTCTCCTTGACCAGGGAAAAACAATAAGGGAGTCCTGATTGCCGTTTGAATTGAACCGGTCAACGGCAAACACTGTCCGACTCCCGCGACTACTGATAGAATTTGTACCGATCAGTCGCACTACCCATCCCTTGGAGATAACGTTGTGAGCCCACCAGCAGATCTGATCAAAGCAATTCGCACGGGCCTTCTGTCCGAAGTCGTTGCGGCACTTGACGCGGGCGCCCAGGTCGAACTGAATGACGGCCAGGGTGATTCCGGTCTGCCTTTGGCCATGGCCTGCTTCATGGGTTTCGCCGAAATCGTACGCGAACTGGCCCTGCGTGGCGCCAAGGTTAACTTTCCGGACAATCGGGATTCCAAATCGCCATTGTCAATGGCCATTCGCGGCGGCAGAAACGAGGTGGTCAAGGTTCTGATCGAACTCGGGGCGGTCGTCCCGCCCGGCGTACAGACCGGGCTGACGAAACAGGAGTTAATGGTTGCCGAATGGAAAGCCCAGCACTTCGGGGCCGGCAGCGCGGGAGGCAACCCGTCCGGCAATGCACCCTCCGAGGTTGAGGAAATCAAGGTGACGGGGTGTTATGGCACGGACACCGACGTGCTTGACGCCGAAATGCGTCGCGCCATCGAAACCATGGGCAAAAAGTAGCAGGGCACCAAGCGGCCGGCTCACATCGTAATTTCATGCCAGCTTTTTGAGGTGGCCCGGAGCGAATTCCAGAACAAAGTCCCAGAATGCGCCGAGCGCCGGGGTCAGGCGCTTGCTTTTGTGACGCACCAGATACCAGCGGCGAATCACCGGTGTGCCTTCCACCTTGAGCACGGCCAGACGCCCCGTGCTGTATTCGAGCCCCAGGGTGTGTTGTGAAATGAAACTGATGCCCAACCCGGCCACCACCGCTTGTTTTATCGCTTCGTTGCTCCCCATCTCCATGTCGATTCGCGGCTTGATCGCATGCTCGAGAAAGAATCCTTCCATCGCCAAACGCGTGCCCGAACCCGATTCGCGAACGATCATCGTTTCGTTGGCGATATCGGCAAAGGAGAGACGTGCCCGCCTGGCCAGTGGATGATCCGCACCGGCGATGATGACGAGCGGATGCGGCGCGAGATTCACCGCTTGCGCTTCCATGTCCACCGGCGGGCGCCCCATGATCGCCAGATCGACCTCGTTGGACATGAGCAAACGGCTGACTTCTTCACGGTTATTGACCAGCAGGCGAACGCGAACATCGGCCTGGACTTGGCGAAATTCGGCGAGCAGCCCGGGGGCGAAGTACTCGGCGGTACTCGTCACGGCGATAGCTACGCGGCCGCCCTTGAGGCCTTTCAGGGCCATCAGGGACTCATCGGCATCCTTCAGCGATTGCAGGATCTGCCGGGCATGATCGAGCAGAACCTGGCCGGATTCCGTCAGGAATACCCGCTTTCCGATGCGATCGAATAACATGGCGCCGAAGACCTCTTCCAGCTGTTTGATCTGCAGCGAAATGGCAGCATGTGTAAGATGTAGCTTTTCCGCGGCGCGGGCAAATGACAAGTGGGTGGCAGCCACCGAAAAAATCTGCAGCTGGCGAATCGTCGCGTTTCTCATAGGTTAGCTTTTATTTAACAAAACACTCAAAACGTTTAACTGGTGTATTTCTATCACACCACTAGAATCCTCACAATCTGGACATTGGCGAATCAAATCATTTTCGGGGTAACACCATGCTATTCGGACGCACCAACGTTAACACTTACCTGGTCGAGGAGCGGCGCAACAATCCTGCGCTGACCGGCGATTTTTCGATGCTGTTCAGCGATGTCGTGCGCTCGTGCAAGGCCATCGCCCAGGTGGTTTCGCGCGGCGTGCTGGCCGGAACGTCAAACGAAGCGGGCAGGCATTATCCGCAGGGCGACACGCAAAAAACGCTCGATTTGTTGTCCAACCAGACCTTTCTCAAGCACTGCGGCTGGGGCGGACATCTCGCCGCCATATCTTCCGGAGAAATGGAAGACATCAAGCTGATTCCGACCGAGGGGGAGCCGAGCAAGTATCTGCTGGTTTTCGAGCCGCTTGATGGCGCTTCGAATATCGACGTGAATCTCTCGATCGGCAGTATCTTTTCGGTGTTGCATTGCCCCGAAGCCTCTCGCGAACCCACGGCCGCCGATTTTCTACAGCCCGGGAGTCGCCAGCTGGCCGCCGGTTATGCCATATACGGCCCATCGACGATGCTGGTGCTGACGGTCGGCAACGGTACGCATGGCTTTACGCTCGATCGCGACATCGGCGAATTCCTGCTGACGCATCCCAATCTGAAAATCCCGGCCGAAACGCGGAATTTTTCCATCAATGCCTCGAACGAGCGTTTCTGGGAACCGCCGATCCGCCGTTACGTCGATGAATGCCTGGCGGGCGAGACAGGTGTTCGTGAAAAGGATTTCAACATGCGCTGGGTCGCGGCGATGGTCGCCGACGTTCATCGTATCCTGATGCGCGGCGGCGTTTTCATGTACCCGCGCGACACCAAGGATTTGGAAAAGCACGGCTACCTCGAACATTTACACCGTGCGAGTCCGATGGCCATGATCATCGAACAGGCCGGTGGCCTGGCGTCGACCGGTTACGAGCGGATCGCCGACGTAGTTCCCACCGGGTTGCATCAGGAATTGCCGGTCATTCTCGGCTCGCGCGACGAGGTCGAACGCATCGAACGCTACCACCGTGAATTCCTCAGCGGTGAAGACAAGCCGTTCAGCTCGCCTCTGTTTGCCAAACGCACACTGTTCCGCGCCGATTGAGCAGCGCGGAGGCTTTACCTACCATTTTCAAATACTCAGGAGACGACCCATGTCGACCAAACACCCCGTCATCGCCATCACCGGATCATCGGGCGCGGGCACCACCTCAGTGACCCGCTTTTTTCAGAACATTTTCCGGCGTGAGGCGATCAACGCGGCCATTGTCGAGGGCGACAGCTTCCACCGTTACGACCGCCTGGCGATGAAGTCCAAGATGGATGAAATGACGGCCACGGGTGACAATCACTTCAGCCACTTCGGGCCGGAAGCCAATCTGCTCGCCGAGCTGGAAGAGCTTTTCCGTGAATATGGCGAAACCGGCGGCGGCAAACGTCGCTACTATGTTCACGATCTGGACGAGGCCAAGCGCCTCGGCGCCGAACCCGGCACATTTACCGACTGGGCCGACCTGCCCGAAGAATCCGATTTGCTTTTTTACGAAGGGCTGCATGGCGCCGTCAAGACCGGCAACATCGACATCGCCAAGCACGTCGATTTGCGCATTGGCGTGGTGCCGATCATCAACCTCGAATGGATACAGAAGATTCATCGCGACAAGGCGCAACGCGGCTACTCGACCGAGGCGGTGATGGACACCATCCTGCGTCGCATGCCGGACTACATCAACTACATCTGTCCGCAGTTTTCCGAGACGCACGTCAACTTCCAGCGCGTTCCCACCGTCGATACGTCCAACCCGCTCATCGCCGAGGACATCCCCTCGCCGGACGAAAGTTTCGTCGTGATCCGTTTCGCCGATCCCCATGGCATCGACTTCGCCTATCTGCTGAGCATGATCCACGACTCGTTCATGTCGCGACCGAACATCATCGTCTGTCCGGGCGGCAAGATGGGCCTCGCCATGCAGATCATCTTCACGCCGCTGATCATGCAGGTGATGGACAGGAAGCGCCGTACGCGCTGACTTCAGGCTTTCCGGTGTTGCCACCAACCGATGAGCACCGGAATCATCGAGACGGCGATAATTCCCAGAATCACTGCCGTCAGATTCTGCTGCACCCAGGGCAGGTTGCCGAAGAAATACCCGACCAGGGTCAGCGAAACCACCCAGGAAACAGCGCCGACCAGATTGAAGAAGGTAAACCGCGAGTAACTCATTGCGCCGATCCCGGCGACGAAGGGCGCGAACGTTCGAAACAGCGGCAGAAAGCGGGATATCACCAGCGTTTTGCCGCCGTGCTTCTCGTAGAAGGCATGCGTCTTCACCAGCGCCGCCTTGTTGAAGAACCGCGAACTTTCCCATTGGAAAACCTTCGGGCCCAGCAGGCGACCGATCTGGTAATTGAGCATGTTGCCCAGCGCCGCGGCGGCGACGAGTGTCGCAATCAGCACCGCCACATCCATTCCGCCCAGGGCCGCCAGCGCTCCGGCGACGAACAGCAGCGAATCACCAGGAAGAAAGGGAGTCACCACAAAACCCGTCTCGCTGAAGATGATGACGAAGAGAATGGCGTAAATCCACGATCCATACTGCTGCACCAGCACGGCCAGATGCTTGTCCAGATGCAGGACGATGTCGATAAAGGCGGCGAGGTATTCCATCTTGGCAATCGCTCAGGGCAAAGGCGCGATTCTACCGGAAGCCCGGCCGGTATAATCCCCCCATGTCAGAAACTGTTGCCCGGCCGCGCCCCATACACCTCCTGCCCGATCTGTTGATCAGCCAGATCGCTGCGGGCGAGGTGGTCGAACGCCCGGCGTCGGTCCTCAAGGAATTGCTCGAAAATGCGCTGGATGCGGGCAGCGCCAGCATCCAGATCCAGCTTGAGTCCGGTGGCGTCAAGCTGATCCGCGTCAGCGACGACGGCTGCGGAATCGCCCGGGACGAACTGGGTTTGGCACTCACCCGTCATGCCACGTCGAAAATCGCCTCGCTCGACGACCTGGAAAGCGTCGCCACGCTGGGCTTTCGCGGCGAAGCGCTGGCGTCAATCGCCGCCGTGTCGCGCGTCACGCTCACCAGCCGAAGCAGCCGAAGCAACCGGCAAACCGGTGTCGACGCCGCTTCGGCCCATGGCTGGCGGCTCAGTGCCGATACCCCGGCGCAACCCGAACCGGCAGCGCTGCCGGCCGGAACCGTGGTCGAGATGCGCGATCTCTACTACAACACGCCGGCGCGCCGGAAGTTCCTCAAATCCGAAGCCACCGAGTTCGCCCATTGTGCCGAAGCCGTCAAACGCATCGCACTGGCGCATCCCGGCGTGGCATTCACCCTTACGCATAACGGCCGCGTCAGCCTGCATCTGCCAAGAACTGACGCCCACGGACGCGCCGGCGCCATTCTTGGCGACGATTTCCTGGTCGGATCGCGTGCCGTCGAAACAGGAACGATCGGCGGAACACGTATCGGCGGCGCGGGCAGCGGCCCTGGGCTTCGCCTCTTCGGCTTTTGCGCCCTGCCCGCACATTCGCGGGCGCGCAACGATGCCCAGTACTGTTACGTCAACGGCCGCTACGTGCGCGACAAACTGCTCAGCCATGCCCTGCGCGAGGCCTACCAGGACATGCTGCATGGCAGCCGCTTCCCGGCGTACTGCCTGTTTGTCGAAGTCGACCCGGCCAGCGTTGACGTCAACGTCCACCCGGCCAAGACCGAAGTCCGTTTTCGCGACGGCCGGGCGGTGCATCAGTTCGTCTTCCACGCCGTGCAGCGCACCCTTTCCAGCGCGCTGGCCGCAGGGTCTGAAGCGACACCGCCAGACGTCAACTACGCATCTCCCCCGCCTTCCAATACATGGTTTCCGCGCCAGGAACCCCTGCACCTTGGCGAACCGGCCGTGGCGTCCTATCTCGCCTTTGCCCAGTCAGCGAACGCGTCGTCGATTGCGCCATATGCCGATGATTCAACGCGGCCCGGCGCGCTGGCGCACATCGACTCGCCGCCGCTGGGCTACGCGCTGGCGCAATTGCATGGCATCTACGTCCTCGCCCAGAATGCCCAGGGACTGGTCGTCGTCGATATGCACGCGGCACATGAACGTATCCTCTACGAGCGGCTGAAGACCGCGCTTGACGGGCAGCAGGTAGCGACGCAGGCGCTACTTATCCCCGCCGTTTTCAGCGTCGACGCGCTGGATGTCGCCGCCGCCGAAGAGCATGCCGAAGCGCTACGCACGCTTGGCTTCGAGCTCGCGCCGCTGGGTCCCACGCAACTCGTCGTGCGCGCCGTACCGGCGCTGTTGCAGGCCGCCGACCCCGCCGCGCTGACCCGTGCCTTGCTCGGCGAACTGCGCGAGCACGGCCTGACGAACCTGATGACGGCGCGACGTAACGAACTGCTCGCCAGCATGGCCTGCCATGGCGCAGTGCGCGCCAACCGCCCTTTGTCGGTTCCTGAAATGAACGCACTGCTACGCCAGATGGAAGCCACCGAACGCGCCGATCAGTGCAACCACGGACGGCCAACTTGGACGCAAATGTCGATTGCCGATCTCGACCGCCTTTTTTTACGCGGCCGATGAACGACCCGAAATTGCAGCCACCGGCCATTCTGTTGATGGGCCCGACGGCCAGCGGGAAAACCGCCGTGGCGATGGCCTTGGCCCAACGCTTTCCGGTCGAACTGATCAGCGTCGATTCGGCGCAGGTTTTTCGCGATATGAATATCGGCACGGCCAAGCCGGATGCGGAAACGCTGAAGGCGTTCCCGCATCGTCTGATCGACCTGATCCGCCCGGACGAAGCCTACTCGGCCGCCCGTTTCCGCGTCGACGCGCTGGCCGCAATGGCCGATGTCACGGCGCGCGGAAACGTTCCGCTGCTCGTCGGCGGCACCATGCTCTACTTCAAGGCCCTGCTCGAAGGACTCGCCGAGCTGCCGCAGGCCAGCCCGGAGATCCGCGCCAGTATTGACGCGCAGGCCGCCGTTCGAGGCTGGCCGGCAATGCACGCCGAGCTGGCCTTGCTCGACCCGGAAACGGCCAGCCGTCTGCATCCCAGCGACGCCCAGCGCATCCAGCGCGCGCTGGAGATCGTCCGCGTGTCGGGCCGTTCGATGTCGACACTGATCGCCGAGGGGAGAAATCAACGCCCGCCCTACGCGTTTCTCTCGCTCGGCCTGCTGCCTTCACGGCGCAGTGTGCTGCACGAACACATTGCCGACCGCTTCGACGCCATGCTCAAAGCCGGGCTCGAAGAAGAGGTCGCCATGTTGCGGGCGAAATACCGTTTGCATGCCACAATGCCGTCGATGCGCTGTGTCGGCTATCGCCAGATCTGGGAGGTGCTGGACGGCGTGGCGCCGCGCCTGGAAATGCGCGACCGTGGCATCTACGCCACGCGCCAACTGGCCAAACGACAGATAACCTGGCTGAGCAACACCCTGCGTCCGGAATGCTTCGACTGCCTGGAGGAAAATGTTGTGGCGCGGATTGTCGGGCGCGTTGCCACCGCCATCAACGGCTGAACGCAAAGGCCAAACAACTCCTGCCGCACCGCCGAAAACTGTCTGTATCTATAACTGCCTGACAACACGCAGCAGGTCTTCGTCTTCCTCGTGTTCGAAAATCTCGAACCCGAGCGCCCGCATCAACTTGAGCATGGTCGGGTTGTTGGCCAGGACTTCGCCTTCAATGATTTTCATACCGCGGTCATGCGCCACATCGATCAGACTGTTCATCAGACGTGCGCCCAGCCCTTTTTGGCGTACGCCTTCCGACGTCACCAGACCAAAATCGCAGGTCTCGCCGTCGGGTAGAACCGCATAATTGGCGATGCCGACAACGGCCTCTTCGTCGCCAATGTGACTGACGGCAATCAACACCAGCGCCCGGTCGTAATCGATCTGCGTCAGACGCGCCAGTGCTGACAATGAAAGTTCGTTCAAGGCGTGCATGAAGCGTTTGTAACGCGCGTCCTTCGACAGTGAACGCACGAAGCTCTGGACCATTTCGGCGTCTTCCGGGCGGACCGGACGGATGGTGAAATTGGTCCCGCCGGTGAACTGCCATGACGATTCGAGATAAGCCGGGTAGGGACAAATGGCCATGTGCCCATACGGTTCGGACGAAATCACATGGGCGATGATGTTGATCCGCGCATCGACGGCGATGGCCCCCTGATCGTCGATGATCAGCGGGTTGATCTCCATCTTGCGTATCCACGGCAACTCGCAAGCCATTTCGGAAACGCGTTGCAGCACGTTGTTTAGGCTGATACGGTCAACCGCCGGCATTCGGCGGAACGGTTCGAGCAGCGGCGCCACGCGTGCGCGACCGACCAGATCGTCAATCAGCCGCTGGTTGAGCGGCGCGAGGGCAACCGACTTTTCGTTGAATACCTGGGCGACCTGCCCGCCCTCGCCAAAGGTGATCACCGGCCCGAACAGCGGATCACAGCGCAAGCCAATCGCCAGCTCGCGACCATGCGGCTTCGAGATATACGGTTCGATCAGGATGCCGTCGATTCTCGCTTCAGACGCCAGTCGACTGACGTCGGCAATGATTTCGTTGTAGGCGCTGCGCACCGCCTGCGCATTCGACAGATTGAGCCGCACCCCGCCGACGTCGGATTTGTGGGCAATGTCCTGCGATTCGACTTTCATGGCCACCGGAAAACCCAGTTGCTGGGCAATCAGCATGGCCTCGTTGGGCGAACGCGCCATCACCGAGTGCGAAACGGGAAGTCGGAAGGCGGCGAGCACGGCCTTGGCTTCGAGCGTCGTCAGCACTTTGCGTCGATCAGCCAGTGCCGCCTCGATGATCAGGCGTGCGTTCTCGATATCCGGCTCGTCTTCGTTCGAGAAGGAGCTCGGCGCTTCAAGCAGAATATGCTGGCTACGGAAATACGACACCATGAACTCAAAGGCTTCAATGGCATTTTCCGGCGAGCGGAAGGTGGGTATGCGTGCCGCCGCAAAGGCACCGCGTGCGGCGCGCACCTGCATTTCGCCCATCCAGCACGTAAGCACCGGTTTCTTGGTATCGGCGGCGGTTTCGATGACCGCCTGCGCCACCGACGACGGTTCGACCATCGTGCTCGGGGCAAAAATCACCAGCACGGCGTCGACATTTTCATCCTCAAGGCAGGTCGTTAGCGCGCTGCGATAACGGTCCGGCGTGGCATCGAACAGCACATCGACCGGGTTGCAGTGCGACCAGCTTCGGGGCAGTCTGGCATTCAAGTCGCTGATGGTCTGCGCGGACAGGGAGGGCATCTCGATGCCCAGTGAAACCGCCAGATCGGTCGCCATGACCGCCGGACCGCCGCCGTTGGTGATGATCGCCAGGCGATTGCCCGCCGGGCGTTTCGGGCTGGTCAGCGCACGTGCCGCAGAAAACATGTCGCCGATGGTTTGCACACGAACGACGCCGGCGCGACGCAGTGCCGCGTCGAATACCTTGTCGTCGCCCACCATCGGGCTGGCTTGCGCCAGGGCGATCGTTTCGTCGGTCAGCGCCTTTCCCGCCTTGACCGCGATGACCGGCTTGATGCGTGCAGCGGCGCGCACGGCGCTCATGAAACGCCGCGCATTGCGCATCCCTTCCATGTAGATCAGGATGCAGTGCGTATCCGTATCAGTCGACAGATGATCAATGATTTCAGCAAAATCGAGATCGGCGGCGTTGCCCAGCGAAACGATGGAGGAAAAACCGAACTCGTTGTTGTATGACCAGTCCAGTATCGACGCGCAGATCGTGCTCGACTGCGAGATGAAGGCGATGTTGCCGACCGGCGCCTGCTTGGCAATGGGCGTCAGGTTGAGGCCCAGGCGCGGGCAGATCAGCCCGAACGAACGCGGACCGATAATCCGCACATGGTAACGCCGCGCCACATCGAGCATCGCCCGTTCGATCCGCGCACCGCTCGATCCGGAATCCCGGAATCCTTCCGAGAACAGAACCACCGCGCGTACGCCCGCCAGGCCGCAGGCCTCGATGATCAAAGGCACTTCAGCCGCTGGGGCAATGATCGCCGCCAGATCGACCGAATGACCCACTTCCTGCGCCACATCGGCCAGACTGGTAAAACAGCTGCGGCCTAGCACGCTCTGCAGATTCGAGTTGATCGGGAAGACCGGGCCTTTGAAACTGACCAACAGGTTTTGCAACAAGGCGTGACCGATTGAACCCTCTTCATCGGTGACGCCGAAAACGGCAATCGAAGCGGGCGAAAACAGCTTGCGCAGTTGCACCTGACTCATGATCCTCTACTCCCTGGCTCAACATGTTTTTGGACGTCAGGCCAATCATTCATCGGGCGAAAACGCAAACTTCGATGGTTTCAAGGGCGATGATGAATGTGCCGTCTCGCGTCAAATGATAGCCCTTTGCCGATAAAGTACAAGCGCATGGCGGCCGGGTGCCCTACTCAATTCTCGATCAAGCATTACCCGCAAACCGACGAAATATCGACGAATACGGTCTACGAAGTGACAAGAATCGTCACCCGCCACGAAGCAAAGGGTGCCGACTGTGCTCAAGACAGGAGAAATCGTCCATGAAAACCTGAAAATCAGGGAATCCTTTGTTTGGCACGCATATTGCTGACCTCTACGTCAAACACCGTGTGTGTTTTGAGTGTCATATCAACGTAACTATTGAAGGAGATTCCAAATGAAACGTGTTCAACAAGGTTTTACCCTGATCGAACTGATGATCGTTGTGGCGATTATCGGTATTCTGGCTGCAGTGGCGATTCCGGCTTATCAGGATTACACCGTTAGGGCCAAACTATCGGAATTGACCAGTTTGACCAGTCCGGCGCGGATGGCGATTGGTGTTTACTGCAGCGACAATGGAGGCTCGTTTACTGCGCTTACTGGCGCCTCCTTGTCCGCAGCATCGGGCTCGGTAACGCTTGGAGATAACGTAATCCCGCTTCCAGGCGCAGCAAAATATACGGCATCCGCTAACGTAACTGCCGCTAACGGCATGGTTACTGCCGTTGCAGGTCCGACGACTTCTGGCCTCCCCGCCACCGTCGCAGGAACGAATATTACATGGACACCTACCTGCTCAACTGCCGGTACGACTTGGGCCGTTGCCGGCTCTATCCCAGCGAAATTCTATCCGAAGCCATAATTCGTTTAGCGTGATTGGATCATAAGAGGGGGCGCAAGCCCCCTTTTTTTACAACCATGGCTCATCCCGCCATCAAACCCACCCTGTTGCTTTGCATTATTGCCCTTGCCGTCGCCTGCTATCTGCCGGGGCTGACGGGGCATTTCATTTTTGACGACGGGGTCAATATCCGCTTGAACCCGTTACTGAGAATCGATAGTCTGGATTTTTCCACGCTCTGGCAGGCCGCCTCCTCGGGCGGCACCAGGCCATTAAGCCGCCCCATTAGCATGGCCAGTTTTGCCCTCGATTTTTACTTTTTCGGCATGAGCCCTTATTACTTCAAGGCGACGAATCTGGCGATCCATTTGGCTAACGGGCTGCTGGTCTTTGTGCTGGTGAAGTTGTTGCTCGGTCTGCATCTGCGCATTCGCGGTGCGGCGGACAACAATACGGCCTCGTGGATCGGAATCGCGGTCGCAGCGATCTGGCTGTTGCATCCGTTCAACCTGACCGGCGTGCTTTACGTTGTGCAGCGCATGACCAGCCTTGCGGCGTTGTTCACGCTGGCCGGGTTGGCACTGTATATGTACGGTAGAAAGAAACTGCTGGATGGCAACAAGTCAGGCTTTTTTGCGATGGGTGCAGCCCTGTTTGTTTTTACGCCGCTTGCCGCACTGTGCAAAGAGAGCGGACTCTTGTTGCCTGCGCTGATCCTGGTCTGCGAAGCGACCCTGTTGCGCTGGAGCGCACCTGACCGGAGTTCTCGCCGCATCTTGGCGGCGTTGCTTGGCCTGTCCGTCGCTGTTCCGCTTCTGTTCGGGCTATATTTTCTATCGAGAAACCCCGACTTGATTCTGGGTGGCTATGCGTGGCGGGATTTTTCGTTGGGCGAGCGCTTGCTAACCGAAACACGCGTGCTGTGGTTTTATCTGCACATGATTGTGTTGCCAAACCTCGGCGAGATGGGCTTGCACCATGACGACTTCTTGATTTCGCGAGGCCCACTTTCTCCCTGGACCACCTTGCCTGCCATAGCCGGGCTACTCTTGCTCGCGGGGGGCGCCTTCGCACTGCGCAACAAACAGCCGATAATCACTTTCGGGATCGCGTTCTTTTTCGTCGGTCACGCCATGGAATCCACGATCATCCCGCTGGAGTTGGTCTTCGAGCACCGCAACTATTTGCCGATGCTGGGCATCCTGCTGCCTTTGGCTTGTTACGCATTGAACCCCAAGCTACATTTGCCCAGTGCGAGTTTGCGCCGTGCAGCTTTCTTTCTGCTGGCTATCCTGTGCGCCGGGTTGACTGCCGCCCGCGCACAGCAATGGGGGGATACGCTCTTGATGCGCTCGCTGGAAGTAGAAAGGCATCCGCACTCCGTGCGAGCGCACACCGACCTCGCCAACCTCTACGACAACTTGCCACCGACATCGCAGGTAGATGCGATTGAACTTTATGGAAAAGCCCGATTCCATTTCCAGCAAGCCGCAGACAACGGGCCGTCAAGCATTACCGGGCTGTTCTTCATTCTGGTCATGAATGCGCATAGGGGATTACCCGTGGAGGAGCCTTTACTCGAAACACTCGAACAGCGCCTTGCCACGGTCCCGTTGGGTCCGCCAAACATGAACACGCTCATTGGAGCGGCTAGAGACATTGCCGATGGCCATATCCTGCTTGACCCAAAGATTGTAGATCGCATTTTGCGTGCAGCGCTGTCAAACCCGCTACTCACCGACACCAGCAGAAATCAGTTAATCTCGGAATTCGGCAAAATACCGCCGCACATTCGACCCAAAATGGAAGCACCAAAATGATGCCGGAAAGCAATTTTTGATAGACAGCATGGCAAATACCATAAGCATTGTCATTCCGGCAAGAAACGAGGCATCCAGTCTTCGAACTCTGTTGCCAAAAATTATGGCATTGATTTCCGACGCCGAAGTTATTGTGGTCGACGATGGTTCAGAGGATGACACACAGTCCGTTTGCGCGGAGTTTCCGGTTCGAGTCATCAGCCACCCCTACGCAAAAGGCAATGGTGCAGCGATTAAAACTGGGGCTCGCGCGGCGCGCGGCGATGTAATCGTATTCATGGATGCTGATGGTCAACATCAACCGGAAGATACCCCTGCCTTGCTTGTAAAGTTGGCTGAGGGATACGACATGGTCGTTGGTGCACGGCAGTCCGGATCGCATGCTGGAACACATCGCGCCCTGGCCAATGATGTGTTCAGTCGTTTGGCCAGTTGGATGGTCATGCAGAACATCGAGGATCTGACCTCCGGATTTCGTGTCGTTCGGGCAGCAAAATTCCGCCAGTTTCTCTACCTGCTGCCCAACGGCTTCTCGTACCCGACGACGATTACCATGAGCTTTTTCCGCGCGGGTTATGGCGTGGCGTATGTACCGATCCATACGCCGCGACGCGTCGGCAAGAGCCATATCAAGCCGTTGCGCGATGGTGTTCGTTTTCTGTTGATCATCATCAAGATCGGCACGCTTTACTCGCCACAAAAGCTTTTTCTGCCGATCAGTGCCGGCTTTTTCATCACCGGATTGGGCTACTATTTCTATACTTACATGAGCTCTGGCCGTTTTACCAACATGAGCGCCCTGCTCTTCCTGGCGGCCATCTTCACCTTCCTTATCGGCATCGTATCGGAGCAGATTTCTGCCTTGCACTATCGGGATATTGAACAGACTGATCACGAGGAAAGGTAGCGAATATTGCGATGTCCGCAAGACTGTCCTGGAACTAACTGGGCCAATGAGTAAACGCGTACTGATGGCCAGCACCTCCTACCCTGAAAACGCTCTGGACTGGCGGAGTCGCTTTATTCACAATATGGCCGCTGCGCTGGCAAAGCGTGATGATGTGGAACTTTCGCTATGGGCGCCGCCCGGTGATTTACCCGCTGATACGACTGTTGTAACCACGCCGTCCGATACGCTTTGGCTGAAGCAGTTGTCCCTTCATGGCGGCATTGCTCACCTGCTGCGAACTCGTCGTTCTCTGGCCGCAGGAACAATTGCGAGCTTGTTGATACGGCTTGGCCGGGCCTATCGGCGCCAGCCTGTTGATGTCGTTCATGCCAATTGGTTGCAGAACGCGCTACCGCTGTGGGGAACGACGACCCCCGCTTTAATCACCGTTCTCGGCAGCGATTTTGGTCTGTTGCGCCTGCCCGGCATGAAGACCTTGATCCGTGCCATGCTGCGACAACGCCGTGCCATATTGGCACCTAATGCCGACTGGATGAGGCCCGTATTGGAGCAGGCGTTTGGCGACCTTGCCGAGATTCGACCAATTGTCTTCGGCGTTGACGACTCTTGGTTCGAAGTGGTGCGCCATTTGCCTTCAGACGAGAGCCATCATTGGCTGGCAATCACTCGCTTGACCAGAAACAAGATCGGCGACCTGTTCAACTGGGGCGAGGGATTATTTGATAAAACTCGTCAATTGCATTTGTTCGGCCCGATGCAGGAGCAGGTCGAACTGCCTCCCTGGGTTCATTATCACGGCCCGACGAATCCGGACGATCTCCTGAAGCGTTGGTTCCCACTTGCTTGCGGCCTGATCACCCTGAGCCATCATGACGAAGGGCGGCCGCAGGTGATGCTGGAAGCCATGGCCGCCGGCCTGCCCGTGCTCGCCTCCGATCTGCCTGCCCATCGCGATATGCTGCAACAGGGTCAGACCGGCTGGCTTGCCGCCACCCGCGACGATTTCATCAAGGGACTGGGCTGGCTGGAGGACCCGGTGAATAATCAATCGGTCGGACAAGCTGGCCGCCAGTGGGTCAAGGATTCAATCGGAACCTGGGACGACTGCGCTGGCCGCTATGCCGCTGCCTACCAAAGCCTGCTGGAGAATGAACAGTGAGCCGTGATGGCGTGTTGCTGCTCGGTGGCACCGGCTTTATCGGCAGGGCATTGGCCGCGCGCTTGAAGAGAGACGACATAGGTGCGCATATCGTGGGCCGCAATGACGGTGATTTGCTTGAAACCGCGATACCCGGATGTGGAACGGTGATCCACCTGGCCTCCGCGACGACCCCGGGTTCTTCGGCAAGGCATCCAAACCTCGAACTTGGCAACCTCGCCTTGACCCTGCGCTTGCTGGAGTTACTGGAAAATCAGCCAGAGACCCATCTGATATTCTTTTCCTCCGGAGGTACGGTATACGGCAACCCCGACCGCCTACCGGTCACGGAAGACGCGCCAATTGCACCATTGTCCAACCACGGCGCTGGCAAGGCCGCGCAAGAAGTCTTTTGCCAGGCCTTTCGTTCCCGAGGCCATGCCGTCACCATTCTGCGTCCGTCGAACGCCTACGGTCCGGGCCAGACCCTGCGCCAAGGCTTCGGGCTGGTGCGTACGCTGCTCGAACATGCGACCAACGAGACGCCATTCCAGATTTGGGGCGATGGTGAAAGTGTCCGCGACTTCATCTATATCGACGACATTGTCGAGGCCACCGCGCGCCTGATCAAACTCCCGCAGGATTCAGGCACCTACAACCTCGGCAGCGGCATGGGTTACAGCATCAACCAGATCCTGGACATTGTCAGGACGATCAGCGGAAAGACGCTGAAGGCGGTCTACCGCGCGACGCGAAGCATCGATGTCCGCAATGTCGTGTTGGATAGCACACGACTCAGTACTCTCCTTTCCTGGACGCCTCAAGTCGGTCTGGAAGACGGGGTGAGGCGCACTCTAGCATCGCTTAACTGAGACTTAGCGGCTCGCTGATAGCGAAATTTCGGATAGATGCTCCGAGATTTCGTGCTATTGTTCAAGAATGATCGATCGACAACGCCATCTAGACGAAGTAGTGGCCAAGCTTCGCCAATTTCCTGTTGTGGCTTTGCTGGGCTCTCGTCAGGTGGGCAAGACAACCTTGGCACGCCAGTTGGCAGAGAAATGGAGCGGACCAACTCAGCGTTTCGATCTGGAAGACCCCGACGATCAAGCTCGTTTGGGCGACCCCTCCTTTGTGCTGCGTCCATTGACCGGGTTGGTTGTACTTGATGAAATTCAGATACGACCTGATCTTTTCCCATTGCTCCGAGTGCTTGCCGATAGAGCTGAAACACCCGCGCGCTTTCTCATTCTGGGCAGCGCCGCACCGGAACTGCTTCGCAATACAGCGGAGAGCCTGGCCGGCCGAGTGACTTTTCATGAACTCGACGGGCTGGGTCTTGATGAACTGGCGCTGGATCAACTGGACAAGCGTTGGGTACGCGGTGGATACCCGCGTGCATTTTTGGCTGAAGATATCGATGCCAGCCGGGCATGGCGTGAAGCCTTCATCCGCACCTATCTTGAACGTGATTTACCTCAACTGGGGATCCATCTCCCCGCCCTGACCTTGCGTCGATTCTGGACCATGCTCGGTCATTATCATGGCCAAACCTGGAACGGGAGCGAGCTTGCACGATCCTTGGGAGTCAGCGACAAGACGGTTTCGCGCTATCTCGATATTCTTGAGGGTACATTCATGACCTGGAGATTGCGCCCATGGCACACCAATCAGGGAAAGAGAGAGATCAAGGCTCCCAAGGTCTATCTGACCGACACCGGCATTCTGCACAGCCTCCTGGGAATTGCCACAGAGCACGATCTATTGGCGCATCCAAAGTGTGGTGCGTCATGGGAAGGCTTTGTGCTGCATGAGATCATTCGACACACCAATGCCCGGCGAGACGAGGTATTCTTCTGGGCGCTCCACTCCGGCGCCGAGCTGGATTTAATGATCACGCGCAACGGTCGCCGGCTGGGGTTCGAAGCAAAACTGACCCGTTCTCCCAAAGCAACGCCGTCCATGCGTTCAGCGCAAGCTGCATTGAAGCTGGAGCATCTCTACGTCGTGTGCCACGGCCAAGGCGAGCCCTGGCCATTGGCTCAAGGGATAAGCGCAGTACCATTGAGCGCGCTTCACAGCATGGAGTTTGCCGCGTGAACCGTTCCCGCGCAGGTAGCGACGAACCAATAGTTTCTGTCTGCATTGCCAACTTCAATGGCATGGATGTCATAGACGACTGCCTGCGCTCGGTGCTGCAGCAGGAAGGTGATATCCCGATCGAGATTCTGGTTCATGACGATGCCTCCAGCGATGGCTCTGCCGCCCATATCCGGAACGAATACCCAGATGTAAGGCTGATCGAAAGCGCGGAAAACGTGGGCTTCTGCATCGCCAACAACCGCATGGCGGCCGAAGCCAACGGCAAATATTTGCTGTTGCTCAACAACGATGCAGCGCTCTTCCCGGATGCCCTGAAGACCTTGCTCGTCGAGGCTGAACGGCTTGCCCGGCCGGCCATCCTCGGCGTTCCACAATACAATGCCGAAACCGGTGAGCTGATCGACATCGGCAGCCTGCTCGACCCGTTTCTCAACCCCGTACCCAACAAAGATCCTGGGCGAAGCGCAGTAGGAATGGTGATGGGTGCCTGCCTGTGGGTTCCACGAACGCTTTGGCTGGAACTCGGCGGATTTCCAGAATGGTTCGGAAGCATTGGCGAAGACTTGTATCTCTGCTGTCGTGCACGACTGGCAGGCCACCGGGTAAACGCGATAGGCACTTCAGGCTATCGCCATCATGTCGGGCAAAGCTTTGGCGGAGGGAAGGTGCGGCAGGGGAAATTGGTTACAACCTATCGACGCCGTGCGTTGTCGGAGCGCAATAGGACGTTTGTCATGCTACTTACCTATCCAACTTCAATGCTGCTCGCACTATTGCCGTTGCATATCGCCACCATCTTCCTGGAAGGAGCTCTGCTTGCACTCATCAAACGCAGTCCAAGCGCTTGGCTGGTAATCTACGCCCCGTTGCTGCCGGCAGTGTGGCGTGAGCGGGAACGGCTTGTAGCGCTGCGCAACGAAATCCAGGGCATCAAGGAAATCACAACTCGATCGTTCCTTGGTCCTTTCCGCGGGATGCCCTGGAAGTTGGAAATGCTAGTGAAGCATGGACCGCCTGAGATCAAATAGAGCAACTGCTGCCGCCCTGCCGTACCTGAGGCTCATTTATTGAAGAGATCGAGAGCAACACTTCCCCAATTCCGTGAGAATCTGGAATAGCCGCCTCGGGTGATTTCGGAAAACACGAGGGGGCTTCGCAATAGGCGAGAACCGGGATATTCGGCGCGCCTTACCAGATGGCCGAGCTTCCCCCCCAATCGCAACATCACCCACTCGGGCGCATTGACGCTCTCGAGTCGTTCGGCGAGTTGTTGCCAGCGAGCAAACTCCAGCTCGAGGTAATCGCGACGGCTTACCTTCCGAGCACTCAGCACGTCGCCCAGAAAACTGCGTCGCTCACCGCCGATTGCGTTGTGTCCATGCTGGCGGTAGAACTGCAGGCACTCGTCGATCATCGTCAGTTTCTTCGTCCCGGCCAGAATCGCAACTACCCAGGCATCGTAGAGCCAATGCGTTGGTATGGGAAGTAATTGCTCTCGAAGTTCAGCTCGAAACGCCACGGTTGCGCCGGCGACTACGTAGTGTTTGAGCAAGACTTGGAACAACCGCCCGTCCGTTGCACGTATCCGTTGGTTCCGATTGAAGCCTACACGCTCCCACAGGGTATAGCCTAGCGGCGAAAGCGTCGCATCTACCACCTCTGCGTCGCAGCAAATCCAGTCTGCCCCATTGGCAAAGACCTGCGCGAAACGCGCCAGCTTCTCTGGCAGCCACACGTCATCCTGGTCGCAAAGGGCAATTACACTCCCCTTGCAAAGGCGTATGGCCTGCTCGAAATTCTGCCTGATACCCAGCCTCCTCTGGTTGCGATACAGGCGCACGGGAAATTGAGCCGTATTGGAAAACACCTCCAGTATGCGACAGGTGGAATCCTCTGATGCGTCATCGCACACCACCAGTTCGGCCGGAAGATAACTTTGCTTTGCGAGGCTCGACAGCTGTTCAGCGAGGAATCGCTCGCCATTACAGGTGCACATAGCAACTGATATATTGGTCGGCTCAAACATGACGACGGTGGCTTCTGCCTAAGGATTGATTCCTGCCGAGTGCTTTCGTCGAATGCGATCCCCTTGCGAGCACCATGGCTTTGTCTTGCGTGGCCTTGACGCGAGATTTGGCCAACTATTTTCTAGAGTTAGATTGACATTGTGTGCTGGATCGTACTCGAGCACATGGCCCCAGCGCGCTTCCATATATGCGACTTCCCTCTGGAAACGTAATTGCTTTTCCCGTGTATCTTCTGGACCGCGCGTCGCTGATTCGTGATGGTAGAGTTCGGCATAAGGTGTCCACAGATTTCGATATCCACGCTCTAAGAGTCTTAAGCAGAAATCTACATCGTTGAATGCAATAGTGAGATTTACCTCGTCAAGGCCCTTCACTTCTTCGAAGATATCCTTCCGAACCACGAGGCACGCGGCCGTTACCGCAGAAACATTCTGTACAAGCATGAGGCGAGCCATATAACCGAACGAGTGCCTTTCAGTTCCTGAATACGGATGGCCAGCGATTCCACCCAAGCCCAATATTACGCCCGCATGTTGAATTGTTTCGTTAGGATAGTAAAGTTTTGCGCCAACGGCACCAATGCCAGGGCGAGCTGCTTGTCCGACCATCTCATCTAGCCAGTCTTCTGAAATGGTTTCAATGTCGTTATTCATAAGGCACAAATATGCTCCACGAGACTCCCTAGCAGCGAAATTGTTTAGGGCTGAGTAATTAAATGGGAAATCAAAACGAAGCACTCGAGTATCCTCAGAGCGCGAGACTTGCTCCAGATAGCCTAGTGTCTTCGGGTCGTCTGATTGGTTATCGACAATCAAGATTTCATAACGCGGGTATCGTGTTCTTTTGCGTAGGCTATCGATACAACGCCGCAACAGGTGCAGACCATTGCGAGTCGGAATTACAATGGAAACTAGAGGCGCGGGAGAGGGGGTTACGCGTTTAATACGAAAATACTCCCCTGCAGTTCGAAACACTAGTCCTTGCTGTCCAGTTCTTTCGAGGTGATCGCGTAATCCTTTCGCTGCCGCCTGAAAGGCGTAAGGCTTCTCGTTTGCAGTAGCAGCAGTTGATCCTGAAACGGCGCGCCAGTGGTACAAAACATACGGTATATGGCAGATGCGCGAGGCGGGAATGCACTCGCTTATCCTCAAGAGCAAATCCCAGTCCTGCGCACCTTCGTAGCCTTCACGAAGCCCTCCGAGACTACGGACAAGTGCCGTTCGATATACACAAAGGTGGTTGACCATGTTCTGCCCATTAACGAGATCTGGGTTCCAGTCTGGCTTAAAGTGGGGTCCGTACCGGCGGTTTGATTCATCAATCTTGTCTTCGTCGCTGTAAAGCAGATCCAATTCAGAATTGTCATTCAGTGCGTTAGCAACCATATAGAGCGCGTGATCTGGCATTTCATCATCGTGATCTAAGAAAACGACAAACTCACCACTGGCAAGCCCCAAGGCGGAATTTGAGGCTGCGGAAATATGCCCATTCAACTCACGATAGATGACATGCATGCGATGGTCGAGATGTCTGTATTCTTCCAGCACGGCGCGGACATGCGGGTCAGTTGAAGCATCGTCAGCAATACATAGCTCCCAGAACGGATAGAGCTGTCTGCGCACCGACTCAATGGCACGCCTTAACCATCGTTCCGGCGTGTTGTAAGTAGGCATGAGCACGGAAAGCAGGGGGCGGCTACCGAATGCAGAAATATGCTTCTGGATAGCTCTTTGATCCTCCGCACTGAAAGTATCATGAAGCGCAATCCATTGCTCGTATGTCACGTGAACTTGTGCAAACCTTAGAAGCTCTCGCCTCAATCCGTGCCAGCCTTGTCTGCAAAGAACTCTAAAGGCCAGCCGAATCAGGGCGATCCGATTCCTCCGCCGGGCGAACGCTGCGATTGATTGAATTAGTGTCGCTGTCAAGTCATACATGCGGGACCGAAGTTGAGAGCTCATGCCTTTTGAGTTACCCCGCGCAAGATCTTCGACACTACCTTAGTACAAAAACGCATTGGTTTCGTTATTCGCCAGGAAAAAGTATTCTTTACGCGACGCAATTCAGCCTTCAGTGCTCGGGATTCACACTCGACCCGGTATAGGTCGGTGTTACCAAAATAGTCATATTGGCCTGACCGCTCTATGAGATCTAGATAGCGGAAACCATACCCGTCGAGAGTTGCAACCATCCTTTCGTCCAACATCAGAGCAAAAAGTAGCTCAAGGCCGAAAGCGCGTTGCGTATCCCCGCCCACATCAAGCGCATGAATTGCCAACTGGTAAGAAAGAGGAGTGCCTAGGGGATAGCGATTGCGAGTGTCCGGGAAAATCCTCAACAGGTCCTTCTCATTCTCAATCTTCAAATAGTTGCGTAGAACTTGCATCCACTCATTTCTCCCGCGCACCATTGTCTCAGCCCTGTGGCCGCTCTGATTTGCTTCACCGGCACGAACGCGGAACTTGACCAACGGCTCATCCAAAATGTGGATTTCGTGTTGCAGGCACATTCTGATCCACAAGTCGAAATCCGTGAGTTGCCCCAGGCGACGATCATAAAGTCCAACGCTTAGATAGGCTGAGCGACGAGCCAGTACGCTCGGATGGCATAAGCAGTTTCCGTGAAGAAAGAAGTGTCGCAACCATTCAAATCGGGTGCGGTTCTGCTGCCGAAAGATAGACGCGTAGAAATGGTCGGGATCAGCGAACGGGGCGCCCTCTTCGTCAATGATGTCGGCCCGTGTAAACACCGCCGCGATCTCTGGGTGAGCGTCAAGAAAGGCTACCTGTCTCCCCAGCTTCTGCGGCAGGAACATATCGTCGGAATGGTGGATAGCTATATACTCGCCGCGAGCATGCTTACTGATAATTTCATTGAAGCCATAGGCTCCTCGCATACGTCTAGAATTCTTCATTGCGATAATACGATGATCTTTGTATCTCCTTATGATCTCCCAAGAGTTGTCATCAGAAGCATCGTCAACAATAAAAAACTCGAAGTCGCCAAAGGTCTGGTTCAACACACTGTCGATCGCTGCCTCAAGATACTTGGCATGATTGAGGGAAGAAAGTATGACGGAAACCTGCGGCATGCTACAAGAAGACCTCGAGTTCAGTCCCACGGATTTCACACAGAATGGCGTCCCGGATATCTGGACTCAGCTCATTTTCCCACCGCTCCGCAACGTCTGGTGTTCGAAACACAGTATCAGGGTCATCCACTTCCGTAGTTTGCGAGGACGCGAGGAAGCTTGCCGTTTGACATGGTAGCTCCAGGCCACAAAAACTGAATAGTCTTTCTGTAACGCTAAGCGGAGAGCTCACCAGATCCTCGTAGCGAACCAAGTGAAAAGCTTCCGGGGATTCTTGCGAAAGGTACAAGAAAAGCGATGCCAGCTCCATCCATTTATCAAACCCGAAAAATTCTTCCAGCCTGCCTTGGTTCTTGCTTTGCGCCACCCTCCATTCGCTCCACATATCCCAGGCCGGATTGAATTCGCGCGGGGTTTTGAGCCAAGAGTTAATTGCGCCACAAGGGTTCCGTACTATGCCAATGATCTTGATCCCTTCTATCTGACTTAGCAGAGTTTCAATGACATAATGATATCGCACCTCCTTCATTACCAAATGTGACGGCCGAGGAAGTTTGATCATACCTGTTGGGTGAACGCCACGGCTTCGTTGCTTCGTCTGCAGGATGAATTCATCACTATCGACAGCATACAGTTCGTGAAAAAACCGTTCGGTCTCCGCTTTCGATGACTCCGGATTGATCGCTCCCTTGAAGCGATACGAGAATAGGGGTTGAAAGCGAAACGCAACGTCAGGATGGCTATTGAAAATCTGCCCGAGCCATGATGTTCCCGAGCGTGGAGCCCCGTGGATGGAAACTATACGGAACGGCAGCATTTCACGTCAATTCAAAATGATTGAGCATTTCGCGGACGCTAGATGGTTCGTTGAACATCATCACGTCGATTATCGATAGCGATGGAACGAAGGGGCAGTCCAACTGGCGATATGCCGTCTGCCTTGGCTGCAGAAATCGCAATTTGATGCCGGCATCGTCAAACGATTTGTGCTTGTAAAGCAATCTGCCGCCAGAAAGATTGAAGTACTCTGTAGCCTTTTCACGCCGACAAATATCGAGTATCCGTTCTTCAGCCTTCAGCTCCCTGTTACCGTACAGCCGGGATGTGGCAACGATTTCGGTCGAAACGCCCAGGAGTTGGGCGACAGCAAGAATACTGTTCAGTGCGAGCTGACCAACGAATTCAATATTCGGATCGTACACTTCACTGACAAGTCGGTAAATGTGCTCAAATTGAGGCGCCTTGCGGTATGCTTGTTCGACAGTCTTGAGGAACTTCCGGCGACCAATTGGACTTGACACAAGTCGAGTGGCGTAAACCGGCACAAACGAGCTTGCGTGCCGTATCGGAAGGCTGAACAGGGTGGGGCAACATGAGACGAGAATTCGGTTCCGGTTTATCCAGCCTTGCTTGATGAAGTTCACATCATCCAGAATGACCAGTCGATCCACTGCTGCCATTAACTGAAAATACCCTATATAAGGGAAGAAGTAAGGCTGCATCACGGCAAGTTTCATGATAGAAGGCAAGCCCTAAGCATGTCGGTGATTTCTCGCTGCATACTGCTGGTGATTGCATGCGATAGTGGAAGGCAAAGCACGCGCGCGGACACAGCCTCAGCCAGCGGACAGGAGTCGCCCTGGACATATGGAAGACGGTTCAGCGGCGGAAAGAAATATCGCCTCGTTCCGATATTCGCTGCTGCCAGCGCAGCTCGCGCGCTCAGCAGCGCGGCTTCGGAAGGAAATACAACGGGATAATACGCGAAATTCCGTTCAAGGCCTTCCGCAGGTTGTGGCCTTACCAACGGCAGTTCGTGCAACTGTTGATCATAGCCCGACGCCAGCTCGCGACGCATCGCAATAAGTTCCGGCACTCTGGGCAACATGCACAAACCCATCGCCGCATGCAGTTCGGAATTCTTGGCATTGATACCGATCGAGAAGTAGTCCTCCCCTATGTGACCGAATGCCCGGTATAGGCGAATCTTGCGCGCCAAATCGTCGTTGTCGGTCACGACGGCCCCGCCCTCCCCGGTGTGGAACAACTTGGTGGCATGAAAACTCAGGGCTGCGGCATCTCCGTAGCTTGCTAGAGACCGACCGTTCAAACGGGCACCAAAGGTGTGGGCGGCATCATACAAAACCTTGAGATTGTGTCGACGTGCTATGGCGGCGATGGCGTCCACTTCGCAGGCGCAACCGTAAACGTGAACAGCAAGAATTGCCTCCGTCTCGGGCGTAATTGCTGCTTCGATCTTTCCCGGGTCGATGCAATAATCTCGGGGACCAATGTCCACAAATACTGGCTCACAGTGTTCCCATAACAGTGCGCCCGTGGTTGCCACGTAGGAAAATGGCGTGGTAATCACCTGGCCCTTGATGTCCATGGCGCGTAGGGCGACTTGCAACGCCAAGGTTCCGTTGGCCGTAAAGAACAGATGTTTGACTCCCAGGAAATCTTTTAGCCGTTGCTCTAGTTCCCTGAGCAATTCGCCGTTATTGGTGATCTGGCCGGAAGCCCAAATGCGCTCCAAGTAACTGACATATTCCTCAAGGGGGGGGAGGAAGGTCTTGGTGACGTTAATCATAAGGTCGTCTGGCGACATAAAGCACGCTGCGGCGAGTAATGCCGCACCGATCAAAAGTCTCGATGCCGAAGTGCTCGACCCCCATCTCATTCACGATAAAGCCAGCGCCTTGAATCCTGGATAAGTAATCCCTCTTTGCATAAAGACGCACGTGATCGCCTTGGCCGAACAATCGCCAGCGCTGGCTCTCCGTATTGGCTGTTGGGTCTTCCAGTGTACGCTCCAAATGAGTCATTACCGGCACCATCAGGATACCCCAGCCCCCCGGCTTGAGTATTCGCCACAATTCGCCAAACGCACGGCGGTCGTCAGCAACATGCTCCAGCACGTGCGAACAGATGAAACAGTCGAACTCTTCATCCCGATATGCCAACATGTTGGTGATATCAACACGATCATCGACGTTGCCCATGGTGGGATCAGCGGTCCGGTAATCAAACTTGCCCAGCCGACGAATGCGCTGGGAAAGCGCGGACTCTGGCGCAAAGTGTATAAGCCCTATAGGCTGCTTGTCCGATGCTGACCCCACGGCTTGGTCAAGAAACAACGCGTAAAGCCGCTCGCGGTCAGAGGCGCCACAGTGTGGGCAGGAATATTCAACCAAATTGATCGTCTCACCCAAACCAAAATGAACAAAACCGTGTCTTTCCGCAGCTTCCCTGTAGCACGCTGGCAAAGGAAGAAAGGAGCCTACTGGGCGCTCACACACCGAACAGTGACTCTTCCCCTTCCGACCCCCTCGTATGAAATTGCGAAGTGTTCTAAGCATCCATTACCGCCACAGAATTTTCAACGTACACCTTGGACCACAATTTGACTGGCACGCGCTCCTGCACAACAAATACCAGCGCGTTTTCGACAAAATCAACGAAGCGCGCGCTACGATTGGGCACGACGGGAACAGAAAGAACAGCAAGAATATTGTAGGTGCCGTCGACCAAAGGAAGTCTGGTAGTGAATTCCACGATCTTCCGGTCGCCAGCTCCGCCCTTGACAAGGCCGTAACCTTCCAGGACGGTCGTACTTCCTGCAATAATCAGGTGCTTGTCGTCGCGCAAGTAGTACGACACTGCAACTTCACATGCTTCGAAGAATCGCATGTGCAATCGCACTCTTACGGCCTCGCCGAAATTGGCGTTGCTGCATACGCGACCTTCGGTATCCAGCAACTCAACCGCTGTGACGCGCGACTCGCCCGTCCCTTGACGAAAGGCCTTTACCCGCTCGGCGAATTGAGAGTCGTCCTGACATCCAACTTCCCCGGGTGCGTAAGCTTGACGAGACGAACTTGCAGCACTACGAATCTCTCTCAGGTAGCGTTCGGCAATCTCGCTCGCCGACCCGATTTCGATAAGGTCGCCACAATCCAAATATATCCCCCGGCTACATAGTGACCGGACCGCATTCATGTCATGGGAAACAAACAGGACAGTAACGCCACGCTGACGAAAGCGGCGAAACACCGTCATGCACTTTGCTTGAAAGTCTATGTCTCCTACAGCCAGCGCTTCGTCTACGACGAGGATGTCGGGGTCCGTATGAATGGCTGTAGAAAAGGCCAGTCGCAGGAACATTCCGCTGGAATAAGTTCTCACTGGCTGTTCCATGAATTCACCTATATCGGCGAACGTTGCAATGGCGTCAAATCTTCGCGAGATATCGTCCTTTGAAAAACCCAACACGGCCCCTTGGAAATAGACGTTTTCTCGGCCCGTAAACTCCGGGTTGAACCCGGCACCAAGCTCCAGCAGCGCGGAGACTCGACCCTGCACTACAACCGTCCCCGAGGTGGGCTTCAGTATGCCGCAAACAAGTTGCAGCAGCGTGCTCTTGCCCGAGCCGTTGCGGCCGATGATGCCGACCGTTTCACCCTTCTTGATGTCAAACGAGACATCCTTCAGCGCAGTGAATTCGCGGTGATATTGCTTGAGCCCCAGGCTGAAGAACTGCTTGATGCGGTCGCCCGGATGCCCGAACAGCCGGTAGGTCTTGGTGAGATTACGGACGGAGATGGCGATGTCAGAGCGCATCGCCGTCCTTTTCTCCTGTTTGACCATCGCTCAGGATCGTTTGAGTTACGTCCAGCAGTATTGGGAGTTCTATCCTTATCGCATTCCAGACGATTTCAAGATCGACACCGAAATATTCATGAACTAATAGGTTGCGAAAATCCTTGATGTCTCGCCAAGGCACGGCCGGGTATTCGCTTTTGATCGCTTCAGGGAGCTTTCCAACTGCTTGTCCGATGATCTCAAATTCTCGTATGACGGCGGCACAACGCATCCTGTCACCAATAAATGTTTTGAAGTCAACGTCTCGAACATAGGACTGAATTGCGCGCGTCGAATCCAGAATGTCTGCGAGATATAGCTGGTGGCGGCGTTCAGGCATAAAGAACTTCATTTTTGATCGACTCGTGCGCCACTGGCTTTAATGCGCTCTCAAGTCCAAGATCGACGTGCTTCCCGAGGTGTTCTTCAAGATAGCGCTTGAACCCGAAAAAATTTCTTAAGGTTTTCTTCTCAGACTGAAACTCTACGAGAATGTCTATATCCGAGTCGTCATGTGCAGATTGGCGTGCGTAGCTGCCAAAAAGACCAACGACCGCAACGCCGTATTCCGATTGCATTTCATTCTTGTGCGCCCTCAGGAAGTTCATGATGTCGTCTCGAGTCATCTCATGCCTCTTGCTGGAGAAGCTTGCTTTGATATTTCAATCAGCTCACTTTTTTTCGAAAGCATTGCGATGACTCCTTTCGACACAGCAATTAGAGATCAAGTTCAAGGGCATCTTTTTACATAGTCACTTGCGCATCACACCCAGCCCCGCCGCTCAACTTAGATAATCATTTTTTCGGCAGCAGCCATAAGTGCGGGCACAAAAAAAGTGACCGGTTTGCAGGGCGCTACTGAGTACGATTGGGTCTTCGGCATATTCATGCACCATCTGGTTTCTCTGCTTGCGCATGGTCAGCCCATCATCGGCGGACTTGATCAGATCAAGCCGTTCGGCCCTGTCGAGGTTATCGATCATTGTGGCGGGTGTTTCGCCGAGCGCAATCAGAATTAGGGGGAGTAGTTCGTATCCGGGCGTGTCTTGTAATCGCCCCAGTCTGCCAACGAAAGCTTCCACACGTTCTGCCTGTTCGGGATCAGAATCAAGTTGCTTGGCGCGTTCGACAGAAAACGGCTTGTCGAAAAGACGCTGGTCTGTGCACGCCAGAGGAAAGCATTCCTTGCGCACCACGCGGCTCAGGAACTGCAGTCGCAGCCGAAGCTTAGTGTCTTGAATCATAGCGGCTGGCCTTCCCTGATCGCGACATCGTGAATCGGTAGCCGCAGGAGGTTGGGCACTGTCAGTAGTACATCCACCTTGCGACCATCTATCAGACGACTGACCTCGGCGGAAAGCTGGGCAGAGAGAAGGGCTGGATTGGCAACGGGTCTATCCAGTTCGATCAAAAGATCAAGATCACCGCCTTTGGCATCATCGTCTAATCGGGATCCGAATACACGCACCACTACGGGCCTTTGTGTAATTTGGCATGCCAGTTTCACGATCTCGACAGCTTGATGGTTGGTCAGGCGCATGCTGTGATTGTAAGTGAATCCGATCGTTGGTCGCCGTTTCCCGGGCGCCGACTATTCACCTGGAAATCACAGCGCATCGGCAAATTCATCACGGCTATGGCGGAAGAATGAATGACCCAGGAAAGCAGCAATGGCGCCGAACAACAGCGCGGCTCCCCATGCAAACCAGGAAATCGGTTGTACAAGAATGGCGGCGCGCGTGGCTTCGATAACCGCACCGAGAGGATTGAGCGCATAGACCGGACGCAAGAACCCGGGCACCGCGCTTGCCGGGTAGAACACCGGCGAGAGGAACAGCAACATTTGCACGAAGAGCGGCACGATCTGCGTCATGTCCTTGATGAACACGCCCCAGGCGGCGAGGAACCAGGCGGCACCGATGCCGAGCAGCACGGCCGGAAGCAGCAGCAGGGGAAGAGCAGTATGCCGGGCGAGAGATTGCCCGTCACGGCGAGTGCCGCCACCAGGATGAGGAAATTGAAGGCGGCATGCACGAACGCGGCGCCGAGTGGCACCAGTGGCAGAATGCCCAGCGGAAAGATGATCTTCTTCACGTAGCTGGGATAGCCGCGCACCGCAGCCGGCGCACGCGATACGGTTTCACCGAAGAGGTTGAAGACGATCAGGCCGCAGTAAAGGAGCAGCCAGAAGGGTGCACCGCTATCCTGATGAGGCCAGCGCGTCTGAAATACCTGCCCGAAGATGAAAGCATAAATCGCCAGCATCAATAGCGGGCTCAGGAAGATCCACGCCACGCCAAACATTGCGCCGCGATAACGCAACAGCACATCGCGCTTGACCAGTTGGCCGAGCAGATAGCGGTGCTGCCAGACTTCAGAAAAAATCTTCAATGGATTCAGAACGGCGGCACTCATGGCGGCGGAAGGACTCCACGATCCTTAAGGCAGGCGATGACTTGGTCGACACATTGTTCCAAGGATAGACGCCCCGTGTCTACAGTCAAATCCGGAGTGATCGGCTCTTCATACGGTGAAGAAATACCGGTGAAATCCGGAATCTCTCCCGCTCGAGCCCGGCGGTACATGCCTTTCACATCGCGCCCTTCGCAGACTTCGAGCGGACAACGGCAATACGCTTCGACGAAGTCCTCCGGCGCAAACAGTTCACGCGCCCTCAGCCGATCAGCACGAAATGGCGAAATGAATGCAGTCAGGGTAATTACGCCGGCTTCGGTAAGCAATTTGGCCATCTCACCGATGCGACGAATATTCTCGCTGCGGTCGTCTTCCGAAAAACCCAGATCGCCGCACAGTCCATGACGGACGTTGTCGCCATCCAGAACCAAGGTGCGGCATCCTATCTCGTGGAGTCTCTGTTCAACGGCGTGGGAGAGCGTGGATTTTCCGGAACCCGACAAACCGGTAAACCACACCACCAGGCTTCGGTGCCCATTCATTTTCTGCCTGGCAGATCGTGTGATCAGCGCATGATGCCAAATGATATTCGAGCGATCAACCATGGCAGCGCTCCCAATCCGACTGTTTATCCCGAGAGCGCCGGATGTCGCCAGCGTAACCAGGAACACCATTGTATTGCTTTGGCCAGGGCAGTACATCGAGCATCTTGAAGAGAGCGATGATGTGGTGCTTGCATTGTCTCACGCTCTGTCCGCATCGGTGCAAGTGGAAACCGACAAGCGGAGGCAGTCAACAAATCCGGCCTTTCAGCGCACGCGCCTGACATTTGCGCCCAGTCGCGTCAGCTTTTCCTCGATCCGCTCATACCCCCGATCCAGATGATAAATCCGCTCGATCAGCGTTTCGCCCTGCGCGACCAGCCCGGCGATGACCAGACTCGCCGAGGCGCGCAGATCGGTGGCCATCACGGTCGCTCCGTCGAGGTGCGGCACGCCGGTGACCAGCGCATTGTTGGCGTCGATCTTGATGTCGGCGCCTAGCCGGATCAGTTCGACGGCGTGCATGAAGCGGTTTTCGAAAATCGTTTCGCGGATCACCGCCGAACCTTCGGCGACGCAGTTGATGGCCATGAACTGCGCCTGCATGTCGGTCGGGAAGGCCGGATAAGGCTCGGTGCGGATGCTCACGGCCTTGAGTCGCTGCGGCGCCTTGAGCGTAATCGCGCCTTGTTCGGCCGCAACGTCGCAACCGGCTTCGCGCAGTTTCTGCACCACCGAATCCAGGTAGCCGACCGAAGTATTGAGCAGGCGGATATTGCCACGGGTCACGGCGGCAGCGCACAGATAGGTACCGGTCTCGATGCGGTCGGGCATGACGGCATGCGTCGCCCCATGCAGTCGTTCGACGCCCTGAACGCGGATGCTGCCGGTACCGGCACCCGAGATGCGTGCGCCCATCGAGATCAGGCAATTGGCCAGATCGACCACTTCGGGTTCGCACGCGGCATTTTCGATGACCGTTTCACCTTCAGCCAGTACGGCGGCCATCATCAGGTTCTCGGTGCCGGTTACCGTCACCATGTCGGTCACGATGCGCGCGCCTTTCAGGCGACTGGCTTTGGCCAGGATGTATCCGTTCTCGACGTGGATTTCAGCACCCATCGCCTGCAATCCCTTGATGTGCTGATCGACCGGCCGGGCACCGATAGCGCAACCACCGGGCAGCGAGACCTTGGCCTCGCCACAGCGCGCCAGCAGCGGCCCGAGAACGAGAATCGAGGCACGCATGGTCTTGACCATGTCGTAAGACGCGGTCGGGCTATTGACGCCACGGCTATCGAGAATCAGGCCGCTGTTCCCATCCATCGTCACCTCGACGCCCATCTGCCCGATCAGGCGCAACATGGTCGCTACGTCGTTGAGGTGCGGCAGGTTGGTGATATGCAGCGCTTCAGCCGAAAGCAGGCTGGCGCAGAGTATCGGCAACGCCGCATTCTTGGCACCGGAAATCGATACCTCGCCGGATAGGGGAAACCCGCCTTGAATGAGCAGCTTATCCACGCAACGCGCTCCATTCTTCGGGCGTAATGGTCTTCATCGAAAGCGCATGCAGCGTGCCGCTGTCAAAATACGAACGCAACAGCGCGTTGATCGCCTGCTGACGCTGGACCCGACTCTTGCCAGCAAATTCTGCGCTGACGATAACCGCCTCGAAGTGCTCGCCATCGCCTTCGACGGTCAATACTTCGCAAGGCAGGCCTGCGGCGATGATCTTCTTGATTTGTTCGGAGTGCATCATGATTCAGTTCCTCAACTTGTAGCCGCTGCGCATCAGCGCCAGCGTGATCAGTGCCACGACAATAAAACTCACGGCAACGACGACCAGGCTCATTATGGGCGCGACATCGGAAACCCCAAAGAACCCGTAACGAAAACCGTCGATCATGTAGAACACGGGGTTGAAATGCGACACCTGCTGCCAGAACAGTGGCAGCGAGTGGATCGAGTAAAAAACGCCGGAAAGCATGGTCAATGGCAAGATCAGGAAGTTCTGGAAGCCGGCAAGCTGATCGAATTTATCGGCCCAGATTCCGGCGATCATGCCCAGGGACCCCATGACGCCGCCCCCAATGAGGGCGAAGAGCAGAATCCAGACGGGCGCTACAAAACTCAGCGAAGCGAACCATCCGGTCACCAGGAGAACGCCCAGGCCGACCATCAGGCCACGCAGCATGGCCGCGACGACATAGGCGAGAAAGAATTCGACATAGGATATGGGCGGCAACAGCACGAACACGATACTGCCCGTCACCTTGGACTGAATCAGGCTGGACGACGTGTTGGCAAAGGCATTCTGCAGGATCGACATCATGACCAGCCCCGGGATCAGGAAAGCGGCATAGCGCACGCCATTGACCTGCAGGTGTGAATCCAGAACATGTGAAAAGATCAGCAGGTACAGCAGCGCCGTCAACACCGGCGCGGCCACTGTCTGGAAGCTCACTTTCCAGAAGCGCAGCACTTCTTTGTAAAGCAGGGTGAGAAAGCCGGTCATCGCGCCGCCACGCCTTCTCTGCCATCCGCTTCCTGCATGACGCTGACGAAGACGTCTTCGAGATCCGTCTGCGTCAGTCTCAAATCTTCAATGATTCCGCCCGCTTGGCGTATTTCTGCCAGCAAGGGCTCGATCTCATCGAATCCCGTCAGTCGAAAAACCCGATACCCCTGAGTATTCGATGATCGCGCCAGCAAATCATCCGGCAGGCAGCGATCATTGGCCAGACGCAGATTCAGCGTGTGTCCCGAATAGCGTGCCAGCAGGTTGCTGGTCGAATCGAGCGCCACGATGCGCCCCTGCTTGAGCATGGCGATGCGTCCGCACAGCGCCTCGGCTTCTTCAAGGTAATGCGTGGTCAGAATGACCGTATGCCCTTCGCCATTGAGCCGCTGGACGAACTGCCACAGCCCCTGCCGCAATTCGACGTCCACACCGGCCGTCGGCTCGTCAAGCACGATCACCGGGGGTTTGTGCACCAGCGCCTGCGCCACCAGCACCCGGCGCTTCATGCCGCCCGACAGCCGTCGCATGTTGATATGCGCTTTCGATGTGAGGTCCAGATTCGCCAGGATCTCGTCGATCCAGTCGTCATTGTTGCGGATTCCGAAGTAACCGGACTGAATGCGCAAGGTTTCGCGCACCGAAAAGAAAGGATCGAAGACCAGTTCCTGCGGCACCACGCCGAGGCAACGGCGCGCCTCGCGGTAATCGGCAAGGACATCGTAACCCATCACCTTCAGCATTCCTGCATCCGGGCGCGCCAAGCCGGCCAGACAGGAAATCAGCGTGGTTTTGCCAGCACCGTTGGGGCCCAGCAGGCCAAAGAACTCACCTTCGGCAATCTCCAGAGAAACGCCGTCCAGCGCCCGCAGTTGGCCAAAACACTTTACAAGCTGTTGAATGGCGACGGCGACGCCCATGGCATCTGAACTCGACAACGAGGGCGCTCGCGCCGGTCAGGCGAGCGGAAGAGAATCGGAGACACCGTAAAGCGCCGCCTGGCTGACCATGCTTGCCGGCGGTTGGGCGATGCGCAAGGTCACGCCGCGATTACGTGCGGTCCGTAACCAGCCGAACACCACGCTCAGTGCCGACGAGTCCGTTTCCTCAACCTTGGAAAGATCAATCACGATATCGCCGGCCCCGTCCCCGCTACGCAAAAAACCACGCCCTGCTTCGAGCAGGGCGCTGGCGTTGGCGATCAGCATGGGGCCCGTGACGCGCAACCCGTCACTGAATTGTTCGATCATTTCTTGCCGGCTTCGAGTTGTTTGTTCTTGGCGTCGATCATCTGGATAAGTCCTTCGACTCCATTGGCCCGGACTTCCTGATTAAAGGTGTTGCGGTAGTTCGACACCAGGCTGACGCCCGCCACGACAACGTCGTAAACTTTCCACCCGTCAGCCAGTTTTTCCATTGAGTAATCGAGCTGAATCGGCTTGCTACCGGGTTGCAGAATCTCCGTTTTAACGTCGACATCCGTATCGCCGTTTTGCATCTTGGTCGGCTTGAAGCGAACGGTTTGGTCTTTGTAACCGGTCAGGGCATTGGAATAGGTGCGTACCAGAAGCGTCTTGAACTCCTCGGTCAGGCGTTTCTTCTGCTCCGGCGTTGCCTTGTTCCAGTCACGCCCCATCGCCAATGCCGTCATGTGTTGAAAGTTGAAGTTCGGCAAGACCTTGGTTTCGACCAGTTCAATGGCTTTCTTGGAATTGCCATTCTGAATGTCCTTGTCATGCCGGACAATGATCAGGACCTCATCCGTCATCTTCTTGATCAACGCATCCGGAGAATCAACCTGGGCAAACGCTGAAACGCTCAACAACAGGAACACACCACGGAGTAACGAAAAAAACAATTTCTTCATCGAACTGAATATCTCTTTACTGGGAACAGTATCTAACTTCTCTGTTCAGTCAATAACAACGGCTCTGCTTGCATTCCGTATCGTCCCGACCCTGAATCGGCGCTTTCCCGTCGTTAATCTCGCTGCGGCGGTTCTGAAGATAGGCATCACGAATGTAGTTGTACTTGTCGAATGCTGCCTGATCGACGATCTTGTCCGTTGGCAGCAAGCTGGCACGAAGATCGACAAAGCGCACGGTGGCCAGCGTATTCCGCAAGGGGACATCATCGATACGCCACACCGGGTCGGCATAGCTATCGACCATCCAGCCGAATGTATCGCGTGTGGTGCGCGGCCCGATCAGCGGCCAGTAGAAGTAGGGCCCATCATCCACGCCCCACTTGCCAAGCGTCTGACCAAAGTCCTCGGTATGCTTTTCGAGTCCCATCTCGCTGGCCACATCGAAGACGCCGCCAATACCGATCGTGGTATTGACCAGGACGCGGCCCACGTCGGAAAGCCCCTGACCACCTTTGCCCTGCAGGAAATTGTTGAATGCCGTCCACACATCGTAAATGTTGCCAAAGAAGTTGCCGACACCGGCCTTGACGGGCAATGGCGCGGCGGCATCGTAGCCCTGGGCGACGGGTTTGACGACCACGTCGATTCCCTCATTGACGGTAAACATGGCGCGGTTGAACCCTTCGTAAGGATCCTTGGGATTATCAGCCGTCGTCGCGCAACCCGTCAGCACACTGAGAATTACAGCCGCGCAAGCTGTAGAAAACATGCGCTTCGTCATTTGAGTTTTCACGAACGACCCTTCCTGTTATTTCTTGTCCGATCCTTCGGACGCCTTGTTGAACATGAATTGACTGATCAGTTTCTCAAGCACAACCGCAGAATCCGTCTTGGCAACCACGTCGCCTGGTTTCAGCATTTTCTCGTCGCCTCCAGCGTCCAGACCGATGTACTGCTCACCCAGCAGACCCGCCGTCAGAATCGAGACGAAGGTATCTTTCGGGAAACGGTAACGACTGTCAATCGAAAGGGTCACCAACGCTTCATAACTCTGGGGGTCGAAACGAATATCCGTCACCCGCCCAACCACCACCCCCGCGCTCTTCACCGGACCGCGCACCTTCAGGCCACCGATGTTACCAAACTTGGCCTGCAACTGGTATGTCTCGGCAAAATTGGCAGACGAAAGGTTCCCGACTCTTAGTGCTAAAAACAACAGCGCCGCAAAACCAATGACGACGAAGAATCCTACCCAGAGATCAAGCAACTTGCGACTCATCAAAGCCCCCGGAACATGAAGGAGGTCAATACGAAATCCAGCGCCAGAATCGCCAGCGCCGAATACACCACTGTTCTTTTGATCGAAGTCGATACGCCCTCCGCAGTCGGAACTGCATCGTAGCCCTCGAAAACAGCAATCAGGGAAACAGCCACCCCGAAAACAAAACTCTTGATGACACCATTCCAGACATCGAAGCGGAAGTCCACCGACCCCTGCATCTGTGACCAAAAAGCGCCTTCGTCGACGCCGATCAGGACAACGCCAACCAGATACCCGCCAAAAACACCGACCGCAGAAAACAGCGCGGCAAGCAAAGGCATGGAAATGACGCCTCCCCAGAACCTCGGAGCGACGACCCGGGCAATCGGATTCACCGCCATCATGTCCATCGCAGTAAGTTGCTCGGTGGCCTTCATCAGGCCGATTTCGGCCGTAATCGACGAACCCGCGCGCGATGCAAAAAGCAAAGCCGCCACCACCGGACCCAACTCACGCGTCAGCGACAAGGCGACCAGCACGCCCAATGCTTCGGAAGAACCGTAACGCTGTAGCGTCTCGTACCCCTGCATGCCTAACACCATACCGATGAACAGGCCGGAAACCAAAATGATGAGCAAGGACTGAAAACCGGAAAAATAGATCTCGCGAATCGTCAGGTGCAGCCGCCTGAAAGATTGACCGGAATAAACCAGGATCATCAAGAAGAAGCGCGCGGCAAAACCCAGCCGCTGCACGCTGTTGTTCACGCGATGGCCGATATTTCCAACGAGCGCAATCAAGGCAGGTACGCCTTTTTCAGCCATACGCACTCTCGCGCAGCAGATCCTGCTCGAAAGGAGCGGCAGGATAATGGAAATGCACCGGACCGTCGGCCTCGCCAAAGACAAACTGATGCACAAAGGGATCGGAGGAAGCGCGAATGTCATCGGGAGTGCCCTCGGCGACGATTTGTCCATCCGACACAAAATAGACGTAGTCGACGATCAACATCGCCTCCTGTACATCGTGTGTAACCAGTAGCGTCGTCGCGCCGAGCGCATCGTTTAGTTTGCGTATGAGCTGGCCGATAACGCCCATCGAGATGGGATCCAGTCCGGCAAAGGGCTCGTCATACATGACCAGCATCGGGTCCAGCGCAATCGCCCGCGCCAGCGCAACGCGCCGCGCCATGCCTCCCGACAGTTCGGCGGGCATCAAGTCGTGCGCCCCACGCAACCCGACGGCATTGAGTTTCATCATGACCATGTCACGAATCATCTCTTCCGGCAGATCGGTATGCTCATGCATCAGATAAGCGACGTTGTCATAAACGGAAATATCGGTGAACAATGCGCCGAACTGGAAAAGCATCCCCATGCGGCGGCGCATGGCATACAGCTCGTCATGACTCATGTCCGGAACCGACTGGCCGGCAACCAGCAGCTCGCCGCTGGTTGGCTTGAGCTGACCGCCGATCAGACGCAGCAAGGTCGTTTTGCCACACCCCGAGTTGCCCATGATGGCGATCAGCTTGCCCCGGGGAATCTCCATGGTGATTCCCTTGAGGATGGCTCTGTCGTCATAAGCGAAATTGATGTCAGTAATCTTGACCAGGCTATCGGCGGCCACAACAAAATCCGAAGGTTAAAAACGGGGGTTGATTATACTCGAACCACGATACACCGCTCGTAAAATAATCCCCTTCAAACAATTGTAGAATAACGGAATTCTCCTCGTTCTGTGCCGATAGCACGCCGACCATGACCAACGCCCCGGAAAATTCATTGGCAATAAAACCTCTGTTGATCATCGTCGATGACGATCCGCTCATTTGCGACACCTTAAGCTATTCGATGAGCCCCGCTTTCGAAGTCATCACCAGTCATTCCCGACCGCACTGCACCCAACTGCTGCGTCAGCTCCGCCGAATTCCCGAGCTTGCGCTGGTCGACCTGGGCCTTCCTCCGCTGCCCCATCGTCCCGACGAGGGATTCGCCTTGATTTCGGATCTGCTCAAGCTGTTTCCGGAAATCAGGATCGTCGTGCTGTCCGGTCAGAGCGATGCCGACAATGCCCGTCATGCGCGCACCCTGGGGGCCAGCGACTTCGTGGCCAAACCCTGCAACCCGGCCGATCTGCACAAGATACTCCAGCGCGCACTAAGCTATCGCTCACTCGATGCAAGTCGCAAGCAAGATAGCTCTGTATCGCCTCTGGTCGGTAATAGCCCGGCCATACAAAAGCTGAAGGTGCAATTGCAGCAGTATGCCGACTCGCCCTTTCCGGTACTCATTGAAGGCGAGTCGGGAAGCGGTAAGGAAATCGTCGCCAGCAGTTGTCTGCATCACGATACGAAACGCCGCAACAAGCCTTTCCTCTCGCTCAACTGCGCCGCCATTTCCCCCGGCTTGGTCGAACCCACCCTGTTCGGTTATGCCAAAGGGGCATTTACCGGCGCGACCTCGGCCAAGACCGGTTTTTTTGAGGACGCCGCCGACGGCACGCTTTTCCTCGATGAAATCGGCGAGCTGCCGCTTGAACTGCAGACAAAACTGCTGCGTGTGCTTGAGAACGGCGAGTACCAGCGGGTCGGCGAGACCCAGAAATGCATCAGTCATGCGCGCATCATCGCGGCCACCAACCGCGATCTGCGCAAGGAGATCCGGGCTGGCAACTTCCGCGCCGATCTTTACCATCGTCTTTCGGTATTCTCGATCAGCGTGCCTCCGCTGCGGGAAATGGATGACGACAAATTCCTCCTCCTCGAACATTTTCGCCAGCGCTACGCCACACAGTCGCAGCAGAACGCTTTCATGCTGTCCGATGAAGCGCATGCACTCTGGTCGCGCTACGGTTTTCCCGGCAATGTCCGGGAACTGCGCAATATCGTCATCCGGCTCACCGCAAAGTATCCTGGGCAAACCGTTGACTATAGCGCCCTCGAAGCCGAACTGGATTTGCTGGACGAGCCGTTGGCCCCCGCACCGGCGGCGCGTGCCAACCTCGGCGAGGATAGCGACACGCTGATCCTCGCGGCCAACAAGCGGCTTCAACAACCCGAGCCCTTCAGTCTCGATCGCTTGCTCGCCGATACCGAGCGTAATTACATCGAAGCCGCGCTGCAGCTCGCGCACGGCAACGTCAGCCAGGCCGCTCGTCTGCTCGGCATCAATCGCACGACGCTCTACAATCGCATGGAATCCTTTGCCAAGGAGCAGTAATGTATCTGGACCATTTCGGACTCCGCGAAGCCCCCTTCCGCATCACACCGCATACCGAGTTTTTTTTTGCTGGAGCCAACCGGGGCGCGACGCTCGAAGCATTGATCTATGCCATCACACACGACGAAGGCATCGTCAAGGTCAGTGGCGAAGTGGGCAGCGGGAAAACCATGCTCTGTCGAATGCTGCTCGAGAAGCTGCCGGAAAACGTGGAAACGGTCTATCTGGCCAATCCGTCGCTGACCCGCGACGAAATTCTCCACGCCATTGCCGAAGAATTGCACGTCCCGCTGCAGGATGGCCACGCTCATCTGCTGTTGCGTTCCCTGCAGGATCGACTGATCGACATCTACGCCACCGGTCGCCAGGTTGTCGTCATGATCGACGAAGCGCACGCCATGCCTCCGGAGACGCTGGAAGAAGTGCGCCTGCTGTCCAACCTTGAGTCGAACCGGCATAAACTGCTGCATATCGTCCTCTTCGGCCAGCCTGAACTCGACGAACATCTGGGCGAAAGCAGTATGCGCCAGCTCAAGGAACGGATCACGCACAACTTTGCACTGGAGCCGCTACGCCGCAGCGACATCGCCAACTACCTGATGTTTCGCATCCGTGCGGCCGGCTATCGCGGACCGGATCTTTTTACGCCGGGGGCCATACAACTGATCAGCAAGGCGTCGGAGGGGCTGACGCGACGCATCAATATTCTTGCCGACAAAGCGCTGCTCTCTGCTTTTTCTGAAAACAAGCATCAAATCGATAACAGGCAAGTCAAGGCCGCGATACGCGATGCCCAGTTCAACCCCATGCGCGACAGCAGCGCCAAACCTAAGACCTGGATAGTCGGCGCCTGCGTCATTACAGCCATTGCGGTTTTGGCCTACCTCGCCGGCAGCTACAAATCGACCCACCCCGCCGATTCCACCACGGTGACGCAAACCCCCGCAGCCTCGTCAACCGCTCCGAATCCGGCCGATCGGCCCAACGCCGAGAGCAGCGGCTCTGCCAACACGACAGTGGTAAAGCGCACGTCGGAAGCTGGTGCAAGCGGCGCCGCTGCAACGGCCTCGACAACGCCTGAGGTTCAGATGCCGACTCTCGCCGAACGGTTGGCAGCAAGCCGGGAGTGGCTCGACACAGCGCCGAACTCGCACTACTTCATTCAGTTGCTGAGCACCGACGGGAGCAACCAGCACGATGTGGAACAATTTCTGGACAACATCGTCCGCACACTCGACAGCAGGCAAATCCGGGTTTATCGCTCGACACTGAGCGGGCACGACCGCATCGGTGTCATCTACGGAGACTACCCCTCACGTGTCGCCGCGAGCGCAGATTTGGCGAAGCTGGCCAAGTCGGGCCTGGAGAGCAGGCCTTACGTTCGGTCGGTCAGCAAGATACGCTGAAAGCAACACATATCGTCACCGCATTCATTCACTTAGAATCAGTCACTTGCGGAAAGCACCTTACGTGTTATGATAAATTCAACCCATTGCGAATGAGATCGAGCATGCTGCGAATTGTTAGCGCCTTCCTGACTGCGCTTCTCCTCACCGCTTGCGCACCTTCGACGCTAAGCGGCGGCCCGTCCTCGGGTCATCTTCGCGCGGAAGGCGTTACGCAAACCGAAGGCGCCATCCCTCAGCCCGTCCAACAAATTGTTCCGCTTCCCCGACCACGGACAGTTGAAAAGACAGAAACGTACAGCGTCGTTGTCAATAACATCAAGGTTCAGGATTTGCTTTTTGCTTTGGCGCGCGACGCCAAGTTGAATGTCGATATCCACCCCGGCATCACCGGCTACGTCAGCCTGAACGCCATCGACCAGACGCTACCGCAACTGCTGACCCGCATTGCCAAGCAAGTCGACATGCGTTTCGAACTCGACGGCCCGAATCTCGCCGTCATGCCCGATACGCCCTATCTCAAAAACTACAAGATTGACTACGTCAATATGTCGCGTGATGTGACTGGCACGGTATCAACCAACACCCAGATATCGACCAGTGCAGTAAACACAACGGGAGGTAGTACACCCGGCGGAGGCAATACGTCTCGCCTCCAGATCGAGAACAAATCGAGAAACCATTTCTGGGAATCGCTCGAAAAAAACCTGAAGGATTTGCTCCACGAGACCGACAAGATCTTCCCCGAGGGTTCAACGGAAACGGTGACGGAGCAAAACTCGTCACAAAGCACGACCGGCACGGGTTCTACCACGCCAACGGTTAACGCGGCGCGCGGCAGCCGGGTCAATCAAACGCTGGCGGGCAGCCCGAATCCGGCAGCGATGGAAAACTCCGGCGCGACGGTTGTTAAACGCATGACCTTTCGCGAAGCGGCTTCGGTCATCTCCAGCCCGGAATCCGGCACCATCACAGTCCGCGCCACATCTCGTCAGCATGAAAAAGTGCAGGAGTTCATCGATCGCGTGATGCGTAGCGCTCGACGACAGGTTCTAATCGAGGCGACCATCGTCGAAGTCGAACTCTCGGATGGATACCAGCAAGGCATCGAATGGAGCCGTATACGCGATGATAAGACGGCGTCTTCTCCAGCTTCTGGCTTTGTAATCAATCAACCAACCCTGGGTACAAATCCCACTAACTCAGTTACACCTTTTATTTTTTCCTATTTCAATAAAAGCAATCCACTTAACCTACTTTCAACAGTCAACCTTCTCCAGTCTTTTGGCAATCTAAAAGTCCTTTCCAGCCCGAAACTGACCGTACTGAACAACCAGACGGCTACTCTCAAGGTCTCGGAAGAGTTTGTCTATTTCAACGTAAAGTCGGACATCGCCGCAGGCACATTGACAACCGGGCCAACCAAGGCCTTTACAACAACCCCCCAGTCAGTGTCCATTGGTTTTTTCATGAGCCTGACGGCACAAATCAGCGACAACGATACCGTCACCCTGAACGTTCGCCCGTCGATTTCCAGCATTTCTGATCTAAAGCAGGATCCGAACCCGGATTTGGCTGCCGCTAGCATCAAGAATCTAGTACCCCAAATTCGTACGCGTGAGATTGAATCACTGATGCGCATCGAGAGTGGCGACATTGCTGTTCTGGGTGGCCTGATGGAAGACCGAATGGACAACAAGACGGGGCGCTTCCCAGGTCTTGGGGATATTCCATTGTTTGGCGAATTGTTGAACAATCGATCTAATACCTCAAGAAAGACCGAACTTGTAATCTTCATCCGTCCGACGGTTATTCGCGATGCCTCCATTCAGGGCGATTTTGGCAATTTCTCAGGCTCTCTCCCGAACAAGGAATTCTTCAAGACCGACAAGATATTCCAACCCTTCTCCGGGCCCAGTCAGCCGCAGGAGCCGCTCAAATGAGCCTGCTCATGGAGGCGCTTAAAAAGGCCGAAGAAACCAAGCGTCAGGCCACGGAGCAGACGGCGGGGACGAAGCCTTCCACCCCGCCGGAGTTGACGCTGACGCCAATGACGGAGCCGGCGAAACTGCCTGAAAACTCCGCCAGCTCGCCTCTGCCGGACCTCTCGATGCATTTCGCCGCCGTCGATGCTGACCTCGCCAATGTGTCGACGGAAGCCCCAGCCAGGCAACCGTCATCGCCCACTTCGCTGGCGACCGACACCGAACGCCAAGAGGCGGCCGAACGCTCGGCCGTGCGCAATGCCTTTGCCGTAAAGCAGCCTACCAAGGCTCCGCTCAATCTCTGGCTTTTCATTGGCATCGGCGTCATTGCCGTTCTGGGCGTTGGTGGCTATTTCTGGTGGCAGTTGCGAACCGTATCGACGTCGACTCTGGCCCGCCCGCCTCAAGCACCCCCGCCTGCCCAGGCCACGGCGCCAGTCGAAGCTCAGCCAAAGTGGCCAGCAAGTGCGACGGAAAACGCCAAACCCATGCCAGAGATTCTTCCGCCAGCCGGGCCGTCCGCCTTGAAAGCGGTTCCTTACCCAGAGCCGCCGCCGAGCGAGCCAGTGGCGCGTGCGCCAAAGCCGCCATCGAGTGGATCGCGAGCACTCGCGGCTGACAGACCAGTTCAGTTCAACGGCAAACAGCCCCGATCGAACCTGACGTTGGAGCGCGCCTATGACGCACTTCAGTCAGGCAAACTGGACGAATCGGCCCGCGCTTACGAACAAATCCTGCGCAGCGATGCAAAAAATACGGATGCCCTGTTGGGCTTGGCCACCATTGCCGCACGCCAGGGGCAGACCGAAAAGGCCCAGGACTACTACCTGCGGGCGCTCGAATCCGACCCCAACGACGCCACGGCCCAGGCCGGATTGATCAACACCCGTGGCCAGTCCGACCCCGGCCTTGCTGAAAGCCGACTCAAGACTTCGCTGGCCGGCCAACCGGATTCAACAGCCCTGCTCTTCGCACTGGGCAACCTCTATGCCCGCCAAGCCCGCTGGAGCGAGGCGCAACAAGCCTATTTTCGGGCCTACTCGACCGAACCGGATAACGCAGATATCATATTCAACCTGGCCGTCAGCCTCGATCATTTGCGCCAGAACAAGCTGGCCGCGCAGTATTACCAACGGGCATTGAGCACCGCCGATGCGGATGCCTCGCGCAGTGTCAACTTTGACAGAAACCTGGTCAAACGCCGCATCCTTGAACTCCAGCCGTGATTCTATCGGACTGCCACAAGCTATTTTGCGTTCGCTAACTATCGACCGATGAACGCCACTGCCCCACACCACAGGCCACTCGGCCAGATTCTGATCACCAAGGGCATCCTCAGCGAGGATCAGCTGCGCATTGCCCTGCTTGAGCAGATGAAGTCCAATCAGCCGGTCGGCAAGCTGCTGGTTTCACTGGGTTTCGTCTCCGAAGCCACGTTGCGCGACGCGCTCTCCGAAAGCCTGGGCAAGCAGAGCATCGACCTCTCCAGCGCGATTATCGACCCGTCAGCGCTGACGCTGGTTCCTCGCGATCTAGCCAAACGTCATCATGTCCTGCCGCTTGACTACGACGCCGAACATCACCGGCTGACGGTCGCACAATCCGACATCAATGACATCGTCGCGCTCGACAAGATCCGTGGCTTGTTCAGCGATGCCATCGAGATCGACACGCTGCTCGCCGGAGAAACCGAGATCGATCGGGCGATTGACCAGGCCTATGGCTACGAGTTGTCGATTGACGGCATCCTGAACGAAATCGAAACCGGCGAAATCGACTTTCGCGGACTGCAGTCTTCCGCCGATGAGTACAGCCAACCGGTTGTCCGGCTGATCGATTCGATTCTGACCGACGCCGTAAAACGCGAGTCGTCCGACATCCATTTCGAGCCTGAAACCGGTTTTCTTCGAATTCGTTACCGGATCGACGGCATGCTCAGGCAAGTCCGCTCGCTGCACCAATCCTATTGGCCGGCCATGGCCGTGCGCATCAAGGTCATGTGCGGCATGAACATCGCCGAGACGCGCACGCCACAGGATGGCCGTATCTCGCTGAACATGCGTGGACGTCAAATCGATTTTCGCGTTTCGGCCCAGCCGACCATTCATGGCGAAAACATCGTCCTGCGCATTCTTGACCGCCAGAAGGGTCTGGTGCCACTGGAAGGTCTGGGGCTCACCGAACAACAACTGGACCAGCTCAAGTTGATGATAGCCCGACCGGAAGGCATTATCCTGGTCACCGGCCCAACCGGTAGCGGCAAGACGACGACGCTTTACTCGGTACTCAATCACATCAATTCCGAAGGTCTGAACATCATGACCCTGGAAGACCCGGTCGAGTATCCGATGACCATGGTCAGGCAAACTTCGGTCGCCGAGTCGGCCAAGCTCGATTTTGCCAACGGCATTCGCTCGATGATGCGCCAGGATCCCGACGTCATTCTGGTGGGGGAAATACGCGACGAGGACACCGCCGACATGGCGTTGCGTGCGGCCATGACCGGCCACCAGGTCTATTCGACGCTGCACACCAACTCGGCCATCGGTGCCATACCGCGACTGCTCGACATCGGGATACTCCCGGACATCATGGCCGGCAATATCATCGGCATTGTCGCTCAGCGCCTGGTGCGCCGTTTGTGTCTGCATTGCAAAACGCCCTACCAGGCCGAAGCCCACGAGGCACGATTGCTTGGCGGCGCCATCGACACGCCCCGGCCGGTGATTTTCCGCCCCTGCGGCTGCGAACGTTGCGACTTTCAGGGCTATCGCGGCCGCTTGGCCATCATGGAGCTCTTGCGCATGAACGGCGACATGGATGAACTGGTCGCGCGTCGCAGCACCGTCCGCGAGATTCGCCAGTTGGCGGACCGTCAGGGCTTTGTTCCCCTGGCCGATGACGGTCTGAGACGCGTGCTCGACGGCTCGACCTCGATTGAGGAAGTCGCCCGCATTGTCGACCTGACTGACCGGATGTGAGAGCCCGCTCATGTCGCTTTATTCCTACAAGGCGGTCGCTTCCGATGGACGTAAGGTGCTCGGTCGCATCGATGCCCTTAACGTCATTGACCTCGAGATGCGCTTGCGGCGCATGGAGCTTGATCTCATCTCCGGGGAGACGGTCAGTAACCAAAGCCTGTTCGGATCCGGCAGCGTACCGCGGCGCGAACTCATACACTTCTGTTTTCACCTCGAACTTTTGGTGCGCGCCGGCGTCCCGATTCTGGAAGGTTTGTCGGACTTGCGCGACACCCTGGAAAACCCGCGCTTTCGCGAAGTCGTCGCCAGCCTCATCGAATCGATCGAGGGCGGCCAGAAACTGTCGCAGGCCATGGAAGGCCAGCCCAAAATATTCCAGAAAGTCTTTGTCAGCCTGATCCGTGCCGGCGAAACCACGGGCCAGCTGCCCAAGGTGTTGCAAAGTCTGACCGAATCGTTGAAATGGGAAGACGAACTGGCCTCGCAAACAAAGAAACTCATCATGTATCCGGCCTTCGTCGGCACGGTGGTCATTGCAGCGACTTTCTTCCTGATGATTTACATGGTGCCGCAACTCAAGCAGTTCATAAAAAATATGGGGCAGGTTTTGCCGATGCAGACGCAGGTGCTTTTCTTTGTTTCCGACGTGCTGGTTTCCTACTGGTACATCGCTGTGGTGTTGCCTATTCTGGTGATACTCGGCGTGAAAATCCTCCTTCATTTCAATCCGCTGGCGCGCGTACGACTTGATGGCGTCAAACTGAAACTACCGCTGATAGGCGACATCCTGCGCAAAATCATCCTTTCACGTTTTGCCAACACTTTTGCATTGCTCTACGCCTCGGGAATCCCGATACTGGAATCGATCCGCACCACCCAGGACGTTGTCGGCAACCTGGTTGTCCGGCAAGCTCTGAAACGCGTCGAACAACTGATCGGTGAGGGGCAGAACGTCACGGCGGCATTCCACAGCATCGGATTTTTCCCGCCGCTGGTGATTCGCATGCTGCGCGTGGGTGAAAGCACCGGCGCCCTGGACGCCGCGCTGATCAACGTCAGTTATTTTTATAATCGCGATGTCAAGGAATCGGTCGAAAAGGTTCAGCAACTGATCGAGCCGATGCTCACGGTCGTCCTTGGCTGCCTGCTGGGCTGGATCATGCTCTCCGTTCTCGGTCCGGTTTACGATGTCATCAGCAAGATAAAAACCTAGCGCACGCGCCAACAACGTCCATGAAAACAAATCGCCTGCTCTACCTCAGCACGCAACAGATGGTCGCATACCGCTGGCATTCAGGCGAGATGGTTTGCGAAGGGCTGTTTGCGGCAACGGAAGACGGGCACCAGGATTTTGCTGCTTACCTCAAGCAGAATCCCAAGAGTTTTTTTTCGATCCTCGCCAACGTTTCCGAGGAAAGCTTCCACATCGAGACCATCCCCTTTCTGCAAGGGGCCGACCGTAGAGCGATTATCGGCCGCAAGCTCGGGCAATTGTTTTTTAACGCCGAACTGACTACCTCGCTCTCGCTGGGTTACGAAAAAACCAAGCGGAAAGACGAGCGCATCATGCTGGCCGCATTGACTAACAATGATTTCTTCGCCCCCTGGCTGAAAGCCATAGCGCACACCGGTACTGCCCTGTCCGGAATCTATACGCTGCCGTTTCTCGCCCCGACGCTGCTGCGCCGGCTGAAGCTTCCCAAAGAAAAGTGCCTGCTGCTCACCGTCCAGGACCAAACGATCCGGCAAAGCTACCTTGAAAACGGCGAGTTGCACTTTAGCCGGTTATCGCCGTTGCAGAACAGCAGCATCGGCGGTATCGCACAGGCGTTTTCCGCCGAGGCGCTCAAACTGCAGCAATACCTCACCAGCCAGCGTCTGATCGGACGCAACCAGCCGATCCAGGTCCACATTTTGGCGCACACCGGCGCAAAAAAAGCCATCCAGAACAGCTGCGTCAATACGGCAACGATTCAGTACAACATCATCGACATAGAAAGCTGTGTCAAAGCAACCGGACTTAAGGCCCCGCCACCGGACTCGCATTGCGAACAGCTCTTACTGAATTTGTTGATCACAGCCCCTCCGCGCATCCAGTTTGCCAACGACGATCTGTTGCACAACTACCACATCGGCAAGATACGTTCGATGTTTCACGGTCTGGGCACGATTGCCTTGCTCGGCTGCCTGTTGTTCTCGGCTCAGCTGTTGTTCGATGCGTATACCATTGCCCAGGAGTCCGAATCGCTCCACAACGAAGCCGGCCTGGCCCGACAGCGTTACAACAGCATCGTCAGCACCTTCCCGCCCATACCGACGAATAACGACACCTTGCGTCGCATCATCGACCGCTACGTGGAACTGGAAAAGAAGAGTTCGTCTCCCGAGACGCTGTATTACGAGATCAGCCGAGCCTTGCAGCTTGCGCCTGAAATTGAACTTGACAGTATCGATTGGGAAGTGGGCAGCCGTGAAGCCTCGGCGAACCCGTCGACCGGGCAGACTTCGACAGGCAATTCCATGCCCCGCGACAGCGAAACGGTCATTGTGCGAGGCACCCTGAAGTTTGGTTCCAGCGCCAATGCCCGGCAAATATTGGAGGCTTTCAACCGTCTCGTCGAGGCGCTGCGGAGCAACCCGAAGCTGCAAGTCAATGCGCTCCAGCAACCCTTTGACATCGAATCCGGAAAGTCCTTGAAAGGTGGCGACACCACCGTGGAAGACGCAAAACCGCGTACGTTCAGCCTGCAGGTCACGAGGAAGGTCGAATCATGAAACTCGGTTCCGCTGATTTTCCAAAACTGCAGACCAGTCTGCTTATCTCCGTGCTGATGATTGCCGTTGGCGCAGGCGCCGTCTATGTTGCGTTTAATTTGTCCAAGTCGTCAAAAATTGACTTGGCCGCCGCGCAAAGCGAGCGGAACGATATCGCCGGCAAACTCCAGCGCGTACGCAGCGAAGAAGACGAGATCAAGCAAAAGTCAGCGTTGTTCCACAACCTGAAGACGCGTGGCGTGATCGGCGAAGAGCAGCGGCTCGAATGGGTCGAACTACTGAAGGACATACGCGACCAGCGCCGGTTGTTGGACCTGAAATACGAGATTGCGCCGCAACGTTCGCTCGATGCCGATCCGGGCAATGGGTATGCTTTCTTTTCCAGCACCATGAACCTGCAACTCAAGCTGCTCCATGAAGAAGACCTGACCCGTCTGCTCAACGATCTGCGCCAACGTGCCAAGGCGCTGATTCAGATCAAGAAATGTGGCGTCGCGCGACTGCCGCGCGGGTCCAACGAGAATGGGATACCCGCGCAATTGCAAGCGGAGTGCCAGATCAATTGGATCACGTTGCACGAAGTCGAGAGCAAACCTGTCAACGGATCGACCCGATGAACACGCCACCACGCCAGCGCAGTCAGCGACGTACGCGATATTGGCGCTCAAGCCTGAGCACGCTGCTCTGCGCCGTCGCAAGTTTGATCGCGCTTTGCCCCACCGTCGGCGCGGCAGATAATTCCGAACCACTCGGCAGACTATTTTTCACGCCAGAACGTCGGCAGATGCTCGATCGACTGCGCCAGCTCAACATTCAGGAAAAACAGGAAATCCCCGAAGATACCTCGCTGACCATCAACGGCGTCGTCACGCGCAGCAGCGGCAGGCGTACGGTGTGGATCAACGGCGTTTCGCAAAACGAAAACGACCCGCCGGGCAGCCTATCCGTCACACCAAACCGGAAAGATCCGGGCCAAGTGATTCTTCAATCCAGCGAGGCTCCGGCCGCCAATGCCAGGGTGGGCGACACGGTTAACCGGAATACGGGGGAGGCGAGTGATCTGCTGGGTGACGGGCGAATTGGTGTCCACCGGGGTACGGCGAAATAATTCGCTCAGGATCGAGAATGCCTGGACACAACCTCCCTTACGTTCGCCATCCTCATCCGCGGCGCCAAAGGCAGCGGGGCGTAGCCCTATTATTAGTGCTTTTTGTTGTGATAACGCTTGGCCTGGCTTTTTTCTTCAGGCCTACCGATACAAGTTCGGCTAATTCCGTCCGTGAACGGCTGACCGAGGACTCGCTCGCTCAAGCCAAGGACGCCCTGATTGGTTTTGCCGCCACCTATCGCGACACGCACCCCAATCAGGTTTTTGGTTACCTACCCTGTACGGATACTGACAATGACGGAGTCGCCGACACATGCGGTTTAAAGGATGTTTCTTTAGCAGGCCGTCTGCCGTGGAAGACGCTGGCGTCATAGGTCGATTGCCATGGAAAAAACTGGGGCTGCCCGATTTGCGTGACAGCAGTGGCGAACGTTTATGGTATGCCGTTTCCGATAATTTCAAGAACTCTCCGAGGACGACATGCACATCGCCTGGACAGCCCGGCTGTCTTAACAGCGACACGCCGGGAAGCCTCACCGTTCGTAACTCCAATGGCACAATCGTCAACGATGGCGCAGGCACAACAGGCGCCATGGCAGTGATTATCGCGCCAGGTAGCGTACTTACCCGCGAGGATGGCGTAATCCAAGTCCGCGATGCGGCGAATGCCAATAACCCTGTAAATTATCTGGATATCGGAAATGGCGAGGACAATACAACGTTCGCTAATGGCAGCACTGACGGATTTATCAACGGGGTCGTTCATGGTGCCGACAACGTTGTTCTTGTGAATGACCGGGTACTCGCCATCTCCTACGAAGATCTAATGCCCCTCCTGGAAAAACGTGTCACGAGTGAAGTAGCAAATTGTCTGAAAGACTATGCGGCCGACCCGCTTAACCAGGGTCGTCTTCCATGGGCGGCGGATATTGTGGCCTCTGCCGGGGGCGTCTACTCGGATTCAGCCAGTACCCGCTTTGGGCGTTTGCCAGGCACCTTCATAAATACCGTCGCCAGCAGCGGAATAAGTCCGATGAAGAACGGTTGGACAGCTTTATGCAATGTCAATCTCGGCTCGTGGTGGCCCAACTGGAGTGAATTGGTTTTTTATGCCCTTGCCGACGCTTACAAACCCCAGCCCATACCACCCTTGCCGACCTGCGGTTTGTGTCTGACGGTCAACCCTCCGTCTTCCGTAGCCGACAAACGGTTCGCCGTAATCATGGCGGGTAGACGGCTTACCGGCGTTTCAGGAGGGCAACCGCGCAGCACGGTCCCAAACAAGAGTGTGATTGCCAACTACCTGGAAGACCAAAACGCCACGCCAGCGGATGATGTATTCAGCGCAAATCCGTCCGGTAGTACATTTAACGATCATCTCCTCTACCAGTAGCGCTGTTCGACGCTGTCGAGCAAATCTTCCCTTCGGGCCACTCTTTACCCATCTCACGGACAGTTGAACCGCAACACCTAATCCAAACACTTGCGCTCAATACTGCAACCAACTAGCCTACGCTATGACATATCCAGAGAAAAGAGATGCTTGCAGAACGACATGTAGAACGCTTTCGCAACGGCTCAAGTCAAGCCCTGCTCATTCCACGGGAATTTGAACTTCCTAGAAATGCGGCAAAGCTTGAAAAGGACGGCGTTCGTCTTACGATTGATTGCGTCAAGGCCCACAATCTCATCGGGTTGTTGGCAACCCGGAAACCGATTAATGGCCTCAAGTGATGAATAGGGGAGTACTCATCGATACGAACGATGCGCTTATCGCTGACTACGCGCTGATGCGTGATCTTGTGCATATCCCCAAACACGGCAGATTTTCGTCGTGTTGGTGGCCTACGCATTGAGACCTTGCTGAGACAATGGCTGTGCTTACTCAACGATTCAGAGATGCTGGCAGCCACCAGCAAAATGGGCCATTCCGGCCATTCCGTCATAAGGGCTTTACGCTCGTTGAACTGGCCATTGTTTTGGTTATCGTCGCACTCTTGGTTGGCGGCATGCTGGTTTCATTATCGACCAGTCGCGACCTCGCCTCCGAAAAGGAAACACAGAAACAGCTTGCTTCAATCAACGAGGCGTTGCTCGGTTACGCCGCTGCACAACAACGCCTTCCATGCCCTGCCGCACCTTCAACGACCGGAATTGAAAGTCCGGCAGGCGGGGGTGCATGCACAAATAGCTACAATGGTTTTGTTCCTGCCATCACCCTTGGCATCACGCCAACAAACGCCCAGGGTTACGCAATTGACGGGTGGGGAAATCCAATCAGGTATGCGGTGACCGCTGCCAACGCCAGCGCTATTACGACAACCAGTGGACTGAAGGCTGCGTGGACGACAGGCCCGACTCCTGACTTGCGTGTCTGCAATACCTCCCTTGGGATAACTGGAAGCGGAGTCACGTCAGCTTGCGCGACCGGAACGGATCTTACTTCCAGTGCTGTCGCCGTCGTCATTTCCAGCGGAAGGAATGGTAGTGCCGTTCCGACCGGGGCTGACGAATTGGCCAACGTCAGCAATAACCGCACATTTGTAAGCCATACACAAGCTCCTTCAAGCGCTCCCCAAGGGGAGTTTGACGATATGGTTTCCTGGATATCCCCGAACATCCTCTACAACCGCATGATCTCCGCAGGTCGTTTGCCATAAAGAGTTTTGGCAGAACAGGCCGGAGAACAATAGACGTTCTTTGGCCTACATGCCTTGAGAGCCGCAGAAACACTGCCGCTTGCGGCACAGAACCTCAGGCCCCCGTCCTGATTGCCTTACAGATCATTTCGAACAATTCATCCCAAACCAATGCCAACGTGTCTTAAAAATGCTTGGACTTTTCCGAGCAGATCGCTAGTATTACAAATACAATATTTAAACTTTGATTTGTAATAATGATCCCGCGGTACGCATTTCCCACACTGCACCGTCTGGCCAAGGGCTTCCCCGTCCTGGTCCTGACCGGCCCCCGGCAAGCGGGTAAGACAACGCTGGCTCGGCTGGCATTTGCCGACAAAGTTTATGTTTCTCTCGAAAACCCGGATGAACGGGAGTTTGCCGAGCGCGACCCGAAAGGTTTTTTGCAGCGATTCCCGGATGGCGCAATCGTTGATGAGGTGCAGCGTTGCCCGGCGCTTCCATCCTGGTTGCAAGGCTGGGTTGATGATCGCCAGCGCATGGGCGATTTCATTCTGACGGGTTCGCAGCAATTCGAATTGACGACAGGCGTTAGCCAGAGTTTGGCTGGACGCGCCGCCCGCGTAGAGTTGCTCCCCTTTTCGGCAGGCGAACTTTCAGCCGCAGGGCACCTGCCTTCAAGTCTGGAATCTTGCCTGTGGAAGGGTGGTTATCCGGCTTTGTACGACCGCGACCTCTTGCCGGGCGACTGGTTCGCCAACTATGTAGCCACGTATCTCGAACGCGACGTCAGACAACTGCTTGCTGTTCGCGATTTAAGCCAATTCCAGCGCTTTGTCAAAATGTGTGCCGCTCGCTCGGGGCAGCTTCTCAATCTAACAGCGCTTGGAGCCGACTGCGGAATATCGGCAGTGACGGCGCGAGATTGGCTTTCCGTACTGGAAGCGAGTTATCTAGTCTTGCGCTTGCCCCCGCATCACCAGAACTTCGGAAAGCGCTTGGTCAAAACACCCAAGCTCTACTTTCTCGATGTCGGACTCATGGCGTGGCTAGTCGGCATCCGTGATGCGGCAACGATAGCGACGCACGCTGCGCGTGGCGCATTGTTTGAAACTTGGGTAATTTCTGAAATGGTCAAGCAACGACTGAATGCCGGAGAACCGATTGATCTCTATTTCTGGCGTGACAACGTCGGAAATGAAATCGATGCACTTTTTGAAACCCCTGTTGGTTTACAAGCGGTGGAAATAAAATCGGGGGCGACATTCGCCTCCGACTGGCCAAGCGCAATCTTGAAGTGGAAGGCTCTCGAGGGTAACAGCGCTCTTGAGCCGTGGATCATTTTTGGAGGCGAAGGCGATTATTTGCGCCAAGGATGTCGGGCACGAGGCTGGAAGGAATTTGCTCTTGTCGCACCGAACCAGGAAAACAACAGTACCGAAAACGACAACACGGCTTGACCGTCTCTGCAGTTTGGAGTCAAATCATTCATTCAGCATTCAAGGTCAGTGTCAAACATCCCATGAGCAATCAACGAGGCTTTCTCGAAGGTTTTCGCAACGCCGGAATATTGCCGACCGACTCCGAGGATGTGCGCCTGCAAAAATCCCTGTTGATTTTTGCCACCGGCCTGATCAGCTTTGCGTCGATGCTCTGGCTGTTCATCTATTGGCAGCTCGGACCGCACTTCTCATCGACCATCCCCTTCGTGTTCCAGTTGCTGCTGGTCGGCAACCTGCTGGTCTACCTGAAGACGCTGAATTTCGACGCCTTTCGACTGATCCAGATCACGCTGATTCTGTTCATGCCCTTTGTTGCCCAATGGAGTATGGGCAACTTCATTTCGGCTAGCGGAATCAGTCTGTGGGCGCTGCTGGCCCCCATCGGCGCGGTGTTGTTCATCGGCCCACGCGAAGCACTGGCCTGGTTTTTTGCGTATCTCTTTCTGAACGCCTTGTCCGGCAGCTTTGACTATTACCTCGCCGATTCTTTGACAGCGACGCAAATCAAGGTGTCCACGCATACCACCGTGTTCTTCTTTGCGCTCAACTTTGCCGGCGTCTCGACGATCGTCTTCCTGTTGCTCCGCTATTCGGCCATTGAGAAACAGAAGGCGCAGGCTCACCTCCAAGAAGCCCACCAGCAACTCCAGATCGAACAGGACCGTTCCGAACGTTTGTTGCTGAACATCCTGCCGGGTTCGATTGCCGAACGGTTGAAAAGCAGCAACCAGACCATTGCCGACGGATTCGCCGATGTCTCCGTGATGTTTGTCGACATCGTCAACTTCACCAAAATTGCCGCAGGCCTCAGCCCGCAACAGGTCTTTTCGATGCTCAACAAGATCTTTTCGTCGTTCGACGAACTCGCCGAATATTACGGGCTGGAGAAGATCAAGACCATCGGCGATGCCTATATGGTCGCCGGCGGATTGAACGACCAGCGTAGTGACTACTCCGATGCACTGGTCGACATGGCGCTGGAAATGCGCGATCTACTGCAAAACGACTTCCAGGTGAACCAGATGCATCTTGAAGTGCGCATCGGGATCGGCACCGGCCCGGTCGTCGCCGGCGTCGTCGGCAAAAAGAAATTCATCTACGACCTGTGGGGCGACACCGTCAATATTGCCAGCCGCATCACCAGCGAAGGAGTGCCCGGCATGGTGCAGGTCGACGAAGCGACCCACCGTCGCTTACAGCACCGCTTCGATTTTCACGAACCGCAAATGATTTATCTCAAGGGCAAGGGCAATATGGTCGTCCATCGCGTCATCGGCCGCAAATCGGCCTAAGCGAAATGTCATATAGCGGATTTGCCGGCCTCCGCAATTGCGCGGCCCTCTCTGCTTAACTCGAAACAGACCTGACCCACCACGTTGCGGGCCAGGCGCAGCGTATACCCATACCCCTCCGCCTGCCTTGCCGCATGGAAGAGACCGATTCCAAGCCCATGTTCCGACGTTACCGGCGAACGCAGCAGATCGCCGGCCACATCCTCCCGCACGGCGCTGCCGCTGTCGCTTACGCTCAACATCGCCGCATCGCTTGCTATCGCCACACGCACGCCCAGATCGCCTTCGTGTTGCTGCTTGAACAGTGCGTTTTGCAACAGGTTGTCCGCCACGCTGTCATAGAGCGCCGCAGGCAGGCAAGCGGCTTTGTCGAATACCACCGGGTCGAAAACGATATTGTCATGCGCGTACCGTTGGCGGAGCGCATCCCACCAAACATTGGCAAAGACCAGACCGCCCACGCCCGCAAAGCCGCCGCCCCCCGCCACTCCACCGCTTGCGGGCTGTGGCACCTGGAGTTTCTCCAGCGCGCGCTGCAGGCGTTGCGTGATTTGTGGCAACTGCTGTTGCAACAACAGATTCAGGCGCTCGCCATCGACATCGCCCGGCGCCTGAGCCATGAAGCACAGGTTGTTCAATGACTGCAGCAAATTCTTGACATCGTGCGTCAGGCGGGCACCGGTCTCGTGTACCGCACGCTGATAACTCATCTGCTGCAGCTCACGAGCACGCTGCTTGGCGCTGTAGTATTCGTTGATCAGTTTGACCAGCATCTGAAAATGCCAGACCAGAGCGGGGCTCATCTTATGGCGCGTATAGAGCGTGAAGACCAGCGGCTGATTGCTGAATTCGTGACGTATGTTCGATTCCTGACCGAAGCTTCCCGACCCCGCCTCGCCCCCGCTGGCAGGCGACCAGGCTCCCCCCGCCACCCAGGGCAGTCCAAGCATGCGCTTGCATGAGGCGTAGATAAACCGATCCGGATCGCTCTCCCGCTCCGCGCAGTCCATCAATTGCTGCAGCCAAGTCTCGAAAGGCAAGCCGATGGTCAGCAGATATTTGGACAGAAAGACGCCGATACCGCTAAAACCCGGACGTGGATCCCATGCCCAGGCCATCAACAGCAGCATGGCGGCCATTGAAACCAGCGTCTTGAACACCGCTTCGATGTAAGGCGATTGCTGCAACAGCATGAACGCCAGGCTGCCCAACACCAGCACGGAAATCAGCAGAAAGATGAACAGGCTGTAGAAGAAATCGACCATGCCGCCGCTAGGCAGGTGGAGTTCACGCGGACGAGGCATCAGCAGCATGACCACGAAGATCAGCGAGGCCGCCCAGGCGAAGGGTCGGTCAAATGCCGGCCCCATCGATGCCGTGCCCGGCACGATCCTCGGCACCAGCCAGATCAGGAGAACCGCCAGCAGATAGGCAAACGCCAGCAGATAAAAAATTCGCGTCGGACGATGCCCCAACAGCAACACCCGCCCACCCAGCAGGGAGGCCAGCAGTACCACCCATAGAATCAGCAACCACCAGCCGAATGACCAGGCGCCTCCGGCAAGCAGCAGCAGGATGGACAACAGGGCGCCGGCATCGAGTCTTCGCTCGGTTTGAATGAAGGGCTGCCAGAGCATGAACAAGCCAACATCGACGAGCCAGCACATCAACCCGACAACCGTTCCCACGCCTGCCAGCAAGGTCAGATGCAAGACGACCAGCAGCGCTATCAGCACCCAGTGCTGCCGATCTTTGATAAGACCGCTGAACCGCTCCAAGGCCGTCATGTCTGGCCCCCCGAGATTGACCAAAGCCCGTCAGCAAATCCGCATGACAGTTCAATTGCCGACAGATGTGTCGAAGATTCGACACATCTTCGCCGAAAGCAGGGGAAAAATGCCGAATTTTTCTGGCATGTAGTTTGCTTTGAATTGTCTGTCATTAACGTCATGGCTTGGAGATCAGAATGAACAGGCAACAATCGGGATTTACATTGGTTGAAATTGCCATTGTACTCGTCATCATCGGCCTGCTCCTCGGTGGCGTGCTGAAGGGGCAGGAGCTGATCAACAGCGCGAAAGTGAAGAACCTGGCCAATGATTTCCGTACCATCCCGACGTTCGTTTACGCCTACCAGGACAAATTCCGCGCCCTGCCGGGTGACGACCGCGCTGCTGATGCACATATCGGCGTTGCTGCCGCTACGAACGGTAATGGCGATGGACGTATTGGCGGCAACTGGAATGACGTACCGGCTGGCGGTGCCTGTGCCTCTGAGGCCTGCAATTTCTGGCTGCACGTTCGCGTCGCCAACCTCGCTACGGGCACTACCGACCAGGCATCCGCCGACTACACGCCACGCAATGCCGAAGGCGGCGTGATGGGGGTTACCGGTGTGTCGCCTTTTACCGGCGCGGGTGGCTGGGCTGGCAACTACTTCGTTTGCTCGACGGGCATTCAGGGGCGGTTTATACGCCAACTGGATTTGGCGATGGACGATGGTGCAACCAACACGGGCAATGTCCGGGTAATCTGTCAGAACACCTGCGCATCCACCGCAGCCTTCCCGGCTGCGCTGACAGTCGCAGAGGACGCCAACTTGTACACAGTCTGCTCGTCCTACTGAGAAATCGCGGCTCAATGAAGAACCCGCTTCGGCGGGTTTTTTCTTTCCAACTTTCACCCCTTGAGCAACCTGCCCTCCGCCTTGACCAGTGCCCCCGGCACCCCTAGCAGCACGACCACATCGTCGATCTCGAAGCGCGTACCTCCCGAAGGTTCCAGCGTCCGGATGTTGCGGCGCCGAACCGCCACCACTTCAACATCCTGCTCATTGACCGCAAGCTGACTCAGCGTTTTCCCGATGGCGTAGGCGCCGTCGTGGAGCGACACCGAACGCAGGCAGGGCGCTTCGCTGTCATGCACATTGTCGTCATGGTCGCTCTCACCATGGAAGAAGCCACGCAGCGTACGGTAGCGCGCCGCCCGGGTCTGACGTATCTGCCTGAGCACGCGATTGATCGGCACGCCGGCGTGGATCAACGCGTGCGATGCCAACATCATCGATGCTTCCAGCGTTTCCGGCACGACCTCGGCGGCTCCCGCGCGCTGCAGGCGGCCCAGATCCTTTTCGTCGAAGGTGCGCACGACCACCGGCAAGCCGGGAGCCAGTTCCCGGACAAGGCGCAAGACACGCTCGGCGGCGCGCGCGTCGATAAACGAAACGACCAGCACCCTGGCACGGCCGACTCCCGCTGCCAACAGCATTTCACGCCGGGTCGCGTCGCCATACACGACGTTTTCGCCGGCGGCCGCCGCCTGCCGCACGCGATCCGGATCGAGATCGAGCGCAATATACCGAACCCCTTCGTCCGCCATGAAACGCGCCAGATACTGGCCGCTGCGCCCAAACCCGCAGATCACCGCGTGTTTGTCGACGCTCAGGGTGCGCGCGGCCAGGTTGGTCAAGTGTAAGGAGCGCATCAACCATTCGCTGGCGGTAAAGCGCAATACCAGACGGTCGCTGTACTGTACGATGAACGGAGCCAGCAACATGGATATGACCAGTGCCGCCAAGACGATCTGAACAACCGGTGGAGGCGCCACGGCATTGGTGCTGACATCGGCAAGCAGAACAAAGCCGAATTCGCCGCCAGCGCACAACCAAAGACCGGAACGCATCGCGGCGCCACTTAGAGCACCGAACAAACGGGACAAACCAAACACCAGAAGGAATTTGACCAGCAGCAATGCGGCGAGCACGCCCAATACCCACGGCCAGTTGGCCAACACCAGGGTAACGTCGAGCATCATGCCGACGGTCACGAAAAACAGGCCGAGCAGCACGTCGCGAAAAGGCATGATGTCCGCTTCAACCTGATGCCTGAACTCTGTCTCCGAAATCAGCATGCCGGCGACGAAAGCGCCGAGCGCCATCGACAGGCCAAACGCTTCGGTCAGCCAGGCCAGACCCAGCGTGACGAAAAGCACATTGAGCACGAAGAGCTCGGCCGACTTGCCGTGAGCGACGAAGAAGAACCATTTGCTCAGCAGTCGCTTGCCGAGAAGAAAAACCGGCGCGAGCAGCGCGATGGCCTTGAGCATGGCGATGCCCATGGCGATAGCCATCTGCTCGGGCGACTGTGAAAACGAAGGCACGAGGATGAGCAGTGGAACGACGGCGATATCCTGAAACAGCAGCACGCCCATCACTTCGCGCCCGTGCGGCGCGTCGAGCTCGATGCGTTCGCTGAGCAGTTTGGTCAGCACCGCGGTTGACGACATCGCCAGCGCCCCGCCGATGGCCACGCCGGCCTGCCACGACAGCCCTGTAGCGGCGGCCGCGGCGGTTACCGTCGCGAGCGTGGCCATGACCTGCAGAAACCCCAGTCCAAAGACGATGCGCTTCATGGCATAGAGTTTGGATAGCGAAAACTCAAGGCCGATCGAAAACATCAGGAAAACGACGCCAAATTCGGCCAGGTAATGCGCCCCCGAGAGGCCGGCAAGCAGGTTGAGCGCTTTTGGCCCGATCAGCGTGCCGACCAGCAAATAGCCAAGGATGGGCGGCAAATTGAGACGCCGGAACACGACGACCGACAGCACCGACGCACCCAGCAGCAACAAAATGACCGTCAAAGTTTCCATTGTTTCCAAGATGATGTTGGCCCGCTAGCTACACAAGGTTCGCAGAGGCATGGAAAACACGGAGAAAAGGCAAATGGCCTGTGACAGCGGCAAAGTGTCAGGCTGCTGCCGCTTTGCTCCATGGATGGGGGATCAGGGGCGCCCAAGGCTTCTGCTATACTTGGCCCAATCATAACCGCTCCACCACCATGAACCAAATACAGCCCTCCTCCAAAGCGCTTGAGCTGGCCTGCCAGGTGCTCCGTATCGAGGGAGACGCCGTTCTTGCATTGATCGGTCGCATCGACGGCGACTTTCTGCAGGCCTTGTCGCTTATTCTCAATTGTCATGGCCGCGTCATCGTCAGCGGCATCGGCAAATCCGGACATATCGGATGCAAGATCGCATCAACGCTGGCCAGCACCGGAACGCCGGCTTTTTTCGTGCACCCGGCTGAAGCCAGTCATGGCGATCTCGGGATGATCACTGCCGATGACGTGATGATCGTCATCTCCAATTCGGGCGAAAGCGCCGAGTTGCTCAACATCCTGCCTTCAATCAAACGGCAGGGCGCCAAATTGATCGCCATGACCGGCAACCCGAACTCGTCGCTGGCGCGAGATTCCGACGCCCACCTCGACGCCGGCGTCGCGCAGGAAGCCTGTCCGTTGAATCTTGCCCCGACGGCCAGCACGACCGCCGCGCTGGCGCTGGGCGACGCACTGGCCGTGGCTTTGCTCGATGCCCGTGGCTTTGGCGCCGAAGACTTTGCGCGTTCGCACCCCGGCGGCTCCCTCGGCCGTCAGTTGCTGACCCGCATTCGCGATGTCATGCGCATAGGCATGGCCATTCCCAGCGTTCTGCCCACGGCCAGTGTGGCCGATGCGACGCGCGAGATTTCCCGTGGCGGAATCGGCATGACGGTCGTCGTCACGCCCGAGAAAGCGGTGCTTGGCATATTCACCGATGGCGACTTGCGGCGCGCCATTGTCGGCAACCTCAATCTCCAATCACTAACTGTGGCCGATATCATGAGCGGCAAGCCGCGCCTGATCGGCCCGGACAAACTGACGGCCGAGGCGGTTGAAATGATGGAAAAATACAAGATCAACCAGATTCCGGTCGTGGACGAGAATCAGCGCTTGATCGGCGCGCTCAACATGCACGACCTGTTCCAGGCCAAAGCACTCTGATGAACTTGGCGAACGACACCAAAGCGCAGGCAAAGCGGCTCAAATTGATGGCTTTCGATGTGGATGGGGTGCTGACCGATGGCGCGCTGTATTACACCGACGAGGGAATCGAGATCAAGGCGTTCAACACACTCGATGGTCATGGCCTGAAAATGCTGCAGCAATCGGGCATTGCCGTGGCCATCATCACCGGCCGCAAAGCACGCTGTGTCGAACTGCGCATGCAAAATCTGGGCATCGATCTGCTTTATCAGGGTTGCGAAAACAAATGGGAGACGATGCAGACCCTGCTGACCAAACTCGGCCTTGACGCCGATGAAGCCGGCTATATGGGCGATGATGTGGTCGACCTGCCGGTCATGAACGCGTGCGGCTTCTCGGCCGCTCCGGCCGACGCGCACGCGCTGACCAAGCGCCATGCTCGAATGGTCGCCAGCAAAACCGGTGGCCACGGCGCCGCCCGCGAAGTCTGCGAGTTCATTCTCGACGCGAAAGACCAACTCGAAACCGCACTCGCCCCATATCTGAGAGTGCCCGGACGATGAAACACTGGGGCAGCGCAGTCTTTCCATTGAGCATACTTCTCGTGTTGGCCGGACTGACGTTCTGGCTGCGCTACGCGACGCAACTGCCTGAAGCCAGACACGACGGAAAGCATCGTCACGACCCCGACTACATCATTACCGATTCCACGCTGCACAAACTGGATCAGACCGGACGTCTGAAATATACCTTGCAGGCTTCCGACATCCGACATTACCCCGATGACGACTCCACCGACCTGATCAAGCCGAATCTCGTTTACCTGTATGTGAAGAAACCAACGCTGAGCATGAGCGCGGAACGTGGGCACGCCAGCAAGGATGGCGAACAAGTCGATTTGTACGACAATGTCCGGATTCTGCGAGCGGCGTCGGCAAAAGACGAGGCAATGACGGCCTTCACCAGCCAGCTCACCATTTTGCCCGACGACGAAAGAGCCTTCACAAAAAGCCCGGTGCTGATCACCAAAGGGAAGTCCTGGCTGAAAGGCGTCGGCATGCAGGTGAACAACCGAACACAGACCTATGTACTCGAATCCCAGGCCTTTGCCGTACTCGAAAGTAAATACGCCAACAAGAAGAATCCATGATGCCAAACTCATCCCTCCTGACCACCAGCATCCTGCTGCTCGCCTTGGCGCTGCCCGCACACGCCGAAAAGGCCGACCGCGAGAAACCGATCAATCTCGAGGCTGACCGTATCAGCATGGACGATGTCAATAAGGTTCAGGTCTTTGAGGGCAATGTCATTCTCACCCAAGGAACGATGCAGATACGCTCCAACAAACTGGTCGTTACGCAGGACGCCGACGGGTTCCAGAAAGGCGTCGCCACGGGGGGCGCCAATGGACTGGCCCGCTTCCGGCAGAAACGCGAAGGACGCGACGAGTACATCGAAGGCGAAGCGGAACGCATCGAGCATAATGCCCGCGACGAATTTTCCGAGTTCTTCATTCGTGCCTGGGTCAAGAGCGGACTCGATGAAATCCGAGGTCCGTATATTTCGTATAACGCGCTGACCGAAAAATATCTTGTCACCAACGGCAGCGGCGAAAGCAAGAGCGCCACCGGCGCGGCGCAAGCCCGCGTCCGGGCCATCATCCAGCCCAAAGGCAAGAATACGACGACGGACGACAAGAAAGGCGAGCCGCTCTCGCTGCAGCCCTCCGCAAACATCAATCCCAGGTAGGCATGACGCGCGATGGTCTTCGCTAGCCCCTGCGGAACGCAACGCAACATTTGAATAATATTTTCAGAAGACAGCCATATTTGGCTTAAAACTCATTATTAATCAACACTGAAAATATTTGTTGCAGCGCAGCAAAAAACACTTGACAAGGCAAATTTCTCCCCTATAATACGGTCCATGGTGCAGCGCAACAAGTTAATCGGCCTGTTCAACACTGCTCATAACTTTTGTTTTAACTTAGGAGATTTACCATGATCACGACCCCCGAACAATTTGCTGCTGCTAATAAAGCTTCTGTCGATGCTCTGCTGTCCCTCGCCAATACCGCACTGGCTAGCGCCGAACGTGTTGCCGCGCTGAACCTGAACACTGCCCGCTCGATGCTGGAAGATGGAATGTCCAACACCAAGGCACTGCTCGGCGCCAAGGATCCCCGGGAAGCCATGTCGATGACCGCAGCGCAAATTCAACCGGCCGTTGAACAGATCGTTGCCTACAATCGCAGTCTTTATGAAATTTCGGCACAATCGAAGGAAGAAGTGACGAAACTCCTCGAAAGCCAGTTTGGCGACTTCCAGAAGCAGGTTTCCAGCCTGATGGAAAAAGCTGCCAAGAACGCCCCGGCCGGTTCGGACGTCGCCGTTGCTGCCGTCAAATCAGCGCTCGAAGCCGCAAGCTCAGCGTTTGACAACATGAAGAACATTGTCAAACAAGCCGCCGAAATCGCTGAAGCCAATATCGCTACAGCAAGCAATGCGACAGTCAATGCAACGGTCAATGCAGTCAGCTCAGCGGCCAAGAAGAAATAAGCGCCCTGGCAGCTCCGTGATTGCCTGAGCACACCGTCCGGCCGTTCAACTTGCTTCGGCCCGATGGAAGGACAAAACCCCGCACGCGGGGTTTTGTCGTTTCTGGCGCCGCGATGGTCAGCGAATCATTCGCGCCAGCGCCACGCGATGTCGCGTCGTTCAATCTCCTGCCGGATTTGCGCCAACGCGCGGTCGACCTGCGTAAGCTCTCCCTCGACGCCCAGCTCAAGGTGGCGTCGCTGGCCGTCTTCACCGATCGAAGGCAGGCTGAACAGGCGTAACGTCGGATACTCGGCGACGATGCGCTCCATCAGATCGAGCAGCGCGCTTTCGTAGGCATTGGGTCCCGTCAGCAACAACGCCTTATCCACCGTTGGATGAAGATTGAACAGATGCGGGTAGAAGGTATCCAGCGCCCACGCAACCATCGGATGCGCCATCTGCGGAAACCCTGGCAGAAAGTAGTGATCGCGAATGTGAAACCCGGCGATGCGATTGACCGGGTTGGGAACGACGTCGACGCCACGCGGAAATGTAGCCAGCAACAGGCGCGCCGTGTCCGCCTTGTCCCCGAAACGGTTGCGGATTTCGCGTTCGGCCTCCGGCTGCAGAACCAGTTCGACGCCCAGCGCCTCGGCGGCCGCCTGCCGCGTATGATCATCCGGCGTGTTGCCAATGCCGCCAAAACTGAAAACTACGTCACCGGCGGCAAAGGTGCGCTTGAGCGTGGCCGCGATACGCGATCGCTCGTCGCCCAGGTATTCGGCCCACGAAAGCTTCAGACCGCGCGCACCAAGCAATTCGATAATTTTCGCAAAATGCTGATCGACGCGTTTGCCCGAAACGATTTCATCGCCGATGATGATGGCGCCAAAGTTCATGACCAGACCTCCGCTTGTTCGCTGATGCTGACGACCGCCCCTTGCCGCAAACGGCGCAACGCTTCGAGACAAAAATGAACATAGGCCAGCGCGGCCAGCGAAGGCGCGAGCAGCCCCATGAAGGGAACGTGCGCCAGCAAAGCCATGACCATGCCCAGCGCCAGCAAGGGCATGGCCTGTCGCCGCCGCAGCTCGCGCCATTCGCCATCGGCCGCATGAACGGCCAGCGCATCGTAGGCAAAAGTACGGCGGTTGAGCCAGGCCATCCAGAAGAACGGCAGAACCAGCCCGAGCCCCGGCACCAACCACAGCGGCAGGGTCACCAGCCAGCCGATGATAAACAGCACGGCAGCCCACAAGCTGTTCCAGGTCGACGCGGCGACGCTGTCACTGCCCATGCGCGCGAGATCAGGATAATCCGTGGCCGATAGGTGTTTGAGCAACAGCGGCAGTACGACAACAGCGGTCAGCAACATGGCGATCAAATAACTGGCGGAAAGTATCAGCAGCCAGCCACCGAGCGCAGCCAGCAGCTTGGCCAGCCAGAAAGCGCCCCACGAGGCGATCCAGCTCATCGGCGGCTGTTCGACGAAACTGGCAATCAGCCGATCGAGCAGGAACCAGGACAGGCCGATCATGATGATCAGGGCAAAAATCGCCGGCCCGAAAAAATAAAGCCAGACGCGTCCCTGGCCGAGCGTCACCAGGCTGCGCCGCAGCGCCAGAATCACTTCAGGCATACCTGTTCCCACATTATCCTCATCGTCCTTCCCACATCTTCTGCAAGCGCTTCGTCGATACCGGTGCCGGCGTGCGCAATTCCTGCGCAAAGAGCTGAACGCGCAATTCTTCGAGCAGCCAGCGAAACTGCGCGACCTCGGGGTCGCTGACGCCCTGTTTGGCCAATACGATGGCACGTCGTTCGTAGTTCGTCCACAAGGGCGAGAATTCGGCCAGCAGGCGGGCATCGCGGGCCGCGCCTTCGGCGCCACCCGCCTTGAGTTTATCGAGGCGCAGCGACATCGCCTTGAGGTAGCGCGGATAGTGCTGCAAGCGCTCGAACGGCGTATCGGCAACGAAACGTTTGCCGACCAGACGATCCAGCTGCTTCTCGATATCCTGCCAGGCTGCGGCATGGCTCTTGAACGCCGGCAGCTTCTTTTTCAGCGCCTGCCAGTCAACCAGTATCTGACCGACCAACCGGCAGATTTCCTGGGCGAGCAAGCCCAAGCGCGCTTTCGCCTCGGTGCAACGCTGCTTGAAGCCTTCTGCGTCGGTCGGCCATGGCTCGACCAGACAGGCGCGCGCAAAAGTCAGTTCGATCAACTGCCGGCGCAATTCGTCAACCGAACCCAGCGGCATGAATGCCATACCCATCTGCGTCAGACCCGGCAGGTTTCTTTCGAAGTATCTGATCTGATCGCGAAACTGCAGCATGAACAGCCGGAGCAGACCCGCCGCATGCGCTTCGCGCGCTTCCTCGGCACTATCGAAAACGCACAGCGAAACACTTTCGCCGTCATCGGAAAGCCCGGGATAGCCGAGCACGGTTTGTCCGCTGTTGCCGCCGTCACCAATTTCGACCTCCATCAGTTCGGGAAGCTCGCCGAAACTCCAGTCGGTCATCCCCGCGTACTCATGCGGCGTCTCGTGCAAATCGGAGAATTCCTGTTTGGCCTTGCCACCCCACTCGCCCCGCAAATCGGTCAAGCTGCGACTCATGCTCAGCTGGCGATCGTGCTCGTCGATCAGCTTGAAGTTCATGCTCAAATGCGCAGGCAACGTGTCCGGCCGAAATGCGTCCGGCGTAATCTCCCAACCGCGCGCATTGAGGCCGCGCGTTTGCAGAATGTAGTGAAGCAGCGCCTGGATCAACCCTTTGTCGGAGGCTTGCACGGCCGCGACAAACTCGGCGGCAAAATCCGGCACCGGCACAAGTTTTGAGCGTATTTTCTGCGGCAAGGTTTTGACCAACTGAATGACTTTTTCCTTGAGCAGCCCCGGCACCAGCCATTCGCAACGCGCTGCCGGAATCTGATTGAGCTGCGCCAAAGGCACCGTCAGCGTCACGCCATCGCGCGCATTGCCCGGCTCAAAATGGTAAGTGAGCGCAAACTCAACGCCGCCCAGCCTGATCTGGTGCGGGAAGGCTTCGGTGGTCACTCCGGCCGCCTCGTGGCGCATCAGATCTTCGCGCTTCAAATGAAGCAGCTTTGGATCCTCGCGTTCGGCCTCGCGCCGCCAATGGTCGAAGTCGGCACCGTTGCACAAGCCTTGGGGGACGATCTGGTCGTAAAAGGCGAAAATCAGCTCGTCGTCGACCAACACGTCGGGCCGCCGCGACTTGTGCTCCAGCGTTTCGATGTCGAGCATCAACTGGTGATTGTGCGTGAAGAACGTCCAGCGTCGTGCATATTCCTCACCGATCTCGCCTTCGACCAAGCCCTGGCGGATGAAAATTTCACGCGCCTCCTGGGGATTCATCGGCCCGAAATTCACCCGCTTCTTCGGATTGACGACAATGCCGTAAAGCGTCGACCGCTCGAAGGCGACGACCTGCATGGCCTTCTTTTCCCAGTGTGGATCGAACCAGCTGCGCTTGATCAGGTGCGCGCCGACTGTCTCCAGCCATTCCGGTTCGATGCGCGCCACGCAGCGGGCAAAGAGCTTGGTGGTTTCGGTGATTTCAGCCGCAGCGATCCATTTGCCGGCCTTCTTGTTGAGCGGCGAACCCGGGTGGATCAGGAACTTCATTCCGCGTGCGCCCAGGTAGTACCCGGAATCCTCCGACTTGCAGCCGATGTTGCCGAGCAGGCCGGCGAGCAATGCGCGATGAATGGCGTCATAAGTGGCGG
>JADJLB010000013.1 GCA_016705685.1 Propionivibrio sp.
CCACCCGTCACTCTTGTTAATTGATCTTGCGCGTAAAGCCTCCTGAGCCGTCTTTATGTCGCTGCATCGCTTACACACTGATTCGAGATTGTCATCGTCATCGGTTCCGCCCTCAAACTTTGGCTTGATGTGATCGACAATCTTCGCCGGCCTATATAAACCTTTGCGTTTGCACGGCTGGCATAAACCTTCGTCGCGCCTCAATATCCTTTTTCGGATATGGTCCCATTTCGCCCCGTAGCCTCGCTCGTGCCGCGAGCCCCTGCGTTCATCAGCGAAACGACCAATGCTTCTGTCTTTGATATGGTCTTCGCAGTAACCGCTCCCGTCTTTCGATAACCGGCTGCAGCCCATGTGGCGGCACGGCTTTGGTGCCGCTATTGGCATGATCCGACACGCCGTAAACGCCAAAACCCGCAACGAGTGCGGGTTCCGGGCAGACAGGTGGTGCTTACATTGTTGACAACACTACACCTACAATTGAGCTTTGTCAAGCGCACCTTGCCACCTCGGCAAACGACTCGCGATAACGCCGCGCCACGTCGCTGCGCTGAGCCATTTCGCTACGCAACATCGTATGACCTTCGATCACTCTGTTCTCATACGTCCTATAGTCGCAGCTGCAGCGCCTGGCCAGCACAGCAAGCGCGCTGCCCTCGTACTGCCAGAACAAGCACCGCCTGTGCATAACGCACCGCAACCCCGTTCATCGCCGCGTCGGTATCGCCCGCCTCTCCAGACAATGTATTGATCACCTGATCTCCGCGTGATCCTGATGGCGCAATTCCCCACATCGCGCAAGACGAAAGCTTTGGCAGCCCACCGCCAGCCGCCCATCGCGCCCAATTACGCATTCTCCTGACAAAGTCTTCCGGCAACTCCGACATGATCCGTCTGCTCATCCCGCCCTCCCTTTCCTCGCCACCATCGGCTCTTGCACCAGCGCATCGCCGCTGACGCTGAACGCTGCTTTCGGCGCAGGCGTACCAATCGACTCGCCACCCTCGCTCGCATAGAACGTCGGCAGGCCGTCGATGCCATCGCGGATCGCGTTATTGATTGACAACACACCAAAGACCCCACGGCACGCATCAACAAACTCGGAAACCTTCGGCATCGCGTCGCGCATCGGCTTGCTCATTGCACACCACCCTGCTTTAACGCGTACTCCTTATGGACAATTCCCGCAGTAACACTGCCGACAGCGCATGGCTGCACCCACGTCCATTTTCCAGGCGCGTATTGCCGTGCGTGACCTCGCCGAAGGTGCACTCTGGGTGACGCGTGCGTTCCATCTCCATGCGCATTCGAGCGACCTTTCGTCAGGTCAATCTCCAGCGTCCAAAACGAGAACAATGGGAGTTTTCCGCGCTTTTTTCCGTGCGCGCTTCAACTTCTCGTCCGGTAGGTGCTCAACCTGCCTGACGTTCGAGCAGTTCAGCGCCGTCAGGAAAATTGCAGTCAGCTTCAGAAAGCCAGAAACAAAATCAACATAAGGCCCGCGAATGTTCGGGAAAATATTCCAACGCAGATCCGACTCGCCAACACCTTCTCTCACCCCCACCCCGCAAAACTCCCATTCCAAAGGGTTGTTTGTCCTTACGAATACAAACCATGTTGTTGCAATAGCCAATACACCGCACGTCGCATACGCACACCCTACAAGCTCGAATTCGAACCAGCAAACGGGGAATGGCAGTCTGACAAGTCCTGGGACTAAACCCACATCCGGGATAGATTCTTCGCTTCCTACGTAAAAACAAACAGCGTCCCTTGCCGCAACATCTGCAACATTCAAAAATTCAACAACTCCATTGATATTTTTGTATCCGGTCGGCGCCAAGATATCGTCCTTGTCGAACTTTTCGATCAACTCATGCAGATGGCACGTCCTCATTGCGTCCGACATCCAATCAAGGTCGTCCTACAGGTCGGCCGCAGCAAACCCGCGCCAATGCTTGATGAGGACGACCGTCCTACCTTAAACCTCGCGTGTGCACGGGTGTGTACGCGTACCTGCGCGCACGCGATGCAGGCCGTCCGGTCGTCCTCAGCCTTTGTTTTCGGGCCTCTCCCGTGGCCGACCTGTAGGACGACCTCGCAAACAGGCCGGCCACACACGCCGATTCGGAGCATCAATTCACTGCGCGCATGGTCAGATGGGCAGATCATTGTCACTTTCCAACTCGGTTTGGCTGGCGCCTGGCACAGCATTTGCTTTTTCTTCTGACGGCGGGAAGAAGACGCGCATTCGGGCGTTGCGCTTCCCGGCTTTGCCGTGGGTGAATCCCATGCGCACCAGGATCGCCGCCACGCGCATCTGCTCCGGCTTCGTCCATCGGGAACGCTCGATCTTCAACGCATCGGTCAGCACGTCCGACGTGGTTACATAAGGCAGCCCGTTGTTTTGCGACCACCATTCGGCAATCGGATACTGCCAAGCGTCGATCTGCATCCGGTCTTCCGCCTGCCGGTCGAACAGCGCGCGCTCCGTCACCGGCGCGCTGAAATATGGCGCCAGCTTCGGCGTTTCCTCCGGATCGATCACCACGCGGTTGCCATCGACCCACCAGCTCACACCGTCGTCATACAGCTTGACGGCCTCCGCCCATATCTGCTCGCGGTCGGCGCGCAACCCTGCCAGGTCAATGGCCCCGACCTCGAACGGCCAGATACGCCGCAGCCCCGTCTCGTCCTTGCCGTACTGCGCCATGTTCGTCGTGCCGACAAAAACGCTCTGTCGCGGCACGTCCTCGGCACGGCGCCCATAGTGCCAGCGCACCCGGTCTGTCTGCGTGCTCAGAAACTGTTTGAACGCCGTGTCGTCAGCCTTGCGGTGGCTATCCATCTCGGCCATCTCGTTGCACCACTTGCCCTGCATATTCGCCAGCGCGTCCTTGTCGCCGATCACCAGCTTTGAATCGCTGAACCAGTCCGACGAAAACAGCACGCGCAGCGCCGTCGATTTCAGCGAGCCTTGCGGCCCCTCAAGCACCGGCATCGTATCCAGCTTGCATCCCGGCCGCATGATGCGCGCCACCGCGCCCACCAGCCACTTCACCGACAGCAGCTTGAGGTATACGCCCAGCTCGATCCGTTCTGTTGTCTCGAGCGAAGCCGAGCCAGCGGTAGAAATGCCTCCGAGATACGTTCCGGCCAGGCTCTCAAGACGCGGCTCCCATCCCATACCAAAGACCGCAGCCACTCGCGCACCGGATGAAACGCGTTCTGATGCGCCACCGACAGCACCGCATCCATCACAACGCCCTTCTTCGGCTCCATCGAATATTCTTCGGTGATATAAACCAGCGCCTGCACATCATCGAGATCCGACCACTCCCCGATGCGCACCACGCGCGTCGGGGGCGTCTTGCGCTTGACGACGCGATAGGCAAACTCGTCGAACGCGATCACCCCGCGCCATTTCGGGTCTTTGTCAAAAACCAGCAGCGTGTTGAACAGCGACGGCATGATCGCCAGCTTGGCGTTACGCTTGAAATGCTGCTGCCAGTCCGCCTGCTGGAAGGCCGCCGCCTGTGCCGCCGCCAAGGGATCGACTGGCCCGGTTGGATCAGGCATCATGCCGCCCTCGCCTCAATCGTTGGCTCCGACAGCAGTGCGATCGCCGCCGCTTCGCCGACACCAAAAACATCGCACCACGCCGCTTCGCGCGCCGCGTCATAAATCGGTGAGGCATACGCGCCCTGGCGCAACATCAACGCGTCGCGCCGGTGGTCGCGCAGCGCGCGGCTGAACAGAGCCGGCGGCACCGGCTCGCCCGTGCTTAAAAACGGCGGGAAATATTTGGACTCGTAAGGCTCTATCAAAACAATACCCGCCTCCTGCTCGCACCACAGCGACGCTGCCCCGGCAGCCTGCAGCATCGTTGCTGTAGCGAAAAACTCCGGCGTCGAGCCGCCAATAATCAGGCAATCGAGCGCTGCCGCACACGCCCAGTCCAGCTCATGCGGCAGCGTGTCGTCCGGAACGACCACGCGCGCCACGCCAGGGTGCGCGACAAACTCCTCGCCTGCCGACCAGTCATGCACGCCGACCACCAGCAGCCCGATGCGCTCGCCATTTCGGCGGCGCGCGATCAGGTCTTTGGCGTAGGCGGGGGCGCGCATCAACCCACCTCCTCGCACAACACCGCAAAATCCACATCCGGCGAAAACGTCCCGACGATGCGCCTGGACCACGCCGGCGACGCCAGCAGCGCCTCGACGCGCGGGCTGTCCGAGTCGATCAGGAAAATCGGTGATGACTATTTTCGCGCACCACCGTCTGGGGAACCAGCTTGGCGCAAATCTGCCGCCATAGCCGCTCGATGTGGCGGTCCTCAAGTTTTGCTGGCGCGCTCAATGCTTGTACCCAAACGTCACGGTGGCGGTGATGGCCAGCGCCGAGAGCCAGTAGCAAGCGTCCGCCCACTTTCCATGCGCCGCCCACCAGGCCGCATTCATCGAATACAGAACCATGATCACGTAGTTGAACAGCAGCGGTTTGCCGAACAGCCAGGCCATCAGCCAGCCATCCTGTGTGTGATGATCCGTCCCGCCGCGTGCTTGACGACGGTGATGCGTGGACGTTGCCGTGCTGGCCGCGGATCAACGGCCGCCTTCGTCGCGGACTTGATCTCCGGTACGGGCTTGAAGCGGCGCTTCTTCAGGCCCATGAAGTGCCCAGTTTATACATCACCGCGTTGCCGCTGCGCCCATGATTTCCCCGATCTGGCGCGCCGTCATCGTCGGGAAATGCTTGCGCAGCAAGGCTTCTTCGGCCGTCGCCAGTGGCGATTTTCCATCCTCAACCACCCGACCTGGCAGTGATCACCTCAATGCGCTTGCTCATCGCGCCGAGCGCCTTGGTGGCCTCGATGAACTCCCGTTGCAGTCGGGCGATTTCGCTTTCCGGGTCGATCGGTACCGGGTCGGCGTAGCTGCCGTCATGCGCCAGGAAGCGCATCACTGCGTGGCAGCCGTTCTGCCGGCCGAGCCGTGAAATCAACGCCACCTGCTTGGGCGAGAACTTCTCTCGACGATCCGGGTTGAGCGCATCGCGCACCTTGCCGGCGGCGTGGTCGGGCGCGTCTTCCGGATACATCAGCGCGCCGACCGTCTTGTACCCCCCCCGCCACCAGGATCGCTTCCCGCAGCGCGTCGTTAATGTCCTCGTGGTGCAGATGCATTTGCATGACTTCCCCTTTTTCTGGCCTGTCCGTGAATCACGTACAGGCGCGGACAGCGTTTTTTAGCGAAAAAAAATAGACTGCACCCATGGCCACGACACCCACCCAAACACGACACCCACCAAAAAAAGAACGCCCCGACCGCAGGAGGACGGCCGAGGCGTTAAAAACGACGTGCGCGTTGTCTGGGAACGCACGTCGGGGGGTAGGGGTGGCAAGGGTTGGGCGGGCCAGGCGTCAGGCGGCCTGGGCATGCTCGGGACGGCATGCCGTCCAGCGGATCCGGGTAGATGTCGGCGCATTCTCGTGCGGCGCGATCTGCCAATCAAGGAAAGCGCAGATCGGTATCCCATCGGCCGGCGGCACCTCAATCTTGGCCTCGTTCAGCCAGACCGGACCGTAACCTGGCTGGTCACCCAGCCGAGCACGTGTGCGCGCCTTCGCGCCAGTTCTGTTTGGCCGTTGAGCCAGATCGACCTCTAACCAAGGATTTCTTTGCACATGGAAAATAATATAAGCCCACAGAACATGGGCATCAAGCCTTTTGATAAGCACACTGTTTTGACAATGCGATAAGCCGGCACCACAAACACCTGCCGACGATTTTGCGCTGTTTTTCGCGAAAGGAGGAATCAGACCGCTGATTGTCAAATATAAATCACCGGGCTTTATGTAAACCAGTCGCAACCCGAAACCAACGACAGGAGGCCACATGTCACTATTCGTGGAATCGATCCACGCCAAAATCACCTACGACGCCGAGCAGGCATTGATCCACGCGAGGCGTAACAAGCCTTTGATCGACGAAGCCGAGGCGCTCCAGAAAATCCTCGTCGACCACGGCTGCCGGCACGCACAGCCGGACTGGCTGCGCTACGGCGGCGCGATCTTTTACGACCACTCCCACGATGGCACGATGGCGCGCGCCATCGAATCAGCCGGACTCAAGATCGCGTCCGAAACCATCGAGCCCGACAGCCAGGGCTTCGGCACCAGTGCCCACCTGCTGCTCGAAGGCTACGCCTGCCGAATCTGGATACACCAGCGGGCCACGTCCGCCGCCGAGACGCGCAGCTTCTCGCCGCTGCGCTTTACCACGACCGCGCCGGTCGAAGCGCGGGCGGCATGAGCGCCCTGCTCCGATTCCTCCAGCGCGCCTGCGCGTACTGCGTCCTGCGCAGCCTCGAACGGCAGTATCACGACCAGACAAACATGCTCGGACGCATCATGCACGTCGACACCTACATTGCCGCGCAGCGCTCATGGTCATCAACCGCCCGCGAGCTGGCCGAAGCACGCGGCACTACCGACCGGCTGCGCTCCGCAACGCCGCGCCGCGAGATGCTGGCATGAGCGCAGCCACCGCCCTGGGGTATTTTTTCGTCTGGCTGGTGGCCAGCCTGCCGTTCGCCATTCTCATCGGAAAATCAATTCACCGAGGCCAAAATGGCGACATGGAGTGACAAACCGATCGTTAAAATGCTCGAAATCCCGAGCCGCTGGATCCCCGGAGCGACCATGGCCGACGCTCTCTTGGCCGCCGAATCTCCGGACCTCAGCGAGGCCGACCGCATGACGCGCATCTACATCAAGGGTATCATCGCCACCATCGCAGAGCGCGACCGGGTCAAGCGACGGCGCGCGGAAGATTTCGACCCGCGCGCCTCGGACGTGGCGGGAATCAGCGTCGCGGCAATCGAGCCATGAACGCGCCTTTAACACAGACCCAGGCCGACGCCCTGAATCTCGCCATCCTCGCCGTGCAGCGCTACGCCGCGATGCATCCGAGGCCATCGTCCGTTGTGCAGAAAGACGCTGCCCAGATGCTCGGGATCAGCGGCGCCACGTTCTCGCGGCTGGTGCGCTCGGGGCGCGTCACGCTCAACGCCGTCGGCCGCGTACCGATCACCGAAGTCGACCGGCTGCTGGCCGCTCCGCGTTTAACGCCGGGCCAGAGCGCGGTTGATCGAGAACGATATGGGAATTGTGACGACAGAGTATGCAGAAAGTTGATGAAGCGATGCCAAATCGGGACGCGGAATTACAACGAGGCAAACGACCTGCATGCCGAGTGCTACGGCACGATTGGCGCTCTTGTGCAGGAGCGCGACACGCTACGTACTGGTGACACATGCGCGGGGCAATGCGAGGGCGCGGCATACCGGATTGAGCCCAGGCGGCACAGAAAGGAACGAGCAATGATCTACCTGAAAGAGCCGTGGAAATTTGTGGTGCGGAAAATCCACTAGACCACGAAATGGACTTTTTATCACCGATGCTTCAGGGATAAACCAAGTGTGCCGGGCTGCTTCTGTCGGAGCATAACGCCCGCCGTATTGTGGCCTGCGTGAATGCCTGCGCCGGAATTTCCGATGAGGCGCTCGATAGCTGGATGAACCCACCGGAAGGGGGCTTTGGCCACCTCATGGGCCGTGGCCAGCGCACATTATTTCGCTACATCGCGCGGCAGAAACTCTCAAGCAGCAGCGCGACGAGCTGCTCGCGGCCATTGAAGCAACGCTCAACGAAAACGGACACCTGGCAGATGGCGACAACTGCACGCTGATTGCTTTAAAGCGGGCACTCGCAAAAGTCGGCTGATGACCGATGGGACAAGCTCCAGCGGCTCGGGCGCGACTGGTTGGAGCGTGCGATTGATCGGGCGAAGGCGCTCGATAGCGAAACCTAACGTAAGTCAACCGGCGCTGCGCGCCACGAACAGGAGAGAAGATGAAATGAGCGGAACAGACAGCACAAGAGCAAGCGACGCCCAAGGGCGCAGCGTCCGTGTTGACGACGGGTTATGCGCTTCCGCCGTCTCGACAGAGCCGACTTTGCAAGCAAAGACAATTGCGCGCCGCGATACCCGAAATGCTTAGGGTATGCCGCGCTGCGGCTGCATACTGCAAGGCAGGAAGAGTGACTGTGCATAACGTAAGTCAACCGAGCGCTGCGCGCCACGAACAGGAGAAGATGAAATGAGCGAACAGACAGCACAAGAGCAAGCGACGCCCAGGGGCGCAGCGTCCGTGTTGGACGCAGGTTGGGCATTGTTGTCACTCTACGGAAGCAGGCTGAGGAGATAGCCAAATCCGGATTGCCAGGATGGGGTAACACCATGACGGAGGCGGCGGACGAAATCGAAGCCTTGAGGTATAGCCTTCGCTTGACGAGGAACTGATCGGCATGATTCAGAAGATCATCAGTAGTCTTAACAGCAGGCCGATGCCCCAACGCGGTTGTGAGCTGCGGGCGCGACAAAGCATCAGAAAACTGACTACGATTGAACCCGTTAGCTCGACATAAGAGTTAGACGGCACATTTACGGAGAAAGATTATGGCAGAACTACACCAGAGCTTGCGAAGGCTACGGCAAATACTGCAGCGTATCTCTCGCCGGTTTTAATGGCGAAGACTTCTGGAGTCATGCGCGAGGATAGCCCCGACCGCACGACAGAAGGCATCTTGCGATTGCACTCGACTACATCCAAGAGCTTGGAGCGATGGTGCTGAATCTGGCAGACAGGGTGCCGACTAACGCCGGAAGTGAGGCGCGGCCTGCTTTCAGGACGTCGCGCTCAACCGAAGAGCTGGACGGCTGATTGAAACGGAGAGACTGATGATTATTGGCGGGAAAGTGTATCTGGGGAAGGGTCAGCCAGAGCGGCTGATTTACCTTGGGAAAAATCAGAGCGGTAACGGCTATTGACACCAGTTCGCTAAAGTAGGCAGCCCAGAAAAAGGTGTGGTGGGAAGTGTTGGACGACCAACTGTCCAGCTTTGAGGAAAACACCGCACGACGAAGCCGACGACGCTCGTGATGGTGTCAATCGTATTTATACAACACGCGCTTGGGCGTGGGTCATGACCCTGCGGCGATTGAACACTGCAGAAATAGCGTCATGTCGCAATGCTGTGGGGTAAGTGTTGACTCTTAAAGAGGTTCAACGTTGGAATTCAGCGGGCTTCGCCTACCACGAAGCCTGGAATGAATAGCGATGCCGCGCCTTGACACAGCAGCTGTCACGTGCTATAATGGGACTGTAACTTCGACAAAGTGAGCACAGACCACAGGCAGGTCCCAGCCAGGCGATAGGGCAGTCTCATGCAGTGCACGATAGTTGTCGGCCCTGCACTGCGTTGTTGAACGCATATTCAAACAGGAGGAATGGAGGATCGATGACGATGGCAGAGATATCTGTCCTACCGGGAGAATGATGCCGAAAACTCCTATTGTCGCGGTGAAGGTCGACGCAATTCCTGAGAAAATGGCGCTACGACGAGCGCGTGTGCTCTTTGCGCCGGAAGTCTGTGACTTGGTGAAAGCATGAACGCTAGAGCTGCAGCGAAGGACCGAAAGCAA
>JADJLB010000014.1 GCA_016705685.1 Propionivibrio sp.
CACCAGGCCGCATTCATCGAATACAGAACCGCGGTCACGTAGTTGAACAGCGGCGGTTTGCCGAACAGCCCAGGCCATCACCCGCGCATCCGATGCGTCGTGATCGTCCCCGCCGCGTGCTTGACGACGGTGATGTGGACGTTGCCTAGCGGGCGCGGATCAACGGCCGCCTTCGTCGCGGACTTGATCTCCGGTACGGGCCCGAAGCGGCGCTTCTTCAGGCCCATGAAGTGCGCCGTCCTGCATCACCGCGTTGCCGCTGCGGCCCATCATTTCCCCGATCTGGCGCGCCGTCATCGTCGGGAAATGCTTGCGCAGCAAGGATTCTTCGGCCGTCGTCCAGTGGTTTTTTTCCATCCTCAACCCCCAGCCCTAGCAGTGATCACCTCAATGCGCTTGCTCATCGCGCCGAGCGCCTTGGTGGCCTCGATGAACTCCCGTTGCAGTCGGGCGATTTCGCTCTCCGGGTCGATCGGCACCTGGTCTGCGTAGCTGCCGTCATGCGCCAGGAAGCGCATCACTGCGTGGCAGCCGTTTCTGCCGGCCGGAGCCGTGAAATCAACGCCACCTGCTTGGGCGAGAACTTCTCTCGACGATCCGTGTTGAGCGCATCGCGCACCTTGCCGGCGGCGTGGTCGGGCGCGTCTTCCGGATACATCAGCGCGCCGACCGTCTTGTACCCTCCCGCTACCAGAATCGCTTCCCGCAGCGCGTCGTTAATGTCCTCGTGGTGCAGATGCATTTGCATGACTCCCCCTTTTTCTGGCCTGTCCGTGAATCACGTACAGGCGCGGACAGCGTTTTTTAGCGAAAAAAAATAGACTGCACCCATGGCCACGACACCCACCCAAACATGACCCCCAATAAAGAACGCCCCGACCGCAGGAGGACGGCCGAGGCGTTAAAAACGACGTGCGCGTTGTCTGGGAACGCACGTCGGGGGGTAGGGTGGTAAGGGTTGGGCGGGCCATGTCAGGCGGCCTGGGCATGCTCGGACGGCATGCCGTCGAGCGGATTCGGGTAGATGTCGGCGCGCAGCTCGTGCGGCGCGATCTGCCAATCAAGGAAAGCGCAGATCGGTATCACCACATCGGCCGGCGGCACCTCAATCTTGGCCTCGTTCAGCCAGTACCAGACCGTAACCTGGCTGGTCCGCGAGCCGGGCATGTGAGCGCGTATTCCGCGCGCCAGTTCTGTTTGGCCGTTGGCCAGATCGACCGCTTTACGAAGGATTTCTTTGCACATGGAAAATAATATAAGCCCACTGATACATGGGCGTCAAGCCTTTTTTTATAAGCACACTGTTTTGACAAGCGATAAGCCGGCCCCACTGCGGGCATTTTTTTGCCTGTTTTTCACGAAAATATCAGCCCGCTTATTGACAAATATAAATCAGTGGGCTTATATTAAACCTGTCGCAACCCGAAACCAACGACAGGAGGCCACATGTCACTATTCATGGAATCGATCCACGCCAAAATCACCTACGACGCCGAGCAGGCATTGATCCACGCGAGGCGTAACAAGCCTTTGATCGACGAAGCCGAGGCGCTCCAGAAAATCCTCGTCGACCACGGCTGCCGGCACGCACAGCCGGACTGGCTGCGCTACGGCGGCGCGATCTTTGACGACCACTCCCACGATGGCACGATGGCGCGCGCCATCGAATCAGCCGGACTCAAGATCGCGTCCGAAACCATCGAGCCCGACAGCCAGGCTTCGGCACCAGTGCCCACCTGCTGCTCGAAGGCCACGCCTGCCGAATCTGGATACACCAGCGGGCCACGTCCGCCGCCGAGACGCGCAGCTTCCCGCCGCTGCGCTTTACCACGACCGCGCCGGTCGAAGGCGGGCGGCATGAGGGCCCTGCTCCGATTCCTCCAGCGCGCCTGCGCGTACTACGTCCTGCGCAGCCTCGAACGGCAGTATCACGACCAGACAAACATGCTCGGCCGCATCATGCACGTTGACAGCTACCTTGCCGCGCAGCGCTCATGGGCGTCAACTGCCCGCGAGCTGGCCGAAGCACGGCGGCACTACGACCGGCTGCGCTCCGCAACGCCGCGCCGCGAGATGCTGGCATGAGCGCAGCCACCGCCCTGGGGTATTTTTCGTCTGGCTGGTGGCCAGCCTGCCGTTCGCCATTCTCATCGGAAAATCAATTCACCGAGGCCAAAATGGCGACATGGAGTGACAAACCGATCGTTAAAATGCTCGAAATCCCGAGCCGCTGGATCCCCGGAGCGACCATGGCCGACGCTCTCTTGGCCGCCGAATCTCCGGACCTCAGCGAGGCCGACCGCATGACGCGCATCACACAAGGGCATCATCGCCACCATCGCAGAGCGCGACCGGGTCAAGCGACGGCGCGCGGAAGATTTCGACCCGCGCGACTCGGACGTGGCGGGAATCAGCGTCGCGGCAATCGAGCCATGAACGCGCCTTTAACACAGACCCAGGCCGACGCCCTGAATCTCGCCATCCTCGCCGTGCAGCGCTACGCCGCGATGCATCCGAGGCCATCGTCCGTTGTGCAGAAAGACGCTGCCCAGATGCTCGGGATCAGCGGCGCCACGTTCTCGCGGCTGGTGCGCTCGGGGCGCGTCACGCTAAACGCCGTCGGCCGCGTACCGATCACCGAAGTCGACCGGCTGCTGGCCGCTCCGCGTTTAACGCCGGGCTAGAGCGCGGTTGATCGAGAACGATATGGGAATCGTGACGACAGAGTATGCAGAAAAGTTGATGAAGCGATGCCAAATCGGGACGGAATTACAACGAGGCAAACGACCGGCATGCCGAGTGCTACGGCACGATTGGCGCTCTTGTAGGCAGCAGCGCGACACGCTACGTACTGGTGACACATGCGCGGGGGCAATGCGAGGGCGCGGCATACCGGATTGAGCCCAGGCGGCACAGAAAGGAACGAGCAATGATCTACCTGAAAGAGCCGTGGAAATTTGTAAGTGCGGAAAATCCACTAGACCTGAAATGGACTTTTTATCACCGATGCTTCAGGATAAACCAAGTGTGCCAGGCTGCTCTGTCGGAGCATAACGCCCGCCGTATTGCTGGCCTGCGTGAATGCCTGCGCCGGAATTTCCGATGAGGCGCTCGATAGCTGGATGAACCCACCGGAAGGGGGCTTTGGCCACCCTCATGGGCCGAGGCCAGCGCACATTATTTCGCTACATCGCGCGGCAGAAACTCTCAAGCAGCAGCGCGACGAGCTGCTCGCGGCCATTGAAGCAACGCTCGACGAAAACGGACACCTGGAAGATGGCGACACCTGCACGCTGATTGCTTTAAAGCGGGCACTCGCAAAAGTCGGCTGATGACCGATGGGACAAGCTCCAGCGGCTCGGGCGCGACTGGTTGGAGCGTGCGATTGACCGGGCGAAGGCGCCCGATAGCGAAACCTAACGTAAAGTCAACCGGCGCTGCGCGCCACGAACAGGAGAAGATGAAATGAGCGAACAGACAGCACAAGAGCAAGCGACGCCCAAGGGCGCAGCGTCCGTGTTGGACGACGGGTTATGCGCTTCCGCCGTCTCGACAGAGCCGACTTTGCAAGCAAAGACAATTCGCGCGCCGCGATACCCGAAATGCTTAGGGTGGCCGCGCTGCGGCATGCATACTGCAAGGCAGGAAGAGTGACTGTGCATAACGTAAAGTCAACCGGCGCTGCGCGCCACGAACAGGAGAAGATGAAATGAGCGAACAGACAGCACAAGAGCAAGCGACGCCCAAGGGCGCAGCGTCCGTGTTGGACGCAGGGTTGGGCATTGTTGTCACTACGGAAGCAGGCTGAGGAGATAGCCAAATCCGGATTGCCAGGATGGGGTAACACCATGACGGAGGCGGCGGACGAAATCGAAGCCTTGAGGTATAGCCTTCGCTTGGACGAGGAACTGATCGGCATGATTCAGAAGATCATCAGCAGTCTTAACAGCAGGCCGATGCCCAACGGTTAGGAGCTGCGGGCGCGACAAAGCATCAGAAAACTGACCACGATTGAACCCGTTAGCTCGACATAAGAGTTAGACGGCACATTTACGGAGAAAGATTATGGCAGAACTACACCCAGAGCTTGCGAAGGCTACGGCAAATACTGCGCTGCAATTTCTCGCCGGTTTTAATGGCGAAGACTTCCGGAGTCATGCGCGAGGATAGCCCCGGACCGCACGACAGAAGGCACCTTGCGATTGCACTCGACTACATCCAAGAGCTTGGAGCGATGGTACTTAATCTGGCAGACAGGGTGCCGACTAACGCCCGAAGTGAGGCGCGGCCGCTTGCGGGACGTCGCGCTCAACTGAAGAGTTGGACGGCTGATTGAAACGGAGAGACTGATGATTATTGGCGGAAAGTACAACTGGAAGGGTCAGCCAGAGCGGCTGATTTACCTTGGGAAAAACTGGGCGGTAACGGCTATTGGCACCAGTTTGCTGAAGTAGGCAGCCCAGAAAAGGTGTGGTGTGAAGTGTTGGACGACCAACTGTCCAGCTTTGAGGAAACACCGCACGACGAAGCCGACGACGTTTGCGATGTGCCACCAATCGGATGGCGCTGCACACGCCAAGGGTCATAGCGGACCTTGCGCGGCTATTGAATACAGTGAAGAAGTTGCAAGTGTCGCACGCGGTATGCGGCGACTTAAAGAGGCGCCTAACGCCGGAATTCAGCGGCTTCGCCTGCTTCTGGCGAAGCTCCGCTGGAATGAACAGTTATGCCGCACTTGACATGTGACATGTCACGTGCTATAATGGGACTGTAACTTGATAAAGGAGCAGACCATGAAAGCGTGTCCGAAGGTAGGCGATAGGGTGAAGTTCAAGGGAAACATAGTTGTCGGCCCCTGCACTGGTGTTGTTGAACGCATCTTCAAACAGGAGGAATGGGAGGACGATGACGACGGCAGAGACATTCGTCCTACCGGGAGAATGATGCCGGAAAAAAACTGGCATGTCGCGGTGAAGGTCGACGCAATTCCTGAGAAATGGTGCTACGACGAGCGCGGGGTTTTTGCGCCGGAAGTCTGTGACTTGGTGAAAGCATGAACGCGACGGCAGCGAAGGACCGAAAGCAACAGGAGCGCGACCGAAAGCGCGAGGCGGGGTTGGTTCCGGTGCAAGAGTGGGTGCATCGGGACGACGCAGAGCGCCTGCGGAAGTACGCGGCCAAGCTACGCAAGGCGAGGGGGCGCAGTGAGGCATAACGCACTAGCTCAGGCGAGCGGCGCGGGAGCGGTTGAGGTAACCACAGGCGGATGTACCGCTTCGCCTGGAGCGGATGGTTCGACGTCTGGAGCAACGGAGAAAGGATGCTGACATGGAAATGATAGCCGAGTTTGTTGGAACTGTTTGCGGGTTGGTAATGAGGGCGTTCGACTGGATAACCGGGAATCGCAAGACGTGGAGCGAGGGAAGAAAGCAATGAACAATCGACAGGCGGTTGTGTTGGCAATTCTCCGGAGAGGGGACAAATCAAGAGATTTGTACGAAGGCCGAGACGGATCGTACTGGGTAACATATTCGGCAAACGATACTTACACCCCTCTAACACGCGCCGAAGCGGAAGAATTGGCACGCGACGTTCCCTTGGTGCAGAAGTGGCCGGGTTGCTATGCACTCAAGACGCCGAACGTAGAGCTAACCGGCGCTGCGCGCCACGAAAGGAAAACGAAGCCATGAACGACGAAAACACGAAGGCCACAAAGACGCCTGATAGCGCAGCGTCCGCGTTGAGCGCCGGGTTAGCGGTCTTTTTGAGGGAACGAAATGGCATTTGAAGAAGTGACGATTGGCGATGCGCGATTGATCCTCGGGGATTGCCGAGAGGTCATGCAGTCGATAAAGGCTGACGCCATTATTTCGGACCCGCCATATGGGATTGGTTACGTTCACGGAGGCGGCGGAAAATTATGCCAACACACGAACAAAAAACCAATCCACGGCGACGACGAACAGTTCGACCCGACGCACATGATTGAAATGTGTGCGGCCCAAAACAGTACAGGAGGTGCTGGCGGGAAGTTTCCGATTGTCTTAGGGGGCGCCAACAACTTCTCACACTTGTTGCCCCCAGGGCAATGGCTGGTTTGGGATAAAGCCTGCGGGGCTGGGCCTCACTCATCCTTTGCCGACACAGAGTTTGCCTGGACAACCCGCAAGACTCCGCGCTCGATTTTTCATCATATGTGGATGGGCCTGCTGCGGGCCGGCGAAGACAGTACGAACACCAGCAAGCGGGCGCACCCATCACAAAAGCCGGTTGAGCTGATGTTGTGGTGTATTGAAACGGCGCGCATCGGGCTGGGAAAGACGATTCTTGATCCATACATGGGGTCAGGCTCTACCGGCGTAGCTGCGGGTTCGCACCGGCAGAAAGTTTATTGGCGCCGAGATTGACCGGGAATATTTCGATATTGCCTGCAAGCGCATAAGTGATGAGCAGGCGCAATTCAAGATGTTTTCGGAAGAGGAACTCGGCGACCAACTGATGATCGCTAACGCACGCAATGAGGGGCGCGCGGCTCTTTCGCGCGTCCCGCTCGATTAACTTGTTGGGCACTGGCCTAACCACTGGAGAAAACAATGGAAATTCATGAATACGAATTAGCGCTAGATGATTTGCTTCGAGATGCAGAGAAAGCGGGCGGGGTGATTTCGATTAGCGACATGTGGAATGCTGCGATAAATGCAGCGATTGAACACATTGAAGGATCAGCGTTTGCTAATAAGGCTTGTGCAGAAGATCAAAGCGCTGACAACGATGCTGGTGATATTGACAGACTAAATATGCGCTCGAAATTTGGTTATGAAATGGCTGCCCGCATACGCGAGCTATTGGTGCCCAACGCACTAGCTCAGGGGCGCGGCGATTAGCCGCGTCCCGCTGGAGCGACGGGTTATGCAGAAACGTTATCGAGATCGGACAGGGAAATGACGCCAGAACGCAACAGGAAAAGCGCCCACGTAGGAGCGGGAATCTTTCGCTCCCCTGACTCGTATTTGATCCAAGCGCGCAGAGAAACGAGAGCGCGGGCGGCGGCTTTGGCCTGCGAAAGCCCGGCAGACTCTCTAGCCTGCCGGATTTCTGGCGGGCCTGGGTTAAATGTCATGGCCAATAGACAGCGCATAGGCGCGTTCGCTCTCAATCTGGCCTGCAACATGGGCGTCAAGATCGATGCCGCATTTGGTGGCCATTTCGTGCGCCACCTCAATGGCAAACGCATGTTCGTCGGAGGTGATTGGGCGGTCAATTGGTTCAGACGTGCGGTAATCGGCGGTTCCTGCGATTTGTGCGGCAATGTTCAGTTCCATGATTTTCTCCGGTTTGCTGGGTTGCGACGCGCTACCCATGACTACATATTACCCGTTGGGTAATGCCATGTCAAGAGCTTTTTGCGCAGGAAACACATTTATTTTTATGCATAACGCAGAAGTAAGCGGCGCGGCTTCATCGCGTCCGCTTGACTGACGGGTTAGGCAACTATCTACGGAGAAGAAAATGCCAAGAGACATGAAAAAGCAACGGGATGAAAGAAATACTGAAGGACATAAGCGGCGAGAACAAATGATAGCGTGGAATAAGAGTGAAAAATGCAAGGAAGCTTATTCCAGATGGAAAGAAAAGGCTCTAAAAAACCCGGAAAAAAAAGAGCATATCAGGGCCCTATCAAGGAAAGGAAAGAAGATTTACGAAACAAGAAAAACTCGCATGTCAGCATCAAGGTCTGTTGCTGTCAATTCTCGAGAGCAGTGGACGATTAAAGATGAAGAATTACTAGCTCGCATGATCTCCGACGGATGGAAGCAATGGGAGATTGGACTTAATCTCGGTAGGTCGATTAGGTCAATACAGCACAAAGCACGAAGTCTAAGGCTTGGTGCCTAACGCAAAGCTAAACGGCGGGCCGTAGGCCCGTCCGTTTGAGCGACCTGTTAGGGCTGTATTTGCAACGAGGACAACAGATGGTTGAGAAGGTGACGATTGGCCGAGCGACGCTTTACCTGGGGGACTGCCGAGACGTGCTGCCCACGCTGGATGCGTGCGACGCCACGATTACCGACCCGCCCTATGGCGTTGACCTTGGCAGTACGAAGGGCAGCGGTGGCGCGCATGGCCTGCAACTGCAAGCCTACGCGAGCTACGCCGACACCTACGAGAACTACGTGACGCAGGTTGTGCCAGCGCTGACGCAGGCCATGCAACTGACCGGGCGCGCGGCCGTGTTCATTGGCCCCCACATTCACGAACTGCCGAAGTTCGACGCGCTGGGCGGCGTGTACTGCTCTGCTGCAACCGGGCGCCACCAGTGGGGGTTTAAGAACTTCCTGCCGGTGCTGCTGTACGGCACCTACCCGGACTTGCACAAGGGCGCGCAGTACCCGACCGTGATTGCCAGCAACGAGACGGCCGAGAAGAACGGCCACCCGGTGCCCAAGCCGGTGGGCTGGATGCGCTGGCTTGTGGCGTTGACCACCAGGCGCGGCGAAACCGTGTTGGACCCGTTCATGGGAAGCGGAACGACTGGCGTTGCCGCCGTGCAGCAGGGCCGGCAGTTCGTGGGCATTGAACGCGAGCCAAAGTATTTTGAGATTGCCTGCGAGCGCATACGGCAAGCGCAGGCGCAAGGTTCCCTGCTGGATGAAGAAGCCGCCCCGGTGGCCGAACAGCAGGGCATGGGGTTTTGAGCCCTAACGTAAAGTCAACCGGCGCTGCGCGCCACGAACAGGAGAAGATGAAATGAGCGAACAGACAGCACAAGAGCAAGCGACGCCCAAGGGCGCAGCGTCCGTGTTGGACGCAGGGTTGGGCATTGTTGTCACTCTACGGAAGCAGGCTGAGGAGATAGCCAAATCCGGATTGCCAGGATGGGGTAACACCATGACGGAGGCGGCGGACGAAATCGAAGCCTTGAGGTATAGCCTTCGCTTGGACGAGGAACTGATCGGCATGATTCAGAAGATCATCAGCAGTCTTAACAGCAGGCCGATGCCCAACGCCCGAAGTGAGGCGCGGCCCGCTTGCGGGACGTCGCGCTCCACTGAAGAGTTGGACGGATCGTAACTACGGAGAACGAATCATGATTGAGACCAAGCAATACCAAGACGGAACAACCGCAACCGGGCGCGGCCCATTGCCATACACGTCTCCGAAAGAGCAAGAGGCGTTGTTGCATTGTGGCATCTCTCGCGCCGAATGGCACGATAAGGCGTGGGCGCTTTACCACGCAAAGACGTTTGACGATCAGGCCTTGGCGAAGGTGAGTATCCATACGATCAGAGCCGTGTTTGACGCCACCTACGACGCACTCAAGACGCCCAACGCCTGAATTCGGCGGCGCCGAAGGCGTCCGCTGGAATGAAAAGTTAGGGGACTGAAAATAACCCTTGACATTGTTTGATTGCGCACTACAATAGAAACATCAAACAACGCAACTGGAGAACGAAATGAAACTGCACCTGACGATTGAAAACGTGACGAAGCTAGCCGAAAAGATTGCGGATAAGTATTCGGTAACAATGGATGAGGCAATGCAACTGGCCGAGTTCAACCTCTCCTTCTCGGCGTCGTATCAAGATGCAGAATCCAGACTCTAGGCCGAGAGGATCGGCATGTCTGACGCCGCAGCAGTGGGAAAAGGCTGCGGCGTTCTGTGGGTTTAACGCGGTTACGGAATATAGATCATGGCTAGCAGGACTGAAGAAAGAAAAGCGCGTGGCGGCGCGGGCCGTGGGCAAGGAAGAAAGCCCGTGAAAGAAGGGGAGAACACGGTAACGGTTTCGCTGCGGGTGACGGTGGCGCAGCGGGAGAAGCTAGAAGCACTAGGGGGCGCGAAATGGGTACGCCAGAGGATCGACAAGGCGAAGTCCCATAACGCAGAAATAACCGGCGGCTGAAAGCCGTCCGAGTTGATTGACGGGTTAGCCGGCTACCCACGAAGCCCGGCAGAGAGGACACGGAAATGAGCGACGAAAAAGAACTGATTTCGCTGGAAGCGGCAATCAAGCGGCTGCCAGATGGTGACATGGTGCACACCTTCCGGCAGGGCGGGCCTTGCCTGATTGGCGCCGACCACGAGCGCGGTAGGTTGATTGAGGCGATGCGGAGCGCGCCAGCGATAGAGGTGACAGGCCCGCAAGCGCAGGCCATGAACCACGGGCTTTGCATCTTTGACGAACACGGGCCGCTATTCATCGAGACGGCTAACGTTTGAATTGAGCGGCCTTCGCCGCTTTTGGCGAAGGTCCGCTCGAATGATTAGTTGGGCGACTGGCAACTACGGAGAACGATATGGACATGGAAACAGTGCAGGACTTGGTAAAGAAGCTGCGGCTGATTGCCAAGGGGTTTGCATACGAGAAGGTGACGAACGCGCAGGCAAAATCGACGGTGCCACACCTTAACGACGCGATAGCCACGATTGAAGGGCTGATGCAGGAACTGGCGATGCTGCAACAGACCAGTCTCGAATACTGCGAAGAGTGGGTGGAATGCGCTAGTACCGGAGTACGGCTGCCTGAAGTGCATGGACGAGGCCCGACCGCCACTTGACCGATGCCCGCAATGCGGCGGCGAGGCAGACAACGGACATGACCGTTGCCACCCGCCAAGCGCGTACTTGTGCAGCAAATGCACGGAGACGCCGAACGCTAAATAGGCGTCATGACGCAATGTTTTGCGTCAAAGCGACTAATTTACTCGGGTATTTTTTTTGATTATGCCAGCGTGGCGCTCAAGGTCGCTTGAAATAGAAATCGGCCAGCGCCTGCTCTTTCGTCGCCCAGCGCCGGACGGATTCGACGCGGAAATGCCAGACGCGGTAACTGCCTGGGAAGCACAGCACAAAATCATGGCGCCAGCGCTGATTCTTTGGCGGGATGTATTCGATCACTTTGATGTAGCGCCATCCTGCGCGGCTGCCGTACAGGAAATGCGGGAGCAGGCCGGAGAAGTGGCGAGAGCGGCGAACGATTGAATACTCACGCCCCCGGCTGGCGAGCCATAGCGACATGGCCACCAGCCAGCAGTTGCTCAGTCGTCGGAGCGACACTCTGAAAACTCGCCGTAGCGCAGGTCGTTCACTTCGGCCAGCTCGATCATGGCGAGCCTCAGGAAGGCGTAGACTTGCGGCCGGGTCATGCCCATGTTGGTGATCTTCGGTCGCTTCATGGCCGGCGCGCCGGTGGCCGCGTCCGTGACCTGCGTTTCGTAGTGCAGCGTGTAGGTTCCGGCGGGGTCTTGCGCGCCCTCGAACAGTTTGCGCGCGACGAGCCTGCACGAGCCGGCCAGGTAGTCGATGAAACCATGGTCAACGCCGTTGAACTCGATCCGGTCTTTCAGTTCGATGGCCTCGCCGTTCAGGATGACGGTTGTCACGGTCGCATTGAATTTAGTCACAGTTCCTCCACAGTGCAAAAATAGCGCAGGCGCAGATCGCGACGACGACGCACAGCAGGCAGCTCCAGAAAAATCCGGCCAGGATCGTCTCGATCCCCGCCAGAAAACGAATTGCGCTGTATAGGTCATTGACTGGACATCGGGTAGCGCATCAAACGCCAGCGCAGCCAGTGGCGCCGCCAGCTTCCGGACGTGGCGATCAGGCCACGATGGCGAAGTTGTACCGGGGTCATTGCTCGACCGAACGGCGGAAGGTAAAGCCGGTTCCGCAATCGGCTTGAATAGTGAAGTTGTTGCTGGCGCCGACGCCGGCGTTGACGGAGCCCGATCCGGTAATGGCGCCCTTGCCGGTGCATTGAATATCGACCGGATGATCAATTCCAGAGAATGACTGGCCGCCGGTGGCGCAGCCGGCGAAGATCGGGAGCGCGAGCGCGATAAGCAAAGCTTTCATTTCTGCGGCCCTTTCGGGTCAACCAGCGCGGCGGTGAAGATACCAAGCGCCAGCAGGGCGTCGCGCAGAAACGCGACCAACGGCTCGACCGGCGACCTGCCGAGATAGACAAAAGCCGCCCAGGCCATGAACAGCACCATGGACAGCCCGATTTTTTGACGTGTGGTCATGACTTCCCTTTCATAGAAGCGCGCTGGATAGCCGGTACATGCGGCGCGACCAGCCCTTGCGGAATCGCGCCTGCGTCGGGTCGCGCGCGACAATCCCGGCGTAGAATGCATTGCGCAGATCCATGTAATCGTCGATCATCACCTTGATCTGGTTGCGCATAACGTAATCATTTACCGCGTAGATCGTTTTGTGTCCGACAACGCCGTCCACCGGCGACATGACAACAGCCTGCAACCACTTGGACGCGCGGCTGACGCCGTGCTGCACGGCGGTGTCGAACACCATTAGGTCGATGCGCGGCGGCAGGTCGTCGCCCAGGATGCGGCGCCAGTAGTGGTTCCGGTAGATGGCGGCGACTTCTTCGGCGCTGATCAGGCGCACCGACTGCAGCGGCAGGCCGTGCGACTCCTGCCAGTCGTCATAGGTGCGCTGGGTGATGCCCTGATTCGTCGCGCCGCCGTGGTCTGCCGGGTCATCCACATAGCCGCCCTCGGCGCGCAGGACGAAGGCGAGGCAGTCCGGGTAGCGGTTGGCGGTCATTTGGTCGGTCCTTTCAGATCAGGGAAGGGTCAAAAACTTCCTTTCGGCCCATTTTTCCAGCGCGAACAGCCCACGGCTGCCCATGTGGCCGGCGATGCCGATCAGCGCGGCGGTGACCAGGGGATTGATTGCCGATGCTTCACACAGCCAGAAGGTGATCAGGCCGGAAAATCCGCTGGTCATCAGCTCGCCCACCAGTTCGACAATGTTGAACGGCCTCGCCTCGCCGGAGCGCCGTTTGCGCAGGAAGCTGACGGCGCCGCCCCATGCGGACAGGAACACGATCCAGGCGTAGGTGATAAAGCTGTAGGTGGTGGGGTCTTTTTCAGGCATGTCAATCTCCTTAAATATCCGCCGTCACGCGCACCACGTTCGTACCGTCCGCATAGATAATGGCACGCTTGCCCATGCCCACCACAATGCCCGTACCGGTCGCTCCGATGAATTGCAGGCCAAAGCCGCCTGTGGTGTTGTTGAAGACCGTCCATTGCTGCGCGCCGAGCGGCAGCACGATGTTCCTCTGAACCGTCAGCGTTCCGGTGAATTCGAGAATCTCATTGCGTTCCTCATTGGCCGCAAGTGTTGTATTGGCGTCCGCGATGGTCTTCGCAAGTCTGCCCGCTCGGCGGAAGGCTGTAAGGCGGTAGTCGGTATGTGAAGTGACCGTCGAAGCACCGGTCACAACGATGTACAGCGGAATCTTCCCCGGCGTCCACGCAGATGTGTTATTGCTTATGACGCCGGCCCGTGTTGCTTCGATAAAATTCGTCGCCGACGCGGTAAGCGCCAACGTGCCGTTGGCGATTTGTGCCAAGGCGGCATCAACCATGATCGTTCCGCCGTAGTATCCCCATGTGAGGCCGGACGTCGTCGATTGCCTGCGCCCAAACAATGTCGCCGGGCTGGCGGCGTCGAAGTAGGCGTTTGCAGTAACTTCCTTGCTGGCTTGGGATTGTGCGATAGCGTCAAATGTGACTGTTGAATTGGACATGTGTTACCTCGTAATCGACGTTATGAGCGGGTATCCGCGCCCGACGGTTGCGGAGAGTTGATAAATCTTGACGTAGAGCGTCGCCTGATTGCTGCCGAAGTCCGTCACCTGCTGAGCGCTGGTGTACGCTGCGGTCTGTCCGGTCAGCGCGGAAAGCGTGCGCTTGAGCGTGGTATAGGCGCCGCTGCTGTATATCTCCACGTCGTAGAGTTCAGAGGCTTCTCCGAGCGAAGCATCAACCAGATCACGCCAGGCGCCGCCGATGCGCGTGCGGCGAATCCAGGTCAGCGTCCAGTCGTTTGTTGTTGGGTGACGGTTGCCGTTCGGATACACCGGGCCCAACGGCTTGAGGTTCACCGCCGAATAGGTGAAGGCGACCTGGTCGGACGCGGAGGAACTGATCGCGCGGCCTTCCGTGACGGCCTGATAGGACCGCGCAAGGCCGATGCTATTGGTATTGGAGGTGAGGAAGGACAGCGACGTATCGAGCGCGATCACCGCATCGCCGGAAACATGCGTCGACATTGCCCATTCGGTTCCTGCCCTGCCGCGCAGCAGGTTGGTCAGCACGTAGCTTCCATCCACCTGCAGTGTGCAGGTCTGCGCAGCAATGATCTCCCACCGCCCATGCGCGCCGTAGGCGAAGTGGTTGGCGCCGTTGAACATGGACAACTCACTGACGCTGCTGGGCGCCGGACCATAAAAACTCACAGCGAGCGTGCTGGCCTTGTCGATCAGATCGGTCCCGACCACGCCCAGCGCATTGGACGCCACGCCCATGGTCGCACCGGGGGAAGATACCCCCTGAACATCCACCCAGGTCTGCCCGTTGTCATCGCTGCGAAACAGCACGCCGCCTGGCCAGCCCGCCAGATACCCCGTCATTGCCATGGGAAAACCCGCTGTGTTCAGATCGTCCGCCAGGGTCGGAATATCCAGCAGCGCCACGCGCGAATCTCCAGACAGCTTAAGGGCAACGCCTGTCGACGCACCCGCTGCGCCGACCGCAGCCGCTGTATAGACCGCCGTCGAATCGTACTTCGCCGCGCATTCAACGCGCCCGTCCGACGTGTAGGTGATTGACGTCAACCGCAGCCTGTAGGTCGCTTCGTTGGCGTTGACCACGATGACATCTCCAGGCTCCAGCGCACCACGGCTTGGTGGCAAGGCAAACGTCAGGTCGTAGCGTTCCAGCCAATAGAGGTAGAGCAGCGTTTCTGCTGTTTTGGCCGCCTCCGCACTGCTCATCACGAGCGCCAGGCTGATCTCGGAAACATTGACCGCCTCAGTGTTCAGCCGCTCGGCATACTGCTGGCCCGAGTCATATTCACGCTCGACGTCGAGGTAGCTCAGGACCACTCGCCGCGGCAGTACGGAATCCATCTCGCGGCTATTGGTGATCGACACGCCGGGCGCCTCGCCAATGCCGCGCGCATCGAGTTCGGAAGCCGCAATCGTCGCCACGCTGGTGCTGCCGCGTGGCTTGAATTTGATCTTGTAGCCGCTCTGCACCACGTCGAACGGCCACGCACCTTGCAGCGGCTCGATAGCCGAGCGGATCGATGAAATGCTTGTGGTTCGATAGCCTTTTACCAGTGACGTGAGAAGGGATACGTCAATGTCGCCAGATGTGAGCAGGGCGCTTTTCAGGCACTCGGCAGAAACAACAGAAGACAATGATGTTGTGCCGTATACTGGTTTATCTGTTTGTACTATGTCTCTGAAAAGAGTCTTGCTCGTGATGATGCCACGAGACCTGACCATCAGGTTCCCGAACATCCTGAACTCAATATTATTGAGTGATCCTGTACCTGTGAAGGTAGGAACTGTTCCTACGTTTATCTCCCCGCCCGTCAAATCGTCACGAATGGCCCAAAGCGTGCTGCCATAGGGTTTGCACCAGTAAATGAGCCCGGCGTCAGCACACAACCGCATACCACCGCCAAAGTTGTTTAATGTGACTGACAGAGAACCAAGCAGGTTCAGAGAAGTGTCATACTTCCTCATGGACGAGTTGCCAATGATGTATACGAACGACCCGTCAGTACATCCTGCCCAGTTCTCAGTGGGCAGGGCTATTACTATTTCTGGGCCTAATTTGTACCTGACGCGAAGCGTCGTGGTTCCGGTGAAAATCAGCACATCGCCCTGCTCGTAGAACGTTCCATTTGACTCGTTCACCTCGCCCCACGTTGACAAGGGGAACATCTGCGTATGCCCATACATGTAGCGATCCGGGTTGTCCGATGTGCCGTTTAGCGGAACCTCGGTCCCTGGAACTGCAATCGTTTTTGTGAAACTGAACGCCCCCAGCCTGGAGTCATAAACACTATAGGTGGAAGATGCCGGATAGCTACTATCCCAATTGGGCACATAAACCCGCACGAGATCCAGCGATAGATAGTGCGGCTTCGCAGCGAAAGCCGGATTTGTCACCGGGCTGGAGTATCCGGTGGTGACGCTGTCGACGACAGTCATGCCCGCATTCGATTGCACGCGCACCACCTCGACCTTCACCTGCACGCCGACGAGCGAGTTGTTGTATGGGGCAAGCTGGAGGTCGTTGAAGACGATATAGGCCAGGCCGCGATAGGCGGGCGTGTTGGCCACGCCAAGCGTCGCTTGCATTCTCGGGTCAGCAAGCTGTGACGCGCTCCCCGTGTGTAAAGTGAATACTGAGCTGGCCTGGTTGCTGGCGATAATCGTGGCCAGATCGGTTGCGCCCGCGTCGTAAAACAAACGATTGCCCAGCCATATCCGGCGAATCCCTGCGATTGGCGTCCCGTCCGTGCAGTCGAGCAGGCCGACGGCAAAGGTCGCGGAGTACGAAAATGTCGTCGTCGTCGTTTTCGGCCCGCCGCCCTTGCCTCCGCCACTCGTCTCTTTCCTCTGCGTCTCCTTGAGTTGGTTGTTTTCCAGCCAGAAGATATTTCCGACAACCGGGAAGGTGCCGTAGCCGCGCGGGATGAAGGCACCATAGGTCGCGGTGGCCACCGACAGGTCGGAGAGTCGCGGCCCCTGATTTACCGGCCCCTTGGGCGGATCGAGGTAGCCACCAATAGCGATCCCGATCTGAGCGCCGTAGAGAGCGCCTTTAGGACCGGCAACGAAGAAGCCGCCGACTGCACCAAGAACGCCGCCAATTGCCTGCCCGCCGGTACTCATACCAATCCCTTGAAGCGATACGCGCAAACGATGCGCGCGGCCCATACCGATGACAGCCGGTGCTCGCAGACCCTACCGACCGAGGCATAGCTGTGGATGATCGTCTCGCCCGCCAGGATCGCCAGATGCTGCGGGTCGCCGGCGAAGCGGATCAGCAGTACATCACCCGGCTGGCGATCCATCGCCGCAACACGCTCAAGGCACGGCTGCTCGTCAAGCGCACACTGGAGCTGCCCGTGCGACGGCGACCGGCTGTAGCCTGTTCGATCCACATAATCGGCTCCGATGGCCTGCGCCACGGCCACCACCAGCCCGGCACAGTCAAGCGCCACGCCGGGGATGCGGCCCTGATGCAGAAACGGCGTACCGAGGCAGGCGCGGGCAGCAGCAATGATCTCGTCGGCGTTCATCCGCCACCTACCTGGCTGTACTGGCTACTCGTCGGGATGTCGGCGAAGCCCAGAAAGTTGATCACGTTGTTGTACTTGTCGCGGCAATCCTCCGACCGCCGCTTGCGGCAGCCAGGCACCATCAAATACGCATCGCCGATCACCGGCGGATAATGAAACGGCTCGAAAACCTCAATCGTTCCGTCCGCCTCGTAACGCTTCACTTCCCGCAATTTCAATCCGGTGTTGGCGCCGCTGGTAAATACCAGCGTGCCGTATGCAAAACGGTCTGCCGCTTCGCCGCGCGCCGCGTCACGCATGATCGATGCGCTGGTCACTGCAGTAAGCGTTCCGCTGACGGTGATCGCCGGCAGACTGATGCCGCACCAGGAATCTCCTAAGGTATGTATGCAGGCAGGAAGGCAGGTCAGGCCGACCGACTGGTTGAGCGCATCTTCCAGCGACATTTCCTCGATGCTGTAGCGCGCATCCTTGAGCGTCGTCTTGCCCAGGAAGCTGGCAACAATCGGCTCCTCGTCCTCGACCGGCGCGTTCCAGGTCGTGGCGAACAGGTAGGCGCGGGCGTTGTCGAAGACGCCGCTGGCGATTTCGTTGTACCCGATCCCGGCCAGGCCACTGATGCCCTCCAGGTCGATCAGCGACGGGTTGAGCCCTGCCGTTGCGCTGTAGCCGGTGAAGTCGTAGCCGGACGCGGAAAGATAGGTATGCCCGCCCATCACCAGATCGCGCACATGCCGCGTCAGGTAGATCGGCGAGCCGGATACCGGCACGATGCGCAGGCAGATCGTCCGGTAGCGGTAGTCGGCAATGACTGATTTCATGGATTCAACAGTTCCACGATGTCGATGTCGCCCGCTTCGCGCACGTTGAGCGCGACGTGCTGCACGTCGATGCGCGAATTGAAGCGACAAGGGATGTCGAATTCACAGCCGGCGGTGAGCGCTTCGGCGGCCTGTGGCTGCGTTTGCGCGGTGCCGCCGCTGGTCCAGGTCGAGAAGGCGGTCGAGTTGATGGCCACGGTGATCGTGGTGCCGCCGATGGCGGTGATCTGGCCGCGCAAGCCGTTGATCTGCGTCATGCCGGCGACGCCGGAGAAATACACCGACTCACCGACCAGGAAGGTATGCGAGCCGACCGTGACGACCGCCTGCGCGGCCTTGGTGATGCCGGTGATGCTGCGTGATTTGTCGGCGGCGAACGTGACCTGCCCGGTGGTTGTGCTGACCGTCCAATTGACGACCGGCGTATTGAGGATCTCCAGCACGCCAATGGCGACCTTGACGCTACCGGCGACCGGCTTAAACAGCGTGCGCACCGGCAGGCCGATGCCGAGCGGCGTGGCGCCTGCGCCGTATTGCTTCTGCAGCTGGTAGACGCCGGCCGAAAGCCTGAGCAACGGCTGGTCAAAAGCTGTGGGCGCTGCGGTGTTGGCGTTGGTCGAGAAGTCGTCCTTGACCTTGACCCGGAAGCCGGCCAGCATGCCGTAGGCGCGGTGATAGAGCGCGATGATGCGCGACCACAGATCGGCGGTGGTGAGCGTGTAGTGGATGGTGAAGTGGCGCACCGGGTATTGGTGCACCAGCCGGCGATATTCGCTGCCGCCGCTGGTTTGCGTGATTTCGACCTGGAATTCGTCGGCATAGCTGGCGCCCATGCGCACATCGACGGGCAGGCGTTCTTCGAGAAACTCAGCCATAGCGTTTGGCTCCGTTGAGCGCGTTCAGTGCTTCGCGGGCGCCCTGCCCGGCCGCGCGCCGGACGTCGGGCGCGCTGTTGCCGCTGACATAGACGTTGATGGTGTGGCCCCCGCCGCCCGCGGCAACGCCGAGCTTGCCGTCGCTGCCGCGCTTGAGTGGGAGGATCGCCTCCGGCCCGGCCTCGCCCATCAGGCCGATGCCTTTGGCGAACGGGAAAACGGTCGGGCGGGAGACGATGCTGCCGGAATAGGCGGCCAGTGCGGGCGTGGCATAAACGCCGCCGGCCGCATTCGGGACCAGCCCTGAAAGGAAGTCGAAGCCCTTGCCGAGCAGCCCGCTGCCCTCGCCGCCGGCGATGTCTCCAAACAGGTATTTCGACAGGTCGGCGGCGACGGCGTTGGCGATCATCTTGCGGATGGCGATGCCGAAGTTCTCCAGCATGCCGCTGACGCCGTCCTTGAACGGGTCGAAGAGGAAATCGGCGAAGGCGTCCTGCATGTTGCGCGCAGCCTGCACGGCGAATTCGTTCATCGCGTCGGTCGCCTTTTTCGCGTCGTCGGGCAGGTTGCCGAGCGCGGTTGACGCGGCCTCCGAGAACTGCTCGGCGCTGATCTTCCCGGCATAAAACGCATCAGCCAGGAAAAGCATCGTGTCGCGCGTTTTTTCGAGCTGTTCGGTCGGCGTGGCGGCCAGCAGGTCGTTCAGGCGCTTGTAGTCTTCGGCGGTTTTCGCGGCCGCCGTGGCGGCGGCCGTCTGCGCAATGACGACCTGCTGCCACTGCTCGGGGAATTGCGCCCACAGCGGCGAGTTCATCAGGTCGTAGAGCGTCGATTGCGCGGCGTTCAGGTCGAGCGTCGATTTTTCGGACGAGAGCGTAGCCGCGCCGATGCTTTCGAGCGCCTTGGCATACGCCTGCGCGGCCGGGGTGAGCAGGTCGGTGTAGGGGTCGTCCTTTTTGGCCTTGGCGGCGCGGCCGCCTGATGCCTTCTTCGCCACGGGCGGCGTGTCAAGAATGCCTTGCTGGGTGAGCCCGCGCCCGCGGCCTTCGTTGCCGTAGTTGCTGCCGTCGGTGACTTCCTTAAATGGGTTGAGCAGGCGGTTGGTCAGCGCGTCAACTTCCTTACGCGCCTTTTCTGCGTCTTCGCGCATTGCTGCGCCTATCGCCGAAAACCCCTTGAAGTCAAGATGTGCCAGGGCGTTGGCCTGGGCGACGATGCCGCCGATCTCCTTGCCGACAGCATTGAAGACATACGCCACATTGACGCCGACAACAGCAATGGTTTCGAAGATCGTCTTGAGAGCCTGCCCTGAAGTCGACAGCTCATCGGATTTGTCAGTTGTGCTGGCGAGCGCGTTGGTCAGCTCCAGGAAAAGCGGGATCAACGGCCCGACGATTTCAAGCTTCAGCGCCTCAAGCTTGCGGCTCAGGCGCGTCAGGTTGTCATTGAACGCGGCCGAGGCGTCGACCAGTTCGCCGGACATGACGCCGCCCATGCGCTCCAGCTCGTTGCCGGTTTTGCGGATCTCGTCGCCGCCACTTTTGAGCGTCGGCAGAAGCGAGGCGAACGAGCGGCCGAAAACATCATTGAGCGCGCTGGCGATCTTCGTTTCGTCGCCGGTGGCCTTGACGCGATCGGCGATCTGCTCGAAAGCCTCGACCGTCGACAGCGTGGTGTCGGGCGCGATGCCGAAGCGCGCCATGGCCTCGACGGCCTGCTGCACGCCGTTCTTGGCGTCGCCCATGACGCGATTGAGCTTGATCAGGCCGTTGCTCAGGTCTTCGTTGCTGGCGTCGTTGAGTTCGGCCACATAGCGCAACTTCTGCAACTCTTCGGCCGTTGCGCCGGTACGCAGGCGCAACTTCTGGATCTCGTCGCCGGCGTCGGCCAGGCTGCGCACGAGCCCGGCAAAGGCGCCGACCGAGAGCCCGGCGCCCAGGGTGGCCAGCGTCTTGCCGACCGCCGAGAAGGCCTGGTCCATGCGCCGGGCGTTTTTCTCGGCAATCTGCGCAGCCTTGCCCATGTCGCGCTCAAGGCTGGCGAGCTTGGCGACCAGGTCAATGGTCAGGGTTGCAATAGCCATCAGTCGTCCCTTTGTCTTTCGCGAATCACCACAAGCTGGTGCATGAGTAATTCAAGGTCGGTGTAGCCGAGGGTTTCTGCGACCAGCTCGATGCCGGCCCACTCGACACCGCCAAGCAGGTTCCAGGCGCGCACGGCCAGGCGCACGTCCGGCGGCTGTTCAGGTGGCCCGAATGCGGCGGGCAGGTTCTGGCTCTCGAACCACCCGATCAGTTTTTTTCAGCGGTCTCCAGCGCGGTCTTGTGCGCCTGGTAAGCTTCGGCCACGGCATTGACCAGCACCACCATTAGGTCGCTGCGGTCGGCCAGCCATTCGGCGCAGGCTTCGGTGTCGAACGTTGCCGGCGCGCCGTCGCCACCGGGGTAAAGATCGCCGTCGGTGACGTCTTTCCAGCCGACGACGAAGCGCACTAGATCGGCGGGCTTGCGCGTCTTGGAAAACTCGATCATGTCCAGATCGGTCGGGCGGCGAATGGTGAATTTGAACCCTCCGGCCGGGACAACGCTTTCGCGCGACCGGAGGATTTTTTCGGAGAGGGCGCTCATCAGGAGGCGTAGTAGGTGGGCGAGCCGAACATGGTGATCGCGCTCGGGGTCGTCACCAGTTGCTGCGCTGACCCGCCCGGCAAGAGGTTGGCAGCAACGTAGCCGTTGAAGACCATGATCTGACCGCCTGTGCCGAAGGTGAACTTGAATGCGCGCTGTGACTGCGCATCGCCGGCCAGCTTCATGGCCAGCAATCCGGCGTCGGTGACGTCCCATATGTTGTCAAACGTGTAGGTGGCTGCCGAGGCCGCGCCGGGGATCTGCGTCTTTGAATTGACGTGGATGGTCGTGGTGTCAATGAAATCGAAATCGCCGCCCGATGCGTTGAGCGTGGTGGCAGTGGTGATCGATGTGCCAAAGGTGATTTTGTTCGCCGTGCCGGTTGTGAACGTATCGAACAAGGTGGTATCGACGCCCTCCAGCGTTAAGCTTGCGCCGGAGACCGAGCTGACGCGCGCCACGCGGCCGTTAAGCTGAAACATCCCCTGCACGCTGAGTTTGACGAAATCGCCATTGCTGAGCGTGTTGGTGGCGGTGACGACGCCTTCGGACGCCTTGCTGATTGCGGTGATCGTGATGTTTGAGCCGAGTGCCGACTCCATTGCAACGGCGACGTTGCTCCACTTCTTTGCTGTTGACATGATTTGTGCTCCTTCGGGCTAAAAAACCCGCATCGCGGGCGAAAAAAAACCGCCCGCAGGCGGCTTGCTTGACGAGGCCGATTGCTTACGGCTGCTCGAAAATCTCTGTGTCGATGACGGCGGCGTACAGCCCGGCGTCGGGGTCGTAACCGGACTGGCGGCCGGTGGGCAGGATGCCGGCCGCTTTCAGGGCGGCATCGGCCTGCACCGCAGCGGCGTCGACTTCGGTTCGCGACTCGCCCCAGCAACTCACCTGCAGGCCGACATCGGCGCCGAAATAGACGTTGCTGATGCTAATGACGGGTTCGGTGCGCACGCGCGCGAAGACCACCGCCGGGTAAGGCGTTTTTTCGGGCAGCACGTCGGGGTAGATGGCCGTGCCAACGATGGCGGTCAGCCCGGAAAACCCCGATAGCGCGGCGTAGACTTCAGCTTCAGCGGACATTTCGGGCCTTTGCGTCGAGTTTTTCGATTTGCGGGACGACCGAATCCATGAACACCTTGACCGCCTCCGAGCCTTTATTTGCAGCCGGGCGCAGGAAGGGCCGCGCGCTCATTTTCTTCGTTCCGAATTCGACGAACCGCCAGTAATACGGATCGTTCGGGTTGCTCGCCCCCGCTTTTCCAAGACGCTTCTGGCGCGATCCGCGTAACGGTCGCACGCCGACAAAGACACCTTCATCACCCGCCTGGCGCGAAAACTTCGAGTTGCGCACGGCGATGGCCTTGCGCACGGTGCCGCTATTGCGCGTTTTGGTCGGCACCTGCAGCACCGGCGCCGCCTGTTGCGCGGCTTTCTTGATCACGTTGCCCGCCTTGCGCAGGGCCGAGCGCACGGCCTTGGTGCGGATTTCCTTGGTTGCGGCCAGCAGCGCGCGGTTCATTGCGTCGAATCCGCCCAGCTTGACGGCGATTTCATCGGCCATCCTTGACTCCATGGATGGCGTGGATTTCGAGGGTGCCGAGATACGGCCCGGTGCCTTTTATGATGTTGGTGATGTCGTAGTTCTCGCCATTCCATACCAGACGCATGGCTTCGGTAAGCCCCGTCCGGGAGCGGATCAGGAAGCGCGCATCGATGGCGTGCTGTTCCTGGTTGGCGGCGAAGAAGGCATTGCCGCGCAGCGGCATGACCTTGGCCCAGGTCGTCGCCACGTTGACCCACAAAATCACCTCGTCGCCGATGCCGTTGCGCGTGACGTCCTTTTGCTGGATCGTCAGGCGCTCGCGGAATTCTCCGATTGGAATCATAGGACGTGGTAATCGATAAACGGGTCGAGCAGCGAACGCCAGAAGCGGCCGGGCAGCGCAGCGGGCGGCTGCCCGACGACGAAGCTTTCACGCTGGGCATACAGGGTGCCGATGCACAGCAGCATCCAGGCTTTGATGCTTTGCGGCACGTCGGCTGCCGCGCCGTAGCCGCTGACGTAGCGCACGCGCACGGCGTTCGGCACACACCAGGTCGCTGGCCAGGCTTTGCCATACGCCGGGACGAGGTAGCCGGGCGTGCTCTCCGAATCGAGCAGGGTATCGGTCAGCGTCAGTGATTGCGATGCGCCGTCCGTGTCGAGGTAGTCGACCGAGGTCACGCTCTGCACCGGCGAATGGCGTAGCACGCAGGCCTCGGGGAAGGCGTCGAGCACCAGCTCCCACGTCTGCGTACAAAGCGCCCGAGCCGTGATTGATTCGGCCTGCTCGCGCGCGGCGACGATCAGCGCGGTAATCAGCGCATCGTCATCCGTATTCTCGACGCGCAGGTGCAGCTTCACCTCTGTCAGCGTAAGCGGTTCCTCACTTGGCGGTGTTATCAATTTATAGGTCATGGCGTGGCCTGTTAGATTCGGATGCCGCCGATGTTCGGCGGGCGGGTCGTGTTCTGCACTGCGCCGCGCGTTCCGCGCGGAATGATGATTGCCGGGCCGGAGCCGTTGGGGGCGTCAACAAGCGTCCCGCCAAAAGAAAACGAAATCCCGGATGCCGTCGCATTCCCGACGTTGCATACAATTGTCGTCGGGCCGGCGACGGTAAAGGTCGCGTCGATACCGACGGCAATCGCGTTACCGGGGCTGCACTGAAGCGACTGCGGAAAGTACGCTGTCGCGCCCAGCGTTGTCGCTGTGCCTGCATTGCATGCCAAGACAATCGCGCTGGATATGTTTGCTGAAACGCCTGCCGTCGTTGCCGTGCCTGCGTTGCATCCGATGACAATCGTCCCGGCAATATCGACCTGGGCGGTGATGCCGGCGGTCGTGGCATTACCGACGTTGCAGCTCAGCGTCTGCGGGAAGGACGCAGCAACTCCGGCCGTCGTCGCATTGCCTGTCGTGCAGGAAATCGTCTGCGGGAAAACGGCGCTAACGCCGGCGGTCGTGGCCGCCCCTGCGTTGCACGAGATTGTTATCGACGAGTTCAGCGAGATGCCAGCGGGAATGCCAGCGACCGTCGCCGTTCCTGCGTTGCATGCAATTGTGGTCGCTTGAGTGATCCCGGCTGAAATACCGGCTGTGCTGGCGGTTCCAGCGTTGCATGAAATTGTTGTCGCGCTGGAGATTCCGGCGCTAATTCCTGCTGTCGTTGCTGTGCCGACGTTACATGCGATGACCTTTGCGGCAGATATTCCGGCGCTAATTCCTGCTGTCGTTGCTGTGCCGACGTTGCATGCAATTGTGGTCGCGCCGCCAGCGGAAGGAAGCGGCAAAATCAGGCTCGGGCCGGGAGCTTGCCAAATCTGCCAATGATTACGATAGAGGGATCGTATTTCTGTCGGGGTCAGTTCGCCTTGATACACCTGCAAGTCCTGAACCTGCCCGTCCATGGGCCTTAAACTGGACCCTCCTAGCCGCCCGCCGATACTATGATTACCAGCTGCCGGCTGACCCCACGCCGTTGCGTTTCCGCCATTCGGCTGAATTACGCCATTGACGTAAATATCCCAAGTACCGTTTCGGTGGATTGTTACGAAATGATTCAGCCCGGTTGCTAGTGCTCCTTTTTGCTGATAAGGTGATCCTGGTGCCGAGGACGCATTTGCCGCCCACCCACTCCCTCCAGGCGCCCCAAGGATTGCGCTACAGTTCGTGTCATTGAGCGAGTACGCGATGAACCCAGTCGCGCTTACGTCGTCCCATCGTATCCAGCTGGCTACCGTCAGGGGATACCCCGAACAGATGTCCTTCGTTCCGAGATTTACGTACTGGTTGCTCGCCGGAACGAACTCACGTGTACCTCCTTTTAGGCCGACAGCTTTTGTTGACCCTCCGCTATCAACGCCAAAACGACCAGAAACAGCGTCCCGCAAACTCGACCCGAGCTGCGCATAGCGTAACCGACTGACAAGCGGATTGCTCCGGTCAAGCTGCGCCTCGTACTGTGGCTGGCCTGCGTTTGCCAGAGCGAAACGGGCGAGTCCCATCTCGCGGCCTTATGCGTTCGTGTAGGTAATCGAGCGATACGCCACAACGCAGCCCGTGCCTAGCGCAGCGCCGCAGTTGTTGCGCAGGGCAAGACTCCAGCCGTCCGGCACGATGCCGCCAAACAATGCAGCGATGTTGAAGAACCCGTCAATCGGCTGCGACGTGATCTTGTACGGCAGCACAGCGGCGGGCTTCATCGAGTTCGGCTCAGATATGCTGGCCGTGCCTTCGCTGCCTGTCGGTCTGGTCGTCGTTCCAAAGTTCGCCGCTGGCGTCCATGCTGCGCCGTCATAGACCCACGGCACCACATAAACATAAACCAGCGAGTCGTTCGCCGGAGCAGTCGCTGCCGTTGAAAGCAGAATCTGCACCTCGAAGTCATCGGCCTTGACTGACGTTTGGTTATCAACCCGCGCCGATTGCCAACCTGCGTATGGGTCTGTCGTGTCAATAGCCAGCGACTGCAGGTTCGTCACGGTCATTGCCGTGTACGAGCCGTATGCTGGGTTGAGCGTGGTCATGTTATGCCCCTGTCGCGAACAGATCGACCGTCGCGGCTACCGCAGCAAGCACCGCAGCATCCGATGCGCCTGTGATCTGCGCCGAAGTGAAAGCCGCGTTCTGCACGACAATAGCCCACATTATTTTAGAGGCCATTTCGTGCGGAGCAATCAGCGCGGTCTTCGCCCAGATCAGACGATTGGCGTGATTCGTGACCGTATCGAGTTCCTTGCGGATAACCTCAGCCTGCATCGCTACCGCTACCGTAACTTTATCTCGAATAAGATTCTTCGACGCGATGTCAAACATTTCTGCATAAGTAGCCATGATTTCTCCTTATGCCTGCGGCGTAATCGTCAAAACATCTGTACCCGCACCGCCGAAGTCAATGGTGAACGGGCCGGTAGTGAGGTCACGCACCGAACCAAAATCGATGAATCCGATGGCGTTCTTGTTTGTGGCCGTGTCGTTGTAGATGATCCCCCATCGAGCATTAGTCGGATTGCTCGCATGCTGTGCAATCACCGGATCGGTTGCCCGAAGCGTCAAAACCCCTGATACGTTTGTCCATGTGATGCTCGCCAGTGCTGCGCCACCTGACGCGTAGTTGCCGCCCGGAGTTACCTGGTTGGTAGCGAAATTGACCGATCCACCAGCGCCCCATCGCGGATCAGTGTCACCCACGACCGGAGTCGTTGTGCTTGTTACCAGCCCAACTTTCAGGGTGTTGGATGCCAGATTATGTGTTCCCTTGCCCATTTCGAGCAAAGCCCCTGCAAAAAATCTGATGTCGCCTTGTGCCATTTTTTCTACTCCTAAAAAATTCTGCCTTTACTTCGCCGCCATGACGTAACGCGCGGCCTTGGCTTCTTCGACCAGGTGTTTGGCGAAGGCCTTGTCGGTGCGCAGGAAGTCGCCTGTTTCCAGGTCGCCATAGCGCGAAGACCGGACGAAGCCGGTGATCTTGACCAGAACCAGGTCAGGGGAAGGGAAAAGGGCCGGATTCCTCCGGCCCTTCCGTGCTGCCATTGCGTTGTTACGCTTAGGCCGGAGTCAGGTCGCCGCCACGCACTGCGGCCGGCTTCTCCGTTGCCAAGGCCAGACGACGCTCGGCACGCAACGTAATCAGGTTCTTGGTGAAGTTGTCGCTGTCCGAATCGGACATTTCGACGACAACCCCTTCGCGGTTGTGAATCATGTACGCCTGCTTGAACGCACCCACCTGGAAGGTGTCCGCCGCCATGCCGATGGACTGGATGACCGGGAGGCCGAACAGGTAGGGCTGGCCGGACGAACTGACGTTGTAGAGCGTCTGTCCGGCGGCCGTGGTGAACAGTTCGATCTCGATCGTTGCCCAGTCTGCCGGGTTCAGAACGATGGCGTCGGCCGGGTAGCCTGCCGCGTAAAGGTCGGCCATGATCTTGCGGATCAGCACCAGTTTTTTCAGCGTAGAACCCAGCGCCGCGTTAGCGTAGCCGTGTGCGGTGTAGTTGCCCGCGTCGTAGGTTCCGCTGATGTTCGGCGCCGTGCCGTCACCCACAACGAGCTGAACGTCGACCTTCTGATTGACGCCGTAAGCCATGCGTGTATTCACATACGCGGCCAGCGCCGTGTTATCCGATGCAAGTTGTTTGCTGATCTTGATCCAGTGGGCGACGGTCGACACCGGCATATTCACCAGCGACCAGGTCAGCGCCGACTCGGCTTTGGCTGCACCTTCTGCGGCTTCCGCTGCTGAATTCGTAAAGGAGGCTTCCTTGGTGAATTCGATGGCATTGCTGGTGGTTGTTGTTGCAGGAATCAGCGACTCCATGGAGAACGGCAGGAAGGCGCCGGCGACGATTCCGGGCTTGCGGTCGGGCGCGACGGTGGCATCGGCGCCGGTCAGCGTGTTCTTGACTTCGACACGCATCTTGTTGAGGTGGCCGCCGGCGAAATCGGCATAACGGGCATTTTTGACAAACTGCTCGCCCCAGGTTTCGATTTTTTCGCCTTCGGCGGGCGGCGCGGTGCCTCTTTGCTTGATTAAAACCAGCTGATCAGCGAATTCGCGCTGCTTGATGCCGAAGTTTTCAATGGCGGCCTTGGTTTCTGCGGAAACTTCACCGAATTTGGCTTCCATGTCGGCCTTGGTCGAGAAGGCAGCCAGCTGGGCCTCGATGTTTTCGAGGGCTTTGGTAACTTGTTGTACGATTTCCATGACGGTTCCTTTATTTTGGTAGGTAGTTGCGGAGCGCAAACAGCACTTGCTCCTGACTGGATTGCGCCTCGGCGTCTTCGTCAGCATCCCGCTGCCTGAATATGTCCTTGGCTTTGGCAACGAGCTGTTTCGCTGTTGCCTTGTTGAACGCTCCTACATCCCGCAGTAGTCGCTCAAAATCCCTGACGGTTTCGATCCGTCCGATTTCTTCTGCGGCCTTGACGGAAAACACCCTGGCTTCCGCATTGGCCGGTTCATTTACGATGGATATTTCCTTGAGCATCTTGATCTTGTGAATTATTCTGATTCCGTCTGCCCTGTACTCCGTATACTCTGGGTCAGGCACGATGGCGACCGATAATCCGCTGACCAATCCGGATTTAATCCCCAATAGGCGTCGATGGCGCTTGGCATTTTCATCACCAGGCTTGCGTCTCCGAACAGTCCGCGATCGTCTTCATTCAATCCGGACCAATATCCGACCGGCAACTTTCCGTCCAGCCAGCCGTGATTTACATAAACCGGGATCCTGACTTTTTTCAGCACCTCTGAATAGGCGCCCGCCATTATTACGTCGTCGTATGAGTCAACATTTCCGAATACCGAGCCGTAGCCGCTGAAAGTGCCCTCAGAGGCCGCGAACTTAATGTCGCATTCACTGAGCGAGAGTGTTTGATGGGTCAGCATTGCCGCCTCCTTTGGTCTGCCCGAGCATCCGCAGTGGTGCCAGGTTGGTTTGCGCCGTCAGCTCGTCGCCGCCCTTGATCGGCGGGTCGTTTTCGAGCTGACGGCATTCGTTGCGCGTCTTGAGTCCGTTCTGTACGCCTTTGGCGTAGATTTCCATGCGGTCCTTGAGGTTGGCGCGGAGCAAGGCATCGAAACTGATTTCGACGGTCAGTTTGGCGCGTTGCGCGCTGGTTAAAACGCGCTTTGTTACGGCCTGCTCGATGCGCACCAGCGCCGGCCGGATCGTTGATTTGAAGAAGCCTTCGATGATCTGCTCGACGCCGGACCCCCAGGCGGTGACGTTGCTATGCCCGACCATCACCGGCGGCACGCTGAACCAGCGGCAGATTTCCTCGACCGTGAATTGGCGCGTATCCAAAAGCTGCTGATCCTGCGGCGTGAGGTTGATCTGCTGGTATTTCATGTCGGCCTCAAGCAGCTTGATGCGCGAGGTGTCGCCTTCGGCCAGGTCGGCAAAGTTGGCTTTGATCGCCTTGCGCTGGTCGTCTTTCAGGACGCGGTCGATCATCAGTATTCCGGTCGGCTTGCCGCCGTTGGCAAACAGCTTGTTTGCTTCCTTTTGTGCGTTGGCCGCTTCGGTCGTGGTGGCGCGCATGTAGTCGAGGCGCGCGAAGCCGATAGTGCCGTTGCCGATTTCCTTGATGTGCAGGACGCTGTCTTCGGACAGCACCGCGACGTTGCCGCCGATGTAATATTTATAGGAAACGCTGCCGTCGTCGAGAATGTGCATTTCGACCTGATCGGCAGCCATTGGCCAGAGTGATTCCGCCTCGCCATTTTCATCTCGTTCAATCCGAGCGTAGGCATTGCCCCGCAGAATCAGATTGAGCAGCATGGCCACCCAGAACTCGACCGGCGTCATGCGTGAATTCGGGCTGTTGTGCAGGATCACCCAAAGCATGGTGTCGCGCGCCAGTTCGCGCATGCCGTCTTTTTGCGTATAGACGAAGAACGGCAAGGTGGCGATGGTGTTGGCCAGCAGCCAGACGCATGACCAGACGGTCGAGAGCTGCATAGCACCATCGGGGCCGATGTTGCTCGACCCTTCGATCAATGCGCTTGACGGCGCTCCGGATTGTTGGCCGGAATGCTGGCCGAGCGCGCCCGGTTCCTTCGATGACTATTGAGTCTTTCCAGGGGTCATACGCTCCAACATCAAGCGTCGGCAGAGTGGTTATTTCATTGCTCATTTAGTCAGCCTGAAATGGGGTCGAGGATAAAATCGTCGATCGGGACGTCTTCTTCTGCTACGGCCAGCGCCCGATTCATACCGATGATGGTGGCCACTGCGCCGTCAATCTTGTTTCCGGCGCGCAACTTGCGCGGGAAGATGTTTTCGTTTCGGTCTTCCTTGACTTCGACGTTGCTCATCATCCAGACATAACAGGGGTTACCGTCGTGATGGAAGCGCCCGGCGTCGATCTGCGCCGAGATTTCCTTCATCGGGTCGCTCAGAAAGCGGACCTGCTGCGGTATATCGACGACGTCGAGGCCTTCTTCCTGCAAATTGGCACCGAGCTGGTGGCCACCCCAGGGGTCTTTGGCGACTTCGCGGATATGGACGGCGCTGGCGCTTTCGATGATGTCTTCCTGTATCTGCTGCAGGGCGATCATGTTGCCCGGGGTGGCGATCAGGTGGCCCTCGTTGACCCAGGCCCGATAATGGGCGTTTTCTTCCTTTTCGATAGCGGCTTCGGGCGCGTAGTTACGCGAAAAGGCGGTGTAGTGGCGCGCGCCGTCTTTCGTTTTCCAGCAGAGCCAGACGGCGCTGGCGATGTCCTGTTTGCTGGCCAGGTCGAGGCCGACTACGCAGCCATCCCACCCGGAGCCGCCAATGCTGAGCGCGCTGTTTCCCGCGCGCTGCAGGTTGGACAGGTTGAGCCACGGCGAGGCGGCTGCGACCCAGATGTTCAGGTGCTTGGTCTTGAATACGTTCTGCTTGCGCGGGTCGCTGATCGCGTCGCGCTGTTGCAGCCTGAGAAATTCCGCGTCGATCGAGACGCCATAATTCGGGTTGGCTTTGAGCAGCGCCGTTTCGCTCGTCCAATCGTCGTCTTCGTCGGCTGTGAAGATGATGCCGAAGCGCTGGTTGTTTTCGATGACGCCTTCGAGGATCTTCTGCAGCTCGACCTGGTGCATGAAGCACGGGCCGGAAATGTCCGACCCTGCGGTGGTAATGACCAGTATCAATGGCTGCGAGCGGGCGCCCATGCCGGTCTGCATGGTGTCGTACAGCTCGGAGGTCTTGTGCTCGTGGTACTCGTCAACAATGGCGCAGCTCGGCGATGCGCCGTCGCCAGGCCGCCCGATTACCGGCTCGAATTTCGAGTTGTTTTCGGCAATCGACAGGTTTGAAACGTTGACGGAAATTCCGTAGTTCTGCACAAATCGCGGCGTTGCCCGCGCCATCAGGAGCGCAGGGCGGAAGACTTCCATCGCCTGATCCTGCGACGTGGCGCCCGAATAAACTTCGGCCCCGAACTCGCCATCGACGGCGAGCATGTAGTTTCCGATGACAGCAGCCAGCGTGCTCTTGGCGTTCTTGCGCGGGACGATGACGTCTGCAACGCGAAACCGGCGCTTTCCGGTCGCCTTGATGACCCATCCGAATACGCTGGCCAGGATGAATATCTGCCAGCGCTCCAGCTTGATCAATTGCCCTCGGGCAGCCCAGTCGCCTTTGATGTGCGGCATCAACTCGGCGAACTTGCATACCCGCTCGGCTGGCCGATAGACCCTGCCGTCAATATCGGTTAGCTCGGGATTCCATTCGAATGGAAACGATTTGGACTCGGGACGTTTCAGGTCGTTCAGGTGGCGTTCGCAGGCGAGCCGATGCCACTTGCAGGCTACGATTTTTCCTTCTACGACTTCGGTTGCATAGTCTGTAGCAATCTCGGCAAATGAGGCTACAGGGATCTCCATGCGTCTTGTGTGGCTTCTTCAAAAAGGTCCGACTGCCTGTTGTCGGAGGGTTTTACACGACAGCGGGAAGACGGCGACATGCCAAAGCTTGCCAGGTAGCGGTCGCAATCCTGCTGTAATTTTCCAATGATTCGAATAAGCGCGGATTCGCGCATGAATCCGGTGGGCGTTTTTTGAGTGAAGACGGATTCGGCCTGGTCTTCGCCTGCCTCTTCTGCCTGCCTACGTTTGGCTTCAAGCGCCTGCTCGGCGAGTACAAGGCGGCCCCAAGTCTGGCAGTAAATTGCTAGCGCAGCACGATCAAGGCGGCTGACAAGCCCGACGATTTCAAGCTCGACGGTGATACGCCGCCACTCTTTTCTTGCTTCTTTCGTCAAGTGGCTCGGAATATCCGGGACAACAACTTCGGGTTGGACGCCGTCAGAAAGATCAATCGCGCGGCGCCCAGGGTTTCCGCGCAGCAGCTTGATCACATTCGACTGTGGCTTCGGCCCACGTACTCCCATTACCGCCCCAATAAAAAAAATTCCAAAACTTTCGGATATGGTCCCATTTCGCCCGTAGCCTCGCTCGTGCCGCGACAATCTGCGCTCATCAGCGAAACGACCAATGCCTCTGTCTTTGATATGATCTTCGCAATAACCGCTTCCGCCTTCCACTAACCGGCTGCAGCCCATGTGGCGGCACGGCTTGGGTGCCGCTATTGGCATGATCCGACGCGCCGTAAACGCCAAAACCCGCAACGAGTGCGGGTTCCGGGAAGACAGGTGGTGCTTACATTGTTGACAACAGACACCACAATTGAGATTTGTCAAGCGCACCTTGCCACCTCGGAAAACGAATCGCGATAACGCCGCGCCACGTCGCTACGTTGAGCCATTTCGCTACGCAATCGGATGTGCCTTCGATCACTCGGTTCTCATATGTCCTATAGTCGCAGCTACAGCGCCCGGCCAGCACAGCGCGCGCTGCCCTCGTACTGCCAGAACAAGCGCACCGCTGCAGCATAACGCACCGCAACCCCGTTCATCGCCGCGTCGGTATCGCCAGCCTCTCCAGACAATGTATTGATCACCTGATCTCCGCGTGATCCTGATGGCGCAATTCCCACATCGCGCAAGACGAAAGCTTTGGCAGCCCACCGCCAGCCGCCCATCGCGCCCAATTACGCATTCTCCTGACAAAGTCTTCCGGCAACTCCGACAGATCCGCCTGCTCATCCCGCCTCTCCTTTCCTCGCCACCATCGGCTCTTGCACCAGCGCATCGCCGCTGACGCTGAACGCTGCTTTCAGCGCAGGCGTACCAATCGACTCACGCCCCCGCTCCGCATAGAACGTCGGCGGGCCGTCGATGCCATCGCGGATCGCGTTATTGATTGACAACACACCAAAGACCCTGGCACGCATCAACAAACTCCGGAACCTTCGGCATCGCGTCGCTTATCGGCTTGCTCATTGCACACCACCCTGCTTTAACGCGTACTCCTTATGGACAATTCCGCAGTAACACTGCCGACAGCGCATGGCTGCACCCACGTCCATTTTCCAGGCGCGTATTGCCGTGCGTGACCTCGCCGAAGGTGCACTCTGGGTGACGCGTGCGTTCCATCTCCATGCGCATTCGAGCGACCTTTCGTCAGGTCAATCTCAGCGTCAAAACGAGAACAATGGGAGTTTTCCGCGCTTTTTCCGTGCGCGCTTCAACTTCTCGTCCGGTAGGTGCTCAACCTGCCTGACGTTCGAGCAGTTCAGCGCCGTCAGGAAAATTGCAGTCAGCTTCAGAAAGCCGAAACAAAATCAACATAAGGCCCGCGAATGTTCGGGAAAATATTCCAACGCAGATCCGACTCGCCAACACCTTCTCTCACCCCACCCGCAAAACTCCCATTCCAAGGTTGTTTGTCTTACGAATACAAACTATGTTGTTGCAATAGCCAATACCGCACGTCGTGCATACGCACCCTACAAGCTCGAATTCGAACCAGCAAACGGGAATGGCGGTCTGACAAGTCCTGGGACTAAACCCACATCCGGGATAGATTTTTCGCTTCCTACGTAAAACAAACAGCGTCCCTTGCGCAACATCTGCAACATTCAAAATTCAACAACCTCCATTGATATTTTGTAACCGGTCGGCGCCAAGATATCGTCCTTGTCGAACTTTTCGATCAACTCATGCAGATGGCACGTCCTCACACTGCGTCCGACATCCAATCAAGGTCGTCCTACAGGTCGGCCGCAGCAAGCCACGCCAATGCTTGTTTGATGAGGACGACCGTCCTACCTTAAACCTCGCGTGTGCACAGGTGTCTACACGCTTACCCGCGCGCACGCGATACAGGCCGTCCGGTCGTCCTCGGCCTTTGTTTTCGGGCCTCTCCGTGGCCAAACCTGTGGGACGACCTCGCAAACAGGCCGTACTACACGCCGAGTCGGAGCATCAATTCACTGCGCGCATGGTCAGATGGAGCAGATCATTGTCACTTTCCAACTCGGTTTGGCTGGCGCCTGGCACAGCGACGTTTCTTTTCTTCTGACGGCGGGGAAGACGCGCATTCAGGCGTTTTACTTCCCGGCTTTGCCGTGGAGTGCGATCCCATGCCCCCCAGGATCGCCGCCACGCGCATCTGCTCCCCTTCGTCCATCGGGTACCCTCGATCTTCAACGCATCGGTCAGCGTCCGACGTGGTTTACATAAGGCAGCCCGTTGTTTTGCGACCGCAATTCGGCAATCGGATACTGCCAAGCGTCGATCTGCAGTCCAGTCTTCGCCTACCGGTCGAACAGCACGCGCTCCGTCACCAACGCGCTGAGGAAATAACGCCAGCTTCGGCGTTTCACTCCGGATCGATCACCACGCGGTTGCCATCGACCCACCAGCTCTACCGTCGTCTGGCATACAGCTGCTGACGGCCTCCGCCCATATCTGCTCGCGGTCGGCGCCTCCAGCCCTGCCAGGTCAATGGCCCCGACCTCGAACGCGCCAGAATACGCCACCAGACCCGTCTCGTCCTTGCCGTACTGCGCCATGTTCGTCGTGCCGACAAAAAAACGCTCTGTCCCGGCACGTCCTCGGCACGGCGCCCGCGGTGCCAGCGCACCGGTCTGTCTGCGTGCCCCAGAAACTGTTTGAACGCCGTGTCGTCAGCCTTGCGGTGGCTATCCATCTCGGCCATCTCGTTGCACCTTGCCCTGCATATTCGCCAGCGCGTCCTTGTCGCCGATCACCAACTTTGAATCGCTGAACCAGTCCAGACGAAAACGGCACGCGCTGCTTTCGTCGATTTCAGCGAGCGCTCCGGGCCCCTCAAACGCCGGCATCGTATCAGCTTGCATCCCGGCCGCATGATGCGCGCCACCGCGCCTGGCCACTTCACCGACAGCGGCAATTTTTTCCGCAGCAGCTCGATCCGTTCTGTTGTCTCGCGCGAAGCCGAGCCAGCCCGGTAAATGCCTCCGAGATACGTTCCGGCGGAAGCTCTCAAGACGCGGATCCCCATCCCATACCAAAGACCGCAGCCCACTCGCGCACCGGACCAAACGCGTTCTGATGCGCCACCGACAACACCGCATCCATCACAACGC
>JADJLB010000015.1 GCA_016705685.1 Propionivibrio sp.
CAAATCAGCAGGAAGACGCCGGCACTGGCATTAACCCCAACATCCCGATCGACATTCGTTGCGGGCGGTGCCGCGCTAATAATCGCTTGGAGTCAGATTCAGCCTGGTATCAAGCAGCACCGGAACGGAACAGGAAGCGCCAACGACACCGCGACGCGACCGGGCAAATTAACGGAGATGTATCAGGCGGCACGGGCGTCGGAACGGGAAAGCGCCACCGGTGGCGATGCGACCAGCAGGTAAGGAAGTGCTACGGTCAGTAGCAGTACGGGCATCGGAACTGGAAGCGCCAGCGGAGAACTCCACCAGGGCTTTATTTGGCGATTCTATCGCCGCAGCTGGCCGATAGCCAGCTCAACTGGCCGCTCATCGGTACTCAACAAGGATACATCGACGCCAGCACGGAACACATCGTGCCACGGACGATGATCAACGACCTGGTTGCCCGCACCAAATCGCTACAGTTTCATTGGTGCGGTGCGGCGAAGACCGAAACTCGGCAAAACGCCTCAGTTCAAGGTTAAATTCTGGACGAGGGCGACGCACAACACGTCAACAGATATCGTCGCTTTACGCGACGGATTTTCCATTTAACGTCGCCGAGGCTATCGCGGGGTGGTCATGTAACGGCTCGCACGTGGGTATCCATTCGACAATTGTGTTTTGACGCGGACAATCCACTGCATCTTCGGTTTTATAACAACACGGCATTTACGTCGGACACGGTGTATTACAGCACAACAACGCCGTGGCAGGGATAACAGCGGGGGAATGGCTCGCCTCGCTACCAACGGCATTACATCAAGAGACAGCCAACGTTACGGCGTATTTCCGGCTCGCCCCCTTGTTCGGCCAATCTGTTCTTCAGATTCAACGAACTGGGCGAGGATATTGACGCCACGTAGCCTCAGCGCGTTCAAGATTTCCAGCAGCTCCGGATTAGCGCCAGATGGTCAGCCGAAGAAGGATTTCTTGTTTTCGCTGGGGAACCATGCGGGCGAACCCCGGGTAACTGGGCGCGCTCAAAGTTTTTGTCCGAGTTTCTTGTTGGAACAGACGCTAAGGCTGTCACGGCCGGGCGTTAGCTTGATTTCTATGTCCCTACCCAATGATTTGCCTGCGGGCCGCCGAGGGCGGCCACAGCCGAGCCTGGGAGCCTGGCTTCCTGACGTGCGACGCAAATCGCCGTTGGACCGATAGTTTCACGGGTATCCCCGTTGTCAGCGTTCAAAAACCACGGTCATCTCCGACACTGGTGGATCAGTGGCGGAGGGGATATCATTTCATAGCTCATTCCCGATGACTACGCAAACCTATCCGTATCAGAGTGGCGAGGTCACCGCGCTGCCGGTCGGCGATAACGCCTATTTTCGGATCGCTGTACCCAGCCGAGTTTTATGACATCCCAAGCTCATCCCGCGGCGTGGAAATTAAATTCAACGCTCGGCGCGCGTCGCCATGATCAAGGAAACAATCACGCCAACTTGGCGGCGGCGTTGGAAAACCTACGGAGCCAATTTGCGGAAAGTCATTTCAGACCTCGCCCTGACGAGGTATTTTCCGAACGGCGATGTGACTGTCTCCGATGGAGGAGCAGCATCAGGGAACGGGAAGCGCCAGCGGCAACGACGCAGGCCGGATCAATTACAATTTCATGCAGCACACCGGAAAAGTGCAACGACTAGGGAATTGCCGCAGCCTTCCCACCGACGATTTCACTTTCACGTGTTGGTAATGCGACGACGGCTGGGGTTACTGCCGGTATGAGGTGCAACCAGCGTATCTTTTTACGCTGGTAATGCGCAGGTCGCCGGGATTTCCGCAGGTATATCCAGGGCGATAACGATTTCTTGCACTGTTGGAGGGGCTACAACGGCAGGTGTCGCTTGGCCTTCCCGAGAATCGCTGAGTTGCAACGTCGGTAAACGCAACAACAATGAAAATGAGCGCTCAGGTCGATATTGCCGGGCAGATTGTTATAGGCTGCAACGCCGGAACAGCGACCACGGCGGGTATTCAGGCAAACGCTTATCCAGCGCGCTTATCCCCGCCCGTACGGTAGGAAACGCCACAACGAGTGGCGCTTCTGGCCACCGCTTTCCACGCCAAGTCACTTCAATGCACTCCGGGCAACGCCAAATTGCGCTCCGGTATCGACGACAACTTTTACCGTCATTCGGCCGAGCGAGCAATTTGTGCAACAATCAAGGATGGAAGCGGCATCATTCGTTTTCTTTTGGCGGGACGGCATTTTGATGCCCCAACGGCTCCGGCCCGGCGCAATCATCATTCCGCGCGGGAACGCGCAACGCAATGGAGGGAGCGACCCGCCCGCCGAACATCGGCGGCATCGAAAGATCCTAACGCAGGCTTCCCCGCCATGACCCTGTAAATTAGTAGCACCGCCAAGTGAGGAACCACGCTTACGCTGACAGAGGTGAAGCTGCCTGCGCCGTCGAGAGGCCTGCGGATGACTGTGCATGGAGATTTACGCATGATCGTCGCTGCGCTGGGCAGGCTGAGTCAATCACGGCTCAGGCGCTTTGTACGCAGAACAGGAACTGGTGCTTGGCGCCTTCCCGAGACCTGCGTGCTGCGCCATTCGCCGGTGCAGGCGTGACCTCGGTCGACTACCTGGACACGGACGGCGCATCCCAATCACTGACGCTGACCGATGACCCGCTCGATTCGACAACACTCAGGCTACCTCGTGCGGCCTACGGCAAAGGCCCGCAGCCTGCGACCTACGCGTGCCAAATGCCGTGCGTGTGTGCGATACGTCAGCGGATACGGCGCGGCAGACGACGTGCCGCAAAGCATCAAACCTGGATGCTGCTGTGCATTCTCTGACACCCTGTTACGCCGGCGCGAAAGCTTCATCGTCGATCACTGAGACCGCTGCGCTGCCGACCGCTTCACGGCGTTCGCTGCTACGACCGGTTTATCGATTACCGCGTCCTGATTCCAGTCGGAGAAATTCCGCGAGCGCCTGACGATCCAGCAAAAGGACGTCACGCGCTGGCATCGGCGACGAGGTGACTACCTGGTCTGATGTGGCGACGACCTGGGCCAAAGGTCATGCCGTTTGGCGGCGATGCCTTCTTCGCCGCCAACCGGAACAGCACGCCATCGATGCGCGCTTCCTGATCCGCTCCGGACGAGCATCACCGAACCATGCGGCTGGCGCTGGGATGGCGAGAATTACGACATTACCAACATCATAAAGGGCGCCGGGCCTTAGCTCACGGCACCCTCAAAATCCGCCATCCATGGAGTCAAGGATGGCTCGAGAAATCGCCGTCAGCTGGGCGGATTCGACGCCATGAACCGCGCTCTGCTGGCCGGACAAAGGAATCAGGACCAAAGCGGTGCGCTCGGCTTTGCGCAAGGCCGAAGCGGCGTGATCAAGAAAGCCGCGCAACAGGCGGCGCCGGTGCTGCAGGTGCCGACCAAAACGCGCGAGAGCGGCACCGTGCGCAAGGCCATCGCCGTGCGTAACTCGAAGTTTGCGCGCCAGGCGGGTGATGAAGGTGTCTTTGTCGGCGTGCGACCGCGTACGCGGATCGCGCGCAGAAGCGGCCCGGAAAAGCGGGGGCGAGCTTAACCCGAACGATCCGTATTACTGGCGGTTCGTCGAATTCGGGACCAAAGAAAATGAGCGCGCGCCCCTTCCCGCAACCGGCTGTAAATAAAGGCTCCGGAGGCGGTCAAGGTGTTCGTGGATTCGGTCGTCCCGCAAGTCGAAAAACTCGACGCAAAAAGACGCAATGTCCGCTGAATCCGACGTCGCCGCGCTATCCGGGGTTTTCGGGCTGACCGCCATCGTCGGCACGACCATCTATCCGACGTGCTGCCCGAAGAAAACGCCTTACCCGGCGGTGGTCTTACGCGCGCGTGCGCACCGAACCCGTCATTAGCATCAGCAACGTCTGTTTCGGCGCCGATGTCGGCCTGCGGGTGAGTTGCTGGGGCAGATCGCGAACCGAAGTCGACGCCGCTGCGGTACAGGCAGATGCCGCCCTGAAAGCGTCCGGCATCCTGCCTTACCGGCCGCCGGTCGGTTACGACCCCGACGCCGGGCTGTACGCCGCCGTCATCGACACAGAGATTTTCCGAGCAGCCAAAAGCAATCGGCCTCGTCAAACAAGCCGCCTGCGGGCGGTTTTTCGCCCGCGCTGCGGGTTTTTAACCCGAAGGAGCACAAATCATATCAACAGCCAAAGAGTGGAGCAACGTCGCCGTTGCAGTAGATCAGCACTCGGCTCAAACATCACGATCACCGCAATCAGCAAGGCGTCCCAAGGCGTCGTCACCGCCACCAACACGCTCAGCAATGGCGATTTCGTCAAACTCAGCGTGCGGGGATGTTCCAGCTCGATGGCCGCGTGGCGCGCGTCAGCTCGGTCTCCGGCGCAAGCTTCACGCTGGAGGGCGTCGATACCACCTTGTTCGATACGTTCTACCAGCCCGGCACGGCGGAACAAGATCACCTTTGGCCACGTCGATCACCACTGCCACCACGCTCAACGCATCCGGGCGGCGATTTCGATTTCATTGACATCACGACTATTCCGTCAATTCAAAAATCAGATCCCCGGCGCAGCCTCGGCAGCCACCTACGTTTGACGCTTATCCCGGGACGTCACCGACGCCGGTTTATTGGCGATGAAGCTGGCCGGCGATGCGCGATCACAGCGCGCATTCAAGTTCTGTTCGGCACGGGTGGTCGGATCATGGTATTCAACAGCTACGTTGCTGCCAACCTCTTGCCTGGCGGTTCGGCGCAGCAGCTGGTGACGACCCCAGGCGCGATCACCATGTTCGGTTCGCCCACCTACACGCGTCCTGATGAGCGCCCTCTCCGAAAAATCCTCCGGTCGCGCGAAAGCGTTGTCCCAGCCGGAGGGTTCAAATTCACCATTCGCCGCCCGACCGATCTGGACATGATCGAGTTTTCCAAGAACGCGCCAGCCAGCCGACCTGGTGCGCTTTGTCGTCGGCTGGAAGACGTCACCCACGGCAATCTTTACCCTGGGGGTGACGGCGCGCTCCGGCAACGTTCGACGCCGAAACCTGCGCCGAATGGCTGGGGAAACCACAGCGACCTGATGGGATGCTGGTCAATGCCGTGGCCGAAGCCTACCAGGCGCACGAAGACCGCGTTGGAAGTCGCTGAAAAAACTGATCCGGGTGGTTCGAGAACCAGAACCTGCCCGCCGCATTCGGGCCACCTGAACAGCCGCCGGACGTGCGCCTGGCCGTGCGCGCCTGGAACCTGCTTGGCGGTGTCGATTGGTCGGGGATCGAGCTGGTCGCGAAACCCTCAGCTACCGACCTTGCATTACTCATGCACCAGCTTGTGGTGATTCGCGAAAGACAAAGGACGATTGATGGCTCTTGCAACCTGACCATTGACCTGGTCGCCAAACTCGCCAGCCTTGAGCTGACATGGGCAAGGCTGCGCAGATTGCCGAGGAAAATGCCAGGCGCATGGACCAGGCCTTCTCGGCGGTCGGCAGACGCTGGCCACCCTGGGCGCCGGGCTCTCCGGTCGGCGTCTTTGTTGGGCTCGTGCGCAGCCTGGCCGACGCCGGCGACGAGATCCAGAAGTTGCGCCTGCGTACCGGCGCAACGGCCGAAGAGCTTCAGAAGTTGCGCTATGTGGCCGAACTCAACGACGCCAGCAACGAAAACCTGAGCAACGGCCTGATCAAGCTCAATCGCGTCATGGGCGACGCCAGAGACGGCGTGCAGCAGGCCGTCGAGGCCATGGCGCGCTTCGGCATCGCGCCCGACACCACGCTGTCGACGGTCGAGGCTTTCCAGCCGGATCGCCGATCGCGTCAGGCCACCGGCGACGAAACGAAGATCGCCAGCGCGCTCAATGATGTTTTCGGCCGCTCGTTCGCCTCGCTTCTGCCGACGCTCAAAGTGGCGGCGACGAGATTCGCAAAACCGGCAACGAGCTGGAGCGCATGGGCGGCGTCATGTCCGGCGAACTGGTCGACGCCTCGGCCGCGTTCAATGACAACCTGACGCGCCTGAGCCGCAAGCGAGGCGCTGAAGCCTAAAATCGTCGGGCCGTTGATCCCGCTTTTCCTGGAGCTGACCAACGCGCTCGCCAGCACAACGGATAAATCCGATGAGCTGTCGACTTCCGGGGCAGGCTCTCAAGACGATCTTCGGAGGCATTGCTGTTGTCGCGTCAATGTGGCGTATGTCTTCAATGCTGTCGGCAAGGAGATCGGCGGCATCGTCGCCCAGGCCAGCGCCCTGGCACATCTTGACTTCAAGGGGTTTCGGCGATAGGCGCAACAGTGCGCGAAGACGCAGAAAGGCGCGTAAGAAGTTGACGCGCTGACCAACCGCCTGCGCAACCCGTTAAGGAAGTCACCGACGGCGGCAACTACGGCAACGAAGGCCGCGGGCGCGGGGCTCACCCAAGCCAGGCATTCTTGACACGCCGCCCCGTGGCGAAGAAGGCATCAGGCGGCCGCGCCGCCAAGGCCAAAGGACGACCCCTACACCGACCTGCTCACCCCCGGCCGCGCAGGCGTACGCCAGCGCGCTCGAAAGCATCGGCGCGGCCACGCTCTCGTCCGAAAAATCGACGCTCGACCTGAACGCCGCGCAATCGACGCTCTATGACCTGATGAATTCGCCACTGTGGGCGCAATTCCCGGAACAGTGGCAACAGGTCGTCATTACGGAACGGCCCCGCAGCCACGGCGGCCGCGAAAGCAACCGAAGACTACCAGCGCCTGAACGACCTGCTGGCCGCCACACCGACCGAACAGCTCGAAAAACGCGCGACACGATGCTTTTCCTGGCTGATGCGTTTTATGCCAGGAAGATCAGCGCCGAGCAGTTCTCGGAGGCCGCGTCAACCGCGCTCCGCAACCTGCCCGACGACGCGAAAAAGGCGACCGACGCGATGAACGAATTCGCCGTGCAAGCCGCGCGCAACATGCAGGACGCCTTCGCCGATTTCCTCTTCGACCCGTTTAAGGACGGCGTCAGCGGCATGCTGGAGAACTTCGGCATCGCCATCCGCAAGATGATCGCCAACGCCGTCGCCGCCGACCTGTCGAAATACCTGTTTGGAGACATCGCGCGGCGGCGAGGGCAGCGGGCTGCTCGGCAAGGGCTTCGACTTCCTTTCCAGGGCTGGTCCCGAATGCGGTAAGCGGCGTTTATGCCACGCCCGCACTGGCCGCCTATTCCGGCAACATCGTCTCCCGCCCGACCGTTTTCCCGTTCGCCAAAGGCATCGGCCTGATGGGCAGGCCGGGCCGGAGGCGATCCTCCCACTCAAAGCGCGGCAGCGACGGCAAGCTCGGCGTTGCCGCGGGCGGCGAGACCCACCATCAACGTCTATGTCAGCGGCAACAGCGCGCCCGACGTCCGGCGCGCGGCCGGGCAGGAGCGCCCGCGAAGCGCTGAACGCGCTCAACGGGGCCAAACGCTATGGCTGAGTTTCTCCGAAGAACGCCTGCCCGTCGATGTGCGCATGGGCGCCAGCTATGCCGATGAGTTCAACGTCGAAATCACGCATACCAACGGCGGCACCGAATATCGCCGGCTGGTGCCAATACCCGTGTGCGCCACTTCACCATCCACTACACGCTCACTACCGCCGATCTGTGGTCGCGCCTCATCGCGCTCTATCACCGCGCCTACGGCATGCTGGTCGGCTTCCGCGTCAAGGTCAAGGACGACTTCTCGACCAACGCCAACACGGCCCGCGCCAACCGCTTTCGACCAGCCGTTACTCAGGCTTTCGGCGGGCGTCTACCAGCTGCAGAAGCAATGGCGCAGGCGCCACGCCGCTCGGCATCGGCCTGCCGGTGCGCACGCTGTTCAAGCCGGTGGCCGGGACCGTCAAGGTGGCCATTGGCGCGATGGAGATCCTCAATACGCCGGTGGTCAATTGGACGGTCAGCACAACCACCGGGCAGGTCGCGTTCGCCGCCAACAAATCACGCAGCATCACCGGCATCACCAAGGCCGCGGCCGCGGCATCGGCGGTCGGATCGCACTTACCTTCCTGGTCAGCGGGGTCGGTCTATTTCTCCGGCGTCCTCGGCATGACGCAAATCAACGGATTGCGCGGCCAGATTACCGCCATCGGCGGCACAACGATCACCGTGGCGATCAACTCGACAGCCTTCTCGACCTGGACCAGCGGCGGCACCGCGCAAACTGCAGCCACAAGCCGCGAAGCGCTCACCGCTCAGCTGTGAGTTCGACATCCCCTGCCGCTTCAGTTCGCGCATCGACGTGCGGCACGTCGCACTCAACGTGCGCGAAGCGAAGCGACATCGACATCGTGGAGCTGCTGAACCCATGAAATCCGTCATTGCCGACTACCGCTACCGAACGATCTGCCTACGCATCGTGCCGGTGTCAGGGTCTCGCCGATCTACCTGACGCATCACGTGCGCGACCTGGTGATGGGAGGGCACACCTACCTGTCCGCGTCCGGCTACGACTTCACCGGCTACAGCGCGTCAGCCAATCTGGCGCCGGCAATGGTCGATGTCGAGGGCATCGCCGGTCTGGCCGGGATCGGCTTTGACGAGATCACCAGCGGCCTGTTCGACAATGCCCGCTGCTACCTGTTCGCCACCACCTGGAGCACTCCGGTCGAGGACGAGAGCCGATTGTTGCCAGCATCCTCGGCAAGACAACGTTGATGGACCATCGCACCGGATCGAGGAAATGGCGCTGATCGACGCGCTTAACCAGTCGGCGGGAAAACCTACACGCCGCCTGCCCGAAAACGTTCGGTGGTCAGGGTATGCCGGGTGCAAGGTCACTGGGCCCGCTCACTGTCACCGGAACGCTCTCCTCCGTAACTGACAGAAGCATCATGGTGTGATTCGACGCGCGCCGAAGCGGCCGATTACTTCCCTACGGAACATTGCAATTCACCAGCGGTGCCAATGCTGGGCTGAAACCGATCAGTCAAGCGCCACGAGGCGGACGGAACGCTATCCCGAAGTCTTCGAGCCGTTCTACTACCTACCTGTTGCCGGTGATACCTACTCGCTGATCCCCGGCTGCCGCAAGCGCCGAGGATTGCCGCGACAAGTGGAACAACGTGAGCAACTTCGGTGGCTTCTCGAATGTGCCGACCAGCAGCCTAGTATGCGCAAGTGGGGCAGCGATGACCGCCGACGACATCATCAACGCCGCCCGCGCCTGCCTCGGCACGCCGTTTCGTCATCAGGGCCGGATACCCGGCGTGGCGCTTGACTGCGCCGGGCTGGTGGTGGCGGTAGCGAAGGCTATCGGCTGCCGACTATAACGACGTCGCCGGTTATGGTCGCACGCCCTACGGCGGCATGCTAGAATCCTGCCTGTGTTCGCAGCCGGGGCTCGACATCAGCAGCAAGGCCGACCGTCAGCGGGCGACATCCTGCTCATCCGTTTTTCCGGTGATCCGCAGCACCTGGCGATCTTCACCGGCGAGACGATCATCCATAGTTATGCGTCGGTCGGCGCGGTTTGCGAGCACCGCATGGCGGACGTGTGGGCCGCGCGCATCGTCTGCGCGTATCGATTCAAGGGGCTTGCATGAGCACCGGCGGTCAGGCGCTCGGCGGCGTTGTTGGCGCCATTGGTGGCTTTCTCATTGCCGGCCCTAAAGGCGCGCTCTATGGCGCCCAAATCGGGATGGCAATTGGCGGCTACCTCGACCCGCCCAAGGGGCCGCACACCGAAGGCCCTCGCCTCTCCGACCTGCGTTATCAGACGTCGCTTTATGGCGCACCGATCCCGCGCGTCTATGGCACCGTGGCCATCACGGGCAATGTGTTCTGGCTCGAAAACAACCAGATCAGGGAGTCGTCCTTTCGAGTCAGGGCGGCGGAAAGGGCGGCGGTGGAAGCAAGACCAAGAACACGACCTACTCGTACTCTGCCACCTTCGCGGTCGGCTTGTGCGAGGGGCCGATCACGGGCGTGCGCCGGATATGGGTCGGCCCGAATCTGATTTATGACTCAGGCTCCAGCGACCCGACAGCGGTCATGGCGAGCAACCAGGCAGCAACCGGTTTCACCGTTCATACGAAGGCAACGACGCACGCAACTGCCCGACGCACGCATGCAGGCGACGCTCGGGGCGGCGAACACCCCCGCTTATCGCGGACTGGCTTACATTGTTTTCAATGATTTTGCCCTCGCCCCCTACGGCAACAGCCTGGCCGGGGCGCAGGTTAAAGCCGAGGTGGTCAAGGTTGGAGGAAGCGTATTTGGGTATCTGCGAGGGGCCCTGGTTCCATCGCTGGAGCCAGTGACTGTCAATACTTACTATGCTTCGGTGAGCTACTTCGGCGACGGAGAGTTCCTGGTTTTTGTCCCACAATTTAAGTATGGAGGGCCGATCTACCCAATAAGTTATAAAGGCTACCGAATTCTGCCCGACGCATCGCAACAGTACCTAGGCATATTTTCTACAGGCTGGCTAACGGGATCAGCATCCCCGTGTTTCGGCAATCTGGACGTTCCAGGGTTTGCCGTTGTCGCGGAGACCGGCGGCAGAATTATTGTGATGACCCTGAACGGTGATCGTGCGACATTCCTTAATGACCAAGGGTGGTTTGGTGCGGCACGCGTTGCAAAAGCCGGCGACGACTTTTTTGCAGAGTATCCGGCTTCCGGGTATCGAATTGCCCGATGGTCATATGCGCAAGGGCTTGGTGGAGCAGCAACTTTTCTTGCCAAATCGGCTGTCCCGTCGTATTCAGATTGCGACCAACTAGAGGTTTTCGGAGATATTCTTTACAGAATAGGCCCCGGATTCCTGACAAAATTTGATAAAACATCGCTCATTTTTTTGTCGCAGATTGCATTGCCTACCGGTATATATTGGTCGCTTGATGTTCACGCCGACGATGATATTTATGTACACGAGGCAGCAGGAGGCAGGATATACCACTGGGACGGCTCAAGTTGGACAAATACGGGGATGCTGACGCCTAGTTGGAGCACTGCTAACAAAACATTCAGGTTCAATGACGGTGTACTGACGGTTTCAATCAGCAATTGGGTATTTTTCTACGGAACGACCACATCAATCCAGACCGTCACGCTGGCGTCAATCGTGCAGGCCGAATGCCTGTCCAGCAAACTGCTGACGCTTGGCGACATCGACACCACCGAGCTGACTCAGGCGGTGCGCGGCTATCGTGTGTCTGCCGTCGCAGCCCTCCGCTCGGCAATCGAGCCACTGCAAGGGTCGTGGCCGTTCGATGTGGTGCAGCACGGCTACACGATCCGGTTTAAGCTGCGCGGCAGCGCCAGCGTCGCAACGATCGCAGCGTCCGAACTGGATGCCCGTGGCGTTGGCGATGCGCCCGGCGTTTCAATTACCAACAGCCGCGAGATGGACCTGATTTTACCGGCCCGTGCCCGCATCACGTACCTCGATGCCGACCGGGATTACGACAGCGGAGAACAGTATGCCGAACGACTGAACACCGCAGCAACGAATATTCAGTCTATCGAAATGGCGATTGTGCTGACCAGCGCGGAAGCAGCAGCAATAGTCGAGCGGCTGCTTTACCTTTACTGGATGGAGCGTTATGACATCAGCTTTTCTCTGCCACCGACGCGGCAGGTGCTGGAATCCGGCGATGTGATCGACGTGCAGGCGACGGAGGCCAACTACAATCTGCGGCTGGCCGAGATCACGTATGAACAGGATGGGCGTCTGAGTTGCAAGGCAAAGTACAACTCATCCGCCACCTATGTACCCGCCGCGCTTGGCGTGGCTGGGGTTCCGTCATCTGGCAATCTGGCGTTGTCAGGCGATCCAAACACACTATTTCTCGACATCCCTTGCATTCTCAGCGTGTCGGACCAGCCCGGATTCCCGGTCGCGATGTCCGGTTATACCGCTGGATGGAACGGCGGCACACTCTACAAGAGCGCCGACGGCGAGCAGACCTGGTTCGACGTGCAGGGCTTCGCAGCGCCAGGCGCTGTGGCTGGTGTCGTTTCCAATGCGACCACGATTTTGACGACGGCGCTGATCGACAAATCCAGCATCCTGGTTTGTGCCTTCCCAAACAGCGCGCCCTACAGCGCCACCGAATTGGCCGTGATGAACGGCGCCAACCTGTTCGCCTACGGATGGTCCGGGCGCTGGGAGTTGATGGGCGTGCAGAGCGTTGAATTGCAGGTCGATGGAACCTACCTCCTGTCCAGCCTGCACCGGGGGCGATTCGGCACCGAGCAATATGTCAACACGCACGAGGCAGGCGATTCAATCGTCCTCCTTGACGCCAATACGATTCCGTTCGTCCTCTCGGACCTGAATGCCATCGGCGTCGCCGGCGCCTACCGCAGCGTGACGCTCGGAAAGACAGTCGATGCGGCATCGACCCAGACATTCACCTATTCCGGGGGCAATCTCAAGCCATTGAGCCCGGTCTATCTCAACGGCAACCGGCACCCGACAACGAACGACTGGACCTTGACCTGGATTCGCCGCACCCGCATCGGCGGCGAGTGGCGCGATGCCGTTGACGCCTCGCTCGGCGAGGCGTCCGAACTGTATGACGTGGAAATTTACAGCTCCAGCGCGTACACCACGCTCAAGCGCACATTCGCCAGTCTTGCCAGCGCAACGACACCCTACACCAGCGCGCAACAAGTCACCGACTTTGGCAGCAATCAGGCGACGCTGTACGTAAAAGTCTATCAACTCTCTGCGGATGTCGGACGCGGCTACCCGCTCACCACATCAATCACGAGGTAACACCATGTCAAATTCGACCCCTACGTTTGATGCGCTCACCGTCGGGCAGTACAGCAAAGAACTGACCGTCAATGCGATGATTGATGCGGCTAGCCCGGCACTGATCTTCGGGCGCCGGCAATCGACCTGCTCCGGACTGACCTGGGGATACTACGGAGGGACAATCGCGGTAGACGGAACACACGCACAGATCGCCAATGGAACATTGGCGCTCACAGCGAGCGCCACTAACTATATTGAATCAAACCGAGCGGGTGTAGTCAGCAAGAATACCAGCGGATTTACCGCCGGCATGTGGCAGCTGTATTCAGTGACGACCGGCGCTGCGAACGTAACCAGCTACACTGATTATCGGTTGCAGGCCTACCAGGTTTGCGGAAAGCTTGCGAAAGGCATGACAGATGCAAACGCAATACTGACCCGCGCAGAGGCAGAAAACAACATCCTCGAATTTACGGGGGCCCTGACCGCACAGCGAAACATCACGGTGCCGCTTGGGGCGCAGCAATGGACGGTCTTCAACAACACCACAGGCGGCTTTGGCCTGCAATTCATCGGAGCGACCGGTACGGGCATTGTGGTGGGCATGGGCAAGCGTGCCATTATCTATGCGGACGGTACGAACGTGGTGCGCGTGACGGCGGATATTTAAGGAGATTGACATGCCTGAAAAAGACCCCACCACCTACAGTTTCATTACCTACGTCTGGATCGTCTTCCTGTCCGCATGGGGCGGCGCCATCAGCTTCCTGCGCAAGCGTCGATCCGGCGAGGCGAGGCCGTTCAACCTGGTCGAACTGGTGGGCGAGCTGATGACCAGCGGATTTTCCGGCCTGATCACCTTCTGGCTGTGTGAAGCATCGGCAATCAATCCCCTGGTCACCGCCGCGCTGATCGGCATCGCCGGCCACATGGGCAGCCGTGGGCTGTTCGCGCTGGAAAAATGGGCCGAAAGGAAGTTTTTGACCCTTCCCTGATCTGAAAGGACCGACCAAATGACCGCCAACCGCTACCCGGACTGCCTCGCCTTCGTCCTGCGCGCCGAGGGCGGCTGTGGATGACCCGGCAGACCACGGCGGCGCGACGAATCAAGGCATCACCCAGCGCACCTATGACGACTGGCAGGAGTCGCACGGCCTGCCGCTGCAGTCGGTGCGCCTGATCAGCGCCGAAGAAGTCGCCGCCATCTACCGTAACCACTACTGGCGCCGCATCCTGGGCGACGACCTGCCGCCGCGCATCGACCTAATGGTGTTCGACACCGCCGTGCAGCACGGCGTCAGCCGCGCGTCCAAGTGGTTGCAGGCTGTTGTCATGTCGCCGGTGGACGGCGTTGTCGGACACAAAACGATCTACGCGGTAAATGATTACGTTATGCGCAACCAGATCAAGGTGATGATCGACGATTACATGGATATGCGCAATGCATTCTACGCCGGGATTGTCGCGCGCGACCCGACGCAGGCACGATTCCGCAAGGGCTGGTCGCGCCGCATGTACCGGCTATCCAGCGCGCTTCTATGAAAGGGAAATCATGACCACACGTCAAAAAATCGGGCTGTCCCTGGTGCTGTTCATGGCCTGGGCGGCTTTTGTCTATCTCGGCCGGTCGCCGGTCGAGCCGTTGGTCGCGTTTCTGCGCGACGCCCTGCTGGCGCTTGGTATCTTCACCGCCGCGCTGGTTGACCCGAAAGGGCCGCAGAAATGAAAGCTTTGCTTATCGCGCTCGCGCTCCCGATCTTCGCAGGCTGCGCCACCGGCGGCCAGTCATTCTCTGGAATTAATCATCCGGTCGATATTCAATGCACCGGCAAGGGCGCCATTACCGGATCGGGCTCCGTCAACGCCGGCGTCGGCGCCAGCAGCCAATTCACCATTCAAGCCGATTGCGGAACAGGCTTTACCTTCCGCCGTTCGGTCGAGCAATGACACCGGTACAACTTCGCCATCGTGGCCTGATCGCCACGTCCGGAAGCTGGCGGCGCCACTGGCTGCGCTGGCGTTTGATGCGCTACCCGATGTCCAGTCAATGACCTATACAGCGCAATTCGTTTTCTGGCAGGGGATCGAGACGATCCTGGCCGGATTTTTCTGGAGCTGCCTGCTGTGCGTCGTCGTCGCGATCTGCGCCTGCGCTATTTTTGCACTGTGGAGGAACTGTGACTAAATTCAATGCGACCGTGACAACCGTCATCCTGAACGGCGAGGCCATCGAACTGAAAGACCGGATCGAGTTCAACGGCGTTGACCATGGTTTCATCGACTACCTGGCCGGCTCGTGCAGGCTCGTCGCGCGCAAACTGTTCGAGGGCGCGCAAGACCCGCCGGAACCTACACGCTGCACTACGAAACGCAGGTCACGGACGCGGCCACCGGAGCGCCGGCCATGAAGCTACCGAAGATCACCAACATGGGCATGACCCGGCCGCAAGTCTACGCCTTCCTGAGGCTCGCCATGATCGAGCTGGCCGAAGTGAACGACCTGCGCTACGGCGAGTTTTCAGAGTGTCGCTCCGACGAATGAGCAACTGCTGGCTGGTGGCCATGTCGCTATGGCTCGCCAGCCGGGGGCGTGAGTATTCAATCGTTCGCCGCTCTCGCCACTTCTCCGGACTGCTCCCGCATTTCCTGTACGGCGGCCGCGCCGGTTGGCGGTATTTCAAGGTCATTGAATTTGTCCCAATAAAGGACCTTGAAACCGGCAAGCGAAGCCGTCTGTTATTCTGGTTTCCAGGGAAATTCCGCGTCATCCACTGCCGCGTCGAGTCCGTCCGCTGCTGGGCGACGAAAGAGCAGGCGCGGGATGACTTCTATTTCAAACCGCCGTCGCTACCGCCTGCGTCTTTGTTCCGTCAAGAATCGCCCGGACCATAGGTCCGCTGAACAATATTGGGCGCTCTGATAGCTTTGATTGCCGTGTTGTGTCGTTCATGTCTATCATGCTCCGCATAATCAAAAAAAATACCCGAGTAAATTAGTCGATTTGACGCAAAACATTGCGTCATGACGCCTATTTATAGTTAGAGCGCGCCTTGATTTCGTCGCCAACCTCACTCAGCATCAGCGTGGCGCGCAGCGATCCTGCCGTGTCGCCTGTTGCTTCGTGCCCCGGAAGCGCATCCCAAAGGTCGAGTAGCAGTTTCCGATTGCAAGCTTCGTGCTCTGCTTCAACTGCGCGTTTTGCAACTTCAAGCGCGAAATCAAGCTCCACTCCTGCAAAACTCATCTGCCATTCTTTGGCTACTTGCAGGGCAATTTCTTCTGTTGTCATCTTCATTCTCCGTGGGCAGTGCGCCCTAACATTTCGGTCAACTTTCGCTTCGCTGCGCTACGCCGGACTGGCACGATAAAGCCGTGCCAGCCGAGTTACCTCCAGCGTTGGGGGTCATGTGCCCATTCAGAAAGCCGAGGGCAATCGGCAGCGCCTCAAGCGTCGGCGAAATCTCTGCCGGCTCTTTGCTGCGGAACCCCGGCTCCCCGTACTCACCTTCCGTCAATTCGCCCCACAGCATCAGCCGTGGCGCCCCCATGTCGGGGCCGAGGGCGGGCCACCAGTTCGCCCGGATGCTTGCGGCAATTCCGGCGTCTTGCGCTTCGACAAACCGCGCCATGTACTCGCGGCACGCCAGCAGGCCAGCCCGGAAATACACTTGGTGCGCCGGGTTTGCCAGTGCCATCTGCAATTCGTCGTGGGTTTGCTGCAACATTACGTCGTGCGGGGTGCCCCCCAACCCGTCGGTCGACACGGACTCCGCGCCATCAGCCTTCGTTTTTTCTTCGTGGTCACTCATGCTTCTTCTCCCTGTTTATCGTTGGTGGCGCGGAGCCCGTCACCTAGAGCGTTGTACGTCACACAAAACACAGCCCGCTGTGGCAGGCCCCGCGCTCACGCCCGAACATCACTTCGTTTGCATCGTCAAAATCCGCTTTATCGATCGGCACCGCTTGATCCGTCAGCCAAGCGTGCCTGTCGAGTTTTCGCATGTCGCGGTCAAACTGGATGACCTTTGGCCTGTCGCGGTCGTCTTCCATCACCTCGCGCCACTCTCCGACACGCATGTTCGGGCACATCCAGCACGACGACCGAGGCGGGAGCGGCCATCCCATCTTCTGCACCAATGCAACGCAATCACCGCGATTCATCCCCAGGTCAATCAGCGGAAACAGCGTTTGCCATTTGCCCTGGCTCTTCTTTGCATTCTTCGCCTTGACTGCCCGCCCAACCTCGTCGATTGAATATCCAATCCAGTTGGTTACGGCTTTTACGCCGTGCTCTTTCGTCGCCCATCTGCGAATAACCTCGCGCTTCCACTCGCCAGAGCAGTACCCTGGGAGTTTCCCTACGTCTTGCCCGGCTGTTGTGAATGCCGGTATCAAGAGCGTGTCTCCATTTTTGCCGCCCATTAGATCAACTGTTGCGTACAGTTCTTTTCTCACTCTATGTATGGTCACACCAACAGATGCGAGCGCCGGGGCTATGTATGCGTCTAGGTAGTCCCATGTGCTGCTGCGTTCGCGTCCGGTGTCAGCTATCACAGCCAAGTCAGGCTTCGGCAGTTTGCCGGTCACAATCAGCGCTGCAATCGCCGCTGACTGTGTGCCGCCTCCGTTGTTCCATATCTGTGTTCTCATCGTTTCTCCGTAGCTCCCGTGACATACAACCCGTCGTTCAACACGGACGCAAGCGATAAGGCCGCTTGCGCCGGTTAACTCATGCGTTATGCCTCACCAGTGCCAGCGTGAAGCGCCATTTTGAAACCCGTGGTTTTCTTACTACCACGGCATCCTGCGGCATGTTCCCGCGCCTCCCATACTTCTTCCCCGTGCGTTCGTCGTAGTAGTCGCAGCGCGGGCTTTTCCTTTCGTCGTCGGTGCGTCCGTCCTGCCGCCAGTTCGCGGCCTTATAAATCGTTCCGGCGTGCCCGGCTGATGGATCGGCGTAACTTAGCAGGTGCGCAACATCTTTGTGGTGCCGCTTTATGTGCCTCACACTTTGCCCGATCAGCCACGTTTCTGCGTTCTTTGGTATCTCGTCAAGCAAGTACACCCGCGCCAACTCCCACACCTTACCGCCGTAACGCTTATCGGCCTCCCGTGGTGGTGCCGAATACACAATGCACCCTATCGGTTCGCCGTCACGCTCCGCCACCAAACACAGCAACACAATGGCCGGACGCTTTGCGAGGTAGTGCGCCTTGATAAACGCATCAACCTCGACAATCGAACACCGCCGCACAGAACAAGACTTGCGCCAGCCGGAGTCAAAAACAGGCATAACAAGTCGTTCAAGCGGACTCGCTTCGCTCACCGCTTAACTCCAGCGTTAGATCGCAGGAGTTCCCGTGCCCGTCGAATGTCTCCGTAGCTCACATGCGCGCCATTCCTACGCGAAGCGAACCCGGCTCCGTCTGGAAGTGAATCATAGAAGCTGATGTCTGCGAACGGCTCCAGCGCCTCGCGCAGCACAGCGACCTCATGCTCTGCCGCATCTCGCCTGCTCATTTCTTTCTGGCGCGCAGCATCAATCGAGCGGGTATTTTTCCACGCGTAATCGGCACGCTCTTTCTCCACAGCCAGTTGCTTCTCAAGGTTTGTGTTCATTTTCTTTCTCCGATCAATCGCGATCTAACCCGTCGCTCAACCCCGTTCGCTTTGCTCACTGGACGCCCCGCGATAAAGCTGCGGGTCGCCGGTTAGCTTTGCGTTAGGCGGCAGGTCCGCCCGGTTGAATTGCGTTCATGTTCTTGCAGTAACAGCCGTGGTCTTTCATGCCAATGCAGTCCTCGCAGGGGTAGTCGGCATGCCAGCCGGCCCTTGCAAGCATCCACATAAACCACTTGGCAGTAGGCATCTGCCCCGGCCACGCCATCACTACTTTGTAGCAGACCCAATTTATAAACTTCTGGTGCATTTTCGGTTCCTCCAAGACAGCCGCCTAACCCGTAAATCAACCCGGACCGCTGGCGCGGCCGGTTATTTCTGCGTTAGAGGGAAGCATGTTCGACCGCCCTCGCAAATGCCGCCGTGCTTTCCAGCGACTTCGTTTCCCGCTCGTACTCGTTCCACGGCACGATTCGGTAAAGCCCGGTCACTACCCACCGCTGAAACGCCACAAGGTCTTTTCTCGCCTTGTCGAACACCATCGGATAGGGCGCAATCCCGCGCTCTGTCATCCGATGGAACCTCCGCCAAATCCTGTCCCAGGTCTCAGCCTTGTCGTAGCCGCAAAGCATGTAGGCCATCAGGTGCTTGGGCGGCACGCCGGCAGCTTCGAGCATATCCACGCCCCGGAAGAAGACCGATTCGTCGCCAATGTTGTCCCAAGCGGTATAAAGCCGGCGCTCCTGGAACTTCGTATCCCGGTATTGGATTGTCGCTAGTGAGGCAGCCGCTTCTTCGTCGATCAACCGGACATTGATTCCTTGACTCATGCAAACGCGGAACTTGCCTTCGCGTATCTCGGCGATCCGCGCCCGACAGTCCGGATTCCCGAAAAAGTCGTTGTCGAGCAAATGCAACTTCTTCGGGTGCGGCTTGCCGCGCCAAATCTCGGCAATCGTGTTCACGCTGCGCGGCTTGCCCTCTTTCTTTGGCACCACGCAGAACTTGCAGGCCAGCCGGCACCCGCGCTGTGTGAATCCAATCGAGTAATCCACGTCTGGATAGTCCGCGTAGTCGTGGTGTTCGTACTCGCCGCCGATCAAATCCTCTACCGTGTGCACAAACGGCGTACCGCTACCGCCGACTATTGCGTCCGGCCATTGCCGCCGAAACCGCATCAGCCGGTCCTGCGAAAATCCGAAGATCGCGGAGCCATAAACCACGTCAAAGGCCGGCTCAAACAGGTCGCGCTCAATCCGCCTCGTCAGCGTCACGTCGTCGCCCTTGGCGCGGTGCCAATGGGCGAGCTTCATCAACGCTAAGTTGGGCAGAGCGCCATCTAGTTGGGTCAGTCTCACAGTAGCCACGTCAGTCCTCTAACAAGTCATTCCACCGGACGGGCGCAAAAGCAGCGCCCGCCTGTGAATTCAGGCGTTGGGCATCACTCCATCGCTTGCATGTGGTTCCACATGACATCAATCAAGTCATGCCCGTTGATCTTCAACCCGTCGTACCGCTCTCCAATCACCGCGCAACGGTCGCGCTCAGTTTTCAGTTCGAGCCAAGCCAAGTGCATCAGTTGCTTCGTGGGCAGTTCAGGCATCGGCTTTTTTCTCGGCTTACTCGCGTTCGCCCTGGCCGCTGCCGTCTTGGCCTCGCTCTTTGCTTGTCCGCCCTTGCGCCCCAGTTCTTTCGCCGCTTCGTTGCTCATTTCGCTCTCCTTCGGTTGGTTATGCTATCACTGTAGCCAACCGCTTGGCTAATGTCAAGTGCCGCCCAACCCATCAGTCGAGCGGAGCTTCGCAAAAAGCCGCTCAGCCCGCTCACTTCAAGCGTTGGGGGTCATGTGCCCATTCAGAAAGCCGAGGGCAATCGGCAGCGCCTCAAGCGTCGGCGAAATCTCTGCCGGCTCTTTGCTGCGGAACCCCGGCTCCCCGTACTCACCTTCCGTCAATTCGCCCCACAGCATCAGCCGTGGCGCCCCCATGTCGGGGCCGAGGGCGGGCCACCAGTTCGCCCGGATGCTTGCGGCAATTCCGGCGTCTTGCGCTTCGACAAACCGCGCCATGTACTCGCGGCACGCCAGCAGGCCAGCCCGGAAATACACTTGGTGCGCCGGGTTTGCCAGTGCCATCTGCAATTCGTCGTGGGTTTGCTGCAACATTACGTCGTGCGGGGTGCCCCCCAACCCGTCGGTCGACACGGACTCCGCGCCATCAGCCTTCGTTTTTTCTTCGTGGTCACTCATGCTTCTTCTCCCTGTTTATCGTTGGTGGCGCGGAGCCCGTCACCTAGAGCGTTAGAGCGCGCCTTGATTTCGTCGCCAACCTCACTCAGCATCAGCGTGGCGCGCAGCGATCCTGCCGTGTCGCCTGTTGCTTCGTGCCCCGGAAGCGCATCCCAAAGGTCGAGTAGCAGTTTCCGATTGCAAGCTTCGTGCTCTGCTTCAACTGCGCGTTTTGCAACTTCAAGCGCGAAATCAAGCTCCACTCCTGCAAAACTCATCTGCCATTCTTTGGCTACTTGCAGGGCAATTTCTTCTGTTGTCATCTTCATTCTCCGTGGGCAGTGCGCCCTAACATTTCGGTCAACTTTCGCTTCGCTGCGCTACGCCGGACTGGCACGATAAAGCCGTGCCAGCCGAGTTACCTCCAGCGTTGGGCGTCATGGCCTCCGGGTGAAACGCAGCCACAAAGCACGGGTAATAGTCGTCTGTGTTCTCCGTGCCCACTTCGAGCACAACCTTTCCTGTGCCAGCGTCAATCAACTCCAGCACGTCATCAATGCTGTTGTAGGTGCCTTTATCGCGGTGCCGCCCGATAACCTTCACCGGCTCGAAAACATTCTTCATCGTGGCGTCTTCGCACACAGTCAGCTCATTCATGCAGCTTCTGTAACCGTCGCTAGGGTCTTCAACCGCAACGTAAACATTACCGTCCAAGCGGAATCGCATCACCTGGCAGGCTTCGAATTCATCGCCCCAGGTCTTCACTTGCTCATCCGAGAAATCCACTGCGTCAAACAAGTGCTCACCGGCTAATTCTTTCAGTTCCATCGCTATATACTTTCGTTGTAGTTAAATGCCGTCCAACCCATCAGTCGAGCGGAGCTTCGCAAAAAGCCGCTCAGCCCGCTCACTTCAAGCGTTATGGGTGAAGTGCCGCTTGTAGTGGCAATCGTTGCAAAGTGAAATCAAGTCTCGCTGCACGTCTTCGTTTCTCCATCTGTCGTAAGTTAGGTGGTGCACGCACTGCGCTGGTTCGCCGCAGTCTTTGCATTTGCCATCGTCGAGTTCAATCCGCCTTGCGCGCTTCGAAACCCATTGATCTGTTGATAGGTACTCGCTGTGCATCCGTTTGTATGCTCGGCTTTTCGATGTTCTTTTGTACCACCGCAGCCAAAGAGAGCCAGCCCATCTGCGGAACTCTGACTCCGTTTTGCAGTAGCTTTTCCAGTCGCCTTTCAAAAACTCAAGCATCCCGCACTCGGCAAGCAGCGCGTTTGCCGAAGATATCTTTTGCAGTTTTTGTTCTTGAGTTAGTCGCGCCATCTCAATTCACCAATAACCCGGCGCTCAAGCGGGACCGTCCGCAAGCGGCCGGCCCCTTAGCTCTGCGTTAGCGATCATCAGTTGGTCGCCGAGTTCCTCTTCCGAAAACATCTTGAATTGCGCCTGCTCATCACTCATGCGCTTGCAGGCAATATCGAAATATTCCCGGTCAATCTCGACGCCAATAAACTTTCTGCCGGTGCGAACCGCAGCTACGCCGGTAGAGCCTGACCCCATGTATGGATCAAGAATCGTCTTTCCCAGCCCGATGCGCGCCGTTTCAATACACCACAACATCAGCTCAACCGGCTTTTGTGATGGGTGCGCCCGCTTGCTGGTGTTCGTACTGTCTTCGCCCCGCAGCAGGCCCATCCACATATGATGAAAAATCGAGCGCGGAGTCTTGCGGGTTGTCCAGGCAAACTCTGTGTCGGCAAAGGATGAGTGAGGCCCAGCCCCGCAGGCTTTATCCCAAACCAGCCATTGCCCTGGGGGCAACAAGTGTGAGAAGTTGTTGGCGCCCCACAAGACAATCGGAAACTTCCCGCCAGCACCTCCTGTACTGTTTTGGGCCGCACACATTTCAATCATGTGCGTCGGGTCGAACTGTTCGTCGTCGCCGTGGATTGGTTTTTGTTCGTGTGTTGGCATAATTTTCCGCCGCCTCCAGAACGTAACCAATCCCATATGGCGGGTCCGAAATAATGGCGTCAGCCTTTATCGACTGCATGACCTCTCGGCAATCCCGAGGATCAATCGCGCATCGCCAATCGTCACTTCTTCAAATGCCATTTCGTTCCCTCAAAAAGACCGCTAACCCGGCGCTCAAGCGGGACCGTCCGCAAGCGGCCGGCCCCTTAGCTCTGCGTTATACACCAAACGGTTTTCCGGTAACTGCTTCGTAATTGTCGTGGCCGCACTCGGTACATTCGAGGCCGGTATCTAACGCAACTGCTCCGCATTTCACGCATGGCACATCATCACCGAGTCCGGGTTCGTCGCGAGGTCTTGGCGCATCGCTGCGCTGGTTGAATGGAGGTAAGCCTTGCATGTCAATCTCCTTCCTGTTGCATAACTGTGCCTTCAACTCGGACGCCTTCGGCGCCGGTTAAGGCGGCGTTGCCCCTCGGGGGCCGTCCCGCCAGCGCCGACTTTTGCGAGTGCCCGCTTTAAAGCAATCAGCGTGCAGTTGTCGCCATCTGCCAGGTGTCCGTTTTCGTTGAGCGTTGCTTCAATGGCCGCGAGCAGCTCGTCGCGCTGCTGCTTGAGAGTTTCTGCCGCGCGATGTAGCGAAATAATGTGCGCTGGCCACGGCCCATGAGGGTGGCCAAAGCCCCTTCCGGTGGGTTCATCCAGCTATCGAGCGCCTCATCGGAAATTCCGGCGCAGGCATTCACGCAGGCCACAATACGGCGGGCGTTATGCTCCGGCAGAGCAGCCCGGCACACTTGGTTTATCCCTGAAGCATCGGTGATAAAAAGTCCATTTCGTGGTCTAGTGGATTTTCCGCACTTACAAATTTCCACGGCTCTTTCGAGTAGATCATTGCTCGTTCCTTTCTGTGCCGCCTGGGCTCAATCCGGTATGCCGCGCCCTCGCATTGCCCCGCGCATGTGTCACCAGTACGTAGCGTGTCGCGCTCCTGCACAAGAGCGCCAATCGTGCCGTAGCACTCGGCATGCAGGTCGTTTGCCTCGTTGTAATTCCGCGTCCCGATTTTGCATCGCGTCATCAACTTTTCTGCATACTCTGTCGTCACAATTCCCATATCGTTCTCGATCAACCGCGCTCTAGCCCGGCGTTAAACGCGGAGCGGCCAGCAGCCGGTCGACTTCGGTGATCGGTACGCGGCCGACGGCGTTTAGCGTGACGCGCCCCGAGCGCACCAGCCGCGAGAACGTGGCGCCGCTGATCCCGAGCATCTGGGCAGCGTCTTTCTGCACAACGGACGATGGCCTCGGATGCATCGCGGCGTAGCGCTGCACGGCGAGGATGGCGAGATTCAGGGCGTCGGCCTGGGTCTGTGTTAAAGGCGCGTTCATGGCTCGATTGCCGCGACGCTGATTCCCGCCACGTCCGAGGCGCGCGGGTCGAAATCTTCCGCGCGCCGTCGCTTGACCCGGTCGCGCTCTGCGATGGTGGCGATGATACCCTGGATGTAGATGCGCGTCATGCGGTCGGCCTCGCTGAGGTCCGGAGATTCGGCGGCCAAGAGAGCGTCGGCCATGGTCGCTCCGGGGATCCAGCGGCTCGGGATTTCGAGAATTTTAACGATCGGTTTGTCACTCCATGTCGCCATTTTGGCCTCGGTGAATTGATTTTCCGATGAGAATGGCGAACGGCAGGCTGGCCACCAGCCAGACGAAAAAATACCCCAGGGCGGTGGCTGCGCTCATGCCAGCATCTCGCGGCGCGGCGTGGAACAGAGACGGCGGTAGTGTTCGCGCGCGACCGCCAGCTCCTTGCCGGTGGCGGCCCAGTCGCGCTGATAGACGACATAGGTGTCGACGTTGCGCAGGTGTCCAAGGAGATTGGTCTGGTCGTGGTATTGGCGTTCCAGCGCGCGCAGTACGTACCAGGCGAGCGCGCGCTGGAGGAGTCGGAGTAGCGGGTTCATGCCGCGACTTCTTCTGTGCGAAAACGTAGCGGCGAAAATCCGCTGCGCTCTGGAACGACGGCCGGCTGGTGTATCCAGATGCGGCAGGCATAGCCTTCGAGCAGCAGGTTGACATTGGTGCCGAAGCCCTGGCTGTCGGGCTCGAAGGTTTCGGACGCGATCTTGAGTCCGGCTGATTCGATGGCGCGCGCCATCGTGCCGTCGTGGGAGTGGTCGTAAAAGATCGCGCCGCCGTAGCGCAGCCAGTCCGGCTGTGCGTGCCGGCAGCCGTGGTCGACGAGGATTTTCTGCAGCGCCTCGGCTTCGTCGATCAAAGGCTTGTTACGTCTCGCGTGGATCAATGCCTGCTCGGCGTCGTAGGTGATTTTGGCGTGGATCGATTCCATAAATAGTGACATGTGGCCTCCTGTCGTTGGGTTTTAGGTTGCGACAGGTTCAATATAAGCCCACTGATTTATATTTGTCAATAAGCGGGCTGATATTTTCGTGAAAAACAGGAAAAAAAATGCCCGCAGTGGGGCCGGATTATCGCTTGTCAAAACAGTGGGATTATAAAAAAAGGCTTGACGCCCATGTATCAGTGGGCTTATATTATTTTCCATGTGCAAAGAAATCCTTCGTAAAGCGGTCGATCTGGCTAACGGCCAAACAGAACTGGCGCGCGGAATACGCGCTCACATGCCCGGCTCGCGGACCAGCCAGGTTACGGTCTGGTACTGGCTGAACGAGGCCAAGATTGAGGTGCCGCCGGCCGATGTGGTGATACCGATCTGCGCTTTCCTTGATTGGCAGATCACGCCGCACGAGCTGCGCGCCGACATCTACCCGAATCAGCTCGACGGCATGCCGACCGAGCAGGCCCAGGCCGCCTGAAATGCCAACACAGATCTTCACCCTTTCCCCCGACGTGCGTCCCCAGACAACGCGCACGTCGTTTGCGCCTCGGCCGCGATTGTGTGGTCGGGGCGCTCTTTTTTGGGTGGGTGTCGTGTTCATGGGTGCGGTCTATTTTTTTTCGCTCAAAAACGCTGTACGCGCCTGTACGTGATTCACGGACAGGCCAGAAAAAGGGGGAGTCATGCAAATGCATCTGCACCACGAGGACATTAACGACGCGCTGCGGGAAGCGATCCTGGTAGCGGGAGGGTACAAGACGGTCGGCGCGCTGATGTATCCGGAAGACGCGCCCGACCACGCCGCCGGCAAGGTGCGTGATGCGCTCAACCCGGATCGCCGCGAAAAGTTCTCGCCCAAGCAGGTGGCGCTGATTTCACGGCTCGGCCGGCAGAACGGCTGTCATGCGGTGATGCGCTTCCTGGCGCATGACGGCAGCTACGCCGACCCGGTGCCGATCGACCCGGAGAGCGAGATCGCCCGCCTGCAGCGCGAATTCATCGAGGCGACCAAGGCGCTCGGCGCGATGAGCAAGCGCATTGAGGTGATCACTGCCAGGTCGGGGGGTTGAGGATGGAAAAAAACCACTGGACGACGGCCGAAGAATCCTTGCTGCGCAAGCATTTCCCGACGATGACGGCGCGCCAGATCGGGGAAATGATGGGCCGCAGCGGCAACGCGGTGATGTGCAAGGCGCACTTCATGGGCCTGAAGAAGCGCCGCTTCAAGCCCGTACCGGAGATCAAGTCCGCGACGAAGGCGGCCGTTGATCCGCGCCCAGCATGGCAACGTCCACACATCACCGTCGTCAAGCACGCGGCGGGGACGATCACGACGCATCGGATGCGCGGGTGATGGCCTGGCTGTTCGGCAAACCGCTGCTGTTCAACTACGTGATCATGGTTCTGTATTCGATGAATGCGGCCTGGTGGGCGGCCCACGGAAAGTGGGCGGACGCTTGCTACTGGCTCTCGGCGCTGGCCATCACCGCCACCGTGACGTTTGGGTACAAGCATTGAGCGCGACGGCAAAGCTTGAGGATCGCCACATCGAACGGCTGTGGCGGCAAATTCGCGCCAAGGACACGCCACAAACGGTCGTCCGCGAAACGAGTCCGCGCCGATTTTTCTGATCGATGCGCAGAGCCCGCGCGTCGATGCGCTGCTGAATTCTCCGGAGTGGTCGCGGCGCGTCGTCGGGACGTTTTATCCGGATGTCGAGATTGACGTGTTATGCGAGGAGGTTGGCTGATGCGCGCCCCCGCCTACGCCAAGGCCCTGATGGCGCGACGCCGGCGTGGCGAGCGGATCGGCTTGCTGGTGGTGGCTGTGCATGACTGGCACGCCGGGGAGGAGTTTACGGCGCATGCGGAAGTGGCGCGCGTTGTGCTACCGCCGGATTCCCTGCCGCATGAACTGGATTGGTCGTGCGCCGTGGCGCTGGATTGCCTGGTCTCGTGCGCAGAGGGGAATGAGTCGGTTTTTGATGCCGCTCTGACGATGCTGCAGGCCGCAGGCGCGGCGTCCTTGTGGGGCTGGTTTGCTGATGGAATTGCTCTGCTGGAGCCGTTCGTATCGAAATACAGGCCGCCGTTTGTCAGTGTCGGTGATGCGGTGCCCCCGGCACTGTTCAAGCGCGCCCTGCGCGCGCACCGGTCGCGTGAAATGATGATGATGACGGGCGTGTACGGCACGCCCGCCTTCGACACGGTGCGCCAGGCGGAATACGCGCGGGTCTTCGGTCCGGCGGCTGAAAAGGTGTTGGCCTGGGTGAAGGCGAAGCGCGAAGCGAGGGCGGCATGATGCCGGAACCGACAGAGCCGGTCGATCCATTGGCGGCGGCCCAGGCGGCGGTGCTGTCCGGGCTGGCGAAGGCCAAGGTGCATCCGATTCGGCAGGGCATCGAGGAGCGCGCGGCGGTAAAGTGCGTCACGGCTGAATTTTTCCTGAATGACATCGAAGAGCCTCGCTGGCTGGTCTCGGGTATCGTTCAGCGCGGGTATCTTTATGCGCTGACGGCGCCGACGAATCACGGGAAAACAGCGGTGTCGCTGGTGATGGCGATGTGCGTGGCGTCCGGTCAGCCGTTCGCCGGTTGCGAGGTCGAGCAGGGCAATGTGCTCATTCTGTGCGGAGAGAATCAGGACGGGTTCCGCCTGCGCATGCTGGCGACGATGGAGTCGCTTGGCATCGTTCCGGCGGACATCGTTGGGAGATGCTGGGTGTATCCACAGTCGGGACCGCTCGAGGGGATTCTGCCTGGGCTGAAGGAAGATGCGCTCGGCATGGGCGCGCTGTCGTTCGTGCTGGTCGATACGTCGGTGGCCTATTTCTCCGGGCAGGACGAGAACGATAACGTGGCGTCTCTATGGCATGCGCTGGCGCTGCGTGAACTGACCCGGCTGCCCGGCAATCCATCGGTGATGGCCAACTGCCACCCGACCGGGTCGGCGGCCAAGGAGGGCTGCGTTCCGCGTGGCGGCTCGGCTTTCCTGAACGAGATCGACACGAATCTGACGGTGTGGGCCGACGCGGAAACCAGCGAAATGCACTGGACGCGCAAGAAGCGCGGCCCGGATTTCGACCCGATTCTGTTCGAGTACAAGGCACTGACGCTGGAGCAGTTCGGGCGCAAGGTGCCAACGGTCGTCGCGATGTGGATCAGCGAGGATCGGGAGCGCGAGATTTTCAGGCGCAAACGCGAGGATGAAAACCGCGTGCTTTATGAAATGTACCGCAATGACGACTGGACGTTTTCGGTGATGGCGGAATTGTGTGGATTTGTCTCGTCGACGGGCAACCCGCTCAAGTCCAAAGTGCATCGGACGCTCGGCCGTCTGTTGGAGGTCGGGCTGGTGAAGAAGGATCGCCGGCGCGGCTGGTATCTGACGCCGCAAGGCGAAAAGGAGGCGCAATCAATCCGCTGACCTGATAGGGCGTTGTCATTGATCAATGACGCTCGCACAGGGCCACGGGGAAGATGCGCGTGTGATTTGATAAGCGTTCCAACGGGCGGGAACGCTTCGGAACGGTTTGGAACGAACAGCTTTGAAAGGTAGCAACCATGCGGGATTCAGGCGGTTTTGCTTTGACGACGGCGGCGGAACGCAACACCCCTCTGCCACACCCCCCTGTAAGGGGGGGGTGTGGCAAGAGCGAGGGTGTTGCTCCGGAGGTCGGCGAACGGGAAGCAGCGGCTGAGTGGGTGAGAGAAAACCTGCCGGAGTGCTCGGCATTCGCTGCGATCGTTCGGGAGCAGTTCAGCCAGGCACGGCTCTGCTTTGCCAGCGAGAACGGCCACACCATTGGCAAGTCGTTCGTACCGGCGTTTGTGGTTAGCGGTGACGCGCTGGTACAGGAGCCGATGGTGGCGAGAAAAGGGAGGGCGGGATGAGCAGGCGAATCATGGCTGAATTGCCGGAAGACTTGGTCAGGAGAATGCGGAATTGGGCGCGCTGGGCGGCGGGCGGTGGGCTGCCAAAGCTGGCATCGTGTGCGATGTGGGGAATTGCGCCATCGGGATCGCGCGGCGATCAGGTGATCAATACGCTGTCGGGAGAGGCGGGCGATACCGACGCGGCGATGAACGGGGTTGCGGTGCGTTATGCACAGGCGGTGCGCTTGTTCTGGCAGTACGAGGGCAGCGCGCTTGCTGTGCTGGCTCGGCGCTGTAGCTGCGACTATCGGACGTATGAGAACCGAGTGATCGAAGGTCACACTCGATTGCGTAGCGAAATAGCTCAACGTAGCGACGTGGCGCGGAGTTATCGCGATTCGTTTGCTGAGGTAGCAAGGTGCGCTTGACAAAGCTCAATTGTAGGTGTAGTGTTGTCAACAATGTAAGCACCACCTGTCTGCCCGGAACCCGCACTCGATGCGGGTTTTGGCGTTTACGGCGTGTCGGATCATGCCAATAGCGGCACCAAAGCCGTGCCGTCACATGGGCTGCAGCCGGTTATCGAAAGACGGAAGCGGTTACTGCGAAGACCATATCAAAGACAGACGCACTGGTCGTTTCGCTGATGAGCGCAGAGGCTCGCGGCACCATCGAGGCTACGGGACGAAGTGGGACCATATCCGAAAATGGATATTGAGGCGCGACGAAGGTTTGTGCCAGCCGTGCAAGCGCAAAGGTTTATATAGGCCGGCGAAGATTGTCGATCACATCAAGCCAAAGTTTGAGGGCGGAACCGATGGCGATGACAATCTCGAATCAGTGTGTAAGCGATGCAGCGACATAAAGACGGCTCAGGAGGCTTTACGCGCAAGATCAAT
>JADJLB010000016.1 GCA_016705685.1 Propionivibrio sp.
GCAAGTTTTGGAATTTTTTTATTGGGGCGGTAATGGGAGTACGTGGGCCGAAGCCACAGTCGAATGTGATCAAGCTGCTACGCGGAAACCCTGGGCGACGAGCGATTGATCTTTCTGACGGCGTCCAGCCCGAAGTTGTTGTCCCGGATATTCCGCGACACCTGTCGAAAGAAGCGAGAAAAGAGTGGCGGCGCATCACCGTCGAGCTTGAAATCGTCGGTCTTGTCAGCCGGCTTGATCGTGCTGCGCTGGCAATCTACTGCCAGACGTGGGGTCGCCTTGTACTCGCAGAGCAGGCTCTTGAAGCTAAACGGAGGCAGGCCGAAGAGGCAGGCGAAGACCAAGCTGAAGCCGTCTTCACCCAAAAAACACCTACCGGATTCATGCGCGAATCCGCGCTTATTCGAATCATTGGAAAATTACAGCAGGATTGCGACCGCTACCTGGCAAGCTTTGGCATGTCGCCGTCTTCCCGCTCTCGTGTAAAACCATCCGACAACAGGCAGTCGGACCTTTTTGAAGAAGCCACGCAAGACGCATGGAGATCCCTGTAGCCTCATTCGCCGAGATTGCTACAGACTATGCAACCGAAGTCGTAGAAGGAAAAATCGTAGCCTGCAAGTGGCATCGGCTCGCCTGCGAACGCCACCTTAACGATCTCAAGCGTCCAGAGTCAAAGTCGTTTCCATTCGCATGGAATCCAGAACTTACTGATATTGAAGGCAGGGTCTATCGGCCTGCCGAGCGGGTCTGCAAGTTCGCCGAGTTGATGCCACACATAAAGGGCGACTGGGCCTCCCGAGGTCAATTGATCAAGTTGGAGCGCTGGCAGATATTCATCCTTGCCAGTGTATTCGGATGGGTCATTAAAGCGACAGGAAAGCGCCGGTTTCGCGTTGCAGACGTCATCGTCCCGCGCAAAAACGCCAAGAGCACGCTGGCCGCCGTCATTGGGAACTACATGCTCGCCGTCGATGGCGAGTTCGGTGCCGAGGTGTATTCTGGCGCTACATCGCAAGACCAAGCGATGGAAGTTTTCCGCCCTGCGCTCCTGATGGCGCGAGCAACGCCGCGATTTGTGCAGAACTACGGAATATCCGTCAACGTTTCCAACCTGTCGATTGCCGCAAACAACTCGAAATTCGAGCCAGTGATTGGGCGGCCCGGCGACGGCGCATCGCCGAGCTGCGCCATTGTCGACGAGTACCATGAGCACAAGACCTCCGAGCTGTACGACACCATGCAGACCGGCATGGGTGCCCGCTCTCAGCCCTTGATTCTGGTCATCACCACAGCAGGATCGGACATCTCCGGCCCGTGCTTCATGCACCAGGTCGAGCTGCAGAAGATACTCGAAGGCGTCATCGAAAACAACCAGCGCTTCGGCATCATCTTCACCGCCGACGAAGACGACGACTGGACGAGCGAAACGGCGCTGCTCAAAGCCAACCCGAATTATGGCGTCTCGATCGACGCGGAATTTCTCAGGCTGCAACAGCGCGACGCGATCAGCGACCCGCGCAAGCAGAACGTATTCAAGACCAAGCACCTGAACATCTGGGTCGCAGCCGCCTCGCCGTGGCTCAACCTGTCCAACCTGCAGCGCGCGGGAAACAGCGCGCTCAGCATTGGCGGCTCCGGGTGGGATGGCTGCGTCGTCGGCCTCGACCTGGCCAGCAAACAGGACATCGCTAGCGCCGTCTGGCTCTGCTGGAAAACGAAAGACGGCGCGCGCCATTACTACGCTTTTTCGCGCAACTACGCACCCGAAGCCGCTATCGAAAAGGAAGAAAAACGCCCATTACCGGACCTGGGTCAACGAGGGCCACCTGATCGCCACCCCGGGCAACATGATCGCCCTGCAGCAGATACAGGAAGACATCATCGAAAGCGCCAGCGCCGTCCATATCCGCGAAGTCGCCAAAGACCCCTGGGGCGGCCACCAGCTCGGTGCCAATTTGCAGGAAGAAGGCCTTGACGTCGTTGACATACCGCAGCAGGTCCGCTTTCTGAGCGACCCGATGAAGGAAATCTCGGCACAAATCGACGCCGGGCGCTTCCATCATGACAGCAATCCCTGCTACGTCTGGATGATGAGCAACGTCGAAGTCAAGGAAGACCGAAACGAAAACATTTTCCCGCGCAAACTGCGCGCCGGAAACAAGATTGACGGCGCAGTGGCCACCATCATCGGCATGAATCGGGCGCTGGCCGTAGCAGAAGAAGACGTCCCGATCGACGATTTTATCCTCGACCCCATTTCAGGCTGACGCATGAATCGATTTCTCACAAGCTTCCTCGGCTGGTTTGGCTGGGGCGGCGCGCTCGGCCAGCATTCCGGCCAACAATCCGGAGCGCCGTCAAGCGCATTGATCGAAGGGTCGAGCAACATCGGCCCCGATGGTGCTATGCAGCTCTCGACCGTCTGGTCATGCGTCTGGCTGCTGGCCAACACCATCGCGACATTGCCGTTCTTTGTGTATACGCAGAAGGACGGCATGCGCAAACTGGCGCGCGATACCATGCTTTGGGGGATCCTGCACAACAGCCCGAATTCACGCATGACGCCTGTCGAATTCTGGGTGGCAATGCTCCTCAATCTGTTTCTGCGGGGCAATGCCTACGCGCGTATCGAGCGCAGAAAAAACGGCGAAGCGATTGCATTATGGCCGATGGCCGCCGACCAGGTGCAAATGCACGTCCTCGACGACGGCAGCATTGCCTATGAATACTACATCGGCGGCAATGTCGCTGTGCTATCCGAAGACAGCGTCCTGCACATCAAGGAAATCGGTAACGGAAACATCGGCTTCGCCCGCCTCGACTACATGCGCGCCACCACGACCGAAGCGGCCAACGCACAAAAGGAAGCGAGCAAGCTGTTTGCCAACGGCGGAAAGCCGACCGGCATCCTGATGATCGACCGCGTCCTGAAAGACGACCAGCGCAAGGCGATCAAAGCCAACTTTGCCGACCTGGCCGAAGGCGACACCTCGCGCATCAAGCTGCTTGAGGCCGACATGAAATACCAGCAGATCAACCTCACACCACAGGATCAGCAGCTTCTTGATACACGCAAATTCACGGTCGAGGAAATATGCCGCTGGTTCAGCGTGCCGCCGGTGATGGTCGGGCATAGCAACGTCACCGCCTGGGGATCTGGCGTCGAGCAGATCATCGAAGGCTTCTTTAAGTCAACGATCCGGCCGGCGCTGGTGCGCATCGAGCAGGCTGTAACAAAACGGGTTTTGACACCAGCCCAGCGCGCCACCCTGACCGTCGAAATCAGTTTCGACGCCTTGCTGCGCGCCAACCTCAAGGACCGCATGGAAATCTACGCCAAGGGCGTACAGAACGGACTCAAGACGCGCAACGAATGCCGACAGCTCGAAAACGACCCGCCGATCAAGGGCGGCGACGAGCTGACGGCGCAAACCAACCTGGCACCACTGCGGATGCTCGGTCAGATACAAGGAGGCGGAAATGCTGGTACATCAAACACTGTCGCTCAGTGAGTGCGACATCAAGTTCGCGTCATTTGAAGGCACATTCAGCGGCTACGGCTCGGTCTTCGGCAATGTCGACTCGAAAAACGATATCGTCGCCCCCGGCGCGTATGCCGAAGTGCTCAAATCAGGCGAGAAAATACCGGTTTACGTCAATCACGGCTGGCTGGACGGAAAATTGCCGGTCGGATCGTGGTCCGGCCTCAAGGAAGACGATCGCGGCCTGTTTGGCGAGGCCGGACTGGTGATGCAGATGCCGAGCGCCATCGACGCCTATTGGGGAATGAAATCCGGCCTTGTTACTGGCTTGTCGGTCGCTTTTCTGCCGGACGGCAAATCAATCGAGCGCCGTTCGGACGGCGTGCGCGTCATTCACAAAGTGAAGATGCTCAAGGAAATCTCCATCGTCAACGAACCGGCCAACGAAGAAGCGCGTGTCTTCTCCGTCAAGGCCACTGAAGAAATCGGACGGCTGGAAACCGTCAGGGATTTTGAGCGACTGCTGCGGGATGTAGGGTCGTTCGATCAGGCAACAGCGAAGCAGCTCGTTGCCAAAGCCAAGGACATTTTCAAACAGCGGGATGCTGACGAAGACGCCGAGGCGCAATCCAGTCAGGAGCAAGTGCTGTTTGCGCTCCGCAACTACCTACCAAAATAAAGGAACCGTCATGGAAATCGCACAACAAGTTACCAAAGCCCTCGAAAACATCGAGGCCCAACTGGCCGCCTTCTCGACCAAGGCCGACATGGAAGCCAAATTCGGTGAAGTTTCCGCCGAAACCAAGGCCGCCATTGAAAACTTCGGCATCAAGCAGCGCGAATTCGCTGATCATCTGCTCGAAATAGAGCAAAAAGGCACCGCGCCTCCCCCCGAAGGCGAAAAGATCGAAACATGGGGCGAGCAGTTCGTCAAGAATGCCCGCTATGCCGATTTCGCCGGTGGCCACCTCAACAAGCTGCGTGTCGAAGTCAAGAACACGCTGACCGGCGCCGATGCCACCGTCGCCCCGGATCGCAAACCCGGAGTCGTCTCCGGCGCCTTCCTGCCGTTCTCGATGGAGTCGCTGATTCCTGCAACCACAACCACCAGCAACGCCATCGAATTCACCAAGGAATCCTCCTTTACGAATTCAGCAGCGGAAGCCGCAGAAGGTGCAGCCAAGGGCGAGTCGGCGCTGACCTGGTCGCTGGTGAATATGCCGGTGTCGACCGTCGCCCACTGGATCAAGATCAGCAAACAACTTGCATCGGATAACACGGCGCTGGCCGCGTACGTGAATACGCGCATGGCTTACGGCGTCAATCAGAAGGTCGACGTTCAGCTCGTTGTGGGTGACGGCACGCCGCCGAACATCAGCGGAACCTACGACGCGGGCAACTACACCGCACACGGCTACGCCAACGCGGCGCTGGGTTCGACGCTGAAAAAACTGGTGCTGATCCGCAAGATCATGGCCGACCTTTACGCGGCAGGCTACCCGGCCGACGCCATCGTTCTGAACCCGGCAGACTGGGCAACGATCGAGATCGAGCTGTTCACAACGGCAGCCGGCCAGACGCTCTACAACGTCAGTTCGTCCGGCCAGCCCTACCTGTTCGGCCTCCCGGTCATCCAGTCCATCGGCATGGCCGCGGACACCTTCCAGGTCGGTGCGTTCAAGCAGGCATACATGATTCACAACCGCGAAGGGGTGGTCGTCGAAATGTCCGATTCGGACAGCGACAACTTCACCAAGAACCTGATTACGTTGCGTGCCGAGCGTCGTCTGGCCTTGGCAACGGAGAAGCCGGCCGCAGTTCGTGGCGGTGACCTGACTCCGGCCTAAGCGTAACAACGCATGGCAGCACGGAAGGGCCGGAGGAATCCGGCCCTTTTCCCTTCCCCTAACCTGGTTTTGGTCAAGATCACCGGTTTCGTCCGGTCTTCGCGCTATGGCGACCTGGAGACAGGCGACTTCCTGCGCACCGACAAGGCCTTCGCCAAACACCTGGTCGAAGAAGCCAAGGCCGCGCGTTACGTCATGGCGGCGAAGTAAAGGCAGAATTTTTTAGGAGTAGAAAAAATGGCACAAGGCGACATCAGGTTTTTTGCAGGGGCTTTGCTTGAAGCGTTTAAAGGAACACATAACCTTCCAGCCAACACCCTGAAAGTTGGGCTTATAACAAACGCGGCGACTCCGGTAGTGGGCGACACCGATCCGCGATGGGGCGCTGGCGGCTCGGTGAATTTCGCTACCAATCAGGTAACTCCGGGCGGCAACTACGCGACCGGCGGTGCAGCGCTGGCGAGCGTTACATGGACCAACGTATCAGGGGTCATGACGCTGCGCGCAACCGATCCAGTTATTGCACAGCACGCGAGCAATCCAACAAATGCACGCTGGGGAATTATCTACAACGACACGGCGACGAACAAGAACGCTATCGGGTTTATTGATTTCGGCTCAGTGCGTGACCTGACCACCGGCCCGTTTACGATTGATTTTGGTGGTGCTGGCACGGATGTTCTGACGATTACGCCACAGGCATAAGGAGGCATCATGGCAACAGGCACACCCCACGTACCGGACTCGTTTTTGTACGACGTAGCCGTCGGAAATATCGACCTCGACACGGACACGTTCAAATGTATGCTAACCACGTCAGCCTACACCTACAATCGCGCCACGCACACCAAGCGCAGCGACGTTACCAACGAAATTACCGGCACCGGCTACACGGCTGGCGGGCAGGCAATTACGTCCATTGTCGTCACAAAAGATACGACTAATCACAAGCTGTCAATCGTCATCACCCCGGCGGTCTGGTCTGGAGCAACAACGCTGACAGCGCGGAATCTTGTTGTGTATAAGTCCCGTGGTGGCGCGTCATCTGCCGACGAGCTCGTATTGATCGACAACTTCAGCGCGGACGTTAGTAGTTCTGGAGGAACATTTACGGTGAGTCCAATCACCATCGAATACACGCACTTCTAAATCACGTTCTTACCTAGTTAAGGACGAGTCATGCCAACAATTACGAGTACAGAGTCCTGTGCCGCTGGGCGCTATGTCAATCTTGGATCGCCATCGAGTCAAGATGATGTAGGCGCCCAGACGATTGTTGCCTATTGCAAACCTACGGGATCCGGGGAAAACGGGCTCGGTTACCTCCTATCCAAAGCGACGGCATCGCACTGGCTTCGGTTTATCGTTGACCATAATGGCGGATTACCAAGGCTCATCTTTGGTGTTGATTCTTCGGGGTTCGCCGGCAGTCCATCCGCAGCAACAAACAACAGTAGCATAACGTACGGTGTTAATAAGCATTTCGCGGCAACGTGGGACGGGAGCCTTAATAAATCCGGTATCGTGCTCTATGACGATTCCGGCAGCCTGGCGATAGATACGGGCATCGGTGCTAATGGATCGGGGACAATAAACAGTGATGCCGCCGGCGATCTGATTCTGCTGAATCGCAACAGCCTTAATCGGGCAATTGTCGGTGATGTCTACTACATTTCCCGCTGGTCCAGGGTGCTAAACTGGACAGAGTTACAAAACGTCTTTACTAATGGTCCGCTTGCAGAACCGACGGGTCTGATCCTATGTTGGGCAAATCAGCAGGATTACTCGACACTGGCATTAACCCCAACATCCCGATCGACATTCGTTGCGGGCGGTGCCGCGCCCAATACCGTCCTTGGTCCGGATTCAGCCACAGTATCAAGCAGCACCGGAACGGGAACGGGAAGCGCCAGCGGCGGCGACGCGACCGGGCAAATTGCTGGAGATGTATCAGGCGGCACGGGCGTCGGAACGGGAAGCGCCACCGGTGGCGATGCGACGGCAGGTGGAAGTGCTACGGTCAGTAGCAGTACGGGCGTCGGAACGGGAAGCGCCAGCGGAGGAACTCCCACCGGAACTGATACGACGATTCTATCGCCTGTTGACCGTGGCAATATCAACCTGGCCAGCTCATCGGTACTCAACGCGGATACATCGACGCCAACACTGAACATCGTGCCACGGACGATGATCAACGACTGGTTGCCTGCAAAATCGCTACAGTTTCATTGGTGCGGTGCAGCAGACAAAGTCAACGGCAAAACGCCTCAGTTCAAAGTTAAATTCTGGACGAGCACGACGCACAACACGTCAACAGATATCATCCTTTACGCGACGGATTTTCCATTTAACATCGCCGGAGGCTATCGCCCGGAGTGGTCGTATGACGCTCGCACGTGGTATCCATTCGACAATTGTGTTTACGACGCGGACAATCTGCATCTTCGGTTTTATAACAACACGGCATTTACGTCGGACACGGTGTATTACAGCACAACAACGCCGTGGCAGGAATCGCTGACGGGGGAATGGCTCGCCTCGCTACCAACGACGTACATCCAAGAGACGGCCAGCGTTACGGCGTATTCCGGCTCGCCTTATATATTCGGCCAATCTGTTCTTCGGGTCAACGAACTGGGCGAGGATATTGACGCATGTAACCTCTATGCGTTCAAGATTTCCAGCGGCTCCGGATTAGCGCCGAATGGTCAGCCGAAGAAAAAGTTTCTTGTTTTCGCTGGGAACCATGCGGGCGAAGACCCGGGTAACTGGGCGCTCAAAGGTTTTGTCGAGTTTCTTATTGGAACAGACGCTAAGGCTGTCACGGCCAGGCAGTGGCTTGATTTCTATGTCTACCCAATGATTTGCCCTGCGGGCCGCCGAGGCGGCCACTGGCGCTCTGACTGGGAGCCTGGCTTCCTGACGTACGACGCAAATCGCCATTGGACCGATAGTTCGATGTCCACGATTGTGGCGTTCAAAAATGCGATCATCTCCGACACTGGTGGATCAGTGGCAGGAGGGATATCATTTCATAGCTCATTCCCGATGACTACGCAAACCTATACGTATCCGAGTGGCGAGGTCACCGCGCTGCAGTCGGCGATAACGCCTATTTTCGGATCGCTGTACCCAGCCGAGTTTTATGACATCCCAAGCTCATCTAACGGCTGGATGGTCAATACGCTCGGGCGCGCGTCGCCATGATCCCGGAAACAATCGCCAAACCGGCGGCGGCGTTAGAAACCTATGGAGCCAATTACGGAAAGGTCATTTCAGACCTCGCCCTGACGAATTATTTTTCAGACGGCGATGTGACTGTCTCCGATGGAGGAGCAGCATCGGGAACGGGAAGCGCCAGCGGCGGCGACGCGACCGGATCAATTGCAATTTCATGCAACGCAGGAAATGCAACGACTGCCGGAATTGCCGCAGCCTTCCCACAAACGATTTCTTTCACAGTAGGTAATGCGACGACGGCTGGGGTTACTGCCGGTATAGGGGGTGCAACCGTAATATCCTGCAACGCTGGTAATGCCTCGGTCGCCGGGATTTCCGCAGGTATATCCAACGCGATAACGATTTCTTGCACTGTTGGAGGGGCTACAACAGCAGGTGTATCAGCGGCCTTCCCGAAGTCGCTGAGTTGCAACGTCGGTAACGCAACAACAGCCGGCATCACCGCTCAGGTCGATATTGCCGGGCAGATTGTTATAGGCTGCAACGCCGGAACAGCGACCACAGCGGGTATTCAGGCAAACATATCCAGCGCGCTTATCTTGGCATGCAATGCAGGAAACGCCACAACGATTGGCGCTACAGCGCACTTTCCGCAGTCGCTTCAATGCACTCCGGGTAACGCAATTGCGCTCGGTATCGACGCGACCTTTACCGTCGCCGGCCCGACGACAATTGTATGCAACGTCGGGAATGCGACGGCATCGGGGATTTCGTTTTCTTTTGGCGGGACGCTTGTTGATGCCCCCAACGGCTCCGGCCCGGCAATCATCATTCCGCGCGGAACGCGCGGCGCAGTGCAGAACACGACCCGCCCGCCGAACATCGGCGGCATCCGAATCTAACAGGCCCCGCCATGACCTATAAATTGATAACACCGCCAAGTGAGGAACCGCTTACGCTGACAGAGGTGAAGCTGCACCTGCGCGTCGAGAATACGGATGACAATGCGCTGATTACCGCGCTGATCGTCGCTGCGCGCGAGCAGGCCGAATCAATCACGGCTCGGGCGCTTTGTACGCAGACATGGGAACTGGTGCTTGACGCATTTCCCGAGGCCTGCGTGCTGCGCCATTCGCCGGTGCAGAGCGTGACCTCGGTCGACTACCTGGACACGGACGGCGCATCGCAATCACTGACGCTGACCGATACCCTGCTCGATTCCGACAACACTCCAGGCTACCTCGTCACGGCCTACGGCAAAGCCTGGCCTGCGACCTACTGCGTGCCCAATGCCGTGCGTGTGCGATACGTCAGCGGATACGGCGCGGCAGACGACGTGCCGCAAAGCATCAAAGCATGGATGCTGCTGTGCATCGGCACCCTGTACGCCCAGCGCGAAAGCTTCATCGTCGGTCATGAGACCGCTGCGCTGCCCGACCGCTTCTGGCGTTCGCTGCTCGACCCGTTTATCGATTACCACGTCCTATGATTCCAATCGGAGAATTCCGCGAGCGCCTGACGATCCAGCAAAAGGACGTCACGCGCAACGGCATCGGCGACGAGGTGGCTACCTGGTCTGATGTGGCGACGACCTGGGCCAAGGTCATGCCGCTGCGCGGCAATGCCTTCTTCGCCGCCAACCAGGAACAGCACGCCATCGATGCGCGCTTCCTGATCCGCTCCCGGACAGGCATCACCGAAGCCATGCGGCTGGTATGGGATGGCGAGAATTACGACATTACCAACATCATAAAGGGCACCGGGCCGTATATCGGCACCCTCGAAATCCACGCCATCCATGGAGTCAAGGATGGCCGATGAAATCGCCGTCAAGCTGGGCGGATTCGACGCCATGAACCGCGCGCTGCTGGCCGCAACCAAGGAAATCAGGACCAAAGCCGTGCGCTCGTCCTTGCGCAAGGCGGGCAACGTGATCAAGAAAGCCGCGCAACAGGCGGCGCCGGTGCTGCAGGTGCCGACCAAAACGCGCAAGAGCGGCACCGTGCGCAAGGCCATCGCCGTGCGTAACTCGAAGTTTGCGCGCCAGGCGGGGGATGAAGGTGTCTTTGTCGGCGTGCGACCGTTACGCGGATCGCGCCAGAAGCGGCTTGGAAAAGCGGGGGCGAGCAACCCGAACGATCCGTATTACTGGCGGTTCGTCGAATTCGGGACCAAGAAAATGAGCGCGCGCCCCTTCCTGCAACCGGCTGTAAATAAAGGCTCGGAGGCGGTCAAGGTGTTCATGGATTCGGTCGTCCCGCAAATCGAAAAACTCGACGCAAAGGCCCGCAATGTCCGCTGAATCCGACGTCTACGCCGCGCTATCGGGGTTTTCCGGGCTGACCGCCATCGTCGGCACGGCCATCTATCCCGACGTGCTGCCCGAGAAAACGCCTTACCCGGCGGTGGTCTTCGCGCGCGTGCGCACCGAACCCGTCATTAGCATCAGCAACGTCTATTTCGGCGCCGATGTCGGCCTGCAGGTGAGTTGCTGGGGCGAATCGCGAACCGAAGTCGACGCCGCTGCGGTGCAGGCCGATGCCGCCCTGAAAGCGTCCGGCATCCTGCCCACCGGCCGCCAGTCCGGTTACGACCCCGACGCCGGGCTGTACGCCGCCGTCATCGACACAGAGATTTTCGAGCAGCCGTAAGCAATCGGCCTCGTCAAGCAAGCCGCCTGCGGGCGGTTTTTTTCGCCCGCGCTGCGGGTTTTTTTAGCCCGAAGGAGCACAAATCATGTCAACAGCAAAGAAGTGGAGCAACGTCGCCGTTGCAATGGAGTCGGCACTCGGCTCAAACATCACGATCACCGCAATCAGCAAGGCGTCCCAAGGCGTCGTCACCGCCACCAACACGCTCAGCAATGGCGATTTCGTCAAACTCAGCGTGCAGGGGATGTTCCAGCTCGATGGCCGCGTGGCGCGCGTCAGCTCGGTCTCCGGCGCAAGCTTCACGCTGGAGGGCGTCGATACCACCTTGTTCGATACGTTCACAACCGGCACGGCGAACAAGATCACATTTGGCACGTCGATCACCACTGCCACCACGCTCAACGCATCGGGCGGCGATTTCGATTTCATTGACATCACGACTATCCACGTCAATTCAAAAAATCAGATCCCCGGCGCAGCCTCGGCAGCCACCTACACGTTTGACAACATCTGGGACGTCACCGACGCCGGTTTATTGGCGATGAAGCTGGCCGGCGATGCGCAGTCACAGCGCGCATTCAAGTTCACATTCGGCACAGGTGGTCAGATCATGGTATTCAACGGCTACGTTGCTGCCAACCTCTTGCCTGGCGGTTCGGCGCAGCAACTGGTGACAACACCGAGCACGATCACCATGTTCGGTTCACCCACCTACTACGCGTCCTGATGAGCGCCCTCTCCGAAAAAATCCTCCGGTCGCGCGAAAGCGTTGTCCCGGCCGGAGGGTTCAAATTCACCATTCGCCGCCCGACCGATCTGGACATGATCGAGTTTTCCAAGACGCGCCGGCCAGCCGACCTGGTGCGCTTTGTCGTCGGCTGGAAAGACGTCACCCACGGCGATCTTTACCCTGGGGGTGACGGCGCGCCGGCAACGTTCGACGCCGAAGCCTGCGCCGAATGGCTGGCCGACCGCAGCGACCTGATGGTAGTGCTCGTCAATGCCGTGGCCGAAGCCTACCAGGCGCACAAGACCGCGTTGGAAGTCGCTGAAAAAAACTGATCGGGTGGTTCGAGAGCCAGAACCTGCCCGCCGCATTCGGGCCACCTGAACAGCCGCCGGACGTGCGCCTGGCCGTGCGCGCCTGGAACCTGCTTGGCGGTGTCGATTGGTCGGGGATCGAGCTGGTCGCAGAAACCCTCGGCTACACCGACCTTGAATTACTCATGCACCAGCTTGTGGTGATTCGCGAAAGACAAAGGGACGATTGATGGCTATTGCAACCCTGACCATTGACCTGGTCGCCAAACTCGCCAGCCTTGAGCGCGACATGGGCAAGGCTGCGCAGATTGCCGAGAAAAATGCCAGGCGCATGGACCAGGCCTTCTCGGCAGTCGGCAAGACGCTGGCCACCCTGGGCGCCGGGCTCTCGGTCGGCGCCTTTGCCGGGCTCGTGCGCAGCCTGGCCGACGCCGGCGACGAGATCCAGAAGTTGCGCCTGCGTACCGGCGCAACGGCCGAAGAGCTTCAGAAGTTGCGCTATGTGGCCGAACTCAACGACGCCAGCAACGAAGACCTGAGCAACGGCCTGATCAAGCTCAATCGCGTCATGGGCGACGCCAAGAACGGCGTGCAGCAGGCCGTCGAGGCCATGGCGCGCTTCGGCATCGCGCCCGACACCACGCTGTCGACGGTCGAGGCTTTCGAGCAGATCGCCGATCGCGTCAAGGCCACCGGCGACGAAACGAAGATCGCCAGCGCGCTCAATGATGTTTTCGGCCGCTCGTTCGCCTCGCTTCTGCCGACGCTCAAAAGTGGCGGCGACGAGATTCGCAAAACCGGCAACGAGCTGGAGCGCATGGGCGGCGTCATGTCCGGCGAACTGGTCGACGCCTCGGCCGCGTTCAATGACAACCTGACGCGCCTGAGCCGCAAGCTTGAGGCGCTGAAGCTTGAAATCGTCGGGCCGTTGATCCCGCTTTTCCTGGAGCTGACTAACGCGCTCGCCAGCACAACTGATAAATCCGATGAGCTGTCGACTTCAGGGCAGGCTCTCAAGACGATCTTCGAAACCATTGCTGTTGTCGGCGTCAATGTGGCGTATGTCTTCAATGCTGTCGGCAAGGAGATCGGCGGCATCGTCGCCCAGGCCAACGCCCTGGCACATCTTGACTTCAAGGGGTTTTCGGCGATAGGCGCAGCAATGCGCGAAGACGCAGAAAAGGCGCGTAAGGAAGTTGACGCGCTGACCAACCGCCTGCGCAACCCATTTAAGGAAGTCACCGACGGCAGCAACTACGGCAACGAAGGCCGCGGGCGCGGGCTCACCCAGCAAGGCATTCTTGACACGCCGCCCGTGGCGCATCGGCGCGGCCACGCTCTCGTCCGAAAAATCGACGCTCGACCTGAACGCCGCGCAATCGACGCTCTATGACCTGATGAATTCGCCACTGTGGGCGCAATTCCCGGAACAGTGGCAACAGGTCGTCATTGCGCAGACGGCCGCAGCCACGGCGGCCGCGAAAACAGCCGAAGACTACCAGCGCCTGAACGACCTGCTGGCCGCCACACCGACCGAACAGCTCGAAAAAACGCGCGACACGATGCTTTTCCTGGCTGATGCGTTTTATGCCGGGAAGATCAGCGCCGAGCAGTTCTCGGAGGCCGCGTCAACCGCGCTCGGCAACCTGCCCGACGACGCGAAAAAGGCGACCGACGCGATGAACGAATTCGCCGTGCAGGCCGCGCGCAACATGCAGGATGCCTTCGCCGATTTCCTCTTCGACCCGTTCAAGGACGGCGTCAGCGGCATGCTGGAGAACTTCGGCATCGCCATCCGCAAGATGATCGCCAACGCCGTCGCCGCCGACCTGTCGAAATACCTGTTTGGAGACATCATCGGCGGCGAGGGCAGCGGGCTGCTCGGCAAGGGCTTCGACTTCCTTTCAGGGCTGGTCCCGAATGCGGCCGGCGGCGTTTATGCCACGCCCGCACTGGCCGCCTATTCCGGCAGCATCGTCTCCCGCCCGACCGTTTTCCCGTTCGCCAAAGGCATCGGCCTGATGGGCGAGGCCGGGCCGGAGGCGATCCTCCCACTCAAGCGCGGCAGCGACGGCAAGCTCGGCGTTGCCGCGGGCGGCGGGGGCCACACCATCAACGTCTATGTCAGCGGCAACAGCGCGCCCGACGTCCGGCGCGCGGCCGGGCAGGGCGCCCGCGAAGCACTGAACGCGCTCAACGGAGCCAAACGCTATGGCTGAGTTTCTCGAAGAACGCCTGCCCGTCGATGTGCGCATGGGCGCCAGCTATGCCGATGAGTTCAACGTCGAAATCACGCATACCAACGGCGGCAGCGAATATCGCCGGCTGGTGCACCCATACCCGGTGCGCCACTTCACCATCCACTACACGCTCACCACCGCCGATCTGTGGTCGCGCATCATCGCGCTCTATCACCGCGCCTACGGCATGCTGGCCGGCTTCCGCGTCAAGGTCAAGGACGACTTCTCGACCAACGCCAACACGGCCGCGCCAACCGCTTTTGACCAGCCGTTACTCAGGCTTTCGGCGGGCGTCTACCAGCTGCAGAAGCAATACGGCGCAGGCGCCACGCCGCTCGGCATCGGCCTTCCGGTGCGCACGCTGTTCAAGCCGGTGGCCGGGACCGTCAAGGTGGCCATTGGCGCGATGGAGATCCTCAATACGCCGGTGGTCAATTGGACTGTCAGCACAACCACCGGGCAGGTCGCGTTCGCCGCCAACAAATCACGCAGCATCACGGCGATCACCAAGGCCGCGGCCGCGGTGGCAACGGTCGGATCGCACACCTTCCTGGTCGGCGAGTCGGTCTATTTCTCCGGCGTCGCCGGCATGACGCAAATCAACGGATTGCGCGGCCAGATTACCGCCATCGGCGGCACAACGATCACCGTGGCGATCAACTCGACAGCCTTCTCGACCTGGACCAGCGGCGGCACCGCGCAAACGCAGCCACAAGCCGCCGAAGCGCTCACCGCCGGCTGTGAGTTCGACATCCCCTGCCGCTTCAATTCGCGCATCGACGTGCAGCACGTCGCACTCAACGTGCGCGAAGCGGGCGACATCGACATCGTGGAGCTGCTGAACCCATGAAATCCGTCATTGCCGACTACCGCTACCGGACGATCTGCCTGCGCATCGTGCCGGTGTCCGGGTCGCCGATCTACCTGACGCGGCATGTGCGCGACCTGGTGATGGGAGGGCACACCTACCTGTCCGCGTCCGGCTACGACTTCACCGGCTACAGCGCGTCAGCCAATCTGGCGCCGGCAATGGTCGATGTCGAAGGCATCTCCGGTCTAGCCGGTATCGGCTTTGACGGTCACCAGCGGCCTGTTCGACAATGCCCGTTGCTATCTGTTCGCCACCACCTGGAGCGCTCCGGTCGAGGACGAGGAGCCGATTGTTGCCAGCATCCTCGGCAAGACAACGTTGATGGACCATCGCTACCGGATCGAGGAAATGGCGCTGATCGACGCGCTTAACCAGTCGGCCGGGAAAACCTACACGGCCGCCTGCCCGAAAACGTTCGGTGGTCAGGAGTATGCCGGGTGCAAGGTCACACTGGGCCCGCTCACTGTCACCGGAACGCTCTCCTCTGTCACCGATAGAAGAATCATGCGTGATTCAACTCGTGCTGAGGTTGCCGATTACTTCGCCTACGGAACATTGCAATTCACCAGCGGTGCCAATGCTGGGCTGAAACCGATCGAAGTCAAGCGCCACGAGGCGGACGGAACTATCGAAGTCTTCGAGCCGTTCTACTACCTACCTGTTGCCGGTGATACCTACTCGCTGATCCCCGGCTGCCGCAAGCGCCTTGAGGATTGCCGCGACAAGTGGAACAACGTGAGCAACTTCGGTGGCTTCTCGAATGTGCCGACCAGCAGCCAGTATGCGCAAGTGGGGCAGCGATGACCGCCGACGACATCATCAACGCCGCCCGCGCCTGCCTCGGCACGCCGTTTCGTCATCAGGGCCGGATACCCGGCGTGGCGCTTGACTGCGCCGGGCTGGTGGTGGCGGTAGCGAAGGCTATCGGTGCCGACTATAACGACGTCGCCGGTTATGGTCGCACGCCCTACGGCGGCATGCTAGAATCCTGCCTGTGTTCGCAGCCGGGGCTCGACATCAGCAGCAAGGCCGACCGTCAGCCGGGCGACATCCTGCTCATCCGTTTTTCCGGTGATCCGCAGCACCTGGCGATCTTCACCGGCGAGACGATCATCCCCGATCCCCCGTGTCTATGGCACCGTGGCCATCACGGGCAATGTGTTCTGGCTCGAAAACAACCAGATCAGGGAGTCGTCGCACACCGAGAGTCAGGGCGGCGGAAAGGGCGGCGGTGGAAGCAAGACCAAGAACACGACCTACTCGTACTCTGCCACCTTCGCGGTCGGCTTGTGCGAGGGGCCGATCACGGGTGTGCGCCGGATATGGGTCGGCCCGAATCTGATTTATGACTCAGGCTCCAGCGACCCGACAGCGGTCATGGCGAGCAACCAGGCAGCAACCGGTTTCACCGTTCATACAGGCAGCGACACGCAACTGCCCGACGCACGCATGCAGGCGACGCTCGGGGCGGCGAACACCCCCGCTTATCGCGGACTGGCTTACATTGTTTTCAATGATTTTGCCCTCGCCCCTACGGCAACAGCCTGGCCGGGGCGCAGGTTAAAGCCGAGTGGTCAAGGTTGGAGGCCGTATTTGGGTATCTGCGGGGGCCTGGTTCCATCGCTGGAGCCAGTGACTGTCAACACTTACTATGCTTCCGGTAGGAGCTACTTCGGCGACGGAGAGTTCCTGGTTTTTGTCCCACAATTGAAGTATGGGCCGATCTCCAATAAGTTAGAAAGGCTACCGAATTCTGCCCGACGCATCGCCAACAGAGTACCTAGGCATATTTTCTACAAGGCTGGCTAACCCGGGATCAGCATCCCGTGTTTCCGCAATCTGGACGTTCCAGGGTTTGCCGTTGTCGCGGAAGACCGGCGGCAGAATTATTTGATGACCCTGAACAAGTTGATCGTGCGACGTTCCCTTAATGACCGAGGGTGGTTTAGTGCGGCACGCGTTGTGCAAAAGTAGGCGACGCTTTTGCAGAGTATCCGGCTTCCGGGTATCGAATTGCCCGATGGTCATATGCGCAAGGGCTTGGTGGAGCAGCAACTTTTCTTGCCAAATCGGCTGTCCCGTCGTATTCAGATTGCGACCAACTAGAGGTTTTCGGAGATATTCTTTACAGAATAGGCCCCGGATTCCTGACAAAATTTGATAAAACATCGCTCATTTTT
>JADJLB010000017.1 GCA_016705685.1 Propionivibrio sp.
CGTGCATGAGGAAACCAAAGTCCATCTGCTGAACTATTACCAAAATTCGGCGCAGCAGCCCGGCAGCAGTCCAGTGAAACCCTTCATGCTGGTGATTGCCCGCGACACCACGCACGCCGCCCAACTGATGGCGACGATTGAATCCAACGAATTCTTCGCTGGCCGTTACAAGGGCAAGGTCATTCAGGTCGATTCGAGCCGTTCCGGCGCCGAAGAAGAGGAAAATGATTCGGCGCTTGCTGGCGGTCGAGAGCTACGACGAGCCGACCGAGATCGTGATCCACGTGAATATGCTGAAAGAAGGCTGGGACGTGACCAACCTCTACACCATCGTTCCGCTGCGTGCCGCCAATGCGCGCACGCTGATTGAGCAGTCCATCGGTCGCGGCCTGCGTTTGCCGTATGGCCGCAAGACCGGCGTCGACGTGGTGGATCGTCTGAACATCATCGCTCACGACAAGTTTCAGGAAGTCATCGACGAGGCGGGACGCGGCGATTCGCCGATCCGCATGCAGGCCTTGGTGCTGACGCCGGATACTGGCAGTGGCAGCAGCCTGAAGAGCATTTCGGTGCAGCCCACGGCCAATGCGATGTTAGGAACCTTGACGACTGGCACACAACAGGTGCCCGGTGTTGATTCGGGCAATGCGGCAGGCACTACGCAATATGGCACCTCCGCGCCGACAACGGTGTTCAAGACTGATGAACAGCGGCAGATTGCACAGATCGCCATGGACGTGATCGCCGAAATCAGCCGCGAGCGGCAGATGGCCAGCCCCTTGTCGCCAGTACCCAAGCCCTGACACAGGCCAGCCTCCAGCAGCAGATTACCCAGCGCGTGCAGGAACGCATGTTGCCCAAGCAGGGAGACTTGCTGGCAACTGCGGGGCCATCGCCGGTGGCCGACATTGTTCAGCAGACGGTGGCGGTGCTGGTTGAGCACACGATTGATATTCCGCGTATCTCGGTGGTGCCAAGAGGCCCGGTGAAGAGCGGGCCGTCGCGCATTTCAAGACGTACCTGAGAACCGACGACGAGTTGCACAACATCCTCGGCAACTACGGCAAGACCATCGCCGAGAACATCCATCTGCAAATGGCGCTGCACTACTACGAGGATATTTCTGAATCCGAAGTCGTCATCAGTCAGGGCTTCACGCCGCTCAAGCACTGCGCCTTTACCGCCGAGGGCGACATCCTGCCCCTGCATCAGGCTCCCGCCGAGAAGGGCAAGATCGCGCAGTACGTCTATGGCGGCTTCAACAAGTGTGCTTACCCGGTGCAGAAGTTTCATTCAGACACCGAGCGCGTTCTCGCTTGCGTACTGGAGCGCGACGCGCTGCGCTGGTTCCGACCGGTCGCCGGGCAGTTCAATATCTACTACCGCTCTGGCGCCAACCAACCCGAGTACGTGCCGGACTTCGTTGCCGCGACCGCCGACCACAACCTGATCATCGAGACCAAAGCGGCCAAGGACATGGAGGCCGGCGACGTGCAGGCCAAAGCCGACGCAGCAGCAACGTGGTGCAAGAATGCCAGCGAGTATTCACAGGCGCAGGGTGGCAAGCCGTGGAGATACCTGCTGGTGCCGCATGATGCGGTGGCCCATAACGCGACGGTGTCCGCGCTGGTGGGCCGTGGGATATCTGGTCGCGCCGTCGCAAGACTCATGAGGCACAACGTCATTCCATGTCCGTAGCTGGCCTATGACAAGCCATCCGAGCGAGCGCTGCTTTCTCTGACATCCAGCGCCGCACATTCAGTCGTAACTTGCTCTCGACGCAGCAGAACGACTCGCCGTGATGCGGTTCGACCGTCATCGTGTGCCGAACACCGTCGCCAATTCCTCGGTCAGTCGATAGGCGGCACTGGCGGGCTTCTGACGGGGCTCGTCAGTGAACGGCACTTATCTATGTGCTACACTGACTTATGTGTCAAATCGTCTAAGGAGGCCGTATGGCCAGCACCGTTAACTTTACCGGGTCCGTTGATCGCGATCTGCTCAAGCGCGCCAAGGTGATCGCTGCCAAGTCCGACACCTCGGTCAACGCTCTGTTTAACGCCGAGCTGCGCTATCTGGTCGAAACCTTCGAGGCGTCGGAATCGACTAGCAATCAGAACTTCAAGGTATTGCTCGATTTCTCGCTCGGGCGGCTCGCCGACGACCAAGCAATGCGCGCCCTGGGTATCGACAGCGAGGAAGACCTGTTTCTATTGATGGCGCAGGCGCACTTGCCGATGCCGAGGTTGGCGGACGCAACGACGCAAGGCATGGTCGAGCAACTGAAGTCTTTGCCGACGATCTGATCCTGCCGTGCCGTCGCCAAAAGAAATCGCCCTGCTGCCCGACGCCGGGCCGCTCATTACGCTGGCCTACGCGGATGCGCTTGATGTCCTGTTCAAACCGGGCTGGACCGTCATGCTGGTCGACATGATCCTGCACGAAGTCACCCGCAGCCCGACACCGACCAGCCGCAAGCTGGGTGAGTGGGCTGCTGTCAGGAAAATCCCCGTCCTGCCGACCAAGACCTTCGCACACTTCCAGCAAGCCAGCGTCGGCGAAGGTACGCCGAGGAGGAACAACCTGGGTGAGTTGGCCGTTCAGGAAAGCATGAACGACTTCGCCCTCATGGTGCCGCCGAAAGTGGGCGTCTTCCTGTTCGAGGACCACAAGATTGCGCGCGCCAGTTTTTTGGTGCCCGACACTTGCCAGAAGATCAGTACGCGTGCCTTCCTGACCTTCCTTGAGCAAAAGGGCTGGATTGCGTCGGCGTCCGAGATCGAGCGCCGTGCCGTTCAGGCTGGGCGAGCATTTTCCAACCTGCGCTTTCCGCCCTAACGTGCTCGTTCCGCCTTGCTCGCCTGCGTGTGGAATGCGGTGTGCGGCTGCAATTCGGTAGTGCCAGGCCAGTTTTGGCCTCGACGATCATGCGCCTGTTCTCGCTACCGTCATACTGGCTGCTGCACCTCGACAGACGTCGGTAACAAAAAAACTTTGTCTAATTGCGCACTTGCGAGAGCTAGGCGCCACCGGCATCCCAACTATTCAACCGCTCGACATAGCGCGCGATGAGGTCGATTTCGAGATTGACCAGGCTGCCCGGTTTCAGGCTCCCCAATGTCGTTGCCTCTAGCGTGTGCGGGATCAGGTTGATGGTAAAGCAGGCGCCGTCGACCGAATTGGTCGTCAGGCTGACGCCATTGACGGTGATTGAGCCCTTGCGCGCGATGTATTTGGCCAAAGCCTCGGGAGCGCGGATTTCGAGCAGGCGATTGTCGCCGACGGGATCGAAGCGCAACACCTCGCCGACGCCATCGACGTGGCCGGAAACCAGATGGCCGCCCAGGCGATCGGCCAGACGCAGCGCTTTTTCCAGATTGACCGGGCCGGGCGCATCCAGCCCGATGGTGCAGGACAGCGTTTCTGGCGAGACATCGACGGCAAAGCTGTTGTCTTTTTTATCGACGACCGTCAGGCAGACGCCGCCACAGGCGATCGAGTCGCCGACTGCGACATCTTCCAGGCTGAGTCGTCCCGCCTCAACGGTCAGGCGCACGGTCGGCGTGCCGTCGTTGCGCGGCGTCAGGGCGGTAATGCGGCCCAGTGCGGCGATGATTCCGGAAAACATGAAAAGGCCAGTCCGTGGGGTGTTGGGTGAGGCGGGATTCTACCACGCAGCGCCTTGATCCCGGCGGGCAGAGCGCTGATTGGACCGTCAGCTCAGCATGCCGCGCTCGCGGATGAAGGCAATGATCGGTTCGAGGCCCTCACCCGTCTTGAGATTGGTGAAAACGAAAGGGCGCTCGCCGCGTTGCGCCTTGGCGTCGTGCGCCATCACGTCGAGCGAGGCGCCGACCAGCGGGGCCAGATCGATTTTGTTGATGATCAACAGGTCCGACTTGGTGATGCCCGGCCCCCTTTGCGCGGGATTTTTTCGCCGGCGGCGACGTCGATGACATACAGCGTCAGGTCCGAAAGCTCCGGTGAAAACGTCGCGGCGAGGTTGTCGCCGCCCGATTCGACGAGGATCAAGCGGACGTGCGGAAAAGCCCGTTGCAGGCGGTCGATGGCCTCCAGATTGATCGAGGCGTCCTCGCGAATGGCGGTGTGCGGGCAGCCGCCGGTCTCGACGCCGATGATACGCGCGGGTTCCAGCGCCGCATGATTGACCAGGAATTTGGCGTCTTCGGCGGTGTAGATGTCGTTGGTCACCACCGCCATCTCGATTTGATCGCGCAAGGCACGGCACAGGGCTAAAGTCAAAGCGGTTTTGCCGGAACCGACCGGGCCGCCAATGCCGACGCGCAGGGGAGAAGTGTTATTCATGATTTGGGCTCGAAAGATGGGTAAGGATATCGTCATAAACACCCGGCAGCGAGTTCTGCACATCACGATTGGCGTAGCGCACGACAGTCAGGCCAAGGCCGGAGAGGAATCGGCTGCGCTGGGCGTCATATTCGATCTGGTCGGCGTGGCTATCGCCGTCGATCTCAATGACCAGACGCAGTTCAGCGCAATAGAAATCGACGATGCAGGAGCCAATGGGCTTTTGACGAAGAAATTTATGCTGGCGAAATTGCTTGCCGCGCAAGACCTTTTGCCACAGCAGGCTTTCGGCGGGTGTGGGCTGGCCCCGGTTCTCGCGGGCCAACGCGGTCAGGCGTTTGTCGTAGGGTAGAAACTTCAACCCCTCCCCGTCCCTCCCCTTGTCGGGGGAGGGAGTAGTGCTCACCCCCCTGACAAGGGGGGCTGGGGGGGTTAAGTCCTTCTCCATCCTAAGACCGAAACAAACGTGAATACTGGGTTTCGTGCCGGGCATTACAGATGGCATAGGCCGGCGTGTAGTTGGACCATGCCGCTGGCGGCAGGCTTTGCGCGCCACCCACAACGGTGGGAATACGGGTGCCGAGTTCGGCCAGCAGGCGCTGGCCGGCGGCCTGGCCGAGCGGAACGGCCTTCAGCGCGGCCATCACCTGATTTTCCGCCCACGACCACAGGTACGCGGCGCAGGCCGCTGGTGGCTCGATGCTCCAGGCTGCGGCGATACCGGCCCAGGCAGTGGGGAAAGCGATCTCGGGCAGCAGTGCCAGGGTTGCTTGCACGCAGCCCAGCGTTGGGTCGCGCAGGTCGGCGAGCAGGCGATTGAGCGAAAAGCCCATCTGAACGGTTTCCGCCCGCAGCTCGGCGCTCTCGCGGCTGGCCAGGAAGTCGGCGTTCAAGCGGCCAACTTCGGCCGCGTCGGCTGCGGACCAGGCCGCCAGCAGACCGATCAGCAACGGTGCTTCAAAGCGTCCGACGGCGCCGGTCAGTACATCGCCGATCCAGGCTCCGGCGCTGGCTTCGTCGCGGATACGGCCGCTCTCCACCGCCCATTCCAGCCCCTGCGAATAGGTGTAAGCGCCGACCGGCAGGGCGGGGCTGGCCAATTGCAGCAGGCGGATCAGAGCCAGGAGTCCAAGCTCAGCGCGATTTGAACTGATGAATTTTCGGTACGGCGCGGTGCGGGCCGTGGCCGGGGTCATGCGGAGCTGCCGGCGCCGCCGCATGATGGTGCTGGCCGCCATAGGCGCCCGCTTCAGGTTCGAACGGGACCTTTGTTTCACCGATGATACAGCCCAGCCCGCGCACCATCTCGGCCAATACGTGGTCGGCCTGGAAACGCAGAAGGCCGCCGCCCGTTTGGGCAACGATCTGCACCGGTACGTGCCGGTTACCCAGGTGATAGGCGGCACGGGCGAAAAGCAGCGGCGTATCGGCGTAGGCTTCGATCAGCGATTCCGGTGCGGCGTGGATTTCCACCACGGCGTGATCGTCTTCGGCGGCCAGCTTGTCGCCACCGTGCAGGTGCTCGCCGCGTTCCAGAAAAATGCCGGCTTCCCGGCCCGAGGACAGGGTCACCTTGAGGCGGCTTCGCTTGCGCTCGTCATAGCCGAGGGCAACGGTGTCGGTGGCCGCTTGTTCGGTGCGTTGGTTGAGAATCAGCATGCCTTGACCCTTGCTCAAAACAGGAAGTAGCGTTGCGCCAACGGAAGCGAGACGGCCGGTTCGCAGACCAGCAACTCGCCGTCGGCGCGTACGGCGTAGGTTTCAGGATCGACATCGATTTTTGGAGTCGCCCCGTTGTGCACCATGTCCGCCTTCTTCAGCTTGCGCGTTCCGGATACCGCGACCAGCGTTTTGCGCAGTCCCAGCGCCTCGACCGCCGGATTCTTCAACGCGGACTGCGAAACGAAAGTAACCGAGGTCTTGAGCGCCTGTCCGAAACTGCCGAACATCGGCCGGTAGTGCACCGGCTGCGGCGTCGGAATCGACGCGTTGGGGTCGCCCATGGCGGCGGCAGCGATCATCCCGCCTTTGAGGATCAGGCTCGGCTTGACGCCGAAGAAGGCCGGCTTCCACAGCACCAGATCGGCCAGCTTGCCGACTTCGAGCGAACCGACCGTGTGCGCGATACCGTGCGTCAATGCCGGATTGATGGGTACTTGGCGATATAGCGTTTGACGCGGAAGTTGTCGTTGAGCATTGAATCTTCTGGCAGCGTGCCGCGCTGCACCTTCATCTTGTGCGCCGTTTGCCAGGTGCGGATGATGACCTCGCCGACGCGGCCCATGGCCTGCGAATCCGAACTCATCATCGAGAAGGCGCCGAGGTCGTGCAGGATGTCTTCGGCCGCGATGGTCTCGCGACGGATGCGCGATTCGGCAAAGGCAATGTCTTCGGCGATCGCCGGGTCCAGGTGGTGACAAACCATCAGCATATCGAGATGCTCGTCGATGGTATTCACCGTGTACGGCATCGTCGGGTTGGTCGAGCTGGGCAGCACGTTGGGCAGGCCGACCGCTTTGATGATGTCCGGCGCGTGGGCGCCGCCGGCGCCTTCGGTGTGGAAGGTGTGGATGGTCCGCCCTTTGAACGCATCCAGCGTGGTTTCGACAAAGCCCGATTCGTTCAGCGTGTCGGTGTGGATGGCCACCTGCACGTCCATTTCGTCGGCGACCGACAGGCAACAATCGATGGCTGCCGGCGTGGTGCCCCAATCCTCGTGCAGCTTGAGGCCCATGGCCCCGGCTTCGACCTGTTCGCGCAGGGCATCCGGCAGGCTGGCGTTGCCCTTGCCGAAAAACCCCAGGTTCATCGGGAAGGCCTCGGCCGCCGAGAGCATCGCATGGATGTGCCACGGCCCCGGCGTGCAGGTCGTGGCATAGGTGCCGGTGGCCGGGCCGGTGCCGCCGCCGAGCATGGTGGTGATGCCGGACATCTGCGCTTCTTCGATCTGTTGCGGACAGATGAAGTGGATGTGGCTGTCGATGCCGCCGGCGGTGACGATCATGCCTTCGCCGGCGATCGCTTCGGTGCCTGGGCCAATGACGATGTCAACGCCGGTCTGAATGTCGGGGTTGCCGGCCTTGCCGATGGCCGCAATGCGGCCGTTCTTGATGCCGATGTCGGCCTTGACGATGCCGGTCACGGCGTCAATGATCAGCGCGTTGGTGATGACCGTATCGACCGTCTCAGCCGAGACACGCTGGCTCTGGCCCATGCCATCGCGGATGACCTTGCCGCCGCCGAATTTCACTTCCTCGCCGTAGATCGTGTAGTCCTTTTCGACTTCGATGAACAGTTCGGTATCGGCCAAACGGACACGATCTCCAGTTGTCGGACCAAACATCTCGGCATAGGCCTGCCGGCTGACTCTTGTGCTCATCCCAGCGGGATTTCCTTTGGTCATTTCAAGGCTCCCTGGATCATGCCGCGAAAGCCATACACTATACGTTCACCGGCCAGCGCAACGAGCCGCACGGTACGCCGTTGTCCTGGCTCGAAGCGTACTGCGGTGCCTGCGGCAATATCGAGCCGGAAGCCGCGTGCCCTGGTGCGATCGAAGGCCAGCGCCGCATTGGTCTCGAAGAAGTGGTAATGCGAACCAACCTGGACCGGGCGGTCGCCGGTATTGTCCACCGTCAATTCGATCTGCTCGCGTCCGGCATTGAGTTCGAGTTCGCCTGGGGAAATCAGAAATTCACCTGGAATCATCGCGCGGCACCTCTCAGATGATCGGGTTATGGACGGTGACCAGCTTGGTCCCGTCCGGGAAGGTCGCTTCAACCTGGATTTCGGGGATCATTTCCGGCACCCCTTCCATCACCTCATGGCGAGCCAGAATGCGCGTCCCCTCGCTCATCAGCTCGGCAACGCTACGGCCGTCACGGGCACCTTCCAGGATCGCGCAACTGATCAGCGCCACCGCCTCCGGGTAGTTGAGTTTCAGCCCTCGGGCCTTGCGCCGCTCGGCGAGCAGGCCAGCGGTAAAGATCAGCAGCTTGTCCTTTTCGCGGGGGGTGAGTTCCATGCAGTCTCCTGAAAAATCAAGTGGTCCAGATGCGCGGCAAGACGGCGGCCCGGCCAAACAGCACCGGCCGCAGTTCCTGCCACAGCGCGGCAAACCACTGTCGCGCGGCCTCGCTGTGCTGGCCGAGGTAACGCGCGACGAGCAGGCCGGGCAGTGCCGTGACGCCATGCTCGGCGCCGTCGGTCGGCCGGATCGCGCGACAGGCGGCGAGTAGCGGTTGACGGGTGTGACTGCCCTCGTCGCCGGGCGGCAGCGTAGCCAGCAACGATCCGCAGACCGTGGCACCGGCCCAGCCGGCGGGGCTGTGCAGCAGGGCGTCGCCGCCGCGGATCTGCCCGCGTTCGAGCCAGAGGGGCTGGCCGTCGCGTTCGATGCGGGTGTGCAGCCCGATGTTCCCGCTGGCAAACTGTTCGCCCGAGGCGCGCCGCCCGAGGCAAAGGATTTCCCAGCCGAGGTAACGGCTGTCGGCCGCCAGTTCGATGTGCGTCTGCATGCGGGCACAAGCGCCATCGAAGACGATCGTTTCCTGTGGCAGCCATTCCAGGCAAGCGCCGGCGGCCAGTTTGAACGTTATCGTCTGCGCCGCTTCGGCACCTCCCGAGCGATACCATTTGCCGGCGCCGGGAGTGGTGATCTGGGCGTGTGCCTGTGGGCCGAGATTTGCCGCAATGCGCAACTGGTCGCCGCCGGCAATGCCTGAGGGCGGATGCAGAAGAACCGTCTGGCATACCGCGCGACCTTCGGGGTACAGCGCCTTCTGCACGCACAGCGGGCCGCGGTGACGGCGACCGGTAAGGCAGGTCGCCTCGTCGCGGAACTCATACTCAAGCGCCAGTTCGGCTTCCCAGTGGGCGATGTCTTGCAGGGTGCGGTCGAGCGGGATCATGGGCGCAAGGATACTACCAATCACACGGCCAGGGCTTCGCGCACGCCATCCTTGTCCATGTTGCCGCCGAGGCCGCGCATGATGAATTCGCCGCGTTCCATGAGCAGGTAATGATCGGCCAGGTCACGGGCGAAATCGTAATACTGCTCGACCAGCAGGATGGCCACTTCGCCAGTGTCGGCGACCTGGCGAATGGCATCCTTGACTTCTTCGCGCTCCTCGGCGGCCTTGCTGGCGCTTTCTTCCAGCCGCTGGCGCTGGGCGACGATGCGTATGGCATGGCCGATGTCTTTGATGATCGACGGCTGGATGCCTTCGGTCGGCTCGTCGAGGATCAGGATTTTCGGGTTCATGGCCAGCGCGCGGCCGATGGCCAGTTGCTGCTGCTGGCCGCCGGAGAGGTCGCCGCCGCGGCGTTTGAGCATGCTTTTCAGCACCGGGAAAAGATCGAAGACCAGATCCGGAATTCTGCTGCGGCTCGGCAAGGAGGCCAGCCCCATCAGCAGGTTCTCCTCGACAGTGAGCAGGGAAAAGATTTCCCGGCCCTGCGGGACGTAACCGATGCCCTGGCTCACCCGGCTGTGCGGTGGCGAGGTCGTGATGTCGCGGCCGTTGAACTCGATCGAGCCGCTTTTTGCGGGAATCAAGCCCATCAGGCACTTCATCAGGGTGGTCTTGCCGACGCCGTTGCGCCCGAGGAGGGAAGTCACCTGGCCCATGGGAACGTCGAAGCTGAGGTCGCGGAGAATGTGGCTGCCGCCGTAGAACTGGTTGAGCTGGCTGATCTGTAGCATGGCGCGAACCTCAGGCGTAGAGAGAGGCGTAGGCAGCGCCGGCATTGCGCGGCGCCCCAAAGACGATGCGATCGATGCGTTCTCGTTTCATCATCGCCCCAGATAAACCTCGATGACCCGTTCGTCGTTCTGTACGGTGTCCAGATCGCCTTCGGCCAGCACCGAGCCTTCGTGCAGCACGGTCACCAGGCCGCCGAGTTCCTTGATGAAGGCCATGTCGTGTTCGACGACGACGAGCGAATGCTGGCCGGCGAGCGACACGAAAAGTTCGGCGGTGCGCATCGTTTCATCGTCGGTCATGCCGGCGACCGGTTCGTCGAGCAGCAGAAGCTGCGGCTCCTGCACCAGCAGCATGCCGATTTCCAGCCACTGCTTCTGGCCGTGCGAGAGCAGCCCGGCGGGCCGCTCGGCTTCGGTGTCGAGGCGGATCTGGCGCAGCGTGTCGGCGACGCGGTCACGCTCCTCGTCGCGCAGCCGGGCGAGCAGGCTGCGGCGCACGCGCTTGTCGGTCTTCATCGCCAGTTCGAGGTTCTCGAAAACGCTGTGCTGCTGGAAGATCGTCGGCTTCTGGAACTTGCGGCCGACCCCGGCGTGGGCGATTTCCGGTTCGGAGAGGCGCGTCAGGTCGATGCTCTGGCCGAAAAAGGCAGTGCCCGAGTCGGGGCGCGTCTTGCCGGTGATGACGTCCATCATCGTCGTCTTGCCGGCGCCGTTCGGGCCAATGATGCAACGCAGTTCCCCGGCGTCGATGGCCATCGTCAGCTTGTTAAGTGCCTTGAAGCCGTCGAAGCTAACGCTGATGTCATCCAGGTAAAGGATGACGTTGTGCGAGAGGTCAAGCATGCGCTGCTTGCCGGGATAACCCACGCGATATTCGGGGGCGCATTTTTCCGGGTCGATGCCGACGACCTTGCGTAGGAACTCCCTCATGTCCGAGGTCCCCGGGATTGCCGCAGTGTCTTCCAAAGTCCGACCAGCCCGTGCGGCAAGAGCAGCGTAACGAGGATAAACAGCAGGCCGAGGAAGAACAGCCAGTATTCGGGGAAGGAAACGGTAAACCAGCTCTTGGCCAGATTGACGACAGACGCGCCGATGACCGGGCCGATCAGCGTGCCACGTCCACCGACGGCAACCCAGATAGCGATTTCGATCGAATTGGCGGGGCTCATTTCCGAGGGATTGATGATGCCCACCTGCGGTACGTAGAGCGCACCGGCGATACCGCACAGGATCGCCGAGATGACCCATGCGAAGAGCTTGTACCACAGCGGGTTGTAGCCGATGAACATGACGCGTGATTCGGCGTCGCGGATCGCCGTCAGCACGCGGCCGAATTTCGAGGTGACCAGCCAGCGCGCAAAGACCAGGGTTGCGGCGAGCATCAGCGCGGTAAGCCCGAACAGCACCAGCCGCATATCCGGCGAGGTGATGCTGTAGCCGAGGATGCGCTTGAAATCGGTGAAGCCGTTGTTGCCGCCAAAGCCGGTCTCGTTGCGGAAAAAGAGCAGCATCGCCGCGTAGGTCAGCGCCTGGGTGATGATCGAAAAATAGACGCCCTTGATGCGCGAGCGGAAGGCGAAGTAGCCGAAGATGAAGGCGACAATGGCCGGCACGACGATAACCAGGAAAGCTACCCACCACAGGCTGTCGCTGCCGCTCCAGTACCAGGGTAATTTCTTCCAGTCGAGAAACACCATGAAATCTGGCAGGTCGCTCTGGTAGCTGCCGTCGCGCCCGATCTGGCGCATCAGGTACATGCCGAAGGCGTAGCCGCCGAGCGCGAAGAAGAGGCCGTGGCCGAGCGACAGGATGCCGCCGTACCCCCAGATCAGATCCATGGCGACGGCGACAATGGCATAGCACATGATCTTGCCGAACAGCGTGATGGCGTAAGCCGACACGTGAAAGGCGCTTTCGGGCGGGACCAGGAGATGGAGCACAGGCACCACGACCAGCGTGACGGCAAGAAAGAGCCCCAGCGCCAGCCAGCTTTTTCGATTGAGCGACTTGAGCACGCGCAGGGTGAATGACTTTTCCATGGTGGCGCTCATTCGATAACCCGGCCCTTGAGGGCGAAGATGCCCTGGGGCCGCTTCTGAATAAAGACAATGATGAAGACGAGGACGGCGATCTTGGCGATCACCGCGCCGGCCCAGCCTTCGAGCAGCTTGGTAAAGATGCCCAGCCCCAGCGCGGCCCACACCGCGCCGGCCAGTTGTCCGACGCCGCCGACCACGACGACCATGAAGGAATCGACGATGTAGCCCTGGCCCATGTCCGGCCCGACGTTGGAAATCTGCGACAGCGCCAGGCCGCCGAGGCCGGCGATGCCCGCACCGAGGCCGAAGGCCATGGTGTCGATGCGCGATGTCGGCACGCCGACGCAGCCCGCCATGGCGCGGTTTTGCGTCACGGCGCGGACGAACATGCCGAGCCGCGTCTTGTTCATCAACACCCACACCAGGAGCAGCACGAACAGCGCAAAACCGATGATGACGAGGCGGTTCCAGGGCAGGAGCAGGTTGGGCATCAGCTCGATGCCGCCGGACATCCAGCTCGGGTTGGAGACTTCGACGTTCTGCGCGCCGAAGACAATGCGTGCCGCCTGGATCAACACCAGCGATAGGCCCCAGGTGGCGAGCAGCGTTTCCAGCGCACGGCCATACAGCCAGCGGATCACCGTGCGCTCCATGACGACGCCGACCAACGCGGCGGCAAAGAAAGCGACGGGAATGGCCGCCGGCAGATACCAGTCGATGGCGTTCGGGAAATAATTGCGGAAAATGCTCTGCACGGCATAAGCCGAATAGGCGCCGACCATCAGCAGTTCGCCGTGCGCCATGTTGATGACGCCCATCACGCCGTAGGTGATGGCCAGGCCGAGCGCGGCGAGCAGCAGGATGCTGCCGAGCGACAGCCCGGAGAAGACCCGCGCCAGATTTTCGGTCAGCTCCAGGCGGCCATCGATGGCTTTGACCGCCGAAATGGCCCCATAGCGCACCTTGTTGTCTGGCTCTTTCGCTTTGTCGGTGAGCGGCAGCAGCGCACTCCGGATGTTCGGCGACGAGCTACCCGAGAGCACCCTGACTGCCGCCAGACGTGCCGCCGGGTCGGCATTGCCCAGGTTGGCCTGCGCGTGCGCCATCTTGAGCAGGGCCTTGACGGCGTTGTCGGTTTCCTTGGCCAGTGCACGCGCCAGCACGGGAACCAGATCGGGGCTGACCCTCGTTTGCAGCTCCTGCGCGGAAGCCAGGCGAACGCCGACATCCTTGTCGAACAGACTGAGCGCAGCCAGCGCATTGGCCAGCTCGCCACGTATGCGGTTGTTGACCGTGATCGAATCCGGGTTGCTTGGCATCTTGATTGGCTCGCCGGTGGATGCATCGAAGGCCTTGTCTCCGTCGATGACGACGACCTTGTTGGCACTCAAGAAGAGCTGACCGTCAGCCATTGCCTTGAGCACGCGAGCCGCGTCCGAGTCGGCCGCCTCGGTCATTTTCTGGATGGCCGCCACCTTGACGCTGGAATCCTCGTTCGCCAATTGGAGAACCTGGGCCGGATCGAGCGCGGCGTGCGCCGATAGGCAGCAGGTGCAAAGCAGAAAAAGGGTGAACAGCTTGGTCATCAAAAAAACTTCGCAAAAGAGGCAGGTCGATTTCAGCTTAAGGACCCGAGCAACGATCAGGAATACGTTGAATTGCGTAGGGACGGAAAGCGTCCGATGTGCTCACGGGTAGTGCGGCGGCATTCTATTATAGAAAGGCGGGAGATTAGGCGTTTGCGCCAATCCCAGGACCAGCATAGTATGCTGGACACCATGCCAATCAACTTTCTTTCGACCCTGTTGTCTCACGTGCTCCGTGCATTGGCGGTGGCGTTGGTCTGTGTCTCGATCGCCAATGCCGCCGACGGTCAGGGACGGCGAATAGCCCTTGTGATAGGCAACGGGAATTATCAGCAGTCCGTCCTGCCAAGACTGCTGAATCCGCCCCATGATGTTGAAGATATTGCCAGAGCATTACGCGGTTTCGGCTTTGAAGTCATCGAAAGAAAGAACCAGACGCTGGAAGGAATGAATCAGGCCATAGCGGAATTCGGCAGCAAGATCGGCGGCAGCGAAGCCGCCCTGTTCTACTATGCCGGGCATGGCATACAGGTCAAGAACCAGAACTACCTGATACCCGTCAATGCCACGATTGAAAGCGAAGCCTCGGTGCCTTATCAGGGCGTCAATCTCAACCAGATACTTGATGAAATGGATAACGGCAAGAGCGGTGCAAACATCGTGATGCTGGATGCCTGCCGCAACAATCCGATCAGCGGCAAATTTCGTTCGGGCCAATCGCGTGGTCTGGCCAGTCCCGGCAGCACACCGAAAGGTACCGTGATTGTCTACGCCACTGACCCCGGCAATGTCGCTGCCGATGGCAGCGGACGCAACGGCTTGTTTACGGCCGGGCTGCTGACCGCCTTCAAGGGAAAAGACTTGAGCCTTGACGGCGTACTGACGGTCGCCAGCGCCGAAGTCGAACGCGCCAGTGGGCATACGCAAACACCTTACGTCAATGGCCCCAAGACATTGCAGAAAAGCTTCCATTTCCACGTTACCGTGGAACCCGGTCGTGGAGCAATTGAAAAGACCTTCTGGTCCAGTATCGAGCACAGCACCGATGCTGCGGACTTCGAGGCCTACTTGCAGAAATATCCGGAAGGCAGCTATGCCGTGCTGGCCGAAAACAGGCTGAAGAAGCTGAAGGCCGATCAGCCGGCACCTTCTGCTATGCCGTCGTCGTTATCCCCTGCAACCTTCGATGGTCGCTGGGCTGTCACGCTCGTCTGCGAGGATGTTCGAAACAAGGAAAGTTTGGTCAAGGGTTACACGCACAGATTCTTCATCGACGTTCAGGAAGGTCGGGTGGCCGGGCAGCGCGGGCAGGTTGGCCACCCGGACTCGGCAACCTGGACAGGTTTTATTCAGGCAGACGGAACGTCGGAGATCACCGTAAGCGGCCTCACTGGCCCCCCGGACTATTCGGTGGGCCATGTTCACGTGGGCGCGCCATACTCCTACCGTTTGCGCGGCACCTTCACGAAAGGGAGCGGAAAGGCAACGCGGGTCGAACTCAGACCCTGCGAGGCCACATTCTTTAAGAATTGAGGAGATTCCAGATTGTTGATAGCTCCAGTGATTTTTCAGGAATCGAGAGGCGGGCTTCGGCTCAGTTAGCAAATGTCCGCACTCCGTGTTTTGTCGTGGCCGAAGGTAGGCTGACGTCATTGCCCCGTAAAGACGTCAATGGGGTAATCAAGGTGCTCTGGAAAAGTCCGTTATCGGGCGCAATTGCCTACCGGCACTTTCGGCCACAAGCGGGCATAGCTAAGCGGAATATTGACTGTCACGAACGACAGATACCGATCTGGAACCTGCCAGTTGTCTCTGTTACTGACCTGGTTGTGTAGCTTCTCACCAAGCATATTCGCCAGAGCGTATCCATCCGTCACTTAACGGCACCCCAACAAGACTTCGAAGAGCATGTGGAAAGAAGCATTTTCAGAAGCTGCCGATATTCAGATCAGGCATTTCTGCGGTTTTGACATGTTTTTTATACCTCCTCCCCAATTTTTTTCAGCATCTTGAAATCGACTTGCCTAGCATGACGGGTGTCAGAACCTGTAACGGAGGCAAGCAATGGATCTTATCTATCTCGCAGGCATCGTATTGTTCTTCGGCCTTCTGGCCGCCATGGCCTACGGTTGCGCCAAACTCGGAGGTGAACAATGAGTGTATTCCATATCGTCAGCGCCGTCGTCGCGGTCGCACTGCTCATCTACCTGATCGCGGCCCTGCTCAATCCGGAGGACTTTTCATGACTCACCATGCCTGGTTACTGCTCGGGCTTTACCTGCTCGTGCTGCTGCTCGCGGCCAAGCCACTCGGCAACTACATCGCCAATGTAATGGAAGGCCGCGGGTTGGTCCTGCGCCTCGGTGGCCCCATCGAATCGCTGCTTTATCGTCTGTCCGGCGTGCGTCGCGACGAGGAAATGGGTTGGCTGAAATACGCGTTCGCTATCCTGTTGTTCAACCTTCTCGGCGCACTTGCCGTGTATGCCCTGCAGCGGCTGCAATTGTGGCTGCCGCTGAACCCGCAGACCATGGCGAACGTCAGCCCGGATTCGTCGTTCAACACCGCCATCAGCTTTGCCACCAACACCAACTGGCAGGGCTACTCCGGCGAATCGACGATGAGCTACCTGACGCAGATGCTGGGCCTCGCGGTGCAGAACTTCTTTTCCGCCGCCACCGGCATCGTCGTCGTCATTGCGCTGATCCGTGGCTTCGCCCGCCATACAGCCAAGACCATTGGCAACGCCTGGGTCGATCTGACCCGCATCACGCTTTACGTGCTGCTGCCGATCTCGCTGGTTGCTGCCGTTTTCATGGTCAGCCAGGGCACGATCCAGAACTTCGACGCCTACAAGGACGTGACGACACTGGAAGTTACAAAGTACGACAACCCGAAGGCCGGCCCCGACGGCCAGCCGCTCAAGGATGAAAAGGGTGCCGTGGTGACGGAGCCCGCCGAAACGCAGACCCAGACCCTGCCGATGGGCCCGGTCGCCTCGCAGGAGGCGATCAAGATGCTCGGCACCAACGGCGGCGGTATCTTCAACGCCAACTCGGCGCATCCCTACGAGAACCCTACACCGCTGTCCAATTTCGTCGAGATGCTGTTGATCTTCCTGATCCCGGCCGCGCTGTGCGTGACCTTCGGCCGCATGGTTGGCGATCCCCGCCAGGGCTGGGCCGTGCTGATCGCCATGACGCTGATGTTCGTCGTCATGGCCATCGCCGCAATGACTTTCGAGCAGCAGGGCAACCCGCTGCTCGCCAAAGTCGGCGCTGGCGACACGGCGACTCAGGCAACCACGGTCATGTCGGTCGGCAACATGGAAGGCAAGGAGACGCGCTTCGGCATCGCCGAGTCGGGCCTGTTCGCCACCATCACCACGCTGGCCTCCTGTGGCGCCGTGAATGCCATGCACGACTCCTTCACGCCCATGGGCGGCTTCGTGCCGCTGTGGAACATGATGCTCGGCGAAGTGGTGTTCGGCGGCGTCGGCACCGGCCTCTACGGCATGCTGGTGTTCGCGGTGATGGCGGTGTTCATCGCCGGCCTGATGATCGGCCGCACGCCCGAATACCTGGGCAAGAAGATCGAGGCATATGAAATGAAGATGGTGTCCATCGCCATCCTCGTCACGCCGCTGCTGGTGCTGGCCGGCACCGCCATCGCCGTGATGGCGGCCGACGGCATCGCCGGCATCGCCAACCCCGGCGCGCACGGCTTCTCGGAAATCCTCTACGCCTTCACCTCGGCGGCCAACAACAACGGCAGCGCCTTCGCCGGCCTGTCGGCCAACACGCCCTTCTACAACGGCATGCTCGCCATCGCCATGTGGTTCGGCCGCTTCGGCGTGATCGTGCCGGTGCTGGCCCTGGCCGGCGGACTCTCCGCCAAGAAGCGCATCGCCGCCAGCGCCGGCACCATGCCGACCCACGGCCCGCTGTTCGTCGTGCTGCTGATCGGCACCGTCGTGCTGGTCGGTGCGCTGAACTACGTTCCCGCGCTCGCGCTCGGGCCGGTGGTCGAGCACTTGATGCTCTACGCCGCCCACTGATCCCGCCGAGCCGAAGGAGAAATTCATGACACACAAGAAACTCGCGATGTTCGACCCGGTGCTGGTGAAGCCCGCCATCGTCGACTCATTCAGGAAACTCAATCCCGCCGTGCAGTGGCGCAACCCGGTGATGTTCGTCGTCTATGTCGGCAGCATCCTCACCACCCTGTTGTTTGGCCAGGCCCTGGCCGGCCAGGGCGAAGCCTCGGCGGGCTTCATCCTCGCCATCGCCCTCTGGCTGTGGTTCACGGTGCTGTTCGCCAACTTCGCCGAGGCGCTGGCCGAAGGCCGCAGCAAGGCCCAGGCGGCGTCCTTGCGCGGCCTGAAGAAGGAGACCTGGGCCAAGAAACTCAAGGTGGCGAACGTCTCGTCCGAGTGGCATACCGTGCCCGCCACCGACCTGCGCAAGGGCGACATCTACGTGGTGCATGCCGGCGAGACCATCCCGGCCGACGGCGAGGTCACCGAAGGCGTCGCCTCGGTGGACGAATCCGCCATCACCGGCGAATCGGCACCCGTGATCCGCGAGGCCGGCGGCGACTTCTCCGCTGTCACCGGCGGCACCCGTGTGCTGTCCGACTGGCTGGTCGTGCGCGTGACCGTCAACCCTGGCGAGACCTTCGTCGACCGCATGATTGCCATGGTCGAAAGCGCCAAACGCCAGAAGACACCCAACGAGATCGCGCTGACCATTCTGCTGGTGGCGCTGACCATCGTCTTTCTCGGCGTCACTGTCACGCTGCTGCCGTACTCGATGTTCAGCGTCAGCGTAGCGCAGGCCGGCATACCTATCACCATCACCGTGCTGATCGCGCTGCTGGTGTGCCTGATCCCGACCACCATCGCCGGCCTGCTTTCGGCCATCGGCGTGGCCGGCATGAGCCGCATGATGCAGGCCAACGTGATCGCCACCTCGGGCCGCGCCGTCGAAGCCGCCGGCGACGTCGACGTGCTGCTGCTCGACAAGACCGGCACCATCACCCTCGGCAACCGCCAGGCTGCGGCTTTCCTGCCCGCCGAGGGCGTGAAAGAAGCCGACCTGGCGAGCGCCGCGCAACTGGCCTCGCTGGCCGACGAAACGCCCGAAGGCCGCAGCATCATGGTGCTGGCCAAGCAGAAGTTCGGCCTGCGCGAACACGACATCCATTCAATGGAAGCTCAGTTTGTGCATTTCTCGGCGCAGACCCGCATGAGCGGCGTCAATGTGCACGGCGAGCAGATTCGCAAGGGCGCCGCCTATGCCATCCGCAAGCACATCGAGGATCAGGGCGGCCACTTCCCGCCGTCGGTGCTGGTCGCGGTCGAGGATGCCGGTCGGCGCGGCAGTACCCCTCTGGTCGTAGCGGAAGGCACGCGCGTGCTGGGCGTCGTCGAGCTCAAGGACATCGTCAAGGGCGGCATCAAGGAGCGCTTCGCCGAACTGCGCCGCATGGGCATCAAGACCATCATGATCACCGGCGACAACCGCCTGACCGCCGCCGCGATCGCCGCCGAAGCCGGCGTCGACGACTTCCTCGCCGAAGCCACGCCGGAAGCCAAGCTGGCGCTGATCCGTCAGCACCAGTCCGAGGGCCGCCTGGTCGCCATGACCGGCGACGGCACCAACGACGCGCCGGCGCTGGCGCAGGCCGACGTCGCGGTGGCCATGAACACCGGCACGCAGGCGGCCAAGGAAGCAGGCAACATGGTCGACCTCGATTCCAATCCGACCAAGCTGATCGAAGTGGTCGAGACCGGCAAGCAGATGCTGATGACGCGCGGTTCGCTCACCACCTTCAGCATCGCCAACGACGTCGCCAAGTACTTCGCCATCATTCCGGCGGCTTTCGTCACCACCTATCCGCAACTCGCGGCGCTCAACGTCATGGGCCTGGCCAGTCCCGCGTCGGCCATTCTCTCGGCGGTGATCTTCAACGCGCTGATCATCATGTTCCTGATCCCGCTGGCGTTGAAGGGCGTGAAGTACCAGCCGCTCGGCGCCGCCGTGCTGCTGCGCCGCAATCTCGCCGTCTATGGCCTGGGCGGTCTCGTCGCCCCCTTTGTCGGCATCAAGGTCATCGACATGGCGATCGCCGCTGCCGGCCTCGCTTAAAAAAGGAAACCATCATGAAAACGCTCATTCGTCCCGCCGTCAGTTTGTTCGTACTGCTGTCCGCCGTTACCGGCGTCGTCTATCCCCTCGCCGTGACTGGCGTGGCGCAGGCGGTATTTCCCGATGCTGCCGCCGGTAGCCTGATCATCAAGGACGGTAAGCCGGTCGGCTCGGAATTGATCGGCCAGAACTTCACCGACCCGAAGCACTTCTGGGGCCGCCCGTCGGCCACCTCGCCGCAGCCCAATAACGGCACCGCCTCGGGCGGTTCGAACCAAGGGCCGCTGAACCCTGCATTGGTAGATGCCGTCAAGGGCCGCATCGAGGCCCTCAAGGCGGCCGATCCGGACAACAAAGTGCCGATTCCGGCCGATCTGGTCACGGCGTCCGGCAGCGGCCTCGATCCGCATATCAGCCCGGCGGCGGCCGCGTACCAGATTGAACGCGTTGCCCGCGCCCGCGGACTCAAGGCCGAAGCGGTCGTGGCCATGGTTGCCCTTAACACCGAGGGCCGCCAGCTCGGAATCTTCGGCGAGCCGCGGGTCAATGTACTCAAGCTTAATTTGGCGCTCGACGCCTTGGGTGCTTAGTCGGAAAATATTGGTGGAAGACCTTCTGCTTTTATCCCATCCGTAATGATCGACACCCGCCCCGACCCCGACCTTCTCCTCGACAAGATCAAGGAAGAGGAGGTTCGTTCCGCCCGCGGCAAACTGAAAATCTTCTTCGGCGCCTCGGCCGGTGTCGGCAAGACCTACGCCATGCTTTCGGCCGCTCGCCAGCAGACTGATCAAGGCACGGACGTCGTCATCGGTGTCGTGGAAACCCACGGCCGCAAGGAAACCGAGGCCTTGCTGGCTGGTCTGGAACGATTGCCACTTCGGGACGTGTTTTACCGCGACAAGGTGCTGAAGGAGTTCGACATCGACGGCGCGCTGGCCCGCAAGCCGGCGCTGATCCTGATGGACGAACTGGCCCATTCCAACGTCCAGGGCTCGCGCCATCCCAAGCGCTGGCAGGATGTCGATGAACTGCTGTCGTCCGGCATCGACGTCTACTCGACGATCAATGTCCAGCACCTGGAAACACTCAACGACGTGGTGGGCGGTATTACCGGCATCCGGGTGTGGGAGACGGTACCCGACCATGTCTTCGATGCCGCCGATGAGGTGGTCCTGGTCGACCTGCCTCCTGACGAGTTGTTGCAGAGGCTGAAGGAAGGCAAGGTCTATCTGCCGCATCAAGCCGAGCGCGCCATCCAGAACTTCTTCCGCAAGGGCAACCTGATTGCGCTGCGCGAACTTGCCCTGCGCCGTACCGCTGACCGCGTCGATAGCGAGATGATCCAGTATCGGCGCGACAAATCGGTCACACGCGCCTGGCAGACCCGTGAATCGCTTCTGGCCTGTATCGGCCCCGGAGAAGGCGGCGACCGTATCGTCCGCAGCGCTGCCCGCGTTGCTGCCAAGCTCGACGTTCCTTGGCATGTGATTTACGTCGAGACGCCAGAACTCCGACATCTCTCCGAGAAACAGCGCTTGCACATCCTCAAGAATCTCAAGATGGCACAGGAGACAGGGGCAGAGACAGCAAGTCTTTCAGGTAGCGATGCCGTCGAGACGATCATCGACTATGCCCGGGATCACAACCTTGCCAAGGTCATCGTTGGCCGCGATCATGTGCGGGCCTGGCGACCGTGGTACCGCTCCTTCGCGGACCGCGTCGGCAAGCATGCGCCAGACCTCGACGTCATCCAGGTCGCGCGCGAGGAATCCCGATCTGACAGGCGACGGGACGAGCAAACCGACGATTCGCTGCTTGATCGACTCAAAGCGCCCTGGCAGTCATTTGCCATGAGTGCGGTCCTCTGTGCAATGGCGACAGTTATTGCCATGCCACTGCATTCGGTATTCGATCTCGCCAACATCGCCATGCTGTTCCTGATGGCGGTCGTACTGGCCGCAGTGCGCTATGGCCTCGGCCCCGCCGTCGCGGCGGCTTTCCTCAACGTAGCAGCCTTCGATTTCTTCTTCGTGCCACCACGGTTTTCGTTTGCGGTCAGCGATGTGCAATACCTGATGACTTTCGCCGTCATGCTTGCTGTTGGCCTGGTGACCGCAAAGCTGACTGCGGGACTCAAGTTGCAGGCCCGTGTCGCCAGTCGGCGTGAGCAGCGGATCAGGGCGCTCTACGAAATGTCGCGCAACCTTTCAGGTGCGCTGATGCCGGAACAGATCGCCGAAATCAGTCAGCGTTTCGCCGCAAGCGGGTTTGACGCCCGCGCCGCCATCGTGCTGGCTGACGAAAAGGATCGGTTGCTGGAACCGATACCGGTTCCCGGTGGCGTCCCTGCTGTAGATATGGGCATCAGCCAGTGGTCATTCGACCATGGGACCGAGGCCGGTTGCGGCACAGATACCCTGTCGGGCAGTCCACTACTCTACATTCCGCTCAAGGCGCCGATGCGTACGCGCGGTGTGCTGGTTCTGGATATTCGCCATCCACAGCGGCTAATGGCCCCGGAGCAGCGGCGCCTGCTGGATACGTTTGCGCGGCTGATCGCCATTGCCATCGAGCGTGTCCATTACGTTGATGTAGCCCAAACTACCACCGTGCAAATGGAGTCCGAGAGGCTGCGCAACTCTCTCTTGTCGGCAATCTCTCATGATCTACGCACACCACTTGCCGCACTGGTCGGCCTGGCCGACTCGATGTCTATGACACAGCCGCCACCGACAGGACAGCAGACCGAGATCGCCATTTCGATGCGTGAGGAAGCCTTGCGCATGAACTCGCTGGTCAACAATCTGCTCGACATGGCACGCCTGCAATCGGGCGCCGTCAAACTGAACCGGCAATGGCAGCCTCTGGAGGAAGTTGTCGGAAGCGCTATCAAGGCGACGGGGACGGCCATCGCGCTCCATCGAGTCAGTGTCAATCTGCCAGATGACTTGCCTCTGCTGGAATTCGATGCTGTGCTGATTGAGCGGGTGCTCTCGAATCTGTTGGAAAATGCTGCCAAATACACCCCGCCCGGAAGCCAGATAGTGATCGGTGCCATGAATGTCGCCCGAGACCATGTTGATATTTGGGTCGAAGATAACGGCCCCGGTTTGCCGGCGGGAAAGGAAGAAGAGATATTCAATAAGTTCGCGCGTGGGCAAAAGGAGAGTGCGACACCAGGAGTCGGCCTCGGCTTGGCCATTTGTCGCGCCATTGTCGAAGCACATGGTGGCAGTATCCGGGCCGAGAACCGACGCGACGGTGGGGCGCGCTTTGTATTCTCCCTGTCCTGCGGCAATCCACCGGTGGTCGATACAACGGGGGCGGACCTTGCAAGTGAGGAAATCCAGAGATGAGCGAACCGCTGCCAGTTGTCATCATCATTGAGGACGAACCTAATCTCAGACGTTTCGTCAGGATGTCGCTGGAAGCTGAAGGCTGCGTCGTCCACGAAGCCGATTCCATGCAGCGCGGACTGATCGAGACCGGTACGCGCAAACCGGACATGGTGGTACTCGACCTTGGCCTGCCGGATGGAGACGGCGTGGATTTCATACGCGACCTGCGTACCTGGTCAGACATCCCCATCATCGTGCTCTCGGCCCGGACGACCGAAGCCGACAAGGTCGGTGCCCTGGACGCGGGCGCCGATGATTACCTGACCAAACCCTTTGGTGCGGCGGAACTGCTGGCTCGCGTACGGGCCCATTTGCGGCGTCGCTCCAGCGCCGGCGCCAGTGGCTCGACGGTATTTGAGTTTGGCAAGATACGTGTTGACCTTGGCAAGCGGATTGTCGAGCGTGGTGGAGAGCCACTGCACCTGACCCCTATTGAGTATCGGCTACTGGTCTATCTGATCACCCATCCTGACAGCGTCCTGACTCACCGCCAACTGCTCAATTCCGTGTGGGGGCCATCCCATTCCGATGACAGCCATTACGTTCGGGTCTATATGGGGATGTTACGCAAGAAGATCGAAGATGATCCGTCGCAGCCAAGACACATCGTAACGGAAGCCGGCGTAGGTTATCGGTTTATTGCCTGAAGAAGCGCTTGTCAATCAAAATTCATAAGTGAAGAGCCGGCTTAGGCCCGAGGTCTGAATAGCCCCGGAATCTTGAACGGCAGGTTTCCGATCCGTGAGTTGTCAAAGGGATCGCAACCGTCATCAGGCCGGTATGGGCACAGAGTACGTATTCGCGCATTTTCGATGATTCAAGCAGTATTGTGTCGAGTCAATAGCCAACCAATAAACTGACGTCGCTTGGCAGCTTCGATGCGGAGCTGCGACAGACTACCCAATCCGACAGGAGCCGAAATGAACACAAACATAAGCAACAATCCGGGAAAGAGTGCGGGCAAAAGCGTGGAAAGGAAAGTTGCGATCATCACCGGCGGCAGTCGTGGCCTGGGCAGGAATACGGCCCTTCATCTGGCACGCAAAGGGGTGGATGTCATCATCACCTTTCGCAGCCGGCAGTCTGAAGCCGACACGGTCGTGGCTGAAATCGTGGAACTTGGAGGCAAGGCGGTGGCGCTGCCGCTCGATGTCGGTAACAGCAAATCGTTTGCCGAATTTGTTGAACGCATTGGCGCTACGCTGCGTACGCATTGGCAACGCGACAGCTTCGACTATCTGGTCAATAACGCGGGCATCGGCATTCACGCTAGTTTTGCCGAGACGTCCGAAGCGCAGTTCGACGAGTTGATGAACGTCCACTTCAAGGGCACGTTCTTCCTGACGCAAGCGCTGTTGCCATTGATCGTCGATGGTGGCCGTATCGTCAATCTCTCGAGCGGCCTGGCACGTTTTGCCTTGCCCGGTTTCGCGGCTTATGCGGCAATGAAGGGTGCCATCGAGGTGTTGACGCGTTACCCGGCCAAGGAGCTTGGCCCGCGCGGCATCGCGGTAAACACCGTGGCGCCGGGTGCCATCGAGACCGACTTCGGCGGAGGGCAGGTGCGCGACAACGCCCAGTTGAATGCGCAAATTGCCGCTCAAACCGCGTTGGGGCGCGTCGGGGTGCCGGACGATATTGGCGGTGTTGGACGATATTGGCGGTGTTATCGCTTCCCTGTTGTCGGACGACAATCGCTGGATCAACGGGCAACGCCTGGAAGCGTCAGGCGGTATCTTTTTGTAGCCTTGGAATTGGCTGCGGATCGGGGGGCGTCAAGGCGGCACGCATGGCGGCAGGGTTTGGCCAAGGCTCTTATGCTTCTGCTGCCGGCAGGTTTTCTGCAGTGAGGATGCCGTAGAGCGGCACGTTGATGTAGTAGTTGCTGCGGCCAATCTTGCGTTTCGCAAGGAAGCCGGTGGCCGTCAGTGCCTCCAGATATTTGGTGGCGGTCAGGCGCGACACCTTGAGGTCGTGCTCAACGAACTCGATCTTGGTGTAGGGATAGGAAAACAGGTTGTTGATCAGGTCCTGACTGTAGAAACGATGCGTGGCGCGAATGCGGTGCTTGTAGTCCATAAGCAGCGCTTTGATGGCCTGAATGGTGGCGATGCCTTCGGCGGCGGTGTGCTCGACAGCTGGTCATCAGCGCTTCGACCACGGTAGCGTCCTGCGGTGGGGTATAGACGGTGCGGCCGCCATCGCCCTTGAGCGCAGTGCCGGGCAGCTTGCGGAAGCCGGCGCGATTCTTTTCCAGCTCGGCCTGGATTTGCAGGATGTGATTGTTGGTGAGCAAGCCGCTCGTGCGTACGGCGTCGAAACCGACCCGCAGCGCCTGGCGGTAGTGCGCAACCTCCTTGGTGGCAGCGCTGCCGGCAGCCTCGGGAAAAGCGACTTCACGGAACAGTTCGTCGTGGGTGGTGACGATGTTCTCGATCTCGGAGCTGTCCTTGGCCTCCTGGAGGCCCAGCGTGCTGATCAGGATGCCTTGATTCGGCATCGAGGCGGCGACACCCTTGAGCTCGGCCAGCTCGCGGCTGGCGGCATTGAGTTGCTTGAGGATGTCCGGCCGGTCAAATCGATCCGGTCGCAGGGTAATCAGGGCTTGATATGTATAGAAATAGACGTATTTATATACATGTTTGTCTCGGCAAGTAAAGCTTTGTGCATTTGCGGGTTCATTTCCCCACCACGCCGTCAATCATCTTCGCAAGCTCGGTTTCGACCTTTTCCTCAAGTTTCTCCTGCATCTGGAACACACTGGCGAACTCGGCGAACGCCCAGCGCCCGTAGGTGCCGAGGAGATTCACGCCGGCGGCCCGATGGGTGTCCGTGGTCGATTTCTCTTCCTTGGCATCCTCGCGCCGATAGCCTTTGATTTGGACGACCCGTCGGAGCAATTCATCCGGCCAACGAATTGACGCTGCCCCTTCGACTATCTGGTCAATAGCGCGGGTATTGGCTGCGGCCGGGAACATCTGCCGGTCTGATAGACTGATGTCTGTCGATCAGGAGGAACACGCTGTGCAAAATCGTGACTACGATCTGTTTGTCATTGGCGCCGGATCGGGCGGCGTCAGAGCGGCGCGCATGGCGGCAGGGTTTGGCGCCCGGGTTGCGGTTGCCGAAGACCGCTATATGGGCGGCACCTGTGTCAACGTGGGGTGCGTGCCGAAAAAACTTTACGTATACGCGGCCGAATTCGGCAAATCCTTCAAGGATGCCCAAAACTTCGGCTGGAAGAGTGAATCGCCCGCGTTCGACTGGCCCACGCTCCGCGACAACAAGAAGGCGGAAATTTCGCGCCTCAACTCAATTTATGACAAGCTATTGGCCGGCGTAAAAGCCGATGTGATCAATGGCCGTGCGCGTATCGTCGATGCCCATACCGTGGCGGTCGGCGAGCAGCGCTATACGGCCGAAAGGATTCTGATCGCCACCGGCGGCTGGCCGCATATCCCCAAGTTTCCTGGCAGCGAGCTGGCCATCAGCTCGAACGAGGTGTTCGACCTGGAGCGTTTCCCCCAAGCGTCTGGCCATTGTCGGGGCGGCTATATCGCCGTCGAATTCGCCGGCATCTTCAACGGCCTGGGCGCCAAGGTCACCCAGCTTTACCGCGGCCCGCTCTTCCTGCGGGGCTTCGACGCCGATATCCGCGCGCACGCCGCGCAGGAAATCAGAAAGACCGGCGTCGACTTGCGCTTCGACATCAATGTGCAGTCCATCGCCACGGTGCACAGCGGCTTGCGGGTTCATCTGACCGACGGCAGCGCGATCGAAGTCGATGCCGTGCTCTACGCTACGGGGCGCAAGGCCAATCTGGACGGCCTGGGTCTGGAGAACGTGAACGTGAAAATCGGCGACGCCGGCACCATCGTGGTCGACGACGAATACCGAACTTCGGAACCCAGCATTTTTGCCCTCGGCGATGTCACCGGCGGTATCGAACTGACGCCGGTTGCGTTGGCTGAAGGCATGTCGTTCGCCCGGCGCCAGTTTGGCGGGCTGGAAAACGCCGTTGATTACGAGTTCATCCCGACGGCCGTTTTTTGCCAGCCGAACATTGGTACCGTCGGGTTGACCGAGGACGAGGCACGCGCCCGATTCGGGAAGCTCCGCGTGTTCAAATCCGCCTTCAAGCCCATGAAACACACTATGAGCGGGCGCGACGAACAGACCTTCATGAAGCTGATTGTCGATCAGGCCAGCGACCGCGTGGTCGGCGCACACATGATGGGGCCGGATGCCGGCGAGATCATGCAGGGCATCGCCATCGCCCTGCGCGCGGGCGCGACCAAAGCCCTCTTCGACACGACCATCGGCATCCACCCCACCGCCGCCGAGGAGTTCGTCACCATGCGTGAAGTGTGGCGGGAAGACTGAGCACGGTGGCGGTCTCTCGTTAGCCGCTCAGCGGCTCTTGAGGTAGTTCAGCATCGTGTCGGCGTCGGAGACTTCGAAGGGGTCGGTCGGGCAGTTGTCCTGGAAGCCCGGCTCGATAAACATCTTCTTGATTTCTCCGTTTTCGACATACATCGAATAACGCCAACTGCGCTGGCCGAAACCGAGGTTGTTCTTGTCGACCAGCATGCCCATCTTGCGGGTGAATTCGCCGTTGCCATCCGGCAGCAGGAAGACATTCTTCGCGTTCTGACTCTTGCCCCACTGGAACATGACGAATGCGTCATTGACCGAAACGCAGACGACCGCATCAACGCCCTGCGCCTGGAAGTCGGCATAGAGTTCCTCATAGCGGGGCAGGTGGACGTCGAGCAGGTCGGGGTGAATGCGCCGGGCAAGGGAAAATACGACGACATTCCTGCCCTTGAAGATATTGTCGCTGCTCAGATCTTTCCACTCGAAGGGGTTTGGACCACCCAGCGCGTCATTGCGTACTCGGGTCTTGAAGGTGACGTTGGGGATATGGCTACGCATTTTGTTTCTCCATCGTTGGTTTGAAAAATCGGGGGCGCTCAGGCTTCTGCCCGGAATTATTGCATGGGGTGATTCACTGGCGTTTGCCTACCTTGATGCTGCGCGCCACACAAGTAATCCGATAACGATGAACCACGACCCGCCAAATATTATCGGAATCCACCTCGCCGGAAGTGCGCCAAAAAACTCGGTCAGGCGATCCGGGCCAAGAGGCGCGAGGGTTAGCCCGGAAATCCGGTTGATTTCGACGACCAAAGCCGCGCGTTCCGGCAATAAATCTCGCGATAGAACTTTCAACGCGGCATTTACTGCACCTAACACCACAAAGCAAAGACAAAGGCCGACGACTGGAATCGAAAAAAAGGAACACCCTGGCAGCGAGATGAGCCGACGCGTAATCAGTCGTGAGCAAGGTCGCAACGGCGACAAACAGGAACGATTGCGACGTAGCCAGCCAACTGATTCGATGATTGATCAAATTGAGTTCGTGGCCGATCTTGACTTCGACCAGATGGCTTATCTCGAGCAAATGCTGACCACGATATTCGTCTGTGCTCATTTTGGTCGTTGCTGGCATTGCGGTTCTCCTGTTGCCCGCTTTCAGTCGTTTAGCATGTTGCCATAAAGCCGACGTTTGATAAACTGATCCACGGAGGATCATAATACAGTCAACGTCGATCGCTAGTATTCAGGTCGTCTGCTTCGCAAGTAGGCGCATCCTTTACCGGTTTCCCGTTTCCAGGGCAGGACGTCAATCACGCCAATTGAGGCTGACAATGAATTCCTCGATATTGAACGAACGGCAACCGTTTTCACTGCACGCCTGGATAGCCGGCCTGCTTGTTGGCGCGGCGTTATGGGTAGTGGCTTACAGCCAGTTGACTCGTTTCGCCGATGCCGTGATCGGTCTGCTGGGCCTCCGTCATGGCAATCCTTCTCGGCGAAGCGGTGCACTTCTTCTTCTACGATACCCCGAAGGTCTTGCTGCTGCTGACCGGCATCGTCTTCCTCATGGGCGTGATCCAGACCTTCTTCTCGCCCGAGCGAACCCGGTCTTTACTTTCCGGAAAGCGCGTCGGTGTCGGCAACGTTCTGGCTGCGTCGCTGGGCATCGTGACTCCGTTTTGCTCATGCTCGGCGATTCCCTTGTTCATTGGTTTTCTCTCGGCCGGGGTTCCGCTGGGCGTGACTTTTTCCTTCCTGATCTCGGCGCCGATGGTCAATGAAGTGGCGTTGGCGCTCCTGTTCGGGATGTTCGGCTGGAAGGTGGCGGGTCTCTATCTTGCCCTGGGCCTGTTTGTGGCCATCATTTCCGGCCTGATCATCGGCAGGTTGGAAATGGAACGCTATCTGGAAGACTGGTGCAGGCCATCCAGGCCGGCGTAGCGCCCGAATTGGCCGGGGAGAACTATACCTGGCTTGAGCGTTTTCAAGCCGGCGCTCGCCACGTCAGGGAAATCGTCGGGAAAGTCTGGCCCTACATCATGGGCGGCATCGCCATCGGCGCCGCAATTCATGGTTACGTGCCCGAGGATTTCATGGCCTCGTTCATGGGCAGGAATGCCCTTGGTGGTCCTTGCCGGCAGCCATTGCCCTGGGCGTACCGATGTACACCAACGCGGCGGGCGTCATTCCCATTGTGGAAGCCCTGATCGGCAAGGGCGCCGCGTTGGGTACGGTGCTCGCGTTCATGATGAGCGTCATCGCCTTGTCGCTGCCCGAGATGATCATTCTGCGCAAAGTGTTGCGGCTGCCCATGATCGCCACCTTCATCGGCGTGGTGGCCGGTGGCATTCTTCTGGTTGGATTGGTATTCAATCTGGTTCTATGAGCCGGGGCACGCTTTTCACAAAGGAGATAGCATCATGAAAGACATCAAGGTTCTCGGTTCCGGTTGCGCAAACTGCCGCAGCACCATCAAGCTGATCGAGGAAGTGGCTGCCGAAAAGGGCGTGGACATCACGCTCGCCAAGGTTGAGCAACTCCCCGAAATCATCAAGTACGGCGTGATGTCCACACCCCCAATTGGAATTTGTCGGACAATATGGCCTTCCCCAACTTCCGAATTGACGAGAAGTGTGGGTGCCGTAGCCGTGTTGAAGGCAACTCCAGGGAGAATCCGTCTGATGGAAAAACAATTTTCGAACCCAACCCTGTGTTGCTCCATACGCAACTTGAAGTCTGCAAAAATGACATCCGGCAACTGTGCGACCGCTGGCGGGGTTGGATAAGGCGTGAAGCGCGCATTGTGGGCCCCTCATTGCCTCGGTCTCGCGCAGATTGCCAGCCAAGCGTCCCCAAATCGAGCGAGGCGAACCAGGCAGGCAATAGCATCGCAACATCAATGGCCCACGACAGCGGCCTCGAACTCATAGAAACCGACTGACCATGCTCTGGATCGCCCCTCCGAAAAGATGCCGCCTCCACTTCGCTCGAAAGCGCCTGTGGGATGCCGCCGACCAGTTCCGCGCCAACTCCGGATTGAAGGCGCAGGAATACTCCGGCCCCATCCTCGGCCTGATCTTCCTGCGCTTTGCCGAAGTCCGCTTCGCCATCCAGCGTACCAAGCTCGAAGGCGCCGCCACATCGTCAAGGCGCGGCAGCCGAGTCGATGAACCCGCCGCCTACCATGCCGAAGGCATTCTGTATCTGCCCCCGAATGCCCGCTTCGACTTCCTGCTGACCCTGCCCGAGGCGGCCGACATCGGCGCCAAGGTCAATGCGGCGATGCGCGAGATCGAGAAGCACAACCCGCAGCTCGCCGGCGTGCTGCCCAAGACCTACAACCTGTTCACCAGCACCCTGCTCAAGGAACTGCTGAAGAAGGTCTCCGAGATTCCGGCCACGCTCGATTACGACGCCTTCGGCCGCATCTACGAATACTTCCTCGGCGAGTTCGCCCGCACCGAGGGCCAGAAGGGCGGCGAGTTCTACACGCCGAGCTGCATCGTCAAGCTGCTGGCCGAAATCATCGAGCCCTTCCACGGCCGCATCCTCGACCCCGCCTGCGGTTCCGGCGGCATGTTCGTGCAGTCGGCGCGCTTCGTCGCCGAGCACCAGAAGAACCCGGCCGCCGAACTGGCCATCTGCGGCGTCGAAAAGACCGACGAAACCGGCCGCCTGTGCCGCCTCAACCTCGCCGTGCATGGGCTGGAAGGCGACATCAAGCACGGCGGCAACATCAACAGCTACTACGACGACCCGCACACCGCCACCGGCCAGTTCGACTTCGTCCTCGCCAATCCGCCCTTCAACGTCAATGCGGTGGACAAGGAACGGCTCAAAGACATGGTCGGCGCCGGTCGCCGCTTCCCCTTCGGCCTGCCGCGCAGCGACAACGCCAACTACCTGTGGATTCAGCTCTTCTACTCGTCGCTCAACGCCACCGGCCGCGCCGGCTTCGTCATGGCCAACTCGGCGTCGGACGCCCGCTCCTCCGAGCAGGAACTGCGGCAGAAGCTGATCGAAGCGCGCGCGGTCGACGTCATGGTCGCCGTCGGCCCCAACATGTCCTACACCGTCACGCTGCCGTGCACGCTGTGGTTCCTCGACCGCGGCAAGGCCAGGACAGCACGCGCCGACACCGTGCTCTTCATCGACGCCCGCCACATCTACCGGCAGGTCGATCGCGCCCACCGCGACTGGACACCCGCGCAGATCGGCTTCATCGCCAACCTCGTTCGGCTGTATCGCGGCGAGGCGCTCGAAGCCCCGAAAGTCGGCGCTAGCGAGGCGGCGGCCAAGCTCATGGAAATCTTCGGTGAAACACCGACGTATCGCGACGTACCCGGCCTGTGCAAGGCCGCGACGCTGGCCGAGATCGAAGCGCAGGGCTGGTCACTCAACCCCGGCCGTTACGTCGGCGTCGCGCCGGGCGAGGAAGTGAGCGACGGAGACTTCAAGGAACAGCTCGAAACCCTGAACGAAGAACTGGAATCGCTGAACGCCCAGGCGCGCGAACTGGAGCAGACCATCGCCGCGAATGTGGCGGAGATTCTGGAGGCGTGAGGA